>CP076040.1:0-2400000 GCA_014529675.2 Opitutia bacterium ISCC 52
ATGTCACAGTTTTCAAAAGTAGAAAATTTCTGGGATGCGGTAAAGCCTGAGCTCGAAGCTCGATTTACAGCGGATGTGTTCAACATGTGGTTCGAGCCTATGAATTGCATGCAGCAGACCGATACGGAAGTGGTGTTAAGTGTCCCGAACGAATTCTCAGCGATTTGGGTACAAGACAATTATTTGGAACTTATTTCAGACAAGATTCGCTTCGTAGCAGGTCGACCCATGCAAGTTTTTTTGAGGGTATTGGAGAATTCAAAACGTAGTGACAATCAGGAGTTGGATTTAGGAATTTCTTCTAAAGAAACCCTACGAACCACCGAGACTCCTGCTGCTCTAGAGCGTCCTAGAGAGACGCGGTCTACAATCGGCAATTTTCTCAATCCGAAAAACACCTTTGAAAATTTTGTGGTGGGGCAAAACAACAACTTGGCGCACGCCGCTGCTGTTGCCATAGCTAATGCTCCTGCCAAAGCTTACAATCCCTTGTTTATATATGGTGATACCGGTCTCGGTAAAACTCACCTTATGCATGCAGTTGGTCACTTCATCCTGAAAAACAATCGGCTTGCCAAGGTCGCCTACGTCTCGACGGAAAAGTTTACTAACGAATTCATTCGAGCCATTCAGGAGAATACCCTCGTCAAATTCAGAAAACGGTATCGTTCGGTCGATGTGCTGCTAATTGATGACATCCATTTCCTCAGCGGAAAAGAGCGCATCCAGGAAGAGTTCTTTCACACCTTCAATGATCTCTTTGAATCCGGGAAGCAGATATTCCTTACCAGTGATCGTCCGGCCAGTGAGATTTCCAAATTGGAGAGTCGTTTAGTATCTCGCTTCCAATGGGGCCTTGTATCTGACATGCAGGCACCGGATCTCGAGACGCGAGTAGCTATTCTGTCAAACAAGGCTAATTCCCTTGGCTTACAAATGCCGCAAGACGTATTGCAGTTTATTGCGGAAAAAGTGTCGCGTAACATCCGCCGCCTGGAAGGCGCACTTACTCGTGTGGCGAGTTATCACGCTTTGATGGGAAAAAGTGTTAACTTGGAAGTAGCTGAGCAACTCCTTGGGGACATTCTTCAAGAAGAAGCCCAAAACCAAGTTACCGTCGAAAAGATCCAAAAACGTGTCGCCGACTATTATAACCTGCGTATCTCTGATATGGTTAGTCGACGGCGTCCGGCAAACATCGCTTTTCCCAGACAGATTGCCATGTATTTAAGCCGAATTCTCACCAGTCATCCTTTGCAGGAAATCGGTGAAAATTTTGGTGGCCGAGATCATGGAACCGTGATCCACGCCTGCAAGACGGTGGAAAACATTATGGATCAGGATGAGTCGGTTCGGCGCAGTGTTGAGTATTTAAAGTCTCAACTGGCGAAAGCCTCCGGTTGAAATGGACTTCGACGATTCTCAAAAAGCAACCATCAGCCAGTGGGTATCTGACGGGCTGAAACTCAGTGACATTCAGACCAAGATTCAGGAAACCTTTGAAGTATCTCTTACCTATATGGATGCACGTTTCCTCATCGATGATCTCGAGCTTGAGTTGAAAGACCAGCCGAAGTCGGTGGATAACGATCTCAGAAACGCACCTCCACCGCCCCCGCCACCAGCTCCCGATGAGCCTGAGGGCCAAATGGCAGATCCAATGGCCGAAGGAAGTAATGTCTCAGTCGCTTTGGATCGACTCTATCAACCAGGTGCAGTTGTAAGTGGGCAAGTAACCTTTTCTGACGGAGAGCAAGCAGATTGGGCCCTCGACCAGACGGGAAGATTGTCCCTAAAAGCTGCCACAGAAGGCTATCAGCCTGTTGAATCGGATATTCAGGCATTCCAGCAACGACTCAGTGCTTTGCTCCAGAAGCAGGGCTTCTAGCCGGCTTTTAGCTATACTTTCCGCTGATTTTCTAGATTTTAGGGCCTATAGCTAACCCTTTTTAAGCCCGCGGAGCCATTATGAAAAAGCTACTCATTATACCTGTCCTGCTTCTCATTTTCATCCCGGTATTTGCTGATACCGGTCTCGAGGAGCAAGCGACTGCATGCATTTCTGAAAACGGATCTTATGCTTCAGCTCTTGAATCGTGTCTTTCCAAATTGTTCGTTCCTGCCTCTATGGATTGTGACGAATTACTTCAAGTGCATCGCACAGTGGTTAAGGCTGCAGAAGGTCGTAACAATGCGACCATTCGTGCCGTATCCAGAGTTTCGTCCAAGCTGGCCATTGTCAGTCTTTCTGCTAACTGCTACTCCCCGGATGTTGCAGCCCGCTTAGTAGCTCGTGCAGGTTCAGAAGCGAGTGGTGGTTCCTCAATCGTTGCCGATGGCATCGTATCCGGTGCTGTTGACGCTGCTGGATCTCTAGGAGTTGATTCCGGTTCCTTAGCGAACTCTGCTTCCAGTGCTTCTGGTAATGGAGACTCAAGTGGAGGAAACCAGGGCGGTCCTAACCAGGCATCGGCTGGTGCTGTGGAAATTTACTATGACAATGAAGTCAATGTTAGCCCTAGCGGAACTAATAGCTAAATTTCATACATAACAACTTTCAAAGCCTCGGAGATTTCTCCGGGGCTTTTTATTTTAGCAGATCGAGCAGTTGGGATTCACTGATCACTGAGACTCCAAGAGATTCTGCCTTGGTTAGTTTTGAACCTGCGCTCTCACCGGCTACCAGGAAGTCCGTCTTTTTACTAACTGAGCCACTGGCTTTTCCACCCGCTACTTCGATAAGTGCTTTGGCTTCGCTTCGCTTCATCGTGGGTAGCGTACCTGTCAGGACGAAAGTTTTCCCTGCGACCGCTTCTTTGTTAGCACTTTGGTCAGGTGGCTCTTCTTCGGTTTTCAGCCCTGCTGCCATCAAAGCCTCGATCATAGATTTATGATCAGGATCACCAAAAAAAGAAACGATACTTTCTGCCACGATTTTCCCGATCCCCTCAGCTTCGACGAGGGCATCAACTTTTACTTCGAGCAAGGAGCTCAGGCTTAAAAAAGTCTTCGCAAGCAACTTCGATGCAGAAGACCCGACATGAGGAATGCCAAATCCATGTATGAGACGCCAGAGTTCCCGGCTCTTACTCTCTTCCAGTGCCTTGAGCAAATTGTCAGCGGACTTCTCGGCGAATTTTTCCAGAGTTAATAACTCCTCTTTTTTTAAGGAATACAGATCGGGAAGTGTAGTAACGAATTCTTTGTCTACCAACTGGTCTACTACTGCTTCGCCTAGCCCTTCAATGTCCATGCATTGACGAGATGCGAAAAACTGAATCCGGCGCCGCACTTGTGGTGGACAGCCCATTGTATTGGGGCAGCGATGTGCTGCTTCTCCCTCCGCTCTTACAACCGGAGTTCCGCAGGAAGGGCAAGATTCTGGGAATGCGTAGGATTCTGCTCCTTCGGGTCTTTGAGCCAGTACGACTTCAATGATGGCTGGAATAATTTCTCCTGCCTTTTCAACGATGACGCTGTCCCCGATTCGGACATCTTTGCGGGCTATCTCATCGCTGTTGTGTAAGGTAGCTCTAGATACCGTGGTTCCCGCAAGTTGCACCGGTTCCAAAATTGCTACAGGTGATAGGGTCCCGGTTCGACCTACTTGAATTGCGATGTCATTCAATCGAGTTATCGCTTGTTCCGCCTCAAACTTATAGGCGATCGCCCACCTCGGGGCTTTAAAGGTCGATCCTGCCTGATCCTGAAGTTCCAAACTGTTTAGTTTGATAACCGCACCATCCGTGGGATAGGTGTAGGTTTTTCGGAGCTCATCTAAATTTTCTACTGCCTCGATACTCTTGTGGATTCCTTCAACCAGCCAATGGTTTTCAACCAAAGGGAAATTCCAACGGTCCAAATCAGAAAAGAAGCTCGAAAGCTTATCATAGCTGAGAGGCTCACAATATCCTCTGCCATGAGAAACCCAGGTCAGTTTCCTGCTTTTAGCTTCCTTTCGGTCCAACATCTTTATGGTGCCTGCAGCCAAGTTTCGCGGGTTTGCGAACTCGGGTTGACCATCGGCTCTTCGTTGTTCGTTGATCCGTTCAAATTCCTCGTTCGTCATGTAGATCTCTCCACGAACCTCTAGTATATCCGGATAAGGTGCCGATAGTTGACGTGGGAAATTGTCAATGAGTTCGAAGTTGGCCGTGATGTCATCACCTTCAATTCCATTTCCTCGGGTGACCGCTCTGACAAACAATCCATTTTCGTAAGTCAGGCTTACGGCTACTCCATCGATTTTAGGTTCTACTAGATATTCTTTCGGTGTTTCTCCGAGGAGTCGTTCTAACCGGTTTTCAAATTCTTCTAGTTCTTCAAAGCTGTAGGTATTATCCAGGCTCTGCATCGGTTCGCGATGTGTGTAAGAACTAAATCCGGAGAGCCGGTCATCACCTACCACCTCGACCAGCGATTCCTCTATTACTAACTCCGGATGCTGTGCTTCGAGCTTCAAAAGCTCTTCTTTCAGGCGATCATATTCACGGTCAGAGATTTCTGGGACAGCCTCCCGGTAGTAGAGTTCGTTGTGATGCCGAATTGAATTTCGCAATTCATCGAGTCGAGCTTGGATCGCTTCATCAGCCATACTCTTAATTGTTTAGAGCTGTTTCTGCTTGTCCAGATTTACTGGTGAATTTCATTTCTAATAGCTTCGAATAGAGGGGAACGACCTTGTAGAGGAAAATTGAAAGAAAAGCGCCGGAAGTGCCTGCATACCAGTCATACCACTCAACAGATCTACCTGGAGTAAATGACTGCCGGAATTCATCAAAGGCGCCGTAGCCAGAAGTGATAAGAAAAGCGCAGATGGCCCACTTCCAGGTAACGGATTTTCTGCATCGGAGAACAAGAATTCCGATTAGCCCAAAGATTAAAAAGTGAGCGACCTTATCGATACTCACTATATCTGGACCGACGATTGAGCTTGAGCCGGATGCCATGAAAATCGTGCCTGCTAATATAAGTGGCCAGATCCAGCGTTTCATATCGGATAACCGATGGGGTTAATGGGTTTTGAAAGTTAAGAATTTGAGGGACTAAAAAAATGGTCGGGCCGGGGAGATTCGAACTCCCGACCCCTTCACCCCCAGCGAAGTGCGCTACCAGACTGCGCTACGGCCCGTACCAAAAAAATTGAAGGCGGAAAGTTTGTTCCTTTACTACTTTGAGGGTCAAGTGCTAACCCGAGCAAATTATTGTCCTCGAGTGGTACCTGGAGGGGGGGTCGAACCCCCACTCCCGAAGGAACCGGATTTTGAGTCCGGCGCGTCTACCAATTCCGCCATCCAGGCCTACTCGAATGCGAACTCATTTATAGGGATCGCCTTCAGAAATAAGGGGGGCATTTATGGAAGTATTCAGTCCCCAAGTCCATAAAAAAGAAAGTGCTATTCGTAATCTTTCAAAAGGTCTTTGTGCGCCTTGTGGCGAGCCCTCAATCTGAGGCCTTGCAAACGGATGAATCCGCCTGCGTCGTCTGGATTATAGTCGCTGTCGACTCCCTCCATGGACGCCACATCTTCGTCGTAAAGTGAATAAGGCGATTTGCGTCCCACTGTTGTGATACTTCCTTTGTAAAGTTTCAATCGGACAGTGCCCGTTACAGATTGCTGACTGTTGTCGATCAAAGCCTGTAATGCCTCTCTTTCCGGAGCATACCAGAAACCATTGTAAACCAGCTCTGCATATTTGGGGATCAGGCTATCGCGTAAGTGCATGAGGTCGCGATCCATGGTCAGGGTCTCCAATTGACGATGCCCATGAATTAGAATGGTGCCAGCCGGTGTTTCGTAAACGCCGCGGCTCTTCATCCCGACAAAACGATTTTCTACAATGTCTACGCGACCAATGCCATGTTTGCCTGCAATCGCGTTTAGCTTTTTGAAAATGGAAGCTGGATTTCCAGCTTCTCCATTGACCGCTACACAATCACCTTTTTCGAAATCCAGCTCTAAATACTCTGCTTCATCGGGCGCATCTTCTGGGTCGACTGACAGTTTATACATGGATTTGTTATCGGGTGTAGTGGGATCGAACCATGGGTCTTCTAGAATCCCAGCTTCATAGGATATGTGCAGGAGATTACGGTCCATCGAGTAGGGCTTGGAAGCAGAGGCTTCAACATCGATGTCATTGGCTGCGCAGTAGTCGATCATCTCTGTGCGTCCTGGAAATGCCTGACGGAAAACTTCCATACGCCATGGGGAAATAACCTGAAGGTCGGGTGCCATCGCCGCATAGGTCAGTTCAAAACGGACTTGGTCATTGCCTTTGCCAGTTGCACCATGGGCAACTGCAGTTGCTCCTGCTTTACGGGCAATTTCAATTTGAGCTTTGGCTATGAGAGGACGTGCGATGGAAGTTCCCAATAAGTACTGTCCTTCATAAATCGCATTGGCTCTGATGATAGGATAAATAAAATCACTAGCGAACTCTTCTACTAAATCGATGGTATGGTGCTCCGATGCGCCTGTTGCTTTGGCTTTCTCTTCAAGACCATTGAGCTCCTCTTCTTGTCCAACATCTGCCGCAAAGGTGATGATCTCTGCGTTGTAATGATCCTTAAGCCAACGGACTAAGACCGAAGTGTCTAGTCCGCCTGAGTATGCGAGTACGATTTTCATGAGTATTATAAAGTAATTAGCCGTTGATTTTTGCGAGCATGGCGAGAATGGCCTTTTGTATGTGAAGCCGATTCTCAGCTTGATCGAAAATGATGGAGGCCGGACTGTCCAGTACCTCCTGAGTTACTTCCTGACCTGGGTGAGCAGGAAGGCAGTGCATGAAGAGTGCATCTGGTTTGGCATTTTGCATGATTTGCTCATTCACTTGGTAGGGGCTAAAAGTCTTAAGCCTTTCTTCCTCTTCATCTTCCATGCCCATACTTACCCAAACATCCGTATACACCACATCTGCATCTTTCACTGCCTTCATCGGATCCGAATAAAATGTCCAGCTAGGATCCAGTCCTGATTTTCGAAACTCTTCCTTAATCTCGTCTCCGGGTTCATAGCCCTGGGGACCTGACAAGGCTACTTGCATGCCGAATAATGCTCCACCTAGTATCCATGAATTTCCCATATTGCAAGCGGTGTCACCTAGGAAAGCAATCTTCCGGCCTTTGAGAGACTCTGACAATGGCCCGTCCATTGCCCAGCGTTCGACCATGGTGAATGCGTCGGCATAAATCTGGCAGGGATGAAGGTAATCGGAGAGGGCATTGATAACAGGCATCGAACCCATTTCTGCAAACTCCTCTAAGACATTGTGATCATAGCAGCGGATAACAATCCCATGTAAGTAGCGTGAGAGGACGCGCGCAGAATCGGCAATACTTTCGCCTCGGCTTATCTGTACATCGTTTTTGTTCAAGTATAGGACTTTACCTGCAAGCTCCTGAATACCTACTTCAAATGAGACTCTAGTACGCGTACTCGATTTGAAAAAGAGCATCCCCCAAAACTGTTCTTCCAGCCATTCCGAGTCGATTCGGCCCCGTTGCTTTTTCAAGTCACGAGCTAGGTTGAAAACTTCTTCGACTTCTTGAGGGGAAAAATCCGTTGATTTTAGAAAGTGTCTCATAATTTAAGCTTATTAAAGGGTGGTTGCCAATGAGGCATGTTGAGCTAAAGCAGCATCAATGATTTCGACGGATTGATGTAGGCTCTTTTCGGGTACGGTTAAGGGCGGTAAGAGGCGCAGAATATTCCCTCCGGCTCTAACAGTTAACAGACCCCGAGACTGCAAATCGTTTTGAATGGCGGTTGGGTCCTCTGCAAAATCCATTCCTATTAAAAAGCCTCTCCCTCTTATCTCTAGTAGAGAATCATATTTCTCTGCTAAATGATTAAGTTGTCCAATCCAAGCGCGACTCAAGTCGCGGACCCTTTGTAGGAGGTTTTCTTTTTCAATAGTTTCCAAAACAGCAAGAGCGGCAGCGCAGGCCATTGGGTTTCCGCCAAACGTACTTCCATGGCTGCCGGGAGTGAATAGGTCGGCATGGGTCTCTGATACCCATACCGCCCCGATAGGGAATCCTCCGCCAAGTCCTTTCGCCATGCCGATTGCGTCTGCTTTGATACCGGCGGATTCGTGGGCAAAAAATGTTCCGGTTCGACCGGTGCCACTTTGTACTTCGTCGACTAGGAGTAACAACCCCTTGTCTGTACAAAATTGTCTGAGGTCCTGAAGGAAAGTTTCTGAGGCAACGTGGATGCCGCCCTCGCCTTGAATGGGCTCTATAAGAATAGCCACCGTATCATCGTCTGCCAAGGCTTCCACGCTTTCCATGTCGTTGAGCTGAGCTACAGGAAAGTTATTCAGCATGGGAAAGAACCCTTGTTGAATTTTAGCCTGAGGAGTTGCGCTCATACCTCCGAATGTCCGTCCATGGAATCCATTATTGAAGACGATGACTTTGTTCGAGGGGTTCTCAGACGCGTTCATTTTGTTACCGAACAATCTGGAGAGCTTAATGAGTGTTTCACTGGCTTCTGCCCCGCTGTTGCAAAAGAAGAGGCCACCCGGTCCAGCTCGTGATACTAATGCCTCACAAAGATTCCCCTGAGCTTGCATCCGATAGAGGTTGCTAACGTGGATCAACCTGCTGGCTTGGTCTTTAATCGCCTGAACTAAATTAGGATGACAGTGTCCGAGTGATGCAGTCGCGATACCTGTTACAAAATCGAGGTACTCGTTTCCTTGGTCGTCCCAGACCTTTTCATTTTCGCCTTTAACGAGCGTTATTGATGGCACACCGTAGTTTTTTAGCCGATACGCCTCGTATTGTTCTTCTGTATTTTTGGTAAATTTCATGGGTGTCGATTAGTTGATGACTAGTGAACGATTTCTGTTCCCACACCCTTGTCCGTAAAAATTTCGAGGAGAATGCTGTGTGGGAGTCTGCCGTGTACGAAGTGAACTCGATGAACGCCTTCGTGCAGGGCTTGAATGGCCGAGTCTACTTTTGGGAGCATTCCCTTTCCAATGATTCCTTCTTGTTTAAGCGAATCAACTTCACTGGCGCGCAGTGTTGAGATGATAGACTTATGGTCTTCGGGATCTCGGAGTAGACCTGGCACATCGGTCATATAAACCAATCGTCGGGCACGTAGATGGCATGCTACATGAGCAGCTGCTACGTCGGCATTGATATTGTACAAATTGTCGTGCTCATCACTGCCGATGGGAGAGATGATGGGTGTATAACCTTGGGAAATGGCTCGCTTGATCAGGCGCGATTCCACGCTTTTAACTCGGCCGACAAAGCCGAGATCGACGGGATTTCCTTCTGCGTCTTTTTCAAGTTTGGTGCAGGAGAATAGCGTTTGTCCGGCCATACCCAGAGGTTTCCCGAGCTTGGCTTGCACCAATTCGCAGATATCTAGATTGACCGACTTGTTGAGTGTCTTTTCGACAATGGAAACGGTTTCTCTATCCGTGTATCGAAGTCCATTGATAAACACGGGCTTAATGCCTGCTTTTTCCATGGATGCACTGATGGCTTTTCCTCCGCCATGAACGACGACGACATGAATTCCAACAGCTGCGAGGAAAACGATGTCCTCTGCCACTCGATTTCTAACTTCTGGATCTGGATCGTCCATGAAGCTTCCTCCGTATTTTACTACAAAGATGCTGTCTTTAAATTGCTGGATATAGGAAAGTGCTTCCAGGAGGACCTTAGCCTTGGCGATGACTTCTTCTTCTGAGGGAGTAGTGACGATTTGCATAGCTCTTGAGGGTAGAAATTAGAGTAGTCCCGCGGTTTCGTCGAAACCGTGCCATACATTCATTATCTGAATGGCCTGACCTGCAGCTCCCTTCATCAAATTGTCTTCCGCAGAAGTGATGATCAAATTGCCTGTCCGTGGGTCGGCTATAGCTGAGAAATCAACCCGATTGGTCTGGCAAACCCATTTGGAATCAGGAGTTGTGCCTGACTCAAGCAGAGAAACGAAGGGCTTGTCATAGTAGTAATTCTGCCAAGTTGCGTATGCTTCAGCCAAATGATCGCCCGCTCCAGGAACTACAATGGTAGTGACGATACCTCTATTCATGGGAGACAAGTGTGGTGTAAATTGAACGACCACTTTAGCTTCGGCAGACAAACTCAGCTGTTCTTCGATTTCTGAAAGATGCCTATGTTTTACCAACCCGTACGCTTTGGCGCTTTCATTCCTCTCGCAGTAGAGGAAGTCTTCGGCTAGTTTTCTGCCTGCTCCGCTTACCCCACTCATTGAGTTAATGACAATTCCAGTTGCCCCGATGATCTTCTCCTTCATTAGAGGGAGAAGGGGCATAAGAATACTTGTTGGATAGCAGCCGGGAGCCGCGATCAAATTATCTTTTTGCCAACCGTCTTCAGTAATCTCGGGGATGACGTAGGAAGATTTTGCCAACCAATCCGGGTTTGGATGGGGATGGCCGTAGTAGTCTTCGTAGATATCGGGGGAGTTGAGCCGAAAATCTGCGCTCAGATCGATTACCTTTTTCCCAGCTTCGCACAAGGGTATCGCATATTCGCTGGCAACCCCATGCGGCAAAGCGAGAAAGACGAGATCTAGCTCTTGGTTCGCGGCTAGCTCTTCTGGGTTAGATGCAGAAAACTCTAGTCCCTTGCCTCGATTTCTAAGTGAAGGGAATACTGATTCAACGGACTGACCGACCAGAGACCTGGAAGTAACGGTGGTAAGCGTTATATTGGGATGATCCAGTAATAGGGAGAGTAGTACCTCTCCGGAATAACCGGATGCGCCGACTATGCCTGTTTTCATGAAATTAAGGGAGAAATTTAAATAGTGTGTTTAGGAAAATTGGAAATAAAAAGCCCTCCAAGGTTTGATCCTGGGAGGGCGTAAAAAGGGAGTGTTGCTGGTTCCCGGATTAACGCTTTGAGAATTGGAAGCGTTTACGGGCTCCTGGTTGACCTGCCTTTTTACGCTCGCGGCGGCGAGGGTCTCGTCGGAGGTGACCAGCTTTCTTCAAAGGAGCTCTCAGTTCTTCGTCGAATTTGAGAAGTGCCCGGGCAATTCCATGAGCACAAGCTTCTGCTTGGCCATTTACCCCGCCACCTTCAACTCTGGCGATAACGTCAAATTTTCCTTTTTGTTCAATTGTGTTAAAAGGGCCTTCAACCACCCGTACAGCTTGGTCGAGGCTGAAGTAATCATTCAGCTCCTTGTCGTTGACCTGAATTTTTCCTTCTCCTTCAGAAAGACGTACTCGTGCCGACGCTGTTTTGCGACGACCCGTTCCTAAATATACCGTAGTAGTACTCATAAATAAAAATTATAGCGCGATTGGCTCTTGGGCTTCATGCGGGTGTGATGGGCCAGTATAAACTTTCAGCTTCCTGAGCATTTGTCTGCCGAGGTTGTTCCGAGGCATCATGCCTTTAACGGAGTGCCGCATTATAAAGTCTGGGCGTTTTTCGCGGAAATCAGCGAGTGTCCTGTAGTATTCGTTACCTACCCAGCCAGTATAGAACATATAGTTTTTCTGCTCTTCCTTCTTACCTGTAACGGCAATTTTTTCGGCGTTAACAACAATGACAAAGTCACCTGTGTCCACATGTGGTGTATATGTGGGCTTGTCGCGACCACGCAGGATATTGGCGATCTTGACAGACAGTCGACCTAGATTCTGGCCGGCAGCGTCAACGACGTACCATTTCCTTTGGACGTTCTCTTTTTTTGCTAACGTGGTTTTCATAAAATTTGAGAAAGGGGGAGAAAATGCATAGTTGATTTTGCTTTGTCAACTACCGAGAAGACGCATTTTTTAAAAAAATAAGAGCCTGCCCAAATGGACAGGCTCTTAGGCAAAATGATCGTTGATTCAGATTAGAATCCAGTGCTAACAGCAGCACCAAAGTAGACCTTGTCGGCCAGGTCGTTTGAAGCGTTGGTGTATCGGACACCTACGCTGGCAGCTGATGAGTCGCTCAAGCTGTAAACAACATCGAGAGAAGCACCATAATAGCTGTAGTTGAATCCGTCGCCATCAACATGTCCGTAGAATGCAGCCACATCGAGGGATGATTTTTCATCCATTTCGTAGCTGTGTCCTACTGAACCTTCGAAGGTCAGAGCTTCTAGATCTAAATCGTAATAGATATAGAATGCTGGATTCAAGTCAGTATCGAAGGCGAAACCAGTGTAGATTTCGAATGTTTCTGAACTACCTCCTGATTCTGGATAGTAGTAAAGAGTTCCTCCAACGTCCATGGTGATACCTTCCGCAACGTCAAAACCCATGCCGCCGTAGAAATCGAACTCATTGTCGATGCCGCTGGTGATAGGCTGGTTAGTCCACATTCCCAAGTATGCATCGTCGAATTCGACGTCCAGTGACACGGTCATGCTTTCATCCGCGAGTTCAACACCGCGAAAGACGTATTTTGAATCGTAGCCAACAGATGCTGACATATTGGTCTCAGCGTTTACTGAGGAGAAAGCTGCAAGGAAAGCAGCGATTACTAGTAGCTTTTTCATAGTTTATCTTCTGATTTCAGGTTAGTTCGTTCCTGTCGTTGTTAAGTTTAGTTGATTCCCAACGATTAGAAAAGGAGTACAGAAAACAGTGAATTGGTTTTAGTGAGAAACATTTGTTTCGTTTTGCGTCAAGCAATTAGCAGTTATGATGCCAAGAAATCCCAAGAGGTGAAAAGGCATGAAATTGGCCGATATGTGTACATTTTCAGCCGCGTGGTGATCGGATGTGAGCAGTTTTGTAAGTTTTGAGCAGAGCTTGTTGTTGTCTAACGATAAAATTTCTTCCAATGACCGAAGTCGGTTTGCCAATTAAAAGGCACCGGGTTGTGTTCTTTTGAAATGGGGCAACAATAGTGTTTGTAAAGGAGATGGGCTTTTTTACAAATTCTTTAAATCAATTCTACAAGCTCTCACATATGTTAAAATTCGCTGCAGTTGCTGGTGTTTTCGGGTTTCTTGGGGTGCTTTTGGGTGCCTTTGGCGCTCATGGTCTGGAAAAACGGCTTTCAACCAATGGGCATATAGATACCTGGGAAACCGCTACTCTCTACCTGTTTGTGCATGCGTTGGCTTTATTGGCCACTGCAAGCCTAGGGAATGCAGGTAAGGTAAAAGGACTTCCTAAGGTGGCCATGTTTTGGATTGCTGGAGTGATCCTTTTCTCCGGGTCCCTATATGTACTTGCTCTGACAAACGTGTCCAAATTGGGGATGATTACTCCTTTTGGTGGCCTGTGCTTCCTTATTGGTTGGGCCCTTCTTGTCTGGAATATATATAGTACTTGGAAAACCACTAGTGAAATTACCTAAATCTGAGCATTTCCCAGTCCCCGAGGAACTGATTCCTGTTTTAGATGCAGTGGCTTCGCGGGGAACTCCTCAAATCGCCGGCGGAGCGGTGAGGGACTGGCTTCTTGGCGAGAGTAGCAAAGACCTGGATATCGAGGTTTTTGGATGTGCTTGGGACGAGCTGGTCTCAACCCTTATGCCATTTGGGAAAGTTGATTTGGTTGGAAAGAGCTTTGGAGTGGCTAAGTTTACTAAGTCTGGGTGGGAAGTTGATTTTTCTCTGCCTCGCTCAGAAGTTAAAACTGCCTGCGGACACAAGGGATTCGACGTAGTCCCAGATCCTAATTTGGATCCCGAGCGAGCGGCCCTAAGAAGGGATTTTACGATCAATGCGATTTCCTATGATTGGAAAGCAAAGAAGATGGTCGATCCATTGGGCGGAGTGGAAGATTTAAAAAACCGGCGGCTTAAACACTCCAGCGACGCATTCATTGAGGATCCCTTGCGAGTACTAAGAGGATTTCAGTTTTGTGCTCGGTTTGAATTGCAGCCAGCCGATGAAACAATCGATTTGTGCCGAAGTATTAAATCCAGTTTTGCGGAACTACCCATCGAGCGTGTTTGGATTGAGTGGGAGAAATGGGCCACTCGATCCCGGAAACCCTCTTTGGGGTTAGCATTTCTCCAGGCTTCTGGCTGGCTCGATCACTTTCCAGAAATAGCCGCTTTGATTGATTGCCCTCAGGATCCAGCCTGGCATCCGGAAGGGAATGTGTTTGTGCATACCTGTCATTGTTTAGATGCGCTGACAGAGTTGCAGGTGTTTCAGCAGTCCGATCGTTTGGAGCGATTAACTTTGATGTTTGCCGTTTTGGCCCATGACTTTGGTAAGCCTGAGACAACGGAAAAGAAGCTGAAAGGGGATGTTGAGCGTTGGGTCAGTCCTCGCCACGATCAGGCGGGAATACCCTTGGCGGAAAAGTTTCTTCTTTCGATTGGTTCTCCGCATTCCTTTATCCCTCATGTTCAGTCGTTGGTTGGAAACCATATGGCTTCCGTTCAGATTAGGAAGCGCCCCAGTCTTCCGCAAGTGAGGCGATTGGCCCGGCGAGTTCAACCAGCTAGTCTAGAGCAATTATTCACGGTTATCAGGTCCGACATAGCGGGTCGCCCACCTTTGCCAACTAGCCCAAGTGAGGGATTAATGTGGTTGGAGGAAGTTGCTCACGAGGAATCGCTTCATGTGGATCCCCCTACACCGATTGTCCTAGGTCGTCACCTTATCAGCCGTGGGTTAGAACCCGGGGAGCATTTTAAGGGGATTCTGGATGCGTTGTTTGAGCGGCAGTTGGATGGACAATTTAAGACACTGGAAGACGCAGAGCCCCACATTACAGAAGTTTGTAACGGTCAATTGACATAGTCGCGATTGGCTTTGCCATGGCTTTTCATTGAGTTTCGAATTCAGATTCAATCATCAACATTATCATGTCTACAGAAGCATAAAATTCCCTCGAGCAGCTTAAACAGATGACCAAGGTCGTCGCAGATACCGGAGATTTCGGTCTGATCCATCAATATGAACCGCTGGATGCCACGACCAATCCGAGCCTGATTTTTAAGGCCTTACAGCAAGAAGAATACGCGGCCTTGTTAGACCAGGCAGTTGAAGAGCTGGAAGGGCATGATGGTTCACTGACCGAGAAATTGGGACTGATCATCGATCGTGTCCTGATCTTATTTGGATTGGAAATTCTTAAACTCATACCTGGCCGCGTCTCTACTGAAGTAGATGCCCCGTTTGTCGTTTGATGCAGATGCTACGGTCGCCCGTGCGCGGAAGCTGATTGCTGATTATGCAGCTGAAGGTATAGACCGGGAGCGTATTCTCATTAAGATCGCCACTACTTGGGAAGGCATTCAAGCAGCTCGTGTTCTTCAGCAAGAAGGCATCAATTGTAATATGACACTTCTTTTTTCGCTTCCTCAGGCCGTTGGTTGTGCGGAAGCAAATGCCAAACTCATTTCACCTTTCGTTGGGCGAATTATGGATTGGTATAAAGCCAAGACCGGAGAAACCTACACCGGCGAAAACGACCCTGACGTACAGTCAGTTAAAGAAATCTACAACTATTATAAAAAGTTTAATTACGAGACAGAAGTGATGGGGGCATCCTTTCGAAATATCGATGAGATCCTAGAACTTGCCGGTTGTGATCTATTGTCGATTAGTCCTGGGTTGTTGAGTGAGCTTCAAGAGTCCGAAGCAGCGGTTACTCGTAAGCTGGACGCAGAATCCGCCGGGGATGCCAAAATTGAAAAGCTCGACCTCAATGAAAGCACATTCCGCTACCTTTTAAATGAGGATGCCATGGCGACCGAGAAGCTGGCCAACGGAATTCGCTTATTCGCCGCTGACATTGTGAAACTCGAGTCGATTATTGCCGCAAAACTCTAAACATGCGCTTGCCGGCTGGAAATAAGTCGGCCTACAGAAAAATTTGTGCGGAATCTTTCACAATTGAGGTTGAAACGAGACTCGTTCTCATTAACTTGCACCTCCTATGTCATTTGATGTCACCAAAATTCGGGAAGAATTCCCCATATTATCCACCCACGTAGGGAAGAAACCCCTGGTGTATCTGGACAACGCCGCTACGACCCAAAAGCCGCAAGAGGTCATTGATGTTCTGGATAGCTATTACACTGAAACCAACGCGAACATTCATCGTGGGGTTCACCATTTGGCCGAAAAGGCAACCGAGGCCTACGAGCAGGCCAGGCGGGAGGTAGCTCAGTTCATTCATGCGGCCACAGAAGATGAGGTTATATTTGTCCGTGGAACGACAGAAGGTATCAATTTAATCGCCAACAGTTTTGGCAATCAGTTCATCCAGGCAGGAGATGAGATAATTATTTCCACAATGGAGCACCACGCGAACATTGTACCGTGGCAATTGTTCTGTGAAGCTCGGGGAGCTGTACTAAAAGTGATCGCTGTCTCCGATGCCGGAGAATTAGAGATGGACTCCTACGAATCACTACTTTCAGAACGCACCAAACTGGTCTCAGTTGTGCATGCCTCCAATTCACTAGGTACGATTAATCCTGTTAAGAGCATTATCGAGAAAGCACATGCTGTGGGAGCGAAAGTGCTGCTGGATGGAGCCCAAGCTGTCGGACACTTCTCCGTAGACGTTCAGGATCTTGATTGCGACTTCTACGTTTTCTCCGGGCACAAATTGTTTAGTGCTACCGGTATTGGGGTGGTTTATGGAAAGTATGACCTACTCGATTCAATGCCTCCCTACCAGGGTGGAGGAGATATGATCAGCCGTGTGAGTTTTGAAGGTACCACTTACAAAGCACCTCCTGGCAGATTTGAAGCCGGTACGCCGCACATCAGTGGGGCCATTGCCTTGGCCGCTTCCATCCGCTACCTGGAAAAACAGGATCGGTCTGCTCTACTGGACTACGAGCATGAGTTACTCGAGTATGCAACGGAGTCATTGTCCGAGATTGAAGGGCTTAAAATTATTGGAGCAGCTGAAAACAAAGTGAGTTTAGTTTCCTTCACCATGGAGGGCACTCATCCTCACGATGTTGCAACGGTTCTGGATGCCGATGGCATTGCTATTCGGGCGGGTCACCATTGTACCCAGCCTCTTCTGCAGCGTTTCGGTGTCCCCGCGACGGCTCGCGCCTCCTTTGCCTTCTATAATACCCGTGAAGAGATTGATAAGCTGGTCCAGGCTTTGACCAAGATACAGGTCTTGTTTGCCTGATGTCTGACCTGACTCAGTTGTATCAAGACATCATACTCGGTCACAATAAGCGTCCGAGAAACTACGGCACATTAGAAGATTTCTCGGGGAAGGCCGAAAAGAATAATCCCCTATGTGGCGATGAAGTAACGGTGTATTGGAAAGCAGTAGATAATCAAATTTCAGACCTCCGCTTTACCGCACAAGGTTGTGCTATTTCCCGGGCTTCAGCCTCCATCATGACGGAGCTGCTCTCTGGAAAATCAAAGAAGGAATCGGTAGCTATATTTGATGCATTCCGAGCTTTGTTAGAAGAGGAAAGCGGAGCGTCCACAGAAGTGGTAGAATTAGGTGACTTGAAGGCTCTGTCGGGAGTTCGGCAGTATCCGAGTCGCATCAAATGCGCATTTCTACCCTGGCAGGCACTGCTGGAAGAATGGGCGTGATTGAAAATTCAACCGTCCGAAAATGTCTCTTTTTCGGTTGAAAAATTGAGGACTTTGGTCGACCTTCATCCCCCTTATTGGGCGCGAACTAGCTCGCGACCCGCTTACAATAACATCAATTTTTAAAAAAGAGGACTTGATCTATGAGACAGGTACCTAGGCTGGAGACTCAGTTTCCACTGGTCACCGCATGTGCTTTGGTAGCAGATGCGGCGGAAAGGAGCAGGCTATGAAGAGCGTGCTCGAATTTCAAAAAAAGCAAGCGTCAGGAGATCCTATCTCCATGGTTACTTGCTACGATACGTGGTCTGCCCGCATTATTAACGATTCTGAGATCGATTGTATCTTGGTGGGTGATAGTGCCTCCATGGTGATGCATGGTCACCCCAGCACCGTGCATGCGGATGTTGATATGATGACTGCCCATGTGAGGGCGGTGGCAAAAGGAGCCCCTGATAAGTTCATTATTGGTGACATTCCTTTCCTCGCGCACCGCAAAGGTATTCAGCCATTGATGGAAACGGTGGATAGGCTTATGAAAGCTGGGGCTCATTCTGTGAAGCTTGAGGGGGCACAGGGGCATCTCGATGAGCTGTCTCATATCGTTCAATCAGGGGTGCCCGTCATGGGGCATTTGGGACTTACCCCTCAGTCGGTACATCAGCTCGGTGGATTCAAGGTCCAAGGCAAAGGTGAGGAAACGGCACGTGCGATCATGGAGGATGCTGTGGCATTAGAAAAGGCCGGTTGTTTCTCGATGGTTCTGGAATGTATTCCAGCTCCCTTGGCTAAAAAAATTACAGATGCCTTAACTACTCCGACTATTGGGATCGGTTCTGGTCCGGATACCTCGGGGCAGGTGTTAGTTCTGCATGATCTGTTAGGAATGGACCCTAGTTTCCAACCGAAGTTTGTAAGGCGTTATCTCGATGGCTATGGACTCATCAAGAATGCCATCGATCAATTTGATGAGGATGTGAAGTCCAAGTCTTTCCCAGTAAAGAAGGAGAGCTTTGTATGAACGCATTGATTGAAACCCTGGAAAGTTGGATCGACTATCGGGACGACGTAACTGGGGCCGGTCTCACAATAGGATTTGTACCAACCATGGGAGCCCTCCATGAAGGGCACTTGGAGCTCATCCGAAAGGCGCGGCAGGAGACCGATTGTGTGGTCCTCAGTGTCTTTCTTAATCCTACTCAGTTTAATGATCCCAAAGATTACGAGCAGTACCCAAAAACCTTGGGCAGAGATCGCGAGCTGGCAGTTGAAGCGGGTGCCGATGCGGTGCTCGCACCATCCAAGGACGTTTTGTATCCTGATGGATACAATTACAAGATCTGTGAATCTCATCTTTCCAGCTTCATGGAGGGGGAACATCGTCCCGGTCATTTCGACGGAGTGTTAACCATCGTTATGAAGCTATTCAATTTGGTGAAGCCTGACCGGGCTTACTTTGGCGAAAAAGACTTCCAGCAGCTCAAATTGATTGAAGGAATGGTCGAGGCATTTTTCTTGAAAACAAAAGTGGTTGCCGTCCCCACTGTGCGAGAATCGGATGGCTTGGCCATGAGCTCACGCAATTCCCTCCTGACTGAGGAAGGTCGCAAGCGGGCTCCTGTGTTTCATCAAAATCTCACTGGGCAGAAAACGGCCGAGGAAGCTCGTGAGGCTCTTACAAAAGAGGGCATCAATGTAGAGTATGTTGAAGACTACGAGGATCGCCGCCTCGGAGCGGTTGTAATCGATAACGTTCGCCTTATAGACAATGTCGCCATCAAAAATTCTATTTAAACTGACGGGTTCCATTGCCTGTTACAAAGCCTGCAACCTCATATCCAAGTGGGTGCAGGAAGGCCACGAAGTTCAGGTCGTTGCTTCACAGGCAGCTCTCAAGTTTGTCGGGGCTTCTACCTTTGAGGGGCTGACTGGTAAGCCCGTATTTCACGATCTCTATGAAGATGGGAAACAGATGGCTCATATCAACTTGGTGAAGTGGGCCGACCTCACTGTACTTTGTCCAGCTACAGCCAATACAGTCAACACACTGGCCCAAGGCTTGGGCGACGATCTGTTGAGTAGCCTGTTTTTAGCACACGATTTTAAAAAGCCATACTTTATAGCACCTGCTATGAACACCGCCATGTATCGACATCCTGCTACTCAGGCTTCGTTGCAAAAGCTGGAAGCGTGGGGTATCAACATTCTCCCAACCGGTGAAGGACGGCTTGCTTGTGGAGATATCGGGGAAGGCAAGCTGCTTGAGCCAGAGCTCATTGCTAAGTACGTAGACCATGCCTTGGCTAGGCCTGCTGAGACATCCAAGCGCAAACTACGGTTCTTGATCACTTCCGGAGGCACTGAAGAACCCATCGATGGCGTGCGTTCAATTTCCAACTTCTCCAGCGGTAGGACCGGTTCCGAATTTGCAGACTACCTTTACTCGCAAGGCCATGATGTGAGCCTCCTGCGTGCTGAGCGTGCAATGTCCGCAACGGAACTTGTTTCAGAGACCACGTTTAAGTCCTTCCATGATTTGGACCACGGGCTGCAGGAGTTGTTGTCCTCCCAGCATTACGATTGTGTTATCCATTTGGCAGCGGTCAGTGATTACACGGTAGATCATTTGTTGATCAATGGAGAGAAGGTTGATCCAGGAACGGACACCAAGTTTAATTCCGATGAAAACATCACTTTGAACCTCGCCCGCAATTACAAGATTGTGGACCGCATTCATCGCTACAGTAAAAATGCAAACGTACTGCTGGTGGCGTTCAAGTTGACGAATCATGCGACTGAAGTGGAACGCGAGAAAGCAGTGCTTCATTTGCTCGAGCACTCATTGGCTGACATTGTGGTCCAGAACGATTTGACCGAGGTTAATCCTGAGAAGGGGCAGCACCGAGCAGCCATTTATTCAGGCAACCGACTGGATAAACACGTGGATACTAAAAACGACCTGATTCAATCAGTACTTCAATTAGTAACCCAATCTATACAAGAGAAGGAGAAGACCGATGCTGCTTTGTCTTGATATTGGAAATACGACCGTTCATGGCGGTACGTTTGAGGGAGACGAATTGATCGTTCACTTCCGCAAAACGTCGGAGATCAAAAACTCCTCTGATGAGATTGGGCTCTTCTTGCGCTCTGTCCTTCGTGAAAACGGAATTGAGCCTGATAAAGTGTCGGGCATCGCGCTATGTTCTGTGGTACCGTCTTTACTACACTCGATCCGCAATGCCTGTTATAAGTATTTCGAGTTAGAACCCTTTATCCTCCAGGCCGGAGCCAAGACCGGCTTAAAAATAAAATACCGGAACCCCTTGGAAGTGGGTGCCGACCGGATTGCGACCGCCATTGCGGCGACTCATTTCAATCCCGACAAAAATGTCATTGTCGTTGATTTCGGAACGGCGACGACATTTTGTGCGATCAACGCGAAGAAGGAATACCTCGGCGGTGCTATCCTCCCGGGGATTGCTGTTTCAATGGAAGCCTTGGAAGAGCGAACCGCGAAACTACCGCTGGTTGAAATCATCAAACCTGAGGCCGCGATCGGGCGATCCACGGTGGAGAGTATTCAAGCGGGGCTATTTTATTCGCAAGTCGGCACGGTTCGTGAGCTCGCGGACCAGTTTGCCAAAGGGTTTTCTTCGGGGGAAGAACCCGTGCTTCTCGGTACTGGGGGTTATGCTCGTCTGTTTCAGTCCGAAAACTTGTTTGATCACATTTACCCCAATCTTGTGCTAAACGGGCTCTATTTAGCCTATTACATGAACCAATAAACCCGAATGTTTCTAACATGACCTTATTTGCATTTTTGAAGGCGGTTGAAACCATTGGGCCAATTTCCTTATGAACATCACCTTATTAAAAGCGAAAATCCACCGTGCCACTGTTACTGGGGCTGACCTCGATTACGAAGGGTCCATATCCGTCGACCGCGCCCTACTCAAAGCAGCGAACTTGCGCGAGTTTGAGCGAGTGGATATCTATAACTGTAGCAACGGCGAACGATTTTCCACCTACATTATTTTAGGAGAGCCGGGCGAAGTAGCCTTGAATGGTGCAGCCGCGCGGAAAGTATTGCCCGGCGACGAGGTGATCATTGCTGCTTACGCCCAGATGAGTGAAGAGGAAGCAGAATCCTTCGATCCCACGGTCGTCCTGGTCCACAAAGACAACAGCATCAAATCGATTAAACAAAAAGCGATTGAAGAGGTAACTCAGCAGATTCAAAACATCCAGATGTGATGAAGAGCAAGGAGCTAGTTGAAATCTAGTGAGGGAACGTAGATTGCTACGTGACCAAGCGGATTTCGGCTTGGAACGAAGCTATTCGCGCATGTGGATGTTAGCCTTCAAATGGGTATCCTTAGCCACATCACTTCATTTGCAGTTGGGAATCCAATTTTTCTTTATAAAACCGACTCTTTTGAAGGCGGTTGGAATGTTTGAGTTGATTGGTTCGAATGCATAGCCACAGTTGGGGAAGAAACAATTTCCCAATGTCCTCAGATTCCACTCCACGTACTTTAGTCAAACACGCCTTAGCGAGCGACTCCGCTCTTGATTCCATCCTGATTCAGGGTTGGGTGCGAACGAAGCGTGGTTCAAAAGCATTTTCCTTCCTTGAGATCAACGATGGCTCCTGCCTCAAAAACTTGCAGGTCATTGTAGATGCCTCGCTGCCCGATTATTCAAATGTAGAGAGGGCAACCACTGGCGCGTCCGTAAGCATTACCGGTAAATTGGTGGAGTCACAAGGGAAGGGCCAAAGCTGGGAAGTCGTAGCCGAAACCTTCACGGTGGTGGGTGAATCAGAAGCTGACTATCCTTTGCAGAAGAAAGGACACTCTTTGGAATTCCTCCGGGAGGTTGCTCACTTGCGTCCACGATCTAATCTGTTTGGCAGTGTATTCCGGGTTCGTAGTCGGGTCGCCTATGCCATCCACAACTTTTTCCAGGAGCGGGAATTTATTTATGTGCATACACCAATCATCACCGCCAGCGATTGTGAAGGGGCGGGGGAGATGTTTCGGGTATCGACCTTAGACTTGGACGACCTGCCACGAGAAGAGGGCGAGGTTGATTTCTCAAAAGATTTTTTCGGGCGTCCTACTTACCTGACTGTGAGCGGTCAGCTTGAAGGTGAAGTCTTCGCGACTGCGCTATCCAACATCTATACATTTGGGCCAACCTTCCGTGCCGAAAATTCGAATACAAGTCGACATGCCAACGAATTTTGGATGATCGAACCCGAAGTCGCGTTTTGTGATTTGGCAGGCGATATGGACTTGGCCGAAGACTTCGTCAAACACCTGGTTAGAGACACGCTGGAACATTGTTCCGAAGAGCTGGAGTTCTTCAATCGCTTTGTCGACAAGGGACTGATCGAGCGCCTGAAGTTTATCGCAGAGCGACCCTTTGTTCGCGTCAGTTATACCGAAGCGGTGGAGCTTCTTGAAAAGAGCGGCAAGAAATTTGAATACCCGGTTGAGTACGGAGCGAACTTACAGTCCGAGCACGAACGCTACCTGACTGAGGAACACTTTCAATGCCCGGTCACGGTCTACAACTACCCGAAAGAAATTAAGCCCTTTTACATGCGTCTCAACGACGATGATAAGACCGTTGCAGCTATGGATGTCCTGGTGCCCGGGATCGGTGAAATCGTGGGCGGAAGCCAGCGAGAAGAACGTCTCGAATTACTCGATGCCAACTTCGAAGCTCACGGAATTTCTAAAGAAGACTATTGGTGGTTCCGAGACCTGCGTCGCTACGGTTCCGTTCCTCACAGCGGCTTCGGCTTAGGTTTCGAGCGCATGCTCATGCTTGTCACCGGTGTAGGAAATATCCGCGACGTGATTCCCTTTGCCCGAACTCCGGGGAATGCGGAGTTTTAAATGAGATACCCTACGAAATCACTCCCACTGATCCTCGGACGGAGCGGTAAAGTGATTATAGATCGGTTGTTGGGAACTGCGTAGGGCATGAGCCAGTCGGTGTAGGTTGACGGACACAATTTCACCCATGGATTCGCAGGCTTCAAAAGGAGAGTGTTTGTAAAACTCAGCAAGCGATGTCCGTAGCTGTTTCACTTTATTCGGTGTCGACAGTTCGGTAGCTCGCATACAAGCCAGGAGATTTTCGAAGCGATGGTGGCCTAGTTGCATGCGTCGGTAGATATGCGTTTGTTCCTCACGTTGGTATTGGAGTGAGGTCGCAATATTGAGGTGCTTGGTGCAGAAGAATACGAGTTCGTTGTTTTCTTTAAAGAATTGAGGACGATAAAAGTTGAGGCGACCGTTGTAGCATTGTTGATCGAAGTCCATCGGGCGGATCTTCAGCTGGATGTCTTCGAAGTCGGGCGTGATATCGACAATGAAGTTGTAGGCCCGCATATCGCCCAGCAGACGTATGAAGCAACGCTCATTAAACTTCACCAACTCCTTGGCGATCCGCACAGATTTAAGTCTCTTGCTGTTGAGCCATTTGTAGATGAACATGTCCCCAGGAATTCCGACGATATGTTCTTCAGCCAGCGTGTTGTGAAAGGTGAAGTAGTGCATGCGATTGGGTGAGAGCAAGTGCTCTAGCTCCAACCCAAATATACGCGATGCGTCCGCCTTCTTTATATAGTAGTAATCCTGATTGTCATTGTGTGAATTCACAATTCGGATACGGAATGGATTCGAATTCCCAAAGGTACAGAAATCAATCCGATCCACGTAGAGGTGATCCATGAAGCTCAAATCACCATCGGTCTTCAGCATGGCGTAGATTTTTTTCAGACCTTGGGAAAAGTGCTTCATCTTCTCAGGTGCATAAACGACTGTGAGCCATAAAGTGTCTTCACCTTCTTTGTCATACAGCGGCATCGCCTCATCCCAATGAAGGAGTTGTGAATACCGTACTGGCAACTCCATGTCCCGATTGAAACGGGCCAAATATTCCCTCAGCTCATCACCGATTGGGTAGGAGGGCTTTTTGTCTGTCGCACGACGCTGTGGGCTAAGTTTACTCATTGTCAGTTTCAAAAGAAGCCTGCTTTCTGCTGAATGGCAAACTGCAATGAGGAGAATCATTCATTCTAGATCTTTTGAAATATGGGGGATTTTCGTCTAATTCTTTTCGCTCGTTAGGAGTTAGAAAAGGTATCCACTACCAGGGTACGTGGGGGAAATCCCTCAGAGGGTGATAGGTGTCTGTAACATAGCTGTAACATTGTATTTGACCGGAAATGGGGCAATTATCCCCATTTTACGGGATTTTAGCCAAGATTTGGCTTTACATATGTTACATTGCTGTAACAATAGGGGTTATGAAATCAGTAAGTGTATTAGCCCTATTTACCTCGCTCATTGCCCAAGCGACCCTTTTTGGGTCCGATTGCGAGGTCACTTGTTGCAAGGCACCTTCTGTCGTCAACTACGCTCAACCTGATATTCCTCAGGACCTTCTTAAACCCGGTGAGACTGTAGAAATTACCTTACGTGCCGCCATCGATGAGAATGGAAAATTAATAGGAACCAAGAGCATTTCGGCAACGCATCCCAATATTGAGGACGCCGTTATTACAGCTGTTAAAAACTGGACGTTTGAAGCATCGGTGGAGAAAGGCGAACCTCAACGATCAACGATCAATATACCTTTTAAGTTCACAGTTGCTGCGAAGTAAGCGAAAGCAACATTTCAACTTTCTAAGCACCACCTTTGGGTGGTGCTTTTTTTTTGCGCCCCTGACTGAAAGGGAGATGTGGGTCAGTCCACGAAGTATTCCTGCTTTTCAGAAGTTGGTGCCTTCAAACTTAGGTTTCTTGTGACCGATTATTGCTATAACTCAGCCACTTTGGGGATCTGCCTTTGTGGATAACATTGCGCGAAATAGTTACGGGGATGTTACGTATGCAACGATTCAGTTACAGCACTTGAATTAGTTTGTTTTTGAAAAATTAGGTACTCATATCGGTCCTGTTTTAACTAACAGAGATATATGGTTATGCTGCCTTTTAAACCGCTTAGGTTAATCCTGAGCTTTGCTGGAATAGTATTATTTACTTCTTCGATGAACGCGCAAAACAGTAACGGCACAATCGCTGGTAAAGTCCTTGATAAGGACTTTGGCGATGAGCTAAGGAGTGTGTCTGTCCAAGTCGAAGGAGTAGAAACTGCTTCTATATTCACGGACTTAGAAGGAAGGTATCAGTTGAGGGACATCCCTGCTGGTACCTATACCTTGGTGTTCAGTAAGAACAACTACCAGACGGCGAGAATTTCGGATGTAGAAGTCGAACCTGGCGAAGTGTTTTCACTCGATGTTCCGTTAGTTGCGACCGGTGCTGATTTTACTCTGGATGTATTTGAGATTACGGTTGATCAGGTCGTTTCACAAAACGTTTATCTGATGGCTGATCGCCAAAAGGCCGCTGGATTGAGCGATGCTTTAAGTGCGGAAGATTTTTCAAGAGCGAGTGCAGGGGATGCTGCCGAAGCCGTCGCGAAAATTACCGGAGTCAACATTGTGGATGGCAAGTATGCTGTAGTGCGTGGATTAGGTGATCGTTATTCCAATACCTTAATGAACGGGGCTGTACTTCCGAGTAACGATCCGAGCAAGAAGACAGTGCAATTGGATATTATACCGTCCGACCTGTTGGAGAAGATTGTTACTACGAAATCATTTACACCTGATAAGCCGGGAGACTTTACAGGTGGATCTGTCGAGATAACCACCAAGCCCTTCCCGGATGAGTTTGTTCTAACGACAAGTATCGGAGTCGGTTACAACGAGGCTACTGGGGAAGATATACTGGGTATACCGGGAAGGGACATGGATTTCTGGGGAGATACGGATGATGCCATTCCCGCGAGCATCCCCGCAACGCCTGGAGAATATGCGCTTGCCACACGTTTCCGAACGACCGATGAGGCAAAGTCCCTTTTCCGGGACTTGCATTCTTCCGGATGGTATCCGGTGCTTAAGAAAGCGGATCCAAATCTGTCCTTTGGCGCTACGATTGGAGATAGCAAACCGGTCTTCAATTCGGGAACTTTTGGCTACGTAGTCAGTTTTACCCACGATCACAACTTTGATCTGGTCACCGGAAAACGTTCCGAAAGATGGATCGGAACTCCGGATGAAATGAGACCCAAAAACGGGTTTGATATGACTGAATCCACAGAGGAAGTGAGATGGGGTGGATTGGTCAACCTGGCCTTACTCCCCAATCCCGAGCACGAAATTTCTTATAACTATATCATTAATTCGAAGAGCACCGATGAAGTACAGTTTGGGGAAGACGGATTTGAAAATACCACAAACGTTGTCGAGGCCGGAACACCGGTAGGAAGCTTCAACTTACCTACAGGCCGCGAATCCGCTGAGGAGTTTTTAAATATTACGAGTTTAAAGCATTCGGTTAAAGAGTTGGAGCTGCATCAATTCAAAGGGAAGCATGTCATCCCAGCTCTTTCAGAAATGAAACTGAATTGGTCCGCCAACTTCTCGGAAACCTCGGAAGATAATCCGGATCAGCGAAACTTTACCTATCTGAAATATGCTTATCCGGACGGCGATTCGGACTTCCTCTACTTGTCGGAAAACCCAAAGTTTCCTTTTAAGTCCTACGATGAACTGCTGGACGAAAAAACCAATTTCATAGTCGATATAACCATTCCTTTGGATCACCCGAAGCTGAACTCGGGTGAAATGAAGTTGGGTGCCTTTACTTCGGAATCAGATCGTAACTCCATTGGACGTTACTTTTCGGCAACCGGGTCCAACCGAATTGTTGGAAACACGGATTCCAAAATAGAATTTTTCGATCGAATTGAGGAATCCGTCTGGATTGATCAGACCTATTCTACGGATGGGGAATTTCGCTCAGGGCAGGTGACCTTTACGGAACAAACCAGCCGTCAGGGTAACGTCCAGTCCTACGAAGGAACGGAAAAGATCGATGCCGTGTACCTGATGTCGGATCTAGAGTTCACAAACGATCTACGATTGATTTTTGGTGCACGCGTTGAGAGCACTCAAATGGATGTCGCAACGGTGGATGACTTTGTAAATCAGGCACTCCGTAACACAGGCAACATCGAAGATGAAAACTGGCTGCCAGCTCTTCATGCTGTGTATCCATTGGGCGATGACAAAATGCAGAATCTCAGATTCTCCTACGGCAAGACCCTCGCTCGTCCGACCTTCAGAGAGTTTTCCCCCTTTCGGGTTGAGGACTCTCAAAGTGGAGAAATTTACACGGGTAATCCTGATCTTGAGCTGACCTTCACCGACAACTTTGACCTGAGGTGGGAGTGGTTTATCGGAGAGTCCGATTTGATCGCCTTTGGTGTTTATTACAAGGACTTCAAGAATCCCATCGTTCAGACGGTTTCCAGTGGTGTGAATGCCAACCCATTGTATTCCTGGGAGAATGCAGCTTCGGGAGCAATTTCGGGCGCTGAGTTTGAAGTCAGAAAATCGTTAGGAGAGTTCTGGAGTGTAGGTGGAAATGTCACCTACATCGACTCCGAGATTGATCCGCTGGATTCGGAATCTTCAGGCACCGTTTTTGAAGGACAACCGGAATATATCTTCAATTTTAACGCAGGGTACAACAACCCCAATACTGGATGGTCGGCCAACTTGTTCCTCAATCACGTGGCAGAAACATTGCGGTTCGTGGGAGACATTGTCCCAAACATTTTTGAGGACGCCTATTCATCGGTAGATTTTAACGCCTCCAAATCCATCGGAAAATGGACCGTCAAGTTTACGGCGAAGAACCTTACCGATGAGGCAAAACTATTCTTCTACGATGATACGAGCGAGAAGCCCATCTACGAATCCTGGAAGCCTGGTCCTTCCTATAGTCTGAGCGCCTCTTACCGCTACTAAATCAATTTTATCTGAATCAACGAAATCTAATCTAATAAACCGATCTAAAATGAAAAAACTGATAAGCCTACTAAGCTTGGTAGCCCTCACTTCATCTGCTTTTGCTGACGATGTGGAAGTTACCGCCAATATAACCACGAATACTACGTGGACCGCCGATAATGAGTACCTCATGGGTCTTCCCATTTTTGTTACCGATGGTGCTGTTCTCACGATTGAACCTGGAACCAAAATTTATGGTTTCGAAGATGTAGCAAACCAAACTTTTGGTTCGCTTGTGATCACTCGTGGCTGCCAAATCATTGCAGAGGGAACTCCGACTGCCCCTATCGTATTCACCGCACTTGCTGAGCGAGACGGTGTTGAAACTTCACCGGGTGTTTTCCGTCCCATCGAAATCACGGACGTAAGTCTCTGGGGTGGATTGATCCTCCTGGGTGAAGCAGTTGTGAATGGACCAGGAAATATCATCATCGATCCTTCCAACACTACCAATCCTCCCACCTTTGAGGTTGAAGGTTTCCCAGCTGGAAGCTCTGACTTGATCACCTACGGTGGCATCAATGACGAAGACAATTCAGGTGTGCTCCGTTTTGTATCCATCCGTTATGGTGGGTTTGAGTTTGCTGAAGATGAAGAAATTAATGGACTCACCCTCGGTGCAGTCGGAAGTGGAACCACGATCGAATTTGTGGAGGTCTTCAACAACTCGGACGATGGAGTTGAATTCTTTGGTGGCACTGTGAATACGAAGTTCATGGTCATGGCCTTCAATGAAGATGAGTCATTTGACTCCGACCAAGGATGGCGCGGTAAGAATCAATTCTGGTTCGCTATCCAGAAGGATGTTGGCAATGGCTCCAACTACGGAGCTGAGCAGGACGGCGGCGACGGAACAGACAAGACTCTCGAGCCTTTCTCTGAGCCCAAGATTGCTAATGCCACTTTCATTGGATCAGGCGTTGGAGGTGGAAACCCACAAGACAACGCCACTTTCCGTTGGAAGGATAATTCAGCGCCTACCTACTGGAACTCAGTATTCACCGATTATAAGCAGTATGGTATCCGGGTCGACGACGACACCACCGTTGCTCAGGTAACCGCTGGTCGTGCTTCCATTTCTGGTTCCGTTTGGGGTGCCTTTGGAACTTACGATGCAGGCACAGGTGCAGGGTCACTCACAAAAGACCAAAAGGCTGCGGAGATCGCGATCATCAATGGAACCAATAACACCATCGTTGGTGACGAACTCATTGTGGCATCCGTTTCGCGTGACGGAGACGGAACTCTGGACCCTCGCGTCCTCGACTTGGATGGTCCTGTTTATGACATGGCTACCATGATGGATCTTCCAGACGATCCGTTTTACTCAGCGGCGGACCACAAAGGTGCGGTTGGAACTTTCAACTGGATGAAGGGATGGACTGCTTTGGACGAATTAGGTTATCTTGCAACCTCTGCAGACGACCTTGATTTGGACAATGAATTTACCAACCTCTCTACCCGCGCCCTGATCGGCGTTGGAGATGGAGAAGAAGCCAACCTTGGTTTCGTAGTGGGTGGCACGGTACCACAAACCGTTTACATCACTGCGAAGGGGCCAAGCCTTACTTTGGACGGCAAGTTGGATGATCCTATCCTGACTCTATTTTCTGGAGGAGCTCCTATCGAAACCAACAGCAGTTGGAAGGATTCACCCAATCGTGGACTCATCGAAGCGACCACGATTCCACCCACCGATGACGCGGATGCGGCGATCGTAGCTACGCTCCCTCCTGGTTTGTACACTGCTACCGTTTCTAGCGAGAGTGGTAACGAGGGCATCGCGATTGGTGAGATCTACCTTTATCGCTAATTTTCCAAGCCAGCATAATACCGGGGAGTCCGTCGCACGTTTTGTGCGGCGGGCTCCCTTTTTTTATCGACGACCGTGCTGCTTTTTCAAAACTCCACCTGCTTATGTCCACACCTCGTTTCTTATCACACTCACAATGTAAGCAGATTGCTCGCGAGTATCGTACTCCGATCTATGTATACGATGAAGTTTCGTTAAAACAGGCAGCAGAAGAGGTTTTAGCCTTTCCTGCTCCTTACGGGCTAACGGGCAGGTATGCGATGAAGGCCTGTCCGAACGGTGCGATTTTGACACGTTTTCGCGACTGGGGATTGCATTTCGATGCCAGTAGTGGACACGAGGTGCAACGAGCAGTGCGTTCCGGTGTGCCGGCCGAGCGAATCAGCCTCAGCTCTCAGGAATTCCCAGACGATATTACCGACTTGGTAAATTTAGGTATCTCCGTCAACGCCTGTTCCTTGAAACAAGTGGAAGCATTCGGCGAAGCCTTTCCTGGTGGAAAATTAGGATTACGTGTGAATCCCGGTGTAGGCTCGGGTGGAACCAAGAAGACCAATGTGGGGGGGCCTTCTTCCAGCTTTGGGATCTGGTACGAATTGCTCGATCAGGTGGAGGCCCTGGTAGAAAAATACTCGCTTCAGGTGTTTCGGATCCATTCTCACATCGGATCAGGCAGTGACCCCGACGTATGGGTGAAGGCGGTTGATCTTACGTTAGCTCAGGTAGAGCGCTTCCCGAATGTGACGCACGTGAATCTGGGAGGTGGCTTCAAAGTCGGGCGCATGCCGGACGAAGTTTCCACAGATCTGCAAGTGGTGGGTGCACCCGTCAAAAAGACCTTCGAAGCTTTTGCTGAACGAACAGGCCGCAAGCTCCATATGGAGATTGAGCCGGGAACTTACCTGGTTGCCAATGCCGGTTGCTTGCTCGCCAGTGTGCAGGACAAAACCAGCACGGGTGACGAAGGCCATGAATTCCTAAAGCTGGATACAGGGATGACCGATATTCTCCGTCCAACGCTTTATGCGGCTCAACAGCCGATGACAGTGGTGCCTTTGGACTTAGATCCGAATCGTGAAGATGAGTCAGTGATCGTGGTCGGCCATTGTTGCGAATCGGGAGATCTATTAACACCCGACCCCTCTGACCCTGGGTTGCTTAAAGAACGAGTCCTTACCCGAGCAAACATCGGAGACCTGTTTGTGATCGATGGAGCGGGCGCTTACTGCTCTGGAATGCCGGCCAAGAATTACAACTCCTTTCCCGAAGTTCCCGAGGTAATGGTTCGAGAATCCGGTGAGATTGCCCTTATTCGCAAGCGCCAGACCCTAGATCAAGTGTTTCAGAATGAAGTCCCACTGAGCTAAGCTTCTCAGTAGATGGGAGCAAAATAGGTGTGTTTCTTTAGTGTTTGGAGTCTTCCTTGATTCAAGGTCCAGGGTATTCCATTTACTCCCATCTTCGGGCTAACTTGCCGAGTATGCCTCCTTCTCAGCTCAGTCACGCACCTGCGTGCGCTCCTTCGCCTATTCAGTCGTTAAGCCCGACAACTTAATCCCGTCAGAAGCTTAGCTAGCTCGGAGACAGAATGTATGTCTCAGGTGTACCGTTATTTGGTGCTCAGGAGCAAAGTCCTACTTCCAAACAACGATATCGGCGACCCAGTGGTGAACGGACAGTCCACGGTAGTTTCCGACCTTGAGCGCGCGAATGTTCACGGCTGCTTGGCCTTTTACTTTTTTCCCCTGCTTGGTGAAAATTTCTTTGGCATCTTCGATATTCGCAGTCTTTGCCACTACTTCCGCAATTTTCTCGTAAGGTCGGTCTTCGGGGGCAGTCCGGAAAACCTCATAACGATATTTTGCAATTCGGGTAGCGTCAGCTCCTGGAACAGGAGTTACGGAAAATTCCGCGATCCGTTTACCACAACCGGTGACGGTCAAAATAAGACAAAGCGACGTGAGAAAAATTAAAAAGGAGCCCTTCATTGGTGCTGGTTAAAACGATTGAGTTTCTACCTGTCAAAATCTGAATACGTCAATTTTGGAGAGCCTGGGCTCTTCAAAGTTCCATTCTCACCCCACTTTCCCATCTTTAGGGGTTGAAATTGGCTAGTCAGCGACGGTGGTTACGGCCCTGCTCTCGGTGGGTTCGAAGGGGTGTTGGTCCACGAATTCCTCGAGGGTGCGTACCGCATTCGCCGGACCATCTTCTGTCTGCATGATCGCTTGTACTTCCTGGGCCCTGTCGCTGTAGTTGGGCGTTTCTTCAATGATTCGTACTCGGGCATGAAGTTTCTCAGGCCAATTTTGTTTGTTAAGCACGATGCCCGCACCCAGGCGTTCAATCTCTGAGCCCCAAAAATTCTGATCTGCGATATGGGGGATAATAATGTGTGGCCTTCCTGAAGAGAGCACTGATGCCGTCGTCCCTGCACCTCCGTGGTGGATGACGCAGGAAGCATGCTGAAACAGTTGATCGTGAGACATCTTGCCAACCACCAGGATATCCGGTCTTTCTACTTCGACTGAGAGACCGGACCAGCCGGTTTGAACAATAATGGGTTCGCCCTTGGGCCAATTCTGTTCGAAGCGACTCATGATCGCATGGGTATCATCGAAGGCTACGCTACCAAATGTAAGGACAGGGACTCTGCGCCCTTGTCTGAAAGCAGCGATCCGCTTTTCTTCCTCCTCGGACTCTTTCGATTGCCAGCGCAGGAAACCGGTGAATTTGAAGATGTCGTCCATTTCTCCGCGGTCTGACATCAGCGCCTTGGATACAGCGGTCAATACAAGGTCGCATGGACGGATAAGGAAGTCTTTCGCCAGTGGCAGGTTGTTTTTTTTCAGCTCTTTGCCAATGACACTATTGATAGTGCGATCGACCACAAAATTGGAAAGATGCCAGAACAGCATATTCCAACGTGCCTCGATTGGCTTTGGCATAAACCTCAGTGCAGGAACCAGCTCGGGTGGATAATTGGGGGATGGAATGGTATTGTGGCAGAATGCAAATGAGGCGAAGGGTTTTCCCTGCTTTTCCGCAATGACCTTGTAGTTGGGAAATAAATAGGAACTGACCAATACGTCATTGTCTCGGAGTGTCTCGTCGATGCGGTCCAACAATTCGGCGAGAAAGGGAACGGCACCTTTATAGATTTCTTTGAGTTGTAGAATTGGATTCTTAGTACGGTCGAGCTCACGCATAAACTCGGTGAATATTTCCTGTTCCCAGTCGGGGGGGAGGTGCGCGTAGTTCAGCTCAGCCCTCTGTAGTTCGTCTTTGTAGAGTGGGGCGGACGCGAACGTGACGGTGTGCCCCGCGTCTTTGAGAGCCTTGCCGTATGCAATCATCGGATAGATGTCTCCGATCGATCCGTGGGAAGTGAGTAGTACGCGCATATGGAGAACTTATCGTTCAGGAAACCTGCATCATCTCAACCAGTTTTATGTGACAATCTATTGTCTGTTGTGTGACGAACGTTTGCCAATCCGAGCCACCAGACCGTCGATCTATTCCCCGGCTTTCAAAAAAAGGAATATTCGAACGATGACATAAACCATGGCAACAGCGGCTATGGCATAGATGGCAAAGTTCTTGGAGGATTTGCCTTTATTCAATCTGGGGTCTTCTGGAGTGGTGGTCATGGTTTCTAATTAGAGCAATCTGGTTTGCTTTTCACTCATAGCCTGCAGGACCGAATCAAAATTTGCGAGGACTGTTTCAGGAGAGAATCGTTTGACCCAAGTGAATCCGGATTTTGAATACGTTTCCAGGATCTCAGGTTCGTTTGCTAGCCGTAGTAGTTGGTCTACCATATCGCTTGGCTCTTCTGGGTGTGCGGAGACTCCTGCATGTGCCTCAGCAAGAGATTCGTGAAGGGGACTCTCATCGTCGCATACCGCTAGGATGGGACAGCCGGCAGCGAGAATACTAAGCACCTTGCTGGGGAAAAATGCTTTTCCCGATCCAAGTACTTGGGTGACAAGGCTCACATCGATAGCGGTTAGAATGGCCTGGTAATCTGCGTAGGGAAGGAGCGGTTTTAAAACCAAGTTCTCCAAACCGAGCTCATTGGCTTTTTCTGTCAGGCGTACTTTCTCCGCTCTGTCGCCACAGATCATGAGCGTGATTTTGGAAGCAGGTACGTTGCGTTTCTTTAATTCCAAGGCGGCATCCAACAAGACATCCAATCCTTGCTTTGAACCAAGATTGCCTGAGTAAACTGCCAGAAAGGTATCGTCAGCGATTCCCAGGTCGCGGCGAACTCTCATCGCGGAATCCGTATTGCGAGCGGGTCGTTCTGCATCCTGACTAATGGGGATCCAATTGGGTAACAGTTTTACTTTTTGCCGAGGGAGATTTTTGTCCAGGAGAACCGAGACCATGGCTGGTGTAATACCACTGACTACATCCATCCATTGGTAGGTGAGTGCCTCAAACCAGTACAGCGTCTTAATCAGCCAGCGCTGCGTGAGCATGCCCAGCCAGACTGCGGCGTCGGGTTGTAGATCCTGAATATGAAAAATGACCGGGCGGCCTTTTAGCTTAGCGATAAACCCAATGGCTAAGCCTGATAAGAGCGGGGGTGCCACGACTACATAGACATCGGTTCGTTGTGAGAACAATGCCCGCAACACACTCGAACCGATAAAGGTGAGCTCATGGACCATGCGTTTGATGGCGGTGGCTATTGCGGGTACATAATGCCAGCCGCGATGAACGGTGACTGTTTTGATGTCGTCGGTTCTAAAAAGTAGCTTTTCGTCTTCCGGGTTCTTTTTCCAAAGCGGATAATAGGAGAAAGTGGATATCATTTCCACCTCATGGCCTTTGGCCAAATACTCGCATAGACCTGTATTAAATGGTCCAATACCGGTTGTTTCCGGATGATAGTTGATGCCTACTACCGTTACGCGGATGACGGAGCTAGGGTTGCTTAAAGTTTAGGAATAAGAGCAGGTGTAGGATAGCCTCCGACATGGCCTGGCATTTATCTACGACGACCCTTCATATTGAAAGGCATCGTGTTGGCAGGAACATATCCGCGATTGCGGCCTCTTCTCACGGGTCTGGCGACCTCTTGCTTTTGCAGCAAGGTGGTAAACGCGTATTCAAAATTCTCGATGGTCACGCGTTCGATCTCCTGTTCGATATAACCTTCAATTCCCTTTACCTGTTCCATTTCATCGGCGGCAAACAGGGTGATGGCATCTCCTTCAGTATTGGCTCTTCCGGTACGGCCGATGCGGTGGACGTAGTTCTCGGCATTGCGAGGCACATCGTAGTTCACCACGTGGCTGATTCCTGAAATATCCAGGCCTCGGCCCGCAACATCGGTTGCGATCAATATTTCAAAATCACCGCTCTTAAATCCGTCCAAAGCTTTTTTGCGCTCTCGTTGACTACGGTCGGAGTGCAGAGTCACGGCTTCATGGCCGTTTAATTCCATTTTCCGTGCGACAACTTCTGCATCCAATTTGCGCTCCGTAAAAATGAGCACGCTTTGGTAGTCCATGTCGTCCAACAATCTGAGCAATAGCTCCATCTTTTGTTCACGTGCGACTGGATAGAGGCAGTGGTTAACGGTTTCGGCAGCTGATCGGCGCTGTCCGACATCAATGGTAAATGGATTTGTAAGCGACCACTGAGCCAGATACTCGATCTCCGATGGAATCGTGGCGGAAAAGAATAGGGTCTGACGTTTTCGTGGAGTAAGTTTCACGATGCGCTTTACATCCGGAAGGAAACCCATATCGAGCATACGATCCACTTCATCGAGTACTACCACCTCAATGTCTTTGAAGCTGATGTTCTTTTGCTTGTGGAGATCCAGAAGTCGACCTGGCGTAGCCACAACGACATCGACTCCCTTATTCAACATTTCAATTTGGCGACCATAGCCGACTCCACCTTGGATCAAGGCCGTTTTCAGGTTGGTAAATTTACCATAGGTGCGAAAAGCGCTGGTGACTTGGTCTGCAAGCTCCCGTGTGGGCTCCAACACCAGGCAGCGCAATTTGCCGTGCTTCTTCAGATTAGAAATTACGGGCAAGGCAAATGCGGCTGTTTTTCCAGTTCCAGTCTGGGAGGAACCAATCACATCTCTGCCTTCCAGGACCACGGGGATGGCTTGCGACTGAATATTAGTCGGATTTTCGTAGCCGCTATTCGCGACTGCACGAACGACCTTGTGGGATAGCCCCAGAGCAGCGAACGCATGGTCGTCTAAGTTCTGCTTTTCTGGGGATTCTGTAGTGGAGTCGTCCTCGGCCATAATTGTTTTAAAGAGTCTCGTCTTAAATTAAAGCCACACCAGAAGCTATAACGGTGGAAAACCCAAGATCATTTTTTACCGGCAAATTACCGTATTTACTCCATTTTTCCCCGAATAGGTGACCGTTGCCGTGACTAGATCAAGTTCTTGAATGAAAAAGACTTTGATTTTCCAGACGCCGCCCTAGGCTTTGTTTGAATGAAGCAGATATTAACCTGCAGTCTTTCTGGTCTTCTCGTCTTTTCGGCCTGCGTATGGGGACAAGATGACTTTTTGGACGAGCCATTGGAAAAACCCGGACCTTGGTCCTTGAATATTTATTTTGAGAACGATCTCTTCAGTGATACCGATCAGCAATATACCAATGGCACTAAAGTTTCTTGGGTGTCTCCCTATGTGAGCGAATATGTGCACACTAACTTTCCAGTCCTAACTGAGTTTTTTGACCGAGAAGTGCACTTTCTTTCCGATGCATATAACGTGAAGAATCTGGCATTTTCTATCGGGCAGAACATGTACACTCCTGAGGATATCGCAGCCAATGAGTTAATTGAAACCGATAGGCCCTACGCGGCGTGGCTCTATTTGAGTGCAGGGTTCCATGCTAAGAATGACCGGATTCAGGATACCTTTGAGGTGCAGTTGGGTATGGTCGGTCCGGCTGCGTTGGGCGAAGAAATTCAGGATATTGTGCATGACTTCCGGGGAATTCCGAAAGCAAACGGGTGGGGGAATCAGATCCGTAATGAACTTGGTCTCAATCTGGTTGGAGAGCGGCGGATTCGTTTGGAAGCAGACAACACTGGGATGGGAAACGGATGCGATTGCCAGTGGAGGTTTTGTGATCGGCAATGTGAGTTCCTACCTGAACATGGGGGTCGAAGGTCGGCTTGGCTACAACCTGCCCCAAGACTTCGGTACGACCCATATCCGTCCTGGCGGGGAGACAAATATTCCATTTCTAGATGATCGCTTTGAAGGCATGCGGCGCGAGCAAGAGTATGGATTTCTGCTGTTTGCCTCGGTGGAGGGCCGAGCAGTCGGACGTGATATTTTCCTGGATGGAAATACGTTTCGAGATAGCCATTCAGTTAATAAAGAACCTCTCGTGGCCGACCTTGCTCTTGGAGTGAAATTCAAAATTCGCTCATTTAAGGTCTCGTATTCTATGGTTCATAGAACCAAGCAATTCGACCTGCAACCAGAGGCTCATACCTTTGGGTCCATGATGGTGTCCTTCACCTATTGACCTGCACCATCCTGAGTCCAACGGGGGAGTCAGAATTGAATGCGAGGATCTGCTTGAACCCGCTCAAGTAGTTTAGCTTCCGGAATGTTATTCACGGCATAGCTGATTCCGACACGATTGTTTTGTCGGTCCCGTGCCATTTCTTCTTCGCTATTATAGGAGCCAATTTCGTGAGCGTTGGTTACGATCTGTGCGAATTCGGCTCCATATTCCTTGGTGAGCAAATAGCTCCATAAAACATGCCGGTACACGTCTTCCGGGAAATTCTTCTTGGCCCAACGTAACTCTCTGGATTTTTCCTCGGTTTCCTGACGAATCGCTAACAGCCGAGGCGCTTTCAAGGGATGCTCGGCAACGAGGTCGAGGTCGCCTTCTGATAGCCGGCTGGCAAATTTGGGAGCGACCCTATTCAGATCATTTCGGTCCAGTAAAATTCTGGTCAGGTCTCCGGTCTTTCGAGTGCTGAATCGCTGAGGAAAGATCCCGTTTTCGCCGAAGTCAAAGTAGACGGTCCCCTGCATTTTAAGCCGGCCTGTCGTATCCCCTCGGGCCAGGACTTCTGACAAATGATTGTAGATCCTTCGCATCGACTGATCGGGTTTCAGCATCGATACATAGCTTTCATACTCGGCAAAGCGTAGCTGAATGTTTCGAATGCGGTATTGATTGCTAAAGAGCGGTTTATCTTCAACTCCTGAGGTCACGTTGATGTCACGCGCTAGAACCTTCAGCGTACCTGCAGGGACTCCCTGAAGCTGACAATTTAACCAACCCGTATTTATCAAAATCTCTTGGTCTTTTCCGGTGGTGACAATGTCCAATTGGAGATTCCTGGCTTCCACTCCAAAGGGAAACTTGATGCCAAGTTTCTCGTGGTCTACCTCCAACGATTCAACGTAGCCCTGGCCTTGCACAATGCGGCTATGAAAATAGGTCAGCCCATTCTTCACCTTGCCTATTGAGTAGAAATAGAGACCGGCCACTCCAATAAAAAGGCAGATAAAAGTGACGGTAGACAGGATAAGGATTTTTTTGCGTAGGAGCATAAAAATATAGAGAAAGCTGTAACATGACCTAAGCGATTATACCAGCCCGTTTTGATTTCAAATCCGAGTTACATAGCCAGATGGAGTCTTGAGCGGTGCATTATTAACAAAGTGCCTAGCGATTGCTTGAAGATTTACCAGCCGCCTTTGTAGAGATTCCACTAATTATATGTTTCAGGCGCAGATGCGAACGATTGGGCTTTCGTCCTTCTGGAATCACGACAGGATTGGAATTCTGATGAAAAAAGTCGCTTTTATTTATCTCCTCATGTGTCTGGTCACATCACTCAATGGGCAGATTACTTTCAGTTTTCATGATGGCGTATCTATCTTAAGCTCGGGATCCGACCTCGACACAGGTGGAAGCTCGAGAACGTCTCTGGTAGGTGGAGTTACTTTATCAGCTGAAGCTTATCTTGCCGGAGTGAGTGCAGGAACTGTTTTTAACGGTGCTTCTGGCGGCTTCGGAATTAACGCAAGTGGGACTGGAGACGAAACGCAGCGATTTGATAACGATAATGGCATTGAGAGTATGGTTTTCAGTTTTGATGTAGGAGGTACTTTTAACACCATTGATTTTGAGTTTATTGAAGATGCTGCTGAGGCAGTTTTGTCTTTCGATGGAGGGAACTCCTATGACATCTTTGCTGGTAGCTCCACCGAGACGACGGGAGGTACTACTGATTTTTATACGATAACTGAAACGTTCATTGCTGGTCAGGAGATCACCTTAGCCGTTTCTGGTTCTGCGGTCTCTGGAGAAAACTTTTCATTGCAGGCCTTCACAATCACACCCTCCGCTATCCCTGAGCCTTCTACCTATGCTCTGATTTTCGGTGGCCTGGCGCTTGGATTAGTTATCTGGAAACGTCGTCGCGCTTGACCTGACCGACCTCCCAGTCAATTGACCTTTTTAAAACCCCGGTTTTGACCGGGGTTTTTTGTATTTCATTCACCTCCAAGATAAGCGCTGAAGTAATTCCTGAACCACAAACCTACGCTCTGATTGTGGGGGGGCGTCTGTTTAAGGCTCGTTGTGCTCCGAAAAAAATGGAATGGAAGGCAGACGAAACGTACTTCCTAATGGAAGGTCCCTCTGACCATGTATCACAATTAGGGCGAATTGGGCCTTGTTTGTCTCCAAATTCCTCGAATTACATAAAAATCCCTCTTGTAGGGATAGGGACAACTCTTAATCTTTCATGGGGATTCACGGTTATACTAGCGGTTAGGTTCTCGATATGGGATAAAATGAGCATCTTATCACCGAGTTCTCAGGAACTCACATCCTATCGTCATGAAAAAACTGATTCCTATCATTGTACTTGCGGTTGTACTTGGTTACTCAGCCGCCTATTCGCAGTTAAGGCCATGAATCCAGTTTTTAACTACGTTTCAGATTGTTTTAAATTGCTAACCTTCAGTAGTTAAAAAAAACGATCCTGAAGAAGCTACAACCTCCAGAAACAAGCAAAAAAGGTAGGACTCGGCTGATTTTGAAGATTAGGGATACATTTGTAGGATACATTTTGGCGGCCCTCAGACCAATTGCTTCTGGATTAAAACGTAACAATTAAAGCCAGTTAAAATTTATCGATATTTACATGATGAATAAAGGCTTACAGCGATTTTTATTTAAACCACTTTAAGGGAATTTAACCCGTTTTTAGGGGGGATTTTAGGCACGAGGGTTAAACGCAAGAAGCCAATTGCAGATGCGACCGTCCAGCAAACGCTAGCTGAGCTCGAAATCGACCAAAGCGCCGCCGAGGACGAGCAGCAGTGTGACCAAACGTCTCCCTTCTGGAACGCTACCCCGCTGGACCGTTGGGCAATCGATGCGAATCGCTGGGATGGCGTCAATCCCATACCGTAAGACGACGAACCTGTCTTCTACGAAGAATAACTCGCCGGATCCAAGATCCCAGCGAGACAGCACCGTAGCGGTCGGCCCTAGTCATTCTGCAGCAATTAGGCAGATACAACAGGGCATTCTCCCGAAATCAACGGCTGCCAGCCATAGAAATCGACCAACGGTACCGATAAAGCCTTGCGGTACTATATAATCCACGGAGTTTATAACTTGGTAACGCAAAACCAACTTCTGACCCTCCCCTCCGAATCAAATCGGAACAATTGAATTTCCTATCAACAGAAAGATACAATGACATACTCAACAACGGGCTATCTCATACTCGCACTGACCCTTGCATTTCTTACTTTAACGCCGACCGAGGCTCAACTCCGGGGACCTGGGCAATCCAGATCGAAGATTCCCAACACTGGCCTTCACGCTCTGCTGCTGGGGACCGGCATCCCCATTCCTAATCCGGAACGCGCGAAGGCGGCAACGCTTATCATAGCAGGTGGCAAAACATTCATGGTGGATACAGGCCCCGGGAGCACCGCACGTCTGACGGAGAACGGCTATCAGACCGTGGATTATGTATTGTATACGCACTTCCACCTCGACCACACCGCTGATCTGGACTGGATGATGTTTCGACGTGGAGGGGCTAACCCCGATCAGCCGCAGATAGTTCTGGGACCCAAAGGCACGAAGGATGTCGTCAACAAGATCGTTGCATCCGTAGCTATTGATGAGAAGTACCGAATCGACCATCACGGGGAACACTGGTCGGAACAGGCCATGCAATGTGAGGTCCGGGAGTTTGAACCAGGGGTGATCTTTGATGAAGATGGCCTCAAAATAACGATGTTCAACGTCGACCATGAGCCGATTGTTCCGGCTGTCGGCTATCGCTTCGATTACGAGGGGAAATCCGTCGTCGTTTCTGGCGATACGAAGAAGTCAGACAGCTTGATCGATGCGGCGCAGGGATGTGACCTGTTGATACACGAAGCCATGAACGTTACGATATTGAATCGGACTTTACCTATGCTCATAAGAAACCGTCCACGAACCGGCGCTATGGTGGAAGACATGATGTCGCATCATACACCCACCCTGGAGGTCGCTGAAGTGGCCAAGGCGGTGAATGCGAAAAAGCTCGTCCTCACGCACCTCGTTCCTTCGATCAAGCCTCTGGAAGCACAGGAGAATAATTTTGTCCGTGGTATGGCCGAAATCTATTCTGGTCCGATTGTAGTCGGGCGCGACAATATGCTCTTCACTGTGGAATGAACAGTTGTTTCAAGGCAGAGAGCCTCGCGTATTTTGCTTTCTCTGTTAGTGTGAAATCATCACGCGTTTTCTGTGCGTACTCATCACACAAATCGCCGATGGTTATGGGTCCGCCACTATCGCCACGGCTCGGCGTAACTGTCTGACGCTGCTTTTCTACGACCAGCATCTTTTCGTTTCGCCGATTTACGGCCACCTTGTAGTTAGTCGTTTTTAAAGGCGTATGAACCTGCTTACCGCTCAACTTGTAGAGCAGGTAGTATTCGCCGCTATTAAGGTATCTTACTAGGTTTGGGGTTCGGGTCTTAATAAACCTTCTTTTTGTGCGTTTAACCGTCCTTTTGCTTCGGGTGAAGCACAACGGTTAAGCAGGTCAAGATACTTATTTCTTTAATCGGATAACTAACTGATTGTTAGTGACTTAAATGGTGGGTCGACTGGGACTCGAACCCAGACCAATTGCTTCTGGAGCAACTGGTCCGTGAAAAGCCAAATACGAAAGACTAATCACCCATCACCTTGGGGTTGGCCTCGATTTCTTCACTGGGACCCTGACCTCTGGGGGTCGGCCAGATTGTCTTCACGGGTGACGCCGCCCTGGGTGTAGAAATCGGGTTTCATGGGCATGGCATCCAAGACGGCTTGGAGCTCGTTTCGAACGGACTGCCGCTCCGGATTATCGGGAAGGACGCGTTGTTCGAGGGGGTCGGTGGACAGGTCGTACAGGCGGCCATTGTCGTAGAGCTTAAATCGTTCGTTGCGGGCGAATCTGGCTCGAGGGAATTTTGGGTTGGCCATGGGGCTGGCGGGGTTCTTGTCCCAGTGACAGAATACCCAGTCGCGTTTCTCAGTTCTGTATACATCCGACCGATACGACTTTCCGGCGATTTGAGGAAGGAAGCTGCGACCGTCCAGCGATAGGTGTTGGGGAAGGGGAACACCGCCTGCATGAATGATGGTCATGAGGAAGTCGGTGAAGTCCACCAAGTCGTCGCAGGCTTGACCCGTGACGCCGCTGCCCCGCCAGCTGGTGATAAGGGGGACGTGGGTTCCAGCGTTGGCAGTGCGGCCTTTGCCGCCGATAATCATTCCATCCTCGGTTTCAGTTCGGGTGCCGAGCTGGGTTCCATTGTCGCCCGTGAAGAGGATGAGGGTGTTGTCGCGCAGTCCCAGGGCTTCGAGTTGGTCGAGAATGCGTCCGACGAGCTTGTCGGCATATTCCACCATGTCCTTGAAGTAGACCTTGTTGCTTTTCAGTTTCTGAGCATTGCTCATCTGGTCGATCCCTTCGGAATCCGGGGTCGGGACATTGGGTCCGTGGGTGAGGATCATCGGGTAGTAGATGAAGAAGGGCTGCGCTTGTTTGCGTTCGATGTAGTCGACCAGAAAATCCGTGCAGATGTCCGGCGCATAATCCACGTAGCTCGTTTTAACCAGCTTCCCGTTGCGCAGGACGCAGGGGTTCCAGTAGCGCGAGGTCATATGGGGCCGATCGTCCTCGATGGCGTAATAGCGTTCCGATGGGCGCTTGGGGTTGTAGTAGTAATTGTTCTTTGCTCCGATGGGATGCTTTAGCTCGAAGCCTTCCAGGTCGAATCCATAGGCCCACATGCAGGTCTCGTCAAAGCCTGCCTTGGAGGCCGTGACCCCTTCGGTGCTGAGCTGCCATTTCCCGGCGGTGGCGGTGGCGTAGCCGGCCTCCTGCATGATATGCCCGAAGGTCGTTTCCGATTGGGGCAGGGTACCCCATTTCGTATAGTTCCGGTTGTTGTAGATCCCGGTCATGATCTGAACGCGGGACGGGGAGCAGATCGGCTGAGAATAGCAGCGGGTGAAGCGGACCCCTTCCTGGGCCATGCGATCGAGGTTGGGCGTGTTGTAGGATACGCTGCCATTGACCCCGAGGCATTCGAAGCCCATGTCATCGGTCATGATGAGGATGATGTTCGGCTTGTCCTGAGCTTGTCGAAGCGGTCTTTCTTCGGCCCAACCGGAAAACGAAATCGAGCACACGAGAAAAGCCGCGAGGCAACGTACTAATGGGGTAGCTTTGGCGAACATAAAGCTGATGGTACTTTAACCTCGTGCAATCTGGCAAGGGCGAACGGTGTGAAGGCTAACTGCTTTGTTTGACGGTCCTCTCACAGGAGGAACATTTGACGGCCAACCCAGAGGGGTTGAATTGTTTGCTGACAGTGATATCGCTGATCTGAGTATATTCGGATTAGGCGTGTCCAATATAGAGCCAGGTAAAGAAGGCATGGACTTCGCTTTTGATCCCATAAGCGTATCGGCAGGCGAGTTCGTTTATCTCTCCTATGAATCGACGAACTTTAATAACTTTTTCGGTTTCAACCCCGATATCACCAACAACACGTTGCGGCAGGTCAGGGGCGTGTTTGGAGTAGAGCTCTATAAAAATGGATCTGTGATTGATGTGTTTGGTGACATCACAATTCAGGCGGCCAATTCAGACCCGTGGAAATTTGCTGACTCATGGGCTTACCGAGTGGATGAAACTGGACCTGACGGCACTACTTTCAACGTAGACAATTGGATTCTGCCAGGAAGAAATACTTTGGACGACGAAACGTCGAATGCCACCGCAGAGGATCCTGTCCCACTTGGAACATTTTCTCCTGGTGAAATTGCTCGAGATCAGACCGGTGGCGTAGGAGTCACACCAGAGCCTTCCACCTACGGCATCATCTTCAGCGTATTTGCTGTTGGACTCGTCGTATGGCGGAAACGGAATCGCCTAAAGTATTAGAAAATACTGTAGGCAACCGTGACTCCGGCCATAACGATGGCGACCATCGACATGAGCTTGATCAGAATGTTTAAGCTTGGTCCTGAAGTGTCTTTGAACGGATCACCAACGGTATCGCCGATGACAGTTGCTTTGTGAGCCTCTGAACCTTTGCCGCCGTAATTGCCTTCCTCGATGTATTTCTTGGCGTTGTCCCAGGCTCCACCTGAGTTGGCCATGAACACCGCTAATGCAAATCCGGCCGAGAGACCGCCGGCTAAAAGACCAACCACGGCAGGAACGCCTAGCAGAATACCAAAAACTACGGGAACCAGAATTACCAATAGGGATGGAACGAGCATTTCTTTTTGGGCTCCTTTGGTTGAGATCTCCACGCATCTTGCGTAGTCGGGTTCATTCTCACCTTCTAGGATTCCGGGGATCTCTTTAAACTGTCGTCTAACTTCGTCTACCATGGAGGCCGCAGCACGGCCAACCGCATTCATGGTAAGTCCACAAAAGACAAATGCCATCATCGCACCAAGCAGTAGTCCGATGATCACTTTAGGATTCATCAGGTGAACGTCGTAGTAGTTCACCAAGTCAATCAAATCAATTTGGCTGAGCTGTTCCACCGAGTTGATGACGATACCATTAGGGAATTCGAAACTGGAGGCCTTTGCTAAGACTTGGCCGATAGAAATGCGAATCGCTTCGTAGTAGGAAGCAAGAAGTGCGAGAGCTGTAAGTGCGGCCGATCCTATTGCGAATCCTTTTCCGGTTGCAGCTGTTGTATTCCCGAGGGAATCGAGAGCATCCGTTCGTTTGCGAACTTCTGGATCCAAGTGTGCCATCTCTGCATTGCCGCCCGCATTGTCCACAATGGGTCCATAGGCGTCGGTAGCTAGAGTGATCCCGAGTGTAGAAAGCATACCCACTGCAGCGATTCCGATTCCATAAAGTCCTTGGCTGATATTGGAAATATCTAAACTGCCAGCTGCAAAGAAGTAGGCGAGAGTCGTTCCAACCATGATTGCTAGCACAGGAATAGCGGTGGAAATGAATCCGACTCCCAGTCCGGCTATGATAACCGTAGCAGGTCCGGTTTGCCCATTTGCTGAAATGTTTTGGGTGGGTTTAAATTCTGCGGACGTGCAGTAGGCCGTTGCTTTGCCGATCACAATGCCTGTCACAAGACCGACTACAATCGATCCCCAGATCCCTATATAGTTGGGAAGCCCCAGCCACTTGAGGATACCAAAAGAAGCGATGATTATCAGAATTGACGAAACATTGATGCCTTTTTCGAGTGAAGCCAGCAGCTCTTTCTGGGTCGCACCCGGTTTGGTTTTAACAAAGTAAGTTCCGACAATGGAGAGCAAAATACCTACGGCTGCAATCAGCATAGGCGCCATCACTGCGGCGGATTGATGTGATGCATGTTCGCCTGTCATATATGCGGCTGCCCCAAGTGCGGCTGCTGCGAGAATGGAACCGCTATATGATTCGTAGAGGTCAGCTCCCATGCCTGCTACGTCGCCCACATTGTCTCCAACGTTGTCCGCAATGGTAGCTGGATTTCTGGGATCGTCCTCAGGGATACCAGCCTCCACTTTTCCCACGAGGTCAGCTCCCACGTCGGCCGCTTTGGTATAGATTCCTCCACCTACGCGGGCAAACAATGCTTGCAATGATGCCCCCATACCAAAGGTCAGCATGGTGGTTGTTATAATTAGTAGTTTCTGATTTTCGGAGGCGGCTTCTACGAAATTGTTTAATATCAACCACCAGATAGAAATATAAAGTAAGGCCAGTCCCACCACTGAGAGTCCCATGACTGCACCACTGCGGAAGGAAATTTTCAGACCTGCGTCTAATGATTCTTTGGCTGCTTGAGCCGTTCGGCCTGATGCGTAGGTAGCGGTCTTCATGCCGAAGTAGCCAGCGAGACCCGAGAAGAAACCGCCCGTTATGAATGCAATGGGCAACCAGTTGTTCTGAACTTTCAATCCAAATGAGAGAAATGCAAATACCGCAGTGAGCACTACGAAAACGATCCCCACTACTTTGTATTGTTGACTTAGATACGCCATCGCGCCCTTTCGAACGTGTTCCGCGATCTTGATCATGATAGGATCGCCTTCGTCGCCCTTCATCATGCCCTTAAAGAACATCCAGGCGAAAATGAGAGCAATAATTGCAGCTAAGGGAACAGGCCAAAAATAGGCTGAATTCATTTTGGTAAGTGGGATTTATTTATGGATTGGGAGATCACGTGATCCTATGTAGTGGAACTGTGAAACTAGGGTTCGCTCCTGGACTGCACGACAGAGCGGGAATGCTTGTGCGGGCAGGATAGAAACCTTATGTTGTTGGCGTCAACCACCTTGCTTGGTTTACGGTTACTTTCTATTTCGTTTTTGTGAATGAATTGAATTATAATCCAAGTCTTCGAAATTTTCTAACCTCTAAGTCGGGCATTTGGTGATAGAATTCACCTGGTAAGTTTAGCTTATAAAGTGACTCCTTTCTCCTTTCTTTTCGGTCAAGTGAAAATCCGATTGCCCCGGCAGTTAGAGAGAGCCATCTTTATTGGCTTCTCTGGGTAAACCCATAAACGAATATATAATGTCTGAAGAATTCTTTCCAAACATTCCCAAGATTCCATACGAAGGTCCGGAGTCTAAAAACCCATTGGCTTTCAAGCACTACCTCCACAATGAAGTCGTAGGGGGCAAGACCATGAAAGACCACATGCGCTTCGCCGCTGCTTACTGGCATACCATGCGTAATGAATTGTCAGATCCGTTCGGAGTCGGCACTTCCCAAAAACCATGGGATGACCGTAGTGATTCGGTGGAAAACGCCCAGCGCCGAGTCGGTGCCTTTTTCGAGTTCCTCGAAAAGATGGGTATGGACTACTACTGTTTTCATGACCGCGATGTTGCCCCTGAAGGTGCGACGCTTGCTGAATCCAACGTTAGTCTCGAAGCGGTTGTCGGTACGCTGAAAGAGCACCAGGATCGGACGGGCAAAAAGCTTCTGTGGGGTACCGCTTGTCTCTTTATTCACCCTCGCTACATGCATGGAGGAGGAACTTCCTGCAGCGCTGAGGTATTTGCTTATGCCGCAGGCCAAGTGAAGGCGGCTATGGATGCGACACATGCCCTTGGGGGTGAAGGCTATGTTTTCTGGGGAGGACGTGAAGGTTACACCACCTTGCTAAACACCAACATGAAGCGCGAGTTGGACAATCTGGCCCGCCTGCTTCACATGGCTGTCGATTATGCAGCCCAGATTGGATTCAAAGGTCAGTTCTTTATTGAGCCGAAACCCAAGGAGCCAACCACCCATCAATACGATTCTGATGCCGCAGCGTGTTTAAATTTCCTCCGCGAGTACGGCCTTATGGATCACTTCCAGCTGAATCTGGAAACGAACCATGCGACTTTAGCTAATCACTCCATGCAGCATGAAATGATCGTTGCGCGTAATGCAGGAGCCCTCGGTTCGGTGGATGCAAACACGGGTCACCCGCAACTCGGTTGGGATACGGATCAGTTTCCGACTGACATTTACCTGACCACCGAGATTATGCTCGAGCTCCTGCGTATGGGAGGCTTCAAAGAGGGTGGTTTGAATTTCGATGCCAAGCCGCGCCGCGAAAGCTTCGAAACGGTCGACCTCTTCCACTCCCATATTGGCGGGATGGATGCATTTGCCCGTGGATTGAAGATTGCCAACGCGATCATTGAAGATGGACGTCTCGACGAGTTTGTGTCCAAGCGCTATAGCTCTTGGGATTCCGGAATCGGTGCCAAGATCGAATCCGGTGAGGTTGGCTTCAGCGAGCTTTCCGAGTACAGCCTGTCGAATCCGGAACCGTCGGTGGAAAGTGGCCGTCAGGAGATGTTGGAGAATTTGATCAACGAGTTTATCTAAGCTCCTTCATTGAAACCGTTTTAATTTAGAGCAAAGGCGTGGACTTCACGCCTTCGTTCATTTAACCCTTTTCTTAGTATGAATTACCTCATTGGCATTGATGTTGGTACCTCCAGTATGAAGACCCTGCTCATTGATGAGTCAGGAGCTGTGGTTGGAAGCGTAACCGAATTTTATCCATTCGAAACACCGAAGCCTCTTTGGTCTGAACAGGACCCTGCTCATTGGTGGAAAGCTGCCTGTGTATCGATTAAGCGGGTACTTGAAGAGACTCGAGTGGATGCGAAGGATGTGGCTGGAGTGGGCCTCACAGGGCAAATGCACGGACTGGTTCTTCTAGATAAAGATAATCAAGTCCTTCGCCCGTGCATTCTTTGGAATGATCAGCGGACAGCCAAGCAATGTGCTGACATCACTGCGAAAGTGGGAGCTGAGCGCGTGCTGGAACTTACAGGGAATCCGCTCCTACCAGGATTCACCGCTCCAAAGATTGCCTGGGCGCGCGAGAATGAGCCTGAGATCTTCGCCAAGGCCGAACGATTTCTCCTCCCTAAAGACTACGTCCGCTTTTTGTTAAGTGGAGAGCATTTTACAGACGTTTCCGATGCCTCGGGCACATCCCTTCTCAATGTTGGCCAGCGTGATTGGTCCGATGAAATGTGCGAGGCGCTTGAAATCGATCGCTCCTTTTTGTCGGAAGTTACGGAGTCTACCGTGGCTTCCACGCGTATTTCTGTTGAAGCTGCGGCGGCTACTGGATTGCTGGAAGGAACGCCGATTGCGGCTGGAGGTGGAGATCAAGCAGCACAGGCAGTTGGGTCGGGCATTGTTCGCGAAGGGATTGTGTCTGCTACCTTGGGGACCTCAGGAGTCGTCTTTGCGCATTCTGATGAATACCGAGTTGAGCCGAACGGCTTGTTGCATGCTTTCTGCCATGCCGTTCCGGGAAAATGGCATTTGATGGGGGTCATGCTGTCTGCAGCAGGTAGTTTCGATTGGTATAAAAATACCTTTGGTGGAGAGGAAGACCGTTTAGCCGAAGAGAATGGATGCAACGTATTCGACCTTCTCACAGAGCAAGCAGCAGCGGCACCGGCTGGATCAGAAGGGCTGTTATTTTTACCCTATCTTTCAGGAGAGCGGACTCCTCACCCGGATCCGAATGCCCGAGGCACGTTCTTTGGGATGACGCTTCGTCATGGTAAGGGACATATGACCCGGTCTGTTCTTGAAGGCATCACTTACGGAATGAACGACTCTCTGCAGTTAATGCGAAACCTCGGTCTCGAGATTTCAGAAGTTCGCGCTTCTGGAGGTGGAGCGAAGAGCGACTTCTGGTTACAAATGCAGGCCGACATATACGGCTCCAAGGTGTTAACTACCAACGTGACCGAAGGCGCTGCTTTTGGAGCAGCCGTTTTGGCAGGGGTGGCTTCAGGTGTTTATGATGACCTCGACTCTGCTGCTAGTCGGATTGTAAAGAACACTGGTGAGGTAAATCCAGGAACTGATCAATCTGTCTATGCTGACTTTTATCCTGAGTACCAGGCACTCTATCCGGCACTCAAAGATCGCTTTGCCTCAATCAGCCAAGTGGTGGAGAAGCATCTGTAAAAAGGCTGAAAGTTGAAGGCACAATGTAGGAGCAAACTGTTTTCCGCTACGCTGTCGGCTTCGCCTCGGTAATTCACGACTAAAACAAAATTCGGGTCGCGATTAAAATGACTCCTACAGAATTATAGATTCATTCGTGCTGGGCCATTCAGCTTTTGTTTACCCGAAATACCGTTTCAGAATCTCCAGATCCAGCTCCGGATAAAGCACGAACTTGCCTAATAGAGCCGACACCCGTTGTTGAGCCGCTTCAATTACACCGTCTGCGATATCGTATTTCACCTTGCTGGCTTTTCCAGCATTGGCTCCCTTGATCAAGGTCTTCGGAGTGGTGTTGGAAAGAATGAGCTTAAAGATCGCTGCGATCTCTTTCATCTCTTCCTCACCCATGCCGAGGCTGGTGATGGCCGGAGTTCCCACACGTAGTCCGCTGGTGTACCAAGGACCATTCGGATCGAAGGGCAGGGAATTGCGGTTCAAAGTAATTCCGCACTCGCGTACGGCGCTTTCGGCTTGGCGGCCATTGAGCCCAAACGGCGTAACGTCGATCAGCATCAAGTGGTTGTCGGTGCCATCGGTAGGGATGGTCAGTCCTTCATCGATCATGGCTTGAGCCATTGATTTGGCGTTGTCGGCAATGCGTTGTGCGTAGGCTTTGAACTCAGGCGTATTGGCTTCAGTGAAAGCTACTGCCTTCGCTGCCATGACGTGAGGAAGGGGACCACCTATGACCAGTGGACAGCCTTTATCTACAAATTCTGAGAACTCTTTCTTAGAGAAGACCACTCCGCCACGAGGACCACGTAGAGTCTTGTGAGTGGTGGTGGTTGCGATATCGGCAAACGGCATCGGATTGTAATCACCTTCAAAGACACCTCCTGCAACCAGTCCGGCAAAGTGAGCCATGTCGACCATCAGGACCGCGCCCACCTTATCGGCGATTTCGCGCATGCGGCGGAAATTGATTTTTCTTGGATAAGCGCTGTAGCCCGCAAGCAGGATGAGTGGTTTTACTTCCACAGCTTGTTTTTCAAGCTCATCGTAGTCGAGCAATCCGGTTTCTTTACTCACCGCGTAGCCGTAGCTGTCGAAGAATTGAGCGGAAACATTTTGACGATAGCCATGAGTCAGGTGACCACCGGAGTAGTAGTCGAGTCCGAGCATACGCTGGTTGCCCATGGCGTGGCGGACTTTGTTCCAATCCTCACGGGAAAGTTTTGCAGGGTTGGTTTCGCCAAGCTCTTCCAGACTGGGGACTCCGACGCGTGCTTGAAGGATGGCCCAGAATGCAATCAGATTGGCATCGGCTCCTGAGTGAGGCTGCACGTAGGCATGATCGGCTCCGAAAAGTTTGCAGGCTTGCTGGCAGGCTTCGGTTTCCAGGTCGTCGACATTGTCGCAACCGGCGTAAAAGCGCGAGCCGGGAAAGCCTTCCGCGTATTTGTCCGTGAGCAAATTGCCCATGGTGGCTTGCGTAGCCAGGCTTGTGAAGTTCTCACTGGCAATCAGCTTCAGATTGTTTCGCTGATCTGCCAGCTCCTGGACAATGTTACGTGCGATGGTCGAATTGACTCCGGCAACTTGTTGAAGATTGGCCAGGTAGCTTATAAAGGCTGGGTTGGCACTGGATCCAGCTTGCTCAAGATACTCGGCAAGCGGTGTGGTTGTTGATGTCTGTAACATGTGGAAGCGATAGATATGTATTTTAATTCTACCCAGGCGCTCGATAGAACTTGGTGGCTTCCTAGCGGTTGATTCCGCTCTTGGTTGCGCCAGTCGCTTTAAAAGATGAGAAGAAAAAAATTCTTTTTGAAAAGGAAGTCAATGAAGCGCTGTGAAAAAGTGCTTCAATTCTACCTCAACCCGGCCAACGCTCAAAATCATACGATGTCCACAATCGACCCGAAACCTGGGTCGAACAACCGTCGGTAGGTTTTTATAGCAAAGCTATCGGTCATTCCAGCCAGGTAGTCACAAAGGAGTCGGGCTTTTTCAGTGTCCGTCTCGGTCGTTTTTAGGCGACCCTCAAGTTTGGGAGAAACCAGCCGTGGCGGATTTTTCCCCTTGGAAGAGTAGTTGTCTAAAAGAGCTTCGAAAAGGCGCTCGAGCATGCTGTCACCTTTGTACTCCAATTGTTTGACCCGGGTACTTAGGAAAACGATTTCGAACATGATGCGTTTGTAGAGTTCGCACTCCTGTTTTTTGGCAGGATCGACTATCAACTCAAACCGGTAACGATTGGTGGTTTCGCTCATGAAGTTGCTCCGTTCTTTCAAAGATGCCCCTTGAATGAACTGCCCGATCTTGATCCCGAGCATGGCGTCTATATTACCTTTTCGAATGATACTTATAATGCCTTCAAGATGAGCGGTGTCCTCGCTATCCAGCTCTACGCCTGAAGCCCATTTTTCCAGTTTATCAATCGTTATAAATTCCGCGCGGATTCCGTCCGCAATATCGTGGATGCTATAAGCGGTATCATCGGCCCAATCCATAATTTGGCACTCAAGACTTTTGAAACTGTTTTTCGCCTTATGGCCGGGCAGCTCCGATTCCAGATCGTGCCCATCAAAAACAAAATCCAAGTACGGCTTCTGGTCATCAAAGAGGAAATGGTTGGCCGGATTTTCTCTTTCCGAAAATAGCGATTTGTATTTGAGAACACCGTCGAGCAAAGCTCGAGTTGGGCGCATGCCAGAGCGTTTCTTTAAATCCGAGTAGATCGTTTCGGTTAGTAGCCGAAGGGTTTGAGCATTCCCTTCGAATCCTCCGTAAGGTCGCATGAGCCGATTAAGCGTTTTTTCGCCATTGTGCCCAAAGGGTGGATGCCCGAGGTCATGTGAGAGGCACACCGCTTCAACCAGATTCGGGTCTACATGAAAGTCTTCCCCCAAGTAATCACTCGACTTTTTAAGGTAGCTGCAAATGGACCTACCGATTTGTCCAACTTCGATCGAGTGGGTGAGTCGTGTGCGGTAAAAGTCGTATTCGCCTGACTGGAAGACCTGGGTTTTTGCCTGGAGCCTGCGGAAGGCGGAGGTGTGGATGATACGGTCACGGTCGACCTCAAAACAGTTACGGTAGTCATCCGGCGCACGCTCTGGAATGCTAGCTTGGTCGAAGTCCGAGTAAAAGGTGTTCTCCATCTTGGACCACTAAGGCGGCTCCTCCTTCAGGATTCAATCGGGAAAATGGATCTTGAGGCCTAAAGCGTTTATGCTAAGCCATAGCTATGCCAAAAAAATCGGCTCTATCAGAATTGAAACGACGACTGAGAGGATCTGTAAAAACAGATGCCGATAGTCTGTATTGGAAAAGTTTCGATAGCAGTAAGCTCTCTTTCCCAATCGAGGCCGTCATTGAACCCAAGAACGATCGAGAGATCGGAGCGCTACTTAAGCTGGCAAATAAACATAAGGTCCCAGTCACTACACGTGGATCAGGCACCTGCCTCACTGGGGCGGCTTCGCCCAAAGAGGGGGGCTGGGTGCTCGATTTATCCGGCTGGAAAAAGGTCCGTGTCGATCGCGAAACCGGTATGGCCTACGTGGAGACGGGAGCGGTTTTGGAGACTATCAAAAAGCGGGCCGAACGTGTGGGCTGGTATTACCCGCCGGATCCATCGTCTAAACGTTTTTGCACCATTGGTGGAACCATCGCCTGCAACGCAGGCGGTATGACCGGTGCGAAGTATGGAGTGACACGCGATTACATTTACGCGTTGGAAGGATTTCTTCCGAATGGAGAATTTGTACGTTGGGCTTCGGATGTACGAAAGTATGTGTCCGGTTACAACATGAAGGATCTGTGGATCGGGAGTGAAGGAACTCTGGGTGTGATAACTCGTGCAGTGCTGCGGCTCATCCCCAAACCACCACTGCGATGGACTTTGTTAACGGCCTTCAAGAGTGACAGCAAAGCACTGGCTGCCATTCGCGCGCTGACTAAGGATCGAATTGTTCCGGCGATATTGGAGTTCCTCGACGATGAGACGGTTTTGTGCGCTGAACGTCGAACGGGGCAGCCTTTCTTCCCCGGGGTGGGGACCACGCCCATGGTTTTGCTTGAGCTGGATGGGTATAAGGAATCGCTTGAGCGAGATCGCAAGAAGGTGCTGGCTTGGGCCAAAGAAAGAGGGCTCCAATTCTCAGAGACCTACGACGCTGAGGAAGCAGAACAATTGTGGGCGGTTCGACGACAGTCCTCACCGGCCATGTATGAACTGGGCAACACTAAGCTCAATGAAGACATTGTGGTTCCGCTTCGCAAGACAGCTCAGTTGATCCGCTTTGTGAACCAGCTTAAAAAAGAAACTGGATTGGCCATTCCCACGTTCGGTCATGCTGCCGATGGCAACTTTCATGTGAACATCATGTTCAATCGCGGAGATAAGAAGCAGGAGCGTATCGCCGAGAAGGCGGTCGTGAAGCTCATGAAGACCGTGGTCGCGATGGGTGGTGCCATTACGGGTGAACATGGGGTGGGTCTTGCCAAGTCACCGTTCCTTAAGTTTCAACACAACAAAGCAGAGATTGCCGCTATGCGGGCTATTAAAGAAGTGCTCGATCCGAATAACATTCTCAACCCGGGGAAAATCTTCGAGCCCTACATTGTATGGCAAAAAACCCCAGAAAAGGTTCAACTTCCCTGGGATCATAAGTAAGCAGTGATTCTGAACGGATGGATCTGAGGGATTAAAAAATACTAAATATCCTCCCAGGGTATTTTTGAATACTCTCTTTCCCGAACGAATTATTCAGATCCATCCTCGGACCGACGTGCCGAATGTTGTTCCGGTCTGCTTCGCATCCGGTCTTGTTAAGCTTCTCGGAACACCTTCTTTCTTCGGTCACGCACTGATGTGCGCTCCCTCAGCATTCGGTAGTCAATCTCGACACCTCGATTCCGTCAGAAAACTTCTTATAAACTTCTGGACTTTACTTTAAATTGAAACCGAAGCTTTGGCGGACACGAGTGGTGACGTCCTGGTTGTCTTTTCTGCCAGGTTCGAAATCCCACCCCCGCAGGCAATTTCTCAATGCCTCGGCAAACTCACGGTGGGTAGCATCTGCGATTCGGATATTTGACACGTTACCCTTCGGCGTGACGATGTAGATGACGTCCACCTTTCCCTCGACTTCGTTGCGTTTGAGTTCAGGAGGATAAACAGGAGCAGTGGTTAGTATAGGTCTTGGAGCCACATCCAGTTCGTCCGGATTGAAAATAGGTAGCTCCGTCGGAAAGTCTTTGGGGTCGAATATACTGTAGACTGCAGGTCCGGTTCCGTGGCGAGGATCCATAAGATTTCTGATTTGCTCGATGGTGAGTTTTTCAGGCTTATCGACCATCTCTGGTGGTTTGGGTGGTTCTGGAGGATCCGGGGGAGGTGTCATATAGATGTCTTGAGAATCATCTGGTTCCTCTGGGTCTTCTACCTCCGACGACAACTGGGGCAGCGGAATAATCAAAAAGAGTCCCCCTGTTATCAGAATTGTGAATACAATGGAAAGGGTCGTCCGACCGGACTTGTTTTCGTATATCGGATTGGGTGTGTGTCATGGCATTGCTTCCTTATCTATGGGTTATTTGTTACCCCTCCTAACGTAGAAGCTCCCGATAATATTAATACCGGTACATAAAAATGGGCCGCTTCGTTAGTGAAGCGGCCCGAATGTTTGCCGCCTGGATTACATAGAATCCAAAGTGAAATTGAATGGAATTCGCACGCGGGTGTTTACTGCCTCATCATCTTTGATTCCAGGTTCGAACTGCCAGCGGCGAAGGGCTTCGATGACCGGCTTTTCAAACTCTTTGTGGGAGGCCTCCGCAATTGATATGCGAACTACCCGACCCCTTTTGGTGACTATGAATTCGGCAATCACTTTGCCCCTAATATTTGCCCTTTTCATAGCGGTCGGATAAATAGGTGCAATTTGCAGAATAGGGAAGGGAGCTTTGTCCAAATCAGATATCTCAAACGCGATATTCAGATTCAAATCAGAGTCATCAATCTCAAAACTTCCAATATAGACGCTTGCTCCGGTTCCTCCGGATCCAACATTTAGTGCCATGTTGATGGTTGAAAGAGTCAATTTTTGAACCTCTTTCTTCATGTTGAGATCTTCATCTTCCTCATCTTGTTTCTCTTCTTTTTTATAGGGCTCAATTTCCGGAGGCGGAGCCTTGTAGAGAGAAATCGCACGAACATCATTTGCGAAGTTGTTTTCAGATACGATTTGCGTTAACGGTATGGCGACAAACATTGCACTGGTTATGAATCCACCTAGGACCAAAGCCAGTACTTTTGTACCACCACCTAAGAATGACATTACGGGCGGCGTTTTCATGTCACTAAAATTAATTGTTAGCCCTTTTCCATCAACCATACCGAGGACTAATAAGTCATGCTACTACTTGAAATAAGACGGTCGATTATAGGGAACCTGGGCAAAAGAAAAGGCCGACTTCCAAGAGTCGGCCTTTTCAAATTAATGGATACTCTGCGTAATCAACTCTCGTTCATTTCGGAGCGGTTGATGGCATTCACCAGGGCTTTCATGCTAGCGAGCTCGATATCGGTATCGATACCGACTCCCCAGTGTTGACCGGCGTTGTATTTCTGAATCTGAACATAAGCAGCCGCCTTGGTTCCGGATCCAGATCCTATAGAATGTTCAGAGAACGAAACTAAGTTGAAGTGTTTTAACTCCGCCTTTTCCAGGGCGTTGCAGAAAGCATTAATTGGGCCGTTACCGCGTCCCTGGAGTTGTTTGTCCTCGGCATTCCAAGTAAGGCTGATATCGAGTTCGATTTCTCGAGTGGCCGAAAACCTGCCAAGCTCCTTGATGTCGTTCACCTTTAATGGAGAATGTTTGTCCGAATATTCCTCAATAAACGATTGCAGGATTTCATCAGGCGTCAATTCGCGTGACTGTGTGTCCGCAAGGTCGTAAACCATTTTCCCTAGTTCCGGGTGCATGGGACGAGGAATTTGGTAGCCGTATTCGTTTTCCAATACAAATGCTACGCCCCCTTTCCCTGACTGGCTGTTGATGCGGATAATGGCCTCATAATTTCTGCCAATATCTTTGGGGTCGATAGCCAGATAAGGCACTTGCCAGAGTGCTCCTGCTTCCGGATCCATTTGTTCCATGCCCTTGCGGATGGCGTCTTGGTGAGAGCCACTAAAGGCTGTAAAAACCAGATCACCACTGTACGGCCAGCGATCATGAACATCCATACGAGTACAATGCTCATAGGTCCTTCGGATTTCGCTCAGGTTCGAGAAGTCGAGTCCTGGTGCGACACCTTGACTATACATGTTCAAGGCGACGATGACGATATCCAGATTTCCGGTTCGCTCGCCATTACCAAACAAAGTGCCTTCCACCCTGTCAGCTCCAGCCATCAAACCTAATTCAGTCGCAGCTACTCCCGTGCCCCGATCGTTGTGAGTATGCAGACTTACTATGATTTGGTCGCGTTTTGAAAAGTTCCGGCAGAACCATTCAATCTGATCCGCGTGTACATTGGGTGTAGCCAACTCCACGGTTGCTGGAAGATTCAGTATGATTCTCTCTGCGGCTCCGGGATTCCAGGTTGCGAAAACCGCTTCGCATACATCGAGTGCGAATTCCATTTCTGTATCGGAGAAACTCTCTGGCGAATATTGGAAATCGATCTTGGTGTTTGGAACGGTTTCAACCAGCTCTTTGCAGAGCTGGGTTCCTTTTACGGCGATGTCCTTAATTTCTTCCTTACTCAAACCAAAGGTCACTCGACGTTGGAGTGGGTTGGTTGAATTGTAGAGATGGACGATGACGTTTGGTGCGCCGTCAATGGCTTCGTAGGTTTTACGAATCAAATGTTCGCGAGCCTGGACAAGGACCTGCAGGGTTACGTCATCCGGGATCAGCTTATCGTCAATCAATCTACGGAGAAAATTGTACTCCGTATCGCTGGCTGAGGGGAATCCGACTTCAATCTGTTTGAAACCGACGTCCACCAACAGTTTGAACATCTGGAGCTTTTCCTCGATGTTCATGGGAATGGCGAGGGCCTGATTGCCATCGCGCAAGTCGACGCTGCACCAGATGGGTGCTTCATCGATCGTTTGATCGGGCCATGTGCGGTCGGGTAATTCGACGCCTTTAAATGGCTTATACTTGGTTATAGGTGCCTTTTGCATTTGGGCCTAAATGTGTTAAAATTGTGCTGCTTTTTTGTTCTTTGAGTGAATTCCCGGTTATTAAAGTTACTTGCCAGAACCCGGGAAACAATGGGCATAGATATTTACTCCCCCAAGGGGAGAAGCAGCGGTAGGCCTAGTAGGAGCAGTCCTAAAATTGGGCAAGTGGTATTCATGACTCTTAAAGAGATTGGCTTTTTCCTCCAAAATAAGGGTCTGAGTCAAGCCAACATTATTCCGTTTCTTCAGCCTGCTTCGGTGGATCCGTCGCCGGTAATGCCCCCCCGCTTCGGATGTGTATATCCCTCTGCGGATAGGGGATCTCAATATTGTGCTCGTGGAACAAATCCCAGACTTCCAGGTACACAGCACTTTTGATATTAGTAACTCCTTTGGCGGGGTCTGAGATCCAGAACCGAAGCTCAATATCCACCGAATTATCTCCGAAGCCTTTGATCGGGCATTGGGGAGGAGGATTGTTGAGGACCCGATCGCAGTTTAAAGCCGCTTGTTTACAAAGCTCCATGGCCTGGCGCACATCGGCGTCGTAGGAAATCCCAATGGGGGCTCTGAGCCTCACCTTCGTGTCTGAAAAAGACCAGTTTTCCACCTCATTGGTGATGAGATTTTCATTTGGGATAAGATTTTCGCGTCCATCTCGTGTAATGACAGAGACGTAGCGGGCGCTCAGTTTGTTTATCCAACCATAGGTTTCACCGATTGAAATGACATCGCCGGGCTTGATCGATTTATCCAGCAGCAAGATGACTCCGCTGATTAAGTTGGAGATGACCTTCTGAAGGCCAAAACCTAAACCAAGACCAATAGCACCGCCGAGGACGGTTAATGAGGAGAGTGGTATTCCTAGAGATTGTAGCCCCATCACTAGCGCGAGAGAGATCAAGACGACCTTCAGAATCTTCGCGAATAATACCTCCATGGACGGAGTGATGTTCGGCATCTTATGCATCTGGGACTCAGCTGCTCCAGAAAGTCTGATACTTATCCAGACAAAGAATAAGAGCATGAACAGGCCTTTGATGACCCCGAGCAAGGTAATGGGAGGTGATCCAATAGGGAATTGGATTGCCTGGAGCGCATTCGCGGTAGGATCCAGTAGCCCAGTGATCCCGAGCAAGGTGATGATGACAATGATCGTCCCCAACAGCTTTTGCCAAAATGGCTCCTGAGTCATTCGATTGACCATGACTATCAGAAACCAACCTATCGCCAGATTGGAAGCCGGGGTGAGAAGCACATCGTCGATGCCTCTACTGATGATGTTTCCCTTCACCATCGCGCAAATCAGCACGTAGGCTGCTGGCATGGTCAGTGCAGCAAATGCAGGTACCAGGGAGTTAGCGACCCAAGGGGAAGGAAACGCACCCAACTTTTTGTAGAGAGTTTTCTTTAAAATCGTTGCGAGTATTATGCTCACGAGAAGTACTGCTAGGATCGTTCCTCCTTCCCAGAGGAATCCGGGAGAGTTAATATAGTCCAAAGCAGATTGGTACCAGTTTTGCATTCGTTCCACCATGGTACCAGTTTTGGGATATGCGTCGCTACATTCCAGTCCTAAAATAGCTTCCTGAAGATTTTTAAAAAGGGAGTTGATTTAGGGCGCTTCGTTTCCCACCTTTGATCCTCGGCCGGGTCCCACGGGTGCTCGACAGACGAACTCCGCCAGGACCGGAAGGTAGCAACGGTAGTCATGATCGTGCTAGCCGTGGGTAACCTGGTCGTCCTTTTCATTTTTTTCGCACTTATTCTATGGCTCAAGGTTATCAGGTTATCGCCCGTCGCTGGCGACCCAAGCAATTCGACGAAATTGTTGGGCAGGACCATATTACCCGGACCTTGAAGAATGCGATCACCAACAACCGCATTGCTCATGCCTACTTGTTTGTGGGCCCTCGCGGCACGGGAAAGACCACGACCGCGCGCATGTTCGCCAAGGCCCTCAACTGTGAGGAGGGGCCATCGATAACTCCCGACGACCAGTCCGATATTTGTAAGTCAATCATGGATGGGAGCTGCATGGACGTGATCGAGATCGATGGTGCTTCCAACAACTCGGTCGAGCAGATCCGCCAATTGCGGGAAGATTGCCAATACGCACCAGCCCAGTGCCCATTCAAGATCTACATCATTGATGAAGTGCACATGCTTTCGACTGGAGCCTTCAATGCACTCTTGAAAACACTGGAAGAGCCGCCTTCTCACGTAAAATTTCTTTTTGCCACCACAGAAGCTCACAAAATTCTGCCCACGATCGTAAGCCGCTGCCAGCGCTTTGAGTTTCGTCCTATTAGCGACGAGCAAATCTGCTCCAAGCTCAAGACAATCGCCGATGCGGAGAAGATCAGTATTGATGATGAAGCTTTGAAATCCGTCGCTCGCCTGGCCAATGGCGGTATGCGCGATGCTCAGTCGACTTTGGATCAGCTGATTTCCTTTTGTGGGGACTCCATCTCAGAGGCTGATGTGCTGGAAGTGTATGGATTGGCTTCTCAGGAGCAAATCCACGAGTTGGCCACACTGCTCGCTCAGGCCAACTATCCGTCTATTTTATCTACGGTCGAAAAATTGGCCGAAGGAGGCAAAGACCTCTACCGCATTTTGGTCGATCTTCAAAACTACCTTCGCGAAGTATTGGTGGATGGAATCAAGAGCGGTGGCAAAACATCGGCTCTAGGACCGCCCATTCAAATAGAAAGCATCATGCGCATGAATGATGCTCTTCACCGAGGGGAAGCAGGGGTCAAGATGGGGCTGTCCCAAACCGTCAATTTTGAGGTGACTTTGCTCAGGGCTGTAGAAGAAAGCCGCACGCGAGCCATTGACTCGCTCATCAAGGAGCTTTCAGCAATCGCCCAGGACGCTCCCGAAACGTCCGGTCAAAAAAAAAATAACTGAAGCCCCATCGGTTTCAGACCAAGCTGAGCAAACCAAGCAGGTCCCTCCTGCAAAGCGTAACTCTGACAAAACCCCGGATTCGTTGGATGCCAGCGTTGAAGCACAGGCCGAAGCCTTGGCTGCATCATTTCCTGTCACCGATGCTGTCACCGATGCTGTGGGCGAACCAGAAACCGTCAAACGACAAGAAGCTGACTTAACACGTGTTCGTGCCAGTCAGGAGGAGATTCAACGGTTGTTGAGTCTACTGCCTGAACGCGTGAAAGATCAAATGGATGATTTGTTCCGCGCACGGTATACGCGTATTCAGAAACTGGATATACCTAAAGAGAGCGAGTAGCCAGAACTCGATTTCATTCTAGTTTGAAAGTGGGTTAGGGGAATCCCTTAGGGTTCAATCATGGGTCATGAGCGTAATTTAAAGTTGAGCTAAACACCCTAGTTCCGGTTTAGTCTCAATTATGCCTTTGCTTACTGGATTGTTGTTTAATCGATACTCTCCCCAAACGTCTGTTGTCAGATTCCTTGGCCCTTTGCCTGTATTTGATTTGGTGTTTTGGACTTTGCGTCGTATTCGTCGTCGCAAAAGTCTATTTGTTGCTGGCTGCGCAGTGGGTGTGTGTATGGTGCTAACAATTGCCGTAAGTTTTCCGACCTAACCCCGGTTGAATTTTAGTAGCTCCCGGTACATCGAATTTAGCTCTGGGCTCCTCTCTAATATTTAGACCTGAGTCCTCAAAAGTGCCCTGGCTCTCGCAGCCAGGGCAAATTTTTGTACCGGCAAAATGATTGGACAGCTTCCATTCTTCTTCTAGCATCTTTTGTATGGGCCAAAACCTGTATTCGAGTCTCTCCATTTTCATTTTGGGCATGATTGCTGCATCGGTTGCTGCGACCGCTGCTCCGGATTTTGAATCCCAGATTGCCCCCATATTCGAAGGGCACTGTCTTTCCTGTCATAACAGCACAGATGCTGAGGGCGACTTTGTGCTTCAAACAAAAGCCGAGGCTCTGGAGCATCCTGATGCCATACTTCCAGGCCATTCGCTCAGGATCTTGGAAACTATTCCTTCCTCGTGAGACCTCTTATCGTCACCCACATTATACGGGAACGGAAATCGGTCCAACCGAGGCCCTCCTGTTCAATGTCGTTGAGGATATCGGAAGTGAAAACAACCTTGCATCTGAACATCCTGATATTGTCGCCCGCTTAAGTGCTCTTGCTGAAGTAGCGCGGGCCGATTTGGGAGATACGGACCGAGTGGGTGCAGGAGTCCGTGCAATAGGCCAAGTAGCAAACCCAACACCACGGGTAAAAGAGTAGCATAGGCATCTTGCCTCGCCGTGCCATAGCTCGCGGATCGACGGCTGGCCTGTGTATCCACAACTAGGTAGGGACGGATCGCCGAGCCGTCCGAAGAACTCTGACCAACGGCTCACTCGGCGATCGAGCCCTACCACTTCAGGAGATGTGCGTATGAAAACTAAAGTAATCTAGGTTGGTTTACCCATGCTCTAGGTCTTGTGTATAAGCCTGTGCTATTCCTTCGTTACCTCCGTTGCCTTCTGTTCAAAATTCTATCGCTAGAAGGGTAGGGCAAGGGCCTCCGGCCCTACCGAATTCTTACGCCTCAGCCAATCTACTCTTCTGTTTCGTATAACGATGTAACTCGGCGCGGCGAGACGCCGTCGCCCTACCTATTCAGGTGCTGCTCACTCGTCCAACAACAATGCGATCAAATCTCGCATCTGCTGCTTGTCGATGGCGTGTTCAAGACCTTCGGGCATCAACGAACGGTTCGAGGCTTTTATAGATTTTATGTTTTGTCTTAAAATTGTTTCTTCCGCCCCACCTGCTCGTTGAAGGGTGATACTTGCGGGTGACTCCGATTCGATCCGTCCGCTAACCAGGCTACCATCCAGAAGTTCAATGAAGTACTGGGTGTAGCTGGCCAGGACATCGCGATTGGGATCGAGAATCTGAACCATCAATGATTCAGCAGTTCGGTTCTGGATCGTGGCCATGTCGGGGCCTACCCGTAAGCCTTTGGTTCCGAGCCGATGGCAAACCATACACTGCTGTTCGAAAATGCTACGCCCCCGTTCCTTGTCTCCTAGCAGGTCCAATGCGCTTCGGTAATCGTCGATAACTGCATCCCGGCTGCTGGCCCCTTGTCCGAATAATTTAATGGCGTGGTTTTTAATATCTGCCGATGGGTGCTCTTTTAGCAGGTCCTGCCTGACCGATGTTATTTCACCTCGCACAATTTGATTGGTCTCCACCGCCTCGAGCAGTTCACGGGTCCAGGATTCACGGCTGAGAAGCGTTTCAATGGTTTCACTGCGAACTTGAGGTGATTGTTTTGGAAAGGCTTCAATGAGTGCGGATCCAGTTTCGTCTATTCCAAATCCCGATAGGACTGCCAGGGCCGATAATTGGATGGTGGAAGTCTCGCTTGCAGAGAGCAGTTTGGTCAGCGGCTCTGAAACGGTTTCATACACCCCATGGGCCAAAGTGTTTACCGCCTGTTTGCGTCGGCTTTCATTCTCAGTGGAGCTGGATAAAGTCTCCATGGCTCCTTCGATGAGTTCCTCGATGAGCTTTCCGGTGGAGGGATCACTTTGTGCCACGCGGCTTAAGTTTGTCTGGGCACGCAGTTGGCCTTCTCCCAACGCAAGCACCATGGACCGGGTCTTTGAGTGATCTGCGTCACTAATCAACGTGAGAGCTTTTTGAATTTCTTCTTCCTGGTTCCGTGCTCCAATCACCTGAAGAAGAAGCCTTAAAAACTCGGGACTCTGTTTCGATTGTGGGGCAGCTACTTCGAGTATCTTAATCGCCATTTCTGGAACAGCGCTTAGGACGGCTGTGCGTATCCAGATATCCTCTACATCGCGTTGGGCTATCCCGGCCAGCGTGGCCGCTACTTTTGAATCGTCGACCGAACCCAAGGATAAGGCAGCCTGAAATCGTACATGGGGATCTGAATCCTTTGCCAGTTGCATGACGCGTTTCAGAATACCAGAGTGAGATTGAAGATGAGACTCAGCCAGGACAATGGCATGCTTTCTGACACCACTGCTCTTATCTCGAAGAGCATTTTCAATATCGCTTGCTTCCAATGCGCCCAGACCTTCGAGAGAGTGGAGTGCATGAAGTCGGGCCAGCTCGCTCTTGCTCGATTTCAGTAATTCACGAAGCAGTGGTACTGCTGAAGCATCCTGGCTTTGGAAAATTAATCGACTTGCCGTTTCTCGCCACCAGCTGTTCGGATTCTCCAGAGTGGAAACCCACTCAGCCAAGGAGGCTTCCCCTAATTGAGGCGGTGGAGGAGCCTTGAAGCCTTTGGGTGCCAATCGGTAGATACGACCATAGTTTTCTCCACTACTGAAATCCGTTTTGGCATAAATATCATCCGGGAGTGAGTCGGGGGTTTCAATAAACTCCCGGTACATGTCCGAGATATGCAGTGTGCCATCCGGTGCATTTGAAAAATTAGTCGGGCGAAACCAGTTGTCGTTGGAGCGAACAAACTCAGTCTCTTTATCAACGCGAACGGCTTTAAAGATTGCTCCGTCTTTTTCGAGAACTCGGCGGTGCACAATATTACTCTGCACGTCACCAACAAAAAGGTTTCCTTTGGCTGAGTCCGGATAGGCATCCCCACGATAAATAGTGACACCCGTTGTTCCTGTAAATACATCGTGAGCAACGAAGGGTGCGGCATACACACGGTCTGCAGCCAGACGCACTTTGGTGCGAGCCTTACGCCAGGGCTCGGGAGGACTGATGCGGTAGACATCATCGCCTTCCCAGATTTCAGCTAGGAGATTGGAAACTGGAAGGTAGGGATTCCTCTCGAGATAGTGCGAAGGTAAGACTACCTGAACGGCCGGCTTCGAATTTTCACAGATGAATCGGTTACCCCAGTCGTCGATGGAATTTCCATATTGTTGCGAGCCGGAAATCGTTTGGAATTCCAGCGTTTCCGGATGAAAACGAAAATCCCGATTGCGTAATGAAAGTGTTTTGGTATCTGGGTCGTTGACGGAACGAATATCTCCACTGCTATTTGAGCCTGCACCATAGATCCAATTGTCTAGTCCCCAGATCAAATTGTTGGCTGTGCCTTCATCGTTGCGGAAGCCAAAACCGGTGAACAGTTTCTCACGAACTTCCGCTTCACCGTCACCATCCGTGTCTTTGAAATACCAGAGGTCAGGAGCCGCCACTACATAGACGCCGCCCTTCCAGGGTAGAATTCCGGTGGGCCACTCAATATTGTTGGCGAAGACTTGGCTCCATTCGTAGTGGCCGTCGCCGTCTAAATCTCTTAGCATCCGAATGCGTCCATCGGGTCGATGGCTGACGCCTCCCTTCGAAGGAAACTTCAAATACTCGGCCACATACATCTGACCATTTTCATCGTAGGAAATAAGGATGGGTTCCACGACGTTGGGTTCTGCAACTACTAGTTGCATTTCAAAACCCTCTGCAACCTCAAATGATTGTATCGCATCTTCTACGCTACGTGGGGGTATCCGGAAATCGTTCTCCTCTGGCACTTGCCCAAGCAACTTTTCCATCGCTTCGGTCAGGATGGCTTCTGCTTCTGGGCCGACATTGGATGCGCGGTCACTGGTTTCGTATCCGCCCTCCTCGTAGGCAATAGCGGTACCAATGTAGCCGGGGCCATACTCGCCATAGGCTGCCATGGCTACGTCGAGATCAGGTCGCATCGCTTTGGCGGCTAATTGATATTCAACGAACAGTTCCCCGGGCATGTTCAACACTCGCGCCTTACCCACGCTCAAACAGGAGATGTTGATGGCATGTCCCTCATTATAGCGACGGAGCCAAGCTAACTTATCCACCTCGGTGAGAAACGCGTCTTCTGCTTGACCCGACTTCAATAGTTCAAGGAGCTTCTCCTCATCAATATGATCCGCAGGCTCCAGACGCACCGGTTCTATGGCCCAACCGATGTCGTCAGCAGTAAGCGGATGTTTCAAAGTGGTGGTCCAGGCCTTTCGCATGCCTTGTGCCAGGCGGTCGGCCAAAACCATTCGATTTTCCGTATCACCGTCATTGTATTTACCTGCACCGATGTTTCCACCTGCTCCGTTGAAATGCACATGCAAAGCCGCTGGCTGTCCTTGCCCACGAATGAATCGAGCAATTCCGGGAAAGTCCGGACTGGGAACGCCGGTACGGTAGTAGCTTTGCGGGTGGCAGGCGTAGTAACTCAGAACAGCCACCGGTTGATCTTCGTTCCAAAACGAAAGTAAGGACACTTCCGGATCGATCACGCCTTCCGGTTCGGCTCGAAGCCTTGGGTCAGTCGTTCGAGTCCAACGCATTTCTCTAAATGTACCGTCTTCCTCAAGCATGCGACGATTGGAGGCGATCTTTTCAACTTCCACTTCTCCCCAACCATAATGCGTGACAGGTTGCGCATCTGGAAGGGCGTCTCGAATCGCATCGGCTGCGCGCTTGATAACGACTCGTGCAAAGTCACTTTGTAGCCGCGCGTAGCCTTCCAGTCCGAGCTCCTTAACAATCTTTTCAGCTGTAAAGTCGGCCCCGGGCGCGTCGTGTTGATGCAGCGCATGAACGGCAACATGTTGGCGATCTGTTCCTGCTGCGTCGGCCAGGGCATCTCGAAACACGTCCTGTGCTTCATTCGAAACGCCTATCCAATCAATCGCGCCCATGACGATAGGTTTGTCGATTCCAGTTATGACAATTCCACGAAATCGGATGGTCAGTTCGTTGTGATGGTGAACTTCGTCATAGGCCATCATTGAACCTACAGGTGGCGTTGCATCTACATCAAACGTGGCCACCCGAACTTCCTCAGCCTTGGCCTCGATAAGAGCGAGCGAAATAAAACAGATAGAAAGCAGAATGGGAAATAAGCGTCGCATGGTTCTTATGAGATTGATCGAGAAAATTAGTTTGAGTTTGTTCTGGCGGCTTTGTTGATGAGTGCCTGATTACGTTGGTCGTAAAGGGGAGGATCTATGTTAGCCTCCCATTGATCCAGCATACTGCTCATGCCAAGGGCGAGCTCCATGTTGGAATCAATCAGGTTGTTCTGTTCAGCTATATCGCTTTCCAGGTTAAACAGAAATTGTTCGCCGGCAGGAGTGTCCAGATACTTCCACTTGCCTAATCGGACCGCGCGTTGTTCCACGACTTTGCTTCGGTGAGGGTCCAGGGCTCGCCTGAAAAACAAGGGCCGCATAGTCAGCGCTTGTCCTCCTTTCAGGATAGGCATCAGGTCTTTCCCGTCTAGGGGCCTGCCCTTGGGAGGCGACCCTCCAGCCAGCTTTAATAGTGTCGCGGTCCAGTCTATCGTTTGTATTGGTATATCAGATACGGACCCGCCGAAAATGACTTCTGGCCATCGAGCGATCGCGGGCACGCGAATGCCACCTTCCCATAGACTTCCCTTGAGCCCTTTCAGCGGAGCATTTCTTGCCAGCTTTTCGCCGCCATTATCACTTGTGAAAATGATGAGTGTGTTGTCGCTGAGATTGAGTGAGTCGATGGTATCAACGATGCGCCCTACAGCCTTGTCCAAACTCTCCACCATGGGGATGTAATGATCATCGCGGTTTCCCTCATGCCAGCTGAATTCCGAGTTTCCATCTTCGGGCCCTTGGAAGGGGAAGTGGGGTGCGTTGAAGGATGCGAATAGGAAGAAGGGTTCTTCTTTCATCTCTTCTATGAATTGGACGGCGTAGTCTGCAGTAAGATCTGTCACATAACCATCCGGATGAATAGCTTCCTCATTAATAAACAGATCATGTGTCCCCGTCTTATCGTAGTATTCGAAGTAGTTTACATTGCCACCTAAGCAACCGAAGAAATGATCGAAACCGTGCTGGTTGGGCCTCCAACCATCCTCATAGCCTAAGTGCCACTTTCCCGACAGCGCCGTTTGATAGCCTGCTTCTTTCAGCATGGAAGCGAGAGACATCTCTGTTGGAGGCAAGCCTTCATCCGGTGCCTGATACCAGACCGCCCATTCCAGGCCCAAGCGCTGAAAGTATCGCCCAGTCATAAAGGCCGCTCGGGTAGGGGAGCAGATAGCGCTGTTCGAGTAGTTCGAGGTGAAGCGCATACCCTCCTGTGCCAAACCATTCAGGTTTGGAGTCTCTATGTCAGGTGCTCCAAAACTACCGATATCACCATAGCCCAAATCATCGGCCAGAATGAATATGAGGTTCGGCTTATCCTCAGGTTGTTGAACGGGGTTCTGAGCCGTTAAAGAAATACTCAACAGCAAGAGGCAGCCTATTCTGAATAAGGCTTTTTTCACGCTACCAGAGTCAGACCTTTGGTTTCCAACCTTTGCGGTAAGGTTTCGTCCAAAGCTTCATTGCTTCCGGATTATTTTTTATGCGTCCCCTTTCCGGACTTATATCGAGGACAGATTTCGTGCGGTAAGCAATGTTGCCCAGGTGACACCAATGGGTGCTCTTTTGCCCTTCCTCAATTTCCTGTGTAAGTGGGGTTCCTTTGCGTATCGCATCGCACATATTTTGGAAGTGAGGAACGTCGCCAGGGGTCCCGGCTCGTTCGCTGATCATCCTGCCTTTAAGGTCGTAGACTTTATAACCCGAGAAATCAAACGCCATGGTTCCGCCTTCGCCGTAGAAGGTGCAGAAGGAAATGTTTTCTTCAGGGCGACGGTGGCAACTACTGCCATCCCAGGAGGCTCCCGCTTCACCAAATTCAAATTGAGCTACACCGGTATCGGGGGTCTCCTGATCGTCGTCAAAATAGTGCCTGGTTCCAAAGTAGCTTACCTTGGTCGGGTACTCTACACCCATACCCCAACGAGCCAGGTCCAGGGAATGCACGCCGTTGTTGATGATTTCTCCGCCGCCGTAGAGCCAATGCCAGTGCCAATTATAGTGGATCAGGTTGTCCTTGTAAGGGCGTTCCGGGATGGGACCCTGCCACAGATCGTAGTCCAGGTGGTCGGGCACAGCCGCCGGCTTGCCTTTGCCAATTCCTGCCCTGGCATTGATATACCAGGTGCGGGCATGCAGGATCTTTCCAATCGCTCCATCATGGAGTTGTTGCATTCCTTGAATCATTGATTCGTAGCTGCGCCGTTGAGTGCCCAGTTGAACTTTACGGTCATACTTTCGAGCAGCCTTCACCATCAACTCACCTTCCTCGGGTGTATGGCTGCCGGGCTTTTCTACGTAAACATGTTTACCGGCTTCACAGGCCAGAATGGTGGCGGGTGCTTGCCAGAAGTTGGGAGCTGCGATGGATAAGATATCGACCGACTTGTCCTCCAGGATATCGCGAAAGTCTCCAGTCACTTTTGCTGGGTTCTTTTGATTGTTATTGGCCAATTTAGCTCCGGCCGCCGCACGGTTTTTATCCACGTCGCAGACATAAGCGATCTCTACATTGGGCACCGCTTGGAAACCAGTGATGTGAGCCATTCCTCGTTTCAACCCCATGACGCCTACTCTCAGTTTTTGGGAGGGTGCCTTTTGCCCATGGAGCGATGGGAACACGGCGAAGGAGGCGACGCCTGCCAGGCTGGTGTTTTTGACAAAGTTTCTTCGTGATAGGGTAGAATCTTGCATTGAGAATTGGGTTGAATACCTGTCGAAAGAGAACCGCATTGTGGAGCCCGTGGTGAGGCCGAACAAGGGAAAAGGATTTCATTCTCTCCTTTCTTGTCAGACTCGCCATGCTCCGACACTCTTACCGTAACTCTATGAGATACTTAAGAATTCTTCCCATCCTTCTCTTCCTAGCTCAGGCCGCGATGTTATCAGCCGCAGAAAAAAAAGATTTACCGCTTGTCCTTCTGATCGGTGATTCGATTTCCATTGGTTACACGCCCTTTGTGCAGGAGATGTTTAAAGGGAGAGCCGATGTGCTGCGCATCAAAGGCAATGGGCAGCACACCGCCACAGGATTGGAAAAGATTGATGAATGGCTGGGCGATGGTGACTGGGATGTCATCCATTTCAACTGGGGGCTGTGGGACCTGTGCTACCGTCATTCGGAGAGCACGAACCAAGGTCATCGTGATAAAGAGCGCGGAACGCTTACACACACTCTGGATGTCTATGAATCGAATTTGGAGAAACTGGTTGTGCGGCTAAAGAAAACCGATGCCAAATTGATCTGGGCGAATACCACGTTTGTTCCTGAGGGAGAAGCCGGTAGGATCTTTGGAGACGAACTTAACTACAATGCAGCCGCGGCTCGCGTCATGGAACGGCATGGGATTTTAACCAATGATCTTCGTTCACTCACTGCTTCGTTCAATGCCGATCTGTTTCGTGCACCGGGTGATGTCCATTTTTTAGCCGAGGGCTCTCGAAAACTCGGTATCCAAGTTGTAAATACGATTGAAACAATGATTCCTGAAACAGTTTTTAAAGTCGGCCTCATTGGCCTCGATACCTCACACGTGACTGCCTTCACCGGTCGCTTTAATGAAACGGACAATCCAAAGCATGTCCCAGGTGCTCGAGTAACCGCGGCATTCAAAGGAGGTAGTCCTGATATTGCCAGTAGTGCTGATCGCATTGATGGCTTTACCAAAACGCTGACCGAAACGTATGGCGTAAAACTATACGACACGATCGAAGAGATGTGTAAGCATGTGAGTGCGGTCATGTTGGAGAGTGTGGATGGACGTCCACACCTTGAACAAGTTATCCCTGTGTTTGAAGCCGGCTTGCCCGTATTTATTGACAAGCCGATCGCAGGGTCCCTCAAAGATGCGATTGAAATCTATAAGCTTTCGAAGAAACACGGCGTCCCCTGTTGGAGTTCCTCCTCCTTACGCTACTACCCCGGAGTGGTTGAGGTCGCCGAAGCCGAGAAGGGTGAACTCAAAGGGGCTATGTCCTATGGCCCTGCAACACTCGAACCAACGCACCCCGATTTCTTTTGGTACGGTATTCATCCAACCGAATCACTCTTCACCGTGATGGGACCAGGAGTGAAATCAGTCACCCGAACTTATACTCCGGACAACGACGTTATCACCGGCACTTGGGAAGATGGAAAAGTAGGCGTTGTCTATGGCATTCGTAATTCCAAGCGCGATTACAAGGTCACCGCCTTTGGCACAGAGAAGATCGTCGAGCAAACCCAGGGTGGCGACTACACACCTATGCTTCAGGAAGTCGTTCAGTTTTTCCGCACGGGCGAAGCCCCGGTTCCATTGGAAGAGACCATTGAAATTTATGCTTTTATGGAAGCGGCCGATGTGAGCAAACGCAGAGGAGGAGTTCCAGTTTCAATAGACGAAATTCTGAATAAGAATGGATGGTAAGCGTCTTAGATTGCAATGGCCCTAGTTACCGTTTGAAGAAAAGTTCCTAAATCACAGATTGATCCATGCTCACCTGCAAGAAAACCTACGCCGATATTCCGTTCGCGCATCGTCAGCATTCGCACGACGGGCACTGCGCCTTTATCCATGGTCACAATTGGAGTATCAGTCTCACCTTTGCCTGCACCGAGACAGACGAGAACGGTTTCGTCATCGACTTCGGTAAACTCGGTTTCATCAAAACGTGGATCAATGACAACTTGGACCATGCCTGTGTATTCAACGAAGATGATCCCCAGCGAGAAGTAATGATAAACACCTCACAGACTTGCTGGAAGCCCTATGTGGTCGACAATTGTTCCTGTGAAGGACTGGCCCAACATCTATTTGAACGCTTCAGCAAAATAGTGAGTGAGCGCACAAAGGGCCGCGTATCCATTTATGAAGTTGAGGTGAGAGAGGACTCAAAAAACTCTGCTGCCTATTCTGCGGATGGCTGCTCGTAAGGAGTTTCGTTGAGAGATGTCACTCAATTACTGTGTATTTATTGCCATATTCATCACGTCCAATACCTAGGAAAAGGGGTGATGGCGGGTGTTTAGAGCAAGCATTCGGTTAACTCCTGTCTATTAAGAAACAGGAAGCATAACCCTCGAACTTATAGCCAACCTTATTGCTGATGAGCAGGAGATTCTTCACAACGGAAGGCATCTGCCCATTTCCCAAGTTTAAAAATTCTTTGATAAATGGCCAGATTTCCTATTCATTCTGGCCTGATTTAGTGCTGCTTAAACTGTTGGGCGAGTACTTCCTAGCCGGTGTGGCTTTCCTCATCGCAACTCCTCGTTCATCAAAATAGCCCGGCCCTCCATATATGAGTAAACGATTGCTGATATTTTCTCTGCGGAACATCAATAAGGAAATATTTTGATGCTGTGACTATGAATATGAGGATGTGATTAGCAAATCGGACCCTGCTGATTTGTATTTACCGGAACTGCGTCACAAGTCCCCACTCCTGTCCTTATTCACACGATCGTTGTCAAAAAAACTACCAGGGATTCCATGGGATTCATCCTTCCTATTCCCTAAAATCGAAAAGAATTACGACATCTTCTTTGCGATGTTAATATTTACCTATGATTTGGAAGTACTACTTCGCATGCCTGATTGGAGAAGTAAGACTGGGTCCTCAATATGCTATATTGACGAATCGTTTGTGAGATCCTTTAAAAATTATCCTGCTTACCTGAGAGTGTTGGAACGGTTTGACTGTCTGGTGATCAACTGTTCTGAAACAAAGAAGTTTATTGAAGAAAACCTGGACATAAACATGGTGGTGGTTTCTTCAGGAATTGATGCGGCTCGCTTCTTTCCAGGAATCCCCCCGCCTTCAAGACCCATAGACATATTTGGTATGGGTCGACGTGTAGAAGTTGAGCACGAGAAATATAAAAAATTGGAGAGTGAAGATGAGTGGCTATACGTGTACGACACGGGAATGCCCGGTCTGTGTCACAACCCTTCCGAGCACCGCAACAACCTGGCGACCAAAATGAGTCGCTCTAAGTTTTTTGTAGTGAATCCTTCCAAATTTGATTGTCCGGATGACACCGGAGGTCAGGAAGAAATTGGGTTTAGGTATTTTGAAGGATCTGCAGCGGGTGCAGTTTTGATTGGGAGATTTCCTGATAATCCAAATTTCAAGGAGCACTTTCCCTGGGAGGACGCTGTGGTGGAAATGCCTGATGATCCCTCTCATATAATGGATTTCATGTGAGAATTGAAATCAGATAAGGAGCGTATGGCCCGAATGAGCTTTAATAATGTTAAGGGAAGTTTGGATGGGCATGATTTCGTATATGGCTGGGAAGACATGCTCACCGGGTGTGGGTTAGAAATCCCCAATAGTGTTCAGGTTCGAAAAGATCTGCTTCAGGAATTAAAGTCTAAGTGGATTGAGGCGAGCGACTCGTAAGCCTGTTGGGCGTATCTGGTAAAAGCATACACTACTGACGGCAGAATTGATAAGTGTTCTATGTGCAAATAAGTTTTCACTATGAAACTTTAAACCCGCCACGAACTTCACCAGCACCTACGGCGCCAAAATTGGCTTCGAACTTTGGATCAAGAGGGCGGCTATTGGGCATACTTAACCAAGCCCGGAACAAACATCGTTTCTCTTCCGGATCTCCGTGATCTATAAAGGCAGAACGCCGATGCAGGGTTACCCAATTATTCAGTAATAGCACGTCTCCAGGCTCCTGCCGAAAGTGATAGGCCATCTGCGGTTGTTCGGCAACGGACTCGAGAAAATCCATGGCTTCGATCTGTTTATCTGTCAGATTAGGAAGTTCTGGGTCAGAGTGAGCTCGGTTGATAAGCACTCGCAAAAAGCTGCAGGCGAAATGCCCATTCCGAAACGAGAAGATGGGCTGTTCACAGTAGGATTGTTTATTTCCCAAGTCGACCGTGTGTCGCTTATAAACATAGGAGTCCATGAGCACTTTCATTAAGTTAGGTCGTCGTTGTGCGATCTCATTGTATAGGTGCATAGAGCTTATGAGCTCATTTTCTCCACCCGACTCGGCCTGCTTCCAGCAAAGAAATCCAATGACATCACAACGATCCGTATGAAAGGAAAGTTTCTTATTCGTATTTGGACCGCGTTTACGTGGGTCGTCTTTTTTGAACCCCGCATCGCTTACATCGAAGATAGTATCACCCGATTCATTTTGAGAAAGTAGGGTGCCGGGTTTCGAACACCACTCCCGGAAACTCTCACGAGCACTCTCTTTATCCAGCTGGTCTAAAGGAAACCCGCGTAGAAGTACCACACCCGGACCTTCTTCCAGCCGAGTCTGGATGTCCTTTACCGAGAGACTACCAAAACGTGCTTCCCAGTCTGAAGAGGCTCCCAGTTCAGCCCCTTTCCAGGCCGCTGGATGTTTGATTGTTTCCATCCTTATCTTCTCTGAGCCTTTGCAAGTCTGCGCGAGCCTTAATTCCCAGGGAAACGCTGAAACTTGTTCCCCAACCTGGGCTCAGTAAATTGATTATTGCACAGGTTAAAACTCTCATTCTCTGAAAAATGCATAATTTTGCCAACTTGGCTTTGAAACCGTAAGACCGATTTCCAAGCCGCCGTCCTAATGTGTGTAAACTCAGAAACCAGCGCCAGCGGACCTTAAGCTGAGGTGATGAATTCTGCTAATCGATAGCATTATAATCTTTCACGGTAATTATGAGACTGAAGTCAGGTCTGGTTGGGCAGGTGGCATATCAAGTGCTAATTTGAGGAAGTCCCAAATGGGAATTAATGAAATCAAATACTGAATACGAAATTATGAAACACTTGATAACAACACCTTCCACTATCATTCAAAAGCACCTTACAGTTTAGAATCACTTTTAAACCTAAAGACGACGTACTAGCATGTGGAGCTCAACTGAACCCACACGCACTATATATGCTGAATATCGACCTTTAGTCCTGCTACGGAAGTATTCTCAATAACCATCTTCGGGCTTATCATATCCGAAATGCAGCAAGTAATATTCGGATTCTGAAGGGCCCACAAGTAAGCCTTCGCATGTTTCGAAACATCGTTTGGAATAGCTGTATTCAATTTATCAATGCGCCATTGCGGGGTATCTTCCATACTGATGATTCTGGCGACTTTCATGGCGACAATGCCCATGCCTTTCTTGCTCGCTTTGTAAATCAAACGATCGAGAGCGGCGTGATTCCCTATATTGTAGGCGAACATGGCTCCGTCATAGAATCCAAGATCAATGGCCTTATCCAAGTTTCCATCCACGTCATTGTGCATAGAAAGAGCGGAATAACGAATCGTGCCCTTGGCTTTCAGTTCTTCCATTACTTCCCGGATATTCTCATCTTCCAGCATTTCGGGCATAGCCACTCCGTGAGGACAGTATAGTAAATCAAAGCGGTCGGCCTGAGTGGCTTTCAGGGAATTCTCCGTGAGCTCATGCATGCGCTTCTTTATGTCGGTTTTCCACTTTTGCATATTCCCGTATTCCTGGGTCACCAGGTAGCGGATATAGGTTGCCTCAATTTTGTTCTCTTGCCCCTTCCAGTAATTAAAATGATGACCGGGCCGAAGAATGCCGCGTTCGGCAATCAATTCTTGTGCTTTCTTTTTCAGAGCAGACTGCTTCTCACTGGGGAGACCTTTGAGAATGCCATCGGAGAGCTTAACCATATATTCATCGTAGAAACTGATTTTGTTGGAAACGAAGAGTTTGTCTCTATTGCCAGATCGTTTCAGATAGGCACCAACAAGCTTTTCTGCTTGGCCTTGTTGATAGGCAGGGGCGGTATCGATAAGATTTACACCTCTCTCATAGCCCACTTCAAAAGCCTTCACGAAACTCTCATCTTTCCAGAGGGCGGTTCCCTGCACGACCTCCGAGAGCATCATCCCGGTGTTTCCGTACATCCGGTAAGCCATATCGGATTGTTTGTTACGCCAATCCTTTGAACCTGCTTTGGCCGAGCTTTGGGACTTCTGAGACTTTGATTCGCCCTGCAAAATCGCCGGGGTAACGGCTGCCAGGCCTATTGATGTTGCTACGGTTTCCTTAACAAAGGTTCTTCTGCTACGTTCTGGTTTATCCATTGAATTGACGGGTCGGTGATTACACAGAGCTGAATTAGCGCATAGTATGTCACAAATTCAGCATGCCAAACTCTGGACTTCCTATGAGAATCAAGTCCAGTTTTTTACGCCCGCAGTTGAGCAATTAATTAGGCCAATACGTCCTTCACCACATGCCCGTGCACGTTGGTTAGGCGGCGCTCGATACCGTTGTGGTAGAAACTTAGGCGTTCGTGGTCGAGGCCCATGAGGTGGAGTAGGGTGGCGTTGAAATCGTAAACGGTGGTTGGGTTGACCGCGGCCTTGAATCCAAATTCGTCGCTCTCGCCGTAGCTGAAGCCTTTTTTCACACCGGCTCCGGCGAAGAAACAGGTGAACGCATCCGGGTTGTGGTCGCGACCGGTTCCGTTGCCTTGCAGAAAAGGCATCCGGCCAAACTCGGTGCACCAGACGACCAGGGTATGGTCGAGGAGTCCCCGGCGTTTCAAGTCGTGGATCAATGCTGCGGTTGGCTGATCCATGATCTCAGCCTGCATGGCGTGCGTGTCAGCGATATTCGCATGCGAGTCCCAGTTGGTGATTCCGTTTCCACCGGAAGGGTCACTTCCGTTAAAGAGTTGGACCACCCGCACTCCTTTTTCGACGAGGCGGCGGGCCAGGATACAATTCTTGGCATACTCACGTTTGAGGTCGCTGCCTTGATCGGTGCCGTATTCCTTGTGAATGGATTCCGGCTCGTTTTCGATACCCATGATCTCGGGGATCGAAGTCTGCATCTTTCCGGCTAGTTCGTAGCTGGCGATGCGGGCTGCCAGGTCGGCGTCCCCAGGAAATTTCTCGAGGTGGGACGCATTGAGGCGCTGCAGTAGATCCACGGTGTTCTTATCGTCCGCAGCAGATAGGCCTTCAGGACGGACGAGGTTGGAGGGTGGGTTCTTGGCACTGAAATCTGTTCCCTGGAAAGCAGCCGGGAGGAATCCGTTTCCGAAGTTGTTCTTTCCGGAACGGGCCAGACCGCGAGGATCGTTGATCGCAACAAACGCGGGGAGCTCTTCATTCTCAGATCCAAGCGCATAGGTACACCAGGCACCGAATGAAGGAAAGCCCTCCATGGTGAAGCCCGTGTTCATAAAGTTTTCACCTTGGGGATGAGCACTGGTCTGCGTGGTCAGCGAGTGAATAAAGCAAAAGTCGTCCACTTGCTCAGCCAAGTTGGGAAGGAGGTCGGAAACCATCTTGCCGGTTTGCCCACGGGGTTTGAAGTCCCAGAACGGTTTGGCGATGTTTCCGGTTGGCCCCTCGAAGGTAACTGCTGGAATATTGGGCGGCTTTTTGCCATGCATTTCAGTTAACGCCGGCTTATAATCAAAGGTATCCACATGGCTGACCGCGCCAGGGCAATAAATGACTAGTACCTGTTTTGCGGGTACATCGAAGTGCGCGCCGCGTGGTGTGTAGGGATTGTTCGGATCAATGTCTGGTCGGATCGGTGCCTTGCCGAACATAGGCTCGTCCTTGGCTAGCAGTTGCGTGAGCGACAATGCACCGAGGGACATACCAGCCTGTCCGAGGAAGTTGCGGCGACTTAATAGACGCCTTCCGTGAAGGGAAATTTTTTCTTCAGAATTGTTCATGGTAGAAATGCAAATTCGTTGGAATTGATCAGGGAGCGGCTAACCAGTGCCAGACCTCCACTTCGTGTGACCTCCATTGAAGCTTCCAGCTCAGCTGAGGTCGGCTGTCTTCCGAGTATGATATTGAATAGTTCTTTGGTAGCGGCGACTTCGTCTCCATTCGTTGCCTCTTGTGCCCGCTCGGCAATGAACCCTGCTTGCTCAATCGCGAAAGGGCTGTTCATCAGGTTCAATGCTTGTAAGGGTGTTGTGGATACAGGGCGTCGAGCACGAATCTGGCCGCAGTCAGGAAAATCAAAGGCGGTGAAGATCTGATCGTCTACGCGGCGCATGCGTTCCTGATAAATCATACGGCGCCAGGTGTGTGGCCCGTGGTTATCCACTACCTGCCACTGGGCGTAGGTTTTCTTCTCGTTGTGGATACGGAAGCTCTGTCCCCCCAGTTGTGGGTCGAGCTTTCCGGACGCTTGCAGAATCCCATCGCGGATGACCTCTGCTTCAACCCGGCGAGGCGGGAAGCGCCAGAGATATAGAGTCGATCCGTCGGCGGCCAATCCATCCTCGCGCGGAGCGCTCGATTGCCGGTAGGCGTCGGTCAATAGAATGGTGCGAATGAGGTTCTTGACCGACCAGGGTTCACCACCGGTTACGGTCGGCTCTACAAACTCAGCAGCCATCCAGTCCAGCAATGGTTGATTGGTCGGAGGTGCGCCTACGGTTCCAAAATCAGAGGGCGTTGCCACGATACCGGTGCCAAAAATATGACTCCAGATACGGTTGGCCATGACGCGGGCTGTGAGTGGGTGATCGGGTTCGGTCAGCCAGTTTGCAAATTCCATGCGCCGTTCCGGATCCGGGGAAGAAGAATCGAGACCCAGGTCACCTTCCAGGGAATCGAAGCCGGCTGGCAGCACCTCCTGCTTCGGGTTTTCAGGACTACCCCGGTGTAAGACGTAGCTTGTGACGGGGTCGATAAACTGCCCGACGAAACTTGGTTGTTGGCCTTCTTCGGCCATTTGGACGATGAGAGATTGGATGTTTTCAAGGACCGCTGCTTTCTCAGTGCTTACGTTTTCCTCAGGTTCCACTTTTCTTGTAGCAGCAATATCCCTCCATGTGCTGTCCGTCTGCAGCGCTTGTAAGGTATAGGTATAATTGGTGCCTGGTGTGAAGCTGGTCAGGTAATCGGTTTCGAGAAAGTAGTGCTTGTTGGAGCTGATGACCAGGCGGTCGACGGTTTGTGGTTCTTGAAATTCAAGAATGAGCCAGGGTTTTTCATCGCTATCCTTGGGAGCTGCTGATCGCCAACGATTTGTGCTGAGCTCCCCGTCGTTTGCGAAGAATACCTCTGAACGGATTTGTGTCATGGAATCGTCCGTCTTGGCTACGGAACCGAGAGAGGACAGAGCCAGGTTGGTCGTGGGTGCCTTTGGGCCGTAAAGTTCGATTTCTTCGACCCCCACGTTTTTGGTGGTGAAAGCGAGACGCACCGCTTTGGTCTCCGTGGCGGGAAAATGCAGCTCGTTCCATCCGGTCCAATCTTCTTCCCAGTAGGTTCCTTGGGAGCGAAGTTTGCTGCGTTCTGAATTTAGCGCTAATTTAAGTTTCTGCTCCCGTTTCAGGAGTGGATTGTCCTCAGCGAGCTCGGGATACCGGGCTCCAAATTCAATGCCTTGGAAGACAGCGGTGAGCGAATAGTAATCCTTGATAGAAATAGGATCGAACTTGTGGTTGTGACAGCGAGCGCAGCTCACGGTCATGCCCAGCATGGAGGCCCCGACAGTTTGCATGATCTCGTCCATACGGTCAGCGCGAGCCTGGCGAATTGCACTGGGTTCGCGTCCTACGGTGGCAGTCGGAACGTGCGGACCTGCGACAATAAATCCGGTCGCTTCACCTACGTTCATTTGGTCACCAGCGAGTTGTTCGGTGATAAACTGGTCGTAGGGCTTATCCTCATTGAAAGCGTTGATGACATAGTCGCGGTAGTACCAGGCATTCTTGCGGTAAAGGTTGGCCTCCGATCCATTGGTCTCCGCCCAACGGATGACATCGAGCCAGTGTTGCGCCCATCGCTCGCCAAAGTGAGGTGACTCCAGGAGTTCATCGACTAATCGCGTGTAGGCGCGATCCTCGTTCCTGGCATAGGCCTTGGAAAAGGTTTCAACTTGTTCCGCACTGGGAGGCAGTCCAGTCATTAAAATGGACGTGCGACGGATGAGTGAGCGGGCGTCCGCCGCTGGATTGTAGGCCAGTCCTTTTTCATCCAGTCTTTGCCGGAGGAAAGCATCGATGGGGTTACTAGTTCCTCTTATGCTTGGAACGTCGGGACGCTCAACCGGAAGGAGCGACCAGTGATCGATGGTTCCGAGATCAGCCTCTTCTTCAAAATCGTCCGGAAGCTTGGCCCCTTCTTCGATCCACTTTTCCAGAAGCACGATCTCCTCCTCGGGTATCGCATCCTCGTCGTATGGCATGCGGTATTCGTCATCTGGTTCGCGAACGAGTTCGATGAGGTAGCTACCCACAGGATCGCCAGGAAGGACGGTTTCGATCCCGGAGCCTCCACCCCCAATGAGCGTAGCCTTGCGGTCTACGCGGAAATCCGACTCCACTTCGTCTGGGCCATGGCAGGCGATACAGCGTCTTTCGAGGATGGGCTCGATATCGCGGCGAAAATCAATTGTGTCTTCGGCTACCAGGGGGCTGATCCCGAGCAGGAGAGTTAGGCTGATTGAAATTTTAGAAAGAGTAGGCATCACTTAATTTGGAAAGTTCTTTCTGATGATTTGTTTCGGATTATTCGATACAAATCGGGCAAGGAAGCCCTGCCAATACTAGCATATAGTGATTCAATTTATTATCTATGCAATTTTTGACTGTGCATATGGCTTTTTCGATTGGTTGGCTTGGGCGGACTTGACCGCCTCTGCCGCTCATCGCTTAATACGTATTCTTGGCTTATGAGTGAAAACCAAATTGGAAACACGGCTGTTCTTATACAGAATTCTTCCGACTTGCTGGCGGAACTGCGGGATAAGACCCGCATGACGGCGGCGATGGCGGTTCTGTCTGAGGAACAGAACCGTGGGGTGGTCTTGGCCTCCTTTCCAGGAACGGGGGACCACGCCTATGTCCCACGAATTGGTTTTCACTTTCATTTGCATCCAACTGCCCCAGGGAAAGCAATACTGGCTGCCCTGCCGGAACTTCGGCAAAACGATTTGTTGGCTCGGATGAATTTCAGGAAATTTACAGAAAAGACCTGTAGGGATGCATCGGCTTTCAAGAAGGATCTCGCGCAATGTTCGGAGCAGGGATATGCGGTGGATGTCGGCGAGTATGCGGAAGGGATCAATTGCCTCGGTACTAGTATTTGTGATCAGGATGGCCAACCGCTCGCTGCTATTTGGATCACCGCCCATTCGCTGGACTTACCCGTCGATGCATTCCCAGCATTGGCCAATGATCTGAAGCGGGTGGCTCAAGAGATCGGCGAGCGGCTTGCGAGAAACAACCCGGATACCTCCACCTACGTCACCGAAACGCTGAAGCAGGCCAAACAGTTTATGGATGAGAATTTTGCCAATGAGGAGACCATCTATGAATTCGTGCAGGATCTTAACATGAGCGAGAGTTGGTTTCGCACCTGCTTCCGGAAGACCTTTGGTATCAGTCCGATGCAGTATCGGCAAAAGCTAGTCTACGATAAGGCCCGAAGCCTGCTCGAACATACGCAACTCAGTATCAAGGAAATTGCCTTCCAACTGGGTTTCGACACGCAGAACTATTTTTCGCGAGCGTTTAAGAATCAACAAGGCGTTTCTCCCGCTCAGTTTCGAAGTCAGGTCCAAGAAGCCAGCTCTGAGGAGTCATCTGAATAATCAGATCAGCTGAACCGCGATAGCGCCGGAACACCTTCAGCCTCGTCGTTACCCCTAAAGGCAAGGTGATGAGAACCTGTGATGATTCTTCGGAAAAGCTGCTACACTTCAATAATCTCATGCCCAATAAGGGATGATGGGTTCTAGTCGTATTAGATGATAGGATACGGAAACAATTCAACGATTGTCGCCAAGTTATCCAGGCTCAGGCCTGAAGTCACTTACTCTCTTTTTTTCGGGAAGCTGCTAGTGGAATGGGTTCAGTACGATCGCGAAAACGAATGTACTTATCTCGTCGGAGCTTCACGTAGATTTCCGCTTCGCCCCAGCGTGGAGGTACCGTTTCGGAATTCCACGCATCGTAATGATAAAGGATTTGATCGACTCTCTCTGGATGTTCATTGGCGATTTCGTCGTATTCGCCCAGGTCGTTGTTTAAGTTGTAGAGCATGACCGGCAAGCCCTCCGTCTTGATCAGCTTCCAGTCACCTACACGAGCTGCGGAGCCTTCCAGCTTTTTCCAAAACAGCATCGCGTGGGGCGATCCGCTTTTGTCGCCTGTCACATACGGCATGATATCCACTCCATCTAGTGGTTTGGGGACGCGCTCGCCGCCAGCGAGTTTGAAACTGGTGGGAAAGATATCCATGGCCGAAGTCAACCCGTCGAAGGATTTTCCCGCGGGGACGTGGCCGGGCCAGTTCATGACGAAGGGCACCCGCTGGCCGCCTTCGAACTTTATGCCTTTCATACCATTGAGTGGATCGTTTGAAGCCGAGCTAGCCGTACCGCCGTTGTCACTGAAAAACCAGATGAGTGTGTTTTCGCGCAGTTCCTTTTCATCGAGGAATGAGACCAGGCGGCCAATGTTGTCGTCCATGTTTTGCACAAGGGCCACATAGGGATTTCGCTTTGCAGCTCGTGCGAGATCGGCCTCTTCGGCTTCTAGTGGCCCGTGCGGCGCCGTGTAGGAAAGAAATAGAAAGAACGGTTTATCGGCAGAGCCAATCATACGCATAGCCTGATCGGTGAACCGGTCTGTCAAGAAGCCATCGAATTCGATCTGCTCGCCATTACTCTCGATGGCATGACTATTGCCCGGTCGGTCTGATCCTTTCGGTTCATACCAATAGCGACGGCTTCCTTCCCGCAGACCCCAAAACTCGTCGAAACCTCGACGTGTCGGATAGTATTTTTCATCGTTGCCGAGATGCCATTTGCCGACCAGGAACGTGGCGTATCCGATATCCTGGAAGGCCTGGCCCATTGTGTACTCACTGGTTTCCATTCCCTGTCCCGGTTTAGGAACGTTTGCCTCGTGGCCAAAGCGTTGTTGATAACGACCGGTAATGAATCCTGCCCGCGACGGACTGCAAACGGATGCAGATGTATGGGCATCTGTGAATACAGTGCCTCCTGCAGCAAGCTGGTCGAGGTGCGGTGTTTTGATCCACTCTGATCCCTGAAAACCAAGATCATTATAACCCAAGTCGTCCGCCAGAATGACGATGACGTTGGGGCGTTCGGCACTCGCAATGTGTATGAGGCCCACCATAGCGATTACGAATGAGGTAGTCACCCATCTAAAGACGAAGTTTTTAGTTTCAGGCATATAAGAACTTTTTTAGGAAAATGAATGTAGTCCTCAGCCAACCTGCCTTCCTAATCGGCTACAATCAATAAAACATACTTACTGGATTTCATAACTCCGGATGGGGAGGAATTCAACGAAAGTAAGGAGCATCTGAATGAGCCTTTCGGGGTTGCCCCCTCGAGAAAGTAGATTCCAGATTAAGGGGGTATGATATGAGAGAGCGACAGAAATGTCTCAATTTCAGGATAGTAATTTCATTTAAAATGGGTGAAGATTTACTTTTGGACTCTACTCTATCATTCAGATTCTTACCCATACGATGAAATACTTAAGATCGCTCCAATCTGTGCTCAATTATGTGCCTATCCTGGCGCTTATCGGTAGTTGTCAGTTCATTTCCGCACAAACCTCCAACGAAGATGCGCAAAAGGAGCAACGTATCCAGATGTGGTTGGACGATCAGGATAAAAACCAGGATGGTAAAGTCTCTCCCGATGAAGCCATTCGTCAGATGAAGTCCAACTTCAACAACCTGGATCGTAACAAGGATGGTTTTATTGATCGGGCTGAGCTGGGCCAATTAGCCGACCAGTTGTCAGGGAATCGTAACCGGAATGGAGGCAATCGTAACGAAGCACCTTCCCAAGATAATCGTCAGCAAAACCAAGCCAACCGTTCTGCTTCAGATTCGGTACTGCTGATCGAAAACATCCCCTATGCCGGCACGGACAATCCGCGTCAAATGCTTGACCTGCTGTTACCGAAAGATCTCGAAGGTGAACCATTGCCGGTTGTCGTTTTCATCCACGGTGGCGGCTGGCGAAATGGTAATAAGCAAGGCGGTCGCAATCGGGTTAATCCATTCGTTGCCAGTGGTAACTATGCCGGAGTAACCGTCGCTTACCGCCTGAGCGGAGAAGCCCAATGGCCATCTCAGATCCACGACTGTAAGGCTGCTATTCGTTGGATTCGTGCCCATGCCAAACAATACAATCTCAATGCAGACCGTATTGGTGTTTGGGGAACCTCAGCTGGCGGACATCTCGTGACCATGCTCGGAACCAGCGGAGATGTGAAGGCCATGGATGGTTCACTGGGATCCAACAATGAGTATTCAAGCCGAGTGACTTGTGTGGTCGACTTTTTTGGTCCAACCAACTTTCTGACTATGAATGAAACAGCTATTGAGTCTGCCCGATTGGACCACGACGCAGCAGATTCTCCAGAGTCGCTACTCATCGGCGGTGCCATTCAGGATAATCCGGAGAAGGTAGCCACGGCTGATCCCATTACCTATGTAAGTGCCGACGATCCGGCTATCCTCATCGTGCATGGGACCATGGATCCTTTAGTCTCTTTCAATCAGTCGGAGCTTCTTTATGCGGCATTGGAGAAGAAGGGAGTTGAGAAAACCCTCATCACCGTCGAAGGCGGCGAACACGGTCGGGGGTTCCCTCCCCTAACCGGTGAGCTCGTCGAAAGATTCTTTGATCACCACCTACGGGGAAACAAAACAAGTTGGTCCGATCAGACGGTTCAGGCGGTCGCCACTAGACGAGGGCGTTAGGCGCAGGTTCCTAATTTAGATTGGGGAGTGTATCCCGTTCTCTATATATTGAGACTTTCCGATGAGCTACTTCTCATTCGTCGGTTTATCATCCCATATCTCTCGGGTGTAGATCCAGTTTTTTGACTCATCGATTTGCCAGGGCACTTCAGTTTCTGGAATCCATCTTCGATGATCGGCGAGGACAGGAGCATATTGAGGATGCATCGCTAGGTTCTCCCATTCCCAGGGATCGTTATCATGGTCATAGAGCTCCTCACTTCCGTCGCTGTAACGAATGTAGCGCCAGCGCTCGGATCGGATTGCATGGTTGCCACGCCCCATCGTCATCAATGCCGGACGCTCCCAACTTGTATTTGGATCTTTCAGCAGGGGTAGCAGGCTTTCACCATCCAGGTCCTCTTTCTGCGGAAGTCCACAAAGGTCGATTAGAGTTGGATATATATCGAGTAAACTCACGGGCTGTTCGCAAACCGTTCCTGGTTCGGTGACGCCAGGGGCAACGATTATGAAAGGCACGTGGTTGGCCTTTTCCCAGAGGGTAAACTTCACGCAACTTTTCTTGTCACCGAGGTGATAACCGTGATCGGAAAATAGAACGATGATGGTATTGTCGGCCTCGCCTGTCGCATCGAGTTTGTCTAGCACCCGGCCGACCATCTGGTCCGCATAGTCCGATGCTGCCTGGTAGCTTTTCACAAAGGTGTGGAGACTTCCCGGATGCTGTTCCGTTTTCCCTAGCACATTGTCGGTGATGAAAAATTCTTTGTTGGCCATGTTGCGTGCAATGGCTCCGACGTCGTCGAGGTCATTGTCCTGAACAGGGGGCATGATCAATCCTTGGTAGGGATACCTGTCCCAAGTAGCTTGGTTTGAATAGAAGGGCATGTGTGGTCGGAATATACCAGCTGCCATGAAGCTAGGTTTATTGGACGACTTATCCATGGCTTCCTCGACCCATTCAACCGTATCGAGATCAATGATCTTTTGATCGTGTACCCCCCAGTCGAATACAGTCTTTGCCAACAAACCTTCGGTATAGCCATTGTGGTTAGTGTCTGGTGCACGAGTGGCCAGCATATCAAAAAACTTCTCAAAGGACGGATTGTCAGCGCGATCCTTCCCGGCATCTCCGTGGTGGAAAATTTTACCAGCCCCTTGGGTGGCATAACCATTGTCTTTAAAATATTGAGGCAACGTCACTGCATCTGGGACTAAGGTTCGCCAACTGTCTTTGTTTCCGTAGACCCCGGTCGTTGATGGATGGAGACCTGTTAAGATCGCCGTGCGTGAAGGATTGCAGGCTGGGGAGACACAGTAAGCTTTATTGAAAAAGGTACCGCGAGCGGCGAGACGCTGCAGGTTGGGTGTCTGGATGGGATTGTTCGGATCGAAGAGGGTAGTCCAATCATTCATGTCATCGATGGCGATGAAAAGAACGTTGGGGGCAGTGGCCACCGGTTTCTGATTCGCGCACCCGCCTAGCAGGCCCAATGCCGCTCCAAATAACGCCAATGCATGGGTCTTCTTAATTGAATTTAAATCCATAGCTTTTCTACATTCTGAACTTTTTATTCTGTCTCAATGGCTGCCATAAATTGATTGAGCTCTTTTTCTAGCGCTTTGACAACCTCAGGATAATCATGGGCCAGGTTCCAGCGTTCCCCGATGTCGGATTCCAAATCGTAGAGCTCGTAGTCATTCGTTCCATAATCCATGACATACCGGTGAGGTTTTGCGGGCTCGCGCCCCGGGAGTAAGAGTTTCCAGTTTCCCTTGCGAATACCTATACCCAGATAAGGGCTGTCCACTTGCCTTACCTGATCGTAGATAAATGTATCACGACCTTCGTCGGTGTTTCCAAAAAGGAGATCGCTCTGATCCTGCCCATCGATCGCTTTATCTGAAGGTAGATCGGCGCCAGCCAGTGAGACAATAGTGGGTAGAAAATCAATAGTGGCCCAAAGGGCATCTGAAGTCTTTCCTGCTGGAACTTTACCCGGCCACCGGACGATACAGGGAACGCGGGAGCCTCCTTCGTATGCAGAACCCTTGGCGCCTCTGAGTGGTCCTGGGTCTCCCCAGAAAATGGTGCCCTCCGGCATAAACCATGCAGGATTGCTGCTGTTGGGTCTACCGATGCGTCCCTGCTTCACGAGGGTGTATCGCGGCTGACTCCAGGGGCCATTATCGGAGGTAAAAATGACCAGGGTGTTTTCACTCAATCCCAGCGCATCGAGGCGGTCCAGCAATCGTCCGGTTTCAATATCAAATTCCTCAACCACATCCCCATACAATCCTCCGTCCGAGGTTCCTTTGAACTTGGGAGAGGCATCAATATTGGTATGCATCATCGTATGCGCCAGGTAGAGGAGGAACGGTTGATCTGACTTCCGTTTGTTTTCCAAATAGTCGATGGCCTTATCGGTGTACAATCGAGTCAGGCTTCCCATATCCGTTGTTTGCCCGGCAGGCTCGTTGTTGTGATGAAACTTTACGGTGCCACCGTCGTTCGCTCCCAGTGGGCCAAAGTAATAATCAAAACCCTGGGCATTCGGCATGCGGCCGATGATGGCTTTACGATTCGAAACATCCCACTTGCCGATGCAGGCGGTCTGGTAGCCTGCAGGTTTAAGTAACTCAGCAAAGGTGATTTCCTCGGCTGGCATATCCCAGCCTTTACTTCGGATAGGATAGCGACCGGTCAAAAGGGCAGAACGCGAGGGTCCACATACCGGTTGAGCATAGAAGTCGGTAAAGAGCGTCCCTTCTCGTGCCATCTGATCAAGCCGAGGCGTTTTGATCAGCTCATTGCCATAGCATGCGACATCCCCATAACCCTGGTCGTCGGTGAAGATGATCAACACATTGGGTTGATCTGCAGCGAAACAGGATAGGATTGTGACAACAGCCAATAGAAATTGGAGATTTAGATGCTTCATAGGTTTGTATTCCTTGTGACTATTTATGGACTTTAGGATGTTTGGGGAGATCGCCTCCAGCGGCAAGATAGTCTTCCTTCTCACCCGGAACATTTTCGTTCTTCTCCCAGAAACGAGTAATCAAATCCGGATCCACTTGGCTCAGGTGCTCAGGCTTTTGCATAATACTGGAGACCCAGGCGTTTCTTTGCTTGCGGGTTGCTTCTACGACTCCGGTTTTGAAGTAGTGCACGAGGCCGAGATCGCTTATATCGTAGGGCTTCACCGTCGCGATTTCTCCGTCACGGCGTGTAACATTAGCGCCCCATCCGCCAGCTCCGAAGTCTGTCCGTGGAATTTCCAGAATCGTCACTCCCAGATCACTGATCCGGGCCAAACTAAGATACAATCCACGGCGCAGATCCACCTCGTGAGAATCTAACAAGGGTGGATCACCGGCTTTTTTGTTTGCATCGTAGCCTCTGCGACCATCCAGCTCATTCCAATTGCTGTGGGTTACCAGAACGATGTAGCTGAAATTGTAAGCACTCTCCGGAAGCTCGGTTAGCCAGGCTAGCACGTGTCGTGAATGCGCACCCATGGCGAGACCGACCTTTCCCTTCTTACTGGCATCTGCGAGAACCTGTGCATCCTTAACCAGATCCTCCACTTCTACCTTTCTCGGATTCCGGTTGGGAAGGTCGCTCAGAATCGTGACATTCTGTTTGATCCTTGGATTTCTATTCAGTTCTTCGCCAACTAATTGATTGTCCGCGTCGCCTCCATCCCAGTCATTGATCAGGAATATACGTCCTTCGAATTTCTCTTCCGGGGCAACGATGAGATCGATCGTTCCATTGGGTAATTCGAGGGAGGGATCCGCTGCCACGATTGTATTGCAGTACATGAGCCCTGCAAACGTGCAGACCCATCGGATAAATACCGATCCGGGCACCTTATGGAGACAAACTATGGGGTTGGTCTTTTTCATAAGAAACTTAATTCCCAGATCGCCATCCGGTTCCTGCCTTCTTCATGAGCAGTCCCTGACGATCAAACGCGAGTTCTTGCTCTGGTGGATAAATCGTATTCACGGAATCCAGGTAATCCATCATTCTTGTGTGCATCGCATCCGCTCGTTCAGGCATCGATTGACTAAGGTCTTTGGACTCACTTCGATCGTAGCGTAGGTCAAACAGCTCTACACGGTCGAAAGCCCAGGTCTTTACGATCTTGAAATCCCCTTGCCGCAATGATGATTGGGCCGGCCACACCCCAGTTGGATAGTGGAACAGTAGAAAGTCGTTAGACCTTTCGATTGAGCCACGGCCGCCATTAGCCAGCACTGTTAGGAGGCTACCTCCTTCAATGATTTCGGGCAGTTCAAACGCCGGGTCAATCCAGTTGAGGATAGTTGGCATGAGATCGTAGCCGACTACCGGTGCTCTTGATATGGATCCAGCTTTGATTCCCGGACCTCGCACGATAAAAGGCACACGTATCCCACCTTCGAATACAAAGCCTTTGCTGTAGCTCAACGGCCAGGCTTTGCGCCGGGGATTGCCATGCAGTTTTCGTGGTGATTCGTCATAACCGTTATCGGCGGTATAAATGACGTAGGTGTCATCCGAAATGCCTAGACGATCAATCGCTTCGAGAATTTGACCAACACCGGTATCCAGGTCTTCATTCATGCCGGCAAACACGGGGTCCGAATGTCGCTCACCCTTCGGCTGGTTTTTATATTTCTCCAGCGTCTTCGGGTTCGATTTAAAGGTCAGGTGATCGGCGTAGTAGGAAACCTGCAGAAAGAATGGCTGTTCCGTTCTTGCCGTTCTATCCAGGAAATCAACGGCACGATCAGTTACCTCAAATGTTCGCTTGGGATCCTCTTTGCTCTTACTGTTACTGCCCTCCCGGTTACCAGTGTCACCATCTGATTCGTCATAGCCACAATCCTCTGGGCTCACCGATACATGCCACTTACCGAAGTGGGCGGTGACATAACGGGAATCCGCTTTCTTAATCAAATTTGGAATAGCCAGGTTGGGATCACAGAATTGTTTGTGCTGCGGGTCGTTGTGCGTCACCCGAGTCTTAGCCGGACTGATACCAAACTGAATACTGTGTCTTGTTGGGGAACAGACCGGAGCCGGTGCATAGGCATCGGTAAAGCACATACCTTCTCCTAAGAGACGATCTGTATTGGGTGTCTGGTAAAAATCGCTTTTCGATCCGACTACATCAGGATCGGTTGGACTGTAGAGGGCGTTCCACCCCTGATCGTCAGCCAGAATCAGGACGATGTTGGGTGAAGCACTATCGGCGAATAAGATCGAACCAAATAGGCAGCCGAAAAGACAAATAATTGTTTTCATGATTTACGCAGAACTGGTAGGGACCGATCGCCGAGCGGTCCGGTATGATTACTTCGTTTGTTGGCTCCACGGCTCGCTTGGCGATCGAGCCCTACCTTCTCGCTACTTGCAATCATCTTTAAACACTCCAACACTCCTAAGGTCTTTTCGACAAATTCTTCGGCAATCCAATTCCTGGAGCAGCTGGAGGTCTGAGTAAGTGGGCCATGGCTTCTCCCGGTGCTTCTTTCTTCGGTAACCATTTACGATGCTCCGCAATAACGCCGGCGTATTGGGGATCCCCCGCCAGGTTGTTGTGCTCCCAGGGATCATTACGATGATCATAGAGTTCTTCGTCGCCGGTACTGTAGCTGATGTAGCGCCAGCGCTCAGAGCGGACCGCATGGTTGCCTGGGCCCTCATTCATGAGGGCAGGGCGTACCCATTTCCCGTGCGGGTTTTTAAGTAAAGGTACGAGACTGAGGCCATCGTTGTCTGCTTTGGGAGGCAGCCCCGCCAGTTCCAGGAGAGTGGGGTAGATATCAATTAGGCCCACCGGTTGATCGATCCGTGTACCCGGAGTGGTGATACCGGGAGCAACGATGATGAAAGGCACCCGGTTGGCTTTCTCCCAGAGCGTGAATTTCACACAGGCTTCCTTGTCTCCCAAATGGTAGCCGTGGTCAGACCACAGTACGATAATGGTGTTGTCGGCCATACCGGTGGCATCGAGTTTGTCGAGGAGTCGCCCGACCATTTGATCGGCGTAATCGGTTGCTGCCTGGTAGGCTTGAACCATACGAGGAAGACTCCCCGGCGCTTCCCGTGGCTGGGCCGTGGTGTTGTCCCAGATCCAGTATTCCTTCCTTACCATCCGTCGGGCCATATCGCCCACATCATCGAGATCTCCCATTGGCATGGGTGGCATGCGCAGGGTTTCAAACGGGTAGCGATCGAAGGTTTCCTGAGGGGCATAGAAGGGTAGGTGTGGATTAAAAATCCCTGCGGCGAGAAACAAGGGCTTGTCTTGTCCTGAGCTCGCCGAAGGGCCCATGAACTTCTCCATCTGCGCTTCCACGTATTCACACATGTCGACATCGATCATTTTCTGATCATGGACGCCCCAGTCGAAGGCGACTCGACCCAGACGTGGATTCGAATCCGGTTTGTAGCCGTTGTAGTTTTTGCCTACTCCGGAACCGCGAATATCCAGTTTCTTAAAGAATTCCTGAAAGGCCGGTTTACCTTTCGGTTCCTGACCGGTTGTCCCGTGATGGAAAATCTTGCCTGCTCCTCGTGTGGCGTAGCCACCCTCCAGTTCGAAGTATTTTGGGATGGTTACCGCATCCGGAATGATCTCTGCCCACGCCGTCTTGTTTCCGTAAACACCGGAAGTAGTCGGACGATAACCCGTCATGATGGCTGTTCGGGAAGGATTGCAACCCGGCGAAGCACAGTAGGCACGACTGAAAAAGGTGCCGCGTGCAGCCAAGCGCTTTAGATTGGGTGTTTGGATCGGATTGCCCTCATCAAACAAAGTCGTCCAATCGTTCATGTCGTCGATTGCGATGAAGAGGACATTTGGCCTTGCGATCACTTGATTCGCTATTGTGCACTCCAGTACCAGGCATGCTACAGATGCTGTTAACCAGGAGATTGTCTTAGATGATTTTAGATTCATTTATAAGTGATCTCGCATTTTGTAGAAAGATTACATTTCTCTTTTAACCAGAACAGCCGACTTCCTATTTGTCTGTCTCTTTCGAATTTGAAAGATCCAGTATCGGAAGTTCCATTCGGGTGATATACCTGCACCTGTCATCAGGAAACTTCACTTTCATTCCCCAGAAAACGCCGTTGTTATTGACGCCATTTCCAAAATTCTCAGGGCAGTAAAGGCCGACTGTTTTAGGTGTCCAATCGGACGTCTTTACAAAGGTGAAACCATCTTTCGACCAGAAGGTGCCGTACCCAAACCCGGCTACACCGTTACGGTGAACCCAGGTTGTGAAGGCATGCCCAGGGAACACAGGACTCTTCTCATATTTCGTGTAAGGTCCCAGAAGGTTATCAGAAGTTGCCACCCCGATTTTTGTTTCGGATGGCTCGGCTCCAAACGGTCTTCCCTTATAATAAAGAAACCACTTGCCGTCGAAAAAGATAATATTCGTATCGTCAATGTGAACACCGTCCCATTCCTCCTTATTGCCAGTAGGCCAGAGGAGTTTTTTGCCAGACTTTTCCCAGGGTCCATCTGGTGTATCCGCAGTGGCATAGCTGATACCTTTCAGCTCGGCGGCGCTTCCGTATGCGGTGTAAAAGAGGTAGTAATTTCCGTCATGAGGAACGACGTAAGATGTGATGGCGGCCTTATCGTCGATGTCTCCTTTTTCGCCAACAGGAATTGCGACGCCCTGGGCGGTCCATTTGAGTCCATCCGTGGAGGTCGCCAGCCGAATGTGACCTTCCCAACCGTTGGTCACCTCTGGGTGCTGCGTGTACCACAGGTAGTATTTGCCGTTGTATTTGATAATGTTTGAGGGATCGTGATGGTGCTTGTCTGGCACATCAAGCACGTCCACGTAGACTTCTCTATCGGACACCTCGATCAACTCTTTGGGTATTTCGCCAGCCAATGCGGTCTTTTTATTGGGTGCGGTGCAACCGACCAGAACAGTAGCAAACACTGTGGCAGAAAATGTAATCAACCGCGTTCTGTTCATCAATTAAGCTACAAAGATTGAAGAAAGGCTTTCCGGTCTACTTCCGTGTGACTTTGACGTAGATCGCACTGCACAACTCGTTTCCGTTTATATCGGAAAACAGAGTGCTGAGCTTCGTTTTTCCAGCACCCAACTTCGCAGTAAAGGTGGCATGGGTCGCGTCCTTTCTTGGAACTATCGTCTCCTGGAATCCGGCGACATGAATGCTTGCGTAGTGTATCGGACGTTCCCCTACATAACCTGTGAACGGATTGTGAGCCTTTATTTTTTCTCCCTCAACACCCGAGCTCAAAGCCAAATTTGCCGATTCCGGCCAACGGCGCAGTTCAAATTCATAGGTGCCTGCTTCTGCTACTTCTATGTCCCAATAACCGGTTGTGTTTGCGGCAACCAAATTGGGTGGGTTGTCACAGTAACCTCCCTGCCAGTCATTGGAAAAGAGCGTCAGACTTGGATCTGCATCGCTCCCGACGGTAATGTAGCGGGGTGTATCGAAACGGAGTTTGGCCTCGGTATACCACTGTTCGTAGTGGTCGCGCATGGCCTGTGCGACATCCGGAAATTGTTTTATTACGTTATTATCCTGATGTGGATCGGTGGCGATATTGTGGAGCGTATCGGGTCCCACGAGGCGCCATTTGTCCCACAGCACAATGGCATGATCCCAGCGAACGGCTGAGGTATTACGGTTGGAGTATTGAATCACGATTTTGCGGTCATCCAATTTCGATTGTTTGCCCTGTAGCAATTTAGCGAGGCTGGTTCCATTGATGTCTGCTGATGGTTTCGGCAAACCGCACAATTCAGCCAATGTGGGAAGAATGTCCTGAACCATGGCCAGGTCGCCAATGTCTCGGGCGCCGTGGAATCCTTCCGGCCAACGCCAGAAGCAACCCACCCGGTGTCCACCATCGAGCATACCGCGTTTGAATCCCTGCATGCCCGCATTGTAGATTTGCGAGGCCTCCTTACTTTGAGAACCATTGTCATTCAGGTAAATCAAAACGGTGTTCTCCTTTAATCCTTCTTTTTTCAGAAAGGCATCCAGCTTGCCCATATTCTCATCAATGTTGGCGATCATGCCATAAAAGGCGGCCGGCACCTCGACCCCGTTAAAGGTCCCCACTTGCGCGTAAGGTTTTGAGTATTCCTCATCGACCCAGTTTGGGACGTGAGGTGTATTGGTTGGTAAATAGAGGAAGAACGGTTCGTCGGCTTCTTTTTGTTCCTTCATCCAATCCATGGCTTCGCTGAAAAAGATGTCTGTGCAGTAGCCTTTATACTGTTTCTCAACGCCGTTGTGTTCCAGCCAGGGATCCCAATAGGAGTTCCCGAAATGATCAGCCAAGGAGGTTATGCCCCAAGCCGGATGATGCAGCGTCTCCTGAAAACCACGATCTTGGGGACGGTGCGGGTAGCTATCGCCCAGGTGCCATTTACCAAAGTGTCCGGTCGAATAACCAGCCTCAGCAAAATACTCGGGCATCAACTTAATTCCATTTCCCATCATGGAGCGTCCCTGGCAAACCGCGGTAGCTCCGTTGCGCATAGCATCCATTCCTGTCATCAATTGGCCACGTGTTGGAGTGCACATGGGAGCCACATGAAAGTCCGTCAGACGGAGGCTCTCGGCGTGGAGCTTGTCGAGTTCTGGAGTCTTCAACAATGGATTTCCATGACAGCTGTAGTCACCATAGCCCTGATCATCTGTCAGGATCAGGATGACGTTGGGACGGTCTGCCGCGAAGGCAGAAGAAAGCGCGAAACAAAGCGCCAGAATCAGGTGGTAATAATGTTTAATCTTCATCGTAAATACTTTCCATTTGCCAGGCATCGAGTGAGACCAGCTTCGCATCCGCACCCTGCGCACGCAACGAAACTCCGAGACTGTCTTTTCTTCCCGGATACACACGAGCAGCCACACAGGCTTTCCCGTTCACAAAGACTTCAACCACACTGCGGTCGATAAACACATGGAGTTTGAGGGGTGCACCTTTCTCACGCAGAAAACTATCAATCTCTGGAGGGCGGGACTGCGCGTCTGGAAGGATGGACGACCTGGAGTTGTCGAGTGTGACTACCGTATCATAGACTACTGCACCCGATCTATTGCGTTCCCTGGCCTTAATCACTCCGTAGATCCTGGGATTGTTGCCACGTTCGGGCTGAATGAGCAGACGGGTAAGTTCTTCCCCTCCTGGTGAGCGCAGCAGTTCAATTTCAATGGTCTGGGCGGACTTCGGATCAATTTTCGCAATCAATTCCATGGTATTGCCCTGGATATTCTCTAGAACAACTTCCTCATTAGCAGGTAAGCTGAGGTTTTGAACGCTTTGGTGTTTCCCACGGAGCGAAGCATAGTCCCCGGTAGGTTCCTGACGAATGGGATCGTAGGGATCATCGGGCGCCAGGGTTATTTTGCGCGGTAGCGACATAAGCTGATTCCACCCCTTGCTTGGGTAGCCTGGGTTCATATTGAAAATGACATTGATGCCACCCTTACCGTCGGGATAAGCGGAAGGAGCGTGGACGCCACCAGGTCCAGAGGCCCCTTGGTTAAAGCCCCCGCCATCGGTCGCCACAAATTTCATCCGCTTCTTATCGAGGTCTCCCAGGAGCCATTTCCCGCCCGTCGTGTGGCTGTAGTGAATGAGAATATACTTATCATCTCCAATCGGCCAGAAGTAGGGACAGGCTCCGTCGTCACCGATGATTCCAAAACGATCCCCTTCCAGGAATTGATGCATGTATTCCCAGTTGACCAAGTCCTTTGAGCGATGCAGAAATTCCGCGCGCACCCATTTCCCGCCGGGACCATCTTCAGATTGGCCAGCGGTCAGCGCATAATAGTAATCATCACCATCAATCTTCCAAATGGAAGGGTCAAAGATTCGGTTCGGCAGTGGGGGTGCCCCGGCCACGGATTCCGGAATCACCGCTTTGCCGGTTAGCTTCTCCCAGTTTAAGAGTAGTGGATCACTGGATACAGCAACCATCGAGCCGACTTCCGTATAGTGATACATGGCAATCGCCCGATCATCTTCTATATAGACCGTCCCCGAAAAGCAGGCTCGCTCCGGATCGGGGTAAATGGCATAAGGTAAATCGCGCCAATGAATCAAATCGTCACTGATGGTATGCCCCCAATGCTGACGAGGAAATTCCGGTGGGTAACCCTGGTAAAACATATGCCACTGGCCATTCCAATAGCTGAGACCGTTCGGATCATTCAAGCGGTTCTCCGGACTACTGAAATGGTAGCGCGGGTAGTGAGGATCTTTTAACAACTCGGCCCGAGACTTGCGAAACCGTTCCAGCAAAGGATTGTTAGCCAATTCCCTTTCCTGTTCTTCCAAAGAGTCCGAAAAGGTAAATTTGGGGACGGGGGAAGCGTTCTTTCCAGATGCTGTCTGCGCCTCTACGCAGATTGCGAATGCTAATCCCACACCCACCATTGAAGATAACAAGATTCTTTTCATAAGGATTTATTCAGATCGTTCCAATGCTTCGAAATCGTTCATGCCCAAATAATCGCGAAGTTTCGGTAGGCCGCCTGGTTCGCTGATGAGAAAATCTGAGTGGTCGAGCATTCCGGGAGGGCGGGTGTTAGCAGCGAGTTCTTTTGCATGGGCATCGAGGATTGCTTTCAACTCATTTGCCAGCTTGGGGCGTTTTTCGATCAGGTTCGTTGTTTCACCCAAATCGTTCTTCAAGTTGTAGAGCTCGAACTTCCCTTTACCTCCACGAACCAGTTTCCAGTTGCCGCGGCGAATGGCATCGACCTCGTAAAAAAGTACTTGGTGTGGTGATTTTGCTTTCGGTTTCCCGAGCAAGGCTTCCAGGGAGTTTTTCCCATCAATGATGCGGTCGTTGGGCATTTCGGCTCCGACTAATTTGGCTAACGAGGGCAAGACATCGACCGAAGCGGTTATCGCTTCGGTGACCTGACCGGCTGGGACGGTTCCCGGCCACCAGGTGAGAGTCGGTTCCCGCATGTGCCCTTCGTATTTAGGGCCTCCTTTATTTCCGCGAAGGGGTCCGGCGCTCATTCCACGTGCCGGACCATTGTCGGAGGTGAAAATAAAGAGGGTATTTTCATCAATCCCCAGTTCCTCCAGGGTATCAAGGATTCGACCTACACTGGTATCGACTTCTTCAACGGTGGCTCTATCCACATCGCCATCCGCTTTCTTTGCCAGATCCAGCCGACCAAAGCGGGGCAAGTGGACATATGCATGTGGCATATAAAGAAAGAAAGGTTGGTCTTTGTTTTTCTTTATGAACTTAACGGCCTCATCAGTAATGACCTCACAGAGTAAGGATTGGTCGGCTCCGTCGCTGACATAAGCTACTACTTCGTCCTGCCTGAGAACTGAAAGGGGCGTGTAGGTTTCTTTAGTGTGCCGGTGACCATTAAGATTAAACGGCCACATGTCGTTGGAGTAGGGAATGCCAAAATAGTCATCGAAGCCATTTTGCAGGGGTAAAAACTCCCGTTGATCTCCCAGGTGCCATTTCCCGAAAATGCCGGTTCGGTAGCCCACGGATTTCATAGCGTCGCCAATGGTAAACTCGGATGGATTGAGACCTCGTTTTTCATTAGGGAAACAAACCACTCCATCCATCCCAATGCGGGTAGCATAGGTGCCCGTCATAAGTGCTGCCCTGGAAGGCGTGCAGGCGGTGTTAGATGTGTAATATTGGGTAAGGATGTTTCCGCCCCTTGCCATACGGTCCAGATTGGGAGTCTGGTTGATGGTGTTGCCAAAGGGACCGATGTCGCCATAGCCCATATCATCAATGAACATGAGCACTACGTTTGGCTTGTCTGCGGCGGCGCAGGTCAAGTGGGTAACGAGAAATATCAGGAATACAGAAAATGGTTTCTTAGTGAGCATGCGGATAGTTGGTAAGGTTCTAATTCTTTTGTCCGGATAGCTCATTTTTTGGGAATTTGTGATTCATCCCAATCGAGGCGTTTGAAGTAGGCCGTTAGTTGGGTGTAGAGTTCTTTCGTCAGTGCTGGTTGCTCATCCGCCAGATTATTGCTCTCGCCGATGTCCTCGGCCAGGTCGTAGAGCAGTAGTTGATCTGAGTCGGCATCCTTGATGAGTTTGTGCTGTCCCTGAATGAGCGTGAGATCGTGCCGGTTGTCGGGCTTGGTGTATTTAAAAACGAGGAAAGGGTCTTTGCGGCGGATCGGTTGTTTCCCACTGCTTTTCAGATGGTCGAGTAAAGAGGCACCTTCCACTGTGTCTGGAAGCTGGCTCGTGCCGTTTATGATCTCCATGGCTGTGGTATAGATATCTGTGCCTACTACCGGTTCCGGTGAATGGGTATTCGCTGGGATTCCCGGTCCTCGGACAATAAAGGGAACACGAATACCTCCCTCGCTTACATGGTATTTGTGGCTGCGTTGTGGGTAGGCTTTGTAATAACCCCGCTGCTCGACAGGTCGGTGGAAGTCATGCTTGTCCTCGTAACCATTATCCGCGGTGTAGATGACGTAGGTGTTATCCCGAATGCCCAGTGCATCGATGGTGTCGAGCACACTACCCACTCCGCTATCAAGGTTCTCATTCATCGCAGCCCACAAAGGACTCTTTTGATACGGGGTCGCCTTGTCCACGTGCTGGGTCTTGTACTTTTCAATCGTTTCCGGTAGGGCCTGGTAAGTGAGGTGGTTGGCGTAGTGAGAAATTTGCAGGAAGAAGGGTCTGTCTGATTGCACCTGTTCCTTGATGAATTGATTAGCCTTTCTGGTCAGGCTGAAGATGAAACGTGGATCCCGGGGGTGAGGCGAATCCGGGTTGTTGCGGTTCTTTCCTCGGGTTGCGTGCGGATTGTGCCCATCCCCGTACTCGGCCACGTCATAACCGAGTTCTGAAGGCTCCCACTCGATATGCCATTTACCCATATGCGCACATGCGTAATCCGGATTCGCTTGCTTAAGGCGATTGGCCAGGGCGTCCTTTACAACCGCATCGATGTTCTTGCCGATATTGTCGGCTGCCCAGATTTGAAGACTGGATGGGCTGCGGCCAAACTGAATGGCATAGCGGGTGGGTGAGCAGGTAGGAGCTGGAGCGTAAGCCTGCGAGAAGCGCATGCCTTCCTCGGCTAATTGCGCCAGCCTTGGAGTCTGGTAATAGGTGCTGCCTGATCCCGGAATATCCGGATGCATCCGAGTGGAAAGTGCGTTCCATCCCTGATCATCGGCCAGAATAAGGACGATGTTGGGTGAGCTCTTCCCAAATGTGAGGGCCGTTGTGCAAAGCAAGACCCAGAAGAAAAATATTCCTAAAAGATGCTTCGTACCCATAATATGGATGCCTTAGCTGAGGAGCGGCTTCAGTGTGCCTGTACTGTCAGCAAATTTCTCAAGATTCAACCCCATGGTTTTGGCTTGAGTGAGCCATAGGTTGGCGAGGGGTGTGCCGTCTGGGCAATGGAGATGCTGCCCCGTATTCAATTTTCCCTGACCTGTTCCGGCTACTACGATAGGGAGGTCATTGTATTGATGGGTGGATCCATCCCCCAGTCCGGAGCCATAAGTGAACAACGTGTTATCGAGCAGGCTACTTCCATCAGACTCTATGATACTGTCCATCTTTTCCACGGTATAGGCAAACTGATCCATGTAAAAGCGGTCCACCTGCATTAATTGATCCACATAAACGGGTTGGTTATGTGACATCTTGTGATAACTCACGGGATTGTCGAATAGGCCTTCGAACATGAAGGGCGTATTCCATCGTTCAGGACCGATCATAAGGGTCGCAACGTTGGTCAGGCCGGTTTGCAAAGCGATGACCATGAGGTCACCCATTAAACGAATGTATTCGCCTCGAGGCAGGTAAGCCGCCGTGGGTTCCTCCATGGTGACCTGCTTCAGTTCACCTTTCATTTCCTCCAGTCGATCCATTTGCGTTTCGATCGTACGAATGGAGTCTAAGTATTCAGAAAATTTTTGTTTGTCGTTGTAACCCAGCTCCAATCGCAAAGACCGGGCATCTTCAAGCACCAGGTCGGTAATATTGCGAAAGCGCTGAATTTCCTGCGTGACAAACAATCGTCGATACACTTTGCGTGGGTCGCGAATGGAAGGCGCCACATGACCGGTGCCGTACCAGGAGATATTATCAAAGTAAATCGACTCCAGGTTATCTTTGTGACTGTTGCAGCTTAACTCGAGTGTACGGAAAGGTGTATTCTTTCCCACATGATCACCCACCATCTGGTCGAGCGTGCGGTCCAGCGGCCAGGCCGATTTAGAAATGGAGAATGGTTCGGCACTGCTCAGAAAACAGGATGCGCATTGGGCGTGCACATCGGTGCCGTTTTGGAAAGTGCGATCCATGCCCGTGATTAGAGTCACCTTGTCTTGGAGCTTCTCTAGAGGCTGAAGCGTATTCGTCCATTGAATGGGCTGAAATCCTACTTTGGTTTTTAGCCAGGAGGTATCAATGACGGGTGGGCTGTTCCCGATAGGAATAGCCGCGGCCTGTTCACCAGGAAAGAAACCTCTACGAACTACCCCAATGGGTACGTAGAAGAAGGCCATTCGCTGAGCGGGCACGGGTCGACTGGCCGCGAGAGAAATACTTTCCATCCAGGGCAGGGCCATTAAAGCACCGCCCGCTCCACGTAAAAAGGAACGCCTGGATATCGATTTCATAGGGTAGATTGAAAGAGTAAGGGAAGAGTATTAGGAGGTTTGTGGGCTGAGCTCAATTGGAAACTTTAGGAAGGGGTTGTCTAGCGCCGCAGCCTACACTGGCGAAGTTGGGTCCGCCGGTTATCGTTGTAGTGCTTCTATCAGAGGCCCTTGCTCTGTGCGACGGGTCATCACTTCCGTTTCCATAAATTCTACAAAATCCTCCGGCCAACTTGTTTTATCCTGAGACCAGAATGTTTTAAAATGGTTGGAATGGTAGGGCCCTTGCTGCATTCCCAAATACAATACCGTCTCCTTTTCCAAGATTCCCAATTTAAATTGCAGATAGCGGTTCATATTGAGTCGCATGAGCGACACGTAAAAGAACGTTACTTGGGCATCTTGATCGGATGATAGGGCTGCCTCGTTCCATGCGAGTAAAAATGCGATTCTAAGGTCTTCGTTTTGTACCATCATGTCTGCTACTGCAATGGACTGCTCAGAAATTGCCTGAATCGTAGCGCTCTTAACCGCCTCTGTATTTTGCCGGATTTCCCAGGCCACGAAGATGAGCGACAGGATTACGCCCAGTGCTCCCAAAAGTTGCCCCAGGAGTTTCCATTTTGGTTTTTTGGCCTCTGCTTCTTCACTCATGGGAAGGAGCTTACAGAGGTGTGGAGAAGTGGGACAACTGGAATGTTAAAATTGTAGGAGGTAGCTTGCTGCCGATTTGTCAGTCCTTGGAGGTTTGATTCGGCAGCAAGCTAGCTCCTGCAGATAATTCCGATTACGCTACCTGAGATGCTTCTTCCCCTCTGTTTCGAAACGGCCGGAAATACCACTGCTTCATGTGGCTCAATACCGTCCCACAATCCTCAGCAACTAGCAATGAGCAGGGAATCAAATAAAGCGTAATGACCGTGGCAAACACCACGCCGAAGCCAAGGGACACGGCCATCGGAATCAGGAACTGTGCGTGTAGAGAGGTTTCCAGCATTAATGGAAGCAGCCCGACAAAGGTAGTGATGGAAGTGAGCATGATGGGGCGGAAGCGTTTGCCTCCTGCTTCCAGGCAGGCCTCGAGAAGTGGGATGCCTTCACGTGTTCGCTGATTAACAAAATCCACCATCACCAGTGAGTCATTTACGACCACACCAGCCAGGGCGAGCATACCGAAGATCGAAAGGTAAGAGGGCGTCAATCCCATGATCATATGCCCCAGTAGTGCTCCGATCACGCCAAAGGGAAGGGCGATCAAAACAAAGAAGGGTTGGACCATCGACTTGAACGGAATAGCCAGAAGAGCGTATAGAATGAAGATCAGGGCGAGGGAGCCGATAATGGTGCGACGCTTCGATTCTTCGGCTTCGGCCACGTAGCCTTTCCATTGGTAGGAGATGCCTTCGACTTCGTTGCAGAACTCCTGAATTTGCGGAGTAAGTTCTTTCGATATGCCGATGATATCCACCGTCTCATCCATGGGTTGTGCACCAATGCGAATGATTTCCGCCCGATCGTTACGTTCAACAAAGGTGGGTGCCTGGGCAAAATTTATTTCTGCGACCGTGGTGAGAGGGACATCTGCGCCGCGCGGTGCACGGATTTTTATGCGTTCGAAGGTGTAGAGAGATTCACGTTCGTCATCCGGCAATCGAACCATGACCCGGATGTCATCCACATCCTCTAGCACACGTTGGGCTTGTTCCCCATAAAAGGCCTGCCTGATCTGGCGTGCCAGCAATTGTTGCGTCAGTCCTAATTCGATGGCCCGTGGTTTGAGAGAGACCACCAGCTCCTCCGCTCTGAAGTTAATATCCGCCCAGGCGGTGCTGATGCCTTCATAATCCATGAGCAGGTCTCGGATTTTTTTTGCCACTTCGGCTTTCCCCTCCGAGCTGGGGCCGCGCAGTTCGAGGTTTAAATATTCTTCGTTGTTCTCTCCCCCTTGTTTGAAAGAGGATTCTGAATACACACGGAATTGTCTGGCCCCCGGGATGGGGCCAATGATCTCGGCCCAACGATTGGCTATCACGCTGTTTCGGGGTCCGGGTTCGCTTCGACCTTCTGGAGGGATGACCTCCACCTGGACGAACCCTTGCGATTGACTGTACCCTTTTCCTGGGTACTTAGCGCCTGAGACTAGGGAAACATTGCGGACCAGCGGTTCACCGGTGCCAGGATCGAGAAACTCCTCCTTCAACTGATCGACTGCGCCCACTATTCTTCGTATGTAGCGATCTGTGATTTCCACTGGAACATCACCAGGAAAGGCTAGGGTAGCGGTCAGGCGAGCCGTATCGACCGAAGGGAACGATTGAAAACCGAGGCGGCCGCCTATGCAATAGCCTGCCATAAGTAAACCCATGGTTGTGAAAAGCGCCAGAACCGAAAATCGGTTTGATGTCGCGAACTTGAGGGAGGGTCGATACACCTTTTCGACAAAACGCTCAAGATTGTTAGCGATGGAACCCTGGAATCGGGTAAAGAAATTTGGGTGACGGCCTACGCGGACATGTTTCAGGTGAGCCGGAAGGATCAGCTTTGATTCGACGAGGGAGAAAATCAAAACCGCACCTACAATCGGTGGAATCTGTTTCGCAAAATCTCCCCAGACACCGTCAAAATAGAGCAAGGGCAGGAAGGCGACAATGGTGGTGATAACTCCAAAGGTTACGGGTACGGCGACTTGTTTGGTCCCAAGGATGCTTGCTTCGGTGGGATCCATTCCTGTCTTCAGTTGCGTGTAGACATTTTCCCCGGTAATGATCGCGTCGTCGACCACCACACCCAATACCAGGATGTAACCGAAGAGGCTCATGATGTTTGCCGAAATCCCAAAAACCGGCATGAGGAGTGCACCTCCTGCAAAGGAAACCGGGATCCCCAACACAACCCAGAATGCTACCTGCGGGCGCAAAAAGATCCCCAGGATGATCATGACCAAAATGCTGCCTTGGAACAAGGATGTGACCAGGGTATCCAGTCGTCCGCGAATGCTATCCGACTCATCCTTCCAGATATGAAGATTCACACCATCCGGGAAACGATCGTGGGCGTTCTCCACATAGTCGTGTACTTTGTCCGAGATATCGATCGCGCTTTCCTGCCCGACTCGCATCACCTCCACGTAGAGTGCTGGTTTCTCATTAAATTCAACAAATTTCGTTCCGCCCTCAAAGGTATCGATTACCGTGGCCACTTCACCGATCAATACATCGGCGCCGTTGGCCGATCGAATGGGAATTTTCGAAAAATCTTCTTCTGAATACGCCTGTCCTTTTGTTCGTACGTTGAGTCGACCGCTTTCGGTCCGAATGGAACCGGCTGGCATATCGATGGAGTTGCGACGGATCGCATCGGCAATATTTTGGAACGTTAGGTTGTAAGACCTGAGTAGCTTTTCGTCAGCCTCAATGGATATTTCCCGATTCCGGTCTCCTTGAATGTTGGTTCGGCTGATCCCAGGAATTTCCAATAAATCATCCCTGACTTGACGAGCGGCTTTCAGAAGATCGTGGTCGCTCAGATCTCCAGAAACTGCAACGGTGAGCACTTCCCGCGAATTAGCGGATTCGGGGATAAATATGCGGGGAGGTTCGGTTTCTCTGGGGAAGGTATTGATGGTGTCTACCTGGGCTTTTACGTCATCCATTAATGCCCGAAGATCTACACCGTCTTTGGCTCTCAAATAAAATCGGGCTCGGCCGTTGCTGCCATCGGCGTTCAATTCCTTAATGCCCTGAACGCTTTCCAGCGCTGCCTCAACCGGAATGAGAATGGCCTTTTCGATATCCTTGGGTGTGCCGCCTCGGTAACGCATATCCATCATTACCAGGTCCCAGCTAAGCGCAGGCGATACTTCCAGTGGTATCTTGAAAAAGGCCGTGTACAAACCTGCCAGCAGGATGCCAACCATGAGAAAGTTGGCCGCGATGCCATTCTTTGTGAACCAGCGAATCATGGAAGTGCAAGGGGTTCAGAAACAGTTGTTGTAGGAGCAAACTTGTTCGCGACCTGAAGATGCAAAGAGTCGCGAACAAGTTTGCTCCTACAGTTTGTTAAAAGTCGGTTCATTTCCTTTTCACGCATCCGCTTAGCCATCCAGAAACTTATCATTTTTTTCCGCCTCCGCCTCCTTTAAGACTTTTTCCTTTATCCGGCTTACCGGCCTTGGGATCCACTATGGTGGTGTTGAGGGGAGCGTTCGGATCTATGTCTGGAAGAATTTCTACCTGCGCACCTTCCGGAGTATAAGTTAATTTGGTGGTAGCCAGAAGCGATCCATCCGGAATGTTTGGATCGCGAATCAGTATATAGTGTTCATCCGACCAGACGGACTCAATGGTTCGGTTGTGCAGCGTCAACTTTTTCGGATCTACGATGTAAACCTGGTTCAGCCGTTTTACCCCAAGTCTGGGTAATGCCATGACGTTTTCCAGTACTTTACCAGAAACCGATGCCGTTACCGGCTGGCCTATTCGTAAGGGTGGTTTACCGGATATGATGCCGAAAGGATCATCTACTTTAGCGATCGCAAATAATTCAAGTGAGCTGGGGTCGAGCGCACCCTCGGTGCGAATGATCTGTGCTTTCCAGGTGGTTTCATTGGCGGGATTCAGAGTGTCTTTCAGCACGACCTCTACGGGGGGATCACCTACCTCTTCCGGCAAAACGAGAAGAGGTAAATCCTCCCCAGGAATCGGCAGGCGTATCTCCGCATAATCGGAAGCGAATATAGTCCCCAGAGAAGAATTGATACGTATCGCCTGGCCCAGACCTACCGTTCGTTGCTTCACCCGGCCATCAAAGGGTGCGCGAATCCGAGTGCGTTCTAATTCACGCTGCGCGCGACCGAGTTGAGCATCGGCAGATTTCACGTTGGCTTCCGCTTGTTTTAATTGAGGAATGCGGAGCACTAGTGGGTCAGGTTCTTCATTTAAGTTCAGTTTCTCCCAATTGGCACGTGCAACATCAGACTGGGCTTTTTCCAGCGCATACTGGGAGGTCATTCGAGCGACATTTGCTTCGGCATTTGCTACTGCCGCTGCATAATCGGCTGTGTCCAGCTCCACCAAAATCTCTCCTTCTTTAAAGAATCCACCATCTTCAAAGCTGGGACTGATACTCACAATCTTCCCCGACACTTCTGAATTCAGGGTAATTTGGTCGTGAGGACGTACATTTCCCTGGGTTACTATTTGAGTGGGGTAATCCTGGGTTATGAGCTCCACTACCTGGGTCTTGATGGGCCGCGGCTTTCCTTTCGGGCGCTTCTTTTCTTCTGGTTCTACGGATAAGGAAGAGTAACCGAACCATCCTACGGCAAGGATAAGTATGGGCGGGACCAGACGCGTAATGATTGCGAGGGTACGATTACTTCCTTTGCGTTTTTCAGCAACGCGTTCGGAGGGTAGTTTCTTTTCTTCGGGTTCCATGGAGATGACCTTGGCCAATCATATCAGACGGACCTTACCAGAAGGTTATGTCTGAAAGATTTGTTTTGTTGGAGGTGGTATACAGTAAATTGAGACAGGATCATTATGAGCAATGGGGTAACGTTTCACAAATCAAATGCTAATTTCCGAAAAAATGTTTAAATGCGGCTGTGGCTTCCTTTTTGGTAATGAAGCCATTGTCGTTGCGGTCCATGGTACCGAAGCGCTGGCTTTGGTATTCCTTTCGAGATAGACGTCCATCCCCATTCTTGTCGTTCTCAAAGAGTCGGGCCAGTCGCTCTTCGATACTGATGTTTCCTCTACGGACGCCTTGTTTGAGCTTCCCGCCGACCTCGGCATTGGTGCGGTCCTGACGTATCCATCGCGGATCCTGCATTTGGCTACTCCAGTGTGCGTAGATTGTTTGCAGCTCTTTAAACTTTGCTGGATTCTTTTTTGCCAGGTCCTCCTGCTCCCCGATGTCTTGGGACAAATTGAAAAGCATCTCTTCCTCGCCTCGTGATTTTACGAGCTTCCAGTCGCCCACGCGTGCGGCATGTTGGCCTCCGGAACGCCAGAAGAGTTGTTCGTGCGGTTTGCTCTTGTTGGAACCATTGAGGTAGGGGAGAAGATCCTTGCCATCGATGAGGTCATCATCGTCCAACTCAACACCGGCCACGGCTAAGGAAGTGGCGGTTACGTCGAAACCCATGATGGGATGGTTATAGGTTTCTCCAGCAGGAATGTGTCCCGGCCATTGCACGGCAAAGGGAACGCGAATGCCACCTTCCCACATCGTTCCCTTGGTTCCTCGTAACGGATCGTTTCTTGAAGTGGTTTGTGGAGTAGGACCACCGTTGTCGCTGTAGAAGAAGACCAGAGTGTTGTCTTCTTCGTCGTGTTTGCGCACCGTATCCATCACTCGCCCCATGGCATCGTCCAGTGCCGATAACATACCGGCATAGGTTTTGCGGTTCTTGTTTTTAATCTTTGGAAAACGGCTTTCGTACTTCTTGGTTGCTTCGAGTGGCAGGTGCACCGCGTTGAACGAAAAGAATATGAAGAAGGGATCTTCAGAGCGATCACTGGCCTCGTGATCTTCAATGAACCTCACCGAGTCGCGGGCAAAGGCATCCGTCAGATACTCGGTCTCGTCATGGTAGGGTTTTCCATTCTGGAACATCTGATGGTTCTGTCGTGGGCCGTTGGGATAAAAGGTACGAGCTCCTGAATGAAAACCGTAAGTGTAGTCAAAACCGCGCTCATGAGGTCGCAAACCCGGTTGGAAACCCACATGCCACTTTCCCACCCAGGCCGTACGATAATCCACTTCCTGCAGTCGTTCCGCCAGTGTTGGCACGTCACGCGGAATGCCAAAGTTCTTGGCTGAGTATTCCTCCGGCCCCGAGTTGTTTTCAAAGCCGAAGCGGTGCTGATAACGTCCAGACAGCAACCCTGCCCGTGACGGCGAACAGACCTGATGATTCGCATAACCATCGGTAAACTTCACACCCTTCTCCGCGATGGAATCGATGTGAGGAGTCGGGATATCTTCACATCCATTGAAGCCCACGTCGGCATAACCCAGATCATCCGCCAGGAAGATGATGATGTTAGGCCTGTCCTGAGCTTGTCGAATGGGGCGTTCCGCCGCAAAGAGCGAAGAGCAGAGAGCGAGGAGGCTGGTAACTGAAAGAATGGAAAGTAATTTGCGCATGTGGGCTAACTATAGGTGAGTAGAACCCTAGTTTAAATACGACAGCCTGACCAGCCCGCAGATAGACGTATATGAAAGTATCAAACTACTCGATTGATACATAGGGTATGGTCTCCTGCTGTGGATAGTGTGACATTTTTTAGAAGAATCTTCGCCGAATTTCAAATGGCAGGTTCCGTTTCCTCTAGGTAAGAATTGTCCAAGCCGTAAAGGTGATAAAAGAATTGGCTCACGTCGTTGAAAATAAGGATCAGGACGGGGACAAGGATAAGGGTGATAAAGGTGGCGAAGACAATGCCCCAACCGAGGGATACCGCCATAGGAATCATCCAGACCGCTTGCGGGCTATCTTCAAACATGAGGGGAAGCAGCCCAAAGAACGTAGTCAAAGAGGTAAGCAGGATGGGCCGAAATCGTCGTTCCGCTGCTTGGCGGACAACCTTATTGATAGAGTGTCCTTTCTTCAATTGTTGGTTCATGAAGTCTACCAGTACCAGACTATCATTCACCACGACACCTGATAGAGCCATCATGCCCATAATCGAGGTAATTGTCAGGATGGGATTTCCTCCATTGAATCCAAAGATTCTTGCCATAATCCAATGTCCGGCAATGGCTCCGACCACGCCAAAGGGAATGGCTGACATTACAATCAATGGCTTGATATAGCTCTTCAACGGAATGGCCAAAAGGGCATAGATTACCGCGATTACAAAATAGATTCCTTGCTGCATGTCCTTATTGGCCTGGCGGATTCTTGCAGAGCGTCCGGAAGGCTCAAAGGTCATTCCAGGATATTTGGCCGCCGCCAGTTCTGGAAGAAACTCATTGAGAATTTCTTTTTCCATGGCGGCGACATCCAGTTTGTCAGGATCGCCGTTGGCGTTTACGTTGATGACACGCTTTCGATCCATACGTAGGATGGTGGGCAAACTTTTGTCGGACGATATGGAAGCCACGGTTTCAAACGGAACTTCCGTACCATTGGCAGTACGAATCATCATCGTGTTGAGAGAGGCGAGAGAACGCCGCTCCTTTTCCGGATAACGGACCATGACCTGGATTTCATCGCGCCCGCGTTGAATACGTTGAACTTCGGTACCGTAAAAAGCGGTACGCACCTGCTGGGCAAGGTTGGTTGCCGTTATACCGAGGTATTCTGCCTCCGGTTTCAGGTCCAGGTTGAACTGGTCGTTGGATCGTTCATAGGAATCCTCAATGTCATAAAGACCTTCAAAGGAGGCCAGTTTCTGTTGCAGGTCTACTGACGCCTCCTTGAGCTTACTTACATCGGGTAGAGCCAGGCTGAAACTCATAACTTCTGACTCATCCCTGGTATAGGAGAAACTGTAATTTTCTGCTTCCGGTATGGCCGGGGCGAGAGGCCGCAATTCGTTGACGAGATCCCGGCTGCTATAAGCCACATCCCGTATCTCCGAAGGAGTCAATTCAAGCAGAACTTCACCGAGCTCCGCTACGCCTGCGGCTGGCCCTCTGGTTTGGTAGCCTGCCGGTTGGAAGGGCATTCCTCCGGCAGTCGCAAACACATTCTTGATGACCGTCGTGCCGAAGCGCTCATTGACTTGCTTCTTCAGTTTCAATGCAGCTGCCTCAATGAGATTTACCTTTTGTTGAGTGACCTCAAAATTGGTCCCTGCGGGCATCAGGAGAAGGATGGTGGTGGTATCGCTGGGTGCGGACACGGAAGCCCGGTAAGCGATTCGATTTCCCAGGACCAGGCTTAGAAAGATGAGTAGCAATCCCGCGAATACGGAGAAGGTGAAATACCGATGCACTAACAGATAATTCAGAAACGGGCGGTACTGATTTTGGATAAAGTCCTCGAGCCCTGAGGAGATACTTTGTTGGAATCGTGTGAACGGCCCCGGTTTCTTTTTCTCGCTGGCCAAGCTCGCGGAATGTTTGAGGTGGGCAGGTAAAATCAGTTTGGATTCGATGAGTGAGAAAAAGAGTACCGGAATAACCACTACGGGTACACTTCCATAAATCGCTCCTCTAGTACCGGTCATTAAGAGAAGCGGAAGAAATGCGACCATGGTGGTAATCACACCAAAGATGACTGGAATCGAAACTTCATGAGTACCGTTGATGGCAGCGGAAAGAGGTGTGGCTCCTCTTTGCATATGCTGAAAGACATTCTCTCCTGTCACGATGGCATCGTCTACTACGATGCCCAGTGTAAGAATGAATGCGATCAAAGTACCAATGTTGAGAGTGACCCCCATCTGGGGCAGAATAAAAAAAGCTCCGCCAAACGCAATGGGTATGCCCAATGCAACCCAGAACGCCAAAATGGGTCGCAAAAATAACGACAAGATTCCCACCACCAGAACAAAGCCTAAAATAGCGCTATCCTTCAGCGTATTGAGCCGAATCTTTATTCGCTCCGAATCATCATCCCAAACGTCCAGCTTTATCCCTGGCGGGAGTTGATCTTGTTTGGCTTCGATGAAGGCTTTTATGGTATCACCGACCTCAATCACATTTTGGCTGCCGGCTCGATACACATCGATGGCGATGGCTTGCTTGCCATTATATTTGGATACGATGGGGATTTCGCTGAAGCCATCCTTGATATCCGCAATGTCCTGCAGCAGGATCTTGGTGCCATCGGATCTCGTCAGTACTGTAATCTTTGCAAAGTCCTCCTGATGGTAGGCTTGCTGATTGGTACGAAGAAGAATGCGGCCGGTTTCCGTCTTCACACTCCCGGCGGAGAGGTCGACGGAAGACCTGCGAATGGCCCGGGTGATCTGGTCGAAGCTCAGTCCATATTGCCGCAAGGTAGATTCTGAGACTTCTATAGCGATCTCGTAGGGTCGGACCGCTTTAAGAGTTACGATGGAAATATTTGGCAGATTCGAAATCTCGTCCCTCAACTGTTCGCCGAGAAGCTTGTTATCTTTTTCAGTGAGGTTTCCCGAGAGAACGATGGTGATGACTCTTTGAAGAACATTGCGGAGACTAATCTGTGGTCGCTCCGCTTCGGGTGGAAACGTTCGAATGGTGGAGACGCGGTTGGTGACTTCATCTAGTTTTTCGCTCAAGTTGTATCCGTCTTCAATTTCAAGCGTTACCGTCCCTCTGCCTGAGTTGGCTCGTGCGGTCAGCTCCTTAATCCCCTCAATATCAAACAGAGCTTCTTCAAGACGCGTCACAATAGCTTGTTCAACTTCCCCCGGCGTAGATCCCCGATAGGTGACCGACACATTGATCTCTCGAAACTCCCGGTCTGGGTACTCTTGCAGAATGATTTCGTTTCCACCCCAGATGCCTCCAGCTACAATACCAACCATAAGCAGGTTGGCGGCCACCCCGTTGCGGGTAAACCAGGAGATCAGTGAATGCATGGAGAAGAGTGGGTCGGTTCGGGAGTGCGGATTTATTTAGTGCGGCTTCGGCATTTGGACATACTTACTGTTCCGGAGCCAGAAGTTCGAGGCCTGAAATCATTAAGTTGGCTTCCTGAGAATCGGTGGAGCACCACCATTGTAACAATTCTTTTCCGGCAGGATTGCTACTGCGAAGGCTCTTCCCCCAGAATTGAAACGCGGAGATCGGTATCTCCAGTTCAAATGGTCCCGTGACGTTTTTTTCAACATAGTATCTCCCTCCACTCGGAAGGCCAGAATCCAGGGCACAGAACCCAACCATGATCTGTGTAGGTGTTTGCACTTCTCCTTTTATTATAAACCGCGCACCTTCGGCTAAATAGGTCGGACCGGCTTGGCTTAGTAGGACTGAAAGGGATGCCATATACGTCAATCCTGCTCTGGTAGCTGGATCCCGTTTCACGCGTGTGGCGTACAGGCGACCACTGTCTTCCAAAAGATCAGTCGCTCGAGATTCCAGAAATCGACGTGCTTCCTCCTCTGTCATTTCTCCTTTGTCTCTTGCTTCCCGAACTTCCTCCCGTAGCGCATGCATTTCTGGCTTCCACCGTCCGCCAGTGACGTCTTTGGGGAGGTTGGATTTCCAAAACACCACCGGTCGCGTCTGAGGTATCACGGTTAACGAATCATTTGTTTCGGTAGTACTTAAAACATGATGCATAGCGGGAACGTCGACTTGGGTTCCGTCTGCGCTGCGAGTGAGTCGCACGAGACCATTCTTTACCAGGAGGTTGGTCTGCGAGTGGTTGACCAGTACTTTGAAGAGCGTGCCGAGGACTTTCAGATCTGCTTCTGGTGTATGAACCACCAGAGGATGTTCTTGGGGTTGTCGGTTGGCAAAAATCCAGGCGTTACCATAGCGCAAACGAAGTATCTTTTGTGGGTTTGCAGTTATGGAAATTGAGGTTTTACCCCAAACCCGAATCCAAGTGCCGTCGTGAAACGTTAGTTTCGCCATCCCGTCAGGAGCAAGAGACTCCAGAGTACCGCTGGTGAAACTTTGTCCTTCTTCCAAGGTCCCGATTACCAGTCCATTTGGGTCGATCCATTGAAAGCTTCCTTCGACTTCGGTTAGCTCAGCGATCACCGGTTCTTGAGTAGATTGAAAAAAGAAAAGGCTGGTTACCAGAAGCGCAAAAACAGCCGCCACGGCGATCATCCATGGCAGTACGCTCGTTTTCTTTCTTAGTCGTTTTCCGGAATGGATGAGCGTATGAACGCCCGTAACAAAAGGATCGTTCTCAATGCGCTCTTGCAGAGAATTTAGAAACGACTCGGGTGCCTTGAGTTCATCTTCAGAGAGTGCGATCAACTCGCTCAATTCTAATTGGTTTCTGATTTCATCGAGACGCGCAGGATCCTCCTCAACCAGTTGGATGAGCTCCGCCTGCTCCTCCGTAGTCAGCTCGTCATCGACCAGGCGGCCGAGTAGTTCTTCAAATCGGTCGTGGTTCATATCAGCTTTCTATAGCTAGTTGTCGTTTTATACAGAGACGAAGTTGGCGTCGTATCCGCAGCAGCATCTGACGAATGTTGGCCGAAGTCTTTTCCGTTTGCTCCGCGATTTCGGAAGCGTTCAGACCATCCCGGTAACGGTACTCGACGACAGTGCGGTTAAGCTGGTTGAGCTTCGATATACACGTTTTCAATATTTCCATCGGCAAGTGGTCCCAGTTCGCCAGTTCCCCTTTCGCTTCGGACAAGATCATTTTAGCCAGGTCGGTGTTCAGGATACGCTGCCTTCGAGACTGCTTGCGGATTTCGTTACGGACGATGTTGGCGGCAATGCCCCGCACCCACTTGCCGAAATCTCTGGTTTGATCGAAGGATTCCCAGTCGAGATAGGCTTTTAAAAAAGCCTCCTGTGCAATGTCATCCACCCAGTCTGCGTCCACTCCCAACGTACGCACGAATGCCCGTACCCGTATGTGGTGCTCAAGAACCAGTGATTCGAACTGATTGGAATGTTTGGAGGGTGAGTCCATGTAGCGGAGTATGGTCACTCACTGGCTTAAGTGTGACAAATATTTCTTCGTTATATCCCTTTACGCCGCGGTTGCGGCTCTCAAATCAGTTTATCCACCCTGCTGGTTCGACACAGCTTGGAATCGTTTAGGAAGGTGACCCTGCTCTTTAAGGTGAACAGACCGGATGATTGGCGTATCCATCTGTGAACGTCACGCCCTTTTCGGCGATGGAATTCCACCTGATTAATTGATGTCGGCCACTTCCGGATGGGTCGACTTGAGGTGAAAGGATTCACTGAGAACGACTTCCTTGATCAGGTCTTTTAAGCGGTAGTCGTCTTTGGCGATAGATTCAACGATCTGGTTGATGGAGGCGGTGTCGGCGACACCGGTTTCACGGCCAAGAGAGAAGGATAGCATGTGCGTGGCAAAGGCGCGTGCGAAGCGATCTTTCTCAGCAAGGATAGCGTCTTTGAATTCTACAATGTTCTTAAAGGGGTGCTTGTTGAAGAGCGTGCCGCGTGAGTCGACCTGCCGACCATTTTCATAGAGGTCCCGCCAGACGCCGGTGGCTCCATAATTCTCCAGGGCAAAGCCGAGTGGATCGATGCGCATGTGGCAACCGGCGCAGTCTTCGCGTTCCCGGTGCATGGCGAACTGCTCGCGCAAGGTGAGGTGCTCCATGTTTGGCTTCTCCGAGGTTTCTTCCAGGGGTGGCACATCGGCCGGAGGTGGTTCCGGTGGATCGTTAAAAATGACCGAGGCAATCCAGGAGCCGCGGGTGATGGGTTGGGTCCTTGTCGGATTGGAAGTCATGGTCATGACAGCCGCGTTGGTGATGACGCCTCCTTCACGACGATCCAACAACGGTATCCGTTTAAAAGGTACGGCGGTTGGAATTTTACGGCTGGTCAGTGGGCCTCCGGTATACCATTGATCCAACAGATCACTGCGGTAAGTGAAATCCGAATCAATCAGTTGAAGGATAGATCGGTTCTCAATGAGGACGGATTCAAAAAGAAGGAGCGGTTCCAACATCATGTGAATACTGACGCGGAACTTAGCGAAGTAGAAGTCGGGGAATTTATCCGGATCAGGTACCGAGGAAATAATACGCTCCAGTTGAAGCCATTGAGAGGGAAAACTATCGCTGAAGCGTTTCAATTTCTTGTCCAGGAGCATGCGGTCGACTTGTTGCTCCAAGATTTTGGGCTCCTTTAAATGTCCGATCGCCGCCAGGTCGAGCAGCTCATCATCCGGAATACTCCCCCATAAGAAAAAGGACAGGCGCGAGGCTAATTCGTAGTCATCGATGCGCTCGGACTCATTCTCCGAACTGGCCCGATCGTAGAGATAAAGAAAGCGCGGCGAGGCGAGCACGGCGGAAGCCACTTCCTTCATGCAATCGGTGAACCCTGTCCCCGAGTCCATTTGGGCCACGGCGTAACTGGCATACCGATCCAGCACTGTGCTCGACACCGGTTGGCGAAAGGCACGGCTGAGGAATGTGCTCAGACGTTTCCTTATTTCCACAGCTGTATCACTGTCTACCGGTTCGGCAAAAAACTCATCCCAGATACCGCAGTTCTTTTCATTGAAGTCATGGCTCTCCACAATCGAACGGCTGAGCTGCAAAAAAGACTCGAGCAGTAGCGGGGACAAGGACAAGTGGTCGGCCCGGTTGTCGAATCCATGTTCGGCACGGAGGTCCTGGGGAAAGGGGGCCACTCCGGCCAGGCGTTTACCGATAAGCTGTGATTTACCCAAGGGTCGGCTACCGGCCTTCAGCTCATCTGGCATGACGCCCGAGGCGGGATCAAAGTAGTTGCTGTGGTCCCGCATCATACGCTCGGGCAGGGCAAACACATCAACCTTGAGATCAAAGAGGTCCTGCACCGCATTATTGTACTGAAAGCGATTCATTCGCCGGATGGGTGTAGCAGGAAACTCTTTGTTCGTCGCGACGGCGGTCTCGAGCAGGGCGTTGAGGTAGGAGAGAAGTTCCGTGCGAATAGCATCTTCCAGCGGCTCCTCTTCCTCCGGTGGCATTTCCTCGAAGTCCAGCACATCGATCATGTCCTGCAGCAATTCGGGCTGATGAATCAGGTCGCTGGCCGAGTGGAGCTTGGTCAGGTCCACGTCCCCTTTGATCTTTTCCTTGGCTCCGTGACATTTCGCACAGCTTTGTTCGAAGACGGGTTGAACGAGGTCTTTAAAGATTTCTTCGCTGGCTTGTAATGAAGCCGAGCAAACAGCGATAAATCCAATCAACGCTGAAAGGCGAAATGGATGGATGGCAAAGCACACTGGAGTCTGAAGTTTCAATGGGGTAGGTCCTTGGAGTAGGCTTTGAGTTTCTCCCAGTTTAGATGGTTCCTTCAATCCTTTTTTAAACTGAAGCACATAGCACAAGCAGATGTTCAGATTTATGAAGGCGTTGGGTTGATCCGCCCCCCAAAAAAGTAGTGATCACAGCTGTTTCCTGAATGCCTGCAGGGCGTCATTCTCTTTACTCACTTTGCAGATGAAGACCTGCTCCAGTTTGGCGTCTTCGGCTTTGAGCTTGATGGAAACCAGCGATGGGTCGGTGACCCCCAGGGCTGAGTTGGGCAGTATGGAAAAACCGCTGCCGGCTATGACCATAGCGAGGATGGCGGGCACTCCATTGGTTTCGCTGCCGATGGTGGAAAGCTTGCGGTTGAAGATGCGGGTAAGCTTTTCGCGATAGGCGGGAGCGAACACTTCGGATAAGGTAACCAGGTTTTCTTCGGAAAGCTCGACCGGTAGCAAGGAACGTTTGTGAGATAGCGGATGCTCTTTGGGCAGGATGACGCGAAGGTCCTCTGTTTTCCAGGGCACAATCTGCAGTCCGCGGATGGCACGCTTGGGTCGGACTCCGAGAAAGGCTCCATCCAGGCGACCGGCCTCCAGCTCTTCCAGCAGGCGGGCAGGGGAGAGATCAGACAAGGCGAGCTGGGTGTCAGGGTGTTTCTGCCGGAATTGCTTAAACAGTTTCAGCAGTTGTTCCTCCATCAATGCCCCCACGAAACCAATGCGCAGGCGCTTGGGTTCTCCTCTAGCCGCTCGGCGGGCGGCCTCCCTGGCGCGGTTAAGAATGGTGGGAATTTGATAGGACTCATTGAGGAAGAGCTCGCCAGCCCGGGTGAGACGGATGCGCTTTCCTTCTCGATGAAAGAGCTTCGCGCCGATGGCTGACTCCAGCTCCTGAATGTGACGGCTGAGAGGTGGTTGCGAGATATTCAGGCGCTTGGCCGCGTTGGTGAAATGGAAATCGCGGCAGACTTCGAGAAAGCACTCCAACTGTTTCAGGGAAATATCAATCATATTATAAAAGTATCAATATAAGATTTAGATAGCATTAGTGTATTTAAGCAATCTCTGTTATTCTTGAAGCATAACGAACTCAGCACTTACCATGTACGCCTCAAGAATCAGTCGCCTAACGGGCTCCGTTGCCCGTGAAATCCTATCCCACGCAAATAAGAAGGACATGTTGTCCTTTGCTGGAGGTTTGCCGGCCACCGAGGCCTTTGAGGGTTTGGAGATGCCGGATGAGAAAGGTTCCAGCTTTCAGTATGGAGCATCCGAAGGGGAGCAGTCGTTGCGTGAACTCTTTGCCAATCGCTTTCAAGCCAAAGGCATTGAGTGTGGCTTTGAGCAGGTATTAATAACCTCCGGGGCCCAGCAGGGAGTCGACTTGGTGAGCAAGCTGTTTATTGAGCCGGGTATTCGTGTTGGCATTGAGAAGCCCACTTACCTGGCGGCCATTCAATCGTTCGCTCTGTTCGGTGCAGCGTTTGACACCTTTTCTCTCGAACCTGATGGCCCCAACTTGGAGGAATTCGAACAGGTCCTGCAAAAGGGCGAAGTTCGATTCATTTATCTCTGTCCCAGTTTTCAAAATCCGTCGGGAATTTGCTACTCATTGGAAAAGCGGAAAGCGGTGGCGGCCTTATTGGATAAGTACGAGGTAACGCTTATCGAAGACGACCCCTATGGCGAACTGAACTATACGGACGCTTGCACGGTTCCTATCTGTTCGTTTCTGAAGAAGGCCAAGTGGATTCAATTCAACACCGTATCCAAAATCCTGGCACCGGGATTACGGTTAGGTTGCCTGGTTTGTTCTCCAGAATTTTTCCCTTACCTCTTAAAACTGAAACAGGCTGCTGATTTGCATTCGAATCGTTTTTCACAAGCAGTCGTTCATCAATGGTTGTCGAATGAGGAGATGATGAGCCAGCGAACTCAACAGCTGCGATCCCTCTACTATGAGAAGCAGCGGTTGATGGCTCAGTCGTTGGATAAATATTTCAAAGATATTGCCGAATGGAATACTCCTGAGGGAGGCCTGTTCTTTTGGTTGCGATTGAAAGAGGAGATGGATGCCCGTGACTTGCTGGGTCGTACCTTGGAGAAAGGTGTGGCCTTTATGCCTGGTGGACCGTTCTTTCCGACGGAGAAAGAAGGAGCAGCATACATACGTTTGAATTTTAGTAACCCACCGAGTGAGCGTATAGAAGAAGGATTGAAGGTATTGGCTGAGCAGGTGAAACAAACAGCGGTGGTAGCTTAGGAGAGATTGATTAAGGTAGGGACGCATCGCCGAGGCGTCCGTTGTTGGGGTCTCCCATAACGTAATATATTACCAGAAAAAGTTGGTGATGAGTTGTTTTTGCCCTCCTTTTTTGCCCCAAAAAACAGTGCTCTTAGGTCTGGAGAATTACTTACAGCAATGAATTTCTTGAACAGAAGATAACGAAGGAAACAAAGAACAGAAATTTCGAACCTTCCGTTATCGCGTTATGCTGGTGTCACTTCGTTCGAAACTCACGTACGTTCGTTGAGGTGTCGCCTCTGGCTTCGGTAGTTTCCTTCTGTTAAAAATGCGTCACATCAGACTTCGGCTCGTGTTGGTGTCCTCACTATGTTCCTCGAAACGGCGATCGAGCCCTACCTTTAAAGTGAAATAAAGTAGGAGTAGGAGGAAGAGTAAGAATGGGTTGGTCTACCAGTAACGCAGTGCGTCTTGAAACAGGGCAGTCAGGTCTGACTCGGTAGCTGCTTTGGGAGAAAGCTTGGTCACCCGATGTTGTGGCAGTGTGCCTTCTACCAGCTTTGGAATATCTGCTTCCGAATAGCCGACTGCCTCCAGCCCATTGGGCATGTTCAGGGCTTTCATGAATTCAATGATTCGTTGGGCCAATGCTTCTCCGATGTCAGAATCTGAAACGCCATCTACCTTTGCTGCCAGGGCTATAGCTGCCTGGCGGTGACGTTTGGGGTTGGTCGAAGCGGTGAATCGAAACACCGCGGGTGCATTGAGGATGACCGACATGCCATGGGGAACGAGTGGGTGGTCGGTGTTGAATCCCTCGGGCACAAATTCCCGAACGTGACTCGAGACCGGGTAGGACATGCCGTGAGGCAGGTGAACCCCGGCATTGCCAAAACCTACGCCTGCTATACCCGCGGCCAGGTGCATACGTCCTCGAGCTTCAATGTCGTTGGAATCCTGATACGCGCGGATCAAATACTGGTCGACCATTCGAAGGGCTTCGAGCGACCACAAATCGCTGATGGGGTTTGAGCCCTGGTAAGCGGGACGGAGGATGGGTCGCTCGGGTCGTGGGCGTTCCTGAAAGTGGATGGCGGTGTAAGATTCGATGGCGTGGCTGAGGACATCCAAGCCGGTAGATGCTACGATCGTGGCAGGAAGGCTGCTCAGGTTCTTCGGATCAATCAGCCCCAGAGTTGGCTTAAGCTGCCTGTGGGCAATGCCCGTCTTGGCATGAATGGAACTGAGGTCGAAAATTGATACGCCTGTTGTTTCGCTTCCTGTTCCACAGGTCGTTGGAATCGCATACAAGGGTTTCACAGGTCCTGGCACCGGCTTTCCTTTACCAATGGGTGCGTTTACGTAGTCGAGTAGATCCGCAGGATAAGTCGTGTAGAGATTGACTGCCTTGGCGGTATCAATAACCGAGCCGCCACCAACGGCGACAATGCAATCAAATGCTTGTTCTTCGGCAAAGCGAATGGCGTGCAGAAAGGATTGGTCATTCGGCTCCACACGAACCTGCTTATACAGCTGGTAGGAGATCTTACTGGTTTTCAGGGAGGCGAGTGTGTTTTCGACCGGTGGAAGTTTTGCGAGGTTTTCATCGGTGATGACCAGGGCTGTTTGGTGCCCTGCATCACTCAAATCCATACCAATCTCTGCGGTGATGCCTTCACCGAAGCGAATGTTCGATGTCGCCATCTCAAATGCGGTATCATTTTTCATGGGGTCTTTCTTCAACAGATGAGTTGTGAGCCCAATTCTTTGGAGGCAGTCCTTAGAGTAGGCAAGATTTCTGTTTCCATTGCTCGCTTGGAGGTTTGCATGGCTTGGACTCCGACTGTCATGGCAGCGATAACTCGTTGATTTTGATTCCGCACCGAGACGGAAACAGAGCGAAGTCCGATCTCCAACTCTTGATTGACCAACGAGTACCCACTGTAGCGGGATTCTCGAATAACTTCCAAGAGATCATTGATTTCGGTCTTGGTGTACTCGGTGCGTTTGACCCGGTCCATGGCTTTGAGTCTGCTGAGAATATCTTCATCGTCATAGTCTGCCAACAAGACTCTCCCCAATGAGGAGCAGTAGGCGGGTAAGCGACTTCCTATGCCCAGTGTTAAATCTATTACTTTCTTCGCGGCTGAGCGGGCCACATAAACGACTTCGTTCTCATCCAAGACGGCGAGGGAACAAGATTCACCGGTGGCATCCTTTACACGATCCAAGAATTCCTGAGCTTGAGTGGTGAGAGGTGATGCTGAGAAGTAAGTCTGGCTCAACGAAATGACTTTGGGTTCCAGATGAAATCCATCCGCGGATTTGCGGACATAGCCCAACTGCTCCAGGGTATAGAGACAGCGGCGAACCACTGCACGGGAGAGTCCTGTTCGTTCGCTGAGATGGGTCATCTTTAATCCGGTAGCATTGTCTGAAAATGCGCTCAATACGGCCAATCCCCGGGCCAATGAGTTCATGAAATTGGGATCCCCTTTGCGAAACAGTATGGAAGCTTGGTTCTTTTGATCTATGGGAGTTGACGTCATTTTATGCAATTGAAACGATGTTCTTTCTTCGAACAAATGTTCGAAGAAAGAACATTTAGGTCAACGCAAGAGTGTTGCCCGATCTCCAAACAAGCGGATAGGTTTTAAGTATCTTACTATGAGCGAGCAGATGAAGCGTGTGGCGTTAATTACAGGAAGTGGTTCTGGCGTAGGTCGAGCATGTGCAGTGCGATTTGCGAAATTGGGCTTTGATCTAGTGGTTAACTACTTGGGTAGTGAGGATGAAGCCCAAGAGACTCGTCGATTAGCCGAGATTCATGGGGCGGAGGTGCTGTTAGCGAATTGTGACGTTAGTCAAAATGAGGAGGTGGTGGAAATGCTCCGAAAAGTGGAGGATCATTTTGGCCGACTCGATTTGGTCGTTAACTCGGCAGGCACGACTCACTTTATCGACCACACAGATTTGGACGCTATGGACGAGGCCAAGTGGGATTCGATCCTGGCGGTGAATACCAAAGGTCCGTTTTTTGTGATTCGTGCGGCGATACCCTTGCTACAGCAATCGGGAAATGCAGCCGTGGTGAATATTTCATCCGCTGCTGCTTTGTCGGGCTCCGGGTCGTCCATTGCCTATTGTGCCAGTAAAGGTGCCTTAAATACGATGACCAAGTCTTTAGCAAAAGCCTTTGCTCCACAGATACGTATCAACGCTGTTTGTCCAGGCCCCATTGACAGTACCTGGCTACGTCAAGGCATGACTGAGAAAGAGATCGATGAGCGTGTTTCGGTGATTCCCATTCCCGAGCTCATTCAGCCGAACGATGTCGCGGACACCGTGGTCTACCTCGCACTCGAATCCTCCAAATCAACCGGGCAGATTCTTGTGTTGGATGGTGGGAGAACGATGTGAGACATGAATTTTTGAAAGGCCCAGATCTTCTCTTTGTCTTGTTTCCATGGGATGTCCTTGATTGAGTGAATCGGTTGTAATCTGAAAACAAAATGACGCTATGAAGTTTTTTCTTAATGGAAGTTGGCAGGACCGCGATGAGGTTCTCGAAGTAATTAATCCTTACGATGGTTCGTTGATTGATACGGTGCCGAAGGCTTCCCCAGACGATGTGAATACGGCGATTGCTGCGGCGCTTGAGGGAGCCAAGGTGATGGAGGCTTTAACTGGCTATGACCGCTTTTTAATTCTTCGGAAAACGGCCGACTTGATGCGTGAGCGTCAGGAAGCCCTTGCCCAGGTTCTCAGCTCAGAGGAGGGAAAGGCGATTGCTGAAGGAAGACTCGAAGTGGATCGGGCCGCCCAGACGATCGAGTTGAGCGGTGAGGAAGCGAAGCGCCTGTCGGGAGAGATCCTACCACTGGATGGCGGCAAAGATGTTAGAAACAAACTGGGCTTCACCTTACGTGTTCCTTGTGGCGTTGTCGCGGCGGTTACCCCTTTTAATTTCCCGCTCAATCTGGTTTGTCACAAGGTCGGTCCCGCGCTGGCAGCCGGCAACGCGGTGGTGCTTAAACCAGCTAGTGACACTCCGCTCATTTCTCTGAAGCTCGTCGAGATTTTGCTTGAGGCTGGGATGCCACCCCTTGCGCTATCCTGTATTACTGGAAGTGGTCGCACGGTTGGCGAAGGTATTTGTTCAGACCCTCGGGTGCGGAAGATTTCATTCACGGGAAGTAAAGAGGTTGGCGCACATATTTGCTCAGTGGCTGGAATCAAAAAAGTAACAATGGAGTTGGGCTCCAATTGCCCCATGATCGTATTGCCCGATGCCGACATGGACTTGGTCGCTCAGCAAACAGTGGCTTCCGGATTCGCAAATGCCGGGCAGGTTTGTATATCGGCACAACGCTTATTGGTGGTCGATTCGGTGCACGACGATTTTATGAATGCGGTACTTCCCAAGGTAGAAGGGCTTATTGCAGGCAACCAACTCGACGAAGGCTCCAATGTGGGTCCTATGGTGCGTGAGTCGGACGCGGTTCGGGTTGAAAGTTGGATCCAGGAAGCTGGAGCTGCAGGTGCCCGTGTTCTGGCGGGTGGCCAACGAAATGGAGCCATCGTGCAACCTGCAATTGTGGATGGTGTCACATCGGATATGCGCATTTCTCGGGAAGAACTATTTGGGCCTGCTGTGGGCGTTCAGCGAGTGAAGGATGTGGATGAGGCCATTCGTTTGGCCAACGATTCTGAGTTTGGGTTGAGCGCCAGCATATTTACGCAGGACATTGATGCTGCAGTTCGCTTTGCACGTGAAGTGCGTAGCGGAAACATTCACATAAACTGGGGTCCTATGTGGCGGACCGATTCCATGCCCTATGGCGGGTTGAAGGATAGTGGTCTCGGTCGCGAAGGTCCCAAGTATGCCGTTGAAGAAATGACAGAAATGAAGTCAGTCGTGATTCATTCTAAGTAAGCAACTTATGAAGCGTTGGGTATTACTTCTATTTTTGGTTCCGACCATTTGTTTCGGTGTACGCGGAAAGCCGGTACAGACAAAAGAAGGTATCTTGTCTGGGTTCGTTCTGGACCAGGAGACGGGGTTGGAAGTATTTCGAGGCGTTCGTTATGCAGAGCCGCCGGTTAAAAATCTGCGTTGGCGTGCCCCCTTGCCGGTTAAAGAATGGCAGGGTTTAAAAATGTGCCAGTTGTTTTCTCCCATTGCTCCTCAGAATGTGGGAAACGGTGTGAGCGAGCACCAGAGCGAAGACTGTTTGTTTCTTAATATTTGGACGACTAAAACAAATCAGCCCGAAGCTAAACTACCTGTCATGGTGTGGATTCATGGCGGAGGATTAAATAGAGGGTGGGGACATAAGGCATTTTACGACGGGAGTTCCTTTGCGGAGCGAGAGGTTGTCCTGGTTTCAATCAATTATCGTTTGGGAGCGTTAGGTTTTCTGGCTCATCCCGGCCTATCGGCAGAGACAGGCTATGGGGTATCTGGCAACTATGGGATTCTAGATCAGATAGAAGCTCTACGATGGGTTCAGCGAAACATAAAGGCCTTCGGCGGAGATCCCGACAATGTGACGATCTTTGGTGAATCAGCAGGAGGGACGAGCGTCTCAGTGCTTTGCTCCTCGCCATTGGCGAGTGGATTGTTCCACAAAGCCATTATTCAAAGCCCTTGGATGTTTGGCTATATTGACAATATGGCTGAATCGAATTTTGCAAATCTGAAGCAGCCCGTAGCAAAGCTACCAAGTGCAGAAGAGTTAGGAGTTGAGTGGGCCAGTAAGCACACCACAGATACAGGGCCTGAAGGTATAGCCATTCTAAGAGCGTTGCCATTTAGCGAGGTCGTAAAAACGGTTGGCTACTACCGGACCCGACCGACGATTGATGGCTGGTTATTACCCGATCACCCAGAGCATATTTTCAGCAAAGGGGAGCAAGCAGATATCCCGGTCATCATTGGCACAACCAAAGACGAGGGGAACTATTTCTCCGGCTTTGTGAACTTTGAGACACGTTCTGCATTTGCGAAAAAGCTTCAGGGGTTTTATGGGTCGCGAGCGTCAGACGTGCTCGCTCTTTATCCAGCAGAAACGAAACAGGAGTTGAAGGCTGCCGGGAGTGAGTTTGTGACGGATGCCTGGTTTGTACAGCCGGCCCGGAAACTTTTGGATGGCATGGCCCCGTTATCTTCTCCCGTTTATCAGTATCAATTTTCGAGAGGATATCCCAACAATCCAAAGCTAGGAGCTCCTCATGCTATCGAACTTCGCTACGTGTTTAACACCATCAAGGAACCTGAGAGCAATCCGGATAGCCAGCGTTTGTCGGACCAGGTGACTGATTATTGGGCGCAATTTTCCAAGACAGGAAATCCAAACCTTAAGGGACTCCCCAACTGGCCAGAATACACAGCGAAGGAAAAGATATACTTGGATTTGGATGTGGAAATCACCACCGGAGCAGACCTTAAGAAAGAGGCCAGCGATGTTCTGGATAAGGCAACGGTTGGGATTTATCTCCCGTAGGCGTTATCAGCCGTCATCCTCAACTACCGTAATCCGCCAGTAGCGCGGGACGAGGTTGAGTCCAAAGGGATTAGGTCGCAGAGTAATGGTCGCTAAGTCCCCGTTCGTTTGATACGCAATCACTCCCGGGCCAGATTGACCTTGGCTGGAATCCCAGATCTGTTGCCAGTTTTCTAAATCGATAGAAGATTCGACTCGTACATCGGTCACTACATTTTTGCGAAGTGAGAACCGGAAGTTACCATTGCCCAAGGCTTCTGAACGTGAATCCGGGTGAGTTGGATTCAGGGGATCAGTTAGGAGAACGTATTCAAGTAAGTTTATCCACCCATCCTTGTCCGGATCGTTGTTTGCCAGGGCATCTTCCGGATCTGAAAAACTGTTAGCGGCCTGCCAATCTTCAAACGATTGCACGTTGGATAGGACATTGACCGCAAAAGTGGTTTCACGTTTCGCGCCATCCAGGTCGGTGGCTTCAACAGTGATGGTTGCTTCTCCCGCATTGTATGTTGAAGGAGTCAAAGTGAGCTCCCCTTCATCATTGACAGACACGGTCACCAGGTCGGTATCGCTTGAAGTGGCGGAGAATTGCAGGGGTTCGATGAGCGAGGCATTGGTTTCCACAAAGTCCGTTCTTAGGGGGTCGTCCGGGAAAGGATCCCGGGACAATGGGAGATTTGCAAAGGCACCGCCGTAATTATAATTAGGGATGTCTGCAATCTCGTCAGCGATAGTCATGCCGTTTCCCAAGACTTTGGCGAAGGCTGTGAAACCGCCATTCTGGAAGTCTAGATTGGAGGCATTGTTCGACAGATTGATGAACCAACCACTCGTGGCAGAGTTAGGGGCATCTGCCAGCTTGGCCATCGCAACTGTCCCGCGAGTATTGCTAACTACAGGCTCGTTTTGAACAGAACTAAAGGCTGGTACTCTAGGGTAGGTGGAATCTTCGCCAAACCGGTAGCCACCACCCTGTATTATAAATTCAGGTACGGATCTATGAATGAAATTGCCATCAAAACGACCGGCCTCGATGTAGTCGACAAAGTTTTGCGCTGTCTTTGGGGTGTCATCCCAAAACAATGCCAGGTAGATCGGTTCAGTTTTCCCTTTATAGGTCATATCCAACTGAACAGCTGGAGAAGCGACATCGGGATCGGACATTTACTCCGTGAGGTCAATATCCAGGGTTGGCCCGTCTTGATCCAGCATTTGGTCCGGCAAAGGCGTGGTTATGGCTGGTCCCTGATTTTGTCCTGACGCATACTGCGATAAAACCAGGCCAAAAATTGCCAGTGTACAAACTCGAAAAATGGTAAATTTACTCCAAATCATCCCTGTAAATATAAGTGTCCTATTCAACAGACCCTCTCTGTCGAATAATTATTCCTCCCTTTGTTGATTCCTACTTAGATTTCTTAACTGCAGGATTGGCAAACCAAGAACGAAATGGAACGACACCACGTTCATGGGCCCACTGTTCCCATTGGTGCATCATAAAAGCTGCTCGATTTCGTTCCTCCCTGGAAAGGTCATTCATCTCAGTACGGTCTTTCTCCATATCATAAAGCTCCCAGGCACTGGTGGGGCCTTTGGATACGAGTTTCCACTTGCCGTCGCGAATGGCGCGGTTGCCTTCGTGTTCAAAGAAGAGCGGTTTTCCGCGCTCCAAAGGAATACCGGTGAAGGACGGGCGCAGTGATATTCCTTCTAGTGGGATCAGTTTATGTCCATCGGTGTAATCCGGATAGTTGGTGCCTGATAAGTCGATGGCCGTGGCCATGAGATCCACCAAGTGGGCGGGTGAATCATAAAGCGGGCCCTCTTTGGTTTTCCGGAATCCTTGTCCTTCCCCTGAGATTCCCTTTGGCCAATGAACAATCAGAGGCGTACTTATGCCGCCTTCGTGAGAATAGTGTTTGTATTCCTTGAACGGCGTGTTGGAAACATTGGCCCAATTTTCGCCGTAACCGATTTCTGTTTCAGGAGGTCCCGGCATCACCCCTTCACCTCGGCGCAGCGGATAACCGTCGCGGGACTGGGGAGGAATCATTTCTGTTTGAAGCTCGTCTTTACCCATGGGAGGTAGCGTCGGAGCCGAAGGGCGTTCAAGGGGTCCAACACGTTGATTTCGACCAAAGGTTTCTGCACAACCTCCATTGTCCTGAAGGAATAGGATTAGCGTATTTTCATACTGCCCGGTGGCTTTCAAAGAATCCACGATTCGGCCAATCGAGCGATCCATGGAATCGATCATGGCAGCATAGACTTCCATGAGGGCGCTTTCCCACACTTTGTTATTCACGGATCCCCAATCGCCCACTTGAGGTGACACTTCCCAATCGTCTGGGAGGAGCTTCAACTCTTTCATTCGCTTTACCCGCGCCTGTCGGGTAGGAGTGTAGCCGTCATCATAGGCCCCTTCGTAAAGTGCAATATCTTCTGGAAGCGCGTGCATCGGCCAATGTGCAGCCGTGTAAGGTATGTAAGCAAAGAAAGGCCGGGTGGAATGGTTCTCCGCATGATCCTCGAAATATTTGATAGCATTGTCCGCTATTGCGTTGGTGTAGTACCACGTTCCGTCCGGGGAGTATTCGGGATCATTTTCAGGTGTGATGTATTCATTGTCCCGTGTAAGTCCGTTGGGATCAAACAATGAACCGGCCCCGTGAATGGTGCCGAAGAATTTATCAAAACCACGCTGGAGTGGCCAGTTACTCTTATCGGGATTCTCTTCTTTGAAGAGATAAGGAGTCACGTGCCATTTGCCACTCATGTAAGTGCGGTAGCCAGCCGGTTGAAGCGCCTCAGCTATGGTCAGACAGTTTTGATTCAAATCTCCCTGGTAAGTGGGCAATCCGTAATCGCTCATCATATGGCCGATTCCGGTCTGATGCGCGTAGAGCCCAGTCAGCAACGACGCACGAGTAGGGCAGCAACGGCTGGTGTTGTAAAACTGGGTGTAGCGAATGCCGTCCTTGGCCAGCTTGTCCAGATTGGGCGTATTGATTTCACCGCCATAACAGCCGATGTCCGAGTAGCCCATATCATCGGACATGATGATGATTATGTTGGGGCGTTCCGCCGCAAAGAGCGAAGAGTGAAGAGCAAAGAGGGCAAGAAGAAGGCAGAGAATTGGTCTTATATGCATGGGAGATGTGGAATAATTTAAAAGGATATAGATCAACGTTCGGGTAGTTCGATGCGTTCAACCTTCCCAACCAGGAAGAAGTAGCTGCAGAAGCCAATGATGGAAACGACTCCGATATAGATAAGGGCACTATCAAAATTCCCATCCTTGGCGAGGAATCCGATCACAATGGGAAGGCTGATGCCGGCCAGGTTACCGATGAAATTGAAGACTCCACCAACCAGTCCCATACAACGAATGGGCGCGATGGAAGAAATGAATACCCAGGCGATGGACGCCAGACCGTTACCGAAGAGAGCAATGGTCATAAATACAATGACCATACCCGTACTGTCGGTGTAATTGGCCCCAATGATGGAAGAACCGATGACCATACCGCATAGCACAGGGATTTTTCGTGAGGTTCCGGGGGAGACTCCTTTTTTAACCAGAAGGTCAGAGATGTATCCAGAAAGAAGTACTCCTGCAAAAGCTCCCAAAGGTGGAATCATAGTCCAATACCCCATCGATTCCAGCGTGAGTCCACGGGTGTCTTTTAAGTAGGAAGGGAACCAGGTGAGAAAGAAAACGAACAAGGAGCCGAGGCAAAATTGTCCGATGTAAACACCCCAAAGTTTTTTGTGCTTAAATGCTTCTGCGAAATCCGCCCAATTAAACTTGGTTTTTTCTGCCTCCGGATCATCCGTTACGCCATCGTTAATCAGCCCTCCTCCGGCTTCAATGTAGTCGAGCTCGTCCTGACTCACTGACGGGTGATCTTTGGGATCTCGATAGATCGCATACATGATGAATGCTCCCACTATGCTGATCGCACCGGTGATGATGAAGAGCCCGCGCCACGAAACGGTATTCATCAGAAAAACGAAGATAGGAGGCATTAATGCCAGAACCAGAAACTGGGCTGATGTATAGGTGGCAATTGCGGTTGCTCGCTCATCCGTAGGAAACCAGCGGGTGACCATCTTGTTATGAGCAGGGTAGGAGGGAGCCTGAAACACCCCGAGAGACAATCGAAGTCCGATGAGTGCAAATAGTGAATTTGCAAAGCCAGTAAGTACGGTCGTGCAGGACCAGAAGAACATGATCACTGCGTAGAATTTACGAGTGCGAAATACATCTACGAGTGCCCCTCCAGGAATTTGTAGCCACCCGTAAGTCCAACTAAAAGCTGAAAACACCAAGCCCATTTTGACTGCATCCAGGCCGAGGTCGTCCCGCATGGTCGTCCCAGCAATAGAGATGTTGGTGCGGTTCATGTAATTGATCCACACACAGCCAAATAACATGGCCAGGACGATGAACCTTTTGGGAATTCCCGAGGAAGATTGGGGAGAAGAATCAGGCATGGAGGTGGTGTGTGGGTGTTACATATATTCTTGGACGAATTACCAGTTTTGGTAACTGCCATCCGAGCGCCAGAGACGGGGTGGCTCCCAGAGTTTGACGGACATTTCTTTTAGAACCTCTTCATCGACTTCAACGCCAAGGCCGGGGGCTGTAGGTGAGGAGTAGGCGTTGCCTTCGAGTTGTAGGCGTTCTGTGAATACATCAACATCAGTCACTGGAATTTTCTCTACGGGTGACTCCCGAGATTCGAGATGTGAAAAATTAGGGATGGCCGCAGCAAGGTGCACGGAGGCTGCCGTGCAGATCGGACCCAGTGGATTGTGTAAAAGCAGGTCGATGTAGTTGGCCTCGGCCATGGCTGCTACTTTGAGCGACTCGGTCAAACCACCCACATTGCAAACATCCACTCGAGCATACTGAAGGATGTTGCGCTCAATGTACGGCTTGAACTGCCACTTACTGGAAAACTCCTCACCAATGGCGAAGGGGACATCCGTCATTTTACGGAGCGCTTCGTAGGCTTCGGGTGATTCATCTCGAATAGGCTCCTCGATGTAGTCTAACGCCCCGGACGGTAGACGCTGAAGGAAGGTGGCGCTTTCCGGTACTGAGAGGCGATGATGGGCATCACTGCCGATCATGAGTTTTGGGCCTCCTGCTTCGCGGCAGCTCAAGATGGCCTGAGTTGAGATTTCAATGCCTTCGCGAGTGTCAAATATAGTACCCTCTTTGCCTTCATAATCGGCACCTTGAGGGCCAACGATGTTTACGCGGCAGGAAGTCCAACCAGCATCGACCAGTTTTCGCGTTAAGTCTGCATACTGGTCCAAGGGAGTATCTCCCGGATAGCTGGCAAAACACTCCACACGGTCGCGACAAGCGCCACCGAGCAACTGGTAGACAGGGACGCCTAAGGTTTTCCCCACCAAATCATACAGGGCAATATCGATGGCTGAAATGGCTGCAGTGAGAACACGTCCGCCTTCGAAGTATTGGCTTCGATACATTTCCTGCCAGTGGCCTCCTATTTGCCTCGGATCTTTTCCAATGAGAAATTCCCGGTAGTGTTTCACCGCACCTTCGACAGCGAGTTCTCGACCGGATAATCCTGATTCCCCCCAACCATACTGTCCATTGTCTGCCTCGATTTTGACAAGTAATTGGTTTCGGAAGCCTATCCAGGCAACATAGGGTGTAACTGAGGTAATTTTCATAAATGATGAGATCTAAGACGACATACCAAGCGTTTCCCATGCAATGGTGGCTGACAACTTTTATTTCGTAGTAGGAGATTTTGAAACAGGGCCCATGGGCGCCAAATGGCGCTTGCCGTGTAAGGGGGGGATTGGCTGAATGAGAGTCTTTATGGCAATTGCTACTCAACTTATTTCCGCTGCTGCACAACTCCGTGATCTGGTGGACCCATTGACTTTTTCTGCACCGGTTACCCATGTTTACAATCCTTTGGTTTACGCCTGGGAACCGCATGAGCGCTATCTGTCGGAGTTTGGCTATTCTACGAAGAAGGTCGTTTTTCTGGGGATGAATCCCGGACCCTTTGGAATGGCGCAGACGGGGGTGCCTTTTGGTGAAATACCAGCTGTCCAGGACTGGATGAAAATCGAGGCTCCTGTGGGCAAACCTACTACTGAAAACGTGAAGCGGCCCATTGATGGATTTGGTTGTAAGCGATCTGAGGTATCAGGGCGTCGACTCTGGGGGCTCATGGCGGATCGTTTTGGCTCAGCTGAAAACTTTTTCAAGAATCACATGGTGCTTAATTATTGTCCGCTTGTCTTCATGGAGGAATCGGGACGCAACGTTACTCCCGATAAAATTCTGGCTGCTGAAAAACAACCGCTCAACGAAGCGTGTGATGCTCACCTGCGTGAAGTGATTCGCATCCTGGAACCGGAATGGTGCATCGGTGTCGGCGCCTACGCCAAACAATGCTTTGAGCGTGTAGTTCCCAATCACCCGAAGATCGGAACGATCCTTCATCCATCCCCTGCATCTCCTGCTGCGAACCGTGGTTGGCCGGTCAGGCCCGCTGAACAGCTTGAAGCGTTGGGGGTTTGGTAGACCTGAAGTGCTTATTCCCAGGCTAGGTGATAGGCCGTAAGTAAGGTTCTATGCTCAATGCCTCTTCGTTGTTTGCCACAAAGGCATCCCGTTTTTCTGTCTCTTCAAAGAGATAAAGCGCATAGCCGCCGAATCCACCGCCGCAGTATTTATGGGCCAGCATGCCTTCCGCGCCTGGAAGAGGTTCCATACCCTCCTTAAGCTGCATCTGGTAGTAGTGCATTGTTCCTTCAGCCAGTTTGTGGATGGCCTGATTCTCCACGCCTTCAGCAGCGATATTACTGGCCTCGACGATCATATCGTAGTCACGGTCTCCTTCACTTAAACTTGGAGTGTCGTGATCGATACCGGTGTAGTAAACCGCCATGAGACCTTTCAATAGGGAACCGTCGCGTTTAAGATAAAGATCGGGTCGTTGGCGCTGCGCCAGATGCAGAGTCCCGTTTCACGAATGATGGCTGGGTCTTGCCAACCCACGCCTAAGGCAATCTCTCTGTCCACGCCACTTTTGCCATTGAGTAATGCCCAGGCACCGCTACCACCGAGGCCCGAGCGTTGCTTGTAGCTCCAATCGCGTAAGGATACCATGGGAGTGATTGCGCAATTGATAATGAATCCACCTTCTCGAGCGTGTCTTGGTACATCCAACCACCCTCCAGCGAAATCGACACGAAGGGGGGCCTGGTCCGGAGCTTTGATCCACTTGACGATGCCACTACTGGATACCGCCTCAAATTGAGGAGGCGTCTTGGGTAATTTTAGGTAAGTGGCTCCAATTTCTTCGCAGAGTGCTTTTTTGATGTCTGCGTATTGATCGTCTACAGTGACTGCCAAGATATCGGGTTTTACGTTTCTGAAGTGATCCTGGAAATCGAGTCCTACCTCGTGATTATCTCCAATGACCACGTCATCCACTATCTCCAGGGCAGCAATGAGCCCTTTCTTGTGAGTCTCGGGAATAGATGAGCGCCGTTCCTTGTGAAGCCAAAGAATTTCATCGGATGCAAAGCAAACGGTCAGGTGATCGCCTAATGCCTTGGCCTCATGGAAAAACTGAACATGGGCAGCGTGAATGATATCATAGCAGCCAGAGACGAAAATTCTCTTCATACAAGTGGATTAAGATCAAACGAAAGAATGCTAAGACCTTTTTACTACCTGGGACAAACTTTGTTATTTTATTAACTGATCGCGAATCGATTGAGGAAGCCTTTGGTGGATATTGATCTGTTTATCGTTCAGCAAATCCGGCCCTGGAGTGCTGCGACCGCGTTGGATCTGATCTTTTAGAAGGGAGACCATTTTTTGAACCCGTTCTGAGTTTTGGGCCGCGAGGTTGTTGTCCTCATGGGGATCATTTTTCAGATTAAACAACTGAACAAAGGGGGCACCTTGGAAATCTTCTCGTGTGGGCTTGCCTTCAAATTCTGTCAAGGCCTCTGCCCAAGCGACTTCAGGAGCAGGTGTGTTGCCCCATATTCCTCTCGCTCCACTCCCGGGTGCGAGACAGAGCTTCCAGTCACCGTCTCGGATGACGTATGACTCCATCGCGGATTGCATAATCAAATGTTGGCGCCGGGTACCCGTATTGTGGTTACGCAGGATGCTGGCAAAACTGACTGAATCGGGACCTTCTGTTTCCTCGAGCTTGTATTCTGCAATTTCCGCAAATGTGGCCATCAAATCGTTGAGGCCCACCAGGGCGTCTGATTGAGTGTCCCCTTGGATGACCTTTGGCCAGTGAGCAATGAGTGGGACATGAAGGCCGCCTTCATACACGGAAAACTTATAACCTCGATGTGGCCCATTGGAGTGATGACCGGCAGCTTCAAGTTCATGGATCTGTCCGGGGGTAGCGGCCAGGGTGTTTCCTGCATAGGAAGCGGGACCGTGATCAGATGAAAAGAGTACCAAGGTATTTTCATACAGTCCCTGTTGTTTCAATGCGGTGATAACACGTTCTACCGCATGATCCACCTCCATGACAAAATCGCCATACACACCCAGCTTACTTTTCCCACGCCAATTGACGCCGGGGCTGGTTGGGGTGTGGGGAGCTGTAAGCGCAAGAAATAGGAAGAAAGGATCGTTCCTCTTTTGATTGGCTATGTAGGCATCGGCTTCGTCAAAGAAGGTTTCCAGTACTTCGTGGTCTTCGAAATCTTTCTCCGCATCGCCGACTCGATTGAAAGCACTCCATCCTTTTTGTGCGGTGATCTCTCCTTGCCATACACTATTCCTGGCGTAGGCGTACGGATACATATCCAATGAACCTGGAAGAATGAAACTGTAATCGAAGCCAAACTGAGGAGGCCCTACCTTCAGCGGTTTTGAGTAGTCGACATTGGTCTCGCCTTGGGTCTTCCCGTCTTTGGTCGTCATCAAGGTTCCCAAGTGCCACTTTCCAATGTAACCGGTTTTGTAACCGGCTTCCTGAAACATATCACCCAAGGTGTGACGCTTCGTTGGATCAATCTTCAAGCCGGTAAACCCCCACGCGCCTCCTCGTTGATACTGTTGGTTTCTCCAAGGGTAGCGGCCAGTCATAATTGCCAAGCGAGTGGGGCCGCAGACGGAAGCGTTCACATGAGCGTCCGTAAATAGGAGACCGCCCTCGGCGAGTTTGTCGATGTTGGGCGTTTCAATTAGGCAACGATCCCCACCGTAAATCTTCATGTCGCCGATGCCTAAGTCGTCCGCGAGTATGAAGACGATGTTGGGGCGATCGGCCCCCAGTGAAAGAAAGGATAAAAGGAATAGGACTAAGGTAGTTATTTTAAGCTTCATGGGGTAAAGGGAGGGATTCCGTTCTAAGGTTTAGTCGCAGTCAGTCCTTCTTGGAGGTTCCATACTCCTGTACCTGGATTTCCAGTACGAAGGGTATAAGTCGAATTCAGATCAAAAATGCGAGGGCGAAACGATTCTCCGGCGGGGCGGATGGTGTACTCAATTTCACCGGTAGAATCGTTGATGACCTGGACAACGGGACTTTCGATTAAGCTAACCTCGGGGAGGTAGCCTTGAGCAGAACGGTCGTAATTATCAGTCTGCTGAATAGTGATGGGCCAGCCCGGGTAGGGTAGACCTTCCTCGCCACTTCCGCCAGGGCCTGCGTAGGAGGGCCAGGCTGTCATGGCGATGTCGTGGCTTTCCCGATGGAAGGTGACGATGCCATAGCCAGGGTTTCTGTCATAAAACCAGGATGGATTACGTTCGTTTTGTTTATAAGGATTGGCGGTGGCGAGCATGGTGAACCTGTTGCCCTGTCCGTCTTGGAATTTTCCGGTGTAGTTTTGGGGATCAAAAGCGAAGTCTGCTCCGTCGAGATTTCCGATAAAGTCTTCGTCAATGGTTCCTTGCTCTTTCGGCATCCATAAGCGCGACCATCCAGTACTGGCCGCAGGAACGCAAAACGCAACGCTTCCGCTATCGTGCTCTTCTATTCCATAACGAATCGCTGAACCGAGGTGCTGATCTCCCGCCACATGAGGAGCAAACGCTTTGCGAAGCAGGTGAACCGCACGGTCGCGGGCTTCTTGAGGCCATCCATTCGAATCCATGTCGTGGGATGGATGTGTCGCATTGGCTGGCCAGGATCCAGGGGTTGGGAAATTGGCATCCGAATAGCGATCCCAAGGTTCGTCGTTGTTGAGCCCATCGGTAGCTGCGGTTGCGAATACGGTTTGGCTGACGGCGCATTTCATCCAGGTGCCTTCCGACCAGTCGGCAGCCCATTGTTCGAGGAAGGTTTCTTGTCTCTTTCCTAGCAGTACTTCCGTGGCACTTATCTTGCGAATATGAGCTGTATCTTTGGCATAGGCGGGATCTCTGAAATAGCCGTTATAGACTTCGGTGTCAGTGTGGATATTTGCCGGTGCTGATTTCCATTTCCTGTCCTCCAATACTGCGAATGAAATGCCAGCATAACGCACATCCGTGTAATAGGTCTCGATACCTTGTTTGACCGGAGACATGTCTGGTGAAGGTGAAAGGTGCCCGCACTGGCCCTGTTGCACCAGATTCACAAACTGAGGTGGCATTTTATATCCACCGGAGTCCTGGGCCGCCGCTGCGCCCTTTTTGCTCATGTCAGCTGCTTTACCCGACTCGCCCCACACGTTGCCATGGAAAACGTCGTGATCGTCGTTGATGGTCATGCTGGCGGTGTTGGCTAACAGCTCACGAAATGCGAGTCCATGCAGGAACCAATGGTGAAAGTAATTGAGACGAGACTCCTCCAGGGGCGAAGTTACAATGCCATAACCGCCCGCTCCTTCGTAAAGTTGATCGCCCGTAAAGGCGAGAATGTCGGGTTTGATTTTCTGCATTTGGGCAACCGACCCGGCGTAAGGATAACCCGTCCAATGCATACAGTTGAAAGAGCCCAGAACGACGTCCTGCTTAAGCGGCTCAGCTCGAATAGTTCCTTCGTAATGTTGAGTGTAAGACTTCCCATCAAACCCGGTACCCTTCCAGACGATTCGGTAGGGAATATCATTTTCAATATCCCACTGAGGGACGGTGAATAGTGCCGAGCTGGAAGGGCGATGATACTTTCCGGCTGCAATGGTCTTCCATCCATTATTTTCGAAAACTTCGAGGTCCAGGGACTGTACGTATTTCTTTTCGAAGGGCGCCAATTGAGCATTCATTCGCAGCGTGCCGGAAGACGTAAGAAACTGATTGAAGGCAACGGGACCAAACTGCCGTTCCGGTGTTTCGACAATACCTGCTCCAGATGCTCTTAATTCATCAAACCAGTGGGATAGAGGCCCGGCATCATTTCCTTTGCTATCGTCAAACTGATCATCGGCATTCAATACGCCGTTGTGGGAGGTGAGTGCAAACACGCCATCGATTTGGTCCGCCGGAAACGTGTGCTTAACTGAAATGGATTCAGATTGATTGCTAGCGCTTAACGCCAATTCGATACGGTTGCCACGGGCCACCGATGACAATTTAAGAGTAAAGTCACTCCAGTCATTCAGAGTGGGTGCCTCAGCTTTCACTTGATCAATGAATAGTTTCCCGTCGGCGGTTATCCCGGCTGCAGTTCCAATGCAATGGATCATCTGGTTCTTCCAATTATCGGTGTGGATGCGATTGCCCTGCAGTCCCAGCTTGAATCCTCCCCAACCGCTCTTGCCGGACTGTAGCTGTCCCATCCGGACGCTCATGGAAAATTCATTCGAGGCGTTGATCGCATAGGTCGTAACCACGGCCGATCGATTGCCTCCTGGGTGAGTCACTTCAATCCTTCCATTGGCCTGTTGCCAATCACGGTAGGTGTTTTGCCAGAAATGTCTGCCAATCCACTTCTGGTTCACATCCTCAGACCAATTCGCAGAAAACTCTGAGGCGTAAAGGGAACTTGTTAGAAGTAGGGTAGTAAAAGCAGAAACGATCTTCATCCTGCTATTGTTTGTGAGGGGTTTAGATTACTCCAATCAAAAGTAGTTCCTGATAGCAATAGTCGCTAATCCAGTTCATTCTCGAAAACTACCCGATTCGGAAAGAGGGCCTCAGGTATATGAGAGTTTCATTGTTTGCCTATGCTTGGTCTTCCCAGCCCTTAGAGCGATCAACCGCTTTCTCCCAGCCCTTAACCAACTCAGCCTTTGTTTCATCTTTCATATCGGGCTCGAAGCGGGCATCTACTTGCCATTGCTCTGCAATTTCTTCTCTGCTCTGCCAATATCCGGTTGCAAGTCCGGCGAGGTAGGCGGCTCCAAGCGCAGTCGTTTCCGGAATGGTTGGGCGCACGACCGGTACGTTGAGTATGTCGCTCTGGAACTGCATGAGCAGAGCATTGAGTGACGCTCCACCATCGACGCGTAATTCGCTTAAGCTGATCCCTGAATCTGCTTCCATGGCTTTCAATAGATCCATCGATTGGTAGGCAATGCCTTCGAGTGCAGCCCGTGCGATGTGCCCCTTCGATGAACCGCGTGTTAGCCCAATAATGGTTCCTCGTGCATAAGGGTCCCAATGAGGTGAACCGAGTCCGGCGAAGGCAGGTACAAAATAAACGCCACCATTATCATCCACCGTTTCTGCGAGTGCCTCTACTTCAGGCGATTTCTCAATGATACCCAGTTGGTCACGTAGCCACTGAACCACCGCGCCTCCAATAAAGATACTCCCTTCAAGTGCGTATTCGACAACTCCATCCACTTTCCAGGCGACTGTAGTTAACAAATCATTCTTGGAACGAACCATCTCGGTCCCCGTATTCATTAACATAAAGCAGCCTGTGCCATAGGTGTTTTTGGCCATACCACTCTTGTGGCAGGCCTGGCCAAACAAGGCGGCATGTTGGTCGCCTGCAATTCCTGAAATGGGGATGGCGCCTCTGAAACAATCTTCCGCTGTTTCTCCATACACTTCGCTGCTACTTCTTACTTTCGGTAGTACACTTTTGGGTACATTCAATAGTTCGAGCATATCCTCATCCCAGGTCATGGCTTCTACATTAAACAGCAAGGTGCGGCTCGCGTTACTCACATCGGTAATGTGGACTTTGCCACCGGTCAGGTTCCAAACCAACCAGCTGTCGATGGTGCCGAATGCTAACTCTCCTGCTTCCGCTTTTTCTCGAGCCCCTTCCGTGTTGTCGAGTAGCCAGCGTACCTTGGATCCTGAAAAATACGCGTCCAAGACCAGCCCCGTTTTTTTCTGAATTGCATCCGCATGTCCGGCCTCTTTTAACTCCCGACAAAAGTCAGCTGTTCGACGATCCTGCCAGACGATGGCGTTGGCGATAGGATTGCCGGTTGCTCTATCCCAGATTACCGTGGTCTCACGCTGATTGGTAATCCCGATACCTGAGATGTCGGCTGCCGAGGCTCCCACTTTTTCGAGAGCTTCCCGAGCAACTGCTAGCTGGGTATTCCAAATCTCCTGGGCGTTGTGTTCGACCCAACCTGGTTTTGGGAATATCTGCTCAAATTCACGTTGCGCAACGGCTTGAATAGAACCTGCTTTGTCAAAAACAATGGCGCGTGAACTGGTGGTGCCTTGGTCGAGAGATAGAATAAATGACATAGATCGAAAAGAAGGGTTACAGACTCGTTAAGAAATTTGAAGAAGAGGTTTTTACCAAAGGGAAATGTAGATGATGGCGCCAAGGACACCTCCTAGAATAGGGCCAATAACCGGAATTCAGGCATAACCCCAATCGGAGTCTCCTTTGCCTGCAATGGGTAAAATGGTATGTGCGATTCGAGGTCCCAGGTCTCTCGCAGGATTAATAGCATATTTTCAAAGTGCCCCCTGCGTTTGCTCCGCAGCCAAGAATCATCAAAATCGAAGTGCCCAGGAGTTCAGCCAGAAAATCACTTATTGGAAAAATCATAGGAGCAAATCCACTTTCTATTCAAGGGCTTCTTATCAGCTGTTCAATGGGCACCCAGCCATTGGCAGGCATTGTCTAAAATTTGAATGATCTCCTTTTGTTTGAAAACGGGAAAGGTTTCGTGACCCGGACGAAAGTAAAAGAGCTTTCCTTCTCCGATGTTCCAGAGGACGCCGCTGCGGAATCGTTCCCCCGTTTCCCAAGTTTCTTCGAAGATGACCTCGTCCGGTTCCGGGATGTGAAAGGGCTCGTTGTACATCTCGGTGACAGGAATCGTAATGCGGTTTGGAATCCCATTGGTGAGGGGATGATCCTGTTGGGTCACACGGAGTGTACTAGGTTCTCCTGTGTTTCGCCAGTCCGGAAAACAACACCATGGTAAGTGTATAATTCCGTGAACGGCGGTTTTGCCTTTCTTGTAGCCGTAATAAGCCGGAGTAAAAACACTACCACGCATGGGAGCTGATCGTTCCTTCGGGGGACTCACTGTTTCGTAGGTGATCTTCTTCCCAGGATTGTGTTTCTGAATATAGGCCAATCCCTCTTCGATCGCCCGCTGGTTCATAAGCTCTACAAAGGGTCGTGCCCAGTGGGCTGAATGAAGGATCACCAGATTCAATTCTCCCTTTCGGACGAGCTCTGCGACTTCTTTCGCTTTGGCCCAGCTCACGTCACTGTGTCTGACGTGTCCCCACCAAAGCACTACATCTGCCCATTTTAAGTTTTCATTGGACAGGCCGTGTTCCGGATCGTCCAGCGCGACCGAACGAAAATTTAGGTTGTCCGTAACGGCATCCAACTGGGTAACAATTTCATTTCCTAACCAATTATCATACACGGGCTTTTGCTTGTCTTGGCGTTCATCCCACACGAGGACGTTGATGGTTTTTGCCGAAAGAGTTAGTTGACCGCAGAGGCAACTCAGAAGCAGGAATAGAGTGAATTTGAACATAGGTTCCGGGGTGTGAGAATTCATATGCGAATGCTTGGTGCTGAATTGAAAATCAGATACTCGACTTAGGTGTGCAAGCTTCAACAAGCCGCTGAGGGGATCTCCCTGTGATTGCGTTACTCTTGTCTATTGTTGTCCGTAAACTGGATTGCCATCGAAGGTGTATTCCTATCAATTGGATTAATGAATCCCCATACCCTATTTCTCCTGGTCTCTATTTGCACCATGTCCTTGTTTTCCGTTACGGCTTCCGACGAAGCATGGTCACCCAAAATCTCTGAGAATTTACCGGACGTAAATGAAGCAACCTTGGCCTGGTTGGCGCAGTTGGGTTGTGAATGGGTGGTTCTTCAGGGAACTGATTGGGTCGACAAAGACGGCAATGGCTACTGGACGACTGAGGAAATTGAGTTAGTTCAAGAGCGCTGTCGCGAACAGGGTCTGGAGCTTTACTCTATGATGATTCCGCTGAGTAGGTTGATGAGTCCGATGCTCGACGAAGCGGACAAGGATGTGAAAATTGAGAATGTTTGTAAAAGTATTCGTGCGGCTGGAAAACAAGGTGTTCAAATGATCGAGTGGCGCTGGTCTCCAGATTTTAAATGGGGAGATGACGTGGGTTACTATGAGGCTGAAGGGCGTGGGGGAGCTACTTACAAGGCCTTTGATTATAATGGAGCAAAAGATAAACCTCCGTTTCCAGAGTTGGGAGTTATTTCGCGCAAACAGATGTGGGATCGCCTGATATATTTTTCCAAACCCGTGATGAAAGCTGCTGAGGAAGCAGGGGTTAAAATGTCACTTCACCCAAAAGATCCTCCGGTTAAATCCATGCGGGGTATTTCGCGTGTGCTAACTAATACGGAAGAGATTCTTGAGTTTCTCAAGGTAGTCGACAGTCCGGCTAATGGATTCACTTTTTGCCAGGGGACGGTGACAGAAATGGGAGTAGACGTGATCGATGCCATTCGACGCATAAGTGGAACTGGGCGCATTCATCATGTGCACTTTCGTGCCGTGCGTGGACAGGTGCCTCAATATGTGGAAACCTTCATTGATGAAGGGGATGTAGACATGCTGGAAGCTATCAAGGCCTTCAAAGAAGTAAACTACACCGGATCGCTTGTTTCCGATCACACGCCTAAGATCACCGGTGATGTTGAATTTGGAAAGATGGGCCGGTCGTTCTCTCATGGTTATATTCGTGCGCTTGTGCATGCTGCCAATTCTGGCGAATAATGGGTCTGAGCCTCAAGGCTTTCGGATGGTTTGCGTGAATCCTGCACAATCGACTTTGAAGCCATCTGTGCCCGGTTTATATATTCCATATTTGAAGTAGGGTCCTTTCTCGTCGTTCTTACCTACATCACCAGGCCAGTCTGCGACCTGCTTGTCGTCTATCCAGACTTTGACATGTCCGGATGAGAGTGCCCGATCCGAATCAAGGCTATAGTCCGAATACCTGATCTCTACCCGGAAGTGAATCCACTGATTGATGGGAACTTCAGAGATGGGTCGTTCAAAGACAACGGCGCCTGTTTTATCTCCAAATTGTTGGAAAGGTCGAATGCCACCGGGGCGTGGTTTGGTCTTTATTCTGTTGTCTGAGCGTGGAGAAGGGTCGCTCCGAATGAGTAAGCACATGTAACCATCCTGGAATTTGAATGCGCCGATGGGGCCTCCAGCGGAACCATCGATTTTCCAGCCATTGGGTTTGCCTGTTTTGGGATCGATACCGATATGTCCTTGATCGGGATCAATGTTTATCTTTTCCAAGAGCTCAAGGTATTCCTTTTCCGGGAGAATTTTGGTTTCGCCCTCCGGTGTTTCCACCAGCGTTCGATCGGGTCGACCGTGCCATTGGGCGAAAATGCCTTTCGCGTCCGTCTTCAAAGGTTCGGGAAACCGGGCATACCAGTCGTAGGTAATCGTGTCTCCATAGGAACCCTGATCGTTATAGGCATAAATGTTTTTGGTCGCCACGAGATCATCCAGTCTCTCATCCGAAATAACTTCCAGATTGGATCCGTAACAAGTGGTTAGCTCAATGCGGTTTACATCCGGCGTCGCTGAGAAGTGGTAGACGGGGTGTCCCTTGTAGCTGTTGATCACGTTGCGTTGCAAAATGCCTTTGGGCTCACGGTTACCTACGACAATGTACATTCCGTCAACGATCTCTTCTGTCTTTGGAATGTCTTTCTGAGCTGAAAGTCGGGAAGTGATGTTCTCTCCCTTGCCGGTGTAGGTGAATGGATCTTCATGAAGTTCATACGCCTCGTAATCGTCATAGCAGCCCTTGGCTGCGGCCATCAGTCGAATGGAAAAGAATCCGTCTTCGAGTGGTTCATCGTCGGTCCAATCGATGACCGTTTCTCCGTCGCAACGAAACACGGTGCGACCGTTCCAACAGAAGAGTTCGAGCTGCACTTCTTGCTCCATAGCATACCGAGGAATGTCGCTCAGATTTTGCGAAGTAAGTTTCCGCCCTGGAGCTCGGCGCATATGGGAAGTGCCACGTGGACCCGACCAATAGCTGATGCGATAGTTGCTAAGGTCGCCGGACATGTATTGCCCCCCTAATCCGTAGCGCGGGGCCAGAGTTGGATCGAAGATACTTTCGCCACCCACACCGCGTGCGCAAAAACTGATCATATGCAGCGGGTTGGGATTGGCAGGCTGAAACTTCAAGCGGATTAAAAAATTCTCCGGATGCACCTGCTTGTTCCAATACTGCATGTGCCCGCCATTAAAACTAGAAGCCTTGGTTTTCTTCAGGATGTACTTGTCCAGATTCTCGGGTTCCTGTTCCTTTACCCACTTCTCAATAAAGGGATAATAATGGCTTCCACCCGGTTCGGTGAGGTCAATTTGATCTGCGACTGTTTCTAATTCCGGTAACCATTTGGAGTAAAGTAGAAGTCGACCGTCGTGGATCTCTGCTACGCCGGGTCCTTCCATGATCCAGTTGTCCAGCTCCTCCGTAGAATCGAATGAGCTTTGGTAAATGAGGGTGGCGGGAGTTGCCTTGGCTAAATGCGTACTAAGGATGAATGCAAAGGGGACTAAAAACTTTTTTAATGGCATCAGATTATTGAGCGTATCAGAATAAATATGACAGAGGGGCCCAGTAAGCAAGCGATTCCGGTATAGAAGGTGGCGGTCATGGCACCGTAGGGAACCAACCTGGGATCCGTGGCTGCAAGGCCACCTGAAACTCCACTCGTCGTTCCCATGAGCCCGCCAAAAATGAGTGCCGACCGTGGGTTGTTGAGCCCAATATATTTGGCCACAAAAGGTGTCATGGACATGACTAGAATCGATTTGGTCAAACCTGCCGTAATACTGAGGGCCACCACCTCCGAACTGGCTTGAAGAGCGCTTCCCGTTACAGGACCCACCAGAAAGGTAGCTGCACCCCCTCCGATGGTCGTAATGCTAACCGCATCACGGTAACCAAAGGAATAGGCCACGATCGCTCCGACAAAGAATGCTACGAATACGCCAATCAAAAGCGATAGAATGCCTGCCAGTCCTGTCTTTCTGAACACGTCCAATCTGACTCCAAAAGCAGTCGATACAATGGCGAGGTCGCGCAAGGCCGTCCCGCCGAGTACTCCGATTCCTGCAAATAACCCTATATCAGAGATGCCTTTTGACCCCCCGGTTTTGATTCCTCCGATGCAGGCCAGGGTCAATCCAATCAATATGGCAATAGATGATCCATGCACCCAACCACGCGTGAGTTTATCGGACAAAAAGTATGATACCCAAACCGTGATCCCGATAACCGCAAAAGCAGTGATCAAAGAGTACTTGGTTAAGACCTTAACTACCACATCGGTCACTTCGCTCACAAGGTTTCCTCTGGTTCAGAATCGGACTGCCCGAGTCGATTGAGGACGGGAACGAGTGCAAAGCAAACGGTTACTGATAGAGCTCCGGCTAGTATCCCCATCGGGCCGCCTTCAATAGCTGCGAGTACGTTTTGATTAGCGGCCATGGCCACCACAATCGGAATGTAGATAGCACTCCAGAAAAGAATCCCTCTCTCGGTGGGGGTTTTAATGCGACCTGTTTTTCGCAAGCGTTCTGCAATAAGTATCAGGATGAGCATAGCGATGCCAACTCCTCCCACATTGGCGTCCACACCAATGGCCATGCCCAGCCAATTTCCGAGAATGATCCCGGCCAGTAGACAGAGTGAGAGTAGGGCAGTACCGTAAATGGCCATGGAGTTTTATTGGTTATACTAATCTGAACTTCGGGTGCCGGTAAAACTGCCATCCATCGAACCTTGAGGTGCACTGACTGACATGGTGCCACTCATGGTATCACCCTCGATGGTTCCGGTGTATTTCAGTGTGAATTGATTATTGCCGGCGGTGAAACTCAGTTGATTGCCATCCACTTTGATTTCATCCATCGGCATATCCTGGCGATTATAGCCTGCGGTGTAGGTACCAGCGAGTTCTCCTGCTTCTGTGTGAATGGATACGGTGGGTTCGTAGGTACTACCATTGATGGTGAGTTTAAAATCCCAAGTCCCGACTACTGTGAGGGTCGGTTCGCGCTTGGCGGAAAAGGGAACGTCAAATGTATCACCTTGAAATTGAATATTTGCCGATCCACTCATTTCGTTACCTTTAATGTTACCCGCGTATTTTACGACTAACTGTGGGTGATTTAGTGTAAACTTTAGCGGGCCGGGAGACTCGAAGCTGACCCCTTCCAAGTCGAATGTCTCTCCGGAGACTGGAGAGTAGTAGGAGCCTTTGAGGGTATCGCCTCCCATCGTAATCGTTGCCTCAGGATAGTAAGTCTGACCCTGAGCGGAGATTTCGATATTCCACTTTCCTGTAGGATCAACTTCGGCGTGATGGGCGGCCTGAACAGAGTTAATGAGTAGGGGAAGGCCAATCAGGGTTAACCAGAGATGGGTTAAGGTAATTCGATTGATTTTCATGCATGAATGGAATCTTTGTCCGCCAAATTCAGCAAGGGAATTCAGAAGCGACTCATTTCCGACCAAACGTATACACCAGCTTTGTGAACACACTGTCCTCCGTTTCGATTGGATCTGACACGCTGTTGAATACCAGATACCATTGAAGCTTCGGTTTTATCTTCCAGGCGTAGATCAGGCTTATGTTGTGGACGTCCTTGTTCTGGTGTTGAAGAGAGGATTTGATCCACATGTCGTCGGTGAAGAAGTAATCGGCTATGATACGATTGAGCCAAATGGTTTGTTGCATGCCATTGGGTTGATCCTCGAAGCGGGCCACGTACTCCCAGCGAATCGGGAAGCGAGCGGAGGGCTGGTAGCGCTTCCCTAAGATGAGTTCATTGTAATCGGTTCCGCGAAATTCTCCTCCGGCCCAGGCCACTTCGGTGAGCTTCGAAAAATCGGTTGATTTGAAGCTAATCCCCGCTCTGGTTCGGTGGTTATCGTAGGGAGCATGGAATTCATCTCTGTGGCTTGCATTGAGTCCTACATCATTGTGAAAGATGACTTTTGAAGACAGCCCGTAATCCTCCAGAACCCGGTCGCCATCGTCATTCTGATAATGCTGGGTGTTAAAACGTACATCAAAGGATTTATACCAGGCTTGATCGGAATCGTGGCTGTAAGAAGTCGCGAAGGTGGGTCCAAAAATGTTGCGCCTAAATATCAGTCCCAGGTTGGGGTCAAACTCATCGCTGATAGCGGTGTAGGTGGTGTGAATTTCCCAGGGGTACTTCTCCCAACTCAATGATACATGACCGAGGTAATCAGTACTGTCTTTGATTGTTGAATTCGAAGGTCCCTCAATTTCGTCATCGGCGAGTGAAGCCTGATACCCCAGTCGAAAATCTTCATTGAGAAAGAAAAAGCCATCGGAACTAATAACTCGCGAAAAACCGTCATTAAACTCGGAGTTGTTCAGGTAGTAACCCAACGATGATTTGGTTCCGATATTTTGGACTGCCCGAATGACGGTCGAGTTTCCTTCCCGAGTGGAGCCGTGCACCGTGTCCCCATGAATATTCAGGAGTGCTACGTTGAAGCCTTTGTATTCCCCGCTGATTTTTGCCCCGGCTTGGATATCGGTAAATCGACGGGTGTAGTAAAGTCGATGGGGCATGCGCAGCAGTTCGGATCCTTCACTAAAGAAGGGCCTGCGCTCCGGGAGGAATCGTTCAGTATCTAGTAGTTCGATCGTGTCGGCATCCGCTTCTACCTGCCCAAAATCCGGATTCAAGGTGAGGGCGGCGATCAAGGAAGGGCTGAACCGAAAACTGGCATCCAGACCGGCCTCGAAATCGGTGTCACCCTCTCCACTCAAGTCGGCCCTGCTACTCACGTAAGGCGATAGCTCGAGATTACGTTCGAAGTGGGTGTCGGCCAAATGGAACTCAGTGGCGTGCCCGAAATTGTGCGGGCGAAAACTGTCGGTTGGATTGAAACTCCACCAACTGAATTCGTCGCGGCTTGGATTGGATCTCGAAACATTGAATCCCCAGGTCAGGTCGTCTTCCCGGTTGTAGTTGATGGCTCCATACGGAATGCGCATTTCAAATACCCAACGGTCTTCGAGTATCTTTGCCGCCAGTTCCCAATCGGCTGACCATCCGAAGGTCCAGGAATTTCCCGTAAATCCTTCCACACCATCCACCCGAGTACCCAATGGATTGGAGAAAAACCCATACTTGGTCCGATGAATATGGCTGGGTTCAATATGTATCTGAACAAAGTCGTCGGCCCGGGGGTAGCGGTCTTCACGTCGTTCGGTAGCGTGGAGTTCGGCCATATTATCGTCGAATGCTTCCACGCCAATGTAGAGCGCTTCAGGACCATAGGCGACGCGAACTTTCGTTTGCTGAGAGGCCAGTTGTTGAGTGCGTCGACTTATAAAGCCGGTCGCTACATCCGCTTTCTGCCAAAAGGGTTCGTCGAGAATTCCATCGACCACCAACGAGTCATCGACTTTTAGTGCTCTAAAGGAAGGCCGGTCGTCCTTCGATAATTCGTGGGCCGAGAGGATGGGCATTCCTATCATCACGAAAAGGAAGGTCCCGAGAGAACTAAGGCTTAAGTTAGAGAAACGCACAATGATCTGGTATCGCGAAGACAAGAGTTAATTAGCACTGATCTAGTAAGAGTAAGATGGTGTCAAAAGATAGCTTAGGAGAGTAAAGAGATAATATCATATTTTCTCCCTCGTTTGTTCAAAGATAGAATGAAACCAATTGCTTGTTCCTTGACTCAACTGGGTTGTGGAGATTGCGTGGAGTTACACCTCCGAATTGATAGACGGAGAACATTAAAACCTACTTTAAGTTACCGCCTGCCCTGGTGGATCCGTTTGGAGTTAATCAGCTCCAGCCTCTTATAGCAGATCTGTTGGCAAAGGAGCCCGTGAAATTTTTGGATGACGCGGGGAACGCCATTCATGCCAAAGAACTCCGTTACCCGGGGCATCAAACGTTTTGTGATGCTGACGTTTGTCCCATGCATAACTCTTCTATTCATTCGATGCCTTAGCTGGAGTTGGAGAATTGAAGAAACCGGAAGAGAACATCTTGATTCTTCTGTTGCCGCACCGGAGCCTGCCATCGCAGCCTTCTTTCACGGACGAACATTCGTTTTGCTGCGGCATATGACTCTGAAGACGAATGGTAAATGGGTTACCATGTGTTCGAAGAGTCTCGATGGTGAAGCCATGGCTCGAGTGGAAGAGGGACTTGGCCTGGTGGTGGTTCGTGGTTCTTCAGGGCGAGATGGATTGGAAGCGATTCAGGAAATGATTCAGCTGATCAGAAAGACTCCAGGTTACGGTGCCGGATTAGCCATCGACGGATCGCGAGGTCCGCGAGGACATGTGCAGGGCGGAATTGTTCGTATGGCGCGTTGGACCGGAGGTCGAATTCTTCCTATCACTGCCTCGGCAAAACGCGCTATTGTATTTAGACGGAGTTGGGATCGCACACTCCTTCCTTATCCATTTGCCAAAGTTCACATTGCCTATGGGAAGCCTATTGATGTTCCGAGAAAGCTAAATGCAGCGCAGCTGGAAGAGTTGAGGATTCGCGTCGAAGACGATCTTCTGGCGCTTCAGAAGACCGCGGATGCGTTGTCGGGATTTTCGGATTATGAGCCTGTGCAGGAGGTGCTCAATACCTCCGTATCTTAGACAAACAGCTCCTCAATCACTCCATTACTGTCTCCATGAGAATCGGCTTTTATCCCGGAACCTTGGAGCAGACTTAGCCACAAGTTGCATAAGGGTGTCTTGGCATCTTCCATGACCAAGTGACGTCCATGTTTTACTCCAGCTCCACCACCGGTTAGAATGGTTGGGCAGTTTCTCAAATAGTGGATCGATTCGATGTTACTACCATAGCTCAGGGAAATATTATCAAACAAGCTGCTGCCGTCGGACTCTTGGGTCCTTTTCAGTTTATCGATCAAATAAGCGAAAAGCTCGGTTTGTTTCTCGTCGCGCATTTCTGAAACGCCCAGGCGGGAGCCATTGGTGTAGTGACTCATGTTGTGGCCCGTTATGGTGGCTCCAAGACTTCGGATGAAGGTGTCTACTGGTTGGCGATAGCTGATGACTCGAGTCGCATCGACTTGCATAGCGGCGACCATGATGTCGTACATGAGCTTGACCTCTTCGTAGCCTTCGATATCGCCCTGGGGTTCTTCTATCGGATCTTTGGGTTGGACCTTGGGTACATCCAACCACTTCTCCTCCTTGGAAAGGCGAACTTCGATCTCACGAATCGATTGGAAATACTCGTCGAGCTTGTCGTTATCCATCTTGCTCAAGCCATGGTTCATGGTCTTGGCATTTTCCAGCACCGTATCGAGTACACTTCGTTTTTGTCGAAGCATAGCCTGCTGTTCTTCCAGTGGTGTATTGCTGTCAGAAAAGAGCCTGTGGTAAGCAGCCACAGGTGTGTCTAATCCGGCGATTGGCTTGCCCTGGCGGTTCCACGACATCGAGAGCCCGGGGCCATGACCGGAACCTTCTGCATTATCGCAACCCAGTTGGATGGAGGTGAACCGGGTTTCTTTACCCAGTGTTTCTGCAGCCACTTGGTCCACAGAAATGCTGTTGTAGAAACTTTGCCCCGGTTCGGCATAGCGATTGGCTCCCGTGAGGTAGAATGTGCTTCCCCAGTGGGCTTCATTCGAGAATTGATTGGTCAGGTTCTGGATGATGGTGATGTCATCCTTGTGTCGCTCCAGACCTCTCAGGCCGCGCGGTAGAACATAGTCGATTCCCGTTGTATTTAGATCCGGATACCAACTCTCTTTCGTGACCCCCCAGCCAAAACCGAGAAAGACCATCCGCTTGGGAGGAGTGGCTCCGGTTAGCGGTGCAGCATACTCAAAGCGTTTGGCCCCGAATGATTCCATAAAGGGTAGGGCAATGAGTGCTGAACTACTTCGAAGGAAGGCTCTTCGGGTTTGTTTGGGAAACAAGGGAGAGAATTTTGAACCGTTCATGGGTAGGCTATTTTTGTCTAAAGGGTTTAGATTGTACCAGGGCGTGGACGAATGAGCGAGCACCGAAGTTCTCCGACTCGGCTTGGCTGATGATCTCTTCGGCCAAATCATAGTCCGTAAATCCATAGGGACGACCCAGACCGTATTCAATAAGTGCTTCGGTCAAACCGCGGGCGAAATCGCTATGGTATTCGGCGACTTGGTCGCGAAGTCCGTAGTAGTCTTTAAAGGTGTTTTTGTCTGGCAAGGATCCCCTGGGGTCAATCGGGGCCCAGGCATCTTCTACTTTCTTGTTGTGAGACACAATTCGTTCCAGGGTGCGCCACTTGCCGGCGGCATCGAAGTTTTCCAGGCCGTATCCAATAGGATCGATATCTCGGTGGCATTGAGCACACTGAGGCTCCTCCATGTGGGCGACTTGCAGCTCCCGGGCAGGGAGCATCTCGTCGGCCAGTCGGCTGAGTTGGGGGACATTGGCTGGAGCTGGCGGCGGTGAGTCATGGAGGAGTTTTCTCAATACCCAAGCGCCACGCTCTACGGGAGAGGAGCGTTCGCCATCGGATCCCATCGCCAGGACGGCAGCTGTTCCAAGTAGACCTCCTCGAGGTGAACTTGCGGGAACTTTTACTTTGCGAAACTGATGTCCTTCAACTCCTTCGATTCCGTAGTAGCCGGCGAGCAAATCATTGATGACTACAAAATCCGATTTGAGCAGTTTGTTAATGCTGAGATTCTCATCGAACAGGGTTCGAACGGTGTGATAAATTTCGTTGCGAGCAGCACTCTTGGCGCTGTCGTCAAATTCTGGATACCACTCGTAGTTGAACTGGAAAAAGTCGAGTCGGTCCAGGTGGAGCCATTGGCTGGTAAAGCCGCTCATGAATTCCCAGGCCTTGGGGTCTTCGAGCATGCGGTCAGTCTGGCGTTTCAGTTTGGAAGGGTTTTTCAAATGACCCTTCCGGGCCACCTCGTAAAGCTCCGTGTCGGGAGGCCGGCTCCAGAGGAAATAGGAGAGGCGGACCGCCATTTCAAGATCGTTGAGCTCCCGTTTTTGGTCGCCCGGCTGGGGCTCCTTCAAATAGAGAAACGCGGGCGATGCAAGGACTACGGCCAGTGGCTCGATCAGGGCGGTACGGAAGCCATCTCCCGCTTCCCGGCGATCGCGATATAGACTCACCAGTTTGTCGAGAAAGGATGGGGACGGTTCTTGTATGCGAAAGGCCTGGCGGGTGAAACGCTGGATCGCTTTACGAATGTATGCTTCGTTTCGAGGCGCTTCCTTAGCATTTCCGAATATCCAGTTTTGAAACGTTGTCCGTTCTTCAATGTTGATCGGGCCTTCCCATTCCAGCCAGTCAATCCAAAGCGCGGGGTCCTCTAGGGGTACGTCCCGATTGCGAGCCTTCTTTAATATTGCTCGAGCCGCATCGCGATTGTTGTGCTGCCGTTCGCGGACTCCGATCTTTCGGCTGGAAGAGGGCGTGATGGTGATAGGAAACTCGACAATCTGCGGCTGTTCGTAGCTGCCGGAGATTTTACGGTAGTCGAGGACGGCCAGTTCACCTGGCCTCGCACTGTTTTCGACGGTGCCAATTTCGAGGAAGCGTCTATGGCCAGGGGCGGTTTCGAATCCGCCGGCGCGAGCGCGTATGATATATTCACCTGGCGGCGCACTTTTAGGTAAGGTTATGCTATCCGTCATGGCTCCGTTCCAGGTCGCGAAAAACACGGCCCCGGTATCGGTTTCGGGAAGAGTAAGGTAGTGTTCGTAGCCGACCCCATCTCGCTTGTATAGACCCGCTTCAAACTTTACCCGGGCCTCATCGATGAAGCCAAATTCTGTGGGTGACTTTCCGGATTCCTTCCATTGTTCTCCACGAATCTTGCCGTCCAATAGCTTTGCATATCGGTTCTGAACCATCTTGTTGATGGCGTCTTCCGATTGCTGTCGCTTCCGTTGAGGCTCCTCAGTCGCGGGGGCAGTGAGGGCCACGGTCAAAGCTCTTCGCGCAATTTTCAGATACTGCTCGAACTGATCGCTGGAAAAGAAGAGCGAGGCACCCACGGTATCAAAGGATCCGGTACTGGCATCTTTGGGCAGCTCGGCCGCATTGATGGTGACGCCTAAAAGATCTTCAATGGTATTTTCATACTCCCGCCGGTTCAGGCGTCGCATGGCAATGACACCACCCGAATCGCTGAGGATTTTCCGGGCCAGGACCAGTTGCTCTGAGAGGTCGGCTAGAAAGTTTGTCTTCGGTTCAGCCTCAGGCTGATCTTCATCCTCCGGAGGCATTTCTCCGGAATTCATCACATTCAAGGCCTTTTGCCAGAGTTCTGCCGTTTGGAGCGTATCCAGATTAAACGATAGATCCTCAAGGTTTACGCCGCCTTTTTCTTCCACTGAGTCGTGGCATTTGAGGCAATACTCATTCAGAAACTCAAAGTGTTTCTCTGGAAGGATAGCTTCCGGGGCTTCCTTTGAGATCAAACTGGTTCCTGTGCATAGAAAAACCAGGATAGGGATATGACGAAGTAATTTCACTTAGGGTAAAAGAAATTTCGAAGTAGAGGAGGGAGCCTCTGGGAAAAATGGCTTTGCCTCAAGGATTCTTTTTGGAGGGTCGACAGTGGAGAATATCCATCTACATAGAGGGTTTCACGTCTTTTTCCCAATCTGAGTGAAGCTTCTTAAGGTGTGCAACCAGTGCCGGTAGTTCCTTGGCGTGATCTTTCACTTCCGGATTCTTTTCCACCAGGTTGTGGAGGGTGTAACTTCTTTCCTTTGTCCTGCGGTCCATCAGCGAGATAAGTTTCCAATCCCCTTCACGAACGGCCCACTTATCTTGCCAGTCGAAGTAGAGGACCGGGTGTTGGGTGGGTGCGGTAGGGTTATTGATGGCGGACATTACACTGCGTCCATCTAAGGTCACTTCGGGTTCTGGTAAACCAATCAAATCAATGAGTGTAGGCATCCAATCCATAACCGTTACAGCCTGTTCACGAACTTCGCCCTGGGGAAGCACTTTAGGGTAATTGATGATGGCTGGAACGCGAACACCTCCTTCAAGGTAATCGCCTTTATGTCCGATCCACTTGCCGGCATAGCCTCCGCCGCCGTTAGCACTGTAGTAATAACCGAGTGGATGTCCGCTGGTGTGGTTTTCAACAATGACACCTTTATTGTCTTCTTCCGAGTGTCCGTTGTCGCTGCTGAAGATGATGATGGTATCCTCTCGAACACCGGAATCATCCAATTGCTTTAGGATGCGACCTATCTGGCTGTCGACGGTAGCGACTACCCGCGCATAGGAGCGACGGGGCATTTCTAGATCGGAAAATGCGTCTTTGAATTCTTCGGTCGGTTGTTCAGGATAGTGAGGAAGGTTGAAAGCCACCATCATGAAGAAAGTGTCGTCGCTGTTTTCATCGATGTACTCTACCGCTTCATCAATTATCATATCCGGGAAATACTCTCCGCGACGCCAGATCTCTTCATTATCATTATACAAGTCGTGGTAGCCTTTTCCGTGCATGAAGTGGTGGCGGTAGTTTTCAATAAATCCCGATAGGTGGCCAAAGTGATGGTCAAAGCCTTGATCAATTGGGCCGTGCCCAGCCTTGGCTCCCAAGTGCCACTTTCCAAACAATGCAGTTTTGTAACCGGCCTCCTTGAACACTTCCGCTAGCGTGATTTCGGAAGGAAACATGTTTGTCAGATGGGAATCGCTTCCGTTGCGATCTCCCTGCAGCCAGTTCTGCACTCCTCCTCGATTGGGATGGCGACCAGTAAGTAAAGCCGCCCGTGAAGGGCAACAAACCGTATGTGCGTAGGCCTGAGTAAACCGCACACCGGACTCAGCGAGCTTGTCCATGTTGGGTGTGTGCAGGTCCTTTGCTCCGTAGCAGTTTACATCGAGGGTTCCCTGATCGTCGGTAAACAAGATCAGCACGTTGGGCTTATCGGCGGCGTGCGCCGAACAAGATAGAATTGATAGGAGCACTATCAGGGATCGTAGAAGCTGATTCTTTGTCTTCATCTTGGTCTTTATTTAAATCTTAAGTTATTTTTGCTATTGCTGCGCATTTTTGTAATTATCTCCATTTGTCCCAAATGGAACGATTGAATAAGAGGTATCCGTTTGTTTGATACTTATGTAGTCATCGAGCTTGCCTTGCAAAAATGCGCGTATGTTTGCGTGTGAATGACCGTCCTCGACGACTTCCATGCTGTAGCGCGTTTCATTGCTGGTCACCGGGATCTCATAGAACCGCCCGTCTTCATGGAGACGAAAGCGGTCGGTTCGGACGAAGTAGCAGTCGCCCTCAAAGGCCATGTTGAAGAAGTCCCTGTCCTTGCCTGGAATTCCGTAGAAGTTGTGCGAAAGGTCCATGCCATCAACCTCGTGCCCCAGAGTGATGCCGGCGATGGAGGCCATAGTTGGCAGCACGTCCATTAAGGTGAAGAAACTCGTTCGTTTGCCAGCTGGAATATGTTCCGGCCAATGCGCGATGAAGGGCACACGAGTGCCAGCTTCATTCATCGTCATTTTACCGCCACGAAGGTGAAAGTTGCCGAGGCGACTCGTAAGTCCAGGGCTGGTGCCGTTGTCTCCTGTAAAAATAACCAAGGTGTTATCTCTTAGGCCAAGTGCTTCCAGCTTGGCTAACATACGTCCGACAATGCCGTCCATGTAAGTGACCATGTGCCCAGCCTTGCGCTCGTTCGTTCCAAGATCTTCGGGGAAGTTGGATTCTGCCAGGTCTCTAAGGCCAGGTGGGTTTATGAGAGGCCCGTGGATTAGATTCATGGGAAAATAGGCGAGGAAAGGGCTCTCTTTATTTCGTGCAATAAAGTCGAGGAGGAAGTCGGCATAGAGATCGGGACCAAAGACCTCTTTCTCATGAACGACATATTGCCCATTCTCCCATACATGGGGGGCATAGTAGCGGCTAGGTCGTTTGCCGTTCCAGTACTGCACCCACAAGCAATGCTCGTCAAAACCGTGTGAGGTGGGCTGATCCGGGTAGGTTTGAAAATCACCCAAGTGCCACTTGCCCGCGATAGCTGTTTTGTAGCCTGCCTCCTGAAACACTTGCCCAAAGGTTTTAAGGTGTACCGGCAGCCGATTCTTCTTCTCAGGATCATTTGGGCTGTCGAGCCGCTCGAGGAAACCGGTTCGGTTCGGGTATAGTCCGGTTAAAATCATTGCCCGTGTCGGTGTGCATACAGGAGTGGAAAAGGCATTCTCGAAGCGAGCGCCTTCTGCTACTAATCGATCCAGATGAGGGGTCTGGTAAATGGTGTTTCCGTAACAAGCTAAATTCTCCGCCCCCAAGTCGTCTGCCATAATAAGGAGGATGTTCGGTTGCCTAGCGTGAACTGTGGCTAGAAGAACCGAAAAGAAGAGAACGATGAATGGAGCTTTCACGCGGCGTGGTTGCCCTGGCTATTGTTTATCCCGTATGTCGAGGTAACTCAACGGTGGATGCTCACGCTGGGTATCGATGGTTCTAGGCGCATCTGCTGGTATAGCTACAATTCTAGGGAGCACCCGTTCAAGGATTTGCCAGGTTACCGGATTCAAATGCAGGTAAACTTCGCCAAGGCTTTCGAATGTCCAAGGGGCAACTCCCTCTGCCGGATTACTGATTATGTTCATCCATGCATAGTGAATGCCCAGTTGCTTCGCGAAGACAACTTCAGTGGTAAGGTTGTGGGTAATCAAATCTGCACCCTGGCTGCGGTAGGCTTCGATCTCTGCCACGGTTTCGAATCTACCAAATCTTGATTGAAGTAAGCGACCGCCATCGATGACGTTTATGTCCGAAAGCTTGGGGTTGTTTCGGATTACTGTTCGTGTTTCTTCAATGAGGAAAGATCGGAGCGTTTCATCGTAGGGTGGGGTGAAACGACAGAGGGCATGGCTTGGATCTTCCAAATACTCTTCCGGAATGTTAGATACACGGTCTACATTCTTGTCCATGAAATCGACTGGGATCACATAGTCTCTTGTTTTTAGTAGCGGGCTAATTCCTCCAGCTGTAGCGCCACCAATAGCCTCTTTTACTCCCAGGTCGCGCAAGGCTAGCCAGGTCTCAAGCCATTTTCCTTCCCCGTGAAAATGGACATAATAAAACGGAACCTCTCCAGACTCACCATAATAGATCTTGGGCGATGCTCCAGCAGGTGTATCCAGAATAGAATACCCTTTCATTATGTCAGTGCCAAAGAGGTAGTCATTGAGAAAGGTGCCTCCTAGAATGGCGATCTTTGCCGATGGAAGTGATGAGAGTTCGTTTAAATGCGTGTCCATAGTTTAGATGATTACTTCGCGTCCGCGAGGGAGTCAAATCTCTAGAATGCAGCTCCTAGTATTATGAGAATAGCTGCTCAGGACAGTTCAGCCATTACTTTATTAATCAGCCGCTTGGTGGCGTTAATGCCTTTGACTGGATCCATGCCATGCCCTTCGAACTCGATGCCGATGGATCCGCGGAAACCACTTTCTTTGACAATCTTGAGCATGCGGCGAAAGTCGACATTGGTCTCATTACCGTCCGCATCAAAGTCCTTCGCTTTGGCGCATACAATTTTGGCCCAAGGCATCATTTCTTTAACGCCCTTATAGGGGTCGTAATCCTTAAAGTTCTGAAAATCTGGGAGAGTGCCGCAGTTGTCCAAGTCAACCGCTTTCATGACCTCGGCTACCCAATCACCTCGGCTGGAATGCCCGCCGTGGTTTTCGACTACAATATCCAAGCCGCCAAAATCTTTGTCGGATACCGAGCAGAGGGCACGTAGGCCTTCGGTGGCGTACTTCTTCTGTTCTTTTGCATCTCCGTCGGAACGTATGTCTACGCGTATACAGCTTGCACCTAGAATATTGGTTGCTTCAAGCCAGGGACGATAACCTTCAATGGCAGCCGCTCGGATGGATGGATCGGGGGAATCGAGTGCTGGTTCGCTACGGCAGAGAATCATGGTGTTTCGGGCTCCCAGGTCGTCGGTGCGCTTACGAAGCTCTTTGAAATGCGATTTCTTGCCCGCCTTGTCATCCATATGGCCATTGAAATACTCTAGCACTTTAATCCCGGTGCCCTCCACGACTGTCTTGGGGAAATCAAGAAGATCAAGAGTGCCTGCCTTAAGTTGCCTGTTGAAGCTATATTGCTGAACTGCAAGTTCTAGCCAGAGCTTCGATTGGGAAGCTCCCTGAAGTATAGAATTTGAAAAGGGTGCTACTGCCGCGAGGGCAGCAAGTTGTTTGAGTGCTTGGCGTCGTTTCATAGGGTAGAGTTTATTGTTATATTCAAGCTGTCGATCGACAGACTATCAGTTTGTAAACTGAGTGTGCGTACGACACAGGTCAAGGGGACGCTTCCAATCGCTTTTTCAACCTCCATTCGCACACTCCCGGGTCGGCCCACTTGAGGTCAGTATCTCCTTGTTGGCACCTCCTGGAGGAACCATGGGGAAAACGTGTTGTTGAACTTCAATCGGGACATTGATCAAAGCTGGGCCGGATTGAGCGAAAGCCTCTGCTAATGTAGATGCAGGATCGGTACAGGTCCCTATATCGTAAGCTTTCATTTGCAACCCTTCAGCTTTGGTAGGAAAATCAACTGCCCTGTGATACTGTGATGTGGAGATTTGCTTGTTATAAAGCAGATCCTGTTGCTGATGCACCCATCCCAACGAATTGTTGTTCGATAAAATGATCTTTACATTGGCGTCCTCTTCAACGGCCGTGATGAGCTCTTGAATATTCATTAGAAGACTTCCGTCACCGGCAAAGCAGACCACCGTCGCATCTGGTTTTTTCAAGGCAGCTCCAATGGCAGCTGGTAGGCCGAAGCCCATGGTACCCAGTCGCTCCAACAATTGAATGATGTTTTCAGCGCCTGTGTGTTTCATTATGATGTGTGGATGATGTTCAAGTTGGCGCCGATTTGAGTTCGGGAGGTCAGACAATAAAAAACCCCACCGAATTCGCATCGGCGGGGGTTAAGAAATTCTTTTAGAACAACTTACTTCTGCAACGACGCGATCGGTACGACCACGAGTACGAGAGCTACGATCACCGCGAGGGAGAGTGCGGAAACTACGTTCTTATTGTCGGATGCGTTCATTGCGGAATTAAAATTGTGGCCCATCAAAGGCTTAATGACTTGTGTGGGGGCAAGGGGAAAGTTGCAACCACTTACGCTGATGTAAAACACGTAAATAGTTGATAGAAGTGGGGTTCCATTCCGGTCATCTCGACTTCTTAAATGGGAAAAATTCGAATAATCCTCCTGGGTAATGATCTAGGTGGCCTTCGTAGTTAGGAGGCTTAAGGGATGTCCCATCAGTGTTAGGAATCTGATAGTGTTGAATGAAATATATGGGCCACCAAGTTTTGTTCAACAAAGATCATTATGCGTATCCGAAATACAATGACGGAAAGGCGTAACGATTGTTCTCGAACATATCGCAATAAGGTTTATCCGGATTCGGTAAAATCTCGTAAATATACAGGTTGATAGTCTGGGGCACATAAACAGATTGAATACTTCCTTTGGCTTAATCAATTTTTCGGTTTATGAAGTTTTCATCGAGAGTCTTACGCCTAGATTTATTCTGTCTAGCCTTTCTAAGTTTTTTGCCCTGTTAGTTATTCAGAATAACCCGACTGGAAAGGTACAAGCGATTCTCTTTGTATCGTATTTCTCATTTTATTTGGCTTTCCTCCACTTGGTTGCCAATAAATTTCCGCGTTTCGTTTTTGGAATCTGCGCTCTAGGAGTAATCCCCTCTCTTCTGGTTTCCATATACTTTCTTCTGACTGGTGCGGAAATGGACTATCATGTGTTTGCTTCAATTCTTGATACGCATTCAGGCGAACTTGCGGAGTTCCTTAAATCTCCACTCGCATCGAAGATTATACTAGTAGTGGTCTTATTCATAGGAGCATGCTTGTTATTTTTCTTTAAGAGAAAGCGTTTAGTACCTGCGTGGTTAAAAATTAATTACGCAGTACCTTGTTTGTTTTTTTGGGGTCTTGCTGCGAGTTGTTTATTTTTTAATTCTCAACATAATATTGCCAAATTTTACCCTCTCAAAGAGGCCTCTCTATTTTATCGGTATTACGATGAGGTTCACCGTAAGGTTAAGAAATACCAAAAGCTAAGTTACGAGTTTGACGGAGATCTCATAAAAGAAAATAAGGTCTTGGTTATTTTTGCTTTGGGAGAGAGCGCTCGGAAGGACAAACTCGGGCTTTATACATCTGGGGTCGAGACCACACCCTTCTTCGATGAATTTTCACACGAGCATCCGAGCAATTTTGTTTTGTACGAGGATGTGGTAGCCGCTGCTAGCTACACGCGAGTATCCGTTCCTTCGATATTGTCGACTTCTCCCACTCAGAGGGTTGAGGACTTCTCCAGCAAGCCAAGTATATTAAAAGTGATCAAAGCTGCAGGGCGTGAATCGATCTTGATTTCTAATCAAAACCGAAAGGGATTTCACGATAGTTTCATCTCTGCTTATATGGAGGATGCAAAGCGTCTAGTATAATTAACAGAGCTCAAGAAAAGCTATGATATGGATTTGGTTCCCTATTTTGATGAAGAGATTCAGAATCCATCCCAGAACAGTCGTTTAATCATCCTGCATTTTGCAGGTAGCCACTTCAGGTATTCAAGTAGGTATCCAAAATCTGAGGAATTTTTTAAGCCTGATACCCACATGGAAGAGTATTTAAATAGTATCCGTTACACTGACAAAGTCTTGGGTGAGATTGTAACAAGAATGATGAACCTGGGGCATCCAGCGATACTTTTATATATGCCCGATCATGGGGAATATTTAAATGATTATAGAGACGGGTTTTACGATCATGGAACTAGGAATTTCCTAACTCGATTCGAGATAGATGTCCCATTCTTTGTCGTATTCAATAATGCCTACGCGGAAAAGTATCCGGATGAAGTATCTCGATTAAGTTCACGAGCATTGATTCCCATCTCACATGACAACCTTAGTCACACCATATTGGGTGCTATGGGAATCTATGGCTCAAACTATGATGCTCAATATGATCTTACTGCCGAAGGGTTCAATCAGATGCCTAGATACATTGTCGAACGGTCAAATAAAGTCGCCCTGTTAGAAGAGGTGGAATTTAATGAGGAAAAGTTCGATGGTATCGTAATCCAGGAGGACTGACTTAGATCAAGAGCACCGTGGTAAGTTGTTCGGGTTTACTATTTGACCTGAAAAATGGTTCCTTGCCAGCTATGAAGTTTCATCTTGTCCCATGCTTGGAGTGGATACAGGTTGTAGAAATCTTAGGGTCCTTTTAATTTTATTACATTGGTGCGACGCCTATTTCTGGTGAAAGCATCTGAAGTAAGCTGGGACGAGGCTCTGCACTTTACGAATCTTATACTTTGCCTGCCGGCAAGGTAGTTTTGAAAAGTTGCTCCTATTAAGGGTGAAAGGTTAATTAATAATAAGCAGTCGATAATTCTGGAATAAAGGAACTCTGGTGGGCAGATTCTTGGTGACTATGAATACAACCAGAATTCTGGCGCTTGGCGCCCACCCTGATGATTGCGATGAAAAAGCCGGTGGATCTGCAGCCTTGTGGGCGCAGGCGGGCTGTGCCGTAAAGTTTGCATCAGTCACCAATGGGGAAGGGGGGCACCATGAAATGTCGGGCGAACCACTCGTTGAGCGGAGGCGTGCGGAAGCAAAAGCCGCAGGGCAAGTTGCCGGGATCGAATATGAAGTAATGGACAACCCAGATGGTCAATTGATGCCGGGCCTTGAAGAGCGGAATTCGCTCATGAGTTTGATCCGTGAGTTCGCTCCTGATTTGATTTTAACTCACCGACCCAACGACTACCACCCAGACCACCGGTATACGTCGCAGCTGGTTCAGGACTGTTCTTTCTTAGTGGGTGTGCCAAATATTTGTCCCGATGTTCCACCACTGCGAAAAATGCCAGTCATTGCTTATATGTCAGATGACTTCCAGAAGCCCATCCCTTTCAAGCCCGATGTGGCAGTGGATATCGATGCGGTGGTGGAAACGAAAGTGCAAATGCTGCACTGCCATGAATCGCAGGTCTATGAGTGGCTGCCTTGGGTTGGGCAGCTTAAGGGTGGCATGCCCGACGATCCTGAAGAGCGGTTGGCAAAGCTTCGGGAGTTTGCTCTCATCTTCAGTCAAGTGGGGGAGGAGGAACGCGATTGCCTGGTTAAGTTCTACGGTGAAGGCCATGGGAAGGCCGTTCAATACGCAGAGTCCTTTGAGGGCTGTGAATACGGCTCACCCTTGGATGCTGATGCGATTAAACGACTGTTTCCTTTCTTACCCTAAAAGCGTTGCTTGGAGGCAAGTTGCCCGAAGAGCGTTGGCACTTCGTTTACTTCGAATAAGAAAAGGATAACTTGGCTTCCCGGTCAGAGCCTCGCAGGTAGGTCAAGGTGTAAGGATGAACTCCTTGTTCTAAAAGGGCCTTTCCTTGAGTTGCTCGTTTGCCATCGATGACGGATTCGTTGTCGACCAACACGGCATCGTGAAGACGGAGGATTGCGCCTCCGTCCGAGTCTACTTTGAAAAGGTAGTCTCCCGGTGATTCAATGGTTAGCAGGCCTTTGAATTCGGCAGCTCCTCCTGCTTCAATATCCAATTTGGAGACATCTACTTTTGTTGAGGTGCCGCTTTCTACTTCTTCGAGGCCAAAGGTTTGAGGCACCCAACTAAAGGGGCCTTGATAGACTTTCCATCCCACACGCTGAGGATTGCGATCTGTCTCGATTCCGGGAATGGGAGCATCATCATAGGGGCGAGGAGCACTTTCGTTCGGCCTGCGGATTTGCAGTACCCGGTCCTTCATGCGTTGTTGAAGCTTGGTGAAATAATCATTGGTGCCGGAGAGGTCCATGCTTTCGCGAAGATCATTGTCTACATCGAAGATCAAAAAGTCGTCATCGTGCTCCTGAATGCCCGTGCGTATGCCCTTGTATCCATCTACGAATACAACCTGCATTTGCTGGCGGATCCGGGCCTGATGGTGGAGGTCGAATTCTGCATAAGCGGGTGTGTTGCGGGTGTTGACATACTCGACGTAAATAGTGCTTTCACGAGCGTGACCTTGTCCAGTTAAGTAGGGTAGAAGGGAAACCCCATCGGAGATGGCAGGGGCTACTAATCCAGCTACTGAGCTTAGGGTAGGTAGCCAGTCGTGAAACTGAGATGGAGTTGAGTTGATCGATTGTGCTGGAATGCTGCCGGGCCAGCGAGCCAAGGTCGGCATGCGTATCCCTCCTTCCAATACATCACGTTTAATTCCGTGGAAGGGTCCAAACGAGTCGAACGAGCTGGCATTGTATGTGAGCCCCTCGATGTAGCTTTCCCGGTGCGGACCATTGTCGCTGGTAAAGACAACCATTGTCTCGCGGTCGATTTCCAGATCTTTCAATGTTTGAATAACATCAGCTATTGAGGAGTCGATCCGCCGAACCATGGTGGCAAAGCGTTGTTCCTGCTCCGTCCAATCCGTGTTGGCATAGTCCGGATGAATCCAAGAGTCGATTTCGCCTTCCGCTGTATTGATCATCTGACCGGCTTCGCCAAGCCATTGTACTCCACCGTTGATGCCTCCACCTTTGGGATAAGGTGTCGAAGGAACGTGTAAGGCCGCGTGTGGAGTACTGTGAGACAGATACAAAAAGAACGGTTGTTCTGGATTCACTCGTTGGTGATCAACCATCCATTTCTTGGCAAAGGCGGTAAACAGATCTGTAGTGTAGGAGCCTGCCAATTCATCATCCAGACGGTACTCATTGTGGAATACCGGTTTCCCAGTGCGGTGTAGCTCGGAATCGCCACGAGGATAATCATTGCCAGGATATTGGGTGTGCCCGTCCCGGTGTTTAACATAACCGAAAAACTCATCGAAACCGCGTAAGGTAGGATAGGCTACCCACTGATCCATGTCGTATAGTTCTCGGTCACCACCGGGGAGTCCATATTTACCAACCATGGCTGTCCTGTAGCCCGCTTGTTTGAGCACGGTACCAAGGTTGTGAGAGTCGGCTAAGGCTTTGTCGAATTGGTTATCCCGAATCGGTTCATGTCCCTGATGTCGTCCGGAGAGAAGGGATGCACGAGAAGGAGCGCAGACCGGAGCGGCGCAATAGTGCTGGCGTAGTTGCATGCCTTCGGCTGCAAACTGATCGAGGTTCGGTGTGGCATGCTTCCGGCCTTGCTTTCGTTGATTTTGATAGAATACGCCCAGATCTCCCCAGCCGAGATCATCGACCAGGATGAAAATGATATTGGGTTGATGATGCTCCGCCTGGATTGCAATGGGGCTGAATACCGATGAGAGGAGAAGGCAGAAAACCAAAAGGCTTCTTAAATGAGAATTATTCATAGAGTAAAATCTTGGATAGAGAAACTGATTTAAAGTGGCATTTTCAGAATGCCAATCAAATAAGCCAGCTACTCAATTCATTCCACATGGACGGCCAATCGGCCGATAGCGCTTTCTCCTCGGTTATTGGTTCGTTCTACTCCTACAATATACGTACTTGCCTTTTCAAAACGATGTTCGGTCACGGCGTATCCATTTTTTGCGAGTTTCCGGATGTTGCCATCGGAGTGCACTGTCACCGGATCAGATCCGTCGTTGAAATCCCAGGTTTCATAGCCGTCCGTAGTGTTAAAGGTGCGCACTTTGAATGTGACTTTATCACCTGCATGAATATCTGTAGTTGGATAATAAACGGGGTGGATAGATGGAGCTCGCTCGTCGGGTCTATCGGGATCACTCACTTGGACCACGGCAAAGTCGTATGCCACATTTCCCAACGAGTCTTCGATGCGCAAAGTCTCAGTATACATGCCTGGTTTGTTGTAAGTTCGATTCGATTTTGGACCGACAGCTTCACTTCCATCGGTAATTATCCACTTATAGGAAGAGATACTGTCAGAGGCACTCCATGACTTGGATCCATCGAGCACGGCTGTTTCACCCACTGCCTTGAAGCGGTGTGGACGAGCCACTGCGAGGAGTGCTGGATTGTGCTTATGCACGTAGGCCTCCCAGACAAAGCCGTAGACATCTTGAGTTCCCCAATCACCGGATGGCTGGCGACTATAGATACCAAAATGCAAGTGAGACCAGCCACCGCTGCCGCCTTCTTTCCCCAGAATTCCGATGTTTTGTCCCATCTGAACGCGTGTGCCAATCTTGATGGATTCATCAATACTGAAGAGATGACTGTAACGGTAGTACCATCCGCGATCATCCAATATGTAAACCACATCGTAGCGTTCGCTCACCGGCGAATCTTCATGCCCAGCCAAGACGTCCTTACCACTTGAAACGACCAGCCCATCGGTTGCGGCTACGACTTCGACCATTCCTTCAGCTCCGCCAAAATCCAGATCGTTGTGGTAGTAGATCGCTTTGCGTTTTGGGTCTTCACCGCCATCCACATAGGTGGGTTCATTCGACATTTGGGTGTAGGTAGCAAACCAGCGTTATTTAACCGGGTAGGTAAAAGTAGTAGGATCAATTAACGGTGAGTCTGCCGGCCAGAAGCGTAGGCGTGCCTCTTTCTTAAGGGCCCACCTGTCGCGGTGACTGCTGGTGAGGTAGCCTCCTGTAATCGGGCAGTCGATTTGAACGCCTCCCACCCATTTTGGTAAATTATAATTCCCCGAAGACAATTCGACGACACGACCGTTCACCTCAACTTTCACCACAGCTGTTCGAATAGCTCCACGTAGTGAGTTAGTATGCTCGGTCAGTTCCAGGAGTTTTATTTGTGCTGAGCTACCATCCCTCAATTCAACTATTGCTGATTCTCCCAGGTTCAAATCTATGGTGCGAACAATCGGTGCTACCGTACTTTGAGCTAGCACAGGCATTTAGGGGCAAAGCAGACACAGAAAAAAGAATAGATGCCTTGTCGTATTATAAGACATGATACTTGGAGTTTTTATGATCTGATGAGCTTAGGTCCATCGAGTCCAATTTACTCATTCAGGCCCTTATCCAGACTTCAGGGAATGAGGGCGCTAATGCGATCTATAAAGCATCCTCAATTATGTTCCTCTGCACTAGTGCCTAGTCGAACCAGGGGTTGATCAAACAGCTGGAAGTTTTTTTAGATTGGGTCTCCAGGGTTTGCGGCGAACGCGGTTGGCCATCTTTTGGGCTTCCTTGTCACCAATAAACTTTTCCTTAACGGGATCAAATTCAACTTTTCTGCCGAGCTGCCAACCAATAGCGGCAGCATGGCAGGCAATGTGACCTCGTCTTGTAATATCTTGATTACAGGCAGGTTTTTCGCGCGTCTTTACGCAATCCAGAAAATCTCGCACATGCTTGATCGGGTCGGTGCCAAACATTTCCTCAGTGGGTGCGCCTTCTTTCAGGGACTCTGAGCTGGTTACGATGTTACCATGGTCTCCGACTTCGACCCAACCTTCGTCACCTTCGAACTTTACAGGGCAGGTTCCCGGGACTTTCCAGTCTCCTTCGCCTTTGAAACCGGAGAGACGCATGACGAGTTTCACCCCGTTGTTGTATTTACCATGAATGGTGTCGCCTTCGTATTCATACTCGATGGGCATCGTATTGTCGGCATTCGCTCCCCATTGGCATAAGTCAAGTGTGTGGGAACCCCACTCCGGTAATCCGGCGCCACCGTGGAAATCGTAGTGGCCGCGCCAACGGCCTTGCACATACTTCTTATTGTAGGGGCGCCACGGGGCGGGTCCGAGCCAGAGATCCCAATCACATTCCTCTTTGTCCGGTTGAGGTTCTTCTGGCAGCCATTCTTCGTCGGGCTTTAGCTTCAGAATACCAGCGTGCACGGTATGCACATTGCCGAGTTTGCCACTCAAGGCCAGATGGGCTGCAAATTTGAAATTATTGACGTTGCGGCGCTGAGTGCCTGATTGGAATACACGTTCATATTTGTTCACCGCATCGGCCAGCTCCTGACTTTCCTTGATGTTCATGCTGCAGGGCTTCTCGCAATAGACGTCTTTACCTGCTTTGGCTGCCAGGATGGTTCCCAAGGTATGCCAACGGTCGCCCGTGGTGATCTGTACGATGTCGATATCTTTGTTCTCGAGAATCTCGAACATGTCGCGCGTCTTGTAGCAGTCTTCGTTTTCGTAGTCGCGATTTACAACACGGCGGACAATTTCCCGGCGTTCTTCCTGAGCATCGGCAATGGCAATGAACTGCACGTCAGGCTGCTGAAGAAAGCAAGAGAGCACTTTCCGACCTCTAGGGCCGATTCCAATTCCGCCCATGACCAGGCGATTGCTTGGAGCAACAGAGCCATTTTTGCCAAGAGCGCTGGCTGGTATGATTGTGGGCATGCCAATAGCAGCGGAAGCTGCGGCAGCGGTCTTAAGAAAAGTGCGACGTGAGGTATGTTTGTTCATGAGAAGAATCAGGGTATGTGTGATCAGATCATTCCAAGTCTCTGGAATCTTTACTTACTTATCAGACGTTTAAATCGACTCAATCCATTGAAGTCAATTCACCTAACCGTTAACTGCTTCTTTTCAGCTATTCCCTTTTTCGCCTGTGTGTGTAGCCTGACGCTGGAGCAATTCAGACGTCTCAGTGGAGCTGCTCTCAATGGAGAGGGAAGACTCTCGAAGGATTGTTTCCAGCTCTTCGAAGTTCCTATAAACCCTCAGGTTGGGGAGATTGTAGTAGGTTCTAACTGCGTTCTCGTTGGCGATGATTGGGATTCCGGAGGCCAGAAGTTCAGGGATCTTGGTTAAAGAGCCCGTACTTGGAACGGTGTGGATGATCACGCCAGTTGCTTGCGCAAACAACGCTTCCAATTTTGTGGAATCAACCTGGCCTCTAAAACCTAAGTTCGTGAAACGGAATTGCTCTTCCATCGTATCTGTCCCAAGTCCTGCGACCACAAATGGAAGCTCATGGACTTGGCTTATAGAGAGAAAATTCAGCAATTCAATCGTCCCCATTTTGGTTGGGTGATTCCATACATTCCCGAATATTAGATAGTGACACTTTTGAGAATGCTGGCGCTTGTTTAGGATACGAGAGGTTCTCTGTTTCAGGGCTTCAGGTAGCTGATATGCGTGGTACTGAGCATCGATGTCATGTAACCTTAATAACCATTGTTCCTCTCTGGAAATAACGTGGACTTCATCGCACACACGAAGCGCGGCTAATTCCTCGTCAAACCAATCCGGAGAGGTTCGTTTAGAGTAAAAAGATGACTGTGATGGCACAAGAGATTCCAGATTATGGGGATAGGCAATCACTCGGAAACCAAAGTGTTGGGCAATATACGGAAGAAGCATATAGGTGCCGAAATTGCTCTCCCACACAAAAGTGTCCAGTTCTCCGCTGTACTCTTGGAAGGTGGACTTAAGAGCTTTAACTCCACGTGCTACTCGCAGAATAGCGCGGGGCGAAATACCAACCTCCCGGGACTGAAAGTAAACTTTCAATCCAAGCAGCCAGTCGGATAGAGTGGGAAATCCTGAGTTAGGATTGACTTCGATATTTAGAAAATCGACTTCGCGTATTCTGACTGAACAAGTAGGCGGCCAGGCCCCAGGGAGTGTCATTAGCTTGGGCAATGGCAGCCTCCAGATCATCGAAGGGAACGAGGGGGACCACGGGTCCGAAGGTCTCTTCATTCATCATCCGCATTTCAGAAGTTGCTCCGGTGATTACGGTAGGGAGGTAATAATTTCCTTGGGTATAGGATTCACCTTCTGGGGCTTTCCCTCCACTCACGAGTGTAGCTCCTTTGTCAACCGCGTCGGCTACATGGGCTTCGACTTGCGCTCGTGCTTCTGGTGTGCACATGGGCCCGTTGTCCACTGTTGGATCGGTAATGCCATCACCGATGGTCATGGCTTCACCGAGTGTTTTCAGTTTTTCTGCCAGGGCATCATGCACGGAGCCATGAACGTATACCCGGTTTACGGTGCTGCAGGATTAGCCACAATTGCGGAAACCCTTGTAGGCTATGATTTGGGCGGCGAGATCTACATCCGCATCCTCACATAAGACCGCGGGACAGTGACCACCCAGTTCGAGCGAAACTTTCTTTAAATCAGGAGCGCAGGCTTCGAGGATTTTTTTCCCGACAGCGGTAGAGCCAGTCATCGCAACCTTCTTAACATCCGCGTGTTTGACCAGTGCTTCCCCTAACTCGGCGTTTGGCCCGGTAATGACATTAATGACTCCTGGAGGAATCCCTCCTTCAGTCAATGCATGACAAAACGCCGTGGCGCACATGGGAGTGATCGGCGTCGGTTTCACCACAATGGTGCAGCCAGCTGCTAAGGCAGGGCCTAGTTTCCAGGCGAGCAAGGCGACTGGGTAATTCCAGGGGGTTATGGCGGCACAAACCCCGACGGGATGGTAAGTCACCCAGGATCGGAAATTCGATTTTTCCGTTGGATTGATGGTTCCCTCGATACGAACCCCTTCCGCGGCATAGTAGTCAATCATGTCGCACGAGCCGGTGGCTTCTCCGACTGATTGGTTGAGCGGCTTTCCTTGTTCTAATGCCATGTAGCGGCCAATCAGATCAGCTTTGGTCTTCGCATGAGCTGTTGCTTTACGGATAATCTTTTCGCGTTCCCAAGCTGTTTTTTTGGACCAGCTCATAAACGCCTCCTTGGAACTCGCTACGGCTTTGTTGACGTCTTCAATCGTTGCACTGGCAGCTCGGCCGATGATTTCACCGGTTGCGGGTGAGGGAAGATCATAAGAGGCGTTGTTAGTTGCGGGGACGGATGATCCGTCTATGAGTAATTGAACTTCGGGTACGTTCATGTAGAATAGAAAATATTTGGTAGTTTGGAGATTCGTAGTCGTTTGTTATCAGGATGGGTAGGACTCGATTGTCGTTTCGAGGAACGAAGTGACGACACCAACACGAGCCGTTCGGAAGGCGGCGGTTTGCGGCGAAACCGCTCTACCTATAATAGCAAGAATCCATAGTAAGTATTTTAATTCCAGTTGGTCTCTTGTCCCAGGTTATGAATGGTGTTCTGAATCTCACCTTCGATGGGCTCTCCATTCTTACCCGTCAGTTTGTAGCGAATGGACATTTGCCAGACTGGGGACATGTCATCAATCGAAAGTCGAAGGGTTTTGCCACCATTGGTAATCTTAGCGCCTTCTACGGCGTGGGTCTTCTCATCGTAATGTTTTGACCCGTAGTTGGCAGATCTCAGTAAGGACCAGCTTTCTACCTCGACTGCGTCCTGAATATTTTTGAGGGATCCTTTCGAGAGTGGATCAGAAAAAGTAATATCAATACCTGATGGAAAGGCATTCATTTGGACAGGCAGGTGGGATGGTTTGCCAGTTGCCCGCACGCGAAAAAATCCACCTGGCAGGTGCATTTGTGCCGTTCCCCAAGCTGACATGCCGGCTAGGTAAAGATGTCCGTCTTCGGCGTTGAAACGCCCACGCATAGTCCCAGTTGGAAAATCAGGAATCGGTAGGCGACAAAGTCCGCCCTGCATTTGTCCGTTAACGGTTTCATAGGGAGCGATTTCCAAGCGTCCATGACCGTAGGAGAGGTTGAGCAGCTTGCCATTGAGTGGACCCCAGCTTGGGCTGTCGATCCACAGAAGCTCTGACGGCGAACGATCGAATCCTTTATCGACCCAAGTGAGTGGTTGTTCCATGGCTTCATTGGAAGTATCATCCGGGGCGCCATAGCCCCACATATTGCCGTAGAAGTTGTCACCTGGAACGACCCAGTTGATACGGTTCATCGGATTCCAGTGACCTTCCTGGTCGGTGACAAAGAAAGTGCCGTCCGGATTGCGGCAGACTCCATTGGCGGCGCGAAAGCCCTTTGCCAGAATTTCTGTTTTCAAACCGTCCGCGGTAATTTTAAGTAAGGTTCCATGATGAGCCACGAGCGGAGGTCGCGCATGTCGCGCACTTTTCGCGTAGTAAAAATTGCCTTCTTCATCGACCTGCAGACCCATGGCGAATTCATGAAAGTGCTGAGTCACCTGATGATCAGAGTTGAAAGCTTCGTGGTAGTCCATTTCGCCATCGCCGTTGAGGTCATGCAGACGAACGAGCTGGTTGCGGCAGGTCACAAAGATCTCTCCATCGACAAGCTTGATACCCAGCGGCTGGAACAACCCAGCTGCAATCCGTTTCCACTCTGCATTCACTGCTTTGTCATCGGCGATGCCTTCCACTTTCCAGACATCGCCATCCCAGGTGCAAAGGTAGGCAGTTTTCCCGTCAGCAGAAAAATCGACACCGGTTGTCCTCATCCAACTCTTCCAAGGGTTGTCACGTGGGATCGCAAAGCTATCCCATTGAAAGGGCCCGTCTTGTTCTCCGCGAATGATGGGAGAAGAGATACTTTGCTGCCATTCGGACGGGCTGCCTTTGGTAAGTGGTTCGAGATCGAGGTCATCTCTAGCAAGGGACCCATTACCGGAAATAAACGCCACGTTCAGGGGTGTTTCTGAGGCGGGGATGGTTGCGGTTAAGAAGTCATCTTTGTCAACGAGTTTGATTTTGTTGCCACCCTGAACCTTCATGGATGTACCGCCATTGGATAGTCTTAAGGTGAGATCTTTGTCTGACTTGCCGATATTGAGAATGCGAGCAATGCCTTCGGACTTGGTTAGCTTATGACTCTCAAGGATTTTAGATCCGCCAACGGTATAAGAAATTACGATACGTTGCCCGTGGCGATAGAGCCCCTTGTATTGGGTCCAGTCGCGTGGAAGGGGGCCAAAGCGCCGACCGTCCAATCCGATAAAGCGTTCGTCATCAAACATACCGGTCGCTGGATTGGCCCAACCGGGGGCGTCTTCGGTTTCGTAAATGATCTTTCCCGAGGTACGGGGCCAATACCAATGCTGATGATCCAGATTGATGCCTTGCCAATTGGTAAATCCTTCGCCTTTCCAGATACCAGCGACGCGCATGGTGTCGTGCTCAAAAGCCAGCCAGGTATTTCCGGCGGATACGCCACCCTCACCTGGGTCCAAACGAACCGCAATCCCCTTGTAGGCTATATTGGCATCGGGCGCAACATAGCCACGCGTGTCTTTACCTTCGGGCCAGCGATACGGCTCTGTTTCCTCGGGCACAATTTCGTAGGTGCCGGTCAGAAAGGGGCCATAATCCATATCCTTCCACGGTTCGTGTTTTAGCGGCTTAGGGCCCATTTCAGTCCCCTTGGGTAAAGTCTCCAAATAGGCATCGTTCACTTCGAAGTGTTGATCCGGATTATACTCTTTCAGATAATGGGAACGGATGTAATGAATGACTGCATACTTGTCCTGCGGAACCAATTGCGCTTGGGGAGCCATCAGTCGCCAGCCACGGGTGATGGTCTGGTACATGGTATAGGGATCATTCCCATGTTGAAACTCACCTTCGCCAAATCGCAGGGAGTTGGGGATGGATCCGGGCAAATTGATATCTCCATGACAGGTGTGGCAGATCCGTTCGTAGACCTGGCGACCATGATTGATGACCTGGTTGTTGGTCTGAAGAATGTAGGCCTCGTGATCGATGTTCGCCTCGTAGTCTGGAAGGGCCGATTCCGGTAGCAGCATCGTACCGGGGGGCATCGATGTTTCCTGAGCGAAGCTTTGCGTGAAGGCTGCCCAACTGAGAATTAGAATAAGTAAGCGTTTCGACATAGGAAATATACTTCAATGCTCGGAAATCTTGCGGGGATTAAGGAGATAGGCCATAGGAAACTACAGGGTTATAGACATTTTTTGACTACCCTTTGGGTGCCACTCGCCAAAGAGTGGCGTGTAGGATTGCCGTAAACACTTCGATTGGCAGGAATATGGCAGGAATCACCAATTATACTTCAGAACCCTTTTAATTACTGATCAAGGTGGCGGCTAAGCAGACCGAATTTGTATTCAAGACAGGAATCTGGAAGTAACTGGATTTTCTGCTCTCGTAGGTCTGATTGCTCACTGAAGAGGTGACGGGATACTTCCCCGCTATGTCATGGTAGAATTCTGTCATTAGATTTTTTTCAGGGCGTTCGCCGCCGGAAGCTCACGACAGGATGTCTTTGATCACATGACCATGAACATTGGTCAAACGGCGCTCGATTCCATTGTGGTAATAGGTGAGTCGCTCGTGATCGAGGCCGAGAAGGTGGAGGATGGTGGCGTGGAAATCGAGAGGGGTGGCTACGTCTTCTACCGCTTTGAAACCAAACTCATCGGTGCGGCCGTAGGATACGCCTGGTTTGACGCCTGCGCCGGCAAGCCAGCCGGTGAAGCCATTGTCTTCATGGAACGGGCAGTCGATGAGAAAAAACCGTTCTTTCTATACTTGCCCATAAACGCAGCACATGGAGCCGTAAGCGTCCCGAAAGAATTCCGAGGCAAGAGCGGCGTATCGAGTCGCGCGGACAAAGTTCTATGGGTTAACAAAAGCTTGGGCCGAATAAATGACTCTCTGGCTTCTTTGGGGCAAACGGATAACACACTGATGGTATACACCTCCGATAATGGTCCCTTTGCCGCGCGAGGGGATGACATGCTAGAAGGACACGATGCATCCGGACCTTACCGCGGATACAAGACCGACGCCTGGGATGGAGGAACGCGTGTTCCATTTATCGCTCGCTGGCCTGGAAAGATAAAACCCGGAACCACGAATGATAGTTTAGTAAGCCTCACTGATATCATGGCAACTATCTCTGCTGTATTCGACAAACCATTACCTGATTGGGCAGGCGAAGATAGTTTTAATCAGTTGCCCAATCTTTTGGGTGAATCCAATGCAGGTCGTGACTCCATGATTACACAATCCTACACTGGCATCCTCTCGATTCGACGAGATAAGTGGAAACTCATCCTCGATACGAAAGGCTCTGGCGGGTTTTACCATTACTCTCCTGAAGTCGAACGCCATACAACCATGTCGCCCTGGCGTCCCGACATGAGTGATTCTGGACAATTATACGACATCGATCGGGATCCTTATGAGACAATGGATGTATTCGATAACTATCCTGAAGTGGTCACCGAACTTAAGACTCAATTGAGAGCCTACATCAACAGTGGCAGAACACGTCCCTTGTAGAGTCAACTCAGTCCTTCAACATTACAGGAGTCAATATCCCTGTTCCTCGGTCAGTACCTGTGTGGTGAAAATTGATAACCCTGAGAGGTTTCTATAAGATGGGTTTCCCATCAATGCGTCAGCGCATAGGTAATGATGTTGATCCCCATCGGGTAAGACATCTTTTCGGAGAAGCGTAGGAAGTACTCGTGGTTTTCACCTTCGCGTTCCCAGCCGTCGCCGAGGTCGTTGTTGTGGCAGAGCAGGGCCATCATGCGGCCGTAGCCATCGAAGTAGGCCCAGAAGTGAGGGCCTTCGTCGCCGCCCGAATAACCGTGACGATGCTCGTAGAGATAGCCTTCGCGCCAGGTGCGGATATCGACGACTTGAGGCAGTTCTTTCAGATCGTAGACGTTATGAAAGATAGGGTGATCTATGGTAAGCTCGATGGGTTCGATGTCAGGAAAAACGCCTTTCATTTCCATCATCACATTGTCGATCGATTCCTGGGACCAGAAGTCGTCCATCATCACAAAGCCTCCATTGAGCAGGTACTTGCGAAAGGCTTCCTGCTCCAGCTTGCTCATCGTGATCTTTCCGACACCGGCCATGTAGACGAAAGGGTAGTTCACAAGATCAGGATCAGTGAGCTCCATGACCTTGCTCATGGGGTTTACTTGGAGGGAGGTCATTTCCTGTAAGCGATAGGAGAAATTCCAGTCGCCATCAGGGAAGTCATTATCCCAACGACTCCACCAACCGAAGGAGCCAAAGGAGTCATATTGAATGCGCACAAATGTAAACACATCATCCTCGAATGCCGGATCAATTTCCCAGGTAGCAAATTCGTCGCGCGAGGGCATCGGCCTACGCCGTCCACCGGACTGACGATAGTCCTGTTGATAGTTTTGCTCGATACGCGATCGTTGGTTGTCTCCTTCTCCACGCCGAGATTGACCACTAGAAACCGTTGCCATTGAGCAAAGGAAACAGATTAAAATAATTAGGCCGCGGAGTTGCATGAGGTAAACCTTAACAAAGCCAGTATTCCTCAACTATCGGATAAGGGCAACGAGAAAGGCTGACGTTTACACACAGTGTTGTGACTACTCGTTGATCAGTGAAGGACGAACTTTCTCCCACCACCGATCATACGCTACGGACATTCGATCAACGACTTCTGGATTTGTATCTGTCAGATCATGACTCTCGTTTGGATCATTAGTCAAATTGAAGAGTGACCATTGCTTCGTGGAAGTCTGTGCGTAGTGAATATCCTGATTTTCGGTGTAGAGCATGCGCTCGCCATTGATTGCTTTGCGGTAGACTCTGCATTCGCCTTCACACGTATCGACGGTTCCGCTTCGCAGCAGGTGCCAGCTTTTCCAACGGATGCTTGCATTCACATACTTATGTTGATCGGCCAGCCCTGTGCTCCAGCGAGATACATGCTGAAAGAGCATGCGGTCGGGTAATGACGTTTTCGGATGGCGGAGTCGTTCGGCCAAACTGATCCCTTCAATTTGTGCCACCACTGCTTCGCTCAGTTTTCCCCCTGCCAGTTCGACCAAAGTTGGTAGTACATCAATGTGGCCGGTCAGAGAATTCTCGTCTCTGGGTTCTAGTTGCCCCGGCCAGCGCCAAAACGAGAAAGCCCGAGTCCCACCGCGCCAGATGGTGCCTTTGCACCCGCGCATTCCAGCGTTGTAGGTATCCACGCCGAAGGTGCCGCCATTGTCGTTCATGTAAATGACCAGGGTATACTCTGCCAGCTTGAGATTATCCAGGTGGTCCACGAGGCGGCCGAGGTTCCAGTCGAGATTGGATATCATTCCTAGGTATTCAGCTGCTTTGTCATCCACCTTTCCCTTATAGGGTGCGATGAACTCCTCGGGTACGATGGTCGGGTTGTGTGCATTGTAGGTAGGGATGTAACAAAAGAACGGATCTTCTTTGTTTTCCGATATCCAATCCATTGCACGGTTGTAGAAAATATCTGTTCGATAGCCTTTGGATTTTTCAGGCTGACCGTTCAGCAATAGATCTGGATCGTAATGAGAGCGTTGACTGTCTTCCGGAACGGTCAGAGCGACGTCGAAACCGCGTTGCTCGGGTCGATATCCATCTTGTTGTCCCAAGTGCCATTTGCCAAACATCCCGGTTTTATATCCGGCATCTGAAAGCAGTTGTGGCAGGGTTGTGACCTGGTTGTTCATGTTGCGGCGTGGAAGTAGCGTGTGGGTTACTCCCGAATTGAACTCCTGCATGCCCGTCATGAGTGCTGCCCGCGTTGGAGCGCAAGTGGGGCTGACACTAAAATCCGTCAACCTTACCGACTCGTCATACAGGCGATCAAAGTGTGGCGTTTTCAAATAAGGGTGTCCGTGTCGTCCAATATCACCGTAGCCTTGGTCGTCACTAAGTAGCAGGATGATGTTGGGAGCCGCAGTTTCAGCCGATCGCCTTTCCTGACCGATGACCAGATGCCCGCTCACCAGAAAGGCTATGACAACAAGCAATCCTTGGGTAACGCGTATCATGGGCATAGGAAAAATTAGGCTACTTCTTTGAAAGATTGGTGCGCTTATCCCAGGCCGTATGTTTCGCTTCCAGTTCGGCTACTTTCTCGGGCATCTCAGCGGCAAGATCGTTGAGCTCAGTTCCGTCATTGGATATCTGATACAGTTCCCAGGGCTTTCTGTTTTCGGAAACCAGTTTCCAATCACCGATTCGTGCAGCTTTTCCTTTGCTGTGTTGCCAGTAAAGTTCTTCGGTCGGTTCCCACTTACCGTTTCCAGTTAATACGGATCCAAAAGACTTCCCTTCGAAAGGTAGTAGCCCATCCCGTGAACCAGGATTGCCTCCAGCCAGATCGAGGAGAGTAGGCATCATATCAACCACGTGGACGATTTCCCCTGTCACATTGCCAGTGAGTTTTTCGTTAAGACCATCCGGCCAGCTGACAATGAGTGGGGACCTAGTCCCGCCTTCATGGTCGTGTTGTTTAAACAGTCGGAACGGTGTGTTGGAAACATTGGCCCAGCCATAACCATAACTTTGCCAGGTGGATTGATCGCCTGGCATGATGTGTGGCAAATTCCCCGGACGAACAGGACGGTTGAGGCCATCAGTTGTAAAGGGTTTAGTCCACGAGCCGGTGCGGTCAGGAGGATACTCGACATGACAGCCACCGTTGTCGTTTTGGTAAATAAAGATGGTGTTATCCAGCTCGCCGGATGCTTCCAATTGTTGGACGATGCGACCGATGTTTCGGTCCATACAGGAAATTTGTGCGGCATACACTTCCATGCGTCGTTCCTGCCAGGCCTTGTGTTCTTCTTCTTCCCAGGCGGGCACGTCTGGATGACGTGGAGATAGTTCCCAGGAAGGGTCAACGACTCCCAGTTCTTTCATTTTGGCATGACGTGTTTCACGAAAATGATCCCAACCTTGAGCGTAGCGGCCTTTGTAATGTTCGATATCTTCTGGCCTGGCATGCAGAGGCCAATGAGCTGCATTGTAAGCAACGTAGAGAAAGAAGGGTTCATCTTTCGGGTGTTCTTTTAAAAATTTGAGTGAGTAGTCCGTAATGGCATCGGTCTGATAGTAGTCCGGATTGTCCTTCCACTCGTCAGTGCGGTCTTCACCATTTTCGTTCAGGTCAGCGGGAGCAAAGAAATCCGTGGTGCCCCAATAGGTTGAGTAGGTGCGGTCGAATCCGCGTTTGTGTGGCGCGCTGGGTCCATGCGGTTGTCCCGGATCTGACAGGTGCCATTTGCCGGACATGTAGGATTTGTAGCCGACTTCGGCCAAAGCCTGAGGTAGCATGATGATGTCGTCACGAAATCCGTTGGCGGCTGATCCATCGGCCAGTGCCGTTTTCGGATAGAGGCTCGTCAGCAGGCTTGCACGTGTCGGCCAGCACATATTGTGCACGTAGTAGTTGGTGAATCGCACCCCATTGTCAGCCAGCTTGTCCAAGGTCGGCGTTTCGATCTCCCCTCCATAGCTACCCAGGTCGGAGTAGCCCATGTCATCGGCTATGACTAAGACGATGTTGGGTGGGCCTTTTGTAGCGGTGGGTTCATCTTTGGCCGCACAGCCAAAATTGAGGACTAGAACCATCAGGGTAATAGGGTAGAAGACTTTGTTCATTGGAATGGGTTGTAGTTGGGCAGCGTAGCACTCGTCAACGTCGCTGCGCTATCTTTTCTCTCGAGGTGTGGTCGCTACTACTTTTTTAAATGCGTCACGTTTTTCATTAAGTTTGATGGACTGGGCCGCGCACTTCTCGCGCAGTGTGTTTAAGATGCCAGCGACTTCCTTCTTCCCCGCCAGATTATTTAGCTCCGCAGGATCCGCTTCCAGGTCGAAGAGCATTTCAAATTCCGGCTCGCGTCCGGCAAAATCGACATGGCTTTCATTGTATTCCCACTTCACACCCTCAAACATGCGGATGTATTTCCACTTGCCCATGCGGATGCCTTCCTGGAAGGGATTGTCACGTCCCGTGTAAAGGCTTTCGAGGAAGAGCTCCTCTCGCCATTCGGTTGTTTCGCCTCGGACGAGTGGTTGAAGGCTCGTGCCGTCCATGAAGTCTAGCGCATTCACGCCCGCGTAATCCAGAATCGTTCTGGTGATATCCAAACTGGAGACTAGCTCGTCACTGGTGGATCCCTTTTGGGAGGCTGGTGCATGGGGGTCGTAAACAAAACAGGGAATCTTGGATGCCAAGTCATAGAGAAGTGATTTCCCTCCCATCCCATATTCACCCATCAACAGTCCGTGGTCGCTTCCATAGATGATGATGGTGTTGTCCATGAGCTCTCGCTCTTCCAGGTCCTTAACAAATTCTCCAATCACATAGTCTAATCCGGCGATGGTTTGGTAATAGCGGATGTGGTGCTCGGTATTGGTTTCGCGTGTGTAGTTGTATTGGTAAGTGGATGTCTTGCGGCCTTCGTCCTGATCAAGCATATGCCTTGGGATGAACTGATACGGATCAGTGGCGGTTTCGTCGGGAATCTCGATGTCCAGATCCCGGTAGAGCTCATCGTAAAAGCGTGTTCCTTGTAGCTCCGGGTTTTCATTCGCCGGGCGCGCCATCTTTCTCCAGTCACCGAAATCAGGATACATACTGGTGGTTTGTGATCCGTGCGGTACATTGAGACTAACGGACAGACAGAAGGGCTTGTCGTCCGGTCTGCTATCGAGAAAGTCGCCCAGGGCTTCGCCCATGATCTCGGTAATGATGTTCTTCTTGGCTTTATGGTAGGGGTTGGTGCTTTGGCTATCGAAGTTCTTGGGTAGGAACTTGGTCCAACCGTCATGTCCCCACCAATAATCAAATTTGTCTCCTGCATTTCCCTTCCAGGTATAGTACTCAATACCAATCTTGCCGACGAAGCCGGTGAAGTAGCCTGCCTCTTGCAAGAGTGCAGGATAGGAGCGGTCCCATTGTTCTTCGGTCAAATCATAGGCCGAGGTGAAACCGATTCCATGGACCCGTTCGTGCATGCCCACTAATAAAGAGACGCGACTGGGTGAACAGACGGGCTCAGCCGTGTAGGTGTTCTTAAAGCGCACCGATTTACTCAGCAGTCGATCCACATTCGGAGTGTCGACAAAAGGGTGCCCCATGGCCGCAAAGGTGTTGTCCCGCTGATCATCCGTCAGGAGGAAAATGATGTTGGGGCGTGACTGTTGATCACTTCTTTCCGAAGCAACTTCATCCGAATTACAACTCGTAACAAATAGTGCCACCAGTAATTGAAGAGGAATATAAAAGTTTTTCATGCATGAAGGTTGTAGTTGGTACGGCAGGTGTGGGTCAATTGTGATTGCTGGCAATGTCCGCTACTGCATCCATACTGGGAATACAATCGTAGGAGTAAGCATCCAGTATACGTTAAAAATAATAACCGAACATAGAGATGAAATCCTTAATTAAAATTGAAATGCTAGTATTAGCCGCATTGATGGCTTCTATGCCAGGTCTTCGTGGACAGGAGGAAAAAAGCGAAGGTAAGAACATGGCAAATGACCCATTGCCGACCATTTATGTGGAGTATCGGGAGGATGAGTTCTACCCGGAGCGAAGTCGTTACAATACGCTCAACGAGCAGGACCGTCTTCATTATCTGAAGCGCAATTTTGAGAAAGTCTTTGAAAAAGAGGATTGGGGAGTAAAATTCGAATATAAACTCTACCCGGTGAACGACAAAGGAGACGCGGAGGTGCTTGAAATTACCCAACTCAGTTTCGATGCACGCAATCGAATCGAAGTAGAATTGCGCACCTGGGCAAAATTCAGAGGTAGTAAAGGCGAAAAAGATTTTGGTGTGCAATTGGTTCGCCATGTGCCGAGTGCGGTCATGACATCCGGTTCCATTGAGCGAGACTTGGATGAGATATACACCAAGTTGGCCAAGCAAATCGCTAAGGACCTGAACCAAACGATATTTAGTAATCAATAATTTCCACTTTGCAGTTAGCTTAGTCAGGCCTGTGTCGCTTTGAGGAGTGGCGCAGGCTTTTTTATACGCATCCGGTTTATGAATACGGGCATGGTGCCCTATCGATTGGGAGTAAAATCTATTCAATCGGAGGAAAAGATTGAATCTTCATAGGTGAGTCTTATCTATTGGCCTTGGTATTTATGTTGGAAAAGCGAACTTGGTTGCGGATCAGCTCCGTCAAAGGACTGGCTGCCTTTTCGGTGCTCTTGCTGTACTCAGTCGGAATGACATAGTTATTGGGCGCATCGAGTGGGGGCAATGCTTCTGCGCATGCCGAGCTCAACCTCGTTCCTATATTGATGAGTCTAGGAGGCGGATTGGCTCTATTCTTATATGGGATGGACAAAATGGCGAGTGGCTTGAAATCCGCCGTGGGCGCCAAAATGAAGTCCATATTGGGCCGTTTTACTTCGAACCGATTTAAGGCCGCCATAACGGGTAGTGTGGTAACGGCCGTGATTCAGTCTTCTTCGGTTACTGCTGTATTGGCTGTTGGCTTTGTCTCTGCCGGTTTGATGACCTTGAACCAGTCGGTCGGAGTCATTATGGGTGCGAACGTGGGCACGACCATTACCGCGCAGATAGTCGCCTTTAAGGTCCAGGAGGCGGCGCTGGCACTCATCGCAATCGGGTTCATTCTCGCTTTCCCAGGAAAGAAAGATCTTCGGCGCCAGCTGGGGAATGTCATGATGGGGCTTGGGCTGGTTTTCTTTGGTATGTCCATCACGGGAGACGGTGTATACCCCCTGCGCTCTTATCAGCCGTTTATTGATTTCATGACGACCCTGAAGAATCCCATGCTCGGGATTTTGGTAGGTGCGGCTTTTACCGCGCTTGTTCAATCCTGCTCGGCTACCACCGGGATCCTAATCACACTTGCGAGCCAGGGACTGATAGAACTGCCAGCGGGAATATCACTTATATTTGGTGCCAATGTCGGGACCTGTGTTACGGCCCTATTGGCCACCATTGGCAAATCGCGTGAGGCTATGCGGGTGGCATTGGTCCATGTTATTTTTAATATTTTTGGGGTGCTTCTTTGGGTCGGATTCATTCCACATCTGGTGGGTTGGGTGGAAGTACTTTCGCCAGGTTCTTCTTTAAAGACGGGAACCGACCGACTTGCTGCAGAAGTTCCTCGGCAGATTGCCAATGCCCACACCATCTTTAATATTACAAACACGGTATTGTTACTCCCCTTCAGTCACCTTCTGGCTTCTATGGTTCGAAGCCTAGTTCGGGGTAGGCCGCCCAAGCCCAAAGCGACCTATGCCAAATTTCTGGATCCAGATGTCATAAACATTCCGACTGTAGCTCTTCAAAACGTGAGGCTCGAAACAAGCGAGCTAGCGAAACATGTTTTGAAGACGATGGAAAAAATTACCTCTGATCTGGAAGCGCCCAAAGAGGAATCGCTTCGTCAAATTAAGAAAGCTGACAATGTAGCGGATCAATTGCAGGCAGAAATTTTGCTTTATGCCAGTCGTGTGCAGAAGGAGAACCTTACCAATATTGAGAGTGAGGAATTTCATCGAACCATGATTCAGATCGATGCTTTGGAACGGATCGGCGATGTCATCTCCAATGATATGGTGAAGATATCTCGCAAAAAGCTGAAAAAGAATCTGAAGAGTAGCGAAAAGTTGACGAGCATGTTACTCGAATTGCAGACAATGCTGGTGGATCTGCTCCAGCATGCATACCTGGTGATTCGGAATCCGGAGTCTGAGTTGCGCGATTCCATTCTAGCTGCCGAGGCTGAGGTCGAAGGTCGGATCGAAGATTTCTTTAATCATCAGGAACGCAGATTTGAGGAAACGGAAGGAGACCGCGTACCGCTATTTCGGGTCGAGATGGATATGGTAGAAAAGCAACGACGCATCTATGGCTTAATTAAGCGTTTGGTTCAGCAGAGTTGACCTTTCAGATTGCTTTCGAGAGGGTCATCGCACCAATACCGTTTTTTTCGGCGATTGATTTCGTAATATATCCATTCTGTTTCACCCACTCAACACTCTATGAATGCATTGATTAGCCTGCTTGGCATGGCGGTTTTACTTGGAATCGCACTTCTATTTTCTACCAACCGAAAAGGCATCAATCTTCGCACCGTAGGAATCGCCCTTGGACTCCAATTCTGTATAGGCGGGATCGTCCTTTTTGTTCCAGCCGGGAAAATTGCGTTGGAGAAGATTGCCTATGGGGTTCAGCAAGTGATTGATTACTCTCAGGCTGGTTTGGACTTCATGCTTGGTGGTTTGGTGAGTGACAAGATGTTCGAGCTGTTTGGCGGATTAGGTTTCATTTTCGCATTTCGCGTCCTCCCAGTCATCATCTTTTTCTCCTCATTGATTGCTGTGCTTTACCATCTTAAGGTGATGCAGCTGGTAATTAAATTGATTGGGGGCTCCCTGCAAAAACTACTGGGGACCAGTCGAGCTGAAAGTATGTCGGCTGCTGCAAATATCTTTGTTGGGCAAACGGAAGCACCCTTGGTGATTCGACCTTACATTGCGAACATGACGAAGTCTGAACTCTTCGCGGTGATGAGTGGTGGCTTGGCATCGATAGCTGGTACCGTTTTGGCCGGCTATGCCGGAATGGGGGTTGAGTTAAAGTATTTGATCGCTGGCTGCTTCATGGCCGCACCCGGGGGATTACTCTTCGCCAAGATTTTGCTCCCGGAGACCGATAAGCCAAGTGATGAAATTCTTGTAGCTCCGAAAGAGGATCTTCCTGCTAATGTGTTTGATGCGGCTGCGACTGGAGCCTCCAGTGGGTTAAAACTCGCTGCCAATGTGGGCGCCATGCTCTTAGCCTTTATCGGTCTAATTGCTCTGTTGAATGGGATCGTTGGAGGTATTGCTGGGATCTTTGGTTTCGAAGGGCTAACTCTGCAGCAGATCCTTGGAGCCATCTTTGCGCCCTTGGCCTGGGTGATCGGTGTTCCCTGGGTGGAAGCTCTACAGGCTGGAAGCTTTATCGGTCAGAAACTGATCCTAAATGAATTTGTGGCCTACGCAGATTTCGTACAAATACAGGACACCTTACTTCCACGTACCCGGATTGTGGTGACAATGGCTCTATGTGGGTTCGCCAATTTGTCATCGATTGCGATCTTGCTTGGTGGCATAGGTGGTATGGCTCCTTCTAGGAGACAGGAGATTGCCAGCTTAGGTTTGAAGGCCGTGCTTGCGGGATCCTTATCCAATCTAATGTCGGCCGCTATTGCCGGTGTATTTATTTCCTTTTGTTAACACGCACTCTCACCGGGTTGTGTGCAATGAGTTTGATGGTTAAAAATTGGAGACATCCCTGGGGCTGCGTTTATCAAAGATGTTTGGATTGCACACAACCTTGGGCCGACATGCCGGTTTCCCTCTTATCAACCTCAATCACGCACAGGCGTGCGCTCAATCGTTTCTCAATCGTCAAGCCCAACATCTCGACTCCATGATAGCACATTTTAACAATCAGATGTTATTTCTAGAATGACCTTCCTTCCTCAAGAGATCATACGTAAGAAACGGGACGGCCAGGTCCTCAGTAAAGAGGAAATCCAATTCTTCGTAGCGGGAATTGGCGATGGAAGTATTTCAGAAGGGCAGGTAGCAGCCTTCGCCATGGCGGTTTTCTTTAAAGGACTTACGATGGAGGAGCGTATTGCTCTTACTTTGGCCATGCGGGATTCCGGGGATGTTCTGAACTGGGATGATTTGCGCGACCAGGGGCCGATCATCGATAAACATTCAACAGGTGGAGTAGGGGATGTGGTCTCCTTAATCTTGGGACCTTTGCTGGCTGCTTGCGGAGGATATGTACCCATGATTTCAGGACGCGGACTTGGACACACGGGAGGCACTCTGGATAAATTGGAATCTATTCCTGGTTACAATGCATTTCCGGATAACGATCTTTTTCGCCAAGTGGTAGGTGAATCAGGAGTCGCAATCATTGGGCAGACTGGAAATCTTGCACCCGCGGACAAACGCTTCTATGCAACGCGCGATGTAACGGCTACCGTCGAATCGATTGATCTGATTACCTCCTCCATCTTATCGAAGAAGCTGGCCGCGGGTTTGGACGCCTTGGTGATGGATGTAAAGGTGGGGGATGGAGCCTTCATGCCCACCTATGAAACTTCCAAAGAACTCGCTCAAAGCATCTCTGATGTGGCCACGGGTGCAGGTACCCCGACTACGGCGCTGCTCACTGATATGAATCAGTGCCTGGCCTCAAGTGCTGGAAACGCCGTTGAAGTTTTGGAGGCCATACGGTTTTTAAAAGACGAGTATAGAAACCCTCGTCTGAATGCCGTTACCATGGCCTTGTCTGCCGAAGTAATGGTAAACAGTGGGCTATCCGGTTCTCGCGATGAGGCAGTGGTGGTTCTGGAAAATCAAATGAGTAGTGGTCGGGCGGCTGAAGTGTTTGGGAATATGGTTCGTGGATTGGGAGGTCCAAAGGATTTTATGGAACGGCCAGAGAAGTATCTGCCCGAGTCCGCAATTACTCGACCTGTGTTCCCAGAAACTTCCGGGATCGTCACCGAGATGGACACGCGAGCTATAGGAATGCTGGTTGTTAAATTGGGGGGTGGTCGAATGCGTGCGGACGATCGGATTGATCACTCGGTTGGAATCAGTGAGTTGGCTGGTATTGGAGCACATGTCGATGAGGGTTGGCCCCTTTGCATGCTGCATGTGAATTCAGAGGATGCATTTGCGACTGCCGAAGCTGAAATTCGGATGTATGTGAGTATTGGTAATGAACCGACCGTAGAAACACAGGAGGTGTATGAACGCATAACCCCCAGCGTTGCTATCTCATGAGGCGGGTCGTTCTTATCATCATGGATTCCTTTGGGATCGGAGCTGCCTCCGATGCGGATCAATTTGGGGGTGAAGGGTTCAACGATGTTGGCTCTAATACTTTTGGTCATATGGCCGAATTTTTTGCCCAAGGAAAGGCGGATAATGATCAACGAAGTGGACCCATCCGATTGCCAAATCTCAGTGCGTTGGGACTGGGGCATGCTTGCCAGAATAGCTCCGGTTATTTTCCGGAAGGATTGGATGAACAGGATGAATTGCGTGGTGGCTTTGCCTATGCGCAAGAAGTGAGCTCAGGTAAGGATACTCCCAGTGGGCATTGGGAAATCGCATGTGCTCCGGTTTTGTTCGATTGGTCCTATTTCCCCAAAGTGCCCAATAGTTTTCCAGCCGAACTGCTTCAAGCGATTGAAGAGCGAACGGGCGTCAAAGGATCTTTGGGGAATTGCCATGCTTCCGGCACTGACATTATTGCTCAGCTTGGCGAGGAACATGTGTCGAGTGGAGTCCCCATTTATTACACCTCGGCCGACAGTGTGTTTCAAATCGCCTGTCATGAAGAGTCATTCGGTTTAGACCGACTACTGGATCTTTGCGTGCAAGTGCGAGAAGTCCTCGATGAAACGGACCTCAATATCGGACGCGTGATTGCGCGACCTTTTGTGGGAAACGATTCCGCTTCCTATGTGCGTACCGGCAACCGCCACGATTACGCTGTTGAGCCTCCGTCAGAAACGATTTTCGACCGTATGATACAAGCCGGAGGCAAGGTGGTCGGTATTGGAAAAATTGGAGACATATATGCCCATACTGGCATGAGCGAAGAGATACGCGCTTCAGGTCACGAGGACCTCATGGCCAGAACACTTGAGGTTTTGGATCGCAAAGAAGACAACTCTATCATCATGACCAATTTTGTCGATTTCGATGCTGTGTGGGGTCACCGCCGGGATGTTGCCGGTTATGGTATGGCAGTGGAATCTTTTGATCAGGCATTGCCCCAGCTTTTGGACCGGATTGAAGACGATGATCTTCTCATCATTTCCGCCGACCACGGTAACGATCCTATTTGGCCCGGTACCGAGCATACGCGCGAACATGTTCCAGTTTTACTTTTTGGAAATGGGATTGAGCCGGGAATGGACTTTGGCAAACGAGAGACCTTTGCGGACATCGGTGAGACGGTGTTAAAGTACCTGGGACTTTCTTCCATAGGAACGGGTAGGAGCATTTTATAAATGTAGCCGTGGTGGTGACACCACGGACCCTGTGTCTGAAGATTTCCACGGTTATCAGGCCTTCTCCCTTCAGTCGTGAACACGACCGTGGCTACAAATTGTTTCGACCTGCTTTTCTTAGGCTGCCTAACTACTGATCGAACATCATCTCCACCTAAACCATGTCTATTCCCACTCCACATATCGAAGCGAAATCAGGTGACTTTGCTGACACCGTTCTAATGCCGGGCGATCCATTGCGCGCCAAGTTCATCGTTGATACTTTTCTCGACGACGCGAAGGAGGTGAATCGGGTGCGGAATATGTTTGGCTATACTGGCAGCTACAAAGGCAAGCCTGTGTCCGTGATGGGTAGTGGCATGGGGATTCCTTCCATCTCGATTTATGCGAAAGAACTCTATGAGCACTATGAGGTGCAAAACATCATCCGTGTCGGTAGTTGTGGCGCCGTGGATCGAAATGTTAAAGTGCGTGACGTTATCATTGGGATGGGGGCCTGTACCGATTCGGGGGTCAACCGTGCCCGTTTCATGGGCTACGATTTCGCACCCATTGCAGATTACCGCTTATTAAAAAATGCGGTGACTGCGGCGGAGGCTCTGGGAATTCAACCCTGGGTAGGAAATCTTTTTTCGGCTGATTTATTTTATACACCCATCCCTGAATTGTTCGATCGTATGGAAGCATTGCGTGTCTATGGTGTAGAGATGGAAGCTGCTGGACTGTATGGCGTGGCTGCTGAGTTTGGAACATCTGCTTTAGCTGTTTGCACCGTATCCGACCAAATTCGGACTGGTGAAAAGACCACCGCTGAGGAGCGCCAGACGACGTTTACCGATATGATGAAACTGACACTCGAGTCACTACTGCTCGATTGAGAGCTTAATCATGTCTATTGACCCAGAAGCTCTATTAAGCGCGGCTGCTTCGGCCGCAACGCACGCCTATTCTCCTTATTCGAAATTCTGTGTTGGAGCTGCGGTTGAGACCGCATCCGGCAGAGTGTTTACTGGCTGCAATGTGGAAAATGCTTCTTATGGGCTCACGATTTGTGCGGAACGTGTGGCTATCTTCAATGCGATTTCTCAAGGTGATTCCAAGGTGGTTGCTGTTGCAGTAAGCTCTGGCGGAGCGGCGTCCCCATGTGGAGCTTGCAGGCAGGTTTTGAGTGAATTTGGCCCAGAAATGCAAGTGATCCTCGGAGACCGTGACGGCCGGTTCTCCGAGCAATTAAGCCTGAAAGAGCTACTGCCCAAGGCTTTTGGTCCAGATTTTAAAAAAGAATAAAAGCGCTCAATTACGTTGAAAGAGTCTGTTGGAACTCCCTTCTATGGGTGGTGATTATACGCGGCAATGGGAACAAGTTTTGTCCATCGCTATCTTAATTTTCAGCACTCTGTTATGAATTCATTACTCAAGACCCTTACCATTTTTGGACTTATTCTGCTAACGGCTACGTCTACCTTCGCCAAGCGCGATAAGGATTTGAAAGAAAATACGGAAAACGCCATGGAGATCCTTGAAGATGCGGACTCCAAACTGGAAGACTGGTTGGACGATTCATATGGTTATGTCATTTTTCCGTCCGTCTACAAAGGTGGTATCGGTTTTGGAGGTGCGCGGGGCAAAGGCGAAGTCTATGAAAAGGGAAAGTTTATCGGCGAAGCACGGCTTACGCAGGGCTCTTTCGGTCTTCAGTTGGGTTTCCAAGCCTACATCGAAATCATTTTCTTTGAGAAGAAGTCCAATCTTTTGAACTTCAAGAAGAGCAAATTCGAGCTCAGTGCTCAGGCGAGTGCTGTTGCTGCCGCAGAAGGCGCTGCGGCCAATGCCAAGTATGAGCATGGGGTCGCAATTTTCACGGTCGCCAAAGGCGGGCTCATGTATGAAGCCAGTGTGGGTGGGCAGAAATTTGAGTTCATTCCTGAAGACTAGGTTTTCTTAGTCTGGAAGCAGCACAGTCAAAGTGTTGCTGCTCAGAGCGTGCGTGTGTTCTGAAAAAAATGGGAAAACTCGCCACTCTTCCAGCTTTCTGGTGTCAATGAACATCCGATTTCCTACCTTTGTGTTTTGAATTCATGTCCTCGGCTAAAAGCATCTCCTCACTTTTAATGCTGCTCCTAAGCTCCGTCTGTTTAGTGGCTCAAGTTGTGCCCGTTCCAGATCGGAAAGATAGGAGTAATCCCTATTCCGGTAATCCGACTCAACTTCCAGGTGAATCGCTTGAAGAGGCCGAGGCTCGCGATTCCTTCGTTGATAATCGTGTTTATAGTGACCTCTTTGGGATCGGGCTTCCGTCATTCTTCCGAGAAGGGCAGTGGCGGATCCGTTTGAATCCCAAGTTTGGTGATTTTTTTGACGACGAGTATGTTCGATTCCCACTTGGAGTTGAGTATAGCTTCAGCAACCACTTTGAAGGGTTTCTGGGTGTTGGTACCTACTTTCCCAATCCTTTCAACAGTGGTGGAGATTGGGGCACCTACAACATGCGTGTGGGTGGTAAATACAGCTGGTGGGGCTTTGCAGATTCGGAGAATAATTTATCAGTAGGTTTTGATTCTAAAATGCCTTGGTCTGACCCACCGATCGAAGTGGCCGATGGTTGGGCTCGACATGAGGTCTATGTTTCAGCAAGTCGCGAATTGAGCCAAGATCCCGCCAAGTTGGTTTATCTCAATATTGCTCATGAGTTTGTGGGAACGTCTCCCTTTGAGTCCAATCCGATTAGTCCTCGACCGAAAGATCGCATATTTATTCGTCCAGGTATCATTTATTATCCCGGCGGTAATTTTCGCTATTCAGCAGAACTTGAATACCGCACCAGTGCCTTGGATGGACGAACACCCAATCCTCTGGACTATGAAGAATGGGAAGGGACTCGAGAGTATACACGAGCCTTTGATAAGGTACATGAAGTGATTTTTTCGCCAGGCATTACCTGGTTCCCAACCGACGAATTTCGGGAGGGATTTTTCGTTCCTGGAAACTGGGACGTCGGGGTGAAGCTCGACATTCCTATCATTGAGGAAACGGATGAGAACATTGGTGTGTCTCTGCGCTTTCGCTGGTACTACGACTACGATCAGTACCTGAAAAACTATATCAAGAGCTGGTGGCCGATCGGAAGAGGGGAAGAAAGACGTTACTAACGATAGTCGCCGAGCTGAAAGCGATAGAAGGCGGGGTTGACCCAGATATCGACTGCTTCAACTTCCCAATCCGAATGCATGGCTTCCAACTTGTTCTTTTTCTCAGAGGCTTCCTCAGGCATCGACATCAGGTTGGTCCGGTATCCTTCGTAACGAACCAGTAGTAATGTCAATTGATTGCCGAATGAGTTGGGTTGAAAGGTTCGGTAAAAGGGTTGCCACCATGCATCGTGAATGAGGCCTGCCTCATCTTCGGTATCCTTCTTTGCGTATCGCGTAACCAGGTCGTAAAATCGATCTACGTCCTCGGATGCTTCGAACTCGATACACAAGTCATGTTCTTGGGCAGTGACCAAGCGGTCGCCGTTGTTAAGCTGCACCAGTGGGACACTGGGTTCTCCCCAATCGTCTCTAAAAAGAAAGGCCGAACGCTTGTGCAAGAAACTTACTCGAGGCCTCATGCCTTCCGAATAACAAAGCGCGTAAAGTTGACGAGCATGCTTGAGATCGTTGTGCCCGTAGAGAATCGTTTTTGCAGGGTCAAACTGTGGCCAGCGATTCTCTGGCATGATGTTATAGCCCGTGGTGATTCGTTGTTCAATGGGTTGCGCCAATCGCTTCTCAAACGCATCGATGATGGGCTTATCTTTTTCCATCCAGTTTGGCTGCATTGCCGTTTGCAAAAATTGTTGAATGGGATGGCTCGCCCATTGTTGAAGCATTTCTTGACGACTTCCATTGAGATCTAAGCTGCCCAAAACCGCTGCCGCTCTTCGCTCTTTCTCGCCCGCCTCTTTAAGCCTTGGAGGTGCAAACTGTTTCGTTTTTTCCTCATTAAAAGTCGCCGCGAGTTCGCTTAGTTCCATTTCCTCAAGGATGGCTGAGTAGTCCGGCTTCTCTGCGGCGCATCCAGATAATATCAGCCCAACGGTTACGGCTGAGAGAAAAAACCAAACTGAATCCTTAATGAGCATTTTTGTTTTCTATCTCAATACTGAGCATGAGCAAGGATGGGTTTTTCTTCGTCTCTGATTTATTAACTACGAAATGCGCGAAAATACGCAAAAATAGTAGTACTTAGGACAGAGGTTTTTCGCATGGGTTTGCGCATTTCGTAGTTGTTATAAACTGACTTATCTCAATTTCGGAGTTCCGAGGAGCAAAGCGACGACAAGACCGGGCTGCGCAGCAGAACCGGAACCAGAGGAAGGTCTTAGGTATACAGAGGCACGTATCGATCTTTCAAATACCGTATGAGGAAACTTGGGTCGATGGGGTTGCCGGTCACTCGGGTGACGAGGTCCTCTGTGTCGTAGAGCTTGCCATGTTGGTGGATGCGATCGCGGAGCCAACTGAGCAGACGATCAAATTTACCTTGCGCGAAATCGGTTGAGAGGTCGGGGATTTCTTCGAGAACTTTATACCAGAGCTGAGCAGCGATCATGTTGCCAAGGCAGTAGCTTGGAAAGTAGCCGAACATACCGCCGGACCAGTGGACATCTTGAAGCACGCCTTCCTTGTCGGATGTGGGTTTCAGCCCGATAATCTCCTGACTCAGGCGGTTCCATTCAGCTGGTAAATCGTCCACCTCAAGTTCTCCGGCCAGGAGTTTCTTTTCCAGCTCGAACCGAAGGATGATGTGCAGGTTGTAAGTGACTTCATCAGAATCAACTCGGATAGGGCAGAGGGTGACTGCGTTGACTGCGAGGTAGAGATCGTCGGAGCTGAGATCAGCGAGTTGATCCGGAAAGGTGTCCCGATACTTGGGCTCAAAGAATTGCCAGAACTCACGGCTCCGTGAAACTTGGTTTTCCCAAAGTCTACTTTGTGATTCGTGGATGCCCATGCCGACAGCCTGCCCGAGTGCGTTGTGCAACTGATCGAGGGGTAGGCCTTGTTCGTATAGGCCATGGCCTGTTTCGTGGATTGAGCTGAATAGAGAGTCGAGTGGCACATCCTCATGGAAACGTGTTGTGAGCCGAGTATCGGCTGCGTTGCCGGAACAGAATGGGTGTACGGCTACGTCGAAGCGGCCGCGCTTGAAATCAAAACCCAGGGTTACATTGACCTCCTTGAGGAAGGTTTCCTGCTTATCAATTGCGAAGCCGCGAAGCTTTTCGGTTCGGGCTTTGATAGGGGAGTCGAGTATAGTGTGCGCCAGCGGAACCAACTCCGCCTTCAGCTTTCCAAACAGACCTTCGATGGTCTCGGCGTTCATGCCAGGATCGAAAAGATCAATTTGGTAGTCGTAGGGTTTGTCGCCGTGTCCGAGTAGCTCAGCTCCCCGGATGGCCATTTCTACCTGGCGTTTTAAAAATGGAGCAAAGGCACCGAAGTCGTTGTTCTCCCGCGCCTGGACCCAGGCATGGTAAGCCTCCGAATCGAGCTTCGCTTTTTCTGTTACGTACTCGGTGGGCAAGCGGGTAGCACGGTCGTAGTCTTTGCGCGTATGCTTTACGACGGCTTGTTCCGCGGGATCCAGAGAATCCCAATCCTTTTCCAAATCTTGTAGAAGCGATTCTATTGCCTGGTCGGATGCCAGCTCGTGATGGAGTTCACTGAGTGTGGCCATTTGTTGGGCACGTTGAGCAGCACTATCGGGAGGTAAATTAACTTGTTCATCCCAGCCTAGAAGTCCTAGCACGCTGGCCAGGTGGTGTTGCTTTTCCTGCTTTTCCAGAAGGTTCTTTATCGAAGGGTGATTCAGCATAGAGGAAAGTGTGCAGGCGAATCTCGCTGCATCAAGTTCATCCTCTTCCGCTAATCAGAAACCATCGCGAGTTTGTCTGGGAAAAGGTAGTGGTAGACCATCACGGATTTGGCATATTTTACGACGGTCATTTGGCCGGGTACGTTTTCGTAAACCACTCTATATTCTCCATCAATATTGCGTCGCTTTAGCTGCCAATCCTCCTCTCGCGCATAGACCTTGAGAGCTCTCCCTTCAATATGGTCTCTGATCAATTCGTCGGACGTCGCAAAGGCTACACGAGCGACCTTTTCCTCATGGTAGTGAATTTCCAAAGTAACGGGATCGAATTCCCAGTAGTAGAGCTCTTCCTCTTCCCTATAGGGTGTTTTGGAATGAGGTTCTCCGAGGATTTCTGTAGCTCGCTTAGGAGTCATATAGAAATAGTTGAGGACAATCCCCTTGCTTTGTTTCGTAAAGGCATCGGACACCAGATTCCCCACTTTAAAGCGGGGTGCCATGTAAACTAAGCTCAGCCCGATTAATATAAACAGACCCATGAGAACCCTTAACTCACCGAATTTTGAGCGTTGCTTGGAACTGCCTTTTAGAGACTGAAAACGAACTTTGGCTGAAGACACGGCAATATTCATATGATGCGTGGAGTTATTCGGAAATCTCTAAATGAAGATTCTTCCCATAGCTGTTATTCTAAATTCGAAAGTAGGTCTTAGCTCAGATCCTCGCTTTTCCGTTCTTTCACGGAGACCGCTCAATTCTCTGCAATCAAGCTAAAGGATTGGGAAGTAAGGAAACCCGATGCCTGCGATGGAAAGGCTAATAACTATAATCAAAGCTGGTTCCCAGTTTTCTCGAAAATATATCAGAAAATACCAATCCCACAAATGGAGGTAGCACGGACCTTTCTAATCCTGCTTTGGTCGTGGCTGGCTATTTTTACTGCCACACTTTCCCAATGGCCGCATCCTTTACCCAGCCTTCCTGCTTATCGGGTGTGCGGATGTAGTGGTAGGGTTCGTGGGTCTCGAGAACTTCAACCCAGGTACCGTTGGAAAGGGTGTTTAAACTGTTGGCTGATTCGGTGGGGGCGACGCGTAAGCCGGTATCAGGAATCAGGACGAGGCCACGGGAGAAATCCTGTTTCCATATCAACGCCCCTGTGATCGACATGAGCATGAGCGGAATTGCCAGGTAAAGACCTAGAGTCGGAATCGGAGACAATTTCGGTGCATACCAGATGAGGAGACCACAGACGATAATGGCTCCGGATCCGATCATCAAAAGCAGCAGCCAGGTATTGACTGGCAGGGTGTAGGCGAATTCTTGGGCGATCGAGTATTGCGGGCGTTCGAGGTCGGACTGATCAATGATCTTTTGCAAGTTGGCCAGCACATCCGGGTTGCCGGGTTCCAGAGTCAGGGCACGTTCGTAGGCGAGCAATGCTGCGGGGAAATCTTGCAACTGGTAGTAGGCATTCCCCAGATTGAAAAGTAATGCCAGGCTGGATTTTTCGGAACTTGAAAAGGCTTTTTGGTAGGCCTCCACGGCATCCTCGTATCGTTCATCGGCAAAGGCTGCATTGCCTTCGCTGAAGAGGTTTTGCAGATCCTCAGTCTGGCCGTAAGCCAAGTGGACCGTCAAAGAAAGGAAGCTAGCTACTAGAAAACGACGGACGATCATTTCTTCTTACCAAGCTGGCGTAAAATTGACTCCAGCTCTAACTCCTCCTTTTCAAGTGCTCCAACCGGGGCCGCATTTCCTGAGTAACGCAATACATCCACCTTGGCAAAGAATGCTTGAATGGATTGCTTGATGGTATCGTCCCCTAGTGCGGGAACCCATAATGCACCGATGTCTTTTTCGGTGATCGATTCTGGGTTACATCCTAACTGGCGTGCCAGGGCTACTTGCAATACTCGGCAGCCTGCTTGGTAGAATGCGTGAGTCTCATTGTCATTGCGTGCTTTCTGTAAATCCTTGCGGTGCTGCGCCATTTTTTGATCCAGCTCTTTCAGTCGAATACGTTCCTTGTCATTTTGAGAGGAATGACGGCTACGTCTTATAAGAAACGCCAATCCGAGAATCCCAAGGGGAGCAATGACTCCTGCGGCGAGTGTATTTTGCACACGGGCCAGAGTGGGGGGGGTTACCGTGCTGCCCAAGGATACTTTGATGGGCAGGAAAGTATCTCCTTGGCCTTGAGACGGATTGCGGAAAGACAGTTGAGGCGTTTGAGTCTGCGGAGTTGGTAAGCTTTGTTGGGCTGCAGCTTTAATGGAAACTGGAATGACCGGCGTATTCATCTCCGAATACATGCCCGTTCTTGGATTGAAATAGGAGAATGGGATTTGCGGAACCAGATTGATGTCTGCTGAGAGCGGAATCACCACGTATTCAAATTGCTTATTTCCGGAATAACCTTGTGTGTCGAGTTGCTCATCGAGCACGCGAGGCGGGTAGGTCTTGAATTGATCGTTTTCGGGAAAGTCTGGAGGACCCATTTGGGAAAAGTTACCCTCCCCTTCGATTCCAATTTTCAAGGTGATGGGATCTCCTTCTGAGAGGTCAGTGACATCTGCGGTGGCTGTCACGTTGAATTCCCCTATGGCGCCATTGAAACTGGCTGGCCTTCCTTCTTGCGGTAGCCCTTCGATCGTGATCTCGGCTGGCTCGCTTTCTGCCAGAATCTCTGTGTCATTGTAACGTCCGAACATGCTGTCGAAGAAAGGATCGTTAAATGCGCTGAAAGGATCTGACCGCGAACTGCGTCGGCTCTCAGGGATTCGGAGCACGTGTGCGGCTTTAAACTTAAGTGTTTGTGTCCCGGCTTTGACTGGAGTGATGCCGATCTTCCAAAGGTAGACATCGTAGTAGCGTCCATTTTTTACCGAACGGGTAATCTGTGGCTGTGTGTCGATCGGCGTTATACTAAATGCGTCGCCTTCGATTTGCGGTAGCCCTTTGTTGGGGAAAGTTGCCTGATTGAGCATGATCATTCTCAACTCAGAAGAAATGGTTTCGCCCACGTAGACATTGCGCTCTGGCAAATCAAATTCGAGCCAGGCAACTTCTTTGAGATCAATACCTGCCTCGGCCTGCTCGACCACTTCGATATCAATTTGCTCTGTGTTGTACGGCTTGCCATCGACAAAGATGGTTAGTGGAGAAATACGGAACTTACCTACCCTTTGAGGCTTCACCTGAAAGACATGAGTAATACTCACCGTCGTTTTCCCGTTCACATTCATAAACTGCGTATTGGGACCGCGGTAGGCGAATTCCATATACTCGTTACTTTCAATGGTTGGGGGCTCCGACTGTTGGCTGCCTTCAATGGTAATCTTCAGTTGTGCCGATTGTCCCAAGACCACAGGATTGGGCTCAACGACCGCACTCGCGTTGACCTGAGCCAACAAGGAATTTGCGGACATAGCGAAGGCCGGCAACAGGAACCATGCCAGCTGCTTCGTATTCAAGGCCTTTATGCTTATTCTCATAGGGAAATTGAACTGTCGAGAAAGAGGGTCATTCCAAAGTCAAACTAGCTGGATTACCAATCCTTTTTATTGTCCTTCTTCTGATCGTTAGGATTTACGATGAAGAGAGGGAGTTTCTTTTCGTCGCCTTCCATGGCTTCCAGTAGGCGTGCAGCTTCCTCCGGTGTCATTTGCAGAGGCATAGGTTGCTCACCGCCAGGAGTTTCTTCCTCCTCATTCGGGTCCTGAGGTTGTTCTTCCTCACCGCCTTGGTCCTCCTCGTCTTCGCCCTCCTCGGGCTCTTCAGGTTCCTGAGGTTCTTCCTCTTCCTGATTTGGATCTTGGGGCTCTTCCTCTTGGTCGCCCTCATCTTCTTGGCCTTCGTTGGGATTCTGTTCGTCCTGGTTAGGATCCTGCTGATCTTCCTTTTGATCCTGGTCTTGTTGATCTTCGTTCTGATCTTGGTTGTCGTTCTGGTCCTCGTTCTGGTCTTCGTTTTGATCCTCGTTCTGATCTTCGTTTTGGTCTTGGTTCTGGTCCTGATTTTCGTTTTCGAATCGGGCTACGATGTCGTGGTCGCCATCGGCTATGATGGTTGTTTCCGGGTTTTCTTTCTCTTCCTCGCGGATGCCTTTCCCTTCCCAACCGAGGAACTTAAATCCATCATTAGGCTTAACAGAAAGAGAGACCTCCGTTCCGTCCGGGTAATCTCCGCCTCCTTTGACCTTACCTGCTTCTTTGTTGTCCGGCGCGGCAATGACATTCCAAATGCGGTTATAGTGAGCTTTGATGCTCACATGATCGTCCATGGTTACGAATGTCTTGGCTTCCTCTAGATTAGCAATCTGCTCACCTTCCCAACGCTCAAATTCGAATCCAGGATTGGGCACCACTTCGATTTGGGCATAGGAACCTGGTTTATATGAATCCTGACCAAACAGAGTTCCTTCCCAGGTCGTAGCGCCTCGATTCCTACTTTGTTCAATGGCTTCTTCCATGGGTAGCTCGATTGCGGGCACGGCTGGTTGTTGTTGGGCGTTCGCAAAGGGAGCCGTAAGGAGGCTTCCTAGGAGGATACTTCCAAGCAGGTATCTAAAATGGGAGACTGTCCTACTGCTTCTCATCTATATCAAACACGAGCTCCCTGGCTTCTTCGCAGATGACGACCACAGTGGTGTCTGCGTTCATGGTTATTTTTGTTTCAGGACTCGAACGATCCTGAATGTCTGGCCCCTCATATTGAACGAATCGCCACCCATAAGCGGATTCAAATTTGAGGTCCACTTCTTGTCCCTTGTCGTATGTTCCTGGTGATTCGGAAGTGCCTGCTTCCGGGGGAATGACAACCACACGCAGGTCCACCAGCTCGATCAAATTTGCGGTGAGTGTCTTATCGGCATCGACCAGGACGCGGGTCTTTTCTTTATCGGCAGGATCAATCCCTTCACCCACCCAGGTATCGAAACGATAATTCTCCTTATCCTGTAAGGTAACCGAAATGGATCGCTTGATTCCTTGGTCGTAGCGACCTGCGCCTTTCAATTCGACGACGTCAGGGAAATTGGAATCGAGATGAATGTCATACATGACCAGATATTCGATCTGGTAGTTTAGGAACTTTAAATTGGCTAGTGTTTCATCGTCCTCCGGGCGGATTACCAGGCTGCCTTCATAATACTCAGCTGCCTTGGCCCAGTCCTTCCTTGTCTCCGGCTGACGGTCAGAGATTATACCTTCCCCAATCCGGTAAGTGGCGTTGCCCATATTGTAGAGAATGTCGGCTTGTAAGTCCGGGTCTGGACTCTCCAAGGCCTGCTGAAAAACGGTGACCGCATCTGCGTATTTGCCTTGTCGATACAGAGAAATGCCCAGGTTGTAGCGAAGGCGCATGTCCGCGGGCTCTTCATCGATGGCAGCACGATAAAGCTGTTCTGCTTCAACGAACTCACCTTTGCGCAGGTGCTTCTGTGCCTTGTATGGATCAGCCTGAAGATCGGGCGTGGACATAAACACAGCTCCGAGAACTAAAAGAGACGCAACTGCTTGCTGTGTGCGTCGCTTGATGCGGGCACTCCGTCTACGAGTGCCAATCAACCATTCCAGTATCAGTAGGAAAATGCCCGCTGCCAGCACCCACTGGTAACGTTCGATGGCCTGCTTATTCATTCGCGAATTGAGTTCCTGGCGAGGGATCTCTTCCAGTCCGAGACTGTAAACCTTCTCCAGACCTTCACCGAGGGGTCCGAGAGGACTATAAAATCCATTCGAGGCCATGGAAATTTGGCGTAGGGTGTCTTCATCCAGGCGTGTTCTTACCACGTTGCCCGCTTCATCGCGCACGTAGTCCTGGCGTCCGTTTTTATCGGTATACGGAATGATTTCTCCTTCCTTGCTGCCCACTCCTAAGGTAAAGACCCGCACTCCTCGAGCGGCCGCCTGGCGTGCGGTTTCAATTCCATTTTCCTCCAGGTCTTCGCCATCGGTAATGAGGATCAGGATCTTAAAGTTGTTTTCTTTATTAAATGCGTTCTCGGCTATCTGAATGGCAGCGGCGATGTCGGTGCCGGGTACGGGAATAACTCCAGGTTCAAGGATTTCCAGCGATTGGCGAAAGGCGTTGTAGTCGAGTGTCAGGGGGCATTGCAGAAAAGCTGAGCCAGAGAAGGCAACCAGGCCGATACGGTCGGTGCCCATCTTATCGATAAAATCTAGAACCGCTAGTTTTGCGCGCTCGAGTCGGTTGGGCCGCATATCCTGAGCTAACATACTCTTTGAAGTGTCGATCGCAAAGACGACGTCGATTCCCTTGCTCTTAACCTCCTGCCAGACGTAGCCGTATTGAGGCCGCGCAACCGCGATAACAATCAGGGCAATGCCTATGCTTAAAAGGACGGCCTTCAATTGCTTTTTTCTAGGGGAGACGGAGTCGGTGAGACTCTTAATCAGGGTAGGTGCCAGAAACTTCCCCAATTGCTTTTGTTTCCCACGGTCCACTCGGTAGGCCCACAAAAGCATCAACGGGATCAATGCCACGGCGATGATAAATATGATGGGATAGGCAAAAGTCATTTCAAGTTAGGGCAGGGTCTTCAGGCGTGTGTTCCCCAGTACGTATTCGAAGAGGAGGAAGAAAAGTCCGGCCAGGACTGGGTAAATGAACAGTTCGTCGTAGTAAGTGAAATTCTTTAGCTTGATTTCGGTTTTCTCGAGTTCGTCGATTTTGCCGTAAATTTCTTCGAGTTCCTCAGTATCGGTGGCCCGGAAGAATTCCCCTTGGGTTAATCGAGCAATTTCTTTGAGTGTGGGTTCATCCACGTCGGTTGGAACATTTCGGTAACGGGTCCGACCGAGGTAATCCTGCACTGGGAAGGGGGCCTTGCCTTTGGTGCCTGCCGCGATGGTGTACACTTTTACCTTAAGGGCTGCTGCTGCCTCTGCCGCTGTTACAGGTTGAATGGAGCCACTATTATTCACTCCGTCGGTGAGAAGAATCACCACCTTGCTTTTGGCTTGGAGGTTTTTTAACCGATTGGCACCCATGATCAGGGCTGAGCCAATCGCAGTTCCATCCTCTTGGATGAGGCCGATCTCCAGTCGCTCAAGATTCTTGTTCAGCCAGTCGTGGTTCAAGGTGAGTGGACTTACCAGATAGGGTTCTCCAGCAAAAGCGATGAGGGCGATGCGATCTGCTTCCCGTTTTTCAATAAATTCTTTGATGACCTTTTTAACTACTTCCAATCGGTTGTAGCGTTTGTCTTCGATCTTGAAATCCATCGCTTGCATGGATCCGGAAATATCAACCGCCAAGACGATATCGATACCGCTGGCTTCAATTTCCGTTTCACCGTGACCCAATCGTGGCCGTGCTAATGCGACAATCAATAGAATGAGAGCAACCGTGCGTAACAATGCCAGCCATTGTCCCGATTTGGAACCTCCATGGAATGCCAGCTTTCCTGCTAATTGCGTGTTGGAGAAGCGTATGCTTCCCTTTCGCGTCAGCCCACCGCGTAAGAACGGCAGAATGATCACTACCAGGATCAGGAAAAGAAAATAGGGATGTTGGAACTCGAGCATCAGTTCGGCGTAATGGCGTCCGGGTTATGAGTCGGGTTCTCGTCGGGTTTACCGGTGGTTTCAATAAACGTTTCAGCAGTACCATAGAGGTTTTCCATCTCTTCAGTCCCCAAGCCCCACTTGGCAAACTTGGCCAAGTCGCATTGTTCAGAGAACTCTTTCAGCTCGGTTTGCTGTTCAACGGTGAATACGTCCGTGTGTTTCGAATCGGCAAAAAACTCTTCAGTCGTTTGCTCGGTAGCCGGTAACTTGAAGTGGGCTTCGAGAAAGCCGCGCATGATGGTTGAGACTTCCGTGCAGAAGCGCTCGGCGGTCTCCGGTTCCAGCCAATTGCGTGCTTGGCGCAAGTGGTTCAACGCGATCTCGTAGGGTGGTGGTGGTGCGAGCTCTGGCGGGCGAGTCATGCGTTTGAAAATGATGACGGCTATCCAGAAGAGTAGGGCGGCTATCACTATTCCAATGCCGATATAGAGCAGCAGCATGGGATCGAGCATAAACACTGGATCTTTGATATCCAGAATGTCTGCTTGGGAAACTTCGTTATCTTCTTGACCCATCAAGCTTCCGCTGGTCGCCAAAAGGGCAAAAAGGCTGAAACGAACTCTGCTCATTAACGTCGCTTTTCCCGGGTTAAGAAAAACTCCCGGATCTTAGTGATGTAAGGTTCTCCATTATCCACGTAGATACTGTCGATGCCTAGGCGTTTGAGTGTGTCTTTAAACTCCTCGAGTTGTTTCGCGTTTTGACCTTCATAGGCTGAGCGTACGCGACTGTTACTGGTATCGAGTTCCACCAATTGACCAGTTTCCGCATCTTCTAATGTAAGGATCCCGACGTTGGGCAAGGCATACTCGCGTGGATCGGACAGTCGGACTACTATCAAGTCATGCCGGCGATCTGTCAGGCTGAGAGCCTTATACATCTCCGTATATTGGTTACGTATCTGCGCTTGGCGAAAATGATCTCTTACAAGAAAATCAGATACCAGGAATGTAACCGCTTTTCTTCGGACGATCCGATTGAGGTAGTCGAGGGCCACTTTGATGTCCGTGCCTGTCGACTTGGGTTCGAAAAAGAGAAGTTCGCGAATGATGCGCAATACGTGTTGTCTGCCCTTTTGCGGGGGGACGAATGTTTCCACCTGATCCGTAAATAGCAATAGGCCCACCTTGTCGTTGTTGCGAATGGCCGAGAACGCGAGGACGCTGGCCATTTCCGCCATCATCTCACGCTTACTTTCTTCTTGGGAGCCGTAGTCTCCTGAAGCACTGACATCCACGACCAGCATGAGAGTTAACTCCCGCTCTTCTCGAAAACGTTTTAAGTAGGCGTCGCCTGTTTTCGCAGTTACATTCCAATCAATAGCGCGAATGTCATCACCCGGAGAATAGGCACGCACATCCTCAAAGTCCATGCCCTGACCCTTGAATACTGAATTGTAATGCCCTGCCATCGCATCGGTAACCATCTTCCGGGTACGGATCTCGATCTGCCTGACCTTCTTCAGTATCTCTCTTGGATCTTTCATGGGTTAAAGCTCTCCTTTCGGTGAAAGAGGTGGCTTAAGGTACTGGAAGCGTATCCAAAATTTCCTGGACGATATCCTCGCTGGTCTTTCCTTCGGCTTCGGCTTCATAGCTTACGATGACCCGGTGGCGAAGCACATCCATGGCGATGGACTTTACATCTTGCGGGGTTACATACCCACGACCTTGCAGGAAGGCCCAACCTTTAGCGGCCAGGGTGAGTGCGATCGTTGCCCGAGGACTACCGCCGAACTGGATGAGGGATTCCGATTGTAAATTGTAGTCAGCGGGAGAACGCGTTGCGAAAACGATATCGACGATGTAGTCTTTGATTTTGTCATCCACATAGACCTCGTTCACGACTTTGCGTGAGTTGAGGATGTCCTCGGGAGTAATGACGGCTGAGATATCTTTCATGGCCGAGGTGGTCGCCATGCGATCGAGAATTTCACGCTCTTCCTCCTTTGAAGGATAACCGATGTTGAGCTTCAGCATGAAACGGTCGACCTGCGCTTCAGGGAGCTGATAAGTGCCCTCCTGATCAATGGGGTTTTCGGTCGCGAGAACGAGGAATGGGACCGGCAGAGGATGCGTCTCATCCCCAATGGTTACTTGCCGCTCTTGCATTGCCTCCAAAAGGGCGGATTGCACCTTCGCTGGAGCCCGGTTAATTTCGTCTGCGAGAATGAGGTTCGCGAATACGGGCCCTTTCTTGGTTTCGAAGCTGTGATCCTTCGGATTGTATACCAAGGTTCCGATGATGTCGGCGGGAAGCAGATCCGGTGTAAATTGGATTCGTTGGAAATGGGCGTCGATGGCACAGGCCAATGTTCGCACGGATAGCGTCTTAGCCAGACCTGGAACCCCTTCCAGAAGGACGTGACCGTTGGCTATGAGGCCAAGGATCAGGCGATCGACCAAATATTGCTGCCCGATGATGACCTGCCCGATAGCGGACCTAAGAGGTGAAACCCAAGCGGAAGCGGCTTGGATTTTTTCATTCAATTCGATGACGGAATTACTCATGGATCTTTGCGTGTAAAAGGATGATGGGTAACCGACACAGGACGAAGGTCAAGGTTTCGCTGATTTGCCAATAAATTGGCGTTTTTTATGAGCGCTCAGCTTGGGATTTCCGAAACTTTGGTTGGCCTGCGGGGACTTAATACTCAAACTACTACTACTTTTAGAATAATCATGCGAAAATTTCTGATCATTGCGGGACTATTTTTCCTGCTTTTTGTGGGTGCATTGGTGGCCTTGGTATTAAGCCCTCCCGTGCATAAAGCTGCTTTTCTATGGGCCATGGATGGGAAAGTGGATGATATCTCCGTCGATTCTGTTCGCTTTACCGGTTCGAGTTTTGCGGTGGAGAATTTTACCCTCTTTGAAGAGGGAGTAGAGGTTGCGGCCGACAAAGCGGAGGTGCATGCCAGCTGGCTGGATTTTGCCCGGACCCAGGAGTTACACATTGATTCGGTAAAAGTGAGTGGGCTCAAGGCCGACCTTGAGACGGTGGCAATGGCTTCAGGTGGTGGTCTGGGTGCCTGGCTGGATTTGCTGGGAAAAGGTGAGCCCCAAGACACCGGGCCGTTTCGGGGGATTTTGGAGACGATGACCGCTCCAGAATCGATCTCAATTGGTGAAGTACGTCTCGATGGGCAGGTGTTGTTACCAGACGAGCAATTCATTGATATTAATTTAGCCTTGGATGATTTTGCCCGCGGGCAGAAAGCAAGGATCAGACTGCAAGGGGCTTTTCTAGATCAGGCAGGAGAGTCGACCGTGAATCAGGCGAACTACGAGTTAACCCTCGATTTGGATCAGGGCGAAGATGGCAAGGTAAACGGTTTGGCCGGTACGCTTGGCCTTAATTTGGTGGGTGAAAAACTAAATCCTGCGGGTCAATTGGATTTGAATGGGAATTGGAATTTGGCCAAAACGGCCACGGGTGAGCTTATAAGTGTGTTTCTTGCTGAAACCGGAAATAACAATCCGTTGATTGATACCGAGTTCGATTTGAATGTAACGACGGGTGATTTGAAAGGTCGGTTATCTGCGAGTTTAAACGGCGCGTTGGTTCCAGTCGAGTTACTCGATTTGCCACCTTTTGTCACCTCGGCCAGTTTTTCAACCCGAGGAGATGTGAATTGGAACTATCTGGCAGGGGTGGGAAGTCTCGATCTTCAAGGCGCGGGTGTGCTAGAGGAGCGGCCTCTCCAATATCATTTAAAAGGAAGCGGGGCGGCTGATGCGCTTCCCGCAATTTCCGGATTTGTAAAGACAGGTTTTTCTGATGAAGGCGGGCCAGTAACACTTACGGTCAATCTGGATGTCAATTCACGGGGAGATGGCCAAGTTGTCATTCCGGTGAGTGTGCAACGGGGCAATCGCACTTCGAAGCTATCGATCCGAACAGATATTAAGTCCTTAGAGTCACGGTTTAATCCCTTCGAGCTTTCACTCTCAGGAGACAGTGTTTTTTTGGCCGATCTACAATCGGTTGGTAAAGCTCTGGCAGGTTGGGGGTATGGTATGCAGCAACTAGATACGATTGAGCAGGGTAGGCAGATCCAAACGGATGGGGTTCCGTGGCAAGGTCTGACTGGAAATGCAAATCTAGCTATCCAGCAGCTGATTCTGCCTCAAGGCTTTGTGTTGGAAGGCGTAAATGGTCGAGCAAGCATTCGACCTGACTCGGTGTCTTTGACTTCATTTAATTTGCGTATTGATCGAGGGAGCATTCAGGCAAAGGCCGATCTCATTCATTCTGCGAAAAGTCAGACACCCTACACCTTGCGTGTGGATGGGGCTGTTAGCAATATACCCTCCGATTTGTTGGACCTGGGTAGGGGTTCTCCTATCACCGGAAATTGGAATGGTAGTTTGTCGATGCTGGGCCAATCGAAGGACCTGGGCGGATTGGCTGACAGTGTTCAGTTATCTCTCGATTTAGAAGGATCTTCTGGGCTGTTACAATTTTCGAAGATCAACGAAAATGCAGACAAGGCGGCCAAAGTGATGCAGTTGGGAGCCCTTCTCGGTCAGTTCATTAAAGATGATCGTCTTACCGCTATTACGCAGATGACTCAGTATCTGCAATGTGTACCCTATAACTCAATACGCTTCAAAGTAGATCGCCTCGCTGACGGAAAAGTGGCCATCCATGAATTTACGGTTCAAGGGCCTGAACTACTCTTAACCGGAAATGGATCTATCAATGCCAATGACTGGGTGAGTTTGGCGGATGGGGCCCTGAGCATGAATCTCGCTATGGGTACGAAAGGTCGTTTTGGGCAGAATGCTTCCATTCTTGGGCTCACTAGTAATCAACTCTCAGGTGAGTATCAACTTTGGCGCAAGCCCATCAATTTTTCAGGGACCTTAAGCAACTCAAACTATGCGGCACTTAAGGATATGATTCTGGGGGCTCTTAGGTAGCTTTTTTGAGGCAAGTCTTGCTTCCTGAAGCCCTTTAACCTTCATCTTCTTCGATGAAGTCGCACAGCAGTCGATTGGGAGAGACCCCAGTCCTCAAGTTGATCATGCAGATGTCCACGCCGTCCGTGGTTAGCATGATGGTGATTGCTGCCTACAACATGGTTGATGCGATGTTTGTCGGGCATTTTGTTGCACCGCTGGTGTGACGGCTATTCAGCTCCAGAATGCGACCTAACAGGAAGCGTGTGCCAAGCGACTGGCTTCGCGAATCAACTCAACCCACAGTCGTGGCTCCGTGTGGGTGATCTCAATCCAATTAGGATGGATTTGATCCCCAGGAGCAAAGTATTGGCCCCAGCCTTCAGCTATTAGGTAATGTATCTTGTGAGTTGGAAGCTTGATAATTAAAGAATGATTTTTCGAATTCAGAGCTGCTACGATTTGGTCGTTCCCTCTTAGACAAGGGAGGCCGAATGAATCGCAACGCCGCAGCTCCTCTATTTGGAGTGCGTCGAAAAGTTCAGCGAGTAGGATGGAGTGGGAGTCTTCGAACATCTAGGCGCGCCACAATTGGATGTATTCTGTATTCGTCAAAGTCTATTTCGAGAGTTGCCAATTTTTTACAATTGCCGCCGGAGTGTAACTTTCAACGGTCTGTTATCAGGGTCGGAAAGCGGGGTCCGACTCACGCTGACTACTTTTGTTCGTTTAAATTCCAATCCCACTCACTAAAGCTCACCTTCCACTTCTTTGCTTCCTTTTTGAGATTCTTTCCAAGTGAGTCGTCAACGTGAGGTATCAGGGTTTCCAGCGCTTCAGTTGTATTCTTTCCAAAATCAACTGCATACCATTCGTAGACTTTGGATAGTTTTGCCTTTCGATTTTTCAAATCGAATTGGTTCCGGTTTTTCATGAACCATTCTGCCTGTTCATTGAACTGCTCTTCTAGTAACTCGGCTGTGTAGGCTTCGCTTCTCAATTGTGGGCATGACTGTGCTGCACAGACCAAGGCATAATGGATGCGAGGATCGGGCCATTGGGGTCGGATGATAGCGTTTTCAACCTGATCGAGGGTGTACGTATTCCCAGCTATATGGGCCAAGGGGATTTTCCAGGTATCCGCAAAGCCCGGCTCCTTAATATCCATGATACTGGATAAGGGGTAATAATTCGTTATGAGTTTTAGAGTGTATGCGTTGTATGCATTCGTCCAGAAAGCTAGCTTGTCATTGCGGCTTTCAAGATCGTCCAGCTTGGCCGCCTTGAGTTTCTCCAGGTACTCATCCAGTCGTTTGTCTTTTTTGAGGCTTTTGTAGTCGACCAAGCCCTCCTGGACATGCGTTTTGAGAACCGAATCAAATAGACTATGGTCAAAGCTGGCTGAAGCCGAGCTCATCCACAGAGCAAACACCAAGAGCGTGTTCGAGATTAGTTTTAGAGGATGGTGTTTCATTTCTGATTACGAGCTTTAGTAATCCCTGTTCTAAAGAATCATACAGTACGCTTTTTCCTTTCATGGTAAAGAGGGAGTAGTTAAAACCGCTAAACTATAACAATATGACGCTCTATACCCTCGAGAATTCCAACGGCATTCGACTCGAAGTCTCTCCCTATGGGGGAATCATTAAAGAACTATGGGTGCCTGATCGGCAGGGTGATCAGGCAGATGTTGTTTTAGGTTTAGATCAAATTTCAGACTACAAAGAGAATTCACCCTATTTTGGTGCACTGGTTGGGCGTTGTGGAAATCGAATTGGTCGAGCGCAATTTGTCTTGGATGGTAGAACCTATACGTTGGCAGCCAACAATGGAGTGAATCATTTGCATGGAGGTGAAGTTGGATTCAACAATGTGCTCTGGAGCGTCGAGGAATTCAGTAAGAAAACTGAAAGTGGCCTTAAGTTACGATATGTGAGTGCAGATGGAGAGGAAGGCTACCCAGGAGAACTGGATGTGGAAGTGGTTTATTCCCTCAATGAAACGAATGACCTAAGTATCGAATATCGCGCAAGCACTTCTAAACCAACTCATGTCAACCTCACCCAACACAGTTACTTCAACCTCGGTGGGCATGACAATGGCACTGTGCTGGACCATGATATATTGATTAACGCAGACTTTTTTACTCCGACGGATTCAGGTTGGATCCCCACGGGGGAGATTCGCACCGTGGAGGACACCCCCCTGGACCTAAGAAAGCGACTCAGAATTGAAGATCGGATTAACGCGGAATACGAGCAGCTGGAAATTGCTGGAGGATTCGACCATAATTTTGTCTTGAATAAACTCCCTTACGATCTGAGTCATGCGGCTTCTGTCTGGGATCCCAAGTCAGGTCGAATGATGAAAGTCTATACTACGGAGCCAGGTATCCAGTTTTATTGCGGGAACTATCTTACAGAAATGACAGGTAAAGCCGGAGCTACCTATCAGTGGCGATCGGGGCTTTGTCTGGAATCGCAACACTTCCCGGATTCTCCCAACAAATCCATGTTTCCATCGACACGGCTAAATCCTGGCGAAGAATACTTTACCAAGACGGTATACAAGTTTGGCATCGAATAGGGCGTAGCTATTCCCTGGCAACTCATTCATCCCTACACGCCTCTTGAGTTCGAAAGAAGCAGTTGAAAGGAAAGAGGATCTATAGACACTCATGAATTGATGAGTGACGAATCGAATAGAGAAAAAGCGACTTTTGGGGGCGGCTGTTTTTGGTGTATTGAGGCAGTTTTCCAACAGTTGGAAGGTGTGGAAAGTGTTGTGAGTGGCTATGCCGGTGGGGAGAATCCGAATCCCACTTACCAAGCAGTTTGCACTGGTTCCACGGGGCATACCGAAGTGGTTCAAATTACGTTTAATCCTGAAACGATCAGCTATAAAGAACTCCTGGATGTATTTTGGAGGGCCCATGATCCCACGACGCTCAACAGGCAAGGGAATGACGTAGGTACTCAGTATAGGAGTGCCATTTATTACCTTTCAGAAGAGCAAAAAGAAACGGCGATGAAATCGGTTGAGGAAGCTCAAGCGTATTTCCCTGAAAAGATCGTCACCGAAATTGCTCCTCTAGATGTATTCTACGGAGGAGAAGACTATCACCAGGATTATTACGTGAAACATAAAGAGGAGGGTTATTGCTCTTTCGTAATTCGACCCAAACTCGAAAAACTTGGGCTCAAGTCCTGAAGAACGTTACGCAGCAAGGATGAAGTCATGTTCTTCCTGAAGTCCTTTCGAGATGAGGAAGTATCTTATTTTTTCTCTAGCTCCCCGGCTTCCAACGTAGGAGATAATGAAGGGCTTTTTAGAGAGGTCTAGTTGATCTGGCTGTAGAACAGGTATGCCATTCAAATCCGTATTCGTTTTGCGAGGGTCTATGTCTAGATAGCCGGAGAACTGAATTCCGTGGTCCTCAAAAAATTGTGCTCGTTTGCGCGTAATTCGACCAGCACCCCAAATCCAAATGGGGCGATCGATGAACCTTTCTTTCTTAAGCCATTTAGCCAGGTACTTTGCTTTTGTCCTATAAAAGGAATCGGGGGAGTAACGGGGATCTATTCTTGATAGGCGCCCGGGTGGATCGTACCAGTCGAGGAGTGGTGAATTGATCTTTCCCATCTGAATCCCTGCGTCCATCCAGCGCAGCCATAGCTCATAGTCTTCCGGGAAATTACCTTGTTGATAGGTTTCATCATTGGCGGAGACCAGGCTTCTACGAAACATCACCGACGGATGTGCGAATGGAGACTCCACAAAGCGATTCATTCGTATGTCTTTCCAGCTTACCAGGTCATTGGTCCAGTCAACATAGGCGGCGTAGCCTGCGTGTTTGTCTCGGTCGCCAAGGAAATTGACCTGCGTGCCCACCAACCCAATCTCAGGACGCTCATTGAGGAATTTGACTTGTTCCCGTAGGCGCTCTGGATGTGATACATCATCGGCATCCATCCTTGCAATGTAGCTTCCAGCACTCAGGGCTATTCCGCGGTTCAGCGCATCAGCAATGCCCGGATTCGAATTTTGAATCAGGCGAATTCGCGGATCTTTCCCTCCCTGTGTTTCAGCAAGTTGATATGAAGTGTCTTTGGAATTGTCATCTACGACCATCAATACCCAATCTTTGTAGCTCTGACTTCGTATGCTGTTGATCGCCCGAACCAGATGCGTTTCGGCGTTCTTTATCGGCATTATTATAGAGACTTCAGTCATCAGTATTTGGATTCAATCTGAGAAAAATTCAGATCTTTCAGTAATCGCGATTGTTTTTTGCGTCTGAGGTGCATTTGCTAATAGTTGATATCATGAGCAATCCATTACCCAAAGTTTATTTAACCCGCCAAATGGTTCCAGCTGTTTTGGATCGTTTGCGCCCTCAGTGTGATTTACACATTAACCCTGTTGATGACACCCTTCCACGTAACGAGCTTTTAAGTGAAGTGAGTGATGCAGTGGTTTTGGTGCCGAATGGCCCTGACAGGATCGATGCGGAGCTTTTGGAAACAGCCAAAGATCTCAAACTGATCGCTAACTTTGGTGTGGGATACAATAACATCGACGTCGATACGGCCGCGAAGATGGGTATTCCCGTTACGAATACACCCGGCGTACTGTCGGCTGCGACTGCCGATATCGCCTGGGGGCTTCTCATGAACGCGGCCAGGCGTATCGGGGAGGGAGATCGAATGATTCGTGCGAATGCCTGGCCCGGATGGGGGCCGTTACAATTACTTGGAGGCGATATTACGGGCGCAACGCTTGGCTTGATTGGCCTCGGCAACATTGGCAAAGCCATGATCCCCCGGGCAAAAGGGTTTTCCATGGATGTTATTTATTGGAATCGTACTCGATTGGATCCTGCAGAAGAGGACGCCTTAGGCATTCGTTACGGTAGTAAAGAGGAAGTATTGAGTACCGCAGACTATGTTTCACTACACGTGGCTTTAGTGCTTGAAACTCGACACCTGATTGGTTCCAAAGAATTGGCGCTCATGAAGCCTTCAGCTTATTTAATTAACACAACACGTGGACCTGTTGTGGACGAGAAAGCACTCGTGGCTGTGCTTCAGGCAGGCCGAATTGCAGGCGCCGGTCTTGATGTTTATGAAAATGAACCCGTTGTAGACCCTGACTTGTTGCCTCTGGAAAATGTAGTGCTAGCTCCGCATCTTGGGAGTGCCACTATAGGTACTCGCACCAAGATGGGCATGATTGTCGCTGACAATATTGAGGCTTTTCTCAAGGGGGAACCGCTCTTGACCTGCGTAAATTCGCCCAAAGGGTGATTCGCTGGGAATCCTGGAACTAGGGAATTTCATTGGGTATTGGGTTAAAGCCCACAGCTTCCTGCGGGATCTGGTTAAAGATGCGTAAAACTGGTTAATTAGAGGACTTCTCCGTTTTTCAATTCCAGGGGATTTAAAAACTGGGGCGGTATTGAATCCTCAATTCTCATCCTAAACCCAATCTAATCGCGTGGGACTCAACATTCTCAAAAGTCTACGAGCTCAGTTTTCTCAGCTGTTTATGCGCTGGCTGTCGCCTGTGTATTTAGCGTCATGGATCGGACTCACATTTTGTGGAGTACTCTTCGTTGCGTTATGGGGACTCTTCAGAGTCACGAACCTGCAAGATGTGCAAGGGATGCAGGAAGAAGAGATGGATGATGCCATCCATATGGCCATGGATCTCGAGCTTGAGTTTAAGGACCAAATGCAAAGCTGGAAGAACCTCCTGTTGAGAGGAGACGATCCACAGATGTTTCAACGATACTCCAGCGAATTTGAAAGAACCGAATCTTCAGTCCAATCCGGCCTCTTTTTGAACTGAATTCGGGGATATGTTCAGAAGTGATTGCTAGACGCTCAAGAGTTGCCTTCTTTGGAACGATTCTCTGTAATAGCGAGTCCCTAAAGAAATCATGCTTACCCGTCTAACACTTGTTATGTTCCTGCTCACTGGCAGCGGCTCCTTGCTCAAAGCCGATTTTGAGTTCGCACCTCCGACTCCTGAAGGACAGCCATTTACAAACGAGGTGGCTTTTGAGTTTCTGAGTAATTACGCGACCTTGGCTTGGTACCTTTACTCTGACTCGGTTAAAGAAACCGTCCGCTTCAATATGGCGGTGTATCGCTTTCGCAAGTCGCCTAGTGAAGAGACCTTTGAGGCGCTCAAAACTTCCTGGATTGAGGCACGCAAAATTTATGGCCGCACAGAAGTGTATCGGTTCTCCAATGGACCGATTGATCAAATGGAGCTAGAAATTCTCATTAATGCCTGGCCGATCGACGAGAGTTTCATCGATTACACCGTGGACAATCCCAATTCGGGTATCATCAACAATCCAGCGGATTACCCCGAGATTAACAGCCGGCTCCTGCGCCTGATGAACGAGCGGGATGGTGAGACCAATATCTCAACGGGATGGCACGCCATTGAGTTTTTGCTCTGGGGACAAGATCTCTATGCCGATGGGCCTGGAAAACGTGATTGGTCCGACTTCACGACCGCACCCAACGCGGATCGCCGTATGAAATACCTGGTCGCTTGCACCGAGTTGTTGCGCAGCCACCTGGTTGCTGTTGCCGATCAGTGGAGTATGTCCAACTACGAAAATCATACCGGTGACTTTTTTCTCAAACGTCCAACCACCTTGATCAAACAAGTGATGACGGGTGTAACTTCCTTGGCGGGTCGTGAGCTGGCCGCCGAACGTATGTCGGTTGCCATGCGTTCCAAATCGCAAGAGGATGAGCATTCCTGTTTTAGCGATACCACGCATTTCGATTTTGTGGCCAATATGGAGGGTTTGGAAGCCGTTCTGTTTGGTTCTTACAAAGCCGCCTACGGTCCCTTGGTAGAAGGGAAGGGGCTCGTAAGCGTGATAGCGGATGCTGATGAGGAAGCTGCCGGAAAGGTGAAAGAAAAGTTTTATATCGCCAAAGAAAAGGTAGCTGCGATTTATGCGCCCTTTGATCAGGCGATTGTCGCCGAGGCAGGCTCAGCACAATTAACTCAAGTGAAAGAAGCCGTGGGCGCTCTTTGGAGTCTGGTCTATGCTTTGGCGGATGCTGAGGAGTTACTCGAATTGGATGTTAAGCGCGACTAAGCCAATCCTCTAAATGTATAAGCGAGGGATTAGGATTGGGTGCTTCCTTCTGTTGCTGCATTATTTTAGTAGCGCCGCGACTGCAGACTTATTACCGGGTGGGCAGATCACCGTATTTGATACTTCGCCCAATGCCTTTAGTCTTCCTTCCACGAATTTGCCCTGGAATGAGCATCCGCGCTTTTTTGCCGGCAATGCGTTTTTTAATAGAAATTGGGTCGATGCGGCGTCAGAGGTGAACGGTAGTGATGGGCTAGGCCCCTTATTCAATGTGCGCTCCTGTTCCACCTGCCACTTCAAAGACGGTCGCGGACAGCCGCCTGTGGGCAGTGCAGTTCCTAATGGCTGGCTCATGCGTATCAGTATTCCTGGAGAGGACGACCAAGGCGGACCCAAACCAGATCCTATTTACGGAAACCAAATCAGTGTTCGCTCTCTGCCGGAACTCGAGCCGGAAGCGAGAATCTGGATTCGTTCTCAGACGATTCAAGAGCTTTATCCCGACTATGTCGCCTACCAGTTGTTGAAGCCCAGCTACACCATCGATGCTTGGAAGTATGGAGAGCCTCATCCTGAGCTCATGACTTCGCCCCGCGTGGCGTCAGCTGTCTTCGGTCTGGGACTTCTGGACGCGATCCCTGAGCAAACGATTCTCGATCTAGCTGACCCGGATGACGAAGATGGCGATGGCATTTCCGGACGGCCGAATTTTGTGTGGAGCAAAAGTCTTGGAGCGAAATCCTTGGGGCGTTTTGGCTGGAAGGCCAATAAAGCCACTTTGCTCGACCAGACGGCCGGTGCTTTTGTCGGTGACATGGGAATTACTTCCGATTTATTCCCCGATGAAAATCACACGGAAGCCCAGAACATCGGCGAAGACTTCCCCAGTGGCGGGTTCCCTGAAATTGGGAAACAGGATTTGGAGGACGTGGTTTTTTACTTACAGACGTTGTCCGTACCGGCTGCACGGATACAGAATAGAGAAGAGTTTAAAAAGGGTAAGCAGTTGTTCGAAAGCGTCCAGTGTGCTACTTGTCACATCCCTGCCATGAAGACTTCCGACGATTACCCGATAGAGGTTTTGGCCGGGCAGCTCATACGACCCTATACGGATCTTCTCCTTCATGATATGGGAGAAGCTTTGGCTGATGGTCGGCCGGACTTTGAGGCGAATGGCAATGAGTGGCGGACCCCCCCTTTATGGGGAATCGGACTCCTTGAGAAAGTAAATGGGCACACGCGTCTGCTTCACGACGGACGTGCTCGTAACGTAGAGGAAGCCATTCTTTGGCACGGGGGTGAAGCAGAGCAAAGTAAGGAGCAGTTCAAGAGCCTGACGGCGGCAGATAGAAAACTGGTGATCCAGTTTGTGGAGAGTTTGTAGAGTTATTGGTACCATTCCAGAGGAGTTGATTATAGCTCCTACCTCGGAGACAGGCGTTTATGAAGGTGAAGGGTTCGATGCAAGTAACGACCTCTTAACTGACGGAAACTTATAAGGCTGTAAGGATTCCGCCGATGCGTCTACTGCTTCATAGATGCTGCTTTTCATATTCTTTTTCCTACTGCTGTACGGTGGCCTGAATTTATACGTCTATACGACAATAGTTGCTGGATTGGGTTTTCACTCCCTGCCCATTGCGGTGGCGCTCATTCTTGTGGTACTGTCCCCAATCGTTTTGCGAATGGCGGAGGAGCGTGCTCCCAGATGGATCGCAACTACCATCGCTTGGGGTGGCTACAATTGGATGGGCGTGTCCTTTCTATTTGCGACGGTGGCTTTGGTAATGGATGGGGTTCAAGTGTTTGTTCCGCGAATATCCCAAACGACGGCTTTGATGGTCGTCTCGACGATAATCGTTCTGCTTTGCATCTATGGCTTCCTGGAATTGCGGTGTGTACGGATTCGGTTTCTCAAGCTGCGTTCGCCCAAGCTTTCTTTTTCAAAAGACCAGCCGTTTCGGATGGTGCAGATATCGGATGTCCATCTGGGATACGGAACGCTTCCCGGGCAGTTACGAGGAGTGGTGGAAAAGGTTCGTTCGTTAAAGCCGGACCTGCTGGTCTCCTCGGGTGACCTCTTTGATACGGATCTAAAGCATCTAGGTCGATACGTGGAGCGACTCAAGTCACTTGAGCCTGGAGCAGGGAAGTTAGCAGTTCCTGGCAATCATGAAGTCTATGCGGGACTTGAGAAGGCCAATGATCTTACTCAGCAATCGGGGTTTCAAATCCTGAAGAATGAGCCCGTACAGGTAAGTGATAATTTCTTTGTAGCAGGTGTGGATGATCCAGAAGCTTTAGGAGAAACCTCAACACAAGCAGCCGAGGCTCAGGCCTTCAGCACCATTCCTGAAGGAGCCTTTGTCGTCTTACTCAAACATCGTCCTCAAATTTCACGGGAAAATTTGGATGCGTTTGGCCTTCAGTTGTCAGGTCACACTCACGGTGGGCAAATCTTCCCCTTTATTTTTATGACGCGCCTGCAATACAAAGCGCGTCATGGACTCACCAAATTGGCGGAAACGACCTACTTATATCTCAGTCGAGGAACCGGATTCTGGGGGCCGCAGATGCGGGTATTTGCTCCTCCTGAAATTACGGTATTCGACATGGAGCAAGGATCTTCATTTGAAGTCGCTTTTCAATCGAATCAAAAAGTGGTTGAAAGATGAATACACCTAATTAGTAAATTAAGCTTCGCTTAAGAAAGGGCATTTATTCTGTTACCGATGCGTATTGGGAAACGATTGGAGATTTTTAGTAAACGATTCACTTGCTGGTTGCTGGCACGGTGTTTCATGTGTTGGAGAAAACGGCTTGGACCCGATTCAATTAAATCAATCCAGCGTGTGTTGTTTGTCCGCCCCAATTTCCGTATGGGTAATATGTTGCTCATCACACCCGGCTTTAGAGCGGTGAGACAACAATTGCCGGAGGCCAAAATCGGATTTTTGACCACGTCCGCTTACGGTCACATGCTTCATCATCACTCGGATTTGGATTATGTCCATGAACTGACACGAGCTATGACTTGGAAATGGTGGGAGTTATTCTCATTCTTGAGGCAGATCAGAAAACGACGCTATGATCTGGTGATTGATTGTTCTGAGGGAGCGAGTCTTTTGGGTGCCGCGTTTGTTGCATTTTCCGGTGGCAGGTATCGGTTGGGATTTGAAGGGGGTCCAAATGCAAGTCTCTTCAATATTAGATCCCCTGCCAATGATCCCGATGATCATCGGATTGAAAAACTCCTCAGCCTTTTGAGCTTTGTTTGGATTGGTTCTGAAGACCAGTCAATGAAGCTAACGTTGACACAGGCCCATAAAAACTGGGCTAGCGAGCGTTGGCGCCATTGGGAGATTTCCGAAGAAACACCTTGCGTGGGCATCAACCTGGGGGCTCGGGGTAAAAAGCGTTGGCCTCTCACGTGCTTTGATCGAGTCATCAGACAGTTGATAGATGAGCAAGTTCAACCCATCTTGTTTGTAGGCCCCGAAGAATTGGATTGTTTATCAAAGATGGAGACTCAACTTCCGGAACAGGTAATTATAGACACGACACACGATCCCAGTCGCTTTGCAGCTTTATTGAACCGCTGTGCTGCATTTCTGACCTGCGATACCGGGCCCATGCATTTGGCGGTAGCGGTTGGCACTCCGACCGTGGCGATTTTCAGAATTCACAACTTCAACCTGATAGGACCCTTAGGTCCCCGTCACCGGACCCTTTTTGATCCAGATGGTACGCGAGCAGATGCAGCGCTCGATTTGATTTTGGATTTGCTGAACAACGCCGAAGGAAGAGACAGTGAAGCAGTTCCTCGTGTGAAGGCTTCTTGTTAGGGACAAACATTTTTCTATGGCGCATCTGAGGTCCGCCTCTACTGTTTCTTCTATGAACGTAGAGCGAGTTAAATATATTATTTGGGCAGCTGATATGGATCGGGCGATTGCTTTTTATACCGATGTTCTTGGCGCAACGGTCGTTAAACAAATCGAAGTGATGGCTGAGCTGGAACTGTGCGGGTCCTTTATAGGCATTCACAGTGGCGGAGAAGGAAAGCGCACCTGGACAGGAATGAGTTTTCAGGTTTCGGATGTGGTTGAAGGAGCATCCGAAGTAGTAGCTGCCGGAGGTGAGTTAACGAACGAACCCAAACCGGAAAATGGTGAACCACCTCACCTGGCAATGTGCGTCGACCCTGAAGGGAATCAGTTTATGCTGACGCGCAAGCGCAGCTGATATAGAAAGTAAAAGGCGACCTGCCAGAACGGTTTGGTTAGAAACCGACCTAACAGGTTCACCTTGAATGTTCGGGACTGTCTGTATGTCTGCCCATGTGATTAAATCAGTTTGGTTAGACGGTCAGTCAGACCCTGTTCACCGAGAACGACCTGGAGGTTGGAGGTCTTAGCGACGGTCTCCAGAACTTCCAGCTCACGCAGACGAATGAGGGTAGGGTTGTTTTCGATGAGTTTAGCAGTGTTCATCTGAGAACGCATAGCTGCAGTTTCTTCGCGACGTTTGATGACGTTCGCTTCAGATGCTTTTTAAGCTTCAATTACTTGGTTCATCAGTTCCTTCATGTCGCTAGGAAGGATGAGGTCGCGAATACCCAGACCGAGCATTTCAACACCGAAGTTCTTGGCCACTTGGACCAGGTTTGCTTTGGGGTTTTGCGCGAGGTCTTCTTTGTCGGAGAGCATAGACTCGAGGGTGCGAGCACCTACTTCCTTGCGGAGGACGAGCTGTGCTTCACGGTAGAGGGCTTGTTCCACGTTCTCTACGGTTTCAACAGACTTACGAACATCGACGATTCGGTAGGTCAGCTGACCGTTCATACGCAGAGTCACTTTATCCTGAGTCATGAGTTCTTGACCAGAGATGTCCATGACTTGCTCACGTTGTTCGATGAGCACGATTTTGATGACAGCCATGTCCTTCCAGAAGACTTGCTTCCCGGCGGGCAGGATGTCGGAGAGCTCACCGTTTACGAAGAGAACACCGACTTTACCTTCCGGGATATCAGTGACGTTCATGAAGGATTTGGCGGATACGTTTTTTAGAATGACCTGGAGGTCCTTGCCGGCCACGCGAAGGTCATTGGCGTCTGCCACTTCGACCTCTACATTGCGGAAACGAGTCCAGTAACACGCCTGAGTAACACCTAGAATCAACTAACTAACCCCACCCTCTATCTCCCCCCTGGTAAATTAAGAGTAAACTAGATTCGCTCCCCGTTGGCAGGTAGGTTGATACGGTGGAATAGGATCAAGAACCAGCAGTAAGGTAATAGCGTCTAGATGCTGAGCTTAAGTAGGGTCTACAATCTGATTAAAGCCCCGTCAGAGGGTGCTTTAGAGATTAACAGACAAGATAGGTAGTAGAGGTCCAGTCAGGTAAGCTCGAACAAAGAAATGCCCCAAGCAATCCCCTCAGGTCACCTGGGGCTAAATGTCAGGCCAACCTCTCAAGGCTCTCCTAGGCCTGGCAATCTAAGACCTTCAATAGGTCTATAATGTAAGAGTAAAATTCTATCAATTTGTTCCCGAATAGCAAACAGATGATGGGGAAACTCTTCGCAGGTGCAACCGGGCCGGGGATTTACCACAGCGAGTTTAATCCTTCTGAAACTGAGTCGACTCGCCTCCTTCAGATCTGGATCCAACCGGAGCAAGCGGGTTTGGAGCCCAGTTACCAGGAGCAGGACTTTGACCTGAGTGAGCGTTCCAATCGATGGCTGACTTTAGCTTCACCACACGGTGAGGAGGGTATCGTCGATATCCGGCAGGATACTCGCATTCTAAATGCGGAGTTGAAAACGTCTCACTCACTTGAACTTCCTGCCTCCATGAACCGGAAAGGATGGCTGCAGGTTTTAGACGGTGAAGTGACCGTGGGTGATCTTCATCTCAAACGAGGTGATGCCTCGCGCTGGAAGATGAGGCGGCTCAAGATCTGTCAACAAGCTCCAGTGCGGAGTTACTCTACTTCGATCTGCCTCGTTAGTCTTAGTTCTAAACAACAAATTGCATTGAAGCCCGATCAAAAACGATTGGGCTTTATTGCGTTTGGAGCTGCCATTTTTGAAGAAAGAGAAGGTGGATTCTCTGTGTAGTAGAAAGATTCTGAAAGGTACCCGAGTGCTGAAACACCTATCATTCAAACACAATTCAACTCATTTATTATGAAAACAATTATTGAAGGAAAGGTAGCCTTGGTTACCGGAAGTAATCGCGGCATTGGCCGTGCAATTGTAGAGGCTTTAGCAGCGCGCGGAGCGGCCAAAGTTTATGCCACCGCCAGAAATGCGGACTCATTGCAGTCTCTGGTTGAGGCTCATGGTGAGCGCATCGTGCCCGTGGCATTGGATGTAACGAATCCGGAGCAAGTAGCAGCGATTGCTGCGGAAGCCAGTGATGTGCAGGTGGTTGTCAACAACGCTGGTTTTGCTGGGCAGACAGATCTATTTGCTGAGGATATCAGTGCTGCCCGTCAGGAGTTTGATGTAAACTACTGGGGTGTCCTGAATATGTTGCGAGCGTTTGTGCCCGTACTTGAAAGCAATGGGGGAGGCGCAGTCATCAATGTCGCAAGTGTGGCTAGCTTGGTGAGTTTCCCACCATTTCCGACCTACAGTGACAGCAAAGCTGCAGTGCATTCTATGACCCAGGGGCTACGTCTGACCAAAGGTACTGCTGGCATTCAGGTGGTAGGCGTCTATCCTGGCCCAGTTGATACGGATATGGCCGCTGATCTTGAGATGGAAAAGGCGACTCCACAATCGGTAGCCGAAACCATTCTGAATGGTGTCGAAGCCGGAAAAGTGGATGTCTTCCCCGACGTCATGGCTGAAGGATTTATCCCTCCCTATGAAGCGGGCGCCAAGGTGTTCGAAGCTCAGACGGCCGAGATGTTGGCGGGTGGAGCCGAATAAACATACAAACAGCCTTTTATCAAAAACGTCCGTATGCTTACGGGCGTTTTTTTTTAATGTTCATCTCCTAGTCGCCCGAAACTTTCCTGCGGAGCTCCTCTTCGCGCTCCTCAATTTCGTTCTGGGTTTTTAGACGCCGCATCTCAGCCGTTGCGCGTTCACCAAAGAGTTCGAAGATGGCGATCCTTTCTTTTTCCAAGAGCGGCTTGGTATCCATAATCGCAATATGGCCCAGGATATTTTTGGACGTATCCAATAGAGGCATGCCAATGTAACTCACAACTCCCAGGTCAGCCATCTCCTGATCTTGCGGATAAAGGTCTACTGCGTGATCAGGAACATAATGCAGCGTGTTTCGATCTATGACATGCTCGCAGGGCGTACCATCAATACAGTAGGGCGGATGTTCGATGTATTCATTATGGGCCCACCAGGCCAAGGGCTGGAGTGTTCGGGTTTCAGCATCCAGAAGCGTCACCCAGGCACCTCAGCAATCGAGGGAGATGGTCAGGTGTTTTACGATAGCTCGAAAATAATCGACCCCGATTTTGGTAGCCGTGGCTTCCAAGATCGTCTGAAACACCGCCGAGACATGGGGATCCATGTTTTCAACCGGTTGTTTCGATTCTTGGGGCATAGGAGATGATTCCAGGGCGTATAATCTATGGAAGAGCTACTGGAGCTTCCACAAACACCATGTTTACGAAATCTCGTCAATCTCGGAGCGCGTAGCAATATACCTACGCTTCCTTATCCAATCTGCCTTTCAGGCGAAGGAGGTCTTTGAATAAACCAGCCGAATTGAAGAAATTCATGTGCCCATCCTTTTTGTCCACCCAGGTGACTGGTATTTCCTTCATTTTCAAACCGGTCTGTTGCGCACGATACAGCAGCTCTAGGTCAAAGGCAAAGCCCGCTTCGTACAGCTTTTCCCGGTTTTTGCGAAAAAAGGAACCAGGAATCACTTTGAATCCACACTGGGTGTCCTCGATGGGAAAGGAAAATAGCTGTTTGCGAAGCCAACGGAAGGTGAGGCCACCCAGGTTTCGTATGGCGCGGCGCTGGACCTGAGTTTCCTCATCTTCAATGCGGCTAGCGGCATAGAGGGTGTTCTCGGCCTCGGAATCCTCTCGAATGTGTTTGAGGACGCGGACCACCTCATCCGGGCCAACCGCTCCATCTGCATCGGCAAATGCGAGAAAATCAGCCGACTGATTGGCGCCCCAGCCTGCGTAGACCGTTGCCCCTTTACCTGAATTCTCATCGAGCGTGAGTGGCTGCAAAAGAAAGGGGAAGGTCGACTCCAGCAGTTCCATCAGCTGTCGGTAGAGCCCTTGGTGAAGAAAGTCGGAGCCATCATCAATGATTTGCACCTGCACATTCAGGTCTGATTTGAGGATCGCCGTACACAATCCGGGTAGGAATTGGGCTACGCGCTCGCCTTCGTTGAAAGAGGGAAGGCCGAGATAAAAGGATTTCGAGTCGGAATCTTGGGTCACTGACTCTTTTATCGGAGAAAAATAGCCGAGGCGTCCAACGAAAAGCGACGAATGGGTGCTCAGACCAGCCTTTGAATAACTATCGAAATCGTTTCAGAAATCGACTCTTGCAGGTGTAAATATGGAAAATGCAAAATGTTATCAGATTTTGTTTGGTTCGTAGGGTAGAAATTATCTAACCTTGGTTGTTTACGATATAGGAGACCTACATACATATGAGTGATCAATCCACCCCATCCACCCAAAGTAATAATTCCGCCGATGCAGAGTGGGCTTTTCTAGGTCTGCGTCTGGTTCTTGCATTTCGTTGGTTCTTTGCCGGCATAGAAAAGTTCGGATCGCCCGGTAATTACAGCTTCGAGAACTACTACAACAAAATGGGTGGTATGGCCGGCGGCATCGCGGATAATTCGCTCATACCTGGTTTTGCAGCCAAACTCTTCGCCCTCCCCATGGGCTACATCATGCTGATTTTGTCCGTGACGATTCTCCTCGGTGTTAAAATGAGGATTTCATTGATTGTTTCACTATTTCTCTATGTTGGCCTCTCAATCGGACTGATGGCCACCAACGAGCAGCACGGTATTGCTTGGCTCGGAATTCACGTTATTTTATCAGTCATGGCACTGAAAATGGTAACAAATGCCAAATGGGTGGTGTTAAAGTAACCCTAAGCCCGAAGTCTAAAAATGAATAAGGATACAGGACTCGGCGTCGATCGCCGCAGCTTTTTAAAATCCAGTGTCGCCGGTGGAGCCGGTCTGATGCTGTCGCAAAACCTTCCACTGTTTGCAGTTGGAGAGGGATCGAAGACCGAAAATATCAACGTCGCTCAGGTTGGCGTGGGTGCGCAGGGCCAAGTGCTTATGCAGTCGCTCATGAAGATTCCAGGCATCAACGTGGTTGCGGTCTGCGATATCTGGGAGAAATTCAATTTAAAGCGGGGTGTGGGTCTCTGGAGAAAGAATGGCCAGAAGCCAGCTCCCTATACCGACTACCGTGAAATGCTGGAGAAGCAGACGGACATCGATGCGGTCTTTATCGCCACGCCCGATTTCTGGCACGCACCAATAACCAATGCCTGTCTAGAGGCCGGAATCGACGTCTACTGCGAAAAGATGATGTCCAACACTCACGAAGGTGCAGTGTCCATGGTTCGCACAGCCGAGAAGACCGGTAAGTTGCTTCAGATCGGACACCAACGTCGGAGTAATCCACGCTACCAGTTCGTGAAAGATAACTTGATTGATAACAACATCTGCGGTCGTATTACCAACGTGAATGGACAGTGGAACCGTGCGGTCTCTGATCCACTTGGCTGGCCGGAGCGGTATGCCATCTCTGATGACATTCTTAAAGAGTTTGGATTCGATGGCATGCATCAGTTCCGTAACTGGCGTTGGTTCAAAGGCCTCGGTGGAGGACCTATTTCCGACCTCGGCGCTCACCAGATCGATATTTATGGCTGGTTCCTCGGTGCGAATCCTAAAGCGGTTACCGCTAGCGGAGGTGCTGATTACTACGACAGCCTCGAATGGCATGACAATGTGATGGCCATCTACGAGTTTGATACCGCGCAAGGTCCCGTTCGTGCCTTCTACCAGGTGCTTACAACCACGAGTGCCGGTGGAGGATACTTCGAGTATTTCATGGGGACTGAGGGCGCGATCAAGATGTCCGAGAATCCGAAGTATACGACGGTTTTCCGCGAAGCAAGTGCTCCAGAATGGAACAATTACATGAATGATGGGATCTTAAAGAAACAAGGAGAAGCTGAAGTGAGACCCTGGCAAGTACCATTACCACCACAAAGACCGGCAGGTTACGACACCGTTGACGTACGGGAGACTGCTGCGTTGGACGCTTTTGAGGTGAATGCTTCGTTGGAGGGTTACATCCACCAGCCTCACATCGAAAACTTCCTGAACACCATCCGCGGTGAAGATACATTGAACTGTCCTGGCCACGTAGCACTTGAGTGCGAAGCAGCTGTCTTGAAGGTCAACGAAGCTATTGAAGCAGGTCGTCGCCTCGAATTCACTGAAGCAGATTTCCATGCATAACTCTATGAAAAGTACACTAAGAATTCTTACGGTTGCCGCGCTTGTCGGAGCCTACATATTCTCTCTTTCGTCTGCCCAGGCGGAGAAGACTTTGGAGCTTGAGCTACCAAAGCCCAAATTCTCTGGAACACCCGTTCCTATTAAAGGAATTCCGCACCTGGCTAAAACAACCATCGGTGAGCGCGTGCTTCCTAAGGTCCCTGATGATGTTGGATTGATTTCCGAAGGCAAAGAAGTCACTTCCAGTGACGATTGGCCTATCATCGGTGAACTTGAGTTCCTGACTGACGGTGACAAAGACGCTGACGAAGGTTACTACGTTGAGCTCGGTCCTGAGCTGCAGTGGACGCAAATCGATTTGGAAGCTTCCAAGGAAATTTTCGTCATCGCTCTCTGGCACTACCACTCACAAGCGCGTGCCTACCACGATGTAATCGTGCAAGTATCGGACGATCCTGAGTTCGGTAGCGGCGTGAAGACCATCTTCAACAGCGACCACGACAACTCTGCCGGTCTCGGTAAAGGTAAAGACAAAGCCTACATCGAGACTCACGAGGGCAAGATCATCGAAGCCGATGGAGTCAAAGGACAATACGTTCGCTTCTACTCCAATGGTAATTCGACTGACACGATGAACCACTACATCGAAGCTCAAGTCTTCGGTCGTTAATTTAAGCTAACGCTATTTCAAAAAACCCCGGTCCGCAAGGTCCGGGGTTTTTTTGTGGCAGAATTGGTAGGGCGATCTCGCCGAGATAAAGGGTAGGGTCGCATCGCCGAGGCGACCGATTAGAGTCTATTCAGGAAGAGGAAGAGGAAGAGGAAGGTTCACGGTTATTCGCCCTTTGTCCCACGCCCTTCGTCCCCCGTCCCGTTCAATCCATCCTTGTCTCTCTCCTGAATCTTTTAACTTATTGAATACTCATCTTTCTCCGTTTTCATTCCCATGGACCTTGATTCCCCGAAAAGTCCAGATTCTGATTCTCCAAAGAATGCCTCGTTCTGGGTTGAGTTGATGCGTTCGTATAAATCTTCGTTCGCTTCGTTACCTTTTGTTCGAGTTGTATTTATTAGCCGGAAGGAAAGGTTATTAAAATGAAGTCTCTATTCCGCAGCATCCGTCATAAGCTTCTCGGCGAGGGGAAGCCGCTTCGTTATTTAACTTACGCGGTCGGGGAGATCTTGCTGATCATTATCGGTATTCTCTTTGCCTTGAAGATCAACGACTGGAACGAGGAGAACAAAGCTCGCGGTGTTGAAACTAAAATTTTGGCCGAGATCAGGAGCAATCTGATTTTGGATTTGGACGAAATTCGTGCGGACATTGTATTGCTAGAGGTCGTCCAAAAATCGTGCACGAAAGCTATCCACTTGATCGGAATTGAAGAGGTGCCCTCGGACGCATTTCAATCAGTGGTGGGTAACCTGAGGATCAATCCGCACTTTGATCCCAATCGCAGTGGGTACGATCTTCTCAAATCCAAAGGGGTTGAAATCATTTTGGACGATGCACTGCGACGATCCATTTCCGACTTATACGAATCGGCTTATACCTATTACTTTCGTTATGAAGAGGAGCGGAATCAGTTTGCTATCCAAACGGTTCATCCGACTTTGATGAAGTACTTTTCCTGGTCCTGGAACGGCCAGCCAGTCAATGACCTGGAGCCTCTGGATTACGGCATTTTCTTTGAGATTACTGAAGAGGACTACACGCTATTAAAAAGTGATTCTGCATTTCGTAAATTGGTACAAAGGGTTTATTATGAATATTTCCAGATCCAAGACCGCGCCGAACGAACCGAGGGTATCATTGTCGAGCTGATTGAACAATTGAATGAGGAGCTGGGAATCTCGGAGGAGGAGACTGAATGAAGTTTTTTTTGAACAGGAGAAAACGGAGGTAACGGTGGCTGAATTTGAAATCTTCTCTCACGGAGGAGCGGAGAGCACGGAGTAATTATGAAAAGCCTTTTCCGAAGTATACGCATCAAGCTCCTGGGCAAAGGTCGTGCGAGATGATTGAGTTGTTCTTGTCGTAAATTGCGTAGTTCTTGGGATCTCGAAGGTCGATGTTTCGGCGCCCTCGGCGAGGTCGCCCTACCTTATTGCGGGTAAAACTATATCAAGGGGCATGGCTATGTTCGTCATTATAGAAAATCCTTGATGTTATAACGTAGGTAATTACTTTTTGAGCATGGTTTTAAAACTCAAGCTCCGCAAAGTGGGAAACTCCATTGGCGTTGTCATTCCCAAAGAAGCCCTCGCTAAAATGGAATCCAAAGAGGGAGATACTCTGGTTTTGTCCGAGACTCCCGATGGTGGCTTTCGTGTGACTCCAGACAAAGAATCCTTTGCTGATCAGATGGCCGTGGCGGAAGATATCGCCAATCGCTACCGGAATACGTTGAACGAGCTGGCTAAATGAAAACGCCGGTGTGGGTGAGGCGGGATGTGGTTCTCGCCTACCACGATATGCTGTTATCGCGTCATGGGGGCGGAACAGGTATCCGGGATGAGGGCATGCTCGACTCCGCTTTGAGTCGACCTGTGAACTTATTCAACTACGAGCAACCAAGTGTGTACGAACTCGCGGCAAATTATGGCTATGGCCTGGTTAAGAACCATCCCTTCGTCGACGGAAACAAGCGAATCGGTTTTGCCACATCCGTCGTGTTTCTTGAACTAAATGGGAAAAAGTTTGTAGCGAGCGAAGTAGACTCAGTTTTGAAAACCTTAGCCCTTGCAGCCGGTGAAATGGAAGAGGCGGAGTTTGCTTCCTGGTTGGAGTCTAGCTGCGAATAAGATACCTACAGCTCTCCCGCCAACCACATGTCGATGACGTCAATGTCGTCATCTGTCACCTTCGCGTCGCGATGGGTAATCAGGTAGCTTTCAAGTGGCATGAGACCGTCGAGCATTTCGTCGAAGGTTTCTTCGATTTTACTTTCCTGACGATCTTCTTCGTAGGTGTCCCATTTCGAGTAGTTGACTTCCCGGCGTCCTTCGTGGACGTGATCAGCGACCCACCAAGAGACGGGGGCGACGTAGGAATACCAGGGCCAATGACTTTCATTGGAGTGGCAGTCGTAGCACTTCGCCTTAAGAATGGTCTTTACCTCTGCCGGAATCGTTGAGTCGGCTATCTCGGACGGATTGGTGCGATCGGGCTGCTTCAATTGAATGAGGACAAAGATCGCAGCGAGTGTATAAAAGGTGTATTTAAGGTATTTCATCTTAGGGTTCGTTTCAAAGCTCCATCCTTTGTCTTAAAGGAGTCGTCGTTTGTCTACGATTAATTCTGTCGAGTGCAATTGGGGATTTTACGATTTTGACTAAGGTAGGGCGAGAGCGTCCCCGCTCCGCCGATTCATACGCTAGAGAAAACGGCACAGCGAGGACGCTGTAGCCCTAACATTTTAAGCATAGACAGTGGGGCCCGGTCGCCGTTTCGAGGAGCCAATTGACGACACCGACAGGTGTCGTGTCTGTGAGTGAGGAATCGGCTTCTGTGTAACCGATAAGGCTCCAGGGTAGTTGTATTTATTAGGAAAGAAATTTTCTTGGTTCACCATCTCTTCTAGCTTTGAATGATCGGACTTTCATGCCCGCCTACAGACTCCTACCCCCAGTTTTTCGAATTCCCCTTTCCTGGGTATCGATGAGCTCCTTCATTTCGTCATCTTCTGACCATTGAGTGATACTATAGAAGGTTTCCCGTTGCTTCAGATTATAGCCCACCGGTCTTTCAGGTGGTTTCCCAATTACCTCCTCCAGGCTGAGGATTAGCTCGTTCCGAGCGTGCATGTGATTGGGCAGGTTAGCTGCCAGGAGGAGCAGAATGCTTGTATATATGAAATTTAGGCGAATCACTGAACGTTTCCGTTGTGGAGTGATGATAATACTCCCAAAGAACGCAGAGAATAGCAACTGGGTTTCGCCCTATATCGGCTGACTCCATATTTCTCTGGAGCTAGTGAGAATCAGAGATCCATAAAAGGAGCTTAACGACTCTTCCGCTTCGACCAGTCGGGCTTCCCCTTGTCTTTGTTAGTGCGGTTCTTTTTGCCTTTTTTGGCGGCTACTTTCTTTTCACCAAACGGATGTCCGCCAGCCTTATCTGTCTTCTTGTCCTTTGCTTTAGGTCCATCTGGAGACGAGCTTTTGCTGACGCGTTTGGGACGGGCAGTGCGTTCTTGGCTTTCTTTGGGCCTTCTATCGTCACTGTCTCTATCCCTGGATTTACTTTTGAAATGGCTGCTTTTACCACGGTTTCCTGAAGGTCTAGAGCCTCTTGGTCCACGGTCGCGTCCGCGTTCTCTTCGTCCCTTGGAGTAGGAGCGATTTGCACGACTTCCACTTCCGCCTCCACCGCCGCGTCTGCGTTCGGGTCTTAACTCCTCGTTGTCTTCGATGATGGATTCCCCGTCGCGTCCCTTCGATTCTTTAATGAGGGAGAAAAGCGCACTCGCTATGTCGGTGTTGGTATGGCCTTGCTCGAGTAGTCGATCAATCGATTCCCGGTAGTTCTTAAAACTTCCGGATTCCAATTTGTCTTTTACCAGCTCGAGGATCACATCCGATTGACGACCTTCGATGTCCTCTTGGCTGGGGATCTTGGCGCGTTGGATGGTTTGTTTGATATAGCGTTCGATTGAGCCTAGACGATAAATGTCTTTTCCGAATACAAAGCTGTAGGCCTTGCCTTCGCGTCCAGCTCTTCCAGTTCGTCCGATACGGTGGACATAGTCCTCGGGATCCTGTGGGAGGTCGTAATTGAATACGGCATCCACTTCATCAATATCGAGTCCACGAGCAGCCACATCGGTTGCCACGAGGATCTCAACTTTCCCAGATCTAAATTTCTTTAACACGCGTTCGCGGCCCACCTGTGTAATGTCGCCGTGGATACGATCAGCTGAGTAGCCACGATTGATGAGGGCATCGCAACAGTCATCAACCATCCGCTTCGTATTACAGAACACGATGGCCAGGCGAGGTGGGTCAATATCGAGGAGTCGTGAAACAACTTCAATTTTAGAGCGATTACGTACTTCGAAATAGGATTGTTCTACCGTGGAAACTGTCAGCGCTTTACGCTTGATACGAATTTGCTCGGGTGAGTTACCAAAATGTTCAATCAGTCGCTCGACACCCTTGTTCATGGTGGCAGAGAAGAACATAGTCTGCCGCTCTGCTGGAGCTTGTCCCAGAATATGCTCCATGTCGTCGCGAAAGCCCATGTCCAGCATACGATCGGCTTCGTCCAAGATGACCATCTTGAGGAAGTTTAGATCGAGCGTTCCGCGTTCCATATGGTCCATAAGCCGACCAGGCGTTCCAACCACAACGTGGGAACCCTTCTTTAAGTATCGGATTTGGCGATCAATAGGTGCACCTCCATAGACAGGAATCGCATTCAGATTCTTAACGTGCGCGCCCAGCTTATGGATTTCTTCACATACCTGAACCGATAGCTCGCGGGTAGGGCAGAGGATCAAGACCTGGGTCTTTGAAAGGCTTAGATCCAGCATTTGCAGAGCCGGCAATCCAAACGCGGCCGTTTTTCCGGATCCGGTTTGGGATAAGCCTACGACGTCTTTACCCTCCAGCACGACGGGGATCGTTATGGCCTGGATGGGTGACGGGCTTTCGTAACCGAGTTTGTCTACGGCTTTTAATAGGTGATCGGCGAGACCAAGCTCTGAAAATGGTGGTGTGTCCATGGCAGCAGTGTTTGCGCTGTGTGTGCCGCCTGGGAAACCTTTTCCTATGCGGGCGGGCAGTCTTATGGGTAAAAGAGTGATGGCAAGTGTTAAAAAAACGGCTCGTTCGGCGATCGAGCCCCACCTTCCAGAAGCTGTTTTGGAAGGGCGGCCTCGCCGAGGGCGCCGTGTTCAGATTAGAGGGTCCAGATTACGATCATGTGAATCATCTAAAGGATCCATGGGTTCAATATTGCCAGTCCGATGCTGTCTGTTTCAACTTAAATTCAAATCGACGACCTGTAGTACAGGTTCACCAAATTCAAACATTTGATCCCCACCATGAATCGTAGACAGTTTATCAAAAGCGGATCCATAGCAGCAGCAGCCAGTGCTGTGATCAACACCGCCTCAGCCGCCAGTCACGCGGGCAAAGCCAAGCCCTTCAAGCTCAAGTATGCTCCCCACCAGAACCACTTTAAGCTACATGCGGGAGACGACATCATCGATCAAATCAAGTTTGCCCACGATCATGGCTTTCGAGCCTCGGAGGATAACCGCATGCCAACGCGACCGGTGGCAGAGCAAGAGAAGATCGGTAAAACACTCGATGATCTCGGCATGGAGATGGGTGTATTTGTTGCCTATGGGAATTTTACTGAGCCTACTTTCGCAGTGAAGTCCGAGGACGCACAGGCGGACGTGCTACAGAAAATCCGCGAGGCCGTTGACATCGCCAAACGCGTAAACGCCAAATGCTTCACCGTAGTTCCAGGATCAGTTGATCAGCAGTCGGCAACCTCAGGTAAGGACTGGAACAGGTATGGTGGCTCTCGATTGTCCGAAGGTTATCAAACCGCCAATGTGATTGAGTTGCTACGCCGCTGTTCATAAATTCTTGAGCCACATGACTTGACGATGGTCCTCGAGCCACTCAACTGGCATTCGAATCATGGTGGCCTATTCCTTCAGTATTCAGATCAGGCATACGCCATTTGCAAGGCAGTCAATTCGCCGTCCTGCAAAATTCTATTCGATATCTACCATCAGCAAATTACCGAAGGAAACCTCATTCCGAACATCGATAATTGCTGGGATGAAATTGCTTATTTCCAATCCGGCGACAATCCCGGCCGGAAGGAACCTACCAGTGGCGAGATCAATTACAAGAATGTCTTCCGTCATCTGTATCAGAAAGGCTGGGACGGCGTCATCGGCATGGAGCATGGTATCAGCATCGGTGGCAAGGCCGGTGAGAAGCGTTTGATTGAAGCCTACCGTGAGGTGGATGACTTCGAGGTCTGAATCGTTCGCCGGATTGTGAGAAAAGTAATTCTAAAGATAAGATAACCCAACCCTTCTGAACTATTCGGCGATCGGACTACGAAGGTTTTCCCACTATCCAGTGAACGATCCAGATCAAGTGGGCGTCTTAGGTGATTGCCTGTAGCCACGGTCGTGAGACTGTGGAGAGCACCGTCTGATCGAAATTTCGACGGTGTCTCCACCGTCCCTACCTTAATAAGTGTGCTTCAAGACTTCGGATACGGAAGCTTGGAACCTGTTTCTTCCTGCATGGCCTTGAGCTTGGCCAAGAGTTCGGCGGTTTTCTCCGGATGTGTTTTTGAAAGATCCTTGGATTCGCCGATGTCGTCTTTTAAGTTGTAGAGCTCGACTTTGTCGTATTCGTAAAACTGGACCAGCTTCCAGTCGCCATCACGGATAGCGGAGCCAGGAGTCCATGTGGAACCGTGGTAGTGTGGGTAGTGCCAGAAGAGGGCGCGGTCTTCGATTGAATTTCCTTCGAGCAGTGGCTTCAGGCTGACACCGTCCTTGTGTAGGTCGGGTTGCTGGGGGAGTCCGGCAAGGTCGAGAATGGTAGGGAAGAAATCCATGCTGATGGCCGGGGTATCAATCGTCGTATCCGAAGTATCGATACCAGGAGATTTGATCATGAGTGGTACGCGAATCCCTCCTTCGTAACACCAGCCTTTGCCGGCTCGCAGTGGCATGACGGATGTGGGTCCCGGTGTCGCCTTGGTTGTCAGGCCTCCATTGTCCGAAGAAAATAGGATGATGGTATCATCTTCGAGTCCTTGAGCTTTTAAAGAATCGAGGATGCGGCCAACGCTGTGGTCCAAGGCTTTTACCATCGCTGCGTATTGGTGGCCCGATTGATTCGTACGAGTCGTGCCTTCATGTTCTTCCCGGGTGGTCATTTCACCGCCATTGGGAAGCCCGGCTTTCTTCTCCTCAAAATACCCGTCGTACTCATCCCAGCCTTGGATAGGCGTGTGAACGGTATAATAGGACATATACATAAGGAAGGGTGCGCTTTCATCTCGTGTCACAAGAAACTCGATACACTCGTTTGTCAGGCGATCGGTCAGGTATCGATCGTCGGCTTTGTCGTCGAGTTGTGGGTTTTTAAAAGGCGCGTAGTAACCTCCTGGAGGGCTGCCTCGATGGTGCCCTCCTTTGTTGATGTCGAAGCCCTGATCTTGTGGAAAGTGTCCTTCATCGCCCAGATGCCATTTGCCTGCGTAGAAGGTCTGGTAGCCATGCCCCTTGAGCGCCTCCGCAATCGTAACTTCTTCCAAGGCCAAGTTGTCCCGATCTTCCGGGGTAACTAGCGTCGGATCTTTGGCAACTAACCCCGGTATCCAGTCGGTGATATTTACACGAGAGGGATAGCGCCCGGTCATGATGGCTGCACGGGTGGGGGAGCAAACTGGGTTCGGCGTGTAAGCGTTGGTGAAGCGTGCGGCTTCTTCGGCGAAAGCATCGATCCTTGGGGTCTCATGGTAGGTGCTGCCGTAGCAACCCAGGTCGGTCCAACCCAGGTCATCGACGAGAAAGATGATGACGTTCTTGGGTGTTTTGGTTTCCTCGGCTGGTTTGCTGCAAGCGACCAGGAAGAGGGAGAGAAGAATGAGTGGAAGGAGAAGTGACTTCATGGGTTATTCTAAATGATAATCAGTATGGGGCCGTTTTGTAGGAGAGGAGCTTGCTCCCGATCAGGATTGTCGAGGGTTAGTCGAATCGGGAGCAAGCTCCTCTCCTACATTTAAAAGACCGAATCGAAGAAGTTTTCAAAGTATAGAGCTAGAGTCCCCGCCCGCCTTTGACCAATGCGTTCATAAGAAAGTCGGCCGCTTTCTCGGGATCGTATTTTGGATTCGCTTGGGTGGGAACAGCGGCGCCGACGGATGTTCGCCAGACCTTCAGTTCCTCGTAGAGCTCTGCCGCGACTTTGGGATGGGATTTGATCACATTGTTTGTTTCGCCCAGGTCGGTGGCCAGGTTGTAGAGCTCCAATGCGCCATCCTCAAAATACTCGTGTAGTTTCCAATTGCCCTTCCGGATGATTGAACCAGGTCGAGTACGAAAGAGTGGATCTCGACCATCATCTTTCTTGGTATTGTAGGCCTGCAGGTAGATGGGAAAGTGTAAGATCAGGGAGCGCTCTTCTATGTCCCCAGTTCCCAGGAGGGCTGGCGAGAAGTCGATGCCGTCGAGGGCTGCTGCCGGGCGTTCCTGACCAAGCAGGCTGGCGAGGGTCGGGAACCAATCGACAAAGGTGGTAACGGTGGATGTGTTTAGCCCGGGTTCTATGTGACCTGGCCAGGAAACGGTCATCGGCACCCGGATACCACCCTCATAGTAGGAGCCCTTCCCCGCGCGGAGCGGATCCTGGGGAGCCACGGCCCGAATGCCGCCGTTGTCCGAGGAGAAAATGATGAGAGTGTCATCTCCCAGGTTCTGTTCCTCTAGGTAATCAAGAATGCGTCCGATTTGCGTATCCATGTTTTCAACCATGCCGGCGTAGACCGGGCTATCTACGTTTCCTCGTGGGCCTTTCTGTTTGTATTTCTCTATCAGCTCGGGCTTGGCCTGTAAAGGCGTGTGAACGGCGTAATACGGTAAGTAGAGAAAGAAGGGTTTCCCCTCATCTCGCTCCTTGAGCCAAGTCAGTGCTTCGGTGGTGATTCGGTCGGTCAGGTATTCGCCATCGGGGCCACTTTCCAGAAAGGGGTTGTCCCAGGGAGCGAAATAACCCCCACGTGGGCTGCCGGTGTTCCAGCCACCGATATTGCGGTCGAATCCTTGGGAGCGTGAATCGTCTCCCAAGTGCCACTTGCCTGCCTGGCAGGTTTGGTAGCCCAGGTCGCGGAGAAACTCAGCGATCGTTTGATCTTCGTCGTCCAGGCCATCGATGTTTTTTACCGGGATGATCTTCCTTGTAACGGCATTTCCCCGATCGGAGGGACTGACTGTGTAGATACCGTGACGTGGAGACTGTTGTCCCGTCATGAGGCAGGCTCGAGAAGGTGCGCAGTTGGCGGCTCCAGCATAGGCTTGTTTAAAAACCATGCTATCTTCGGCCAGTTGATCGAGGTTGGGCGTTTCAAAGTAGGCTGAGCCCATAAAACCGGTATCCATCCAGCCCAGGTCGTCGGCCAAAATGAAAAGTATATTGGGGCGTTCTTCAGCAGTTGTGCTTGAGCTTAGGCAAGCCGCGAGGGTCAAAAGGGCAATGAGTCGGTTCATAGGGTGATGATGAGGCGAGATTTGAATCCTTGGGAAGCAAGGGGATTACAGAACCAGAATATCAAAATACATTCAAGTCTGCTGGTCTGTGATTCGAAGGATAACTTTCAAGAAAAAATGAAGTTACAGGAATAGATGGTTTCTCCACAATATCTAAGCTTTAAGCATGCTCTCCAATTGACTTCGGAGATTTCGGATAACACTCTCTCTCAAGCTGATATGCGCCGCAACCTTCGTACACCTCTTTCACTCGTCGTATTAATCATTGCTGGATTTTGCATCTTCTGGATCAGCAAGCAGTCAGAGACTGAAAAACCGTTGGAGACCGTTCCGATCGTCAGTCATGATCACGGTCATGCGATTCCTGAGTTGGAACCCGTAGAGGTGGACCCAATATTGATGGACGGCTTCCAGTCGTGGATGACCGCTTTCCGTGCCGGTGAGAGAGGAGAGACCTTTATCAGTCAAGGTCTGGCCCTAGCCGAGCAACGGAGATCGACCATGCTTGAATTGCTTCAGCGTGATGCGAGCTTGGCTTTGACGTATGCCATCAGCTATGCGGATTACGCATCGTTGCCGGATGCGATGCAGGCGATCGTTGAAGAGCCTTTTTCCTCCACAGGAGATTTGGAAGTGATCGCCCTTTGTGACCATGATTACCACACGCCTGAATATCGTGTGAATGTTTACCTGGAAGATCAGCAGCGTCTTCGCACGGCTCCCAACTCACCTATGCGATCTGGGCTTTCAAAATTGGACGTTCCCTTACAAGGCATCGAATTAGGTGGCTGGACGGCCCTAAAGCCGCAGGTGTTTGATCGCCTTGAAGGTGAAAATGTTGATTGGGCATGGGATTCGTTGCCTTCGGGTAATCCGGATTCATCCGTGGATTTCTTTACTGGCGAGCCTTTGGGGGCTAATCCTATGACGGTCGTTGCTGGTGGATTTTCTTTCCTGTTTGCGAATGAAGAGAATCTTGATTCCCTCGAGGCCGAGCTTATCAGTTACGACAATATGGCTGGTGAGCATACCGGGAGCTCTGTCATTTTTTCAGAGGAAGTCCAAGAGGTTCAGGCCAAGGGCTTCCCGATTGAAGTGGTGCGGAATATTCAGAATCAGCTCGCAGAAGACGACACCACTGGAGACAAGACCTCGCTGTTTATTCAAATCGTGTTCACTGATAAAACCGAGGCTCCTATCTCCAAGGCCGACTTGGAGGCACAGATCAATGGTGCGGTATCAGGGCACTTGGCAGATTTCTCTTATAATCAGACCTCTATGACGGCCACGGTCACTGAAAAGGTGTATGATACTGTTGGGCCAAGCGGAGACTATGATGGTACTCCAAAAGATGAAGGTGACCTTTGGCAGGAAGCTGTTGATGCCTATAAAGAGGATAACGGAGGTACAGATCCTTTTAATACCTATGACATAGTAGGCATCATTTTCCCTAAGATTGATTCAGTGGGTTGGGCTGGATTGGGCACTGTGGGTGGTGCCAATTCCAAGCATTGGTTAAACGGTGTAGCCAGCACAGAAACCATCGTGCACGAGTATGGGCACAACTATGGGCTAGGCCATTCTAACTATTGGGCTTTCAACGACCCCGATCCGACTTCTACAAATCCCGTGGATCCAGACGGTTCGAATGAAGAATACGGAGACCTCTGGGACGTCATGGGTGACGGAGATGCTAATCGTGGTCACTTTCACATGGCTGCCAAACGTTACCTTGGCTGGTTGGGAGAAAATCAAATCGGGACGCTCACCGAGCCCAGCGACAGCAGGACGTATCGTATCAACCGGTTTGACCATAAGGATGCCACTGGCCTTCAGGGGCTGGAAATCAAGAAATCCAACGATGAGAACTATTGGGTGGGATTTCGCCGGGCTTTTGAGTCAAATGCCAATTACTACCAAGGAGCCTATATTCTTTGGGAGCGACCACCCAATGGTACGGATCGCAACCAGGGGTGGATTATTGACACAACTCCTGAGTCGGATGCTGAACGTCAGGACTCTGGTATTGCTTTAGGAAGAACCTATTCCGATCCCGTGGCTCAAGTGCACATCACTCCGATTACCGTTGGAGGAAGTTCGCCCAATGAGTATCTGGATGTCGTAGTAAATGTGGGTGATTTTAGTGGTAACAATGCCCCCACTGTCAGTTTGAATGCCCCATCCACTGGGGATGCGCGAACCCCCATTGCGATTTCTGCTACTGGCAATGATGGAGATGGAGATACCCTGGCCTATTCCTGGGACCTTGGGAATGGGGAGGTCTACACGAGTGAAGATGCTATAACTGCCTATTACACCGTGGGTGGAACTTATACTTTGTCTGTTACCGTGACTGACATGAAAGGTGGAACCATGACGCAATCGGCTCAGATTGTGATTGATGACCCAGTCAATACATGGACCACGCGGACTAGTGGCACCTCAGAAAATTTAGATGCTTTGGCCACCAATGATACGCATGTGGTGGCTGTAGGCCAAAGTACCATTCTTCGTTCTACTGATGGACAAACCTGGAGTGATGTAACCCCGGGTAGTGCAAACAACGTCGCCTTCAACGATGTGGTTTGGGCCGGTGATGAGTTTATTGCCGTTGGGCGGGATGCTGAATTCCAAAGCAATTCATTTTTCGGATGGAAGCCGGTAGTCTATACTTCGCCTGATGGCAGCAGCTGGACTCTAGAATTTGAGCTTCCTGCTTCGGCTGGTAGTTCTGTTTTCGCATTCAATCAATTGGCCAGCAATGAAGATGGAAGTATGGTCATCGCGCTTGGAGATCAGAGTATCGTCTACAAGCGAATCGATGGTAATTGGACCGAGGTAGATTCATTGGGTCTCAGTGCGTCTACTTCATTGGGGGTCGGGTATGGTGCGGACGTCTTTATTCTGGGAGGGTTTGATTTTACGAATCAGCCTACGGGCTTGTATCTTTTCCGTACTTCCGATGGCACTAATTGGGAGGACCTTGAGGACAACAGCGATCTCAACCCCAACTCGGGTTTGGACAGCATCGCGTTCCTAAACGACATCTTCATCGGAAGCGGATTTAATTCCCGTGTGGTATTCTCTGAAAACAGGGGAATCAGTTGGCAGACACTAGAGCAAGGTAACCGCCATCGTATGAGTTCTTTCGCGTTTGGAGGTGGAGTTTTCTACTCCATTGGTGAAGATGAAACCAACGGGGGTGTCCTGGTCAATCTGGTCTCTAACGATGGTAAAATCTGGAAAGTTGTAGGCTCCGATGTGGATGAAGACGGTAACGACATTACTTACTTCAATAGCTCCTTTATCATCGTAAGCGATGGTGGGGTCATTCGTCAGTCTGGCTTAGTTGAGGCTGCTGAAGAAGTTTCCGCATTTGATTCTTGGATAGCAGGATTCACCGTGGGCGACGAGGGTGGAGCAAGTGATAATCCGGATGGTGACTGGGCACTGAATTTGTTGGAGCGTGCGGTGGGTAGTGCTCCTGATGATGGAGATTCAGCTCCGGCTGCTCCGGTTATGTCTATTGATGGAAGTGGGAAAATCGTCTTCAAAATCAGTCGGCTCTCGAAATCTGGTGATGTTGCACTTTCCATTGAGAAATCTAGCAATTTAAAAGATTGGACGTTTCTAGCGACGACGATCACTAGCGATACGGATACTATGCTGGAACTGACTTCGGAGGAAGCCCTTGCATTTGTCCCCTGTTTTCTCCGGGTAAAGGCGGTGGAATAGGACTCCCAAAATATTCACTGAATGCTCCTGCTCAGCTAGCTTGGGAAATATCAGCACTTCTTATTCTCTTAAGAGCGAGGTCTTCTAATCCTGTGTGCCTATTGCCATCTTTTAAAAAGCGCATCCTTTGAGCTTTGACATAACCATAACTATGAAAGCTCTAAGTTCCTCCCTGTCTTCTATACCTTGTTTTAGCGCGCTGCACCTGGCCGATATTTCATTCTTGGAATCTATCGTTTCTACTGAATTTGTAGAAGCAGGTCAGAATGTGTTCCTGAGGGGAGGGAATGCAGACAGGTCTTATGTTATTCTAGAGGGTACGGTTTCTTTGCAATTACCGAATAAGGAAAGTGGGCCTCTCCCTTTGATGAATTTGAATTCAGGCGAGCTCATTGGGTGGTCATGGTTTATCCCGCCTCACCAATGGAATTTTGACGCCTTGGCGTTGAACCATTGTGAATTACTCGCCTTCGACGCTACAAGCGTTCGGCGGCGAATGGATTGGGACAACGGATTTGGTTACCGTGTAATGAAGTCACTGGCACTCACTATGCATTATCGCATGACAGCCACCCGGTTACAATTACTTCGCCATCATGACGACTAGAGCACTTTAGATTTATCCCAAATCTATAAGTTCTAGCCTACTGTTCGATTGTAAAGGTACCGGTTGTTGTGCTTTGCGAAGTGACAAAGAATACTTCCACAGTTCCGGATGTCGGAGTTTCGTAGAATAGAAAGATCTGTTGGTCTAATAGGTTGTCAATGGCCACATCAAATAAATCATACTCTGCAGTCTCATGCCACTGGTACTCTACGATACTTCCGCTAGAAGTTGTTTGATCTGGGCGAACTCGAAGGACCGATCCGGAATTGTCACCCGTGATGGTAAACTCTTCTCTGTCGATCGTGGCATTGAAGTTGTTGGTATCAATATCAAGTAGCAGTTTGATGCCTTCCTTGTTAACCGAAACCCGTTCAGGATCAGCAGGACCTGTGGTGAATGGCCCTGTTTGCACCGTCCCATTATCAACAAACAAGGTTTCCATTTCTCCTCCATTTTCGGAAGAGTAATTGAGCTGGACTTGCATGGTTGGAAGGCCTTCGAGTGTGAATGTTGCAATCTCTCTTCCGTCTGATCGTTCGTCCCAAATGTAATCCAAGACGCGGCCGATTGGTTCAGTCTCGCTGCTATTTCTAGAATATTGGTAATCGCCATCGTTCGCGCTTCTGAGATTCAGCGTTAAGGTTCCCAGACCTTCACGTCCGATTTCGAGTTCCAACTTCTGATCTGTTTTGTCCAGTCGAACAGGGCGATCATTACCACCGTCTTCGGTGTATACGAAGGTTGCATCAGCTACCTGACCGAATTGAGGGTAATTAACTTTGGCCGTGCCTTCGGTGGCCGAGGTATATGTCAGATACACCTGCATTTCTGGAATGGTGTCATAGAGAAGATCCACCCGAGTTTGTCCGCCTGATTCAAACCAAGCGTATTCAAGAACATCTCCAAACTGATTGACCTCGCTGTCAGTGCGTGTCGATTCGTAGCCACCTTCGAAGTTGTCGTAGAAATCAATGTTGAGCTCGGACTGAATGATATCGGTTTCCGTGCTGTTGACGTCGATAGTCAAGATCAGCTTGTCGCCTTCTCTTTCCATTGCATTGGGCCTGCCTTCGCCAACGCCGGTTGTGAAGGTAGCAGGGAAAAAGTCGTTAAACGAGGCACGAAAATAGGTTTCTCCAGTTCCGGCGGTTTCCGAAGTAAAATTTAATTTCACCAACAGTTCGTTCCCGATGTCGAAGGCCAAGAGTACATAGGTGTCTCCGTCCTTTTCAAACCATTCGTAGAGCAAGATTCCAGTTTGGACAAATTCGGAGTTTGATCGGGAAATACTGTAGCCGCCTTCGAAGGAATCTTCCAATGACTCTTGGCTAAAATTGTCCCACAGATTCATGGTGTAAGTAGTAAGGATGGGGTCTCCTTCTTCGGGTGTTTCCGTGATTACTAATTCGAAAAGAGTAAGGTCTTTATTTTGGCGTTCGGGTCTGTCATCAGCATCTCCAAGGGTAAAAGTGCCAGTGACCGTTGTCCCTTCAGGTCTCGGAGAGGTGTAGTATGTGTACACTGTGCCTGATGTTGGCGTGTCGTATTGCAGATAAGACTGCATCGTCGTGAAAAAATCAAAATCCAGGATGATTTGGTCACGGTGGGCGACAGGGATTATACTGTATTGCTGAATGTTACCCAAAGGTAGCAGGGTTTCAGAATCTGAGCGCTTCATTTGCCAGCCGGCTGAGCTTCTGTCGTAAAAGTCGACCGTGATCGTTTCTGGAGTAAACGGCACTTGATCGGGATCCAAATCTGCAATCGGGTCAAAGTTGAGCGTCAATTGCCTGCCTGTCCAGTCTGGCAATTCGGGGAGCTCAACTTCGAGTAGCTGGTAAAAGCTGCGCCTTCCTGGACCTGTTAGGATATCGCCCAATAGAAAACGAAATTCTCGATTGTCGTCAATGGAACCGGGTTCGACACCTTCCTCTAGGATCCTATCCTCAGAGAGTCCTCCACGTTGGTAGTTGGTGATCGACCATTCGTCCAAGTCATTGGTTTCTCTCAATTGGTATTCGTTTTTATTGTAACGATTAAAGCGTCCTAAGAGGGTAAGGATAGCTGGTGTAGATGGGTCGTTGTCTGAATCCGTCAATTCATACCTCACATCAAACTCTGCGTTTTTGAAGACGGGCGAAACCCAATAGAGTGATGGATCCCAGTCGTTTGCTCCAGCACCCACCTTTAATATGTCGATGGAGTCGATAATGGCGTCATTTACCGGGCTTGTTCCACTGATGGGGCTACGATTGATCTTCTGAACAATATCCTGACCTTCTCGAATGAAACCAAAAACGGAGTGTTTACCATTGAGGTTGTCCAGTTGGCCTTGCGTTTCTGGAAATTGAGCAGCCGTAATAAAAAACTGACTCCCGCCAGAATTTAAGCGTTGAGCTCCCGAGGACGAATTGGCCATGGAAATGATTCCTCCGCCGGTATGATTGAGGGTCGGGTCTATCTCATTGGGGATCGCGAAGCCTGGGCCATCGTTGCCGGTGCCGTTGCGGGAGCCGGTTTGGATGATGAAATTGGGCACCACCCGGTGGAATGTCAGGCCGTCATAGAAAGGTTCGGCTAGATCACCCGGTCCGCCACGGACCTCATAACTTTCAAAATCAAACCAAGGAAGTTCGCCGGTTGCCAGCCCGACAAAATTGGCAACTGTGACGGGAGACTGCCAAAACGTAAGTTGTACGGCAATTTCTCCGCTCGCTTGCTCAGTGGTATCTGGGTCATAATACGTAACATTCAGAACCGCATACATGCCATCACTGTCTGGCTCGTAGGCCGATGCAGGTAAGACGCAGCTTATTAGTAGAAAGACATAGGGAATGAAACGCTTCATATAAATGAGTAAACGTGGTTGCTAGCACAGTTGATACCGGTGATCAAGTCGGTATGTCATTGCGCTGGAAACGCTCGACTTTATCTTAGAATTGACTGAAATTTGGCTCTGAATTTGACGGTTTGGTTGCCTCGAAAAGTGGACACAGCGATTGGCTCTTTGTTTCGGCTTTCCTTAATTAATGAGAGTCACCGAAATTGAGCTGATTGTGTGGATGCTAATGATTTATCGAAAATAGGGTCCAGTACTGGAAAAAGCGTCACACTGAATAGTGTTCCTTGCTCTCAATCAACTACGAATTTCAGGCATTGATGGATGCATTGTTGCGCCCGGGTTTCTAGGGGAAAATGCACTGAAAAACGTGAGTTTATAGGGATTCGAGATCGATTCCATGGCTTCTCACTTTGTACAGTTGAGATTTGACGGCCAGAAAACAGGAACCTAGTAAGGGTGTTTGTTGTTGAAAAGGCTAGGTGTGTAACCTGCATTGAGCCTACCCAAGAACCTACTTTTCCTTTATGTCCTTTATTCCACGTCAGACCTTTTTAAGGAGTACCATGGCCATGCTATTAGCCGGACCTGCTATCTTGCGCGGAGCTTCTGACTATACCTATGTAGTACGTAAAGGGGATACCTTGAGCCAAATAGCTCGGAAGAATAGTGTTACCCTCAAGCAGTTGAAGAGTTATAATGGACTAACTAAGGACCTGATCATGGTGGGTCAGAAGTTAAAGATACCCACCAATCAGCAATATTTGAAAGACGTCCAAGCGCGCACCAACAAGATCAAACTGAACAAATCTAAGTGGAAATACATCATCGCTCACCATAGCGCCACGCCCTATGGAAATGCCACGACCTACGATAAGGTAGATCGACGTCATGGTATGGAGAATGGTCTGGCTTACCACTTTGTGATTGGGAGTGGACGCGATTCAGGGGATGGTGAGATTGAGATCGGAACTCGTTGGACTAAGCAATTACACGGTGGTCACGTGAGTAAGTGGAGCTATAACAATGCCGGAATTGGTATTTGTCTCGTAGGTAACTTCATGAAAACCAAGCCAACGGGACGGCAAATGGCAGCCTTTACGGAATTGGTCGATTACCTGGGCAACGGATTGTTGGGCGGAAAATACAAATTCATGGTTCACAAAGAAGTGAATGCTACGCTGTGTCCCGGGAAGAATTTCCCTACCAGTGCCATGCACAAGCGATTTAACTAATTGATATCAGCTTATTCGTCGTATCGGTAGCCATCCTCGGGCACATAGCCCACGTTTTCTTCCGCATTTTTGATATCTGGCCAGAGATATTGGTTATTCGACATTCCGTAGTAGATATCGAATTTTAGGGTATCTGGCGCTTGGATACAGCACTCAGTCAGCCGGGCGATGTCGTTTTTGGTACATGAGAGAGGAATCAGATGATCCATTTTCTCATCCATGGAGTTCACCGCGCCTATTCGAAGACATATGCAGGACATGTCATAAGTACTACTGTACATACGAGCGAGCGTTTCTCCGAACACCTTACTCGATGCGTATAGATTGACTGGCCATGCAACCTCTGAGGTCTTCAGCCGATCAAAGCTGTCGGGCACTTTATCAAATTCTAATGCTCGGATGCTCTTATAAGGCTCCACATTGAGGGCCCAACCGGTACTCACTTGAATGGTGCTGGCGTAGATCACCCGTTTGACCCCTGCTTTTCTCGCCGCCTCGAACATGTGATAGCCGCCTTCAATGTTATTTTTCAGAACACTTTCCCAAGGAGCCTCCGTGTTAGGATCAGCGGCCATATGGATAACCGTGTCCATGCCTTTAAAGGCGTCTTCCAGTACCGTCATATCGGATAGATCGGCCGCAAAAAATTTGTCTTCAGGAATATCCACAGCTTCTTCCTCTGCGACGCGATCAGATCGTTTTCTTCTGCGAGCCATTCCATAGACGTCATAGAGATCGGGCTTCGACAGAAGAAGCTTATATATAGAGCTACCGACCAAGCCGTAAACTCCTGTGATGAGTATCCTCTTTTTTGCCATGTTCGTCGCATTGTGAGAGGTGTTTTTGCTCTGGCAAGCCCACCTGTTAATGTAATGTTTTTAAACAACCTGTGCCTAGCTTTCGAATTATTACTATAGTTAAGAAAATAAATAGCCCGCATTAACTTTACTAATAACAGGGCACTTCAGGCACCTATTTGAAAAATCTACCGGAAAAATACATTGTAAAATGAATCGTCCATGCCCAAATTTCGGCTTTTCCTTTTATTTAGAGGCGATGTTCCAAAGAATGATTCCTTCCTATTCCTCTTTTCGATCTGCAGCAGCAGCTTGCGCTATATCACTGATTCTTCTGGGGTCATCTGTATCCGCTCAGGATTTGGATAATGGCAAAAAGATGTATCAAATCTGTATGGCCTGCCACGGTGCAGAAGGGCACGGTAACCAAGTATTAAATGCGCCTCAGATTGCCGGCCTTGATGCGGTATATCTGGAAACACAGCTAAAGCACTTCAAGGAAGGCATTCGCGGAGCGCATCCCGATGACCATGCCGGATTGCAGATGCGTCCCATGTCCATGACTTTAAAGGACGAAGAGACCATCAAGGATGTGGCTGCCTACGTCGCTACCTTGGAGCCAAAAATGCCGGAAGCTACCCTTGAGGGTGGTGACGCGAGCAAAGGTCAAGCGGCCTACGCAGTGTGTCTTGCATGCCACGGTCCAGATGCAGGTGGAAACGCTGCTCTGAAATCACCTTCATTGAGGCATCAGAATGACTGGTATATGCTTGCGCAGTTGAAAAAATTTAAATCAGGCGTTCGTGGAGCCAATCCCAAGGACGTCGGAGGTATGCAAATGCGTCCCATGTCTATGACTTTGGTTGATGAACAGGCGATGAAGGACGTTATCGCCCACATTCGCAGCCTCGCTGAAAAATAAACATTTCCTCTTATGAAGAACGACAAAGACGTCTCAGACATCATTGCGAAAAAGACATTCATTGTCCTGACTGCTATCTGCCTGCTCTACGCAGCTGCTGTATTCATTTTCATTCTATAAGGTACTATACCGGCTCTATTCTAATCTCGTTATGATCGAAGCATATCTCGAACGCGCCTCCACCTACGCCGGCGATATTGATAATCTCTTTTCCCTGATATTCTGGATTGTTGTGCTCTGGGGTGGCCTGGCTGAAATTATCCTGTTTTATTTCTGTTTCAAGTTCCGCAAAAAGGACGGAGTTAAGGGACAGTATATTAGCGGAGAGGAAAAACATCAGAAGAAGTGGATCGCGATTCCCCACTACCTGGTTTTGGTGTTCGACGTTTTCCTGATCGCGGGAGCGATATCGGTGTGGTACAATATCAAGCAACGCTTGCCTGAACCCGATCTCACTATCGGTGTGGTTGCCCAGCAGTGGGCGTGGACGTTCATTCATCCCGGAGCCGATGGAGTGCTTCACACCGAAGACGACATCAAAACGATCGATAAGCTTCATTTGATTGAGAACACCACTTACCACTTCGAGCTTGAGTCCAAGGATGTACTTCACTCCTTCTCGGTCCCCGTATTCCGCTTGAAGCAGGACATCATCCCCGGTCGTAAAATCACCGGTTGGTTCAAACCTATCAAGCAAGGTGAGTGGGATATTCAATGCACAGAAATTTGCGGAATCGGACACGGACTTATGCCGGCCCGGGTACACATCACTTCAGCCTACGAGCACCAGCAGTGGATTGCTCAAAATTCGCCAGCCGGTTCTGGTCAAGCCTACGCGTCCGCCTCTAATTAACACTTTGATCGTCTTACCATTCTGATATGTCTCACTCGCACGAAATGAGTTTCTGGGAAAAGTATGTCTTTTCCACGGACCACAAAGTTATCGGACTTCAGTACTTGTTCACGGGGCTGTTTATGGCAGCCATCGGTGGATTCTTTGTTTATGTTTTCCGTATGCAGTTGGCCTTCCCTGGAATTAGTGTTCCCGGGTATGGTGAAGTAACACCTCTGGCCTACAACTCCCTGGTGACCAACCACGGAACCATCATGATTTTCTGGTTCGCCATGCCGGTATTGATCGCGGCTTTTGGTAATATCCTCATTCCGTTGATGATCGGGTGTGATGATATGGTGTTCCCCAGAATCAATCGTCTTTCCTACCAGATTTTCCTGTTGAGTGCGATTATCCTGATCGCCTCTTTCTTCGTGCCTAATGGTGGATTTGGAGGTGCATGGACTTCATACCCTCCGCTGTCTGCAAATCCAGAGTACAATGCTACTCCTTTAGGTGCGCCTATGTGGCTAATAGCGGTGGCGCTTGAGTTTGTCGCCTTCCTGTTGGGGGGTATCAATTTTATCACCACTCTCATGAACGCCCGCGCGCCGGGAATGACGATGTATCGTATCCCGATTGTATTGTGGATGATTGTTATCGCCAGTATTCTGTTCATGTGCTCGGTAGGACCTCTGATCGCTGGAGCGGTCATGCTCCTGTTTGACCAAACTCTTGGGACCAGTTTCTACAATCCTGCCGGTGGGGGAGATCCTCTTCTCTGGCAGCACTTGTTCTGGTTCTTTGGCCACCCTGAAGTGTACGTAGTACTGCTCCCTGCTATGGGAATCGTGGCTGAGATCATGGCCACCATGGCTCGGAAAAAATTATTCGGCTACAAAACTATTCTTTACTCGGTCATTGCCACTGGGATTTTGAGTTTTGTGGTCTGGGCTCACCACCAGTTCATCGCCGGGATTGATCCTCGCATGGCCAATCTTTTCACCGTGACGACCCTATTGATTTCCGTACCCATTGCGGAGCTGTGTTTTGTTTACATTGCTACCTTGTATGGTGGATCGATCACCTTTAACACGCCCATGCTTTGGGCGCTGTCCTTTATGGTCGAATTCCTCATTGGGGGGATAACGGGTATTTTCCTGGGGGCTAGTGGAGTAGACATCTTCTTCCACGACACTTATTTCGTCGTGGCTCACTTCCACTATACCTTTGTTCCTATTGCGATCATCGGATTCTACGCTGGGATTACTTATTGGTTTCCCAAAATATTTGGTAAGATGCTCAGTGATCGTCTCGGCAAAATCCATTTCTGGGGAACGATAATTCCCTTCAACTTCATTTTTATACCGCTCTTTCTTTTGGGAACGGCTGGACAACACCGACGTATTTGGGATTTCTCAAATTACAGCGATCTTGCAACCCCCGAGCTTTTTAACCTCCGGGTCATTGCTACGGTATCGCTGATCTTGATGATTCTTTTCCAATTTGTCTTTGTCTACAATTTTATCAAAAGCCTCCGCAGTAAGGAGAAGGCGCCGAAGAACCCTTGGGATGCCAATACCTTGGAATGGACAGCTGATTCACCTCCTCCCCATGGCAACTGGCCAGAGCTACCTGAAAAGGTATATCGTGGTCCCTACGAATTCAGCCATCCCGATCGGGAGAGTGATTACTGGCCACAGGATGAACCTGGGCCCGATCCTGCGGACCCTGATTATCAACCGAGAAACTCTTAATTCCTCCACCTAGCACTTTTAAATTCATGGAAGTACCAATCGCAACTACTCGTAGCGCAACGGGGATCCCAACCTCACGGCTTGCTGTCTGGTGGGTTCTCGCATCGGAAGTCGTTATTTTCGGCGGCCTTATCATGTGCTATCTCATCTTTCGTCTTCACCATGAAAGTTGGGGCTACGAAGCCGCACATACCCAGCCTTTAGCGGGTGGCTTCAATACCTTCGTACTGCTTACCTCCAGCTTGTTTGTGGTGCTTGCACACCATGCAGCGGAGCACAAAGAAACCGATAAAGCCTTTCGTTACATTTGGTATACCATTGGTGGTGGTCTGGTCTTCATGATGGTCAAGGCCTATGAGTATACGACGGAAATCAGTCATGGCTACACCATGTTCAAGTCTGTTTTCTGGTCATTCTATTATACGGCCACAGGGCTACATGGTTTCCACGTACTATGTGGAATGGTAATCATGGGCATCATCTCATTTGACGTTAAAAAGGGTAAGAATCTACACCGAGTGGAGGCCATTGGTATCTATTGGCACTTTGTCGATGTGGTTTGGATTTTCCTCTTCCCGCTTCTTTATATCGCTAAATAATTTTATCCCACGTTCACATGTCTGAAGCAGTTGAAGATCACAGTCATTCTTCTAGTAAATATATCAAGATTTGGGGGATCCTTCTGGTCCTTTTGGTTATCAGTTTTGTCGGTCCTGAATTGGGCATCAAATGGCTGACGCTCATAACGGCGTTTGGTATTGCTATCGTAAAAGCTTTTATGGTCTGTGCCTATTTTATGCACATGAACATTGAGAAGAACTATATCTGGTATCTTATCTCAGCTACTTTGCTTCTCTTGCTGGTATTCTTTGCCGGAGTGGCTCCTGATGTCATGAAACCGTCTGGTCAAAATTGGGAGCAACTCTATCACGAGCCTACTTACGAGGAGTCTCAAGTACACCATGGAGATCATGGAGACGACCACGGAGATGACCACTCCGATGGCGGTCATTGATTCTTGAAACTGTGACTACGGTGGCTGCCAGCTCGTCAGATCCGATCGAACCTCGGGTTCGTCGGAAACTCGTACCCAGTAGCGTTCTGGGTATGATCATGTTCGTCATGAGCGAGATGATGTTCTTCGGAGCATTGATCAGTGCCTTTCTCATCGTGAAGTCGGGCAACATCATGTGGCCACCTCCAGGGCAGCCTCGGCTACCTATTGGCCTCACAGCGGTAAACACGCTGTTCCTCGTTGGCAGTGGTGTATTAGTTTATCTATCAAACAAGTCACTTTCCCGTGGCGACAAACTCGGTGCCAAAAAGCTTCTGGGTTATGCCATTCTATGTGCTCTCATTTTTCTTGGGATTCAAGGCTATGAGTGGGTGAACATGTTGCAGCATGGGTTGACCATGACGTCTAGCACCTACGGCAGCTTCTTCTTTATGATCATTGGCTGTCATGGATTGCACGTTTTGGGAGCGCTCCTGTTTCTCATATCCGTTTACCGTAAGTTTTCTAAAGAAGCCTTTAAACCTGAAAGTTATTGGGGCGGGCAAGTGTTCTGGTATTTTGTGGTGGGTGTATGGCCGGTTCTATACGTGCTCGTGTATCTGTCATGAAACTTCGGCGTATCAGTGCAGTAGTCTTCTTCACTTTGCTCTTTGGAGTAATTCAGGCACAGGCATGTCCCGTATGTTTTCAATCGGGAGGTGAAGAGCGTTGGGCGTTTTACGCGACTACCGCCTTTCTTACGATGCTTCCGTTACTGGCTGTAGGTACCGCGGTATATCTCCTCTATAAACGCTCCCAGAGTCTGAATACTGAGGAAGTCAGTCAGAGGCTCGCTGCAACCCAATGACTGCTTTCCCGTTGTCATTGAGGGATCCTTGGCCAACTTCTAGTGTATTAACTTTATAATGAAACGCCTGCTTCTCCTCAGTTTGTTTTTGGTACCTATGGTTCAGGGTGACTTTCCCGAAAAGCCCATCAAATTTATTGTTCCCACCAATGCCGGAGGAGGGATTGATGCTCAGGCGCGTATCCTGCAACGGGCGATAGGTGATCATGAGCTCCTTCCTGAAAAAGTAGTCGTGGTGAATATACCTGGTGGCGGAGGCGTCGTTGGAACGGGTAAGGTTAAATCAGCTAAGCCGGATGGGTACACCATCGCTTTGTGGAATGCAGGGCTTGTGACTTCTCGAGTGATGGGGATTTCTAAATTCGATCATACCGATTTCGAGATCATCGGTATGACCGGATATACGGAACTGGGACTGGCCGTGAAAAACGATTCTTCGATCAAGACTTTCTCCGACTTAGTTCAACGTGCAAATGTAAAGCCAGGCACGCTCAAATTCTCAACCGACATTGGAACTCCGGTGCATTTTATTCCGCTCATGTTTGCCGACGAGGCCGACATAGAATTCAGGTTCGTCCAAACAGGCGGAGGATCCAAGCGTCTGGCCTCCATCATGGGAGGACACACCGAAGTGAGCTTATTCTCAACCTTGGCCATGCTAACTTTCGCTGAGGCAGGTTTGAGACCCTTGCTTGTATTTTCAGAAGGCCGAAATGAGCTACTCCCGAATGTCATGACTTCCAAGGAAGGTGGCGTGAATGTTGTACTGACTGAACCACGTTTCTGGATTGCCCCCAAAGGGACTCCCGAAGATCGCATAACGATCCTTCGCGAGGCTTTGACGAAGGCGATGGCCCTTCCCGCTGTCCATGAGGATTTTGCCTCTCAAGGGATTGTTCCTGTGTTCGCAGACGCGGATCAAGTCACCCAGGAACTCGACAGATTACTTGAGAAGATCGGACCGTTGATCAAACGCTAAGCAAAAGTAGCCAGGGTCGTGAGACCGTGGATTCCAGATTGTTCGCACTCAACCGGTCACATTCGCGATCTAAGAAAGTAATCCACGAGTGCCATCCTCTCTTCATCATAGAAGGCTTTGCCACCGTGAGCGCTTCCGTAAATCACTTCAAAATCAACCGGTAGGTCTTTGCTCTTATAGATACCGTGTAACTCATGCGCTTGGTTGATCGGCATTTGTGGATCCTGATCACCGTGGATCAAAAGTAGTGGCGGGTCATTTTCATCCACATGATAAACAGGACTGGCCAGCTTTGCGATTTTGGGCAGGTCGTCGGGATGACCGCCGATCAGTAGTTCCAAGGCGGGTACCCGAACACTGAGTCCGTGCGGAGTAGACTGATTCAAGATGGTTGTGAGATTACTAGCGCCGTAAAAGTCGACTATGGCCGCAATATCCGACGATACATCCAGATGGGTACCTACATCGCCTTCCAGTTCAGTTTGTCCATTGCTGACTCCGACCAAGGCAGCCAAGTGACCTCCTGCAGAAGCCCCAGAAATTACAAACCCATCTTTCTTAAACCCATAGAGTTCAGCGTTCGCACGTAGGTAGCGAATGGCAGCTTTGATGTCGTGCACGTTAGCGGGGAAGGGCGCCACCGGAGTTAGGCGATAGCCAACACTGGCAACGGCATATCCCTTTTCGACCATGGGTAAAATAGAAGGATTCTCTTTCGAGCCTCGTCGCCAGGCTCCCCCGTGAACCCAAACTATCAAAGTGGGTTCTTCAATCTCGGTCGGTAGATACACATCCAGCTTAAGCGAGATATCTCCCACCTTCGCAAATTCGACGTTCAGGAGTTTCTGGATTTCACCATTCAAACCGAGAGTGATCGAAATCAAAATGAAAGGGATGGGTAGAAGCTTTTTCATAGGGATTTATGAGGCTAGGGCGCTTGGAATCTAGATCAACTTCCAATATCAAACTTTATTCGGCGATGGCTCGAATCTCGAAAAACAAGGGTTCATTTTCTGGATGATTTAAGTAGGCTTCGATGAGCTCCAGCCCACCCTCTGTTCCTATCACCTGCGAATTGATTCCTGAATCGTCTCAAGTTTGTAAGTCATTGGAATACCAGACCGTTAACTGAGCTTCTCCTAAGGCTGTCAGATTTCTCCAATATCGTAGGCAGACAGGGTTCCTCTGCCTAAAAATTTCCAACTTGGGAAGTACACTCGAACTATAATCTACCTCGAACAAATACTCCTGTAGATTGTTATAGCCATTTTTGTCGAGGTCGGCTTAAAGCCCTGAAACTTCTGGATCTCCTAATTCCACTTCGATGTAACGCTGGGAGAGCTAGTCGTCTATCGATCGTGGCGATAATACCGTTTGGTGGCAGAGGAACTAGTTCACCGGACTGGATGTTATCTTCATTTTCTGACCGAATGGCCCATCGATTCGACATTTTGGATTTGCTGGTTACCATTTTTGCCCGGTCTGTGGTTTCAAAAGGAGGTGAAAGAGATGTCTATAAAACAATTGAAAAAGTCCTGAATCAAAATCATATAAAGTATGTTTGTCTGAACCATTCTCCCGCATACACAGCACAGGAGATTGCTGCTTCGGCTCATGTATCTGGCAAGGAAATCGCTAAAACTGTCATTCTGAAATTGGACGGCACATTTGCCATGGTTGTCTTGCCAGGATCTCTGATGATCGATTTCGATCTTTTACGGGATGCCTTTTCTGCTACGACGATTGAACTTGCTACGGAGGATGAGTTTGAAGACCTGTTCCCAAATTGCGAAGTGGGTGCGATGCCACCTTTTGGCAATCTGTTTGGTTTGCATGTTTATGTAGCCCCTGAATTGGCTGAGGACGAATACATTGCATTCAATGCGGGTAGTCATGCTGAGCTCATCCAGATGAGGTATGTAGATTTCGAGGATTTAGTTCAACCTCAGGAGTTGCTTTTTGCTATGTGAAGGGCTTGGTAAAGGTCTTTCCCAGTCTGGTCCGGCCAATTGAGCCATACGAGGCCGATACATCTGAATAGGGCGACGAGGGTAATTTGAAATAAATTAAGGGAAAGAACGTGGGATTGAGAATCTTTTTCTCCTTGGGCAATGGTTGGCCGGCTAGATGTCTCCTTGATCTTGAAAAAGACAAGAATCCGCATTCACTGGAGTCTCACGCGAGTTTTGGTTCTCTACTGTTTATGGCTTGGAAGCTTGGTCTTGTGGATTGGCTGCGAGACAACTTCTCAGTTAGCCAAAGACGATGTAGACGCCAGCCTTCTAAAAAAGACCAACCCAGCGATGTTACTCGATGGGGACGCAGTTGAAATGCGAGGCATGGTTACGGTTGAACGGGTAGATGAGTTGGAATTGCGCGAAGCGTTTTCGTTTTTTGGTAATAAACGAAATGAGCCTATTCACGTACCAGTCGGTTCCAGGAATATCCTGCTGGAAAGCTCATTCAATCGGGATGGAAAGATTTATGTCTATCAGGCCCAGTTGAACTTCGATGTAGAGCAGGGAAGTAATTATTTCCCGGTCGCAGGGTTCGAAGTAAACTCGGGGAAAGCATGGATGTGGATTAAAGATCACGATCGTAAGGTTCGTGTCTCTAACCGTTCTGAAGCGACCTTTGTAAAATCATTTGCTCCGGAGGAAGAGAGCTTCCTGGATATTTGGAGCTACGAATCGATTATCGATCAGGATGTGATGGCAGAACGACGCGCAGCTTGTGATCTAAGTCAGCTACCCGGGTACGAGGAAGATCTATCTCTTGTCAGAGGAGATGAGAAGTATGGTGATCGGGATACCGATTAGGGATTGCCCTAAATAAATTCGAGTCCCTACAGTTTACACCCCTATGGCCCTTTTAGGATGTATTGCAGATGATTTTACCGGAGCCACTGATTTAGCGAATACTTTGGTTTCCGAAGGGATGCGTGTGCTTCAGGTTTTCGGTGTTCCCGATGCCGATATTGAACTGCCCAGAGCGGATGCCATCATTGTGGCTCTCAAGTCGAGGTCTATTCCTGCAGAGGACGCGGTGGCGCAATCCTTGGAGAGTTTGGAATGGCTGAAGACGCACGGAGCCCAGCATTTTTTTTTCAAATACTGCTCGACCTTCGATTCGACTCCTGCGGGAAACATCGGCCAGGTAAGTTCGGCTTTGATGGAGGCGTTGGACACTCGCACAACGATTGCTTGCCCGGCTTTCCCGGGAGCTGGTCGGACCGTTTATCAAGGGCATTTGTTTGTGTATGATAAAATCTTGTCCGAGTCGGGAATGGAGAATCATCCGTTGAATCCCATGACCGATGCAAATCTGGTCCGGTGGCTGAAACGGCAAACCGAAAACGCGGTTGATCTCATTCCCTTGGCTACGGTCCGAAAGGGAATGGATGCTATACGAGCCAAGCTAGAGAAGGATGATTCCAACGCCAAAATCTTTGTCGTAGATGCCATTAAAAACAAAGACTTGCGCGCAATCGGTACCGCAATTGTCAGGTATCCGTTGGCCACCGGAGGCTCTGGGATAGCCCTTGGATTACCCAATGCTTACCGAGCTGCCGGATTATTGCCGGTCGAACAATCGAAAGCATCCTTTCCTAAAGTCGATGGCAAACAAGCCATCCTGGCTGGTAGTTGTTCTTCCATGACGCTCAAGCAAGTTGAGTATATGAAGGAGCGATGCCCGAGTTGCCAACTGTTGCTTGAGGATGTCCTAAAACGATCTGGATTAGTCGCGGAAGTTTTGGAGTGGGCGGCACCCCTATTAGAAAAAGGACCGGTCCTCATCTACAGTTCAGCTGATCCGGACTCAGTGAAGGAGGCACAAGAGCAGGGAGGCGCCCTGGATGTCGGACACAAATTCGAAGATGCTTTGGCGCGAATTGCCAAAGGCTTGGTCGCCGCAGGAGTGCGTCAGCTGGTGGTTGCGGGTGGCGAATCTGCTGGCGCGGTTGTGAATGCTCTGGGAGTAGTTGCTATTCGTATCGGTGCGCAAATTGATCCAGGTGTCCCCTGGGTGGAGGCGGTAGGTGAAGAACCTCTGGCTCTGGCTTTGAAATCAGGTAACTTTGGCGGTGAAGACTTTTTTGAAAAATCCTTTCGCTTATTAAACGAAGCATCTCATGAGTGAAACTAAGATACGTGACGGCATGGCTGAGCTGGCCCGTTCGTTACATCAACGCGGCTATGGAGTCGGTAGTTCAGGTAAAATTTCCTGCAAACTAGACGACGGAATTCTGGTTACGCCAACCAACTCCTGCATGGGTTTTCTCGATCCTGAGCAAATCTCCAAAGTCGATTTTCAGGGAAATTATGTTTCTGGAGGAAAACCTTCGAAGGAAGCCTTTCTCCACCTGGAGATGTATCAGAGTCGACCCCAGGATACGTCTGTCGTGCACTTGCACTCCACTTATTCGGTCGCAGCATCTTGTTTAAAGAATACCGACCCAGACAACCTGCTTCCACCCATTACGGCCTACTATGTAATGAAGGTGGGGCAGTTAAAACTGATTCCTTACTATGCCCCAGGAGATCAGACACTTGCTCAGGCAGTAGGTGTTGCGGCCAAAGAAACATCCTCCGTTCTTTTGGCCAACCATGGTCCCGTAATTGCGGGTAAGACCTTGGAAAGCGCTGTTTACGCAGCCGAAGAATTGGAGGAGACTGCCAAGCTTTACTTTATTCTAGAAGGACGGGAAACCAGCTACCTCAATGCGGCACAGATTGCAGATCTGAACACCAGTTTCCCTTCATGAATCCTTTTAAAACGAATCGTATTGGAAAAACCGAGCTGGAAATTCCCAATTTGGGATTTGGAGGAGGTACGCTTGGGGATCCGGATGTTGTGGTTACTGAGCAGCAGTCATTCGATACGCTTGCTGAGGCCTATGATAAGGGTATCCGCTTTTACGATACAGCCCCGTGGTACGGTATTGGGAAGAGTGAGCATCGCTTGGGATCAAGTCTAAGAGAACAGTCTCGAGCCGACTTCGTTTTAAATACAAAAGTCGGTCGGTATCTTACGCGTCCTGATGATGTGGATACGTTTGGTCAGGGTCGATGGGCAGGTGGTCTTTCTTTTGAAGTAAATTTTGACTATACAGCTGCGGGACTTGAGCGGTCTTATCGAGAGAGTTTACTCAGGCTTAGTTTGAATCGAGTCGATTCTCTGATCATTCACGATTTGGATTATAAATTTCACGGCTCCATGGAAGGCGTGGATGCGCGCTTTAAGGAACTGATTGATGGCGGCGGTTATGATTACCTTAAGTCCTTAAAGGAAAGTGGAGAGATCAAAGCCATTGGAGTCGGTATCAACTTTTCAGATCTTATGCCCCGGTTCCTCGAATATTGTGACATTGATTTCTTTCTCGTTGCCATGCCTTACACTTTGCTCGACCAGCCAGTGCTTGAAACGTCTTTTCCGCTTTGTGAAAAGCATGGGGTTTCTGTGATCAGCGGCGCGGTTTTTGCTTCCGGGATTTTAGCGACCGGAGTGAAAAACAATCCACTGTATGGTTACCAGCCGGCGGAAGATGAGATCGTGTCCCGCGTGCGAGCCATGGAACGAGTCTGTGATCGCTACGATGTCCCACTGGGTGCAGCGGCTCTTCAATTTCCGCACGGTCATCCCCTGGTTACCAGTGTTATCCCTGGCATGAACTCTCCCGATATCGTTCGAACAAATTTGGAGTGGTTCCAACTCAACATCCCCAATGAACTCTGGGCTGAACTCAAGGAAGAGGGGCTTCTTGGAGTTGATGTGCCAACTCCGGTTAAGGATTAAAAGCTAGGGCGCTATCGCCGAGAGCGCCGATTCATTTGCTCTGGGATCCACGGTCTCACGACCGTGGCTACATTTGATGTGATGCATTCATCCCCTGTTATTTGCAGTAGGAGTTTTGGGGCCCTAGGTTGAGTGGGAAATGAGGTTCTTAGAGCAGGGGTAACTCGAGAGGTATGTAGGTTGAAAAAGTAGTATTATCTTTTCCGCTCATCCGGTCAGAACTCCAAAACTAGAAGGTATAGCGGACACTGCCCCGCCAGTACCTCCCTCGGCTTGCCAGGTCTGCGGGTCGTCCCGGATCACCAAAATAGGAGAAGGAATCTTCCTGATTCAAATTATAGACACCTACATTTCCCACCCAGCCGTTTTCGGCCCGATACTCGACCGAAAATGTGTAAGTCGTTTTGGCGTAGTAATAGGTGTCTTTGTCGGGATTGGCACCAATACGGCGAAGCATATCTGAGCGATGATCCGCACGCAGCCGAAGTAGCCAGTGGTCGTTCTGGTAGATAAAGGATGTTCGCACATCATTTTCCGGAATCGCTGTTATGGGCGTGGTATCAAACTCTGGTCCTCTAATATCGGTTTCCGTTTCATTGTAGCGGTAACGCATTTCGAGCGAGAAGCCTTCCAGGTTAAACCACAGAGGGTCCAGGCCCTGGTTCCAAATAACTTGCGCTTGATTATGGATACCAAAGCCAGCGTTTGCCCAGGTATACAGATCGTAGTCTTTAAACTGTCCGTCGGGTACCGTGGTTTGGCTTTGCACAACAATGTCTTCATTGTCTCGGCGAAGAAGCTCCAGGCTTAAGAATCCACTGTCGTGGTATGCCCAATCTGCAGCGGCAAGAAGACTGGTGAAGACAGTAGGTTTTAGCTCTGAATTTCCAGCGCTAACATACTGAGATCGTTGGTTGATTCTCCGGAAAGGTGCCAGGTAGTAGTAACGTGGTCGTTCTATCGCTTTCGACCAGGAGGTATAGAGCGTTAGTTGATTACTAGCTGTATACACAGCTTGGATACCAGGAAAGTAGTCGGTGTATTCTCGCCCACCTTCTGTATCCAATGTTTGGGTGTAAGCTCCGGTCTCATCGAATAAGACTTCCTTGCCCGTGAATTCGTCTTCGGTCTTTTCCATCCGAATCCCAGCGAGTATTCGCCAGGTGTTCCATAGGTAATCACCCATGAGGTAGGCTGAAGAAATTGTTTCATTCACCGTATAGTTAGCGGGGTCCGATTGGGAACGTGTGCGTGTTTCGTTGAGCGTAAAGTCATCAGGGTGTGTTAGGAAATACTCTCTGAACGCTACCGGATCGTGAAATCCGCTCAGACTATAGTTCCAGTAGTGAATATCGTCGTTCCGCCAAGGGCTCTCAAACTGAGCGATTGTGAGTTCACCTGCCGCTTTGTCGAATACCCGAATGTCGTCGCCACTATCAAGATCACGGTTGAGGAACTTGAGGCCGCTTTTGATTTTCAAACTCCCTTTTTCATGGATGAAAAAACGTTCTAAATCGAAGGAGGCGATTTTATCCAAGTAAATATCCTTCGACTTATAAATGCGTACTTCATCAAACAAATAGTTTGCGGTATCCGTTGCACGTTCTTGTGAATTGGGATGTATCGTAAAGATGGGATAGTCGGACATGGCTTCATCATAGGATGCATCCACATTTTTCATTTCAAAGAATGAATCCCAACGGTGAGGATATTGTGAGTCGGAGAGATCGTACTTGGCCTGCGCTTCCCAGCGCCACAGATCTCCCTTGTATTGAAGGCCTGCTGTTACTTCTCGGGTCTTTCTTTCGTTTCGTCTTTCTTCAATTCCTTTAAACAAAGACATGCCTTCTACCGTGGCGGAGTCTTCATCTAAACTTACAAAGTCACCATCGTCCCATTCATACTCCATGCCTCGATTGACTTCTTGTCGGTTGGTGTTGGCAAATATCCCTCGGGTAAAAATGCGTAGTTCTTTCGACAATTCGTAGTCGAGTAGTATGTTCGCGGATACGCTTCTAGACCGGAAGTCTTCTTTTTCTATTTGGACATCTTGGAAGCGCCAAATGTCTGGCCACTCTGACTTTTTCTTAAGCTCCCAATCACGGTATAGATTTTCTTCTGCTATAAAAGATTGGTAGGCCCTTGCGTTGAGCAAATAACCCCACCGATTCTCTTCCCGAAAAGATCGTCCGTCTGTGAGATATAACGATACACCAGGTTTCTCGGCCAATTCGTATTGCGTTATATAGGCTCGCACTTGTCGAGTGGGGGACCGCTGGGCAAACGCCGGGCGAAACTTCAAATTGAGAGTGCCGCCTACGATATCCGCATCCATATCTGGAGTGGCTAGCTTCAGTGCTTCAAGCGATTCAACAGAATCGGCACGAATCGAACTAAGGTTAATCCCTGAACTCTGACCCCCGATTTGCACCGAGCTGAAGTTGATCCCTGGCTTTTTATCCAGGGCCTCTTCCAGGCTCTGTGTTCCGTCTTTGGTCGCTTCCTGAACCTGCCCGGATGTAGTATTGCTCGCATTCTCTGTTGAATTTGAATCAGGCGCAATCGTGCCAACTGATTCTTCCTGGGCTTGGCAAAATACCAAGGGACAGAGAGCCAGAAATGCGATAAGCAGACTTTTGGTAAGGGATTTCAACTTAGGATAAGGTGATAGACTGCAGGATACGATTGGGGATTTTAGAAGGGGATCAAGCCGCAATATGACGTGAATAGCCCTTATTTAAGGGATTTTCACAGCTTGCATCTTCCAGCAGTTATACCACTAGCGTTCCCGAGATTTACTTTCTCAGAATCAGACCAGCGGATCGGAATGCCAATGAACTGTATTAAAAAAGCAGCGAGGTTCTCCTCTTTCAATCAATCGGTTGCCAGCGTAGGAACACTCGATCGTTTTCAGTAATATCGAATCCTTCTGCCCTTGCAGTTGAAGGTCGATCAGGAAAGCCTCCTACGTCCGTTTCAAAGTTTATGAGCGAGCCGGTCCCATTCTGCCAGTCGGAGACGATTCGATCGTCAACGGGATCCGGTTCCCACGGACGGGCTCCAGCATTGGCGGCGAGGTAGGCTGGGACATCACTGGCCAGAAGCTGAATAAAGTTGTCGTTCCACACAGGTTTTTCTTCAACCTGATACTGCGGCGCAGGTTCTCCTAGTTGATTGGTCAATTCTGGAAGGGCCGGATTGAGGGTTCCCGTATGATCGAATCGATTGCTCCAATGAGATTTTTATCGATTACAATGGGGACGGATTTAATGAGAATCGATTCCGGCCTATCAATATGCGCTTCCATTTCAATGAGGTCGATAAATTCAATGTATTCCTTCAAGTTCGCTCCAGGCGACTGGGTGTCGATCGCGATTGGCAACACGCCTATGTTATTGGATTTGGTATTCGGTTTAATTAGGGGTGCTTAACTATGGTTTTAGAGCACAATTAATGCTGGATTGAGAGCTCAGTATGGCTGATGCTTAGAGCTTACCGCTATGAAAATTCTCAATTGGATCCTGTGCTTCCTCTTTCTTCTATCTGCCGTACTTCAATACAATGACCCGGATCCTTTGCTATGGATGATTATGTGGGGAGCCGCAGGCGTGGCCTGTTTGCTTTATGGGATTGGCAAACTACCCAAGTGGTTGCCGATCTTGGTTGGTGGTGTTGGTCTCGTTTGGGGCTTGGCTCTTATTCCCGGTATTATTCGCACCGCGGGTGACATTCGCTGGAACGAAGTTTTCATGCAGGCAAGTATGAGCAACATTACGGTCGAATGGGTGCGTGAGATGGGAGGTGTCTTCATCATCGCGCTTTGGATGGGTGTGCTGATTTTGAAGAGTCGTAAGACGACTTAGTTTTGTGATTCTCAGAAACGCTTTAAAGAGTAGCACAGGCATCTTGCCTCTTTCGGCATTGCTGGAAGCAATAGCCCTACCACTTATTAGAATGTAGCCAAGGTCGTAAGACCATGGACAGTTGTCCGAACGCTTGCCGAATTTATTCCAACCCCAGTCGCTCAAACTGCTCGGGCGGCGCATCCAAGCGTTCCATTTCTCGTACTAACAGGTCTACCATACTCGACTCAGCCTCTGGATCATCTACAGGAGATTTCTGCTCATAATCGTTCTCCAAGTCGAAGAGCAGGGTTCCGAATTCGTGTTGAATCGATTGATGGACCGGACCGGAAGCGATCTTCATGGTTCGGCATCCTTTGGTAAATGGAAAGGGTTCTTGTAGTTGAATATCCTGTAACTCATCCACGTCGAAGGTGTGGGGCAAATGAGTAGGCATCAGCGTGTATTGATAAAGGGGGGTATTGTCCGGCGTGACTGGACCTCGCATGTAAAGCCAACGACCATCGGTAATGTTGACCTGCCCGCCGAAGATGCCAAAGAGCGCCGTGTCTCGGATGGGTTGATCGTCTGCGACCGTCTTAGCGATCGATTGTCCTGTCATCGTAGACGTGGCTGGCAAGTCGAAGTACTCGAGCAAAGTCGGTGCGAAATCAATTAACTGCACTAGCGATTGCCTGCGTTCATTCTTCTTCCCACTTCGAGGATCCCAAACCCATAAGGGGATGTGGGCAATTTCGTTATACAGCGGCATGCGATTCTTTCCCCACCAGTCGTGTTCGCTGAGTAGGAACCCATGATCCGTGCACACGATGAGCATGGTGTCCTCCCATAGATTAAGTTCATCCATGGTATCGAGAATACGCCCTAAGTGCTCATCACACATGCTCAAATCAGCAGCGTATTCGTATCGCACATGCTCAACCGCATCTCGATCAGCCTCATTGACCGGTCGGTACTCCGGCCAGTCGTACTCCCCGCCTTCGTATTCGTGTGGATAAAGAGACTTATGCTTCTCGTGAGTGAAGTAGGGTTCGTGGGGATCAAAGGTCTCTATCTGCAAAAACCAGTTATCTTGATCGGCGTTCGTTCGAATGAAATCAAGTCCGTGATTGAACGTGTGGTTAATGGATTGCTTTTCAGGGGTATCCATGTGTTTGCGGTTCACCCAATTCTGACGGTTCTTTTGCCGCTCAAGATCTTGATGTAATTCTGGTAGATCTGGATCTTTCACTTCCCCCTTCCAAGGATCCCATTCCTGACCACGGATGAATTCCCAAGTGTTGTAACGGGTGTGGTAGGTAGCACCCCCTTCTTCGAAGTAGTGGTAGTGATCGGTTACTAAATGGGTGTGAACGCCGTTGTTCTTCAGTATCTCCGGGACGGAATCGTCGAAGGGTTCGATGGGTCCCCAGCTGCGATGAAGAAACCCCGGTCGTCCTGTATGCATGTCTCGTCGTGCGGGCATACATGGCATGCTGCCTACCCAGGCGTTGTCAAAGGTGACGGACTTCTCACCCAGGCGCTGGAAGTTGGGAGCATGGGTCCAATCACAACCATAGTTTGGCAAGAAATGCCGATTCAAGGTATCAAACATTACCATGATGGCTTTCATCGGTGACCTCTCTGTTTCTGCAATTGTTGGGTGGGGTTGATAGCCGGTTTTTAGGTTAACGTTATTCATTACGACTCTAGTAGCTGTACTTAAAGTTCTCAATGTCCTCCGCGTAATAAGTCGTGATCAACTCTTTCGTTTCTTGATCGAGAATATCACGGTAATCCACTTTCTGGGAGCGATTGATATGTGGCAAAGGTTCGATTGAGTTTACTAGGTCTTTGAGCTTGGAAAGGTTCTCATGAATCGACTCAACTCTGCCGAGAAAATACATTTCTACAAGTTTACCTGTATTGTCCTTCAGCCATTCACTTTGAGGGTTCCATTGGGTGTTGGGATAGGAATGCTTGAGTGCGCCCTCATCAAGCAGGTGGGCACACTCATTGATACTGGCATCTTTCAATATCTCATAATCCTCGTGTATGCCGTATGCCGATTTCTCTGGGTTAATATTGTTGTGATGATGGCTGATATCCATCCTGGCATAATTATAGAGAGACACGAAGTGGTCCCATGGATTCCTAGTCAAAGCGATGATCTTTAGCTCTTGAAAATGCTCGGGGAGAATTTGGTTTTGGAAATCACTCAAGTATTGGTGGCTCGGCTTCTCTATTTTCAGCAATTTGCACAGACTGGTGCCGGCATTTTTGGGAATGTGAATGAACAGGAATCCCTTTCGAAAATTAGCATTTGCTGGAAGCTTTGGGTATGCATTTGAAATGCAATTTTATAAACCGCTTAATCCTGCCACTCATCGACTTCTATCCAATAGGGCCGCGTATGGGTTGCAACGATATTCAAATGGGGCGTTGGGCTCCTTCCTCCCGGAGTCTATGGTCACAGTTTGTCAGACGAGAAGCAGGTACATCTGATGATAAGTTGTTGCCCGATCGGAAATATAGAGAAAATGAAATGCTTCTATTCAGTAGTTATCCCGCCCATAATCAGACACCTTATCCCTTTTAGGAGTTCATGATCATCAGTATCATTATTTGTTGCTACAATAGCCGAGATCGAATCGCCCCAACTTTGGCGCATGTTCGAGCTCTCAAAGTCCCCGATAATGTAAGGTGTGAACTGGTGATCGTAAATAATGCCTCGACCGATGATACGGCGGAAATAGTTAAGAGCTTTCGTAATGCCATTAGATCTGAGGTGTTAGATGTGATCATTCTAGAAGAAGCTCGGCCTGGCCTAAATCATGCGCGAGAAACCGGTATCTCATGCTCAAGCGGCGAGTATGTTGTTTTATGTGATGATGACAACTGGCTGGACCATCACTATATCACCCATGTTGTGGAGTTCTTCGGTAGCCATGAGGAAGCAGGAATTGTGGGAGGTAAAAACCACGCTGAATTCGAGTCCGAACCACCGAAGTGGTTTAATGAAGTAAGGAATAACTTTGCCGTAGGACAATTTGGCGAAGCCATTCTAGATATAACAGATTTGAGAGGCTTTGTGTGGGGTGCCGGGATGGCGTTTAGACGAACGGTGTATGAGGATCTAAAGAAGATGGGGCATCAGATGCTTACTTCCGATCGATCAGGGAAATCGCTAAGTTCTGGAGGAGACTCGGAATTCTGTTTTGCGGCCCGTTTATTGGGTTATAGAATTTATTACCATCCGGATCTACAACTGAAGCATTATATTTCAAAAGAGCGGTTAGCATTCTCCTACATTCAAAAGCTGAGTTTTTCCTTTGGTCGTGCAACGCCGATGCTCGATTGTTATAAAAAGAAATACCATGAGCAGCCGGAAACCGTTCGGCCTTCTTTGTGGATTTCTGAAGTCAAACGGCAGGTGCAATTTTGGCGCATAAGAAAAAGGGACTCTTGATCTATCTCTTCACCAAGCGGGAGGATATGCGAACCATCAATGTAGCCATAAACCTTGGAAGGTTGGCTCAGTTGCTGTCTCTTCGGCGCAACTATGCCTCAAAGATAAAAGCGAGTATCCAGCTATTTTCAAAACCTCTTAGTTTCGAAGGCTCTTCTTCCAAATATTCGGACGCTTAATCCTTCCTTAGCGCCTCAGTTGTCTGGTGGTTCATCGGCGGCTCGCACAAGTGGAAGCAATGCAAGCCCTGCCTCCAACGAATGAAACCTGTTCCAGAAAATATGCTGAACCCATTTTCTGATTTTGTTTAAATTTCTTAATTGAGTGCTGAATCAGCTGGAAATGCAGCATCCCACCTCCAATAATGAGCGGTCCCTATTATGATGAAACGATTCTTTTTTCTGTTTGCTACGGCCATACTTTCACAAGCCGTACTCCCTGCGGCTAGTCGCCCCAATATTCTATTTACGATCTCGGACGATCAGTCGTTTCCGCATGCGAGTGCTCATGGCACCGAGTGGGTGAATACGCCGGGTTTCGATCGGGTGGCGGAGATGGGGCTACTTTTTAACCGCGCCTACACACCGAATGCTAAGTGTGCTCCATCGCGTGCGATTATCCTTACCGGCCGATATTCTTGGGAACTAGAGGAGGCTGCGAACCACGTTCTTTTTTGGCCGGATGAGTTTAAGACTTGGATGGAAGCTATGCCCGACGCTGGATACGATACGGGGTTTACCGGCAAAGGGTGGGGGCCAGGTGATCCGGGCACTCTACACGGTAAGCCTCGGCTGCTTACGGGACCACAGTTTGTTGGCAAAACAATGACTCCTCCGGCAAATGCCATGAGTAATAAGGACTATGCGGGAAACTTTAAAATGTTCCTTGATCAACGCGATGAGGATAAGCCGTTTGCGTTTTGGTATGGGGGGCATGAGCCTCATCGTCGCTTCGAGTATGGCTCTGGAGTTGCCAAAGGTGGAAAGTCGTTAAGCGATATTGATCATGTGCCGGGTTATTGGCCGGATGACGAGATTGTCCGCAATGACATGCTAGACTACGCGTTCGAGATTGAGCATTTCGATCGTCATTTGGCGCGCATGCTCGACGAGCTAGAAAAACGTGGGCTTTTGGAAAATACAGTGGTGGTAGTGACATCCGACAACGGGATGCCTTTCCCCCGGTCGAAGGGTAACAATTATGAGATCTCTCATCATATGCCGTTAGCCGTTTCCTGGCCGAAGGGTATTAAAAACCCTGGTCGCGATGTAGATAGTCTGGTGAGTTTTGTTGATCTGGCACCTACCTTTCTGGAAGTGGCGGGAGTCACTGCCCAAACTGTCGGTATGCAAGCGGTCTCCGGGAAAAGCCTGTTTCCCATTTTTAAGAACCAGGTCCAGAGTCCGGAAGATTTTCGAGATTACCTTTTGTTTGGTAAGGAGCGTCATGATGCTGGACGCCCGAACAATGCAGGTTACCCGATTCGGGGCATTCTTCAAGGGGACTACTTGTTCTTGAGGAATTTCGAAACAAGTCGTTGGCCTTCTGGTAATCCTGAGACGGGATATATGAATACAGATGGAGGAGCGACTAAGACGTTGATCCTCGAAGGTCGCTTTGATCCAGATCGGATCCAGTGGTGGAAAACGAACTTTGGTAAACGACCTCCTGAGGAACTCTACAATATTAAAAAAGATCCTGACTGTATCCAAAACCTCGCGGTCCGAGGTGATCCATCTATCAAACGGGAGCTAGCGGCGAAACTGTATGCCGATCTGGCCAGGCAAGGTGACCGCCGCATGTTCGGTCGAGGTTATGAGTATGATAACTTTCGCTTTTCAGATCCCGTTCAGCAGAACTTCTACGAACGCTACATGGCGGGTGAGCCGATCGAGGCTCGATGGATCAATCAGTCCGATATCGCTGTGCCTCAGAGTGAGCTGATTGAAAGTGAAAAATAAGCAGAGAGGCTGCGTCGAGTTGTAGAAGGGGGGGTATCCCCCGATTGCATGGAGGTCGGTCGAATGATCTGGGGATAAAGCCTACTACAGAAAAAGGCGACCCCATTGAGGTCGCCTTTTTTAAATTAACAAATAACAGATAACGAATAACCAAAGTGCAGTTTTTAAAACTGTACCTTCAATTTCTTTGCTGTTGGCTTCAGCCCCTTCTTGGTGAAGCTGTCTGGACGATCACTTCCCGCTTTCACTGTGTATTTTCCATCTGTATACACTTTTGGAAGGAATGATTTCCCTTTGATACGAACGGTATAGAGAATCTCTTGGTTGGATTCGTCGATCACTTGGACAACGGGGTCCGGATCGTCGAACACCATTTCAGGTAAGTAGCCATGGACTTCACGTCCGTCATTTTCCTCCGTACGAATGGTGATGGGCCAACCTGGATATTGTGGTGCGTTGGGTTTGGTCACATCGCCGAAGCGTGGCCAGCACTCAAAAGTGATCGTGCGACTTGGCTTGTGGAATCGAGCGATGCCATAGCCGTCCTCGAGATTGGTTTCGCCTCCTTGGTTGGACAGCTCACGGGCCGCATTCATGTTCTTGAAGTTGGGGTTGGCGTAAGAGTGCATGGTCATGCGGTTTCCTAATCCATCCATGTAATCGCCGGTCCATTCCAGCTCGTTGTCGATGGGATCTCCACCACCTGCTTCACCGTTTTCAGGCCACCACCAGCGACCGTAGATGGTGTTGACGATGGCAGGGCCGGTAAAGCCAAAGGGTCCATCGCGGTGTTCGTCGATTCCGTGTTGTACGACAACGGCGAGATGTTGGTCACCACAGAGGTGGGGTGCCCAGGCACGTCGGATGGCTGCAAGAGCCTTGTTGCGGCCGGTTTGTGGCCAGGCATTGCTGTCTAGATCGGCCAATAAGCGTCCGGTATCAAAATTACCATGGAGGTGAACGGCACCAGTGAATGCTGTTTGAGAGAGGACTGCTTTCATTTCCACGCCTTCCCAATCCTGAGACCACTCGTTTAGAAAGTGAATCTGACGATCCCCGAGAAGCTTGAGCCCAGGAAGATCTACCGTGTTTGGATCATATCTCTTGTCATTGATATGGTCCGGGCGTGGGCCCATTTCAGGTATCTTACCTTTGGGGCCACTTTTGAATTTGCGGTCTTCAATGACTGCGAAACTAACTCCGCCTACTTTTGCGTCTGTATAGTATACCTGAATGCCTTGTTGGATCGGGGTGGGATCAAATGGATCGGGCAGGTGCCAGTTTTGCTGATCGTGGATCATCTTGATATACTCCTTGGGAAAGTAATAGCCCCCCGAACTACCATCGGTGGCGTCGGCGATAATTCCTCCTTCGCCCCAGAAATTTCCTTGGCCGATATCGTGGTCGTCAATGATCGTGATGGTCGGGCGGTCTTTGATCACGTCGCGGAACAGATAGCCAAACCAAGTCCAGCCAGCTGTGAGTTCCCGATGGTCGTAGCTCTGGTCTCCGGCAAAAAAGAGGAGGTCCGGATCCTGTGCTCGGAGGTTGGCAACAATCGAGGCACGATCTCCACGATCTCGGCTGGAGTTACATGAGAGAGATCCGACTACGATTTCATGCTTATCAATGGGATCCTTACGAATGAGGCCTTCAAATATAGCACCTCCAGAGTGGCTTACGCGATAGGGCACATCTTGGCTCCCATCCCAACCATCGATTCGAAAATGAGCATACCAGCCAGGATAATTTACCTTGGCCGTTTTGGCCGCCTTCCAGCTTCCGTTCTGCTTGAGTTCCAACGTCACTTCGCGTTCTTCCCCTGCTTGAAGAGGAAACAGTTGGGCAGTCATTTTCATGCTGCCGCCTTGTTGCGTGTAGATCGCAAAGGCAATCACATCGTCGCGCTCGACCCGGACGAACTCATCGAGAAATCCGTTTGGCTCGCGTTCCCAGATATCTTCTCTGGTCGAAGTATCGAGGTCTTTACCTCGTTCACCGGGGAAAGCGGATTTGGCGGCGACGCTGTTCCAGATGAGGAGTGCGCCAATGATCAGCATTAAGTAGTTCTTCATAGTTTTCTAGTACAGGGTAATTAGGAAGTTTAGTGCCTACAAGAGTAGGTCCTCATTCTGCAATGATTAATATTAGCATGCCCTTTAGATTTCTCCCGGATCCTCAAGGAATTGAGATTGCGGTGTGACTAATAGAGGATGTGGTTTCGCAGGTGTCCCGGAGAATCAGAATCCCCATTTCTCAACTGGGAATCCATACGAATCCTTTAAGCGTCGCATGTCTTCTGCCAACACTCCTCGTAGATAGTCTTTTTGGCTATTGCTTAATACCGATTTCTCTCGATTCCCAAGCATGGGCAGGTTGTTGATCCCACGCCTGACAGAAGCTGGGAGTAAAGTGTTTGCCGCTTTGCGGATGAACTTGAAACGGTAGGCTAGATCTTGAGCGCGTGTTGGAATCTCTGTCTTATGCACATATTCCCCCCGAAATTCAATCGGGGTATAGGGGACCTCCAGCTCTTTACAGATGTCTTCAAGCATTTCATCTGAATTGGTTTTCAGGTCCTCAAAATCCAAAAGCGTAATCTTTTTATTCGGCCAAACTTTGCGGAACTCTTCCAGTTGAACAAAATAATTTGATACGGTGTGGAAGTGTGCATCTGTGATCGTCAAGGATTGGTCGGACCAGGTTTTGCCTCTGCAAAAATTGCATTCTGACACGATTCGATCCAATGGATTGCGGAGGATATAATATAGTTTGGGATCAATCCCGTAATCACGCATCCTTCCAGCTGTACCTTTAATCCTGGGATGCATTGTATAGGTGGTCGACGCTTCCAATGCCCAAGAATGGTTGTTGGGGTCATAGTCCCACAGATCGTCGTAATTGAACTCTCCGCATTTTAATGAAAAATAATGAGGCTCTTTGTCTCCAATCGGGGAGCAAATATTGCTGGTACGCTCCAACTTATCGAAAAGTGCTGTCGCCCCACTTTTCATTGCTCCAATGATGATTAAGAACCTGTCTCTAGGAATTTTTTCCATTTGGTGATATTTGGACAGATCGGTTTGAAGTTTCCAACATCTTTGATCGGATTTTTTGTCAAACGGTCTAATTTAAAAGAAATTTTAGGACTTCGTTGTATTTGCTTCTTCTCCGCTGCGCTCCGTCTGCCGAGCCTGGAAGGCGACATGATCACAAGAAAACAACTGCCTTCGGCAGTGATGATGTCGGTTTTCAACCTCGGTACTCATGTGCCATGTGTGTACACAGAAAACCTCCCGGTCTTCCTAGATGTGGGAGGTTTTGGATCTTTCAAATGGTGGGAGATAGCAGATTGGCTCGCGTTGCTCGGTGCTTTGCACTCACTCCTCACGGAGTGCCCCTTCTCCGCTCCGCTCCGTCAAACAGCCTTCGGCAGTTCGAACCTGCTAAAGAGTACATAGAAAAGCCTCAACTTGGTGGGTGAGGCTAGTGGTCTTCGATTTTCTAAATGGTGGGAGATGGCAGATTCGAACTGCCGACCCCTTGCGTGTCATGCAAGTGCTCTAACCAACTGAGCTAATCCCCCATAGGAAAGGGCTATGAGCGAATTCAAGATCTTCTGGTTGGCAAGTCAAAAGGATCATTGGAATTTCCACCTGCGACCTCCTCGGGAGGAAGGCCAATATATACTTGGTTTTTTTCGGGCTTTCTCTAAAGCTCATTCAACATTTCATGATCCAGTTCCTTCGTATCCAAAACCTCGCACTCATGACCGAAACGTCCTTGGATATTGATCCTGGCTTTACGGTGGTCACTGGAGAAACCGGTGCAGGCAAATCGGTTCTGTTGGGAGCCTTGAGCATGTTGGCTGGAAATCGAATCGAAAAGACCATCATCAGGCAGGGCGAAACAGGCTGTGAAGTGGAGGCTGCTTTGTATTTTCCAGACTCCGAAAAGATCAACACCTTGTTGGAAGACAATGGCTTGCCTCCCTGTGAAGAGGATGTGCTGCTCTTACGCAGATCGATCAGCCGTGCGAAAATGGGCAAGGTGTTTATCAATGGGAAGCTGTGCACGCTCTCTCTGTTATCGATGCTGGGTAAACACTGGATCGACTTTCATGGTCCTGGTGAGCCTCAAAAGCTCTTTGACTGGCAAAATCAATTGGAGCTGCTCGATTGCTACGCTGGTTCAGCCATGGATTTAGCCGTGTACCAGGAGTTGTTTTCAGAATGGAAGTCGCTCCTTCGTCAGAAAGAAGAGATCCAAAATAAATCTCAGCTTTCTGATGACGAGTTGGCCTATTACCAGACTCAGATGGAGCAAATTGATGCGGTAGATATTATTACCGAGGCCGCGATTGAAGCTCTGGAAAGTGATTTTAATCTAGGGAGCCAAGCGGCCGAGTTGGTTCAGTTACTTCAGCAAGTTGAAGATGGGTTGAGTGGGGATGATGGAATTATTCCCAAGTTAGGGAGGCTGGCGATGAATTCGAATCAGATTGCCAACATCGATAAACGGACTGCGGAATTGGCTAAGCGACTCAACCAAGCCGTCGTTGAATTGGACGATATCAACGCCGAGTTCTTTCAATTACGCCGAAAAGCAGACTTCAACGAAATCGAAATTGCCGCCTTGCAAGAGCGGATGGACAAGTGGTTAGAGGTAAAACGCAAGTTTGGACCTACGGTGACGCAGGTCATGGAAAATCGCGAGCGGCTCTCCTTGAGGATAGAGATGCAAGCCGATATTGAAGGCACGATCGGCAAGCTGGATAACATGATTAAGCGCAAAGAAGAAGAACTTCTAAGAGCGGGTGCCCAGTTAACAGGTAGACGAGAGAAGGCCGCTACGAATTTGGCTAAAGAGACGGCGGTCCTGCTAGAAACGCTCGGTTTTAAGAAAGCTCGATTCGATGTGATCGTCTATCCTGAAGATGCCTTTCGTGAACACGGTAATTCGCGCTGTGAATATGTCTTTTCTGCAAATCCAGGCCAGGAAACACTGCCACTGAACAAGATTGCATCCAGTGGTGAAATTGCTCGTGTGATGTTGGCGCTGAAAACTATTTTGGCCAAGTTAGATGACACGCCTGTTCTGGTGTTTGATGAAGCCGATGCCAATGTCGGCGGAGAGATTGGCACGGTTGTAGGTGATCGATTGGCAGAACTCTCTGGAAGTCATCAAGTATTCTGTGTGACCCACCTTCCCCAAGTGGCTGCCAAAGGTAAGCAACATTTTCTAGTGGAAAAGACCGCTACCGATGACGAGACCAAGGTCTCGATTGACGCCATCCATGAAGATGAAGCGGTTCGTTTGAAGGAGCTTGCTCGTATGTTAGGCAGCAGCCGTTCCAAGGTCGCACAAACGCACGCACGCGAGTTGCTGGGCGTGACTTGACCTGGTCAACTCCTCTCTCAAGGATCCTAGAATGATCCGTATCGTTTGTCTTCTTCTTTGTCTCCTCATTCTAAACCCTTTATCTGGTCAGCGCCGTAGCCGATTGCCGGCGCACATCGCGAAACCCAATATGGGGGATACGGTTAAACTCAACGTCTACGCAGACAATTGGTTTAAATTATATATTAATGGGAAGCTGATTGCGACCGACTCCATTGAGTTTATGCCTCACAATGTAGTATCTGTTGATGTGCTACCTCAATTCCCTATGACGATTGCGGTGATGGCGCGGGACAATGCCGATGCGGTTACCGGAAAAGAATACGAGCATGTCATGATCGGAGATGGTGGTTTTATAATGAAGCTGGGTGACGATGTCGTCAGTGATGCCAGTTGGAAAGCCAAGTGCTATTTCTTCGGTCCGATGGAAGGTGAAGATCCTGTGGTTAAGCATATTCCTATTCCTGAAGATTGGATGTCTGTTGAATTTGATGACAGTGATTGGCGTTCTGTGACTATCTATGAAGAGGCGACGGTTCGCCCACCCCAGGTGTTTCGCGACTATGATTTTGAAGGAGCCGAGTTTGTTTGGACGAGCGATCTGGACCTTCACAATACGATCATTTTTCGTGCAACTATTGAGAAGCCCGGCTGGAAAGCTCGATGGAATACAGGAACGCCAGCGCTGCGGATAGAAGATTTAGAACGGGGCGAGTGACGAGGGGCACGGGGTGAATGTAAATCTTTATCTTACTCGTCCTCGTCCTTAAAAATATTGGGACATCCACAGTCTCACGACCGTGGCTACATTTTGCAGTGAGCTAGGGCCATTGCTTCCAGCAATGCGGTTAATTGAGTGGGAGGAGGAGAACGAGGAAGAAGAGGATCCTCTTTAACTCTTAGGTGTTAAAACGAAAGAGCGCTACATCCCCGTCTGCAAAGATATACTCCTTGCCCTCGAGTCGGTAGCGACCGGCTTCGCGAGCCGCTTGAGTGCTTCCGGCTTTAGTCAAATCTTCGTAGGATACTACTTCAGCTTTAATGAAACCTTTCTCGAAATCGGTGTGGATGGCTGCTGCAGCTTGAGGAGCTTTTGTATTTTCCGTAATCGTCCATGCGCGGACTTCCTGTTCACCGGCTGTGAAGTAAGTCATGAGACCGAGCAGGGAGTAGGCTGATTTAATTAATCCGGATACACCCGAATCGCTGACTCCAAAGTCGGCCAGGAATTCTTTGGCCTCCTCTTCGCTCAAGTCGATGAGCTCGGATTCTAACCGCGCACTTATACATACACACTCTGCACCGTGATGTTCAGCTGCGTATTGCTTTACTTGGCCCACATAGGGATTGGCTTCTGGATCAAGCAAATCGTCTTCTGCAACATTGGCAGCAAATAGTGTAGGCTTGGAGGAAAGTAGGAAGAAGTTCCTCAGGAGGGCCTTTTCGTCATCCGTCATTTCCAGGGTCAGGGCGGGCTTTCCTTCGTTGAGGTGAGGGAGTAGCTTGTCGATCAATTCCACTTCGGCGGCGGCTTCTTTGTCACCTCCCCGGGCTAGCTTTACTGACTTGTGGTGTTTCCGCTCCAAAGAAGCCATATCGGCCAGAATGAGTTCAGAATTGATGACTTCAATATCCCGAATGGGATCCACACTACCCATATTGTGGATGATATCATCATCATCAAAACAGCGCACCACTTGAATAATGGCGTCGCACTCGCGGATGTTAGCCAGGAACTGATTTCCCAGGCCTTCTCCTTCGCTGGCTCCTTTTACCAAGCCGGCAATATCCTTAAATTCGATAGCTGCAGGTATAATAACCTTCGTTTTCGCAATCTCGGAGAGGGGTTGGAGTCGTTCATCCGGGACCTGCACAACTCCCACATTGGGTTCTATTGTACAGAAGGGATAATTGGCTGATTCCGCCTTGCGGGTCCGGGTCACAGCGTTGAATAAGGTGGATTTACCTACGTTGGGTAGTCCTACGATTCCTGCCTGAAGCATGATATGGGCGTTTTTTAGGTGAAAATGGCTCTAAAATGAAGCCGATCAGCAAGAAAGCGACCTAGGCTAAAGACAATCACAAAGTTGTATTGACAAGCATTGATGCGGCCATTGTTTTCTTTCCTCTTTTGTTTAAACCTATTTCAGAAAACACATGGCACTTCGCATAAAACTAGCCCGTGGCGGCTCTGCCCACAACCCTGTCTACCGCATCGTGGTAGGGGAAGCGCGCACCAAGCGTGATGGCAAATTTGTAGAGTGGATTGGAACCTATTCACCTAAAGCGGCCCGCGGCCAGTTGAAAGTTAAGCTGGATCGTGTGGATTATTGGGTGGGCGTTGGTGCAAAACCAACGGATACCGTTCGCTCTCTTATTAATAAAGCACGTCGTACTCCGGCAGAAGAATTGGACGCTCCTGAAGCAAAAGAAGAAACTCCAGCTCCAGTAGTCGAAGAGACTCCTGCTGCTGAAGAAGCCCCTGCTGCTGAAGAAGCACCCGCCGCTGAAGAAGCTGCACCGGTAGAAGAAGCACCAGCTGAAGAAGTAGCCGAAGCCGAAGAAGCTCCTGCTGCTGAAGCTGAAGAGGCTCCTGTTGCGGAGGAAGAAGCTCCTGCTGCTGAAGAGGAAGCCGAAAAGGCACCCGAGGCCGCTGCTGAAGAAGAAGCACCTGCTGAAGAATCCGACGACGAGGAAGAAAAGAAAAAGGACGTCTAACTTTAGGCACCCTTTAGGATTCACCTCGCCGAATCCACGGCACCATGGACGCAGCGCTCGAAATTGATTTACTGACGCTGTTTCCAGGAATGGCTACAGGCTATCTCGAAGAGAGTATGCTTGGTCGCGCCCAAAAGCATGGTTTGCTGTCGGTCAATGTACACGACATTCGCAAATGGGCTGAAGGGAAGCACAAGGTCACCGATGATCGTCCGTTTGGTGGTGGAGCTGGTATGGTAATGAAGCCTGAGCCACTCTTCGGAGTCATTGAATCGGTAAAGAGGGAAGAGACACAGGTTATATACATGGCGCCCGATGGTGAAAAACTCACCCAACCCTTGGCCAAGGAATTGAGCCAGGCTAAGCACCTGGTTTTTCTAAGTGGCCACTATGAAGGAATCGACCAACGAGTGCGTGATTGTTTAGTCGATCGAGAGGTCAGTATTGGCGATTATGTAATCACAAATGGCACCATTGCAGCCTGTGTTGTAATCGACGCTTTAGCCCGCTATATTCCGGGTGTTTTAGGAGAAGAAAAATCATTGACGCAAGATTCCTTCACAGCCAGTCTCCTCACCTTTCCTCAATTTACGCGCCCTGCGGAGTTCCGTGGGATGCGAGTCCCAGAGGTTTTACTCTCCGGAAATCACGCGGAAATTGACGCCTGGCGACTCGCCCAGCGAAAGGAAAATACTAAGTCAAAAAGACCCGATATAATTTCACCCGATCCAGAAGATGAATCTAGTCATTAACGAAATCACCAAAGACGCAATCCGCACTGACCTCACCAATTTTAAGGTAGGCGATGGTGTGCGTGTGCACCTCAAAATTCAGGAAGCAGGAAAAGAGCGTATCCAGGTATTTGGCGGAATCGTCATTGCTCGCAAGGGTAGTGGAGTCCACGAGACCTTTACTGTACGCCGTATCTCCTTCGGTGAAGGTGTTGAGAAGGTATTCCCTGTGAATGCTCCCACCATCGACAAGATCGAAGTCGACCGCGAAAGTATCACTCGCCGTGCTCGCCTCTATTATATCCGTGATCGGATTGGCAAGGAAGCGACCAAGGTGAAAGAGCGCCGCCTCATGGAAGGTCGCCGCTAAGGTCGATCCATACAAATTTTCAAAAGCCCGTACGGAAGTGCGGGCTTTTTTTATAGAGTAGAACAGGCATCTTGCCTGTTCATTGGAACAAGGAGTGCTCATCATTCTGAGTACTTAGACCTATCACGTCCCCAGATAATTTTCCCGTCACTGAGCAAAGACAGGCTGGGAAGCCTGCGCTATTTTTCTGCGTTGGATCCACCGCGGCTACTTCATCAAAGGCGATTTTTGTTTTCAAAACTGATGCAGCCCTATTGTCTCACTAGCTTATGGCCAACGCCTCCGTACAATCCAAAGCGCCATTCCACGTTATGACCAAGCCCATCGGGGCTATTTGCAACCTGGATTGCTCCTATTGCTTTTACTTGGAGAAAGACCAACTGTTTAAGCCCGGTGACTCTCGTAAGATGCAGCCCGATGTGTTGGAAACTTACATCCGCGACTACATCCAATCTCAGCCCAATGATTTTGTATCATTTGCGTGGCAGGGTGGGGAACCCACACTGCTCGGTGTCGACTACTTCCGTCAGGTAGTGGAGTTTCAGAATAAGTTTGCCAACGGGAAAAAGATTGAGAATGCCTTCCAAACCAATGGTACCTTGCTCGACGATGAATGGTGTCAGTTCTTTAAGCAGAACGATTTCCTGATTGGACTTAGTATAGACGGTCCTCGAGATGTTCACGATGCCTATCGGATCACGAAGAAACGTCGACCCACCTTCGACGACGTGATGAAGGGGATTCGTTGTCTGCAGAAAAACAACGTGCGCTTTAACACGCTGACCTGTGTAAACCGTAAGAATATGAAGTCGGGTAAGGAGGTCTACCAGTTCCTTAAGTCGATTGGCTCCGATTTCTTACAGTTTATTCCCATTGTGGAACGGCAGCCAGGCAAGGAAGAGGAGGAAATCGGATTTTGGTTGGCTGAGCCTCCCTCGGATACGATGGAGGAAGAGGATGATCTTCCAGTTACTCCTTGGAGTGTTCGACCCCAATACTATGGGCAGTTCCTCTGCGACATTTTTGATGAATGGATCAAGGAAGACGTAGGGAAGGTTTACGTGCAGATGTTTGATACTGTGCTTGGTAAGTGGCTAGGAGTTCCCGGTGGGCTTTGTATTTTCAGCGAAACTTGCGGCTCTGCCATGGCGATTGAGCACACTGGAGACGTGTATTCATGTGATCATTACGTCTACGATAAACACAAAGTGGGCAATATCATGGAGCAGTCGCTGGGTGAAATTGTCGAATCTCCCAAGCAAAAGAAGTTTGGAGATGATAAGCGTGATGCGCTTCCCAAAATGTGTCGGGAGTGTGAATACAAGTTTGCCTGTAATGGGGGCTGCCCCAAACAACGTTTTATGAAAACGCCTGAGGGTGAAGCAGGGCTAAACTACCTTTGTCAGGGGTATATGAAGTTCTATGAGCACAGTAAGGGAGCGATGCAGGCCATGGCGCACCTTTACCGCATGGGTCGTCCGCCTGCTGAGATTATGAATATGCGCCAAAAGAAGTAGTCACAGCTTCATATTTGGAAACTTTCTTTGAACCTGATCCATAAGAAAGTCTCGTTCTTTCTCCATACCCTGGCTGTCGTATTCTTTGGCTAGGTTGGCCAGTTCGCGGGCGCTTTGAACGTCGGAACCCATATAGATACGGATCAAAGAGCTGGCGGACGGAAAGTTCCCACTTTCGAGGTAGTAGCGGATATGAATGAGATCAAAGCTCTGACGATCCCTGTTCAACCAGGCAGGTGAAGCTCTTAGAACTTTCTGAATCATTGCTTCTGCAGCCTCCCAATCTTTTGCCGCTATGTTTGATTCCAGTGTTTCGAATACGATCGATTTATTTACGACGTTTGCATCCTCATCTTGCGTCGCATCAGAATCTGGAGTGGGGCTACTACTTGGATCATCTCCCAGTTCCCTTAGGAGATCGCGCGCTTCTTGATTACCTGGGTTTAGGCGAGATACTTGTTGGGCCAGCATGAGTGACTGTTACGTTTTCCCCGCACCCTGGTGTCCCACCAAGGCAAAGTTTCTGATGTGTTCAGCTGTATAACTCATAGTGATTCCGGTTGGTGTTAAACTGTATAAACGCTTACGACCTCTAAGGTTACATGCACAACCAGGATTTGCCAAGCTGTTTAGGGGAATAATCCACTATATTCTCCACTTTTTCGGTTACATTTAAGCATTCTGTAACCGGCTGAATCAGTACTAGGTTTCAACCCTCCTTAGCGCTAAGAGGATTGATAATATATCCTTACGATTTACCCCTAAAGGATCTGAGTGAGCTGTGTTAGCTCTGTCAGAATCACATCCGGTTCTAGGCCTTGGCATCGGTCGTCTGTTTCACGGAGACGCAGGGATCGTTCATCACCAGCAAACAATGCGGTCATTAATCCAGCTTGATTGGCCGTCCAGATATCATTGAGCATGTCATTGCCCACGTAGAGTGCCTGGTCCGGTCGAATCCCTCGTGAGCTTAGAGATTGCTTGAGCTTTTCAAACAGTTCAACTGATGGTTTCCCCAAATGTTCCTTAAAAGACCAAACGGAGAGGTCGTCCTCAAATCCAAGATCTTCAAGTGCCCTGCCCGTAAAACTTTGCAACATGATGGGCGTGTAAAATTGAGCATTCGAAACAATTCCTAGGAGTAACTCTTTTTTATGAATGGACTGGAGAACCGATTCTAAGCCAGGCATTGGCCACACCGGGTTTACCGCGCATTCGAATCGGATGGCCATGAACTTCAGCGTTTCTTCATCCGGAGGATTTCGTCGTAGCTTTGTTATGAGTCGCTTCCAAATCTCAAGGATGTCGACTTCAGGATAAAGAGCACCTCTAGCCTTGGAAACTTCGCGGTCCTCCTTAATTACGCCGTAGAAAGCGTCGCTCACTGAAAAGTCGAGTGGGATCTTCGAGCCGGTTGCATTTAAGAAGCTTCTTAGGACTTCCTCTCGATCCACTTTCTCAGCGATGCTGATGTCTCCAGTTCCAGAGATGACCAGGGTTCCATAAATATCGAAAATAACGGCTCGAGTATCTTTTAATCGTGGGAGCTTGGCCTCTAACTCCGTCGGGATGGGTTCCAACGGTGAGTTCAGCTCTTTAAATAGATTGCTTTGCATGAGTCATGTTCGCAGGAGATTAAAGCGCCTGGGGTCGAGGAAACAATTGAGAACGGTTGTCGTATTCAGGAAGTCGGTTTGGGAGACATTTGATTCCACCAAGCCTTTGTATGTTGAAAGCAATCGCTCGCCATACACCTGGGGATTAAAGTGTTTCATGATCGCCTCGCGGTTTGAGTCTATGACGCGGTCACTCAGAAAGCAGTCGAGTTTCTCTGGGTTGAAGTCCAATCGCAGCGATGGGTTCTTTGAGACCATCTCGATAATGGATGCTTGCATGCCTTCGTCCAGATATCCGAAGTCTACGGTATCTCCTTGGATTATGGAATCGAGCGCCTCTTCGGTCATCGATTTCTGGAACGGTTGCCGATAACGTTGGTAGTAGCGGAAGAGGCTATCATGCACAGATTTCCGCAACCTTTCTTTACCCACCCAGGCTATCGGCACGTCTAGTCTTGGATAGAGTCCATCGAGTCTAATTCCCGTATTTGCAAAATCGCTGGTAATATCTGGAAGGTCGCGACCCACCAGCTGAGACCCAATCAAGTAGGGCTCCAAGTAGGCCAGGCCAAATCCTTCTGCGATGCTCGTTGTAATGAGAGCATGGGAGGACTTGAGCAAAGCGTCGAACCGATGCTGTTCTCCCAACCCGAACCTGACCGGTAGGTCTAAACGATCGGCTAGGCGCACCCAGTCTTTGTAGATAGGCAATGCCGTAGGGTTAGCCGGTGCCATGGTTGAGCCAAAAATGACATCCTCTTCCGCCGCTGCCGACCAGAGCAGGAACTCTCCCATATTCTTTCGCCGAATAGATCGAGTGGGGTAGAGGAAAAGACGCTTTCCTTCTATAGTTGGATCATTGAGCTGAGCTTCCTCATCAATCTCTAACCATACTGGGTTTGCCAGTAGGTGACATCTCTCTTCTTCGATTCCGGCTAGAGTAAAAAAGGATCGGTCACGGCCGTTGATAAACGCGTAGGAGACATGTTCTCCCACGGGGTACAAAAGTTTACTTAGCTTGTTAGGATCCTTGCCTGCTAAGGTCACCAATAGTGCCTTGTAGTTTCCAGGTCGGCCGTCCTCAGCGAAATCATGAATTTGCAGCAGTAGCTTTTGTCCCTCCTGCGCCCACTTGGAGACAACGGCTGGGAGTTCAAGGTTTTTGGCCAAGCTGTGATTATGGACGTGCCAAAGGTCGGGTAAGCTGCCCCATTCATTTAGACATGCATTCTCCAAATCGCTCTTTAGTCGATCCGCGTTTTCTTCTGTGAAAGTATCATTGTACGCCAGTCCTGGGACAATACGAACATTGTCAAAGGGATAGGCTTTGTCGTCGGGCTGTTCGGAACAGAAGACTAGCGTTTCTACGCCTACCTTTAATAGCTCACGTACTGTATTTTCAATAACGCGTGTGACTCCCCCTGGCTTGAGGTGGTAGTGCAGAATGGCTACGCGCATGGTCCTGGCAAGCTGCTGTTATTTATCTAGCCCAAACTTCTTACGATACTCGGGTATCGTTGACATCGGTGGCCGCTCTTCTTCTTTAATCTCTTGTTCTACAAGCTGATACTGTTGGTCCTGTGCCTGGAAGTGCTTATAGATCTGATTCATGTCAGGAAGCTTCTCGATGCCACCATACTTCTGCATGCGGTTGAAGAAGCTCTGCAGAATACCGAAGGACATCTTTCCTAGAGAAATTGTGGTCTGGTTGCGATGGACTCGTTGATCCAGATCCGTTTGTCCGAATGCTTGCATCCCCCATTTGTGGTAAACATCCAGAATGTGCGAAGTCTCTACACCATACCCGATCGGGAAAGGAAGGTCCTGAAGCACCTCGCGCCTTACAGCATACTCACCAGAGAGAGGTTGAATGATGCCAGTCAGCTCTGGGTAGAACATCGCAAATAAGGGGCGTATCAAAATTTCTGTGACGCGTCCACCTCCGGAAGGGCGAATGCCCTGCGAAAAAGCCAACGGACGGTCGTAGAAGGCTTTTACATACTGAATCTTCTTATGATAGATCAGCGGTGCCACGAGACCATAAACAAAGCGTGGGTGAATGTTTTTAATATCTGCATCTACGTAGACGATGATATCCCCATTCAGTTGATGAATGGCTTTCCATAGGTTTTCCCCTTTGCCGGGCTTAAAGCCTTGCTTGGGTAAGATATCGGCCGAGAGGTAAGTGTCTGCTCCAAAGGACGCTGCAATCTCAAGCGTCTTGTCAGTTGAGCCGGAATCAATAACCGCAATTTCATCGAGTAGAGGATAGCGGTTCATTAACTCGGACTTGAAGATGATTATCTCTTTTCCGATCGTTTTTTCTTCATTCAGCGTCGGAATACAGAGTGAGATTTTCAGTCCTTGTTTTTCTTTTTCCTCAATCAGGTGAAGGAGGTTCCAAAATTCTGAGTGATGAAAGGTATTGGTATCCAACCAGGTCTTCTTCTTTTTCTTACTCATCGCAAAATCCTCCGTCCATGGCCTGAATGATGCCCACCATTTGAGCTAACCCACTGAAAACCGGTTCTATAGCTATATTTTCTTTAAAACTATGCATTTGGGAAGCAGAGGTAATGCCAATTGTGATACCCGGCACTTCTTTGTCGATCAGGGCGGACAGTTCTCCAACGCTCGGCTGAATTTTTGGGGTCACGCCCAGGCTCTCCTGGATACGTTTAGAGACTTTGGTCAGTGGGTGTGAAAAATCGATGCCTCCTGGTCGGCGGCGTGCGATGACTTCCAATCGAACTTCGGTTTGGGAGTTGGAGGCCACTTCGTCGGTTATTTCTTCCAGCCGGTTTTGAAGTTCTCCAACCATTCCCGCTTGTTCTGAACGGATTTCAAAATGCAGAGAACCACTCGTGGGCACCGTATTGTAGGAGTTGCCCGAATTGACTGAGCCGAAGGTGATCGTGGTCTTGGGCTTGGTGGGTAGAGGAATGGCCAACATCTTGGTGATCACTTCATTCAGAATGTTGATCGCTCCCGAGCTCTCAAAGAGTGTCCAGTCGTATTCGTCAGGGATGGTGCATTGAATCTCTCCGCGAAGCATACCCATGGATGAGTAGCTGAGGCGTCCGAGTTGAGCGCCTTCCACAAATAAACCATAGTCGATGGGTACTTTGCAGTTGTTTAGAAAAAAACGGATACCCGCCAGATCACCCCGTCCTAGACTTCGGGTGATTCCCATGAGCAGCAGGTTGTGTCTTGGTACGATCTCAAGGTGTTCCAAAATTTTCGGGATAGAAGCGACCGCAGCACAGCCAAGCGAATTGTCTGCGACGCCGGCGCCAAAGATCCGTTTAGATTCCACCCGTACGGTATGATCGACCGACGAGTTGAATACGGTGTCCGTGTGAGCAGCTACGAGAATCGTTTTCTCTCCTTCGCTCCCGCGAACAAATCCCAGGGCGTTGCCTACTTCGTCAGTGGAGATACTATCCAGGCCGTCCTCTGTAAATCGGTCCAAAATAAACCGAATGCGTGCTTCTTCGCCAAAAGTAGGTGAGGGGACTTCGCCAATCATCACGAGGTTTGCGAGGAGGATTTCCCGTAAATCTTTTACCTGATCCCGTATCGAGATGACCCCGTTGAGGAGGTCGTTAATAGTCTTGGGCGGTGTTGCCATAATGTATATAGAAGGTTAAAGAACCTTAGGCATGATTTTAGCTTGTGACGGGTATGTCATTGCAAGTCACTAATGGTTGCTTATTCAGGTTTTTCTCCTTCTCTATCTTTTTCTAGGGTATTCCAACTGTGAAGTTTCAGAAGTCGCCAAATCCTATTTCCTATAATAGCGCCAAAAATATTGGGTTTATCTCTACCCGTTTTGCCGGCACAGATGGAGTGACGCTTGAGTCAGCCAAATGGGCTCAAGTGCTCTGGGATGATAAAAATGTCAGCTACTGGTATGCAGGGCGACTGGATCGGCATCCGGACATCAGCATGTGCGTGCCAGAAGCATTTTTTGGGCATTCCGAAAATCAGTGGATCAACGAACGTCTCTGGGGAACGACTTATCGTAGTCGCTTGGTTTCTGAACGCATTCAGGAGGTGGCAAAGTATCTGAAGGAGACGCTCTACGATTTTGTGGACAAGTTTCACATCGATATCATCGTCCCGCAAAACGTGCTGACCATACCGATGCACCTACCGTTGGGTGTGGCACTGACAGAGTTTATAAACGAGACGCAGATTCCTACGATCGCCCACCACCATGACTTTTATTGGGAGCGTGACCGCTTTGCGGTGACCTGTGTGAAAGATTACCTCGATATGGCTTTCCCTTGTAAGGGAGACAATATTCGACATGTGGTGATCAATCAAGCGGCTCAAGAGCAGCTTTCACTGCGAAAGGGTGCTTCTTCATTACTCATTCCCAATGTCTTTGATTTTGATAATCCACCGCTGGAAATGGATGAGTACGCGAAAGACTTCCGGGAAGAAGTGGGACTGGCGGAAGATGATATTTTTATTCTACAACCTACACGGATTGTTCCGCGAAAGGGAATTGAGCATGCCATCAAATTGGTCGGCCTTCTCAATGATCCTCGTTGCAAACTGGTCATCTCGCATGATGCAGGAGATGAAGGTTTCGAGTATCAGCATATGCTGGAGGAACTAGCTCACGAAGACGGTGTGGAATTGCGGTTTATCGCGGACCGAGTCGCAGACATCCGTCAGTTGAACAAAGACGGAAAAAAGATGTACACCCTTTGGGATCTATATCCCCATGCCGACCTGGTCACTTATCCCAGCATCTATGAAGGATTCGGGAATGCACTGCTTGAAGCTCTATACTTTCGCGTTCCGGTAGTTGTGAATCGCTATTCGATATTTATCCAGGACATCGAGCCCAAGGGCTTTCGTTTGCCAGTGATGGACGGCTTTGTTAACAGCAGTGTATTGAAGCAGGTCCAACGTATATTGTCTGACCACGAATACCGTCAGGAAATGGTCGATCACAATTATAACTTGGCGCGCAAATTTTACAGCTACTCTGCTTTGCGTCGTAGCCTGCGAACCATCATTACTAGCCTGACCGGTCTTAGCCCCACTTAATTTCATTTCATGTCCCACGTCGTCGACAAATCCCAGTTGGATCAAATCAAACGCCGTTTCTTTCATCTATATGGAGATCAGGCCGAGCGTTGCATTGATCGCTTACTGATGATGGTGGGGGCTTATGGAGTGGGATTGAATCCTTACCCCTCTGATGAGCTTTGGAATGAAAACGATGTCGTCCTTATCACCTATGGCGATAGTGTAAGAAAGAAAGACGAAGTTCCTATTCAGACATTGCGAGACTTTTGTCATCGGCGGCTCAAGGGTGCCGTTAAAGTGGTGCACATTCTCCCTTTCTATCCCTGGACTTCCGACGATGGATTCTCGGTTAAGGACTACCGAGAAGTTGATCCAGCTCTAGGTGAATGGAAAGATGTAGACCAGTTTTCTGATGATTTCCATTTGATGTTCGATCTGGTAGCCAATCACTGTTCGAGCAAAAGCAGTTGGTTTAAGGAATACATCGGCGGCATCCTCCCATTTAATACCTACTTTAAAGAGGGAGATCCAGAGGATGATCTTTCAGACGTTGTTCGGCCGCGCACCTCGCCACTGTTAACCAAATTGGAAACGCGGGATGGTTCGCGTTATGTGTGGACAACTTTCAGTGCCGATCAGGTGGATCTCAATTGGGAGAATCCCGACGTCTTTTTCGAATTCCTGGATATTCTGATGTTTTACATTTCCCAAGGAGCGCGCATCGTTCGTTTGGATGCGATCGCTTTTCTGTGGAAAACAGTGGGCACTAGTTGTCTCCACTTGAAGGAAACCCATGAAATCGTGAAGCTGTTTCGCGATATTCTTTCGCTGCTGGCGCCTCAGGTAATTCTCCTTACCGAAACGAATGTGCCGCATGAAGAGAATATCAGCTACCTAGGAAGGGGAGACGAGGCGCACATGGTCTATCAATTTAGTCTCCCCCCATTGTTACTTCATGGTCTCTTGTCGGAAAATCCAGAATATCTCAGCACCTGGGCAAACTCATTGGGTGAAATTCAAGAGGGTTGTACCTTCTTCAATTTCACTTCCTCGCATGATGGCGTCGGTGTTCGACCGCTTCAGGGCCTATTGCCTGATGCAGAGATTAACAATCTGGTGGATGAAGTTAAACGACGTGACGGCCATGTCAGTATGAAGACCAACTCCGACGGAAGTCAGAGTCCATACGAGTTGAACATAACTTACTTTGAAGCACTATCCAATCCGGGGGTGCCTGATGACCCCATTGGTGTGCAGCGATTTCTGACCTCGCAATATGTGGCCGCAGCTTTTCGCGGTGTTCCGGCCGTTTATATTCATTGCCTGACAGCCTGTTTAAATGATCACGCTGGCGTCAAAGAGTCGGACATCCCTCGCAGAATCAATCGACACAAATGGGATGTGGATCAGTTGGAATCATTGCTGGACGATGAAGAATCCATCCACAGCAAGGTGTTTAACGATTATACACTTATTTTGCGCCGCCGGGCATCCTATCCCGCCTTTCATCCTGATGCTCCGCAAGAGATTCTCGATGGCGGAGAAGGGATCTTTGTCCTGAAGCGCACCTCGACGTTGGGAGAGCAGCGGATTTTCTCAATCAGTAATTTTACTTCGAAGAATAAAACCGTTCGCAACATGGACAAACTTCTGGATGACTCAACGTTGACTAAGGTGAAGGATATCATCAGCGGCAAAAACAAATCAGTAGCGAAGGGGAATATGCGATTGAAACCCTTTCAAACGGTTTGGTTGGTCTTGACCTGAGTTGGTTGTTTGCAAAAAGATTCTACAGAGTCCGGCATCTGCCCGGCTTTTCTTCTTTAAAGTTAGATTCATTTGATAGCCAAGTTACTAGTCTGGATTCTTTATCGCGTCCGTGTAGAGGGTAGGGAGCATGTACCGAAAGACGGTGGTGCCATTATTATAAGTAATCACGTTACCTTTTTGGACGTGGTATTCCTAACCATCGCGACGGGCCGACGAATACGTTTCATCGCTTCAGATACTTTGCACAAAACAAACCGCATGCGGTGGTTGCTAAAGTTGTCTGCTGTTGAATTGATTCCACCTTCCAAGGCGCGTTCTTCTTTTGATAATAACATTGAGTTTCTGAAGCATGGTGGGCTTCTAGGAATTTTTGTGGAAGGCCAGGTATCTCGGACTGGAAGTTTGATGGCTGTGAAAAGTGGTTTCGATGCGATCGCCCGAGAAAGTGGCGTCCCGGTGGTTCCCGTATTCATGGATAACCTTTGGCAAACTCGCTTCTCCTTTTTTGAACCAGATGGTATGAAGCTCAAGCCCAGGCCCTTTCGGATGGCCATTAATATTGGTATCGGAAGTCCTCTGCCGCACAACCAGCTTACTTTGTCTGATGTGAGACAGGTCTTACTCGATTTATCAGAAGAGTGCTTCCAAAGGCGTGAGGAGTTGGAGGGCAATATTGCAGATTTTTGTTTCCGTGGATTGGCGAGTCGTCCGTTTTTTGAGCAACTGGTCGACTATACGGCAGGTCGTAAGCCGTTGAAGTCTGGGATTCTTTTGGCCCTCAGTCTCTTGATGGCAAAGTGGTTCCGGAAAGAGATTGATGGTAAACGCGTGGGGGTGGTCCTTCCACCTGGAATTGGAGTAACAGTGACCAACCTCGGGCTACTTTTTGCAGGAAAGATCCCTGTGAATCTCAATTTCACCGCGGGAAGAGCTGCGATCGAATCTTCTTACCGTAAGGGAGAAATTGATACGGTAATTACAGCAGAGGCATTGAAAAAGAAGATTCCTCAATTTCCCTGGCCTGATCATATGATTGATATCGTTCCGCTGCTTCAAGGCGCGGATAAGAAAGCTATCATTCTGCGTTATCTAATGATCATTATTTTCCCAGCACGCCTTCTAGCTCGAATGATGGGTATCCCCAAGTATGGGAATGACGAAGAGGTTGGGTTGCTCTTTACGAGTGGAAGCTCTGGTGAGCCCAAGGGGGTTCCATTGTCGCATCGAAACATTCTCTCCAATGTTTTGCAGATTAATGAAATCGCGCTCCTGAGCAAAGACGATACCACTCTCATGTGCTGTCTCCCGATTTTCCACAGCTTTGGATACACGGTTACGCTTTGGTACCCGTTGATTCGTAGTTTGAAGATGATCACCATCCCTTCACCGCTGGAACAAAAGAAGATCGCGGAGGCCATCGAAAAGGAAAAGGTCACCGTATTCATTGGTACGCGTACTTTTTTCAAGCCCTACATAAAACGGGTTCCTGCCGAGAAAATGGTCTCTTTAGATCTCGTGGTCGCTGGTGCAGAGAAAGTGACTCCCGAATTTTTCGATTTGTGGAAAGACAAATTTGGAACTGACATCAATGAGGGATACGGGCTTACCGAAACATCGCCCGTTGCGAGTGTGAATTTGAAAAACCCAGGCCAGCCGGATAAGCAAGCTGCGCCTCAGGAAGCCTATCGCCGGGGATCTGCCGGACGCCTGGTGCCGGGGATAACTGCTCGTATTAAAGATCCGGATACTGGAGAGCCTCGAAGTCTTTTTGAGCCGGGCATGCTCTACTTAAAGGGAGGCAACATATTCGGCGGATATTTGGACGATCCCGAACGCAATGCTGAAATCCTGGAGGACGGTTGGTTTAAAACCGGAGACCTTGCTCGTTTCGATGAAGATGGGTTTCTCCATATTGAAGGTCGGCAATCTCGTTTCTCCAAAATTGGAGGGGAGATGGTTCCTCATGAAACCATCGAAACAAAGATCATCGAAGTGCTCGACCTCAAGGAAGCCGAAATGGTCCCCATCGTGGTCAGTGCCAGACCTGATGATGCCAAAGGAGAGGCGCTGGTTCTTCTTTCAACTATCGACATTGAAGAGAACGACTTGAAGCAGAAGCTAACCGAGGAAGGGTTGCCCAATCTTTGGATTCCGAAGATAATCAAACGTGTTGAAGAGATACCGATTCTGGCCACAGGGAAGTTAGATCTCAAGGGCTGTCAGGCGCTTGCTTCTGACTAGGCCTTACTGTTCTGGATAAATAGTCAGTGTCTGTTTAGGCTCCCCAGGCAGGAATGGCAGATACTCCTCTGTTGACCATACTTTATGGAGATCCCTGTAGTGCGGAGAAAGTGGATGCCCGCTTTGACCACAACCCATTTGGAAAATACTGTCCTCGAGCTTGCCTAGACTTATGACCATTCTCACACCGTTGGCCAAACTGTAGCTCAAGACCTTTGGGCAATAGTGATCGCCGCTAAGGCCAATCTTTGGCATGTTGAGTAGTCTGGATAGGAAGGGAACTCCATAGGTGATGGGGTGACTGTAATCGGACTGATTCCTGTTTCCCCACTTGAAGGCTTCCCACCCACGGTCCTGGCTGCTTTTCACGATTTCATCTACTACGTAGCTAAACTGATTGCGGCTCTCGATGGATGTCTCCATCTTAACCGTCGGTACCAAAAGCTTCGCCAAAGTCCTCATTTTACGGAGGGAAAACCCGACTCACTTGGAGTAGGAATTTCTATCGGACTAGGTAGTAAGCTACCTTTCGATGGTGATTACATCGGTCGCCCTATCAACGTGGCCACACGCCTCTGCGGTGTTTGCCCAGGCGGTAAAGTCTTTGTCGACCAAGCGGTTCCTAATCTCGATCCGAATGTCGAGAAACGGGAAACGACCGTAGAGGTGAAAACATATGGAAAGTACTATCTCTGGTCGATCGCGGCTGCCTGATTCAGCTGCTTTCGTTCCATCCCTAGAAGTTGCTTGAGCGCCGCAATCTCCGGTGCTTTCAAACCTACGGTTTTATTTGAGGATTAGATCTCATGGCTATTGACCCAATAGATGTGAGTAGAAGAATGGCTCTCTATGTTAGATCCCTCAAACCAACAGCTGGTGATTCAGCTGCACCTCTTTGCTACACTCCTTATGACTGGTGTGGTTTGGTTTGTGCAGTTGGTGCATTATCCTAGCTTTCGTTTTGTGGCTGATGATAAGGGGAGCGAAGCTGCGCGGATCCATCAGCGCAATACGAGCATGCTTGTCATCCCATTGGTGCTGGTAGAAATGGGAACGGGCATTCTTCTTATGTTCAGCTCCTGGATTACACAGTATGGGAACTACCTTTTGATCAATCTGGCCCTTCTCTTTCTTGTTTGGGGTGTGACTTTCCTGAGGATGTTTCCCATTTACCGTCGTCTTAACGAAAACATGAACGAGGAATCCATTTCCTCACTCATATCGACAAATTGGATACGGACACTGTTATGGACTGCGAGGGCAGGACTGCTGCTTAGTTTTTTGGGCTAGTGCGCTTCCAACCAATTCGAACCCGTTCCCAATTCTACGACTATGGGTATTTCCAATGGTAACGCTCCTTCCATGCACTCGGCAATTTTTTGAGGGAGCGTGTCGGCTTCGTCGTTGTGGAGGTCAAAGACAAGTTCGTCATGTATTTGAAGAAGCATACGCGTCTGAGTCTTCTCCTTTTCAAGAAGATCTTGAACTTTATACATGGCGATTTTGATCATATCGGCTGCTGTGCCCTGAATGGGTGTGTTGACGGCTACACGTTCGGCTCCAGCGCGAACGGTTCCGTTCGCGGAGTTGATGTTGCGTAAGGGGCGACGACGACCCAGTAGGGTCTCGACGTAGCCTTTCTCTCGTGCCGTCACGATGGTCGACTCCATAAGCTCTTTGATCTTCGGATACTGATTGAAGTACTCTGCGATGATTTCGGCGGATTCACCGCGAGGGATGCCCAAGCGTTGAGCCAGGCCATGAGCACTGATTCCGTAGATGATTCCAAAGTTTACCATTTTGGCCGTCCGGCGCATGTCGGCAGTGACGTCTTCAAACTCCGTGCCATAAACCCGTGCAGCTGTTGCTGTATGGATATCTTTGCCTTCGATAAAGGCCTCCATCATTGCCTCCTCCTTGCTTAAGGCGGCACAGATACGCAGTTCGATTTGCGAGTAGTCGGCCGCTAGTAGCGTGTAGTCTTTTCCCCCGGCGATAAATGCTTCTCGAATGCGTCGCCCCTTGTCCGTCCGGATGGGAATATTCTGGAGATTTGGATTGGTCGAGTTGAGGCGCCCCGTGGCTGTGATCGTCTGATTGTAAGTTGTGTGGATTCGGCCTGTACTTTCGGCGATGAATTCGGGGAGTGTGTCTACGTAGGTGTTCTTGAGTTTGTTAGCTCCTCGATGATCCAATATACACTGAACGATCTCGTGTTTGGGAGCCAGGCGGGTTAACACTTGTTCGTTGGTCGCGTATTGGCCGGTCTTAGTCTTCTTGGCCTTGGGATCGAGTTTTAGGACATCAAAGAGGATTTGCCCGAGTTGTTTGGGTGAGTTCAGATTAAAGTCAGTCCCGGCGAGTTCATGGATACGGTCAGAAAGTGCGTTGATCTCGATTTCCAGTTCCCCAGAGAATTTCCTTAATGTGTCAGGATCAATGCGTACGCCTGTGGCTTCCATTTTTGCCAGCACTGAAATGATAGGGGCTTCTACCTCATAGTAAACCCTCTCCTGCTTGGACTCCTTGAGGAGGGGCTCGAGTATGGTTTTGAGTTGAAAGGTAATGTCAGCGTCCTCGGCTGCATAGTTGAATACTTGGTCGACTGGAATGTCGGCCATGGACTTTTGATCTTTCCCTTTTTCCCCTATCAGGGAGGTGATGGAGATTGGCTTGTATCCCAACATCGATTGAGCGAGGAAATCCATGTTGTGACGTTGGTCGGGATCTACCAGAGTGTGCACGATCATGGTATCAAACAACGGCCCTTGCACTTCGATGCCCTGTTGTCGCATGACGCTATAATCAAACTTCAGATTGTGGCCAATCTTCTTAATGTCCGGGTCTTTGAATACAGGGATAAGAGCATCGAGAAAGTCCTGCTTCAATTTAGAATCTTTTGGAACGGCCACATAGTAGCCGGTCTTTGCCTTATATGAAAAAGCGATACCGAGCAGGTCAGTTGTGTGGGCATCCAGGCCCGTAGTCTCTGTATCAAAGCAAAAGGTCTTTTGCTTTGCTAATTGTGTAGCGAGCGATTGAACAGCCTTCAGGCTATCAACCAGCTGGTAGTCGGGCTTTTCTGTTTCGAAGGTCTTTAAACTGATCTCTGCATCCTCGGGGGCGGTCGATTCTCCATCCCCATCCATCAGGAGATCCATTTGAGCCCCTTGCCCACGACCGGCGATAAAGTTGTCACCGAAGAGTCGTTTTCCCAGAGCATTAAACTCAAGCTCGACCAGGAGAGGTTTTAGTGTTTCTGCGTTCGGCTTTTGAATCAGCAGTTCTTCTTCGCTTACCTCGATCGGTGAGTCGGTCCAAATAGTGGCAAGCTTCCGTGATATACGGGCCTGTTCGGCGAAGTTTTCCAAGTTCTCTTTTTGTTTACCCTTTAATTGGTCGGTGTTGGCTAAAATCTGCTCAATGGATCCAAATTGCTGGAGTAATTTTGCACCGGTCTTTTGTCCAATACCAGGGACGCCAGGAATGTTGTCCGCGCTGTCTCCCCAAAGTCCCAGGAGGTCGATGACTTGTTCAGGTGAATCAAGTCCGTATTTTTCTTTCACTTCCTCAACGCCCATGATTTCGGCGTCGGAGCCCTGACGGCCTGGCTTATAAAGAAAAATGCCTGGCTCAACCAGCTGTGCGAAATCTTTGTCTGGAGTCACCATGTAGACGTCGAATCCCTCTTTCACATAGCGCTTGGCTATGGTGCCGATAAGGTCGTCTGCCTCATAGCCATCTTTTTTCAAGGCGGGAATGTTGAGTGCTGCGGTCATTTCATAGACCGATGGAATCGCTGCGCGCAGGTCCTCTGGCATCTCTTCTCGCTGGGCTTTATACGGAGGGTAATCGATATGCCGTTGCGTAGGTGCTGAAGTGTCGAATGCAACGGCTATGTGCGTTGGATTGCGATTTTTTATGAGATCGAGAACCGTGTTCACATATCCGAAAGCGGCGCTGGTGTTTACACCTTTGGAGTTTACGATCGGGTTGCGAATAAAAGCAAAGTGCGCTCGGTAAATGAGCGCCATGCCGTCGAGGAGATAGAGCGTTTTTTCGGAGGCCATGAATGAGTATTTTGGACAAGCCTAGCAGCGCCCATAGAGAGTTAAAGCGGAATCACTGTGTGGCCGCCTAATGTTACAAATTGGTTTCGGTATGCGTATTTAAGTTTACGGTCTGCAAACTGCTCTGATAAGGCATGAGCACAATGAAGGAGGAATTATACAGCGGGCTCGATGCCGAATTTTATGATGAGCTACTGGAAGGGGAGCTGGAAGACCTCCCATTTTGGAGAAAGCTGATGGAGGTGAATTCCGAGCCGGCCCTGGAGGTGGGTTGTGGTACCGGCCGGATCATGCTGCCTCTCATTCAAGAGGGTCATCCTATCGATGGCATGGACAGTTCGAAACGTATGGTGGATCTGCTTCTTAAGAAAGCGGATCAACTTAATCTGACTGTCGATGCTCGGGTTCAGGTGATGGAAGATCTGAATATGGGGAAATCCTATGACCTGGTATTCATTCCCGGATTCTCATTACAGATGGTCGAGTCTCGCGAGTTGCTAAAGCAGTCATTGAAGCAATTCCACAACCACCTGAATCCAGGTGGTAAGTTGGCAGTCTCTCTCTTTTTCCCATGGGAAGAGCTCGAAGAAGACGAACCCGGAGAGTGGCGATTGCGAAAGAAAATCAAGCGGCCGGATGGCACTCGACTGGTGTGCCACCAGTCCACGGTGATCAACTACGAGGACCAAAGCCTGGTGGTAGAGAATCGTTACACGCTTCTGGACAACGATCGAAATCAGCTCAGTGAAGAGCTGCGTGATATCCGTTTGCTCTGGTTTTATCCACATGAGTTTCATTTGCTGCTTGAAGAATGTGGCTTTGAACTGTTGGACACATACTCTGATTTTCAGGATGAGCCGATGGATGAGCAGACCCCTCATGCCGTTTTTCTCGCCCGGAATTCTTGAGATGAATGATAGAGCTTGAACAGATTTCTTTACGGTATGGTCCCAAAGTCATTTTTAATGAAATTGGAGTGGTCATCAATGCACGAGACCGAATCGGCTTAGTTGGATCCAATGGAGCAGGAAAAACGACTTTCATAAAAGCGCTGCTGGGCCTGGCTGAGGTAGATGAAGGTCGTATCGATAAAGCCAAGTTTGTGACTCTGGGCTATTTGCCGCAGGATGGAGTTTCGACTTCAGGCCAACCGTTGCTACAGGAAGTTGAAGAGGCCTTCGAATCCGTCATCGAGCTCCGACAACGGATTGATGAAGCCAACAGCAAGTTGGATAAGTTGTCTGCCGAGTCTGAGGAATACCACGAGCTGCTCGAGTTAATGGGTGCTTGGGAGCACGAGCTCGACATGCATGAAGCGCACAAAGTGAAAAGTAAGGTTGAGACGGTGCTGCTGGGATTGGGTTTTCAAATGTCCGATATGGAGCGATCGACCAATGAGTTTAGTGGTGGTTGGAAGATGCGCATCGCCTTGGCCAAACTCTTGCTCAAGCAGCCTTCATTACTCTTGTTGGATGAGCCGACCAACCACCTGGACATTGAATCGCTTCAATGGCTCGAGGGATATCTAAAATCCTACGAGGGTGCATTGCTGATTGTGTCTCACGACCGAGCCTTTCTCGATATTCTGTGCACCAAGGTTTTTGCGCTCTCAATGGGGCGGCTCGATGTCTACGCGGGCAACTACAGTTATTTTGAAGAAGAAAGTGCAGTGCGGTTGGACCTGTTGTCTAAAGCTCAGGCGAATCAACAACGTAAGCTGGAGAAGACGGAGCGTTTCATAGAACGCTTTCGATATAAGAATACCAAAGCTAAACAAGTCCAGAGTCGTATCAAGGCTTTGGAGAAAGTGGATCGCATTGAGCTGGAGTCCTCGGAAAAGGAAATCGATTTCTCCTTTCTACCTCCACCGCGCTCAGGCCAGAAGGTACTCGAAGTGCAGGGCGTTCACAAAAGCTACGATGATTTGAAGGTGTTAGCCGGAATTGATTTTAGCTTGGAGCGGGGCGACCGCATTGCCGTCGTGGGTGTGAATGGCGCAGGCAAGTCGACCTTGGCGCGTATCATTGCCGGAGAAGAGCCTTACCAGGAAGGTGAGGTAACAATTGGTCATAATGTGGTGCCTGCTTACTTTGCCCAGCATCAAGCTGATATATTGGATGTAGAAGACACTGCTCTCAGTGTGGTTGAACGAGCATCGCCTGTCGGGGAGGTGGGGCGTGCCCGCAGTATTTTGGGCTCATTTCTCTTTGAAGGAGATGATGTATTTAAAAAGGTCGGTGTATTGTCAGGCGGAGAACGCAATCGACTGGCGCTCGCCAAAATTCTGTTGGCTCGTTCGAATTTTCTCATTCTCGATGAGCCGACCAATCACTTGGATATGCGTTCCAAGGATCAACTTCAAAACGCGCTGCTGGATTATACGGGTTCTCTACTCATCGTTTCTCACGATCGAGATTTCTTGGAACCCTTGGTTACACGAGTGCTGGAAGTGAGCCAGAATTCGATCCGGTGGTATTACGGGAGTCTCTCGCACTATATTGCGAAAAAAGAAGAGGAAGCCCTAGAGGCTCAGGCGGTAGCAGCCCCCAAAGAGGTATCGAACAGCTCTAATATGAGTTCAAAGGAACGGCGGCAGCATAACGCCCGAGTCCGCGAACAGTTGAAGCCCTTAAAAAAGAAGCTGACCACCTGCGAGGAGCGCATTGCCAAATACGAAGCCCGGTTCGCGGAATGGGAGGACAAAATGAAGGATCCTGAGTTTTTCAAGCAAGGCGAACAAACGCAGGTGGGTATGCAGGAGTATGACTCCATCAAACGCAAGGTGGACCGATTATACGAAGAGTGGGAGGAAGCGACCCAAGCCTACACTGACTTAGAGGCAGAATTGAAAAATTCCTAGGAAAACCAGGGTGTTCCGAGATTTCGGCCATTCCGCTTCATTTTGCTAAAATAAGCCAGTGTGAAACCTGCTTGTATTTCTGCGGTCAATCCCCATTCTATGCCTTTTCACAAAATTTCAGGCTATGAAACTATCTAAATTATTATCTCTATTTGCTCTATTCGCATCACTTACTCTTGGGGCTCAAGCCCAGCAAAAAGTTGGTTATGTCAACACCGAGGCAGTCATTGCGCTGCTTCCCGTTACCAAGAAAGCCAATGAAGAGTTGGCAGAGATGCAGACCAAGTTCTTGGCTCAAGGCCAGAGCATCCAAGAAGAAATGAAGGCCAAATACGATGATTTGTTGGCTAAGAATGAAGCCGGTCAGCTTTCTGACAACTTACGCCAGCTAGGTCAGCAGGAAATGGGTCAACTTCAGCAAGACCTCGCAGATTACAATCAACAGTCTCAGGATGCCTTGGTGAAACGCCGTTCAGTCCTGTTCAAGCCCATCCTGAAACAGGTCAATGAAACCATTCAGGAAGTCTCCAAGTCTCAGAATTATAGTCTGGTCTTTGATGTTCAAGAAGCCGGTGTTGTTTATGGCGACGTTGATATCAATCTTACCAAGGCTGTTCTCCTTGCATTGGGTGTGGACCAAGCCACGATTGATGCGGCTTCTGGTGGGCAACAGTAGTTTCTCTACTTTATCACTTTCCATACAGGCTGAGAGCGTTCGCGCTCTCGGCCTGTATTGTTTATAGCTGCTATCTCGTTTCAAATATTTTTATGAACCAGCCAGATTTGGTAGTCTTTGATCTGGATTTCACCCTGTGGGATGGTGGCGGTACATGGTGCGATTGCTTGACTCCGCCGTTTTCAGGAGAGGCTGAAGGCGTCTATGATGCCCACGGTCGGCATGTTCAGCTTTACAAAGACGTGCTCCTTATTCTCGACACATTGGATGCCATGCACATTCCCATGGCACTTGCTTCACGGACGCAGAGACCTGATTGGGCAAGGCAGCTATTAGGCCGTCTGGGAATTCGCGGTCGTTTTCAATTTGAGGAAATCTTTCCGGGATCGAAAGTGACTCATCTGAATAAGCTCTGCAACTCGAGCGGTGTTAGTCTCGACGAGATATTGTTCTTTGATGATGAAATGAGGAATCTACATGACCTGCAGCCTCTTGGGATTCAGTGCATCTTTGTTCCTGATGGATTGAACCATAGCCTTTTCAAGCAAGGCCTGGAGTTGTTTAGAAGCTAGACGATCGCCAAAGCTCTTACCGGACTACCATCTCCATCTTTGAGTTTCAGGGGCAGGGCAATGAATTCAACCTGATCTTGCTTGATGAGGTGGAGGTTTTTCAGGCTCTCAACAATAGTGATGTTTGCTCCGAGCAGTATTTGGTGAATTTCAGTTACCTCCAACAAGTCGTTGACGTCAGCTACTGAGGGAGGCTCAACGCCTATTAAGCTGACGCCTTTTTCTACAAACCATTCAGCCAATTCCTTGCTGATTCTAGGCAATCCATCTCTGAATTCGTCGGAGCCAAAAGTTCGCTCCCAGCCTGTTTTTAAAAGGATGCGATCCCCTTTCTGAATCTTTTCAGCATAGGCTCCCAAATCTTCTACCGTGTGAAGCTGACGAGCTTCCACCATGCCGAGGTCGATGACCCAGGCCAATCCAATGCAAACCTCCAAGGGGGTATTGTCGATCGTGTTGCCCTCATTGAAGAAATGCTTGGGCGCATCCATGTGAGTATTCGAATGGGAATACAGGTGCCAGGTGCGAGCATTCCATCCATCTCGATCGACCAAGTGGCTATCCTCAAATTCGATGCCGCGATCTCCAGGGGTTACAGAATGGGTAAGGTCAATTATGGTCGCCATGGCTAAAGTGTAATGAGTTTTGAATACGCCTAGATGATCGCGGGCCAATTGCCTGGCTGCTCGTGCGTCACCTGCTTCAATAGCTTCAAATAGATCTTTGTTTTTTTTTAAGATGAGCCGTCGTTGTTCCTCCGCGTTGGCATGCAATTTCATTACAGATTCCAGTTGATCACGGATCACGGCGTGCATTTGGTTGAAAAAACGATTCCTAGCGGCATCGGCAATTCGTTCATGGAATTCGAGGTCAAGTGAACCAAATGTGTCTTCCTCATTGAGAGCCAATTCCGCTGCATGTAAATTTGAGCGTAAGCCTTCCAGGTCTTTTTCGGTGTGTCTTTGTGCAGCCAAGCCGGCGATCTCAGTTTCCAACACAACTCTGGCTTCATCAAGGTCACCCCTGGATTGGGTGTCGCTTTTGGCCTGCATGGGAAGGAACACATTCTTCAGAGAGTCCATGTTCACTTGTTGGGAAACCCTTGTCGTTTTACCATGGTGAGTGTCGATGGCTCCAATCGCATTGAGTCGGGCTAGACCTTCGCGAAGGCTGAAGCGGCTGACGCCCAGTTTTTTCTGGAGAGTTCGCTCGCTGGGTAGAGGGTCACCGGGCTTAAGTTCACCACTTTTGATTTTTTCTCTAAAGTAATGGAAGATCACTTCCGAGGCAGAGACTTTGGATTCTTCAGGCATAGTTATTACAGGGTTACCGCTTGTCCCGTGGAGGCTGATTCATAACAGGCCTCTACAAGTCTTAGCGTTTTCAAATAATCTTCAGCTTCGGAATCGAAAGGCTGATTGGCTAAAAGTTGATCTACAAAATGTCTTTGCAGGTGATAACAACAGTCACCAGCAAAGTTGAGTCGCGGATGCTCGTACTCAATTTCATGCGGATCTTTACCCAGAGGCTTGAATAGGAGATTCCCATTCAAGTCCATCTGAAGGTGCCCATTGGATCCATCAAGGCGAAGCGTGCCGAATGTGAAGCGAGAATCATTGGTAAGAGCTTCATTGTATCGATTTGCATCGAGGGTGGCGGTTGCTCCATTTTGAAAGTTACAAATGATAAGGCCAGAGTCCTCACCGGCAATGACCGGGTTGCGTTTGTCCAGCTTTGCATAGATCGACTCTATTTCGCCTCCTAGATAGCGGTAAGTATCGAGCCAGTGAACTGCGGTTTCAAACACCAGTAGTTTGGGGTAGTCGCGAAAGTAGGGTTGGCGGTCGAGGTAAGCGTCTTCACCCCAGCCATCTCCCATTCGGGCAAGGAAGTAAATGCTGAAGAGGTCTCCCACAGTACAATCCTCTAGGAGCTCTTTGATCTTTCGATACCAAGGCTGCCATCTGAAATTTTCGTGCACCATAAATCGGGCCTCAGTCGATGAAGCGATCCGTGCGATGGCCACACTCTCTTCAAAGGTAGGGGCCAAAGGCTTTTGGCAGATCATGTGGATATTTCGCTCTGCCAGGTATTCGCATATCTCAAGGTGCGTTTCAGGAGGCGTAATAATATCCACGAAATCCGGTTTTTCCTGATCGATCATCTCCTTCCAGTCGCTGTATGCGTTGGGAATCTGGTAGGCAGCACATTTTTCTTCCGCACGAGAGACGGTTCGGTTGCTAGCGGCTACGATCTTTACCTCAGGAATTCGAGTCCATGCTTCGTACTGGAATTGGGAAAAGTATCCTGCGCCAATAATGGCTCCGGTCAGTGGGGTGCTAGGAAAAGGTGACATCTGGTATCTATCTTAGAACCTGGGAATCTTCGACTGGTCAGACCAGTGTGTCAACCGCTATAATTTTATGACCTGTTTCACTTAGGCTGTCCATCCGATTGTCGTTTGGGGGGCCATATTGGGGGGCAGGATCTGGCTCCATTGTTTCATGAAAATCACTGAATTCAGCCTATTTTCGATAAATCTAAGTTTTTTTTGAAAAATTTTGAACGAATCCATGAACGGCCCGTCTATGTAATCAAAACAAGTTCATAGTTCAGTCTCGTTTGTAGTTTGTTGTTGCGGCGTCCGGAGAAGTCCGGGCGCCGTTTCTTTTTGCCGAATTAGTCCGCCCGCAGTGGGTCGGGGGCCCTTGGGAGGACCCCTGAACCTTTTAGAGGTGGTTGTTTTTCGACTCAGTCCTCCGATAGGAGGAATTAGAACAAATTGGAGTTGAACTTGTAGGCTCAAGCCTATCCTCTATTTAAAACTGGTAAGAGCAGTGCCCCGGATCGATCTACTCTTCCATTCTTTCTTGTATGAAGCATTTTCGTATAGCATTACTTCCTGGCGATGGTATCGGCGCCGAAATTACCGATGAGGCTGTCAAGGTCCTGGAAAAAGTAGCGGAGCTTTCCTGCTTTTCCTTCACTGGAGAGACTTATTCAGTTGGGGCGAACGAATTTCTGGAAAACGGCGATGCACTGCCGCCAGAGACTTTGGAGAAGTGTGCAGCATGTGATGCTATTCTTCTCGGCGCAATGGGGCTTCCTGATGTTCGAGGACCAGGAGGGGTAGAATTAACTCCTCAACTTGATATTCGTGAACAATTGGATCTCTACAATGGGCTACGCCCTGTGAGGTTGTTCCATGAATCAGATACTCCTTTGAAAGGTTATGGAGCTGGGGATATCGACATCATGCTCGTTCGGGAAAATACCGAAGGTTTGTTCTATGGTCGGAAGAATTTGGCTGATATGGAAGCGGAAGCAGCGGAAGACTTGATGCGGATAACCGCCAAGGGCGCAGAAAGAATTTGTCGGGCCGCTTTTGAGCAGGCCATGAAACGGCGCAAGCATGTGACCTTGGTCGACAAGTCAAACGTGCTGCCCTCCATGGCTTATTTCCGAAATATCTTTGATCGGGTGGCCAAAGATTTCCCCGAGGTGGCAACCGAAAGGCAGTATATCGATGCGATGGCCTTGTTCCTGGTACAGCGTCCGAGTGATTTCGACGTGGTTGTAACCGAGAACATGTTTGGAGATATTCTTTCAGATCTCCTGGCGGGTATTGTTGGTGGTATGGGCATGGCGCCTTCGGCGGATATCGGAGACAAGTATGCGGTTTTCCAGCCTTCGCATGGCACGGCACCAAGTATTGCGGGTCAAAACATAGCCAACCCGATTGCCACGATCCTATCTGCCGCTATGATGCTGGAATGGTTGGATACAGATGAAACCAGGCAAGGGGCGGACCTCATATACGGTGCAGTTGAAAATGTATTCAAAGTTTCCGAGAATCGCACTTCCGACATGGGCGGATCACTGACCACAACCTTGATGGGTGCTCTTATTATTGAGGCACTGGAAATGTTAGCCGAGGCGAGCTGATTAATCAGCGCTCGATTTTAAACTTCTGCCGATACTGATTCAGGGTCATGCCGTTATTTTTCTTAAACACGACGGACATGTATTCGGGGTGTTCAAATCCCGTCAGAGACGCAATGTGGGCCAGTGTATAATTGGTTTCCAGTAGTAGCTGTTTGACTTTTTGAATCTGCACTCCCCGGATGTCCACTTGAAGTGTTTTGCCGAGGTACTTTCTGAACCGTCGTTCCAGGCCACTGTCGTTCTCATTGATCTCATTGGTTGGCGGCATTATAATCACCCTGATTAAAAGACCGAGATGAAAGAGGCTTGGAAGCTATTGTTTCCCTCTGATAATTCTATTTTATCGATTCTAATATGAAACTAGGTCTGGGATTGTACCGTCACATGTTGACGCCTGAGCACTTCCGCTTTGCTAAGCAGGCGGGAGCCACTCATATTGTAGCTCACTACACAGATTACTTTAACAGTGGCACCCTCAACAGTCGGGAAGACCAACCGACCGGTTCCAATCAGGGATGGGGACTGGCAGGTGATCCAAATCAAGTATGGTCCTATGAGGAGTTAAAGGCTCTACGAAAGGCGGTTGAAGCTGAGGGATTGGTCTTGGAAGCCTTGGAAAATTTCGATCCAGCTCATTGGCACGATGTGTTGCTGGATGGCCCTAAAAAAGCGGAGCAAATGGAGAATGTGAAAACCATTATCCGGAATGTGGGGCGAGCAGGGATCCCTGTCTTTGGCTACAACTTCAGTCTGGCAGGAGTGGCTGGTCGTACGAAGGGACCCTATGCCAGGGGAGGAGCGGAGTCCGTTGGCATGGAGGGACCGGAGGATACCCCTATGCCCAATGGCATGGTTTGGAATATGATTTACGATCCGGATGCTCCGGAAGGGAATGTCCCGCCTGCCACTCATGAAGAGCTTTGGCAGCGTCTTGAGTATTTCCTGGAGGAAATTTTACCGGTTGCTGAGGAATCCGGTGTTAAAATGGCCGCACACCCGGATGACCCGCCTTGTGAATATGTAAGGGGGCAACCGCGTCTTGTTTATCAGCCACATCTTTATCAGAAACTACTCGATCTGAAACCACATGCAGCAAATACCCTGGAGTTTTGTATTGGTAGTCTCGCCGAAATGACGGAAGGGGACATTTATGAGTCAGTACAGCAGTATAGCGCGCAGCAGAAGATTGCCTATGTGCACTTTCGTAATGTGCGGGGGAAAGTTCCCGATTATAAGGAAACCTTTATCGATGAAGGGGACGTAGACATGGTCAAAGTCCTACAAATATTAAAGCGAAATCAGTATGAAGGGGTATTGATCCCCGACCATACTCCTCAAATGAGTTGTGAGGCTCCGTGGCATGCCGGAATGGCCTATGCCCTTGGTTACCTCAAAGCAGCGATCCGCCTGCTCGAAGCAGAATAGTGGAGGATTGATTGCAAGAGCAGAATGAGTGGAAACCTTCTGCGTTTTACCGGTCTACCTAAGAAATCTATGAAACTGGTATACTTGCTATTCTCCTGGCTGTAATTGCAAAGAGTCTGAGCGCAGCTTGTGAAATCTTTAGAAGCTTATTGATAGTCGAATTTGATGAGCTTGCTCTTTTTATGAGGTACTTGGTTGCCGGAACAACCTGCACATTTGAAGGCGTTTGAAACGTTTGGGGTTTCATTACTGCTGGTCTGAGCGTGGACTATCCTTCGTTGGGAAGTGCCTGGTAACTCATTTGTGAAAGAGAAATCGCACCGCCCACCTCAACTGAGAAAGGAGTCAGTCCAGCTTGAGGTTGAGACCCGAAGTTTACGGTGATAGATACCTCTCCCTCTGGTGTCAAAAAAGTGCTTCTTTGAATGAGTCGATCATCACTCAAGTATTCAAAGTCTATAAGCGGAGCCGGGGCTAGCTTTCGATGAAGTGGAGACCAGAATGTGTAATGCTTAAGGATCTTTTCTTTCCGCGTCTCCCAAATAGCACGATTGAGATGGTACATGGGTGGAACCATGTAGAGGATTTCGATTAATTCACGTGTGTGCTCGATATCTGCAAACTTAAGGGAATCAAAATTCCAGTGATGAGTGGTAACGAGCTCATCCCCGACCGCGGCCTGATATAGTGGGATCCGATTTACAGGATCAAAATAAGGGGCATTCAAGCCAGGTGGAACCGGAATGGGTTTGAAATACATTTCGGGCTGATGAGGAGGCCAATGCCTCCCTAAAAAATGAGGACTCTGTTTGTCCTTAAATGCTGGAGAAAGATGGCCAATGTAGGGTGTGTTTACTCCATGGCCGTAATGAATTACATCAGCAAAAACTATTGAACCACCTTCGCTTCCCACGACCATGCCCTTACTGGATTCAATCCAGTTTAGCCGGTGACGTCTCAGTTGTGAATCATCCATGCGATTAGCCGAGTGTAATGCATGATAGTCATCGAAACATTCTCCGGTGGCATCGCAGTCGATGAACCAGGTCGAATAGTTTGTTTGGCTAACGATACCGTTCACACGGTCTTGCACATACGGCCATGCTGCTTGCGGGGAAAAATGATAGCCGATTCCCTTGAAGCCTCCGTGGCCTGAACCATCGAAATTAATAACACGACCTACTTCAAATGCGTCCTTGTCGAATTGTGCGGTTTCCCAGGTGTCGTCGGGTTCGGCCTCTGGCGAGTGAACGGAATGATAGGAATCATAGGGGCCTATAAGGAAGCCCAGCTCTTTGGCGTAGGCCGCCACATCAGGTTTTGCGGAATATCCGTAAAGATCACTGAGGACTAGGTTTGCTCGATCAATTCCTGCTTCGCTTATCGCATCGAGGAGTGGCTTTGAAAATCCATCTCCCCATTGATCTGTGGGTTTTAGGAAGTGAGGGAACTGAGATTTAAAGGCCGCTTTGTTTTGTCCTGAAACTTCAGTCGGGTGAGCAGTCTCGTTGAGTCCAAGCAAGCTTGAGTCGGTAAGAGCCGCATTGATGGTGTCGGCGACTCCTTGAGTTAGATAGGCGGCAGGCCAGTCTGACTGAGAAAGTTCTTTAAGCTGCTCCCTTTGTTCAGGAGCAAAAAGCTGTGTGAGCTTGTCTCCAAAACTGGAAGAGGGGGAGTTGTTTAAGGCTTTTGCAAATCCCACCCATTTGTTTCTTGGGACATCATGATCGCTGAATAGTGCAGATCCCCATAGGTAAAAATGGGGGGCTCCCAATAGTCTTTCAACCTTCGGAAGGTCGCTTATCTTTTGTCCCAAAGTTCTTACTGGTGGGATGGCCCCTAATTCCTTGGCTGACTTCCTCCAATCCCGAAAAGCGTGTGCAGCCGCTAACGGAGTTGCTGGTCGCCTGACCGTTACGATCTCTACTGGGCTTGCATCTAGTCTGCCAGGGGGTAATTCTATGCGAATACCTAGTGATTTACCTGCCACTATTTTCCCATAGTGTGGCCAAGGTGCGATTATGATTAAGGTTTGATCTCCGTAGTTAGCGCCGAGAACAGGTAGCTCCATGAGCGACCAAGAGCGGCTTTCGAGAAGCCACTTTATTTGTGCTGGATTTTTTGGATCAACTTCAACGCCAGCTGCGATGGGTAATTTGAAAGAGGTAGCTCCTTCAGGGAACCACCACGTAACCATTTCGGTGCTATCTGTAGCTTGGAGTTGGATCGTAAAGTCGGTCGAGAAATCGGAGGATTCGAGTTGAATCTCCGAGCCTGCTAATACCAATGAAATGCCTTGGGTGAGGAATAGAAAGCTCAGGCAATAGTGGTTAATTTTAAAGGGTGGGAGGGTCAATGGCAGCATGAAAAAAGTAGGATGGTTTTAGAGATAATATTCGATCGGAATAGTTCCCTTTTCCCTTAGTGACCTGCAACACGCAATAGGAATTGGGTACAAAAAAGCGCCCCTGGTTTCCCAGAGGTGCTTAAATGGGTTAGGCACTTAGCTTAGAAAGTAAACATATTGGAGATTTCCCACTCTTGCCCTGGACGGATCCGCCAATCGTTAACAGCATTTACCATCCAGAGTATTCTTCGAGCCATTAAATGAACCGAATAACAAGCCAATACCCGAAAAGCGGAATGCTTTGATCCCCCAGGTAGTGGACGTTATCCGAACAACGAATCGAGGACGTCCTCTGGTGCTGGGAGTTGCACATTGGAGTAATGTAGAATATCTGCCTCAGCTGATTTTGCCCTCAGATCCCCATCTTATATTGAGCTCTCATTATTATAGCCCTCATGAGTTTACCCATCAAGGGACTCCTTGGTCTCAGCCCAAGTATCGGGATGCAAAGGGTATTCGATGGATGGGTACGGAAGAAGAAAAACAAAGAATTACACGCGATTTTATGATTGCTGTGGAGTACGCCCGGGAGAAAGAGGTCCCCATTTATCTGGGTGAGTCCGGGGCCTATCAGGCGGCTGATATGGAATCGCGGATTCGCTGGACTGAATTTGTTGCCGACGAAGCACGTCGTCTCGGTATGTCTGTGGCTTGCTGGGAATTCATTGCGAACTTCGGGCTTTATGACGGTGCTAGAGATGAGTGGAGATTGGGGCTAAGGGACGCGGTTTTGCCCTGAATGGGAAGCGATATCTTTTTATTAAGAGATTGAGCTTTCCGCCATTCGAAAATGAGGCATATTGTCTAATCTATTCGTCTCATGGATAAAAAATCAGTTTCTTTTCTTGCTCTGGGCCTTGTCATAGGTGCCGTGCTCACAACGGGCATCTTCTCGCTCATTACCGGTGGAGGGGGTTCCGAGGGAGGCCAACAAAAGGTGGTCCTTAAATTAGCTCACGTTCTCCCAGCTTCCGCACCGGTTCACAAAGCCATGGTTCGCATGTCGGAACTTGCAGCTGAGAAATCCGCTGGACTCGTAGACATACAGGTATTTCCCAATGGCCAACTCGGTGGTGAAACCGAGACGATTGAGCAAATGCAGCGTGGAGCGTTAGCGATGGTGAAGGCATCGACCGCACCTATGGAAGGGTTCATACCCGAGATGGCTGTGTTTAGCGTGCCGTATCTCTTCCGCGACGAGGATCACTATTGGAAGGTGCTCAATGGTGATATCGGGCAAGGCGTTTTGCGAAAAGGTGCGGAGGTTGGGATTCGAGGTTTGTGTTACTATGATAGTGGCGCTCGAAGTTTCTACACGGTCGATAAACCAGTGCTTACTCCGGCGGATCTGCAGGGTATGAAAATCCGAGTGATGAACAGCAAGACAGCCATGGATATGGTCGACACCTTGGGCGGGTCACCCACGCCCATTCCGTTTGGTGAACTCTATACGGCTTTGCAGCAGAGTATGGTTGATGGCGCTGAAAATAATCCACCCAGCATGTATGATACCCGTCACTGGGAAGTAGCAAAGCACTACAGTATGGATGAGCATGCACGCATTCCAGATATCGTTTTATTCAGTCAAAAGATTTGGGAATCTCTCTCTCCTCAAGTGAAACAGTGGGTACAGGAGGCTGCGGACGAGTCAGTGGTCTATCAAAGGCAAATTTGGAGTGAGTATGTAGAAGAATGCTTAACAAACCTGGAAGCAGAAGGCGTCAAGATATACCGCCCCTCCAAAGAACCGTTTCAAGAAATGGCGAAGGGGATGTATAGTAATTTCGATGGAACGCCCGTTCGGTCATTGATCGAGCAAATTCAATCAATCAAATAAAGGACTCGTACCCATGAAATCCTTACGAGATATCCTGGTCAAATTCCTTGAGTGGTTTCTGATCTTCGCTTTCGCAGTTTTAACACTGGATGTTCTTTGGGGCGTTTTCTCCAGGTATGTCCTGGGTGCTCAATCTGTTTGGACGGAGGAGTTGGCTATCAATTTGTTGATCTGGGTATCTCTCTTGGGTGCGGCTCTCACTTATGAGGAGAAGGGACACCTGGGCGTGGACTACTTTGTCGGTAAGCTGCATCCGGAAGCCCGAAAGCTGGGTGCGGTATTTGTAGAGCTGATGGTGCTTTTCTTTGCCGGATTCGGTCTTTTATACGGTGGTTGGTTGTCGGTGAGCGAAACGCTCGCCGCAGGACAAGTGACTCCCGCACTGGGTTGGCAAAAGGGGTATCTATACACCGCTGCGCCTATTTCCGGTCTGTTTTTCATAATCTTCAGTATCGAACATTTGATTCAGCTATTTACCGGCTACACAACTCAGGTTGATTCAGTCTCGGAGGAAGGAGGAGACCTCTAATGGATCCACAAGTTTTAATCCTCGTTGTTGTTTTCTTTGGGTTGCTAATCCTTCACGTGCCAATCGCCGTGTGTATTGCGGTGGCCACGATCGTTACCATTTTGTCTTTGGGTGACGTACCCACCGGCTATATCGTTGCCCAGAAGATGTCAGCTGGAATTGCCAGTTTCCCGCTACTCGCCATTCCTTTCTTTGTATTGTCAGGCGTTTTGATGGGGGAGGGTGGCATGGCTCGGAGACTGATGGATTTTGCCAATGCGGTTGTCGGTCGTTTTCATGGAGGGCTTGCCTACGTGAATACCATGACCTGCATGATGTTTGGCGCCATTTCGGGCTCAGCAGCTGCTGCGGTATCATCGATTGGTGGCTTTATGATTCCCGAGATGGAGCGAAAAAACTATGGCCGCGAATTCAGTGTCGCTCTGACTACCACCTCTGCAACGACTGGGCTTTTAATTCCGCCTAGTAACATCATGATCGTTTACGCGGTCGTGGCTGGGAACGTATCCGTTGCCGGCCTTTTCCTTGGGGGCATTGTACCTGGTGTAATCATGGGTCTGTTAATTATGGGCGCCTGTTTCCTTATGAATCGGTCACAGGAAGTCGGGTCCGGTGAGGTGGCCTCCGTTAAGCAGGTATTCGTGAGTTTCTGGCAGGCATTCCCCAGTTTATTTTTAGTATTTATTGTTATAGGAGGAATTCTTGGAGGTGTCTTCTCTGCAACGGAGGCCTCTGCTGTCGCTGTTCTTTACGCCGTTATCCTTGGAGTAGTTATTTACCGTGAGGTAAGCGTGAGTGATCTTCCGCGAATATTGTTACGGGCTGCAAAAACCACTTCTGTGGTTATGATCTTGGTGGGTGCCAGCCAAGCAATGGGCTGGGTGCTCGCGTATGAGCAAATTCCTCAAACCGTCAGTTCCGCCTTGCTCGCAATATCGGAAAACAAGTTCGTCATTCTGCTCATCATCAATCTGCTGCTGTTGATTGTTGGTACATTTATGGACATGACTCCGGCGGTCTTGATTTTTACACCCATCCTCTGGCCGGTTGTTGAAAAACTGGGAATTGAACCGGTCCACTTTGGCATCTTTATGATAGCCAATCTCTGTATAGGCCTTTGTACCCCTCCAGTGGGTACGTGTTTATTCATTGGTTGTGGTGTTGGAAAAACCAGCATTGCCAAAGTTGTAAAACCTTTGATCCCGATCTTTGTGGCTATGGTCATAGGCTTGTTGCTGATTACTTATGTCCCCGCGCTTTCGACCTGGTTGCCAGGTGTGTTTGGGCTGTAGTAGACATGTTCCATTTATGTCCCACGAGGGTAGGGCGACCTCGCCGACTGTGTCGGGTCGAAGCCTCGCGCGAAGCCTGAGGGCGCCGTTCGTCGTTGTAAGCAGACAGTGCTGGTGTCGTTACCTCGCTCCTCGAAACGGCGATCTGTCCCTACCTTTCCTTCAATCGGTAAAATTTCGTCTCACCCGAAAAGCTCTCATCTACGTAAGGAAACTGACCTTCAAGGTCGAGATCCTCAAATATGCCTTCGCTTGTCCAGACTTCCAAGTCGGTGGAAATTTCCAATTCATAAGTGCTGTCGTCGGCCGCCGATAGATTAAGGCTGACTTTATCACCTTTCACTTCCGCTTGAATGCTTGGTGGCGAGTACGGCACGAGCACAATATTATCCAGCATCACAAAAGTGTAGTTGTTCTCACCACTTCCATTATTGCTCAGTGTGAATCGAATGCGGAGTGTGTCTCCTCGAAAATCACTCAGGCTAACTCTTCGTCTTTGAATCCCGGAATCTGGGCTTATGGCGCTTGAACTAGGGTGGTAAATTGCTAGGGGAGTCATTACTGGATCTCCGTTTTCTCTTTCAATGTGCAGGTCAAACGGGGTTCCGCTAAATGCACCCAACAATTGGGCAGAGCCTCGATAATCAAACGATAGGTTTATATTCTCAATGTTCGGAACTTGAATTAATTGTGCCACTTCAATGGTGCCCACTTCCTGGCCTCTTAGTCCAAGCGTTAGGGCTGCATTTCCAACCGTCGGTTCGATCGGAAAACAGGAACCGGCACCTCGGAATTCAACATTGGGAGCGAGCTCGAACTCGTCGACTGCCGTGATGGTCCAGCCTTCCGTGCCCCCAGTTTCAAAGTTTCCATTTTGTATAGGGACTTCATCTGTTTGTGCATTGGAGAGCATGAGCGTGAAGGAGCTTTCCTGGTTTTTTATCAGGCTAAAATCAGTTGAGCTTTCGATACCGTCTAATTTGGCAGAAACATGGTAGTCTCCAAAGAATCCCCTTTCAGAGAAACTCCCACTTGTATGGGTCCTTCCATTGAAATCATTCCACCAATCTCCGAAAACTAACGCTTCATAAGCCAGGCCATTGGGCTTTGGGCTCCAATCATTCCTGAATAAGGCAGAATTGGTTTTGTTGATTTGGCTTTCCCAAAAACCCCACAGCTGAATGCCAACCGTTTTCGGATGACTGAAGATCAGGGTGTGGAAATCCCTCAGGTAATCGGCCTGCATTGCTTCATCTTCGGTATCAATAGTAAACTCAGTGACACGAATATCCAACTCCGGAAATTTAGCGGTATAGCGCTGAAGAACATCCCAAAGAATTGGAATGCGAGTAGGTGAGTTGTTGAAGTGACCCTGCATGCCCATGGCGTCGATGGGGGCATTGTTGTCTAATAGGAATTGAATATGGTCTTCGTAGTTTTGCTGGTGAGTCGCGTTGCGACCTCTACCCGATAAAATGCTATAGTCGTTCAGGTAGAGTGCTTGAGTAGGAAGTACGGCGCGCGCTGCATTGAACCAGTCCACCATCACTTCGTTACCAAAGGCGTCCATGAGATCGTGATTGTCAAAGGTTTCATTGATGACGTCCCACTCATCGATGAATGGCGCGGATTGTGTCCCAACATCGGCGATATGATCCAAGACTGCTTTTTTCGCTGCGGGATCTGTGTTTGCCGGATCCCCATCCGGGATGTAGGCTTTCATGAAGTTCGGCAAGTGGCGTTCCGACGGCCAAACCATAACATGGGCTCGTGCATAGAGTCCGTTTTCTTTCATCCATTGCGCAGCTGCCAAGGCCTCCTCAGGCCCCCCTCCCCAGTCACCAGCCCAGGGAGGCCACTTAAAGGCATTGAAAGGTCCGGCTTGATTAAACAATTCCAAAACCTTTGCACGGTACTGATCATTCTCGGCGCTGTCGTCCACGATTCGTCCTGCCGATACGGCCGTTCCAAAGTGGTATGCATGTCGTTGAAATTCAAGGGAAACATCTGCGTTTGAGACCGGGTTTCCATTGGCGTCGAATACGTGCAACCGAATCGGCCCCTTTCTGTACTGCTCAATTCGTTCTGCCGCTTCCGATCGCCAAGCAGCATCTGGATCTCTGCCTAAATAGCTGGGTTTGGTCTTTGGCAGGTCTTCGACAGTAAGACTATTTTTGTAGTTCAGAAACTCAACACCGCCTAACTCTTAAGATTGAGGATGCGCTCCTCCGCCAATACCAAATAGGAGGGCAAGATCACCTGCCGGTTGCTCCTCAGTCATCTGGAATGGAAACAGAAATTCCTGCCATCCATCTTCCTTGAATGCTGAGACCTCCCTTACGAGATACTTAGTAAAGTTTGGTGCTGGGCTCTGTGGGTAAACGGTTGTGAAGGAGGTTCCGGTTTCGTCCTCCGGTGAGATGGATCTAAAGAAGAAGCGCAGCATCATCACATCACCGTTTTCGGTATCCTCAATGGATGAAAAAGAAACCTGACCATTGAAGAAAGCCCCATTGGGATTGGTCACCGTTACCCGGATGGCTTGATCGAAGTCTGGATGGTCCGCTTCCACGACCTCGCGGGAACCGACCGGCCCATCATTGTTGCCGTTCCAGAATCCATGAGCCGCAATGGGGTCGGCTGCGATCATAGATACGCCGCCCTCAGGCAGGTTTGTGGCAGCCTGGCTAGAAAATGTGACGCCGGTGATCCAGGTCACTAGCATCCAAAAGCATTTTCTCGGGTAATCTTTCATGTTATTAATTTTCCTCAAGAGAGGCTAGTGAGTAACTGGGGATTTTGGAACGAGATGATAAGATGAGATTTGGTAATCAAAATATAGCTCAAAAATGAGGTGAATCGAGATTCATCGAGTTTACAGCACTGAATTTTGGATAACAAAGATCGCTCGTCATCGACATGAGTAAATTTCCAGACACCCACTTTCGTTAGGCAAGGTATTCCTCTCTGAAGTTTTTGCAAACCCACGTCAAGATCCTGAGATTGATTGCAGGTTTATACAAATTATATAGCCATGGTCGTGAGACCATGGATGTTAACGTGGAATTCGTTTCGGCAGTAAGCTACGTCCTGCAACAAAGCATCGAAACTCAATTGTAGGAGGTAGCTTGCTGCCGATTTCATCCGGTCAGGACCTCCAAACTCCCAACGTCCCAGCTCCGCCGTAAATCCGCCTGAGAAAAGGTATAGCAGGGCCACTGCATTGCTACCTGTTACATGTATCGGCTAATAGGAAGCAACCTATCCTTGAACCCACTCGAATTCCTGATCTACTCCTTTTCATTACCGAATTCCCACCACTATTGAACATGAGCTCCATGAAAGCCCTTGAGTTAATTGAGTACGAAAAATTTGAATATAAAGAAGTTCCCTTGCCGGAAATCGCACCCAATGAAGTGCTGGTCCGAGTAGCCGCCTGCGGGATTTGCGGAAGTGATGTGCACGGTATGGATGGCTCCAGTGGACGCCGTATACCACCTATCATCATGGGGCACGAGGCTGCCGGTACGATTACCAAGCTGGGGTCTTCCGTGGACGCTTCCAAATGGAGTGAAGGCGACCGCGTAACCTTCGACTCCATGATCTATTGCGGCAACTGCTACCACTGCAATCGTGGGGAAACAAACCTCTGCGACGATCGTATGGTCCTTGGCGTATCCTGTGGCGACTACCGTCGACACGGTGCATTTGCAGAGTATGTAACCATTCCGGATCACATTCTTTACGCACTACCAGATGGAATTTCTTTCGAGCAAGCCGCTATGGTCGAGGCTGTATCCGTGGCTGTGCATGCTGTGGCTCGCACCCCGGTCGAGCTGAACGACTCGGTTGTTGTCGTGGGTGCTGGTATGATTGGTCTGCTTTGTCTCCAATCGATTAAGGCTGCCGGTTGCGGAAAAACCTTTGTAGTCGATCTTGATGAATCGCGCCTGGCAGTGGCCAAACAATTTGGGGCCGACTTTTGTCTCAATCCATCCGAAGTCGATGTCATCGAAACCGTGGTGAAAGAAACCCACGGTCGAGGTGCTGATCTCTCTATGGAAGCGGTTGGAATCACCGCTGCAACCCAAACGGCGATACGCACGCTCAGAAAAGGGGGCAGCTGCACGCTGGTCGGTAACATTGCCCAGACAGTAGAGATGCCTCTCCAGGAAGTCGTGACCCGTCAGATTAATCTGATTGGTAGCTGCGCTTCATCCGGAGAGTACCCGGCCTGCCTCGACCTGATCGCCAGCGGCAAGATCGATGTGGGCCCACTCATCAGTCAGGTACGTCCACTAGAAGAAGGTGGCGATTGGTTTTCTCGTCTGCACAAAGGCGAAGCCGGCCTGACTAAAGTTATTCTAAATCCCTAATAGGTAAGGCCACCGAGGCGAATGCTGACACGTCAACAAACGAAGTGCAGAGTAACATTCCGTCCCCGCAATGCCGTCTTTCATCTTTTAGCTCCCATCTCCTAACTTCATTTTCATGATCTCCACCGGTATCATCGGAACAGGTAAAGTGGCTCATTTACATGCAGCGGCTCTTGCTAAAAACCCTAACAGCAACTTTACAGCCGTCCTCGGTCGTTCTCCTGAGCGGACCCAGTTCTTCGCTGACCAGTACGGCGTCAAAGCCTACACTGATCTCGAAGCCTACATAGCCGATTCTGGCGTTCAGGCCTCTACCATTTGCACGCCCCATCCAGCCCATGTCGATTCAGCCGTCGCGGCGGCGGAAGCAGGTATGCATCTCTGCATTGAAAAACCGTTGGCGTCCTCGTTGGAGCACTGCGACGCCATGTTGGCTGCAGCTGAGAAAGGGAACGCCAAGATGGGGATGGTTTGCCAGCGACGCTTTTATGAGCCAGTGGTTCGTGTGAAAGAAGCCGTCGATTCCGGTAAGATCGGAAAGCCCATTTTGGGTATGGTTACGATGCTTGGTTGGCGCGATCAGGACTACTACGATTCCGATCCCTGGCGCGGGACTTGGAGCGAAGAGGGTGGAGGCGTTCTTGTAAATCAGGCAGTGCATCAGTTGGACCTGCTGCTCTGGTATATGGGCGAGGTCGATGAACTCGTCGGCATGTGGGATAACCTCAATCACCCCGGTATTGAAGTTGAGGATACAGCGGTTGCTTCGCTGCGTTTCAAAAACGGAGCTATGGGGCACATCCTCGTGAGCAACTCTTTTAATCCTGCATTGTTCGGAAAGGTCAGTGTTCTCGGATCGACCGGTGCCAAGGTCGGTGTGCAAACGGATGGCGGCCAGATGTTCATTCCCGGAATGGCAGCCATCACCGAGCCACCGCTCAATGACTATTGGACCGTACCCGGTGAAGAGCAACTGCTCGAACAGTTCCGTGCGGAAGACAACGAACGCTTTCAATCCATCAATCCCGAGGAGCATTATCATCAACTGCAGATTGACGACTTCATCGAAGCAGTAATCGAAGACCGTGAACCCAGCACCACCGGTCTGGAAGGCCGCAACGCGGTTGAGCTCTTTGCCGCAATCTATCGCAGCGGACGTGATGGCAAGGCCATCAAGTTTCCATTAGCTCCTGAGGCTGACCGCGATGACTTTGATGGACGGTTGAAAGCAGATAGCTAAAAGCGGAAAATCGTCCTCTTCCTTCTACTCGTCCTCCTCCTTAAATTTGGCCGAAGACGCGGTTTCGATTTTCGTTCTCATCTAGAGATCGGCTACCAGTACATCGTAAAATCGTTTGTCTGAACTGGTCGAGCCGATGGTGTGCTCCAGAACCAGGAATTCGCCTGTTCCCATCACCGGATCGCCCAATAATTGCCAGTCACCAGACTTCAGTGTTTCACTATAACGGAGTTGATAGCTTTTACCGACGGAGGATTTCAAAACGAAGGTGATCACCTCTCCCGTAATAGCCACTTCGGTAATGTTTAGGGCTGGATCGATGACCAGGGTCGGGACATCTTCACTATCAATAATCCCGTTATTGTCTGAATCGGGATCCAATAAATTGATCACCTCATCGCCATCCGGATCCGCATTCCATTGGGATCCCCAGTAGGCCGCTTCGACTTGGTGCATGATCGAAAGGCATCCTACTGCGATTGTGAGGAGAGCGTAGGTTGGGTTCCTTTTCATAGAGCTACCTTTCGTGGGTAAATTCAAAGAGAATAGATAGGCGTTTTTAAACAGCTTAATGATAACCAAATAAGTTGAATCGTCGATTCATTGAAGGGTCTATCTGGCAGTTAATGGCTCTCCTTATCTGCTTAATTAGCAAATAGTCAGTGACATAAAACTGGTAATAGATTCGGTTGTTTTCCACTTTTAGGAATGACTTCAGCGAAATAAGCCATCAGGTTGTTGGTGATCTCTCTTCCGCGGCTTCGCCGGAGATCTCTTTCCATGTCTACCTGCCTCCCAAGAATCCTTATCCTAACCTTTGCCTTTTGCCTCGGCTTGTCAGCTTGGGAGGCTCCCATTCCCGAAACGCAGGAAGTGCCTGAGCACCGTATGGAAAAGGGATTTAAGCCGGAAATCATAGCGACGCGAGTGGATACGCCTCCGAAGATTGACGGCTTCCTGGATGAGGAAGTTTGGCGAACGGCACCATCCAGCGGACCTTTAATTCAAAATTCACCTTACTCTGGTGAGCCGATGCTTCAGCCGTCTGAGTTCAGGGTCGCTTACGATGATAACTTCATTTACGTGGCCTTATGGCATTGGGATTCGGAGCCGGACAAGATTGTAGCGCGCTTGATGCGGCGGGATGACTCTCTGAGACCAGATGACTACTCGATTGTAGTATTGGATACCTTTAACGATGAGCGCAACAGCTACTGGTTTCGTATCAACCCCAATGGTACGCGTCAGGACGGTATTACCAGTAACAACCGAAACATTAATACCCAGTGGGATGGTATTTGGGATGCTAAGACTCAAGTGACCGAATACGGTTGGTTCGCTGAGTTGGCTTTTCCGCTGACCACGTTCAGTTTTGATCCTCAGTCGGACACTTGGGGCTTAAACGTAACTCGGAACATCAAGCGCAATGATCAGCGCGGCATCTGGTCATCACCACGTAGATCCATGCGGTCCTACTATGTGTCGGAGGCAGGGAAGCTCAAAGGTTTGTCGGGGTTGAAGCAGGGGCTTGGGTTGGAGTTCAATCCTTACATTCTCGGCAAATATTCCGATGACAAGGTCCTGGGAAAAGACGACTTCGAATTTGATTGGGGTGGAGACTTCCGTTATCGGATCACGCCCAAGATGAGTGCCACGGTCAGTTACAATACCGACTTTGCCGCCGCCGAAACCGATGCGCGCCAGGTGAACCTCACGCGCTTCTCTTTGTTCTTTCCGGAAAAGCGACGCTTCTTTTTAGAAGATAGTGGAGTGTTCAACTTTGGGGGGCTGGGCGGCCGCTTTCGCCGTCGCTCGAGAACCACGCCGGTATTCCTTCCTTACTTCAGTCGACGCATTGGATTAAGTAGCAAGGGACAGGTTGTTCCCTTGGTCGGCGCGGCCAAACTGACGGGTAGGGTCGGGGAGTTCGACATCGGGATCATCGATGCTGTTCTGGATAATACGGATACACTCGATTCTAATAATGCATTTGTGGGTCGGGTATCCCGGCAGGTGCTTGAGCAATCCTCTTTGGGAGTCCTCGCAACGCACGGAGATCCAAATTCTGAGTACGACAACCTATTGCTCGGTTCGGACTTTCGTTTCCTGACTAATAATTTCCTTTCCCGATATCGACTGGAGGCAAATGTCTTTGTGCTCGGTACCAAGTCAGATGATCCAAGGTTCAGTGATAGTCTTTCGCCCAGCTTCGGTGGCAATGTCGTTATTCCGACTGACAACTTCGAAGTCGAGGGAGCCTTTCTGCAGATCGATGATGATTTCAACCCGGCCCTGGGGTTTGCTCCTCGGCGCGGCATCCGGCGCTTCTTTACCAATGCGACCTATCAGCCTCAACCGCAGTCGATCCCCTGGTTGCGACGCTATTATCTGTCCTACGAAGGGGAAGTCGTAACCGACCTGTCTGGTAATTTGCAGTCGGAGACCCATACCCTGACGCCGGCTGGGCTACTTTTTGAGAGTGCCGAGTATTTGGAGTTTAGTTTGGAGCACTCGTCCGATGTGCCGAGCGAAGAGTTTGAAATATCAGAAGGCGTGGTCATTCCTGCGGACGACTATTCCTGGACACGCGGTGTAGTGGTACTCGAAACGGCAACCAAGCGTTCCGTCAGCTTCACCCATGAACTGTCATTCGGGGACTTTTACGACGGGACTCGAGTTGAAAACTCCTCGGAGATTACCTGGGCCCCATCCAAGCACTTTGCATCGATTGTCGGTCATACCAAACAAAGCGTCGAACTGCCCCAAGGTGACTTCGATATCAAGCTGGCCTCGCTTACGGCTCTGATCAATTTTACCCCCGACTTCACCTGGTCGAATCTGGTTCAGTACGACAACATCTCCGACAGCATGGGCATCAACAGTCGCCTGATCTGGGAATACAAACCCGGCGCCAAAGTCTTTCTCGTACTCAACCAAAGTTATCTGGATGAAACGACCGGTTTCGTCCGCCAGCAATCTGATACCACCATAAAACTGAGCTCAATCTTTCGGTTTTAAGGCAAAGAGTTTTATTCTCCCGTCATTCGTTCAGCATCCTGAGTCAAATTATTCGCCAGATTCCATTAAGAGGTAGCGTTTCTAGATTCGGTCTAGACGACTTTGATTCCTGTTCAGAATTCATAGAGCCGTAAGGATATATCTGACTGCTTTATAAGCGTTTAAGGAGCGCCTGTTTTATAAATCTGAGTCCGAGTTGGCTTTGCTCTTTTGGTAGGCCTCTATCTTCATGTCGTTAGCGATGATCGCCATCAGGTCCTGATAGTATTTAATCCACGCGGCATGTTGGGGTGAGTCGGGTGCCAGGTCTGGGAGATTTAGTTTCTTACTGGCTTTTCGCAAAACCACTTTTAGGCGTTTCCCTTGGGAATACTGATCCAGCACGTAATCATCGCGAACCAGCTCCTCTTCCGTTCGGTTATCCAGTTGATAACGGAAGCTCAGCGTCTCCTGGTAGTACTTTTCAACGGCGGCTGTGAACTGTTCGTCTGAGTTTGGTTCCATGGAAACTTTTGTAAGCGATGGTGATTGAATTGAAGGAGCGCAGAGTGGCTATGGCACCGGTGGATTCCTTCATTTGGTATCCTGAGCGAAGCATACTTTTGGGTCCAGAGAGAAACGCTGCGCTCTGTCGGGACGAGGGAGTTGGTTCTGACCCTGGAAGATCCCTATCGCTCCGCATTGGAAAAGAGCCTCGGATCTGGTTGCTAAAGGTATTGGTAAAGGAGTCTAAATATCGGGCCAATAATGTTTGACATTATCGGAAATCCTTGGAGCTTTGTCCGCTCTTAAGTGCCTCTCTAGCTCAATTGGTAGAGCAGTTGACTCTTAATCAATTGGTTCGGGGTTCAAGTCCCCGGGGGGGTACCAAGGCCGGTGTAGCTCAATTGGTAGAGCAACTGATTTGTAATCAGTAGGTTGCGGGTTCAAGTCCCATCGCCGGCTCCATTTAAAACACTGTTTTAGAGGGAGTTGTGAATGTTAAGGCAATTTCCATTGTATTTCATTGTAGGCAGATTTAGCTTGTTTTCAGCCGTTTTAGGGGCAATATAAGGGCAGTAATGCCAAGGACAACAAAGCTGAAGCCCGTAAAAGTGGGTGATGGGAAGTGGCGGCAGTTGATGCATATACATTCTAGGGCGACCTCCCCCGCTACCCCCGCCCCCGTCGGCGACAGGGCTGCTTCTTTTTTTATTTCGACCTACTGAAACTTGCCATCGCTGATCTGTAAAAAGCTGGCATGTCCATCGACTTGAGAACCGCTTTTAGTTCTGGCGAGGCAGTTCCAAAAATTTCTATCTTTGCAATTTCAAAGTATCCTAAAAACTCCCCGAAAAGGCCCTCTAGTTAACCTCCCTCTGAGACATTCTGGCTATTAGTGAAATAATGCATGAAGGCAATTGACTGTTAGGAACAGATTTTGCCTTAATTCAAACATGACAGATATCAAAAGAAGGGCTTTTCTCAAAAATGGTGTCGCGGCAGCGGCTATGCTCCCTGTCGCAGGGTTTGCGCAAGCGGGTGACGGTAATGAAATCCAAGTCGCCAATACCTTTGATGAAACAAAAATCGACTGGAAACCACTACCAGGTCCCGATGGAGAACCAACAGAGCATGTTTCCTTGTCTTTTTTGAACATCGACGAGAAAGCAAAAGTAATCGATATCTTGTTTAAATTTTCAGCCAATGCAAAAATTCCTATGCATAAACATTCCTCAAATTACAGTACCTTCACTGTTCAGGGAGAACTTCACACTTATGATACCGATGGGAATTTGAAAAGCGTTCGTCCTGCAGGTGTATTTAAAGCGGGAACTCCAGGAGAGGCACATACTGAGGGTGGAGGCGATGAAGACGTAGTCGTATATTTTAGTTTAAGGCCGTACACATCGACCGACCCTATATATGAAATACTAGATGAAAACTTAGAAGTTGTTGCAGGCATGTGTTTTGACGATCTTAAGGAACTTTACGAAGCATATTCCTAATAAAAATATTATTCAGCGTTAGGGCTAACGAAGATATTTTTTTCTGCCTAGAGTAGATGGGTTTCCAAGGGCAATCACGGCGTTCATGTGCTATAATGGTACCTTGATATTGGAAGCCACAGGGTTGAAGGAGAGTATCGCTGATGCGGTGCATGAGTACGCGAGCAAGAAGCAGGAGGAGGGCGTAAAGAGTCTTTCTAGGATGAATCCTGAGAAGGTTGGCCAGATCCTCTATTTGTTCTCCCTAGGCGTAAGTCAGAGCCAAATGGTAAAGCGACACAAAATATGCCACAAGACGATCAAGAAAACCTTGATGGAGTACGCTGATCATTTGGGTAAATGGGCCGAGGTTGGAGCGAGGCTTTCCAAACAGCTTTTTCTCAATCTTCATTCATTGGAGGAAGATATTATTGAAGATGTCAGGGAGCGTATGGAGAGCGGTAAATTGAAGCCCAACTTCCGCGATGTCTATTACGTCTCAACAGCTAAGGAAAAATCTTGGCAGCAAGCTCACAGAATTGAGGAGCGGAGAGAGGAAACAAATTACACTAGGAATGTTGTTAGCCAAGAAGACTATGAAAAGGTCCTAGCTAAGGCTAAGGAGAGGATGAAAGCCTGAACTTAGCCCCCAGATGTTAATCTAAAAAGGAAGAGACTGGGAAAGAGAACAGGAGTGCGAGTGCTAATAAGGGGAGGTGTTTCATTCTACTGAGGATTTACTAATTTTGAGATTCTTTGTGAAGCTTTTTTCAGAACACTCTGTGCGGGAAAATTTCAATGTCCATTGAGTAGTGTCTCGCCATCTTCCTTAGCCTTTCCAGGTGCTTCTTCATCACCTCTGTCTTTAAGGACCAGAACAATGCCAGCCTTCTTGCCTGTCTGCATAGCGTAATTAAGACTCTGCCCAATGGCTTCCGCCCATTTGTCCGCAAAGTCCACCTCAATGGCGTGAGTGGCTGTAACAATGTCGCAGCGAGTTCTATCCTCAAGAACCACTTCCGTTTCCCCTCCAACTAAGTTGGCGTAGTATTGCTAGTAGTGGCTTTCAGGGTACAGGCGTTTCGCCTGTAGCAAAGAGCAGGTGGCTAACAACACCAATAGAGCGAGGGTTTTCATTGGTGGATTAAGATTCACAAGAGCCTACAACTATAAGAAAAATGATAAATAGCAAAACTGATCCACCAAGCATCACCCAACTATCAGTATCATACTCAGGTTCTCTCACACTGGCCTTTTCTTTCTCAGGGTCATAGGCTATATACTGGTATCCATCCCATCGCAATGGTAGAGAATGCTTTTCTATTAAGCGTTTTATAATTTCTATGGCACTGCTATCTCCTAAGATACTAACGGCCTTATTAAGTTCTCTTAAAACCTCTTTATTTTTCTTCTTAATCAGGAAATTGGCTAATTCGATAACACTTCTATTTTCCCCAAAATAGGTTTCCAAAAAAGCCTTTCTAAGACGCTGTTTTAATTCCTCAGCTTCCATAAATTTTTTGGATTCCAAGAGTGTTATTCTAAAGATAAATCCTAGCCGTGATGATAGTGAAGAAAGCTCCTCAGAATACTCCTTCACTTCGGGGTGATAGGACAGGGCAATTTCCCATTCATCCTTAAAAGGGTCATTAGACCCACCTTGAGATTCAGTGAAGAATGGATCTTCTTCAGGTAGTTCATCCTTTCTTGAAGCATCATACTCGGTTCGCTTCTCCTCATTTGATAATGTATCGTAGGCTTTGTTTATAGCAGCCATGCGATCATGAGAATCCTCTCCTTGATAGAGATCGGGATGATAAAGCTTAGAAAGAGCTTTGTATGCCGCTGTGATTACTGCTGGCTCTGCACTGGGCAAAACACCCAAAATTGAATAGTAGTCCTTACTCATTATGGCTAGTCGCCCATCAACTTCGGGTTGGCCTTAAGCATTTCCCGTGAGAGGTCTTGAGCTTTAGCAATTTGTTCTTTGGTCATTAATTCAGCCAAATCTGCTTTCACTTCCTTGGCATCTTCATCCCCATTGGCAGCAGCAATGAGCCACCACTTAGCTGATTCCTTGAAATCTTTAGGAACTCCTTGCCCAACATAATACCAATATCCAAGCTTGAACTGAGCCAGAGGATTCCCTTGTTCGGCTGATTTCATAAGCCATTTCAAAGCTTCCTTGTCGTCTTCAGGAACGCCTCTCCCGTACTCATACATAACACTAAGATTATACTGAGCATCAACATTCCCATTTTCAGCAGCTTCTTTCCATTCCGCAATTTGTTCGGGAGTGGGCGTGTCGCCCCAAACACATGCGCCGAAGGCGAGAAGGAGAATAATTGTTAGGAGTGCTTTCATTGCTTAATATATAGCACCCATCCTTCAGCTTGTGAAGGAATAATGGGAGAGCGGTTAGGTTAACTAGAAATTATTAGGGTCATCAATTTTAACCCATCTCAACCCATTTTCATTGACGTAATACGCTCCATCCATCGCTGCAATTCCCAGAGTAGTGCGACTTTCAAATTTGGATTCACCTGAAATATCTTCATCCATGAGCTTTTGGTTATTTTTATCTCTTAATATGATGCTCATATTTACTTTTCCCTCCGATCTAGTGCGGTTCTGAATAACAGGGATTGCTGAGACACCCTGATCATTACCTGCTGAATGGACAACTACTTGAAGTACTAAATCAGAGTCGGGTCCGCTTAAAATACACCCTGCATTTTCTATTTTTGATTCAAAGAAATATTGGAAATATGGACGCATATTTTCATCGGCAAATCCTATGATCTGGCAGGAAATTGGTTGGCCAGCGTAAGGTGAAAAATCTAAATTTTTAGAAGCCTCAACTAGTGCAATTCTCACTACGTTTTGGGCAACTGCGCTGTAGCCTCCAGTTCCAGCTGTCTTTTGTGTAGTGCTGCAACCTAGAAAAAGGAGTGAAATCAGTCCAAAGGATATAACTAGAGCTTTTATTTTCATCGCTGTAGTGTAGATAAAAACTAGAGCTTAGGAAGAACATTTTTTCGGAGGCTAGTTGATGCTCTCAACCCATCTTGTGATGGGAGGGTGTCCCTAATCAGTAACTCCAGCGACACCATCCTGTTCCGAGTTGTACTCAAGCTCACAGGAAGTTTGCTCCTTATTTAGCCATGGAGACATGCTCATGGCCTTGTTCCTTGGAAGGGATCCTCTGGCCGCGTTCTTCCTAGCTTCTTCCTCATCATCTCCGACCCAGCGGACAAAATCATCCTCTGGATAGTGTTTCCAGATGGAGTCCTGTGGATTGAGTTTCTTTAGTGAGTAGACTTTAGGCATCTTTTGATTCTAGCCAGTTAGAGAAACGTATGGCCCATGGCTCTGGAGAAAAGTATTCGGAAGTGTGAAACCTATCAACCTCAGCATTCATTCCAGCATTGGGTTTAGGTATACCTAGCCATCCCCACAAAGCCTTCCTGTTTGCAGCAAACGCCATGCTTTCCCTGAATGGACTTTCATCAATCAACCCATTTATGAACTGATAGTATACGTCTTCAAATCGTTGGTACCTTACCCTCTCAAACCAGAACAGTCTTTCTTTATCTAGGCCAGTGATTGCCTCAAAATCACCTTCCATTAGAGCCATATGAACAGAAAGCACTGAATCTTCGGAGTATATCTGGCTGAATTCCTCAATCATCGCGTTACTGCGATCCTGCCTGATCTCAGACCGAGCGATGCTTGAAGTCTGCCGCATTTCAATAATCAGGAAAACGAGGCCAGCGAGTACAGCTACGTTTCCAAGTGCTGTGGTGATAGTAAGGATGGTGTTTGTTTTCATAATTACGCTAAACTGGGGAATTAAGAAGCTGTGAGATTATTCAAACACAAAGGGTGAGCCTAAGCCTTTGGAGGGACTTATCTTGCCCTCACTCCATTTTTTGAAAAATATCGCAAAGTTGCTCTCCTTGAATTCTGAATCTTCCATGTAGCTCTTAATAGCCGCCCGAAATTTAGGGTTAGGATCTGGAATTCTTAACCATTTCCAAAGAGGCGTTCTGCTTGCAGCCATAGCTATGCTGAAACGGTATGCATTCTCATCAATTAATCCTTCCTGGTACTGAAAGAAAACGTCTTCAAGTCGGAAGCCCCTTGCTAGTTCATAGTGTCTTATCTGTCCCCATTCATTATTGGGTACAGAGTCAAAATCCGCATTATCTATCGCTCGGTGAAGAAGAGAGTTGAATTGCTCATCTCTGGCGTAAGCGGTGTATTCATTAATAATACTAAGAGTTCTTTCCTGTCTTATCTCGGATAGTGCGATGGCAGAATTCTGTTTAATTTCAAAGATAAGGAAGACCAGTCCGACTAGGACCCCGACATTGGCAGTTGCTGTACTTAAGGTGATGAAGGTGTTTGTTTTCATAATAAAACCAAACATGAAGAAGACCTGTTAGGGCGACAATTTTTTCTGGGGGCAGTTGATGTATATATATTGCGATGCTGCCGCCCCCCGCGACCCCGTCCCCGTTGGTCTGCTTCACATCGGCCAACGCATAATATTGTGTTACGATATGAAAAGAGTGTTACCCCTGCTCAAAGTCAGTCTCCTGTTGGCATGCCTCCCTGCTTCGGCATCGGCGATAACCATTACCATTTCGGCTCTGAACGACTCGGCGACCGAAATAACACTCACGGCCACTGGGGAGGCTTATATTTCTCAAACCTTTTGGCCGGCCGGCGATAAATATTTTGGAAATATAGGGGATTTTATCACAAACGGCTCCGGGTTAAATGCTACATGGTTTACTCCGTCATCTGGGATAACTGCATCAGGACATGCATTAACTAGGATTCAGCTGAACGATGGTGGCGGCTCAAACGATGACGATTTGTGGATTTGGTTTGCCATCTTCACTTCAACGCCCGGCTCGTATGAGATTTCAGGCAGTGCAACGATAGACCTTGGGGGAGAAGGGCATACGTTTGGCGATTTCAACGTAGGTACGTATGAGGATGACGGCGATACTTTTATAGTTCAATACAGTTCCGTCCCCGACACAGGGTCCACAGCAGCCCTTCTTGGAGTGGGTGTTGCGGCTCTAGCCTTCGCTAGGCGGAAGCTGGGATAAGAATAGCTTCAGACGCCCTTTGAGGGACAATTTTTTCTGGGGGCAGTTGCTTAGGTATGCGATCAAGGCACTATTTTAATCGCGATCCACTAAAGCTGATTTTCCGCTGACCACTTAGCTCTCCCTCAATGTCATCTCCATCAATGACAGCTTTGAGATCAAAAGAATAACCACTAATTGTAAAATTAGCAGTTGCCGAGCCATCAGATTCAAGGACTACGTTTTTGAGTGGTGCCTCGCCTGTTGGAGTAATAACCGCACCCGAAAATCCTTCACTCGCTTCATTGAACCGTAGTTCCGAATTCTCTTCCGCTCCTCGCCAAGGGTTAACATATTTAATAAGGAAATTGCCGCCGAGCGGTTCTTCATCCGCTTCGGGGATTTGGGCTGATTGAGTCTCAGCTACTTTCGGTACAGTCTCACAGCCTGGAAAAAAGAGGCAACCGAGGGCGAGTAGGATGGAGAGCGATTTCATATCTTAACCAAATCAGAGATTGCCCCATAGGGCGACAATTTTTTCTGGGGGCAGTTGATGTATATATATTGCGATGCTGCCGCCCCCCGCGACCCCGACCCCCTTGCCGTGGGAAAATGCTCTTGATAATCTTTGAAAAGGAAGCTTTTAGGTTCACGGTTCCACTAGTAGGGCAAGATCCTTAGAGGCAATATAGGGGCATCAACTTTTTTTATCCAGATAAAATAACAGATTTTAATCTTATAAGTTACTATTTATAAGATATTTGCATGCGTAGCACAATTGGTAGAGCAACTGATTTGTAATCAGTAGGTTGCGGGTTCAAGTCCCATCGCCGGCTCCACTTTTAAATAGTTGTAGTTCAACGACTTGAGAACCAGCATAAGCTCTGACAATATTTTTTGGGATGTGGGTATATGGGTAAAATCTCCGAAAAATCTCCGATAAAAACCCAATTTTCCTGCGAGCCACTGTTTTCCAGCCACCTTGCACTCGTCAGGATTGGAACCGCACGGGGAGGGGGTCGAGGGGATCCAGTCTCCGGATATATTTATACATTAACCACCCTCGAAAAAAATTGTTCACTTATTAGGCAAGCTGTGCGAACACTAGCTTGATGAAAAGATCACTAGCCCTTCTCGCTGCCTTTGTTATTGCCTCCGTCCATCAGACTTTGTTTGGAGAAACTTCAGGAGATTGGACATACACGGTCTCCGACAACCAAGCTACCATCACGGGCTATTCGGGTGATGACACAGAAGTGGTAATCCCAGCTGAAGTTGACGGTAAGTCGGTCGTCAAGGTCGAGGGAGGCTCTTTTAATTCTATCTTCGACCCCTCATCTTCCTCCGTGACAAGTGTCACCATCCCCGACGGCGTTAAGACCATTGGTCAATGCGCTTTCTATAATTGCAGCAACCTTACAAGCGTCACCATACCCGACAGCGTCACGTCTATTGAGTGGTTTGCTTTTAACTCGTGTATTAAACTTTCAAGTGTTAACATTCCCAAAGGTATAGCTAGTATTGGTGATAGAGCCTTCGGAACTTGCTACAAGCTCACCAGCTTCACGGTTGATCCAGACAACTTAAGTTTCAGCTCATTAGCTGGCGTATTGTTCAATAAACTACAGACTGAATTAATTTTATACCCAATCGGAAGTGAAAATAGTTCTTACACCATTCCAGACGGCGTGACGACTATTGGTGATCACGCTTTCTTATATGGGAGATCGCAGCTTATTAGTATCATCATCCCAGACGGCGTGACCACTATCGAGCGTTATGCATTCTATCATGTCGAAGGCATTATCAATTTCACTATTCCTGCCAGCGTGACGACTATTGGGGAAAATAATTTCGATGCATGTTATAATCTTTTTAGTATCACGGTTGATACTAATAACTCAAATTATAGTTCTGTAGATGGTGTATTATTTAATAAACTGCAAACGTCATTGATTAAATACCCAACTGCAAAAGAGAATGACTCTTACACCATCTCCGACAGCGTCACGAGTATTAGTCCTAGTGCGTTCTTTGGTTCCAGCAGCCTTACCAGTGTCACCATCGGAAACAGCGTCACGAGTATTGGTTATGCTGCTTTCGCCGCTTGCCGGAGCCTTACCAGCGTCACCATCCCTGACAGCGTGACGATTATTGAATGGGAGGCGTTCGTTCATTGCATCAGCCTTACAAGCATCACCATCCCTGACAGCGTCACGTATATTGAGGGATATGCGTTCTTTGGTTGCACCAGCCTTACCAGCGTAACTCTTCCGGTAACCCTCTTTATGGAGGAAAACTATAGTTCTTATAGTTTGTCAGCCGATCAAGTTCGTGTGGAAAAGACTTCAATAGATACATTCGTAGCTAATGCCGAAACAGCCGCACGCACACTAGGGCAAACGGATGTTATCAATAACCCTACCATTCATGGACTATTTGGTGAAAACACTGTTGAAGACGTAAGAATAGGTGCCCCGATGATGAGGAAGAACAGTGAGGGTAAGTTGTTGTTTGATTTCCAAATTCAAGCTTCGGACGACCTACAAAACTGGACCACCCTTGATGCTCCAGAATACGAATTGATTCCAAGCTCAGACAAAGAGTTTTTGAGAGTTAGGGTTTCAAACGAATAGTTCACCTGCCCAACATCTTCTATAGCTCTCATCGCTTGCCGTTCCGCCTTGTCCAAAGCAACGCTCACCGGCAACAAATCACTGAATGTTGGTTTCAATTCTCCGGAGCTGAGTCGCTGCTGTAAATCTGACACCATGTCCTCTTCAATGGAGCTTAGCTCAAGGAATAGTCGTCTATTAATTTCAACACCCAACTTGCGCCAGCGTGTTGTGTGGTTGGCATACTCAATTAGTGTGTGTTTGATAGTGCCGTGAGACAAATGATATTTCTTCACCATCGTCGATTGGCTGACGCCCTGACTCCATAGATAGAGGATCAGTCCGACCTTCTTTGGATTGTATCGGCTCAAGCTTTTAATTCCCTCCAGCTTCTTCTGCTTGGCAAACTCATCGACCGCTTCAGCGATGCTTTCTTTTAATTCGATATCAATAAATTGGGGATTGGCTATCCTGTAAAAATGTTTCCAGCTTCGGTTCTTTCACCTGCGCGGGTGTTCCAATCTGCTTCGCAGTCTGTCTTATCCTCGCTAGGCTCCACGTAATAAGTCCCATCGCCGGCTTCATTTTGAAAAGGGAGGTTCACTATTAACTCTCTTTTGTTATGGCACTTTTATCTGGTTTTACAGCTTCCAACGAGAGGTATTCGACCAGCCCGATTGTATGTTGTGAGATTTAAAAAGCATTTCATGCTCCCTATTGAGGTATCTTTTAAGGAACGGAAAAGCAGGATGCACAGCAGGCACACTGAGTCGTATTTGAATAATCTAATTTTATCCAAATAGCGCGGTTGGGTTGCTGGTGACCAAGATTAATTTCAGCCTTTTTGTGGTTTTTCTCTCTGCTCAAAGTTATACACAAAACAAAATGTTTTTGGAATTTCCTTATTGTCTCATCCGCAGCGTCGTTACGGATGCACTGGATCGAGCATTTGCGCGTTTTCAACTCAATTCAACATGGCATCAAAATCTCCCCCATTGCGAAGACTTCCAGCAATTTTACTAAGTCCAAAAGCCCACTCTACAACTCTCTATCAAGAACCCCATTTCGAATGGCAGATCTTTTGGAAAGCCAAGCTGTAACCAATAACTAAAAAATGTTCCCCAAAACCCATAGCCTGTTCGCATATTGCGGCGAGGTATTGAAGCAAACCGCTACTGATCTGAAATTTAAAATTCGGGTCCAAACCGAAGCTGTAGACCTCCATCTTTTGCGGCTCGAGCTCAGCGGATCCAAAACAAAACACGACCGAAGCAACAGTTTCCGGTGCCTTGTTGAAGAAAACATCATCCTGTAATGATATTCCCAACTCAATACAACGAGGTTCTCAACAGGATAGAGCAGGTAGATCCCATTGCTTATGGGCGGAGTCGAAATTTTGTGGATGGTGCCGTAACTTACTTGTCACCCTACATCTCCAGAGGTGTTATTTCTACAAAACAGGTGCTCCATTCAGTGTTGGGTCGGGGATACAATCCAGAAAAGATTAAAAAGTTCATTCAAGAGTTGGCTTGGCGGGATTACTGGCAGCAGGTATGGATTCATAAGGGGTCGGCGATTGAAAAGGATCTGCTTCACCCTCAGCCTGGATTCGACAATCATCAATTGGCGATTTCCATTATTCGGGCTGAAACAGGTATTCATGCGATTGATACAGCGATCGAAACATTTTATGAAACCGGTTATCTTCATAACCATGTTCGCATGTATGTTGCAGCCATGGCTTGTAACCTTGGTAGAAGTCACTGGAGAGCCCCGGCTCGCTGGATGTATCATCATCTTCTCGATGGGGATTGGGCGAGTAACGCGCTGAGCTGGCAGTGGGTAGCGGGCTCCAACAGCCGCAAACAATACATCGCAAATCAGGAGAATATCAACCGTTATTGTCATTCCCAGCAACGCGGAACTTTCCTCGATAAACCCTACAGTCGATTGTTGACCGACCCGAAACCTGAAGCTTTGGTGCCTCTCGCCGATCCCGAACTAACGACCAAGCTGCCGAAAACCACACCTTCTGAAATCGATGCAGAACTCCCAACACTTATCTACAATTATTACAACCTCGATCCGCGATGGCATGTTGAAATGAAGGCAAATCGTGTACTTTTACTCGAGCCAGAGGTCTTCTCCAAATACCCAGTATCGGAGCCTTGTATACGTTTTGTCTTAGAGCTCGCAAAAAATATACCAGGCATCCAAATTTTTACCGGAAGCTTTGCTGCTTTACAATCACATTTGGGCGGGACAGAAGTACGGTTCAAAGAGCATCCCCTGAATCAGTTTCAAGGGACAGAAGAGCCTCGGGAATGGATGTTTGAAACGACAGGCTATTTCCGCTCTTTCTTTGCCTTTTGGAAACGCTGCGAGCGAGAAACAAGATGACTAAGTGCCCCATTAACATTGTCTGGCTCAAGCGAGACCTACGTCTTGCCGATCATGCACCTCTGCAAGCTGCAGAGGAGGCAGGTATCCCTTACTTTATTTGCTGTTTGCTGGAACCATCCTTCCAAAAGCATCCCGACTGGAGTCTACGTCATTGGCAGTTTACTTATCACAGCCTGCCTTCCATGAACCGAGGGCTTGGGTCCTCTGGGCGAAAAGTGGATCTTTTCTTTGGAGAGGCCACCGAGGTTTTTTGCTGGGCCCTAAAACATTATTCAGTAAGGAATGTTTTTAGTTATCAGGAGACGGGGACGGAAACCACCTGGAACCGGGACAAACAGGTTAGAACGATTCTCCAAGAGCACGGAACGCAGTGGACGGAGTTTCAACGTGACGGCATTTTACGTGGAATCAAGGACCGAAAGGGTTGGGATAAAAAGTGGTTTTTTATTATGCATTCACCTGGCATTGAGAATCGTTATTCCATGCAGTCCCTTACCCTCAAAAAGCATCCCTTTACCCTCAATGCCAATCTCCTTAAGGAATTGGAAAGTTATCCTCATGCCTTCCAAAAACCTGGAGAACCGGAGGCATACCATCAGCTCTCCTCTTTCGCTGAAGAAAGGGGACTAAATTACCACAAGCACATTTCTAAACCGGCAGAGAGTCGCGTATCCTGTTCCCGCCTTTCTACTCATCTCGCATGGGGCAATCTTTCTGTTAAACAAGCCTATCGATTCATCAAGCAGCATGACCAATATGCAAATCACAAACGTCCCTTCTCGGCATTTCTGCAACGTCTCAAATGGCATTGCCATTTTATGCAAAAGTTCGAAGTCGAATGTAGTTACGAATACCAGTGCGTGAATCGAGGTTATGAGTCGCTGGAACACGAGAACAGATCGGATTGGCTGGAGGCTTGGAAAACCGGTCATACAGGTTTGCCACTGGTCGATGCATTAATGCGTTGCCTTCATGAAACCGGTTGGATCAATTTTCGCATGCGAGCCATGTTGGTTTCTGTCTTGTGTCACCACTTGGACCAAGACTGGAGACGAGGTACTAACCACTTGGCGCGACTTTTTCTCGATTACGAACCGGGGATACACTTCACCCAATTTCAAATGCAGGCCGGAACTACTGGTACAAATGCCATACGAATCTACAACCCTGTAAAACAATCCCTGGAACATGATCCGCTGGGTCATTTCATTCATCGCTGGGTTCCAGAACTTGAGGGCGTCCCGAACGCATTTACACATACCCCATGGAAAATGGAGCTATTGGAACAAACCATGTGTGGCGTAAAAATCGGAGAGACTTACCCTTGTCCTATAATAGACCCATTGGAGCGAGCTAAACAGGCTCGTAAGAAAATATGGGGCCATCGTAGTAATCCGTTGGTCAGATCAGAACGCGCCCGCATTCTCAAGACACATACCCGTAACACTTCAAGCGTAGCTCAACCGGCTCAACAAATTTAAGGAATATAAAAGAGTCCCAAATGATTATGCATTTCCACTTTGTATTGTGAAACAAATCATCCAGGCTCAAAGATCACAAACCGCTGAGCAGGTTGCTCAAAATAGGCAAAGCTGAACAGTATCGTAGTTCGTTATGCATGAAACCTTTTTCTGCTGCCCACTTCATACCTCCAGCGATTCGATGCGGATCTTTCAGTAAATGTGTCATTGCAAAAGTTCGAAAGGCTTTTTTGAGCTGATCGAATTAACAGAGTCCGCATCTCTCCCGGTTTTTCATGAGCTAGGTGACATCTACTATTTATCCGGCATAGAAGAATAACTAAGACCTTTCGGGATTCTAGGCCCTTCAGTCAACTCTTCCCAGATGAGTCTCTCAATCTTTGAAGGGCGTTCCGCGAAAAACATGTTTTCGAAGGAAAGCGTACCCTGAGCTGTTACAGGGGCCACAACTTGATCTGGACTGGGAGGAGCGTCTTGGTCCCCATATAGCCAGGTCATAAAAAAATAAGATCTCCTCTCGTCGGGGTGTACGACAAAAAAAGATGAGCCAAGGCTGTTTCTGAAAGCAATCTAGCTACAAGACCGTATACAGTGTCTCTGGAGGCCGTGTGAAAATTGGAAAAACAAGTGATTTACAATCAGCAGATTGTGGGTGTTCCTCATTTCTGTAGGCATGAAGCTAAATCTCATTTGGACATTGGAGCCGATTTGAGGTCGCTAATTTTAAAACGAGTTAGCTCTCTTTCCCTTGCTTGGATCTGCTTTGCGCGCGCAACTCTTCAAGTTCTTCTTTGCTAACTTTCTTAAGCCCTCGAGCCATGTTGGTGGCCACGTGCTTGCCTTTGCTGTCGAAGAGAAAGAGGTCGACCTTGGCTCCAGCCACTTTCAGCTCAGGAAATTGACATTCGAATTCCACGGGTTGGGTTTTCCCTTCTTTTAGGTCTCCCACTGGAAAGGTTCGAATGAGGGCCGCCTTTTTTAATGATCCATCTTTTTGGGCTACTTGAAGGCTTATAGACAAGGCGCCGTAAGCATCCTCAATGTTCTTCGTGGATATGAAGGTGCACTGGCCTTTGATCATATCCATGAACCCCAAGCCATTTAAATTGTCGATTTGATCGATGTTCTGGTTATAGCTGAGATCTTCTTGAGTATCTTCATTATTCCAGAGATCTCGTTGTTGGTTCTGAATCTCACTAAGCCGTGCACTGTCTCCAGCGGCAGTGGCGGAGAGTCTGTCAGAGGCGAGCGCAGCATGCTCAAAATCAAGCCCCATCTGATTTTGTAAATCCTCGGCTCCGACCTCGTTCATCGAATGTAGTGCACGGATCTCGGATTCTAAGGAGTGGAGGTTGAAACTAAATTCGGCTACCTCCGCGAACATGGTGCTGACAGCTAGAATGGGTTTTAGCCCAGCGGCCAATTTCGGGGAGGGCTTTATGTTCTTTCCTCCTGCCTGGTAGCGTTTTCCGTCGAAGCTTGTGATGGGAACCATTTCTCCCTTCACATCAACGCTCACTTTCCCGCTCAGGAAGAGGTAGTGAGATTTCTCAGAAGAAGAGGCGTTTTCTTGGCCATGGGCTAAAGAAATAGAAATGAGGAGTAGGCTGATAACAGTAATGTTTCTCATAATCGGGTAGATTTTTGCAGATTATTACCGTATCCAGATTCAATTTTGAGTCAAACGGCAAGGGAAACTTGGGAAGACTGCTGATAAAAACATTGCTCCTCATTTCAAGATTCTTCCACTATCGAGTAACCCTAGCCTTCAAGATCCCGTTACTCTTTGTGACGTCTCTTTTTAGTGCCATTTTCAGGACTCTCCTGGCTCTGGCACCATCATTTCAGTTTATATGACTCTTCTTAAATTACCTACGAAGGCTATCCCTCTATTATGTTTCATTCCAATGGTCCTGGCTGGCGCGACTTCGGTCGAAGTAGACAAGGCCATTGAGCTGTTGGAAAAACGCATCGAAATCAAAAAAGACACCGCGAAGTTGCGCAGCGATTGGGAGCTGGACCAGGCTGAACTCAAACAGGAGGAAAACTTGTTGGATGCAGAGCTTAAAGGCTTGGAAGAGAAGCTGGAAGTTCTACTTGGTATCAATAACGAGTTGCTAGCACGGGAAGACGTGGCCACCGGTTCGGCTGATGATCAGGATCGTATTTTGGAGCGTCTGAAAGAGAGCGCTGTGAATTATGAATCCTTGTTACTGAAACTTACACCTCGTCTACCGGATCCGCTGAGCACTCAGGTTAAAGATGAATTGGGCGAGGCGCCAGATCGGGAAATTAAAACTATAGGTGCCCGCTATCAGTCCCTCGTATCGGCGCTTAATCTGGTCCATCGTTTTAATCAGAAACCGTTTTTCACCAAGGAGTCTTATGAGGGGGGAGACGGAGCTAAGCAGTTGGATACCCTCTATTGGGGAATTGCCACGGGCTATCGGATTGATCCTTCCAACACAATTGCTCAAGTAGGGCATCCCGGGGACGATGCCTGGGTCTGGGAAGATGCGAACGATCACCTTGAAGGGATTCGCCAGGCCTTCTTTATTCATGAAGGCGTTGAGATCCCGGCCTTTATTCAACTTCCACTCAGGAGCTCTCATGAGTAGTCGCCTTTGGAAAACTTTTTTGGGTGTGGTCGGCATTGTAATTTTGTCGTGCTCAATCCTCCGTGCTCAAGAGCTCAACATCGCTGGAAAGAGCATCACGCTTGAAGCTCAGTTTGAGAAAGCTTTGGAGGAATACGAACAGCTATCGGCTGAGGTATCTAAAAAGAAATTGACCTTGGTTACCCCGCTGAACGGCAAGCGTATGCGAGTAAGTCAGCTGCGTAACCAAACGGACATGCTCTTGCTCAAGCGGTCAGAACGATTGAGCGTGGTTGAGCGTATCGAGGAACAAAATACAGGACAGGCTGATCAGATCGACTTTATTGACGCTCTCCTCGTGGATCACCTCTCCAATTTCGATACCTTGATTCATCCGGCTGAAGATCAGCTTTACCGACCAAGGTTTACTGAGTTGAGGAATAAGAAGAACGAAGGTGCTTCCCGTGAGGAGCAGATGCTGGCTCAGCTTGAAGTGATCGACCTGTCCTTCGAACGCATCGAAAAGGCCTTGGGCGGTTACAGCTTTGACGGCAAGGCGGTGAATGAGGCTGGCGATATTTTAGAAGGATCCATCAGCTTAACCGGACCGACAGCCTACTTTGCTGGAGGAGATAAACAGTCGGTTGGAGAACTGGAGTTTGAGACCAATTCCTTATTACCTGAGTTGAGCACTGTGCCTGACATAGCGATTGATCAAATCAATGCTCTGTCCTCTGGCGGCTCCACGGTTTTCCCCATCGATATCACTTTGGGACAGGCCAAAGAGTTTGGTCAAACGGAGTGGTCTCTTGGTCAGCATGTGGAGAAAGGGGGCATGGTTGGTTATGTCATTCTCGGGTTTGCCGCTGCGGCCTTGCTGATTGTGCTCGTCAAGATGCTCGACCTCTCCCGGGTACGTGGACTTCACAGTGTGCCCGTGGCCGACTTGATCGAACACCGATTGACTCAAGGCAACGACGAGGCGCTCGCCTTGGCAGAGAAGAAACCCTTTCCTGCCAACCGTGTGTTGTCAGTGGCATTAAAATATGCGGATCACCAAAGTGATGTGATAGAAGAGGTGATCATTGGTGAGATTCGCAATGTAAAGACTCGGCTTGAGCGCTTGCTTCCGTTCCTGGCTATCATTGCTGCCACCTCCCCGTTGATGGGCTTGCTGGGAACTGTGGTGGGTATGATTAAAACCTTTTCGCTGATCACCGTCTTTGGATCGGGTAATGCTCAATCGTTTTCCGCCGGCATTTCTGAAGCTTTAGTCACGACTGAGTTTGGGCTCATCGTAGCAATCCCGGCGTTGATCTTACATGGTGTGTTGTTGCGCTCAGCTCGAGAAAAGCTGGGGTCCCTGGAAGACCTCGCTTCTGAGTTTGTTATCTCCTTACAGGAATCGAGAAAGGAGAGTGCTTGATGACGACGGAATGGTTGGCTCCCTTTATAGAAGTGGCCGAAGCAGGAGGTCCTATCATTATTTGTATCTTTGTGCTCTCCATCCTCTTGTATGGAACCCTGTTGCGTGCGCTTCACCTGACTTTGACTACCTCGGCTCCTTACAAGGTGGTGAGGATTCAGGGGAACGCTCTTCCACCTAATGCTAAGCTGAATCGCTATTGGAGGAATTTGTCGGAAGGACTGGATGGCTTCAGCGACAACACCCATCTGGCTATCTCTTACCTGAAGTTTGCTCGACGGGGTATCCAGAGGTTGGTGACGTCCAAGTTGGCCCATATAAAAATTGCGATTGCTGCTGCACCGCTCCTGGGGTTGTTGGGAACCATTACCGGGATGATTCAAACCTTCTCAGCGTTGAGTACAGGTATGGGCGAAGATGCATCTAATCTGGTTGCAAGTGGAATTTCCAAGGCACTGCTCACCACCAATGCCGGATTGGTGGTGGCGATTCCCGCAATCTTTCTCACCTATCTGGTGCAGCGTCATTTGAACCGAACCCTGGCTGTTTTTGGAAGCCTGGAAACTCAATTTCTAAACGCGATGGAGGGCACGCGCTAGTATGATCCGAAATCGTGTCAGTAACCCGGACGGGGATTTCGACAGCGCGGAGATCAATTTATCTCCTTTGATCGACTGTGTGTTCATTCTTTTGATTTTCTATATTGTCACCACCGTTTTCATCGAGGAAACCGGAGTCGAAGTAAACAAACCGGAGGCCGCGGCCTCGACCCAGTTGGATAAGAAGAGCCTGCTCATTGCCATCACAGCTGAGAACAACGTCGTCTATGCGGGAACGGAGATCGGCATTTCCGGCGTGGCTGGAATCGTCAAACGTCAGATGGAGATCGCTGAGATCCCCGTGATAATCCAGGCCGATGAACGGGCCGACCATGGTGTATTTTCCCGCGTCTATGGAGAGGCTAAAGCAGCGGGGGCGACGAAAGTCAACTTTGCCACGGAGTATTGAATTCTTTGGGGAAACATATATGAAAGACTGGAATACAACCACACCATACACCTGGGGCCAAAAGCTGCTCCATGTGGTTATTGGCGTGTACGTATCGGCTGGTCTTTTCTACACCGTCTCCTTGAGTTTGAAAAATGACGCGAAGCCGGAGGAGCAAGTGAGTGCCTTCGTGACTCAATCAGTCCAGATCACGCCCCCCGAGCCTCCCGAAGTAGAGCAACCGGCGGATGAGCCGGACAACACCATATCCGCAAAGGTCGACTTTGCTTTGGCGCAGGACAATTTGGCCATCAAATTGTTGGCTTCCAACATTCGCCCAACACGTGCCCAGGATATCGTGCAGAAAGTGGACTTCGATCTATCCAAGTTTGAGGTGAAAGGTCGGGACATAAACGACATGGTCGTCTACGAGGGAAGGGAAGTCGATAAACGCCCGGAGCACATCTACCGCGTGATGCCGGATTTGAAAATTAAGAAACCCAAGGAAACCGTTCAGCTTATCTATGTAGTCAACGTCGACGGTACCGTGGGTGATACCTATGTGCTTGAAACCACGAATGCCCAGTTCAATGAGGAGGTTGTCGCATGCGTCAAAACATGGACTTATTCTCCTGCAGAGAAAAACGGCATGAAGGTGCGCTGTTGGGTAAAACAAAAAATCATTATCAACAAAGCCAGCTCCAGGTTTGGGTTGTAACTTTTATGGGGAATCAGAAAACAGTTCGTCTTATAGCTTTCGCAGCAGCAATCATGCTTTGTATCCCCTTGATGGGTACTGCGCAATCAATCAGTGTCGACAAGCCGATCACTGAGTCTGAGTTGGCGAAAAAAATCCAAGGCAGTTATGGGTTCCTGAGCAACCGCGAGCCTGCCTTGAATCAAGGAGAGTATGCGATCGTGGAGAAGTTCTTGCCTTTCCTGGAAGAGGATCCGGATTTTGCCCTGGAAATGATCGAGGGTTTGACGGCCAATAATCCTGACCTCTCTGCTTCTTTCGATTTTGTCCTGGGAAATCTTTACTATCAGTCTCAGCGTGAGCCGGACGCCTTACAGTCTTACAAGAAAGCCTTGGCAAAATACCCGGACTACATGCGTGCCTGGCGATCCATTGGTTGGATCAGTTTGTACGCGGAAGACTACGAGACCGCTTTGGACGCTTTCGGTAAAGCGATCAAGCTTGGTGATACTGAACCTGACACCTTTGGGCAGATTGGTTATTGTTACTACCTGCAGGGGGACCATATGGCAGCCCAGTCGGCCTACTCACAAGCGCTGCTCTACGATCCGACCAACCTGGATTGGATGCGGGGTAATCTGTCCTGCCACATTGCCTTGGGCAACAATGAGGCGGCTATTGTTATTTTGGAGAGCCTCACGCGCCGCCAGCCGGAAGAGGGCGAATTCTGGCGAACCTTGTCTAACCTCTACATTCAAGAGGAAGACTTTACCAAAGCAGCTGCTTGTATGGAGTTTCTGCGGATGACGAACGAAATGAATTTTGAGGAATACGACATGTTGGCGCGTGTTTACATCAACACGGAGTCCTTCGATCTCGCAGCCGAAGTGTTTATTGAGATGATCGCCAAGGGGCATGTCCCGGATGGCGATGCTTTACTCATTTGCGTCAATGGCCTCTACAAAAACCAGTGGGTCGACCTGGCCGATCGTTTAGACGATAGCCTAACGGCGGATGAGGATTCACTGTCGGATGAGAGCCGGGCGTTGTTGGTTCTGATCGGTTCAAAGCGGGCTGAGCTTGCTGGGGAGCTGTCGGAGGCCGAGCGGATCCTGACAAAAGGGCTTGAAATAGGAAAGCGATTGGGAGACATTCGACTTCGTTTGGGAATCGTCCAGTTTCAAAGTGGCCAATCTGAAGCTTCTTTGGAAACCCTAGCCCTTGCCGAGTCCCACGCATCATCTCGTCGAAATGCACTCATTGCGCAGGCGCAAATTCTTATGAGTATTCAATCTTACTATGCAGCGGGGGAGAAACTGGAAGTGGCCATTGCCGAGGGCGCTGGTGACCACGCGTCCAACCTTTACCAAGATTGTATGCACGCTGCTCGAAAACAAGAACTCGATCGAATCAGCCTGACTCACGGAACGCTCCAATAATCATTTTCCAACCCTGACCACAGAACCATACTAACATTAAACTAAATCAAATTATGAAAATCAGTATCGCTGCAGTTTGCTTATTGATCGTCTCAGTCATTGTTGGGACTGCTGAATCCGGACCTCATTATGTATTTCTAAGTGGTCAGATTAGTGCCGCGGTGAGTGAAGACTTTTATCCCATCGATACCTTTGACGGAGATCGCCTACGATTGGAAGGCATCAAGAAGCGCCTAAGACCGGCTGGGAATTTGCCGTGTCAGATGAAACCTATCGTCGCCATCAGTAATAAGTATGCGGAGGTGAGTAGCTTTAGCTATAGTTTCAACTCCAACAGAGCCGATATGACGGAACTGATGGCAATCAATGAGATGAATTCCGAACAGATGCGTTTTGAACAGGGGCAGAATTTTGAGCAAGCCACGCAGAACGGTACCTTTTTCGGAAACGGAGGCGGAGTGTCGCTAGAAGAGGGAGGAGGATCTCAGTCGTTTGAGAATAGTGCTCAGAGTGTAGATGAACTGGACCAGCTCTCGTATAATCAATCCATAGATGATCCTGATGCTTTTGGAGCTAATATCTTGCAGGATACGATCTCCCTGCGATTTGAGCTTCAACCGAGGCAGTCTATCGAAAATGCATATGCTGCTGTAGTACTTAGTTTCAAAGAGCAGAATGCCCAAAAGCGTTTGCAAGGAATTCGTCGCTCTGTGGTGCGTGTCATCCCCATAGGTGATATTGAATCCGGAGTTGCTCGACAAATGAAATCTACCTGTACCTTCCCTGAGCATAACATATCTGATGCCAAGGTGGATATTTTCCTCTTTGATGGAAATGGGGATCACGTAGCGACCAACATCGCCAAAGCGATCAAGGAGATTACACCTGAGCAGTTGGAGAAATTTCGCGAGCTTGAGAAACTTGAGTCAGCTGAGTCAGCCGGCTAAGCAAGGATACCATCGATCAGGTGACCGTGCACATCCGTGAGACGGAAATCACGTCCTTGGAATTTGTAGGTCAGGCGCTTGTGGTCGACACCGAGTAAGTACAACATGGTGGCATGCAGGTCGTGCACGGCTGTTGGATTCTCTTGCGCATTGTAACCAAAGTCGTCGGTCGCCCCATAAGTGGTGCCTCCCTTGATGCCTCCACCGGCTAGAAAGATGGAGAACCCTTTTATGTGGTGATCCCGGCCATCACCGCCACCACCCTGACTCATCGGGGTCCGGCCAAATTCGCCGCCCCAGATGATGAGGGTCTCACCCAGCATGCCTCGTTCTTTCAAGTCCTTGATTAACGCAGCGGTCGGTTGGTCAGCCAGATTAGAAACCGATGTAAAGTTCTTCTCGAGATTACTGTGATGATCCCAGCCGCGGTGGTAGAGTTGAATGAAACGCACGCCTCGCTCGGCCAAACGTCGTGCCATCAAGCAATTCGATGCATAGGAACCGTCGCCCGGAGTACAACCATAGCTCTCCAGAATATGCTGGGGTTCTTTTGAGAAATCGGCCAAGTCAGGCACGGAGGCCTGCATTTGAAAGGCGAGCTCGTATTGAGCGATGCGGGTTGCGATTTCGGGATCATGCCTTCGAGAGGCGAGGTGGTGGTTGAGGGAATTGATGGTTTCAACCAGGTCCCCCTGGGAACCGCGGCTGACACCGTCGGGATTTCCGACGTAATAGACCGGATCTCCCTTGGATTGTAGTTCTACGCCCTGGTGTTTGCTTGGCAGAAAGCCATTGTGCCATTGTTTGGCGGAAATGGGTTGCCCTTGGCCACCAGCTTCGGACGTAAGAACCACGTAACCGGGTAGATCGTTGGACAGGCTACCTAGACCGTAGAGGGTCCAGGCTCCCATGCTTGGGCGTCCTGGGATGATCGATCCCGTATTCATGAAGGTGTGGGCCGGGTCATGATTGATCTGCTCCGTATACATGGATCGGATCACCGCAATTTCATCGGCTAGACCCGCGATGTGCGGGAAGCGGTCGCTGATTTGCATGCCGCTTTGTCCATGGCGGGAAAACTTGAAAGTGGGGCCTTTAATCTTGAGCTCCGCACCCTGTAGCTGGGCGATCTGTTCACCGTCAGTCACTGATGCCGGCATGGCTTGTCCGTGTTGAGCTTCCAATACCGGTTTGTAATCGAAGGTTTCCAGGTGGGAGGGGCCACCAGCCATACACAGGTGGATGATTCGCTTCACTTTTGCTGGATGATGTAAGCCTTCACTTCCCAGGATGGGGCTTGAAGTTCCTATAGCATCGGTGGCAAATAGATCACCGAGTGCTACCACTCCCAAACTGGAAAGAGACTTCTTTAAGAAAGTTCTCCGATTTACTTCTGTGGCGTATTCAGAAAATGATGACATAGTTCGATTAGTATCGGGTTATGGTTTCGTGCAGATTGAGGATGGCTCGACTCAGGCTGGTCAGGGCAGCGAGTTCAATGGTTGGCAAATCTGGGTCTGGGAAATAAAGTCCAATCTGGAGTAGGGCATCTGCCTGGTTCTCCGACTTTTTAAAACGTTCCCGTTCGCGATTAAGAAATGAGGAAAGTGTCGTGAGTTCTTTCTTCGAGGGTGTTCGAGCCAAGGCTCTGGTATAGGCGGCCTTGATCCGATCCGCATCCGTGCTTTCTTCCGTGAGTAGAATCTCTGCCAGGGCCTTGGCAGCTTCAACTTGGGTAGGGTCGTTCAACAGGGTGAGCGCTTGGAGCGGCGTGTTGGAAAGGTCCCGCTTTACCACACACTCGTCGCGACTACTGGCGTCAAACGTGGTCATCATGGGATGAAGGAAGGTGCGCTGCCAATGGACATACACGCCACGCCGGTACTGATCGTCATCCGTGTCGGCCGTGTACTTACGTCTCGGGAAGTTCAGGTTTCGGTAGTGCCCGTCGGGTTGGTAAGGCCGTGCCGCAATGCCTCCCATCTTGGTGTCGAGAAGGCCGCTGATCTGCAATGCGTTATCACGAATCACTTCTGCTGGAAGTCGAACCGGACTCTGGCGTGCCAGCAATCGATTGTAGGGATCGAGCTCGTGGAGTTTCTCTGAAACGTCACTCGATTGGCGGTAAGTGCGAGAGCTTACAATGGTTTTGACCAAGTGCTTGATATCCCAACCTGAGTCCATGAATTCTGCAGCCAACCAATCCAGGAGTTGAGGGTAGGGTGGATATTCACCCTGCAACCCGAGGTCTTCCGGTGCACTACTAAGGGGCATTCCAAAATACATCGCCCAGATCCGATTCACAAAGGTGCGAGCTGTCAGCGGATTCTTTCGGTCAACGATCCAGTGAGCGAGATCGAGACGGGTTAGGTGTCGATTGTTGTTGGATGCGATTGAGTTGGGTAGGAACCCCGGACTGGCTGGTAAGACGGTTTCACCGCTGTCGTCCATCCAGTTTCCTCGGGGAAGCACTTTTACTTCCCTTGGTTTGGCACTGACCGTGAGCGGGGTGTAGCGCTTGCCGTGGAGCTCCTGCTTGAGAGCATCTATTGCTGAACGTTCTTCGGTAAAGCTGTCCGCGTGGTGGACAAAGAATACTTGCTTGAGTTGGTCCGTGTCTTGCTGAGTCGCATTTCCCTCCAACTGTTTAGCCAGGAGCTTGGAATCCCTGTCGCTGAGTTCAGCGTATTGAGACCCGTTTCTTAGGGTACGCATTTTGAAGTTTCGGAAACTGGAGGAGTTGCCTTTGAGTGGGCGCAGAGAAATCAATTTGGCTCCTCGTGGCAGGTTGAGCGTGTCCTGGGTCAGTTTGATAGAGTGCCAAGGCCCTTTGTAAAGTTTGGGGGATACCTGGATGCGCCATGGGGCGGTAGATTTGCTGTCCAGCTCTCGTTCGTAGTTATCGCCCATATGGTAGGCGCGTTTGTGGAGCCTCCCGTTTACGTCGTACCTCACCTCCAATCCCAGGCTGCCTCTTCCTCCACCCCCTAGCATCCTGGCTTCGAATTCCAGCGCTGCGATTTCTTTGAGTGGGTATGGGTAGCTGCTGACCTCAATGGATTCCGAGTTGGCCGTTTCTAAATATTTATCCGTGTAATTGAATGGCAGATACGTTCGGATATTGCGGCGAGCGAGTTCGGATTGTTGGCTCAACCAGCTTTCAAATTCCTGGGATGCTTCTTCGGCCCCTTTCGCGAGTTTAGCTTCTTGTTCCTTAATTTTCTTCCGGAGTTCATCAGGTGTTTCGTGGAAGACATAATTGGGGACGCTCATCTCCGGGCCAAACCATCCTTCATGAGTGAAGTCTTTTTCCAGATAAGGATCGATTGATTCCTGGTAGCTACCGTCTCCGGTGTAGGCACCTTTTTCAAGTATGTCTGCAAAGAAGGCCGCCATGCTGTAGAAGTCTTTGGTAGTAAAGGGGTCAAACTTGTGATCGTGACACTCGGCACACGCCATGGTGGAACCCAGCCAGGTCGTTGCCGTCGTCCTCACGCGTTCGGCCTGATACTTTTTCACGTACTCCTTGTCTTGAATGCCACCTTCCCGGCTGAGTTGGTTTATACGATTATAGCTGGTTGCAACCAGTTGCTTGATGGTTGGATTGGGAAGGAGATCACCGGCGATTTGCTCAATGGTAAATTGATCGTAGGGTTTGTTGTTATTAAAGGACTCGATCACATAATCCCGATAGGGAGTGGCATCGCGTTCCTGGTCGCCATGGTATCCAACCGTATCCGAGTAACGCACCGCATCGAGCCAGTGAATGGCCATCTTTTCGCCGTAACGGTTAGAGGACAGTAGCTGATCGACCATAGTCTCGTAAGCCTTCGAGCTACGGTCTTTCATGAACGTGTCTACTTCGTCTGGTGTGGGTGGTAAGCCAATAAGATCTAAATAGGTTCGACGAAGCAGGGTTTCTTTGGTGGCTTCTTTTGAGAACTTCAAGCCGCGGTCTTTGAGTTCTTTCCCTACGATTTCGTCAATGCCGTTGTAGTCTGGTTTCTCCACCGGATTGTAGGACCAATGACTGTCGTACTCGGCGCCTTCTGCAATCCATCGTTTAAGGAGCAGTTTTTCCTTTTCGCTTAGCACCTTGTTGGAGCCGGGTTCCGGCATCACCTCGTCTGGATCATCGCTGAAGATTCGCAGCAGCAGCTCTCCATCTTCCGTATCACCTGGAACAAACGCGAAGCTCTCAATCGCGTCCTCGCGTATGTCGAGCCTTAGGTCGCCTTCCCGCTTTGCCTCGTCCGGTCCGTGACAGAAAAAGCAATTATTGGACAGGATGGGGCGGATGTGCCGGTTGAAGTCGACCTCCTGAATGGCATCGACTTCGGCTTGGGCCGCTTCGTTTCCACTTGTGGAAGCAGTTGAGACGCAGATTAGAGAAAGTATAACTGACAGGGTAGATCTAAACATAAGTAATGGCGCCCAATAGCGGCTTATTCGACTGCTAGTTTTTACTTCTGCGATCTATTCAGTCAATGATATCAGGAAATCGCTTTGTTAAGGGCTTGCTGTAGGGGGTCTTGTGTCGTGTTCGCCTTTACGGCTCAATGCATCGAACTCCGTTTGTTTACCTTGATCCTTTTGCTGTTTCATCCAAGCCACGAGTTGAGCTTTTAGGTCTTCCTGGATCGATCGAACCTGTGCTTTTCCAGCCAGGTTCTCCAGCTCATAGGGATCTTCCTCAAGATCGTAGAGCTCGAATTCCGGGCGCCGTTGATAAAAATTGTATCGCTCCATTGCAAAATCATCGCCTTGCTCACCCTTGGTTTTCCAGCTCTGGTAAGCATCCATCCTGGTGATCACCGTATTACTAAAGGCCTGGTCCCAGTTTAGATTCCACACCAAGCGGTAGCGTTCACTTCTCACCGTTCGTATGCCGTATCCATCGGGTTCGGGACCCGAGTAGATACCCTTGGATGTTTGCACGCCAAACGAGTAGGCGTGGTGTGTGTCCGACTGCCCCTTTAAGACTCCCAGGAAACTTCTTCCATCGAAATTAAAGTCTGTAGGGTCTCCTCCAGCTGCCTCGATGAAGGTAGGCAGGACGTCGATGTATTGAATCATGGCCTTTGTCTCGCGCCTGGGTTCGATAACACCTGGCCAGCGAACCACTGCAGCCGATCTCAGCCCGGTGTCGTAACAGGTCCATTTGCAATGGGGAAAATTGGAACCTTGTTCACTCAGAAAGAGGACCAAGGTCTCCTCGGTCTTCCCATGTGTATCCAGATAGTCGAGACATTGTTTGACCTGGTTATCCATGTAGTTGATCTCTGCATAGTAGCGCGTGAGGTTTTCACGGGTCACCGGCGTGTCGATAAGGTAGGGTGGCAAGGTCAGTTTATCAGCCTCATAGACACTGGGATCGCCCCGGTTCCAAGGTGTGTGAGCTTGATTGGATGCTACGACCATGCACCAGGGTTGGTCTCCGGTGTTCTCGATAAATTTATCCAAAAGTGTCATGTCCAGGTCAATTCCACCACCACGGTCCCCGTGTTGGCCGCCGAGGAATTCGAAGGGAAAATTTTCGATCGGAGCTTCATGGCGTTTTCCCATAAGTCCTACGCGATAGCCTAAGGGTCGCAAATAATGGGCCATGCTCTGGATGTGATCGTAAACACGGCTGTGGTTGGGGTGGGCTCCATTGCGGACGGGATGAATGCCAGTATAAAGGCTCATCCGGGTCGGGGCGCACATCGGGGCTGAATTGAAACAGTATTCAAATCGTAAGCCCTCTTTGGCTAATTGATCGATCGTTGGGGTTCGTACCTCCTCATTTCCATAACAACCTATATCGTGGTAGGTCAGATCGTCTGACAGAAAGAGTAGTAAGTTGGGTTGAGTTGGCTGAGCAAGACCTTGGGCCAAAAGACCTAGTTTAAAAAGAAGAGCAAGCAAGCCAAAGCGGAGAAAGGTAATCATAAACTCAAAAGTTTCTTCAAGACCTAAAAACGGATTCCTCTGGCAGCAACCAGATTCCGGGACGCACGATGATTTAGGCTTCTATATTCAAAGCGTAAAGTAACACAATTTTCGAAGATTGATCGACCAGCTACAGTCATGGTTATGTAAGTTGTATCTATGGTAAGAATACAGTGTATAAGTGGGGAGGATCTGTTTAGAACAGCAAATACACGCCCACGAATCCACAAATATAAACGCCCAGCCAGAACTTAAAGGTTCCAAAGATACCAACGCGTTTGATGGTGGCTGCCCGTTCCTGTTTCTCTTCTTCCGATGGCTGCAAAAAGGCCAGATCTTCCTTTGTTGGGGCCGGGCGTAAGCGGCTACTTACTAACAGGACGACTACATACGCTCCTACGAGGAAGAAATTGATGTGGTACAAATTGCTGTTTAGAATAATTTCCGGACAGTAAGCCTGGAGTGCTGGCACCGTCCTCAGTGAAAGGATCGTAACTCCGAACACATACCCGACGGTTAGAGTAATCATGGCACCGAATCCGTTGGCACGTTTGCTAAAGCGGCCAACCACGTAACACACGCCGATGGCAGGCAGGAGGAAGCTGGAAACCCGATGCATTAACAGATACACGATTTCGCCCGCATCCTTGACCATGGGAGCTGTGAAGATGGCCCAAGCGAGAATAAAGATGGCAAAGATACGGCCCACTTTGAGCGCCTTTTTTTCGCTTATCTTTTTATCGAACAGAGGATAGATATCGATCGCGAATATCGAACTCAGAGACATGATGCTGGAATCCAGGGTCGACATTAACGCGGCTAGGAAACCTGCCAATACGATTCCGGATATTCCAATGGGCAGCACTTTCTGGATGAGAGCCGGGTAAGCTTGATCGGGGTTGATGCCGGGAACCAATTTGAACGCGAGTATGCCTGGGAAAACCAGGACGAAAATGGCTATGATTTTTAGAAAACCTCCGAGCAACATCCCTAGTTGGGCGTTGCGAGTGTCTTTGGCTCCCAGCGTTCGCTGTAGAAGCTCTTGATTACTGATGGCCCAGAAAAAGCTGATCATAAGAAGGCCACTGAACACAGCCGTCCAGGGCATCTGGGGATGGTCGGAAGGCAGCAATAGCTCAAAGTTTTCTTCTGGCACCGTGGCGAAGAGTTCGCCGAGTCCACCCACTGAGAGGGTGCCTAGAACCAGAACCAACACACCGCCCACGAGCAGGACGATTGATTGGATAAGATCCGTATATACAACGGAGGTGAGTCCTCCGATGATGGCGTAAACACCTACCGCTATTCCCAGAATTAATGAGCATGTGAAAAGCATGTCTTCTCCAAGGCCAAACAGCTGGAGAATCACCAGACTTCCCGTGTAGAGAATGATCGAGGTCATAAACAGACCGAAGCTGATCATCGTAATACAATAGACCAGCTTGGCTGGTTTGCTATACCGCTGCTCGAGAAAACCGGGGATGGTAAATATCTTGGTGCGAAGGTAGACCGGAATAAAAAACAGGGCCGATGTTGCCAGGCAGATGCCTCCGATGAGTTGAGGGTTCGCTGCGGCAATTCCAATCTGGTAGGCTAGACCCGATTGCCCCACGAACTGAACGCTGGAGATGTTGGTCGCGAACAATGAGGTTCCGATCAGCAACCAGGTAAAATGTCGACCTCCTAGAAAGTAGCCTTCGCGGTCCGCCTTTTCTCGGCGACCAATCCAGATGCCGAAAACCAACACGCCTACGAGGTAAACTATGACGATGGTGATATCAATGGTTTCTAGAGTCATGGGGTAGGAATTAAGGCTGAAGGAAGAAGATTGAAGGATGAAAAATTCGTCGAAGAAAGGACAAAAATTGTAGGAGCGGTTTGTTATTCAGCGTTTTACTTGTAGATGTGTCGACTAAAGTTTCGGTAATCCCGCGATTGCGTAGAGGTTGTGATAGGATCGCTGTGTTAAGTCCCTCCGACAATGTTTTATTTTTTCCGCGGCCAGCTTTCAATATGCCAACGACGTATGAATCGCGGCGTAAAGCCGCTCCTACAGCTCTTATGATTCGAGTGGCCAGCTTTCGTAATCACTATCGTTTACCCAGAACGTTGGCATTTGTTCGCCAGCCATATAACGTTCGTAGAAGCCGTTCATATCAGGATTTGCGCATGGGTAATTATCGAAGACATCGCCTTGGCCAAACATCCGCGGGTCACCTTGTTCCGCCAGCTCAGCGAATAGCTGGTCGCGCAAAGACTCTTTGCGAGCTCTGTGTTCCCCGTCGTGTGCCAGATTGGTGATGCAGGCAGGGTCCTGATTGATGTCATACAGCTGCTCAAAAGGACGTTTGCCGAAAGCCCAGTCCCAGAAGTGTCGCGTATCCGGATTTTCCCGACATTTGAGGATCTCGGTTTTGGTGGGGCTGCCGTCGCAGTTTAGATAACCCGTTTCTGGATTTCCGGCTGGCCAGCGAGTCGGCTCAAAATTGCGTAAGTAGAGGTAGCCATTCTTAATGATTCCGCGAATGGGGTAGCCTTGATCGTGAGGTCGCCCGATGTCGTGGCGCTCTTTGCCCATGAGATGATGGTCGCGGTCAGGGTTGATGTGACCTTGCTGATCGGTGTTGAAAAACTCGGTCAAGCTGCGTCCCGTGATTGGCTTCATGCCGTTCGCTTCGGCATCCAGCTCAGTGACCTCAAGAAAGGTTGGGGCAAAATCAATGAAGTTTACAAAGTCGTCGATCGATCTGCCCGTTGATTGGATCCCCTTCAGCCACATGACCGCCAAAGGCAGGTGGTTCGAGTAATAATATTCCTGCCCCTTGATGGTGGGGAAAGGCATGCCATTGTCTGAGGTGACAACTATCAGAGTATTTTCTAACTCTCCCCGCTTTTCCAGTTCATCGAGCATTTGCCCGAGGTGCTTATCGAAATACTCGATCTCGTATCCATAATCCAGCAAGTCCTTGCGGACGACTTCATTGTCAGGCCAGATCTCGTACACTTCGTCGATGTCCTCCAATTTTTTAGTCCCGCGCTTGAACCCTGATTCGTATTCGTATGGGCGATGAGGTTCCTGCGCACCATACCAGAAGCAGAAAGGCTGGTCTCCATCCCTGTCATCGAGAAACGCTTTGAAATTGGCTGAGTAGTCGTTAGAGGAGGTAAAATCTGTGGGTGACTTGCATGTGTGCTCATCATACGGCGTGCCGCAAAGTTGCCTCGGCTTTCCGTCCACCATTCCTGCATCACCGGGTGCCCAGCCTTTATTGGTCACACCGACGTGGTAACCATTTTCTCCCAACGTCTCTGCAAAGGTCTTAAACTTGGCAGGGAAGTAGGGCATGTGGTTGCAGGCTTCTTCCAGTTGCCAGCTGTTGCGTCCGGTCAGGATACAAGCGCGCGACGGAGCGCATTTAGCGTTCGGCGTGTAGGTATTCTGAAACAGGATACCGTTTTTCGCTACTCGATCAAAGCTAGGTGTGTCTACCCAGGGACAGCCATAAGCGCCAAAGTGCATGCCGGCATCATCAGCAATACAGAATAAAATATTGGGTTGAGTCATAGAGCTTGTAGTAAACTTCTAAGTGACCAGATAAATGGCCCTTGGCCAACCCTTTTGTGGCAGCAAGCTAACTCAACCAGTTATTTACAATCTTGGGCACATGCTCAGACGCTTTGCCCTGGTAAAAGTGGAATCCACCAGGGAGGTGGTCGACTTCTAAGGCGACTAGCAACTTTTCTGCGGTCGCTTGGCAATAATCGACGAGGCCTGCGGCGGGGTAAACGGACAATGAAGTTCCTATCACTAGAACCTTGTTTGCCTGGGCAACCAAACTGGCGGCTTCTTCCATATGATTGACCGACTCGCCAAACCAAACGATGTGTGGCCTCAACTGGCTACCGAGCTCGCAGGTATCGCCTAGTTGAATATCTGCATAGCCGATATCGGTTATCGCAGTTGGATCAGCTGAACTACGAGCCTTGGTGATTTCACCATGCACGTGCACAATATTCGCGGATCCGGCTTTTTCGTGCAGGTTATCCACGTTTTGCGTAATGATGGTTACGTCGTAACTCTCTTCCAGTTTCGCCAGGGCCAAATGTGCCGCATTGGGTTGAACTTCTTCCACTTTCCGGCGGCGTTGATTGTAGAATTCCAATACCAGCTCAGGGTTTTCAGCCCAGCCCTCTGGCGTGGCTACCTCGTAAACAGAAAAACTTTTCCACAAGCCACCGCTATCCCTGAATGTGGACAATCCACTTTCAGCGCTGATACCTGCCCCGGTCAGGACGACAATTTTAGCTTTTTCATCCATGTGTGCGTCCGCGCTTTAGTTCTGCACAAGGCACACGATCTGACCAGCATCGTTTCGCAGGAGAATACGCCCGTGTGCGTAAGTAGGTTTGGTCCAGCAGGTGGGTTCCAGAACCTTTTTTCTTGAGATTTCCTGATAAGCGTCAGGATCCGCTTGGGCCGTTATCAGCTCTCCATCTTCGGTCAGGACGAGCAGAGTGTCATCGATGGCAATCAGGCTCCCAAAACCGAAATCCGCAACAGACCAGTAGGCATCCCCGGTCTGCAGGTTACGTGCGTAGAGCCGAGTTCGATTGTTTTCCGGAAGGCCGTTTAAGCCATATAGGACATCATCCACAATGACCGCGGCACTCTGCGAGTTTTGCAATTTTCGATCATTCCAAACGGTTTCAACCGCTACGCCGTCAAAACTCAAGATCTCCGAAAATGCGTTGGTGTGAATGAAGATACGCGTACCTTCCGCAAAAACCAGAGGGGTGTTCGAGATGACATTGTTTTTGGTCACCATTCGCTTGTGAAAGAGCTCCTCTCCGGAAGAGCTTAGGATGGCAAATCCGTTGCCATCCATGGCCGCGATAAACGATAGGTCGTCCAGTTTAAATGGAACTGGCGTCCCTTAGCTGGCGCGCCTTTCCACTTCTTTCATCCAGATCAGTTTGCCGTTGAATTTATTGAGTCCGGCTACCGGTCCCGCGCTGACAATCAGTTGTTCTTCCGTCACGATTGGAGATGCGCCAAAACCCCAGCTAGGGCGGTCGACTTCCAATAGGTCAGTGAGTTGGTATTCCCGTATGAGTTGACCCGTTTCCGGACGGAGACAAAGCAACTGACCATCTTTACTGATGGCATAGAGACGGTCATTATCTATGACGATCGATGCATTGGGTCCACCTCCATGAGCTCGCGGAATCAAGTCGGCCTCAAAGCTGTGCGTCCAGAGGGCCTCCCCGGTCTGAATATCCAAGCACACGATCGTTTCCTGCGAAGTCTGGTCGTGCCCATTTGTATAGAGGCGCTTTCCTGAAGTCGTGATGCTTGAGTAACCACGGCCAACTTGCTTGGTCCAGGCTACGTTCCATTGAGAAAGATCAGATTCGAACCCATCCTGAGTCCGTGTCGTATTGTCTTCATGAGGGCCTAACCAGGTGCTCCACTCGGATGCCTGTACAGCGGAGACGAGGCCGAAAATGATTGCGGAGGTAGCTAACCAGCAGTGCTTGAGTCCTGGGTTGAGCATCTTAACCCTTTTTCAGGGCAATCAAGGTCCCGTGCTCATTGCGGATGTAGATACGTCCGTCCACGTAAGTAGGATGAGTCCAGCAAATGGCGTCGAGTAATTTTTTGCGTGAAATTTCTGTATACTGCTTGGCATTGACAGGAGCGGTTACCAAGTCTCCATCTTCTGTCAGGATGAGGAGCGTATCTCCCACAGCGATCATCGATGCGTATCCGAAGTTGGGTACGGACCATTTCTCTTCTCCGGTGGAAAAGTTCCGGGCATACAAATCTGTGCCGCTATTTTTATGGGTGCCGTTTACGCCATAAAGCGTTCCGTCGATCAGCAATGAACCGGATAGGGAGTTCTTTAGTTTCCGGTCCTCCCATTGAGAGGATAAGCTGGACCCATCGAAGCCAAGGACCTCCGTTTTCATATCCGTGAAAATGTAGATGTCTTTCCCCTTATTGAAAACAGCCGGCGTGGTGGCGATCATAGTGTATTTGGATCGAACTTCGTGGCGTGCGATTTCATCTCCGTTCTTCGCATTCAGAATAGAGAGTCCGCTCGAATCCATACTAGCGATAAAATCCTTCCCTCCGTTGGTGAAAACAACGGGCGAGCCATAGCCTGGTTTGTATGCCGTCTCAGATGTCCAACTCGGCCGGCCGTTGTTTTTATCTAAAGCGACTGTCTTTCCAGCGCTGATAATTAAGTCACCCTGGTATTCAATGGGAGAACTTCCAAAACCCCACTTCGGAACCTCCATGCCTAAAATCTCGGTCAACTGAGTGCTCCACTTCACCTTCCCGGTTTTAGCATCCAATGATAGCACACGGCCATCCTTGCTGATGGTGTAAACGACATCGCCGCTAACCGTTACGGAGGCATTCGGGCCGCCTACATGCATGGCGGGGATTAATTGCCCCTGGTAGGAATGTTCCCACAGTTTCTGGCCGGTGGTGGCATTGAAGCAGAGAATGGTTTCTGTAGACTGGCCATCGTGCCCCATGGTGTAAGCCAGACCGTTCGCGCTGGTGACCGTGGAGTAACCAAGCCCCACGTCCTTTTGCCAGGCAATTTTCCAGTTATTCAGGTCCGGGTCAAAGTTGTCGGCAGCGGCAACGATATTATCGCCATTGGGGCCGAGCCAGTGAGGCCAATCCTCAGCCTGGAGAGTGAACGCGGTAACCGACAAACTAGCCAACAGGCCTGTGAGAAAGTGTTTTCTTAAAATCATAATATCGTTTAGGGTTTTAAAGTGGATGTGTTTTGCCGGCTAATATTCCCGTATTGTTTTGGAACTTCAATGCGAATTGCCATCTGACAATGCTTGGGGCTTGCTCCCGACCCAGGAGTATTGAAACACTATCGGTCTATGTGTTCCCCGAAAGCTATTTTCTCTGCATCCCTGATCCTTCTAAGTACCGGTGTTTTTAGTCTGGCTGCGCCCAATGTCATTTACATTTTGGCGGATGACTTAGGATTCAATGACCTGTCTTGCTACGGTCAGGAAACCTTGAAAACGCCGCATCTCGATCGTTTGGCCCAAAACGGTATTCGCTTCACCAGTCATTACTCCGGAGCAACGGTGTGTGCGCCTTCGCGCTATGTCCTGATGACCGGGAAGCACAATGGTCATGCGGGTATTCGCAACAATCGCATCAAAGCCATGGGCGAAGAAGAGTTCACAATCGCCGAACTGTTTAAAAAGGCGGGCTATCGAACGGCCTGTATCGGTAAGTGGGGTGTGGGTACTCCCCCCGACGATGACGATCCGCAGCGTGCCGGCTTTGATGAGTTCTACGGTTATTTGAACATGTTTCACGCTCACAACTACTGGCCGGAGTTTCTCATTCGAAACGGAGAGAAAGAAATGCTTCGCAATGAGGTGCCGGACTTTTTTGACGAGCCGACCAATTACATGCAGAATGCCTATTATCTGGAGGGTCGGGGAGTGGCTACAAAGAAAGTCGATTACGCGCCACAGCTTATTCAGGACGACGTGCTGCGATTTATTCGTGAGAATGAAAAGAATCCCTTCTTCCTCTATTATGCGTTGAATATCCCGCATGCTAACAACGAAGGTGGTAGTGGTTATACTGAGACAGGCGAACGCATCCGCGGAACTCAGTTTAACGGCATGGCAGTGCCCGATGTTGGAGGATTCGCAATGCAGGACTGGCCTATTCAAGAGCAAGGCTTTGCTCGCATGATTCAATACATTGACGATTGGGTGGGGGAGATCGTGGCTCTATTAGATGAATTAGACCTGACCGAAGATACGGTCGTTATGTTCTCTAGTGATAATGGTCCACACCATGAAGGTAACCATGATCACGAGTTTTTTGATTCGAACGGAGACTTCCGCAGTTACAAACGCGCGCTCTTTGATGGCGGTGTGCGAGTTCCTTTTATTGCATCCTGGCCTGGCACGATTCCCGTGGGCCAAGAAAGCGACTTGATGTCTGGTTTCCATGACATGATGCCCACGATGGCTGAACTGATCGGTACCGAATCACCGGATACTGATGGCATTTCCATCGTTCCGACCCTCACTGCAAACAGGGATGCCCAGAAGAGACATGAGTTTTTATACTGGGAGTTTCCGTCTTTGGATGGCAGGCAAGCACTGCTCTATTTAAACCAATGGAAGGCGATCCGGCACAACTTGTATGAAAACAAGCATGCTCCTGTTGAGTTGTACGATATCACTTGGGATGTGGGCGAGCAGACAGATGTTGCGGCGGCGCATCCAGGCTTGGCCAAGCAGCTTTTGGCCATGATGATGGAACAGCATACACCCTTTGACGAGACCTGGGACCTCACAACGGATTGAGAGTGAAACGATGCTGAAAATTGCAGTCATAACCGGTGGGCATCCCTTCGACCTTCCTTCCTTTCATCAACTCTTCCGGAAGATGGAAGGACTCGATGCCCATATCCAGCGCTTGGATGACTTCGGCACATCGCCGGATGAAATTCGCGATAGTTACGATGCCGTTGTGTTTTACACCATGGAGCAGTTGGTGGCTTATGAGGATACCTGGTTCAAGCGGGATCCACGACCGGCCATTGAGAGGCTCTTTGAACGAGGGCAAGGAGTCGTTGTGCTTCATCATTCGTTCTTTGCCTTACCCGATTGGTCGTTCTGGGATGAGGTGATTGGGTTAAAGAATCGCCAGTCGGATCCAGAGGCGGGGTTTGAATTTCACTTCGACGTAGAACAGTGCGTGGAGGTTCTTGATTCAGTTCATCCCATTCTGGCCGGAATCGAGTCCTTCGAGGCGATCGATGAAGGTTATCACATGCCTGATGAGGATGCCCAGGGGCATATGCTTCTGAAAGTGGATCATCCTAAGACTATTCGACCCACGGCTTGGACGCGTGAGGTTGGGAGCAGTCGTGTATTTTGTTTTCAATTGGGGCACGATGCTATCGGATGGAATCACTCGTCCTTCGAAACGATTCTTAGGCAGGGCATTCATTGGGTTGCCCATTCCTAGCTCTCTTTTTGTCATGAATCGATCACCCGAAAACGAACACTTTGGTTATAGCGATACACCTGTGTTTCCAGATTCTGGATACACGGTGCACGATGGCACCCGACCGCAGCCACCGGTGGTAACAGCAGATGGGAATGGCGCACCCTCTGACGCTACTGTTCTTTTTGACGGCACAAACCTGAATGCTTGGGAGTCCGTAAAGGAAGAGGGACCTGCTCAATGGAAACTAATTGAGGATGGTTCGATGGAAGTCGTACCTGGCACCGGAGACATTCAAACACTTAAATCTTTCGGCGACATTCAATTGCACCTCGAGTTTCGCTGTCCAACTGAGATTAAAGGTGAAGGGCAGGGCCGTGGAAATAGTGGAGTTTTTTTCATGGGTTTATACGAGGTTCAGGTCTTGGATAATTACAAGAACCTTACTTATGCAGACGGCACAGTAGGTGGACTTTACGGACAGCGTCCACCCCTGGTTAATGCCATTCGTGAGCCGGGCGAGTGGAACACTTATGAGATTCTCTGGGAGTGTCCTGTCTTCGAAAATGAGGCATTGAAAAGGCCAGCACGCATTACCGCATTGCTCAACGGTGTGGTCGTCCACCATGCAAAAGAGCTTCTCGGGCCCACTATGCACAAAGAACTCCCTCCTTCTGAGGCTCATGCATCAACGGGCCCATTGAAACTCCAAGATCACGGCGACCTGGTTCGGTTTCGAAATATTTGGATCCGGCCGATGGGGGAGTATGATCAGTAGCTTTGACTTTTCCAAGGTTCTTAGAACTTCGGACGGCAGAGCAAGGATGCTCTGGCCCTACCACTAGAAACGAGAAAGTTAGGGCTACTGCGTCCTCGCAGTGCCGTCGTTAGCTTCAAGTTTTGAATTTCCCTGCAACTACTCGGTTTCGTTTGTGTAATAGAGGAATCAATCGTTCCATAGCTAAAAATAGGTGTAGAAAATCGTTCGAGCAAATAAGACATGTCTAAAAACCTTTCCGAATCATCAAACTCTGCCTCTAACCTTCGGCTATGGCCGGGAGTAACCATCGTGGCGCTCCAGTGGGTGCTACGATTTGTCGTTCCTGTGATAATTCCCGGTGCTATGATTGTTGGAGTGCTGGGGTCGATGGCTCTTGGGATCATCTTTATGCTTTGGTGGTTGTTTTTTAGTCGAGTGCGATGGGCGGAGCGCATTGGCGGGATACTGCTTATGGGGCTGGCGTTCCTAGTGGGCTCACTGTTGCTCCATGACAGCATATCCTCAGCGATGATGGGCATCATGTTCCCTGTTTTCGCTATTCCGGGATTGTGCCTTGCGTTCCTTCTATGGGCAGTGTTTTGCAGACGACATTCGGAAAGTCCGAAATGGGCGACCATCGCCATCGCCTTATTTTTGTCGACCGGTATCTGGAGCTTGGTAAAGACAGCGGGTTTCTCAAGTGACATGAATCACGACTTTTCCTGGCGTTGGTCAAAGACAGCGGAGGAAAAACTGCTAGTTGAATCAAATGCCGATTTGTCAGGTTCTGCTGTTGCCTCTGCGCTACTCGACACAGATGTAAAATGGTCCGGATTTCGTGGGGAAAACCGGGACAGCATTATTCGCAATGTTTTTATCGATACTGATTGGGATTCTTCTCCTCCTCAGGAGTTATAGCGTCGTTCGATCGGACCCGGATGGTCTTCCTTTGCGGTTCAGGGTGACCTTGTGTTTACTCAGGAGCAAAGAGGTGAAGAAGAAGTGGTTGCCTGTTACGATCTTCAAACAGGGCGGCCCGTTTGGATGCACAGCGACACGACTCGTTTTTGGGAAGCGAACGCTGGAGCAGGCCCCAGGGGCACGCCAGCTCTAAGCGGTGATCGGGTATATGCTTTGGGGGCAACGGGTATTCTCAATGCGCTCAATGTCGCCGACAGTTCTGTTGTGTGGTCGCGTCATGCTCCAACGGATACGAGTGCTAAGACACCCGGGTGGACCGCCATCGATTTGCCGCCACTCGCTCCCGATAGCCTGGTCTCAGTGATTGAAATCGAACTAGCGTGTACTTCGGAAGTGGATACGACGATCGGCCTGGATCCAAATATTGAAACAGAAATACTGGCCGAGTTCGCCACGGTGGAAGGTGCACAGATCTCGACCAAGCGGTGGACGGAAAAATTCGGAGAATGGAAGAGTGTTCGTCCAGTTCATGATTGGTCACCACGTGGTAAAGTTACCTGGGAGATCGAAGTGTATCAGCCTGGAGACTACAATGTGAGTTTGACCTATACCGGGGACGGACGTATGGCCTGGGCAGTCAACGTGGTTGGTGGAGAGCATCTTCAAAACCAACAGAGCTCATCGAATATTTACCAAGAGTATCCTATGGGCTGGATAAATTTCCCCGAATCCGGTACCTATCAAGTCGTAGTCCGTCGCCTGGAAGGGAAACGGGAGGAAGCCCATTTGAAAGCGATTCACTTTACTCCGATCGCTGAGGATTAACTCGGCTATTGAAGTTCAGGCAATGCTCCACTTCTCGATGCCGCTTCTGCTCCGAGTTGACAGCAGACATTGAGGAAGTCCAATTCTGGATCTTGATCGGATGAAACGAGTTGGTGCATGAGCCCTGCCATGAAGGCATCTCCAGCGCCAATAGAATCTGCCACCTCGATTGCGGAAGTGGCTCCTGAGAAGATTTCATTTTTTTCTGAAAAGTAGAGCGCGCCCTCTTTCCCAAAGGTGACACAAAGATTTTTGGGGAAATTAGAGAACTTTTCCTTAGCGGATCTCAACAGGCTCATGTCGCTCACGGATGCTTCCAATTGAGTGATGGCTTCGTACTCAGTCTCATTACATTTTAAGACATCGGGGGTGGCTGCGATTTCTTGAACGAGCTCGAGTTCCCAGGGATCGCGCAAGTTGATGTCGCAACATTTCAATCCGGGAAAATTCTTTAACTGAGCTTTTAGCCAGGACCAGTTTTCCGGAACGTGATTCGCGAGGGAACCATAGAGCAGCGCGTCGCCTTTTGGAAGTGGTGCTGTCTCCATCAATTCTGCAAGATGGTGCCAGGCGCAGTTGGGGGTAAAGGCGTAGCTGGCGTCTCCTTCTTCGTTGAGCGTTACTTCGACCGTTCCAGTCGGGTAGTCGCCGACTTGAACAAAGTCCGTGTTTAAACCGTATCGCTTCATTGCTTCCAACGCACGCTCGCCAAACTCATCTTTGCCGAGTGCTGAAACCATAACTGCTTCGTGCCCGAGGAGGCTGAGGTTTGCGGCTGCATTGAGAGGTGCGCCACCCAGCCGGGGGCCGGATGGGAGGCAGTCCCAGAGGATTTCGCCAAAAATAATAATACGAGACATATGGTAATGAGAATTAGAAGCTGGGTTTCTAACTCAGCAACCTGGTTTCGGGAAGGTCTATTTTCGTCATGTTGATTTTATGAATATGCGAATGGTAAATCGTGTACTGTGGGCAGGATTATTGTTGATGTTGGTCTGCTCACTCATGGGCAAAAATTATTTGGAAGAAAACGCTGAAGACCGGGATGCTCGGATGGATTGGTGGAAGGAAGCGCGCTTCGGCATGTTTATCCATTGGGGCGTCTATTCCGTTCACGGTGGAACCTACAAGGGGAATCAGGTTCCGGGTATTGGTGAGTGGATTATGAATAAAGCTCCTATTCCCGTAGATGAATATGAAGGATATGCTGAAATGTTTAATCCTGTGTTTTTCGATGCCGAGGAGTGGGTGCGTATTGCCAAGAATGCAGGTATGAAATACATCGTCATCACCTCCAAGCATCATGACGGCTTCGCGTTGTGGGACTCGAAGGTCAGCGATTGGGATATCATGGATGCTTCGCCCTTCAAACAGGACATTTTGAAAGAGCTTTCCATTGCGTGTGAGAAGTATGGCATTCGACTTTGCTTCTATCATTCGATCATGGATTGGCATCACCCGGATGCCCAGGGACCGTTCTATCCCAAATATAATGATCGCAAGCGCGAAAATCCCCGCTTCCCCCTGTATGTAGAAAACTACTTGAAGCCCCAGTTGAAGGAACTGCTTACCGGGTATGGGGACCTGGGGATTCTCTGGTTTGATGGCGAGTGGATTCCAGATTACAAAACCGAAATAGGAAAGGACATCTACAACTTCGTTCGCAATCTTCAACCCGACATCATTATAAACAACCGGGTCGATAAAGGGCGCAAAGGTATGGAAGGGTTGAATGCGGAAGGCAACTTTGCTGGCGACTATGGAACCCCTGAACAGGAAATTCCTGATACTGGGCTGCCCGGTGTTGATTGGGAGTCTTGCATGACTATGAACAGAACCTGGGGTTGGAAAGCTTACGACAATGAGTGGAAGTCGGATGAGCTCCTGATACGAAACCTCATTGATATCGCTTCCAAGGGGGGGAACTACCTCTTGAATGTTGGCCCTACTCATGAAGGTCTCATTCCTGCTCCCAGTATCGAGCGTCTGCGTGCGATGGGTGACTGGCTGGCCGTATATGGGGAATCGATTTACGGCTCAGATGCGAGTCCGTTTGAAAAACCTGATTGGGGTCGGTTCACACAGAAAGAGGGTGAGGTATTTGCTCACATTTTTGAATGGCCAGAAGACGGAACGCTGCGAATTCCGCTCATGGATGGGATGCCATATAAAAGCATCCAGATTATCGATTGTTGCGATGACTTGGCTTGGGAGATCCGCGGTGACGATGCATTTATTTCTCTCCCGTTAGAAATGCAGGATGCAATTGCCACCGTTGTGAAGCTCGAGTACTGATTTTAGTCGAAGACCACTTCTCTGCCGGTCCGACTCGATTCGGATACGGCATCTAGGATTTTTTGAACTGCCAAGCCTTGCTCTAGATTCATGGCCAGTGGTTCGTCGCCGGTCAGATGATTGATGAAGTTGTGGAAACGATTGCCGTGTGGAAATGGATTGGATCGGCTTCCTATCTCAACTGCATGGTAGTCATTCGGTTTGGAACCGGGACGATAAAGCTTGGCTGGACTCATGGATGCCCCTGCCTCCGTTCCAAAGAGCTCTATCCCTTGCCGGTTTTCCTCAGCGGCGTGACAGGCCCAGGTAACTTCCAGGTGAACGGTCGCTCCGTTCTTCATTTTGATGAGGGCAGAAGCAAAGTCATCTACATCAAAGGTAATATCCTCCTTGTCTGAGTTCCCCCAATCACCTTCTCCCAAACCGCGGTTGCCAAATTTTGTATAAGTGACGCCCGATACTGAAGCAGGTTCAAAATTGTTCATCAGGTATAAACAGGCATCCAGGTAGTGGACACCGATATCGTTAATGGCTCCTGCGCCAGCCAATTCTTTGTTTCCGAACCAGGTACCCAGTTTAGGGATACCAGAACGGCGGAACCAATAGGCCTTGGCATGGTAGACCTCTCCAAGCTCGCCTTCTTCGACTACAGATCTGATTCGTTGGACTTCCTCGAAGAAGCGAAGGTTCATGCCCAGAGTAAAGCATTTACCACTGACTCTGGCTGCCGCTGCGACTTCCTCTGCCTGTGGTTGGTTCATAGCAAATGGTTTTTCAAGGATGACATGCTTTCCTGCCTGCAGTGCCTGGATTGCCAAGGGTGCGTGAAACTTATTGGGCACGGCTATGTAAACCGCATCCACCTGATCGCTGGCGAGTAACTCCTCGCTGCTTGCAAATGTCTCCGCTATCTTGTGTTTGGTGGCGAGTGCTTCGCACCTTCCTTGGTTGAGGTCCTGGATAGCAACTACCTGAGCCGCTGCATGCTGGTTGATTTCTCCTGCACTAATATCTGCTATTTGTCCTGCGCCGATGAGCCCGAACTGTATCTTTTTCATGGTATTGTATTGATGATTAGACTTTGAATAGCGAACTAAATGCGTCAATGGTTGTCCTTTCGACGGTAAGAAAAGGATCTAATCAACGGCCTTAACTTCTGCTTTACTGATAAAGTTTCCCTAGCTTTGCCTTTTCATCCGAAGGACAAAGCTTATTAATAGAATCCTCTACTATGAAAATTACCCTAATTGCGAGTGGCGACTTACGCGAAAGTGCCAACCAAACCTGCTGGGAGAAACAAGCCGAAATGGAAGCGCAGCTTAGCGACGTGGTGGCGAAGCTCGGGCATGAGCTTGAACGGGCGCATCTCTACAATAAAGCCCGTGGCCATGGTTTCATTGGAAGTCAAAAGGAAGGCATGGATGTCTTTTCCAAGATAGATCCTAAGCAACCCATCATTGTGGCAGAGGCGGTGTGGCAATACAGTCACCACATCTTGCACGGGCTCATCAGCCACCAGGCGCCCATACTCACTGTAGCGAACTGGTCGGGTACCTGGCCAGGGCTTGTTGGTATGCTTAATCTTAACGGCTCACTTACGAAAGCTGGAGTGAAGTATTCGACGCTCTGGAGCGAGGACTTTAGTGACGATTTGTTCTTAAACGGATTAACATCCTGGTTGGAAACTGGCGAAGTCGTTCATGCCACACCGCAGGTAAACCCGTTTGGCGGAGCATCGGGGCAGGCCGATGAAGTTGCTGGCCAACTAGCTGGACAGTTACAGAGGGACAAAGCCATAATGGGCGTCTTCGACGAAGGTTGCATGGGAATGTTCAATGCCATCATACCTGATCACCTGCTTTTCTCGACCGGAGTTTACAAAGAACGTCTGAGCCAATCGGCCCTTTATGCTGGGATGCAGGAGGTCAGCGACGAGGAAGCTGCGAGTGCCTATCAGTGGATTTGTGATCGTGGATTCAACTTTCATTTCGGTGAAGACGAAGTTGAGGACCTGACCGAGGCGCAAGTACTTGAGCAGTGCAAATTGTATATTGCTGCCTGTCGGATCGGAGATTTCTTCGGGTGCGACGCGATTGGTATTCAATATCAACAAGGACTCAAAGACCTGTGTCCTGCCTCTGACCTTGCCGAAGGTTTACTTAATAGCAGCGAGCGTCCCCCAGTGACCAATGATGCTGGAGAAGTCATCAAGGCCGGGAAACCATTTACTCATTTCAACGAAGTTGACGAGTGTGCCGGACTGGATGGATTGCTGACCCAGCGAGTGCACGATGCACTGGGTCAACCGCCGGAAAATACTCTGCACGATTTACGTTGGGGCGATGCTGACAAAAGTGGCACCACCGACGAATACGTCTGGGTGTTTCTCATCAGTGGGTCTGTCCCAGTCGAGCACAACGGTGGCTATGAAAACTGTCATGGTTATCGCCAGCCCATTATGTACTTTGGTAAAGGTGGATCCACCTTGCAGGGTATATCTCATCCCGGCGAAGTGGTGTGGAGTCGTATCTGGGTTGATGGATCTGTGCCCGGCGGCCAGCTCTGCATGGATCTGGGTCGTGGAGAAGCTATTGAATTACCGGAAGAAGAAACTCAACGCCGCCTCAATGAAACGACTCCTCAATGGCCGATCATGCATTGTATCACCTATGGAGTGTCGCGCGACGAGATGATGGCCCGTCATAAGGCCAACCACATTCAGCTTGCTTATGCCAACAGCGCTGAAGACGCGGACCTGGCCATGCAAACGAAGGCCGCATTGGCCGCCAAACTAGGAATTAAGGTCTCTCTGTGCGGAACGGGCAAGGGCGGGGCACCTTTGTCTTAGTTTCATTTTATTGGCTGTAAACAAGCCAGTCTGGGCAGTTTGGGATAGATTCAGCCCCTCCATCAAAAATTGTTTTTGATAAAATCAGTGAACTGGGGTGTTTTAGCTGTGTTAAGCTCATTGTATTTTCTGAATGGCTCCCGAATTCTCAGATCAAAATTTATGGTTCTCGCAGAACTCTATTCAATGGAAAAGTGATTTTAGGCTGTTTTTCCTGGCGATCTTCCAACCTTATTTGTCGAGAAATATCTGATTATAGCTTCTGGTTCTGCCGCCTCTTGCTTCGAGTTGGGGGAGAGCCCCATACTTTTCGGCTTCCGCCCACCAGAGTGCCTGGAGCTCTTTGAGTTTCTCGGGATGTGTATCTGCGAGGTTAGTAGACTCTGTAAAATCGTTGTTTTGATTGTAGAGTTCCCAATGGTCGTCTGCGAAATGGGTTCCGTGCTTGTGGAAAGCCATGGCTTTCCAGCCTTGATGATAAATGGATCGGCTTGCCCAAAGCTCCCAGTATTGAGTGTCTCGAGGAGCCGGTGCTTCCGGACTTTGGAATACGGCCCTCAGACTTTTACCATGAAGTGGCATCTGAGGAACACCATCAAAGGTATCCGGTGCTTCGATGCCAACCAGGTCGAGCACGGTTGGTGTAATATCAATGACATCGACGAATTGTTCGCGAAGGCCTTTTGATTCTATTCCTTCGGGCCACGACACTATCATCGGTGTCCGAACGCCTCCATTAAATGGCCACAGTTTGTAATATTGGAAAGGGGCACTTGAAGCCATTGCCCAGGGCCTTTGATATTGAGGCTGCGAATTGCGAGAGCCGAGGTCATCGAGTCGCTCATACATTTCTTCCACTGTAAGCTTCCCGTTATAGGGATGTTCGAAATTGCCTTCCACGCCAGCTTCTGGCGCTCCACCGTTGTCCGAGATCAGAATAATTAGAGAATCCTCAAAGTGATTCTTCTCTTTGAGAAAATTGATGAGGCGACCAATTTGATCGTCCGTGTGTTCAAGGAAACCTGCATAGGCTTCCATGAAGCGGGCAAATACTTTTTGCTCGACCTCACTCAGATCTGCCCAGGCTGGATCTCCCAGCCCTCGCGCCGGTAATTTGGAACTGGCAGGAATGAGTCCGGTTTTGAGCTGCTTACGAAAGCGTCGTTCCCGAACCTTATCCCAGCCTTCATCGAACTTGCCCTTGTATTTTTCGATGTAGCGTTTGGGCACTTGTATAGGTGAATGCACCGCTCCAAAAGTGAGGTAGAGAAAGAATGGCTTGTCCGGTTTGTCATCTAAATTCGCACCGATCATTTGAATCGATTGATTTACGATGTCTTCGGAAAAATGATAGTCGGGGTCTTCAGGTGGATCAACATGTCGATTATCGATGACTAGGTCGGGACGGTATTGATCTGTCCAGCCATAGAGAAATCCATGAAAGCGATCGAAACCCTTTTGCAGCGGCCAGTGGGTGCGTTCACCAGCAGCGTACATTTCGGCCGCAGGTACCAGGTGCCACTTTCCCGCCATCAGCGTGCTGTACCCGTTTCGTCCAAGAATTTGAGCAATGTTCGCTGCCGCTGCGCTTACTTGTCCTCGCGTATGAGGATAGCCTTGATCGCTTCCTGTTAATTCTTTCATACCCACTGCGTGGGAATTGCGACCGGTCAATAGAGATGCTCGGGTAGGTGAACAAACCGCCTTCGAATGAAAGTTGTTAAACTGCAATCCTTCAGTAGCCAGCGTATCCATGTAAGGCGTTGAAACTATCGACCCGTAGGAACCTAAATCTCCAAAGCCCGTATCGTCCAATACGATGTAGATGACGTTCGGGCTTTGTTGGGGAGCTTTCACTTCTTGAAGGTGATCTGGTGTCGAGTCCGCAGCTAATCGACCTATGCTACCTTGAAACCTTTCAGCTGCCGGATGATCCGGAGTGGTGGAAGAACCTTGTGCTGCCAGCTTGGAGTGGGATGTCGCAACCAAAGTAAAGGTTGTAAGCAAAATAAAAGGGAAGCGTGGTATTTCTTTAAAGATAGTCATAGAATAAAAATGAATTGTGTCACGTCTGGTAAACCGTTCGGGATCCTTCTGTTTCCGTCCTCTTAAATCATCAAGTGGGCGGTTGTTTTTGTAGTAATGGACGTCCTACTTATTTAAATGATGGATCAGAAATGGCACTTCGTTTTCGAAAGGCAGCTGTATTTGCGGATACTTAAGAAATACTTCCACACCTGCTCTTCGTAGTTTTTCTTCCATGATAATTCCAAAATTTACGTGGTGAATCGACCAGCCTCGCGCACGCTCCGGGTTATCTGGAATTTGATCATCCGGTTTCATTCCATAACTCATGTAGCTAGGAGGATCATCCGAACTGATGTGGTTGATGATAGAGAGCTCCTTCATCAGTGCACGCATCTCTACGTCCGAGAGATCAAACTCCGAACGGTCCCTGTCGTGAAAGGCTTTTCTGTAACCAGGAATATTTTCTACCCACCAGTCAAAGTCCATGGTCGACTGACCGGCTAATGGCGCAACAGCTGCAAGGCGGGTTGATTCACGTGCAATTGGATCATCACTTTCCGGGTCGGCGAAATCATCGCCCCAGGCGAGGTAGGCGACCAGTTGTGCCCCGGCTGATCCGCCGTAGGCCGCGATCCGATTTTTATCGATGCCCCATTCATCTGACTTGCTCCGGATAAATTGTAATGCACGAACTGCATCTTCATGCGCGGCTGGAAGTCTCGCATGCTTCATAAAGCGGTATTCTACTGAGGCATGGTGAATCCCCGCATCCAGGTATTGTTGGATTTTCTTTGCAGTGACCTTTTTATGTGAACCTCCTGTGAATCCACCACCGTGAATATAAACAACCAAAGGTGCAGGACCATCTACATCCGCCTTCCAAAAGTCGATCACTTGATTACTGTGGTTCCCATAGGAAACATCCTCGTAGGTTATCGGCGGTATGGGGGCCCTTTGCTGTGCCTGGGTACTGATGCCAAAGGCTGCAATGAATAGGATGGTGGGAAGAAGATGGCGAACATTCCTAGAGTAGATCATAGGGAAATCATAGGACGAAGCAATTCGTCTACAAGAAAATTGGCTGAATCTGGTACTACCTTATTATTAAACCTCTTGCACTTTTGAAGGCGTTTGAAACTTTAAGATTATGTCTGAACTTTGTGCTCACCTCGATGATATTCAAGCAGCGGCAGGTAGTATTGCTCCCTTTGCGCACAAGACACCTGTGTTACGTTGTTCTGCTTTGGATAAAACCCTGGATGCCCAACTCTACTTCAAGTGCGAGAATTTTCAGAAAGTAGGAGCCTTTAAATTTCGCGGTGCCTGCAACGCGGTTACCAGTTTGTCTGAGGAGGAACTCAAGCGAGGAGTAGCTACTCATTCATCGGGCAATCACGCCGCCGCCCTGGCTTTGTCTGCCAAACTGGCTGGATCGAGTGCTCACATCGTCATGCCCTCGAATGCCCCGGCCGTGAAAAAGGCTGCGGTAGAGGGTTACGGCGCAAAAATTACTTATTGTGAACCCACCCTGGAAGCGCGTGAGAGGACTTTGGCCCATATCCTGGAGAATGAGGGCCGGGTACTGATTCATCCTTACAACGATGCGCGTATTATTGCCGGGCAAGGGACTGCAGCCCTCGAACTGCTAGAAGAAGTCGGCGAGCTGGATGTTGTTATGGCCCCGGTCGGTGGGGGTGGATTGCTGAGCGGTACTTCCATCGCTTTCAGTGAATCGAATCCAACCACGAAAGTCATCGGCGCTGAACCGTTGAATGCAGATGATGCTTATCGTTCGACGCAAACAGGTGAGATACAGCCTTCCGATAATCCTCAAACTATAGCTGATGGACTCCTTACCAGCCTGGGCGAATTGACCTTTGCGATCATTCAAGAACGCTGTTCCAGTATCGTAACCGTTTCCGAAGAATCCATTGTCGAGGCCATGCGCCTGGTTTGGGAGCGGATGAAAATTATTATTGAACCGTCTGCAGCCGTACCCGTTGCCGCACTACTTGAAAAACGCAGTGAGATTCCTGGCGAGCGCGTGGGAGTGATCTTCTCGGGAGGCAATATTGATCTGGAGCGATTGCCGTGGCTCAAATAATTGTCTCATTGAAAATATGAATCACGTGAAAGACGACATTTCCCAGAAGCTCGTTGAACTCAGCTCCCTCCTCGAAGGAGAGTTACATACCGGTCGCCTCATGCGGACCTTGTATGCAACGGATGGGTCAGCTTATCAAGAGATGCCACTCGCCGTGGCAATTCCTGAGTCTGAGAAAGATTTGATCGAACTCATCCGTTTCGCTGGTGAGCACGGAGTAGGGCTTATCCCAAGAACGGCCGGAACCTCACTCGCTGGGCAGGTCGTGGGGAACGGAATCGTTGTGGATGTATCCCGCCACTTCACCGATATTCTGGAAATTAACGAATCGGAATCTTGGGTACGTGTCCAACCAGGCGTGATTCGAAATGAGCTCAATGCTGCTCTCAAGTCGCATGGTCTTTTCTTTGGCCCAGAAACGTCGACCCAAAATCGAGCTATGGTGGGCGGGATGCTGGGCAATAATTCCTGTGGCTCGAATTCGGTTAAGTATGGGAGTGTAAGGGATCATATACTAGAAGTTACCGCCTTACTCTCAGATGGCTCGAAAGTGATCTTTGGCCCTATAAGTCTGGAGGCGTTTGAGGCAAAATGCGAGGGTCCGGAATCCTTAGAAACGCGACTCTATCGTTCTATTCGAGATCAGCTTGGTGACGAGTCAGTGAGAGCAGAGATCGCAAAAGAATTTCCCAAGCCGTCCATTCCGAGACGCAACACCGGTTATGCTCTGGATCTACTTATGGACGCCTCTTGCATGGATCCCGCGAGTGATAAGGCATTCAATTTTGCTAAACTCATTGCAGGGAGTGAAGGCACCTTGTGTCTGGTCACGGAAATGAAACTCCACTGTAATCCTCTGCCACCCAAAGTGGTTGGTATACAGTGTGCTCAATTTGACTCAGTCGATCAGGCTTTGAAAGCCACACAGATTGCTGTCGGCTTTGACTGTTATGCCTGTGAACTGATTGATGATTTCATCCTCGAATGCACTGAGCGGAGCCTGGAACATCGTAACAGCCGCTTCTTCATCGAAGGTTCGCCGGGAGCGGTACTCGTTACCGAGATTCGGGCGGATTCGGAGGATGCGGTTCTGAAGATAACCCATCAATTGGAAGAAGCCTTTCGTAACGCCGGATATGGTTATGCCTACCCAGTCTTGTTTGGTCAGGATACGGAAAAAATCTGGAATTTGAGAAAAGCTGGCTTGGGATTGATGAACAATATTCCCGGCGATGCGAAACCCGTTCCGGTGGTGGAAGACACGGCTGTCGATGTGGCAGACCTTCCACAATATATTGCCGAATTTGATCGTCTGTTAGCTGAGCGCTTTGGTCTGCAGTGCATTCACTACGCCCATGCCGGTAGTGGTGAGATACATTTACGGCCCATTATCAATCTCAAGACGGAGGAAGGTAAACAGCAGTTCCGGGAAGTCGCCCAGGTGATTGCCGATCTGGTAAAACAGTATCGAGGTTCGCTCTCTGGGGAGCATGGCGATGGTCGTCTTCGTGGAGAGTTTCTCAAGCAAATGTTGGGCGAGCAAAACTATGCTCTGGTTGAAGCGGTTAAGCGTAGCTGGGATCCCCAGGATATCTTTAATCCTGGCAAGATCGTGAACACCCCTCCGATGAATGAGTATCTTCGTTATCAGCCGGGCGTGGCACCCCCTGAGGTTGAAACACATTTCGATTGGTCTGCGACCAGTGGGTTATTGGGGGCGGCTGAGATGTGCACGGGATCAGCGGATTGCCGCAAGACCCATCTGGCCGGCGGAACGATGTGCCCCAGTTACATGGCAACGCGCAATGAGAAAGACACAACTCGGGCTAGGGCCAATATGCTTCGCGATGTGTTGACCTCATCGGAAAATGAAAATCCGTTCAATGACGAGTATCTCAAAGACGTTTTGGACCTTTGCCTTTCCTGCAAGGGGTGTAAGAAAGAATGCCCGACCTCGGTCGATATGGCGAAGCTCAAGGCTGAGTTTCAGCAGCATTATTACGATGCGAATGGCGCTTCTCTTCGCTCGAAGTTAATAGCGCGCTATGCCTCGATGCAAAGGTGGGCGGCCATGCTTCCGGGGCTATGGAACATGGCTTTCGGAACACCTTTCATTCGACGTTTTTTAAATAGCCTGAGTGGATTCCATCCAGAGCGGTCTATTCCACTACTTCCGAAGCAAACCTTAGAGCGATGGTTCAAGAATCGTACTCCGCATGCTAACGCCGGATCGAACGGTAGTGTATGGTTCTTCAACGATGAGTTTACGAATTACCAGGATACACGTGCAGGAATTTCGACCATTGAGTTATTGGAACGTCTGGGCTATAAAGTTGAAATTCCCGAGCATGGTGAAAGCGGCAGAACCTGGTTATCGAAAGGCTTTGTTCGAAAAGCCAAACGCATCATCAATGATAACCTTAAGACCCTCTCGGAAAAGGTAAATGAAGAGCGACCCCTGGTGGGCGTCGAGCCATCCGCCATTCTTACCTTTCGGGATGAGGCGCTCGATCTTGCCGAACCGGATTTGAAAGAGACTGCTCAACAAATGGCACCTCATTGTTTGTTGTTAGAAGAGTTTATCGAACGCGAAGCAAAGGCCGGTCGTGTCAGTTCAGGAGACTTTGTTGAGGATGCGGAAAAGGTACTCTTGCACGGGCATTGTTTCCAAAAGGCTTTAGTTGGAATTCAACCCACTTTGGCTGCGCTCAGTCTTCCGGTGAACTATACGGTCGAGGCGATCCCCAGTGGCTGTTGTGGTATGGCCGGATCTTTTGGTTATGAAAAAGAGCACTTCGATGTATCCATGAACATTGCAGACCTGGTACTCCTTCCGGCTGTTAAGAATGAAGCGGATACAACTTTGGTAGCCGCTTCAGGCACCTCCTGTCGGCATCAGATTCTCGATGGAGCACAGCGAGAGGCATTACACCCGGCCGAGATACTGTTGCGTGCATTGAAATAAGTGCACGTTGCTCTATCGAATTACTCAACTGCCTCCAACGCTGCGAGGTCAGTGCTGAGTAGAACGCGAAGGTTTCGATGACCTTCTTCATCGGCCATCAGCCACAGGTCGATAGCCGTATGTCCGGGGTTGGGTTCGTCCCAGAAGTAAGGGGGGGGATCCAGCGGGCGTGCTTCCAGCGTGTAACGAACGCCTTCAGGTATGATGGCTTTCAGGTGGCAGGTTTTGCCCTCTTGTTTGAGGACAGCGGACTTGTTTACAACTTCTACCTTGGATTTGGTTACCATGCGCCAATGGAGAGTCGCTGAGTTTCTGCCTTCGTGTTCGAAGGGTTTGCGTGCACCCACAACACGGTCGTCAATTTGAAGTACCTTCATGTCGTGCGTGGTGAAGGTGCGTTCATAGCTTTGCACGTTCTTTGAATTCACCGAACTCAGGTCGACGGTGCCAGAGATCTTATTTCCGTTTTCGGAAAAGTGAGTGATTGAGGCCTGTTCGTTTACCAAGTGTGGTTGTTCATCAATGAGAAGGATGTTATGACTATACGGACCCAGCCGAAATGTGCGCCATCGATCAGAGCTTTGCCTTTGGTCCCAGATGCCAATATTTTTCGACTCCAGGGTCAGGTAAGTCTGAGCGCCAAGATCCACGGCCCAGCGTACGCCTTCGTCTTCATAGATAAAACTACCTGCATCCATGTGAGCATGACTGATGGAACAGAGGCCTCCTTTGAAACCCAGAAAGAATGCCTCTGGATCTCCCCACGCCGACTTGACCATTCCTATGGGATTACTCCCATTTCCATACCAGGTGTTTGGTAGGTCCATCTCGGCGGGATCAATATCGTTGGCGTTTTCTGGATACCACAAGGCGGCGAAAGGAAGCAGGCGATTCCGGTTATTACCTTTGGTCCACTCGTCGGATTTTAGAAACGAGCTGAGTTGTCTGCGGTATTCGTAATGAGCAACCGGGTCGTCATATTTTTGGGCGAACCAGGTGGGGCCCGGTGAGTAGTAGATATAGCTTCCACTATCAAAGAAGTTGTAGGCAGCTCCGGTGGGAGCGACGGCCATGGTGCGGAACCCCATCGATTTCTTGAAGGACTCGTGATCCTCCAATCCAAAATTGTGACCGACCGCACGATCCAGAAGGTCCATGAAGATGGCTGAGAACTCCGTACCGTAAGCCCAGTAGGTGGGTCCTTCCGGATAAACGCCTTCGGGATCGGTTTCGGCCATGGCGATGGGAACTGCTTTGAGGGCGCGGTTAATAATTTTCTCAGCTAACTCCGGTTCCCGGTCGGCAATGAGGATGGCGCCTGCAGTAAGCCCGGCATGACAAACCGGGTTCCAGTTATTGTTATAGTAGATCCACCAATTCTTTTCCGTTTCTTCATCGAGGGAAGGGTGGAGGCCTTTTTCGATGATGGCTATCAGGTAGCGTTCACGTTGCTCAGTTGTCAGGTCCTGCCATAACCAATCCACGCCGATGGCAACGGCGAGGGTCATTTCGCCTATGTCGAGGAAGTGTTGGGGGTTCCAGTCTGGAAAAGAGGTAACGTTGTCCAGGTATTCAATGACTTTCTCTTTGTATCTATCTTCTTCATATACACGATAGAGCATTGCAAATGTGCTGATGTGTTTTAGAGCTAGGCACTATTCGGCGAGGAGTCGTATGCCGGCCAACTCATATTGTGCTGGCTCGGCGGTAAATAACGATTCTCCCGTATTCTGAAGGAACGCGAGCAGGTCTTGCCCAAGCTCATCCGGTAGTCCGTTTCGCAGACGTGTGAAGTCGGATGCCGAGGCCAAAATCATCGGATGCTCTTGCTGAAGCTGGTCGACTGAAAACGGTCCCTCCGCAGCGCAAAGACCAAGAGTGAAACATAGAAAAGTTAGAATGAAATATCTAGGCATAATTGGATAACAAATGGAGTTCATCACTCAAAGAACCGCAGAAAGTTTGCAACAGTCATTTTCGTTGCTCAAAGTGCCTCTGAGTTTACGGTAGATACCGGTTGCCGGTCTAAGGTCTTGCTTCTGATTAACTTCTTATGGATGATCTAAAACATGGTGTGACTCCTTAATCATTTTACTCCGAATCGTGTCCGATATCTCAGATCCAATTACTCCTTCGCAAGCACCCACTTCTTCCGGCGAATTTGAACGCGAACCCGTTCCTCCATCCGAGCTTAAAGGCGCCAATAAGTTCTGGGGTATGTATGCGGGCGAGCATTGTGCTGGAACGGAGTTTATGATCGGCCCACTGTTTCTCCTAAATGGAGTGAGTCTGCAGAACATTTTTCTCGGTCTTCTTCTAGGAAACTTACTGGCGGTGCTTAGTTGGCGATTCCTGTGCGCACCGATTGCGACTCAGGCTCGGCTCACACTCTATTATCATTTGGAAAAGATCGCCGGCAATAAACTGGTGATTCTCTACAACCTGGCGAACGGCATTCTGTTTTGTTTCTTAGCCGGAGCCATGATTACCGTGTCCGCGACGGCGGTGGGGATCCCTTTCGATATTCCCATGCCAACAAAGGAGGATGTTTTCCCCAACAGTATTTCGTTTGTTGTCATAGTTCTTGCGGTGGGTTCTGTCATCGCCTTGGTAGCGGCCAAGGGCTACGATACCGTTGCCAAGTTCGCCAATGTTGCTGCCCCTTGGATGATTCTGGTGTTTGCTGCTTGTGGCATTGTTGCTTTCAAACAGCTGGAAGTCTCGGACTGGGCAGCACTCAACAGCTTGTGGAGTGAGTCCATTGTATTCGCTCAGGAAGAAGAGGCTGCATCCTCCATGAGTTTCTGGAGCGTGGTATTTTTTGGCTGGTTTTGTAATGCCGCGATGCACGTAGGTATGTCCGACCTATCTGTTTTTCGTTTTGCTAAAAAGCCTAGTTATGGCTGGGCCTCCGCTGCGGGCATGTATGTCGGTCACTATATGGCTTGGATAGCCGCGGCCTTCATGCTGGCCGCTCAGATTAAACTCCTGCGCGATGCCAATCCGGTTCCTGGCCCCATGGCCTACAGTGTCGCAGGTATTGCCGGAATTATTTGTGTGATCGTGGCCGGCTGGACTACAGCCAACCCAACCATCTACCGCGCGGGTCTCGCTTTTCAGGCTATCGTTCCCAAAGTGTCACGCTTCAAGGTCACTTTGTTCACCGGATTTATAGCTACTGTGGCAGGAACCTTTCCTGCAATCGCATGGCAGCTACTCGATTTTGTAGGCATCTACGGAACTATCCTGGCACCTATTGGGGCGATCATTTTCTTTGATTGGTATTTCAGACGAAACGGGGATTCAGCGAATTTCCATAGTGCCGGACCTGCTTCTTCTTTCAGCATACCTGTGCTCATATCCTGGCTCGTCCCAGTATCCATAGGATTATATTTCTATAAATTCCATGGAGTATCCGCCTGGTATCTGCCTTTACCCTGCTGGCTTGGTTGCGGAGTACTTTACCTGGCTCTTAACAAAAAAGAGGCGACCGCCTCAGCTTAGACCTAGAACTTATTTCAATCATGACTCTCGTATTGACTATTCTGGCACGCGTTGGACTTTTTCTAACTATTCTACCAGCCATACTCTTTCTTTTTGATGGGATGACCCTAAGCACTGCCAAGTGGGTGATGATGCTCGGCACTATTTTGTGGCTGGTTGCCGCGCCTCTCTTGCAAAAGAAACATGAGGAAGCAGCAATGAGTCATGCAAGTGATCCATTGTAAGCTACTACTTCGAAGGTACAAAAAAACCCTCAACCAACTTTGTCATCAAGTCGGTCGAGGGTGATAAAAGGTAAGTGCTTACTTATTAAGCTCTGACAGCTTCTTCTCGGCTTCCTTCTCGAGTTCGGCTGCTTTCTTTTTAGCTTCCGCTTCAGCATCTTTGGCCATAGCAGCTGCTTCGCTTTGAGCCTTTTCAGCGTCTGATTGCATCGCTGCGGCAGATGAGTCCGCTCCTCTGTGATCGGCAAGATAATGAATGGACGAAAGAGGGGGCGAGTTCTTAAAATGAAATCCGTCTCGTCCAATCAAGTTGAAACACGAGCTCTTGATAGCGGCGTTCCTCCTGTATGCTAGGATGTATTACGAATTTGAACTATGAGAATAGGCCCTAATCGATGATCGACCTAATATCGCTGGATTGGTTCCGGAAGTAGAGAAAGAAACTGAGTTCCTTTCTTCTCCAACTCCTTAGTCAGGAGCGCACGCATCTCCAGTTTAGTTTTATGGTATTCTGGTCGCACGGCCAAGTTGCTTAGTTCTTCCGGATCGGCTTCTATGTCGTAGAGTTCATCCAGATAATCTTTGTAGATGTATCGGATATACTTATACTTTCCCTGACGGACCATGAGCCAGGCTTTGATCTCGGTCTTGTGGGTGTTGAACTTTTCCCAGTCTCCTGTTTCGTGCGCTTTTTTTAGCTCCTCGATCATCTGCTCCTGGCCGTAAATGTTTCCGGTGTAGGTTTGTAGCATGGGGCGTTCGTCCCAGCTTCGCGTTTCCGGGTGGAGGAAGAGGTCCGTCAGATCGCGGCCATCCAGTTTCATTGCTGGTTCGATACTCGCCAGACTGTGAAAGGTGCGGATGAGGTCTACGCCATTTACCGGCACGGTGCTGCGGGTGTTGAAGGGCACCTTGCCCGGCCAGTGAATGATTAAAGGAGCAAGGAGGTTGGCATCGTAGGGAGCAATTTTCAGATTAAAGCCATGCTGTCCCCAGGCGTAGCCCTGGTCTGAAGTGAAGACGACTACGGTGTTTTCCAATTGTCCGTTTGCTTCCAAGGCCTTCATGATACGCCCTACGCCTTCATCGATAGCCATGACCGCTTCATGATACATCTTCACTGTCTCATCGAGCGTGTTGTTTCCCTTCATGGGGATACCTGTTTTCGGGTGAGGGGGATTGGTCTCCAGATTTACCATGTGTGCCGGCTTGTCGGGACGGGGAGGAAAAATATCCTTCGGGTAAACCATTTCAGGAGCTTCTTCCAGTTTGCCGATGTGCCGATCGGCAGGTGTGTAGGGTCCGTGGACGGCACCATAGCATAGCCAGAAATACCAGGGATGATCTGGTTCGGTTGCACGTTCCTCCAAGAATGCGATCGTCCGGTCAGTGTAGGCGTCCGTACTGTATTGTTCCAATTCTACCGACTCTTCCCCATTGATGCGCAGGGATTGATCCCAGTAGTAATTCTTACCGTTTCCTGGCAAGTGATGTTCCCATACGGCAGACCAATCCCAGGCTTCCTTGTAGCGAGGGACATTCCAGTGCCATTTGCCGATCATGCCCGTGTAGTAACCTTGTGATCGGAAGTGAGTGGCCCAGTAGGGAGTTCCTTTGTGGTAGTTGAACTGGAGCATACCCGTGAGGGCATTGCCCCGGGAGGGGACACATTTCGCGCCCGTGTAACTGTAGCGGAATCGCAGACCTTTTTCAGCTAAGGCATCGATATTGGGGGTATTAATCCAGGGTTGAGCTTCAGTGTAACTACTGATGGTCCGGATGCTTTGGTCGTCTGTAAAGATATAGAGGATGTTGGGGCGATCCGCTGGAGTGGATGAAAAGAGCGACGAACAAAGAGCCACTAGGAAAGCCGATAGAAAATAGGTGGGATATCTCATGGTATCTAAAGTAGTAAACTAGCTAACATGCCGATGGGGCTTATGGAAAGCAACGGCCTTCAGATGGAACCGTTTCAAGCGTCTCAGAATTGGGAGTGCGTTGAAACCATATTTACGTTCGGTATCAGAAGAATGATCGAGGCTCTTGGGAGCCAATAGCCATTCTTTGGTGATCACGTATTTTAATATTTCAACCACTTGCTCGGGTGTTGTGGCCCATGCCAAGGCAGAGGCGTCTACTTCCTTCAGTGGATGTATGATCGTTTCATCATGGAGGGTTATGTAAGGTTTTCCCAAAGCGGCGAAAAAGCCGGCATCAAATGCGGCGTTCCACTGTTTATATTTATCTCCAAAACGAACGATCGCTAGATCACAACTATTAATCAGTGTTTTAGTTCGTATGGTATTCACCTTAGCAGACTTATGGTCACGCCAAAAACGGTTCTCTTCGGCTCCGAGTACATCGCCTGCCTCGTCGCTGGCTTCATGATCGGTTACGGGTGCTGAGAACGTGGCTGGTAGATTGCTTGCCCTGCAGCTATCTTCTATTTGTTGCCTCCAGTCAGTATGTATCTCGCCGGATAGATATATTTTCCAATTCATGATATTTATTTCATTGAGTTCTGATAAGGTGTTTCTCAATGGGGTCGCTGTCTATTCTTCTCGTCCTAAGAAACATACACCTTAAACCTTCCTTCCCGTGTCATGCGAAGGTTGGTTTTTTTCGATCATCTTAAAAGTATTAGAAACACCTTCTTCTTTCGCAAGCGAAGCAGCTATTTTGGTAACGAATGTTCGAATCTCTTGATCGGCGAATCGATGGTATATTTCCTTATTCATCGAATCTTTCAGATTGCCCCATTTCGCTCCTGCTAAATAACTAGACCATTGCCCATAATTCAGCATCCTATGGTTTTGATCATCCGGAGTTCCTATTTCCAAACGAAATAATCTCCTTTAAATAAAACGGTACCCCATACCCAGGATGCCCGATACCTGGGAAAAACAAAACGGTTTAAATCCAAAAGACCCTGGTGATAGAAATGGTGATAAGAACCATGATGGATTTACGAATCTGGAAGAATATCTGAATAACCTTGTCGAACTTGATACTTAAACGATCGATGCATTCTCAACAAAACTACCCTGCGATACGGCGTTGGTCGAGTTTGGTCGCGACTATTCTCGCAACAACTTTCTCCGTGGTCCTAGGTCAAGAACCTGATCAACCACCCGAAACTTTCGCCGGGCCACCGCCTGCTTCTTTTCTTCCAAACGAACGATTGCATCCGGAAGTATTGCTTTGGCCGGACGAAGCTCCGGGATCGGAAGGCAAAACCGAAGGCGCTCGTTATAGAACGCTCAATGACCGGTTGGTGCTATCCAATATTCATCATCCATCGATCACAGTTTATCTTCCGCCTGCTGAAGTCGCAACTGGAGCGGCGGTGGTCGTAATACCGGGAGGAGGTTTTCGTTCGAACTGGATTACCCATGAAGGATATCGAGTAGGGGACTGGTTGGCCAGTCATGGTGTTGCCGCCTTTGTTTTGAAGTATCGGCTGGAACGCGACCTGGGGTCTGACTACTCCACGATGGAACATTCCCTGGCTGATGCGCAACGCGCCTTGCGAACGGTTCGTAGCCGTGCATCCGAATGGTTGATCGATCCTGAACGCATCGGGGTCATGGGTTTTTCTGCCGGCGGTGTACTTTCGGGTCTAGTGGGCACGCATTTTGATAAGCCCGTGAAAGATCGGACAGATGCGATCGATGACCTGAGCGCCAAGCCAGCTTTTATCGGCCTGGGTTACGGTTCTCCTTTTGGTTCCAACAGCTCCTGGAAAACAAAAATTCGAAAAGATATGCCACCCGTGTTTCTAATTGCCGGTGGGGACGATCTGATAGCGGAGGATTATCCTGATATTTATCTTCGACTAAAATCTGCCGGCGTATCAGCCGAGTTGCATATTTATGCAGGTGTCGGACATGGATTCGGTATCCAACCGAGGAACTCACCTGCCGTCGCCGGTTGGATCGATCGGTTTCATGAATGGTTGTTTACGCAAGGGCTATTGTCGGGGAGATAAAGAGGCCTAGATTGCTCGAACGGGTGGGCGCTGGCGCAGGGTAAAATTTTATCGCTTAATTTTTCGCTTTCATTTGTCGGTATCTATGCCACAAATATTGTCCTTCAGAAATCTATGAACGGAATCGAAAACATCCTGGAGCAGGAAGGCATCGGCCTTGCGATCACCGGTATGAGTATCGTATTTATCGCGCTACTCCTGATCACCTTCTATATCGCGTTTCTGCCAACGCTGCTCAAACACCTGGACAAGATTCTTCCGGAACAAAAATCGAGCCATCAGCGGGCTGAAGGCAAAGTATCGGAAGAAGAGGACTTGATGGTTGCTGCGGCGATCGCCACTGCATTTCGGCGCCGGCGGAAACTTAAGGAGACTCGCTAGACTGCGATTATGGATCTTTTTATTTCTTTCTTAGAAACGACCGGCTTCGCGCAAATGACCTGGGGCAACGCGGTCATGATACTGGTCGGCTTAGTGTTTATTTACCTGGCGATCACCAAGGATTACGAACCTCTCCTGCTAGTACCGATCGGGATGGGCGCTGTTGTGGGGAACATCCCCAGTGTCGAGAGTATGGCCCTCGGGGTCTATGATGATGGGAGTGTCCTTCAGTATATCTACTTTGGAGTTAGCAACGGGATCTACCCGCCACTGATCTTTCTCGGCATTGGAGCGATGACCGATTTCAGCACTATGCTCTCCAATCCAAAGCTGATCCTGCTTGGTGCAGCGGCGCAGGTTGGCATCTTTCTCACATTGCTCGGAGCCCTTTTCCTTGGATTCACTGGCCAGGAGGCCGGCGCTATCGGGATTATCGGAGGAGCGGATGGACCGACCGCGATCTTCCTCTCGGCTAAGCTCGCTCCGCACCTGCTGGGGGCCATCGCCATAGCCGCCTATTCCTACATGGCTCTGGTTCCAGTGCTGCAACCGCCGGTGATGTACCTTTTGACATCGAAAAAGGAACGGCTGATTCGGATGAAGCCGCCCCGCCATGTGAGCCAACGAGAAAAGATTATCTTTCCTATTGCTGGGTTCCTGATTGCGGCGTTGATCGCCCCGGGTTCCCTGACGTTGGTCGGTATGCTGTTTTTTGGCAACCTGCTTAAAGAGAGCTGCGTTACCGAGCGTCTGGCCAATAGCGCCCGAAACGCCATGGTTGATATCGTCACCATCCTGCTTGGCTTCTCAGTCGGGGCCAGTACACAGGCCGATAATTTTCTCACCTCGCAATCCTTGATGATTTTTGGATTGGGCGCCTTGTCCTTCATCGTCGCCACAGCTGGAGGAGTGCTCTTTGCCAAATTCATGAACTTGTTCCTTAAGGACAAGATTAACCCTCTGGTCGGTGCTGCTGGCGTGTCCGCTGTGCCTGATTCGGCCCGCGTAGTCCAGATGGTTGGCCAGAAAGAAGATCCCGAGAACTTCCTGCTTATGCATGCGATGGCGCCCAATGTGGCCGGGGTTCTTGGCAGTGCCATTGGCGCTGGCATTCTCTGGTCCGTACTAGTGGGAGGATAAGATACATGGCTCTCACACTTCATCTTTCCCGCCCGATTATCCCCGAACCTTTTAAACTACTTTCTCTGATTTCCACCATTTGACGAACTGATCATGGCAAAGAAAAAAATTGATTTCATGTGCACCGCGTTTCGCGACGGCTTCCAATCAGTCTTTGGCGCACGGGTGTTTACCCCCGACTTTCTCCCAGCCCTTGAGGCCGCCCGCGATGCTGGCATTACCTACTTTGAGGCGGGCGGGGGCGCGCGGTTCCAGTCGCTGTATTTCTACTGCCAGGAAGACGCGTTTAAGATGATGGATGCGTTCCGCAACACCGCGGGGCCGAAGGCAAACCTCCAGACCCTGGCCCGGGGAGTCAACGTGGTCGGCCTGGAGTCCCAGCCTAGCGACGTAATCGATATGCATGCCAAGTTGTTCAAGAAACATGGCATGACCACGATCCGCAACTTTGATGCACTCAACGATGTCAACAACCTGATCTACAGTGGGCAGGCGATTACCAACGCCGGATTGAAGCACCAAGTCTGTGTAACCATGATGGCACTACCTCCCGGCTGCAGCGGTGCCCACGACCCTGACTTTTACAGCAAGACCTTGAAAGACATTCTCGACGCAGATGTCCCCTTCGACTCCGTCTGTTTCAAGGATGCCAGCGGTACCTCAACCCCGCAGACGGTTCACGAAACGATCAAGCGGGCTCGCCAAATGCTGCCTGAGGGCACCTACATCCATTTCCATACTCACGAGACGGCTGGTACCTCGATTGCTGGTTACCTCGCTGCACTGGATGCCGGAGCGGATGCCATTGACTTGTCCATGGACCCGGTTTCCGGCGGAACCAGCCAGCCCGATATTCTCTCGATGTGGCATGCTTTGCGCGGATCGGATTACGACCTTGATATCGATATCGACAAGATTCGGACCGCCGAGGAAATCTTCCAGGAGTGCATGTCGGACTATTTTCTTCCGCCAGAAGCACAACGGGTTGAACCGATCATTCCCTGGTGTCCCATGCCCGGTGGCGCGTTGACGTCGAACACGCAGATGTTGCGCGATAACAACATCATGGACAAATACCCGGCTATCATCAAAGCCATGGGCGTGGTAGTGGAAAAAGGCGGTTACGGCACTTCGGTGACTCCCGTCTCCCAATTTTACTTTCAACAGGCGTTTAACAACGTGCTTTTCGGGCCGTGGGCCAAGATCGCCGAGCCTTACGGATTAATGGTGCTCGGTTATTTTGGTAAGACACCGGTGGAACCTGATCCAGCGGTCGTCAAATTGGCCAGCGAACAATTGGGCAAGGAACCCACGACTCGAGTACCGCTGGAGATGAATAATGAGGACCCGAGCAAGGGGCTCGAGCCGGCGCGCGAGGTTTTGATCGCGGAGGGGCTGGCCGAGACTGATGAGAACTTGTTCATTGTTGCGACTTGCAAAGACAAAGGGGTGAAATTCCTGAAAAATGAGGGCGAGTTGGGGGTACGCAAGGTGGAGCCGACCAAAGATGAAGAGGACACCGACCACTACCAGGTCACAGTCAACGGTCGCAGCCATTACGTGGTTTTGCAGGATGACCAGGCCATTGTGGACGGTAAGGTATACAATATCGATTTACAGCCCTACGATCCTGATTCCGTCCCGCCGCCGTCCGATACGCAGACCACAAAGTCTAAGGCACCCGTGGTGTCGGGCGATGGCACGCCACTCAAGGCTCCCATTCCTGGTGTTGTCTATAAGTTGGTTGCCAAGGAAGGCGCCAAGGTTAACGCGGGCGACACGATTATCATTCTTGAAGCGATGAAAATGGAGAACGCAGTTGGGGCTCCGGTGGATGGTACTGTCTTAGAGATTAAAGTTAACGAAGGTGACCACGTAACAGGCGGCCAGACGATCGCAGTCATTGGTACGGACTAGATATATCGGTAATAGATAGACTGAGTAGATCCGCTTTCATGGATAGGGCTAGGCACTGTGTAGACGAAAGCTGCAAAGCGAGCCACTGATGCTTCCGCATCGATCAGCTCTTCATAATGAATCATTAGCTTCTTCTAAATAGGAATTAGCTAGTCCGTTTCTTTCAGATGATGTTCGGGAGAACTTGGCCAGTACAACTCTTCAATGAGTCTTGGGGCCATGAGCTTCCATGTAAAATGCTCTTCGACTCTTCGTTTTGCAGCCTTTCTCATCGCCTGCTTTTCAGAGTGATCCAAACGGAAGAAGTCAGATAAGGCAGCAGTGATACCTTCGGTGATTTTAGTAGGATCAGAAGAGATGAGGTATCCGAGCGCATGCTTACAAAAGAGCTGATCGCTTCCTAGGCTCATGCCCATGACTTCACTGCCTCCGTAAGTAGCTGTTGTGATGAGAACCTGTCCCCTCGCCAAAGCCTCAAGCAGGGTATTACCCAATGGTTCGTGGAGGGAGGGCACAACGATAATCCCAGCTCTATCCACCAGCTGAATCAGGTCATCCCCATGAATACCTCCTTCGACACAATTTAGATGCACATTCGTTTGGGCTTTTTCCTGCGCTTCCAATTCTTGAACGTACTTTGTTTTCTCACGTTGTCCGGATCTTATAGAGCCTGAAACCACAAACTGTTTTTTTGGGAATTTTTTGGCTGCTTCCAATAGATGTTTGAAGCCTTTTTCTATAGATATCCTTCCCCATGACAGCACTGCATCTTCGTCTCTTTCAGATAAGCGAGGAGTATTCTCCTGCAGAAACTCCTGTCTAACTCCATGAGGGATTACCACAATCCTGTTCTCGAGCCCTGTATCATCTGGAGTTGCTTCAGCAAGTCCGTGAACAGACAAGCCGCTTTCAATTGCTAACTGGAGAGCTTGATCTTTGAACACACTCAAACTTCTTACGGCAACCGATTGTATTTCATCTTTTACCCCCTCAGAAATGGCTCGATTTCTGGAGTTGGCATAGAAGGAAGCCAACTCAATGGGAATGTATTGAGAGAACGCGGGTGATGTTTCAGGATCTATACCTTGGCTCATTCTCGCCCGCTCAGTCCAAATCGAATTATGGTCTGTGGTTATATTATAGCCGGCCAAGTGCCCACGAATGGTTGGAATGAAACCATAACCATGACAATGAATAACAACTATCGTCGGGTTTGGGTATTGGCCTTTCACCATTGCCGGTACCTTTTCAGAAAACTCTTTTGCTCGGTTGAAGTGGTCTTCCCAATTCCCTTCCTTAAAGGTTCTTATGGTCTCTGAATCACTGACTTCAATCCTGTGCACGGGTAGACGATATTCTTTCTCGCCCAGATTGACCGAGACGACCTCATAGGATGGATCCCCCGCAATTTTCATAGATATATATTCTACTTCATAGCCAAGATCTAACAAAGCGATGCTCAACCCTCTCGTACTGCTCCAATACCCCCCTGTAAAACAAGCTTGGCTCGGAGGCTGGACGGTCACATGAACAATTTTAAAAGTCATATCGAAGCGTATATTCGACCCATTGATTGAAGGTTTTTATAAATCGGCAGGAAGCTATTACTTCCAATGATTTAAGATAGAGTGGTTTCGGAGACCGAATGCAAAACAGTTCTCGCCCATTCGATTAGCCTCAAGGACTGACTTCTCTTGTTGCCTCCAAGTTGGTTTTCTCGAGTACCTCTTGGAATGCTTCATCCACCGGTGCTGTCAGCGTGATTCGATCTGTACTAGTTGGATGTATAAACGAGATTTGTTGAGCGTGCAGCAGTAGTCGATGAATACCCCAACGTTCCCGGAAGAAACGATTATGCACGCCATCGCCATGACGTATGTCTCCAACGATTGGATGACGTAAGTGGGCCATGTGCCTTCGCAACTGGTGCTTACGTCCGGTCTCAGGTTTGAGTTCAACGAATGAGTATCGGGTTGTTGGATACCGTCCCACTGGAATCAGTAATTCGGTTTGCGCCAAACACCGGTGGTGGGTAATAGCGCTTTGAGTCACCTCGGCCGTAGCTGGTGAGTAAGGATCGACCTCTCGCTTGAGTGGATAATCGATGGTTCCCTTCCTACTTAAAAATCCTCTAACTACCGCCCAATAGGTTTTCTCAACCTTCCTCTCCATAAACTGAGTTTGCAAATCCTTCAACGCCTCCACGTTGAGTGCAAACAAAAGGAGTCCGGACGTGGGTTTATCCAAACGATGAACCGGATGAACCTTCAGCCCGATCTGATCACGGAGTCGTTGAACTGCGAATACCGTTTCGCCATAGTCTAGCGACGTCCGATGTACCAACATCCCCGCGGGTTTGTTGATAACAACGCAGGTTTCGTCTCTGTATACAATTTCCAACATGCTTGAGGATTGGAAAGCTTGAACATTCCGTCTGGAAAAACGAGAGGAAAGGTTTAGAGCTTGTCTTATGCTTTGTGGCGTCGATTTGGATGAGCATCAAGGCTGAGGAGATTCCAAGCTAGAATAGGAATAACCCGATACGATGATGCCGATTGCAGCTCTTTGGCTGGATGTGTCTTTTTAATCAAGATTACGGGTAGGAAGGTAGTCTATCGGCCAAAGGTAATCCCTAAGATTGCGCTCTCAAAGTTCCCGGATACGGACATTGCGGACCCAGAATTCCTGCCCGTGATCCTGAATGGCAATCCAACCATTTTGAGCAAGTGGTTTGTCTTGGGGGCGAGCGGTATCGATATCCACTTGCTGGACAACCTGGTCGTTGAGTTTTACGTTGAGCCTGGAGCCTTTTAGGCGAACGACCATTGTGTTCCATTCTCCTGTGGGATTTACGGCATTCACCATAGGTCCTGAGGTTTTTATGACACCGCCCACGTCATGAGGTCCCAGCTTGTCTTTGCCGTGATCGTCTTTCAATTGAATTTCGAAACCGTGCAGCGTGGCATCTGACTGATCCGATATACGGAAATAAAAGCCTGAGTTTCCTCCTTTTCCCAACTTGAAATCAAACTGGCAGACAAAATCCTGATACTGTTCAGGAAACCAGAGGTAGGCATCGTAACGTTTCCAGCCTGACTCGCCTTCCCGTGGTATCAGGTGGAGCACATTCTTTTTCTCTTCGATCCAATTACCCTTCGTCTCGAAATCAGAGAGCTTAAACAGTTTCGTAAAGGGTGCTTTCTCCGCGGCGCCCAGACCCAACGATAGGAGCAATGAAATCGATAACGTGCTTAGTAAAATCTTCATGGCGAAATAGAATCACGGATTCTCCTGCATTGTCACGTTGAATACGTCGACAAAGGAGTTCTGCCGTATCGATAAAGACGATACCGTTCCTCGGCGTACGGAGTCTCGTAACACGTCGCTAGATCAATGTTTGGAGGATCAAAAGGGGGCAAACGCAAAACATTAACATTGAGCTGAAGCAGCACTAAAGTTGTCCTGGTTGCATGCCGGAGGATCAAAAGATGACATGGGAGTTGTCAGGCCGGGAAAAAGCCCCAGGCCTGATAGTTGATGAAAACTAATAATAAAACTCTATGCCCGGATCCTTATAGAAAAAATGCTTATTTCCTTCTATACTGTGTCGGATTGTGTACGCTTACTTCGCTTTTTACCCTGAATGAATTTCCCTGTGAAACTTACCCTAAATCACATTTTCCGAGCCTGTATGTTGGCTCTTGGAGCCAGTTTGGCTTTTCCAGCTTGGGGAGCCGATGACTACACCGATGGCGAGAAGCTATTTGCCCTGAAGGTGAAACCGCTACTGAAGCAGAAATGTTTTGGCTGTCATAATGATGAGGACCTTGAGGGGGACCTGATTCTGACCAATCTTGAAGACTCGCTCTTGGGAGGTGAGTCCTCGGATGAGGTGCTTGTCCCGGGGGATGCGGCAAAGAGCCTGATGTACATCTCCACCACCTGGTCGGATCCGGATTACGAGATGCCGCCCAAAGAGGCAGACAAGTTGACCGAGGAACAGACCTGGATGATCCGGGACTGGATCAATGCCGGAGCGCCCTGGCCGTCCGAGGAGGATGAAGCCATTATCCAGGAGAAATACGCTGAGGGTATCATCGTACAAACCAGCGGAGGACTTGATGACGATTGGACCAACCGGCGCTACGAAAAAGAAAACCTTTGGGCCTACCAGCCAATTGCGGACCCCAAACCACCGGCCCGTTCCAAGCGTGCGCATCCGGTCGACGCATTTATCGATGATAAGTTGTATGAGATCGGGCTGAGCCCGGCGAAGCTGGCGGACCGGCGCACCCTTATTCGGCGAGCCACCTTTGACCTGATTGGACTGCCACCGACAACGGAGGAAGTGAATGGCTTTTTGCGTGATCGTAGTTCTGATGATAAGGCATTTGCTAAAGTGGTAGATCGACTGCTCGCGGATCCTCGTTATGGCGAACAGTGGGGACGTCATTGGCTCGATGTCGTTCGATATGCCGATTCGGCTGGATTCTCCAATGACTATGAACGGCCATCTGCCTGGCGTTACCGTGACTATGTGATTCGCTCTTTCAATCAGGACAAACCGTTCAATCAATTTGTCATCGAGCAGGTGGCAGGTGATGAATGGGATCCTGAAAACCCGGAAGCGATTCTGGCGACTGGGTTCCTACGGATGGGTCCCTGGGAGCACACCGGCATGTCGGTCGCACGCATCACCCGTCAACAATTTCTCGATGATGTGACCGACAGTGTGGGCCAGGTCTTCATGTCTCACCCACTCCAATGCGCTCGTTGTCACGACCACAAATTCGATCCGATTCCGACTAAAGATTACTACCGTATGCAGGCGGTGTTCGCCACTACCCACTTTGCTGACCGCAAGGTGCCATTTCAGGACAACGAGACCTTGGCCGGTTGGGAAGAGAAAGTGGTCATGGAGAAGCGGAATGCCTATTTCGAAGAGATGCGCGGTCGGCTCAACAAGAAGTCACTGGAAGCCTTGAAAGCCTGGTGCGAGGAAAACGGGTACGAGTTTGGAACACGCAAACAATTGTTGGATCGGGGAGTTCCAGTGGACGACCTGCCACGCAATATTGGTCTGACTCTTGAAGAAATAGGGATCAGAAAAGTGGGCAGCAAGAATGTTCAGCGCACCACCTTCGAAATGAAGAAGTTCGAGCCCTACGCGTTGTCGGTGTATAGTGGGCTTGCTCCGGAAAATCCCCAGCGTTCGGGAAGCATGCTGGCCATGCCGTCGGATCCCATGGGAAAAGGTGAACGGGACGAGACGCACATCCTGGCCGGCGGAGATCCGTTTGGTTATGCGGAGGAAGTTTCACCCGGTGTTTTCAGTGCTTTGCCGGATTCTAATGATACCTTGGAGAGCACCAGGTATAACTCGATCCCGGAATCGGTCCAGGGACGGCGCTTGGCGTTCGCCGAGTGGTTGGCGAATCCCAAGAACACTCTGGTATCGCGATCGATGATGAACCGGGTGTGGCACTATCACTTTAGTCAGGGAATTGTGGATACACCCAATAATTTTGGAGCCATGGGCGGTAAACCAAGCCATCCCGAGTTGCTCGACTTTCTGGCCAGTCGCTTTATCGAATCGGGATGGTCGATCAAGGAGATGCACCGGCTGATTATGAATTCGAAAGCCTATCGCCGGTCCACGGAGTATAAACACCGCGATCGATTGGCCGAGAAAGATCCGAACGGAAAATCTTACGCCGTCTTTCTGCCGCGTCGCTTGAGCGCAGAGGAGTTGCGGGATAGCATGCTCTATGTCTCGGGTGAATTGAGCACCACGATGGGAGGCCTTCCCGCTTTGCCGGAAATTAATCGCGATGTGGCCACTCAGCCACGACAGGTCATGGGTTCGTACGCGGCTTCCTACGAGCCGGCCCGTACACCGGAAGAGCGCAACCGCCGATCCGTGTACGCAAAAAAGATCCGTGGGTTGAGGAATCCATTCATGGAAGTATTCAATCAACCAAGTCCGGATGAGTCCTGCGAGGCGCGTCAGGCATCCACGGTGACGCCTCAGGTATTCAGTTTGTTCAACGGTGAAGACACGCTCTATCGTTCCATAGGTACAGCGATTGACCTTCTGGAAAAGAACAAGAGTCGGAAGCGGGTCGTCGAAGACCTGTTTATGCGGGCTTATGGCCGGAAGCCGGATCGTACGGATATGAGACTTAGTCTCGAGCATTGGGAAACCATGGAGGAAAGTGATGCCAATACGGAGTTTCCGCCTGGAACTTTTGAGCGCGAAGTACACCGCTCGGCGGTGGAAGAAATGAGCGGGGAGGAATTTTCATTTACCGAGGTTCTCTTTGGCTTCGACGACTACGTACCAGATCCGGGCATGGCCGATGTGGACATCGAAACGCGAGCACTGGCAGAACTCTGCCTGGTGGTGTTTAATTCGAATGAGTTTGTCTACGTGTACTGATGAATAACCAATTTTTATTGTTTCGTTTTAGGGTAGGGCTCGATCGCCGAGCGAGCCGTTTATTTGTCGGTGGTTCAGCATCGGCTCGTGTTGGTGTCGCTGCGCTCGAAACGGCGATCGAGCCCTACCTTTTCCCAAATCAGATCACCTTATCTGTAAGGCCATGACTAAGAAATTTAAGCAGGAACTTCTCCAAAACTTTAAGACGGCCAAGTCACTTAATCGTCGTGATTTCATCTATAGCATGGGTGCAAGTCTGGGGAGTGTTGCGTTGGCAGGAATGACGGCTCAGAAGGCAGCTGCTAGTGAAGCTGCTTCCGGTCCTCTAGCCGTCAAGGATTCGCATCATGCTCCTAAGGCTAAGAATGTGATTTTCCTTATGATGGAGGGTGGTCCGAGTCACATCGATACCTTCGATCCCAAGCCGCAACTCAATAACATCCATTTGCATAAATTTACTCGCAGTGGCGAAAACAAATCGGCCATGGAGAGTGGTACCCGCTACTACGTGCAGAGCCCATGGGAGGCACGCCAGGTAGGCCAGTCCGGAGCCTGGATGACCGAGAAATGGGTTCACCTGGCTGATGTGGCGGATGACATCTGTTTCTACCGGGGGTGTCAGGCCGAGTCCGTGAATCATCCGACCGCGATGTTTCATATGAATACCGGCAATCGATTTGGTGGAGATCCAGCCATGGGATCTTGGGTCACCTATGGGCTCGGTTCTAACAATCAGGATCTTCCTGGTTTTATCGTCTTACCGGAAGTTTCCTATCCACAGGGCGGTTCCCCCAATTGGGGAAATGGTTTTCTGCCCGCACACTATCAAGGCACGCCCTTACGTCCGCAAGGATCGCCTATTTTAGATCTCAAGCCTCCTCCGGGAGTCACGCCCGAGCGTCAGCGCAAAAACCTGAATCTGCTCAGTCGCTTCAATCACGACCATTTGGAGGAACATCCCTGGCAGGACGATTTGCAGGCTCGTATGTCGAATTACGAATTGGCCTTCCGTATGCAAATGCAGGTGCCAGGTATCCTCGACATTGACGAGGAGGATGAAAAAACCAAGGAGCTTTATGGCATCGGCACGGACGAGACCGAAGTGTTTGGTCGTAAACTACTCCTGGCTCGTCGGCTTGTTGAAAAAGGCGTACGCTTCATTCAGGTATATTCCGGCGGATGGGACTCACACGATTTCCTGGAACGTGCCCATGGCTCCCGCATTACAAGCATCGACAAACCCATGGCAGGTTTAATCAAAGACCTCAAAGCCCGTGGTATGCTGGATGACACACTCATCATCTGGTGTGGCGAGTTTGGCCGAAGTCCGGACAACGGTATTCGTGATGGAGGAACAACTTATGGCCGCGATCACAACTCACAAGCGATGAATATGTGGTTTGCTGGAGGTGGAGTCGCTGGTGGAACCACCGTGGGAGCCACTGACGAGATCGGTGCCGAAGCTGTTGATGTTGTTCACCCTATCCGCGATGTGCATGTAACCTTGCTACATCTCCTTGGCCTCGATGATAACCGCCTGACCTATTTCAGTGGCGGGCGTTTCAAGCAACTCTCCCAGTTCGGCGGGAAGGTGATCAGCGAGCTGATTGCTTAGTTCTCTGCGAACAGCGTTACGACTTTTTCAAGTTCATCCAAGACGTCCACGAAAATGGCGAGGTCGGTATTGCCTCCCGAATGTCGGAGATATTGCCGAGGTGCGTAAAAAGAGACTTCATGGGAAGATTCTCCCGTACATACTCAGATGGTGGTGGTGCTCGCATCCATGACTCGAGGGATCATCGGGGTTCTGGCTTGTTGGGTGCCTGCTAGTAAAGCAGCTCAACTCGAGCCATCAAACGCTCTCCGTGCGGATTAAGCTGCCCTCATGAATTTATCTGCAACCTTCTGAGTGTAACCGGGTATATCTGATATGGGAAACATCCTGACAGCTGCCTCTACCATTCCCCTTGACATTCTAGGGGAGGCGATCGCGAATGATTTTCTCCCCTGTACCTATATAATCGTACCGCCCAAGGAGGTATTTCCGGACTTCCTCGATTTTCTTCGTAAGGAGCCAGAAAACAACCCTTTCGTTCGAGAAATGTATAAGATTCCTCGTGATGATTACGAGAGTGTCTTTTGGACAGACGGTAAGCATTCTGTCACCCAACTTATGAATTGGGAGACGATTCGAAAGCTACAAAAGCGGAAAGAAGATTAGAATAGTGACAATGGTGATTTGTCCTTTGGTTTTATTTTCGTTTTTGGCTTTTGCATGACGACGCAGGGTGACGGTAATCCATAGTTTTTAGGGCGTTACCAACATTTGCCTTCGACAAATCCGCTTCGCTTCTTTTGCTAGAGGTATCATTTCCCCTGAATTCCCCTGATTTTTCACTATGGTTATAAAGCGTTGTTTTGCCCAGAAGGTTGCTTACTACATGGGTGGCAAGTTGTGGAACCCGATGATGAAGTTCGCAACCAAGGACATCGTCTATGTTTTTGTGGAAATGGATTCCGGTGAAATCGGCGTCGGTGAAGTATGGTCTGCTCACGGTACTCCTGAAACACTGGTCCATGTGGTAAATAACGATATCTCACCGTTGATTGCAGGAGAAAGTCCACACGACATAGACCATATTCGAAAGAAAGTTTATGGGATAGCGCCCTTGGGAACCATGGTTGGAGTGATGATGAACGCGCTTAGTGGTGTTGATATTGCACTCTGGGATTTGCGCGGAAAGCTCTTGAATCTCCCGTTGCATAAATTGCTGAACTCGTATTCGGAATCCGCTTACACTTATGCGAGTGGAGGTCTTTATGGGAAGGATAAGGGTCTTGATGAATTGGCGGCCGAAGTAAAAGGGTACGTTGAGGATGGTTTCACGGGCGTGAAAATGAAAATTGGCGGGGTCAGTATTGCGGCAGATGCAGAACGCGTGCGAGTGGTTCGTGAGGCAATAGGTCCGAATGCGCGATTGATGGTCGATTCATTGCACGCTTACGATGTCCCTCAGGCTATGGAAGCTGCAGATGCGATCAGAGACTATGATATTTACTGGTTTGAGTCTCCGGTCGCTTTGGAAGATCAAGCCGGCCATGGAGTGATCAATTCTAAAAGTGGTATTGATGTCTGCGCAAATGAGTCACTCTCAGGAGTGTATCAGTTCAAGCATTTGCTGGAGCACCGAGGCGCCACCTATGTGCATTTTGATCTCTCGGTTTGCGGGGGAATCACAGAAGCTTTGAAGATCGCTGCTTTGGCCGAGGCCGAAGGGCTCAAATGTACGGTGCATTCGGCACTGGGGGTGGGCTTGTTTTCTACGAGTACCCATTTCGCTTGCTCGATTCCCAACTGTGACTCGGTAGAGTATCACTTCGTTCATCAATGGTTGTCAGAACAGAAGCCAGAGCTGCTGGCCCATGAGGGTCTCATGGTTACGCCTTCAACTGAACCTGGAAATGGAACCTCATTCATTACGCCGGACTTTATTGAAAAGGTGGCTAAGGATGAATTAGCAAAGGCCCAGTGAAATTGGAAATAGGCGAAGAAAATATTGGCAATTTTGTGCAAAATTGTGGAGCTTTAAGTTTCTACCCACGTTACTCCAATGGTGAGTGGCTTAACCATTTAGACGATTGTTACCCCACAGGCTAATTGATCTTATCCTTTTGCTCATGAGTTTACCTCTATGAAATTGCTTTCCAAATTGTCCGGCGTACTGGTGCTTCTCTTGCTTGTGGTGTTATCTCTGATTGACGGTTCAGGGTTGGATATCACCTCTAAATGGGTGCCTTTCCTCGGGCGCATGCATCCTGTATTGTTACATTTACCAATAGGCATATTTGCCGCCGTCGTCTTACTGGAGTGCTATCTGTTTCTTCGTCCTGTATCACGAGTTCCGGAAAAAATTCATTTCTTATTAGCCGCTGCGTTTTTCACTACTGTGTTTTCTGCTCTGTTTGGCATCTTCCTATCTTGGGAGGGTGGTTATGAAGGTAATGCAGTGGGATTTCACAAATGGGCTGGAGTGGTGACCGCGGGGCTCATCTTAGCCTTGGATTGGTTGTCTAAGTCTCGAGAAAGTCATCCCGACAAACTGCCAACCGCGTACCTGGCTGGTTTAGTGGCAACCGTTGTGGCGATGACTGTTACAGGGCATCAGGGGGGTTCACTCACTCACGGCTCTGATTTTCTGACTCAATATAACCCATTTGCGGCCGAGAAAGAAGTTGTAGAAATCACTGAGGATACTCCTGTATTTGTGTCACACATACAACCTGTATTGAAGGACTATTGTACTGAATGCCATAACCCGGAGAAAGTGAAAGGTGAACTGAGGCTGGATACTTTTGAAATGATCATGGCTGGTGGAGTAAATGGAGATGCGCTTGTGCCTGGAGACAGTGAGGCAAGTTCTATGATTCATCGGATTCATCTTCCGATTGAAGAAGAAGAGCATATGCCTCCAAAAGGTAAACCGCAGCCGACTGAGGAAGTGGTCCAACTCCTCTCCTGGTGGATTGATCAAGGAGCCAGTGAGACGGCGAAGCTGGATGAATTGAACGTGACTTCAGATGTCGCTCAGCATTTCATGGAGATTGAAACGTTGGATTTCAAGACCCGTGAAGAAGTGCAGGCTGAGATGGATGCCATGGAGATCCCGGCCACAACCGCGGTGCATTTTCTTGCGTTGGACGATCATCGCTTAGGAGTACGTGCCAATAAAACCAATGATGGCGATCTTCAAAATTTACGGCCACTAGTAGCCAACATCGTTGAGCTCAATCTGGGAGGATCCTCTGTTACCGATGCCAGTCTAGACCTGATCGGTGAAATGCTCAACTTGACGCACCTTCATTTGAATAATACGGCGGTGACAGATGCTGGTATGGAAAAGTTAGTTAACCTGTACCAACTGGAATACATTAATTTGTACGGCACGGAGGTAAGCGATGAATCCTTGCAAGTGCTTCGTCGCCTCAAATCATTGAAAAAGATTTTCCTCTGGGAAACGAACGTTACGAAGGAGGCTGTAGAAGGATTACATGGGTCTCTCTTCCCGGCCGTTGAATCCGATCGCCTGCGTATACAGATTCAACAGCTTGAAAAAGATCGGGATAATTTAGAAGTGGATATTGTTTCGGCGTTTGATTTTGGAATCCAGCCCTTGAAGGTCGTTGAGCCAGCAGAGTCTGCGGCTATTTCCATATCGGATGTCATGGTTGATTTCCACAAAGGTAAAGAGGCGCTTGCCGTGCAGGCACGAGAAGGCAAAGCCAAGAAAGAAGATTTGGGAAAAATGCTTGAGGCTTATCACGGAATTCTTGGCCTGACACCGCCGAAAGGAGAGGCCGATAATTGGAAGATCAAGATCAACGCACTTATTGATTCGACCCAAGATTTGTTAGATGGGAATGAAGGCGCGGCCGCAGCCTATAAGACTGCCGTCAACTGTAAGGCCTGTCATACTGACCACCGGAGTGATTAAAGACTCTTTTGGGGACGGATTAGAAGCCTTCCAATGCGTGATCAGACTCTTCGAAGGTCTCTGTAAGCCCTGTTAAGTAGGTAATCAAATTGCGCATGTTCTGACGGCTTAGAGTTGAACCAAAAATCTCCGGCATGGTGGAAGGTGCTGTTTGCCGACTAGCGACTTCCGTTTTAGCAATGGCTTTGGTATTTCCGTCTGTGAGTTTCAGTTTCAATTCAGCATCTGAGTCTTCTGTTACAAACCCGGCAAGGATCTCACCGCTTTTGGTAGTAACTATGGCCATCTCAAAGCCTTCCGCCATTTGGTTACTGGGTTTGATAATGGATTCCAGAAGATACTTCGCGTCAAATATGGAACCGATTCCCATTAAGGAAGGCCCAGGTTCTCCGCTGTAGGGTCCGTCGACAACGTGGCAGCGAATACAGGGCATGACTCCATTGGACTCGAAAACCTTACGCCCTTTATCTTGGTTGCCTCCCGCCAGTGCATACTCGTATGGGGCTAGAGGATCGCCTGTTGCTGCGATTGCCTGGTTTCTTTCCTCAAGAAGTTTGTTGAGCTCCGTGTTGCCTGCAGCTTCTGCAGCTTCAAGGAGTTCCAAGTGTGCGGATTGTGGAATGCCTCCAGACGCCAGCTTTTGCAGGTTCTCTTTCAAGGTAGCTATGGCGATTGGATGAGACATCGTGCCCAGTGCCTTGAACGCTGCCCGTTTTTCTTTGGAGCTACCCGTGGTCGCCAGCTTTTGTAGGAGAGGAGCTGAACTTGCCGGGGATAGCTTTGCCAGAATGGGCAGTGTCGCCAGTCTTATGTTCTGGTCGTTGGAAGCGTTTGCGATTTTCGCAGCTTCCTCCAGTCGAGAATCATTGAGCTTTAAGAGCGTATTCAGAATTGTTATACGAACAGAGGTAGGTGTGTTGCTGCTCTGGAATTTTGAAAAAAGATTCTTCGTGAGAGGAGCCAGGTTTAGCTGAGTAGCTGTTTCGATCGCTTTTGATTGAACCTGCTCAGGTGCTTCTAAGAGCGTGTCGAATACGCTGGTGAGAGCGTCCTTGGCAGCTTGCACATCGCGCGAGGGGAGGGGGCGGAAAAGTCCAATCACTCGATCACGAGCTGGCGGATGCTCCCACGTGGACAGATGGTGAACGGCTTCTGCGCGAAGTTCGTCGCTTGCGTTTGCGTTTGCTGCAAATGCTGCCAGGGCCTGCGCATCCTTCTTTGAGCCTAGCCGGAAATGTGCATTGAGTACTCGTAGGCCGAGAAGGTAGTCCAGTGAGTCTGGTTGATTGCTCAGTGCTGCCAATGCTGGGAACGCCTTTGAGATGTTTGCCCCGATGATGGCTCGGGCAGCTTCCTGAACTAGCGAGTGGTCTGAATCTGTTAAGAAATTAGCAACCGCTGGATCTTGTAACCTCCGGTAGGTGAGAAGTGCGCCGAGTCGTGCTGCTCGGTAGCTGCTCTTAGACGCCCTTGCGAGTGCAGATTTATTTGAGCTGCCTACCAAGCCCATTATGGCAGCATGCCGGAGATAGACATCGCGATCGTTATTCAGAAGTAGCAGGCCGATCAGTGCGTCGGCTGCTTCGGGATTACCTAGCTTACCAAGGCTGATTCCTGCAAAATACTTCACGCGATCTGAATCGTCATCGAGTGAGGCAATCAATTGATGGTAGCCTGCTGACAAGTTGTGATCACCGATGAGCTTTGCTGCTTGAGCTCTAACTTCCGGGTTGGATGCATTTGAAAGTTGTAAGACAGAGCGAGCAGCCTCCGGGTTGTTTGGAATAAGTTGTCCGAGGGCCCAGGTTGCATGCAGTTGATGGTAGCCTTCTGTATCGGCACTAGCCACCTGGTAGAGATACTCGGGATTTACTTCTTGGCGAACCAGTTCGTATTGAGCTTCGAGTCTTACGCGCCAATCTTCGTGAGATAGTAGCCTGAGTAATTCGTGGGTATCGCGTTTCCCCATTCCCTGCGATATGATTGATTGGGTTTCCTTTACCAAGTCTGATGCTTGAGTATCTGAATGGCTAACTGTGTAGATACGTCCTTTGCTCGACTTTGGCCAACCGGGTGTCCAGTCGGACAAATAGAATTTTCCATCTGGTGCAAAGACCACGTCGGTCGGCAATACGCCTTTTAAAAATAGCTTTTTTTCGTCCAACTCGAATGAAGCGCCATTGGGTTTTACGGTGTAAGTGTAGACGCCACTACTCGCAATGCTTCCTCTGAATTGGCAGACAAAGAAATGTCCCTTGTAACGTGGGTGGAGCCCACTTCCAGGGTAGTAAGCCACGCCTGATGGTCCATCTTCAATGTTGGCGAGTGGAGGGATGATGTACTCCGGCTGACCTTCGTGTCTTGGGGTCCACATGCTTTCCAGCATCCATGGGCCGGCTTTCCCAAGGGGTGCGTATTGATAACCCACACGCCATCCGTTGTCACTCCCTTCGGCAATGTAGACCAGGCGCTCACTGTCTCCGTTGTCGCAGTCGTTATCAAAGGTAAACAGGTTGCCGTATTCGTCGAAAGCTAGCTCTTGTGGATTGCGCAGCCCGGTTGCGTAGACTTCGAAATCTGAACCGTCGGGATTGCAGCGAAAAACGGCCCCTTCATCCTGAAGCTCAATGACTTTGCCTTCCTGAGTAGTCACATTGGTACCACGGTCACCTATGGAGAAGTAAAGTTTTCCGTCGGGTCCAAACACCATGCCGTGTGAGTCATGCCCCGTGTAACCGAAATGAATTCCGAAGCCTCGTGCTAGTTCCGTCCGTTTACTCGCTGTGCCAGTTGCCTCGTCTTCCTCAAGCATCCACAGGCTTGGGATATTGGTGAACCAGACTTTTCCGTTTCTCGCAAGTACTCCCGAGGCGATACCATCTAGCGGTTCGTCAAAGTCGTCGGCAAATATCTTACTTGAGTCTGCCTTCCCGTCGCCGTCGGTATCTTCCAATACTCGAATTACTTCCGTTTCTAATTCAAACTGCGAAGCTTCCTCTTCAAAGACGGTATGGATCAGAGCTTGGCGGTCCTCGATGGTCCGGCTAGCCAGATCGAGCTCGAGCATTTCCATGTAGTCGCGGATATCCAGCGTGCTGGTCCGGTAGCGGTTTGTTTCAGAAGTAAAGAGCCTTCCTTTTTCATCGATGTCGATGGCCACGGGATTGGCCAGCATCGGTTCTGCAGCCCAAAGGTTTACATCCAAATCGTCTGGAACCTGTATAATCTGCAAGGCGAGCTCACCTTCATTGGTGGCTGGCGCAATGATGGGCTCTGACCGCCGGTCAGCAGGAACGAGGTCCAATTGTTGAGCCAGGACTGTTCCGGCGAGTAGAAAAGACAAGGTTGTTAGGCAGATCTTTGGGTACATGATGTGGTTTTTGAAGTGGGAAAAATCGTGAGCTTGGAAGGGTGATGCAAGCTTCAAACGGTGGAGCTGCATCTATCTCGCTGGTATCGCTCAATCGTTTTGCGCTTATAAAAAAAGCCCCTTTCGAAAAAGGGGCTTTTAGTCATTTAAAGTTCTTATACGTCGCAGATGTGAACGCCTTGCTTCAAGGAAGCCAGAGGATCTGGACCAGCAGGAATGAATTCCTGGGCTACATATCCGTCGTATTCCGTTTCGAGAATGGCTTCCATGATGACCGGGTAATAGAGCTCCTGAGTCTCGTCGATTTCGTGGCGACCGGGAACTCCACCTGTGTGATAGTGGCCGTAGTACTTGTGGTTTTTGCGAATGGTGGCGATGACGTCACCTTCCATGATCTGCATGTGATAAATATCGTAGAGTAGCTTGAATGCGTCAGAGCCAACCGCATCGCAAAGGGCCACTCCCCAGTTACTGAGGTCGCACATGTAGTCTGCGTGGTTCACCTTGGAATTGAGTAATTCCATGATGATGGTGACTCCGTGTTTCTCTGCCAGAGGGGTGATCTGCCTTAGCCCTGCCGCACAGTTTGCCAGGCCTTGCAGATCGCTCATGCCATCCCGATTGCCGGAGAAGCAGATGATGTTTTTGTAGCCAGCTTTCGCGGTGACAGGGATCGTTTTTTCAAAGAATTCAATGATCGCATCGTGATTTTCTTCGCGATTGAGGCCTGTTTTAATGCCACCCGGGACGCCTGATACCATCGAGCACTCGAGCCCATATTTCTTCAGGGTCGGGAAGTCATTTACGCCCATTAGGTCGATGCCTTTTATTCCCATGTCCTTGGCAGCTTTGCAGAAGGGATCGAGCTCGATCCCTTTATAACACCACTTACAGACCGAGTGGTTGATATTTCCTTTGAGACCTCCGCTGTGTGCGGCGGCGCTTGCCTGATTGCTGATGGCTTGAGTAGCTGCAACAGCGGCTGCTCCGGTGGCCATCGTTTTCAAGGCGGTTCTGCGGGGCATGGAATCTTTCATAATTATGAGTGTGGTAAATTGTTAAAGAGCTCAGTCTAGTAGCGCTTTTAGTTTTGTAAATGGTTCATTGAGACTCTCGATGGCTCGTTTCCAGAAAATGGGATCCTGAATGTTTTCACCGAGTGTTTCTTGAACGACTTGTTCGCAAGACATGGACCCTGATTTTTGAAGAAAGGTTTCATAGCTGGGTAGAAAACTGGCTCCTTCCTCCTTGAATCGCGCGAATAAAGAGACGCTCAAAAGATAACCGAAGGTATAGGGAAAATTATAGAATCGGAGCTCATCAATGTAGAAGTGAAGTTTCGAGCACCAGAAGTAGGGATCGAGTCCATCTTCGCTGAGCGTATCACCAAACTGCTTCTGCTGTTCTTCGATCATGATTTCCTTCATCCGCTTGACGGATACGATTCCTTCTCGTCGTTCTTCGTAGAACCGTTTTTCCCATCGGCAGCGAACAGGGATATCGAGAAGGAAGGCCATGATTCGAGTCGCGTCTGAATCCAAGAACGTTAGTTTTTGTGCATCAGAAAACGCGCTGTTAGATAACACTCCATCTGAGAGAAGCAGTTCGGCAAATGTGGATGCTGATTCGGCCAAAGTCATGGGATACTCACTGGCGAACCGTCTCTGGCTGGACATCACACGTGAATGCCACGCATGCCCTACTTCATGTGCGTAGGTAGTCACCGCAGTCATGGTATCCTTAAAGGTCATGTAGATCCTGGACTCGTGGTTGAGGTGGCTGCCTGTACAAAACCCACCAGGGCGTTTGTTGTCACGGGGTTGGTAATCCACCCATTGTTTTTCCAGAAGTTCTTTATTGAAGGCGCCCAAGGCAGGGTAGGCGGCGTCAAAAGCTTCTTGGACCAATTGGGTTCCAGATTCCCAGGAGATAGGTGTCTGGTCTGAAAGATCCATGGGTGCGTAGAGGTCGTAATAGCCCGCTTTCTCAAATCCCATCTGTTGGGAGCGATAGGCCAAGATATCTCTTGGAAGATCAATCGTGTCGTCGATTGCCTGGAACATGGCATCGAGGGTTGCAGGTTCCAGTCGTGCCTCTCGGCAAGCTTCGTTGAGGAAATGGTCTGAGCCTCGTCGCTTATCCAGACTGTGCCGGGTGCCTGCCAGTGCATTGAGCGCTGCGTTGCAGGTCGCCTCGTGTTCTTCCCAGGCCGCATTGGAGCCGTGAAAGGCTGAAATTCGCACGTCGCGATTACTCCCTGAGGTGAGCGATACGCGTTGGCCCATGGGCGCGGTCTGAGTATCCCCATGCTCGTCGACATATTGAAATTTCAGCTGACCGGATAGGCTATCGTAAAGCTGACTCCAGGCATTGATGCCATTGACGTTGAGCTCTGATGCCAGGTCTTCCGCTGCGTCTTCCATCTGGTACTGCGCTTTGGACCGACATTCTGACAAATAGAAGGTCGCGTCTTCCAGCTCTGGTTGACCCCTTAATTTAGAAAACGCTTCATCTGATGTTTGGCCTAAAAGACTGTTAAATTGGGCGTTTAAGGTATTCATGCCCGCCGCATGCTCCTTCATCCAAGCATATTCTCCTGAATACCTGTCGTCAGTCGCATCTGCGGCGCACAGGCACTCAAGGTAGCTGCTTAGGTGCCCGAAACGGCTCGATAGGTCCTCTATCGCTTCGATAGTTTGCGTCCAGACCTCGGCATTCCTATCCGACAGATGATCGAGCCGAGAGAGGGTATCTGTTGCTTGTTTTAGATCCCGTAGAAGATCGGCTTTGAATGCCCGGTAGTCTGGTCCGTTGAATTCCTTAAAATAACTGCTTAAATCCCAATCCATGGTGTTGACGTTAGGATGGATGAGAGCGCAATCAAGCTTGCTTGAGACGGGTGTATGAGAAATTCCAGAAGACCGTTCTTCTGAGAGGCCCCATATACATAGGCAATAATATGCATTCTGGTATTGCCAAAACGAATTTAAGCCTTAGCCATGTCTGCTTTTCCTAAGTTGGCCAACCAAAGAGGACCGAATTATGGCAGATTTAAGCAAATATAGAAACATTGGCATTTTTGCTCACGTGGACGCGGGCAAGACTACGACAACCGAGCGTATTTTGAAGCTTACCGGTAAGATTCACAAGATGGGTGAAGTGCATGACGGTGCGGCTACCACTGACTTTATGGATCAGGAGCAGGAACGTGGAATCACGATTCAATCTGCTGCTACCACTTGTTACTGGGACGATCACCGTTTCAATATCATTGATACTCCGGGTCACGTGGATTTTACCATTGAAGTATACCGCTCCCTGAAGGTTCTGGATGGTGGCGTAGGTGTATTCTGTGGATCTGGTGGTGTTGAGCCTCAGTCAGAAACTAACTGGCGTTATGCTACCGAGTCTGAAGTTGCTCGTATTATTTACGTGAACAAAATGGACCGGGTAGGTGCTGACTTCTACCGTGTGGTAAAACAAGTGGAAGACGTGCTCGCTGCCAGACCTCTCGTTATGACGCTCCCTATTGGTGCTGAAAATGACTTTGTTGGCATGGTCGACATTTTGACCAAGAAAGCCTACATCTGGGATGATTCTGGAGATCCAATGAATTTTGAAGTCTCTGATCCTCCTGCCGACATGGTGGACAAGGTGAATGAGTACTACGAAAAGCTCGTCGAAACTGCAGTTGAGCAGGACGACGATGCGATGGAAGCTTATCTCGAAGGAAATGAGCCCGATATTGATACGCTTAAGAAGTGTATCCGCAAGGGCACCATCAATCTTGATTTCTTTCCCACCTATTGTGGATCCTCCTTCAAGAATAAGGGAGTTCAACTTATTCTCGATGCGGTTGTAGATTATCTGCCGAATCCGACAGAAGTTAAACCTCAGCCAGAAATGGACATCGATGGTAATGCAACTGGAGATTTCGCCGTTGTTGATCCCAATGGTCCTCTCCGTATGCTTGCATTCAAAATCATGGATGACAAATACGGCGCGTTGACTTTTACCCGTATTTATTCCGGAACGCTCAAAAAAGGTTCTAACGTCGTCAATACCTTCACAGGCAAGACAGAGCGAATCGGTCGTATTGTTGAGATGCATGCCGATAGCCGTGAGGAAATTGATTCTGCTCAAGCGGGTGACATTGTCGCATTGCTGGGAATTAAGAATGTTCAAACGGGTCACACCTTGGCCGATCCGAACAACCCAGCGACCTTGGAGCCTATGGTCTTCCCGGACCCTGTTATTTCAATCGCTGTAGCGCCTAAGGATAAGATCAATGCTGAAAAGATGGGTGCGGCTATCGGTAAGATGGTTCAAGAAGATCCTTCTTTCCGCGTTGAGACCGATGAAGACAGTGGAGAAACCATTCTTAAGGGAATGGGTGAGCTTCACCTCGATATTAAGGTCGACATCCTTAAACGTACCCACGGTGTTCAAGTGGATGTAGGTAAGCCACAGGTTGCCTACCGCGAAACCATCACTCAGCGCACTGAAGATTCTTACACTCACAAGAAGCAATCCGGTGGTTCCGGTCAGTTCGGTAAAATCGACTACATCGTTGAGCCTGGTGAGAGTGGTGAAGGTTTCACTTTCGAATCCAAAGTTGTTGGCGGAAACGTTCCTAAGGAATACTGGCCGGCCGTTGAGAAGGGCTTTGGAAGTTCCATGGAAAAGGGTGTTCTTGCCGAATATCCAACCGTGGACGTAAAAGTTACTCTCGTCGATGGAGCCTTCCACGCGGTTGACTCATCGGCTGTTGCTTTCGAAATCGCAGCCCGTTCTGCTTACCGGCAGACCATGCCAAAGGCAGGTGCTCAGATTCTCGAGCCTATCATGAAGATCGATGTCTTCTGTCCAGACGACAATGTAGGTGATGTGATCGGTGACTTGAATCGCCGTCGCGGAATCATCAAGACACAGGAAACCACACCGACCGGTGTTCGCGTAAAGGCCGATGCACCTTTGAGTGACATGTTCGGTTATATTGGTGACCTTCGTTCTATGACTTCTGGTCGTGGTCAGTTCTCCATGGAGTTCTCCCACTACGAAGCCTGCCCTCGCAATATTGCCGAGGAAGTGATCGCTGAGGCTGCAGAGCGTAACGCTAAAAAATAAATTTTCCTGCTACCAAATATTTAAGACACCCGATTCGAAAGGATCGGGTGTTTTTTTATACAGAAAACAGTCCGAAAGAACTCGGCTCACGGTTTGGATTGTGATTCTTATAGGGTATGGCGTGCTTTTCTGAAATACCTCACTACGACTCTCTCGGCCTTTCTTCAGGCATCAATGAGGATGACTTGGAGCAATTCGATCACCTGTCCGCCTATAAAGCACTGGGGCCCATTTACCGTATCCAATACCGGGGTGAGGAATGGGCGTGTGTGGGGGGGCTTAAGGCCAATGAGTGGGCTTGGGGGCATCCTGATCGTTGGAATTATGAAGATCCCATGAAGGCATTCCGTGAAGTTATGGGTGAGACTCATGTTACGCAGCTCGATGGCGTTCGGCACCGAGCCAAGCGGAAAGCACTCAAGCCAGGTTTTGCTATGAGCCTCATCGCGCAGCAGATTCCAAAGATCGATCAAGTGGTGAAGCAGTTTTTTAAAGATCACTGTGGCGAGACCTGGACCATGATGGATCTTTTCATGGAAGCGCTGACAGAAGCGAACTCTCAGTCAGTCATCGTGACCCCGCTTACTCCTGAAGAGCGGCACATCTTTATCGAATTTGAGGAAGTCTTTCTTCCTGGAGTGGCTATGACTCCTGAGCAACGAACTCGTTATTACGATAGCTCTACATTTTATCAGCTCAAGCCCATTGTATTCGAATTTTTGAGACAGCTGGTTGCGAAGCGTTTGGATGGCCATCGTGAGAATGATAGTTTCCAAACGATGATCGATAATCGTGAAGACCGAGAGTTCCCTCCAGGTCTAGGGGAGCTCATCCCTGAAGCTTATCTTTTATTAATGGCCGGAACCGGTAATACTGCGCGGACCATTAACTGCGGGCTTCATTACTTGCAGGAGCAACCCGATTGGTTCGCCGAGCTAAAAGAGGAAGTAAAAGATTACCAGCCCGACAAATTACTCCGTGGCATGGATTTGTTTCCAAAGCTAAAAGCAACGATCATGGAGATGGAACGTGTTTTCCCGGCCGCTCCTTTGCACCCACGCTTAGCAGCTGAGGATTTAGAGTTTGAAGGATATGAGATTCCGCAAGGTACGCGTATTCTGCATTTGCATACGCTTACGCATTTCCTGGATGAGATTTATGAAGAACCATTGCGGTTTAACGCAAGACGATGGATCGAGAATGATTATCCTAAAAAGGCTCACGGCACGTTTGGAGGTAGCACTCGCATTTGTCTGGGAATGAATCTGGCTCGGATTCACATGCCCATAGTCATGGCCAATTTGGTGCGATACTTTGATTTGGAAGTCGATGAATTACCGGACATTAAGGTGAACTTTAATTATGGAGTTCCTCAAAGCTCTGACTTGGTCGGGCGATTGAAGCTAGGGGATCAGTAAGGGTGCCATGCAGGCAAAATAGAGGCGAAGATTGGACTTCCGATTTTTAATATAAGCGATCAATCTTTATCTTTATGGAAATCGTTGTGCTCGGCGTGGGTGAAGCATTCACCAGCAAATACTTCAATACTTCCTTTTTAGTTCGTCACGAGGGTTACACCCTGGCGATTGACTGTCCTGATCGTTATCGGGGTGTTTTGGCGTCGGCCTCGGAAGAGACCAGTCTCGATCTAACTCTGGAGGATGTGAATGCCTTTATTATTACTCATTTGCACGGTGACCACGTGAATGGCTTGGAGTCGGTTGCCTTCTATCGGAAATTCCGGGAACGTCGAAAAGTAGATCTGTGGGCACAAGACCAGGTGTTGGAAGACTTGTGGCCTAAGCGTTTACAAGTAGCCCTCGAACCCATGTTTAATGGAGAGGGTTGGGGAACAAATACCTGCGAAGAATATTTCAACTTTAATTCATTGGCTATTGGAGAGGTGATACAGATAGGACCCTTTTCAGTAGAAGCCTACCTGACTCTTCACCATCTTCGAGCGACTGCGCTGAAAATATCCGTTGGTGGTAAGTCATTCGGTTATTCCTGCGACACTCGTTTTGATCCACAGCTAATCGAATTTCTGAGTCCGGCTGATTTGATCTTTCATGAAACCAATGTAGGGCCTGGGCATTCTGACTACGATCTACTCAAATCACTCCCTGCAGAAACCCGTGAAAAAATGCGGCTCGTTCACTATCAGGATGACTTTGTTGAGGAACCTTCTCAAATACGCTGCGCCCGGCAGGGGGAGCTTTATTCTCTTTAGTTTAGAGTAGGATCTTATGGATTCTTTCTGCTTCGTGCATAAATCCTTATCTCAGAATCACTTGTTTCATTTCTGATATTCGAGCCGTTCACGGGTGTCAGAATGGCTCAAAATATCAGATCGATAAATGACTGAAATGGAGCTGTTTGGAGAACGATTTCACAAGGCTTGATTCGGTGTAATAATTGGTGATGATGTCCCGCTCAACCTTGTGTTGTGCTATGGAAAATGAAAAGGAAGACGAATGCTTTTCCTTTAAGCCAGTGGAGCTTCTTGTCCTGGAAGCTGGCTGGAACAAAGGAGAGCTTAAAAATTACGTTCCCTTGGTAAGTGATTTTATCGAGGAACAGGAGAAGGTTATCAGGACAGAGTTCGGCCCCCAAGGTGATGGGGATAAAATATCACGAGAGCTCATCGACCTTCTGCTCAGAAATGGTACCCTGGACCAAGCATCTGAAATGCTGGATCAAGGTGAAGAAATGCATAAAGAACTCTGGATTCGTGGTGAATGTGGCGACGACGATCGTGCTCGCATTTGCAAAGAGTGGACCCAGAAATATGCAAAGAGTTGGCGTCGATGGCGGGTGTTAATTTACACCTTTATTGCGACCCGACTCTTGGCTGCAATGTACGACGACATTCGTTGTTAGAATAGATTAGAATCTGGGTGAAAGGTCACTTCCCAGGCGTCCTCCGACCGTAGTTTACTGCTGTGGGAAAAGCCTCGCTGTGCCAGCAGCCCATATAGTGGGAGCGGTTCGAAAGGAACGATGATTACAAGGTCTTGGTTCGAGGTGAGTCGTTCAGCTGCGTCGAGAATTGTCCCAAGAGGTGATTCACCTCGATCGCAAATCGGTCGTATCCGCTCTTAAAAACTTGAAGGAATCACTACTATTTCCTCTGACCCTCTTTTACTTTGAACATTATTCCTACCAGGAAATTGCTGAAACACTCGATCTGCCCATGGGCACGGTGATGTCGCGTCTCTATCGCGGCAAAGCTGAGCTCTGCAAGCAGCTCAAGGATCCGCAGTCCCAATGTCAATCCCAACAAATTTAGCCGAAACGAATCATGGACATTACAGAAGCAAAACAACTGCTTAGTTCTTATCACAGTGATAAAGATCATTTTTCCGATCCCCATATGCTCGAAGCACTCAGTATGCTTGAGAAGGATCCCGAACTTGCCGAATGGTTTGAGCACCAGCTCGCCTTCGATCAACAGGTGAAAGCTGCACTCAGCGAAGCACCCGAGCCAGCAGGCCTGCGGGACAAGCTGCTGCAGAATCATAAGAAAACCAAGCGTAACAACGTTATCCGCTATGTAAAGTGGGCGACTACGCTGGCCGCTGTATTGCTTATAGGAGGCGGTAGATTCTGGGGATACACTGCGAATTACAATAGCAAGATCCACGAATACGCCACGCTCCGTGAGGGCATGTCTCACTTTATTGCCGGATCCCACTTCATTTTGGATTATCTGGACAAGGATCTCGAGAATATCGGTGACTGGCTGGAGGAGGAAGACGCGCCTCTGTATGAGTCCGTGCCAGCTATGCTAGCGGCGAAGGAACCCATCGGCTGTAAAAAGATGAGCTGGAGGGGCCAAGATGTGTCGCTGGTTTGCTTCCATCGCGAGGACGGCAAGATCATTCACATGTTCGTTGCTGAGCGCGACGGGTTTTCAGAAGAAGCCATTGCAAATTTGGACGAAGTCTTGGTCAGCCACGACCTTGAAACCGGCGGTTGGGTGACCGATATGCACGTCTATTTGCTGACCGGTTCCGAACCCGGAGTGACCGTTCGCGAGTATCTGGGATAATTTAGCGAGGCTATATAGGGAAAAGAGGAGAGGAATCTCTTTATTTATAGGGGAGAAAAGGCCGGAGATTGGGGGATCTTCGGCCTTGACGATTTTTCCCTGAAAATCGGTGATTTCGCCCTTTACAAGCAGAGGCGTGAGGGGTTTTATGATCCGCTTTTCCGCAATTCACATGCAAAAAACAAAAAAGTCTATTGCTAAACGTTTCAAGGTAACCGGAACAGGTAAGGTCATGCGCCGTAGCCCGAACCGTCGTCACCTGCTGACCAGTAAATCTACTAAGCAGAAGCGCCGCAGCGGACAAGATCAGGAAGCCTCTAAAGGTTTTACTGCGATTGTTCACAAAGCACTTCCACACAGCAACCGTACCTAGAAACACTTTTACTAATTAATCGTTCAGGCGACACTCTAGATTAGGCGGCCTGCCGGTTTTAACATTAAGGATTCATTGAAACATGCCTAGAGCAACCAACGCACCCGCATCACGTAAACGCCGCAAGCGCGTTCTAAAACAGGCTAAAGGCTTTTGGGGAAACCGTTCCCGCCTTTTCCGTTACGCTCACGAGGCCGTCAACCACGGCCAGCAATACGCATATCGCGACCGGAAGAATAAGAAACGCACCTGGCGTTCACTCTGGATTGTTCGCATCAATGCGATGTGTCGCGCCTATGACACAACTTATAGCCGATTTATGAATGGACTTAAGAAGGCCGGGATCGAACTCGATCGGAAACAGCTTTCGGAAATGGCCATTCATGACGAGACCGCGTTCATCGCACTCATCAATAAGGCTAAAGAAGCTCAAGGAGCTTAATCTGAGGCACACAAGTTAAAGACTACTTGCCCCGCATAGCTCCATGGAGGATACACTCAAGGCCTTAGTATCCGAGGCTGAGGAAGGAATCCCATCGGTTCATACCCGCCCGGAATTTGAAGCATTCAAAGCCCGCTTTGTCGGCCCCAATGGGTCGTTGAAGGAAGCCATGCGTGGCATGGCGCAGGTACCGAAGGAAGACAAGCCAAGGATCGGACAGCTTCTCAACAAGAACAAACAAGCTTTGGAAGCTATCTTCCAGACTGCTTTGGATAAAATCGAAGCGGCCGAACTGGCAGCTAAATTGGGCGATCCCATTGATCCGTCGCTACCTAGCCCGGATCCCGCAGTAGGGGGACTACATCCTCTGACCCAGGTTCGGAACGAGATCGTTCGCGTTCTTAAGTCGGTCGGCTTTATAGTCGCCGAAGGTCCCGAAGTGGAAACAGAACATTTCTGCTTCGATGCGCTTAATACGCCCAAGGATCACCCGGCTCGCGATTTGCAGGACACTTTTTACCTGCCCAACGATGCCTCGGTAGGCAATGTCTCGAAGCATGAAGACGAGCGTTACCTACTCAGGACTCATACTTCGACGGTGCAGATTCGGACGATGCTCGAACAAGAGCCACCCGTGAGAATCATTTCTCCTGGTCGTTGTTTCCGTCGCGATACGACGGATGCGACCCATAGTGCCAGCTTCACTCAGGTAGAGGGCCTCTATGTAGATAAAGGTGTGACGGTTCGTGACCTGAAGGCGATTTTGGATTTCTTGATGAAGTCGCTCCTGGGAAATGATGCGAAGACGCGTTTCCGTCCTCATTTCTTTCCCTACACTGAACCCAGTTTCGAGATGGATGCGCAATCCTCTCACCTCGCCAAAGTCGGCAAGGATTGGGTCGAGCTCGGTGGCTGTGGTATGGTCGATCCCAATGTATTCGAATCTGTGGGATACGATCCCGAGGTTTATTCGGGTTATGCGTTTGGCTTCGGTATCGAGCGTATCGCGATGATCATGTATGGTATCGATGACATTCGTTACTTCTATCAAAACGACCTGAGGTTCCTTAAACAATTTAGCTAGATCCGATGCTCATTTCACTTAGTTGGTTAAGTAATTACGTCGACCTGTCTGATAAGAGTGTCGAGGAGATCGAGTATGCCATGAACATGATTGGCTTTGAGGTCGAAGGAACTCAAGAAACTGGATTGCCCGATCTGCCAAAGGTGGTCGTTGGAGAAGTACTCTCACGCGAACAACACCCGGATGCAGATCGACTCGGTGTCTGTGAAGTGAATGTAGGTGAAAAAGAAGCCCTTCAAATCGTATGTGGTGCCAATAACTACAAAGTTGGAGACCGCATACCCGTTGCAACGGTGGGCGCTCGCCTTCCAGGAAACTTTAAGATCAAGGCCTCCAAGCTGCGCGGTGTAAAATCTTTTGGCATGATGTGTAGTCCTCGTGAGCTTGGCCTCGGTGAAGATCATGATGGTTTGTTGATTCTAGATCAGCGTCCTGAGATTGGCACACCTATCAATGAGGTGTTCACCGATTCGGATACGGTCCTTGACATCGAAGTAACGCCGAACCGCCCCGATTGTTTGAGTCACGTGGGTATCGCTAGAGAAATGGCAGCCTATTTCGGAAAGGTGTTAACTTACCCCATTCTTGAAACTGACTTTGATGGCATTCGAAAAACAGGTGAGCCCACATTGATTTCTGAAGTTGACGTTCAGGCTCCTGATGATTGCCCCAACTATTATGCCCATAGCATCAAGGGAGTTAAGATCGGCCCCAGTCCCGATTGGTTGAGACAATACTTGGAAGCAGTTGATCAACGCCCGATCAATAACGTCGTAGACATCACCAATTTTGTGCTGCTCGAGTTTGGGCAGCCACTACACGCCTTCGATGCCAATAAAATTGGTGGCAACAAGATCATTGTTCGAAAAGCGACTCAGGATGAGAAGATCGTCACCCTCGATGAAAAGGAACGTACCCTGAATTCGGATATGCTGGTCATCGCCGATGCGGAGAAGCCTCTCGTCGTTGCAGGCGTTATGGGATCGGTTAATGCTGAGGTCGATGACAACACCGTTGATGTCGTTCTCGAATCTGCTTACTTCGATCCTTCCGGAATTCGTAAAACCAGCCGATCACTCGGACTGTCTTCTGATAGCTCTTATCGTTTTGAGCGCGGAGTGGATCCTCAAGGTGCAAACTTTGCCGCCTTGCGAACCATTGATCTCATTCTGGACATCGCGGGTGGTGAATTAGTCGGTCCTTACATCCAAGCGGGTACCGAGCCGGTTATTGAACGTGAAATAGAGCTGGATCCTCAATTCATTCGCGACATCGCTGGCTATGACATTTCAGATGAGCGCATCCGTGAGATTCTAGAATCATTGGAATGCTCAGTGAGTGATGGTGGAGAATCTTGGGTAATCAAAGTCCCAAGCTGGCGCGGCGACCTTTACCGCCCTGCGGATCTTTCTGAAGAGATCATTCGGATGTTTGGTACTGACCAGATTCCTGAATCACCAGTGGAAGTATCTGGCCTTATCCATCAGGACGCTAACACGGCTAGTTTGAACGATCGTTTTTCATCCTACCTGGCAGGGCAACATTTTCAGGAGTGTGTTCACTACAGCCTGCGTTCGGGTGATGAAGCGAGCCAATGGTTCAGTCGTTTCAGCTTAGATACTCTTAAATTGGCGAATCCATTTACCTCCGACCAAACGCACTTGCGGGTTTCATTGATTCCTGGGTTGCTCGATACCTTGAAGTTGAATTTCGCCCGTAAGACTGGGATGGAGCGAGTCTTTGAAGTCGGTAAAGTGTTTCACGAATACGAAGGCCAAGTTTTTGAAATGGTCTCAGTTGCCTTTGCCATTTTCCAACCCGATCGTTATTCCAGTTGGAAGAGCCGTGAAGAAGGAGACTTTTACACCGCAAAGAATATTTTAAATGCACTGGGTGGTTTGGCTAATGTGAATCTTGATGGAGTGGGCTACAGGAGTCTGTCCTGGGGAACTTCTATTTGGCAGGAAGATCATTCCGCACATGTGGGTAGCATTTCCAAGCAAGGCTTCGAAGCTAAGCTAGGTATGCTCAATATGAACTTAGTTAAGGAATGGGACCTTGAAGGAACGGTTCTAGCAGGTTCCTTTGAAATCTTACCTGAGCGCGTAAAAGCCAGTGGGAAGATTGTGAAGTTCAAGCCCTTCAGCCAATTTCCTCCGACTGAGAAGGACCTCGCATTGCTGGTTGATGATACTCTTCTTGCTGAAACCGTGCGCCGTGACCTCCACAAAATTACCAAACGTGCGGTGAATAATCGCTACGAGTTGGAATCGGTAAGCGTGTTTGATGTATATACCGGGGAAGGTGTTCCGGAAGGTAAGAAAAGCTTGGCCTTCAACATGAAGTTCCGCTCCAACGACCGTACGCTTACTGACAAAGAGGTCGGTGAAGTTTTCAATACCGTCCAGCAGGAAATTGAATCCAAAACCTCCTACGAGTTACGATCTTAGTATGAGTGATAAAGGATCCATTGATATTGATTACGTTGCTAACTTGGCCCGCATCGAATTGACCGATGAGGAACGTGAAAGATTCAGCTCACAGCTTGGCGGCATACTGGAGTACTTCGACCAGTTGAACCAGGTGGACGTAGATGGAGTTGAGCCGATGGCTCACGCTTTCCAAGTTGAGAATGTTTTACGTGACGATGCTGCAGTTGAAGGTTTCGATCCTGAAACAGCGGTTAAGCATGCCGCTGCTAAAAGAAACCACATGGTACAAGTCCCCAAAGTGGTGGAAGGTTAACCCCGTTCTTTATCTACGAAATGGCGGACGACCTACATTTTAAAACACTCACAGAGCTTCAATCGCTTTTGTCATCCGGCGATGTGTCTTCAGTTGAATTGACCCAAGCTTTGATTAATCGCAAAGAAGCGGTTGATCCTCAAGTTCAGGCATTCAATTCTCTGAATAGTGAAGGCGCACTCGCTGAAGCCGAAGCTGCGGACCAAAGACGTGCAGCTGGAGAGATAAAAGGATCCCTTGATGGAATTCCTATCGGACTCAAAGATGTTATTTCGGTCAAAGACCGCCCGCTGACTTGTTCGAGTAAAATGTTGGAGGATTTTGTTTCTCCCTACGATGCAACCACCACTTCCAAGTTAAAGGATGCCGGTGCAGTTTTGTTTGGCCGCCTGAACATGGACGAGTTTGCCATGGGATCCTCTACGGAGAATTCGGCTTTTAAAACCACATATAACCCCTGGGACCTCGAGCGTGTTGCTGGTGGATCGAGTGGGGGGAGTGCTGCTGCTGTATCCGCAGGTTCGGTACCTTTATCTCTCGGAAGTGATACGGGTGGATCTATTCGTCAACCTGCTTCTTTCTGTGGAGTGGTTGGGATGAAACCTACTTATGGTCGGGTATCCCGATTCGGTTTGGTCGCTTACGCTTCGTCTTTGGATCAGATTGGACCCTTTGGTCGCTCGGTGAAGGATGTCGCATCCGTCCTGCAAGCAATTGCAGGCCACGATCCTAAGGACTCAACTTCCATTGAACAGGATGCCCCTGATTATTCTGCGCATTTGGGAAGTAGCAAAGGACCTTGGAAGCTAGGGGTGCCTAAAGAGTATTTTGGAGAAGGCCTGGATCCGGAAGTTAAAGAGAGCGTTCAAAAAGCCATCGATTGGTATGCCGATCAAGGGTGTGAGATCCAAGAGGTGTCCATGCCTAATATGAATTTGGCTGTAGCGACTTACTACATCATCGCTACTGCAGAAGCTTCTTCTAACCTGGCACGATTTGACGGGGTGCGTTACACTCACCGAAGTAAGGACGTAGAAAACGCCATTGATTTGTATTTCAAAAGTCGCGCCGAAGGCTTTGGCGACGAAGTGAAGTTGCGGATCATTCTGGGAACCTACGTGCTTAGTTCCGGCTACTACGATGCCTACTACCTTCGAGCACAAAAAGTGCGGACCTTGATTCGTCAGGATTTCATGAATGCCTACGAACAGGTAGATGCACTTCTGACTCCGACCTCACCCTTTGTATCGTTCAAAGCCGGTGAAAAGAATGAAGATCCATTGGCCATGTATCTGAGCGATATCTATACCATTTCTGCCAACTTGGCTGGCATTCCTGGACTATCCCTTCCTTGTGGTCTCAATTCCGAAGGGCTTCCGATCGGGCTGCAAATTCTCGGCAAACCATTTGGTGAGGCTGACCTGCTTGCTATTGGGAATGCTTACGAAGAGGCCCACGATCACTCAAACCAACATCCGGTTTTATAGGAAGTAACCACGAATGGACACGAATGGACACGAATCTGATGTTCTGTATGCTGATGAGGTTTATCAGCTCGTAGGATTCTCCTTAAGTATTCTAAAGGAAGTTGGCCACGGGTACCATGAGAAGATTTACGAGAACGGAATCGTTGTAGACCTTCAGGAGAATGGAATCCAATATGTTCAGCAGGCGAAATACGATGTCCAGTATAAGGGGGTTGAATTGGGATATTATATCCCTGATCTCATCTCTCATGGAAAAATCGTTGTAGATACAAAAACGATTGATCGTATCTCTGATCACGAACGGGGTCAGATGTTGAACTATCTACGACTCACCAAGTTACGCCTTGGTCTAATTATTAACTTTAAACATGCTAAGCTGCAATGGGAGCGAGTAGTATTATGAATATTCGTGTCAATTGGTGTCCATTCGTGGTTAATTTTTAATTCCATGGAATACGAAGTTGTTATTGGTTTAGAGGTGCACGTCCAGGTTCGGACTAAGTCGAAGATATTTACTTCGGTGGGGGTCGGTTTCGGGCAGGACCCGAATACGTTGACCGATCCGGTCGTTCTTGGGTTTCCAGGTGCACTTCCCGTGATCAATCGCGAGGCAGTTGAGAAATCGGTCAAGGTAGGCATGCTTCTAGAAAGTACGATTCCTGAAATTACAAAGTGGGATCGTAAGAATTATTTTTATCCGGATAGTCCGAAGAACTACCAAATCTCTCAATTCGATCAACCGATCTGTGAGGGTGGTAAAGTGGAAATCGAACTTCCCGGTCCCTCGCGAAACATCATGGGTGAGCACATGTGGGTCGAGCTGACTCGTGCTCATTTGGAAGAGGATGTTGGGAAGCTCAATCACTTCGATAGCGATAGCTTGGTTGATTACAACCGGGCTGGAACTCCGCTCTTGGAAATCGTGACTGAGCCGGTGTTACATACCCCCGATGAAGCTTGGGCTTATCTCACTGCTTTGCGCAACTTGATGATCTATGGCGACATTTCCGATTGCGACATGGAGAAGGGGCAAATGCGCTGCGATGCAAATATAAGTATTCGCCCTGTTGGTCAGAAAGAACTGGGAGTTAAAGTAGAGATTAAAAATATGAACTCTATCTCCGGAGTGCGGAACGGCTTGGCCTACGAGATTCAGCGTCAGATCCAAACTGCAAAAGCGGGTGGAACAATTCATCAGGAAACGCGTGGATGGGATGCGGCGAAAAACGTGTCCTACCATATGCGATTCAAAGAAGAGTCGCATGACTATCGATATTTCCCGGATCCGGATTTGATGCCTGTGCGTATCGACGAAGCGTGGCGTGAGCGAGTCGCGAAGACCATTCCTGAGAGACCTTTCGATCGTCAACGCCGCTACTATGAGGACTACGATCTTCCTTTTACGGTTACGTCGGTCCTGATTCCTGATCCTGAACTCTGTGCTTTTTTTGAAGAGGCGGCAGAAGCCTCCGGTGAAGCTCAGCAGTCGGCCAATTGGATCGTGAACAATTTGCTCGGTGAGCTTGGCAACGCTGGCCTGGCCCTGGCGGACAGCAAAGTGACTCCTGCTCATATCGCAGAGTTGGTTGGCTTGATCAAGGAGGGTGCTATTTCTAAAAACATAGCGAAGGAGCAAGTCTTCGGGGATATGTTTGAAAACGGCAATATGCCTGCTGCTGTCGTTGAAGCTAAAGGCTTGAAACAAAGCAACGACACGGGCGAGCTGGAGCCCGTTTGCCAGGAAGTCATCGATGCAAATCCCGGACCCGTGGCAGAGATTCAAGGTGGAAATGACAAGGCGATCAATTTCCTTAAAGGGCAGGTGATGAAAGCCACGCGTGGGAAAGCCAACCCCTCGCTTGTCGACCAAGTGCTTAAGGAGTTGATTGATAAAAAAGGCTAAATCTGAAATTTCGCCTTTCTTCTATCCCTGATGAATCCATACTTCTCAAATAATACCTGCACAGACTGAGCACCTATGAGCGGAAAAGATTTTTCGGAAGTGGTAGACCTTGTTATCAAGGATGACGGCCGTTTTAGCAAAGGCGCTTATTTCTTCATCAGGAAAGCTTTAGACTTTACTGTGAAAGAATTAAGTGAGGATAAAACGCGTACCTCCCACCATGTTTCCGGCCAAGAGTTGCTCGAAGGAATTCGTAGGTATGCGCTCGACCAATATGGTCCTCTCACCTTGACCGTCTTTAAAGATTGGAATGTGAAGCGCTGCCGTGACTTTGGTGATATTGTATTCAACCTGGTCGAATTTGGCGTCTTAGGTAAGACAGATACGGATCGTAGGGAAGACTTCGATGGGGGCTATGATTTCAAATCTGCATTCCTTAATCCCTTTGTTCCTAAAGACCGAAGAATCCCTTCATTTCGTGATAGGAATCGCAAAGGACCATCCAAAAAGGACGTGTCGGAAAATTAGCACGCTACTGAATGGATTCACTTGATACTGTACTTGAACCGCTCTTTGCGCAACCTGTTCATCGTCGTGTTCTTGAAAACGGAATGACCATTCTGGTCCGTGAGGATTCGAGTAGTCAGGTAAGTTCCGTACAGCTTTGGGTGAACACGGGTAGTATTCATGAAGGCCCGTTGTTGGGTGCAGGCGTTTCTCATTATCTTGAGCATATGCTGTTTAAGGGGACTGAAAAAAGATCCGGAAAACAGATTAGCCGAGAGGTCCAAAGCCTGGGAGGCTGCATCAACGCCTACACAACATTTGATAGGACTGTATATTATATAGACCTTCCAAGTGAGAATACGATCGGTGCCATTGATATTCTCGCCGATGCTGGTTTCAATTCTACCTTACCGGAGGAGGAAGTGGAGAAGGAGCGTCAGGTGATTCTTCGGGAAATTGATATGGGCAAGGATGATCCTGATCATCTCCTTGGTCGGGCCGTTTTTGAAACAGCTTACCGAGTTCATCCCTACAAGTACCCAGTAATTGGTTACAAGGATATTTTTGAGACGGTGACACGTGACGAGTTGATGGATTATTATAAGTCCCGTTACGTGCCCAACAACATGGTATTGGTAATTACTGGAGATGTGAATGCAGAAGAGATTTTTAAATCTTCTTCTGAGATCCTGGAGGTGTTTCCACGCCAGCGCTTGGAGTCGCTTTACATTCCTGAAGAACCGAAGGCGTTGTCGAAACGCCAGCAGTCATTGAATGGCGATGTAAATGTGAGCAGGATTGGCCTTGGCTTTACCATCCCCGGTTTACGACATCCGGATGCAACGGGGCTCAGCTTGCTTTCAAGTATCCTTGGGAATGGCGATAGCTCCATTCTTTGGCAGCGACTTCGCCAAGATCGAGGGGTGGTACACCACGTGGACGTCTCGAGCTGGAATCCGGGAACATCAGGACTCTTGTGGGTTTCAATGATGACCGGCCCTGACAAAAAGGAAGAGGCTCTGAAAGCGTTTTGGGAAGAGGTCGATACTCTAAAGGAATCTTTAATTGAAGACTCCCGCATCCAGAAGTCACTGCGTCAAGCCATGGTCGGTGAGATTAACAATCGTAAGACCATGAGTGGGCAGGCCGCTCGAATTGGAGCTGCGGAAGTTATGGTAGGTGATCTGGATTATCCACGTGTCTATCTCCAGCAGTTACGTTCCGTAAAACCAGAAGATTTGAAACGTCTTCTGAATGAATACGTAGTTCCAGATCGGCTCACACAAATTACATTTGATCCTGAGAAGGATGAACAAGAATCCATTTCCACTGGGGAGGTAGAAGTCAGAGGACATGAGTTTGATGAAGTATCTCTGGAGAACGGAGCACGCTTGTTATTTCAGGAAAGCCCCGATCTTCCCAAGGTACATGTCCGCGTTATTTTCAAGGGAGGCGCTTTGTGGGAAAGACCTGAGCAACGCGGTATCTCTGCTCTAGCGGCAAATCTTCTGACAAAAGATACGGAAGTACGATCCGCTTCCGATGTGGCCACCTCTATTGAGTCGCTTGGCGGGTCTTTCTCAGAGTTCTCCGGAAACAACACCTTCGGATTGAGCTTGGAAGTCTTGCCTCAGGATCTGGAGCTAGGGTTGGAATTGCTGGAGCAGTCCCTGTTTCAGTTAAAGGTGAATCCCGAAACCTTTGAACGTGAACGCGAAGGACAGATTGCGCATATTAAAGAGACCTTGGACGACGTTGTGGACTTTGGGATTCGAGAACTGCGAAACCTTTTCTTTGGTGATTTCCCGTATTCAGTAAATGCGTACGGTAAAGTCGAACATTTGGAATCTTTGAAGCCGGAAGACGTGCAGGCTTACCTGTCTTCTATGATCCATTCAGAAAACTGTGTGGTTTCAGTGAGTGGGCTCTTTGATCGCTCTACCGTTGAGCCGCGGTTATCAGAGCTATTTTTGAGACTTCCTTCCAATGGTGTTCCAGAGGACCTTCCAGTTTTTCATCGTCCAGCTAATACAGGCCGATCTGAAGTGGCGATGGATCGGGAACAAGCAGTGGTTTTCCAAGCATTCCCTTGTGTTGGAGTAAGGCAGGATGATTTGATGATTAAGGCTTCAGTCCTGGATGAGCTTTTCAGTGGGATGAGCAGTCAACTGTTCGAACGAGTTCGTGATGATTTGGGTTTGGCCTATTTCGTCGGTAGCAGTCGTGTCATTGGTTTAGATTCCGGAATGCTGTTTCTCTATGGCGGCACTCACCCTTCTACTGCTGAGCAAGTCCTTGAAGAAATGTCGATCGAAATGGAGCGCATTCGCTCGGGCAAAGTAGAGCCAGATGAACTGGATCGTATAAAGATCCGTTTGAAAGCTCAGCGACGAATGAGTTTACAAACGATTGGTGCTCGGGCGATGCAAGCCGGCCTGAATGCAACTTACGACCTCGCCGTGAATGATTGGATGAACTTCGACGCTAAGCTAGATGCTGTGACGATTGATGATCTGGCTGCTTTTGCTGAGACCTACTTCAAAGAAGAACAGCAGCTGGAACTCATCGTTCGCCCTGCAGAGGCCTAGAATAGAATCTTCGATTCGGGGATCCCACGACGAAGTAAGGCCGCCTTTAAAGTTGGCAGATCGAAAGTTGCACCTGGTTTGACGCCGTTCTTGGCATACCAGCCCTGATTCATTTCCAAGGCTATAAGAATATCGTTCCGCCTAGATCTTACGCTGCGTTCATCCATGGGATACATGGGATAAATCTCCCTCAACACACCGTCAGAAGTGAAATAACCGATGTCCAAGGGTATCTTGGTGTTTCGCATAAAAAAGCTCATTTGCTTGGGTGGCCCATAAAAGAAGAGCATTCCCTGGTCTTCGCCCATAGACGCTCGATACATGAGTCCTTTACTTAGCTCGTGCTGTTTGTATGCGATCTGGATCTGTATAGCTTTGCCATCCAATTGCAGGGGGAGCCATTCATCTACGGTAGCTGGATCCGTGGTGGTGCCTGCTCCTTCAGCCGGTTTATCGCAACCAGCCGACATGGAGGTGATTATCAGGATGAGGCTCCAAACAAGAACGATGGATCTTGAGGACTTGAGATCTAATATCCTAGACATTTTCTTTAGGAGTTAAATGGTCTTAGACGATGGTCAAAAGGAAAAAACGTCCCGTTGTTGCTGACTGCATCTTCGCAGATTCTGAGCAGGATCCTGATCAACGCTATTTATCGGGATTTTCTGTCCCGGATCCATTTCTCAGTCTGCGGATAGGACGAAAGTCGATTGGTGTGTTTAGCGACCTCGAATTTAACCGGGCGCAGAAAGAATCTCGATTCACTGAAATATTGTCTCTGACAGCGGTTGATCGGTCGGCCAAGGAATGGCGAGACCGGCGTACCGTAACGGTTGCCGACCAGATCGCCTGGTTGGTAAATGTGTATTATATTGATATTCTCCGTTTGCCTCAAAACTTCCCTGTTTGGGTTTCGGAAGGTCTACACAAGCACAAGATTGATTTTCAGGTTGTAAAAGGAGCCTTGTTTCCTGCGCGCTTAGAGAAGACCGTCATCGAGGCTGAGATGGTGCGCGAGGGAAACCGTTGCTCTGCCGCGGGATTCCATATCGTAAAGCAAATGCTCGAAGCCTCCGAGATCAAAGAGGGCCTTATTTACTTTGAAGGTAAGCCACTGACCAGTGAGCGCCTCCGGCAGGAAATTGACGTCAACTGCATGAGGATGGGAGGTGTTGCGATGAACACGATCGTGGCCGGTGGAGATCAGGCCTGTGACGCACATTGTGTTGGCTCTGGGCCGCTATCAGCAAATGAGCTTATCATTGTAGATATCTTTCCGAGGATGATGAATCACGGCTACTTTGGGGATATGACTCGAACATTCTTAAAAGGAGAAGCGAGTGAGGAGCAACGCCGCTTGGTTTCGACTGTTCACGAAGCTCAGAAAATGGCTATCTCTATGGTTCGAGCAAATGCTCAAGGCCGAAAGATTCATCGAGCGATTCAGGCACTTTTCGACAAGGAAGGCTATGAGACCAAAGAGGTTAATGGAGTTCCCACCGGATTCTTCCATGGCACCGGTCATGGATTAGGTCTCGAGATCCATGAATCGATAAGGATTGGAAACATAAAACAAACTCTTCGACCTGGATTTGTTGTGACTATCGAACCCGGTTTATATTATCCCGGATTGGGAGGCTGCCGAATCGAGGATGTCCTATGGGTGACCAAAGATGGTTGTGAAATGCTTTCTAGTGCACCCTATGATTGGGAGATACCCTGACACCGGGCCTACATCCGATCCAGCGTATCAATCCCCAGGAGCTCAAGGCCGGTTTCCAGAACGAGCATCGTCTGTTTGCAGAGTAAAAGTCTTCTGTCTCTAACCGCTAGATCCTCCACATTGACGTGATCTGCATTGAAAAAGGAGCTGTAGGCCCCGGAGAGTTCAAAGAGATATGAACATAGGAGGTGCGGCCTCAGATCGCTGATGGCTAGTTCCAGAGCGTAGGGGAATGCAGATATCTTTCTGGCAAGTGCGATTTCTGTATCCGTTTCTAGCATACTGGCATGGTCAAGAGCATCATCTTCGCTAACGCCTATCTTACGAAAAATGCTTTTGTTTCTAGCAACGGCGTAGAGAAGGTAAGGCGCGGTGTTACCTTCCATGCTGAGTAGCTTTTCCCAAGAGAAAATGTAGTCCGTGGAGCGGTTCTGCATCAGGTCTGCATAACGTACCGCAGATACACCGACGGTTTCCGCGATATTGGACTTTTCCTCTTCCGAAAGATCTGGATTCTTCGCCTCTACCACCTTTCTCGAGCGCTCGACTGCCTCATCCAGCAAGTCACTCAAAAGTACGGGAGTGCCGCTTCTCGATTTGATGGGTTTACGATCTTCGCCAAGAATGGTGCCAAAATATACATGATGCAGCTCTGGCTCTTTATAGCCTTTTGCTTTGAACCATCTATCGACCGTAATGAAGAGTTGGGCGAAGTGATCCCGTTGCCGGTCATCGGTTACGTAAATGACCTCAGCCGCATTGAAGGCCTCTAGCCTGTAGAGGATGGTGGCTAGATCTGTACTCGCATAATTGGAAGCCCCATCGGACTTCCGGTATAGGAACGGTTGCTTCTTGTATCGTTTATGGTCTGGAAAGAAAACAACTTGGGCACCTTCGCTCTCTTCTCCAACTCCTGTTTCTTCAAGCTCGTCATAGATACGTTGTACCTTGTCCCGGTAGAAACTTTCGCCGAGCTCGTAGTCGAATTCGATTCCGAGGCGGCTGTAGATTTTATTAAAACCATTACTACTGATCCGGTTGATCGCTTCCCACATGGCAACGTTCTCTTCGTCGCCTTCCTGGAGCTTCACGAGTTCTTCCCGGGCTTCTTTTAGGGCAGCTTCATCTTCGTCCGTGACTTTGTTGCCCCATTTATAGAGCGCCTCCAACTCTGCAAGTGGATCATCGTGATCAGCATCCAGTTCGAAGTTCTTCCTTTTGATGGCCAGGATGAGTTTACCAAAAGCAGTACCCCAATCGCCCAAGTGATTGTCACCGATGACCTCAGCTCCAAAGTAGGCCAGCATTCTTCTAATTGCTTCTCCAATAACAGTAGACCTTAGGTGACCTACGTGCATTTGCTTGGCTGAGTTGGGGGAGCCGTAATCGACGACGATCTTTTTCCCCTTCAATCTTTGGGCTGCTGCATTGCTATAGTCGTCGGCGGTGCGGAACTGATTTAACCATTCAAAAAGATATTCTTTGCTCAGCTTAACATTGATGAACCCAGGGCCTGCGACCGAAACCTCGACTTGTTCCGTATCAAACTTTCCCGAATCAACCAGGGCGGTGATCAGGGTTTCTGCCAGGGCACGTGGATTCTTTTGATTGCGTTTTGCGTAGGGCAATACGCCATTCGCCTGATAGTCTCCAAAGCGTGGATCCGCCTGTCTTACGTCAGGAGAAAACGTTTCATCGAAGTCTTCTAATTGCTCTGCTATTGCTGCGACCGTCTCGTTGAGGCCAGTGGCTATGTCGAACCATATCGTCATCCAACCAAGGAATGTAGGTGGATTTAAAACTGCAAGTTTATACCTAGGTGGATTTTAATGAGTTATATCTTCTGTCTGACAAGTAAGCATATTAAGTGATAGCCCCATCTTTTGACCATCACAGTTGGGGCCAGGAATTAAAATTCCTATGTATCCAGAATTGTCTTAAAGGTGTAACCGGGGCATTAGGAATGCTGTTTGGGCGTCATTTAGGGAGGCTTTGTAAAAAGTGCCGGATCTATGATAATATGCTCGACAGGGAGGCCCTAATTACCTACTAATTAAAAGTTTACAATTTTGATAAGCGAGGCACCTAAGCTCGTCTGTAAACGTTATCTATGAGAAAAAATATCCTTACACCTAGGAAGTTCATTAAACCGTCCTACGCGTATTTAGTAGAGAAAAAGCGCGACGGAGGGGAGTTTTCCCAAGAAGAAATTCGATACATTGTAGATTCCTTGCTCGATAAGGAAATGCCTGAATATCAAATGGCTGCGCTTGCAATGGCCATATATTTTCAGGGGATGTCTGCTCAGGAAACCGCTATTTTGGCTGAAGAGATGATGCTCTCCGGTGAAGTGGTTGATCTTTCCAAGATTACCCGTCCGAAAATCGACAAATATTCTACGGGAGGAGTAGGGGACAAGACCTCTCTAGTGCTTACTCCTCTTGCAGTAGCATGTGGCGTTGTTATGCCCATGATGGTCGGTCAGGATGAAGAGTTTTTAATAAGCAGCCTTGATAAGTTGGATGCGATTCCAGGCTTCAACAGCAAGTTGGATCTTGAGCAATTCGTAAATCAGCTGAAAACCACAGGTTGCACGATCTGTGACCAGAGCACGGAAATCGCGCCGGTCGATGGTTCGCTTTACCGTCTTCGCCAAAATACAGCGACCATTCCAAGTCTGCCACTCATCACCGGTAGTGTGTTAAGTAAGAAATTGGCAGAAGGAGCGGAAGGCTTAGTGGTCGATGTGAAATGGGGTAACGGATCTTTCATTAAAGACGTAGAGCAAGCCCGTCAATTGGCTCGTTCTATCACACGTGTTGGACGTTCCTTGAAACGCCGTTGTGTGGCTCTGGTAACGGATATGAATCAGCCTCTCGGTGACACCGTTGGAACCGCTTTAGAAATTCAAGAAGCCATCCAATTGCTGAAGGGCGAAGGTCCTGAAGATCTCCAAGAGTTAGTTTTGAAACTCGGTATGGAAATCGTTCGTCTCGCAGGAGTAGCCGGATCAACGCTATCTGCGAAGCAAACCGTTCAACGTCACTTGGCTGATGGTTCTGCTCTCAAGAAGTTCAAAGAGCTCATCGAAGTGCAAGGGGGAGACTCCAGTTACATTGATGATCCTGAAAAATTCCCGACTGCGAAGCACATCCGCAAGCTGCCAGCACCGAAGCGTGGATACGTTCACACGATCAATGCTGGTATGATCGCGCGTGGAGTTCAAATGCTCGGCGCAAACCGTGAGGGACGTCGCAAGCATGTCGATCCATCCGTTGGAGTTTCTGAGATCAAGAAAGTGGGCACCCAAGTCAAACAGGGTGAACCACTCATGATGATTCACTACAACGATGAAGCGAAACTCGAAAGCACGCTCGAATACTTCAAGCAAGCTTACCGTCTCGCTCCCAAGCGTCCGAATCCTCCGCAGCTCATTGTTGAGCGTGTGGCCTAAAGATTCGCACAACCATTTAACAAAAAGCCGCTCTCTTTCGAGAGCGGCTTTTTAGTAATTAAATTTCGCCAGTTGCTTAAACCCGTCCCTGATAGGACTTGTCCGCTGTATTGATCTTGATTCGATCTCCCACTTTAACAAAAAGCGGAACCTGTAGGACCAGACCAGATTCTGTAGTGGCTGCTTTGGTGGCAGCACTTGCTGTGTCGCCTCGCAGACCTTCCGGTGCTACGGTGATTTCCATCTCAACAGCGGTTGGCAAGGTGACGTCGATCGGTTTGTCGTCCACGTAGAGGATGTCATACATATTTCCGGCCACTAGATACTCTTTGTGGGCGGCCGCTATGTCTGCGGAGATCTCAATCGTTTCATAGGTTTCCAGATCCATGAAGAAATACCCTGTAGGATCATCGTAACTAAACTCCAACTTATGCACTTCGGTGTGCATGAATTCTACGTTTTCGCTGGAACGAAATTTGACGGTAGAGCTACTGCCGGTCTTGAGGTTTCTCAGCGTTGCTTGAACCCACCCCGAGCCACGACCCTGAGTGCGGTGAAGCATGTCTAATACGAGGTGTGGCGTGCCCTGGTGATCCATGACGCGTCCTTTACGAATATCCGTTGGTGATGCCATATGTAATTGAAGTTTAATCGGTTTCGTAGATTTCACCCAGCGGCTTGTCAACCGCCCAAAAGCTGGAAAATTCGGGCTTCCCTTTTCAAATAGATTGCTAAGGATACCCACCCATGAAGCAAAGGTCCATTCTCAGAGAAGTGACCGCCAAGGGCAAAGCTGTTCATACGGGTGAAGAGGTTTCCCTGACAATCAAACCAGCTCCAGTGGATCATGGTGTGGTATTTCGGCGGGTCGACCTCTATGGCAAACCAGAAGTGAAAGCCTCCATTGGCAGCGTTTCTGAGGTTGTACGTAGCACCACCGTTTCCGATGGTTACACCAAGATAGAGATGACGGAGCACCTTTTGAGTGTGCTCAATGGTATGGGGGTGGACAACATTCTCGTTGAGGTCGATGGCAATGAGTTGCCCGTCTTTGATGGCTCCGCGAAGGAGTACCTGAATATGATTCAGGAGGCCGAACCGGTTGAGCAGGACAAAGATCGTGAGTATTTTGTGCTCAAAGAGCCCATCTCTGTTTCCAATGGTAACCGGTCACTGGTCGCGTTGCCCTACGACGGGTTTAAGGTGACCTGCACCTCTACCGACCAAAAAGCAGTCCATACCCAACATTTATCGATCGATATTGATCCTGATACCTATGCGACGCAGATTGCTGCCGCACGGACATTTACCATCTATGAGGAGATCGAGCCTTTACTTAAAATGGGCAAAATCAAAGGGGGGAGCCTCGACTGCGCGGTGGTTATCAAGGGGGATAAGATTCTCTCCAAAGAACCCCTTCGGTTCCCTGATGAGATGGTTCGCCACAAGATTCTCGATATCATCGGAGATATCTTCCTTCTCGGCAAACCGATCAAAACTCACATCGTAGCGCTGATTCCCGGACATGCATTGAATGCAAAGCTGACTCAGGCGCTTTATGAGAAGATGATTGAGGAAGCTGAGCCACCCAAGAAGAAGGCTCCCGAAAAAAAGGCCTCACCGAAAGTCGATATTTCTGATGTCACGGAGCTAAACATTCAGCAGCTTCTTAACCTGCTTCCGCACCGATATCCATTTCTGATGGTGGATCGTGTGATTGAAATCAAGGACGACAATACTGAACTGACCGCCATTAAAAATGTTACGGTCAATGAGCCGCACTTTACCGGCCACTATCCGGGGAATCCGATTATGCCTGGTGTCTTGCAGATTGAGGCGATGGCCCAGGTCGCAGGCGTCCTTATGCTTTTACGCTGTGGAGGAGAAGGGAAGATACCTCTCTTTATAAATGCTGACAAAGTTAAACTCCGCAAGATTGTGACCCCAGGGGATCAGTTAATCATAGAGGCCAAGATTCTTAAGCTTCGCGGAAATAAAATTGGAAGTGCCGAGGCTAGGTGCAAAGTCAACGGAGCGGTTGTGTCCTCTATGGAGATGATGTTTGCTCTCGTCGACGAAGATGATTCATAAAGAACATTTTGTATGAGTATTCATCCGACAGCGGTTGTTGAGTCCGGAGCCCAAATTGATCCGAGTGCCGAAGTAGGCGCTTATGCATTCATAGGTAACGATGTAACGATTGGAAAAAACACCACGGTGCATCATCACGCCACGGTTGAGGGCTATACTTTTTTAGAAGAAGACAATGAGGTCTTTCCTTATGCCTGTGTGGGTACCAAAACTCAGGACCTCAAATTCGAAGGTGGTAAACCCGGCCTCAAAGTCGGGAATCAAAATGTTTTTCGTGAATTTACGTCTATCCATGGGGGAACTAAGGATAATACCTTTACCACCATCGGGAATCATAATGTGTTCCTTGCCCATGCGCACGTAGCCCACGATTGCATCATTGGTGATCACCTTATCATGAGTGGTCAAAATGCCTTGGCGGGTCATTGTACAGTCGGCAACCACGTGATTATATCCTGGGGGGCTGCAGGACATCAGTTCTGTCGTTTCGGCGACTACTGTTTTGTTGGTGGCATGTCTAAGACCGTAAAAGACGTGCCCCCTTACATGTTGATCGATGGTCGCGATCCCGAAGTTAAGTTTTTCAATAAGGTGGGACTCGAGCGTCATGGTTTCACCAAGGAAGATATGTCTGTAGTGAAGTATCTATATAAGATCTTCTACCGGGAAGGCCTCAACCGAAGGCAGGCTATGGAAACAGCCTTGGCCTCCGACTATGCCAGCCACCCACGTGCGAAGCTCTTTTTGGATTTTATGGAGTCCAGCGAACGCGGTGTCTACTGAAGCAGGGCTTTGAGCGGAAGGGATTGAATTGCTTTTAATACATTAGGACTTTTGTGTCTTTTTGAAGGAACAGCGGATCATCGACTTTCCCATTCAATCCCTTCCTCGGGTCTCCATGCGGAGTGTTCCTTCTTCACTCCTTAGTTACGCACATTCAGTGCGCGCCTGCGTTGTTCAGTCGTCAAGCTCCACAGCTCGAACCCGTCAAAGCCCTGCTTCGCGTCGTTGGCGTGATCGAAATTCGTAGTATTACCGAATTTATAGATAATGAATGGTAGGGCGCTATGGCCGTTTCGTTAGAGCAAAAAAATCGCCTTTCGTCTCTAGTCTTCCTTCACCGACCACGACTTCAGCGGCTCGCGGAGTTTTTCCAGGTAGTCGTAACTGAACAAACCTGTGTCGTGTCCGTCGTCGAAGTCGAAACGTATGGCGTAGTTGCCCATGAATCCCCAGCCAACGACTTGGATGTCGGGATATTTCATGGGACCGGTGCCTCCATGGACGTTGCCTAGTACATCCATCTCACCCATGTTTTCGGCACTAGGGGAAAATTCCCGGAGAAATGCCATGGGGAAATAATCTTCCTCACCGTTGTCCCAGAGAATGGCGATTTCATTGCCGATGATTTGTACGTCCTTCGGTCGTTTCATACTACTTCAATGAAGGTTGCTTCATAGATTTCTACAAGCACCAATCTTATTGTGAAACCTCTGCCTCTTTCTTGGGTGAATACTCAACGCGTTCCGTGTGTTCCGCTTTGAGTACTTTCATGAAATTGATCTTCCCGTCTTGTTGGAGCTCGGGTGCTCCGGCGGATTTTTTATCCATGGTCGTAGCAAAGAGTTTGGGCCAGGTTTTAAACATGTCCTTCTCTTCCTGCTTGGTAATCCATCGTTGGCCGAACTGGGACTTCAGCATGCGGAAATAATTTACGACGAAGTTTTTAAATACGGTTTCCAGGCGCGTGACATGCTTCTTTTTGAAGCTTCCTGGAATGACGCTGAGCAGCGTTAGCATTACGCCCAGGAATGTGTTCTTGTGCGACTTGGCTCCGTAGAATTCAAAATAGATGCGCAGCTTCCAATAGATGAGCATCAATCGAGAACCTTGCTCCATGTAGAGATTGGAAGGGGCCAAGGTCTGGCTGTCCAGAATGTGGCGGAAGTAACGTCGATCGAAGTCGACCTTGCCCTGGTTATAGAGTCGGCGAAACAGCTCTGTTCCTGGGAGTGCCATGTAGAAGGCGATGGCAACATCTTGGGCTCCCGTTTCTGCGAGTTGGCGAACGAAGGCCAGCGAGTCCCGGAAATGTTTTTTGGTATCCTGAGGAAACCCTAGAACGAAGAAACAGCTTACGTGAAGATCATGCTTCACTGCCGCTCGCATGCTTTCCAGCAGTTTGGGTTTGTGGATACGCTTTTTGATCAGTTCGCGAATTTCATCCGAGCCAGATTCAGGGGCATAGGCCATGGTAACCATGCCGCTCTTTTTCAGGAGCTCGGCAACTTCTTCGTCGATGGCTTCTGCACGTGTTCCGGTAGGGAGTTGCCAGGTGATGTCCAAGCCCCGGTCTACGATGAGCTGGCAGAATTCTACGATCCAATCTTTTTGGATGATTGCTGTGAGATCCTGAAACGGGAAATTACTCGCTCCGAACTCTCGCATGTAGTGTTCCATTTCCTCAATGACATCCATGGGTGTGCGTGCCACCCAACGAGTGGTCCACATGTTGGGAGAGGAACAGTAAGTGCACTGGTAGGGACAACCACGAGTCGCAAGCATGGGGATGGTTACTCCATCGGTATCAATGCCACCGATCAATCCATGCTTCTTGTAGTTGTCGATATCAAATAGATGCCAGGAAGGTCGGGGAATATCATCAACTTTCGCATTTCGCTGACGTCGTGGATTTACCACTACAGAGTCTCCGTTCCGGTAGGCGATACCGTGGATGTCTTTGTGGGACGATCCGTTGACCACGGCATCGGTTAGCTCCAGGCAGGTTTCTTCCCCTTCTCCCAGAACCATAAAATCCGCTTCCGATGAATTGAGGCAAAACTCTGGCATCGATGTGACATGCTCTCCTCCCACCATGATGGGGACTTCTGGCATGCGTTTACGGATGGCCCGAATGATCATGACCACGACCGGCCATTCGTGGCTGAAAATAGTGCTGATGCCGATCATCTCCGTGTCCTCATGGATCCGTGCGACAATGTCTTCGATTCGCAACCCAACCAAGAAGCCTTTGAAGGACCGGGTCGTCTTTTTGGGGTCTTCCCCTACGGCGTCCACGATGTCCACCTTGTAGCCCTTGGATTCGAGGGCACCTGCGATATAAGCCAAGCCAATAGGCGGGCTGATGGACGTGGTTGCAAAACGCAGCACGTCGGTGGCAGGTGGACGGATTAATGTGATCATCAGCGTGTGGGTTTACGCATTCGAGTGCGGCTTGTCTATCCCATTGTACTTCCGTGCAAGCGATTGTTGGTCGGACCTGGTTCTAAAGTGACTTACAAGCCCTTGTTTAAATCTCGGGCTTGACTTCATAGGGGTAAATATAGTGAACATATGTATACTATGGAGAGTTTGGGAAATTACGGCTTTCACTCCTTCTACGGCTCATTGTTGTCGCCGGAGGAGCTAGCTGAACTGGCTCACCACCTGGGTTACCGCACGGTGGGAATCTCCGATGTGGGTGGACTTTGGGGTACGGTGGAGTTTTCTCAGGCTTGTCGGCGGATGGAAATACAGCCGATCTTTGGCTGCCGCTTAGAGGTAGAGCGGCTTGGTTGGTTGCAACTGACGATCAAGAACACCGATGGCTATCAGGTGCTGTCACGCTACCTGTCTTTGTGGAGAATGCAGGGTGAACGGATCCCGCTGGCTGCATTCCAGTTTTTTTGGAGAGAGTTCGGAGGGCACTTCCATTTATCGGTGCGACCCGTTCCACCGCGCAACGCATCTCCACAGACCAGTGACTGGATCGTCTGGAAACGAACCTGGGATGCCTGCATCGAGGTGCTTGGGCCGGAGTTGTGGATTGAATTACAATGGAGCAATACGAGGGAGCAGGAATTACAACGTCGTGTTTACCGCGAGCTCTCCTCATTGACGGATCGCTGGGTGGTGATGAGTAGTGCTCGTTGTGTTGCGCGAGAGCAGTGGAAGGTGCTCCGTGTACTGCAATCGATCGGCACCTTAACTCGGGTGAGTCAGGCTCACCCGAATAAACTCATTCCTGGGGACTACTCGTTCATTGCAGCTGAAGCCTTACGTCATCGATTTGGGAAAGTCCCTTGGGTGCTTAAGCAGACCCAGAAATTTGTGGGGGACTGTGATTTTGATTTTGTGTTCGACCAGTTGTGGCTGCCTAGTGTGGAGCAGGGAGAACGGGGCGCGGGCCGTGAGGCGCGGGACGAGGGTTTTTTCGAGATGGATCAAAACTCTTTTGAAAGGGTAGGGCGATCTCGCCGAGGGCGCCGTTTCGAGGAGAAGGATAACGACGATTTACTCATAGCCGCCGAAGACGCCAGCACCTATGGAAGAGATTCGGAGCAATCAACTGACGCTCGCAAAGAATGCGACTTTCGTAAGCTCCGCTACCTGTGCTTGAGAGGGATCATCCTTCGCTATGTGAAAGAGCAATACCCGTGGAAAGGTAAACCGTCGCGCAAAGCTTTGTTGAAGCGTATCCAACGCGAGCTAGCCATCATTCGGGAGACGGGCTATGCGGGATACTTTCTAATTTTTTATGATATCGTACTCGCTTGCGAGGATCGGAACATTCCCTTGCTGGCTCGGGGCAGTGCGGCCGGGAGTTTGGTTTGCTACAGCCTGGGAGTGAGTAACGTATGTCCGTTCCGCTTCGAATTGAATTTTGAGCGCTTTTTAAACCGGGAGCGATTGAAGCACTCGAAGTTGCCGGATATCGACCTGGATTTGCCCTGGGATCGTCGGGACGAAGTGATCGAATATGTCTACAACCGGTACGGCGCCGACCATGTCGCGATGATCGGTGGTTTCAGCACCTTTAAGAGCCGGGCCGCCATTGCCGATGTGGCTAAGACGATGGGGATTTCGGAAAACGACGCCCGCCGGATGACCCGCCACATGCCTTACAACGGCATGGCCGATATGATGTATAAGCGAAAGGACCATCAGGAGAATAAGCATCTGCAACATGAGGAGCGCTTCGAAGAGATCCTGAAGTTTGCATTGTGCCTGGATGGCTTGCCGCGCCACCCGATGATGCATCCCTGCGGCATTGTGATCGCTGACCGGTCATTGACGGACTTTATGCCGCTCATGCCTTCCAATAAAGGCTTTATGATGACCCAGATGTCGATGCAGCCAGTGGAAGACTTGGGCCTGCTCAAGTTGGATCTACTCGGGCAAGCTGGGTTGAGTGTGATTCGTGACACCTGCGAGAACCTTGCTCACGAGTTGGAGGTGCACGATCCATTAGAGGGAATCAACTACTACGACCCTGAGATCTTTGAGCTTATGGCTAGTGGGGAGGCGAGGGGAGTATTCCACATCGAGTCACCCGCGATGACGAGTTTGCTTAAAATGTGTCGCTGTGCGGACATTGATTGCCTGGTAGGTGTGGTTTCGGTCATCCGTCCGGGCGCGGCCAATGAAGATAAGAAGACCTTGTTTGCCCGACGTTATCTGGGACTCGAAGAACCGAGTTATGTGCATCCTGACCTGGAGCCGGTGTTGAAAGACTGCTTTGGCTTAATGGTGTATGAAGAGCATATTCTTCTAGTTGCGCATCACTGGGCCGGGATGGACTTGGGGAGAGCCGATTTACTAAGACGAATCCTCATCAAGAAACTCAAGGGGCGTGACCTGCGAGATTTGGAAGAAGAGTTTCGTCACTGTGCTGAAGGGAAGGGGAGAGACGATGCTTCGATCGAAACGGTGTGGAAGTTATTGGTCGGTTTCTCGGGGTACATGTTTAACAAGGCTCATGGAGCGGCCTACGCCGTGGAGGCTTTTCAAGGTGCGTACCTGAAAAAGCATTACGTTGGCTATTTTCTGACGGCTGTTTTGCAGAGTAGTCGGGGTTTTTACAGTGCTTTGGTCTATATGCTGGAGTTGTTGCGGTGGGGGTACAAATTCGCTTTGCCCGATGTGACACGCCCGATCTTCACATTCTGGTTTCGCGACGACACGGTGTTGTACCCTGTTTCTCGCATCAAAGGATTGAGCAGAAGATTCTTGGACGCGTGGAAGCCGGAACTGGAGCAGCGACCTTTCCGTGACTGGGATGATTTTTTGGTGCGGGTGCTTCCCGATCAGGCTGATTTGCTGCTTTTGGCCAGGTCGGGGGCCCTGCACCCTTTCTTCGAAAATCGCTACGAGGCGATCTGGAGAGCGAAACACTACAGGCGGGAAGCGTATGCGGAACGGAGTGAATGCTTGCTCGAGCCTGAGCCCACTCAGGAGCCTTTTCCATTCCAGGCGGAAGATCTCGAAGTGTTTGGCCGTTGGGAGTCGGACCTACTCGGTTATCCTATTACGGTGTCTCCGTTTAATCTCTGGCTCGAGGGAATCGATCGAATAAGCTCAGTGTCGATCTACAAGCTTCTGGATTACGTGGGCCGCGAGGTCGAGATCGTCGGGGGCATTGTCGCGGTGCGCAATTTCATTGCGGTAAACGGGAAGCCTATGAAGTTCGTTTCTATTGCAGACGAAACGGGAGTCGCGGAGGTGACGTTGTTTCCTGGAGCTTACAAACGTATGGGGTACTTAGTCTCACGGTCTCGAGCCATACGTGTTCGGGTGAAGATCGAGTGGGACAAGACCGAGAGTTCAATTAGTATTCAGGGAGTTGCTTTGATCGAGGGCCGTACTGGCATTCAGGATGTCGACAAGGCTTTGGCGAGAGCGGTGTAGGTAAGGCAGGTGTCAGTGTTCCGGTGTCAGGAATACCGGTGTCCATTGGTGATCAGTAATCGGTAATCTGTAATCGGTGATCAGTGATGAAGAAGAGTTCCGAGGAATGAAATGACGACAAGACCGGGCACGAAGTGAACCGGAACAAGAGGAAGACTAGGAGGAAGAGACTGATCTGAAAGCAGTAAATACCTGCCCCTGAACACTGACACCTCGGTAACCTGCTTACCTATACCGCTACTGTTTGTAGCTCTTCCTTTAATACACCGATGACCGGAATGTTCCGGTAGCGACCAGCAAAGTCCAGGCCGTAACCAACGACAAATTTGTTGGGGATTGAGAATCCAACAAAATCAGACTGATAAACCACTTCGCGGGTACCAATCTTTTCCAAAAGCATACAGGAGCGAATGCTGGCAGGGTTTTGCTTGGTGATAACATCTACCACTTTGGAAATAGTTTTTCCTGTATCAAGGATGTCATCGACAATCAGGACATGGCGACCAGCGAGATCGAGCCTCATATTGTCTAAGATCTCAGGTGCCGTTTCCGGAGTTGTTGAATTTCCATAACTGCTTACACGAATGCAGTCGAGTCGGACTGGGCTGGTAATGGTCCTAAGAAGGTCCGCCGTGAAAATAATTGCACCGTTGACAATTGAGATAACCGAGATCTCTTCGTCGCCGTAAGTATCGGAAATTTCTTTTCCGAGCTCGTGCGTACGCATGCGGATTTGCTGTTCAGTAACCAGGATTTCGTCGAGTTCTTTATACATGATAGATGGGCTGTTGTGACAACTTTAGTGGAGCAGGACAATGACTCTCTTGGCATTGTGAATAAGTTTTGTCTTTTCAGTTGCAAGCGAAGCTCTAGCCTAAGGTTTTCCCATCGTATGATATCTATTGAGGTCGCAAAATTAACGAAGTCATTTGGTGAAACCATCGCGTTGGACGATGTGGACCTTAAGATTGAGCCGGGTGAGTTGTTTTTCTTATTGGGACCCAGTGGTTGTGGAAAAACGACCCTCCTCAGAAGTCTTGCTGGATTCAATGTTCCAGAGAAAGGAGATATTCTTTTTGGTTCTGATAGGGTCAATGCGGTTCCACCGCATAAGCGTAACACCGGCATGGTATTTCAGAGCTATGCTCTGTGGCCGCATATGACGGTGCATGAGAATGTAGCCTTTGGTCTCAAGGAACAGAAGCTTCCCAAGGATGAAGTGAAATTGAGAACGGCTGAGGCCCTTGAGGCAGTAAGAATGGCGGACTACGCCGAGCGGAAGCCCAATCAATTATCCGGGGGCCAGCAGCAACGTATCGCATTGGCCCGAGCGTTAGTGGTGCGGCCACGCTGCTTGTTGCTCGATGAGCCACTATCGAATTTGGACGCAAAATTGCGAAATGAGATGCGGCTGGAGATTCGCCGAGTCTGTAAAGATTTCAAACTCACTACGGTTTATGTGACTCATGATCAGAAGGAGGCACTGTCGGTGGCTGATCGACTTGCGATTCTTGATCAGGGCAAAGTGCTACAAGTGGGTTCTCCCCAGGAAGTATACCGCCGACCTCAAAGTAAGTTTGTCGCCAACTTTATTGGCGAAGCGAATTTTGTGAAGGGCACGGTCCTGGATGCTTCTGGTTCCATGGCTTCGATTGAAACGGAATTGGGTGTTGTTACGGGGACACTGGCCGACTCATCCAAAAATTTGGAGGCGGGTATGACAGCGACTGCGGTGATCCGGCCGGAAAGTTTGAAGATCGAGACCTTTCAATCGGAAGAGAATTGCTTCCAGGGGAAGGTCGGGGATGCGACCTATTTTGGTGAAGTAGCCCAATATCATTTTCAAAGTGGCGGTGTGGAGTTGAAGGTCTTCGAGTTGAATCCTCGTTTCATGTGGGGGCAAAGAGAGCAGGACCTCTATCTATGGGCCGATGCGGAGGATGTCGTTATTTTAAAGGACTGAATCCGGCGATCCAATGATCAGAAACCTGTCTATTCTCCTCTTACTAGCCCTAGTGGTCGGGCTACCGTTTTTATTTCGCAACGAGAAACAAGTGCATGCGCTGCAGGCGGAATCGGTTGTAATTGTCTCACCACACAATGAATCCATTCGCCATGAATTTGGTCGCGGATTCCAAGAATGGTACCGAGAGAAAACCGGGAAAGAAGTCTATGTGGATTGGCGTGTCTTGGGAGGCACCAGTGAGATTGCACGTTATTTGGAGGGAGAATACACCGCGGCTTTTCGCAGTCATTGGGTCAATGAGTTGGGTAGAGCTTGGAGCTCCGAGGTGCTCCTTAATTTTTCGAATCGAAAAATAACACCTGATGATTCACCCGAAGATGACTCGGAATCAGAAAGAGCAAGACGCGCGTATTTAGAGTCAGAAGTTTCCTCTGGAATAGATGTGTTCTTTGGGGGAGGTACTTACGATCATGGTCGGCAGGCCCAGATCGGAAATACGGTAGCCAGCCAGTTACTGCAAAAGCGCCCTGAATGGTTTGGAGATCAAGGTATCCCCATGTTGGTTTCCGGTGAACAGTATTGGGATGAACAAGGTCATTGGCTGGGGGCAGTGCTATCCTCGTATGGTATGATCTATAACTTGGATTCGCTTGAGCGCTTGGGGATTTCGAAACCACCTGAGCAATGGTGGGATTTGATGGATCCTCGCTTGTTGGGGGAAGTTGCTGTTTGTGATCCGACAAAAAGCGGTTCTATAACCCAGGCGTTCGAAATGATCATCCAACAGCAAATGCAGTTGGAGTATAATCGTTTGAAGTCCCAAGGAATCCCTTCAGAGCAAGCGGAGAGCCAGGCGATCAGAAGCGGATGGGCTTCAGGAATGCGTCTAATCAAAAGGATTTCAGGAAACGCGCGTTACTTTACCGATTCATCGATGAAACCCTCGATTGATGTATCGCTTGGTCAAGCGGCGGTCGGCATGACCATTGATTTCTACGGGCAGTTCCAAGTCGAAAGTATCGAAAACCGAACCGATAGACAGCGACTTGGCTTTGTAACGCCTGTTGGGGGAACGACCATTTCAGCTGATCCTATTTCACTATTACGAGGTGCCCCGAATCGTGAACTGGCAGAGGCTTTCATCGAATACGTCATGTCTCAAGAAGGGCAGAAATTATGGAGCTTTAAAGCGGACCCTTCTGTTGAAGGCGCGCCTGCGAGATTCTCACTGCGAAGAACGGCTATCCGGCCAGATATGTATAATTCTGAGTTTCTACCACACATGTCGGATCCCGATTATCAGCCTTACGATCGTGCTGCCGATTTTTATTATCACTCAGAGTGGACTGGACCGCTGTTTAGCGAAATCCGATTCCTGATTCGTGTAATGTGCCTGGACCTTCATCCGGAATTGAAAGCTGCCTGGAAGGCCTTAGTTGAAAAGGATTTTCCTCAACAGGCGACCGAGCTTTTCGATGATCTTTCCATTCTGGACTACGATCTCGTTCAGGAGAAATACGCTCTGGTGATTGGTTCAGGGGATCCTGAAGCAGAAGTTGCCTTGGCTAGAAAGTTGGGTGCGCGCTTTAGAGAGCAGTATGAAGCAGTTCTTTCCCTGGCGAACAAATAGTCGGCAGTAAGTCTAAGATTGTGCCAAGTCGATCAACGCTTGTTTGTCTTCTGCTTTAAAAAACGCGGTTCCAGCAACAAAGGTATCCACACCCGCATCTCGGCAGAGGGGCAGGGTATCCGGATCGATGCCGCCATCGACCTCTATCCGAAAAGACAGTCCTTTTTGTGCTCGTAGATCAACAAGCTCAGCCACTTTTTCCAGAACGGGTGTCTGAAACGATTGGCCTCCAAATCCTGGCTGGACCGTCATGGCCAATACGAGATCAACTTTATCCAGATAAGGCGCCACGGCTTCAGTCGGTGTGCCTGGGTTGAAGACAACGCCGTTTTGGCAGCCTAAGCTATGAATGGTATCAAGCGTTTCCTCAATCGGGTAGTCTGGTTCGACGTGAATGCTGATTAGATTGGCTCCAGCTTTTGCAAAGGCCTCCACGTAAAGGTGGGGGTTATCGAGCATCAGATGGACATCGAAAAACAGATCAGAATCTTTTCTTAAAGCGGCAACTATCTCAGGCCCGAAGGTTAGATTCGGCACGAAGTGTCCGTCCATGATATCGATGTGCGCCCATTCCAGCCCGCTGGACTTAATCGTGGCAACACCTTCAGCCAATCTGGCGTGATCGCTCGCAAGTATGGAGGGGGCAAGAAGCGGTGAATTCATAGAATTACCAAGTTTGCAGCACTTCGTTGGCGATGGTGTCTGCCAACTTTTTACTTAAAAGAGGAATGGCGTTTGTTTCGGCTCTCGTTTGCCCGGAATCTAGAAAGATATCCAGTGTCGCAGTCACCGTGCGTTCACGGAAGTAGGCTGAGTCCTCACTCGTATTCGTTAGATCGCAGGTGGCAACCAAAGTTAATGCATATTTTCTCGCAAGGCCGGTATCTTGGGAATTGGTGGCAATGTTTTCACGTTCATAACGTGTAAGAGTTACATTGAGTTGGGTATCAGCACCGCTGCTTTCAACAATCACTTTTCCACTTTGAACAAACGCCTGCCTCAAATCGTGATTCAACACCTGTGTGATTTGAGGCGCCTGACTCTGGTTTTTAACCGGATTGACCTGAATGGAACTGAACGGAACTGACGATCCATCCCCAGCTTGATAGTGGGTGCAGCTTTGTGAGAATAGGCCCAAGGCAGCCACTAAGGGTAAGATCCAAAGCTGGATCCTAGTTGTCATAGAATGCTTCGAATTTAGTCGGATCCTTGACCCCCTCGTCATCGGAAGTTGGGACAAGCGTATCCACCTTGATTCCTGCTTTCTCTGCCAGTGATTTAATCTTCGCATCTACTACCTCGATCATTTCTTTGGCTCTTTCAGCCTCTGGAGATTCCGGTGCCGTGGTGATCGCCTCATTATAGAATACTTTGGCGGCTCTGAAGTCCTTCCATTTATAATAATAAAAGTCTCCTTTCACCATCTGGCTCTGAGCTTCCACACTTTTCATTCTACTTAGGCCATCTTCCCCTGCTTTTACATTTGGGTGGTTTGGAAAGAGGATTAGAAAATCTTCGAAATAACTGATCGCTTCACGGGTGGCTCCTTGATCGTATTCAGGCCCATCAACCAGACGTGCAAATGTTTCTGCCAGCATTAGGTAGGCATCTCCGGCCAGCATGCTTTCAGGATAATTGTTGATCAGGCGGTCCAATGAATCGAGAGCGTAGAAGTCATTCTTAAGACCGATGTGGAGTTCAGCCGCCTTCATCAAGGCCATCGGCGCATAATCACTAAACGGTGCGTTGGAAACCATGGTTTCATACATGACAATGGCCCGGTCATAACCTTTGAAACCTGGTATTAGACCCCAGAAGTATTTTGCCCGTTTCCCATCGTAGAGATCCGTCGCAATACTGAACTGAAGCCGCACGACTTCATCGTACCTTTCATAATCCGGATACCCCAGAATGACGGTCGTTAATGCATTGAAGCCACGACGGAAAGAACTGCGGTCGTATTCAACCAAGGCGGTCTGATAAAGAGCTTCAGGGGCAAAAATAGTTCCTGGATAACGGTCCCATACTCGGCGATACATCTTAATCGCTTTTTTGTGTTTTCCACGTTCCTGTGCCTCACGTGCAACATTCATCATGTCGCGGATCATTTCATGTTCTTCGGGATCCCCGATGAACAATCTCGACATGTCTCCTTTATACTCCCATCCCTCCACTGGACTCCATACGAGGGAGGCTTGTAGTGAACCTTGAGAGAGGGCCAGAAGCCCTGTTAGAAATAGCCAAGTCAATTTTCGCATAATTAATGCCATTTAATAAGAGTTGAGCCCCAAGTTAATCCAGCTCCAAAAGCCACTAATAGGACATAGTCTCCAGATTGAATGCAACCTTTTTGCCGGGCTTCATGCAGGGCAATAGGAATAGAAGCAGCGGAGGTATTGCCGTAGCGGTCTAGATTCACGAAAAACTTGTCTTTTGGGATTTTTGTGGTGCGTGCCAGAGCATCGATAATTCGTAGATTGGCCTGATGTGGAATGATGAGATTGATGTCCTCAGGTTTCAATCCATGTCTTTCGAGCATGATACGGGCCGATTGTTCCATCCAGCGGACAGCAATTTTAAAAACCTCCCGGCCATTCATTTTGAGAAAATGTTGGCGTTGTTCGAGTGAGTCGTGAGTTGGTGGAATCGCACTTCCTCCTCCAGGCAAGCAAAGGAGTTGGGCTTTTGATCCGTCGTTACCTGTGTAGGAGTCGATAATCCCGGTGTTTTCTTTATCTGTGTTGCTCAGAACCACGGCTCCTGCACCGTCTCCAAATAGGACACAAGTCGTTCGATCTTCCCAGTCCAGAATGGATGATATCTTTTCTGATCCTATTACCAGTGCATTTCGGAACGCACCACTTCTCATCATATTGGATGCTACTTCAATGCCGTAAATAAATCCGGAGCAAGCGGCAGAAAGATCGAAGCTGGTTACTTTGTTAATTCCCAGCTTGGGTTGAATGAGCGATGCGGTGGAAGGGAAGAACATATCAGGGCTCAAAGTAGCCACGATGATCAGGTCGATTTCGGAGGCCGATACACTCGCCGATTCCATGGCTACCTTGGCTGCTTCTGCACCCATCGTGGAGGCTGTTTCTCCCTCTTCTGCAAACCGTCGTTCTCGAATGCCCGTACGCGTACGTATCCACTCATCGGAGGTTTCCACGTACGTTGAAATTTCGTCGTTTGAAACAACTCTGGAAGGCGCATAGGATCCGGTCCCTACAATGAAAACTCCAGGTGCTGATCGAGTCATAAGCTGGAAACTAGATAGATTGAGAGAATGGCTGTCTAGAGCAATCGGGGGCTATTTATGCCTCGCTGCCTCATTGAGTAGAGCCACACTCTTGGTGACATCATCTCGGATAAGATGATCGATATCCTGCTCGATAAATTGCATGGCAATGGTGAGTGCTCCTTCAATCGCAAATCGGTCGCTGGACCCGTGTGCCTTGAGTACATCGCCATTAAGACCCAGGAGCGGCGCACCACTGTAGCGTTCCGGGCTGAGTTGTGCTTTCATGGCTTTAAAAGCACCCTGGCTCATAAAGGCACCTGCTTTGCGAATCGGGGTGGCCGTGAGCTCTTGCTTAAGAAAGCCTGAAAGTGTGGAGAGTAAGCCCTCGCAGGCTTTCAATAGGACATTGCCTACATACCCGTCGCAAACCACTACATCCACGGTATCATTAAATAATTGGGTTCCTTCGATGGGCCCATGGTAATTGATTAATCCCCCGAGCTGTTTCAGGAGTTGATTGGATTCGTTAATGAAATCCGTGCCTTTTCCTTCTTCCGTACCAATCGAAATCAGTCCGACTCTTGGGTTTTCGATACCCAAGGCGACTTTGCAGTAGTTTTTGCCCAATATAGCGTTTCCAACCATATTTTCCGGCGAAGGGCTTGGATTAGCTCCTGCGTCAATGAGTACCCAGTGCTTCGTCTGATTGGGAATGATTACGCCCAGAGCAGGCCTGGCAATGCCGGGAATGGTTCGAAGCTTGATGGTGCCTCCTGCCATGAGACTACCTGTGTTGCCACAGCTGAGAACGACTTGAGCTTGTCCTTCTTTTACCAACTCAATGGCTCGAACCATAGAGGAGTCCTTCTTCGACTTCAGCGATTTGAGAGGCTTTTCATCCATTTGGATGACCTCTGACGCGTGAAAAGTCCGAATATGGGAATGATTATCAATCGCCTCTTCTTGAAGGGCGGCTTTGATTTGCGCCTCGTCACCCACGAGTATGAAGTCCTTGGGAAGATGCCTCAGGCTTTTAATTGCAAGCGCAACGCCAGCAATCACTTCACCTGGACCCATGTCTGAGCCCATGACATCGACCGCGATCGAAGCTTTGGATACACCCGGTTGGTCTGCCATTGCGGAGCGAAAAAGGGAAGTGGCAGGCCTCCTAAATTAGACGTCGATATCTGTTACCTGACGGCCACGATACATGCCGTTGGCAGGATTCACTCGGTGTGGACGAAATAGTGTGCCGTCGGTTGAATCCTTTGACAATTCGGGAGCTTTAAAACGATTGGCACCGCGGCGTAGACGGCTGCGTTGCTTGGACTGTTTGCGTTTTGGATTGGCCATGTTTTTGCAAAAATTGAAGTGTTTTCTCTATTCCTCGAGTTTTGGGAAACGCATCTAATTAGGGGTCGGTTTTCTGCGGGTCAAGTACGCTTTGGATATTATTCAAAGCTCTTAAAAGTAGAAAACGAAAACGAGAATCAAAGCGATGATGATTCTATAGTAGCCAAAAAGAGCTAAGCCATGCTTTCCCAGGAAGTTAACCATCCATTTTACGGCTATGGCGGCGGAGATTGCTGCGATCAGGCAGCCCAGTAGTGGCATGCCCAAACCGAAAGCTTCGATAATAGGGGGTCCTTCTTTGTAACCCTTATAGACTGAAGCGGCTGTGAGGGTCACTAATCCCAACAAAAAGCTGAATTCTGCGGCTAGGGTGGGTGAGAGGCGAACCAGATATCCGCCGATAATTGTCATCATGGAACGACTGGTTCCTGGCCACATGGCGACGCATTGTAGAAATCCAATAAACAGGCAATGGGTTATCGATAGCTCGTGGAGTTCCGGGGATTTCTCATCATCGATATTTTTGTCGTGCCACCGATCGACGATTAGAATGCCGATTCCGCCGATGAACAGCGCTGCAATGACAGGTCCTGGACCAAAAAGGTACTGATCGATCAAGCTTTCAAAAAGCAGGCCGATAACCGCGGCGGGCAGGAAGGCAAAAATAAGGTTTCTAAGTAAGCGTAATCCATCGGGGTTTTTGCCCATCATGCCTTGTAGAATTCCCATCAAGCGCTGCCAGTAGAGCAGAACAACAGCGGCAATAGCTCCAAACTGGATGATGATCACATAGGCATCTATCCCTGCTTTGAGAGTCAGGGGCGTGCCGTTCGGGTTTTCTGGTGACGGTTCTTCCAGGAATACGATGGAGCCCTGTTGATCGATTAGAACCGTCTCCTCGGATAATCCCATAAATTGGGCTGCAAGGATCAAGTGCCCAGTAGAAGAAACCGGTAGATACTCGGTCAGGCCTTCCACCACGCCCAGGACGACGGTTTCAAATAACGAAAGCTCGATCGCTTCGGCCGAAGGTGGTTCCTCCTGATCGGGAGCTTGCCCATGGACCTCTGAAATGAGGACGGAAATGGACATGACTAGGCAGCAAAAGAATCGTTGAGTGGTATTTTTCAAAGCAGGACTTGAGTTCAAAGAAACCGTTTGGCAGCTTGTGGCTCTGATTATCTGACCCGCAAGGGTAAATTGCCAATCCTCACGATATTATGAGCGTTCTTGAAACATCGCTGCCTGATCTCAAATCAGGCATTGCCCTCGAACTGATCCAGGCCGAAGCCGCTGCCAATGAACTGGCTTCAGCTGAGATCTCACCTGAAGTGAAGAAAAACTTCTTAATTGCCTTGAATGAAAAGGGAGAGACACCCGCAGAAGTAGCTGGATTTGCTTCTGCGTTCAGGCGCCTGGCTGTCAAACCTCGCTTAGAAGACTTTGCTGATGAAGCGGTGGATGTCTGTGGCACCGGTGGGGACAAATCTCACAGTTTTAATATCTCGACCGCCGTAACACTGATTGTCGCTTCTTCTGGAGTGAAGGTATTTAAACACGGCAATCGTTCGATTACTTCAAAATGTGGTTCTGCCGAATTGCTTGAAGCCCTTGGGGTTCAGTTTCTGACTGATCCTAAAGAGCTACGGAAGGCGATGGAGGCTCTGAACTTTGTATTTTTCTTTGCTCCTAATTATCATCCTGCCTTCAAGGAGATCATGCCGGTCCGCCAGCAGTTAGCTCAGGAAGGTAAGCGAACTATTTTCAATATTCTAGGACCCATGATTAATCCTGGGTCTCCCTCCCACCAATTAACGGGTGTATTTTCCAAAAACTGGGTGGAACCTATGGCTGAGGCCTTTCACACGCTTGGTCTGAAGAATGGAGTCGTCGTCCACACCGTACTCGATGAAACGCGGGGTATGGATGAGCTCGCTTGCTGTGGTAAACCTGTCAGTGCCGGATTCGGTGCTTCCTGGGAACAGTCCATCGATTGGAACTGGAATAGCCTCGGCTTGGCTGCGTGCTCGGAAGAGGATCTTAAGGGAGGTGACTTGGAATTTAATAGGAATTTGCTAGATGTATTGTTGACTGGTAACGCTCCTAAGGGGCTTGAAGATACCGTGGCACTCAATGCCGGCGTGGCCTTCTCAGTCGTTGGTAAGTCGAGTTCTATTAAGGAAGGTATCGCCCTTGCACGTGAGCAAATGCTCGGAGGAGCCGTGGCCAACCACCTCGTGAAGATACGAGACTATTTCAGTGCATGAAGCGGAAATACTTTGGAACGGATGGCATCCGAGGTGCCTACGGTGTGTCTGTACTTACTGATGCGTTTGCTGCGCGTCTGGGTGGAGCAGTTGCTCAATGGATTAGAGCGGATGGAGAGGCCCTCACGATTGCGATCGGTCGCGATACTCGAGCTTCAGGTCCAGCTTTGTTGAATGCGTTTGCTCGTGGCTTACAGTCGGAAAGCAACATTCGTGTTGTCGACCTCGGAGCACTTCCCACTCCTGCGATAGCCGTAAGCGTGAGAAACGTTGGCGCGACTCTTGGAGTTGCTATCACCGCATCGCACAACCCGGCCCAAGACAACGGCATCAAGTTTTTCAATTCATTGGGTAAGAAATTAACCGATAGTCAGGAGCTTGAGATTGAGTCATTAGTTGATCGTATTGAATTGCCTGATACGTTGAATGCTCCTCAGGTTGAAGTTTGCTCTTCAGGCATATTAGCCTATCTGGATCTTCTTCGTCCGACTTTGCCTGAAGGATCGCTTAAAGGATTTCGCATCGTTGTAGATACAGCGAATGGGGCGGCCTGTAATACCACGCCGGCTTTATTGAAAGAGTTGGGAGCTGAATTATTCGTTTATGGCAATGAACCGAATGGGTTGAACATCAACGAAGGTGTAGGAAGTCAGTATCCAAATCATCTCAGTGAAAAAGTCCTCGGGCATCAGGCTCATTTGGGAATTGCTCACGATGGAGATGCCGATCGTCTACTCATTTGTGATGAGTCGGGTAAGGTGGTTTCAGGAGATAGACTGCTCGGGTTACTTGCCTTACACGAGTCCAAGCACGGTCGCCTGGAGAAGAACACGCTCGTAGCTACGAAGCAGAGTAATATTGGTTTAGACCACACCTTGGGGAAAGCGGGCGTCTCCGTCGTCAGGACATCCATTGGAGATCGCCATGTGTTAGAAGAAATGTCGAAGTCGGGCTACAACCTGGGTGGAGAAAGCTCGGGTCATGTTATAGTGTCCGATATCAATTCTACAGGGGATGGGTTGGCTGCTGCATTAAAACTCCTCGCTATTTTGGTGGAAGAAGGGAGACCGCTTTCGGAGCTGCAATCGCGAGTGACCTTATTCCCTCAGATTTCTCAGGCCATAGAGGTCGTCGAAAAAAAACCATTGGAGGACCTGGCGGAAATACAGTCGGTCCTCGACGGGTTGGAATCTGAGATGGGTGAGGCTGGGCGTGTGTTGTTGCGTTATTCAGGAACTGAGAACAAGATCCGTCTCCTAGTTGAGGGAGAGGATGCCGATGCTGTAGAAGCTTGGTATCAACAGCTCGAAACAGTAGTCTGTGATCACCTTACCTGACCTATGGATGAACTGAAAATTTCTGAATTGGACGACCGCCTGCAGAAGCAGTTGCATTCAGCTCGTGAAGCACTTGGAAGAGGAGGCGTCGATTATATCGTCCAAATCTGTGGGGAGCTATTGAAGCATCATCCAGGTGCATTTGAAGTTCGTGACTTACTCTGGAAAGCGCTCTACTCAGAAATTCAAAAGTCATCCGGCTTGTCTTGGCCGAACAAAAAATCGAGTGGCTTCCAATTCAAGCTCTCGACCCGATCATTATTAAAAACGGATCCATTGGCCTTGTTACTCAAATGCGATGAGCAACTGCGGGGAAAGCAGATATTTACGGAACTGTTTGTTTCTATGGACAAGGCTGCGGAGGCCCTGGGTTGGTTGGAATCGCGCGTGGTTGCCTGCAAGGCATTATCTGAATTGGAATCAGAGAAAGTAGCTCCCCGGCTTGCATTGGCCCAATTGTTAATAGAAGTAGGTCGACCTCAGCAGGCTATTGAATCTTTAGAATGGGCTCTATCGAAAGAGCCTTCCAATGCGAGTGCTCAAACCCTCCTTAAGAATGCCTCCGTTGCGGAAACCTTGCAACGTGGGAATTGGGAAGATTCGGGAACTTCCTTTCATTCTAAAAAACAGTCCTAACTAAGGTATGTCAGAAGCGATTCAAAAGGTTAAATTCTACAACCGATTATCCGGTAAGCTCGAAGAGGAACATATATATGGCGAGGCGTCTCTTCGATGGGCTTACTATAATCCGATCGGGAAGCTTGTTACGAAGCTGATAGTAAAGAACCCTATCTTATCACGTTTTTATGGTTGGCTGATGAGTCGATCAAGTAGTCGCAAAAAGATCCTCCCCTTTATCGAACAGTACAAAGTGAACCCCGATGAATTCCTCGAGTCCCCTGAATCTTTCCGTCACTTCAATGATTTCTTCTATCGGGAACTAAAGCCGGAGAGCCGCCCCATCGAAGAAGGAGAAGGCACTATCGTGTTTCCTGCCGATGGTCGGCACCTCGCCTTTCCGAATATTCAGAAAGCGGATACAATCTATGCAAAGGGTCAGGTATTTAATCTCGAGCAGTTTCTCGGGGAAATGTCTCTTGTTCATGGGTTAGAAGGCGGCACTGTCCTCATCTCGCGATTGTGTCCCGTGGATTACCATCGGTTTCATGCTCCGTTTTCAGGCACTGCCATGACTCCGCAAATGGTTGGGAAATCTTTGTATTCAGTCAATCCGTTGGCTCTTTCTCAAAAGCTGGAGTATCTAACTGAAAATCGTCGTTGGATAATCCCCTTCAAATTGAAGGATGGAAAGATTGCGGTGGTAGTTGTGATCGGTGCCACCTTTGTCGGGAGCGCGGAGTTTACTTTTGAGCCCGGCTTCGTTGAAAAAGGGCAAGAGCTCGGCTACTTCCTCTTTGGTGGTTCCTGTGTAGCAACCATCTTGCCTCCGGGATATGTACAACTTGATGAAAGCCTTGCTTCCCAATCCCATGAAGGCGTTGAATCTTACGACCAAATGGGGAGGCCATTTGCGGTATGTCGTTAAGGTAAACAGCCATGCTAAAAAGGGCTTGCATTCATCAAACCTCCACTTAGCTTTTCTCCCTCATTCATATTTGGGTGGTGTTGCCGAGTAAAGGTCACCTCAAAACACTCAGGAGTTAATTGACAGTTTAGATTTTTCATAACTCTTCGGAGTTACAGATGCCTGGGTGGTGGAATTGGCAGACACGCTGGATTTAGGATCCAGTGCCGCGAGGCGTAGGGGTTCGACCCCCCTCCCAGGTACCACTTAATCTCTATCTTGCTCTTCGTATTGATCTTGATCTGTTTCTAAATTTCACGGTCTCACCCCATACGGCGTGTTCCGGTTGCCTTCGGCCCCGGTCTTGTCAGTCGCCAATGCTCCTTCGGAACGACCCCCCTCCCAGGTGCCATCCGCCGCCGTTTCGAAGTTCGAAACTGTGGCGAGATGCCTTGTAAAAGATTTACCACTCCCTTCGATGTTCGCTACTTACTTCCGTGATTTCTTTCCCAGGCAAAGAGGAATTGCTGAGCCAGTCCGGCATAAGAACCGAAGTGGGTTCGACCAAAGTGTGCGACTTGTTTGGGAGACCAATCATCCAACCCATAGTGGCGTCGCATGACTTTCAGAATCCAGGTATCTACAGGAAAGGCTTCCAGCATATGGTAGCCGAATAAGAGAGTACAATCGGCCACTTTTTCGCCCACTCCTGGAAATTCGCACAGGGCATCTTTCGCCTCTTCGTAGGGCTGCCAGCTGAGTGCGCTTAGGTCGATGTTCTCTTCGGCAATTTTGAGTGCCGTCTTGTGAATGTTGGCAGCACGAAATCCGAACTTACACGCCCGTAAAGCTGATTCCTCAATAGTCGTGAGATCCGCCCAAGTAGGTAGCTGATTTATCTGATCTTCCAGCGGACGACCGAAGCGATTGCGCACCAGATGGATCATCTCTTTGATTTGCACAATCTGTTTGGTAGCGCTGCAGAGGAATCCAAGGAGCGTCTCGCCATGAGGTTGTGCCAGAATTCGTAATTCTGGATAGGTCTCCATGCAGCGTTTTAAATGCGAATCACTACGCCAGGGGAGTGTGTCGTAGTAAGCTTTATAAGCTTTGTTCGTTCCCAGGTAGTCGGTTAGTAATTTCTCAGCTCCTTCGCGTTGTTCCAGGAGACAACTCCACTCGACTTGCTTGTTCTCTAGCCAGCGAAGTCGTAGCGGGAAATTCAATACGACTCCTTGGTAGGAATATTCGTCCATCGAGTTCCAGCAAAATGCCTGGCCCCCATCCAGAGTCTCCTTAAATGAATTTAGGTCTGGTTGCCAATCGCTGTAGGCTTTCCAGGGAGACCACGAATCAATCATCTCCCCACAAGAAACTCGATGCTGAGTCTAACGTAGTACCATCCTTGCCGATCACCGATAATTTATACGCTACCGGAGGATGAGTCTTATCCGCCCACTTTTCACCGGTTAGCCCCAGGTAGATGGGTTTTGAAGGTTCGATCGACGAGCTTGCTTGAAAGATGTACTCTTTGAGGTCTGGAGAGCCTGGTTCATACACTTCCAGCTTGAAGTGATCGACCGCATCGGAAGTGGACAATTGGAAAGTAACATAGTGACCCGTCCTCGCTTCTGAATCGGATCGCAGGATCGTTCTGTTGCCGGCTACTTCGACTCCATTGAAATATTCTGAGATTCGAGTGAAGGATTCCTCAGAGTAGTAGCGTTGCTCCAAATAATCGATAGAAGCAAAACCCACCGAACAGGTGAGTGCTAGCAAAGTGATAATGGATCGAATCAGCGGCATGGTTGTAAATGATTGGGAAAAGGAGAGGGGAGTCAATGTTCCGGATTATACCGGACGAAGGACGTGAGGGTTGGTGAATGAGTAAATTGTACCTGAATGGAAAGTAAGAGAAAGAACTATATATTTAGACTCGCCTGAGATTTCGGGCGGGTCACGGAAATGTTCCGAGGATTCGTAAAAAACGAGAGTTTTTGAGCTGGTTAGCCCCTGTTAGGCTAGGTTCTATTCGAACTAATTAGTATTTTTACCAATCCGGTGAACCGTCCGGAATCACCATGAGGAGTAGCGCTTAAGTCGCACCACCTCATAAAGATCCGGATTTACCCGCTGGATAAAGCGACTTGGGTTCATGAAGTTCGTGTTGCCTCCAAACTGAGTCATACGTGGCGAGGTCATATAGAGTTCGTCCATAGCTCGAGTAACCGCTACATAGAAAAGGCGACGTTCTTCGTCGAGGTCGCCGCGGTCGATAGCTCGTTTGAGTGGAAATAGTCCCTCTGAACAACCAAGGAGGAATACCACTGGAAACTCCAATCCTTTAGCTTGGTGAACCGTCGTCAGGCGCAATTGGTCTTCGTCGGGATCGATGGATTTCTGAGAGGTCTCCGAATTCATCAGCACGAGTTGCGACAGTAGCTCTTGCAGATCTGTAAAGCGCTGTGCGAAACCGATCAGACTCTGCAGATCATCCATCCTTTGCAGGTAATTGGGGTAGAGGGTCTTTATGAAATCAGCATACCAGCCTTCCACGGCCAGAGCCACTACTTCGCTCGGTGACTCGGAGTTAGCTGCTTTCACAATTGACTGAACAGTAGCTGCCAGGGATTCCCAATGATCGCGCGCGCCTTTGGGGACTTTGGCTATGACCGGCTTCGTCAGAAACATGTCGGATATGTGTTCACCGGTTGTTTTAGCTTCCTCATATGCAGTAATGAAAATTTTCTCAGCCGTTTTCTCACCCACCTTAGGGAGCAATCCACAGAAACGATGAAAGGCTCGGGAGTCGTTTGAGTTATAGGCAAATTTTATTTGAGCCACCAGATCCTTGATGTGGGCTTGTTCGAAGAACTGAACACCGCTGGTTATTTGAAAGGGCAGGTGCTGACGGGTGAGCTCCATTTGAAGATCCACTGCTTGGTAGTGAGCCCGGTAGAGTACGGTGATATCGCTAAGCGATCGACCTTCTTCGAGAAGCGCTTGAATTCTTCGTATAACCACTGAGGCTTCTTCCCTTCCATCCATAGCCTGGATCATCATGGGTTGAAGGTGAGAATCTCTGACTGGGCGTAGTTCTTTATGGAAGCCTTGCCCTGAGTCGAACTGGTTGATGATGTCGTTCGCAAATGACAGAATCTCTGGCGTGCTTCGGTAATTTGTTTCAATACGGTACATTTCTGTGCCGTCGTGATTGTCAGGAAAATGGAGGATGTTTTCGTAGTTGGCCCCGCGCCAGGAGTAAATGCTCTGGGCATCGTCTCCTACCGCCATGATCTGGTTCCGACTGCCGATCAGGTCGATGATTTGTGCCTGGATCTTATTGGTGTCCTGATACTCGTCCACGAGTATGTGCTGGAATCGATCCTGGTAATATTTCGCAACCTGCTCCTGGGTCTTTAAAATCTCCAACCAGTAGGCGAGTAGATCATCATAGTCAGCAACCTGCTGAGTCTTCTTTCTTTCCGTATAGCCCTCTGCGAATTTCTCGAAGTCGGGGATGTACTCATGGAAGTAGGGAGAGAATTGATTTACAGAATCCTCGATCGATTGGCAGGTGTTACGAGCGAGGCTGAGGGTGTTGGATATAACTTTGGCCTTGGGGTTATTCTTATCCTTAAGAAACAAGGCGTCTTTACTGCGGATGACCGTCGTCAGCAGTGACTCGGCATCGGACTGGTCCATGATGGTGTAGTTGGACTTTATGCCCAGCGGCTCCCCATGCATGCGCAGCATTCTCTGTCCGATGGAGTGAAACGTGCCCCCCCAGAAGGCTCGTCTTTGCACACCGGTTAGCTCCTCAACCCGGGCCAGCATTTCTCGGGCAGCTTTGTTGGTGAAGGTGAGCAGCAATATGTTTCCGGGATGAACACCTTGTTCTAGTAGGTAAGCCACACGATAGGTCAGGGTGCGGGTTTTCCCCGAACCGGCTCCTGCCAAGACCAGTGCTGGACCCTCCGGTGCCGTTACAGCGGCGTATTGCTCGTCATTGAGTTCGGCACGAAAATCAATGGGTGGATAACCCATATCTTGAGGCGATGATGTCCAGCTGTCTAAATCCATAAAGAGCCGACGTTAGGGATCGACCTTGAGGAGGGAAACAAATTCTCCCAATTGTGAATAATTCGCCGAGACTAGCTCCGCTTAGACGAGCACCAGATCATCGCGATGGATGACGTCCCACTTACTGCGGTTAGGAAACGATTGTGCGATTTCCTCTTTCGACTTCCCCAAAATAGATTGCAGTTCTTCGCTGCTGAAGCGGACGAGCCCACGTGCGATCAGATTGTGATTCTGATCTACTACTTCAATGAGCGAGTCAGTCGGGAAATCCGATTCGCAGCTCCGAATTCCGAGGGCAAGCAAACTGCAGCCTTCTTCAACCAATGCGGTGGCGGCACCCTCATCTACAGCGATTTTTCCTTGAGGCTTGGCAAAAAAGGCTAACCAGCGCTTCCGGCTCTCAAGAGGTATGTCGGATGGAATGAAGTAGGTTCCCTCAGCACTGCCCTTGAAAAGATCAGTTAGAATGTGAGGTGCATCCCCAGCGCCGAGGAATACTCCGCACTCTGACCGTGTAGCGACTTTGGCCGCTTCGATCTTTGAAGTCATTCCGCCGATGGAGGTCTCGCTGGTGGTTCCTTTCGCGAGCGCTTCAATTTCAGGGTTGATATTTTCAACGACGGGAATCAGTCTGTCACCATCATCGAGATCAAGTAGTCCAGGAACCGTTGTGAGAATAGAAAGTACTTGGGATTTCGTAATACTGGCTACCAGGGCAGAGAGGATGTCGTTGTCTCCAAATTTGATTTCAAGCTCCTCTGCACTCACTGAGTCGTTCTCGTTGATAATAGGAACCACGCCTTCGCCAAGCAGTGTCTCTATCGTGTGCATAATGGCCAGGTGGCGCCTCCGACCGTGGACATCGTCCCGAGTCAGCAAAATTTGCCCGACGACAATATCAAATGGCTCGAAATGCTTTTGCCAGGTTTGGGTCAATATACTTTGGCCAACTGCGGCACAGGCCTGAAGCTTTTCAATAGCTTTGGGGCGTTTCTCTAATCCCAGTCTCCCCATCCCGAGGCCCACGGCTCCCGAGCTTACCAGGATGACCTGAATTCCCTTTTCTCTCAAGCTGGCGATTTGTTCACAAAATGAGCGGACATACGATTCGTTCATTTCACCGTTTCCAGAAGTGAGTACATTCGTGCCCACCTTCACGACCATTCGGCGTGCGTCTGAAAAATGCTTTAATGTGGTCTCTTCGTTCAAATCAACTGAGTTCTTGGGCGGATGGGATTAGATTTCTCCTAAAAACGCCAATAAAAAAGCGCCGTGATAACGGCGCTTTGAAATTGGATGAGAACGGGCTTACATCGCTTGGAGCTCTTGTTCCTTGCTCTTCATGTGGTTGTCAATGTCTTCCACATGGTCGTGGGTGATTTTCTCCACTTCTTTTTCCCAGCGTTTGAAGTCATCCTCGGAAATTTCTCCATCCTTTTTGGCTTCTTTTAGAAGATCGAGTCCGTCCTTACGTGCATGACGCACACTGATACGGCCATCCTCGGCCATCCGGTGGGCTACTTTGACCAGCTCCTGGCGGCGGTCACCGCTGAGTTCTGGAATAGGAATCCGAATGATGGCTCCGTCAATCGATGGGTTGAGTCCCAGATTGGCCGTCATAATAGATTTCTCGATCGGTTGCATCACTGACTTATCCCAAGGCTGAATTTGGATCGTTCTGGAATCGGGCGTGGTGATCGCTGCCATATCACGCAAACGCATGTTGCTTCCGTAGGCGTCGACCATGACATTCTCCACCATGGAAGGGGATGCCTTACCCGTATGGAGAGTGGAGAAATCGTGCAAGGTGTGTTCCACAGCCTTGCCCATGCTTTGTTTGGTATCGTTAATAATTTCTTGGCTCATAAATGGGTGTGATTGAGTGATCTTATCCGTGGACTAGGGTCCCGATGGTTTCTCCTGATACAGCTTTTTTAATGGCATCTGGATCGTTGAGGTCAATCACGAGAATAGGGACCTGATTATCCATGCAGAGAGAAAATGCGGTGGAATCCATGACTTTGAGACGCTGATTCAAGCATTCCATATAGGTGAGCGTGTCGTATTTGACTGCGTCGTCGTGTTTCATTGGGTCTTTATCGTAGATACCGTCGACCTTGGTGGCTTTCAAAATGATTTCGGCCTGCACTTCGTTGGCTCGGAGCGCTGCCGTCGTATCCGTGGAAAAGTACGGGTTCCCGGTCCCAGCACCAAAGATGACCAGGCGTCCTCGCTCCAAGTGACGGGTCGCTCGACGTAGAATGTAGGGTTCTGCCACTGCATCCATCCGTATGGCGGAAAGCACTCGAGTGACCACTCCCAGTTTTTCCAAACAGTCCATCAACGCCATAGAGTTGATCACGGTGGCCAGCATGCCCATGTAATCGCCGGTGGTTCGAGCCACGCCTTTACCTTCGCCCTGGAGCCCTCGGAATATGTTTCCGCCGCCTACTACGACGCCGATTTCCATCCCAAAATCCCAGATTTCTTTCAGCTGTTTACAAATTCTCAGCAGAATCTCGGGATCGATCGGATCACCGGAATCGGGATTTTTTAATACTTCACCACTCAGCTTGAGAATGATGCGTTTATACTTCAGTTCGCGGGTCGCAGAAGAGTCTGTTTGCATTAAAGCCTTCTTGTAGGTGAATCCCAGGTGGGTCGTCAATCGTTGAAAAGGAAAGATTCTAACTTATCCCTCGGATTTGCTGGTTTGTGAGCAGAAGTGAGTCCTCATATTCGACTGTTTTCAGTACTTGACGTGCCAAAAAAATCTTACCACCTTACCTGCCTTTATTGTAGCCCGATGGTGTAATTGGTAACACAACTGGTTTTGGTCCAGTCATTCAAGGTTCAAGTCCTTGTCGGGCTGCCATAAAAAAAGACGTCTTTCGAGGCGTCTTTTTTTGTTTTTCAATCTTGGTATTGGAGCTGATTTCAAATCCGTCTGAAATTCATCTACCTTATGGTTCAAGGTTTTTTGGAATATATATTTGTATGAGGTAATATCCTTAGCTGTGATCTCCGGATGCCAGTAAAGGGAGTTTGTAGTTGGAGGAAGGCTTATTATGTCATCCTGGTGCTGTTGTTAGGTCGAACGTTGTTTGCTGCACCCGGTGATTTGCAGCTTGAGGTTGTAACTCAAACGGGAGATTCAGGTTCTGGTCCTGAGGGATTGGCATTTGAGCAGATTTTAACAACCGGCTCTGGTTCCGAGTTTCCAGTATCTATGGATGAATCCGGGGCAGTTACCTTCATGGCAACCATCCTTGTGGGTGAAGATGAGCTGCGCGGAGTATTTAAGGGAAGCTTGGGAGGACCTCCCGAACTGTTGTATCTCCTAGGTCAAAATATTCCAGGCCTGCTTCAGAACGGGGAGCCGGTCGTGAGTGACGATCTTCGGGCTTATTCCTCCAGTATGGATGCTCCCTGTTCGTCATGCGTTAGGTGCTTTGCTCATGGCCGATGGTCGAGCTGAAGAAGCGGAAACGGTGTATCGCGAGGATCTGGTCAGGAACCGGAACAACGGCTGGGGACTGATTGCTCTTCAGAATTCTCTCCGCGCTCAAGGAAAGTATGATGAAGCCCAATCCCTGGATACGAAGATCAAAACTGCCTGGGCAAAGGCCGATGTGCGGCCTACTTCGTCCTGCTATTGTGAGCCAGGAGCGAATGGTAAGTAGATATATGAAAATTGTAGGAGCATTCATTCTAAGAAGACAAGGTAGGGACAGACCGCCGGGCTGTCCGTTCGTCCACAGTAGAAAATGACGGACGGCTCGGCGATCCGTCCCTACCTATTTTGATATTTTCCTACTCTTTCACCCGCTCGCTGGAATACAGAATCGTTCCAGAATCCAGCGATTCTTTCAGCACCCCCAAGTCAACCAGTTGTGAGATTTCATTCTCGATGCGCGATCGGGTTATCGTACCAATGACCTGCTTGTCGCCGCTTTCTCCGGTCACCAACCCATAGTCTATCATCGCCTGCTTGGAGTAGGCTATAAAATCATCATCGAGCTTCGGATTCAATGACTTGAGAAGTTTATCCGCTTTAGAAGACTCACCGAAGAGATATTCCTTCCACCCTTTGATACTGGCGCGGCTGAAGGCTTCCATGATCTCTGGATTTTTCAACGCATAGTCAGACCGTGTGTACCACACATGGTAGGGATCAAATCCGCTTTCCTTGATGAGTAGTGCGCCTGGGTTGGCACCCTCTTTTTTGGCGAAGTATGGCTCACTGGTGATATAACACTGTTGTATGAAGGTCTTATCTAAAAGGTATTGGGCGATACTGTAGTCGAGCGGAATAACATCGAAATCGATTTGGTATTTTTTCCGGATCAGATCAATGAACGCACTACCCGGACCGACCATGATTCGTTTGCCGTCGAGATCGGCGAAATCGTTAATGGGGTTTTCCTGGTGAAATAACAATGCTTGGGGATCGTGCTGAAGTAACGCGCCGACCATGACCAAGGGAACCCCTCGCGCGACGTAATTCATGAGATCGTTACTTTTGCCCATAGCAAATTGTACCTGTCCAAGGGCTACCTTCTCGGCGCTCACCGTATTGGGGCCGCCTGGCAAGATCTCTACTTCCAGGCCTTCTTCCTCGTAGTAGCCTTCGACCAGTGCCTGGTAGAAGCCGCCATGCTCCGGTTGTGGATACCAATCGGTTTGTAGTACAACTCTGGTCAATGACCCTGTGCTCTTATTATCCTGTTTCCCGCATCCGCTGAGAAAGATCGCGGTGAGGCTCAAGAGCTTCAGGCAGAACAGTCGCTGGCTTCGAAGAAGATTTTGTTTCATGTGTCGCTTTCCAACGTCGACTCGTGCCAGCTATGAAGCAACGCCCATTGCACATAGTGGATGAGTCCCACGAAGAGAAAGCCCATAAGGCAAGCGATTGCCGCACAAGCATATAACGCCGGTGTGTTTACGTCTCCTTTGTACAATATGGCTAGGAATCCGAGGCCACCCTGGCCACCAGCAGTGGTGCCTACAAAAATATCCCCGGCGATAGCTCCGATGGGCGCCAAGGTTGCAGCTATTTTTGCTCCGGTTAGAAAGTGGGGAAGTGCGTAGGGGAGTCGCAGGTGCAAGATCTCTTGCAGCTTGCTTGCTTTGCTCACGGCAAACAGTTCGAGGAGGTTTTTATCCGTACTGGTAAGTCCCAGGGTTGTATTCGCTACAATAGGGAAGAAACTTATCAGAAATGCAATGATGGTTACACTGTGGGCTCCCTGTTTCAGCCAGATTGCTATGATGGGAGCTAGAATAATGATAGGAGTCATCTGGAGAACCAGGATCCAGGGATAAAGAGATTTTTTTAGTGCGAGTGACGATGAAAGTATCAGCGCTAAACTCAGTCCTATGCCGATCGCTGATAGGAATCCGATGATTGCTGCTTTGAATGTGTTAAAGGTAGCCGCAGCCAAATGAGTCCTCTCTTCAACCGCCGCTTGCCAGATCTCGTTGGGATAGGGGAGCACGACCCTGCGAATACTGTCTGCTTGCTCTTCACTTAGCTTACCGCCATCCGTACTTCCCAGCATCGTTCCTATGAGTATCCAGATTAGAAGGATCACGCCTCCGGAGATCATTGGATATATCCAGGATGTGAATACGGACTTATTCACTTCCGCCTTTCTGTTTGCGTAGCGCTTTGCTCGTGCGGGCGAGCAAGTCGAAATACTCAGGGCTTTCTCTGAACTCTGCGGTTCTTGGATAGTCATGGGGAACGTCGATGATATCGGCGATTCTTCCGGGATTGTTTTCCAGAACCACGATGCGGGTGGAGAGAAAAACCGCTTCGGCCACCGAGTGAGTTACGGAAAAGGCGGTAAAGGGATCCCTCTCGCGGATTTGTAATAGGTCTTCGTTGAGCTGATTGCGAGTGATGGCATCCAACGCTCCAAAAGGCTCATCGAGCAATAGGATCCGCGGCGACACCGAAAGTGCACGTGCAATGGATACACGCATTTTCATGCCACCGGAAAGTTGTCTGGGAAAGCGATCAGCTGCCTCTTGAAGCCCCACGAGTTCTACCATCGCATCTGCCACAGATTGTCGTTCGATTTTAGGCTTACCCTGAAGCTTCATGGGCAATTCCACATTTTCTCTCACCCGGGCCCAAGGTAGTAGGTTGGCCTCTTGAAATACGAGGTAAAGGTCATCTCGTGGTTCGGTTGGTGTTGCTCCGTCGATCAGTAGTGAGCCTCCGGATACAGAGGTGAGGCCGGCCAGCATTCGCAATAGTGTGCTCTTTCCGCAACCGCTGGGCCCCACGAAGGAAATGAACTCTCCTTCCTTCACTTTGAGATCGATGTCGGTGAGAACATCTTGATCCTGGTCGAAGCGTTTGCTCAAATTTTTGAGCTGAACGATAGCGTTACCTTCAACCATTCAATACATACCTCCAGATGGATAGGGACTTTTCGCTTAGATCTGGGACAATGATCTGTAGACCACCGCTCAGGCCTGATTCCAAAAAGTAGGGAACAGTCAGTATGGGCAGCTGGCCCAGACTGCCAGGGGCGGTCAGGCGAAGGTGAGCTTCGCGTAGTTCGGTTGCCTCGCCCAGAAGTGGAGCCGGGCAGGGAGCGACAGGTAGCACTGCGAAGTCGTAGTCTGCGAACACGTCATCGAAAAATGTATGAACCTGGTTTTTGATTTCTGCGGCCTCTTCAAGTTCTGAAGGCTGCCAAGTGTTTCCTTTGGCTACCCGTTCCCAGGTTTGCGGATCGTAGTGCTCATTCTTTTCCTCATGCCATTCCTTATGGACTTCATACGCCTCATGACTGGAGGTTACGAGGTAAGCTCTCACCAGGTCCGGAAGGGAAAGCAGCCGATCAGTTGCTTCACTATTTGATTCGAGTGGTAGTTCTGAAATGGCCTCCTCGTGTGGGGTAGACAGGTTTTGGTCAATAAACGAGTAGTTGGGGAATAGTTCTAGGCCCTTAGGCTCATCTGCTTCTTTAGGGAAATTTGGAAACAACGCTTCCAGCGTGATCAAGAGGTCTTCTGCTGAGCGTGTGAACCAACCGGAGGTGTCGAAACTGGGGCTCAGGGGGAAGCAGCCGTCTTTCGACCAAGCATGATCGGGAGTGACTCGGATGCCATAGAGACCGTTATAGGCTGCAGGGACACGAACGGATCCACCGGTGTCTGATCCTGATGCGAGAGGGACGAGGCCGTTGGCTACCGCCCAGACCGATCCGCTGCTTGAGCCGCCCGAGATCCTGGTGGGGAAATGGGGGTGAACTCCGTCACCAAAATGGCAATTGCTGCCTTCCATGCCGTAGGCAAATTCTACCAGATGGGTTTTCCCTGCGAATACACCGCCGGCTTGATCCAGTGACCTGGCTAGTGCGCTGGATTGTGTTGGGGTGCCGCGAAGTTCATTGAGAAATAGGGAGGAGGCGTTGGTTTCCCAACTGGCTACGTCATACAGGTCCTTGAGTAGATAGGGTACTCCAGATAGGGGTCCATCGCCTTGGACAGATGTCTCAAAGGCGCTTATCAACTGCTCTTTTGAGAGCGTCTTCGCAATCGCCGCAGCTCGCTGATCCTTTGGTTGTTGGTCCAGGTGGGAAAAGAAATGCTCGGCAGCGGCCTGCGGGTTTTTGCGGCTGTTTGTCGACCATTCAGAAATGGACCAATAGGCTTGGGAGTTCATGCGTTTATTTTCAGTGGCTTCTTTGTCGCCGATTCCTAATTGTGTAGTTCTATTAGAGAACCATGAGTGATATCGAAAACAAAATAAAAGAACTGGGATTAGAACTACCGGCTGCTCCTGCAGCAGCAGGAAACTACCTGCCTTATCGAATGCATGGCGATACGCTCTACATTGCCGGTGCCATTACTATGGTAAATGGAGCTCTCACTCACACAGGAAAAGTTGGTGATGTTCAAACCGTGGAGGATGGTTATGAAGCCGCCCGGGTTTGCACCTTGAACGCCATTGCAGTCATGAAAGCTGCCTTGGGTGACTTAGATCGTGTAGACAAAATATTGCTCGTATCCGGCTTTGTGAATGCGGTGGATGGATTTACTCAGGCTCCGGCTGTCATCAACGGGGCGAGTGACTTATTGGTAGAGATCTTTGGTGAGGTAGGTAAACACGCACGAGTAGCGGTTTCGACTTCTGGGCTGCCCTTAGACACCTCCACTGAGGTGCAGATCACTTTGGCCTTCAAAGATTGATTCTGACGGATCTCGAATCACAACTCTTCTTCACTTTTATTGAAAGACCCTAAAGAGCAGAAGTTCTTAGTCCTCTTTGGCCTCTATGTAGGCTTTTGGGGAATGTTGCAGGTATTAACGGTGAAGTTGGTCCCGTTGGATCTGTCCTGGCTGGGCCTAGGAGTGCTGGCATTTGGATTTGGTAGCTTTGCTCATGCCTTCACATTTCCCTGCACCGATGCAGTGGCGGAAGTGTGGGGTGCGAAGCGGGCCCGGATGATGGTTTATGTCGGCACCGCGGTATACATTCTAGCCACTATCCTTTTATATATTGGAGTGAAATTGCCTCCGGCTACTGGCTGGGAGCATAATGAAGCTTACCGTGCACTCTTCAGTGGAGCTCCTCGTATTGTAGCAGGTTCGCTTATTGCGTCGGTCTGTGCCCAGTTGTGGGACGTTTATGTTTTTGAGTGGGTGAAGAAAAAGACGGGCCCTCGTTTTTTATGGCTCCGAAACAATGTATCGACTCTTGGTTCCCAGCTCATGGATACGTCCATCTTTTTCGTAATCGCATTCTATGGAGTCATTCCGAATGACGTGCTACCCAAATTGATTTTTGGCAGTTACCTGTTGAAACTGTTGGTGGCGTTGATCGATACTCCTATCGTTTATTTGGTCGTATATTGGATTACCGGAAATTGGACTTCAAAAGGAGATCTGGAGACCGAAACTAATTAGTTTCAGCAGGATTTGTGGGGTTCTAAAATAGCGGTTTTCAGTGCCTCAAAAGGACCATGGATTTGAACCTCTTTTTGGCCTGACTGAAATACCGTGCGACAGGGAAGGCTCATGGTAGGATTTTCGGGATGGTTACCTGTCATTGCTCTCAAGTCATCCTCTGACACTCCATAAACCAAGTTTCCAATATTCGCTCAGTATTGCGTAGCCGCGCACATAGCGCAGGGTTCGATTGTAGTCACCAAGGTGCAATTCCATAGGTAGTCTTCATTGTAGAGTTTAGAAGCGCGTCGAGCTAACTCGTTTTCAGCGTGACGAACGGTATCTATGTTTCCCTGACGGAGAAGGACTGTTTCGTGATCGGGTGCAATGAGGAGTGCCCCAAACGGCATATGGCCTTCTTGCAGTGCCTTTAAAGCCTCTTGGTTGGCCGCTCTTAGATGAGCGAGCATTTGATCGTGGGTCATCGTGTGGTCGTAACTTAATTCCCTGAAGGAACCGAATCTTTGTAGGTGTCCCAATTCTCTACTAGTTCTTCGACGATCGGATTACCGGTTCGAAATACGTTTTCCATCGTAGGCATGTAAGCGGAGTAGTGCCCTACGGTTTCGCCTTTCAAGCTTTCGTAGGCAGAAACGCTGTCGATGGGACGTGTGTAATTAGTAACACCGCGTAGAACCATGACTCGCTCCAGGTCTGCTTTGCCTGCTTTATCGAGTCGGGTAAGTGACTGCAAGGTTCCCGTATCTTCCATGGCGGATGTAAAGTAATCTCCTTCACCCTCGGTCCAGTAATCCACCCAGCCGTTGGCCCAATCGTTCATCAGTGCTCCATGCCAGTAAGTAGCTGCTGCCAGTTGGGCACCCACACGAACGCGTGGTGGGTGTTGGGCACCTTCGAAATCCTTGAACTTAAGTCTCAGGTTTTCTGCTCCCTCACTGGTGGTTAGCTCAATATCTTTGGTCAGCTCATAGGCCCAGTTGAGGAGTCCTGCATTCAGTTTATAGCGAACACCCCAATGCTGATCTTCGGCGGGCAACGGCATTTGGTAGGGAGATTTATTTCGGAACGGTATGTATCCGGTCGGCCAGTCTTCAGGCGCTTCACGCGGATCAATCTCGTGACCGATATCACCATCAATGGCCCAATCGGTCCATACGGTATCCGCTGGCGAGGTGTCTTCTGGATCTCCACCAGCGATGCCCGCAACCAACCAATACGCATTGGATAGGTCGAATCGTGGATCCATGCCGAGCCCCATGATGGTGGCCGTCGAAAATTGAGTTCCTATGCCGGTCGTGACTCCTAGTATTCCTTTATCCGCATTGTAACGGAGCGGAGAGTAGCCTTGCGGGAAGTCGATGGTTTCACTGAGCGGCAGTCTTTCTACCCAGTATTGAAATTCTCCTGGTCGGTCCCCTTCGACATCGCCGATTTCAAACATGGCTACGACAACCACCTTGATGGGGATGGGAGCATCTTGGGTGGATGATTTTGAACAAGCAGAATAAGCCAATGCTGATAGCAGCAGGCATAAGCATAAAATAGGACGCATGAGAAGAATATTGGCAGATTCCATGCCGCTCTTGCAACCCCGGCATTTTATTTGCTCTAATCTAATTGTGAAATTGCTCGATCAACTCTTTAACATTAGTTCTCAAGGTAGCACTGTTCGCAAAGAACTCCTCGCTGGAATCGCTACCTTTGCGGCTATGTCTTACATCCTTGTGGTGAATCCTTCGATGCTGGCAAAAACGGGAATGCCGCAAGAAGCGCTTATCACGGTAACAGCGGTTGCAGCCGCATTTGGCTGTTTTCTGATGGCCTGGATGACCAACTACCCCATAGCCCTTGCGCCTGGGATGGGGACAAACGCTTATTTTACCTTTGTCATCTGTATCGGTATGAAAGTCCCCTGGCAGGCGGCGTTGGCTATGACTTTCTGGAATGGAGTTATATTCTTGATCCTCTCTGTTACCGGGTTGCGAAAGAAAATAGCCGAATCGTTGCCCAATGGGATGAAAGTGGGGATTCAGGTAGGGATTGGATTCTTCATTGCCTTTATCGGACTCAAGAATGTGGGCATTGTGGTGAATAATGACGCCACTTTGGTCGCAGTAGGTAGTTTAAAGTCGCCCGCATCAATCCTGGTTGTTGTAGGGGTTATTTTGATGACGGTGCTTTCGATAAAGAAAATCCCTGGTGCAATCCTGTTTTCAATTTTAGGTATTACATTTCTTGGTTTTTTCCTCAGCAGCGGTGGCTCGCCCATAACGCCGACACCCTCCGGCGTGGTCTCCGCTCCCGCGGGCATTGGAGAGACATTCTTGCAGCTCAACTTCTGGTATCCTTTTCAATTCTGGAAAGAGGCCTTACCGGTCATTCTGACCCTGCTCATCCTGGATCTATTTGATAGTATTGGTACGCTCGTGGGATTGTCGCGCAGGGCAAAGTTGGTTGATGAAAACGGAAATATGCCTAATATGGGGAAAGCGCTCACAGCCGATTCGATTGCGACTATGGGCGGCGCGTTACTTGGCACATCCACCACTACGTCCTATGTAGAATCTGCAGTGGGCATCGAGTCGGGTGGAAAAACAGGGCTGACATCGGTCGCTTGTGGAATCTGTTTTCTTTTGGCGCTAATATTCACTCCGATACTAACCATTGTCCCTGCAGTAGCGACCGCGCCCGCTCTGGTCATGGTTGGTGTGTTTATGGCTCAAGGGCTCAAGGAATTGAACTTTGACGATCTGTCCGAAGTGGCGCCGGCATTTATCACCATGCTGATGATTCCTCTCACCTTTAGTATTACGGAAGGAATCGGAATCGGACTGGTAGTATTTGTTTTTGTCATGATATTACTCAACCGTATGAAAGAGGTGCCGATATTCAGCTATCTGGTAGCGGCCTTGTTCCTGGTGTATTACGGATTGAAGTAATGAAAATTTGGATACTTATACGAATGATATTAGAAAAATTGAAACAAAGGATTTTCGGGGAAAATAAGAAAGTATCCGGAAACAAGGATCAGATATCTTCCAGTCGCCGGCGATTCCTCGGGCATGGCTTTCTTGCCGCATTAGGGGGTAGTTTATTCGCAGGGTCTCGTGGAGCGACTGCACAGGAGACGTCCCAATCACCATCCTCAGGAATGGCAATTGAAGGTAGGCGTAGAAACGTTTCTGCCAGATTACAGTACTCAGATGGGATCGAGGCTGCCTGGAAAAAGGTGAAAGAGGAAGCATCAGCCGAGGATCTTTACCGAGTGCTCTATGCATTGCCCAAAGGCGGAGATATTCATCATCACCTGGGTGGTGGTATGTTGCCGGAAATGATTTGGGATATTGCCACTGACTCCAAGCGAAATGGTGGGCAGACGTTTTATACGCGCGTGCGCATATCGACTTTGAATCTCGCTGAAGTGGGGCACCATACAGACTCAAGGAGCATAGCTGGGTGGGTAACCATCGCAGGGCATTCCTATGAAAAGCTGACGGCTTCTCTGCAAAATGACTTTAAGCCTTTGGCAGATCTTAATGACAAAGAAAAGCGAGCTTGGATGAATGCCATGTTCCTTGATCACGAAGGAGAAGGTCGTGATGAATTCTTTGAATACATCTGGAATCGCCTGGGTGATGTCTTGGTCTCGATTGAGGTGATGATGGAACTGACCGTGGAGAACATGAAACGGTTTGGTGCTGAAGGTGTGCGTTACTTGGAGATTCAATCACGCTTTCGCGGTTGGTATGATGCCCAGGGGAATGTAATCTCCATGGATGAGGCTACGAAGATGTGGCTGGACCGTTTTGATCAGCCCGATGCAAAGGCGACGGGTGTCCTCGTGCGCTTTCAAACGATTGTGTTGCGCTTTTCTCCAGATGCGATTCAGGGAGTTGAGGAGTATTTCGAATACACCTACAATCATCCTGAGCTGTGGCTCGGAATTAATATGGCCGGTCGAGAGGATGATAACCGTGGCTACCCCAGTAAGTTCACGGATGTATTTGATCGCATGATTAGGAAATTCCCCGGTGTGGGTATCTCTATTCATGCCGGTGAAGCTGAGAAAAAAGATACGCACATATTTGATACCCTTCGCCTGGGAGCGACTCGTATTGGTCACGGTATCAATCTGTTTCGAGATCCTCCGACCATGCAGATGATGCGAGGTGAAAATTTCCTTATCGAAATCAATCTAATCAGTAATCACCTGCTCGGGTATACTCCTGATTTGGATCAGCATCCATTTCCAATCTACATGCGGCAGGGAATTCCTTGCTGTTTGAATACGGACGATCGTGGCATGTGGCATTCTAATATGACGGATGAGTATTTTGTCGCAGTTAGTCGTTTCAATCTGACCTGGAAGGAGATGATTGCTCTTGGAGAAAACAGTCTGAAGCACTCATTCCTGGATGATCAAACAAAGGCGAGGCTTCTGTCGGAATATTACGCTGATGTCATGGTATTCCAAAACAAACTCGAGAATGATGGCTGGAAGTCGGTCGCTCGATCGAGCCAAGCCGTCACGTATGACTACGGAAAAACTTACCTGAATCTCAATCTTAGCTAATACTCATGAATCGATTTAGCGTCGCTCCGCTTCATTCCTTAACTCAAACACTGGCCGGGGTCGCTTCGGGTACCATCGAACCTGATCTGGTTGTGACCGGTGCCCGTATCCTGTCCACCTATACCGAACGGATGTTGTCGGAAAAGGAAGTTTGGATTTCCAATGGACGCATAGCTGCCGTCAAGCCTGCGGGTAGTCATCAAGGTGCTGCCAGGAAAGTCGACGTGGCCGGTGGCATTCTTGCTCCCGGGTTGGTGGATCCACACATCCATATCGAAAGTAGTATGATGACGGCTTGTGCTTATGCAGAATCTGCCTTGCTGAACGGAACGACGACCATCTTTTGCGATAGCCACGAGATTGGCAATGTGAGTGATACCGAAGGCATTGAATGGATGCTGGAGGATGCTCGAGTTGCTCCCTTAAATATTTTCCTAACTTTGCCTAGTACCATTCCTGCTACCAGCGCTGAAATGGAAACCTGCGGCGGGGATCTGACTCCCCATAAAGCGGGGGCCATGTTCGATGCCTGGCCCGAGATTGTAGCGCTAGGTGAAAAGATGGACTTTGTGCCTGTATGTTTCGGGGACGATCGCTCACATGGTGTGATTCAGGAAGCTTTGAAGCGAGGTAGACCCGTCAGCGGGCATATTTATGGGCGCGAATTTGTCGCTGCCTATGCCGCGAGTGGAGTGACGGATACGCACGAAGCCATTGATCGCGATATCGCAGATGATTTTCTAGAAGCGGGCATTTGGGTATTCCTGCGCGGTGGACCTCCAACCACACCTTGGCACAGTTTACCTGAGGCTATCAAGGCAGTGACCGAGCTTGGAGCTAGCACTAAACGGGTTTGCGTGTGCACCGATGACCGGGATGCGGATGATCTGTTTACCTTTGGTATGGACTGGGTCGTTACCGAAGCCATCAAAGCTGGGATCGATATCCCCACGGCATGGTCGATGGGGTCACTGCACCCGGCGACTCGTTATTCCATGGATGGTGATTTTGGTGCACTAGGTCATGGGCGGCGAGCGGATATGGTTTTGCTGAACGATGATCTGAAAGTAATCAATACTTGGTATGGAGGAGAGCTGGCTGTTGAGGATAGCAAGGTGACTGCCGTTTTAGATGAGCAATTGAGTAATCATCGTTACCAATATCCGAAAAAGGCATACCAAACAGTCAATATGCCTGCTGAGCCCAAGTTAATTCCGGACGTTCCAGAAGTCGCCACCGAGGTAACCGTATTAAGAACGGAGTTACCCGGTATCGTAACCCTTCACAGAAAAGCTAATTTGGACGGCGGCTCCACTGATTGGGGGGCATTCGTTAAAGATAATGATTGCTGTCACATGGCGGTTATCGAGCGCTATGGTGTTGAAGGTAATATCGCTTATGGTTTTTTGCAGAATTTTGGTCTGCGAGAAGGGGCTGTGGCCAGTAGTGTCGGGCATGATGCGCACAATGTTATTGTCGCTGGTCACGATGAAGCTTCCATGTCTCTTGCTGTTGAAACGATTCGCAACTCCCATGGTGGGGTCGTAGTTGTGCAGGGTGGGAAAGTGGATGCCTTTATCCCTTTGCCGATTGCCGGGTTGATTTCTGACCTTCGAGCGCCGGATGTGGCGGAGGCCGCCTCCAAGGTGAAGGAAGCCTGGGTCGCTGCCGGTTGTACGTTGCCTTACATGGGCTTCAACTTATTGCCGCTATCGGTTATTCCGGAAATACGACTCACAGACAAAGGTTTAGTCAAAGTCCCTGAAATGGAAATCGAACCGTTGTTTAAATCACTCTAGGTGGTGTTTAAGATTTAAATACTTCTTCACTGTTCGTCGGTCTACTTGAAGACGTTCTGCTACTTGAGCCAAATTGGGGGTTTTAGCGTACTCGCGGTTAACGAGTGTCTGGATCCACTGATTTAATGTGGGAGTCTCAACATAACTTGGCGCTTCATTTGATGCCGACCTGGTTTGTTGGGATTGGTATTCTCCATGCACCATAACATTGCGGACACATTGCTCCAACTCGCGGAAGTTTCCTGGCCATGAGTAATCGGATGGCATTCCCCTGGATTCAGTCAACAGTGGGATGCAATTCCTGGTGAGACCTACACGATTGAATTTTGGGTTATGAATGATGGGGCTGAGTTTCTTGTGAACTGTGGAGCTGTGTCTGCCTTTGATGGTCGGATGGATACAATCATTCGCTCCAATGAGCGCATCTCAAATTGGAAACGCTATACATATAAATACACGGTGCCCCATGAGTTTAAACAAATCCGTTTTGAGCTCAACGTTCTTAAGCCTGGGAGCTTCTGGGTTGATGACGTCACAATTAAACGGGGTGCAAATAAATAGAAAGGATTAAGGAGCATGAAAAGATATAATAATCTAATGAAGAAAGCCTGTATCGTTATCGCGTTAATTGGCTTAATCAATGTCGCCAATGCGACCAATAGGATGGACCGTTTCAGTTGGACAGATCGTGGATTGAGTAATCCGCCTTTGGTTCAACAGAGGTCTTCTCTGGATAATACTATTGAACAATTTTGGAATGTTAAGCTCGCGGACGAGCCGGTGAGAAGCGTTGCACCTCGTGCAACTGTTCCTACTCCTTCTTGTTCCGTTCCGCGTTCCAGTCACTCGATGGAGGTAAAGCAGGATCGCAATACACGTGAACGCCGTGGCTACTTTGGAATCAACTTATTCAACGCGATTCCGATCATCGATTTTGTTCATGGCAGTGTGACAACTGACAGCTCTGATAATGTCAAAGGTCGTAGATAAATCAAAGCAGCTACCCTGGATAAGTGGAGTTATCGGGGTAGCTGCCTGCTTTTTGGTTTTGTTCCCCGAATCGCTTGTAACAGCGTTTCAGTATGACCGGGAGCAAATTCTTGGAGAAGAGTACTGGCGCTTGTTTACCGGACACTTCGTCCATTGGAATTCCGCGCATCTTTTGTGGGATGTGGCTGTTTTTTTCGCCTGTGGTCTTTTCGTTGAATGGGTGCGAAGAAGCTTATGGGTAGTCGTTCTGGTATTGGCTCCGTTGACCATTTCACTGGCTTTGTTAATTCTGCAACCCGACATGAACTTCTATCGAGGGCTAAGTGCGCTGGATATGAGTTTGTTTACAGCGATCTGTTTGCAAGCGATGAGCTACTGCCGTTTAAGAAAGAAAAGCGCGTTGATGCTTGTGTGGGGATTCGCCTTCGTCACGAGTGTTTTAAAGCCGGTGATGGAGACTGTTTGGGGAGGTGCCTTATTCGTCTCTCACTTTGGAGAAGGGATCGAAGCCAGTCCGCTTTCTCACCTCTTGGGAGTCCTGGTTGCGGTGGCGCTTTTTAAAACGATTTCTTTTTGGGAAACAGTTTGGAATTTGGCTGGCTGCAGCCACAGCTTCCGGAACCGCAAGCTTTCGGAGACTTCCATTTCTTGAAGTAGTGCCTTCCCAGGTACGCGGCGGCGCCTAATACTAACAAGCTAACTATAATGGCATCCCAGGTGAGCATCGCTAAAAGAGATGGGTTCCGACTTGATAACAGAGCACCGCGCCAAACCAGGCAAGGGCTGTCATATAGACGAATGAAATAATAGCCCATTTCCATCCGGCTTCCTTTACGATGATGGAGGTGGTCGCTCCGCACTGGGAGCAAAGGGCGAAAAATACCATAAGTCCGATTACGACTGGAACCGTGTAGATGGGGGTGCCGGATCGTTCACCTTCTTGCCACTCGCTGTTTTTTAAAGCGGCGCGTAGGCTTCCGTCTTCTTCGTCTACATCGCCACCCAAACTATAGATAATACCTAGGGTTGAGATGATGACCTCACGAGCGGGATAACTGGCCAGGACGCTGATGGAGATTCTCCAGTCGAATCCTGCTGGTTCGAAAATAGGTTGGATCGCTTTTCCGATATGGCCCATGTAGCTCTGGTTGATTTGTGAACTACCCAGGAACAGATTGAACTCATGAGACAGCTCCGAATCGGCATCCTCTAGAAGGGCGAGTATCTGTGCTTCATTACCGATTCCTTCAGTCACCTTTTCTGCTACAAAACTAGCTTGAAAATCTGCTGCTTTGTCGTCGGAACGGGGGAAGTAAAGACTGGCCCAGATAATGATGGTGATCAGGAAAATAATGGTGCCTGCCTTTTGGATAAACTCCCAACCTGCCTGCCACATGCGAAATAATACGTCCTTCATGCGAGGGGTCCGGTATTTGGGCAGCTCCATGACGAATGGCTGGGACTTTGTTTTTAAAACAAAACGTGTTACCACCCAAGCCGTTGGGACCGCTACTGCCAGCCCAAGAAAGTGCATGGCGAAAAGGGTGAAACCTGCCCACCATGGACCATAGACCGGCTCGATGAATGCTCCTATACAAAGGATATAAACGGGCAAACGGGCAGAGCAGCTCATGAAGGGTGCAACGAACACGGTTGCCAAGCGCGACTTCGGATCCTCGATCGTGCGGGTCGCCATGATACCTGGAATAGCGCAGGCATAGCTCGAAAGGAGAGGGACAAAGCTTTTTCCATTGAGGCCGCACCAGCTAAATAGCTTGTCCATGATGAAAGCAGCACGTGCCATGTAGCCGCTATCTTCGAGAAGGGAAATGAAAGCGAACAGGATGAGGATCTGGGGAAGAAATACCAGGAAAGCACCGACGCCTTCAATGACGCCATCCAGCACCAGGCTTTGTAGCATCGGGGTTCCTGCAAGCACAGGGCCGATGAGATCCTGGGCCCAGACTTTTCCCATTTCGATGATGTCCATCACAGGACCTGCCCAGGAATATACGGCCTGGAAGACCACATACATCATGCCTACGAATGCAGCTAATCCCCAGCCTCTGTGTAGGAGCAGACGGTCGATCGATTCGGTTGCTCCATGAGCGAGTTGTGCGTCCTTCAATACAACGCCACCGATCAGTCCATCGATATGACGATAGTGTAGCATGGCTTCAGCGACCAACGGGTTCATCCCGTCTTTGCGAAGAAACTCACGTGCCGTCTTAACTTCTTTTCTAGCTTCCTCTGCGCTTACTTTGAGTCGACTGACTTCCGCTGAGTGAGTGTCAAAGAGTAGGCGATGGGTTTCGCTTTCGCTAAGTAACTCGTTTTCAACACAGGGCAAAGTGGCTTTTAAATGATCCACTGCCGATGCCATGGATTTTGGCCAATGAATTTCGGGAAGAAATTGTGGTTCTTCCAGAAGTGATTCGACTGCTTCGATGATCTCCTGGGTGCCTTTGTTTTTCGTTCCAATGGTTGGAATGACTGGAACTTTCAGGCGACCCTTTAAAAGATTTAGATCTATCTGTTGTCCCGAGGGTGCGACGGAATCCCATTGGTTCAGGATCATGACCATGGGGATCTTTAAGGTGGCAATTTGGGAAGCCAGAAAAAGGTTGCGGCGAAGATTGGCCGCGTCAGCGACGAAGAGTATGATGTCTGGCTTGCCTATCTCCGTGAAACGGCCGTTGAGGACGTCAATAACGACGCGTTCATCGGGTGAATGGGCCGACAGGCTGTAAGTGCCGGGTAAATCAATAAGCTCTGCGTTGCTGCCGCCTAGCTTCATGGTCCCGGCTTTTCGGCTTACGGTTACGCCGGGATAGTTCCCGGTTCGCTGGCGAAGCCCGGTCAGGTTATTAAAAATGGTGCTCTTCCCCGTGTTTGGGTTGCCGATAAGGGCGATGCGGACGGTGCGCTCAGGCGCTGGAGAGACGGCGGATACCATGGCGGATTAACTTATACTGGTTCGACCAGGATTCCCTGCGCTTCAGATTTGCGCAGGATGATCTGGGCGCCGTCTACTTCCACCGCAATTGGATCGCCGAGTGGAGCCACTTTACACACTTTCACGACCACGTCTGCCCCGATTCCTAGAGACAGGATGCGTTGGTCAATATGGTTTATGGCACGGATTTGGGTAACGCGTGCAGATTGACCTATCTTTAATGAAAGTAAATTAGTCACAATTCTAGTTGAGAATGACTCTCAAGAATGAAGTTTTGTCAAGAACGACCGAAAGAAATAATTAAAAGAGCCAGATTTTACTTATTTCCCGTTCAGTTTAAACTCTAAGACACGCGGTTCCAGGGCAGGGGAGATGAACCCGCTAATGTAGATGCCGTCGTCCCGGGTTGTTTCTTCCTTCACGCAACCAGCTTGGTGTAGTTGGGAGATCAAGTCGTATCGATCAAAGGGGAATAGATATTCACCAAACGTGGAATCGGTTTCTAAAACTTCATCCATGCGGCGAATCAGTTGTTCGATTCCTTTGTTCTCTATGACGCTAATGAATTCCGCATCCGGAAATTGTGCCTGCAGTCGTTGGAGAGCGAAGGAGTCGTCGCAGATGTCGACCTTGTTGAAAACAGTCAGTATTCGTTTTTCGTCGGCCCCTAATTCCTTGAGAACTTCGAGAGTGGTTTCTGCGTGTTTCTCTACTTCTGGGCTGGATACATCCAGGACATGGATTAGAAAGTCTGCGACAACCGCTTCCTCGAGTGTCGCTTTGAACGCCTCGACCAGATTGTGAGGAAGTTTACGGACAAATCCAACCGTGTCTGTGAGGAGGAGCTTTAAACCCGAGGGTAAAATGACCTGTCGCGTAGTCGGATCAAGGGTGGCGAAAAGTTTGTCCTCCGCTAAAATGTTGGCTCCTGTGATCAAATTGAGAAGCGAAGATTTGCCGGCGTTTGTGTAGCCGACGATAGCGGCTGATGGGACTGGCTTTTTCATTCGCCGCTTCCTTTGCGTCTCCCGCTGGGCACGCACGACAACGAGTTTCTTTTTCAAAGTCGCGATTCTATCACGAACAATTCGGTGATCGGCCTCCAACTGCGTCTCACCCTGACCACGCATATTGGTACCACCACCACGTTGTCTGCTTAAGTGAGTCCAGGCGCGTGTGAGGCGAGGGAGGCTGTAAACCATTCTTGCTAACCCAACCTGAAGAACGGCTTCCTTGGTTTGAGCGCGATTGGCAAAAATATCCAGAATGACCTCCTGTCGATCAATGACGCAGAGCTTGGATTCTCTTTCCCAATTGCGTTGCTGAGCAGGCGTCAATGCGTCGTCGAACACGATACAATCGTAACCCTGTTCCTTGCAGTGCTCCATGATCTCGTAGGCTTTACCCTTCCCGATAAAGAAATGAGGATGTGGCTTCCTGATAGTAATAACCATGGATTCCATAACGCCGATCTCCAAGGTGTTTACCAGGTCGGCCAATTCTATCAGCAGATTGTCGGTGTTGTCTTCCGTCTTGCCAGAGATGCGCACACCGATCAACAGCGTGCGCTCTACCATCTTGGGCTTTTCTCTAACGTCAAACATCTGACTTATAAGGAATCTAGTGAGTCATCCGGTGGCATCGCAGGGATGCGATGGCCCTACCATCTTTGGAAAAGTCGGTAGGGAAACTGCGTCCTCGCAGTGCCGTTATGAGTCGTATGAAATGGATGTTAGAGTCAAAGGCGTAAAGAAAAAAGCCCTCCCCGAATTGGGAAGGGCTTTTTGAAATTGAGACGCTTGCGATTAAGTTTCGTCTTCGAGTGCAGCCTGAGCAGCGGCAAGGCGAGCAACCGGCACGCGGTAAGGCGAGCAGGATACATAAGCCAGACCAACTCTGTGGCAGAATGCAACCGAGTCAGGATCACCACCGTGTTCACCGCAGATGCCGAGTTTGATATCGGGGTTGGTGGAGCGGCCCTTCTCAATAGCGATTTCCATAAGCTGTCCAACGCCTGTTTCGTCGATGGAAGCGAATGGGTTCTTCGACATAATGTCTTCTTCCTGGTAGGCACCGAGGAATGAACCTGAATCGTCGCGAGACATACCCATGGTTGTTTGGGTCAAGTCGTTGGTTCCGAAGCTGAAGAACTCAGCGGTTTCGGCAATCTCGTCGGCGGTCAATGCACCACGAGGTACTTCGATCATGGTTCCAACTTGATAGTCGAGCTTACGTAGTTTCTTACGCTTCTTCACGTCAGCAGCTACTTCGTGAACGATGGCTACTTGCAGATCGAGCTCCTTCTTGAAACCTACGAGAGGAATCATGATTTCAGGCTTGGTCTTGATGCCTCGCTTCTGCGCTTGTGCTGCAGCTTCGAGAATCGCAGTGGCCTGCATGCGAGTGATCTCAGGATACAGAACTCCGAGACGACAGCCGCGGAAACCAAGCATTGGGTTGAACTCGTGGAGATCGTGAACACGGGTCATGATCTTTTCCACAGGAATACCTAGCTTGTGTGCAAGGTCGAGTTGCTGCTCCTTAGTGTGAGGTAGGAACTCGTGCAAAGGTGGATCCAGGAGGCGGATGGTTGCAGGAAAACCCTTGAGTGCCTTGAAGATGCCGTAGAAGTCCTTGCGCTGGTGCGAGAGAAGCTTCTTAAGCGCCTTTTCGCGGGCTTTCAGGTTTCCAGCAAGGATCATTTCGCGCATGGCGTCGATGCGGTCACCTTCGAAGAACATGTGTTCTGTGCGGGTGAGTCCGATCCCTTCAGCGCCGAATGCAATCGCTTGAGTGGTTTGCTCGGGAGTATCCGCATTCGTGCGAACGCTCATACGAGTAACCTTCTTACACCAGCCCATGAGCTTGGTGTAGTTTTGGTAGGTGCCACTCTTCTGTGCCTTCTTGTTGTTTTTCAAGAGACCTTGAACGACTTCGGAAGGAGCTGTGCTTACTTCTCCATCGTAAACCGTTCCGGCTGTTCCATCGATAGATAGGAAGTCATCTTCGTGATAAACCCTCTTTCCAACTTTCAATGTGCGCTCTTCATAATCGATTTGAAGTTCAGCAGCACCACAAACGCAGATCTTACCCATTTGGCGGGCAACGAGTGCTGCGTGTGAAGATACACCACCACGAGCGGTCAGGATACCGTCAGCAGCGATCATTCCGCGTAGATCTTCCGGAGAAGTTTCAACGCGAACGAGTAGGACACGGTGTCCTTTTTCAGCTGCTTCAACTGCTCTTTCAGCATTGAAGTAAATGCGTCCAGTTGCGGCACCAGGACCTGCAGGAAGTCCCTTCGCAATTTGCTTGGCGGACTTAACAGCTGCGCTGTCGAAGATCGGTGCAAGTACTTGCTCGAGCTGTTCAGCAGGAACGCGAGTTACGGCTGTCTTCCAATTGATGAGTCTTTCTTTCACCATTTCACATGCGATACGAACAGCAGCTACACCCGTGCGCTTACCGTTACGAGTTTGCAGCATGAAGACCTTGCCTTCCTGGATGGTGAACTCAAAATCCTGCATATCGCTGAAGTGCTTTTCGAGCACTTTGCAGATGCGTTTCAATTCTTTCAGAGAAGCAGGCTGTACCTTCTCAAGTTCAGCTACCGCGTCAGGAGTGCGAACTCCAGCTACTACGTCTTCACCTTGAGCGTTCATAAGGAACTCACCATAGAGAACCTTTTCGCCGGTAGCAGGGTCACGAGTGAAAGATACTCCTGATCCTGAATCTTCTCCCGTGTTACCAAATACCATCGCTTGGACGTTAACCGCGGTGCCCCATTCGGCAGGGATGTTATATTTACGGCGGTAAACGATCGCACGGTCATTCATCCAGGATCCGAATACTGCACTCACTGCTCCATCAAGTTGCTCCCAGGGATCGCTTGGGAAATCTTGTCCGGTGCGGTCCTTTACGAGCTTCTTCATGCGAGCGATCACTTCTTTGAGGTGACCAGCTGTAAATTCGGTGTCTTCTGCATCGGCATCTCCGAGAAGGTCTGCCTTAGCATGCTCGATGATCAGTTCAAATGGATCATGGTCTTCGCTTGGAAGTTTTTGAACTCCCATAACTACATCACCATACATTTGAATGAAGCGACGGTAACAATCCCAGGCAAAGCGTGGGTTGCCGGTTGCGCTTTCAAGTGACTGAACGGTTTCGTCATTCAAGCCCAGGTTGAGGATGGTATCCATCATACCCGGCATAGAGTCACGTGCTCCTGAACGAACTGCTACTAGAAGTGGGAATTTCTTTGAGTCACCAAATTTGGTGCCCATGACTCTCTCAATCTTCTTGATGCCCTGCACAATCTGGTCTTGGAGACCGGCTGGGTACTGACGATTGTTATCGTAGTAGGAGGTGCAGACTTCCGTCGTAACGGTGAATCCGGCAGGGACAGGGAGACCTATTCTGTCCATCTCTGCTAGGTTGGCACCCTTACCGCCCAAGAGGGCTTTCATAGAGCCGTTACCATCCGCTTTGCCGCCGCCCCAAGAGTAGACGTATTTGGCTGCTTTTGGTTTTCTTGCAGTTTTGGTTGCGCGTTTAGGTTTTCTAACTTGCTTCTTACTGACTTTTTTAGCCATGTCGTATATGTATTTTAGTGTTGAAAGCGTTTCTCGGAGAACCTCCAAGTCCGTGAGAAAGGGCGCAATTGAACCAATGGAAGTTTTTCTGTCAACGGTTAAGGAAGCATGGTGAGAGTAATGTATGTGCCTAGCAACTCGGGGGTTGCCGTTTTCATTTCAAACTGTTTTCTGGTTCGTTTTTAAATGGAAGACGACGGAAAAAAGAGTCCCGATGAGGACGAAGACTTGACCCCGGATGAAGGCCCTGAGGAGCCTTCGAAAAAGGGTGATGATTCATCGCATTCAGAGCAGGAGGAGTTTTCCTTAGAAGGTGAGCTTGTTCCGCCAGATGACGCGGATGCTTCTGAGGAAGATGAGACTATGGAGCCTGAGGATTCTGATCTTGAGAAGGATTTGGATAACGAATCTGTTGAGTCTGACGCGGATGACGAATCGTCGTCCAAGCCTGAAAATACAGAGGATATCGGCGAGGAAGATAGCCTCGAGCCTAAGAATGAAGGTGAGAATGATGCTGAATCCGGGGAAGAGCCAAAGTTGGGCTCTGAGGAGGAAAGTGACGCGTCAGATGGGACTGACTCTGAACAGGATCAAAATGAATCTTCGGACGAGGATACTGTTTCCGGGGACGAAGGTTCAGATTATCACCACGAGGGAGATGATGGTTATAGTCATTGGGACGACGATCATGATTACCATGGCGATGGCTACCATGATGAGGACTCTCATGGTGAGGAAGAGACCGCGCTTGCCAGCCAGGTAGAAAAAAGTGTGACTGAACTTGAGCGTCACCCTGATGAAGACATCGCAGCATTAGATGATGCCATCGAAGGTGGCCACATGACTTTTCTTGAGCACCTTGAGGAGCTCCGAGTCGTACTATTTAAATCTGCGGCAGCGTTCTTATCGGCCTTCATTCTTGTAGCGATATTTTTCCAACAGATTACGGGTTTGCTTAGAACACCGGTCGAAAAGGCTATGGCCAACCATGGTGTTACGGAAGCGCTGGTGACTACTTCACCGTTTGGGGTTTTCTCATTTTTGCTTCAATTAGGATTCTTAGGCGGGATTGCTCTGGCGTCTCCTTTTATTCTGTATTTTGCCTCTTCCTTTATTGCGCCCGGTCTAAATCAAAAAGAACGGCGAACGCTATTACCTGGAGCTTTCGTTGCGTTGATGCTTTTCAGTGTCGGTTGCATATTTAGCTATATGGTGCTGGTGCCCTCGGCTCTGAATGTATCGATCTATCTGAACGAGCTTCTCGGTTTCAGCCTTGTTTGGGCTGCGGACCGCTACATGAGCCTGTTAATCTGGATGGTGCTTGGAATTGGGCTCAGTTTTGAGTTCCCCCTCGTTATTACCATCCTGGTCTATGTCGGCATCCTGTCCGTCGCTATGCTTAGGCAGTTTAGGCGGTATGCCATTGTAATCATCTTTATTCTGGCCGCGTTCATCACGCCCACGGCAGATCCGATTACGCAAGGTTTGATGGCAGGTCCTATGATTCTTCTCTATGAGGCAGCCATCATTGTAGGCGCCTTTATTGAGCGACGTAAGAAGCGTGCCTATGAGGCTGAGTTCGGATCCTGGGATGAAGATAACCAAGACTAATTGTTAGTCTTGGAACCATCTACCAATGCTTGGCCTGGATCAGGCTCAGTTGATCGTTTTGACTTCTAACCTTCGCGGTTTTTGTGATCTCTCAGTGTGACCTGGAACATGTTTATCGCAAAATAAAATGTCATGGTCAGAGTGGTGGCCGCGAAAGCAGAGAAAAGCCAGTTTAGCGCAACTGTCTTGGCTGGGACGTAAGGCCTGAGAATCCAAGTAAAAAACAGGAATACCAATCCAGTAAGAATTAGGTTAACGATTGGGTTACCGAAGCCGGCTTTCTTTTCGTCTGATGAACTCATGGCGTGGTATCGGAATCATTTTTGGGGAATTGTCCACCTCTTTTTGTAAATTGTGAAGAGGGAGGTGTGGTTCATCGAAGGGGTACAAAAAAAGACCGGCCGAAGCCGGTCTTTTGAAATAATCAAAGATAAGGAGCGCTTTACTTCTTCTTACGAGCTCTTTTCTTGGCAGCTTTCTTGGCAGCTTTTTTAGGAGCAGCCTTTTTCTTTGCAGCCTTCTTAGCAGCTTTCTTCTTTGGTTTAGCAGCAGCTTTCTTTTTAGGAGCGGCTTTTTTCTTAGCAGCTTTCTTGGCAGCCTTTTTAGGAGCAGCTTTCTTTTTAGCGGCAGCCTTTTTCTTTGGCTTAGCAGCAGCTTTCTTTTTAGGAGCGGCTCTTTTCTTAGCAGCTTTCTTAGCAGCTTTCTTAGCAGCTTTCTTGGCAGCCTTTTTAGGAGCAGCTTTCTTTTTAGCGGCAGCCTTTTTCTTTGGCTTAGCAGCAGCTTTCTTTTTAGGAGCGGCTCTTTTCTTAGCAGCTTTCTTGGCAGCCTTTTTAGGAGCAGCTTTCTTTTTAGCGGCAGCCTTTTTCTTTGGCTTAGCAGCAGCTTTCTTTTTAGGAGCGGCTCTTTTCTTAGCAGCTTTCTTGGCAGCCTTTTTAGGAGCAGCTTTCTTTTTAGCGGCAGCCTTTTTCTTTGGCTTAGCAGCAGCTTTCTTTTTAGGAGCGGCTCTTTTCTTAGCAGCTTTCTTGGCAGCCTTTTTAGGAGCAGCTTTCTTTTTAGCGGCAGCCTTTTTCTTTGGCTTAGCAGCAGCTTTCTTTTTAGGAGCGGCTCTTTTCTTAGCAGCTTTCTTGGCAGCCTTTTTAGGAGCAGCTTTCTTTTTAGCGGCAGCCTTTTTCTTTGGCTTAGCAGCAGCTTTCTTTTTAGGAGCGGCTCTTTTCTTAGCAGCTTTCTTGGCAGCCTTTTTAGGAGCAGCTTTCTTTTTAGCGGCAGCCTTTTTCTTTGGCTTAGCAGCAGCTTTCTTTTTAGGAGCGGCTCTTTTCTTAGCAGCTTTCTTGGCAGCCTTTTTAGGAGCAGCCTTCTTTTTAGCGGCAGCCTTTTTCTTTGGCTTAGCAGCAGCTTTCTTTTTAGGAGCGGCCTTTTTCTTAGCAGCTTTCTTAGCAGCCTTCTTTACAGCCTTTTTCTTGGCTTTTTTAGCAGGTGCTTTTCTTGCAGCTTTTTTGGCAGCTGGTTTTTTGGCAGGTTTTTTGGCAGCCTTTTTGGCGGCCTTCTTAACTACCTTCTTCTTGGTTGCTTTTTTAGCAGCTTTTTTTGGAGGCATAGTTTTAATCGATTATTGGTAACGCTTCGTGTTGATTTATACCTAGGTATTTATCCCAACGAAAAGAGGGCGCTTTGTCGGAACGATGCCGTCGATTCTTTTTAAAAAAGAAAAGGCGGTGGTTACGAGTTCAGCTGATGCCAACTTGTCTATGGAAAGTGGATGAGTCTTTGTAGCTTGAAAGTGGGAGTGACTTGATTCTTCAAGTGCATTCAAAGTGTGCGCTTTTTTTTCATTCAATACCTTCATTGAATGATGCGTTAACTGCTGGTTGATAGGTCCAGCAAAACGCCAAAGAAAACTATGATTAAAGCGCGTCAATTTGTTGGGTTTTGGATGATGTTGGGGGATAGTCCGGGATTTATAAAAGCTTGGGGTAAGTTTCTTAATGTAAGCTTATTTAGAATGCAAGAGAAAGATGTCTTTTAAGCATGTCGTTGTTTTAAGTGTTTTTTCTTTGGTGAACACTTGATGGATGAATGAATTATAATGTACCCAACAAGCAGGTACGTAGAAGTGTTTTATTTCTTCTGCTGTCTTTCGACTAGAGTAATTCTATGAGCTCTTGAAGACTGTCTAAGACTTTGGTCGATCTTTCGCGCAAGCGTTTTTCTGAATGATGGCCTTTTGAGATGAGTAGGTAATGAATGCCCATCTTTAATGCGACTTCTCTGTCGTGAAGCGTGTCTCCTATGAATAGGACATGTTCTTTGTCTATGTGGGTTTTTTCCAACCAGGTGTCTCCCAGGTGTGCCTTCCCATCGGCATAGTGATGGTCAAGGCCAAGTATTGTTTTGAAAAAGGATGTCAGCTGATGTTCATCCAGTGTTTTTCTTAGAGCATCAGATTGGGTAGCTGATAGAACACATTGCGGAATATTTCTTTCTCTGAAAAAAGTTAACGCTTCCAGAGCTCCTGGTTGTAGCGGTAAATCTTTTCGTGATTGGATGTATTCAGAGATAAACTCATTGCTTAAGGTTTCAAAAGGATGCTCTTCGAGATCAAAACCAATTCTGCGATAGTATTCAATGACAGGGAAATCAAATAGCTTACGATAATCCTCAAGGCTGATTAAAGGCATCGATCGCCTTCTTCGGATGCCGTTCATAATATCGACACAGCGTTGCCCATCATCTACGAGCGTGCCGTTCCAATCCCAGATAATATGCTTAATGTTGTTTGGTATCATGGGAGGTCTTATGAGTGTAAGTGTGTGAATACAAAGTCCACACAACTCCAGCCATCATGAATGCACTAGCAAGGTAAAAACTTGTTTGAGGGATTTCTGCAAAATAGAAATAGCCCAGGATGCCGGCGTAGACAAACTGCATCTGACTGACTATGGCAACGAACTGACTTCTATACCAATGCATTGCTAAGTTGAGGAGAGAGTGACCAAACACGGTTGGAACTAACCCTAGTAAGAAAATATAAAACCATTCTACAGCTGGCGGAGCAGGGGGAATACCTACTCTGAGTAAACCGGTGAAAATACAAATGAGTCCTGCAACGGTATAGAGAGGTACTAAGTATAACCATATGGAAGGAATGTGTCGGTACTTCCTTGCAAGAATGAGGTACCATGAAAGAACCAGCATGGATAACAAGCAAACAAGGTCACCTGCTAGTATGGTGGAGCTTACATGGTAATCTACGTAAGCAAGGATGACTACACCCAAGCATGTTATGAATGTGCCAATCCATTCTCCTCTGTTGAGTGCTTCTTTTAAAAGAAACAGACTGAAGAAAGGCATAGCTGCCGGAATCAAGTTTGCAATGAGAGTGGAATTCGCACTGGTGGTCCAACGCGCTCCAATCGTCCATGTGATAAAGTGCAAAGCGAGAAGAAGCGCAGGTAGACCCGATATCCGGAGGCTTTGTCTTAGCTTAAAATCGGGATTCCGTTTTTGATCCCTGATATAAATGGGAAGTAGAAGGAGAGCTGCAATTAACAGGCGACCTCCCGCTACATATTCAGCGGGTAGTTGACTCGCTTTAGTCATCACCACTGAGGTCCCTGCACAAAAGACACCCAGTGAAAGTATGAGGAATCGCAAAACCATCAATCAATTAGTGATGAAACAAATGAGTCGAGGATTTGCGTAAATGCCAACGGTTTCTCAAAGCAACAAGCATGACCTGCATCTATGATAGATGCGTGTTGTGCATTTGGAAGTTGTGTCTCCATTTTGCCCGCAATGGTTTTAAATTTTTCATCCCTATCTCCAGTAACCAGCAAAGTGGGTTGATGAAGCTTGGCCAATTGATCCCATGCTGATGGCATGCTTCCAGTTCCGAGAGAAGAAAGTGATAGTGCAAGCGCGATGCTATTATTCGATTCCCGCGTCCTCCGCATATCTGAACGGTAGGGTTCGGGTATCTGTGATTGAAATCGGATGATATCCTGCTTGAACCATTGTTTTAAAAAGTCTTCCAGAGATTGCTCCTTCAGCATGGCCGCTTGTGCGAAATCTTTTTGTATACGAGCCTTACGCTCATTTGCATTCGCTATACCCGGTGTTGCGCCAACTAGTACGAGGCCTGCCAAATGATCAGCGTGCTGAAGCGCATACTGTAGCGCTATGCGTCCGCCCATGGAATAGCCCAATAAAACACAAACGGCGTCTTTTGATTCAGTTACGATTAGTTCATCCAATGCCTGGATGCAGCTTTCCCAGCTATAGTCACTTGCCGGGCTTTGGGAATAGTCCGGCAAGTTGGGAGCAATTATCGTGGGGTGATCTGCGTAATGGTCCCTTACGATCTTGAAGTCTTTTCCATGTCCCAGGAAGCCATGGAGACAGATAACTTTTGGAAGTGATTGCTTTCCTTCCCATCGCTCAATGTCCCCTACATGCATAAGTATAAAATCAAAAGGTTATTTGAAGGAGTTCAGAGACGTTACTTCGGAGATTTCAGGTGAAGCGCTACGGCCACCCGGTTTAGTTACGGATACACCGGCTACCTCGTTTGCCCAAACCAGTGAAGTTTGAAAAGATCTTCCTTTGGCAAGTGCAAGAGCGCAAGCACCATGAAAAATATCTCCTGCAGCCGTGGTATCAATTGCATTTACTGATGGGGCTTTGATGTGTCCGGCGGTGCCGTTTTTATCCTGCCAATGCACCCCATGCTCTCCGCAAGTTACAGCAGCACAGGACGCTTTCTCTGTCAGGCATTCTAGCCAGTCTTTTGAATCCTCTGACTGAGACAGATCTCGCGCGAATGATGAAGAGGCTACCAGGTGAGATACTATGGATGACAGTTCCAAAGTTTCATCCCTGAGGGATCCAGCGTCAAGAAGGGTGGGGGTACTGTCGGATTGCTTTAATACATCCATGGAAGCATCGAACTCATGCCCGTCTACCAATATGCAGTGCGGGGTAATAGCGTATGTTGTGTTCGGAAGATCGGAAGGATCAGGTTTGAAGTTAACAACCGCGCGCTGGCCTTTTTGATTGACCCAGATGCTTGATGTCGGAGTTGGTGTATTCGTAATCAAAATACGGCTTGTATCTACGCCTGCTTGTTTCAGCTCTTCCAGGTGCGCTTGTCCGAGGGCGTCGTTGCCTAATCGACTTGCCAAGGCTGCCTGACCTCCCAGCTTGGCTATAGTGTAGGCAGCGTTCGCGGCTGGACCTCCTCCCTCGCTGGTTAGCGACTTGGCAAAGATCTTCTTGTCCGGACCTGGATGGTCCGTGATGTGAAAATTGAGATCCCAGCAAGCATAGCCAATGCACAGCACGTCCACTTGATTCATGGAGTCAAGTTGGCGTTTGGGGTAGAGACTGTCAAAGACTGAAGGGAGTCCATTTTAATGTTAAGATGAATCAACACATAGGTTAACATTAGGATTGCCAAATGAAATGAAAGTCACTTCATCTCACCGGTTTTATGAAATCCGAATTAGTTATAAAATATATTTTGCTAATGCTCGTGGGGCCCATCCTATGCTCATATGGGCAAGAGGATGAGAGTTACCAATTGTATGAACTCGATACCGTAGAGACTGTTTCCCAGCGCATTGCTTTGGAAGACTCTCTTGCGACTTTCTCCATGCCGGTTTCTGCCTTGAAGTATGAACCCTTGGTGGATGTGCAGTCTCGTAATTCCGTAGAGAGTCAAGGTGATGTAACCATCCGGGGTGGTATTTTTGAAAACACCGGGTTCATGCTGGGAAGTGCAACTCTCTTTGATCCACAGACAGGACACTACTACGCGGAAATTCCGGTATCGCCGCACATGCTTTCAAGGGCAAACGTTTTAACCGGAAGTGCGAATGCCTTCTCCGGGTTCAACTCAAGTGTAGGTAGCATTAACTATCAATGGAGTGCTATTCGCCCGCATCAGGAGCTTGCTTTGGGTGTCGGTGAAGATGGTTATTGGTATGGAAGCGCTTATGGTGCGCATGTAGAGCAGGCAGAGGATGGATCGACCTGGGGTATCGATACCGAGGTGTCTCATTCGGAGTCGGAAGGGCCCATCGAAAACGGAGATCATGACTTTGATCGTTTGAGTATACGCTTTCAAAGAATCGAAGGGAGTTCGCAGAGCGATGTGTTCTTTGGTTATCAGGATAAATTTTTTGGGTGGCCGAATATGTATACTCCTTTCGGCGTTGCTGAGACGGAGGATATTCAAACAAGCCTATTCTTTTTAAACCATCGTGTGGATCACGGAGATATCTTTTGGCAGGCCAGTGCTTATTACCGAAAGAATAAAGACGATTACGAATTCGATCGTACTCGTCCTGGAGTCTTCAATCCCTTCGAACATACGACTGAAGTGTACGACATCGCTTTTGAAGGTGGCTGGACTTGGGAGCAATGGAACCTGCTCACCAAAGTCGAGTGGTTGCAGGATGAGATTGAATCGACTTCCTTAACCTTTGGAGCCTTCAATAGTCGTAGCTACTTAAAAGGAAGTGTCCTGGTTGATACCGAATGGGACGACAGGGATGGAAATCAATGGCGGCTCGCTGGAGGTTTATCCTATGACGACAATAATCGTGGCGGTAGCAAAGTATTGCCCATGGCAAGACTCGATGTATCGGGACTCCCTGGTCTTGGAGACAACTCGCAGCTTTACATCGATGTTTCACGAGCCTCACAAGTGGCGGGATACACCGCGATTGCTGGAAACCCAAATGGAGGCCTGTTTCGTGGTAATCCCAGCCTGGGGCGTGAAACGGCCACCAACTATGAACTCGGTTACCTTACCCAGTCCGATCATTTCAACTTTCAGGCTGCGGTATTCAAACGTGAAGATGATGAACTGGTCGATTGGACATTTGCCTATGATATTTTTGGTCGAACCGCAAACCATGTGGATATTGATACCACGGGAGTAGAGTTATTGGCCTCTTACGATTTTGATAAAGGCCGCGTTGTGGTGGGTTATACCTCCTTATCTAAAGACGAGGACTATGGCGTCGCCAATGTAGATGCTAGTTTCTACGCTCTTAATTTTGCCCGACACCGTGCAACTCTGGCTTTTATTTATGAACTGGCCTCAGGAATAGAACTTCGATCCGACAACGTATTTCGCATTCAGCAAGATAATTTGCTTCGGACGGAAGGCACCTCAGACGATGCGGTACTTTCATCGTTGGGACTCTATTATTTTCCAAAATCCATAGAAGGATTGGAGCTTGGTCTTGCTGTGGTAAATCTCTGGGACAGTGACTTCGAAGAGATTCCTTCAGTTCCTGCAGCTCCCAGACAAATCTCCTTGAACGCAGCCTACCGCTGGTAAACTTTTCATTTGGTGAGAGGAGCTTTTTCAGCTCCATACTAGAAACCAAAAGGCCCCTGTTAACGCAGGGGCCTTTCGGTTTAAAATGAAAAAATAGATCGAATGATTACATCGGTTTTCCAATTACTAGGAACACAGCAATCACAACCAAAATGATCGGCAGTTCGTTAAACCAGCGCAGTGCTTTGGATGACCAAGAAAGTGAACCTTTCTCAGCTTTTTTGACTAAGCCAAGTGTCATGTGATTGTAACCGATCAAAATGACCACTAGGAGAAGCTTGGCATGCAGCCAGCCTTGCCCTGAAAAATAGCCCATGGATATCGCGATCCACAAACCGGTGATCCAGGCAATGACCATCATGATGTTGCCAAACATGAATAATTTGCGGGCCATGATGAACAGGCGATCTACGCTTTGATTCGCTGCGCGGCCTTCCACAATGTGGACGAGTATGCGAGGGAGATAGAAGATGCTGACCATCCATGCCATGACCATGACTAGGTGGAAAACTTTTAACCAGATGTAGAGTTGTGGATTCATAAGCTTGTGAATTGTTTAGCCTCTTATTGGAGAAAAGGCGGCCGAGTGTCGACCGCCTTTTCGAAAGTAGCGGTTGATATTATTTAGGTCGGATACAGATACTAGATGTCGAGCTTAACGACCGATGGGAGCGGGCGCGCACAATTGTGCGTAACCAATCCAAGAAGGAGGCATACTCGGCATCTAGTTTCTAACAATGCATTCATCCGTTAGCCGGCCCAGATCAGATTTTGCCAATCACGCCACCATAGATCGCATGCTTACCAAGCTCTTCTTCAATGCGAAGGAGTTGGTTGTACTTAGCGATCCGGTCACTGCGAGATAGGGAACCGGTTTTGATCTGGCCCGCATTGGTTGCAACCGCGATGTCGGCGATAGTCGCATCTTCAGTTTCACCTGAACGGTGGGAAATTACGGCTGTGTATTTATTTTCGTTCGCCATTTCCACTGCGTCGAACGTTTCAGTTAAGGTACCAATCTGGTTTACCTTCACGAGGATGGAGTTGGCTACACCCATATCGATTCCTTTCTTGAGGAACGAGGTGTTGGTTACGAACAAGTCGTCGCCTACGAGCTGAGTATCGTGACCCATTTCTTCGGTCATGTGTTTCCAACCAGTCCAGTCGTTTTCGTCACAACCGTCTTCAATCGAGAGAATCGGGTAACGTGACTGCATGTCCTTCAGGAAAGCGACCATCTGCTTGTAGTTCTTTTTAGAACCGTCGGACTTGGAGAATACGTAGCGTTTGGTTTTGCTGTTGTAGAATTCAGAGGAAGCAACGTCCAACGCGATGAAGATGTCTTTACCGAGTTTGTAGCCTGCCTTTTTAACCGCGAGGGCTATCACTTCCAAGGCTGCTTCATTGGATTCGATATTAGGTGCGAACCCACCTTCATCTCCAACGGCTGTCGAAAGGTTTTTGCCTTTTAACACACCCTTCAAGGCGTGAAAGATTTCGGCACCCGCCCGCAATGCTTCATTAAACGATGTGGCAGAGCGTGGAATGATCATGAACTCCTGGATGTCGATTGGTGCATCTGAGTGAGATCCACCGTTCATGATATTCATCATAGGAACAGGAAGCACTTTTGCGTTGGTGCCACCGAGGTAGCGGTAAAGCGGTAGATCGAGGGCTTGAGCCGCTGCTTTGGCGGTCGCCATGGATACGCCAAGCATGGCATTCGCACCCAATTTCTTTTTGGTAGCTGTTCCATCCAGGTCAAGCATCGCCTGGTCAACACCGACTTGATCCACCGCATCGTGACCGACGAGCTGGGGTGCGATTTTCTTGTGCACATTGCTGACAGCTTTAACCACACCTTTACCCAAATAGCGTTTCTTGCCATTGAGACCCTTGGGCAGTTGGTTGGCTGGAACGCCTCCGTCACGCAATTCGAGAGCTTCGTTCACACCTGTGCTGGCTCCAGAAGGAACAGCGGCGCGTCCGATAACACCGCATTCAAGGTGTACGTCTACTTCAACGGTTGGATTTCCGCGCGAATCCATAATTTCGCGCGCTTTGATGTCTGTAATTGTGGTCATAATCCTTTGTCTTGGTTCGAAAATTAAAAGGGGGCAGTTTTGTGGTGAAGGCAAAGGTGTCAATGGCATAGCTTGAGCTTCAGCCGTTTCATTATCCTTGGATTAGGCGTTATTGAGGGAATCTCCGAGCGAGGGGAATTTCTTTGCAACCATTCGCCTCATGTATTCGTATCCCTATTAGTAACTCTCCAATCGTCTTCTATGAAACTTAGATTCTTCCTCTCACGCCTTTCCTGGCCTGCGTTTTGCCTCATCATGCTTCTACAGCGCTCTCCTCTGGTCCGTTATCTGGTCCAGCTTGAGAATTCTCTCATGCCGCGGGTTCAACATATTTGGACTGTGGCGGTAGGTGCCTTCACGGTTGGCGCTTACAATTCAGTGACAGGAGCGTCGGGCGATTTGCAGTTTCGAGGTAATTTTAATGACACTACTGTTTTGGCTGGGGAAGAGCTACGTTTGGTTATTGAGGTTGATGGGTCGGGGAACAACCCGGAGGATTGGCGAATGACAGATCCGCTACCCGAAGGTGTAGCCTGGAATTGGATTAGAAATGCTGCAACGGCTACGATTGCTGGAACTCCGACTGAATCTGGGAGTTGGAATGTAACCGTTCGTGCTTGGCAGCGCGATCCCATGCAGGGTGCCGAAGGTACTCCTTTAAGTTTTACAATAACCGTAGATCCTTTGATTACTCAGCAACCGGTTGCTCAGGAAGTTAATTTTGGAAGTAGCCCTCAACTATCTGTGACTCTTGGTAACCCAGCCGGTGCCAGCTACCAGTGGCAGAAAGAAGATTCTGAAAACTCCGGCACCTATATTGATCTCGATGGGGAAAACGGTCCTTCCCTTTCAATTGAAAGTGCTACTTTGAATGATACGGGACTTTACCGTGTGGTGATAACCAAAGGAGAATATCAGGAGACCAGTGATCCGGCTATGATCACAGTAGGTTCCTCCATTCAGACCCAACCCGCCGGCGTAGCAGCCGATTGGAGTGGGAACGCGGAGTTGTCTGTTGTGATGGTGAGTCCTGAGGGCGTAACTTACCAATGGCAAAAGCAAAACGCGGACGACCTGGAAGTCTTTGACGATATTCCCGGGCAAACGGGAGCTACATTAAGCCTGCCTGTAGTTACCTTGGCTGATGCTGGAAATTACCGGGTGGTGACGACTAGTGGCGAAAATGTAGAGCTTAGCGAGATCGCTGCCTTAGCTATCAATGCATCCCCACTCCAATTATGGCAGGATACTTTCTTCGAGGATCCGTTCAGCGAGGATGCTGCTCTGGATAAAGATCTGGACGATGATGGCCTCATCAACGCTGTGGAATTTACTTTTGGTCTTGATCCCAATGCGATGCAGAAGGAAGCCCTTGTTAGAACGACCCAAGAAACCATTGAAGGCGTCATTCACGCCGTATATAGTTTTCCGGCACTTTCGGGAGGTTCGACTACGACCGTCGTATTGGAGTCGAATACTACTCCTGATGCTGCAGGGTGGACGACCCTCGTAAGCGGAGTAGATGGCGTAATCATTGAGTCCACTGCGGAAGCTTATGTGGTTAAGTTACCGGCGGATCCACGGCAGTTTAATCGTCTACGAATTATCGAAAACGAGATCTAGTCGCTATCAAATAGGTTTCTACGTCTGATTTACAGCGTTTGAGGCTTCGGCCGACTCAATTTAAATGGCATAGGGGAATCACCTAAAAGATTGCTTTTTACTTTGCATAGGGTTTATCGATTTAGGTCTACTTTTACCCAGATCTGTTTCTGGATACTGTATCCAGGCTGCTACTACCCACACCTTTTAGATGTTTTCCCGACTGTTATATCAAGTACTTCGAGCACGCGCTCGACTTGCCTGGACGGGGATGGCTTTGATGCTCTTGTTACAGCGGACTCCTATTCAGTGGGTATTGGCTGAACTGCGTTTCACAATGGGTCCCCGCATGATCCAGATCTTCAAATGGTTAGCTAGTGTGGGGACGGTTTCGACATTTTACAATACGGTCACGGGAGCGACGGGTGAATTGTCTATCTCTCCCGATCCTGGCTCGACTAGTGGAATTGAGAATGAATACATGGTTTTCGCCATTCAACCTTACAGAGCGCAAATACTTACTTATCAGTTGGAGGGTGTAATCCCATCTGGTCTGACAGTTGGACTAGCACAGGGTATCGTTTCAATTTCAGGGTTCCCAAATGTTTCCGGAAACTTCCCTGTTAAATTGTCGGTTTTATCGTGGGAAAATAATCCTGATTACACACCAGGATCTATCTTCAAAGATTTTGTCATCACTTTGACTCCCGAGCCACCGGAAATTACCGAAGCTCCACAAAGTATACAGGTGCCTCTTGGAGGAACGGCCGAATTGACCGTCGAAGTCGATGACCCTGAGAACACCACCTATCAATGGCAGCGGAATGTGGGATCCAACTTAAACCAGTTCTCCAATTTATCAGGAGAGACAGAAGCGGTTTATCGCGTGGAAAATGCTACCCCAGCTGTGAATGGGGCTTATCGTGTGCAAGTGCGTAAGAATGGATTAACTGAGACAAGTCCCTCTGTATTCCTGACTGTCAGTCAGGAGGAGAATTTTGATTCCTGGCAGTTCGAAAAATTTGGTGAGGAAGCAAGCAGCGAGGACGCCCAGCCTGAGTCAAATCCGGACAAAGATGCCTTCGTCAATGCGTTTGAGTTTCTCTTTGATCTGGATCCTCAAATGCCGGATTCGGTTCAATCTCCCATCCTGTCAAGAGAGGTCATTCAGGGAACCGATTATGTGGTCTTTACGTTTCCTGCACTTATCGACTTCCCGAATTTAGACTATTCCTTTGAGCGAACCGATGACCTTCAAAATGGCCCTTGGATTCAGCTACTCCATACTCTGGATGGTGTGCTGATTGAGACCGATGAAAACGGCACTGTGTTGAAGCTTCCGAGCGAAGAAGCAGCCTTCATTCGCATGAAAGTGGATACGGACTAAGCTGCTTAAGTAGCTTCCAGTCTTTTCGTGCCTTAATGCTCCTTATTAGAGTATTGTATAGATACCTGTGTTTTCGACGACTGCCGTTGAGGAAAAAGCGCAAATAAATACAGTAAGGTAACGATAAATATTATGACCGCTTAGTACCATATATATGGATACGAATGGTCGTTGAGGCAATGTGTGTTTGATTTTTAGATGAGAGGATTAACGATGTGGAAGCGTAAACATCCAACCGTTTTAGTTGCAGGAGCTGGTCCTATCGGGATGACAGCAGCAATCAGTTTACTCCGGCAGGGTAAAACCCCTTTGTTTGGAGAGTCGTCGCAGATTCTGCCGCATGGCGGCTAGAGAGAGTTGTGTTCCCATGTTTGAAATACCCTTCGTTCTGCGAAAGGTTGCAGCTTTATTTCCAAAATATTCGAATTCAGCTGAAAATCCTTTGTTGGTCGTTGATTTTGGTTTCGCTACTCGTGAGAGTTTAGCTCCGATTCGGAACCTTAAATATCTGCAACCAAGCCACCTATGCCTGATCAATCATCCAAAGACCCACTGCACGGGATGACCTTGGAGAAAATTATAAAAAACCTGGTCGAATACTATGGCTGGGAAGAGCTGGGCAAGCAGGTGAGGATTGATTGCTTCAACTTTGATCCTTCTTTGAGTTCGAGCCTGAAATTTCTCAGGCGTACGCCTTGGGCTCGGGAAAAAGTGGAACAGCTTTATATACGTACGCTAAAGCGGGAGCAGTCAGATTAATCCAGCGCTTTTGATGCTGAAGACCGCCTTGCCTTCTTTGCGAGAGGCTTCCAGGTCAACTTCGAAAACAAGTTCCCAGTCATTGAACTCCTCTGAATCAACCAGCGTTTGTCTCACCACCCAATGGTTTCGGTCATCCGGTGATTCATCGATGCGGGTGTTCTCTTTCGAACGCGCTGCTGGATCAAGGCGTATCCATTGTCGGGTTTCGTAAAACGGAGCTATGACTTTTTCCAGCTCCATGTCTGGATACTTAACCGCTGCTGGATCTTCGAACAGGGCGTCTATGGAATATTGATCGGCTAGATCTTCATACTGTTTGCTGGCGAGCATACGGACGCAGGCAAAGATCTCATTGCGCACCAGCCGTGTGAATTCATCTTTGGACCTCGTAATATCAATGGGGCCATCGGTATCGGGAAGCTCTTGCAATTCGGCTGACTGATACTCCGGGTTCCGCATTTTCTCCCACTCATCGAGTAGGCTTGAATCCACCTGTCTTAGGAGATGTTCAAAGTAGGTGATCGCTTCATTAACTGCTTCGGTCTTGTACTCGGGAGGCACCGTGTATTCCAATATGCGGTACACCTGTGAAAGGTGCCTAAGCAACAATCCTTCCGACCGTGCCAGGCCATACAGTTTGATGTAATCGGAAAAGCTGCTGAATCGCTCGAACATTTCCCGCGCAATCGACTTGGGGCGAATATTCTCCTGTTCCACCCAAGGGTGTGCTGCGGCAAATTCATTGAAAGTGTCGTAGATGAAGTCGGCATCTGGTTTGGGATGTTCCACTTCTTCGAGGCGTTCCATCCGTTCTTCATACTCGACCCCCGCCGCTTTCATTTCGGCCACCAAGTCATCTTTCGCTTTATCGATCTGTCGTATGAGGAGCGCTTTGGGGTTTTCCAGAATGGCTTCAACCAGACTGATGACTTGTAAGGGGTACTCCAGCGCCTCCTGATCGAGAAGGGCCAAGGTATCTACGCAGTAAAGAGCCAGGGTTTGATTCAGGGAAAACTCGTCCTGCAGGTCGACATTGACTCGCAGCTTTTGTGCGGCTCCTTGCTCGGGATTGATTTCAATGATCTTGCGATCGACCAAAGCACGAAAGAGTTGGAATCCTTTTTTGCGAAGGGCCTTTTTTCCTGATTCTGGATGGTGACAATCGCGGAGGAGTTGACGCATGGCTCCACAGCCATCGCCTTCACGTCCCAACACATTGAGCAGCATCCCATGGGAGATGTTGAAACTGGAAGTCAGTGGCTCGGGGTCTGCGTTCTGAAGTTTTTCAAAAGTCTGTTCATCCCAAGGAACATACCCTCGGGCAGGTGGTTTGGATTTTACCAGTTTGCGGCGTTTTTTCGGATCGTCTTCGGCTTTAGCCTCCTTGCGTTTATTCTCAATCACATGTTGAGGAGCCAGCGCATAAACATAGCCATGGTCATCGAAACCTTTTCGACCAGCTCGGCCACAGATCTGATGAAAGTCCCGGGCGGACAGGATAGCTGTCTTTTCACCGTTGTATTTGCACAGCTGAGTAAGCAGTACCGTTCTTATCGGCACATTAACGCCCACTCCCAGCGTATCAGTTCCGCAGATTAGCTTCATCAATCCCAGTTGCGAAAGCTTCTCCACCAGCACCCGGTATTTCGGGAGTAAGCCCGCATGGTGCAGGCCGATGCCGCTATGAAATAGCTTGCGCATTACTTTGCCAAAAGGACTGCTGAATTTCACGTCCTTCAACTCCTCTTTTATCCGGGCTTTTTCTTCCTTCGTACAGACGTTGAGGCTCAGTAGGTTTTGAGCGGTTTCTGCTGCAGCCCGTTGAGTGAAGTTTACGATGTAGACCGGTAGTTTATTTTCGGCCTGTAGTTTTTCTAGCGTCTCTACGAGCGGAATTTCATAATATGAAAAGTCCAGAGGAACGGGTCGCTCACGGCTCGTCACCGTCACGCACTCGACCTCGGTATGCTTCTCTAATTCGGAACTGAAAAACCGGGTGTCTCCCAAGGTAGCAGACATCAGAAGGAAACGGCAGTGGGGTAGAGTCAATAATGGCACTTGCCAGGCCACGCCCCGCTCCCGATCGGAGTAGTAGTGAAACTCATCCATGATCACGTCGTCCACACGCCCGGAGTCTCCATCGCGCAATGCGATGTTAGCCAGGATCTCCGCGGTGCAGCAAAGGATCGGAGCACCCTGGTTCACGCTGGCATCTCCGGTCATCATACCGACATTCTCCGGACCAAAGTCTTTGCACAGAGCGAGAAACTTTTCGTTGACCAGTGCCTTAATCGGGCAGGTGTAAATTGACTTTCGGTTCATGGAGGCCGAAAAGAAATGCATGGCGGCCGCCACTAGCGATTTACCCGATCCGGTTGGGGTATTAAGAATCAGATTCTTGCTTTCAAAGATTTCCAGAATCGCTTCTTCCTGTGCCGGGTACAATTCGATCCCTTTGGCACTCACGTAATCGAGGAAGTGCTCCATCAATACATTCGGATCTTTCGATTCGAAGGTTGGCTGGAGCGGGAAATCCATCATCGATCCACCTGACTCACTTGTCATTACACCTTACCTTTTCGCAGCACTTCATAGCCCACGAGTTTCTTTGAATCTTCATCCCACAACCGAAGTTTGAGAGACTGCAGGCTTCTCCTTAAAGTTATTTCGGGGACCTGCTGAAAGAACGGTTCTGCTTTGTGACAGGCTTGTAGGTTGTAGTTCGGAATCCTTGAACTGAGGTGGTGAATATGGTGGTAACCGATATTGCCTGAAAACCAGTTCAATATAGCAGGCAACTTGTAAAAGGAACTGCCCGTCAACGCTGCGGTTTCATAATCCCACTCATCTTCTGTTCGCCAATAGGTATCTTCAAACTGATGCTGTACGTAAAATCCCCAGACTCCCAAGCCGCCAGCTACAAACCCAATGGCCAGTTGGATCCAGAAGAAACTCCAAAATCCGAATATCAGGCTCATACCTACTACATAGGCTACCACAGCAACATTCATCAGCTGTACCGATATGCGTTCCCGTTTACTCGCTTTGCTATCCGGGAACCGTTGGTAGATGGAGAATAGCCCAACCGGTGCAATAATAAATAGGATGATCGGGTTGCGGGATAGCTGGTAGAGAAGGCGGGCCTTTCGTGGTGCTGCCAGGTATTCCTTCACGGTCATGACCCAAATATCGCCGCTTCCGCGATCGTCTAGATTGCCGGACGTTGCGTGGTGGACAGCATGCTGCCAGGTCCAATGGCGGTAGGGTGTGAAGGTAATGATCCCTATCAGGAATCCTGTCACTTGGTTCGCTTTCCTGGATTTGAAAAATGAACCGTGTCCGCAATCATGAAAAATGATGAACAAACGGATGAGAAACATCGCAGCCAGGAAACTGAGGGCGATCGTCAGAGGCCAGGAGATGTGACGGGTATAGTACATCAATACCCAGAGTCCGAGATAGGGAATCCCCGTATTGGCCAATTGCCAAAGTCCTTTTGACAAGGATGGCTGCTGATATTTGCGCACGATCGCACGCCAGTTCTCAGTCTGGTTCTTGTCGGTAGGGTCTTTGGTAGCAGTGGGAGAAGTCTTGATGTTCGAGATAGAAAACAGATTGCCCCTATGCGCGACATAAATCGATCTGTTTTCCAACAAATGATTGCAAACATGATTCAGATCTAGAATCCACTATAAGATCCTTTCTTATCCTAACTAATAATCCCAGAGCCTGCTGACCAAAGACATGTCCCTGGCCAATTCAGTTGTCATTCTTGATTTCGAAACCACGGGCCTTTCTCCTAATTGGGGAGATTGTGCAATCGAGGTCGGAGCGGTACGTATCCAGGAGGGAGAAGTGGTCGACCGGTTTCAAAAGCTCATGAATCCAGGTTGGCCAATTAGCGGATTCATCGAAGATTACACGGGGATCACAAACGCTATGTTGGCAGAGGCCCCTTCGAGTTCTGAAGTGATGCATCAGTTCGCTGATTTTATAGGCGATGACAATGTGGTAGCCCATAATGCTTCCTTCGATAAGCGCTTCCTCGATGCCGAATTGGAAAAGATCTCCCGAACTTACACCGGGAAATTCGCTTGTTCAATGATGGTCGCTCGGCGGATCTTTCAGGACGCACCCAACCACAAGCTTGGCGCCCTGGTTGATTATTTGCATCTGCAAAGCGAAGGAACCTTTCACCGAGCGTTGTACGATTCCGAGATGACCACCAAGTTGTGGTTAGCCATGCTGAGCGAAATTTGCGAACGCCAGTGTAGCCGAACGGTGTCTTTCGAATTGGTTCAACGGCTCATGAAGACGCCTAAGAAATCAGTCCAGCGTTTGCTCCAACCTGCCAAGGTTTAAAGCTAAAGCCCTCCTCATTTTCCAACGACGTAGGACGGCGAGTGGTGTTAATTAGTCATGATTTAACGGCCAGGTCTTGGGCGTTCTTGTGGGCAAGGCTCCACATTTTAGAGCAATCGTTCGACCTCTTTTTTGCCCATAGTAGAACCTTCTTTGACGGACAAATTACTCTCCGCTCGTATTGTCGAGTGAGAGTGGAATCTTATTCTCTTTGCACCACTCGGTTAAGGCGATTCGAGTTTGAAGGGTTTCGAATTCGTGCCACTGTTCGAGAATGCCGTTGTAACTTAAGAAATCTTTGAATCTGCCATATGCTCCCTTTTGGCTGAAAATTTCTCGCACTTTTGGATAAAGCGCAGGGATTTCTTTGTCCACAAATTGCCAGACCAGTTGGGTCCCAAGATCTAGTTCATGCTTAGTAGGTATGGGAATGTAGTCTGGATTGTTTTCGATATCTTCAACAGGACAAGGTTCGTCTGAAATAGGCTCATCGTTGTAGACTACCTCCCCAGTGGATTTTGAAACGTATGCGCTTACGTCGCCAAATCCATCATTCATTGAGATTTAATCAAACGCCAACTCAAGATCGTTTAATGTCATTTTGTTTATGTAATCAACTAGACAATGGATGCTTCCATTTCAATCCTGGAAAGCGTGCGAAGTCGGAATCTGTCGAATACCATTCGCAGTCATATTCTATGGCCAAGGCTGCATGCCAGGCGTCAGCAACGAGTTTACCTTGGGCGGGGATTCCTTTAAGTGCAGGTTTCATATGAGCAGGTAATTATCAGAGTCGTTAGGAGTGCTTGGCGTAGATGATTCTCTGACTCCTTCAATTGATATCAAGATCATTGTAGACCCCCGCCGGAGCAATATTGTTTCGCGGGAAGGACTTTTTAAGTTCCTGGGATTATCTCAGAACCACTGGGTTTGGGGAGGAGTAAGCTCTATTTAAACTCATTTCTAAGAGCATTTCTTGAAGCCTTATCGACCAGGCTTAAGATGTGGTCGATAGCATCTTTTTCATTCCGCTTCAGATGGCCTTTAACTTTTACAAACTGACAGTCCATGTGATCGATCAATTGGTAAAACTCCTGATAGAGCTCACGGTTCTTTAAAGGGCTCCCTTTTTTCGAGCGGAATTCATTTTTCTCCAAGCGGCTCCTTCTATTAGGTAGGCTCAGAATGTTTTGGGAGTCGGTATGGATTAGCACACTCTCAGCATTCTCCCTGACTTCGTTAAGTGCCCATAGGAGGGTTTGTAATTCGAGTCTGGTTGATGAGGTGGGTTCAAATCGTTTGGCCTTTATTTGCGTTTGGAGAACTTCCAATGGAAGTGAAGCATTCGTCACCCGGAGGTAGGCTCCATATCCGACACTTCTCTGGGTGCTTACGCTTCCGTCAGTAAATAGGAGCATCTCAGGCATTCCAGATTACTTGGTGAGTTTCTTTTTCAGAAACGGCCAGGTCGGGCTTTTCTTTATTTTTCCAAGATCTTTAACCGGACCTTGGTAAAGAATCTGTCCGCCTTCGTTCCCGCCTTTTGGGCCTACCTCAACCAGATAATCTGCCTCGGCGAGAAGATCGAGGTTGTGCTCGATGACGATAACCGTGTGGCCTTGGTCAACAAGCTGGTGGAGAAGATGAATCAGTTTCTCGCAGTCACTCATGTGCAGACCGATGGTAGGCTCTTCGAGGATGTAGAGATTTTGAAATTTTATGGCTCGGCTTTTGTCGCGGAAACTGGGGAGGCCTTTGGCGAGTTCACTTACGAGTTTGAGTCGTTGGGCTTCGCCGCCTGAGAGAGTGGGGCTGCTTTGACCTAGAGTAAGGTAACCAAGTCCGGTTTGGACCATCAGGCCTAGCATGTCGCCCAATTGGCTATGAGTCTTGAAAAACTCCGCAGCCTCCTCGAATGACATGTCCAATATGTCAGCGATGGTCTTTCCTTTCCAAAGGATATCGTTGAGCTCTGGGCCGTACCGCGTGCCGTTGCAGTCTTCGCAGGTCATGTAAGCATCCGGCAGAAAATTCATTTCCAGTTTGATCTGTCCGGATCCTTTACAGGTTTCACAACGGCCCTTGGCTGTGTTGAAAGAGAATGTGCTGGCGTTCATTCCCCGCATCTTGGCCTCCGGTAGATTGGCAAAGAACTTTCGGATGATATCCATGGCCCCCATGTAGGTAGCAGGAGTGGAGCGAGGTGTTTTGCCTATTGGATTCTGATCGACCTCAATGACAGCCCGGTAGCGATCGCCATTAAGCAACCCAAGAAAGGGCTTACCATCATGCGTATTGGGGAGGGTGACGTACTTAGAGAATTCCTTCTCTTCGACTTTGGGCTCTTTGTATTTACGTGCGTAATCCACCACCGGGTGAAGCAGGTCTCTGATCAAGGTCGATTTCCCCGCTCCAGAGATACCTCCGACCATGGTTAGTTTTCCCATAGGAATGTGGAGGTCGTCACCCTTGAGGTTTCGCAATGCAGATTTTTTCAGAACGAGCCAATCCTGCGGTGTTCGTTTTCGTGGACTATAAGCAGGTGGCAACTCCCGGTATTCGCCGCGAATGGGATGAGGAATCCCGTTCTTCAAATATTGACCGGTGAGGGAGTCTTTATTGCTGACGATCTCCTTCAGAGTGCCATTCGCCAGGATCGTTCCACCATGGATGCCTGCTCCTGGGCCGATATCGATGATGCGGTCGGCTTGCTCCATGGTCTCATCGTCGTGTTCGACTACCAGCAAAGTATTTCCTCTGCTCTTCAGGTCTTTGAGGGATTCGATGAGTCGATGATTGTCGCGCGCGTGGAGACCAATGGAAGGTTCGTCTAAAACGTAGAGTACGCCGGATAAATTGGAACCCAATTGGGCGGACAGTCGGATACGTTGGGCTTCGCCACCTGATAGGGTAGAGGTGGGCCTATCCATGCCCAGGTAGTCGAGACCGACTTGGCCCATGAACTTCAAGCGTTCTTCGATCTGAGGAAGAATGTCGCTGATGACTGCTTTGCCTTTGCGGTCGAGTTTCAGCTTGCACAGGCGTTCAAGGAGTCCGTCAGGTGCAAGGCGGAGGAGCTGTGGAAGCGTTAATGAATTCCCGTCCTTAAAATTTAAATACACATTTCTGGAAAGCAGGTTGAGGCGTTCGCCTTCGCAGGTCTCGCAACTTTCCAAGAGCCATTTGCGGTCTGAGCTCTCGTCTTCATTCTCGAACCAGATGTTTCCATTTCCACGACACTCAGGGCACCAGCCTTTAGAGCTATTCCAAGAGAAGTGCTTGGGGTCGAGCTCCGGATAAGCTTCACCTGAGATGGGATCAACACGTTCTGTCGAAAGCCAGGATAGGATCTCTCCCTTGGAGTTAATGAGCATGGCGGATCCTTTGCCGAGGCGGAGAGAGCGCTTGAGAAGAGGAGAAAGTGCTGAGTCGGGTGTCGGTGTTCCCAGATCATCAACTATCACTTCGATGTCGTGCTCCTTATAGCGAGACAGCTTTTTGAACTTCGAGACTTCAATCACTTCACCGTCAATGCGCATGAGTTTGTAGCCTTGTTTGGCGACCCATTTTGCAATGGGTTCGTGGTGTCCTTTTCGACCCCGTATAAGTGGGGATGCTAAGTAGATGTGCTTTTGTTTCTTGAGCTTGGGTTGCTTCAGTAAGGACTCGAGATGCTTAACGAGCGCAGAGTGACTGAGGGAAATGACAGGGAGGCCCGAGTCAGGTGCATACTGGATACCCAGCCGAGCGTAAAGAAGTCGTAGATATTGTGCGACCTCTGTAATAGTGGCGACGGTGGATTTACGACTGCCGCGAGTCACGCGTTGCTCGATGGCTACAGTCGGGGCGATCCCACGAAGATCATCGATGTCGGGTCGAGGAAGTTGCTCTACAAATTGTCGAGCATAGGCAGACATGGATTCGAGGAAGCGGCGCTGGCCTTCGGCGAACACGATATCAAAGGCCAGGCTGGATTTGCCGGAGCCAGAGACGCCGGTCACGACCGAGATCTCGTTGTGAGGGATCTCGACGGTAACGTTTTTTAAATTATGTTCGCGAGCGCCCAAAATTTCTAAAACGCCACCTGAATGGCGGGGGGCGAGGGACGAGGGGCGAGGGGAACTACCGTAATTCTTCGGTGGTTCAGCGGCGAGGAGGGTATTTTCTGAAGACTGAAAGTTTCCATTGTAAGGCGAAGCTTCTTTCGCTGCCTTCAACGACTTGCCTGACACTTGACGCCTTACACCTGCTTTTCCCCGATACAGTTCCTGCATGAGAAATGGTTGGGAGGGGACCTTCTTCTTGATAACTTGTTCGGGGGTACCTTCCGCAATTACTTTTCCTCCGGCGTCGCCAGCTTCCGGACCCAGTTCAGCAAGCCAATCGGCGCATTTGATGAGATCGAGATTGTGTTCGATGACTATTACACTGTGCCCTTGATCGACCAGTTGGTGAAGCACGCCGATTAAGCGGCTGACGTCATGTTTGTGAAGTCCCGTAGTTGGCTCATCCAGCAGAAGCAGGAATGGGTCCTTGGCGTCTTCCACTTGCGATAGATACTTCACAAGCTTGAGCCGTTGAGATTCTCCGCCGGATAAAGTATTCAGTGGTTGTCCCAGTTTTAGATAGCCGAGGCCGACGGCGTCTAGTGATCGTAGTTTATACTGTAGCTTGGGCTGGTCTTCGAAAAACTCCAGCGCCTCGGTAACGGTCATATGGAGAATCTGGGATATCGATTTTCCTCCCCATTGTATTTTTAGAATCTCTGGTTTGAAGCGTTCGCCTTCACAGATGGGGCAGGTGACAAACACATCGGAGAGGAACTGCATCTCCACCTGTTCATAACCGAGGCCGGTGCAATTGTCGCAACGCCCATCTCCAGCATTGAACGAGAAGTAAGCGGCGGTGAATCCTTGAGAGAGGGCTTCGTCGGTTTTCGCAAATAGGTTTCGGATGTCATCCCAGGCGTTTACAAAAAGAATGGGATTCGATCGGGGAGTTTTGGTTACAGGCCCCTGGTCAACTAGAACTACGTCGGAGAACTCAACCGGACAATCGATACGTGCGACTTCTGCAGGGTCTTCGACCATTAAGCCACGTGCTTGTTTGAAGGCCTGATGAACGACGTTGTCGAGTAGGGTGGATTTTCCGGAGCCGCTTACCCCGGTCAGGCAAACGAGCCTTTCGAGGGGTATTTTGAAATTCTGTCGGCGTATGTTGTGTTTGGATACGTTGGAAAATTTCAGGAAAGCGGAGGCGCTTTTGCCTTTTGTCTTCACTGCTCTTCGCTTTCTCGGGGCGGCGATCTCTTTTCGGTTGGAGAGGTATTGCCCTGTGATCGAGACTTTATCTTTGAGGAGGTCTTTCAAGGATCCCTGGAAAACCAATTCTCCGCCAAGCTTGCCGGGGCGCGGGCCAATTTCCAACACCTGGTCGGCGGCGCGGATGATGGCTTCATCATGTTCAACCACCACCACCGTATTGCCCATATCGGTCAGGCTTCTAAGGATGCGAATCAGACGGTCGATGTCTCTTGAGTGTAGGCCGATTGAAGGTTCATCCAGGACGAACAAAGTATCCACCAAGGATGTGCCTAGGCATGAAGTCAGATTTACCCGCTCTACCTCGCCTCCGGATAATGTTTTCGAGGGTCGGTTGAGAGTGAGATATCCCAAACCAACTTGGTCCAAGTAAGTTAGCCGCGTGAGAATGGACTCATAAGCTAGGTCGACCTGATGGTCACCGGTCGGTTTGAAATGATCGCGGACTAGAGGAAGCAGATCCTGGACAGGAATCTCATAGAGATCCGGCAACTGTTTGCCTCTCCATTTCCAGCAGAGCGACTCTGGCTGAAGACGCGTGCCATCACAGGCCGGGCATTCGTTATACGTGCGAAAGCGCGAAAGAAAAACGCGCACGTGCATCTTGTAGGTATTGTTTTCAAGCCAGTTGAAAAATCCTTTTAGTCCGTACCAGGCTTTCGCCCATTTATAGCCTGGCTTGCCGTAATTGGGATCTCCCTCGATGACATAGGCCTGATGTTCCTCCGGCATGTCCTCGAAGGGAATGTTGGTGGGGATTTTTTTCTTACGACATGAAATTTGTAGATCCTTCAGGCTCGCTCCATACACAGCTCCTTGCCAGGCCTTGATGGCGCCGTCGTCGATGCTTATTTTTCTATTGGGTATGGCCAATCGGTAATCGACACGGATGACGCGCCCAAAGCCCCGGCATTCCGGGCAGGCGCCTATCGGTGAATTGAATGAAAAGAGAGCGGGTGTTGCGGGCTTGAAGCGCTTGCCCGTTTTCGGCGAATGAAGTCCGGTCGAGTAATGGCCGCTATCTTTACCTGATTCATCAAAAAGGATGATCTCTCCCTGCCCAAAGTGGAGGGCGGTTTGGATCGACTCAATGAAGCGGTTGCGGTTCTTTGTATTTATCCGGATCCTATCCTGAATGATGAAGAGAGGGGCCTTCCCAATCATGGGTGGTTTGAGGTCTTCCAGGCGGGTCACCTTCCCTTTTAAAAGGGCACGTGTGTAGCCTTGAGCTTTCAGAGGACCCAGGATTTCTTCCCACTTCAATTGCTTGGGCTTATCGACCCGAAAAGTGGGGAGGAGTGTGGTGTCCAAAGAGTTGGCTCGGACCTTTTTCCAAATCGTTTCAGGATTGTCGTCTTCGACTAATTCCCCGGTTTCAGGATCGTAGAGCTTAGCCACGTGGCTGAACCAGACTTTGAAAAAGTCCGTCAGCTCGGTCATGGTACCGACAGTGGAGCGTGTCGTTTTTACCGTGTTGCTCTGCTGGATTGCGATCGATGGCCTAATATTTTCAACCGAGTCGAGTTGGGGCCTGTCCAAAAGTTCGAGAAATTGCCGGGTATACGGGCTAAACGTTTCCACGTAACGGCGCTGACCTTCAGCATGCAGTGTTTCAAAAACGAGCGATGATTTACCTGCCCCACTCAAACCGGTAACCACAATCAGCTTACCCAAGGGGATATCGAGGTCGAAGCCCTTGAGGTTATTTTGGCGGATGCCTTTGAGATGAATGTATTCTTGCTGAACAGACATGTATGCAGGGATTTATGACGCTGCAGGCCTCACCAGACGTGTGCAATGGATAATTGTGTATTTTGCATGTTATCGATATAGTTCTTAAATGAATCTTCATCACAGATATGGATATTGCACACGTCCTCGTGCGAACATGTCGAGTGTGCCTTCTTCTCGATTCAGTTACGCACACTTGTGCGCTCCATCATCTATCAGTCGTTAAGCTCTACATCTTCACTACGTGAGGCCCGCAGCGATGCTGCTATCCTTCTCGAATTGTGCAACTCCATCTGAAATATTTTTGCGACTTCTTGAATCTTTTCGGGGTCTAGATGTTGATAATGGCATAACTTTAAACACTTTGCATGGGAAACACTGCTGCTCAGAGCTTGTCAGCCCAGTCAGAATACTCTTTTTGATTGGTGGTTTCCTTCCTCATGCTCCCATTCTCTCACTTATTCGCTGCCTAAAAATAAAACTCATGGCTCCTCCAAAACGTAGAAAGAAATCTCGGAAAAAACTGATCGTATTCTCGGTCCTGATCCTGCTGTTGATTGTCGCCATGGCAGGAGTTTCGACCCGTAAAAAGGAGGAGATAGTCCAAGTGACTGTCGAAAAAGCCGAAAAACGGACAGTGACGAGCATCGTGTCTGCGACGGGGCGTATCTTCCCTGAAGTGGAGGTAAAGATTTCCTCCGAGGTGGCCGGCGAGATTATCGAGCTTCCGGTCGTCGAAGGCCAGTTGGTTAAAAAGGGAGACCTTCTGGTCAAGGTGGACCCAGACCGTTACGAATCGCAGGTTAGCCAGCGACGGGTCTCCATCAATACCGCGAAGGCACGATCTTTGGAAGCCAAGGCTCAGCGATTACAGGCAGAACAGGACTTAGGGCGCGTTGAAGAATTGTTTACCAAGGGATTTGCCAGTGAAAAAGAGTCGGATGATGCCAAGACACTGGTAGAGATCCGAAAGACTCAGGAGCAGGCTTCCTTGTTGGAGATCGAACGAGCAGAATCACTTTTGGAGGAAGCGCTCGAATTTCTGTCGTTAACAGTGACCTTTGCACCCATGGATGGAACGATCAGTAAGTTGGATTCTGAGTTGGGTGAGCGGGTGGTTGGAACCGGGCAATTTGCCGGAACCGAAATCATGCGGGTGGCAGACCTGACTAACATGGAAGTTCGCATTGAGGTGAGTGAAACCGATATCGTACACGTCAAAATTGGTGATGAGGCCACTGTTGAAGTTGATGCGATCGCCGATAAAAAATTTGATGGATATGTGACGGAGATATCCAGCTCAGCCGCCAACGTGAGGCAGAACAACGACCAACTGACTACCTTTGAAGTACGGATCAAATTAAGGGATCCGAGTCCTCAGTTGCGACCGGGTATGACTGCGACAGCAGATATTGAGACTGACACCGTAGAGGATGCCATTGCAGTTCCTATGCAGTCGGTGACCGTTCGGAAAAAAGAGGATATCAAGAAGGCGCTCGATCCGGATGCTGCCGAGACGGATGAATCCAAAGAAGAGGTAGCCAATAATGATGGCCCTGAAAACAAAGAGCAGGAGGAAAAGGACGCAAAGGAAGATCTTGAGCGAATCCTATTTGTAGTGAAGGACGGCAAGTCCATCATGCGAAAGGTCAAGACCGGTATCGCCGACAACTCCTACATCGTCATCGAAGAGGGGATCGAAGTAGGTGAAGAAGTGGTATCTGGATCCTATCGTGCAATTACCCGTCAACTGAAACATGACATGACGGTTACGATAAAAAAGCCGGGCGATGAAAAGAAGGACGATAAGAAAAGCTGATTCATCAGCCACTTGAGCCTAAGAATATGATTCAGACTTACAAAGGAGTCGGAGAGCCGACCATTGATATTGGCCGAGTCGAAAAGTTTTACGATCTTGGTAAAGCCAACATTGTGAGGGCGCTGGATGGAGTGGATCTTAAGATTTACAGGAACGATTATATGGCGATTATGGGTCCGTCGGGTAGTGGGAAATCTACACTGATGAACATGCTGGGTTGTCTGGATACTCCGACCTCTGGTCAGTATTATTTTGAGGGTGAGGATGTAGCCGACATGGATGACAATGAGTTGGCCTTCATCCGTAATCAGAAGATCGGGTTCGTCTTTCAAAGCTTCAATTTACTAGCGCGCGCCTCCACTTTAAGGAATGTGGAATTACCGTTGGTCTACGCTGGTATGCCACGATGGGAACGAATTGAAAAAGCGAACCTGGCTTGTGAACGAGTCGGTTTAGGTGATCGTGTTCATCACAAACCCAATGAGCTTTCAGGAGGCCAGAGGCAACGGGTAGCTGTTGCGCGTGCATTGGTAAACGAGCCATCGATCATTCTTGCAGATGAACCGACAGGAAACCTGGATTCGAAAACTGGGGCGGAGATTATGCAACTGTTCGATGAGCTGCATTCGCAAGGGAACACCATTATTCTTGTAACTCACGAGAAAGATATAGCGGCGCATGCCCATCGTTTGATTCGATTGAAGGATGGGAAAATTGAAGTAGATCAGGTCAATCAGCGGAATACATGAAGCGTATTTTGTCAGAGTTTTTTGAGAGCATTCGTATCGCCCTTGAGCAATTGAATGCCCACAAGACTCGAGCCATGTTGACCATGCTGGGCGTTATTATTGGAGTGCTTGCTGTTACTCTAATGGGCACGGCGATGAATGGGATCGACAAGGGGGTTAATGAAACGCTCGATGTCGTCGGCTCAGACGTGTTCTATGTGTCGAGGCAGACTTGGGAGCAATCGGAGGATGCCTGGAGATACCTGAAGAATCGCCCTTACATTCGGGATAATGAATCGGAAAAGCTGAATCAAATTATCGCTCAGACACCGGACTCAAACCTTTTTCGTGGGGCCCCCGCTGTCAATTGGTGGCCACAGGCCGATGTCAAAACGACTGAAAAATCGGTATCTCGAGTCAACACACTGGGCACTGATGAAAACTTTGAATTTATAAACACAGCTTCTATTGAAGAAGGCCGCTTTATTTCGGAAGTAGAGGCTGTGAGTGGCAGGTCAGTTGTGGTGCTTGGGTACGATGTAGCTGAAGCTCTATTCGAAGGCGAATCAGCGGTTGGGAAAACGGTTCGCCTCAAAGGCAGGGAAGTCGAGGTCATTGGTGTTTTTTCCCGTATGGGATCTTTTTTTGGTCTGATGAGTTTTGATAATTATGCGGTCGTGCCATTGAGGTGGTTAAGAAAGCACTATCAGTGGAAGCTTCATACAGAAATACGAGTTAAGATGGCGGAAGGTGCGGATAAGGAAGAAGCTCGCTACGAGCTCATCGGCGCGATGCGTCGAATTCATGGCCAGGTCGCTGAGGAGGAAGACAACTTCTCAGTTAATAGTACCGATTCGATTGAAGAGGGACTCGCTCCAGTTAAAATAGGATTAGCTATCGCGGGGTTTAGTATTACCGGCTTGTCTCTTTTTGTAGGGGCTATTGGAATTATGAATATCACTTTCGTGAGCGTAAAGGAGCGTACCCGTGAGATCGGTACGCGTAGAGCTTTAGGGGCTCGGCAATCCTCTATTCTGTTACAGTTTTTGATCGAAGCGATTTCTGTCTGTGTTGTTGGTGGTATCGTAGGCCTCGGAGTCGCCTATGCTCTCCAGGCGCTATTGAACTGGGCCTTCCCCAACTTTCCCTTCGTGTTTTCTTTTAGCCTGATCGTTGCGGCTATGGTGGCCTCTATTATGGTCGGCATTCTTTCTGGTATTATACCTGCGTTTTTAGCATCCCGGCTCGACCCGGCAACCGCCTTACGCCATGAGTGAGCGCAAACGATTTGATAGGAGTCGCCGGATTCGTCCCTTGGAAATTGTTAGCATGGGGCTTGTCTCCCTGACGTCGAATAAGCTACGGTCGTCGCTTACGATTCTTGGAATAGCTATTGGGGTGTTCTCTGTTGTGGGTGTGATGACGGCACTTTCTGCTATGCGATCCTCCATCGATGAGGGCCTTGAGGTCTTTGCGGGTGGTGTTTTTCAAGTAAGCCGAATGCCGGCCGTAAGAATAAACGATGGGTGGTGGAACTATCGGGATCGGCCACGAATAGACTATCGTCAGGCCAGGCGCTTTAAATTGATGATGGAGTCTGAGTCGGATGCGATTGTCTGCATGTATTTGGCGGATGGTGGTGAAATTGCCCGTTATAAAGAGCGAAAGACGGAACGAAATACCCGGGTGATTGGGACCAATGAGAATTATCTGGAATGTTTCCCGATGGACGTAGAGCTCGGAAGAAATCTGACGAGCGAGGATGTTGAGTTCAATCGGACCGTAACGGTCATTGGCTCTGAGATACGAGAGACGCTATTCCCTGATGAAGATCCACTGGGTAAGCAGATTACCCAATGGGGAACCAAGTATACCGTGGTAGGTGTCCTGGAGCAGAAAGGCGAGAGTTTCGGAAACAATCCGGATAGGATCGTTCTTGTTCCGATTACACGCTTTCTGTCACTCCGAGCGCACGATTCGACTTCATTAGACTTGGCCGTCAAAACCCCGTCGCTGACGGTGATGCCAGACTACCAGGATCAAGCCATAGGACTCCTGCGAGTGATCCGCGGACTAGAGCCTGAAGATCCGAATAATTTTGAAATTACTACCAACGACGCAATCAAGGACATCTTTGACGGCGTTGCGGTTGTGATTGGAACCGGTGGCTTGCTCATCAGTGCCATCGCTCTTGTTACGGCTGGGGTTGGGGTGATGAATATCATGCTTGTCAGTGTAACTGAACGAACACGGGAAATTGGAATACGGAAATCTATCGGTGCGCGAAGAAAAGATATCCTGAAACAGTTTCTGTTAGAGGCTATATTCCTGTCGGAGCTCGGTGGAGTTATCGGTATAATAATAGGCGTTGTGGCCGGAAACATCATCGCTGCTCAGATGAATGTCTCCATGATCTTTCCGTGGTTTTGGACCGGAGTGGCGATTGCGACCTGTTCGGCGATAGGGATCTTATTTGGGATGTATCCTGCATACAAAGCGGCCAAGTTGCACCCCATTGATGCCTTGCGGTTTGAATAGGCATTTTTCCATCGACCGGAAGCGCTAGTTCTAAACAATTTGTCCCTGTATGGCTTCTGAAGAAAAACCACGTCGATCCCTCCGTATCTTCGATCTGTTTTTTATTTTGTTAGCTCTAAGTCCTCTGGCTCTGCCATTTATGATGATTGAGCAACCGGACATACCGCCTGGTGCACATAGCGAGAGTGATTGGTATTCCGTTCTGGAATCGGATATAGAACTACTTATAGACTCAACTGCTTGGGATCCGAACAAAAAGCAACGCGTCATCAAGCAGGAGATCTTTGATGAGCTCTTGGATATGATTGATCGGGCCGACCGTTTCATAGTGTTGGACTTTTTTCTCTGGAATCACTTTCAGGGAAAAATATCCGAGGATCACCGACGACTATCGACTGAGCTGGCACTGGCCCTGGTTAAAAAAAAGCAGGCCTTTCCTGATCTGCCAATTCTCGTGCTTACTGATCCTATCAATCGAATCTATGGGGATATGGCGCCAACATTTTTTCAAGAGATGGAGAATGTGGGGGTAGAGGTCGTCTATATGTATTTATGGGGGATGCCTGACTCAAACTGGATTTATGGTACCAATGCACGGTTTTATTCTAAGCTCGTTCCCAACAGCGACAAAGAAAACGCCTTTGTTAACAAGCCCTTGATTTCCAATCCATTTGTTCTCGATGGTCCAAAAATCTCTTTGAAGCAAACGGGGAACTTATTGTTTCTTAAAGCCAATCATCGTAAAGTAGCCATTACATGCTCCACAAACGAAGGCCTTGATTTGCTCGTTTGTAGTTTCAATCCGGCTGATGGAAGTTCTGCTCATTCGAACGTGGCAGTACGGGTGAGAGGTGCAGTAGGCCTGGAAGCATTGGCTTCTGAATTGAAGCTGATTCAGTGGTCTCATGAGTCAGCATTTCCTGAAATCTTATTGCCAAAAGAGGTGGATCAGATTCAGCAGATCGCTCAGCAGCTTCCTACTTCAAACAGAGCGGGTGGGGCTCAGGTTAAATGGATTACTGAAGGCGCGATAAGAGATAACTTAATCCGATTATTGAACGAAACCCAGGCGGGCGATGAGGTAATGATCGCTCTTTTCTATCTATCAGATCGAGGCGTCGTAAATGCTATCAAACAGGCTGCCCGAAACGGGGCACAGGTGCGTATGGTTTTGGATGCGAATCGAGACGCATTCGGGCGCGAAAAGAATGGAATCCCGAATCGGATGGTCGCTGCCGAATTTCGTAAGATGGCGGTTGAGCACAATATCAGCATTCTTTGGGCGGATACGCATGGTGAACAATTTCACTCTAAAATCTTGGCGATTCACAATCCGCTAAATGGGAAGAATCAACTGTGTCTCGGATCAGCCAATTGGACCCGCCGGAATCTGGATGATTTGAATATGGAAGCGAATGTGTTGATCGAAGGTTCGGACGGCTCTATGCAGCGATTTAAGAGTTACTTCGACCGGAGCTGGAACAACTCCGATGGGTTGCATTACACGCTAGACTATTCGGCCTGGGAGGAAACAGGTTGGCGAGCTAAAGGGAAAGCACTGCTCTACCGATTCCAAGAATGGTCCGGATTGTGTTCCTTTTGATTTTCCTGGCTGGAACTAGTGAAACGACTTTGGGTGCTGAGAGCGAATTTCTCGACCACGAAAGATCATCAGGCATGCTACGGTTCCAAGCATAGCGATGAAAAGGTAGGTTCCGTAGGATCGTATTGTTTCGGTGTTTTCAGAGCCTGGTACCAGGCCAGAATTCATTGAGGCTGCGTAGCATTGAGTGCCAAGAATATACAAGGACAGCAGAATCGGGAGTACACGCTTCTGCGGGGATATTTTTAGACGGATAGGTGACATAAGAGAAAGAATTGCCCAAAAGGATAGGGTCCTGGGACCGATGGGCAAAACCAATTCAAAAAAGTTTCCCTTAAATTACCTCGAGTAGTGATGCTATGACTCTGCCGGGAATCGCTGAGGGGTTTATAGTAGAATCACTTAATTTTTGGGTTTCGGAGCAATGGGTATTTCGACCAAGACCGCATTGTGGTCCGACACTTTTCTTCGAATAACTTCACTATGTGAAACATGATACGCCTCCGGAACGAAAATGTAGTCAATCGCCTTCCGGGGTAGATAGCTGGGGTAGGTAGCGGCCTTAACAGGGTAGGATCGGTAGTGAGAATGGGTAGAGACTTCCTCGAGGAGAAATCGGGCCGCATCAAGCTGACTTTTCATTTGAGCATTAAAGTCGCCCATGACAAATGGCGTCATGGGGCTGTAGATATCGTATTCTATTTCTTTGTTTAGAACGAATTTCTTAATCTCGTGGCACTGAATAAGGCGGCTCTTCTTTGATTTAAAGTCGAGGTGCACATTAATAAAGTCAAGTAGTCCAATAGGTGTGTCGCATCTGCAGTATAGAAAACCTTTGCTGCCAATTTTCTTTTTATCGAAGGCTACAACTTCATCTTGTATGATCGTGTGTTTTGATAAAAACGCATTGCCATAATTCAGGCGAAATTTCCCATCGTGACGGTTATGCATGCCATAGGCGGAGAAAGCTATTCCGGTTTTTTCTCTTAAGTACTCTAAAAGATCCAAGTGTCCGTTCCACCGCGAGTCTTCGTCGATCTCCTGCAGTGCTACAATATCTGGATCTAAATCAATCAGCAAAGTAGCGATTTTATCCAACCATTTGAGAATGGTTTTCTGCTTTACCAGACCTTGATGAAGGATAGGGCCTCGGGCGTGAGCAATATTGAGAGTTAAAAGCTTGAAGGTACTGGTTTTCATGACTTCAACCTGATCTTAATAGTGCTTAAGTCGGGTTAAATAGCAAACTGCCCAGTCATCATTTTTCCTTGGGATTTTACTCTTTCCTCTTTTTTGGAGTTAACAGCTCTTGCTTCGTTTCGTCGGGCAGGTTGGAGGAATTAATCCATTCTGTAGCCTGTTCTGGATTCTTTTTCATCCAGCTCTCAGTAATGGGGCTAAGCGTTTGCGCTTGTAGCGCTGGATCACCTATTGATTCTGCCCAAAGCATTGCCATTTCTGGATCTTCTCGGATGAGGCTTTGAGTCAATGTAGAGGCTGCTTGATCCTTGGTTACCCCTGCTTCCATTTCGATTACGTAGTCGGAAGCACTGTAAGGGTCTTCACGGGCCCAGGTGCCAAGCGCTGTTCGTGTGGCTTGAGATGAAACAGATGGGTCTTCGATATTCATGGCCCACTCCATGGCAGCTTGAGGATCTTCACGCGCCCAGCCAGATGCGGTTCCTCGTAGAGCCTCCGCTTGGGCCTCAGGATCTGAAATGGCCTGTGACCAAAGTGCTGCATTTTCTGGACTGTCCCCCGCCATTGATCGAGCAATCGTGCCAATAGCATCGTTTCTTGTTTCAGGATCAGGTTGGGACAGTGCCCATTGGCCTGCTGCCTGAGGATCTTCGTTCACGTAGCGAGCAATTAAGAAATTCTCTATACCTCCACCACGACCGCGACCTCCTTGATCAGATGAGGAATCTATTTCGGTCATGGCATAGTTGATGGCCCCTTCTATATTGGTGTTGGCCCAGCCTTGCATGGCAGACAACATGAGTGGGTTGCGTCCACCGCGTGCAGAGGCTTCTCCATTTTCAGAAGCGTAAGCAACGGCGTTTTGTGGATCAACCTCTGCCCAGCCTGACATAACAGCAGTGCTGTTACGTAATATTGTACTTCCTCCGTCTCGTCCGCCTCTGCCTCGGCCTCCACGGCCGCGGTCTCCACCGGAGTCAGTGTCTTCCAAGCTGTTGACATACTCCATAGCCGCCGGGCCATCCAATTTTCCCCAGGTATTGTAGAGTAGGGCTTCCATTTGTCGCTTGAGCTGGCTGTCCGGCATGGAATCCAAAAGAGCGACTCCCTCCAATATATTGTCCTTAGTCAACTTGGAAAACGCGTCTGTGAGAAGGGACATTCGTTTAAGAGGATCCGATTCTGTGATGGCACTCCGAATTTGGAGGAGCGGATCAGGGACGCCTTCAATCGCAATTGCTGATTCTTCTGGTGGAGGTGTATCGTAGCGTATATCTCTTAGCGACTTGGGTTCTGCTTTGTCACTAGATTCTAACAAGGAAGCTTGGTAGGTGGCGGAAGGATCGTTGGAAAGTGAAAGGCGACCGATAAAAAACGCTACCAGTAAACTTGCAGGCCACAGGAAGAACAGGAGGGAGAATGAACGTTTCTTAGCTGGCATGGTGATGGCTGTTTAGTTGTTCGGCTGAAACTTTAAATAGAGGTCTTACGTTCATATTAACGAGGACCCCAGATAGGGAGTTACACAATTTTGCTTGGATTGATACAATAGCTTTACTCATAGTGCGACAGATGGATGACTCCCCACTCAGTGATATTTCAATTCTTGTCATTGAAGATGACAAGCTACTTTGCCGTCGTGTTTCAGCCTATTTGGAATCTCGAGGTGGGGATGTGATGTCTGGGGCTTCGCTAGAGGAGGCCAGGAATTTGCTGGCAGACTATTCATTCGATGTCGTGTTGTCCGATGTTCATTTGCCTGATGGCAATGGATTGGACCCGCTTAGAGGGAAATCTTATCCAGCAACCACGCGTGTGCTGATCATGACCGCTGAAGGGGGTGTCGAAACAGCTGTAGAGGCCATGCGCCTGGGAGCGGCCGACTTTTTGACTAAGCCGTTTGAGCTCGATGAACTACCCTTGGTCATACTGCGAAGTCGCCAACAACAGAAGCAGGCAAGATTGGAAACCTTTCGTAAGGAGACTCGCTCCCAGGACTCGGGATTATTTTTTGGCGAGGCTATGTTGGGCATTCGGCAATCCTTGGACAAAATCCTTGAAACCGATCAGCGGCTTGGCGACTCGTTGCCGCCTGTCCTTTTGATTGGGCAGACGGGGACAGGAAAGACCTCCTTTGCTCGCTGGTTACATGAAAATGGCCCCCGCAGTTCGAACGAGCTAGTGGAAGTCAATTGTTCCGCTTTGCCGGAAACCTTGGCCGAGTCGGAGTTATTTGGACACGAGCGGGGTGCTTTTACGGATGCCAAGACCTCCCGGATCGGTTTATTCGAAGCAGCTGATGGAGGCACGTTATTCCTCGATGAGATGCCGAGCCTCTCGCTGCCCTTGCAGGCGAAAGTCTTGAAGGCCATTGAGGATCAGGAGATTCGGCGCTTGGGCGGTCGCAAGACGATCAAGATCAATATCCGCTTGATTGTTGCAGGTGGGGAAGACTTGAAAGATCGAGTGGCTCAAGGATTATTTCGTGAGGACCTTTATCACCGACTGGATTTACTCCGCATAGAGTTACCTCCTTTGAAACTCCGAGTAGGAGATCTACCAAGTCTCGCTCAATCACTCCTCGACAAGTTGGCGCTACGATACAAAAGCGGTGCACGAAACTTATCGCAACTCGGCTTGCAGCGCTTGGTAAATTACGAGTGGCCCGGCAATGTTCGTGAATTGGCTCATGAGCTGGAGCGATCTTTAATCTTCGAGGATGGTGAAGAACTTGACCTGAATATGCTGGCCCATGCGGACGGAGATCCCGGGTCAGGCAGCTTATCACCTGAGCAATGGTTCAATCCCACATTTCAATTTCCAGAGGAGGGCTTCCAGATCGAAGAGGCAGTTTTAAAGATGATTCAGCATGCCCTGGATCAAACGAATCAGAATGTTTCCGCTGCTGCTCGACTATTGGGAGTCAACCGAGATTACATTCGGTATCGGCTATCACAGAAGAAAGAGTCTTAGGTCCTGAAAGCTGGGCCGGAACTTGTGTATCTGGAATGCTAGTTTGACAGTGCATCTTATCTGAATAGGAGTAGAGCCGAATCCTAAGCGGCTATGAAAAAGCTAATTTCTCTCCTTCTTGTCAGCGTTCTACTATTTTCAGGAGCCGTTGTTGCCCAGGATAGTCCAGAGAGACCGAGCGGAGGTCCTGGAGGTGGACCCGGTAGAGTTTCAGGACGTCCACCAGTTCCTAAGCTTGTCCGCGATAATACTGACTTCCAGCAATGGTCGACCGATTTTCGGACTGCAAGTGAAGCCTTCAAGACTCGGCTTCAAGAAATGCGTAAGGCCCTCAAAAATGCGGAATAGGCACAGAAAGATGACATACGCGCTCAGATTCGTGAGCATTTGAAACTGCACCGGGCTGAGCAAAACGCCTTTCGTAAGCGTGTACGTGCACTCACTACAGAGATGCGTGAAGCGAAGTCCGCGACCAGTTCTGGCTCCGGTGGCTGACCTGGAGGTATATTCATACCTCTGGTGGGGACTATTTCCCATTCAAGGACGACACATTTCTAGAAATGGTGGGAAATAATGCCCGATTGCCAGAATTATGCTTTTCTGTGATTGTGCTTATAGATCTGTAAGTCGTTTTTGTACAAGGGGAAATATTAATGAAGCTCTGATTGGCATACGCCTTGCATAAAGAAGCGAAACGCCACGAATAACCATTACCAATATAAACATGAAAAAATTAATTACATTAATGATCCTTAGCGGGGTAATTTTCTCAGGATCAGCTTTCGCTGAAGGAGACCGTCCAGTGCGCAACGGTGAACGTCTACGGGACGGACAATTTCGTATTCCTAAAGCCTTACGTGGTGAAGACAGCCCGATTGCGGATGCACTGACTGACTATCGAGAAGCAAGAGAAGCTTTGCGCGCAGCCATTGCGCCACTTCGTGCGAGCTTGGAAGGCGCGGATGAGGCAACGGTTGCAAGCATTCGTGAACAAATCCGTGGATTACTTCGCGAGCATTCAGGTGAGCAAAGAGAATTTCGTAAAACAGTTAGACGTGAGATGCGCGCGCTTCGTGAAGTACGGGCAACTGATGGGGAATGAAGTTAAAGGTTAGGGTACTGACTTCCCTGAACTCCTAACTGTAAATTCGATCGAATCAGGCGGCTCTCTTCGGGAGTCGCCTGATTTATTTCGGAGCCTGGATTCGCTTCAAAAAAATATACTGTTGCCATAGTTTAAAAAGAAACCTCGATTGCCTCTTGGAATGGGTTTGAGGTAAAGGTTTCCTTCAGATTGATTCTATGAATGCCACGATTCATATGGGTAGGAGAGTAGTTTGTCTGCTATCCTTTATCCTAGCCCTCACATTCAGTGTTTTGAAGGCGCAGGAAATTTCCGATGCAGAACTCGACGCTCTGCTCGACGATCCTGCTGCTCTGGATGTTTGGCTTGAGGAGGAATTTACCGGATGGAATTTTTCCGCCCTTGGACGTGTTGGTTGGGGACGGTCTGACAATGTTCTGCTCGCCACGGTAAACCCTCAGACTGGGGACTATGTCCGTTCGGAATCTGAGATGTTTCTTACTAAGCTGCCGGATGATTCCGGTGAGTTTTTTTCCTATTTATCTCTTACCGATCTGAGATACTCGGGAGTAGAAGACGCGGATAAGGAACAAATGTTTTTATCTTCCACTCAATGGAAGCGTTACCTTTCAGATCGTTTGAGTGGGGCATTGAAGGCTCAGTATGTCTATTTTGACCAAATCTTAGACCTGTCACTGACCGAGCGCCAAGAGACACGAGAGCGTATACAATTTCATGGTTATGGATCGGGATCGGATTTAGAATACCTGTTAACTCAGGTAGACGAACTCACATTCGGATTTATGGTTCTTCGAGAAGAATACGCGGAGGTACTCGGCAACGATTGGCTGGGGCGAGTCGAACTCGAATGGGAGCGACCTTTTTGGTTTTCCACCGAACTTTCTACAAAGTTACGGGCCGAGAAACGAGACTACGATGACCGCTCCCAGCGCGATATCTTTGGAAGATCTACGGAAGGTGAACGTTTAAAAGTAAATCGTAACTCTGCCATGATTGAGTTGTCGAAGGGCTGGGGAAAACAGAAGTTACTGGAATCTGCCCTGGAAGTTAGATTTTTAAGGAATCGCGACAATGGTGCAGGATATTACGACTACGACCAGTGGTCGATCGACCTGTCCCTTGAGGGAGAGTGGAAGGGGTTTGAGGCCAGAGCCTCAATCGGTGTAGATGATTCAGAGTTTCTCGTTCAAACGGTGGAGCGCTTCAATTCACTGCCAAGGAAGAAGAAAGATTATTGGGGAGAGCTGTTTTTACGGAAAGAACTTTGGGGGCGTTGGTCCATTTATCTGCTCGCCGAGTTTGAAGAATCAAATTCCAATATAGTCACTGATGAGTACGATGTCTTATCTGGATCATTGGGATTTCAATTTGATTTTGGAGAAAAGTAGGGTTCGAAACGTTTTAGGATGAGTAATAATCAACATAGCCAGCGATCGCTCGTAATATGGGTTATTGGGGGATTGTTGCTATTGTTTTTTTTAGTGACCGCTGTGCTTGCTATACAGATGCGGGCTCAGCTTCGGGAGCAAACCATTTACCGCGACGGGCCAGTTTTTATGGCCGTGGCTTCGGCGGAAGTGGATGATGTCCGGACCATCAACGAGGGTATCATCCCTCCTGGTGCGGAAGAGGAATTATTCGAAGTCGCATTGAACACTTCGGACATAAGAGGCGTGGTCGGAGTACGAGTATTTACCGAAGGTAATAAGTCCGTCGGTGGGGTGCCACTGTCTATCAAGCGAGGAAAGACTGAACCTTATGAGGAAGAGCTCCTGAATCAACGAATACCTATCAGTCGTTTTCATCCGGAATTTGAATTGTCCGATATCTTTTTGTTTGTTGAAGACGAACATACTGAGAAAGAACAATACCCCGTATTGGAAATTATAATACCGCTCTTTTCATTCGAAGACGAAAAGGTGTCAGGATATGCTCAGTATTATTTGGATGGAGCAGATGTTGAAGCGGAACTTGCTGAGGTGGATCGAAGTATTTTTCTTTATGCCGGTGGAGCCTTTTTATTCGGAGGGATTATTGGATCTGGGATTTTGATTTGGGCTTTTCGCAGATTGCGGAAAGTCAATGAATTGTTGGAAGACCGAACACGTCATCTGGTATCTGCCAATCATAAGCTGAGTATGGAGGCGAGGACGGCGGCCATTGGCGCGATTACTTCGCACTTAATCCATGGTTTGAAAAGTCCGCTACAAGGAATACGTCAGTTTGTGACCGCCCAATCGAATGGTGAGGATGCAGATGGTGAGGAACTTGTTTGGCAAGATGCTGCTGATACAACCGAGCGTATGCAGAATTTAATCAATGAGGTCATCGAAGTCTTACAGGATCGGGGTGGCGACTTCTCCTACGAAGTGACTTTGGAAGAGCTCTCTGCACTGACCAAAGATCGAGTTATGAGTTACGCGGATAGAAAATCGGTAAGATTTTCTGTTCGAGGGGCAGAGGGTGTTGAGGTGATGATTTCTAACGATCGGGCCAACCTGATTGTACTTATTCTGGTAAACCTCATCCGGAATGCCGTTGATGCTTCTGGAAATGAGCAGGAGGTGACCCTGAAGATAATTTCGGAGCAGAAGGGTCGATTGACCTTTCAAGTTGCGGATCAAGGGCCTGGAATGCCTGAAGCGGTTCGCGAGAATCTTTTTCAACCCGTTGCCAGTGGTAAAGTCGGTGGAAGCGGTGTTGGTTTGTCATTGTGTCAGGAACTCAGTCGTCACTTAGGCGGCGACTTAGAACTTGCAAAAACAGGGCCCGACGGGACTGTTTTTGAACTCAGTATCTCAATCATTACCTAACTTAAATAACTTTGCGGAACTTAATATCATTTCTGTTGGCCTTGCTGTCTGTGAACAGTCTGGTTGCCCAAAATTCGGGCGAATTAAAATGGTCTTATACGACCGGTGGAGAGATTTATTCATCGCCAGCCCTGTCTATCGACGGAACCCTATTTATAGGTGTTAACGATCCGATGAATGATGAGGTGAACACCAATCGGGCCATCGCTCTGAATTCCGATGGTAGCTTGAAATGGGAATCGCCGTTGGGCGATTGGGCAGACTCCTCTCCAGCTATTGGAACGGATGGGGTGCTTTATATCGGTTGCTGGGATGGATTTCTTTATGCATTCGATTGTGAGACAGGGGAAGAGCTTTGGAAGTTTGAAACCTTTGGTGTAATCGAAGCTTCTCCTGCGATAGGCAAAGATGGCATGATCTACTTTGGAAATGGCGAGAATATGTTCTACGCAGTGAATCCAGATGGTACCGCTGCCTGGGTGAATGAGACGAACGGCGAAGCATCTCCTTTAGAGTTCAGTGATTGGGTAGATAGCTCCGCTAGCTTTGACGGACAAGGCAATGTTTGGGTTGCTGACCTCTTTGGAAATCTATCGCAGGTTGCTCCGGACAAATCGGTTATCTGGACAGTCGATTTGGGAGCAGGAATTCCCAGTTCGCCGGCCATTGCGGAAGATGGAACCGTCTACGTTGGAGATGAAGACGGCTATATCATCGCTATCACTCCGGGGAACGACATTCCTAAATGGTTTTTTAATACCGGGCTCGAAGGGATTGAGTCGTCGCCGGTTCTGGGGCCAGACGGAACGGTTTATATAGGCACTGGCGATGATCGAGTATTTGCCTTTGATGGACAGACAGGTGCAGTCAAAGCGGGATGGCCGTTTACTGAGCCAAACGATGTTATATACTCGAGTCCGGCTATTGCTGAGAACGGTACTGTTTATGTGGGGTCTGGAGATAAGAGCCTTTATGCTGTGAGCAGTACCGGCCAGAAGCTTTGGTCCTTCCCAACTGGGGGATTCGTCGACTCATCGCCAGCCATTGGCTATGATGGTACTGTCTATTTCGGTTCGACCGATGGAATGGTCTACGCGGTTCATGGTGACAGCCCACTTAGTTTTTCACGCTGGCCTAAATGGAGAGGGAGCAATGAATCGACCGGACTGATTGATCCCTACCGCGCATGGGTCAAGGAACAGAATCTGTCCGATCCTGATCCCTATGCCGATGGTGACGACGACAAGCTCGAAAACGTGCTCGAATGGGCTTTTTGCACGGACCCTAAAGTTGCTGGATTGAGTGAGGTCAAGTTTCCCTACTCAACTTTCACAAGTGAGGGCCTTCAGCTAAAGGCCGAGTGGGTCGTCAGTGCTCGAGGATTAGGGTTTGATTATTCCGATGATCTGGTCACTTGGACTTCCATGAATCTAAAGGCTCCCGACGATTATCCTTGGTATGAATCGATGACCCAGGAGCCAGCCGTTGAAAAGACCTTAGTACGGCTTCACCTCAATGCGGCTGAATCGCCGCCCAAATTTTTCAGGCTGACAGCTAAGCAGCATTAGCACTCACTGCTGCTATGTGGTACCTGGTTGTCGTATCAATTATCTGGGCCTTTTCCTTTGGCCTGATCAAAACCTACCTGGCCGGCATGGATCCATTCTTGGTGAGTGCTATGCGGATTGGGGTGGCTCTAATGCTCTTTCTTCCCTTTCTGCGGCTGGGAACGGTTTCATTTAATCTATTCCTGAAATTGTTTTTGATCGGCGCCGTTCAGTTCGGACTGATGTATGGTACCTACATTTACACCTATCAGTTTATGGAGGCGCATAAGATTGCCCTCTTTACTGTGACTACTCCGCTTCTGGTCACCCTGATAGACGACTTCTTGGAGAAACGATTCCAGGCGCATCACTTTCTTTGTGCTGCATTGGCCGTACTCGGTGCGGTGGTCATTTACTACAAAACGATCGATCTTTCAGACACGCTGATTGGAATTTGTCTTCTGCAACTTTCTAACCTTTGTTTCGCCATTGGGCAGGTATTCTATCGTCGGATCATGCTGCAAAATGATGACCTGAAGAGTCGGGATCATTTTGGTGTGCTTTACTTGGGTGGGTTTATTGCAACCGTCATACTGGTGCTTCTGGGTACTGACCTGGAAGCCGTAAGTATTTCGATGAAGCAATTTCAGGTCATCTTGTTCTTGGGAGTGCTTGCTTCTGGCATAGGCTTCTTCTTGTGGAACTATGGAGCCACCAAGACGAATGCAGGAACGCTGGCAGTGATGAATAACCTGAAGATACCTTTGGCGGTTGTGGTGAGCCTCATGTTCTTCGAATCCGTTTCAGGGGAAGCGCTCGTTCGTCTTCTCATGGGTGGCGCCATTATTGTAGGTGCCGTTTATTTGAACGAGCGGATCAGTGCTTGCGTGAAGCGTGAATCTTCTTGAGCGCTTTGAAAAAGTCTTTGGATCTTGCGTGGAAATCAAAACGCTTCTTGGCAAAGGCCTTGGCAGCATCGCTCATTGTTGAGCGCTTTTCAGAATCCATACTCAATAAGTGAATGGCATCGCGGAACGCGGCCTGTTCGCCAAATGGTATTCCAAATCCGGATACGCCTTCTTCGAAACATTCTTCCACGCCGTTCACCAAATAGGCGACAATAGGAAGACCAAAGATCTGTGCTTCGACCAAAGAGTTTGGCAACGATTCCTTGTCTGATGTATGAACGACAACGTCATGCGATTGATACAGCTCTTCCGGGTGTTTACTCCATGTAAAGGTGACCTTATCCCAGAGTCCAAGTTCGCGGGCTTTTGTATGGCAGGGTTTCAACATTTTTCCAGTGCCTGCAAAGGTGCAATGCCAGCGCACACTCTCTGGCAGACTGGCCAGGATTTCGAGCAGCTCTAACTGGTTCTTTTGCGGACGAAACATGGCCGTACAAAGAAGACGAAGCTGATCTCCCGCCACATTCTTGCTCTCTGCATGCTTGGGTGAAAGCAAACACCCATTGTGAATGGTGCGAATTTTCTCCTCGGGGATTCCCCAAGGGCGTATCAGTCGTTTGTGTTCAGCGTGACTATTTGTAATGACGCCATCTGACTCTTGAAGTGCCCTTCGATAATAGGCGACTGGAGGTTTTCCTGAGCGGTAGGTAGTAACTAGTGTGATAGAGGGAATGTATTTGCGAATGGAGGGATAGTAGAGGTGAGCAACCTTGCCCATAAACACGATCACATCCGGCTTAAAGGACTTGATCTTTCTGATAATTCCCGGTGCCCATTCATCTACGCGCGTGTTGAAAGGTTGAAGAACCTTGTAGAAGGCGAACTTTGAGGAATCCACAGCTAAGGTTCCCCCTGGACGAAATACGATCACCCCTGCCTCGTGGCCATTTTTTTGCCCGTAAGCTGCGAGAGCAAGGGTCTGCTTCTCGGTGCCTCCCATTCTCAGATGGTCCTGTAGAAATAATACGCGCATAAAAAAATCCGTGAATTGCGGACCTTTATTTGCCACCCCGAGCTCTTAAAGCAAAGAATGGCGGAGAGAGCGGGATTCGAACCCGCGGTACCCTTGTGGGGTACGACGATTTAGCAAACCGTTGCTTTCGACCACTCAGCCATCTCTCCGTCAAAAGGTGATGTAGAATTGGAACTATTCTCCTTCAGGCAACAAGAAAAATCGAATTTTGGTGATAGATTTTGATGGGTTTACTGCCTGCACTCTTGATATCTCTAAAATATCCTATCTACAGCCCCAGTAACCATTTGCTTCAATTTTCTGGGCGACGAACGGGGTGACGCGGGTCTTCCAACTCTCGTCCCCGGATCGGATAGTATCTGCCAGATAGGCCGAGGTAAGTGATAGGGGTTTTGGGTTTTCGGTTTCAAGAGGCAAAATGACCTCGTTTTCCCTGAGATGGAGGTAGAGATGCTTCAGGTGATCCGCGACTTTTAGGTTGTCGGCGGTTAGCAGTTCTCCTGTTTCCTCATCGAGAGCTGGAAAGGCAAACATGCGAACGTTTGATTTAAATAATCGACCAAAAGATTCCAGAATGCCGCCGGGCAAGTCAGTGTAGTACTTTTGATCAACAATTTCCCGAAGCAATGCTACGCCGAGGACAAATCCGACGGGAGCATGGGTATAGCGGTTCAGATACCCGGCTAATCTGAAGAACTCGCCATATTCCGAAATCATGACTGTTTTTCCCAATCCGGTTAAAATATCCAGGCGCGCAAGAAAGTCGTCATGATCAATCCCTCCAGATCCAAGGAGATTGTTCATTGTTATCTCCATGATCTCCAGAATTTCGCTTTCCTCAAGCTCCAGATTCTTTGCAAAGGCTGCTCGCGCTGTTTCGATCATTTCCTCATTCACATTGGTCACTGGAGCAAACTTACCGCGCTCAAGAATAACCGGACGTTTATAGAGAAGCTCTGAGGCGTGTTGGACGGTTCCTTGGGGCGAGAAGATCACCGCACTGGTTAGCTGTTTCTCGACCAACGATAGATTGATCAAACGATTATCCAAGTTGCTATAGTCAGGCCCATCAAATAGAACTACGTCGATCTCGGTTCTATTTCTTGTTAAGCCGTTCATAAGACTGTCGATTACCTTGCTATAATCGTCGCCGAACTTGGAACACGCCCAAAGCAAGTTTATCCCCAGTGTTCCAAGAGCCTCTTGCTGTTGAAGATTGTCTTCATCGAATAAGCGGACGTGAACGAGAATGTCACTGGATGGTGTGCGGGGATTCTGTTGCATTCGTACCCCAATCCAGCCATGGCCGTCTGTTTGTCTTGAGAAGGATCGGGTAGCGACCGTGGCTGCATAGCAGAAAAACTTGGATGACTCTCCACGTTCCTCATCCAGTCGTTCGACGATCAAATCGTATTCCACACCGAGCATTTCACGCAATCGTTCGCGACTTACGTATTGTTCAGCTTCTCCGTAGATCGAATCGCTGAACTTCATATCGTAGGCCGACATGGTTTTGGCTACTGTACCTGATGCTCCTCCTACGCGGAAGAACCAGCGGGCTACCTCTTGGCCAGCTCCGATTTCAGCAATGGTCCCGTAGAGTGCCGGGTCCATGTTTAGCTCGAAAGCCTTTTGGTGTGTATTGGGATTCGTTTTCTTCATCCTGCCTGCCAAGCTAGAGGCTTCCTTCACGCGTGCAAGTCTGACTCACTGAATTTCTAAGCTCAGTCTTATTTTTAAACCCCTTTGAAATGGTGAGGGAAAATCCAGCGTGCGATCGCTGTTAAAAGGAAGATCGCCCCCAGCATGTTTAGGAGAAACATGAAAGTTAGCAAAATGCCCATATCCGCTTGAAACTGGAGCGAGGAAAAGATCCAGGTAGATACCCCCAGTGCCAGGGTGACTCCGGTGAATACGACTGCACTTCCGGTTCTGCGAAGTGCCTTTGCCAAGGCGTCTTCAAAGAAATCTCCTTGCTTGATATAGATATCCAGCCTGGCGAATAGGTAGATGCCGTAGTCAACCCCAACTCCGATACCCAATGCGACAACCGGCAAAGTGCTGGATTTTAAACCAATGCCCAAGAAATACATCAGCGTATAGGCCAAGATAGATACGAGGGCGAGTGGGAGGACTATGCAAAGGGCTGCCCTCCACGATCGGAAAGTAATCAAACAAAGCAGTATCACCGCACCAAATACGTAGATCAAAATTGGAAATTGAGCCTCCTCAACCACTTCGTTCTGAGCTGCCATGACTCCTATGTTTCCAGTCGCTAATTTGAATTCGATTTTATTAGACGGGTTGTTTTCGCGAAATCGTTTAACCGCGTTTATCAAACGTTGGATGGTTTCCGCTTTGTGATCGCCCAGGTAAATCATGATAGGCACGACGCTGCCATCTTCGTTTAGCAACCTGCTGGTTGGTTCAAAGGGGCTTATGGCTTGGGCGATTACGGCGGGGTGCTGAGGTAAAATCTGCCATTTGGGATAGCTCTCGCTAAATCCGGCATTGGATCGTTTGGCGATGGAAGCAAGGTTTACTACCGATTGCACATTGGGGACATTTTCCATGTGCCAAGCAAAACGATCGATGAGCTCCATGACCTCGTAGTCGATGACTCCGTCGGCTTGTTTTGCCTACTTTGGGAGTTTGATGAATCTCTTCAGCTCGGTATCTCGCCCAATCAGGTCCTCTGGGTGGATGCCGGAAAGAGCGTTTTAAGGACGTTGGGGCTCTGGCTGAGTATTTACGTGTGTCAGTCCATTGGGGGCATCAAAAATACCAGGGTGTAAAGCTGAAGCAATTTGTTCGAAGGCGATTACATGCCTGGGGCCAGGTGTTTTCAGAGTCTCTCCATCTATGAGGTAAACTCGGTTATTCTTAAAAGCGGGGAGTTGAGACCAGTTCGGATCTTTAGCCAGATCTTTTATGCCCTGACGATTAGACGCTTTTGTGGAAATGAGAATAACATCCGGTTGTTTTTGCAAAAGCTCTTCAAAAGAAAAGATGGATGAGTGAGAGGAACCATCTGCCGTGATGTTTGACCCACCTGAGATAGAAATAAATTCATCAATGACGGAGCCGGCTCCTGCTGCTCGCAATGGGTTGAGGGAGTGGAGGACCACTGTCGATAGCGGCATAGAGTCTTCCAATGAATTTATTTCAACTTCGACGGTGGTTCGTTTCCGGGTCAGCCAAGAGACCAGGGTCTTTACATCTCCCTCGGCACCTAATATCTTTCCCAGCATTTCAAGATCGCGGAGAACGGAATTCCAATTCTGAAGATCAAATACCACGATGGTAAACCCTTTGCCCTCGAGTTGGGTTATCTGGTGTTCCTCCATCATCTTGCCTACGAGAACAACGTCTGGTTTCAAAGCTACCAGTCGCTCAGACGCTATGTGAGTGGGGCTTCCCACAACTTCGACTTCCAGAGCATTCTCAGGAAGCTCACATTCATCGGATCGTCCGATTAATAAATGCCCTCGATCCAATGCAAAAATGTATTCGGTTACACTCGGAACCAGGGATACGATTTTGATGGCTGAGCGTTTTAATGCAATGAGCTCCCCTCTGGCATCCGCAAAGTGGATGGACTCCGAATAATAGGTATTGGATGGGTCCCTATTCGATTCCTGCTGCTTCTTATTACAGGAAATAGATAGGATGCCGCTCAGAAAAATGAGCGTGAAGTAAAGGATACGTTTGAGAAATTTCATTCAAGCACCTGGGTTCTGCTTCCCAGGTGTATTGCTTTCGAAGCGATCCCAATTCCCAATGAGCTCATTAACCACCGTACTACCTACTTTGTAAGCGGCTTCTTTTGCGGGTATGCTGTCTGCAGGGTAGTGGGCTGTGGTTGACCAGGCTGCATCTTCTCCTGGAGGAGGAGTTGAGAAGTTGCTGGCGGTCCGTAAAACAAGAACACGTTGCGGATCTACCAGTCCCGTACGAGACATACGATGCAATGCGGTGAGCGTGCCGTTGTCTTCCATGTTTGTGGTCATGAATTTGGCTTCTCCATTGGAGTGAAGTTTCATCCAGTTATTGGCCCATTTGTTTAGGAGTTCACCATGCCAGTAGGTGCTTGATCCAAGTGTATCCCCAATGAGGACTTTGGGAGGGCGGGTAGCTTGCGGGAGGCCCTTGAATTTTTTTCTAAAAGCCGCGATTTCCGGGTCATCACCCAAATCAATGTCCTTCGTTATGGAGTAGGCCCAGTCCACTAGATCGGAATTTAGACGAAAGGAAATAGTCTCAACGGTCCAGCCGTCTTCCAATGTGTCCGGCTCTCTTGCACCCAGGGCAATGAATCCATAGTCCCAGTCTTCTGGAATTTCGCGGGCATCGATTTCGTATGCCAGGTCACCATCTACTACCCATTTAGCCCAAATAGCATCTCCTAGCGCAGCGTCTGTAGGGTCAGCCCCTCCAATACCGGCAATGATCCAGTATGCCTTGGAAAAATCAAACCGTGGGTCCATCCCGAGTGCCATGATACTTGCTGTGGCATTGGTGACCCCTCCCCCCGTGCAGGTTAGTAGTGTGCCGTCGTTTCTATAGTAAAGATCATGGAGTCCCAGGGGGAAATCCATCCGCTCGTCAAACCCGCCACGTTCAACCCAAAACTGCATCTCACCTGGTTGGTCGCCTGTATGCTCACCATTCTCAAACATAGAAACCACGACCACTTTGATTGGGATCTTGGATTCAGCGAAAATAGAAAGAGTTGAGATGGCAGGCAAGAATGTGGGCCAAATGAGAAATTTAATCGATGCTTTCATAGTAATGAATGGCAGCACAAACGGTACCATGACCAATGTCGAATCTAGTCGTTCAATCGTTTAGGGTTAAAGTCCACCAATAAACTGACCAACGAGTGAGGAATCATTAGTAGAATTAATGGCAGGAGGCATCCGAGAGACGCTTCACGGAAGCTCTGTCCAGTATACAATTGCCAGGCGAACCATAGCGCCATTGCAAATCCGGCCAAAAAGGTCATCAAGTTTGTGCGTTGAAAGAGATTGGGCAGGGCCCTCAGGATTCCCCCCGTATCGAGCAAGTTTCCTCGTTCCTCTGGGATATATGCCGATACCCGAGTCATATGCCTGACGGCATGTAGTATGAGAAAGTAGAACGTTAGGCTTAGAATCGGGTTGACCCAAATAAAGGTTACCAGGAGCAGTAACGATTCGAGACCGTGTGCGGCCATAGATCGAGGTAATCCTCTGCCTTCGATGAACTTATTGGCCAGAAAAGAAAGGAGCTCTAGGAAAATAGCAAAATAGAGTAAGTATTTAGAGAATGAATACAGTGTCGATAATATGTGGCTATGGTCAACGCGGAGAATGGTTAGAATAAGACCCTGTGTCTCAAGTGGTTTAAAATAGAGAGGCGCTATGAAGACCAGCATGCCTCGTCCTATGGATCCTATAACCCATGCGGGCCCTCTCTCAGGATATAAATAGAGAGCATCCATACTTCCCCAGTGCCAGATGATCAGCCCGGTAAAAAGGGCTACAGCGAAGTTTATAGAAATCAAACTCAGCGCCCAAACGATTCCTCCCACCACCAAAAGAAAACAAAAGACTAATAGCCAATAGGCTGGGCGGATTTCCCAGGGTGGATTCAAAATCCAAGCGGGTAAATATATGTCCGATGACCCATGGGGTATCGTGAATACCACCAAGCCAAAGAGAAAAAATATAAGATGTATGGTCTGAGCTGAATCTAAGAAGAGCCAACTTACCGCCCAGAATCCCACAAAGAGCAGCCAAAGCCACTTTTTCTCCCATACCGGATTGACGAAGGTGTCGATGAGTAAAATGCGTAGCATGGGATCAAAAGAAAAACCAAGAATTGAACTTACGGGAATTGTTGGTCTCCGTCCAACTCAATAAATGCGGGATTATTGGCTTTCGGTGTTCCATTGTTGAATGAAGTTCAATTGTCTAGTGCCGTGAGTAATTTGAAGGACCAGTATTTCCGGCCTGAGACGATTAAGAAGCTAGGTAACAGCCTAGAATCCGTGCATGCTGGCTTCTCTGCTCAAGCCTTCGTTTCTACCGTTTTATCAGATCCTTGGGGTTCGTTGGAGTTAATGGATCGAATGCGACGAGTGGCTGATTGTTTGAGGGAGTACCTTCCCCGCGATTATCCGGAGGCGCTTAGCTTATTGAGATCGGTTGCTACAGGGATTGAAGGATTCGACTGCCTCGTATTTCCGGACTTTGTTCAACGCTATGGATTGGAATATCCGGATGAGTCCATACCTGCATTGCAGGACTTCACCGAGTTATGTGCTTCGGAGTTTGCCGTGCGTCCTTTTATTCTGCGGTATCCGAAACGTATGTTCAAGCAGTTGGAGCGTTGGGCCAAATCCAAGAATTATGATCACCGGCGCTTGGCCAGCGAGGGTTGCCGTCCAAGGCTGCCTTGGGCCGCAGCACTTAAAGACCTCAAGAAAGACTCTACGCCTATTTTCCCTATACTGGAAATCTTGAAAGAGGACCCTGAATTGTATGTTCGCCGATCAGTAGCCAATAACCTCAACGATATCAGCAAGGATCATCCAGACCGGGTGATTGAATTGGTTAAACGCTGGAAGGGTAAATCTGAGGACACTGATTGGATAATCAAGCACGCCTGTCGAACGCTGTTGAAGCAAGGTCGAACCGAGGTGCTACAATTATTTGGGTTTTCTTCACCCCATTCCATTCAGGTAACTCCCCTGAAATGGGACCGTAAGAGAATAGCGGTTGGCGACTCTACCGTATTCAGCTCCAAAATACAGACTTCAAATGCCTCGCTGGGTAAGCTTAGGTTGGAATACATCGTTCACTTTGTGAAGAAGAACGGGACTACTTCTCCCATAGTCTTATAAATCTCTGAACGCGTGGAATCGGCCAAAGAAATGTCTATTGAGAAACGTCACCGTTTTGCCGATCTTTCGACCCGCAAGCATTACCCTGGCATTCATCGTTTTGAATTGCGCGTGAATGGGGTTGTGGAATCTGAAGGTGACATTGAATTGGCCTAGAGTATCGACTTTTCGAGTTATCGTCATAACCCTTGGATCTATGAAGCTATTGATCGCCCTATCATCTCTTTTTCTTCTGATTGCTTGTAGTCCTTCGGACGAAGAAGCCACTCGTCTGGTAATAGCTGCCGAAGGTGGCAAGCAGGTCGCAATTGCAGACTCAGATGGAAAGATCTTGTGGAAGCATCCGATCAAACAGGTGCACGATGTTCATCTGCTCGATAATGGAAATATCCTGGTCAATAACGGTTGGACCAAAGTGATGGAGTTAAATTTAGCTGGAGAAACCGTTTGGGAATACGACAGCAGCAAAACGGAGGGCTTCAACGGACAGAAAATTGAGATCCACGCGTTTCAACGTTTAGCCAATGGAAATACTATGATCGCCGAGAGTGGGATCAGTCGGATTGTAGAAGTAGACAAGAATGGTAAGCTGGTATCCGAGATACCTCTACAGGTTAAAGACCCTCACCCTCATCGGGATACACGACTTGTTCGGAAACTCGATAATGGAGACTACTTGGTTAGTCATGAAGGGGAGGAACGAGTTGCACGTTACAATACTTCCGGGGAAGTGGTTTGGAACTTTCAGGTCCCTCTTTTTGATAAGAAACCCGCCAAGGGTCATGGACCTGCGGGATACGGAGCAAAAACTTTTTCAGCTATTGTATTAAAAAACGGAAACTACCTCATCGCCACTGGAAACGGTCATAGTGTCCTCGAGGTCACCCCCGAGAAGGAGATCATCTGGCATCTCTCCCAAAACGAGATCCCCGGCGTAACCTTAGCCTGGGTCACTACTCTACAAGAACTTCCCAATGGCAACCTGGTTATCGGGAACTGCCATGCCGGCGAAGAGAATCCCCAAATCGTCGAAATCACCCGCGACAAGGAGCTCGTCTGGAGTTGGTTCAATTGGACGGAGTTTGGGGATGCTCTGTCTAATAGTTTAGTGGTGGATGGGCAAAGGGCGGTAGATCTTCTTGAGCACCTATAGCCTTTTTATCTGGTAGGATTCTCATACCAGATGAGTCCCAGGCCAGCTTTTCCGTCTTTAGCGTTATTGTTCTCCTCGGTGTTGATGACATCGAGGTCACCGTCCCCATCTAGATCGAGAAGGAGGTTGAGGTCGAACTTGAGGCCTTCTGGGCCGCTGATGTCATGAACAGACCAATTGGGATTGTCCCAGGATTTCAAATACTTCAGCCAGACCACGCCGCTACGGCCTTCGTAAGCTCCCTCAGTGCTCAGAACGAGATCTGATTGACCATCAAGATTGATGTCACCCACTGAGAGTGCTTTGGCTCGACCCATATCGGGAGGGTAGGAGATCTGGTTTTCTCTCCAGCCTAAACGATCTTCCGAGCGGAAAATGCTCATTTGGCCTTGATTCGATTCGTCGTAATACGGAACGACCATTTCTTCAATCCCATCTCCGTCAAAATCGAAAGTATCAATGAACATCGCTTCACTGAGATGGTCTGCGATCCAATGGTTGGTCCAAGCTTTACGCAACTGATTCGACTTCTTTCCAGGATTTTCGAGCCAGCGGATACCACCTAGTTTACTTTTTCTATCGGATATGAGGATGTCCGAATCGCCATCGTCATCCATGTCGATTTCGATCAGCGACATTATCCAGCCCGCTTCTGAAAGTGGGTGAAATTTCCAATCGGATATCTTTCGTGGATTTTCCGGAGATTCCAGCCATCCAATTTTCGCACCGTCCCCTTTTGCGCCTACCACGATGTCCAGTCCGTTCTGCCCATCGATATCCATCGCGATGGCATACATCCACATACTACCATCTTGAAATAGTGTTTCGGTTTCCCATTGCCTGGAGTCTTTGTAGTTCTTTAGATTTGAGGGTGCCCAATGAATGACCACCTCTTTGTTCTTTCCTTCGGTTGAGCTGATCACATCGACTGCTCCATCCTGATCTACATCGACCAGGAGGGCATCTTCGACTGATAATGCGGGGCCAACCCCAACAAGCGTCCAAGTGGGTTTTTGTCCCGGCTCACGAGTCATTAAATAGATTCTACTCACTCCGCCTTGCTCCCAACCTGCGACAATATCGGGCAAGCCATCTCCGTTCACGTCCATACTCCGTGCGCCATCCGCTCCGAGAGAGGTATTATCAATGGTATGACGGTGCCATGGTTCTGATGCTTCCTTGCCACTGCATCCCAGAGCCAAGAAGACGTTAAGAATGTGGAAGAAAATGATAGATCTCATGCGAGAGTTCATAACGATGGTGTATAAATCAGCCTGGGTTGTAGTCTGGATTTAGTTCGGTGGGGATGACGGCTCGGGTGCGCTTCTGCCAATCCTCTAACTCGGCCAACAGGGCTTCAGCTTTTTCAGAATGGGCGCCCGCTAAATCGTTCTCCTCACCGATGTCAATCTTGAGGTTGTACAATTCGACCGAATCCGTTTCGAAAAACTGGATGAGTTTCCAGTCACCTTTGCGAATGACACTACAAGGTGTGGCCCGCCAGTAGGGCTTATCTGTTCCATAAACATTTACTACCTGGTTATAGTCTGAGCCCTGCAAGTAGAGTGGGTAATGCCAGAAGATAGAACGGTTTTTCGTCTCTTTGCCTGTGAGCAAAGGGACAAACGACTGGCCATCGACAGGTTGATTGTTTGGAAGACGTGCTCCTGATAGTTCAGCGAAACTTGGCATGTAATCTACACCGGTGATGGGGGTATCACAACCGGATCCCGCTTCTATAACTCCTGGCCAGCTCATACAAGTTGCTACACGAATGCCGCCTTCGTAAAAAGCACCTTTGGCTCCTTTTAGAGGATCACACCAAGTGGCAAATGAAGCTCCGCCGTTATCGGAAGTAAATACGATAAGCGTGTTTTCAAGTAATCCAGCCTCTTTCACCGCCTCACGGATTTGTCCAACGCCTTTGTCGACTGCTTCGATCATCGCGGCGTAAGTCGTATTCCATTTTCGATCCCAATCGCCGCTTGCCAGCTTTTCATTGTATTTGGCTTTGACATGGTCGTGAGCGCGGATCGGCGAATGCACATCCCAGTAGCACAGATAGATGAAGAATGGGTCATCTTTGTTTTCTTGAATAAACTTTACGGTGCCCTCGCTGAGGGTCTCTGTAACTCCTACTTTGCCATAGTAGTTTTTTACGGGTCCTCCTACTCCGTCTGGGTCGCTTACATCAAAGCCCTGGGTATCAGCACCCATATGCCACTTCCCAAAATGCGCGGTTCTGTACCCTGCTGTATTCATGACTTCCCCAATGGAAGTGACCGAAGGATCCAGGTTCAGTTTCGAAGGCATGACACCTTCTCCTTTTTTGTCCCCTTTGCGTGGGACGAGAAACTTCATATATTCCTTCTTTCCCTTTGCTTCCGCGCCGGGAGTCCACATCTGCGTACGGGTAATATACATGCCGCTGATGATGCAGGCTCGGGATGGCATGCAATTGGAAGCACCCGGATAGGCGGAAGTAAATTCCATGCCTGAGGCTCGCATGGCATCGATGTTTGGAGTCTCGTAGAATTTAGCTCCATTATAGCCGACATCCGACCAGCCAAGGTCGTCTGCCATGATGTAAATGATGTTGGGCTTTTCTGGTAGTGACTGTGCCTGGAGGCTTATCGTCAGGGCGCAAATAAACAGAGTGAGTAAACGCATGGGGTAGTTAGTTTGATTTTAGAGTAGAAATACGGAAATTCTTGTAGCGGGCACTTCGCATGAACATGTGGCGTAAGCCAATGGCTCCTTCTGTGATGGGAGGAAACTGAGTATTGTTCCAGTGGCAAAGGTATTCCTTTTCGGGGTTCTTGATCATCATGAAGATCTCTTTGCCCGTTTTGATGACCGTGATGTGATGAGGAACATCTGGGGCGAAAAGTGCTGTCCGTTTGAAAATATCCGGTTCAATCGCGGTGCCAGTCAGCCCTTTTTTCAACTGTGGCATGTATCGTCTAGCGCGGATGTAATCATCGATTTCATCCACTGGATTCTTCCCGAATGCCGCGTAACTGATATGGTAGGTGTTCAGGTTATTGAAGTAGGTTCGCATGGCAGGGATCTCGCGTACGTCTGCCCAATCAGCTAAGTCGTAGGGAACTCCTATTTCCTTAGATCCGGTGGCTTGTATGTATAAAATGGTTACATTGCGGGTGACAGTCCCGGTTCGGGTGTATTCATATTCGATTTTAATGTCTCCTTTGAACCGGTCTTTGGTCCAGAGTACGGCGTGACTCGCATCCTTTTTGTCCACCCTGCCTGCGGAATAATCCATGCCGGTTTCGCTATTCGAGATCGTTGCTTTAAGTCCATCCAGCGCCCACTTGTCTTTCCAATCTTCTGTGCAGGAATCAAAAAAGGCTTCCTCCCAGCTGGCCTTGTTTAGTTTCAAAAACTCCTGGCGTTTTTCTCCTCTGATCCCCACCTGGGAAAATAATCCCAGTGAACTAAGGAAGAGTGTAAAAACAGAGGCGTATATCAAAAGATATTTCATGCTAATTGTGCTGTTCGAGGACAGAGCTAGTGCGTTTCAATTTTAATGCTCTTGCCCAGTCGCTTGCCGATTTCCCGGCAGAATAGGGGCATGCTTATTCGGGCTTTTTGAAAATAACGATATGCTGTTGGGGTAGTGTGGGGATGGTTTCTACAAACTCCAAGTTCTGTGCGGTCATTTCTTTTTTAACCTGGGCTTCGGTCATTTTATGCAGTCGTTTGATCCTTACACTCGGATCTTCTGCCCGGTATTCGACAAATACCAATCGACCACCCGGCTTGAGTCCTTCGACCATGTTGAGGGTCATTTCGTAAGGGTGGCTGAGCTCATGGTAGACATCGATCATAATGGCCAGATTGGTTGAGTTTGGTGGGAGTTTAGGGTCTTCGATGGTTCCGAGTATGCCTTCCACGCGATCAGCCACACCGCGTTTCTCCATTTGCTCAGCTAGTATTTCGAGCATCTCGGATTGGATATCCACTGCCAACACCTTTCCGGACTCGCCTACCTGATTTGCAAATCGCCAAGCGAAGTAGCCGCTGCCAGCACCAATGTCAGCGATAACATCGCCTTCTTTGATCTTGAGCGCTTCAACCAGCAAGTCGGTCCGCTCTTCTTGTTCACGCTCCGGACGCTCGAGCCAGCTCGCACCCTGGTGTCCCATGACGTGCGAGATTTCACGACCCAGGTAGAACTTTCCAATACCATCGCGGTTGGCTTCTGTGCGTTGTTCGTAAAGTGGTTCCGGAGGAGGTGGCTTGGTGGCTCCGAGCCAAAGGAATACTCCCAGGACGAGGAATGCGGCGGCTTTTTGCATCGCTTTATCTCAGGCCGATTCTCTGACGATGGCAATGCGGGAAACAGCACTTCTGATTTTTTTCCTCTATGTTTCTTTTGCCCATGTGGTGGCTTTGTTCTTCACGCGGATTGCGCCCAATGGGCAGCTAAGTGGCAACGAATACAAAGCCTCCGTGTTGTGGTATAATGGTCCACCAGGACTCGTTCTGTATGAGAACGGAAATCCAACGACTGCCTTCAGTCTTAAGATCGAGGATGATCGGATTGAGATGATCTTTGCTTTGAGAAACCCCGATAAGCTGGTGCAGTTGGTTTAGCCACCAATGCAATAAAGGACTTCTCTTCGACCGTCTGTTTCGTGATGAGCAACCCGTAGGTATATTTTGTCGCCACAAATAACCGGTGTAGCCCAGATCTCATTACCCAATTGGTTCTCGGCCACCAGTTCAAACGCATCTGGTGAGGCTTTGAAAATGATCGTCTTACCTTGCTCGCTAGAAGTGTAGAGATGGTCTCCAACCAATACTAAGGATGCGCTGAAGTCGCCTCCAAGCTTTTCACGCCACATGGTCTTTCCGGTTTCGGCATCCCAGCAGTAGGCAATGCCTTTGTCAGTCATGGTATAAACGTATCCATCTGTTACTAACATCGAAGGTGCGTATGTGCGTATGGAATTTCTCCATACAAGTTCACCTGAGCCATCGGCCAGGATACACGCTGTTTCATTTTTTGGCCAACCGCCACTGGCAAAGATGCGAGTGCCATCGGTGATGGCGCTACCTACGGTCTCTTGCGTTGTGACAGGGGAGGACCAGATTAACTTGCCGGTGTTGGGATCGTAGCCGCCGATCATCTCGCAGCCGGGTAGTACGATTTGATCCTGGCCGTTCAGATTGAAAATGATGGGTGATGCGTAGTTCGGTGTCTTGGGTCGCTTGGTCTTCCAAACGACTTCCCCTGTTACGCGATCAAATCCGGTCAGCTCTCCACCATCCTTATGATCTGCCGATGTGATGACTAAAGATTTGTAGATGGTTGGTGAAGTTGAGTAACCCCAATGAGAAACAAAATCACTGGCTTTCTTTTGCCAGAGGATCTCTCCGGTTAGATCGATTGCTGAAATCCAGATTTTTTCGTCATGCATGAGTGTGGCGAAAATGCGTTCACCGTCACAAGCAACGGTGGGGGTCGCCTGCGTGTTGCGTTTATGAATACGTCCTTGCCAGCCTCCTCGATGTATCTGCGTTTCCCATTTGAGAGTTCCACTGTTGCGATCGAAACATAGAGCGGATTGAGTCTGTTTTTCTTCGTCTGCTGTCAGTAAGAAGATGTTATCTCCCACCACGGTTGGAGTGCTATGTCCGCGGCCAGGAATGAAAGTCTTCCATACAATATTTTGATTTTCACCCCATTCAGTAGGTGCTTCTTGCACGTTTGCGTAGCCGTTCCCGTTGAGGCCTCGCCAGTAGGGCCAATCAGTGTCTGAAAAGTTGAGTTCACCTGCAACTGGTTGCTCGGATGCTTCTTTCGTTGGTTGGCACCCTGCTTGGGTTTGGAGGATGGCCACCAGGAGAAGGGCAGTCAGGCTTGAGCGAAGAAAAAACGATTTATCTGGGCGCATCATTTTAGGGTGATTCATCCGCAATCTACGGTGCGGTATAGAGTTTTCGCAAGCGTGTAGTGTGTGAATGGAAGTTATTTGAGGACGGTGTTAATGATCTTTTTTGCCGTTACTAGCCTTTTCTAGCCAGCTATGTGCTCTTTTTATTACTTCAAAAATATGAGTTGGCAGTGCCGGTTTTGCAACAAAGTCGTGCATGCCTACCGCCTTACAGGTGTCTCGATCTTCCTGCCGAGCATTGGCTGTAAATGCAGAGATAAATATGGAATGAGTGATGGTATCAGAATTTAGTATACGGGCAGTAGCTTTGTATCCGTCTAATACCGGCATTTTAAGATCCATGAAGATGATGTCGTAGCGAATGCTTGTAAGTGCCTTCAAACACGCTTCTCCGTTCTCTGATACATCCGCGGAGTCTCCCATTTTTTTGAGAATAGTAACCAGCACTTTTGCGTTAATTGGATCATCCTCCACTATAAGGATCTTATGAGGATATTGTTCTGCGAAGTCGGGAGTCAGATCACTTGAGGTCATTAGATTTTGGGAGTGCCTTTCGTCTCTGATTTATCTCGGAAATGAGTCATGTCTTGGGGGCATTGTTTACCTAGTAAGCTCCTAACTTGCTGGTGCCGGGAAGGATTCGATATTGCCGTCTTCTTCAGAAGTGTCGTTTTCACGAATCTCCCCCAGCTTTTTCGTCAAATCATTGAGGTCAGGCGGGGCCTCCATATCAGCATGCTTACAAAGCGCGTAGATGATATTGAGATTTGTGTGGAGTGCTTCCGCTTCACTGTAGATGGCACTTTCTCGTGCTTCCCATACCGCTTCGCCAGCGCGAACTGCCAGGTTAAGAGCGTATTGTTGCTCCCGCCCTAGGGGTGAATATTGTTGGACGAGTGTTTCGGCCTCCTTTTTCAACTCTTTGAACACGGTTTCCAGAAATACGGGGTTGTCGTCCGATTCGAAATTGATGAATTCGTCCGACCGGTCGGCTGATATATCTTCAAAGAGTTTTACAGAATCAGGGGCACTCATCCTCATTATCTGAATGTGCTGCAGATATCTGAAAATCCGTATACTGTGAGGTAGCTCAAACAAAACAATGAGCATATAGATGCCGTAAAGAACGGTCAGGAATGTGGGAGCGCCAAATAAAATGCTGAATAGTAATAGGATGCCATTCAGCGTAATTCCCGAAAAGAGCAGCACGATTGCCAGAACGGCACGGTCAAACTGCATAGAAAAGGGGATCGGAAAAGGCGCCAGTCCACTCAATTGATAGAAGCGGGATGGGACATCTCCATACATGATACCTAGAAAATAAAGCATCAGTGGGACAAAAAGTAGAGGGCCCAACCACTGACCGTTTCCGTAGTTTTTACCTGTTATGTACGAAACAAAGGATAGCAGAAACAACAAAATACATAGGTAGAAAGCTACGTTCTTCCACGGAGTAATGGCGTGAGCCGCCTTTTTTACTTTTTCCGGCCCAACTTGTTGAAATGGGAGTGGTTAATTGAGTCGGTCAGGACTTTGTCGAAATAATCCAAAAAATAAACGTTTTTCTGTATATAGTCCCCTCGATCGAATGACAGCCCCGTTTTAAGTGCAAAACATTTTGCGCACTTTGCTTGATCGTAGCCGAAATTTTTCTTTTGTTTTACGGCTTATGTCAGAATCAACCAATCCAAAGGTCGCTATTGAGACCAAAAAAGGTACTATCACGATAGAGCTGTTCCAAGATCAAGCTCCCATCAGCGCTGAGAATTTTCTCTCCTACGTAGGGAAAGATTTCTTCGCGGACACCATATTTCATAGGGTAATTCCCAATTTTATGATCCAGGGAGGAGGTTTTAAGGAAAACATGCTCCAGAAGGATACCGATGCTCCGATCAAGAATGAGGCTGACAACGGTGTGAAGAATGAAAAATACACACTCGCAATGGCCAGGACTCAGGTTGTGGATAGTGCGACCTCGCAGTTTTTCATCAATACTGCTGACAATGCTTTCCTGGACCATGGTGGTCGTGATTTTGGGTATGCCGTGTTTGGTAAGGTGATTGAAGGAACGGAAGTTGTGGATGCCATTAGCCAAGTCGCAACTGGAAATAAAGGCATGCATCAGGATGTTCCCGTTGAGGCTGTAATTATACAATCAGCCAAGGTAGTTTCTTAAAGAATCGGGGAAGCCTGGAATAGAGTAGTCGGGGAGGCGTCATGTATGGTAAGGCACCTGTTCCCTATGATCTCTTTTTCAAACGTTTTGTCCATTGCTACACTGCTACTGACTTGCAGTGTAAGTTGGGCTGTAGACTTTGACCATGCACACAAGGATTGGGATAAGGTCCTCAAAAGCCATGTGCATGGTTCTCTTGTCGATTACGCCAGCCTCGCTAAAGATACTCAGCTACTGGATCGGTATCTAAAGCAACTTGATTCTGTGCCACGTACCGTCGTCGATGATTGGTCGAGAGACAAGCAATTGGCTTTCTGGATCAATGCCTATAATGCATTCACCTTAAGAGTAATCCTGGATTATTATCCTATCAGGACGTGGACATTTAAGGGGCTAGTGGTTCCCAGGAATAGTATCATTCAAATACCTGGCGTCTGGAAGAAGATTAAGTGGGAGGTTGCGGGCCAATCTTTGACCTTGGACCACATTGAGCACGGATTAATCAGGCCGACTTTTAATGAACCACGGATTCATTTTGCCATCGAGTGTGCCTCTATAGGATGTCCCAGCTTAAGAGCAGAAGCGATCATTTTTGATAAGTTAGAAGATCAACTCGAGGATCAGGCACGTACCTATCTTTCGAATACGTCAAGAGGAGTGCTGTTAGATTACGAAAAAGGCCGTGTCTGTGTCTCGAAATTGTTCAAGTGGTTCAATGAAGACTTTGATGTGGAGGCACCCACAGGTTTTCAACTAAGCAATCGAACTAAGAAGGAACGCAATGCCATTCATTTTATTGCTCGTTACCTGAAGGATCCCCGTGTGTGGGACTTTCTACAATCTCCGGATACTGACTTTGACTTCTTGAGCTACGACTGGTCACTTAATGAACTACCTCGGAATCATGATACGGCCTCTTAGCAGATTGCTATTTCTCTTCCTTTGTTCGATCTGCTTTCAAGTATGGGCAGAGGAAAAGACATTTTCCTTTGAGACGGATCAACTGGAGGCCCTTGAAAAAGGGGAGGTCATTTTTTTGGAACCTGAGGGTCAAAACATGCTTGCCGCTGTTGTCCGGATCGAAGCGAAGCCGGAGTTTGTATGGGAGATCATGTTGGATCACGAACGCGTAACAAATTATGTGAAAGAGCTACGTGAGAGTAAACTACTAGAAACCGGTGAGAACTGGAAAGTCGTTCAACACAAACTAAAGATGAGTCCCTTGCTTCCCCGCTTCGAATATGTGTTTAAAGAACAATATGGGCCTGACTACACCATAGAGTTTAACCGAATAAGTGGGGCATTCCGCGAACTTTCGGGCCAATGGAAATTGGTTTCTGAACAAGATGATGACCATGCCCTGCTTCTCTATACAACCTATGTGGACTTTGGCTGGTACATACCCAAGTCCTGGGTAAAGAAGGGGATAAGCAAGCGAGTGCCCAATCTTCTCAATGCTTTCCGGGATGAAGTCTACCGTGAGAAGGAAATTCGTGAAAAAGAGAAAGAGAATTCGTGAGTCAAGTCATCTCCATTGTGATCCCTGTATTGAACGAGGCTCTTTGTCTCGATCGCTTGCTACGGTCATTTGATGAGCACAAAGACCTAGACGTAATTGTGGTTGATGGAGGGAGCTCTGATGTTACTCCTGCTGTGATGCGGAAATATCCATTCGTGCGATATGTGCATGCGCCGGCTGGAAGGGGGATTCAATTAAATCATGGAGCTACGATCGCCAAAGGTGATATCTTTTGGTTCCTCCATGCCGATAGTGAACTTAGCCAAGGATGGAAGCAGGAGATTCGCGAGACCATAAGTCTTTCCCGAGTGATAGCAGGGTGCTTTCGGCTGGAGTTTGACGACAGGCACTGGCTGTTGCGTCTCTTTTGCTTTTTTAGTCGGTGGAATCACCCGTTGATGACCTATGGTGATCAGGGCTATTTCATGCGACGAGAGGTCTTTGAGAGCGTTGGAGGGTTCAAGAACTATCCCATTCTTGAAGACCTGGAAAAGCAGTGTCGCCTGCGGCGTCAGGGGCGCTGGTTCAAATCCCCCTTACCCTTGATCACCTCTGCCCGTCGATTCAGGACCATGGGTATTCTGCGCCAGCAACTGAAAAATATAGGCATTGTCAGTTTATACCTGGCGGGTGCTTCTCCATTTTGGCTGAGCCGCTTCTACAAGCCCCAGTCTCAACTCAAAGCAACTGACCAGTCTGCTTCCTTAAACCCTACGGCATTGAGTGAGTCGCTTAGTAGGAAAGGCCGTTTTACAAAGTTCCCATTTTCGCTCAGGAGTTGAAAAGCTTCTAATTTACTCATGCTTGATAGCTTGTCTTTTAAGTTCTGTGCACGGTAGTCCAAGCCTGAAGTGTTAAACAACTTCCTCAACTCTCCCTCATATGCCTTGAGCATAGTCTCCAACTCTTTCTTAGTCGGCGGTGTGTCTCGTATAGCGCGTTCGTCAAATTCAAACCCTTGGGAGCTAAGCCATTGAGTGGCCTTACGGCAGGTACTGCATTTTTTGTAAGTATAAACTTTGATCATCTTTTTTGATTAATTGCTCTACTTCAGTTCTGGAATTTCGAAACTGTAAAATCAATCCGATTCAACTTTTTCTTTTTGTGCCTGTCCAATACGAGTCCGAACTATACGAACCGATTAAGCGTTACCTTGAAGCGCGCGGTTATACCGTCAAAGGCGAGGTTCATGATGTGGATCTGGTAGCGACCCATCCGGAGCACGAAACCATATTGGTCGAGCTGAAGAAATCCTTTAATTTGAAATTGGTTTTTCAAGGAATCGAACGTTTGGCTCTTTCCGATCGTGTTTACTTGGCGGTGCCCGCTTCATCCAGTCCCAATAACATCCTGAATCAACAACGTAAGTCTGTGTTTAAGCTCTGTCGCAGACTAGGCTTTGGGTTACTTCAGGTCTACTTTGGTCCGCGAGTGACAAGGGTAGATGTGCTGGTAGACCCTGGGCCCTATAGGCCTCGGAAACAGTCTGCCAAACTGCAAGCTTTGCACGATGAGTTTATCACCCGGGAAGGCGATCCCAGTCCAGGTGGTACCACGGGGCGAAAGATTATGACCGCCTACCGTCAGCAGGTCATGCAAGTGGCCGTTTGCGTACAAGAGAATGGGGATTGTCCGCTCAAAACGGTGAAAGCAAGTACGGGCCTCAAGAAGGCCGCCAGCATACTTCAAAAAAATCATTATGGCTGGTTCGAACGAGTTTCTCGGGGGTGTTATCGTCTTACTGAGTTGGGGGAAAAGGAGTTGCAGAATTTTACGGTAGATGGGGTGTGATTTTTTTTAATATTCTGGGAAATAAATCGGAACACCTGGCCTCTTTACATGTATTCAAAGCTTGAATGGTTAGAGAGTTACCTACCGGGTTCACGCCCGGCTAGGAGATGGTGTCTAGCCGACACCTTTAGTGGCCCCGGGATAGTAGGTTCCTGGGGCCATTCTTTTTTTATTCGTAACCTTATCTCTGAATACCCAGTTTTTACTTTGGTAGTTCTCGCCTGATTATGAAGCCGCGCATTTTCTCTCTTTTTGTTCTGATTATAAGTAGCCTTATGGTTTCTGCTGGCGAGGACTCAGTCGTGGGCGCACAGAAGAGACAAGTAGAGTGGGGTGTTTATGAGATGCTGACGCGTCGATATTCCTGGGAAGATCGCTTGGATCAGGCTATTTATGACTTTGGTGCCAATCCGGAGTTCGTCCTTTTCTTCAGGGATTTAAACCGGACGCGGACCTTCCCAACTGAGAGAGTTCAAAACGCCCATGCCAGGGGTATGACTCCGGTCATCAGTCTAGAAATAAGTCAGTGGGGCCGTGGAGGTGATGCCGGCTACTTAGAGGAAGTGGCAAAAGGCGAGTTTGATGACTTTTTCCGACAATGGGCCAAAGATGCCAAAGCCTGTGATCTTCCGGTCATTCTGCGTTTCGGTTTTGAAATGAATGGCGACTGGTTTCCTTGGGGTGAACAGCCAAAGACCTTCATCCGAGCCTGGCGTAGGTGCTACAATATCTTCAAAGAGGTGGGATGCGAAAACGTTCAGTGGATGTTCTCTCCCAACATTCTGTGGGACAAGCGGACTGAAAAGAAGGATTTCTATAACTATTACCCCGGCGCAGCCTATGTGGATTTGATTGGCCTAGACGGTTACAATTTTGGGGATCACCACGACAAATGGCACGAATGGCAAAGCTACGAGGAAGTCTTCGAGCGGACCATTAAGGCCAGTATGAAATTTAATAAACCGGTCTATATTTCGGAGATAGGCTGTGCAGACGATGAGCGTAAACCGGCCTGGATTAAGGACTTCCTTGAAAAAGTATCCAAGGACGAGCGGATTGAAGGCTTTATCTACTTCAATCACTTTAACCCTCGAAAGGGAGAGCCCAATTGGCGCTTCGACAGTGATCCTGAAACGCTGCGTATTTTTCGCGAATGGGTTAAGAAAAATGAAATGAGCTCCAAATAATCTGAAACTTTCTCAGGGCTAACTGTGTAGTTCTTATAGAAAGTATATTATGATTAAGCTCTCTTTAATTCTCTTAGGTTCCCTAGTCGCATTTTTCATCCTACCTGGAATCCTGGCAGCCATTGCCGGATTCGTGTTCATTGCGGCTTTATTCGGCCTTGTATTTACCGGACTCGGTTATGTGTTCTCTGCCTTTGGATCTGTGGTGTCCACAGTCTTCGGAGCTCTATTCAGCGTGCTGGCAACTCTGGTGTTACTGGTCGTGCTTGGAGTTAGTCTGCCAGTGCTTCTGATTCTGGCGCTTCCCTTAGGAATGCTATTTCTCGTCGGATGCTTATTCTGTACCGTGGTTTGCGGCGTCGTTTAAACTTCTCAGCTAGCTCTTCCGAAGAAATTTGTGGCTCCCGATTACCACGGTGAGGCGCATGCTTCTCATCCAGCTTACGTGCTCGTTTACCAAGGAGTAGTGGGTGGCACCCTGTGTTAGGTCGCCTAATGATCCTGCGTACATCCGGTCGACCACTCCAAGAGCGATTTTCCAATTCGGATCGCGGGAGGCGCGTGTTACGTGACCAGCATACCCTCTGTTTCCAGTTCTACCTGTTGAGGCTGCATTTAAAGAAGTAAAAGCATAAGGCTTCTTAACTTCCCGGTAAATACGAGACCGATTTCCACCGGCACGATTGTTCATCACATTTGCGACGGCAATCATACCCCGTTCACCTTGATCGGAGGCTTCAAGAATGAGGCAGGCGGCAATGATTTGGCGTGCCCATGGATCGGGTGAGTATGCCTGGGCAGCGTTTAAAATGCCAACCCCGAGAATGACCGTTAAGGCCATCTTATTTAGAATATGTGTTTTCATAACTATTCGATGTATTCCCGGGGTAACAAAACTGAGAATCGAATAAAAGAGGGGGCAAGCTGTTCGGAATTTGAGTGAGTGCAACCCTAAAAGTTTCCTTTTTTCTCCAGCGCTAGAGTCGGCGATGAGGCCTTTATTTATCGAGATCTAGCTGTATCTCCCGTCCTGTCTGGGGTCTTCCGAAAACACACAATTCCCTTTGTGGGAAACCCTTAGTAGCTATACGAGCAATCTCCGCAAAAAAACAGTTATTTCTCCATGCCATACGCGCGGGCCAGGATCTGTACCGTATGCAAAACGGGGGGTGGGGTCTCGTAAGATTCCAAGTGTTTCTGGATTTGTGTCATGCAGCCAATATTGCCCAGGGCAACTGCATCTGGCTGAGTTGACATCAAATTGGAGGCCTTTCGTTTTCCCAATGATTGGGCCACATCTGGCTTTTCAATATTGTAAATGCCTGCTGATCCGCAGCAAATTTCCCATTCAGGGGGTTCCAGTAGTTTCAAATTGGGGATGGCGTTGAGAATTGCTCGTGGGGCGGCTGTTTCACGCTGAGCGTGAGCCAGGTGGCAGGCATCGTGGTAGACTACGTGCATCGAGCTTTCCAGGCTCGGAGGGGAGATGAGTCCGACTTCTTGAAGGTAGGTACTAATATCCTTTGTTTTGGCCGCTAGAGCAGTTGCTTCCTCCTCATCTGGCTCGCCAGCAAGGAGGATCGAATATTCGCTGATACCCGATCCGCAACCTGCTGCATTGGTGATCAGTGCATCGACATCCTTTGGAATGGAGCGGATGAGCTGGCGGGCAGTCTTCCTCGCGTGCTCTTCAATTCCGGTATGCAAAGCGAGGGCTCCGCAGCATGCCTGGTCTTTCGGGATCACCGTTTCGATTCCATTGGCACTGAGAACTTCCAAGGTTGCTTTGTTAATCTCTGGAGCCAACACTTGCTGCACGCAGCCGGTCAACAGTGCGACCCGTCCTCGCTTTTCACCGGTCGCTGGAAAAATGTCTGGTAAAGATTCCTGAGTAGGCAACTTCGCTGGCAATAGATCCAGTGCCGGACGCAATGACTTGGGCAGGATCCCTGCCAAGGGTCGAACGAGACCTCCCATACGAAACGCCCACTTTGCTCGAGTAGCGTAGGGTAGCGTATTCAATATTATACTACGGAATAGTTTCCTGCCAAAAGGCTGCTTTCTTTCTGTTTCTGCTTTCGATCGAAAGGCAGTGATCAAGTGGTCGTATTCAACACCAGACGGGCAGGCTGTGATGCAGGCATCGCAACCCAGGCAATTATCGATGGGGTCTAAAGCTTCCTCAATAGGTACTGTTCCTTCCAGCACTTCCTTCATGATGAAGATGCGACCTCTCGGAGAGTTGATTTCTTCGCCCAGTTCATCGTAGGTCGGACAGGTCGGTAGGCAAAATCCACAATGGACACAGGCTTCAACGCCTTGGGTTAATGCATGTGCTTTGGGTCCGAGAGAGTTTTTATCAATGACGTGCTGCATGACTAGCTCGCTACCTCCGAGGTCGATGGGGAAAAAGTAAGAAAACGATTTTCGGGATCCAGGGCTTTTTGAACCCGGTTGATAAAGGGTACTGAAGAAGTATTCCCAATCAGGGGATGCGGATCTATCGGTCCTTTTATTTGAAGTCCGGTTAGTTTCTGAGTTTTAAGAATCTCGTCTAAGCTCGAACTTTCATCGTCTGCAGGACCACTCAAATAAAGCGTTTTCCCACCGTTGGTCAGGTGAAGGTTCCAATTTTCAAGTTGGAGTGCATTAAGAAACGTTAATGCGGAATGTGGATGTGTAGCGACTTTGAAGAGTGGCCGATTGTCTTGAGCCCACTTGAATCCTTTGATGGACTTCCATAGGTCTTGCTCGGGTTCGCCAAAGGTCAAGCTTAGGTCTTTATTGATCAGGGATTCGAGTCCCTTCTTGCGAGCATCCATCGTCGCCTCCTGGAATCCCAGTCTGAGTTGGAGGTTTAGCTGGTTGTCCAATTCGACTCCTTCGAGGTCATAGCCCTTGAGGATTGGGAGGATAGAAAGGGCGTCCTGGTGGCTTTCAAAACGGGTTTGTAATGTGACGTAGGATTGAGGTTCGGGAAATACTTTGAACGATACTTCCGTCAAAATGCCTAATCGACCCAAGCTGCCATTGAATAATTTTGGAAAGTCGAACCCCGCTGCATTCTTAACAACTTTGCCTCCGCCTCGGACGAAGTTTCCCAGGCCATCTACAAACCGGACGCCAATTATAAAGTCTTTGAGTGGGCCGTAGCGGTAAGCGCCTGGACCTGATAGGCCTGCTGCTACAGTACCTCCTACCGTTGCACCTTCTTCAGCCATAGGTGGATCAAAGGGAAGGTATTGTCCGTTTTCTGCCAAAGCTTCGACTACCTCGCTAAGGAGGGTGCCTGCTTGAACCGTAATGGTGTATTCGGAGGGCTGGTATTCAACGATGCCGGAAAGTTGCCGGGTATCAATCAACGTGGTTGTCTCATGTGATTTCCACAGGGAAGGTTTGGTCCCGCTACCACGAGGGATAACTTCAGATAGGGACTTAACCTGCGATATGAGATCGTCAACTGAAGAGGGTATTTCGATTGGCTGCCCCATAATTATTCGCGCGATATAATCCCCGCTTTTTCAAGAGGATGTGCTCCATGGGTTGTGAGAGCAGGTGCTTCTCCTCCCGGAAACATTTTTCCACGATTGGCAATTTCTAATGGGTCAATTGCTCGACGAACGCGTTTCATACATTCCATGTCCGTCTCGTTGAACATCTCTGGCATGTACTTTTTCTTTTCCATGCCTACTCCGTGTTCACCGGTTATGGATCCACCCATCTCAACGCACATTCTCAAAATTTTTCCTGCTAGTTCTTCTGCATGGTGAAGGGCTCCTTCTTCCTTTCCGTTGAACATAATTAACGGGTGAAGATTGCCGTCGCCGGCATGAAAGACGTTCGCAACATCGAGACCGTATTCCTTGCTGTAGTTTTCGATCTTTACGAGGGCTTCTCCCAGTCGAGAGCGTGGCACAACCCCATCCTGGACGAGGTAGTCGGGGGAAAGGCGCCCAACGGCGGAGAATGCACTCTTACGACCTTTCCATATAGTCATTCGCTCTGCGTCGTCTTGAGCCACTCGTGTTTCGTAAGCTCCTGTGGTATCGATGAGTGCACGAAGGGTTTTAAAGTCTTCTTCTACGGCTTCTATCTCGCCTTCAAGTTCCACGATCAACAACGCTGCCGCATCTTGCGGATAACCCGCGTTGACTGCCGTCTCAGCGGCTTTGATGGACAGCTTATCCATTATTTCCATTGCTCCGGGCAACATGCCGGAATCTACCACTGCTGATACAGCATGACCTGCTTTCTCTAGTGAATCGTAGGCGGCAAGAAGTGTGCAGTAGCGTTGGGGTTGTGGAGTAAGTCTCAGGGTGACTTCCAGGGCTACGCCAAAAAGACCTTCGTTGCCGCAGAAAAATCCCGCGGCATCCGGGCCTACGGTATCCCCTGATTCTCCGCCAAGTTCTACCACTTCACCGTCTGCTAATACCGCTTTGATGCCTAATACATGGTTAGCTGTCATGCCATATTTCAAACAATGAGCGCCGCCGGAATTAAAGGCGAGGTTTCCACCTATGGTGCAGATTTGTTGGCTGCTTGGATCTGGAGCGTAATAGAGTCCGTGAGGAGCAGCAGCCTGACTAACCTTGAGGTTGACGGTGCCAGCTTGCACCACTGCATAACGGTTTTCTGGATCGAGCTTAAGGATCTTGTTTAAGCGATTGAGGGTAATAACCACTCCACCTTCGACGGGCATGGATCCACCCGAAAGGCTAGTGCCGCTTCCACGTGCCATGAAGGGCACGCCTGCTTGGTGACAAAGCCGGACAGTTTCAATTACCTGCTCATTAGTCTCGGGAACGACTACGGCAAGCGGCTCCGACCGGAATGAAGTCAAGCCATCCGTTTCGTACGCAACGAGCTGAGACTTTTTAGTAAAGAGTTGCTTGGGGGTGAAGAGCTGCTCGAGTTGCTTGATTAGATCCATTTGGGAATTCCATCCTCTTAAGCTGAGGATTTCTAATCAAGCCTCTTTGCGTATCATTTATTAGGACACGGTATGTCCGGAAGCTGTGTCTAACGATCCCAGTTTCTGCCGCCGCGTCGGCCTCCGCCTCCACGACGATCTCCGCCGCCACCGCCTCCGCGGCATCCGCCGCGACCCCCGCCTCCTCCTCCACCGCGTTCGCGGTCAAGTGCGAGTTTGATGGCTACTTCGCTGCCTAAAAGCTCTTTGCCATTTAGTTCTTCGATAGCGGTTAAGGCATCGTTCTCACTGGCCATGGTCACAAAACCAAAACCTCGAGAGTTACCCGTGCTACGATCAGTCACTACTACGGTTTCCAAAACCGATCCATGACCGAGAAAGAAATCAGAAAGATCTTGCTGGGTTACCGCAAAGTTCAGGTTCCCCACATACAGTTTATTGTTCATCGTTTATACTTGTTTATACTCCGCCTAAAAACGTGCGCCTGATATAATTAATCGAAATGAGGGGGCTAACTGCTGGGGAGTTTCTTTTGAAAGAAGTTAATTGAGGATGAGTTTGAGCGGCTATTGGGAACGCGAATGGTGAGAATCGCAATCCGAAATGCCCTGAATCTCCAATTTCAGGTGTTTTTTAACCAATTTTCAAGATCATCCTGATTGCGGATAGTATGGTCAGACTGAAAGTCCTCCATTAGTAGATCCTGATAGGAGGTTTCAGCAAACCGCTTGCAGTGAAAGAGAATGCGCGCCGTTTGCCCAGGAGCTCGTACGAGGCGCCCCAGTGCTTGATTGATTTTCTGCATGCCGGGTATCTGATAAACCTCTTCGAATGCAGGGTCTCGACCCAAGTGCTTACGATCTTCCATACGCTTCTTTTGAAGTGCATTCACCTCGGGTAGAGCGGGTCCAACGATAATGGCCAAGTCAGTATGACCTCCAAGGTGATCAATCCCCTCGGCAAATACACTGCCCAATATTAGAAATATCAGGTCTGATTCCGTAACTGCCTCGTCAATGAAATGGGTTTGTCTTTCCGTTGATCCTCCTCGGCTTTGAAGGGCGACAGCGAGATGAGGGAATTCGTTTTCGATAACCAGTTTAATCCTTTCTCCATATTTGTAGGAGGGAAAAAATACAACGACGGGTTGAGCACTTGACTGTACGCATCGAGCGAGGGTCTCGGCTGTGGTAAAGCTATGTCGATCTCGAGCCTTGTACCTTGTGTCGACTCTTAGGTCGACAGAGCATTGGTAAGCGTTGTGTCGCCAAGGAGTGTTGGCCTCCACCCATATCGGTTTCGTTTTATTTGATACAAGGCCCAGTTGTTTCAGGAAATATGGCTGCGGCTCCAAAGTCGCAGACATGAGTAATACTTGCCGGCATTCATTCAACGTATTCCCAATCTCGTAGGATGCATCCAGGCAACTTAGGTTGAGGGTTCCCGGCTTGGAACTCCAAACTAGCTTCTCCAAATGATCGTTCTTGAAAAACGTTTCCGTATCGGCAAGTTCCCAGATGGAGTGTAAGGCATCCTCCGTGAGTAATTGCCCATGAATTGGATAAGTCTCAAGCGCGGTTGCCAACTGCTCGGAACAGTCGCGAGCCTCGTATGATTTATAGTCGGCCATACTGTCGGATGGCTCCACTGATTCCAACAGATCGAGCCAGGCTTCCAGCGCTCGACGAATGGTCGGATGTCCGTTTGTGAATTGGAGCTCAGCATGCCATTGTGACACTTCGTCGTGGGAAATCTGATACGAGAAAACATCGGCCACCCGGCTGGCAATGTTATGAGCTTCGTCTACGATTAACAGAGTTTGAGAAAGATCAAAACCAGGCTGCTCAAGAAACAGGTTCCGGTTGCGCGGAGAAAAAAGGTAGTTCAAATCACCCACCCAGATATCTGCATAAGGTAAGCTTGCTCGCATAAGCTCATAAGGACACAGGGCTTCTTTACTCCCTGTTTCCCTGAACCTTAATGGTTGGTCGATGGGGCTTTGGATGAATGAGTAGGGCGAAAGATTGCAGTTCTTCCATCGATTTCCATGCCTCAGCCTTTGATCATCAGGATCACAACGACAGGTAGGTGAGCTGCACAGTTCATCACGGTTGCGAACTTGAACGGCCGTAAGTTCGGAGTCTTCAGGAAGCATTGAGGCCAACTGCTTCATCACTTGGTGCTGCCCGCTGCTCTTACTGGTCAGGTAGAGGACTTGTTGATATCGGCCTGAAATGATTTGATTGATGGCATATTCCAGTGAGACGCCTGTTTTCCCGAATCCTGTGGGTGCTTGGAAGAATGCCAGCTTACTCAGCTCCGTCGCTTGGAGAAGGGCCTCCTGAATGTTTTCTTGTCCATCTCGAAGGACTCCGAAAGCGCGGACTTCCTTCAGCTTTGCAAATTTTGACTGGCGAGCTTTCTGGTTTTCTACGTACTCCCACAAGCTTCCAATTTGTGAATGAAATAGGTCGATGCAGTGCTGGTCATCGGTGACATGTTGCCGGATCCCATCACATATACTTATAAATAAAAGCTCCCCCTTAAACGGTTTTTCCAGGTCCCGACGTTCGCTCAAGAGAGCCAAGTAGGTTCCTAGCTGAGCAAAATAGCTTTGATACTGATTTACCAGTTCGTCTGTTTCCGCAGGCAGTTCATGACCAGTGGTTTTTATTTCCCTGATTAATATGTGGTACTCCTGATCTATCCACTGATCGATTCTACCTTGTATGTTAAATTTCCAACCTTTGTAGGGCCACGTTCTACGAAGACTCACTTCGTATCTCCCGATTTCGCCTGACTGTTTGGATGCTCGTTCCTGCTCTTGATGCCATTCCACTCCCACTTGAGTTCGCCAACGTCCCAACCTTCTCCGCATTCGATGACCGGGGCCGGTGCTGAACTCCGCGAGTTCGCCCACACTTATCGAAACTTTCTTATTCTCCAGATCTACCTGCATCTTTTCCTAAAGCAGGATATCCGTGTGGTGTTGGATGTAATGCTTTAAATCGTCATTACATTTTCTCACTTCTTCTGGTTTCATCGTCAACTCGTTGAGCGGCGTGTTGAGAATAGATGCAACGGTTATACGATTCTGATGAGTCAATTTCTGGAACCAGTCGTGCTTCACTGGGTAACCTTCATTACGGGCATAAACAAACAGGCATTTGAAAAACACGGCTTCAGGTTGAATCCTTTTTTCCCAGGCATCTAATCCGCGTTGGGTAAGTTGATAGGCGGATCCTACATCCATGTCCCGTGGAAGGTTTTTCATCAGGATAGTCGACCATTCGCATGCGAGTTCTAATGCGATGAACGATTTGGCTAATCCGCGTCGTCGTTTCAGAATGGTGACTTCTTTGATAAAGCCGAATCCGCCATCTCCTTTTTTGTCCAGGACAGCCTCAATATCGTCAAAGAGATCTGGGGTAGAACCCGAACGGATATTCTTTTTAGACCTCCGCATCATGACCATGGTGTTGCCAGTTGTCTCGCTCAATACATTGAGTCGATGGAACTGCTCGCCCGATGCCTCGCGCTTCAGAATAATACCTCTGAGATGCACCGATTGCGCAACCATGGGATCACGCCTCGGTGAGTTTTTCTTCGCTCGGGTTTTCGATTTTAACGGTCGTATCTTCTCCGTCTTCAATCGGGTAAGGTGGAACCACGGCTCCGCCAGAAATGATCAGTTTCATGCCATCGCCAATCGACATGTTAAGCTCATGCACTTCTTCCTTGGGAATCATCAAAAGAAAACCACTCGTTGGATTTGGCGTGGTCGGAACAAAAATATTCCGCAACTCGCTATTCGTCTTAGCCTGTGTTTCTCCTTTGGTCTCACTGGTAAGGAACCCGAGGGCCCAAAGGCCCTTGCGTGGATATTCGATCAGAACTGTTTTCTTAAACACTGCCTTCTGCTGAGTGCTAAAAGTCTCCACGATTTGTTTGACCGTTTTGTAGACGGTATTGATGAAGGGGACCTTGTTTAAAATATTCTCTGCGAGTGACAGGATCCATTTGCCGACAAAGTAGCGTGATAGGTACCCGAGCACTGTGATTGCCAAGAATACGATGATCGTAGCCAGAATGTTCCAGATAAGTTGGAGGTCATCGATTTGTCGCCAATCAGCTGGAATGAAATAGAGCAGATTGTTGCTGACCCGGCCTCCCACGTTATTGACCAACCACACGAATACCCAAAGTGAAACAGCTAAGGGAGTAAGTAAAAGGAGACCGGTCAGGAAGGCGTTTCTTAGAGATCTCAGGAATGGATATTTTTCAGACATCAATGATGTATTTAAACAAGGGTACCTTACTGTTTGTTTCCAGCAAAGACATACAAACTTGTTCTTCTTTCTTCATGACTAGCCGGTCTTCTTCATTCAAGTCATTAAATCCAACTAAGTGCAACCAGCCGTGCACGAGGTAGAGGGTAAGTTCTTTCGAGAAGTCTATCATGTGCTCCTGGCTATAGTGGTGAGCTGTATCGATGGATACGCATATTTCGCCAGCCATGGCCTCGTCCGGATCACCAGGGAAGGTGATAACATCGGTCGAGCTGGGATCATCCAGAAAATCAGCATGGAGCTGGTTATGCTGTTCCTCTTGCAGGAATGCCAGAGAAAGTTCGCCATCCGGGATGGAGTAGGGCGCGTGTTGATCGAGAAAATCAAAAACGGCTGACACGGCCTCTTCATTCAGTTCAAGCGCTGCGGCGGGGCTGTATATCTGTACGTTTCTCTTTTTTACGTTCCTCATTCTTGGCTTCTGCTTTTGCCTTTTCCTTATCTGGATATTCGACGCGGCTATGCAGGGTATTTAATAAGGCAAATGAGAAGCTATTGCGGATTTTTTTGATCTCTTCGAAAGTGAGCGGACACTCGCTCAGTTGATCATCGGCTATCTTGTCCTCAAAAATATTATCAATTAGCTCATCGATACTCTGGGGAGTTACTTTTCGTAAGGAGCGGCTGGCAGCTTCTACTGAGTCTGCAAAAAAGATGACCGCGCTTTCTCTGAATTGAGGTTTGGGGCCATTGTAGCGATAGGTGGATTCTTCGACTCGAATCTCATCTTGTTTACTACCCTTACCCTTTAAGGCTTGTACGTAGAAATAGGTGATCAGAGAAGTACCGTGGTGTTGCTTAATCACATCAATGATAATGCGTGGCAGCTTGTTCCGGATGGCCAGATTAACCCCTTCCTTCACGTGAGCTTTAATGACTAGGGCGGCCATCGAAGGATTTTGGAGGAGCAGGGGATTATCTCCATCGCGTTGGTTTTCTGCAAAGTACTCCGGTTTTATAAGCTTACCAATATCGTGGAAAAGTGAACAGGTGCGGCAAATCAGCGGATTGGCACCGATAGCGGAAGCCCCAGCCTCAGCTAAGTTGGCGACCATCAACGAGTGGTGATAACTACCGGGTGCCTCCAGTTGCAAGCGACGCAATAGCCGGTGATTGTAGTCAGTCAGTTCCAGCAGGGTAATGTTTGTGGTGAGCTGGAAAATGCCTTCGAAGAAAGGTAGAAGCCCGATAACCAGCATTCCAGTTCCGGCGCCTACGCCGATTGAGATGAGCATCTCCCATCCAATGGTTACCAGGTTTGTTTTATCGAGAATGCCGAGTAGGAAAGTACCTACCGCCAAGGTGGTTCCACCAAAAATACTGGCCCGTACGATTTGTCCCCGTTTGCGAACATCCTTACAGAAAACCACCGCAACCAGGCAGGCCAGGAACATGGCTGACATGAGAATGAACGACTCACCAAACATAAGGCTGGTGATGAAACAAACGACAGCGGATACGAAGATAGCCGCTCGTTGATTGATCAACAGCGCGATCAGGATGGGGCCTAGGTAAACCGGTATGATATTTCGAAGAATGGAGTAGGTTTCCGGATTATTCGCTGCCACCGAAAGAATCAAGCGGGTGACCGCGATGTTGATCAGGATCACCAGGAAGAGCAGGCTGACTCGTCGATTATCTGTCAGGCTGGACCAACCAGCTAAAGATAAATAGACCACAACACCAATACCCAGGAGGAATATAATGAGTGCCTTTTCCCAAAAGCTTCTACCTAGAGAAAATGCGAAGCTTGAATCCTGATCGAGAAGGAAGTCCTGGTAAGCAACCAGCATCTCATACTTGTGGGCGAGGACGGTTTCTCCGGGTTCGATGATGATCTCACCAGCTAAGACGTCGATCCGCACAGTTTCAGCATTTTCCTCGGCTTCAATACGCGCTTGCTCATGTAGCTCTTGATCGTACCGGAGATTGGGCTGGATGGCTTGCCCCATTATCCGTTGCAGTGAAATGCTCAAGTCCTGCGAGATATCAAAGTAGGTGAGGTCGCGTTTCAAATCACTGTAGGCCATATCCTGGCTTTGGATTTCCAATCGCCGTGGCTGCCTATCTTCCTGGTGTACGTAAATAAAGTTCAGGTTTTCCGGCTCTTCAGATAGTACCGTGTCGGTTGGATCAAAGATGCCGCCACCCAGAATTCGTCTCACAGAAACGAGTGAGTTATCTACGATGGTTCCGCGTTCTTCCTCGTCGGTTCTACCCAGTATGACCAGGACGTCCTCTACGTTCAATCTAACATCTGTTCGGCCCTCGAACCGCACAGCAAAATCTTCTACCTGTTCGAGTTTTTCATCGTTGGTAAGCTCTGCGATATCCTTTTCCAGTTGATTGATATCCTGAACCAGATCGGTGATATGGTCCCTGAAGGTCTCATAAGAACCCATGTCCAAGCGGTAAACAGGCGGGATCCGTTGCTTTTCCAGCTCCATTTTGCGAGCGGTCTGCAACTCACTGACATAGCTGAAATCTTTTTCAGCTACCACGCGCGCACGCGATTCTTGATCTTTTTGAACCTGAATTCCCGCTGGGGTAACTCCAGTAAATGCGAGCAAGATGGTCAGTGTTACCCAGCCCAGTAATATAAACCCTGTGACTACGGGGCTCGTACTAAAGAAGGTCTTTGTCCAGGTCTCCCGAAGCGCCCTGCGCTTTCGCCGTGAGGGCGAAGGCGTATCGGTGAGCTGCTTTCTCTTGCTGAAAAGTTTCACAGTAAGTTAGGGCTCAGGAGCGTTTCAGCGAGGGTGACCCTCGGAGCGAAAGTGCTCATAAGCCTCGATAATCTTTTGTACAAGTGGGTGACGCACAACATCAAAACTCTCAAAATAAAAGAGCTCGATTTCGGGTATATGCATCAGGATTTGAGTGATTTGCCGGAGACCCGACTCCTGTTTTCTGGGCAAATCAATTTGTGTTATGTCGCCAGTGACAATCATTCGACTGTTGTCTCCAAGGCGGGTCAGGAACATCATCATCTGTTCCGGTGACGTGTTTTGGGCCTCGTCCAGAATGACGTAGGCTTTAGAAAGGGTTCTACCCCGCATATAGGCCAGCGGCGCGATTTCAATGACTCCTTTTTCCATGAGCTTTTCGGCGTTTTCCTTGCCGAGCATATCATGAATGGCGTCATAAAGAGGGCGGAGGTAGGGTGTGATCTTCTCTTCCAGGTCCCCTGGCAGGAATCCAAGGGCTTCACCGGCCTCGACAGCTGGGCGAGTAAGGATGATCTTTTCAATTTCCCCTTTAAGCAGAGCGTTGATGGCTGCGGCCATGGCCAGGTAGGTTTTACCAGTACCGGCAGGTCCGATTCCGAAAACTACTTCCTTTTTGAAAATCGCTTCCAGATAACGCTTTTGATTCAGCGTCTTAGGAATGATCTTTCGTTTTGGAAACTTTAGGACCAAAGGGTCTTTTATGAGTGTTTCGAGAGCTTTTGTCCGGCCGTTTATTACCTGTTGAAGAACAGCGTCGAAATCCGACTTACGTATGTCCATTCCCTGGGCACGTGCCTGGTCTAGAAAATCGAAAAAGGTCTCACATTGGTTCACAGATGCTTCGGGACCGTTCACCTGAATCCAGTTTTCACGGGCAACAATGTTCACTGAAAGTTGCTTCTCAACTTCCTTCAATAGTTCCGGTTTTCCACAATACAGTTGGCTGGCAACGCGGGGAGTTTGGAACTTCAGTGTTTTTTCGATACTCGTCATTTAGTTGGATGTCAGAGCCTCTGTAGCTTCTTTTAGGCGTTCCCACATGGCCTCAAGCGAGGTGGGCAACACGCGCGTTTTGCCGATCACGGGCATAAAATTTGTGTCTCCGTCCCAACGAGGAACGATGTGGGCATGCATGTGGCTGGGGATACCGGCGCCAGCGGCTCCACCGAGGTTCATGCCTACATTGAACCCTTGGGGCCTCAGTGCTTCTGTCAGGATTTGCTTCGCCAAAATGATCAGCTCCAGGAATTCAGCTTTTTCCTCCTCTGCTAAATCTTCAAGATCAGCCACTTCACGATAGGGCAGTGCCAGAAGGTGCCCTGCGTTGTATGGATATCGGTTGAGGACCAAATAACCCGTTTCCCCCCGGTACAGCAGCAATGATTCCCGTTCATTTTCAAGTTTGGGAATCTCTACGAAAGGATTCTTCCCTTTCAGGGCCTCAGGAGTCTCGATGTACTCCATCCGCCAATAAGCGTGAAGCTGATCGTAAGGATTAGACATGAGTGACAGATAGGTTGTTTGCTCAGGAAATTAGGAGAAACGCGCTCAAAGTGTAGGAATTGCAGTTCCAGGCAATCTATTTTTCGAACCTGGTTTTGGGGCGAAAAGGCCATTCTTTCGTTAAAATTGGGCTCCAAGTCGTGTTTTTAAAGCAATTTGATTTGTTAGAGTTTGGATAAGAATAATTAAGAGGTAAGACGGCCTCTGAAGGGCTTGCGTTCAATGAATTTCCCCTTTTTTCTGCTGATTCCCCTTATGAACATTCAGATCACGATCACGAGTGGGAAAAAGGAAGTGAATGCCTAGGACTCCGGGCGTCCTCTACTCACTTAATAAGAGAAAGCTCTTCGGTGAGGTATTTGTCCTTTAACTTTAATTTGAGTGGCAATGAGACGACCGCAGAATTTTCTTCTCCCTCGGCCGATAAGGCTGGGATAAATTGCCATAGCATGACCGCCTTTGAAATTTCCCGTTCCAAAGCTGGATTGCTCGAGTTTAACAATTCAACTTTCGTCACCATGCCCCGATTAGAAACACTCAGCTTTGTCTTTATGTCGATGAATTCAGCGCCCTCTTCCTCCAGAGATTTAAATAATTCCTTCGGGCCATAAGCAATTGAAGGTGCCGATGATTGACTCGCTTTCTGTGCGGCATCTTTGCGTTTTTTGAGTGCCACATTTAGTTTCTTCAAATCAATACCCTGAGTCGGTACTGATATACGGTCCTCCTTGTTGCCGCAAGCATGCATGAGTATTTCTCTGAATCTTTTGAGCGCAGATGTGGGGCCGAGGTATCCTTCAGAATTGTAGCTATGTGCGAGGACGAATCCGTTTCGATCAACGACTACCAGGCATGGTATTCCGTTGCCTTGGTATTTTCGCCAGAAGTTTGATTTCCGGCTCTTCCAGTTTCCATACCAAGACATGTTATCTTCGATCATGTAATCAATCATTTCGGACTGACTTTGGTCCCAACTACAAAGAACAACCTCATACTGACCTTGGTAGAAGTCTTTGGTCGTATTGTAGAACGATACTAAACTGGGAGTGAATCCGCGGCATGGCTTGCACCAGCTTGCGGAGGTATAGATCGCATAAAATTCGGGATCTCGCTTAGATTCATTCCACTCATTCTTAATGAGCTTTTCATCCTCCAGTCTAAATGCATCCCGTTTGAACTGGTTTTCAAAAGCGGTTTGATCAGTGGAAGGTTTGAAAATCTGTGCGTCGCGAACTCTGGACCAATAAACAATCTCTGCCTGATCGTCGGGGCTGAGCGCAAGGATGTTGGCGAAGGTGGGCGATCCATTCTTGTCGGCAAAATAGACCGTCTTCCCGTAAGCGTTTTTTAATTGGAGTTGTTGCACCTCTCCATTTCTAAAGGTCCAATCACGCATCTCTCCTTCGACCGTTTGGAGGTTCGTATCGGCGAAGATGGATACGGGGAAAAGAAGTAGAAGTAGGGCCAGCCACTTGGTTGAGAATGAGCTTTATTTGAGGAACAGGGGATGCTTTATTGTAGGGGGAGGGTTTTCTTTTTTAGCGTATGAATCTCCATACGCTAAAACTTAATGGTCATGTCATTATGGCCATTATTCACACCGTTTCAAGCAATCCTTCCTAGGTAGAAAGGATGATTCCATACTTAAGCAATCGATAACCTAAATAAGAGGCAGCTAATTTCGCTTAGTACTTGTCGTACTTTACTACGCCGTAAGGGACGTTTTCCTTCTGCTTTTCTTCGAACTCTTCGGTTGAGCAACCACACTTCTCGGACTTCCGCATGGTGATGGCGCCAGTTGGGCAGATGCGTAAGCACTTGCCACAGCGAACACACTCATTGCTGTCGATCCAGATGTAAGTTGCTTCATCAGCCAGGTTGGCTTCGAGGCTTGAGGTTACCGCGCCATCGTCGTCGTGGAAAAGACGGGATACACGGTTGATACAATCTCGAGGGGCCACACCGATACACCAATCGCAATGGATACAGGCGTCCTGGTTGATCTCGAATTTGTAGTGACAGAAATAACAACGGGTAGCTTGAACCAGCGTTTCATCCTCCGTATGTCCGAGTTCGACTTCGGATGTGCCATCGCGATCGAAAAGAGGAAGCTTCGGCATCTCGGGTGGAAATTGGATATCGTGATCACGCACTCGTCCGGTTTCACCGTTAGTATCCAACATAGTAATGCCTATGTGTTCTTTGCGTCGCTCCTTACCCATGAGCTGGGTGTCGATTTTCTTAGCGACTTCCTTGCCGTCGTTCACAGCTGTAATCACATCGAAGCTGCCGTAATTGAAGTCACCGGCCATCCACACTTTTTCATGGGTGGTATCGTGGCCTTCCGTTTGGCTTACGCCTTCTGGAAGAATTTTCAATTCACGTGTTTGACCGATAGCCATGATCAACAGGTCGCAGGGATACTCTTCTTCTGAATCTTCGATTGCGTGAACCTTTGGTTTTCCTCCATCACTATCGGAATCATCTAAGGAGTTTCTCTGGAAAGTAACACCTACCAGTTTGCCATCTTCCGTGCGAGCTGAGTGAGGATTCATTAAAGTCTCAACTTCGATTTCCTCGAGACGGATCTCATTGATTTCGTCCGGATCGGCCGACATCTGGGCTTCCGTGCGGCGATACACGATCGTTACACTTCCTTCTTCACCTACCAGTCGCTTGGCAGCCCGGGCGCAAGAACGTCCACAGTCAACCGCAGTAAATCCACCACCAACAATGATAACGTTTTGTCCACGCATGTCGCCGATCTTGCCCATATTGTAATCATACATGAACTTCAGACCGGAAATGGTGTGACCGTCTCCTGGCAGGCCAGGGATTTTCAAATTGGATGGGTGAACCGTTCCAACAGCCATCAATACCGCGTCGTTCTCATCGATGATGCCCTGGAGCATCACCGAATCGACATTAGTATTGTACTTCACGTCGATGCCGCTTTCGATAATGGCATTTACTTCTGCTTCCACGGTCTCTCGTGGAAGACGGAAAATAGGAATCCCTTGAACCATCATTCCACCGAGCATGCTGTCGCGTTCGTAGATGGTGACGTTGTGACCATAACGACGCAGTTCGCGCGCTGCGGTTAGACCGGCAGGGCCACCACCAATGATGGCGACTTTCTTAGAAGTATCCTCGAACCAGCCAGGTAATGGCTTGGGAGGATTTTCTTTATAGTCTGAAGCCGAACGTTTCAAGTGACAGATATGTACCGGGCCTGATGTGCCTGTCCAATTGTGACGGCAGGCATCTTCACAAGGGCGCGAGCAAACGCGTCCAAGCACACCCGAAAACACATTATCTTCCTGGTTGATCAAGTAGGCTTTGTCCGGATCACCTTTGGCAATCGCTTCAATGTAAGCAGGTACGTTGGTCTTCGCGGGACAGGCCTGCTGGCAGGGAATGTCTTTGGCGTAAGTTTTGAAATCCAAGGGCTCCGCTGTGACTCCAGTAAACACAGAGTGCTCCTGTGGATTCGGCGCCATGTCATAGGAGATATCGAGCTCCTCAATGGATTTTAGAAATTCGTCTAATGATTTATCGTCGCTCATGATCTACAACCCCATGCGGTGAATACACTCGGATAAAGTTTCGTCGTCCTTCCTTACTCTGAGGAAGGTATCCAGGATTTTTTCCAGCACGCGTGGGCAGTCATCCGTTTTAAATTCTCCTAGCTTTTTACCAAGGCGATCGTGTTCGCCTCCAACCAGCATCTCGTAGGCTTGGGTTGATCCCATCTGTTCGCGTATACGCATGCCACGGAAGCCAATGTCGGTGATGCGGTAAGGTGAGCAGCTGTTTGGGCAACCCGTGATGTTGATAATCGCCTTGTCCCAAATGTCTTTGTATTTCTCCTGACTCACGATTGGCATCAGGGTGTCGTAAAGAGAGCGTGTTTCGGTAACCGCTTTCGGGCAGTAGGTAGTTCCTACACAAGGTACGATATCACGGAGGCCGAAGAAACCTTCGGTTGAAAATCCGGCTGCTTGAATGTCGGCCGTAATGGCTTCCACCTTTTCCGGTTTTACTCCGTGGATCTCAATATTTTGACGGTTGGTTAGGTAAACTTTTTTGTTTCCGTAAATTTCAGAAAGTTCAGCGAATCGCTTGAAGGCGATATGCGTCAGCTCTCCTTTGGGGATCATGGCGCGCACGGTTACTTTACCGTCCGTTCCCACTGGATTTTCCTCAAGTAGAGGACGATCGGGATAAGTAACACCCGTTTCTTCAAATGCTTCTGATTCGATGTCTTCGATAGAAACACCTTCGTCAGTCAAGTATTGCAGAACGATGCGACGGCACTCGTCGATACCCTTGCGATAAACTACAAATTTCAGACGCGACATCGTCCGGTCACGGCGGTCCCCGTAATCACGGAAGAGGAGGGCGATGGCCCGATTGACCTTAACGATCTTCTTAGGTGGGACGAATGAAAACAGGTCCTTCCCAATAAATGGGGACCAGCCCATGCCACCACCGATAACGACTTTGAATCCGTGTTCAGTTTGGCCATCTACGCCCTTCCGCTCAACTGCAACGACACCGATGCAGTTGATGTAAGGTTGAGCACAGCCTGCTCCACAACCGGAGAAAGTGATTTTAAATTTCCTTGGTAGGTTGTCCAGGTCCCGCATACTGGTGAGCACGCGAGCTGTTTCCTGCACGTAGGGTTGGACATTGAAGCGTTTGAACTGGCAGGTTTCGGCCAGCGGGCATGCCGTCACGTTACGGGTGACATCACCACATCCGTGGAAGGTGGAGAGCGAGTCTTCTGCCAAGCCACGGATCATGTCGGCTAGAGAAGGCGTCTTCAACCAGTGCAGTTGGATACACTGCCGGGTTGTGATGGCCAATTTACCTTGTGCATAATCTTCAGCGATCTTGCACATCCGGCGGGCCTGACTTGAGCTTAGCACCCCTCCTGGAACCACCACGCGAGCCATGTGGTTGCCTGCATGACGGGAGGAGTAGATCCCGTACCATTTGGAGATGTTTTTCTCTTCAGCGGTCATCGCCCCTTTACGGGCGATCTCATCGTAGTCCAGAAAGAGTCCCTGTTCTTTAATGATTTCGTCTTCGCTGACGAATCGTTTTCCTAGTGTCCACTGCATAATTAAATTCTAGTTTCCGCGTTGGGTGAGCCGAACGGATTAATCGTGATAAAAGAGGAGGGTTGAAATGTATCGTTCCCCCGTATCGGGTTGCATGACGACGATGTTCTTTCCTTTGTTTTCGGGGCGACTGGCGACTTGGCGTGCAGCCAGGGCTGCAGCTCCGGATGAAATACCAACGAGAAGACCTTCGCTTGTACCGAGTTTCTGGGCCGTCTTAATCGCTTCGTGACTGTCGATGCGAATCACCTCGTCAACCACATCGCCATTGTAGGCTCCGGGAATGAATCCGGCTCCGATTCCTTGAATCATATGAGGTCCCATTTTTCCGCCACTTAGCACGGGGGATTCTTCCGGCTCGACGGCGATGATCTGGACGTCGGGATTTTGCTCCTTCAGATAGAGTCCAACTCCTGAAACGGTTCCACCTGTTCCAACACCCGCGACAAAAATGTCTACTTTACCTTCGGTATCGTTCCAGATCTCCGGTCCAGTGGTGTCGTAGTGGACCTGTGGATTGGCCGGGTTGTTAAATTGCTGAGGCATGTAGGCTCCTGGAATCTTCTCAGTGAGCATTTCCGCTTCATGGATTGCTCCAGGCATCCCCTTATCGGCATCGGTTAGAACCAATTCCGCGCCCAAGTTTAAGAGCATCTTGCGTCGCTCGATGCTCATGGAGGAGGGCATAGTAAGAATGATTTTGTGACCTTTAACGGCGGCGGTCATGGCCAGACCGATGCCTGTATTACCCGAAGTCGGCTCGACGATGGTCCCGCCCTCAGGAAGGCTCCCATCTTTCTCAGCAGCTTCAATCATCGACAGCCCGATGCGGTCTTTTACGCACCAACCCGGGTTATAACCTTCTAATTTGCCAATGATATGGCCGGGCAATCCGTCACTGAATTTGGATAGATGAACCAGCGATGTGTTGCCGATCATCTCACATAAATTGTTGTATATAGCCATGTTAGACTGGGTCTAGGCGCGCCCTCGTAGAAGATAGGGAGACTGGGACGCTATTTACCAGAAGCGACAACGATGTGCATAGCCCCCGTAAGATCAAGTAGAAAGCCAGCTCGCGATGGATCGCCTATTCGGTGTTTAAATTAAGTATTTCTTAGTATTTTGGGTAATAAACTAAAGACAAGACCAGAACTGCATCTAAATCAAGTATTAGCGGCGATATTATTATAGTTAAGTTTGGCTTCTTTGGAGGCGAATAACCTGGGTCAGTAAATGCTAATTAAAGTGGTGTGAATCAATCCAGGAAGCGGTGACCTGAAGCGGCTCAAAATCACCCCTTTTCGATACCCAAATTGCGATGCCGAATCGCTCTGCTTTTGATAGCTCTATCGACGGCAATTCCAGGGTCCATTTTCCTTCCTTTGAAAATGAGCTTTGGTGATCAAGAACGACGAATTGTTGCTCCAATTTTCTTCCTCGATTCTCACCACTCTTTACATCTGTCACTACATTCAGACCTAGAATCGCAACATTCAAGGTCAGGGGTTGTTCTTCTGAATAGCTTACTTTCAATCGACCATTTTCCGCTCTAGCTTGAAGGATGCCCGCTATTTCCTTCGATTTTGGAAGTAGATCTTTACTGAAATAACCCCGCCATTCTTCCCCGTTGGATACAAAGCAAGGAGTGTAGACTTGCCTTATGAGTCTCTCTTCAGCGTAGGCATGTTGCCTTTGCGTAAATGCTTTGGATGCAAAGGGGTCTTTCCAACCCAAGTGGTCCCAATAATCCACGTGATATACGACAGGGACAATTTCGGACCATAGCCCTGGGTAATCGGCAAACTGATTGATCCAGCGTTCGGCGGGTGGGCAGCTGCTGCACCCCTGAGAGGTAAATAGCTCAAGTAGCTGGCTTCGCTCTTCGGTACTTTGGAAGATGAGCGGATCTGCTCCCTTTGCTGAATTATATACAGATAGAAGTACTGTACTCAGGATTGCGATGAATTTGCTTATTCGATGCATGCCAGTTGGACGTTGAATGTCCCTGGCTTATTCACTCAGGCCGAACGCCTAGTGCTGGTGATTGTGATGTTCGCGCAGAATGTCTCTTCCGAAGTCCCCATCGAAATCCCGCCACACGGCATGGATATGATTTCCTTGGTTTTGGATATTGTCGTACTCGATCAGGAACGTTGGACCTTGGATCCGGTAGTAGTGTTTGCCGCCCTTTTCGGTGGGTCCAGCCCAGGCGAAGGAAATGTTTTCGACTCCTGCGTTTCTCAGAACGGCTTGTCGGGCCTGGGACACATCCTCTGGCATGTTGTTGAGATACTCATCGATCACTGTCTTGAGCCCTCTCCTTTGTTCAGGAGTCATATCGGATGTAGAGAGTCCTTTTGGACTGAGAGGATCCGCTGTTTTATTCGCGCCGGTGTAAATATCCCTCGGAGCATTCTCGGCAATGATGGCCACAGCTTGTTGCTCCTTGGGCAACGATTGGATAAATGCTCGGGCAAGGTCCTCTTCTTGTTTCAGCGCGCGAAAGCCGGTGGTTGGACCGACGTCCACTTTAGCAGGGTTGGCTCCCCAGAAATTGGGAGCCGTCGCCAATAGCTTCCCATTCACTACAGTAAAATTCAATGACAGGTGATGTCCTTCGAATCGCCAGCCCCAGGTTCCTCCTTCTTTAGGTTCGCCGAAGATCGCGGTGTAATAAAGCTCCGGATCGCGGTGATCCTTGTTTTCCTTGATAAAGAGTACGGCTTCGAGATCGATGATGTTCTCCACTTTCTCTTGTCCTTGGGCACTCAAGCTGGCTGAGAGTAGTTTCCAGAGTTTTGCCTCTTGCTCCTCGTTCAGGTCCTTTAGGTCCACACCCTTGCGCTCGCCTGTCTTGGGAATGAAGTGCCAGTTGAGCCGCTCCTCTTCATTCTCCATCGAGAAAGTGGCGCGATACTTGAGCTCAGTCGTTAGGGAATCGAGGAAATCAGCCGCTGCAGTCTGCATATTCGAAACCGTGGCCTCGACTGCAACGAGGCTGCTAAGTGGCGAAAGAATTAAACTTAGGGTGAGAAAAACGGAGAATATAGATGTTTGTTTCATAGGGAATAGTCGAAGATGTGGGTATTGAAACATGAAAGCAAGAAATCAAAAGCCAGCTTTGTGAGCTTGGCTTTTGAATCGACGAAATAAATTGTCGCTGAACTAACGACCTAATCCGCGAACTCGACCGTGTTGCCCACGGCGATCAAAGCTGGGATCGGGCTCTCCTCGTGTATAGCGCGGAATAAAGGGGTAGGTCTCGGTCAAATAATAGTGGTAGATGCCCTCCGGGTATTCCGGAGTAACCCCGAAGCGGCCATTGCATTCATCGAGGTCACCGTATCCTTCGACATACTCCCAGTCTTGGACGAATGTACCGTCGTAATACCCTTTCGGTCCGTCGGGACGAATGCCTTCTTTGAGCTTAAAGCTGGGTTTTGCCTTGGTTAATGCACTCTTCTTGTCAGAAGGATCATTGTATCCGTGAAAAGCATACACCGGGAATCCGTCCGAAGCATACCCGACGAGGATCATGCCTTGAGAGTTATCGCTCAGTTTAACCAATCCATTGGGGATGCCATGGTAGTGATAAGCCCCAGTCGGTTGGACGTGGCCATTGCTGGAATCGATACCTAAGTTGATGTTTCCCGATAAAGCGTCATATATCCACCCAGAATCCATGTCGCCTCTCCAGTACTCCGCAGTACCAGGATCAAAAGGAACGCCATTGATGGCTACCCCGAAAGGCTGACGCTCAACCGGGGTGAATGTATGCAATGCCATACGCCGGCAGCTGGATACGCCTTATCGTTTAATACAAGACAGCTCAATCGCGATCAGATGATTGATGGTCAGGAACGGAATCTCCTGGAGCATTTAAGTGATATTGGGATTCTGGATACAGGCATATCTGAGCCAGATGCCTTGCCGCAGTTTTCTTCGGCGGACGATGAAGAGGCATCGTTACTTGCACGAGTGCGGTCCTATCTCGCGGTGAATTGTGTGTCCTGTCATCAGCCAGGAGCGGTGGCTTCTACTTCGTGGGATGCCCGTCCCCATATTGGGCTTTTGGAAACCGGATTGATTGAAGGATTGCCTTTGAATGATGGAGGCGATTCCAATCGGCGCTTGATAAAACCAGGCGAGCTGGATCTCTCAGTCTTGCTTAGTCGGATCAGTGAGAGTCATGGATTCACCCGGATGCCTAATGTGGCGACCAATGAGTTGGATCAAGACTGGATTGATCTAATGACTGAATGGATCGATTCGGTGACTACGGGTTTTGTGCTTTGGCAGGATGATACCTTTGCGAATCCAGAATCCTTGGAAGCAGATCCACAGTCTGATCCCGACCTTGATCAGCAGACGAACACGTTTGAATACCTGGTCTCGACCGACGCTCTGGATGCTGGAAGCGTGTGGCCGCTCGAGGCCGCGGTGAACAGTGATCAAGTCACTTTGACGATACCGGTTACACAAAACCGTTCTCATGAGATCCAGGTTTCTGACGATCTCAAGAATTGGGATGTTTGGTCCTCGCCGGGAAACCCTTTTCAGGTTGGTGAAGAACTGGTGGCTTCCGTGCTAGTAACCGGGCCCTATTCGCCCAATCGATTTTTCCGTATTCAGGTGAGTGAGCAATGATCGGAATTCAGGAGCAGTGTTACTTCGCCTCCTGTATTTATTGAATCTATTCTGGGTGCCAATATCTCTACAATATTCGGATTGTGGAAGTTCTCTACTTTCGTTTTGGGAGAGGGGTAGTAGACCATGCCTTCAAAGGTCTTTTGCTTGAAAGAAATTTGGCAATGACTGAAGAAAAAATCTTCCGGCGGGATGAGATTCGTCCAGGCGGTTTGCCGGGCTTCATAGTCACAGGCAATGAGCTCCATGGAGCGGGGCGATATGTCGATATTGATCGTTCCGAGAAAGTAGTCGCTCAATGGAATGTTTAACTTCTCAAAGTAGGGGAGTTGCCGGATGAGCGATCCGCCTGTGTAAGGGCTCGTCTCGGATCGGCCCGATGCCACACCGTGGCCTTCGACAACGATTCCGGTTACTTTGATAGCTTTGCTCATCAGGCTGTCATCTTTGAGAAGGTAATTTCGCTTAGCTACAATTTATTTTTGCATGATAGGAGTCCACGGGTTTTGCTGGAAGAATAACTGAGGGTAAGGCGCCCTGCTAATTCCCATTTTCACAAACGCATCCCCATTATGATCAACGTCAATCAACTCAATCATACCGCCATCCATGTCGCCAACTTGGACAAAAGCGTGGAATTCTACCGTGACGTCTTACAACTCGAGCAAATGGGGCGACCCGATTTCGATTTTCCTGGGGCATGGTTTCAGACAGGTCCCGATCAGGAGTTGCACCTTATCTGTAAAGACGCCCAGGACTACACGGTTCCATTGGAATGGCATACGGCTTATCGGATTCCGGATATGGCGGCAGCGGTGGCGCATCTTGAAAAGATGGGGATCGATTATGAGGGGCCACGGTATCGGCCGGATGGACCGCTTCAGCTGTTTTTGAATGATCCGGACGGGCATGTCATCGAATTGACCCAGCTTGATGTTTAGGCGGCTGTTGAGTTTCAGTATTTTGGCAGTATGCGTATCAGCCTACTGGGGTTGCACTAAGCTCGGTACGGTGACTGAAGAAGCGTGGGGAACCCTGCCAACCGGAGAGGCCGTGACTCTCTACACACTGACCAATCCCAGTGGGATGGAAGTGAAGATCACTAATTATGGCGGGATCATCGTGTCCTTGGCCACCCCGGATCGGGAAGGTGAACTTGAAGATTTGGTACTAGGGTATCATACCCTCGATGAATATGTGGAGCGCAACCCGCTCTTCGGGGCGATCGTTGGGCTGTATGCCAATCGAGTGGAAACCGGACTGGTTGAGTTGGATGGAGAACAAGTTCAGCTTTTCGTACGTGAGCTACCTGGACAGGTTCCAGTCCATACGCACGGTGGATCCGTGGGCTTGGACGAGGTAGTTTGGACGGCGACGACTGGGAGAAAGCAAAAGGCGGTTTATTTGAATCTCCAATACTTGCACCCAGATGGACAGGATGGTTATCCCGGGCCTGTGCATGTCTCAGTCACCTATGGTTTAACAAATGACAACAGTTTGGTCGTTTACTATGAGGCATCGACCGAGAAAACGACGGTCCTGAATCTGACCAATCACTCCTACTTCAACTTGATAGGCGGTGGTATCGGCAATGTTAGAAACCATGTGGTTCAGCTCTATTCCGACGAACTGACGGAAGTTAAGCCAGGTCTTATACCCAACGGCAATTTTATCCCTGTGAAGGATACTCCCTTTGACTTCAATATGCCCAAGCGAATCGGTCTGGAAATCGACGACAGTAACGAGCAACTTCGCCTGGGCCGAGGGTATGATCATAATTATGTGCTGCGTAAATCAGATCAAAAAGGAGCGGAACTTTTTGCCACGGTTTATGAACCTACAAGCGGTCGAATAATGGAAGTGTTTACCGATCAACCGGGAGTGCAGTTTTATACTGCGAATGGCATGCGAGGCATCACCGGAAAGTATGGAGTCGAGTATGGACCGCGGAGTGGATTCTGCTTTGAGACACAACATTATCCAAACTCGCCTAATCATCCTCATTTTCCGAGCACGGTTCTTCGCCCAGGTGAAATCTTCAAATCGACCACCGCCTTTACCTTTAGCGCGGAGTAAAGTAGCCCAGGCATCTTGCCTGGGTAGATTCGGAGAATCGAGTAATGCTTGGTGGCATTAATCTTTAAGGTCTGATGGAAAGCCTCTTGGGAATAAACAGGCGAGACGCCTGTTCTACTATTTTAGATACAGCCCTATAAAACTTGCCGAAGCATCGCCTCATTTACTTAATCAGCATTATGCCTTACACCGCCGATCCTGAGTTTGAATCATTCATTCGAGATCTCCCCAAAACGGAGACGCATTTGCACATGGAAGGGGCCTGCCCTTACGAATTATTGAAAGCCATGGATCCGGTGAAATACGCAAATCCACCCGCGTTCTGGGCGGACGATTTTCGCTACGAGAGTTTTGACCAATTCATGGGATGGTATGTGGAATACTGCTTGGCCTTTTTTAATTCTGCCCAGCGTTACCATGAAGCAATGAAGATCGTGCTGGGCAACTGTGTCGCCCAAGGCTGTCGCTACGTGGAGACCAGTTTTCATTTGCCGGTGGTATTGGGAATGGAAGATTCGGGGCCTACCTTGATTGATGCTGTTCGCAGTGCTGCGCCGCAAGGATTGGAACTGAGGATTTTTGCCGGTATGAGTCATGATGATTACAAAGATGCTGGTGCAGAGCTCATTGAAGAATGCCTGACCTGGAAGGGGCTGGATGGCATTGATCTGCATGGTCAGGAGTATCTTCCTCTGGAGCCTTGGACCGCCGATGTTTGGCAACGTGCGCGTGCTGCGGGGAAATTTACCAAAGCGCATGCAGGGGAGTTTATGCCCGCCTCATTTGTCGATAAAGTGCTGGATGAAATTGGTGCCGAACGGATTCAACACGGAGTTCGTTCCGTGGAGGATCCTTCTACGGTTCAACGTTTGGTCGATGACCAAATCGCATTAGACGTTTGCCCCATCAGTAACCTCAAGCTCGCTGTCCAGGGTGTAACCACCATGGCTGATCACCCCATTCGCCAACTCTTTGACGCCGGTGTGAAAGTGACCATCAACTCCGATGATCCTTTCTTCTTTGGCAATCGCTTGAGTGAAGAGTACTACGCGCTCAATCAAGATTTGGGTTTTTCCAAAGAGGAGCTTACCCAGATTGCTGGTAATGGTTTTGATATTGCCCTTGTTGATGAAAGTATTCGGCAGCGGCTGAAGGACGAGTTGGCGGACTATTGTGCAGGTTGAGATTGTTGATAATTGACCCCTGACCCTGTTTTTTAACTCCCTGGAATTGTTTTGAAAGGTCATTGCTTTTGGGACGACCTAGTCTCTGTATTGCATCATTATGTCTCAAACGCCTTTCTACGAGACGGATAAAGCCGTCGCTGAATATTTGCTTTTTCACTATGGGTCTTCGGAAGAGATCTTGCCGTATCCTGGTGGGCCTACGAATGCCTTACATTATCCTGTGCGTTGCATCGTGGAGTGTTTTGATTCGGCCTTGCTGCCTTCCAATGCACGGGGGTTGGATCTGGGTTGTGCGGTTGGGCGATCGAGTTTTGAAATGGCTCGCATTTGTGGCTCGGTCTTGGGGATTGATTATTCGCATCGATTTATTGAGGCGGCTGACCGCTTAAAAAATGATGGCGTTTTGAGCTATGAGCGGACGGACGAAGGTGATTTAAGCACCACCTTGGAAGCATCGATCCCGGAGGGGGTGGATGGGACGAAAGTTACCTTTGAACAAGGTGATGCCACAGATTTGCCAGCAGGCATTGGAAGCTTCGATGTGCTGTTGGCTGCAAATCTCATTGATCGATTGGAGGATCCTAGACGCTTTCTGGATTCCCTGCCCGATTTGCTCAATCCAGGTGGACAGTTGGTTATCACATCTCCCTACACTTGGCTGGAGGAATATACGCCAAAGTCCAACTGGTTAGGAGGATTTGAACGTGACGGATCCGTCGTACGAACCCTCGAGGGATTGGAATCCGCTTTGGAATCTCATTTTGTGAAGGTTAAGGCTGTCGACCTTCCATTCCTGATTCGCGAACACGCGCGAAAGTTTCAGTGGAGCGTGGCTCAAGGGACGATCTGGGTTAGGAAGTAGTCGGTCAGGAACATTTACAGTTCCTGATAAGGGGTAACATCTTTGGTAATGATGGCCCGAGCGATTTGCTCCCGGGGGGGTATCAGGTATATTATCAGCAAAGCGTTAATCCATTTACTTCTTCTTATCATGAGTGCACCACAATCTACTTTAAACAGGTGTCATTCCTTTGTCGTTTGTCATCTGAACGATGAACAGAAATCGGATCGGCCTTTCAAAGTTCAAATGCCGTTTATAACCATCTCGCGGCAAACAGGAGCCGGCGCTCGAACTCTTGGGCAACGACTGCAAAGGCTCTTGGATGCCGATATGCCCTTGGTCGAAAACCAATGGACCTTGTTTGATCGAGATCTTGTGCAGACGGCTATGCGTGAGCATGGTCTGCCCGAGCGCTTCGCCCGATACCTGCCGGAAGCACATGTTTCCGAAATTGGTTCGTTGATCAGTGAGCTGCTGGGATTGCACCCGCCGATCTGGGAATTGAATCAGGATGTATTCGAAACCTTGATTCATTTAGCCAATCTTGGCGGAGTTATTCTTGTCGGCCGCGGATCAATGTCGTGACAAGAAAATTGAATCATGGGATCCATCTGAGATTGGTAGCAGGTAAGGAGACGCGAATTAAACGTTCTGCTGACTACTACCGGATTAGCCGTGATGAAGCTGCTGAGTTTATTGAGCATGAAGATAAAGCTCGAAGCGTTTGGGTGCGTGAGAACTTTGGAGAGAATATAAACGATCCCAGTTGTTACGATCTATGTATCAATACGGATCGGATTTCTGTCAGCGATGCGGCCCATATGATCGTGGAAGAAATGAAACGGAAATTTCCGGTACCTGCGGAACATTGAGATAAAATCGGACGGATACTTTTTGGCTGAAAATAAAGTTGATTAGGCAGGTTTGGAAGTTCCTGATGCAGGCTTCGTCTCTGAATCCTGCAATGCACTCTCCTAGTTTGTTCTACCGCCACCGAATTTCAATTTTTGGCGGATTCTGTTACCGGGTATGAAAAAACCGGAAGGCAGATTCTGGCAGCCGAATTTCCCTCATGCTCCCGATCGCTGGCCATTCTTTTATGGGTGGGTGATCGTGATCGTAGGAACCCTTGGCATTCTCTGCAGCATTCCTGGGCAGACGATGGGTGTGAGTGTCTTCACGGATGTATTAATTGAGAAGTTGGGATTAACGCGGATGCAACTAAGTATTGCTTACCTGGCTGGCACTACCATGAGTGGTTTTCTTCTGCCCAAAGGGGGTCGAGCATTTGACCTGTATGGAAGTCGGAGAACGGCCTTTGTGGTTTCTTTGTTGTTGGGCGGTGTGCTTATCTTTTTCAGCTATTCTGATTATGTGACTGTGGGTGCCCAACGTTTGGTCGGAAGCTCGAACTGGATCATTGCCTTCGCCATCATTCTGCTGGGGTTTTTTGCGCTTCGGTTTACAGCCCAAGGAATGATCACCATGGCGTCCCAGGCAATGATTGGGAAGTGGTTTCACGAACGGCGAGGCCTGATTATGGCTATCAGTGGCGTGTTTGTAAGCGTGGCTTTCTCCATGACCCCTTTGGTGTTCAACTGGATGATTGAACAGTTCACCTGGAGGGGTGCCTGGTTGGTGATGGCGGGGATCCTGATCTTTGGGCTTAGTTCGGTTTGTTACATTTTTTATCGAGACAATCCGGAAGAGAGTGGACTGGAGATGGACGGTCCGCTTAAAGGCACGGGTGCCAAAACAACGCATCCCGACAATGTCATCGTGCGTGACTTTACCCGCAATGAAGCGGTTCGCACCGTGGGCTTCTGGGCCTTTGCCAGTGCCTTCATCTGGTGGGCCCTATTTGGCACGGGATATACTTTTCACGTAGTAGCGATCTCCGGAGAATTGGGTATGGAAAAGTCGACTCTGCTTTACCTGTTCTTTCCAGCATCTATCGCGAGTATGATCGCCAACTTCCTGATCGGCTACGTCAGCGACTACATCCGTATTAAATACGTGCTGATGGCTATGTGCCTGGGGATGCTGCTGGTTCCGGCCGGACTTTTGCTCATGCCAGAAACACTTGGGTTCGGACTTTTTATTGTGGGGATGGGAATCACCAATGGGGCTTTCGCCAACTTGAGTGGAAACATCTGGCCTCGCTTTTTTGGGCGCACTCACTTGGGAGCCATCCATGGGTTCAATGCATCCGTCACGGTGATTGGCAGTGGAATCGGTCCTGCTCTGTTTACGACCTTCAAAGATTATGGAGCGGGGTTCAACGGTATGTTCTGGATGGGATTGACTGTTCCGTTCCTTGTGCTGCTTTTGAGTCTCTTCGCCGACAATCCCCAGCGGAAGTTGGCAGAGAACAGCTGACTTTTTCAGGTGCTGCTTTTTTGAACAGAAGAGAACGAAGAAAACGAAGGGTATTGAAAGCGGCATTGCCGGAGGCAATTACCCTACCATTCATGATCGAGGTAGGGCCATCGCGTCCTCGCGATGCCGCAGAATGTCCGTGTGGTGAATGTCTTCTAGGATGTCCGCGGCCTCAGCTGTACATGTTTCGACTCACCGATCAACCGGTAGCCGATCTTTTGGTAGATGCTGTTTGAGGTCGGATTGTCCAGGTCAGTGAACAGGGCGGTAAATTTCCAGCCATCGTCCAATAGCTTCCGGGTCAATTGCGCGACACCACTCGTTGCGTATCCTCTTTTTCGGTACTCTGGAGGTGTGTAGACCATATTGACAGAGATTCCATTCACCATGGGGCGAGCGGTTGCCAGGGTGGATAGAACTTGTCCGTCTTCCTCGTAGAAATAATAGAGATCCTGTTCAGTATCGGTTTTCAGCTTGTCTCGAGCTTCGGAACGCAGGGGCTCTTGATTGAGCGACTCAATGTGAAAAGCAATCATCCAATCAGTAAGCTTTTCAATTTCATCCATGGTAACCGGACGTATGGTTCCTGGTCCCAGCAATGTCGGATCAACCTTCCGGCATTCATAGATGCCCTGGTTCATGGTGAAGGTGTTTTCCAGTCCGAAGCGTGGCATGGCCAAAGCCGTATAGGATTCAACAAGCGCGGGTTTACCTACAGCGCCGACAATGTCCATGCCTTCTGTCTCCAAAAAATTGATGAAACATTGTAGCGCCTGGGTTGTTTCGATTTTGGGAGACCAGAGTCCGTAATCAAAGGGTGGGGTGCGCCAGCCAGCTAGTTCAATCTTCCCGCCATCCTCAACTGTGACCCACAGGTGTTCGTCCGACTGTTGATCTTTATTTTCCGAAATCGATTTGAGGATACCAACAATCAGATTGTTGGCTCCTTCCTGTTCCAGGAGCTGAGGACGAAGTTTCTCCCACAATATCGCTGGGTCGCCATATCGGATAACTTCCATCCGAGGAGCCTAGTGAAGGAAAGTACGTATGCCAGTGTGAATATGAACCATCCCGTATTCATCGGTGGCCTGTGCTACATCATCAGAACGAAGGCTTCCGCCTGTTTCTACGACATACTGAACATTGGTTCGGCTGGCCCGGTCGATGTTGTCGCGGAAAGGAATAAAGGCGTCAGAGCCGAGCGTGATGCCAGAGAAGGTATTGATCCACTCGGCGCGTTCTTGTTTGGAGATCGGTTCCGGGCGTTCGGTGAAGCTTTCAAGCATCATGGCTTCCTCGCGAGCGCTCAACGAATCCCACAGCAGGTATTGATCGATCAGGTTGGTCTTAACGACTTTGGGGAGCTTGTCCTGAAAGTGAAGATTACGAACCTTCGGGTGACGTTGCAGAAACCATTTTTCTGCCTTGTCGCAAGCGAGACGTGTGCAGTGGATACGTGACTGTTGTCCGGCTCCTAGCCCAACGATTTGTCCATCATAGGCCAAGGAAATGGAATTCGACTGGGTGTATTTTAAAGTGATGGCTGCGACGAGGAGCGTTTGGTAGGCACTCTCTGGAATGTCCGTGTTGCGTGAAACAATATTCGTCAGGTCGTCTCGGGTAATGATTTTGTGATTTCGTTCCTGGGACAGCTGAATGCCAAACAATTCGCGCATCTCCATGGGATCCGGATCGTAGTCAGGATCGATTTCGAAAATGAGGAAGTTGCCTTTTTTCTTTTGCTTGAGGATCTCCAACGCTTCAGGCTCGTAGCCTGGCGCAATTAGTAGGTCGCAGACTTCCGTCTTTAGGAACTGTGCCAAGCTTACATCCACCACATCACTGACTGCGGCGGCATCGCCAAACGAGCACATGCGATCGCCTCCGCGAGCTCGAACGTAGGCACTGGCGAGTGGGGAGAAATCGGTATGCTTGAGAAACTGGGATTCCTTGAACTCATCGTCGATCTCCTTGGCCACAGCCGCCCCAGCTGGACTCACATGTTTGTAGGAAGCAGCACTGGGAAGTCCGGTTGCTTGGCGCAGCTCGCGAACCAACTGCCAGGCAGTAATTGCATCGAGCAAGTTTATGAAAGAAGGAGCACCATTGAGTAGTTTTAATGGCTCACCTGAAGTGAATGAAACGGGTTTGGTTTGTTGGTGTGGATTGGCACCGTAGCGGAGTTCGATCATGGTCGGTCGGATAAGTGAATAAGTTAATTCAGATTTGCGGAAGCAAAGCAGCTTTGGAGTCCTGAGACGTTTGTCACCTCAAATATGCTCTTACAAAAAATACATCACGATTTCGGATGCAGATACACCCAAGTCGCTCCCCAACCTCCAGTTCGATCATCGGCCAAATGAAAATCGCGAACCGTTTCCAATTTCGGGAGCAGTGCATGAACAGTCGCTTTGATGGTACCAATTCCGCGGCCGTGGACGACACGCACCTTGAGGATATCTTTTTCCTGGCAGAGCTCCAAGTAGTCAGTGACCAGGTCCTTCACATCCTGAGGCCTGAACTGATGAAGATCTAATTCACCATCGATGGGGTATTCGACCGGATCCGCGTCCTCCATCGCTCAACAGGAACGACCACCTTCGGTTTGCGGTTCGCTAACAATGGCACCTGGAAGAGGAGGAAGGGAAGGCTCGAGGACACCTTTCGCTTTGGGCCAGGCGATGAAGGCTTCTGCAATCATCCAGATTTCAAGGGCCACAGTGGCTAGTCCAATGAAAACTAAATGCCACTGACTTTGTGCGATCCAGCCGGTTGGTTTGAAGAGTTCAATCCCCATGGCAATACCCGGAAGTATGAGCATAAAGATCGTGGGTATTGCTACAAAGAAGACCGGAAGGTTGCGGCGCCACATCCAGAAAGTGATCACGAGAAATGCTAATCCACCTAGTAACTGATTGGTGGCTCCAAACAACGGCCAGAGGATGAGCCCGCCTTTGCCTGCTGACTCCCAACCCCAGGGTGAACCGGGTAGCGGAATGGCTGCAATAAAGCCGGCCAGGATGATGGCGAAGATGGTGGCCCCGTGTTTATTGGTGAGCCAACCAAATGGATTCATGCCAGTTGCTTGCAATTCTCCGCTTTCGGATTTGGGAACAAAGGTGGAAGCGAGCTCTTGAATAACATAGCGCTGTAAACGGCAGGCTGTATCTAAAGTGGTTGCTGCAAAGGATGCCACGAAAACACCCATCAGGGCAACGGCGAATGCGGCTGACAATCCGAGGGCCTGAAGAAAGTTTGCGGAGCCTTCGATAAAGGCACCGATCTTTGCTCCTAGTCCCTGAGCCGTCATCCAGGAAGCGTAGCGCGCTTCATAGGCGGCACTTCCTGTGAGTACTTCACCACCTACGGTAGCTGCACCCAATCCAAGTCCTGCGACACAAGCAAGAATGACCAGGGTCGCCAGGAATCCTTCAGTGAGCATGGATCCGTAACCTACGAATTGAGCATCGGTTTCGCATTTCACCTGTTTGGAAGAAGTGCCCGATGAGACCAGGCAGTGGAACCCACTGATGGCTCCGCAGGCGATGGTTATAAATAGAAAGGGGAAAATCCAGGGAGCGCCCTCGGGTGCCCAGCGAAATGCCGGAGCCACGATTTCGAGACTGGTTCGCCCTGCCTCTTCCGAAACGGGAGTTCCGCCAATGATGGCTGCTACGGCCAGGCCGAGAACAACCAGTGCCAGCGCTGAGAGTAATTGAAGCGAGTTAATGAAATCCCTCGGTTGTAATAAGGTCCAGACCGGCAGGACCGACGCGATGTAGGAATAAATCAAGAGTATGAGTACCCAGGCAAACAGGCTGATGCCGTCATTCAACGCACCAGGCTCTCCACCCAATGTATAATTCACAGCATGGAAGATTCCCCAATCGCTAAAGATAATAGAGACATACATCACCGCGAGAGCGATGATGGAAGGGACCAGGATGTTGACGCCTTTGCGGTGAAGGGAAACGCCGATAATGATGGCTAGAGGAATTTGGACGAGGCAGGGAAAAATGGCGGACGGGTAGAGATCGAACACATTGGCGATAACCAGGCCGAAGATGGCCAATACAATCGTCAGCGCCATAAAGAGGATGGAGAGGAAAAGGAGACGGGTGCGTTTGGTTAAGATGCGTCCGGCGATATCGCCTACCGTTTGGCCGCGATTTCGCATGGATACGACAAGACTTCCAAAGTCGTGCACAGCTCCTATTAATATAGAACCGAAGAGAACCCATAGAAGTGCAGGAACCCATCCCCAGATCACGGCAAGAGCAGGACCCACAATCGGACCCGTGCCGGCAATCGATGTAAAGTGATGCCCGAAGATGATTCCTCTATCGGTCGGAACATAGTCCTTGTCGTCATTGAGCGCTACACTCGGTACAGTGGCTTCGGGATCGAGTTTGAAAATCTTTCGTGCGAGCCATTTGCCGTACGTATTGTAGGCAATGAGGTATAGGACAAGTGCTCCGATGGCTATGGCGAGTGTGAACATGATTTGAGAAGTCGAGGTGGAAGGATGGCTCCTAGGTTAAATGACTAACTAATGACCGAGGTCAGTCTGAGAGAACGAAATGATTAAGTAGATACAGGGAACGTTATTTGATAACTTGCGGTCATACTTATTCGAATGCTGGTGCTTGCGTCAAGCGGTGGCATCATAGAAGCTTATAATTAAAAGAGGCACCACTGCCTCTATTATCCTTAGAACCATGTCCAATCTTTCCACCTATGCAGTTTCAGATCATTGGGATGGCCCATTTGAAGAGGCCGGATTAGAGGAGTGGGCACAAAAACTTCGAACACGTTTGATCTCGGAACAGGTCGATCTGGCCTTCGTCTTTGCTACACCTGAATACCAGGATTCTTTCCAGGACATTTTAGAGCTTATCCAAATTCATTGTCAGGTGCCTAACCTGATTGGCTGTACTGGAAATTCTCTTGTGAGTCAGGGATTTGAATATGAGCTCAGCGAAGGTGTGACGCTCTCATTGCATCGGCTGCCCAATGCTACCATCGATACCTTTGATCTTAAAAGTGAGATGACCGACGATTATCCCGACTTTGAGGATGGAAAAGTATTCGAGGAGTTGGAAAAGAAATCGCCAAACGCTTTTGTGGTCTTTGCTGACCCTTTCTCGACTCATCCCGAACAAATGCTGGTCGAATTTAACCGTAGGTTTTCAGGAGTGCCCGTCTTGGGTGGCTTGGCTTGTGGAACTCGGGAAATTGAAACCACCACTTTATTTTTAAATCACCAGGTTATTGATAGCGGGGCTGTTGGGGTCGCCATAGGTGGGGACGTCGTTATTGAATCTCTAGTTTCTCAGGGATGTCAGCCCGTAGGAGATTCTTTCATCATCACTTCAGCTGAAAACAATGTGGTTGATGGGATCGCGAATCGAAAGGCCTACGAAGTTCTTAGTGATGTTTTCGATGACCTTCCCGATGCTTTGAAGTTGAAATCTCGAGGCAATTTACACGTAGGCTTTGTCATCAATGAGTATCAGCAAGAATTTGATAGAGGTGATTTCCTTGTAAGGAATCTTATCGGTGCGGATCCAAAGCGAGGGTCTTTGCTCGTGGGTGCGCTTCCTAGAGTTGGTCAAACCTTGCAATTCCAACTCCGAGATCGTCACTCCGCTATGGATGAATTGAACGATCAGCTGGAGAAGATGGTCCAGATGCTGAAAGGCCGTAAACTCTATGGAGGCCTATTATCTACTTGTACAGGGCGTGGAAAGAGCTTCTTTAAGGTACCGGATTTCGACGCGAGTAGTATCCAGGATCATTTGGGGCCCTTTGGAGTAAGTGGCTTTTTTGGAAATGGTGAATTTGGGGCCATCGGGGGTGTGAATTTCGTACATGGCTACACGGCTGTATTAAGTGTTTTTACTAATAAGACTTAAAATGTAAAAAACGAGAACCCCTTATTAGTATGGGGGAAACTCTAAAAAATCCTGAAAGCCTTGATTATAAAGGGTTATAGTGTTTTTATTGGCTGCATAAGGGTGTTAAGTATTGTAAACAAGAGGTAAATACTAGGTTCATATAGGGGAAATACTTATAGACTTTCGTCGATAAATTTGATAATTTATTTTTGAAGTTTACCATTGAACCGAAGCAAAAACACTTAAAACGATGATCACCCTCTTTAAAATCCTGATCGCCACATTAATCCTGACATCCTGTGCGATATCCATTATGTCCTTCGATATGGCTTCCCTGTCCGTCCAAATGAATGGCGACTTTTTAAACTTTTTCCGCGAGAACGATCTCGCGATTGGAATTATCGGCGGAATTTTATTGATCGGTTTCATCGCTCAAAAGAGGATGGCTACCGAGGACGCAGCTTGATCCGCTGTGCGCTCACTTGATTAACACTAGATAGGATTAAAAAGGTCGTCTTTCGGGACGGCCTTTTTCATGTACTCATCCATCCTACGCCCCCTTACTTACTCCCGCGATAAGCAGACAGCACCTGGAATTGCTGCCCCATAGTTGCTGGATGAATAAGATGCATGAGTGTTTGGCGCTGAGGATCAAACTCTCCCGCTTTGGCAGTGACTATTTGTTCAATTCTGCGAACGGCGTTTTTTACAAAGAAAGCTTCTTGGCTTTCGAGGCGGCAATTTTCGAAGCCTGCTTCTTCCAGATCCTCCTTCAACCAGTCCCAGCAAATATGGCAGGTTATGTCTTGGAGCCCTGGTTGCTGAAGCAAATTTGAGGATTGTTCATGCTTGTAGTAGGCCCGTGCTGTGCCTTGCGGGAAGTCTCGTGCAAGCTCGGGCCAGGTTTTTCCATAGTCGAGTGCGATAAATAACCCATCCCAATTCTCATTGGTTAATTGATGAAGCAATGGCCTTGTCGCCAGAGGTAGATCCAATGAGTACCCCTCTTCGGCTTCTAAAGGCAATTGATGACGAAAGGCGTACACTTCCTTGGAGAACTCCTCCAGAATCGTTTCTTTCAATTCTGGGCCTGAGCAATCGACCCCGAGTTCGCGCCATTGACCCTCTATATGTAAGAGACGATGGAAAGGCTGTGCATCGAATAGCTCATTTGAAAATACAATACATTGTCCGGATATGTCTATGGGGTCGGATGGGCCGATTCGAATAATCTCTTTAAACGGGCACTCTGTATCGTCCCACCAACCGGCATCGCTTTCGTATCCCACTTCCACCCAGGTCCAATCGCTAAGTGCCACGGGACTGATGGGATTTTCTTCGAGTAGTTTTTTGACAGCATCGACGACTAGGAGCCCGAAGACCTGTCCCAGGCTTTGCGAAGTGTAGAAGTCAGTGTCTTCGTTGCGGCCTACGCGTTGAATTGCTCGGCTATAGTAACCGCATTCCGGATCGTAGAGGGCGGATTGTATAAATGCTTGGTAATTGAGCCTGCCGTTTTCTGCGGCCAGCGATCGCAATTTCTGAATTAGTTTTTCAGATATGGGATGCTCAATCGGTTGGCTCATGTCTCAAAGCTTGAAAAAGGTGGATGAATTCGGGCAAATTAAAGACATACCATACAAAGTGGTTCTTTTTATGAGACGAGGATTAATTATATACCTGACTGTTGCCTTCCTGATTCCAATAAGTGTGGTGACCCTTCTGGGGGAGATTTTTGGAGGCTGGTTCTCGATTGGTTATCGCAAGGAGTCTCGCCAATTTCAAGAAACACTGCGCCTGGTCACGGATCACTATGTCTATGCTGACAAAGTCGACTCAAGTGAACTGACCGGGAATGCCATAGATAACTTGCTTCGGTCTTTGGATGAGAATTCAGAGTATCTTCCTCATTCGGACGCTGAGGAATTTGAAATAGAAACTGAACAACGGTATGGTGGCATCGGTGTAGAAGTAGAGTGGGCAGACGATCGAGTCACGATTGTATCCCCATTTGCAGGGAGCCCTGGGGAACTGGCTGGTATACTTCCCGGTGATCAGATTGTGCAAGTAGAAGGACAGTCTGTGGATGGGATGCGATATCGGGAGGTGGTCGAGCTGTTACGAGGTCCGTCTGGTAGTAACATCGAATTCTCAGTATTCCGTCCTTCGACCAAGGCCGTCATCGATATGGAGGTCATCCGACGGGTGATCAAGGTACATAGTGTTCGGGAAGTAGGTATGATCGAGCCGGGGGTCGGTTATATTCAAATCACACAATTTGGGACGAAGACTTATAATGAATTTGTTTTGGCACTTAACAAATTGGAGAAAGACAATCTTCGAGGCCTCATACTCGACCTGCGGAATAACCCTGGGGGTGTGCTCTCAGCAGCTGTCAACATTGCTGGTGAGTACTTCGGAAAAGGCGAAACGGTAGTCTATACCAAAGGCAAAGATGAATCGCAGGATAAAACCTACCTGGCGAGTACGCCTGCTAGGAAGGGAGAATACCCGATTGTTGTATTGGTCAATGAAGGCAGTGCCAGTGCTTCCGAAATCGTTGCGGGCGCTTTGCAGGATATTGGCCGGGCCAAGCTGGTTGGTACCAAAACGTTTGGCAAAGGTTCGGTGCAGACTATATTCCAATACAGAAGTGGTGATGCCATGCGATTGACTACCGCTATGTTTTTCACTCCGAGCGGACGCGTCATTCATAAGCAGGGAATCGAACCGGACGTGGTAGTTCCGCAAACGGAGGAGGAGCTCAATAAGCTCGTTGTTCAGCGTCGATATCTTGAGTCCCTCGGTGAAGAGGCGTTCCTGGAAAAATACGGATTTGAGCCAGTGCCGGATAAACAGCTCGATGTAGCCTTGGAAGTGGTGAGAAATCGCATGGTTTTGTAAGCATTCGGGGCGTTTGTCCTGCTCGTTTATTTTACAATTTTCCGACACAAATTTTTCGTGCACTCAGAAATTTAGTTCTCTAGGGTCTGCGGCTTTTATGGAAAAGGTCTTACAATTACTCGTCGAAGGAGAGTCATTAAGCACCCGGCAGATGGCTGAGGTGTTAAATTATTCTGAGGAAGAGATCGAGAAGCATCTCCAAGCTCTCAAGGATCAAGACATCCTGCTTGGGTGGCGTCCGATTTTGAATCCGACGAAGGATGTGGAAGACCTGGTGCGTGCGGTGATCGAAGTGAAGATTAAACCTGAACGCGAAGGTGGTTTTAATAAACTGGCTGATCGAATCAGCCGATTTGACGAGGTGGAAAGCTGTTACCTCATGTCTGGCGCCTACGATCTGCTGGTGGTTGTTAAAGGACGTAACCTCCAGGCAGTTGCAGGATTTGTATCGGAGCGGCTTGCTTCGATCGAAGGTGTCCTATCCACCGGAACGCATTTTCTATTGCGAGCCTATAAAGAGCAGGGCTACCTCCTGCCGGGGACCGCGGAAGATTCTGAGAAACCCAAAATTAGCCCGTGAACACGATTAAAGAAACAACTTCATTTGTCGCCCATCATGTTCGCGATATGCCAAAATCCGGCATTCGCGATTTTTTTGAATTGGTGCAAGCGGCGGACGATGTGATTTCACTTGGAATTGGTGAACCCGATTTCGTGACACCCTGGCATATTCGTGAAGCGGCTATTTATGCATTGGAGAAGGGGAAGACGAGTTACACCTCCAATCTGGGACTACTCAGCTTGCGCAAATCTGTGTCCAAATACATGGCCAAAGAATTTGAAGTGGAGTATAATCCAGAGAGCGAAATATTGATCGCGGTTGGAGTATCCGAAGCTTTGGACATTGCCCTGCGGGCAGTGGTTAATCCTGGAGACAAGGTTATGTACCACGAGCCTTGCTACGTGTCTTATCATCCATCGGTTTTGATGACGCATGGGGTGGGCGTGAAGGTTGCGACCAAAGAAGAAGATAATTTTGCTCTGGATCCGCAACGACTCTGGGATCATTGGGAGCCAGGCGTAAAAGCCCTGTTGCTCAATTTCCCGACCAACCCGACCGGAGGTACGGTGACTCGTGAGCAATTGCTCGAGATCGCCCGCTTCGCGCAGGAGAAAGACGTGCTTGTAATCAGCGACGAGATCTATGCTGAGCTGACCTTTGAAGGAAAGCACACTTCTATCGCCAGTCTGCCGGGTATGAGGGATCGCACCATACTTTTGCATGGTTGCTCCAAGGCATTTGCCATGACGGGATTTCGCATTGGTTTTGCCTGTGCAAATCCGGAATTGACCGAGGCTATGATGAAGGTCCACCAGTACAGCATGCTTTGTGCTCCGATTTTAAGTCAGGAAGCTGCAATCGAGGCATTAGAAAATGGACAGGATGCGGTTGCTCGAATGAAAGAGCAGTACCAGCGTCGTCGAGACCTCATTGTCCGTAAGCTGAATGAATCGGGACTCGCCTGTCATTTGCCGAATGGAACCTTTTATGCATTTCCTTCGATCCAGTCTACGGGCATGACTTCGAAAGACTTCTCTTTCAAGTTGTTTGAAGAGCAACGTGTGGCTGCCGTGCCAGGAGATGCCTTTGGTGACAGTGGTGAAGGTTTTATTCGATGCAGCTATTCGACGAGCTATGAAAATCTAATTCAAGCGACCGATCTGATCGACTCATTTGTCCAGGGCTTGTAGCACTCAGTGCTCATTGCTCTCAGATAGTTCGAAGTCGCACGAGACATCGAACTGGACGATTTTTTATTTTAAGTTGGTTATTTTCTGGGGACCTGTTACCACAGGCAGCTTTTTTCATGGAATTCACGCGCAAAAGTGTAGCTTTGGTGGGCCGTCCGAATGTTGGTAAGAGCCGTTTGTTTAATGCGGTTACGGGGCGGCGATTGTCTATTGTACACGATATGCCAGGGGTGACTCGCGACGTGGTGTCCTACGATCTGAATTCTGGGCACACCTTGATGGATACGGGTGGCATTGGTATTAAGCCTGAAATGACACCTGCCCTGATTCAAAAGGCGGCAGAACAGCAAGTCGATTTCGCGATTGAGGCGGCCGACATGATTCTCTTTGTGACGGACGGTCTTGATGGTCTTACTCCTTTGGATGAAATGGTTGCTGAGCATCTGCGTGCCAGCGGAAAACCGGCTTGGGTGGTCGTAAACAAAATTGATGGTCCAGAACACGATTTTAAAATCCATGAGTTTCAGAAACTGGGGCTGAAAGGCCTTATGTTTACGTCGGCTGAACACCGACGAGGCATTAAGGAGCTACGTACTTTTATTGCCGATACGCTTGGGACGGTACCCGAGCAAGAAATAGAGTCCGATTCCAGAATTCGAATTTCTTTCGTTGGACGACCCAATGTAGGGAAATCTTCCCTTTGTAATTCCCTTCTTCAAGAAGAGCGAATGATTGTCAGTGATATTGCCGGCACGACTCGCGATGCCATTAGTCAGGATTTGGATTTTCAGTCCAAGTCTGGCGATCTACTTGAGTTTAGTCTGATCGACACGGCCGGGTTGAGACGAAAGACCAAAGTAACGGATCCAGTGGAGTACTTTTCATCGGTACGAGTCGACGAGACGATTGCTCGCAGCGACGTTGTATTCCTGGTGCTCGATGCCATGGAAGGTGTCACCAAGCAGGATAAATTGATTGCTGGGCAGATCCTGAATAAGGGCAAAGGCATCATCGTCCTGGTCAACAAGTGGGATCTGGCTGTGGAGACCTTTGGCGAATACACCTTGCCAGGTTACAAAGACCTCGTGGATTTTCAGAAAAAATTTGAGAAGTCTGTGAGGAAGGAAATCTTCTTTTTGCCTGACTCACCCATCTTGTTTGTTTCAGCACTCTCCGGATTGAGAGTTGATGATATCCTCACGGAAGCCTCAGTGATCTATCAAAGATTATTTTCCGAGGTTCAGACGGGGCGTCTAAATATTGCCCTCAAGCGTTTCATGGATCGGAATCCTCCTCGGCTCATTACCAAGATCCGGTTCAAGGTGTACTACGCAGTTCAAATTAGCACCCGGCCGATTAAGTTTAAGCTGTTTTGTAATCAGGCTGGTCGACTGGATGACTCTTATAAGCGTTATCTTCAGGCTAAGTTACTTCAGGAATTTCAATTACAAGGCTGCCCGCTTCTCTTTGAACTCGAAGGAAAGAAACCGCCGAAAAAATTTTCCTAGTCTTTATTGAAGGCCGCGAAGATTATTTATTTCGTAAACCCAGTTTCCCGAATCACACATGTCATCTCCCGCGCCCAAGCAAATGGTTTTCATGGGGTCGGATGTTATCACGCTTCCGATCTTGGAGTATTTGTGGGAAGAAAGAGAGAGGGTAGTCCTTACTGCGATTTACACGCAACCTGATCGAGCGCGAGGTCGTGGGAAAAAGATTCAGCCCAATGCAATCAAGGTCTGGGCTCAGGAAAAGGAGATTCCAGTATTTCAGCCGGAACAGTTTGATGAGCAGGCTATACAAGAACTATCTGAGCTAAACCCCGACTTGATCTTAGTAATGGCTTATGGCCATTTGCTTCCAAAGCCAGTGCTAGAGCTCCCTAAGCTGGGTATTTATAATATCCATACGTCCTTACTTCCAGCGCTTCGTGGCGCTTCGCCTATCGAAACGGCGGTTGCCAGTGGATACAAAGAAAGTGGAGTCAGTCTCATGCGATTAGTCATGAAAATGGATGCGGGTCCGGTCTTTGATCGTGAGTCCATCTCTATCTCAGATATCGAAACCGGCGGTGGCTTTCGGGAGAAACTGGCCGAAGCAAGTCCACGAGTATTGGAGCGGAACTTATCCTCGATGTTGGATGGGTCTATTTTATCAACTGAGCAAAACGACGAGGAAGTCAGTTATTGTAGGCTTCTGGTGAAACAGGATGGGCAATTGGACTTTTCGAAATCCGCAGAATATCTGGCTCATCGAATCAACGGCTTGTTTCCTTGGCCAGGTTGCTCGGCCCAGCTCGATGGTGTCATGATCAAATTTGGCTTGGCTGCTTTCGAAGATGCGGACCAATCATTCGAATCTGGAGTTGTATTTGAAGGAGACACTAGCTGTGTGAGAATAGGAACGGGGCAAGGCGTGCTTCGAGTTCTACAATTACAAAGACCGGGAGGGAAAATGCTCCCTGCTGAAGCCTTTTTACTCGGAAACCCTATTGCTTCCGGTGAACGCTTTCTAAGTAGGGAAATGCACTCACTCGTATCGCCAAAACCGGTTTCTCATAAAAGAGTCTTTCAACTTTATACGAAACCATAGTATTAAATGGGTGTTCTGACCTTTAAGGAGCTTTATCATGAAACCTAACAGTATCTGCCTCACTATTTTATCCCTTACATTATCTCTGCTTAGTGCCCACGGTCAGGGCTATTCCCAGCCGACGCGCATGACCAGCCCAAGTGGTTCTGCTCGGGCGAGCCTTTCTCAGGACGTGGCGCTATTGAAAGAGCAACTTGGGGAAATGCGATTTGAGGTGGAGCGACTGCTTCGTGAGAACGAGACGCTCGAGTTGCGAATGAAAAAACTGGAGGCTCAAGGTGCTGCAGCTGTGAGTGACGTGGTATTTCGCCAGGAACTTGCCTCACTCAAAGCGGAATTTAATCGCCTGAGCAAAGCGCAGCGTGAAGAACTCGCGAAACAAATTACTAAACAAATTAAGGGTTTGGCTGATCAGGTGAATCAAGGAGGAGCTTCCTCCCGTGGATCTAGCTCTGCCGCACCTCCCGTTATCACTGAGTGGGACCCCAACAGTTTCCCGAAGACGGGCATCTATTACAAAGTACAATCAGGAGATACCCTGTCTAAGATTGCTTCGGAGGTCGGATCGAAAATTTCCTACATTACGCATGCTAACAAAATTCCGAATCCCGATCGGCTGCAAGTTGGCAGAGAACTCTTCATTCCGATCGATAATCAATAATTTATAGCTCATGGCGAAACGCAAAACAGGCCTCGGTCGAGGACTCGGAAGTCTCATCTCAGGAGGCGTCTCCAAATCCGAACCCGTTAAGAAAACAGCGAAGAAGGCAGTTGCTAAAAAGGCTCCGGCTAAGGCGAAGGACAAACCGGCACCTCAGGAAGATACATCCGCAGGATTTGCCGAATTGCCGATCAGTGCAATCGAGCCCAATCCCTACCAACCACGCCGTGATTTCGTCGAAGCCCATTTAAATGAGCTGGCTGAGAGTATCCGTTCTGAAGGATTGCTCCAGCCTGTGGTCGTACGACAAGTTGGCAAAAATTATCAATTGATTGCTGGGGAACGGCGTTGGCGTGCCTGCCAGCAATTGAAGCTGAAAACGATTCCCGTTCGGCTGGTGGAAGCGAGCGATGCCTCTTCAGCGACCTTGAGCCTTATTGAAAATTTGCAGCGAGAAGGCCTGAACCCGGTTGAAGAAGCGCTTGGCTATGCAAGCCTCTTACGTGACTTTGACCTTACCCAAGAGCAAGTAGGTGAACGCGTGGGGAAGGGGAGAGCTACGATTGCCAATGCCCTCCGATTGCTTCAGCTTGAAAAGGAAATTCAGGGGTTTCTCAGAAAAGGCCACCTTTCAACTGGTCATGCCAAAGTACTTCTCGGAGTCGAGGAACCGGCTCAACGTACCATGCTTGCCCGTCGTGTGGTGGAAGAGGGATCCAGTGTGAGAGATACAGAGAAATACGCTCGGCAAATCAAAGAATCTCGTGGGCAGAGTTCTTCCAAGTCCAATACCAGTCGACCTGCCAGTGAGACGGCCGCGGTACGTGAGATTCAAGACAAAATTTCAAAGCGGTTTAAAACCCGAGCTGCGATCAAGCATGGTCCGAAAAAAGGCCGAATCGTCATCGAGTATTTTGGGAACGATGATTTGGCGCGTATACTCGAAGAAATGGGGGTTGAAGGGTAAGTATGCTTTTGACTTGCACTGTAGGAACTCGGTGAGCAAATTAGCCCGTTTTTTCCAAAGAGCATTCACATGACTATTATAATCGCTATATTCAGCTTCGTTCTGGTTCTCCTTTGTCTTTTCACACTTCTCGTTGTGATGGTTCAAAAACCTAAAGGTGACGGAGGTATGGGCGCTGCATTAGGTGGAGGTTCTATGGAGGCGGCATTAGGAGCCGAAACCAGCTCCCTGTTGACCCGGATTACCATCTACGCAGTCATTGGGTTTTTCGTGCTAACTTTCGGTCTTTATCTTGGAAACCTATCTTCCATGAAGGGTGAGACAGAAGAGGGCAGTGAAAGCATTCTCAGTGAGATCGTTGATGAAGCTGCCGCCGAAGCCTCAAATGCACCTGAAGCTGAAAGTGCCTTACAGCAGATTTTACAGTTGAGTGAAGGCCAGGAAGAGGCCGCTGAGCAAGCTGAAGCCGCCGGGCAAGAACTGGAAGCTGCCGCCGAAGATGTTAAGGCTGAAGTCGAAGAAACAGTAAATCAGTAGCGCTTCTTCTGCAACATGCTTAGAGCGTCGGAGTCTCAGGGCACTATGATTCGCGCAATCTATACCGCCCTAAGTATTTCGGTAATTCTGTCTCTTGTGACTTCCCCTGTGTCTGGACAGCGGGCCAACAAGCGACCAAAGATAGAAATCCTTCGAGAGATTGATCTCGAAGAAGGACGGCAACGCTTGATCGATTTCAGACGGATGTGGGTCGTTGGAGATATCAGTCTCCGATATTCACTCCAGTATATTCCCCGTCGCGGCAAGCGAAAGGAGATTGAAGGAACTCTATGGGGAACCAATGGCTTGGGGGGACCTGTATCGCTTATCAAAATCCATGGAGATTCGGAATCTCAGCTCTACCTGCAAAGCGGACCCTTCGCATCTGTTTCCAAAAAACAAAATGCGCAGGCACGATGGGCAATGGTAGACGTATTGGATTGGTTCAAAACAGTAGACGATCAGATTACACTGACTGCATTCGACTTAATGATGCCGTTTATCTACTGGAAGGATTGGTCTTACGAAGGCGTGACCAAAGTGAACAGTCGAGTTGCCCATGCCTTTCTTTTGACAGCCCCTGAGTCTTTTCAAAACAACTCGCTTAGCTTGTATGGGGTAGTGGTGTTTCTGGATGAAAGTTTTAATGCTTTGCTTAAGGCCGAGTATGTGACCGCTGATGACCTGGTCATTAAATCGCTCCGATTGATTGATATTAAAAAGGTGGACGATGTATGGTTGCCCAAGACGTTCGACTTCTTGGATGAAGTGGGTCGAGATAAGACGCGCTTGAGAATCCGTGAAGCAGCCGTGCATCTTGATTTCAGTGATCATCCGTTTGGTCGCGGAGTTATTCCTGAGAGTGTACCCGAAATTCCACTATCTCGGTACAAAGAAGTAAAGTAAGGTGGCTTAAGTGATGAATTATTTGCCTAAGTTTGAAGTAAGAAAAACTCTTAGCCGTGTTGAAATTTACTAGGGGATTCTCTCCTAATGGGAAGCTGTAGTTGAATTATGGTTGCACACCTGAAGAATTCGATAGATAAAAGGCAAATGCTACCTTGCAATGGGTACAACAATCAGAAAACATAAAACAGAATCAGTTAAAAACTCCTACTAAAATTAAACAACAACAACGTTACTTATTAACCACTAAATCAAAAAAGGTAATATAATCATGGCAGTTAAAAAGAAATCCGCAACAGCGCCATTGACTTTCGATATCGGAGGAAAGCTATTGGACAAAATCGAAACCCTTCAGAAACGGTCCGGCGCCGCTTCAAAGAGTGAAGTGATTCGATATGCCCTTCAACAATTTGACTTTTCTGGAGTTCAAATTGAACCGAAGTCTAGCAAGCAAATTTCAGTTCGTCTTTCTAACAAAGCAAAAACCGAGCTCCTTCGTGCTTCAAAGAAACTCAAGGTAAGTGTTGGTGAGTTGCTTCGTTTGAGTGTTGAGTCTTTGCCTAAAAGAATGGCTGCTGGCTCATTAGCTCCGGCTGCTCCTGCACCTAAAAAAGCGGCCAAGAAAAAGGCTGCTAAAAAAGCTGCCAAAAAGGCTGCTCCAAAGAAGGCCGCTAAGAAGGCCGCTAAGAAGGCCGCTAAGAAGGCCGCTAAGAAAGCCGCTAAGAAAGCCGCTAAGAAAGTCGCTAAGAAAGCCACCAAGAAAAAAGCTGCTCCAAAGAAGGCTGCTAAAAAAGCTGCCAAAAAGGCTGCTCCAAAGAAGGCTGCTAAAAAAGCTGCCAAAAAGGCTGCTCCAAAGAAGGCCGCTAAGAAGGCCGCTAAGAAAGTCGCTAAGAAAGCCGCCAAGAAAAAAGCTGCACCAAAGAAGGCTGCCAAGAAGGCTGCTCCAAAAAAGGCTGCCAAGAAAGCTGCCAAAAAAGCCGCTAAGAAAAGAGCCAAGAAAAGAGCCAAGAAAAAGTAAGCTTAAGTTAATTTCTACACAAAGCGGGTAGCCTTCAAAGGTTGCTCGCGTTTTTTTGTACTTTTTCTTGATAGGCTGAAATAAAGCTTATCTCATACACCGCTTAAAAATTCTGCATATCCACTTCAAACGACTGATTCATGACACTATCTCCTTGGGCGAGTAATATTTCACCTTCACCAACTCTAGCCGTCGATGCACGCGTAAAGGAGCTCATTGCTTCTGGTGAAGATATTGCGGGATTCGGAGCGGGAGAACCCGATTTTGATACTCCAGCTTTTATTAAGGATGCCTGTAAGGAAGCACTTGATCAGGGTAAGACGAAGTATGCTGCCTCCTCAGGTGTGCCAGCTCTAAGATCCGCTCTGGCTGAAAAGTATCGTTCATTCAATGGAATAGAAAATGCCTCAGCAGCCGAGGTGATTGTTTCACCCGGTGGAAAGTATTCCTGCTATCTAGCAATTCTAGCTACCTGCGGCCCCGGAGATGAGGTCCTCATCCCCGCACCGTATTGGGTCAGTTATCCGGAAATGGTTAAACTTGCCGGTGCGACTCCTAAGATAATCGAGGTAGGTGACGAGCAAGGATTCAAGATCACGCCGGTACAACTTGAAGAATCCATTTCTGAAAAGTCCAAGTTGTTAATTCTCAATTCCCCGAGCAATCCTACAGGTGCTGTATATTCCAAGGAGGAACTCGAGGCTCTTATGGAGGTAGTGGTGAAACATAATCTCTACTTAATGTCAGATGAGATTTATGAGTATCTTTATTATGATGCCTTGAGCCATACCTCCCCAGCTTCTTTTGGGGCTGAAGCAGCAGCTCGCACCATTACTGTCGGAGGTTTTAGTAAAACCTTCTCTATGACGGGTTGGCGCTTAGGCGCTTTGCATGCTCCCCTGGAAATTGCCAAGGCCATTGGAAGTATTCAGAGTCAGACCAGTTCGAATGCTACCACATTTGCCCAATGGGGTGCCTTGGCTGCGTTGGAGAAGCCCGACCTGGCTCGAGCCGCTCTCGCTGAGATGCTGGTCGCTTTTGATCGTCGCCGTTTGAACCTGCTCGATGGCTTAAATGGAATTAATGGAATCAAATGTCTGCGAGCCCAAGGTGCCTTTTACTTATTTCCAAACATTTCTTCCTTTGGACTTTCCTCAAATGATTTTGCGGCTCGGCTATTGGAAGAGGCAAAAGTCGCTGTAGTGCCTGGTAGTGGTTTTGGAGCGGATGACTATATCCGTCTGAGTTATGCCACCTCGGATGAAATCATCGAGAAAGGCCTTAATCGCCTCAAAGACTTTTGCGCGAGTTTCTAATCCCAAAATCGTAAAGCCAATTCCGAAAAGCACCGCATACCGATTGGTAGGGCGTCATCGTTGAAGTCAAAGTCTGCTTGGTGAAGCTGTGGGAATCGGTCGGCCTCAGGTGGTTTTAAACCTAACCCGAAAAAGCAGGCAGGTGACTGTTGCGCGAAGTAGGAGAAATCTTCACCGACTAATTGAGGGAAAACGGATTCCACTTGAGTTACCGAATCTTCTATTTCTTTGAATGCACTCTCTAGGTAGTCGACTGCTTCTGGAGCGTTGGAAAGGACTGGATAACCTTCGATGAGATTCACATCAGCAGTTGCCCCCATCGCTTCAGCGGTACTTGTAGCTATGGTACGAATACGATCAAAAACCATTCGCTGCGTTTCAGTGGAGAGTGTTCTTATGGTCCCGTTCAAATAGACCGAATCTGGGATGATATTGAATGCGGATCCACCTTGAAACTGCGCCACGGTGATTACGATGGAATCCTCGGGTGCCGTGCTTCGAGAAGCAATTGATTGCAGGGCGAGTACCACTTGGCTGCCTACCAGGATAGGGTCTATGCATTTTTGTGGCCTCGCTGCATGACCTCCGCGTCCGTGGATAGTGATTTCAAACTCATCTGCGTTGGCCATCATGGGGCCCTTACAAGTTGTGATTTCGCCCAGGTTTATGGATGGCCAGCCATGCAGGCCGAAGACCATGTCTACATCTGGGTTTTTAAGAGCACCTTCCGCGACCATTTTCTCCCCACCGGCTCCACCTTCTTCCGCGGGTTGAAAGAAAAATTTAACGGGCCCTTTTAAGGAATCAGAAAGCTCTGACAAAACCAACGCTGTGCCCAAGAGGCAGCTGGTGTGACCGTCATGACCGCAAGCATGCATGAGTCCTGGTTTTTCTGATGTCCAAGCCTTGCCCGACTTCTCTTCAATAGGGAGACAATCCATGTCTGCACGAAGGGCAATGGCGCGTCCTCGCTTATCTGACCCTAGGGTGGCAATAATTCCCGTCTGGGCGACGCCTGTTTGGATTTCAAAACTTCCACATTCATTCAGTCGTTTGACAACCTTGGCTCCTGTTTCCGTTTCTTGGTATCCCAATTCTGGATTTCGATGCAGATCATGCCGAAATTCAATTATCTCTGGTAGGTAACGATCAATGATGGGTTGGACAGAAGACATGGCTTTGAAAGTGTTAATAAGAACCTTTCTAGAGGTTGAACGCTTTGCAATCATCTACTTTTTGATTCGTGGAAAGTTCGGTTCGGTCGAGTAGGAAAAGCGATTGTGGGAGGATGAGGAACTAGGAAAATGCGTAGATTACATGAATTCTGGCTTGGCACTCATTCTGCTCGATGCTATAAAATTACCATAACGAGGGCGTACAACCTGTGCTAAATTTTTCTAAGAAACATTTCTCCTCCCAAAACCCATCCCTATGTAGCCTCGGAAGAGTATCTTCCGAGGCTCATTTCTTAAGTCATTTGGCGGCGTAGTCTTTTACCCAAGTGGAGCTTTGTAAGGTCGAGGTCTTCCAGCCTAAATATGAGGGGTAAAAAAAACATTTCGACTTTCTTTACCATTCGTATTACTAATAGTATGGGTGAATAATATAAGAATAAATAATATTAAATGAATCCTCCCACCAAACACCGCCGCCTCCTTAAATGGATAGAAGATGTTAAATCCGTCTGCAAACCAGACAATGTATACTGGGCCGATGGGTCTCAAAAGGAATATGACACCCTGATGAATCAAATGGAGGATTTAGGTGTCGCTATCAGGCTAAATGAAGAAAAGCGTCCCAACAGCTTCCTGTTCAGATCTGATCCTAGAGATGTCGCGCGTGTGGAGAGCAGGACTTTTATTTGCTCGGTGAATCCAGAGGATGCTGGCCCTACTAATAATTGGGAAGCACCCCGCGTCATGAAGCGCAAGCTGTTGAAGATCTACGATGGATGCATGCGTGGGCGAACCATGTACATCATTCCTTTTAGCATGGGGCCTATTGGATCTCCTATTTCCCAAATTGGTGTGGAAATCTCTGATTCTCCCTACGTGGTTTGTAACATGCGGATCATGACCCGTATTGGAACTAAGGTTTTGGAGGCTTTAGGCGATCGAGGATTTTTTGTTCGCTGTGTTCATTCAGTTGGTAAACCGATTCTGGAGCCGGAGGATGATGTCCCTTGGCCTTGTGATCCTGAAAATACCTATATTGCCCATTTCCCCGAAGATCGATTGATCTGGTCCATCGGAAGTGGCTACGGTGGAAATGCCTTACTTGGTAAAAAGTGTTTCGCCTTGCGGATTGCTTCCGCCATGGCTCGGGACGAAGGCTGGCTTGCAGAGCACATGTTGATCCTTGGCGTCAAAGAGCCTAACGGTGAAAAGACCTATGTCGCCGCTGCATTTCCGAGTGCTTGTGGAAAGACCAACTTTGCCATGCTCGAACCTCCCAAAGAGATGGAAGGTTATGAAGTTACCACCGTTGGTGACGACATTGCTTGGATCAAACCGGGAGATGACGGGCATTTGTATGCCATCAATCCGGAAGCAGGATTCTTTGGTGTAGCTCCAGGAACTTCGGATGAAACCAATTATAATGCCATGGCCTCTTCTAGGAAAGATGCCATTTTCACCAACTGCGCATTGACCGATGATGGCGATATCTGGTGGGAAGGTATGACGGAAGAAACTCCCGCTCATTTGATCGATTGGAAAGGTCGAGATTGGACACCCGATAGCGAGGAGCCCTCTTCTCATCCGAATGCCAGGTTCACCGCTCCAGCTGAGTTGTGTCCCACCATCGATCCGGCATGGGAAGATCCGAATGGAGTAAAGATTTCTGCCTTCATCTTTGGTGGACGGCGGATGAATGACGTGCCTTTGGTGTTCCAAGGTTTTAATTGGACTCACGGCGTATATTTAGGTGCCACCATGGGGTCTGAACTCACGGCCGCTGCTGAAGGAACGGTCGGGAAGTTGCGTCGCGATCCTATGGCAATGCTTCCTTTCATTGGATACCATATGGGGGATTATTTCCGGCATTGGTTGAATATGGGGAAAAAGGTCAAAGAGCCACCTCGGATCTTTCATGTGAATTGGTTCCGTAAGAGCCCCGATGGTCGGTGGTTGTGGCCTGGCTTTGGTCAAAACATGCGTGTCCTTCGGTGGATTATTGAACGAACCAATGGAAACACGCGGGCCTTTGAGGCGCCTATCGGCTGGATGCCACACTATGAAGATATTGATTGGCGTGGTATCGATTTCACCAAAGAGCAGTGGGACGATCTGATGTCCATCGATAGAGATAAATTGAAGATGCAAACCCTTCAACATGAGGAGCTTTTTCTGCAATTGTTCGATCGATTACCTAAGGAAATGATCTTTCTGCGTGAGCTTCTAATTGGAAGCTATTGATCAGAATTCTATTTTGGAAAATAGGATGCGCACTCCTCTAACAGTGGAGTGCGTTTTTGTTTTAGGAGGTTTTACAATAAACATATCATTATATCCTGATATGATGATATTTTACTTGATAATCTCTTCTAAACTGCACTTATTAGTCCCCCTATGAGTAAGGATTTCATATTTTCTTCTGAATCTGTCGGCGAAGGACATCCGGATAAAGTATCGGATTATATCTCTGACAGCGTATTGGACGCCTGTTTTGAACAGGATCCAACTAGCCGTGTAGCCTGCGAAACCCTCGTGAAAAGTAACTGTGTATTCTTGGCTGGTGAAATTACCACCCAGGCAAAATTCGATTACGAGCAAGTCGTGCGTCAGGCCATCACCGATATCGGTTATGTGAACGACGACGATGTCTTTCATGCTGATAAAGTTTTTATCACCAACGCTCTGACACAACAATCTCCCGATATTGCGCAGGGTGTAAACGCTTCCGCAGCTGAGGGAAAAGATACCGATGAGCAGGGAGCAGGAGACCAAGGAATCATGTTTGGTTATGCCTGCGACGAGACGCCAGAATTGATGCCGGCGGCTATTATGTATTCTCACCGAGTGAATCGTAAGCTTGCCGAAGTGCGCCGCACCGAAGAAGGAAGATGGCTACGCCCCGATTGTAAGTCACAAGTATCAGTCGAATACAAAGACGATAAGTTGGTCGGAATTACGGCTGTGGTTGTATCAACACAACACACGGATGACGTTGATCACGCTTTTATTCATGACTTTGTGGTAGAGAAGGTTGTAAAGCCAGTACTACCTGCTGAACTCCTGACAGACGATACGCAGTATCTTATTAACCCGACTGGCCGCTTTGTTGAAGGGGGGCCTCAAGGAGATGCCGGATTGACGGGTCGCAAGATCATTGTTGATACCTATGGAGGTTGGGGACGACACGGTGGTGGAGCTTTCTCCGGTAAGGATCCTTCGAAGGTAGACCGTTCTGCGGCCTACATGACACGTTGGGTTGCTAAGAACATTGTTGCTGCCGAGCTCGCGACCTGTGCTGAGCTTCAAGCGGCCTACGCGATCGGTTATCCGCTTCCTGTGAGTATGGCCGTTGATACATTTGGCACCGGAAAGGTGGCCGATGAAGTTTTGGTAGAAGCCATTAAAAAGACTTTTAGCTTCAAGCCGGCGGAGATTGTATCACAATTGGATCTACTGCGTCCTATTTATCGGAGCACAACTCACTACGGTCACTTTGGAAAAGAAGAGTTACCTTGGGAACAAACCAACAAGGTCGACGAATTGACCAACCATTTAGCCTAAATTTTCTATGGATACACAAACTGAACTAGAACCTGACTATAAGGTAAAAGACATTTCCTTGGCCGAATTGGGTCGAAAGGTGATTGATATGGCTGAGCCGGAAATGCCCGGTCTCATGGCTCTTCGCGAAGAGTACGGTCAAGATAAGCCTCTTAAAGGTGCTCGCATTTGCGGATGTTTGCACATGACAACCCAAACTGCGGTTTTGATTGAAACGCTACAAGAATTGGGCGCCTCTGTTCGATGGTCCTCTTGTAATATCTTTTCTACGGAAGATCCTGCTGCTGCCGCTGTCGCTGCTGCTGGAACTCCTGTATTCGCTTGGAAGGGTGAAACAGAAGAGGAATATGAGTGGTGTATCCGTCAGACCTTACGCTGGCCCGATGGATCTGGCCCGAATATCCTTTTGGATGATGGTGGAGATTTAACCGCTGTCGTTCACAAAGATTATCCAGAGCTATTGAAAGACATCCGTGGCCTTTCAGAAGAAACTACCACTGGAGTGCATCGTCTCTACCAAATGGAAGAACGTGGAGAATTGGGCTGCCCAGCTCTTAACGTCAATGACTCCTGCACGAAGTCAAAGTTCGACAACGTATATGGTTGTCGCGAAAGTTTACTCGATGGCATTAAGCGTGCCACGGATGTGATGATCGCCGGTAAGGTAGCCGTTATCGCTGGTTACGGTGATGTTGGCAAAGGCTGCGCGCAAGCGATGGCCGGACAAGGTGCTCGTGTAATCGTGACCGAAATCGATCCCATCTGTGCTTTGCAGGCTTCCATGGAAGGCTATGAAGTAACGACTATGGAGGAAGTGGCACCAATTGGAGATATCTTTATTACAACGACAGGTTGCCGAGACATCATTCGCCGTGAGCACCTGGACGCGATGAAGGACATGGCGATTGTGGGTAATATCGGTCACTTCGATTTGGAAATCGATGTTGCTTCGGTATTGAACGATCCGTCGATTTCTGTTTTGAACATCAAGCCTCAGGTTGACCAAGTAAATTATCCTGATGGTAAACGCATTATCATTTTGGCTGAAGGTCGCTTGTTGAATCTAGGTTGTGCTACTGGTCATCCGAGTTTTGTGATGAGTGCTAGTTTTACCAATCAAGTATTAGCTCAAATTGAGCTATTTCTTAACCCAGACAAATACGAAAACAAGGTTTACGTATTGCCCAAGGCTTTGGATGAAAAGGTTGCTATCTTGCACCTGGACAAGCTGGGTGTGAAACTGACCAAGCTGAACGATGAGCAGGCTGAGTATCTTGGCCTGCCAGTTGCGGGCCCATTCAAGCCCGATCATTATCGTTACTAGTCGAATCTGGTTTATTTTTTGAAGAAGCCGAGTTCTCTTGAGAGTTCGGCTTCTTTTTATCCGCCCATTATCTTTGCCCTTGAAAGGCCTCCCTCTGTCGGATGTCGTTATCCCATTATGAAAGTATATTTAGATGGCCAATTTGTAGATGCAGATGATGCGAAGATCTCAGTCTTCGATCATGGATTGCTATACGGTGATGGTATCTTCGAAGGTATTCGTCTTTATCAAGGCTGCGTTTTCCGATTGGAGGAGCATTTGGAGCGCTTGGAATATTCTGCGAAGGCCATTCTTCTAAAAATGCCATGGTCTCGTCAGGAAATAGCTGACATCGTTTGCGAGACTTGTCGGGTAAATGAGTTGGAGAATGGCTACATCCGTCTCATTGTTACTCGAGGCAAGGGAAACCTTGGGCTGTCTCCAAAGACTTGTTCGATCCCAAGCTTGATTTGTATAGCTGATCATCTTGCTTTGTATCCGGCCGAGTACTACCAGGAAGGCCTCAAGATTATCACTGTGCCCACGCGTAGAATCAATTCTGCTGCTTTGAGCCCTGGAGTGAAGTCCATGAATTATCTGAATAACATCATGGCCAAAATGGAAGCCGATCAGCTTGGTTACATCGAAGCTCTAATGTTGAACGATCAGGGCTATGTGGCTGAATGCACAGGCGACAACGTCTTTATCTTCCAGAAAGGGAAGCTTTGGACCCCTCCTTTTCATGCTGGTGCACTGAAAGGGGTTACGCGAAGTGTCGTTCTGGATATTGCAGAAGATTTGGGCGTACCCGTCATGCAGGAAAATCTAACGCGTTATGACATTTGGATCGCCGATGAGTGTTTCCTGACGGGGACTGCCGCCGAGGTCATTCCTGTGGTTGAAGTCGATGGGCGACCAATCGGTGAGGGAACCCCTGGAAAGAAGACGGCAAAGTTCCTCGAAGAATTCCGTTCCAGGGTTGCCAAAGAGGGCACTTTTCTGTAAAAATATTCCTCAGATTTCAATAGCTGAGGTTTTGGAATTAACTCAGGTTCTCGGCCTCCTATTCATTAAATAGTCTTCGCCTGGCGTTTGAACCATTTTCTGTGGGAATGGATCATGCTTGTAGTTGAAGAAATGTTTTTTTCATACATAATAAATATTACTAACTAAGTCCCACCCATGGCTGAATCGATAAATTGCGATATTTGCAGCAAACTCGCTACCGTACACCTGACTCAGATTGTGAATGGAAAGATTCATAAGATCGATCTGTGTGAGACCTGTGCTAAGGAAAAGGGAGTGACCGATCCCAATGGATTTTCACTTGCCGACTTACTGGCGAGTAACGGAGACAATGATGAATTGGAAATCGTGCATTCAGATTTGGTTTGTAGTGTCTGCGGATTTACTCCTGAGGATTACAAAAAACTTGGAAGGCTCGGATGCCCAAGCTGTTACGAAGATTTGGCTCCTATGATTGCTCCCATGCTTACGCACATGCACAAGGGAATTGAGCATGTCGGAAAAGAGGCTGAAAACACCCTCGCTCGTGAGGAATCTCAAACGAAAGTATTCGATGTTAAGGCTCAATTACAAAAGGCCATCGACGAGGAACGATACGAAGACGCTGCCAATTTGAGGGACGAATTATTGCGATTGAGTGAGGAAAGTGAGGAATCACATGTCCATTAGATCGCTATTGAAGAGTAGGGGAGAATTAACCCATGGATCGGCTGCTAAGTGCCCGATCGTCATGAGCACTCGTATTCGTTTAGCTAGAAATTTGTCGCAGTTCCCGTTCCCAGGGTGGGCCAAAAAGACACAAAAGGAAGAGGTGCTTGGCCGTTGTTTGGAAGCGGCTGCCCGAATTCCCAAGATAAAAAACCCAACCGGTCTGCGGATCGACGAACTGACCGAATTAGAGCGCCAGATCTTGTTCGAACGGCATTTGATTAGCCGGGAGTTAAGTAACGAACCGGAAGGTGCCGGCGTAGTTATTTCTCAGAATCAGGCCTGTTCCATCATGATCAATGAGGAAGATCACCTCCGAATTCAAGTCATCAAGAACGGGCTGCATTTGAAGCGCACCTGGAATTTTATCAACAGCATCGACACTGCCATTGAGGAATCCCTCAACTATGCATTTACCAAGGAATTAGGTTACCTGACAGCTTGTCCGACCAATGTGGGCACCGGTTTGCGAGCTTCTGCCATGCTTCACTTGCCTGGTCTGGTTATTTCCGGACAGATGGAAAAGGTGGTTCGTGCCGTGAATCAGCTGGGAATTGCCGTTCGCGGGATTTTTGGCGAAGGCTCGGACGCAAGTGGAAGTTTCTTTCAGATTTCCAACCAACAAACGCTTGGTGAAACCGAAGATGAAATTTTGAAACGTCTTAATAGCGTCATGGCGACGATCATTGAGCGTGAGGAAGATGCACGCGAAAAAGTTCTCGAGGATGACAGTAATAAGGTTTTCGACAAAATCGGCCGTGCTTATGGGGTGTTAAGAAGTGGGCATCTTTTAAGCTCTTCTGAGGCGATGAACCGTCTTTCCCTAATTCGTTTGGCAATCGATTTTGGCTCAATACCGGAACAATCTCGTACCTTGGTGGACCGATTATTTATCGAATGTCAGCCCGGACACATCCAATTCAACGCAAATAAAGAAATTGAACCAAACCAGAGGGATGTGCTAAGAGCTTCCCTTCTGCGGGACGCCTTTGCCAAACTTCCCGAACTTACCTTTGATCATTTTACCCAATAAATCCACAACCTAACTTTACAAATTTGTACCAATGGAACCGATGAACAATTTCACTCCGCGCGCTCAGCAGGTATTAGCGCTGGCTCGGAAAGAAGCAGATCGTTTTCACCATAATTACGTGGGAACTGAACATTTGCTGCTGGGGTTAATCAACCTCGGCCAAGGCGTTGCTGTCAACGTGCTGCAAAAGATGGGCCTCGATTTGGTTACGGTCCGCAGTGCCGTCGAAAAGCAAGTCGGCATGGGCCAGGAAGCTAAGCCTTCTGGCAACATCCCTTTTACTCCTCGGGTCAAGAAAGTCTTGGCCTTGGCGAGTAAGGAAGCGAAAAACCTCAACCACAGCTATGTGGGAACCGAGCATATTTTACTCGGCCTGCTTCGTGAAGGAGAGGGCGTTGCCGCCCAAGTTCTCAAATCACTTGATGTGGATATTGAGCGCACTCGAAACGAAATTCTAAGTGAATTGGACCCCAACTACGCTGGTAGCGATGTTGAGGAGCCCGCTTCTGCGCCGCATGCGAAAGGTGGAGAAGACAAAAAGGAAGTTAAGACTCCTGCTTTGAAGGCATTTGGCCGCGACCTTACAGAGATGGCCCGCAAGGGTGAACTTGACCCGGTCATTGGCCGTAAGAAGGAAATTCAACGTGTGGTTCAGATCCTTTGTCGCCGTACCAAGAACAATCCAGTTTTAATTGGTGAGGCCGGCGTGGGAAAGACCGCGATTGTCGAAGGACTTGCCCAGGAAGTTATTAACGGGATTGTGCCTGAGATTCTGGCTGATAAACGCGTTGTTACTTTGGACCTTGCTCTTATGGTGGCTGGGACAAAATACCGTGGGCAATTCGAGGAGCGCATCAAAGCCGTCATGGACGAGATTAAGCGCACTCGCAACGTGATCCTGTTCATCGATGAATTACACACGATCGTTGGAGCCGGTGCTGCCGAAGGAGCGATGGACGCTTCCAATATTTTCAAACCCGCTCTGTCGCGTGGTGAAATGCAATGTATAGGAGCTACAACGCTAGCCGAGTACCGCAAATTTATTGAAAAGGACAGTGCACTAGATCGTCGTTTTCAAAGCGTTAAAGTAGATGCTCCGTCGAAGGAAGATGCAGTGAAGATCCTGCATGGAATTCGTGGGAAATATGAAGAGCATCACAACGTGACCTATACTGACGAATCATTGGAGTTGGCTGTTCAGCTTTCTGATCGTTATATCACAAACCGTTTCTTACCTGACAAAGCCATTGATGTTCTCGATGAAGCTGGTTCACGTGCCCGCATAGCAAGTCTGAACCGCCCACCTGAACTGGATGATCTACAAAACGAGATCGAAGAGGTTTGTGGACTTAAGGAAGACGCAATTAGTAAGCAACATTTCGAAGAAGCTGCCAAATTCCGTGACCAGGAAAAGCAACTCCGTCAGAAGCGTGAGCAGCTTATGGAAGATTGGAAGCAAAGTCGGAAGGAGATGGAGATTGTTGTCGGTGGAGACGATATGTTAAAAATCGTTTCTGGATGGACCGGTATTCCGCTGACGCGCATGGAGCAGAAGGAAACTCAACGCTTGCTCCAACTTGAAAAGGATTTGCAGGAAGAGGTTGTTGGCCAAGATGCGGCTACTGAGGTCATTGCCAAAGCGCTACGTCGCTCTCGAGCTGACCTGAAAGACCCACGCCGTCCGATTGGTTCGTTCATGTTTATGGGGCCGACAGGTGTTGGTAAGACTCACTTGGCAAAGACGCTTGCTGAAAACATGTTTGGCGATCAGGACGCTATTATCCAGATCGACATGTCTGAGTACATGGAGAAATTTACCGTATCTCGTTTGATCGGGTCTCCTCCTGGCTATGTTGGGCACGAAGATGGCGGCCAGCTATCTGAAGCTGTGAGACGCAAACCTTACTCAGTTGTTCTGTTTGACGAAATTGAAAAGGCTCACCCCGATGTTGTTCAGCTGCTTCTTCAAGTACTTGAGGATGGACGCCTGACGGACAGTCTCGGCCGTGTGGTAGACTTCCGGAATACAATTATCATTATGACCTCCAATGTAGGGGCTCAATTGATACAGAAGGAGACTTCCCTCGGATTTGGTAAGAAGACAGGGAATGCTGACGATTTCGAACGCGTTAAGGAAAAGATTTTGGAAGAATCCAAACGGGTATTTAAGCCTGAGTTCCTGAATCGGATTAACGAGTTGGTTGTATTTCGCTCTCTTACTAAAGAGGACCTTGTTAAAATCGTTGATATTGAGCTTAAGGGTGTCATCAAGCGCCTGGAGTCTCACGAGATCTTCATGACTGTTGGCAAAGAGGCGAAGGAATACCTTATTGAGAATGGCTACGATGAAAAATACGGTGCGCGTCCATTGCGTAGAGCCGTAGAACGATACATTGAAGATCCTCTTGCAGAAGCCATCTTGCGTGGCGACCTCAAGAAAGTGGATCCGATAGAAGTAGTGATGGAAGATGGGGCGATAAAGTTTGAGCAAAAACAATCATCATCTGAAGTCCCATCTAACTAGCTGGATTTTAAATGATATTAATTTCAAAGGGCTCCTTCAGGAGCCCTTTATTTTTATGCAACCACAGCACTGATTATAAACGTTTACCTTCTAATGCGTTGTTATCTCAAACGATTGTGCTTCTGCCTGTTTAGCCTGCTATGGGTAAACCTGTCTTTAGGGCAGGCTGAGGAAGATTACCCGTGGATTGGGATCGCGAATGCATCTGTTTTTCCTCAAAAGCTTTTAAACTACCGAGATGCACATGGCTGGTCGGAGCTAAGGATGTCTGTTTTTCGAGATGCGAAACATGCCTATGAGCGCCGTCATCCGGTAGCCGAACGACTTCTGTATACCTTCCTTTGGATCGATTTGATGCACCAGTCGGAATCAGAATACGTAACCGAATGGGTAGATAAGATGGGTAAGGCCAATCGTTTGCATGCCAATATGCCTGCTCAGATTCCCTATTTTCAAGGTATTCTTGGTGAGCGACTGAGTGACGATTTCTTGCGATATTTTTTCTCTAAGAGTGATCTGATGAGATCTACTTACAATCAATGGGAGCCTACTGATTTGTTGACGGAATTCTTTTCTATCCTGGAGCGATTCTATTCTAACAATAAGTATCTTTTTGGACGGTACTCCGAATTAGCTTTTGCAATTGCCTTTGTTCACGATGTCCCGCCGCCACCTCAATGGCCTCATGCTCAAGTCGGTCAGCATGTATTACCAAGGCAACTACAAAGTCCTGAAGAGGTCTTTGCTTATTTCACAAATGCACGGAATTCCAAATGGTTTCACAACTCAATTAGACGCTTATCATTATCGGATACTATCTTCATGGTAGATTTGATAGTTACACCTGAAGAGGTTGAATGGGTTCACAGCAACGTAACCGTGAGCCCTCTTGAATTCGAGGACGTTTATACCATGATTACATACGATATGCCTCGCTTGGAACGTGGTCAGATGTACTGGATTTACGATGACTATTCGTTGCCTTCAATTTTTCAAGCCGGAGGGATCTGTGTCGATCAAGCCTACTTCGCCAGCCAAGTGGGGAAGGCCCAGGGGTTACCCACAATAGAATTTTTAGGCTCTGGCTTAGACGGTCGTCACGCGTGGTTTGGCTACTTAAATAATCGAGGTAAATGGGAGATGGATGCTGGGCGCTACGCAGACCAGCGCTTTGTCACAGGCTATGGCTTTAATCCACAAACCTGGGGCTATATCTCTGATCACGAGGTTGCGTTTATTGGTGCTGGCTATCACAATTCCAATTCATTTTGCAGGTCCCAAGCCCATTTCTACTGGGCTCGTATTCTTGGATATATGGGCCAATTAGAAGAAGCCGTGAAGGCGGCTGAAGATGCCGTAGCGATGGAGCGTCGGAATGCGGAAGCTTGGGAATTGCTAATTGATCTGAGGAAACAGAATGGAGCATTGCGGAACCGAGTCGATGCTACCTATCGGTCGGCGCTGTCGGCGTTCAGAACCTATTCTGATCTGGAAGCGAAGTTTTTGACCTCTTTTGCTGAATACCTTGAAGCGACCGGGCGTCAAAATTCAGCTCGTTCTGAGCGCAATCGCATTACCTACCGCAACAAAGATAATCGTCCGGATCTGGCTATCCAGAATTCTGTTAAGATTTTGGAGGAATCCATTCAATCGGACTCTCGGTCAGCTCAGATGTATGTCTACAAAAAGTTACTGTATCAATTAGGAGACCAAGCTGGAATACAACTGTTAGATCAGCTGGTTTTGCCGTTCATGTATTATCTAATGAAAGAAGGGCGTAACGGAGATGCCAAGATTGTCATTATGGAAGCTGAACGGGTTTTGAATCCTCCAGCCCAGTCGCAGATGGCTGGGGAAATTTCTAAGATAAAAGTCCAAGTTGGGCTCTGATGGATTCAAGCTTGAAAAAGCTAACTTAATTTGGATGCTTGGCGGCTTTATTTGGCTGATGCTGAACCAATAGCATACCATTCTACCTAGATTGCCATGGACAGAACACTGATCATTTTTAAGCCCGACTGCATGAAGAAAAAGCTGATGGGCTCCGTATTAAGCCGGTTCGAAGCGGAAGGCTTTTCGGTTGCTGGATGCAAGATGATGCAGCTCGATTCCGATTTGCTTCGGACTCACTATGCTCATATCGCTGAATTGCCCTTTTTCCCGGAAATCGAGGCGTTTATGGCTTCTGAGCCTGTAGTGGTCATGATTCTGCAAGGTGAGGACGTCATTCCAAAAGTGCGCGAGTTGCTTGGACCTACAGATTCAACGAAGGCCCCGGCTGGAACCATTCGCGGCGACTACGGTGAATCGGTAATGATTAACGTGGTGCACGCATCTGATAGTCCGGAGGCTGCTGAAACAGAAATCGCACGTTTCTTCGACGAGGCTGACTTTATCAAGGCATAGCCTCTGTGTATTTGGAGCGCGTGTATTCTCCCGCTTTTTTATTTTCTCTTGAGGAAGATGCGCTAGCGTTGGTTTAGATGTATCGCTGTGTTGCTAGAATACCCGAACAACTCGCTGAGTTCATTGAGGCTTTCGCTGTACATGTAGAATTGGAGAAGGGGCTGAGTCAGAATACCGTTTCCGGCTATTTCAGCGACTTAGAGCAGTGTGCCGGATTTTTGAAATCACTCAACCTGACTGATTGGACACAAGTCTCACATGACCATATTTCCTTGTGGATCAGTTCACTCAGCGGAGACGACTATGCTGTAGCCAGTTTAGCGCGCAAGTTAACGAGTATTCGGTTGATGGCTCGTTTCCTCGTAAAGGAAGATATTCGAAAGGATGACTTCAGTGAATTAATTACAGGGCCCAAAATGGTTCGTCGATTGCCTGAGACTTTGAATCCCGAGGAGGTGGACAGATTGCTGGCTGCTCCTGACTTGAATACTCCTTACGGCCTTCGCGATCGTGCGATGCTGGAATTATTTTACTCCAGTGGTCTGCGTGTATCAGAAATGGGTGGATTGGAGTTACACCAATTGGATTTAGATCAAGGATTTCTCCGAGTTTATGGAAAAGGGGCAAAAGAAAGACTTGTTCCTGTAGGCTCCCGGGCCGTTGATGCCATTCGTTCCTATTTAGATGCTGGACGAGCATTCTTTGTTAAACCGCATACGGGTAGTGATTTGTTTCTCAGTGAACGGGGCAAAGGGATCAGCCGAAAAATGGTTTGGGTTATCATTAAGCGTTGCGCCACGGTAGCGGGAATCGAAAAGCCGGTAAAACCCCATTTACTAAGACACTCCTTTGCGACTCATTTGCTGAATGGCGGGGCTGATTTGCGTGCGATTCAAGAAATGCTTGGACATGCCGATATTTCAACTACGCAGATTTACACTACGGTTGAAGATAGCCGCCTTATTGATCAGCACAGTAAATTTCACCCACGAAATCGATTGGGTGATTGAAGCATACTTCTACTGTACCATCTCGTAGGAGATGACTTTGCCCTCACGAAAATCGACCACGAGGTTCTTTTCAGGTTCACCATAGCTTCCTACAACGACGTGGTTGTCCCAATAGGGTCTCCTGATCCAGCTACCGTAATACGAGTTGTATGTGAAAAATCCGTGGTGGCCCCCATATCCATAGCCATCAATAGGACGAGGACGGTATTCGTAGTAAGTCCATACTTCTGTGGTCCCATCCTTTGTCCGTTTCTTGGCTTTCCTATCTGGCATTCCTGCGGCCATCATCACCATCTCATGTGTGAAATCTAAATCGACTTCACCCTTCAGGATTGTTTCCTTTTGGTTGGCCGAATAACTCTCAAACAAATCCTTGTTTTCATCCACACGTGATTGAGGAGTGGATACGCAACCGCTCAATCCAAGTATACCTAATAACGATACGACAATAAGTGCTTTCATGTTGATCTTATACTCTGAGAATATATTTCTCTCTCCGGTTCCCATATTTCTAGTTCTTTTTACCTTCCTGTAACCAAGATTAATTTGACAGGTAGTTTTGGCGCAATTTAAAAGACTTCTCCGGATGGAAGCTGTATTGACAAGACAAGTATTGGTGCTGAATCGGTGCTGGCAAGCTGTCAACGTCGTCGGTGTAAAACGAGCATTCAGTCTTTTGGTCCAAGGTCATGCAGATGTGATTCATCAGGAAGAAGGTGACTTTCAGTTATACGACTTTGATCAATGGGTGGATTCATCAAATTTATGGGGTGATGGAGGACCAGAATACCTGCACACAATCAATCACCTGATACGCTTACCCAAAGTGATCATTTTAAAGGTCTTCGATCGATTACCTATCAAAGAAGTGAAGTTTCATCGAAATAACATTTACGAGCGGGATAAGCACCGTTGTCAGTATTGTGGAAATCAATTCATTGAAAATGAGCTCAATCTGGACCATGTGATTCCTCGTCATCACGGAGGACGAACTTCATGGGAGAATGTAGTCACCTCCTGTATTCGGTGTAATTCAAAAAAAGCCGATCGCCTTCCCCATGAGGCTGGAATGCGGCTTATTCGAAAACCGGCCAAGCCGAAATGGAGGCCCTTCGTATCCGTTGCGGAGAATAAAGAGAAAAATCCCTCCTGGGACTATTTCCTGAATCCTTTGAAGCTATCTTAACGGGCTTTGGCTTAAGTCAACGGAAGCCAGAATTTCATGGTCGTCCCTAGATGGCTCGATTCTTTTACCTCTATGTCTCCTCTATGGCTTCGCAGTATCCGTTTCACAATGGAAAGTCCCAATCCTGTGCCTCCGGGTCTGCCTGTTAGGAAAGAGTCGAATATTTTTTCCTTAAGTTCACTCTGAATTCCAGGTCCTGTATCTTCTACTTCAATACAGCCAAATGGTTGCTCTCCGATCGATTCGCTATAGCAGCGGAAAGTTATTTGACCACCTTCGGTCATTACTTGGGACGCATTTAGAACCAGGTTCAAAATGACTTGTTGGATTTGCCCTTTATTGGCTTCTGCTATGAGTTTTTCCTCCGAGGGTTCAAACACCGCAGAGATTTTATTTTGGAGCAATTTCAGTCGCACGAGCTGCATGCTTTCTTCAATCAAATCAGCAAGGTTCCAGTGCGAGTGCATGGACTCCGACGTTTTTCCAAAGCTCAGAACTTGTTCTACGATGCCTTCGAGTTGACCAATTTTTTCATCGATGATCTGCGCGTCTTTGCGCCGTTGGTCTCCTTCTTCAAATTTCAAGTCAAGACTGCTAAAGAGAAGCTTGATAACCATTAGCGGGTTTCGGATTTCGTGGGCAATCTCTGCGGCCAACAAGCCAAGCGTGATTAACTTATCATTCTTTTGTAGATGCTCCTCATTCTCGAACATCATGGTGTAGAGCCTCAAGTTCTGCATGGCTACAGCACTGAAGCTGGCGAGGGTACTTAAGATGCGTTTCTCCTGGTCGTTTATGCGGTGCATCTTATCCGCATAGGTGGCTAATAGCCCGATAACTTCGTTTTCCCAGAGGATCGGACAACAGACCATGGATTGGAGGTTTTCACCACTCACAATATCCCAGAAATGATCCTCCTCGGAGCGTCGTAGATCAAAAACGTCGATGGGGCGTTTTAGCTGTATTGAGACTCCAAATGACGTATCTTGTAGCTCCAGTTCCGGTAAGGGATCATACTTTCCTTTGGCTCCATGCATGGAGTGGACCTTTAAACGTTCCTTGTCAGGACTAAGCACGAGCAACATCGATAAACGACATCGCATGATGCTATGCGTTTCACGAGTGATGGTTTCTAGTAAATCATCTAGGTCCAACCTTGAGATTAAGTCCTGCCCCATTGAAATCAGTGATTCCAATTGTTGCGAGCGGTTTTGAAGACCTTGAATCAGCCAGAGCTGACCCACAATCTGAGTCGTCTCCTCAGCGATTATCTCTAGGGCCCGTTGGGTGTCTTCAGAAAATGCGTTTTTGCGATCCGAGCCGATGTTGATAACGCCGGTAATTTGCCCTTTTTCTATCATCGGGCAGGCTAGCTCACTCCTCACATGATCGGAGATTTTGAAGTAACGGGGGTCTTGTTCTACATCGTGAACCAATAGGGATTTCCCGTGTAGAGCCACCCACCCCGTAAGGCCTACTCCTACTGGAAGATGAACATCCCTGGTATCTTGAGGAAGCCCCCGGTTCACCTCAATATCGAGTTCCCGGGTATCTGGGTTTAAGAGCGCTATGCTCGCCGAATAGGCTGCAAAATATTGCTGAACGAGCTCTAGAATAGTGGTGAGTGCACTTTGTGGGTCCTTCGCTTCATGCCCGATCACACGTATGCGATACAGTAGATCTATCAGTGCATCTCGTTCATTTGATTTGCTCATTTTTACCCAAATTGATTTGGTTGGTCACCCTCACCCATCGCATAAATACAAATTACGCTGCAAGGCGCATTTTTGAATTCTACTGTCTAATTAATGGACTGCCTTGAAAGCATCGGATGCAACAACTCCCTGAAGCATTTCCTTCAAGTCTACAAGGTTGGCACTTTTCTTTCCACCCTCCTTATCTCGAGAGCTTTCGATATAGAAGGTATCTACAGCAATGTTTCTCTCAGTAGCAATTCTTGCGAAAGTGATATCATAACCTTTTTCGTATATCACTTTGCCTAGGAAATAGAGTAGGCCTATTTGATCGTAGGCTTCGACTTCCACCACTGTTTTCTGTAGTTCTACTTCGTGGTAGACGTCTACTGTTTCTGGAAAGGGTGTGTGGCTATGTTTGTCGGTTGTGAAAAGATTGCTTGGCTTTTGGGACTTGGACTGATTCAGGATCGCTTTTGTGAGGTCTTTATTCTCTACCACGGCCATGTTGAGGCATTCCTCGAATTTTTCTCTAACAGACTTGCTTTGAACAATACCTCCCTTGGCATCACAAACGTAAAATGTATCGATGGTAATGTGGTCCATTCGATTGATGGCCTTGGCGCTAACGATATTCAAACCGGCAAGACTGAACGATCCAGCCAGTCTGTAAAATAATCCAGCGCGGTCCCAAGTGACGACCGTAACGGCTGTGTGCCCTTTGTTGAAATCATCCGTCCAATCATGAACCGGAGCTAGAGCAGCTAGTGATTCTGCCTCGCTTATATTTCGCAGCAACTGATTCACCAGCTTGATGTGGATGATTAACTCTTCGACACGATTATGAACAAAGTAGCGTTCTGGTAGGAGGTTGCAGTGTGCATGGATCTCTTCCTGCGATACATCTTCGATGTTCAGACTGAGAAGCTTTTCGTAAATCATGCTCTTTTGCTTCTCCAGTACCTTTTCCAGGCTATTCTCGGAAGCGAGGTGGTTGCTGGTAGCGGTGAATAGTCTTCTATGTAGCATGTCCTTATAGCTATTCCAGAGGGAGGAAGAAGTGCCGCAAGCATCACAGTAGGTATGAATGTAGAGTAAGTTGAGTTGGGTCTGATTCTCAACCTTGGCTGCAAAGGATTGAATGTTCTGCGGGTCATCAATGTCGTGATGCTGCCAGAATCGTGCCATTTCCAAGTGATTGCCTATAATAAATAAAATTTCTTTATGAAAACGTGGATCAACGTCCAAGCGTTTGAGAATCGGTTTTGATATTTCTACCCCCACTTTGTCATGCCCTTTAATGCCTTCTCCTTTTCCAATGTCGTGAAGCAAAAGGATTATATAGAGAATGGCAGGGTCGTCCAATCTGTGGAATTCCTCGCGGTAATGACGAAGCTCCTTCGATGTATCTGTCACCACATTGTCCAGGTGTTTAATGGTATTCAGAATATGGAAATCGATTGTGTAGCGATGGTAATACTCATGCTGAACCAGGCAGGTGAGCTTCTCAAACTCAGGCATCATTTTTCCCAGAACGCCCAAGTCGTGCATGCTCTTCAAACTGGAGTAGACATTGCCCGCATCCGAAAGAATGGACCGAAACGTTTTATTAGCTTCAGGCGAGTGAATAACCTCGTCGTCAATCAGGTGGAGGGACTTGGTTATCAAGTTCGTTAGGTCGAAGTCTAGTTTTACTCCCAACTGCTGACGATGTCGAAATACTCGAATGAGTCTGAGCGGATCCTCCTTGAAGATCTTTCGGTTTTCCATTGTCAGTTCCTTACCGCGTAATATGAATCCATCGATCAATCGAGGGCGTTCGCTACGTCGCGAATTAAGGACTTCCCTGAATGAAATCTTTGTGCGGTCTGTCTCCAATAAGGCCAGCCGTTGCTCCAGTAGAATCGAGAGCTTTAGAATGTTTTGAGCATGCCGGTAATAATCACGCATAAACGCCTCTACGCGTTTGAGGGAATCTTCCTGAGGGTAATTGAAATTCTTAGCAGTTACGTACTGCATCTCAAAAGTCAGGATATCCGTTGGCCTGCCACTTTGAAAGTGCACTTCATTCCGGGTACGAATAAGAAAATCATAGGCTTTGCGAAGGCGCTTGCGCTCGTCTTTGGACAAGTAGCCTTTCTCAACCATTTCAGTAAGGCTGGATGTACCAAGCTTGATCTGCCCCATCCAAAGAAGGTTGTGGTAATCACGCAATCCACCTACCGCATTCTTGATGTCTGGTTCTTGAATCAGAACTGTATCACCGAATTTAGCTCTTCGGGCTCTTTGATCAGCCAATCGATCCAGAATATACTGTTGAGCGTTTTTGTTGCAGAAGTTCCGGTAGGCTTGCTCGAAGATTTGAAACAAATTGGTGGATCCGGCGACCAGTCGCGATTCCAGCATCGCGTTCTTCGATTGCACATCGGCTTTGGCCTCTTCCATCGACTGTTTGATGGTTCTAGTAGAGTGACCGACTTTGAAACCGAGATCCCAAAGCATATAAAGAATGCGCTCCGTAAATACCTCTTGGAATTTTGGAAGAATTTTTGCGCGTATCTTTTCAGGATATAAGAACATGATGTCCACATCGCTGTAGGGACACATTTCCGCACGTCCGTATCCGCCCAGTGCTAGCAGGCCTGTAGGGAAGGGCAGTTTCCCATACTCCTCCTCAAACGCCTTCATATCGTACTCAAACATATGACGGAGCAACTGGTCGATCACGTGCGACCGGGCCTTCACTACTTTCATACCTGAGGTTTGCTTGTCATGTAGCTTGCGCAACTTGAGATCTTCCTGAGCCATCCATTTCTTATAAATTTCCAGGCGGTCTTGTCTGTCGCATTTCTCAGCAACATAGAGACGGACCGGTTTGGCCTTGGGTGGATCTTGTTCAGTGGTATTAGGCATGATTCAAAGGCAAAGGGTGTACGCGTAGCTTTTGAAAGGGCAAGGATCTTGTCTCGTTTCTACCTTTGGCAAACCGCTTGACTTGCATCGGGCTATGAGAAACCGTCGATTCCTCTTATCCAACAAAATGATCTAACTCCTAATTTTATTTATCATGGCAGGCGTAGGCAAACTACTCAAACAGGCTCAGAAAATGCAGAAAAAGATCGAGGCGCTCGAGGCCGAACTGGCTGAGCAGACGATGGATGTTTCTAGCGGAGGCGGTGCGATCAACATTACTGTGACCTTATCCGGTGATATTAAGGCGATCCAATTGGACCCAGAATTCCTCAAGGAGGATAAGGCTTTTGTGGAAGAGACACTGGCTATCGGAGTCCAAGATGCGATTGAAGCCGCCCGGAAGGGTAAGGAAGAAGCTATGGGAGATGTCACTGCTGGCATGCAAATGCCCGGTCTCTTCTAGCTTTCATCTAGTCGTTGCATGACGCCTTCGTTCGATCATTTGGTTAAGCAGCTTAAGAAGTTGCCGGGCTTAGGGTTTCGTTCTGCCGAGCGAATTGCTCTCCACCTTCTGGTTGAACAACCAGATGTTATGCCCGGCCTCCTCGAAGCTTTGGAGAGTGCTTCCAAGCAAGTAGGCCGTTGTGAGCGCTGCGGCAATTTGGCTGAAGAAAGCCTCTGTTCAGTGTGTGAGGATCAGCGTCGTGATGACTCCCTTCTGTGCGTAGTCGAGCAGGTGCCTGACCTGATGGCTATTGAAAGTTCGGGATCTTATAGAGGGCTCTACCATGTCCTCCATGGGAAATTGTCTCCCATAAAGGGGATTGGTCCGGATCAGTTGAATCTCAACTCGATCGAAAAGCGCCTTGAGGAGTCGCCGATTTCAGAAGTTGTTTTGGCTCTCTCAAACGACATAGAAGGAGAAGCAACCTGCCACTACATTTCAGAGACTATGCTCGACGGTCGCCCCATCAAGATTAGTCGGATTGGCTTTGGCCTGCCGAGTGGGGGAGGGATCCTTTACGCCGACCAGATTACGGTGAAAAGTGCGATTGACGGCCGCAGAGACTACGACAGCTAGAAAGTTTCTTAAACTAGCTCCTTTTTGCATGAGTGCCTGCAAATACGGCCACACAATAGGGAACGCAGTAAGTGAACATTAGCTTCGGCCAGTGAATGAGCTCCCAATTACCTCCCATGATTGAATCTCCCTGGTTGATCAGGTTGAGGATCGTCCCCACGACCAGTGCTATTTTCAGACCTGTTAGTTGGATGGATCGGGTAGATGTGGTTTGGAGCCAGGATTCCATGGTCTTGCAGACTTGCAGTGCAACCATTGCTTGGCAAACCTGTCTTCTGAGGAGTGTCTTGAAATTCAGTAACGAGATTATGAGGGCCAGCAATCTAGATCAAAATTTAGCTCAAGCAGGAGGTGAATCGATATTCATCGAGTGTGAAGCACTGAATTTTGGGCAGAAAGATGACTCATACTCGAAATTGATGAATTCCAAGACAATCCCTAGTTCAACTCCAAGTACGGATAGCCATTTATGAGATCTCTATTTTTCACCACTCTTTTTCTCGCCTCTGTCGTTAGCCTGTCCGCAGGATTCAAATTGGTTCAGGGGCCACTGCCAAACGACCCCATGCAGGTCCATATTTACGAATTGGATAACGGGCTCCGTGTATACCTGAGTGAGAATTATGAGGAACCAAAATTTTTCGCTGAGTTATCCGTCCGCGCTGGGGGTGCCAACGACCCGGAAACCAACACCGGTCTGGCGCACTACCTGGAGCACCTTTTGTTCAAAGGAAACACCAAGCTCGGAACCCTGGACTGGGAGAAAGAGAAAGTTCACATCGATCGGATCGAGGAGCTTTACGAAGAGCGTTTTCACGAAACGGATCCCGAAAAGCGGGAAGCTCTCTTCCGGGAAATTGCGGAGGAGTCAGCCAAAGCATCCCAGTATGCCATCCCCAACGAGATGGACAGTCTGGTGAAGCAGATGGGGCTCTCGTTCATCAATGCCGGCACGAGCAACGACTACACCGTTTACTTCATGGAGTTGCCATCTAATCGATTGGAGCAATGGGCCATGATCGAGTCCGACCGATACAGCGACCCGGTCTTTCGCCTTTTCCTTCCCGAACTGGAAATTGTCTACGAGGAGAAGAATCGCTCCAACGACAATAAGGATCGATTGATCAGTGAGCTTATTTTTGAGCTTCGCTACCCGGATCATCCCTATGGAACTCAGACAGTGCTCGGTCACGTTGAGCATTTGAAGAACCCATCCATCAAGGCCATCTATGAATTCTTTAATACCTACTATGTTTCCAACAATGTAGCTCTCTGTTTATCGGGAGACTTTGAGATCGAACCTACCATCGAATTGATCGACAAGTATTTCTCTCACTGGAAGCCCGGTGAAGTGCCTGAGTTTAAATACGGCCAAGCCAAGCCCATCACTGAACGCCGTACCGGTGAGATTTCTTACCCGGGTGAGGAGCAGGTGCAAATTGCCTTCTCGACTCAGCCAATTGGGCACGAAGATGTTGAAGCCCTGAAGCTGGTGGATATGATCTTGGATAACGCCAGTGCCGGACTCATCAACCTGAATCTTAATCAACAGCAAAAAGTGCTGTCAGCAGGATCCTTTCCTTACATCCGTAAATACGCGGGAACGCAATATATGTATGGATCACCCAAGGAAGGGCAGACCCTTGAGGAGGTTGAGTCATTGTTGCTTGAGCAGTTGGAAATTATCAAACGAGGCGAGTTTGGTGACTGGTTGATTCCAGCCATTGTAGCTGACTTCAAGCGGTCTGAGAAACTGCAACTGGAGTCCAACTACTCACGTGCTGGAATCATGGCGACTTCCTACAACTCGTTAGTAGATTGGGAATACACCATTTCTGAGATCGATCGAATGGAGAAGTTGACGAAGAAAGATGTGGTTGCCGTGGCAAACAAATATTTTAACGCGCCGCACGTATCCGCTTATCGTCGCAATGGTGAGTATGAGCCACCCAAGGTTGCAAAACCAGAATTCGAGAAACCAGATGTATCAAGATTTGCTTCATCCGAATTTGGGAATCAAATTTTAAGCCACCCGACCGCTCCGATCGAGCCCGATTTTTTGGAAGTAGGTGAGGATTACCAAATTGTCGAAGTGAGTGATGACGTGCGTTTGTTCTACACGAAGAATCCCATGAACGATTTGTTCTCGCTTACCATGAGCTTCGAGTTCGGTAGTCGGGAAAATAATCGCTTGTTAGCAGCCAGTTTACTCCTCGATAAAGCCGGGACCCCGAACTTAAGTCCCGATGAGCTCAAGCAGGCCTGGTACTCCAAAGGTTCCAATTTCGCATTCTCAGTCGGGGACCATACTAGCTCCTTTTCGATCAGCGGACTGGATGAGAAGTTCGACGAGACGCTCGCGTTGATGCAGGAGTTTACCAGCAATCCTGTTTCAAGTCAGGAAGTTTTGGATACGCTGAAGCAGATTATTCTAAAACAGCGAAAGGATGCCAGAGAAGATATTCAGTCCCTCTACGCAGCCGTACGAAGCTACAACCGTTATGGTGATCAGTCGCCGTACCTGACTCGCATGACCACCGAAGAACTCATGGCTTTGGAAGTGGATTCATTACTGGCCGAGGTCAGTAGTTTAAAGCAATACAAACACGATTACTTTTATGTAGGTGCTCTGCCGATAGAAAAGGTGAAAGCCAGTATTCTGGAGTATTCATCCGGGGCCAAGAATCTCAAGGATCCACTCCCACGCAACAGTGCTGACATTCGTGAGCCGGAATCAACTGAAGTGTATTTCCTCGATTGGGAAACAGCACAGGCTCAAGTGAGAATTGAATTTGCTGATGGCACTTACAATGAAGACAACGAGCTAGCTATTGAACTCTACAACGATTACTTCGGCGGTGGTATGTCGAGTGTGGTCTTCCAAGAGTTGCGAGAAGCGCGTGCTCTGGCTTATTCGGTAGGAGCCCTCTACCTGGAGCCGTCCTACCGAGATACGGAAAATCTGATGATCGGCGCTATCGGAACTCAGCCTGATAAAGCGGTGGAGGCACTCGAGGTCTTTCTCGAACTCTTTGATAATCTACCCGAATCAGAAGGTCGCTTCTCCAATACACTCGGCTCATTGGAAAACCAATATCGGGTAGGGAAGCTGGACTTCCGTGACATTCCAGGCACCGTTCGATCCTGGGAGCGCCTTGGATTTGAGTCCGATCCGCGACCACAACGTTTCCAGAATCTGGCTAGCGCAGATTTTGCCGATCTGACATTGTTCCACAAGGCACGCATTGCGAACAAACCAAAGTTGATTTCCATTGTTGGTCCCAGTGACCGGATCGATCTGGCAAGCATTGAGAAGCTTGGGGAGATTATCACGGTTACTCCCGATGACATCTTTCGGGATTGATGCTTCTTCATTGCGCTCCTCCAACGATTCGCTTTCCTTCCAGCCTTTCTTATGAAACTGGATATTCCTGAAGGATCTTTTGAAGCTTATATTTTCGACTGCGACGGCACTTTAGCCGACTCGATGCCGCTGCACTACGCGGCATTCCAAAAGTCGTTTATTGAGATGGGCGTCGAGATCGAATTGAGCCCGGAAGTGTATTATGGCTTGGCTGGGGTGCCCATTCATGAATTTGCTCGTTACCTGGATAGGAAGTATGGAACCACCATCGACAGTCATGAGCTCGACGAAGTGAAGAACCGTTTCTATCGTGACACATTGGATCAAGTCGGGCCTGTTGAAGCGGTTGTGAATGTGCTGAGAGATACTGTTGGAAAGCACCGTATAGCGGTTGCCTCTGGCGGAACGCGTCATTGTGTAAGTCGCACCCTGGAATTACTCAGGATCACTGATTTGGTGGAAGTATTGGTTACGGCCGAGGATGTTCAACGTGGCAAACCTGCTCCAGATATTTTCCTAAAGTCGGCAGAGTTGTTGGAGGTCGATCCAAAAGTGTGCCTTGTCTTCGAAGACGCCGGCCTCGGAATTGAAGCGGCCCATGCAGCCGGCATGCAAGCTGTTCATGTGAAGACGCACCCTTACCCTAAGTTAGAATTATAGGAAGGTGTTAGAATCTTTTTCTGCCGCGATCGTTTTGACATGTGTGGTTTCATTGATTTCATTCGTTTTTGTCCTACTTGAACCGGAATGAGAGGAAAATTTTTAATCTACCCTGTATTATTGAGTGCCTTTGCCGCCGCGTCATCGGCTGCGGAGAACTCCGTCAATTTCAACCGTGACATTCGTCCGATCCTATCGAACAAATGTTTCCACTGTCATGGGCCTGACGAGGAGGATCGGGAGGAGGAATTGCGAATGGATATTGCCGATGGGCCGCTTGGTGCCCTCACTCCGCGGGATGACTATTTTATTATCAAACCAGGAGAGCCGGAAGAAAGTGAACTTTGGTGGCGCATCATTGAAGAGTATGAAGATGAACGCATGCCCCCTGCCGGTTCTCACAAAGAGCCTCTCACAGAGCAGGAAATTGCACTCTTCAAGCAATGGATCCTTGAAGGCGGAGAATATCAGGATTACTGGGCGTTTATACCGCCGGAAAAAGCGAAGCTAGCGAAGGTCAAAAACAAGAAATATGCCTCCCACGAGATCGATCAAATCGTAATGGCCTCCCTGGAGGCACAGGGACTGGAACCAAACCCTGAAGCTGACAAACGAACCCTCATTCGACGGGCTACTTTTGACTTAACGGGGCTGCCTCCGACGCTCGATGAGATTGATGAATTCTTAAATGACAAAAGTCGAGATGCATACACACGATTGATTGATCGCTTGCTTAGCCGGAAGAGCTTTGGCGAGCACATGGCTCGCTATTGGGCGGACATGGTTCGCTTGGCCGATACCAATGGTATGCACCATGACTTTGATCGTGATTTTTCGACCTACCGTGATTGGGTTATACGATCTTATAATAATAACCTGCCGTTTGATGAGTTTATAAAATATCAGTTGGCGGGTGACTTGTATGAGGATCCCACCCGAGAACAGTTAGTGGCATCTGGATTTAACCGTCTTCACCTTATCATCGACAAAGGCACCGCTTTGCCTGAGGAGAGTTTGCACAAAAATGTGGTGGATCGTGTTGAGGCCTTTGGCACTACCTTTCTTGGGCTTACCGTTCAATGCGCTCAATGCCACGACCACAAATATGATCCCATCACTCAAAAGGATTACTACCAGCTCTATGCCTTTTTTAATAATTTTGGTGGAGCGGCTGAAACGGGCAGGGAGCCGGAACGAGGCCTTCAGCCACCCTTTATCGATTTCACGACTCCTAAACAGGAAAAGGAGCTAGCCGAGTTTGACGGGAGAGAGCGGGCACTTGATTTTGAACTCCAGGCGATCCAACGACGCCAGGGCTTGTCAGAAAAATGGCCCGCTAAATTTAACAAGGTCTCAGTGCCATGGATATGGAGCGAACCCGAGGTGCAATCCAAACGGGTTGAGTTTAAAACAACCTTAGATTTGGCGGAGATACCGGGAACTGCCATGGCGCGATTTGTTGCTCTACCGGAAACTTCCAGGAGAGGTGCATTTACGGGGATCGTACTCAGAAAGGATCTGGAGAATGCCGAGGCGACTGCTTCTTATGACTCCGAGGCTGAAGTGTTTGTCAATGGCGTCTCTCTGGGTAAAGCACTCACATTGAATGATGGAGTAGCTGCCGACGTGAGTAGCATCCTTCAACCGGGGGCCAACTTGATTACCGCGAGTGTGGCAGGGAAAGCCGGTTTTGCCTTCATTTTGGAATACACCATTGGAGGCGAAACACTTACCTTCACCACCAGCCCTGATTGGATGGTGGGGAGTGACGAAAGTGCTTCCTGGATGTCATCCGTTGAAGTGCATGACCCCGACCATGAAAGTGCCTGGACCACAAAAGTGCGATCGAAGGAAGTGCTGAAGATCCAAAAGCAGCTCGCTGATTTGAAGGCCAATCGAACCGCTTATTACCATACCATACCCGGGGCGATGATCATGTCCGAAATGGATCCTCCTCGTCTCACTACTATGTTGATCGGTGGGGCCTATGACGCACCCGATGCTCCGGTGGAACGTAACACACCTGCTTTTCTACCGCCCATGGAAAAGAAAGAGGGCATGTACACCCGCATGGATCTGGCTGAATGGCTTGTCTCCCCGAATCACCCACTGACTGCTCGGGTAGTGGTTAACCGGTTTTGGCAGCAACTATTTGGAGTGGGTTTGGTTAAAACGTCAGAGGACTTTGGTGCTCAGGGAGAATGGCCCAGTCACCCGGATCTGTTGGATGAGTTGGCAGTCTCCTTTATAGAATCGGGGTGGAATGTGAAGCAGCTGTTTCGTTCGATTGTCCTTTCCAATACTTACAAACAAAGCTCGGACGCCGACACTACGGCTTACACGAAGGATCCTGAAAACCGACAATTGGCCCGTGGATCTCGCTATCGATTGGATGCTGAAGTGATACGCGATCAGATTCTGGCCGTCAGCGGCCAGCTCAACACTTCCATGTATGGCAAAAGTGTAAAACCACCCCAGCCAGATGGATTATGGGCCATGGTAAACATGGTCGCAAACAGACCTTATATTCCAGACGACGATGATAATATCTATCGTCGAAGCCTTTACACTTTTTGGAGGCGAGCCATGCCTCCACCGCAAATGACGATCATGAATGCTCCTTCTCGTGAGTATTGTTTGCCAAGAAGGGAACGCACCAACACGCCTCTTCAAGCTCTGCTCATGATGAATGAGGAAGAGTACTTCAAAGCAGCCAAGTCTAGTGCGATGCTGACACTGGAGGAGACGGATGATCTCGAAACAGGGTTAAGCCTGACCTACGAAAAAATCACCTCGCATCTACCCTCAGACGATCGACTCAAACTGATGAAGGAAACCTTCGCAGAGTTTATCGAAATTTACGAAAACGACCGGGCATTGACCGAGTCACTTACGCCGGAGTTAAAAGGATCAGCATTTGATAAGCGAGTGGAGCTCGCGGCGTGGACTATGATGACTCACAGTCTGCTCAATCTAGAACTTGCAAAAGTAAGAAGATAACCATGGATCAATTTCAATCATTCTGTGACCAACTCAATCGCCGCCAATTTATCAAGCGTGCATCCATTGGATTAGGGGTCGCTACTCTCGGTGGGTCGATGAAACCTCTGGTCGCTTCCGTGCAGCCAGGTCTGCATCATCCAGCGAAGGCCAAGCGGGTCATTTTTCTTTTTATGGCTGGAGCACCTAGCCAGCTCGACTTGTTCGATTATAAGCCCGACCTCGAAAAATTACACGGCCAAGAATTGCCCAAGGAGATTAGTAATGGTCAGCGGGTGACGACGATGACGCGTGGCAAAAAGCAGGAGATTTGTGCCTCCATCTTCAAGTTCGCACCTCAAGGACAAAGCGGATTGATGATGAGTGAGTTGCTTCCGCATTTGTCCAAGCACGCGGATGATATCTGCATGATCAAATCGACGCACACCGAGGCGATCAATCACGACCCGGCCAAAACATTTTTCTGCACCGGCTCGGAAATGCCTGGTCGGGCGAGTATGGGATCCTGGTTAAGTTATGGCCTTGGGTCTTTGAACCGTGATCTCCCGGATTTTGTGATTTTATCTTCGGCCTTTTGGTCTGGAAAAACAAACGTGCAGGCGCTTTACAGCCGCTTATGGGGAACTGGGTTCCTGCCTGGCAAACACCAAGGTATTGCCTTCCAATCGGTGGGGGATCCGGTCTTATTTCTTTCTAACCCCAAGGGGGTCGATCGTAAGGCGCGCAACAAAATGCTCGATTTTGTTGGCAAGGTAAATGCCGAGCAGAAACTGGTTACTGGAGATCCGGAAATTCAGACATCGATTGCCCAGCAGGAAATGGCTTTTCGCATGCAGGCTTCAGTTCCGGAGCTTACTGATTTGAGTCAGGAAAGCGAGGCGACCATGGACTTATACGGACCTGAAGTGACTCAGTCGGGATCCTTCGCTCGCAATTGTTTGCTAGCGCGTAGAATGGCTGAAAGAGACGTCCGCTTTGTTCAGCTTTTCCATCGTGGATGGGATCACCATCGACAGCTGCCATTGCACATGCGAGGGCAGGCAAGGGATGTAGATCAACCCATTTCAGGACTGTTAACTGATCTCAAACAGCGTGGGCTGCTTGATGATACGCTAGTCGTTTTCGCCGGTGAATTTGGTCGAACCACCTATGCGCAAAACCTGACCGTTGGAGACCGTGAAAACTACGGACGCGATCACCACCCCAGCTGTTTCACAACCTGGATGGCCGGTGGCGGAATCAAAGGAGGTATCAGCTACGGCGAGACGGACGATTTCTGTTACAATGTCGCTCGCGACCCAGTGCATGTTCGAGACCTGCATGCCACCATGTTTCATCAACTGGGTATTGATCACAACAAACTTATCTTCCCGCACCAAGGACTTGATCAAAAGCTGACCGGCGTCGAACCCGCGCATGTCGTGAAGGATATTATCGCCTAGTCGACAAGGTACTAAATTTTCCAAAATTTTCTAGGCTTCGGGCCTGACATCCAGTAGGTGGCCTCTTCGTCACCGATGATCTTTCCCTGTTTAGGATCGATTTTTAAGTCACGGTTAATTTTGAGAGCAATGTTGCCATAGTGCATGACCTCGGTGAGTTGCGCAGAATAAGCGAAATGGGATCTAGGTTTCTCCTCTCCCTTGATAGATCGCAACCAGTTGTCGTAATGACTACTTCTAGGCTCCACCTTGGGAAGATTTGAAGTGAGCTCTCGTCGTGTTGTTTCTGGAAAGATACGAGGGCTTCCGGCATGTGACTTCATGACAACACTGGCTTTGGATCCGATAATCAGGGTGCCTCCGCCTTTATTCCCAAATTCAATTCCTGGGTTCATGTTTTTCGGGCGCTTGGGTCCAAAATAGTCGCCGTTGTACCAGGTGTATTTGAGGTCCTTTCCACCTTCTCTTGGAAACGAATAATTCACTTCGACGCCATTTGGGAAATTATACTTTGTCGGACCTGTGCTTCGAATCCTCACTTCACTAGGTAAACCAAGATTTAGTGCGTAGTAGGGCGCATCCATATTGTGGCAGGCCCAATCACCCAGAGAACCGTGCCCAAAATCGAACCACCAACGCCAGGAGCCAGGAAGGTATTCACTATTGTAAGGGACTTCTTCTGCAGCTCCTAACCAGAGGTTCCAGTCGAGGGTATCTGGTACTCGCTCAGCAGGAGGCCGCTGAGTCCAGATTCTTCGGTCTCGTCCGGGATTCCAGGACACCAATTCCTCAATGTCCCCAAGGATTCCAGTATCTATCCAAGTCTTAAGTTGTTGAATACCTATACCCGAATGGCCTTGATTTCCCATTTGGCACGCGAGCCCGGTTTCTTTTTCCAGAGCTGCCAATTCACGGCATTGTTCAATGCTGTGGGCTAGAGGTTTCTCAAGGTAGATAGGTTTGCCCATTTTCATGCACCACTTGGCAGGGTAGTGGTGCATGTGATCGGGAGTGGAAATAACCACCGCATCGATGTCCTTGTCGTGTCGGTCCAGCAGCTTCCGAAAATCTTTAAACCGCGGGACGTTTGGATGATTCTTAAAGCTCTCAGCAGCTTTAACCTCATCGACGTCGGCAAAGGCGGCAAAGTTTACCAATTCATCATTTTGCAATGTACGGATGGCGTGTGCACCTTTGCCACCGGCTCCGATGAAGGCGAGGTTGATACGTTCATTCGGGCTCCTCGCCTTGAGTATGTGGAAGGGGTGCGCCGCGACCAGTGTCGCCGCCGCTGTGGATCGAGTAACAAACGTTCGTCTATTCATGGTTTGGCCTCTGTTCGGAATCATTTAACGAATATTGAAGGAGTAGAGTTGAGCATTTCGAAGGGTGGATTGGATCCGCAAGGGATTAGATGAAAGTGCTTCTATATTTCTACCCTTAAACGCGACAGGTATTTCTGTCGAATCGATTTCATAGATCTTAGATTCGAATCCTTCAATCGCTTTGCCCTTGGAATCCAATAATTGAATACGTATTTCCCCGAAGGCTATATTTCCGTTTATAAACAACTGGGATCCATTGAAATGAAAGAGTTTGTTAATCAGTGTTCCTCCGTCGTAGCTCGCTTCCACCGATACAAATCGATCCATTAAAGTAGAAGCGCGACCGATGCTTCCTTTCGGTGTGCCCTCATCTGTTATCGAAGTGGGGCGGTGGCGATAATTTCTGCCACCGTAGTAGAAGTGGAGCATTTTGTCTTCTTCGATAGGGGGACCCGACATGGGATGAATCATGAAACGGTCCCACGATCCCACTTCACCCAAGCCTATGATAGGTTCTCTGAAGGGGCGTTCGAAATGGATGCCGTCGCGGCTAATCGCTAATTGGATATCGATGGTACCTATGCCAGGTTTACTGATATACCTTTGAGCAAAGCCCAAATAGATCCCTTGGTAGGGAATAACATTCATCGAATACATCATCGTGCTAACCGGGTCATTTAGATCGGGTCCCAAAACAAAATTAGCAGTGGTCCATTCGAGAAAGTCTGGACTGGTGGAGCGAATAACCGACCGTCCATTATAATGCTCTTCGAACCAGGGGTGATGTCCCCAAGCTTCTTTGATTTCTGGTTGAACGTATAGGGTACGGCCATAAATGACGAACGAATGATCGCGCTTCGGATCAACGAGAACGTGGCTGATATCGACAATATCATCCGAAGCAAAATCTCGGACTTTCGTCCAGTGAAGCCCGTCCGGACTAAAGGCGATTCCCAGTCCTCGACGAGTGCCTGGATGGGAGGATGTCTCGTCTTGTGGCAGGTCTCGTTGAATCGAAAGGAAAGCTAGTTTGTATCTGCGATCCGGATTGGATTCTCGAAGATCTTTTACTACGCAGTAGGCTTGGTACATGTAGCCCATTTTGTAGGCCGGGATAACAAGATTGGTCTTCTTGCCCTCTCGAATGACGATATCGAGCTCCGGTTTGGTCCAATTTAATCCGTCGGTACTCGTAGCGCATGCGAGCCCTTTTGCTTTGGGCTGGATATCGGTTGTGTACCACATCTTGTAGATGTTTTCTTCCTTATCGAAGATCACCGAACCTTGTGGCACTGCCATCCGAGCCTCCCAGGGTTGGTCCGCTACTACCAATGGATTCTTGGTTTCCTTATTCAAGGGATGCAGTCGCCTGCTAATGTTGTCTGTTGATTCGATTATTTAATCGTCGATGAACAGCTGTCGGTCTTGACCAATAGAGATGATGTCATTCTCCAAAGCTCCACTCATTGTAAGTAGAGAGCTCACGAATACCAAGAGAGCCCACAAAAAAGTAGCACAGGGTAGATGGCAGAAACTGATTCTCATGGGGAATAGGGTCCGCTCATTGGAACTGAGATTGTGCGAGGGAGCAAGCTGTCTTCCAGGTTTTAGTCGATCCAGTTGGTTCTTTCCAAACGGTCTTTGATCATTCCATCCTCAATTCATGATTCGGTTACCCCAGCTCATTCCTTGTGGATATAAAGGCCTGCTCGTTTACGAATGCTAATAAATGAGAAACGGTTTTCGCCTTTCCTTGAAGGAATGAATTTCGTTTTGCCAGCTGGGAGTTATTGAGCTTGGGGCTACTCCCTTACGGATTTGTCGAATGACTTCCGGGTGCTTCAGCAAGCGATTAAACGTGCCAATTTCAAAATCAGGTGCATAAAGTCGATGGAGAGTATGTGCTATGTGGATACCGAGATCTACGATGGGACATGCTTGGCGGTCCGTGAGTATGATGTTTACGCCCTTACACAATTCGCCAACGAACTTACTTGAGTGAGGAGTAAACTGGATGGGAATAAAACGTACTCCTTCAACGTTTAGTCGGTTCAACTCCTCAGCCAGCTCCAGATGATCGATGTAAGGGGCTCCAATGATTTCGAAGGGTGTGTCTGTGCCTCGACCGACAGATAGCGCTGTTGTTTCAAGCAGTCCAATGCCTGGGTAGAGGAGCGCCTGGGTGAGGTTGCGCATGTTGGGTGAGGGATTGATCCAGGGAAGTCCTGTTTCATCAAAAAGCATTTCACGTCGCCAGCCTTCAACCTGAATGATCGTCAGGTCTAGAGATAAACCATTTTCTGATTTAATCATCTGAGCGAGCTCGCCGACTGTCATCCCATGACGAATGGGGATATCGTGGTAGGCAATGAATTCAGACTCACTACGGCGAAGAGGTCCATCGACAGTGATCCCATCGATCGGATTTACGCGATCCAGTAAAAAGAACTTCTTACCATTCTCAGCGGCAGCTTCCATGGCTAAGCCCATGGTCGAAATGTAGGTATAAAAGCGGCAGCCGATGTCCTGGATATCAAACACGAGTGCATCTAGTTCTTTCAAAGAATCGGGCAGTGGCTTTCGTGTATTCCCATAGAGGCTCTGAATGGTAAGTCCCGTTTTCTCGTCAAGGCTGTCGTTTACTTTTTCGTCCAGTTCACCGCGGATGCCGTGTTCGGGGCTAAATAACGCTACGAGGTCGGTTGCTTCACTTTCGTTCAATAAATCTATGGTGGATACTCCTTTTCGGTTCTTGCCTGTGTGATTGGTAATTAAGCCGACTCGCAAGCCCGCAAGTTGGGAGAAGCTTTTGGTTTCGAGGACATCGATTCCGTTGCGAACTTTGGTGAGCACTTTTTGGGGTGAGATGAAATCGTAGTCGTGAATCGCCTCTGCAGCTAGAGTCCCCAGTACTCGTCTGAGTCCCAGAACATCACCGGTACCGTCAGGATGCACCCGATTGCTCATGAATATCACGAAGGACTCAGAGTAGGGATCGATCCATATGCTCGGGCCGGTAAAGCCAGTGTGCCCGAAACCACCTAGTGGAAATAGATCACCACGCTGCTTGGAGTAGCTGGTATCCATGTCCCAACCAAGACCGCGCCAGTCGTCGATGCGGGCTGGAGATTGGACCGAGGTCATGAGTTTTACGGTTTCTGGCTTTAGAAAGTGGAGGCCTTTGAGTTCTCCTTGATTTAAAATCATTCGCGCAAATCGTGCCAAGTCAGCAGCCGTGGTAAACATGCCTGCATGACCATGGACCCCGCCCGTTCTTCGGCAGATGGGATTGTTGGCGATGCCTTGTAGCATCTTTCTATCCACCCATTTCGTCGCTGCAATTCTGTTCCAAGTCTCTTCAGCAGGAAGATAACCTGTATCTTTCATCCCAAGTGGTTCGAACACTTCTTCTCTTGTAAAATCCTCCAGTTTTCGGCCCGTCACTTGTTGAATGATTTCACCAAGTAGAATGAAATTGATATCACTATAAATAAAACCAGTTCCTGGCTCCTGCCTCACTTGCTCTGACTTCGCCAGCTCTATAGCAGTGTCGTAACCTTCCCAGGATTGCTTCTCGCCGTTCACCTTCACGGCTAATCCAATACCCGGCCGCAATCCTGAGCTATGGGTCATCAAATGACGAATAGTAATCGTATCCTTACCTCCATTGTTAAAATCTTCGAGGTAGTTTGTGACAGGGGCGTCCAAGAGAATCTCCCCTCGTTCAATGAGCAGCATGATGGCTGGAGTAGTGGCAACTACCTTGGTAATCGAAGCTGCGTCGTAGATGGTATCCATCTGGGTGGGGACGATTTCAGGTTCGATAGATTTATGGCCATAGGCTTTTACAAAACGGTGACCTCGATGCTCCAGCCAGAAGACTCCCCCTGGGGTTTTCTTTTCCGCTATGGCCTCTTCTATGGCAGCATCAATGGCATCCAGCTTAGTGCGATCGTAGCTTGGGACATCTATTGTCTGACATGCAGCCAGGGCAATGAGTGCAGCCGTTAAAACCAATCTAATCAATGTAGCTTGTACCCACATATAAAATACTATCAGGAAAGGGGGCTTTTGGTGACATTTGCCGGGTTGAACGGAATTTTGTAGTCGACTGTCTCCGTTCTTGAGCTGACGACGTAGCCTGATCTTTTGATTAATTCCGGGCCAGGTAAGAACTCATCTCTGGTTTGTGCCAGTAGTTCGTTTAGCCGATCATCAAGCTTCTTTTGAAGCGAAGCGCGTGCTGGTTCATTGACCAGATTATCCATTTGGAACGGATCCGCCTCATTGTCGTAGAGTAGCCAGGGACCGTTAAGATCGCGACAGTAAGTATAGCGGGTAGTTCTTACGCCGCGGTATTCACGACCCCCTTTTGCTCGACTCCATTGTCCGAATGGGGAGGGGCAGGTGATGAGGGCTGCGTGGTCGCTATCAGGACCTTCAGTTCCTAGAACTATTTTGGAGCGATCAATCCCTTCAACTTCTTCTGGAATATCTGTTTGAGCCAAGCCCAATAAAGTTGGCATAATGTCTGGTGTATCCAAAGGCATGGAGATTTCTCGGGTCTGATTTTGCAACTTCTCAGGCCACCTCATAAGGAATGGTATTCGCAATGACTCGTCCCAGGGCTGTTGCTTTTTCATGAAACCCCTTGAATGAAGCATGTCCCCATGGTCTGATGTATACACCACAATGGTGTTGTCTGTCAGGCCGTTGTCATCGAGCGATTTCAATAAATCTCCCATGCAATCATCAAGTGCTGTCATGTGGGCGTAGTAGCCTTTGTAGGTTTCGATCGCTTCTTCCTGCTGTTCTTTAGGTACGTTCTTCCTCAATGTGATTTTCTTATCGGTATAGAGATCGTGGTATTTTTGAGGTGCCGTTTGGTAGGGCGCATGGGGTGGTCCCCATGAAAGAAAAAGAGCAAAGGGTGAGTCGGTATCGGAATTTGCATGACGCTCGATGTAACCCTGAGCTTCTTGAGTTTGTTCGATCGCATCGTAGCCCTCCCAATACATTTTCTCCGGTGTATCACCATAGTAGGGGGACTTATTGTAATTGTGTGTGCATTCCAGGGTGCGCCAGTAATTGAATCCCTGGCGGCGTTCGGGGGGTGTGTAGTTTTCGCGGCCCTGCCCATCGATATGCCATTTGCCAATCCATCCGGTCTCGTACCCGGCATCGTTTAGGCAATGTGCAATGCTGCGATGTTCGGGAGCAAGTGACAGGTCATTCAGGTACAGTCCATGAGTGAGTGGATACTTACCAGTGATCAAGGTGGCCCGATGCGGACAGCAGACAGGAATACCCGAAACCGCATGAGTGAAATTTACACTTTGGCTCGCCAGCTTGTCTAGATGCGGTGTGATTACATCCTCATTGCCAGCATAACCATGGTCGCTGTGGCGCCACTGGTCTGAAAATACATACAGTATGTTTGGCTTGGATACAGACTTAGAGCCTTCTGCCTTGGAGACTTCTTCTTCGGAGCTGCATCCGGATTGTATAGAAGCACCCAGGGTAACGGCTGCACTTGATTTAAGGAAATCTCTTCGGGTAATCATACCCGAATATCAAATCGTTTGATTCCTTATTGCAAACCTCGGTTTCGCTTTCCTCAAAATCTAAAGAGGGAAGACACTAGCAATTGAACCAAGTTTCCAGCGTCTGTTCCATTTCTTCACCACTCAGATCAGTGGCTTCCATCCTCGGTAGGAAGAATTGATCGCTCTTTTTCCAGACCGCTTCTCCTTGTGTAGAGCAGGCGCAGTCAAACCCACCTTTTTCTAAAATTCCCTCTGTATCGTCATTGTAGTTTCCAAAGGGGTAAGCGAAGTGTTTCACCGGGTGATTTAAAACAGACTCTAGATACTCTTTGCTCTGGAGGATTTCTCGACGTTGTATTTCGGCAGAATGCCTTTCCAACATTGGATGATGAACGGTATGCGCTCCTATTGAAACCAAGTTATCCTTTTCCAGAATGTGCAACTCTTCGGGTGTCATAGGGCGATAAGAGTCTTTAAGCTCGCGAGCTGAAATTCCAGCCCAGTCAATGACTTGTTTTACAAGCGCTCGTTGTTCATCAGGCAAATAATCTTGAAGCGCGGCCCATACCGAGAAATGGAAGTGACTTCTGGTTCCTTCCTCGGCGAACCAAGGGTGTGGGAGGTTTTCTTTCTTAGCCTGGTCCTCTGTAAATTCTGCTGCACCGTTAAGATCCCAATGGTGTTCATTTCCGTTGAGTCTTAGAGTGAGTTGATCCGGGAGCTGACCTGGACGCATTAAGGCGTACTCAAGTTCATCCCACCAATAGGACAAACCGTGCTCCACAAAACTGGTTGTAACAAAAACCGTCGCTGGGACGTCGTACTTCTCTAATATGGGTTTCCCTAGTTGCAGATTGTTAAAGTAACCATCGTCAAAAGTGATAGTGATTGATCGGTCTGGAACTTTTCCGGCCTGGAAAGATTTATAGAGCTCCGATAAGCTTAATGGATGGCCTAACTTTTTAAAGACTTCCATGTGTTCTTCAAAGTGCTTGGGTCGCACTCGCAGGGACCACGGACAAACGTTATAATTGAAAATGAGGGTTTCAAATTAACTGAGCAAAGTTGATAGTTTAGATAAGCATCACCTTCTCAAGCCGAAGAACTTAATCATTTTAGTCGCAGGCTTAAGGATGGGAGAAATGTCAGTGGAAAAGGTGAAATATTTTAATACCATGAAATGCTCTTTGAAGCCGTCTTTCTAACAAAAATAATAGCGATGAAAGCTCTTGTTTTAGAAATTATTAACCAGCGGAATCAACGGGTAGCATTGATTTCGGGAGTATAATAGGGTTTATCGCTCAGAGTATGACCGAATTTATTGGCATCTCAATGCTATTTAATCATCGAACGTACGCCTGGGAATGAGCACCACGATTAGAAAAAATGGAAGGACAATCCCGAAAAGTCCCCAGGTCCATAGACGCCCTTTGGACCTTGCGTATTGAATGCTTCCCAAAGTGAAGATCGCTATTCCGAAGACCATCAGGTAAAAGGGAGGAAAGCCGGGAATAAACTCTGTTTCCTGGCTGCCAATATACCGGCCTACAACTTGCATGAGGAAGCCTAGGATGAGAAGAATTCTGAAGGAATTCTGCATGAACCAATATACTCCTAGATACTGACTCCGCCCATTTTGCAAACGCGGTCAAAATGCTTCTTTTCCACCGGTTGGATGGAGAGCCGTTGTCCCCGTTGAACCACCTTCATATCTGCTAGTGATTTCTGCCCCTTTAATTCCTTCAACGTGACAGGGGTTTTGAACGGCTTCTTATATTTCACATCAACCATGAGCCAACGTGGGTTTTCCTGTGTGGACTTTTCGTCGTAGTATTTCTCTTTCTTGTCCCAAGCCGTATGGTCGGGGTATGCCTCCTTGGAAACGATCTCTGCGAGACCTACCACGCCCGTTTCTGCTCCGGCATTCGAGTGATAGAACAAGACCAAGTCACCTTTTTGCATATCGTCGCGCATAAAGTTTCTTGCCTGGTAGTTACGAATGCCATCCCAGTGTTCGGTTTTTTTCGGACAGTTCTTCAAATCTTCGAAGGAAAAAGCATCCGGTTCTGATTTCATGAGCCAATATTTACGAGCCATGCGTTAAAAGAGTCTTTAAATGAGCATGGGCTGCAAGTTTTTTGGTGGTGAATATCTGGCATTTCCTCTTACTCAGGTTTTATGAATAAACCTGCGGCCCTAAAGATTGGAGCTACCATACGTTTAGTTGCTCCATCGAGCCCGCCCAATGACCGGTCAGCTTTGGAGAATGCCATCTCCGCCTTCGAGACCCTGGGGTATAACGTAAAGTACTCGGATGTCATTTTTAGCCGATCCGGTTACCTCGCAGGGACAGATGGTGAAAGAGCCCGTGATTTTGAAGACGCATTTGCCGATGATGAAAGCGATGCCGTTCTCTGTGTGCGTGGCGGCTATGGTTCCACTCGGCTATTGGAGCTTATTGATTGGGAATCGATTGAGCAGCCCAAAATTTTTATGGGATTCAGTGATATTACGGCCTTGAGCTGTGCGCTTTGGAGATATTGTGACATGCCCAGCTTCTCGGGTCCTGTTCTCATGTCGGATTTGGTGGAAAATCGTCCTGACGAAGTGTCCTGGGGACATGCGATGCCACTGCTGACAGGTGAGAAGAGGAATGGGCCTTTAATCTCAGAGCCTTTCAATCTGAGTTATCCGCTTTCGATTGTCGGAGGTGAGTCATACGGACGGCTGATGGGTGGAAACCTATCTTTGATCTGTTCATTGATGGGAACTCGTTTCTTCCCTGATTTTAATCGCTCGATCCTGTTTCTTGAAGATGTGGGAGAGGGACCGTATCGGATCGATCGATATCTGACTCAGTTGATGAATGCCGGAGTTCTTGAAAGCGTAGCCGGAATTGTTCTTGGAGATTTTCGTTATTCGGATGCTCAACGCAAAAACGACAATCGGCAGGGTTTGCAGACTATGGAAGAAGTTTTTGAAGAACGCTTGGGAGGCTTAGGCGTACCCGTTTTGATGAACGTGCCTTTCGGACATATTAAACCCAAACTCACCATACCCTTTGGAGCTTTGGTCATCCTCGATTGTGAGAAGCGGAATATCCTGCTCCAGGAAAGCACGGTGGAGTAGGTCGCTTTGGGGCTAGTTGTAGGTTGTCATGCAATCGACTCTTTGAATAAATTAGCGGCTGTATACCCAGCACGCTCATGTTCAAAACCGCTTCCCTGATTTTCGCATTTCTTCTCATTTTCACTCAGGCTCAAACACTGAGTAGTGAACCGCCTCCCAATATCATCCTGATTCTTACCGATGATCAGGGTTGGAATAACACCCAGGTCCCTATGATTCAGGGGCGTGACGATACGCGGTCCGATTTTTATCTCACGCCCAACCTGCAGCGATTGGCCGATTCAGGGATGACCTTTTCTCAGGCCTACGCACCGCATCCGGTTTGTTCGCCTTCCCGTCATTCGATTCAATTTGGGATGACACCCGCCAAGCTCAAGAAAACGACCAATCAAGGTACTAATTACCCTGAACATGTTCAATCGCCAAGCATTCCTCAGGTTATCAAGTCTGCGCATCCGGAATACAAGGCCGCGCATTTTGGGAAATGGCACATGTATGCTCATCCGGGAGAGCGGGGGTATGATGTATCCGATGGCAGAACGGGTAATCAAACCGGCCGGCAGAAAACGACCGACCAAACCAAGTTTTGGGCTCACGAGGATCCAAAGCGATCTGTCTCCATAACTGATAACGCGGTTCAGTTTATCAAGCATCAGGCAATCGCGGAAAATCCATTTTACCTGCAGGTGTCTCACTATTTTATTCATCTATCGGCGGAGGCAAAGGCTGAGACTTTGGAGAAACACAAAAGCCGAACACCAGGCAAGTTGCACACGGCTTATTGGTATGCCGCTATGATGGAGGATCTCGATCATGCGATAGGGCGTATCATCGATACCGTTGACGAAATGGGGATCTCAGATTCGACCTACCTTTTCTTCACCTCTGATAATGGTGGCACGGCCAGGCAGTTTCCTCTTTTCAACAAACCCCTCCGGGCGGGCAAGGGATCTTACTATGAAGGAGGCATTCGAGTCCCGTTCATGGTCGTCGGGCCAGGAATAGCTGCGGGTACTTATTCAGAAGTCCCGGTAATCGGTTATGATTTCCTTCCCACCTTTACAGATTTGGTAAGCCCGAAAATGGAGCTGCCCAAGGAGCTGGAAGGAGGTTCTTTTAAGTCGGTGCTGATGAATGAAGGCGTAGGCCAAGTGTCGCGTGAGCGGAATGGGCTTTACTTCAGTCGCCAACTGAATGCGGTGCTCATTCAAGACCCTTATAAATTGATTTTAACGCACAGGTCCGGGGACTTTGAACTCTACCATTTGACTGATGATTTATCCGAACAAGAAGAGCTTTCGAATGCACATCCCGATGTCGCAAAGGCGATGCTCGCTGACTTGCAGCGATGGATTGAGGAAAACGACGTTCTCACACCTTCTGAACATGCACCTCGGGGTCGACGACGAGCGAGCCAGCCTAATCCTTAAGGATTGCGAAACGGCTTCCCGACTTTGGAGAGCGTCTTCTTGACGGTTGAGCCAACGCCTTTGACTGCGCCCCCTGCTTTGCCAATTACATCGCCTGCGGCACCCTTCGAAGCGTTCCAGAAGGTAGAGGAAACTTTCTGTGAGCCCTCTGCCACAATACTACCCAAGTGAATGGCAGCTTCCTTCATGGCGATTTTTCGGGCCCCTTTCTTAGTTTCTCGGTTGAGTGGATCACAGTAGATCCGGGCGATTGCACCCACGCGTAAGGTCAAGAATGCATTCACCGATCCCTCGAAGATCATATTGGTTAAGATGTTCGATGCTGTAGCGAACCCGGGAATAGCACCTCCTGCCATGTTGCCCATAACCTTCGAGATGACGGGCGTGACTTGCCCTCCGATGTCCACATCATCCAACTGCCCGGCTACGAAAGTTGAACCCACTACATTGGTATAGAGCCAGAGTAACTCTTTAGGATTAGGGCGTTGGTTATAGATTTTGGCAATTCCCCATACCAGTCGCATTTGGGCAGTTAGGACCATGAAAGCATCCAGACTGCCATTTTGTGAGATGGCTGTGCTTAGGAACACCGCACCGGAGGATCCTTGGGTCAGTTTCAATGCCTTTTGCTCAAGAACCTTGCTGGCCGATGCGAGCCCATCTTCTTCCATCACATCAATGCCTGCCTCCAGCACATGGGGAATTGATTGAAGCCTTTTTCTACAAGCTTGAAGGTAATTCTCGTAAGCGCTGGAATGCTTATTTTCAGGGGGTACGAGCGCAGGTGGCATTTTCCACCATAGGAAAAGTGGATAGAGGGTAAGCATGCCGATTCCGGCTATGGCGAGGACTAATACCAGGATTCCAAAGTACGAATGTAACTCACTGGCCAGCCCAACCACACCGGCTACTTGATTCACCAGAAAAATAATAAAAGCGGTTCCGAGCAGTAATCCTATGACTTTTGCAAAGTGTTTTAATTCAGTTATCATGGGGAGAGAAATGGGAAATTTTATGGATCCTCTTTTATGGCACACAATCGGGGTGAATAGTTGCAAATTCTGTTTCAAGGGGTGTTGACCTGCAAGTCCTGTCGCCCCCTAATTCTTCCATGCGATTGATTCGATATGCAGATGATTCCGGAGTCGCCTACTTTGCGGCTCGTGGCGATGATGGAAATTATTACCGAACGGGCTTGGATGATACCGGTAACCTCGAAGTGACGGACGAGCGTGTGGAGGCTGGGCGATTGCTGGCGCCAGTCTCACCGGTGACCATTTTCGCCGTAGGAACGAATTACCCACTGCATGGCAAGGAGACGGGAACTAAAATGTCGGATTACCCGGTCATTTTCATGAAAGCGCCCACTACGGTCATTGCTCCGGAGCAGGAAATCGTTCTTCCGCGTCATCTACGCAGCGACAAAGTCGACTTCGAGGGGGAATTGGCCGTCGTGATCGGAAAGCCCTGTAAGAATGTGTCTGAAGAGGAGGCTTTAGAATATGTCCTCGGCTACACTATCGCTAATGACGTCAGTGCTCGTGACTGGCAAAAAGAGTGGGGGGGTGGGCAGTACTGCAGAGGAAAGACTTTTGATACCTTTTGCCCGCTGGGCCCGCAAATAGTGAGTCCAGATGAAATTCCCGATCCGAACAACTTGACGCTACAGACCCGTGTCAACGGCGAGCTCATGCAGGACGGAAATACCAAAGATATGCACTTCAGCGTGGCAAAAGTGATTTCATTCCTGAGCGGTGGAAATACCCTTTTACCGGGAACCACCATTCTCACTGGCACACCGGATGGAGTTGGAGCGGCTCGAACCCCACAGGTGTTCCTGAAAGAAGGGGATGTCGTCGAAATCAGCATTGAAGGCATTGGCACTCTCAAGAATCCGGTAGTGGAAGAAAAGCTGTAAGGGGCTCACTCCTAAGACCGGCATCCATGAAAGTCTCAGGTAAAGCCTTTGACTTTCAATTTTCTCTTTATCAATTTCTCGCCCTTAAATTATGACCAAGATCAACGAAAACTTTCTCAAGCTAAAGGCTTCATACCTCTTTGCTGACATTGCACGCCGCGTTTCTGAATTCCAGGCCGCCAATCCTGATCGCCCTATCTTGAAATTGGGCATCGGGGATGTAACCGAGCCTTTACCCGACACTGTATTGAAAGCCTTTCATGACGGAATCGACGAAATGGCAGACCGAAATACCTTTCGTGGCTATGGCCCTGAGCAAGGTTATCCATTCCTCCGTGAAGCGATTGCCGCGGTGGATTACCAGTCGAGAGGTGCACCCATCAGTGCAGACGAAGTATTCGTGAGCGATGGCGCCAAGTGCGATTCCGGTAACGTTCAGGAGATCTTTGCCGACGATTGTCGCATCGCTGTGCCGGATCCAGTCTACCCCGTCTATGTCGATACCAATGTGATGGCTGGCCGTACTGGTGCGAACGTAAACGATCGTTACGAAGGCTTGGTTTACCTCGAATGCACACCTGAGAATAATTACTTCCCATCCCTGCCCAGTACACCGGTTGATGTAATTTACCTTTGTTTCCCCAACAATCCTACCGGTGCGACTGCGACCAAGGAGCAGTTGGAAGCTTTTGTGAACTACGCTCGTGAAAACAAGGCGATCATTCTTTATGATGCAGCTTATGTAGCATTCATCCGGGACGAATCACTGCCTCAGTCGATTTACGAAATTGAGGGTGCAGATGAAGTAGCGATCGAATTTCGCAGCCTATCCAAGAATGCCGGATTCACTGGAACCCGTTGTGCTTACACCATCGTGCCTAAGAAGTTGAAGGGGGTTGATTCCTCGGGTGAGGAGATTGGTCTGCATGGATTGTGGTCACGTCGTCACAGCACAAAATTCAATGGCACTTCCTATCCGGTGCAAAAAGCAGCGGCTGCTGTGTTTACTCCAGAAGGCCAGGCTGAGACACGTGCGTTGACTGATTTCTACTTGAAGAATGCTAAGCACATTCGTGAAAAGGTACAGGCTCTCGGCTTGAGCTGCGTAGGGGGTGACAACTCACCTTACATCTGGATTAACATGGCGACCGATTCATGGGATGCCTTCGACATGCTGCTCAATAAGGCAGGCGTTGTTTGTACTCCTGGTGCCGGATTCGGAACTTGTGGTGAAGGCCATATCCGTCTCTCAGCATTCAACTCCTACGAGAATGTGGTGGAAGCCATGGACCGTATTGCTGACGCACTTTAATTGTTTTAACTGACGCAAATTGTAGGAGGGGCTTTATGCCCCGGTCGCTCGGTCGGCTATCGAAAATCGCGGGGTAAACCCGCTCCTACATTTTTCAAACACGCAAGTGTTATTTGTGCATCTTGTGGCTTCTCCCAATTCACTTTTAGCAATTTATTACGCACATTGGATTTGACTTATCCTATCAGTCAGGATTTCTAGAAGATCTTTAATGATTCAAAATCTTCACATGCATCTCTCCGCAACCTCCGCGATTTCCGTGGTGGCATTTGTGATTGTGTCCAATAAATGGATGCAAGGAGCGGGTATGAAACTGACTGTTAGATAACAGAATAACAAAACCAATTTCATGAAACCCGCTCCCGGAAAGGAGCGGGTTTTTTTATTTCACATAACCAAAACTCGTCATGAATAACAGACGCATACAACCCAAACTGGAACCCCTCGAATGGCGCCACGCCCATGATTTGCAGCGAGTGGTAAATGATCCGACCATGAATGAATGGTCCAACATGCCGCATGCCTACTTCTCCAATGGTGCGCAGTCGCTTATTCAACGTAGCCTTCATCAGGCAAGTAAAGCGGGGTCCCATATGTTAGCACTCTACGTCGAAGAGGATCTCTCCGGTGTCTTCAGTATTCAGCGCGACTCGGTGGATGCCACTCAAGCGAATCTTCTTTTCTGGGTCGAGTCCTCCTGCTGGAGAACGGGTCAAGCTATCGCTTACCTGGCCGATGTGGTATCGTTTGCTATGACTGATCTCGGTTTGTCTCAACTGTTCACCACTTGCTTGGAACGAAACACCCTTTGTACGCGAGCGCTTGAGGACGTTGGTTTCCAGAGGTTCGGCCGCCAACGTTCCTGCAGTTTGGAAAGCAGTGACGATGACACTGAACTCAGGCTCGTTGTTCAGGCGGAGTAACTCTATTGGAACACAGTGTCAGGTAGGGCGACCTCGCCGAGGGCGCCGATCCCAAGACGGCTCGATCGGGGATCAAGCCCGCTGCTCATGAGCGATGCCGAATGTTCATTTGTTGAAGCGTGGGGCCGGGTGCGCATGTGCGGACAGTGTACTCGGCCCTATTATCAAGGATCGCTGTGTAGGAGCTGCTTCAGCTGCGATCAATCAACCACAAAAAGCACATAAAACACAAAACAAGATCAATAATTCACGTTGGCAGTTTTGAGCCTTCTGTGCCTTTGTAGGGCCTTCTCACTTCTTTCGTGAAGTGGTTCATCTCTATTAGAGATATTGGTGTAAACAATTTCGCAGCTAAAGCAGTTCCTACAACAGATTCCCTGTATCTGATTAAGACAGTCCGCCAAACAAACCTAATCTGGCCTAACAATCGTCAGTATATCGCCAAGCGTAGTATAGTCATTACCTCCGAGACGCGCTATCGGATCGAGCTTCTTGGCATCTATTTTCAAACGGTTTCCTGTTTGTTCAGCAACGGTATCGTCCAAGTAGGCAGCGGTCACTTTGCCCAGGATTAATCCTTGAGGAGCGGCTCCGATCGCATGAATAGCAAAGCGCTCACAAAGCAAAGCGATCCGTGATTCCTTCAGTCGAGGCAGTGGCCAGCCTTCAACGGATTCTGTTTCAAGCTTGAGATGTTCGATCTCGGATTCTCCTTGTCCCAGACTCGCTGCCGATGCGGTTACGGCTTCGGCCATTTCTCGATGAGGTATGTGGATAACAAAGTGGTTTCTATTCTCAATGTTGTTCCAGGTATCTTTCTGGCTGCCATCGTCTTTGCGTCCCACCGATATGGATACGATCGGTGGACTGCTGGAAACACCATTGAAGTAAGAAAACGGTGCGAGATTGTAGCTTCCGTTTTCATGCTCACTTAGGACCCAGGCTACGGGCCTGGGAACGATGCTTTGAATCAGCGTGTAGTAAACTTCGTTAGGTGATAGGTTTTCAAAAGATAGAATCATAATATTAATTACGCTGTTAGAAGATCGTATGATCGTCAAACAGTGAACTCAGTGTGAAAACTCGGGTTGAATTAATCTTTTTTCGGTGCTCCAGATTTACAACTTGTAAGGGGTATTTGCGTGCTGTTTAGAAGAAAAGGAAGAGTATCACGGGGAGGATGACCGGAGCATCAATCAAGAACTTCAGCTTATCTGTTCCATTCAATTTCGCTTGTAGATAAAGCATCCAAAGGCAAACAGCTGAAAGCAGTAAGGCCCAATTGAAAATTCCAACGCTTGTAATTACCCAAAGTATAGACGCAGACACTTGTCCGACTAGAAGGAGCTTCAAAATTACGTCGTGGTGAATTCTGAGTTGGCTGAGTTTCTTTTCCTTTTGCTCCTTATCGATGGAGTGGTCCCAGTGGCTAATTAAGAGCACGTTTGAGAAGCAGAGTATGGCGAATAGAATTTGATCAATATATACTTGGCTGTCTGGATCTGACAGCAGGAGTAATGGAAAATAGGATACGCCTATTGAGAATAAAGTGCCGGTTATGATTTCTTTGAGCGAACCGAGAAAAGGGATTCCTCGCGATAACCGTATAAGCAGGAAGTACAGGTTGATGAGTATAACCAGCCAGATGCCTCCCCAGAATTCTGTGTGGGAGAGGTTTGTAATAGAGAATATAAGGATACTTATAAACAGGGTTCCCCAGATTACTACGATGGCCTTCCAATTGTTTCTGATAAATTGATGCCTGCGCGTGATGGGCTTTTCTTTATCCAGTGACAAGGTGTCAAACAGTCGGTCTGCCATGTAGGCCAACCAAATTGCGCTACCGAGGATCACGGCGTACTTCCAGTGCCAGGTTCTTCCCCACTGAAGAAAGAAGATCTTTTGCCAGACCACGCCAACCAAGACAGCATCCAGGGACAGAAAATGAAGCCATCTAAATATAATCCCTACCGCTTCAAACGCCTTCAAAAGTGCAAGGGGTTAAAATTAAAAAATTGTGGATGGATGATTTCTGAGGAAATTGGCACAACTCCCCAAAACGCCCTTGTTGTTCGCTTCGCTGCCGCACAGGTGCTCGGTATGACGGCTAACATCGACATGCGCGATGAACTGCTTTCCAGATTACTACCGATGAGCGGAGCGAAGACACATCTACAAGCGCAGCGTAGAATAACAACAGTTTGGTCACGTAGGGACCTGCGCTCCCGCACGTGCTTGTAATCTGCGCCTTGTTCCTCATCACATTGGGTGATGTCGCCTACGGCTCGGTACGATGTTTTGAAACTGTAGGGAAATATAACTGCGTTTTCGGTTTTGATACTAGCTGAAGTTATGAAATGCTGAGTCGGAAATCATGGGAAGCGATTCAAGAGTGCAAGTGGATTACCTGATCGTGGGGCAAGGCCTCGCGGGCAGTTTGCTCGCATTGAATCTTTTGAAGAGAGGCAAACTGATACGAGTTATCGACGATGGGCACAAGCACGCAGCGTCCAAGGTCGCTGCTGGACTCATTAATCCGATTACAGGCCGTCGCCATGCCCTTACCTGGCGTTTTCTCGAGTTTTGGAATTTTTTGCAGAGCGATTACGTCCGCTGGGAAGAGCTGCTGGGTGACCTCTTTTTTCATAAAATACCTCTGCTTAGGTTTTTTAAAAACGACGAGGAGCAGGCACGCTTTGAAAAGAAATGGGAAGCAGGAGGCTTTGAAGGCATCGACGTGGAATATCCGGGAAGCATGGAAGATGTACCCTTTTGTAAATACGAGGAGCCATCTTATCGCCTGAATCAGACAGGCTACGTAGATCAGGCTCTGTTCATAAAACGCGTTAGGCAGTTTTTGGATCAAGAATCTGCAGTATTGACCGATACTTGGTCTGACACAGATGTCTCTCGTGAACCCGGGGAGGTGCGCTGGAAAAATATTTCTGCTAAGGCTGTCATTTTCACCCAGGGATTTCTGGCGAGTGAGAATAGCTACTTTCGTGACCTTCCTTTTCGACATGCGAAGGGACAAATTCTTGATCTCCATGGGCCCGAGCGCCCCCATTCACCCGTCTTGAATCGAGGTAAGTGGTTGCTCCCCACCGGACCCGGGACCTTTAAAGCGGGTGCAACCTACGATCTAAACAATATTAATCAGGAACTTACTGAGGCCGCATCGACTGAGATTCTCGATGCCATAGACGGCATGGTCGATGGAGACTTTCAGGTTCGATCTGCCAAAGCAGGCGTTCGACCGGCCTTGCATGATTTTAAGCCCGTAATGGGTAAACATCCCTGGTGCCCGGAATGGATCATATTCAACGGATTGGGTTCGAAAGGTTCATTGCAGGCACCTCTACTGGCAAAGGAACTGGTCGACTACCTTGAGGATGGAGTAGCACTTCCGGCTGAGGCAGATGTCGACCGCTTTCGAAAGTATTTGTGAATTCCTTAAGTCCAGTTGAGGTGGCCCATCGTTTTATCCGATCTCTGATCAGGAAGGGTGACCTATGCATAGATGCCACGGTGGGTAATGGGCACGATACAATTTTTCTGGCAGAACAGGTAGGTGAAAAAGGCAAGGTGCTTGGATTCGACGTTCAATCCTCCGCAATCGAATCTACCCGTACTGCTCTGGTGAAAAACCAATTGGCAGCCCGGGTGCAACTGTTTGAGCTGGGACATGAAACCTTGGGCGCTGAACTCTCCGAAGAGGAGAAAGGTTGTTTGAAGCTAGTGGTATTCAATCTTGGTTACTTGCCAGGATCTGATAAATCAGTTGTGACACAAAGCCAGTCAACTCAGCAGGCCTTGGAGCAAAGTTTGGTTAATCTTCAACCCGATGGAGCCATCTCGTTGGTAGCCTACCGTGGTCATGCAGGTGGAAACGCAGAGTGTGCTGCTGTGGAAGCGTGGGTAGACCAGTTGCCGGCCGATTCCTATTTTTGTCTCCGCTATGAAAGGTGGACTCATCAGCGTGGACTTACTCCTGTATTCTTTTGGATACAACGGCGCGATAATGACATTGCTTAGCCGAAACTATACCTCAGATTAGCGACATAGTTCACCTATACTTGGCATGAAAGATCAATTGATTCGTGAAATCCTAAAGGCCCGGCAACGGGTCTATTCTCTGGCGCCTGCTACGCCTTTGCAGGAGTTGGACCTACAATCGGATTTTCGCTGTTTTATTAAGCGGGAGGATCTATCGCCTATTAATGCCTACAAATGGCGTGGTGCTTACAACCGCATGTGCCAGTTGTCTTCTGATGAACTAGCTAAAGGTGTGATCACTGCCTCGGCTGGAAACCATGCTCAAGGTGTTGCGCTGTCTGCTAAGAAGCTAGGAACGAAGGCTATTATTTACATGCCCCTTTCGACCCCTAAGATGAAACAGAATGCCGTCAAACGTCTGGGCGGGGATCAAGTGGAAGTCGTTCTCAAAGGAGATTCTTATGATGAGGCCTCGAATGAGGCTAAAAGAATAAGTGCCGAGAAGGGGGTCACCTATATTCACGCCTATGATGATATGCAGGTGATGGCCGGGCAGGGGACTATAGCCGACGAAATTATCATGTCGGGTGAAGGTCCTTTTGATATCGTTTTTCTGCAGATTGGAGGCGGTGGATTGGCCGGTTCCATTGCCGCCTGGCTCAAGCAGGTAAATCCTGATACCCGAATCATTGGTGTGGAGGGCGAGCATCAGGCCTCAATGGCTGCTGCTATCAAAGCGGGGAAACCCGTGGAGTTGGATTACGTCGACGTCTTCTGCGACGGTACTGCGGTCAAGCAAGTAGGCGAGCTCACGTATTCAGTTTGTCGTGACGTTGTGGATGAGTTTATGACGGTCAGTAATGAGGAGGTGAGTGCTGCCATCGAAGTTCTTTGGAATGTTTCGAGAGTAATTCCCGAGCCATCAGGTGCGATGGGCCTCGCTGCCATCCTGAAGCGTCAGTCGGAGCTTTCTGGAAAGAAAGTAGTTTCGATCTTATGTGGTGCTAACATGGACTTCCATCAGCTGGGTAATATTTCCAGTGCCTCTGGTATCGGCTCCGCTACTAAACGCTATTTACGATTTCATATTGGAGAGCATCCGGGAGAACTACTGCGTTTGCTCGAAGAAGGACTCGACGGATTTAATATAGTAGACTTCCAATATGGGAAGACTCATGAGGTCGATTCATGGCCCATCCTGGGTGTGGAAGGATCGAGTGAAGAATTAGAGCAACTACCCGAGCAATTGAAGGTGGCCTCTCTTGAGTTTGAAGATGTAACTTCGAGTCCAGACATCAGCTTCCGAGTGATTCCGTTTCGATCACGACTCATCACTCATCCTTATTTTATCGAACTCGAATTTCCAGAGCGCGCGGGTGCTCTCCACGACTTTTTATACTCCGTCCGCGGGTCCGCCAACATCTGTTACTTTAATTATCAGTATACGGGTGAACGCGTCGGTCGCGCGTTGATTGGTTTTGAATTTCCCGATGAGGCTCAACGTCAGACATTCACTGAAGGCATGAGCTCAGGTCATTGGCAGTTTAGAGCCTTCCAGGAGTTGCCTGCAGACGTAACGAAGCGGATTGCCGAATAGTTGCCTGATAAATTACGACTCCTTACTGTAGGAGGAAACTGTTTTTCGCTGTGCTGTCTGCCAAGACCTCGGTAGTTCGCGACTCGTTTGTCTTTGATTGTTGGGTCGCTCCTACAACTTTCAAAATTCCGCTACTCTTAAGTAACGGGTTCAGGCTCATCCGGTGGCTTATCTTGCCCAAGCAGCAATGGCACATACTTGGACCTGGCCAGGCGCCAGAAGGTAACGAAGAAGGCTGATAGTGGTATGGCCAGAATCATTCCTAGCAATCCATTCAGAGCAATGCCCCAGAAAAATACAGAGAAGATGATCATGACCGGATGAAGGCCTGTCTGGTCACCCATGATTTTTGGAGTGAGAATCCAGCCTTCGATCAATTGGACCGCGATCATGACTGCGATAACCCAAAGGAGCACCATCCATCCTCCGTCCGGTTGAAAATAGGCCAACGGAAGGGCAATACTCACACCCAAAATAGATCCGAGATAGGGAATCAAATTCAAGAGACCAATAGTCAGGCCAATAAAGAATCCCGACTTCAGTCCTGCCATCTGGAATCCGAATCCCATCAGGATGCCCATGATGAGTGCGATAATGATCTGTCCTCGGAAAAAGGCCACGATCATACCCACAAACTCTCGGACCAGAAAAAGCACATCGTCTTGGTGGTCTTTCTTTAGGAAGGGTAAAAAGTCGCGCAATCGGGGCACAGCATCTTCCTCAAATTGGAGAAAGTAAAAGAGATACACCGGAATGATGGCGACGGCAACCAGCCATCCGAGCATGCCAGCTAGCCCTTGTCCGAATACTTTCAGGGCACCACCCGATGCAGTCAGCACGTTTTTCAAGACCGCAACCAGCTGATCGCTAAATTCATTCAGATTCTCGGTGCTAATCTTGTCTTCAACAAAGCTTAGCCACCCCGGGGCGGTTGTATTCATGTGAGTGATTATCTTTTCGTAGATAACTGGAATCGACTCAAACAAATCAATCGCCTGTAACGCAATTGTGGGTACAACGACCAAAGTAGATCCAATGAGGATCAACAAGATTAAGCTGTAGAGTATGACGATGGAAAAAATACGACCGATCTTAAGGCATTTCTCAAACTTCTGAACTAACGGCTTGAGAAGCAGCGTCAGTATCGTGGCCACCGCTACGGGCCAGATGACAGAAGAAAACGCTGAAAGAAATTTCCCAGCTGCGGTGAATACACCCAGAATGAGAAAGATGATCAGCGCCAAAGCGACGCCTGTTACCGCAGAGGCAACGATCTTTTTCTGATAAGGTGTAAGTAAAGGTGGCGGCAATGAAGAATCACTCATAAGGGAGGAATGTTGCCTCCCTTACCTAGGTGAATGCTTCTTTTGCGACAAGGGTTAAAAATCATCCTCTTCGCCAAGGCCCAACTCGGTTTTGATATCTGGGCGCTGTTCCAACTCTGAAATAAATTCCTCGGTCGAGAAATCGGCCACGAAAAAATCGTTAAACTCAAACGTAGGTGTGAGTGATTGCGAACTGATTTCCACCATGCGTTGCATGGAGCCGCGGTTCGAAAGGACGTCTTGGACATTTACTTCCACTCCGTGTTGACCAAAGAAAGCCAAGGCTTCGTTGCACCAAGGGCAGCCTGGCTTAATGTAGAGAATCGGGATATTACTCATGGATCGGGCGTTCTATTTCTTATTGTTTCTGATTGTTTAAAATCTAGCCTTGTTTTTCCCAATTTGCAACTCCAGCGTTATGCTTGTCGATGTTTTAAAGTCAGCTTTTGTATCGCATTCTGTCACTGATCCTTCGACCGCTGCCATGGCCAAACCGTCTTTTCAACCTCCGCCTATATTTATCAAAGGTGCTGCTGAACACAATCTGCAGCACATTGATGTGACAATTCCCCGTGGCGAGTTGGTGGTTATCACAGGTGTCAGCGGATCCGGTAAGTCTTCCTTGGCTTTTGACACACTCTATGCAGAAGGATATCGAAAGTATGTCGACAGCTTGTCGGTCAAAGCACGGCAGTTGTTGGAGCAAATCAAGCGACCGGAAGTTGAGTATATTAAAGGGCTGTCTCCGGTGATCGCGATTGAACAACGTTCAGGTGCAGGAAACAACCCACGAGCTACCGTTGCCTCCGTTACCGAAATTGCCGACTACGGACGTCTATTGTGGTCGGTGATGGGCGAAGCTCATTGTCCCAAAGACGGAGGTTTGATTGTTAGGCGTTCCCTGGAAGATTGCCTGCAACGTGTATTTGAAGAACCAGAGGGTAGTCGTTTGACGATTCTGGCGCCATATTTAAATGATCGATCGTCTGTTATTCGGGAGGAAATACCTCGATTGAAACAGCGAGGGTTTACCAGGGTCCGCGTCAACGGCGAGGTGAAGCTGATAGATGATATAAATGTGCTACCCAAGGGCATGCCGCGGGCCACATTGGACTTGGTAATAGATCGAGTCGTTGTAAGGGAAGATCAGCGTAGTCGCATTGCCGATTCCATGGAATTGGCAATGCGCGAAGGGAGGGATCGTATGATACTCATGTTGCAATCTACATCAGATGATCCGTGGCATGAAGTTTCTCTGAGCCAAAACCTGGCCTGTTCTGTTTGTGGTGAAACATACGAACCTCTTACTCCACGACTATTTTCTCATAATCATCGAGAAGGAGCATGCCCTACTTGCGATGGCCTGGGAAAGACATTACAGTTTGTACCCGAATTGCTAGTACCGGATCCTTCAAAGTCGGTAAAAAAGGGAGCGGTCAAAGCGTGGCGCATCGGATCCAAGCAGATGATCATTCGCCGGAGTGCATTGCTTAAGCAGTTGGCTGAGCAAGTGCCGTTTGACCCAACTGCTCCCTGGTCCGAATTAAGTGAGGATATTCAGAAACTCATTTATTGGGGCTCGGGTGAGAAAGAGTATTTGTTCAAGCTAAAGCGTGGAAATGCTAAGCCCGTGCCGGCCACATTTGAAGGTGTAGTTCCAGAGTTGGTACGGACAGCTAAAGATTCCAGCAGCGACGGTTATCGTGCGCGTCTGATGGCTTATCAGATAAGTCAGACCTGTGAGGATTGCGTAGGTAAGCGTCTCAATCCGGTTGCTCGCCATGTATTTATAAACGGTCTCAGCTTCGACCAGTTTATGGCCATGCCGATTGAGGAGGCCTATTCCTGGGTACGGGACCGACAGGCAGACTGGGGCGAGTTAAAACAATTTGAAGAAATAGTAACGGGCTTAAGCCAGCGCTTGGAGTTTGTGGACGAAGTGGGACTGGGCTACCTGAATCTGGAGCGTGAGTTCAGCACTTTGAGTGGGGGTGAATCGCAACGTGTAAGGTTGGCGACTCAATTGGGCATGGGCCTGGTCGGAGTGGTCTATGTCTTGGATGAGCCCTCCATTGGTCTACACCCTCACGACAACGAAAAGCTGATTCAGACACTCTTGGATCTAAGAGATCGCGGAAATGCGGTGGTCGTGGTTGAGCACGATGAGGAGACCATGAAACAAGCCGACACCATTATCGAACTAGGTCCTGGCGCTGGTATCGAAGGCGGTCACTTGATTTATAGCGGTTCCGTTGAGGGTTGCATGGAAGCTCCGAAATCCCGAACGGGTCCATTTCTCAGTGGTAAATTGACAGTGATGAAGAACAGCCCGACTCGAGAAGTCGGTGATCGCTTTCTGGAAATACACAAAGCTAGAGAGCACAACTTACGTTCTATAGATGCATCCTTCCCGGTTGGATTGCTGACCTGCGTTACAGGGGTATCAGGATCTGGTAAATCGACCTTGGTAAATACCATACTGGCTAATGCCGCTGCCTTTCGATTAAACCGGGCCAAGACCATTCCGGGGAAACATGATCGAATCACAGGGTTTGAACATTTTACGCAGGTTGTCCGGGTGGACCAATCACCCATTGGTCGTTCACCACGTTCGAATCCGGCAACTTATATTAAGTTATTTGATCTTTTGCGCCAGGTGTTTTCCCAAACGCCGTTATCTAAGGTTCGTGGGTACAAGCCAGCTCGATTCAGTTTCAACGTCAAAGGTGGAAGATGTGAACGTTGTCAGGGTGCTGGGGTTATAAAACTCGATATGCAGTTTCTCGCGGACACCTACGTTGATTGTCCTAGCTGCCACGGGCAGCGATACAATCGTGAGACGCTTGAAGTGAGATTCAAAGGGCATACGATTGCTGATATTCTCAATATGAGTGTGAGGGAAGCGCTGGAAGTATTTCAGAATTTCCCCAAAGTGCACCGCAAATTGGAAACTTTGGATGCCGTTGGGTTGGGTTACATTCGCCTGGGTCAATCTGCGACCACTTTATCCGGCGGCGAAGCACAACGCATAAAATTGTCGCTTGAGCTGAGTAAGAAAGAGCAGGGGGCTTCGCTCTACATTCTCGATGAGCCTACGACCGGTCTGCACTGGCTGGATATTCAACTGCTCATGGATCTCTTGCTGAAGCTTCGAGACAACGGGAACACCATCATTATCATTGAGCACAATCTGGATGTGGTAAACCTGGCCGACTGGATCGTCGATCTGGGCCCAGGAGGTGGCAAACACGGCGGATCGCTCCTGTATTCAGGCCCTCGACTGGGTGTAGAAAACTGTAAGGAATCGCTCACTGCAAAGATGCTCAAGGCTTCAGAAAAGTTTCCCGAGTAAGAATTGTCTTGGAACCATGGCTGTGTCCGACATATCCCAAGTAATAGATTTTTAATGAAACGTTTCCTTACGATTGGAGCCCTGATTTGGGGATTGGGATTTAATGCCTGGGCAAAGCTGGATGTAGTATGGCCTACCGAGCATCCACCTGTGGATATGCGTGACTCCTTTTTCTCCCTGCTGCAGCCAACCGCTTCGAACGAGATTCAGTCTGGAAATTTCGGCTGTGTTCGTTCCCAAGGCTATCAGTTTCATGAAGGAGTGGATTTGCGAGCTTTTAGTAAGGATGGTCGCGGCGAGGCCACCGACCTGATACGTTCTGTGCTTCCGGGAGTTGTCGTCTACACCAATATTAATAGAAGCAAATCCAGCTATGGCCGCTACATCGTGATAGAGCATCACGATGGCGAGATGTATTTCCATACTCTCTACGCCCATTTAAAATCCGTGCATCCAGGCATCACCCGTGGGCAGGCAGTACAAGCCGGTCAACGGATTGGAACAATGGGTAGGTCGGCATCCTACACCATACCCAAGAGTCGGGCTCATTTGCATTTCGAGGTCTGTTTCCGTCTCTCTGATGATTTTCAAGGTTGGTATAACTGGAAGAAATACAAAGAGAAGAATGAGCACGGAGTCTTCAATGGCATGAACCTGGTAGGCATCAATCCGGCTATATTCTTCGAGCAAACCCAATGGAATCATGCGACCCGCTTGAGGCAGGTCCTCGATGCTGAGAAAACGGCTTTCACGGTGATGGTATCCACCAGGCAAGTCCCTGACTTTGTTAAGCGCTATCCCGCCCTGGTAGATGGATTGATACCGTCCAAAGGCCTTGCAGGATGGCGCATCGAATACACCTATTACGGAGTTCCGAAAAAATGGACCCCACTCATTTCTAAAAACGGAACCGTCAAAGAGGGCAAGATGGCATTGGAGAATTATGACGAAACGCTTTTGAAGTCCGATGCGTGCCGAAAAATGATTCGAATTCGTAATGGAAAGCCGACCGTGGGATCAGGATTACAGACTTCCTTACAGTTGATCTTTGGCTTCCGATGACCATACTCAGATGACTATGGAGTATTTGGCAGTCACCCTCGCGTTATTTTTCTGTCCACTTTCTCTTTTGGCGGATCCCGAAACTGAACCTGGCGACAAGGTTGAAGCGTCTTATTGGGAACAAGCCAAGAAGATGTATGAAGAGCTCATTTCCGAAGACCGCAATTTAAAGGAAGAATCTAAACAATGGTTGAGCGACGACATCGGTCGCATCGGCGACTGGCAGTATCAGGTTGTGGTTCTGGACGAGAGCGATCCCATGAAAGTGACTGAAGAGCTTAATAAGCTAGGTGAGGAACGATGGGAGTGTTTCTTCGTCAATGAGTTGGATGGCAAACTCGCCTTCTATTTTAAAAAGGAACGAATCAGTTACTTGCAGAAAATCTCCGAATTGAAGATTGGTCGCTTAATCGGTGGAGATGAGCAGTAGGTTTAACTCTTACGTTTAGGCCTTACATTCAGGTAGAGCACGTAGACCATGATGATCGATATCAGGATCAGAATGGATCCTATACCTCCGGTCTTTTTTGCCCCGACCGTTACCAGCAAGTAAAAGCCCATGAACGGTGCCGCAAATCCCCGAATGCCGGTGAGAAACGTGTGCACAATCATGTAGGCCGCGGTGCGTTCCTGCGGCGCAAATTTGGTTACCCAAAGATTCCAGGAAAGAGTTCCACCGCCCATGGCGATTCCATTCAAAGCGGTTGAGAACCCTAGAATCCAGATGTTCGTAGTTTGGAAGAATATCCAGATGGAGATCATTTGCAGTGAATTCACGGCAATTCTAAGCAACATAAAGTCGATGCGATCGAAAAGGATGCCCCACATTCTGGCGGATAAAAATCGAAAGACGGCGGGTATGAATAAGGTGATAAACGAAACCAAGCTTATCGTCGCAGCCACACCATATTCAGGTTTCAGCAGATACTCGATCCTAAGAGGATTAGCCATGAGGTTCCCAAGTCCCAGGAACATCCAGCTCAAAAGCATGATTCCAAACTTCCAGTCTGTGAACGCATATCCTATATTCCGGATTGGATTTTGAGTCGAATGTTGGTGAACAGGGGTCGATGGCATCCGCCTCATCGCAACGCCCGAAGCAAAGCTTGCCAAACTCAGAACTCCGAGAACCAACACATAGAACCCAATGTCTAGATCCATTAACCAACCGAAAAGTAAACTGAACACTGAGGTTGCCGCTACGGAGAACATGAAGCTGGTTGAGAAGTAGGTGCCTCGTTTGTTTGGCGGATAATTCTCCGCGTAGATGTGCGCCATCATCGGCACAGATTGCGTTCCGAAGACGGCTGATAAAATTAACAAAACCAGATAGATATTCAGGCTTGAGGAGAAAGCGGCCACTGCGATGCACAGTCCCGACAGAAACAGCAAATTACTAGCGATGATGTTTGCCGGTCGACTTAGCCAAGCGAAAAACCCGAGGGTTAATGGAGTAATGAGGAGCCCTATCGGATTGGCCGCTGCAATTAGGCTCTTTACCTCATTGGGCGCATCGAAGACCTCAATCGCGATCACCAGGGTCAGCCCCATGTAGCCCGTTTCGAGCACACCCTGTGAGGAGCCTCGCAGCTTATCCCAGAAGTAGGTCTTTCTCGCAATGTCCTCGGCGCCGATCATGAAGTGGGAGGACAGTAGGGTCGATGGATCTTATGACGATCACAAAGAGTAGCGCAGGCATCTTGCCTGTGTTTTTTAAATCTTCCTCTTCGTCCTCCTCTTCCTCCAATCTCCTGACACATTCCGCGAGTACATACCTACGCTGTAAGTCCATTTGAAACCGACTAGGTAGGGTCCGATCGCCGAGCGGACCGCCTCTCGGAAATTTGGAGAAGAAGGGGAGGAGCAAGACGAAGAGTAAGATTCTACTTAGGCTAGCGAGGACCCACTCACTCTACTTACTCCACTCAAGCATCCGGTTGATTGGCAGGAATGCTTTTTGCCTAACCGCTTCGTCCATCTCGATCTGTGGGAAAAGGTTCTTCAACGCATCACGGACCTTCTCGATCGTGTTCATCTTCATGTAGCGGCAATCATTACAGGCGCAATTGTCAGTCGGTCCTGCTATAAAACGTTTGCCAGGGATCTCCCGACGTAAGCGATTGAGCATGCCCGTTTCGGTTACCACAATAATATCCTCTGACGAATGATCCCGACAAAAGCCGAGCATCAATTCTGTGCTGCAAACTTCGTCTGCCATATCGCGTACGGTCTCTACGCATTCCGGGTGAGCCACTACAGGCGCTCCGGGAAACTGAGATTTTAACTTCTCAAGAGACTGAACGGTAAATAAGACGTGTGCATAACAGCTACCGGGCCAGAGTTTGAGGTGACGACCGGTTTGCTTGGACACCCATTGGCCCAGGTTTTGATCGGGCACGAAGAGGATATCCTTATCCTCCGGAACCCGTTCCACGATTTTGGCAGCATTGCCACTCGTGCAAATGACATCGCTGAGTGCTTTCACTCCTGCCGAGCAATTGATGTAGGCTACCACGTAGGTATCCGGATTGGCTTCCTTGTAAGCTGCCAGTTTTTCCGCCGGGCAAGAATCAGAGAGGGAACAGCCGGCATCCAGGTCGGGTAAAATGACCGTCTTGGCCGGGTTTACAATCTTGGCTGTTTCGGCCATGAAGTGAACACCGCAGAAGAGTATGACGTCTGCGTCCGCTTCTGCTGCTCGGTAGGAAAGTCCAAGAGAATCGCCTACGTAGTCGGCAATACGCTGAATGGAGTCGACCTGGTAATTGTGGGCCAGGATCACGGCATTGCGCTCCTTCTTCAGTTGCAGGATTTCTTCCTGAATAGCGGTGAGTGGTTCTTCCTTAAAGCCTTTGGAAGAGATCACCAAGGGTTCGTAGTCTAGGACTTCGGGCATGTCATCTAAGGTTTTTTAAAATTAGAGGAGCGGGTTAATGCCAGATTTCAAGTCGGTCTGTCAACTTGCTTACTTGTCGCACCGCTTTGGGATTAGAGTGAATCTGTTTGGATACGTTCCAGGAGTCGCTCAAATTCAGGGTGATTACGCAGATTGGCCAAGTCGGGATCTTCCTTCATCCATTTAATGTCCTTGTATCCGAGATCCACCGCTTGGTTGAGAATTTTCAATGCTTCCTTGAAACGGCGTTTGAGGGCCAGGCTGCAGGCCAGATTGTAGTGAACGACAGGATTATCCGGTTTGAGGCGAACCAGTTTCCGGTCCATCTTGAGCCCATCCTCAATGCGCCCAACATTAGTGTAAAGGCCTCCCAGGAGCTCGATAACCTCTTCGTATTTTGGCTCACGTTTGAGAATGCTCTCGTAAAAAGAGATCTCGAACTGGTGTTTGTCGCTCATTTCCGGGAATCAGCTACGATTCTCACAAGCCCCGTTCGCCTTGAGGCGTTCACAGGTTGCAGAGACCTGTAGACGTTGAGTGTCTACTGCGAGTCCTAGTTTTTTAGCTACCGATTGGCCATACCATTCAAGGAAAGGCGCATCCATTTCGAAAATTTTATCGCAGTCCGTGCAGATAACTTGGGCCTGTGTAGGTTCTTCTTCTCTGGGAGTGTAGTAAAACTTGTAGTCCTTGCCGATGTCGACTTCGCGGACGGACGCACTCTCGGTCAGGATGGGCAATGTACGGTAGACGGTTGCACGGCTGACCGTGTGGTCGATCTTGCGGGCCCGCTCAAGCAGGTCTTCAGCGGTGAAGTGATCTTCCGATTGGAAGGCGGCCTCAAATATCGCCAGCCGTTGATTGGTTACACGGAGACCCTGTTGAGCAAGATGTGCTCTAAAATTTTCTCTGCTGGAATCGATGTTCACGCGGGTAATTGGGAAGAGTAGGAATTTGCCTAGACTAGTAGAATTACAGGAACCAATGTGGGTTCCGTCAATGATTGATCTGCCCCACCTATTCAAGGAGAAGTTGAGCTAATGACCGTGAGTATTGCACGGGTATTACCCATTAGTGGCTTTGAGAAATTGTTGGATTATCGGATTCCTACTACGATTGAGGCAGACTTGCAACTGGGGTGCCTCGTAAGGATTCCCATTCGCAACCGCCAAGAGTTGGGTGTGGTCATGGAGTTTCCTGAAAAGGCGCAACTTCCCCCAGAGAAGCTTAAACAGATCACGCAGTTGGTAATGCCTCACCCAGCATTGACTCCGGAAAGCACCGAGCTGCTCTACTGGATGCATGACTACTACGGTGCCGGCTATGAGTCCCTGCTTGAGACTTTCATCCCGGCGGCTGTGCGCAAGGGAATGGGGCAAAAACTCGAGAAGCAGGTCGTCGTAAAATTGCCCTTCGACCTGGATGCCTTTGAGCAGTTAAAAAAACGAGCTCGAAAACAGGCGATCACCTATCAGTTTCTGCGCGACCAAATCAAACCCCTCAAAAAGAGCTTGGTCGTTAAAAGGCTGAAGATCTCCCCCTCGGTCCTCGATGGTCTGATTGAAAAAGGTCTGGTGAAGGAAGTCTCTCAGGTGGTGGAGCGTACGGCGTACGATGACGAGTTGGCTGATGCAGACCAGATCGGAGACCAGGTCTTTGATCTGACGGAAGAGCAGGATCGCTGTGTGGGATCCATCATGAAGAGTATCGCGGCGAAGAGATTTCAGGTGCACTTGCTCCACGGAGTGACCGGATCCGGGAAAACAGAAGTATATTTGCGCGCCATCGAGAGAGTCATTCAATCCGGGAAGACCGTCATATTTCTCGTGCCCGAAGTGGCATTGACGCCTCAGACCGTGGGGCGCCTGCGAGCACGCTTCAACCGCTATGACTTCAAAACGGTTGTCTGGCACAGTCACCTGAGCAGCGGCGAGCGACTCGATGCCTGGATGAGCCTGGCATCTGGAGAAGCCAAGGTGGTCGTTGGAGCCCGGTCGGCGTTATTTGCACCGATGAAGAATGTGGGACTCATCATTGTAGATGAAGAGCACGAGCCAGCTTACAAACAAGAGGAGACCCCGCGTTATCACGCGCGCGACGTCGCTGTCTTTCGCTCAAAAATTTCCGACGCGGTTTGCGTACTCGGTTCCGCTACTCCGTCTCTGGAATCACTCTACAATGTGTCGGCAAAAAAATACATTTCCGACCGTTTGTTTAAGCGGGTTGATAACCGCCAAATGCCCACCGTCCATGTGGTGGATATGCGACAGGAGTTTATCAGCCAGAAAGGAGCCGTGACCCTTTCCCGCATGTTGGTGAATCAACTACGGGACCGCTTGGAACGAAAAGAGCAGGCCATTCTATTTATCAACAGGCGGGGATATTCGCGCAGTATGATTTGTCCCGAGTGTGGTTGGGTGGCGATGTGCAAGCATTGTAGTATCCCCATGACCTTTCACCGGAAGATCAACCGATTGGTATGTCACCTCTGTGGCGACGGCCATGATGCCCATTCGCGTTGTCAGGAGTGTCGTTCTTCCAAAATTAAATGGAAAGGCACCGGCACCCAGAAAGTTGAGGAAGTGGTTAAGCAGGTTATGCCTCATGCCACGGTTGTTCGCATTGATGCAGATACCATGCAGAAGAAGAATCTCTTCCGGAAAATCCTGGGTGACTTTCGCCGCGGCCGTATCGATATCCTCGTCGGAACGCAGATGATTGCCAAGGGGCTGGACTTCCCCAACGTGACTTTGGTCGGACTCATTGATGCGGATATTTCCATGCACGTACCAGATTTCCGGGCACACGAAAGAACCTTCCAATTACTTGTCCAAGTTGCGGGACGAGCGGGGAGGGGCGACATTGCTGGTGAGGTCATTGTTCAATCGTTCACGCCTCATGTGGGTCCTATTCAGTACGCTCGACGAGAGGACTTTGATGGATTCCTGGAAGAGGAATTACTTGTCCGCAAAGAACACGAATATCCTCCTTACAGAAATCTCATCCATCATCTCTTTCGCGGCATGAATCCGGAGAAAGTCGAGTTCTACGCCGAGCAATGGGTTAAGCACTTGGAGAAGTCTGACCTTAACTGGCTCGAGATTCGCGGCCCGGTCCCTGCACCCATTGAGAAGATCAAAGACTACTACCGCTACCAGATTTGGTATTTCACCAAGAACGTCTCAAAAACCATGCCAGCCTTGGTTGCACTTCGCGAAGACTTCCCCATGTCCGAAGACGTAATCGACGTGTTTGACGTCAACCCCGTCAACCTCGTCTAAATACGATTTTGAATGGGTGGGTGAAACGGTCGGTAAATTTTGATATTTTGTAGACCCCGTAGGCGTTTACTTTGATTTAGGTTTTCCAGTTCCACCCACCCGCGGGTCAACATGCCGAATGTTCGTCGGCCCTTGCTCAATCACGCACAGGCGTGCGCTCACTCTCAAAGGCTTCCTCAATGTCGACATCTTGACTCCGTCAAAACCGTATTTAGAACCGTCGTACCTCGCAGATACTCGTGCGCTGAAGCATCGAAGTTTATTGAACTCACTTATACTCAGTCTAGATTTCAGTCCCATGCGTGGTAGGATAGATATTCCTTTGTAGAATGTAAGTGTTCGAAACGCCTGCGATGTTCTAGAGTGAATTGATACGGGATCTAGATGTCTCGTTTAACGACAACAGTTTCGAATATGACTACTACTGAACTTTGTAGTTTATAGGCGTCCCTACGCCCGCGACTCTTTAGAGTTGTTTATACGGAGTCGAGGCGTCGGGCTTGACGATTGATAGACAAAAGAGCGCACGTCTGTGCGTGACTGAAGGCGAGAATGAGGAACAACCGGCGAGTCGGCCCGAGGATAGGTGCAAACGAAAACCTTGGTCTATGCTTCCACCCACGGATTTCAGATATTATTAGGAATTTAGAATCCCTTTGCTCCTATCCGTTAGAGCCAAGTCTAAACTAAACGACTTCCCAGCCAGATCGGACAGGCTCTTTGATAAACCGATCGGCTTCGGGCAGCCCCTTCGCCTTCATGTTCTTGGCGTCCCATTCGATCCTGGCACCGCCCATACGAACGGAAAGCACACCGAGTAATGCGATCTCTGTCAGACGCGCTGAGTATTCAAAATTCGCACTGGCAGCGGGTCCGCCTTTGATGGCTTCGATCCAATCACTGTGATGACCACTGACTCGGCGAATCGATTTTTTGGGCTTGTTGATCGATCCACGTAGTTCTTGTGGGAAGATGCGTGGACTTCCTCCTGCACCATCGCACTGGATGGTTCCTTTGCTGCCTTCGAAGAGAAGGCCGCGTTTGGACAATTGGAAATTATCAGGGAACGACTCGTGGTGTGCGGGGCGGCCTGCGCCGGCATACCAGGTAACCTTTATGGCTTTTTGTTTTCCTTTAGCTTTGAAGTCGAAATATCCGAGCTCTCCATGAGGTACGATTTCTTCATTGCTTTGACCAATGGGGTAGACCTGGACCGAGTCGGGGGTTTCCAGGTCGTAGGCCCAGACCGTTGCGTCCATATCGTGGCAGGCAAAGTCTCCGATGGCTCCACATCCAAAGCGCCAGAAGTCACGCCACTTAACCGGAGTATAATCTTCGTGGTACGGGATAGATTCCCGTGGCCCTAGCCACTTATCCCAGTCGAAATCGGGTTGAGGAACGGTGGTGCCGAGTGGCATGTTGTGCAGTCCGTTGGTCCAACGTGTAGCGTGGCACCAGGAGTGGGCTTGCTCTACGTCACCGATGGCACCGGCTTGGAGTAATTCCACTACTTGGCGAATACCTTCAGAGCTGTGCCCCATATTACCCATTTGGGTAGCCACACCGGTCTCTTTCGCGATTTGGGCCAGCTTGCGGTTTTCCCACAAGTTATGTGCCATAGGTTTTTCGACGTAAACATGTTTGCCCGCACGCATGGAGTTAGAGGCGACAAAGGCATGGGTATGATCAGGTGTGGCGCAGAGGACTGCGTCGAGTGCGGATTCCTTTTCAAGCATCTCCAGGAAATCGACATACTCTGCGACTTTGTAGTTGGGTGATTTCTTTTGGTAGTGCTCTTCGATCTCGTCTTTCACCGGACCCCGTCCGGCGATATCGCGGTAGTAAAATGAGTTGAGATTCCAGTACTCGGCGGGATCCGCAATGGCTGTAACTTGCACATCGTCCAGCATGAGCAGTTGGCGCATGTTGTGTTGTCCTTGTCCGCCACAACCAACGATTCCGACATTCACCTTTTCACTCGGTGCAACAAAGTTGGCACCCCCTAGCACGTGGCGAGGAATGATCATGGGGAATGAGAGAGCTGCGGTAGCGGTGGCCGCCGTTTTGACGAAGTTTCTGCGAGATACGGACATGGTGTTCTGATTGCCTTTGAGTTTACGACTATACCGCTGTATAACAAAGTGCTAAGCGCATTTTCTTCAAGAGAATTTAAGTTGGTCGTGTAGCAAGCTACCTTCCTACATGCTAAAAGACTTTTCTATACCAGCTTGGTGACCCCTGGCACTGCGACCTCTGCCAGCGGCAGTTCGCCAAATTTCCATTTCTTTGGAGTCAGATCCATCTTGGACGCATTCATGGCCCATTCCCATTTCAGAGCGCGTCCCGAGTAAGCAGCCATACGACCGAGAATGGCGGTCATGGTGCTTTGGGCGATGCGTTCACCTTCGTTGATGGCCTTGCTGTTCCGAATGGAGTCGAGCGTATCGGCGTATTCAACGACCGCGGGATTCGGTGTTGGGCCGTCGTATTCCCAATTCTTTTTTCCAGAAATGGTAGCATTAGCGAAGCTGGACTTAAGCTGGCCTTGCGTGCCGAACATGAGCAAATCATTCCGTCCACTGATACCGTCCATTTGTGCACCGAGGTGGGTAATGCGAGCTCCATTGGCGTACTCGTATTCGACGGAAATATTATCCCAGACATTTGGATAAGCCGGACCGGTGCGTGACTGACGACCACCGGTGCCGATTACTTGGACGGGATGCCCACCCATAATCCAGTCCACGATGTCCAGATTGTGCACGTGCTGCTCAACGATAAAATCTCCGGACGACCAGGTACAGAACAACCAGCGACGCAGTTGCCATTCCATATCCGACCATTCAGGTCTGCGAACCGCTTCGCTTTCACGCCAGTTGCTCAGGGCACCTCCCAGACGTGTAGATTGACCGCTCATGATTTCTCCCATGGCGCCTCCACGAACTTGTTCGACGAGAGCTTGAAAATGACGGCCTCGGCGCATCTGAGTTCCAGCGACAACGGTCAGGCCTTTCTTCGCGGCCATCTTCGACGTTTCCACGATGTGCTTCACACCGGCTGGATCCACCGCGACTGGTTTTTCAATAAAGCAATGCTTGCCTGCTTCAACTGCGGCGCGGAAATGCAAAGGACGAAATACAGGCGGAGTGGTGAGGATGATCAGGTCCACATCGCTTTCGATGACCTTCTTGTAGGCATCGAATCCATGGAACATGTTCTCCTTTTTAACCTTATAGATTTTGTCGAAAGGAAGTTCTCTGCGTTTGAAACTGGCTTGAATCCGGTCCTTTGCCAGATCGAGGTGGTCCTTGAAAAGATCACCCATGGCAACGAGCTCGATGTTCTGGTCGGCGGTAGCACAGTCCGTGATTCCAGCGCCACATCCACGGCCGCCCAGACCAATCAGTCCTACACGGACTTTTCCCTTATGGTGGTTGCCATATACGTTGGGAACATTGGCGAGTAGGGAAGCAGCTCCTGCGGCTCCGGTGGTTTTAATAAATCTGCGACGGGATATGGGATCGATGTTCATAATAATCTTGGGGTGAAATATTTTAGATACCTTAACTTAGGTTGACGAAATCACTATAAAATAGTTCCTTAGGAAAAGACTATGCAATAATTGTATTTCAGTTATCACTTATTCAGCGACCTGAGCCCTATTTCTGAATTAACCAGCTTAAGGAAAATTGGGATGTCTACTAACCGAATCATAGACATTTCGCCTTTATCTGGTCTCGGAAATCTTACGGAGCTAAATTTGAGTTACAATCAAATCACCGATGCAAGCCCTTTGGCTGGTTCGACAAATTTAACCAACCTCAATCTTGTCGGCAATAACCTAGCTGAACCTCCTCCAGTTCAGAGTAAAGGAGGTCTTTTGGATAACCATGAAGATAGCAGTGTTTTGGATGCCTTGCTTTCGCTGAATACGTTGAACCTTGCTGACAATCAAATCATCGACTTATCACCCTTGGCTAATTTGGCTGACTTAGAGTCGATTGATCTGAGTGGAAACTTAGTCGAAGTTATTGAGAGTCTTGCTTCCTTACCTGGTTTGGAGTCGATTGACTTAAGTGGAAATCAGGTGATCGATATTACTCCACTGGGGTCTTTGGACTTATTGGAAGTCATCGATATTACTGACAATGCAATCTCTGATATCAAAGCTCTTTCAAACCTTGATAATTTGACTGAAATTAATCTTGGTGAAAATCCGATCGATCTGTCCGATGGATCTCTACAGCAGGTAATTCTTTCCAAACTGTCTTCGTCCATAGCCGAAAACTTGGAGGACAAAGAAACCATTCAATTAATCTTGGGCGAATCAACTGAAGGGGAAAGTGAACTCCTCTTGTTCTGGTCTGCCACAGGAACACTCCAAATCTCCAATGATCTGATCATTTGGGAAGACGTTCCTGATGCGATTGCGCCGTTTACGCTACCAGCGTCAAACGAAGTGCAAACCTTTTGGCGTATCGTAGAATCCGACTAGGAAATGCCTAGTCTAACCTGGCTATCCTAATGTAATGATGCCAGGGAGCCTGAGTATGTTTTTCGGACTCTAATTAGCGGAGGTCATGGCGAGTTCAGCTTTGCTAAAATCCACTTGAGATTAACGTGTAACGAGATCTGAGATGCTCTTGTCGATGGGCAGCGTAGCGGCGGGTTTGAGGTCGCCTTGCTCTGTGATATGAAATGCGTGAAGGATGCCGCTTTTGAAAGCGGTGACGAGGAGGACCTGGCCGTCGGGGGAGAAGGCGAACCCCCAGGGGATTTCCCCGGTAGGAGTGAGGCCAAGATGTTTTAAAGAACCATCGTCGTTCACGCGGTAGCGGTTGATGCCGTTGGGGAGGGTAGCTTCGTTGCCACTCCGTTGGCCGGTGAAGAGGAATTTTCCGTCCTGGCTGATGGCGCAGTCGGAAGCGGAGGTGCCTTTTTCAGGGCCTTGGTCTGAGGGGATGACGTCGATGACCTGTTTCAGGGTGAGCTGACCACTCGTGCGGTTTCTTTCGTAAACCGAAGCCCCTAGACCTTGTTCATTACTAAAGTAAACCAGGGGAAGTTTGGGATGGTAGGCGATATGACGAGGGCCTGTGCCTTTGGGTGGATTCGCATTGTGGGGCTCAAGAGGTGTTAGAGCACCGGTGTCAGAGTCGAAGGCGTACTGGAGAATGGCGTTGGAGTCTTTAACATAGGGAATGTAAACGAAACGGCTGTCGGGTGAGGTTAAAACCGCATGAGCGGCATTGCGACCTTCATCGAGGAATGCGACTCGAGAGCCGGGTTTACCTTGTTCGTCGAGAGCGTAGACGTCGATGTGACCACCGCGGTAGTCAGCTCCGAGCAGAAAACGCTGATCACGATCAAGGGAGAGGTAGGCATAGCCGTGGTCGAGGGTGAGGGGAGTGTGGTTCTTGTAGCTACCGTCGGCTTCGAGAGTGATGATGGCGGCAGGAGAGTTTCCTTCGTCACCTACGTTGGTAGAGACATAGAGCAACGGCTCTTCCGGGTGGGCCACGATGGTGGCAGGAACAAAGCCAAGGTCGACTTTTTCGTCGACGGTGAGGGAGAGCTCGTCGCCCTTCTCTGTGGCGTGAACGATCCATAGTTGGTTCGTCGTGCGGCTGGGGAGGTAAGCATTGAAGTCGGCGGCAAGAGAATGAGCCCACAGCACAGACAGAATGCTCAGAAGGGTTTGGATTGTTGTTGGACTGGATTTCATGACTAATAGGGATGGGTGATGTTGTTCATTATTAAGGCGACTTTTAAAATGTCGAGTATTTGCTATGTGGATACTTGCCCGGAGTTTGAATATAGAAGGCTGATGTGACTGTGAGAAACCTGTCGATTGAATCTTGCTTCTAGGTATGAAATTGACTCACAGGGGTGAATGAAGCTTTTTCTTTTGCATGTATAAATCTGCAATTATTGGTGTGAGTGGTCCAAGGGCGAGTGAGCATGCTGCGGCCTATGTGCATGTAAAACGAAGCACGTTGGCAGCGGTCAGTACTAGGAATGAAGAGAACCTAAGGGCATTCGCAGCTCAGCATGGAGTGGGACATGCTTATACAGACTATCGAAGGATGTTTGCTGAAGTGCAGCCACATGTGGTCCATGTTAACACTCCGCCTCATGTGAGAGTAGAGGTTTTAGAGGCAGCTATCGAAGCGGGAGTGCCAGCTATTGTTTGTGAAAAACCGATCGTCCTTTCTTTTGAGGACTTGAGTCAGATACGGGCATTAGCTGCATCGAGTAAGTGCAAGGTGGCAGTTAACCATCAGCTACATTTTCATCCCAATAGATTCTCTTTGCAACAGCAGGTGGCCAACGGTGCGATTGGTCGAGTGACGCATGTCGATGTCAGCTCCCAACTGAATGTCGTTCATCAAGGCACACACGTCTTACAGGCCATCGCAGCATTTATTCCCGGTTCGAAGGTCGTTTCGGTTCGGGCTACGGCAACTGGGATTGAAGGTTTAGTCGATAATCCTAGGCATCATTACGCGCCGGATCAGGTACAGGCCGAGATTGTTTATGATAACGGCGTTGAGGCGACTTTGAACTGTGGGCCAGGGGCACCTTCCGTCGACGGCGCACATGAGATTAACCACCACAAGCGAATCTCGGTGAAAGGAACGGAAGGCGATTTGTTATGGAGCATGTGGGGGTGGCAATTGAACACCGCGGACGGCCAAACGAGTGGGGTGCACGATTATTTTGAAGAAGATATTTTGGGACAAGCTGCGATGGTCGAGTCTATGATCGATTGGATCGAAGATGATGACTCGCCGATGCCGCTGTGTCTGGACAATGCGCTTGCAGACTTTGAAATCATCATGGGCATGTATCAGAGTATTATAAGTGAGAGGACCATCACCTTTCCCCTGCAGCCGGAAGGCGACATCCTAAACAAGATCCGCGAAAAACTGAAGGACTGATAGGCCTAGGAAGCTGTCTTAGCTTTTAGCTTAGCCGACTGTAAATCCTGGCGGGATTAGTTTGTTAACTTTTCTATGAGGAAATTTTCCAAGCTTCCGTAACTGGTTTCTTTATGTTCAGGAGATACGACGGTGCATTCCATTCCTAATTTTTTCATGGCTTCCTGTAGCTTAATACCGAGTAGAACGTGGTGCACCCAGATGCCTGGATTGGTCTCATTATTTACTGGGACATTTCCGCGATTGTAGGTCATGTAGACAGGAACGTCATCTTTGGTGAGATGATTAATAGCAGAGGCGTCGGCCATCATTTTGTGTACTCTTTTGTCTGAGAAAAAATCAGAATCCTTCTCGACTCCGAACATGGGATAGAATGCTTCGTGAATTTTGAAGTCACCCAGGTCAAACCAGGCTTTGTAGTCACGGAGGTCATAGGTCGATTGACCATTCGAGGTAGCGGCTGCAACAATTCGGGTTGATTGCCGTGAGATGGGGTCTGAACTTCTTGGATCAGCCAGATCGTCGTGGAAACCCAACCAGAGCGAAATCCCAGCTCCGGCCGAACCTCCATAACAGGCGATTTTTTCCGAATCGATATTCCATTCGTTCGCCCGATGTCGGATTGTCTGCAGACAGCGTGCTGCGTCTTCCATATAAATTGGGTAAGTGCCTGTATCAGATAGTCGGTAGTGAATGGCGGCCACTGAAAGGCCAGCTTTCTGAAACTGTTTTAAGGAATTGGCATTGATATTTTTATTTCCACCTCGAAAACCTCCACCGTGAATGTAGATGACGAGCGGCGTCGGTTTATCGGAAGGTGTTAGCCAAATATCAAAGACGTGCCGTTCATGATCCCCGTAAGCCACATCCGCGTGGGTGGGTTGTGGTTTTGTGTTTTGTTGAGCGAGACTTGGTAAGCAGAATGCCAACAGAATCAATAGGGTAGGGTAAATGCGTTGATGTATCATGATCAGGGTATGAGCGTCTTGAGCAGTGTAGGTATTTTGTCAGGATTATGTCAAATACGCCGAAGTCCAGAAGATTAAGGCATTCGTATTACGAATTGGCTTTCAAACATAGGCTTTATTTTCAAACTCCTGGGCCATGGTTACCTCAGAGAAGCGGTATTGGAATAATGAAGGCTATGTCATCTCAATTCACAAAGGGAGAGATTGGATACGCTTGAGTACTTTGGATCCAGTAAGCCTTAAAGAATTTGTCGTGGCGGGAGAACTGAATGATGACCGAGATAAACTTGTGGATACGCTGTTTGAAAAAATGGAATCCGTTCTTGGTGATAAGCTGAAGTTAGAATCCTAGGAAGGATGGTGGTCTCTTCTGAAATTAAGCAACACCTTCCATGAAAAAGGTCGTCCATTAATAACACTACTGTCACTGGTTCGAGTGAACTTGAGAATCTGTTTCCGATTCCTCTGAAACGTTATCGCATTCCCAATCCCGAAGATCTGAATGCTAGGCTTGAAGCTCGTATTCGTGAGGAAATGAGTGCGACTCCCACCTTGAATGCCACGAATCGTGGAAATAGCTGGAGGTTCGATAAGCAATTCCTGGAGTGGGATAATGATGCGGTTCGAGAACTAAAGGGGCATATGCACAATGCAGTGGCTTCGATGGTTCGGAGCACCGTGAAGGATCCAGTAGATCAACACTTTCAGGAATGGTTGTTTGAGTCGTGGGTACTGGTGCATCGAAAAGGTGGATACAACGTAGCGCATGTTCATTCATCCGCCCGGTTTACTTGGTCTTGAATTTACTATGCAAAAACGGGATTTGCGCCTGGCACTCCAGTTACTAAGGGAATCACTGTGCTTCAGAATCGCAGTGGAGTGCCTAAGGAAATTTTAAACAATCCAGATCCCTTTGAGAGAGAATGTCGGATTACTCCGGAAGCGGGTATGATCGTTTTATTTCCATCCACCGTTTGGCATTATGTAGAACCTTTTGAAGGTGACGAGGAGCGTATTACGATCCCGTTTAACTGCACGCACGCCGGTTTTGAAACTCCGTTCTACAAGAATATGAGCGATTTCTTTGAGATTACCAAAGAGAATTTTATGTGAAGAAATTTCCGCGGACTGAAGTTATTGACCGATATTAATTACATTAAGAGCCGGCTTAGAGATAGGCAGAAGCGTAAAAAAGGGAAGTAGAGTAGCACGTATGGGCATTTTTTAGTGGAAAAGCCCGGCGATCACGTCTCTTTTATAGATGCAGCAACCCTAAGTGCCGCACCCAAGATTCTACCCTAATAATGCAACGTCTTCTTCCCATCATTCTTACTGTGGTTGTGATGAGCTCGTTTTCGCTGCTAGCGCAGCAGAACAAAAAGAAAGGGCTGGATTTTGCGCGGGATATTCAACCCATTCTGGAGTCCTTGAATCCAGAGCAAAGGAGCCTGATGTTGGATTGGGCAGAAGAGGGCGCTCCCCTTCCCGTTGTGGGTGAGCAGGGCAGTGCGCATGGAGATGTGGATTTCTTCCAATCGAAAGTTGCTCCGCTGCTGGCTAAACATTGTTTGGAATGTCATGACACTAATGCTCGAGAAGGTGCTTTGGACTTATCCCGCAAAGACGCTGCCTTTAGAGGAGGTGACAGCGGGGAAGCCATTATTCCCGGAAATGCAGAAGAAAGCAGTTTGTGGGAGTCGGTACATTTCGGAGACATGCCTGAGGATCGGGACCCATTATCGCAAGAAGAGCAGGATATCTTAAAAGATTGGATCAACGACGGTGCAGAGTGGACCGTGGATTGGATCGATCCTGCGGTGTATGAAAAAGAAGCTACCGGTGAAAACTGGATCCGCAGACTGACCGTGAACGAATACATCGAAACGGTCTACCGGACAACGGGCGTGGATATCGAGAAAGAGGCACGTGAATGGATGCCACCTGATAAACGCGCAGATGGATTTAGTAATACCGCTTACAACTTGAATGTGGATTTGGGGCATGTGCAGGCTTACGCCAAATTGGCGGCATTGATTGTTCAGCGCATGGACGTGTTGGCCTTCGCTGATCGATTTTACCAAAACCTGAAATTTACCGATAAGGATATGGCAGCTCTTCTCGAGCCGATGGGGAAGTGGCTCTTGCGTGGACCCTTGGAAGGAAAAGAACTAGTCGCCATTCGAGGGATCTCTACGACCGTGGCTAGTGCAGGTGGAGAAAAGGAAGAAGCTGTCCGGTTGATGATTGAGGCTATGCTGCAATCACCTCGCTTTGTATACCGTGTTGAGAAACAGGTTGGCGAAGCTGGAGTGTCGCCAGTTAGTGAATACGAGTTGGCATCGCGCTTAAGTTATATGCTCTGGGGTGGACCTCCGGATGAAGCGCTATTGGAAGTGGCTGACAAGGGTGAATTGAAATACCCCTTTGTGTTGGGCGAACAAGTGGAACGTATGCTGGCAGACGAACGAGCCATTGATCGCTCCGCCCAATTTATTTCTGAATGGTTGAATCTGGGGCGCTTGCAAAACCTGCGTCCGAATCCCGATAAATTCCCCAACTGGAAGCCCGAGCTGGCAACCGCGATGCGCGATGAGACCTTGGCGCTATTTAAGGAAGTGGTGTGGCAACAGAAACGACCATTGACTGACTTGATGAATGCGCAAGTTACTTTTGCGAGTCCGGAACTGGCTGAGCATTATGGTTTGGTGACCGCGGATGCGACGACAGAAGAAAATGGTGTTTCCAGATACGACTTGTCCAACACCCCTCATCGGGGTGGCATCCTGACTCACGGGAGTGTACTCACCGTTGGGGGCGATGAAGCCTCTATGGTTACGCGAGGGCTCTTTGTTTTGCATGACCTCTTGCGTGGAGTCGTCAAGCCGCCACCGCCTGGATTGGATGTGGTACCTATACCGGCCAAACCGGGAGAATCCAATCGGTTCATAGCCATGACACGTATCAACGACAATGCCTGCGGAGGGTGTCATGCTCGATTCGAGCCGCTAGCTTTTGCCTTTGAGAAGTTTGATGGAATAGGGGCTTTCCACGAGAGCGACGAGTATGGGAACGAACTCCGTGAAGATGGTGAGCTTCCGATTCCAGGTGCAAAAGAAACGGTGAATTATGAAACCGTGGCTCAATTGGCGAACCTTTTGGCCGAGAGTGACCGAGTGAGCAAGACCCTGACTTGGAAAATTGCGCAATGGGCCTTGGGGCGCCCGCTTACTTTGGAAGACGCGCCAGTCCTTGACAGAATTCACGAAAAAGCCAAAAAAGAAGGAGGAACTTACCCCGCCGTTATGTCTGCGCTGGTTTCTAGTAAACTTGTTCAAACCACCCGAACCGAACTGAATTCCTCACCGGATGATCACAAAGGAGATATTTAAATGATCGAATTAATGGATAACGATGAGATGAACCCAACTGATTGGGAATCGGTTTGTGATCATCCTCGGGCTGACATGCCGAATGTTTCTCAGATCAGTCTTCAGTTACGCACCAATGTGCGCTCCTTCGTCCTTCATTCGTCAATCTCGACATCTCAACTCCGTCAGGAAATCAGTTAAGAAAATGAACTCTCAGAACATTAGTCGCCGCACCATGCTCAAAGGTTTGGGAACCGTTGCGGTCGGTTTACCTTTTATGGAGGAAATGTTGGTCAGCACCGCGACCGCTGCGGCGAAACCAGCTATCCCGGTACGTGCTTTCAATGTATTTTTCGGACTAGGTATTCCTGCCCCGTTACAAGCTGAAGGGTTTGACGGAGTACTGGAGCCTCTGCAGGAGATTGGTGATAAACTCCTCATCATGCGCAATGTCGACCAGGTGCGCGCCGACGAAAAAGGCATCAACGCACACTTCGATGGAGCCTCTGCCTCTTTTACGGGTGAGGGACCGGAAGGTGAGGCGAAGTCAGGCGGACCTTCCATTGATCAAGTAATCAGGAACCACCACTATCCAAACGGTCTTCCCTCTGGGATGGTGCCAACCCTGGCTGGAGGAACCTATTTTCGCCGTAGTCGAGTCAGTCGCTATGTGCATACCTACAACATGGATGGTACTGTGGCAGCGACGATGCAGGAACGGCCACGTGATCTTTTTGAACGGGTCTTTGGCTCCATCGATCTTCCAGAAGGCATGACGGCTCGCGATCTTCATTTGAAACGTAGCGTCCTGGATTCGGTGGTTAATCAGTATAAGCATTATACCGGTGCTCGGTCACCGCTCGGTGCACAATCCAAGTCTCGTGTAGCTGACCACCTCGATCGCGTTCGCGAGTTTGAGCAACGCGCTTATTCTCATCGAACGATTGCTGACGGACCCAGTATGCCGCCTGCCTCGCAAATCAAACATGGCGGTGAAGCCGACCCTGGAGGTGAAGGCATCGACATGGAGCTCGATGATCTGGTCACCGAGTGGCGCTTGATGGCCGACCTATACGCATTGGCGATTCAAACAGACAAAGCACGATTTGGCGCCCTTACATTTCTTGCCGCCGGCGAGCGACTTCGCATGACTGGGGATTATACTTACAAGGGGCGTCACATCTACACCTTCGACGATGCTCGTGAGCACAATAAGTCTGGATCAGCTGGCTGCAGTCACGAGTGGTGGCACAAATTTGGTGAAGAAAAAGAGAACACCCAGCTACGTGCACACGCGCACATGAAAATGCGAGAAATCGCCTACTTCCTGAAGCGCCTGGCCGAAGATGATTGCATCGAAGGCAATGGTAAAACGATCTTAGAAAATGCGCTGTTTACGGTATCTACCGAATCGGGTGACGGTCGACATTCCGATGTGAAGCGAGAGCTGTCCGGTATTTTTCACGCTGTGACCGGTGCCAATGGCCGATTCAAGACTGGCCAGATTATGGATGTAGGTGCAGAAGGTATAGATGTTTATAACTCGATGTTGGATGGAATGGGTGTCGATCATAAGATGGGCCCGGTTGACCGCGATCGTGTATTCGTTGATGGGATACGTGCGTAAAGAGTTTATGGCTAAGATTGTTGCAGCCCTTATTCTTTGGGTGGGAGTTACGCTTCATGCGCAAACCAAACCGAATGTGTTGTTCATTTCGATCGATGATCTGAATGACTGGATTGGGAGTTTTGAAGGGCATCCTCAGGTTATAACACCTCACATGGACAAGTTGGCGAAGCAGAGTGTGCAGTTCTCCAATGCGCACTGCCAGGCACCTATTTGTAATCCGTCACGTGTGAGTCTGATCCTTGGCAAGCTACCTTCGACCACCGGTATGTATTTCCTCGGACCCAACTTCAGAGAAGTAGAAGGCACTAAAAACGAGGAGACCATGTTTCAGTTTTTTCGGAAACATGGCTACTACTCAGCTACCATGGGAAAGATCTTCCATGGTGTTGCCGATGAAGCGTCCTTTGATCACATCGAGAAGTCCAGAGGTTGGCGTCGGCCCAAGGAAAAGCTGCGTTACACTTTGCCAGGGAGCCATCCCGGCTGGGACTGGGGCGAAGTAGATGTTCCGGATGAAGAGATGGTCGACTACAAAACGGCGGAATGGGCAGCCAGTGTTTTGCCTGAGCTAGCAGAAAAAGATCAACCCTTCTTTCTGTCCGTTGGGTTTCACCTTCCGCATGTGCCTATCTTTGCTTCGAAGAAGTGGTTCGATTTGTACCCGCTTGGAGGCGTTCAGCTACCTGCCTCAAGACCGGATGATCGCGATGACTTACCCGAGATTGCGAAACAGCTCACTTTAAATCCGACGGGTCCACGTCATGACTACATGATCGAAAGCGACGAAGCCAGGCATGCTGTCAGAGCTTACTTGGCCGCCAACAGTTTTGTCGATTCCCTGGTCGGTATGGTTATGGATGGCTTGGAAAAGAGTGGCGAGGCGGACAATACGATCGTCGTGGTTTGGAGTGACCATGGATTTCATTTGGGTGAGAAGCTTCGCTGGGCAAAACGCACCTTGTGGGAGGAGACCACGCGCGTGCCTATGATCATTTCTGCACCAGGATTTGCTAAGGGTAAACGTAGTCAACGTCCGGTAGGCTTGATTGATTTGTTTCCGACTTTGGCTGACTTGTGTGGATTACCCATCAAAGATGATTTGGAGGGGCTTAGTTTAAAAACACTGTTACAGAATCCAAATGCAACCTGGGCTCGGCTAGCCCTCTGCACATTTGGTCCGAATAACCACACCCTGCGCTCAGAGGATTTTCGCTATATACGGTATGCGGATGGTTCCGAGGAATTCTACGACCACCGAGTAGATCCAAACGAATGGGACAATCAGGCAAACAATCCCAAATACGCCTCCGTGATCAGAGATTTCAGAGGTCATCTTCCAACTATAAACGTAGATCCACTTCCGGGCAGTTCGGGTTCTGATTCGCCGCTTTATGGAGAGGGTACTATCCCATTGCAGGAAGCCATGAGGCGTGGAAGGGAAAAACTAGAAGGAATAAAATAATGAGTACTACGACCCAGTTTAAGATCGTTCCATTAGCAGGCGCATTGGGTGCCGAGATTCATGGAGTCAATCTTTCTGAGAATCTGGATGATGCTCTGGTTTCCGATATCCGTCAGGCTTTACTCGATCATTTGGTGATTTTCTTTCGTGACCAGGAACTGTCGCCCGAGCAACACCTTGCCTTCGCTCAGCGATTTGGTGAGCTGGACGATCATGATTTTGTAAAAGGCCTACCAGATTACCCATACATCCTTCAATTGGTAAAGGAGGCGGATGAGACGGGAATTAATTTTGGTGGAACCTGGCACTCGGATGTGACCTACCAGGAAGCTCCTGCCTTGGGCTCCATTTTGTATGCTTTGGATGTTCCTCCAGTCGGTGGTGATACGCTTTTTGCCAACCAATTTCTCGCCTATGATACGTTGTCGGAAGGCATGAAGAATCTATTGGATGGGCTCATGTGTATTCATTCTGCTAAAGGCATTTTCGGGTTGGATAGCCGTGCTGATAAAAAGTTCAAGTACATGGCAGTAGAGCCTAGCGAGAAAGCGGATGAGGAAGTTGAGCACCCAGTCGTTCGCACCCATCCTGAATCCGGTCGAAAAGGTCTTTTTGTAAACCGTAATTTCTCAACTCGTTTCAAAGGAATGACACTAGAGGAGAGTGCCCCCATCATGAATTTTCTCTTCGAGCATTCGAAGCGCGAGGCTTTTACTTGCCGTTTCCGCTGGCAGAAAGGATCCGTTGCTTTCTGGGATAATCGAAGTGTGATGCACTTTGCACTGAACGACTACAATGGTCACCGACGTGAAATGCACCGAGTGACTGTTACCGGCGATCGACCCTACTGAATGCTGGCTTCAACTAATTCTCAATTTCCATGGTCTTTCGACCATGGCTACTCCTCTTAAAATGTAGCATTGGTCGAAAGAGCAATGAATGTTTGGAATCTTCCTCATTCTTAAAAGAGGGCGCCTCGGCGATGCGCCCCTACCCGGGACCTAAGTCTGATGATGGGCAGGGCTCGATCGCCGTTTCGGGTCGAAGCTTCTTGCGAAGCCTGAGGCATCCAATTTTAGAGAAAGAGGAAGACAAAGATGAAGATATCGCTAAGGACTAGGGCTACATCCTTTCAATTCACCACAACGTCGGTGACGCCCACGTCGTAAAAATCGCATCTACAGCCACTGCAAAAAAAAGATCCGCCCCAAGGAGAGGCGGATCTCGAAAAATAAATATGTGATTGAAAATTAACTACCAGCTAAAGGTAGTTCTGAATTGGAATTCTCGAGGAGTTTGCAATGCGATTCTTTCCAGACGGCCAGCGAGGTCACGACGGGCTTCAGTGAACTCTCTTTCATCGAACAAGTTCCTGATGTTTAATTGGAATTTGATATCCACTTTGTCTGTTGCTTTCATGCGGTAGCCCATAAGGAAGTCTACCAAGGTCTTATCATTGCCCCAAATCACCCTTTCGTTGGCCACGTCCGCCGTTACCGTCATAGGTCCTAATAGCGGATACCACCACCGATATTGAACCCTTCCAGAGCACCTTCGGTAAAACGGTAGCTGGTGAACACATTGGCGCTCTCACCACGGGATCCTTGGTCGCCCAAGCCTTCGAAAGCGGTCTCGTTATCGATATAGCGTTGGACGCGATCTGATTCCTCGGCGATGGAGTCGTCTCCAGAAGCTGGAGTGTAAATGCCCGTTCCGGGCACTCCATCTTCTCCAAGATTGAAGTAAACCTCATCTCCGAAAGAACGCCAGTAAGCATCCGCCCAGCCCCAAACGGGATTGGATTGCTTTTGCTGGAGCACCATTTGGTCTCCGAAAATCGCGGGAAGCGATACATCCGCCGAAAGGGCACTTGAGATGGTTAAGGAGAAGAGGAGCGCGAGTAGGGTGGTGGCTTTTGAATACATAATGACCGATTATAGAAATTGAGGCGCTAGCCAGCGGGGTAAGAATAAAATCATTTCAGGAAAAATGATGACCAGTATGAGAAGGATCAGCATGGGTACCAGAATGATCGCTACGTCTTTTAATGCATCGACCACTTTGATTTTTCCCAGTGCGCATGAAATGAGAAGGCAAAGTCCGTAGGGTGGGGTGACTAGTCCGAATGCCAGGGAGATAACCCCAATGATAGCGAAGTGGATAGGGTGCATGCCCACTTTGTTTGCAACGGGTAGAAGAATGGTTCCGAGAATGATGATTGCGGGAATCGCATCGATGAACATGCCGATGACCAGAAATGCAATGGCGACGAGAAACCCGGTTGCAACTATACCCGTTCCGTAGTCTGACAGGAAGGCGACCAATGACTCCGGGATTTTGTAATAGGCCAACAGAAATCCAAATGCGGATGCCGTCCCAATACAGAAGAGTGAGATGGCAGCTAATCGAGCCGACTCGTAAAGCACATTGGGGAACTCCTTTAAGCCAATCTTGCGGTAGATAAATCCACCGAGGATAGCTGAGTAAACCACTGCGACAACGGATGCCTCGGTAGGTGTAAAGAACCCAAACACAATCCCACCGACGATGATGGCGGGTGTCACCAATGCGAATACGGCTTTTCCGAGTGCCTGGAAGAACTCCTTCATCGATGCCCTCTGATAGATGGGATAGTTACGCAGCTTGGCGTAGATGAGAACGGTGCTCATCATGAATACCGCCATCAAGAAGCCTGGTACCACTCCAGCGAGAAATAGACCACCGATGGAGACGGACATAAGGCCGCCCCAGACAATCATGAGAATACTGGGTGGGATGATGACACCCATGACAGAAGAGCAGGCCGTGATAGCAACCGAGAAGCTGGTATCGTAGCCCTGCTTCTTCATCGCAGGGATCATTAAGGATCCAATACCGGCAGCATCGGCTGTCGAAGAGCCCGAGATACCTGCGAATAGCATGCTCACCATCACATTGATATGCCCAAGCCCACCCGGAAGATGCCCGACCGATGCCCGTGCCAGATTGACCAAACGTTCTGTAATACCGGAGGCATTCATGAGGTTCGCGGCGAGCAGGAAAAAGGGTACGGCTAGCAAAATAAAGGAATTGTAGGATTTCCACATCTCCTGAATGAGCACGAAAGGTGTCATTCGATCGTCGAGGATGAAGACGGGGATACAGGCCAGTCCCAAAGCAAAAGATACCGGAACGCGTATAAGAATCAGGACTACAAAAACACCAAAAAGGATGAGAGAAACTTCGCCTGCACTCATTCGCCTTCCTCCTCTGCTTCCGGTGTTCTAATCAACTGAAAATCTTTGATAAATTTTTCGATGAGAAACAGGACCCAGGTAACGCCTGCCAAAGGAAAAGCTACGTAAATGGTGGCCATATTGATTCCGCTCATTTCCGAACTTTGGATCGCTCCGAACTGAGCAAACTTGAATCCATAGTAACAGAAAAATCCAGCCATGGTCGCTATGGCGATATGAACAATCAGGTCGCGGATACCTTTGCTCTTATTGGTCTTGGGGTGGGGTAGGAGATCGACATCGAAGTGGGTGCTATCACGCACCGCAATCATCGCACCAATCATAATGATCCAGACGAAACAGAAACGCGCAACTTCCTCGGTCCAGATGTAGCGTGGGATGATGCCCGTATAGCGCGAAAGGATTTGTAGCGAAACCGGGATAATGATGAGTCCCATCAATAAGGTTAATAGCGCTTTGAGGATGCGGTAATAACCTTCGAAGAATGCATTCATGGTATTCGTATGGCGGATACGATTATTATCGTGTTTCGGTGATCCGTTTAAAAACGGCCGCAGCACCAATCTCACTTGCGTAGGCTTCCTGCACCGGAGCTGCTAGCCTGAGGAGCTCATCACGATCAGTGAACACGTGCGTGCGGAGTTTCTTCTCAGACTCCATTTGAGCGAGTATCTCAGCGTCTTGTGAGGATTCCATCTGACGTCCAAATCCACCCGCTTCTTTACCGGCCTTGATGATCGCGGCTTGTAAGTCTTCAGGTAGGCGGCGAAGTGTTTTTCCGCTAAAACAAATTGGGCGAACCGTGATAGCATGTTGGCTTAATACGATCTCAGGACCTACTTCGTAGAATTTCATTTGCTGGATCCCCGCTGCTTCATTCTCGGCCGCATCAATCACTCCGGTTTGGACTGCATTGTAAATCTCATCGTAAGCAATGACAGTGGGTGCTGCCGTAATAGCCTGAAAAATGCGTGTTTGAATGGGGGCTCCCATGACGCGGATGTTTAATCCTTTCAGTTCTGCCATATTGGTGATCGGTTTGTTGACGATGAGGTTGCGTGTGCCTCCCCCTGCATAACCGATCAAATGAACATCTGCGCGTTCCAGGATTTCATCCGCAATGGGTTTAAGGGCGTCACCATCGAGGACGGTGTTCCAATGATCTATGTCGCGGAACAGGAAAGGCATATCCATCAAGGGGGCAGATTTGGAGAACGTTGACATGTGCGATGGCGAAACAACCGCGAAATCAATCGAGAGTCCCTGGCTCATGTAACCAAAGTAGTCCTTTTCCAACCCCAAAGACCTATTGATCTGGAGATCGAATTCGATCGGTTTGCCGTAATACTCCTCCACCAGTTCCTTAAACTTAACCAGAGTGAGCGTATAAGCGTGATTCTCATCGAATTGAGAGGCTCCAACGAGCTTGATGGTGCCGTCACCTTTGGAACAGCCCAAATAGGTAATGGAAAATACCACGGAGGTGATTAGGAGTAAGAAGATGCGTTTCATATAGATATGGTAAAATGATTGGGCGAGATGGAGATAACTCAACAAAGAAAGGGGTATGGAAGCGAAGAGGCTTCATTTGAATTGCCTGTGCTCAACCGAAGCCACCAGACTGGTGGGGTTATGTTACTTCGACTGCTTCTACTCCTAACTATATGCTGTTCACTACTTCCCGCAGCTGATCGACTGCCTAATATCGTCTACATTATGTCGGACGAACTGTCCTATTATGAATTGGGACATACGGGTAATCCCTACATTAAAACCCCGAATATCGACAAGATGGCGGCCAATGGGCTGCGCTTTACCAATGCTTTGGCTGCTTCTCCTGTGTGTGGTCCGCTTCGTGGTTGTATGTTGACTGGTAAACACGCAGGTCACGCTTCCGTCAGAGCGAACGATGGAGGGACACCCATTCGTGCTGAGGAAGAAACGATAGCCCAGGTACTCAAACAAAAAGGCTATGCGACCGGAGGATTTGGTAAATGGGGTGCTGGTGGACGCGGTTCAACGGGCGTTCCCGAGGATCATGGCTTCGATGTCTTTTTTGGAATCTACGATCAAGTTCATGCCCATACATTTTATCCGCCTTACATTATTCGTAACAGTGAGGAAGTTCCACTGAAGGGTAATATCGGTGGTCGGCATGGTCAGACCTATATGCACTATGAAGTTATGCGGGAAGGACTTCAGTTTATCCGCGACAACAAGGATCAACCTTTCTTTGCCTACTTCCCGCTTACGCCTCCACATGGAATGTACGATATCCCCAAGGACGATCCAGCCTGGGACCAATACCAAGGAGAGGCCTGGATGAAAGACCCGGACGTTCATTGGGAGGCTAAGAATTACGCTGCCATGTGTACCATGGTGGATAATAATTTGGGTTCCATTCAGGCTTTGCTCAGAGAGCTTGGGCTCGAGGACGACACCCTCGTTTTCTTCACCGGTGACAACGGTGGACAGCCTCGCTTCAAGAGTGACGAGCATCCGCATGGTTTTTTTAGTCCCAATGTAAATCCAGAAACCGGAGTCGTTTTTCGGGGAGGTAAGGGCAATCTCTATGAAGGAGGTTTAAAGATTCCTTACCTGGTTCAATGGCCTCGCAAAATCGAGGCTGGTCGGGTGAGCGACTTTGTATTTACCCAATACGATGTGATGGCGACATTGGCGGATCTGACCGGAACCAAAGTTCCAGACGATACGGACGGCAGTTCGGTGTTGCCCGAGATCCTGGGAGAGTCCCACCGGAAATACAGTCACGATATGTTTTACTGGGAATACCGCGGGCAGACTGCGGTTCGCTTTGCCAATTGGAAAGCTGTGCAGCCAAAGCCTTCTGCTGAGTGGGAACTTTACAACCTCGACTCGGATATTTCTGAAACCATTGACCTTTCCAAACGTCACGGAGATATCTTGGGTAAAATGAAGGCCTTCGCCAAAGCTTCACACGAGCCCGTGCGACCTGGCACTTTTGCTGACCCCGATCGCACGCTTCATGAACGTGATCGTTGGGCCAAGTGGGGGACTTCTGGGGAGGATCCTAGAAAGAAAAAGTAGCTGCTTTCATTTTGAGTTGATAGTTATGTAGCTTGATGTCCCCGAGAAACTCCTGTAAGTCCTAGATCCTACTTTAATCAGAATCCCCGAGGTTTAAGCCTCAACTACCCTAAATTATTTACTTCCATGAAACGCGTGCATTTCAGTTTTGCGAATCATGTCTCACGGCGATCTTTCCTTAAGGGAATCGGCGTTAGTCTGGCGCTTCCGGCTATGGAAAGCATGTTTCCCGCCTTTGCTGCAGCTCCTGTTCAAAACGGCCCGAAACGTCTGGTGGCTGTTGGGAATTCATTCGGCATGTACCAGCCGTCATTCTTTCCAGGCGAAACAGGTTTCGAGTATGCGGCTCCAGAGTTGCTCCAACCTTTGGATAGTCTCCGGAATCAGTTTACCGTTATGTCCAACTTGGACCATGGACTGACTGGGGGGCACTTTTGTGTGCATTCGTTCCTCTCAGGTGTGTTGAAGGTGGATGCGAAGAACATGCCGGATGGAAACATAAGTGTCGATCAGCGCGCTGCAGAAGTGCTCGGCTCCGCAACACGTTTCCCAACGCTCACCGTAGGCTCGAGTGGTGGGTTGCATAATGGTTGTCAGATGTCCTGGACTCGTTCCGGCGTGCGGGTTCCTCCCATCTCGGGACCTCGCGAACTATTTAGAAAACTCTTTGAGCAAGATTCTGAAGCAGGCAAAAAAGCGGCTACGGAAAGATCTGTACTCAAAAAATCGATACTTGATTCAGTCATGGCGGATGCCAAGTCGATGTCGAAGTCTGTGACCGCCCAGGACCGTGATAAGCTCGATGAGTATCTCACCGCCGTAAGGGAAACGGAAGTGAAGGTAGACCAAAGTCGACATTGGATTGGAGTAGCGAAACCGGATGCTCCGATGGATGAACCGAGCAATCAGGGTATCGTTTTGGATTTGCCTACCTTATATGACTTGATCGTGCTAGCCCTGCAGACCGATTCGACACGCATTGCCTCACTAGAAATTTCCAGTGAGCAATTTGATGCATCCATTTTGGGTGTTTCTGGTGGCTATCACCTAACCTCGCACCATGGGCAGGAAGAGAATAAGATCCGTGATCTGGTTAAGCTTGAGCTCTATCAGACTCAACAATTCGCAAATTTCCTTGGCAAATTGAACACCCTCCAGGATGCCTCCACCGGAGGAAGTCTCTTAAATGATTCTATGGTGCTCTTTGGTTCAGGCATGGGAAATTCGAATGCGCATACGAACACCGATCTGCCTATCATTCTTGCGGGAGGTGGATTCAAGCACGGACAGCATATAGCTTTGCCTAAGGAAGGGTATAGAAGATTGCCGTTATCCAATCTTTATCTGTCCATCTTGCACCGAATTGGTATTGAGGATGAATACTTTGCTCACAGCACGGGTACATTGTCGCAGTTGGAAACCACTTGATCCGAGTTTCACTGTGAAGCGCTTTCTAGTTTTCTTTTTTGTAATAGGCTTTGTTCATGTCGACTCCTTGGTCGCAGCAAACTTTGAATCCCAGTTCCGTGAATTCACGGAAGAGTATTGTATTTCGTGTCATGGCCCTAAAAAGCAAAAAGGCGATCGAAGATTTGATGAGCTAACCTTGCCGATTGAAGATTCTGCGACACTGATTCATCTGCAGGACATTCTAGACATCATGAATCTCGGGGAGATGCCTCCCGAAGATGAGGAGAAACAACCCACGGTTGAAGGAGTGCTCCAGATGATCGAAGGGCTCACTCAGACGGTGGAAGCCCATCATGAATTGCTTTCCAGCACGGATCGGCAGACTGTGTTGAGGCGCCTGAATCGCAGGGAGTATCTGAATACCATTCGAGATCTTCTGGGGTTGGATACGAGCCTCTTCGATCCCACTCAGGCATTTCCTAGAGATGAAGAGGATAACCACGTGGATACGCTGGGAGATCAATTGGTGACTTCAAGTTACCTGCTCGACCGCTATGTGGATGCGGCGGATGAAATCATCGAGAAGGTATTTGAGCTTGAAGAAAAACCACCGGTTGAGACCTGGCATTTTACAGATAACTTTCGGGGGTTATCCGGACTGGGTTCGACCATGGAGCAGATTGCTGACTATGAATACATTGCCCTGTTCGAAGTTCCTACGTCTCAGCGCCACGAAGGTGCTTATGGCACTATCCATGATTTCTTGGAGGGTGTGCCCTATGATGGTCGTTACCGCATTCGTTTTCAGGCTGAGTCCAAATACCGTGCCCACGACCACATTGCTCGCGTCTCTACGACCAATCCAGAGCAGTTGCATGAACTGGCTATCGTGCCTGGTGATGAACGGGTGGGGGAGATAGGGATTCCGCAACGAATTGAGCCCACTCTGGCCTCCTTTACGCTGCCTGACGATCAAATGGAATGGTATGAGGCTACTGTGTGGCTGGATGCCGGCTACACACCTCGCTTCACTTTTCCAAACGGGACTAACAATCTGCGGAGTGCCTTCAGGCCTTTGTTTGACGAAATTGCTCCTACGCTTGATGAGGAACTCCAGGATAATTTTGGAAACCGGAAATTTGTGACCCTCGAATACGGAGGGCTTCCTCAAATTCGTATCCATGAGGTTGAGATTACGGGACCGCTTTATGATCAGTGGCCGAGTAAGGCTCAGAAATCAGTTTTGCTAGGTGAATCATTTTCGGCGGAAAAAGTTGCGAAGCTGGTGTCCCGTTTTGCATCCCGAGCCTTTCGTCGTGTGGCAGCGAAGCATGAGGTCGATCAGCTCATGGCCTTCTATGACGTTCGCAGATCATCTGGGTTGTCTGAGTTTCAGGCATTCAAGGATACCCTGAAGCGTGTGCTCTGTTCTCCCGGATTTCTCTATATGGATGAGCCTGGTGATGACGAAGGGCAATTATCCGACCATGCATTGGCTTCACGCTTATCCTACTTTCTCTGGTCTTCGATGCCGGATGAGCCGTTATTGAAACTCGCCTCTCGTGGACAGCTCGGAAAGTCGAGAGTATTGAAGAAACAGATACAGCGAATGCTGAAGGATTCCAAAGCGGAGGCTTTTATCGCAAATTTTGTTGATTTGGTTTTGACCTTGAAAGATCTCGGTTCCCAGCCCCCGGACCGGAAGGCCTTTCAATTCTACTACGAACGGAATCTGCAAAAGTACATGTATGAAGAAACCCGACTGTTCATAGAGCACCTACTTACTAAGAACCGTCCTTTAACGGATTTGGTGGATGCCGATTACACTTTCATAAATGAACCATTGGCAGAGCTTTATGACTATGAGGGTGTGAGTGGATTGGATTTTCGGAAAATTGAGAGATCGGATCCCATACGCAGTGGAGTGTTGGGGCATGCATCCATTCTGACAGTGACTGCGAATGGAATTGATACCTCGCCGGTTATCCGTGGCGTTTGGATCCTTGAAAATATTCTCGGGACGCCTCCATCACCTCCACCCCCAGATGTTGAACCCTTTGATCCGGATACTCGTGGCGCTGTATCTTTGCGCGACCAACTGGAGAAGCATCGCAAGAATCCTACTTGCTACGATTGTCATCGAAAAATTGACCCGCTCGGATTTGCGTTAGAATCTTTCGATCCTATAGGTCGATGGCGCTCCCAGTACGATAACAATCTGGCTGTCGATAGTTCAGGTACGATGTCGGATGGCACGTCTTTTCAAAATACAGCCGAGTTCAAGAGCCACTTGCTCGGTCGTCGTGATCAGATAGCGCGCGCTATTACCAGCAAGTTGTTAACTATAGGAACGGGGCGGCGTATGGAAGCGGGGGACCGGAGGGAGATCGATCTTATCATCGCAAGCGTAGAGGATCGAGGCGATGGCTTTCGCGACCTGATTGAGGAGATGGTCCTTAGTGAGATCTTTTTGAGTAAGTAGTTACAGCCAAATTATTCAGGGTTGGGTCCAATCGAAGGCTTGCGTGTAAGTTCTTCGAGGTAATCTGGGGCCGGACAGAACTTCATTCTTAGGTAGGTGTGTTGCCAGGCGTTTCTTTACAGCTGCGTATTCCGGGTTTTCAGCGAGATTGGAGAATTCGTGTGGATCACTGCGATGATCATAGAGTTCTTCATCTCCGTTTACGTAGTGAATGTAACGCCAATGTTCTGTTCGGACGGAATGATTGCCTGGCATTTGTGTCGTGAGTGCAGGGTAAGGCCAGTTTCGTTTGGGATCTTTTAAAAGCGGAACGAGGCTCCTTCCTTCGAGCCCCAATTTTTCAGGCAGTTGGCACAGCTCAATCAGTGTCGGGAAAAGATCGATGAGCCCAACCGCTTTTGGGCTGCTGCTTGCCGGGGTGGTGATTCCTGGAGCACAAATGATGAGTGGTACCCGAGTCGACTCCTCCCAGAGCGAGCGTTTTTCCCAGTGCATTTTCTCACCAATGTGAAATCCGTGATCAGACCACAAGACTATGAGTGTGTTGTTGGCGTAGTCACTTTTATCGAATGCTTCCAGCAACTTGCCGACGCAATGGTCGGTAAAGGTCGCGGTTGCCAGGTAGGACGCGACGGCTTTGTGCCAAAGTCCGAGGAAGAGGCAAACAGTTAGGAGTAATAAGGGATGTCTTTTCATCTCGAATGTAAATTAACTGAGATTAACCTGTGTTTGCAAACGACTAACACAAGGTGGGATGAGAAGAGATCATTCAAGTTCCAGTTCTGCGTAGCGGCGTTTGATGGCTTCTTTAATTTGTGGATCCACGGATGCTTGGAGCAGGTAATGGTCCCCAGGCGTCCATCCATCGAAACTTGAATAATAAGTTGAGGTTCTCCGCTTTAGTTCATCATCGGAAATGGGAGAAAGGTTCAGCTTCTCTTCTAAGGACCGGAGTAAGAAGGTAGCTGCCATTTGATTGGCGGCTTCATCCCAGTGACCATCGTTTTCAAAATGCCAGTCTTGGTAATCGTACTGTTCGATATTGTCGTAGAATAGTTTAAACAAATCTACGGTATCGATTTCGGGCGGAATGAAATGCCTGCTCTGGTATTCCTGAAGGCGGGGTAGGAGAACCACATGGAATTGAGCTCCTTGGTTTTCCGCTGTTTGTTTCCATTCGAAGAGTAAGGCTTTGAAGATCGCGACGACGCTTGCCAACTCCGCCGTCTGTTTTCCTTTAAAGGCTGCATTTTCAAGGAGCACCCCCGCCTCATCCTGAAACCGCGTTGCCTGGGCGCGTTTTTGGAAGGTGCCGATTATGAGATAGGTCAGGTGGAAGCGGCCCACGGTTTTTTTCCACAAGGACGTCGGCTGGGCCTGGGTTTGAATCAATTGCCCAGACTCATCTAACTCGAAGAGATCATTTTCATAAATGTTCCTGAGGTCGTTGACGCAAAATAAATAATAGATGTGATCCAGTTCATCCGAGAATTCAAAATCTCGATAGCTTAGGAAAGATTGGCCGGTGCCATAGCCGTCGACTCCAAAGTTCAACACATTGAAAGGGGAACCACTTTCGTTCAGAAGATAGTCGAGGAATTCTACAAAGGTTTGTTGAGCTGGTAGTCTCAGGTTTTCCAGGAAGGAATCACCAAAGAATCCGATGTTGGTAGCCTCTTTGATTGCCTTGGGCTTGACGTCCCTGTGCTGCCGCAAAGAAAGATTATTGTGGTAGACCGGATGCGACTTTCCGGTGTCGGGATGCTCACGTGTGTAATGGGTGTTTTTCGTCCTTACCCAAATACGGCTCATGCTTCGCTCATACTTGGCATCGGCAGCGTATTCATATTTTGGATAGAAAACGCGAAGTCCCACTTCGAATGCTCCGAGTGGGAGGAGAAGAGAAACAATAACAAGGGCGCCTTTCGAGAGAAAGTGCCCGGTCCTCCCCTGTGATGTTCTCACAATACCTGTTTATCCTCAGACTTTAACCGGCCTGAGAAGCAAGTATGCATTGCTGAATGTGTTCACCTGCGGTTATGGGTCCGTATTTGGCTGGTGACTCTGCGGTAATACAACTCGGAATAGTTTCAATCAGTACATCCGGATCCGGGTCGCTAAAGAATGCGATGGATTGTCTTCCATTCTTCATAGCTGCTGGACGTGGTACTACCCGGTGCGGGGTCGATTTGAAAAAATCATTGCTCCAGCGAGAAATTAAATCGCCGGTATTGATGACGACGGTTCCGGGGATGGGGGGCGCGGGGATCCAGTCGCCTTCGAGGTTTTGAACTTCCAAGCCTCCTGCATCATCTTGGAAGAGCACCGTGAGTGTTCCGTAGTCAGTGTGTGCGCCGGCTCCGAGTTGTCCTTCTGCTGCTCCCTCTACAGGTGGGTAATGAAGTAAGCGGAGCGTTTGAGTAAGTCCGGTATGCCTTGCATCAAAGAAACCAGGCTCTAGATCGAGCGCGATTTCAAAGGCACCCATTACATTCGAAGCGATGTTGCAGACACGGTTATAAAAGACGCGCATGAACGCTTCGAACTGAGGATTCGGCCACAGTTCTGGGCCGCTTGGCAGGCGTTTCAAATTGCGACTCGTGAAGGTTTCTTTCAAGTCAGCTGGTTTGCTTGGGTTGAGTGCTTCTCCCTGCATCTTTCCGTAGCCGTGATTGAACTCCACGTTGAAGGGCACCTTCAGCTTTTCATCACTGTGGAAAAGTGAGTAGGCGATATCGAAGGCTGCTTCCAAAAGGTCATCCGACATCCCAAAATTTTTAAGGTAAGTAAAACCAACTTCGTGGGCAGCGGTATAGATTTCTTGGGCTACTTTTTCTCGGCCTGCTTGTGTGCCTTCGAGATAGGGACCCATATCAATGATCGGAATGTCTGAATCGCTCATATCAGCTAGTTCTAGTAGTTTTGGAGGTAAAGAGAAGTAAAAGTTCACATTGCATTGAAGAAACTTCCTTAGCATGCTCCATGCCATGAATCGACGACGCTTTCTAGGAGGACTAGCCGCTGCAGGCTTGGCTGCCAGTACCAGATTTTCAAACGTGGCGTTAGCCAATCACCATGAGGATACTAAGCTGAAAATCACCTCGGTGGATGCCTATCCTGTGAAACTGTGGGAGCGCTCTGACCAAGGAAAGTTACCAGAGTTTACCTCAGACTTCGATCCGAAGCGTTGGCGATACAAAGGACCGTTTGCTCAGCTGGCTAGCGCCATCATTGTGGTGATCAAGACCAATCAAGGTATCACCGGATTTGGCATGGGTGCTGGCGGGGCAGTTGCCTGTAAGATTATTGAGGGGCATTTACGCCATCTGCTTATCGGTACGAATCCCCTCAATATCGAGCTGCTCTGGGATCAAATGTACACCGCCGGGGATTTTTATGGTCGTCGTGGAGTATTTGTCATGGGCCTGAGTGGTGTGGACAATGCCCTTTGGGATATTCTCGGAAAACATGCCAATCAACCCGTTTACCGTTTACTGGGCGGCACGACGAAAGAACGAATTCCGGTTTACCACACAGGCACGCCCGATGTAGTGGAGAATGGATTGAAGCTAAATATCCAACACTTCAAAGTCGTTACGTGGAATGGTCTCGCTGAAGGAGAGGAAGGGAAGCAACAAACCATCAAAGATCTGGATGCTGTTCGCAAAAAACTAGGTAATGACAAAACCATGATGATCGAATGCGTGGCCGGTTGGGATGATACCGACTTCGTCATCGATATGGCACGTCGAATGGAGCACCTGAACCTTTACTGGATCGAAGAACCCTTATCGCCTGACAACATCCTGGGTTACGAACGACTCGTAAAAGAAATCTCCAGTACGCGTATCGCGAACGGCGAACACGAGTATACGCGTTTCGGATTCGCCGAATTGATCCGTCACAAAGCGGCCGATGTGCTTCAGCCCGATGTGACTTGGTGTGGTGGTGTAACATCATTGAGACGAATCGCAGCTATGGCCGCAGCCAACGATCTTGAGTTTACACCTCACCGAGGGGGTTGTCTTTACGGTTTGCCCCTTTGTCTCTCATCTACCCAGTGCAATTGGGCCGAGAGTTTTGGCACTACGGACGATGGGACTGACCTGATGAATGCGATGAGTGCTCCGTTTGAGGATGGACATTATTTACCATCCGACGAACCTGGGTTCGGTACTGCTCTTACAGAAAAGATGGTTTTAGAGCATGTATTGGCCTAGCCGTCATTTCCCCAAATACACCCTATGCAAAAAATAGCCCTACTCATTTCTTTTGTGCTGTTGGTGAATTTCGCATCAGCGAAATCTACCTATCAGCTTTCCACTCCAGGAAAACTGCTGCTCAGTGAGGACTTCGGTTCGGCTGAGCTACCCGAACTCTTTACAGTGGGTGTAGGAGATTGGGCGATCATTGAGGGTACGCTTCGAGGCAGGCAGCAACCTGAAGATAAGCATACAGCTTTTCGGAAGATCTACCTCGACCACTACCATGTCATTTACGAATACGATATGAAGCTGGAAGGTGCAGGCTTTACCCGCCTGATGATCAACTGGGATCTGGTGCACGTTTCCAAAGGAGAGATCCACCTCGACAAGGCTCAGGTGTATAAAATCAAAGAAAAAGGAAAGCGGGACCAAATGGCTGCACAGAACCGCGATCAGGGACTTGATCCATTACAAGGTAACTACGAGGAAAAAACACACCCTGTGAACGAGGTGCCATTGAACCTGAAAGCAGGGCAATGGTACCACGTCATTCTCGAATCGGTAGGCGACAAGATGTGTTTACAGATCGATGGTCAAACTGTGATGGCAGAGCACGTGGGTTTTACAGAGAAGAAAGACAACTTTGGTTTTCAAGCTGGTGGCTATAATACTCACCTCTACATCGACAACGTTCGAGTCAGAGAGGCGATTCCCAAAAGGTAGTTGGAGTACGGATAAACGATTCTATATTGTGATGCAGGTCATTCATAGTTGATTTCTTTTCTTGGTATGAAATCAATTCGTTAGAAATTAAGACCAAGTATTGGAAGCATTGCTGTCTCTCGAAGTCGCTGCCGTTTCGAAGAATTAAAAAAATTGTTAATACATTTCAGCAGCCGCATTGAAGTTAGCTCCAGCAACTGGTTTTCATGTGCACTGATGGAGTTATGATTACAGAATATTATTCAACTCTTCCACCTCAGCAGGAATCGAAATTTCAAGTTGGGTCAGTTCATGTGAACAGGAAAGGGTCTTACGAGATCTTGGCCATTAATAATCCTCAAGCTAAGATACGTTATCAGGATGGTACCGAAACCGTGTGTAACTTGTCTGCTTTGCGCAGAATCGAGGCCAATCTTTTAAGCAACTAAGTCCGCTTAGAAGTTGATCATTCCCTGTTGCTTGCGACGGGGTTTCTCATCAGGCATATCGCCGACGGCGAGTCCCTGCTTTGTGGTTCAATAGGCATTTACCCTGTAGCATTCTGCGGGAGTAGCTTATTAAAGAAATCGGGGTCTTTTGAATCGAGTTTTTAAGCTAGAGATCGTCCACGTTGCTCATCAGGTAGAACGAGTTTCTCAGATAGTTCCGACTGGATCTCCTTTACGAGGCATGAGGATTGCAATTCCGAATATGATGCCTGCCCCAATGATTGCTCCTAGTATGGCGCATAGATAAGTGAGCGCATCAAAGCTTCCAGCCTCGGCTCCATTCATAATCTGAATGATCCCATAGATCACGACCCCAGAAAATTCGCCAATGAGCCAAGCGATTACCAGTAGTAATTGCATCCAAATGGTGGACTCATAGCCCTTGTTGTTTAGGAGTTTTCCCAGTTGTGTCCAAAGGAACCAGATGGCGATTATTTCTAACATGTGAGTGGCTTAAGTGATGTTATAACATTTTTCCAAATAACTCTCCGACGACGATTCTGGAGATAGGTTTCGATCTTACTAAGAAATCCACTGACTTAGGCGGGGAAAATATAGCGAATCGAGGATCGATACTGGAAGAATGAGAAGAGCACTAAGGAGGGGTGTCTTTTTCATCCCTTGAATGTAAGAATGCCAAGTAAGTGGTCAACGCATCATTGAATCAAGGGATCTCTCCTCTAAGTCTGTAAAAGGTCCCCACTTCGATCTCTAACGCTTCAGCTTGAAGCCACATGTCTGACTCCGTTCCGGTAAACGCCAGGTTGGTCGCAAGCTCCGAAGAGAAATCGTAGGAACCCAAAACGACCCAAGAATCCTTCAGCGTGGTGGATTTTTCCAAATAGAATATACCGCTCGCAGTTTCCTCTGTTCGAATCGGGAAGCTTACCAAGAGACTATTTCCATCGATTACAAACGAGGCAGTCCGTTGTGCCCCTTCGGCTTCATTGCCATACAAAAAGTCCATGAGCTCTGGAATGCCATTGGCGTTTTGATCTTTATTGGGCTGGTCCGGATCAATGCCTTTCAGCTCTCCGCAATAAGCAAAGTTGAGTGGCCAGGGTTCGACCATCAGTTCCATGGCATTGAGATAAGCATATCGACCAGCCCCGTTCGGACTCGGTGCCACGATAATTTCGAGATTGCCCTCATTGTCTGCAACCATTCTGGGAAGGGTCGCAATATCGCCCCCATTATCAGTGGCGTCCAAATCGACCGACCGTCCATTGACGGTAAACTGGGTCATCCTATCAATCGATCCGTCGGTACCACTTTTAGCGGCAAAGAAACTGAGCCGGAAGGATTGGTCTGTGGGTAATTGGCTGAGTACGATACTGGCTGGGTGTGTGAGAGCCGCCTCGTGTCCTTCTTCACTACCGGTCCACCAGTAGTCCGCCGTAACCTGTGACGGATACAATTCCCCGGTGGAAGTTCCTTCGTCGTCCATGCCTTCAAATCCATCATTGATAGCCAGGCCGACTTGCCTGGGAGCACCATCCGAGTTGAGCAAGCCAGTGAGCACTTGGATGGGATCGCTTGGATCTACGGAAATATTATTCCATGTTGTTCCATTGGGTTGTCTGTGATTCCAGCCGAAATCGAAAAGGAGGGTCTCTTCGTCCTGGAGGGGTGAATAAGCGTAGGGCGTCTCTGGTAATGTTTTTGAAAACATCCAGGCATAGAGTGAATCATTTAAATCTTCTTCTGGTCCGCCTTCCCAAATATCGGTAAATCCAGTTTCATCTGCGTAAATGGGGGACCAATCATTGTGAGCAAAGCCGGGCAGTTTTGTGAATCGAGGCTGTCCACCGGCATCCTTGATATCCTTGATCATGTTGGTGGTCTCCGCGAGATCGACGATTGGGTCGTTGTCACCGTGGAATGCCCAAAGGGGAATCCCCGATGAACCTAATAGCGTTGTGGCCTCATATTTCGCACGCGCAGAGAACGGAACCCCTGCAGCAAATATATCTAAGCCTTTGGAAGCGGCATCCCAGGTTCCTCGACCACCCACGGATATTCCGGTTATATATATTCGGTTTGGATCCACTGGCAGGCTCGCTGCCAAGGTCTCAACGAGTTGCCGGAGAACTATGGGATCCCAGTATTGGTAGGGAGGAGGGGGCTCAGGGGCTTGAGGGGCCAACAGGAATGCCGGATACTCGTTGCCCATACATGAATCGATCAGTGGCTGGATGTGGGAGATAACGTGTTTCTCATTATCATCTCCGCTTTCAAAGGATCCATGCAGAAATAGTATGAGGGGGAGGCGATTTTCAGGACTGGCACTCTCTGGGGAGTAAAGCCGGTAAATATATCCTGCAAATCCCGTCGTACTCCCTTCGATAGGGTCAACCTGAGCCTTTAGACTAGTTGCTAAGAGCAGCGTGATGACAGCGATAGAGCTCGAAATGCGATTCATTTAAGTAGTGGAGTTGTCCATGAGATTTGGATCACCGAAAATATTGAATCCAATGTTGATCGAATGAAGGGGACGAACCGAAGTCGCGGGATGCATAAACAGGCTTTCTGACAGCTTTTTAACGGAGCATCTAATACTCCTCCTGCTTACGCCTGTTTTGCCGAACCACTTCGTAGAGGCATACTCCGGTTGCCACAGATATATTCAGGCACGGGACCTCTCCCACCATCGGAATGGAGATCAAGTCATCGCAGGTGTCCATAGTCAGCCTGCGAAGTCCGCTTCCCTCTGATCCCATGACGATACCAATAGGGCCGGTCAGATTCTTGTCGTATAGATCATGAGTCGCTTGATCCGATGTTCCGATGAGAAACAAACCAGCTTCCTTCATCTTGTTCATCGATTGTGCTAGATTGGTCACTTGGACTAAAGGCACCGATTCTGCGCCCCCTGAAGCAACTTGGCGAACCGTTTCGGTGATAGAAGCAGCTTTATTCTTCGGAGTCACAACAGCTAGAACACCTGCGGCATCCGCTGTGCGTAGACAAGCTCCCAAATTGTGGGGATCTTCGATGCAGTCGAGGATGAGCACGGTTGGACTTTTGAGCTCGAAGATTTTGTCATACAACTCTTCTTCCGACATGCGGGGTAGGGGTGCGTTCAGGTCAGCGTGCTGGCTGCCCCGGTCCCGGTTGAATGCTCTGGATTTCTGATTTCGTCTAGCCATGGTGTGGGTCAGATGAAACCATCTTCGTCCTTGGGATCAACTCTCGATTATCTGTCATCTGGTCCGTCAGGCTCTCCTGTCGTTTCTTCCAAACTTTTTTCAAGGCACTTGACCAGCCCTGCCAAAGTAGGATTCTCTACTATTTCTTTCTGCGTTAGTCTTAAGGAGTAGTCTTTCTCTATTTTATTTATCAGACGAATTGCAGTGAGCGAGGTTCCTCCAAGTTCAATCAGGTTGCTCTCCAAATATATCTCTGATCCGGGAAATAAGTCCTCCCAATAGCTTGCGAGTGATTTTTCAATTTGAGAATGAGGCTTATTTTTGGGTGTGCTTCTACCGTTGTCATTGATTTCAGACTTATCGGGCATCCTTCCCAAGTATTCGAGGCAACCATCGTGATTAAGGTTTCCCAAGTCTCTTGATCTCCAGATTCGCTGGTCAAGCTTCTCCGGATTCGGGATAAAGTGTTCCAGGGTTTTGTTTGGGTCATTCCAATAACCGGGGCTGATGTAAGGACTGCTTACAACGATCTCGCCCGGTCCTTCTGTTTGCAGGTTTCCGTCAGCCCCAATTGTATATACTTTCATATCTTCCACGGGGTGCCCAACCGATACCGGATGTTTCGGCAACGTGGAGGCTTTATCAAAAAAGAACTGGTGGAAAATACCAGTTTCCGTTGTGCCCAGTCCATTGACCAAACGACAAGCCGGTGGAGCAAGCTCTTGGTAGGTAGCCAAGTCCTCAGGCCAGGATGGGTCACCTTCCAGACGAATCCATCTCAGCTTTGAGTGTCGACTTTTCCGGTTCAATGCGAAGCGAAACAACTCCGGCACGGAATGGTAAATAGTGATTCCCTTATCTAGAAGCCAGTCGGGCAATTCCGCCACATCACTAGATTGTATCCTTTTAGGGAATACACTTGCTCCATTAAGGAGTGCTCCAAACTGACTGGAAAGGCAGGCGCTGAGGTTGGGTGCATGTAGGAGGCTCAAACGATCACTGGAACTGATTCCCAGGCTGTTGGTGTATCGCATGACATTGTGTAACAGGTTTCGATGGGTATCCATGACTCCCTTGGGAGCGCCGGTAGAGCCACTCGTGAAATATACATATGCCAATGATGTGGGTTCGATTGGGATAGTTGGATTGTCGACTGATAGGCCGCCGTCGAGTGTGTCCAAGCAGATGATTGGAATCTTGAAGTTGTCCAATTCTCCAAAAGATTTCAGAGAGCTACTTTCAATAATGATCGCTTCTGGATTTAAGCGTTTAAGTAGTTTCAAAGCAGCATCCGGGGCGGACTGTGGATCCAAGGGTGTATAGAAAAGGCCTGCCTTTAATATGCCCAAACCGGCGGAGATGAGTAATGAACCTTGATCACATAGCGTCACTACCGGGCCATTCTTCAGGCCGAGTCCAAGTAGAGCGTGAGCAATTTGATTGGCGGATTCGTTGAGCTGCTTGTAACTGAGTTTGCCCTATTTATCTTGGACGGCCAAACGATCAGTGTAACGACAGACCTGCTTCTCAAACCGACTGGGAATCGATTGTTCAATTTCAGATTTTGGAAACAGGTTCATTGGGAATCAGAGGGTTCAAATCGCACAAGAGCTTCTACTTTACGATTACTATTTTGTTTTGCTCAATCGTCATTCTTCTGAAGGCTCATCCCCAATGAGTCCGAGGCCTAAATCTATGGTGAGGGGTGATTCTCTCTGTCCTTGTAAGAGTACGCAAACGTACTACGACTGCTGCATGCCTTTTCATCATGGTAAAGCAAAGCCAACTACGGCCGAACAGTTGATGCGTTCTCGCTACAGCGCCTACTTCTTCCGGCGTGTGGATTACCTCGTTGATACGACTCATCCAGATACCAGGGCAAAGAACCTCAAGCAGGAATTACAAAATACTATTAACGACGTCAACTGGAGCTATTTAAACATCGTTGATGTTGTAAACGGTGGTAAAGATGACAAGACGGGCAAAGTCGAATTCGTTGCCGATTACTATGTTAACGGAGAACTACACCAACTCCAGGAACGATCTCGCTTTCGGAAATTTAAAGGGGCCTGGAAATATTTGGACGGTAAGCAGTAACAATTAAAGTGAGCCGAACGGGTCTTCTTGTGCTCGCTCTTGTTAAAGGCACATTAGGAATGCCCGCCTGGATTCGGGTTTTGAGAGATTACATTCCTTGAGTCTTTAAAATTCAATTATTAGGGGAAAAAGAGATTTTAGAATTTGCCATATCTCCAACTACCCTATATCTAGTAACGGCTTTATTATGGTTTTCCTTCTCTTGGCTTGTTTGAGGTAATGGAAAGGATATCTGCCCAAGAAATTTAATTTTTAAATCCTCCTCCCCTTGAAGTTTTTATTCCCTCTGGCAGTCCTATCTTTATCCCTGTGGTCTTCAGCTGCACTATCCGGCCAGATCTTATACAGTGACCTCCAAAATATATCCATTCCTAACGGTCTTGATGGAGTTTACCTCAAATTAGAGCCATTGGATTCAGGCCCATCGGAAGGATCAGTGCCGGATAGGATCTCAACCCCTACTTTGGAGTAGCCGCGTTTCTCTTTTCTTCAAGCAGTTTTACTCCCGCTCGTGCTGGGAATCTAGACACGGATCGTATCCTAGCTTTTGATGCGGGAGATTTAATCAATGGATCTAGTGGGAGTTTCGTCAGCGGACCCGGTGGTTCGGCTACTCACCTAGGAGTGAACTATGATCAATTTTTTATAGGTACCCCAAGTTACTTAGGCTTTCAGTTTTTACCGGATGGATCCACCTGCACCGTTTTTGGTTGGATGAAAGTGACGCTGACAAACAACCTGGCTGGGGCCCTTATCTACGAGAGTTCAGGGGGAAGTATTATCGCAGGAGCATCCGCTATCCCAGAACCGGGTACCGCTACCCTAATACTGGGTGGGATTTCTATGCTGGTTGTTTATACAATCAAGCGAAAGCGAAGTGCTCTCTAATGGGTCATCTCGATTGCATGACCGCCTAAGACTCAAGAGCCTTCTTCTTCGACACTGGGGGCTACCAGATTTCCCTGATCGTCCGTCTTTAGGTAAATTCCAGACAGCTGAAGTAGAAGTACTTCTAACGCTTCGTAGTATTCCTCTTCTTGCAGCTGATCCTTCCGCTTACGAAGTAATTCAAGTTCAGCCTCAAGGCCATCGCGATCGATGCGTTGCTCGGGAGAGAGGAGTTTCTCAAGTTCGGAAGGTATGAGCGCGATTTGGTGGGAACGAAACCCGTCAGTTTCCTGGTCACCTTTTGCTCGTTTGGTGACACGGGTGCCTCGAAACCAATCGGGTGGTGTGCCAAGTTTGTCGCCGTTGTCATCAAGAAGTGAATGTTCGGATGCCAGCCGTGCCTCTCCTGTATAAAAGGCATCTACGTAATTGGCTGTGGTTAGAAAGGCTTCCAGTAAAGAAGTCTGCCCATCCTGGTCGATATCCCCTTCCTCGTTGGAAATGACATCTGCAAAGAACTCCCCGAATCGGGCATAATTGATTTCGTCTGGATTGCGAGTTGCGGAGATTAGAATGCGATTACGTCCTGTGAGTGATGTCAGAAATTCGCTACCGGCGGATCCACCGTGGATCATGATAAATGTCCGAGTCATGGCCGGAAGCCAGACTTCCATGTCTCCGGCGGATAGGTCAGGTCCTGTTAGATTGAGGTAAGCATCGCGACGATTGTGGGTGCCGTGTCCAATATAAACGATCCATGCGGGGATGGTGCTGGCTGTATCCAAGTTTTGGATCCATTCTTTGATCCGATCTTTGTCATTCGTATCGCCTGCATGCTCTAAGCCAATAACGGTAATCTCAGCCTCTGCTTTCTCTCCGGCTTCTAGCCAGGCCTCTGCAGCATCTGAAAACCCTTGAGCATATTTCTTTTCACCGGCGGCGCCAACGATGACCAGAATATCGTGGTTGATGGCCTGCGAACTGATCGTGGCCGCCAAAAGGATCAAACAATGAATAAAGAATGTTCTCATGCGAGTCCTCTCATTCTTCTAACCGCCCATTCCAATAGGAAGCATATTAAGATAGCCATAAACCACCAGCTCTTATGCCAGAGTGGGGTGGTGTAGACTTCGGTCACAGGTGCTGGGTTGCGGGCCAACAAGTCACTTAGCTTTCCCAATTCAGAAAACCCAAGGACTTGTCCTCCGGTTTTACTGGCAAGGTTTTCCAGAAGCGGCCGGTTAGGTTCCAGTGAACGGAATTCATCGGCTGCAGGGTCGAGTACCCAGCCTGCTTCAGCCGTTCCCAGTACGGCACCTTCGGAATCTGTAACTTCGACCGTGGCCAAATAGGCTCCGGCATCGCGTGCTTGAAATTCGCTGACAAAGTGTCCCGGGGAGTCTGATACGGGTTCAGCGTAAACGGTGACCTCTTCAAATCCACCTTCTGCCGATTCATCCCCCAGCTTTGAAACTCTTTGGATGGTAATTCGTGACTGAGCCAAATCGACCGGTTGGTATGATTTATCTCTGGCGATGACTTTAAGCTGAGTCGTTTCACCTTGTTTTTCAGTCTGTAGTTCAACCTGTAACACATTGTCGGTAACTAGCCAGCGCGTGAGCTGTCTCCAGAAACGCGCCAGGTCAGCCTGCTCTTCAGCGCTTTTTAGTCCCCAGCGCCAGAGATCACCGATTGCCAAGCATGCGACTCTTCCAGATCCAAAAGGTTGAGCTACGAGACCCGGGTAACGATTACCGCTCCGATCGCTGGCTTCAACCAGAACTTGGGCACCTGGCTTTAGACTACTCAAAGCATTGAGCACTTTGAAATAGGGCATGGCGCGTTGTCTCTCGCGCTCCTCAGATTCAATGGGTCTTACTCGCACCCAGGGTTCTACCCAACCTTCACGGGTCAGCTCCCATTGTAATTCTGTTTGTGGAGCTACTGCTGGCTCGCGATCCAGGTAGACGGGCATCGCAGCGGCCAAGGGAGTTTCTGCATAGTCACCATTGTTGAGTGCGTCTGCGCCGCCTAGGAGCAGTAGACCTCCGCCACGTTCGCTAGCAAAACGTCGGAGCAGAGACAGCTGGTCAAAGGAAAAGAATTCAGCTTCCACGTCGTCAATAATGACAGCATCATATTCAAATAGGACCTCAGGGGTCTTCGGAAATCCTCCCAATAGCTCATCCTCATCCCGGGTATTAATACGCACGAGTACCGGCTGGTCGTAGCGCTCCGTTTCGTCTTCCCGGCCAAATCCCCGGTAAAGTGGATTGCTTGATTCTCCGGAGCGTCCTTTGAATTCGAATTTGGGTTCGCGGCGGGCTACTCGGATGAGCCCGACCAGACCCATTTGATGATCTTCCGCCAGGGCGCGATTGAGAAACTTAAATTCCCAGTTCGGCCGACCACTGACATATAGAATCCGATATTCTTGCTGCCCTTGATCGAGCATAAACAGGCGACGATTATTCAAGGTGGTTGCTTCTTCTGGATCCAGGGTATCTTCAGTAAGGTTGGTATCCTCGGTTTGCTCAGCGGCGACCTCGTAGAATTGAATGCCTGAATCCAGTGGTCTCCAGCGAAAGTTTATGGCCTGTGGTTCGCTGGCACTTCTACCGGATACTCTTACCGGATCCGGGAGATAGTCTGCATCGGTCTCACTACCCAGGCTGTTTTCTGTGTCCAGGGCTCGGACTTTTACATCTACCGATTTACGGTATCCACCACGGCTGGCGACCTCAGCGGTCAGTGTCACCGGTGCATCGTCAAAAGCTGTTTGCCGAATTTCGATTCGGTCAATGCTTACATCCGGCATCTGTCCAGGATTCCCAACCACGATGGGGTAGACGGGTGGCAAGTCTGGTAGCATGGCTAGGCTTTCATCGAGATCCGTGGCGTTGCCATCGGTTAACACCACGACTCCTGCCAAGGGCAGTCCATTAAAACGATCCGCCAGGCTTTCTAATGATTGCCCTAAGTTGCTGCGATCTCCTTCGAAATCGAGCTGGGTAAAATCCGGTATGCGACGTAGGTCTCGGTCGAACTGGTAAGGACGTACCTGGAAGGCGTCATTCAAGTCGGCCAGCCAACTGCTTTCTATGCCCGTCAGGTAATCAAGCATCGTATCTCCACGAGTGAGCTCTGCACCGTTTTCTTTCAGTTGTAGTCCTTGGCTGTTGTCCGAGATGACCGCCACGATATTGGCTCCGCGTGCCGCGCGTTCCGAAGTCCAATTGGGTTCCAGTAGAAATAATAGAATGAAGAAAATCCCCAGAATACGGAAGGCGAGGGGAAGCCAGAATTTACCTCTTACGGGTCCCAACGGTTTCCATCCATACCATGCCAACGGTACTAGGACAACTGCGGCCAGTAATATCAGCCACCAGGATTCTGCGTTAATAAATGTGATCGATCCTATCATCTAAGTGGTACGCCTAGCTATCTCCTCCCAGTGCTTCATAATATTTCTTCACAGAGTTGGCAAACTTGGGCGGTACGGGATCTCGATCGATAGGTTGTAAAGTATCCGGTTTGTCCTTACGCAGCAGTTCCTGTTGAACCCAGGATTCCACTTCTCTAATCGGTTTCAAAATCGAGTCGTCAATGTCTTCCCATTGTGGTGGGTTTCCATGGCGTTTAAATTCAGCGCGCATGCGTTCAGCTTGTTCTCGAGCTTCTTGCATTTGTTGGCGGGCTTCTGGAAGATCGAGTAGCTCTTCCACGGTGCGAACTCGCTCATTCCAATCGACAAAATTATCTCCAGTGATGGGGCCGTCCCAACTTCCACCCTGATTATTCCACGAACGGATCAGGTCATTGATGTCTTGGAGTTGGCCACCGCCACCTCCACCACCGCCGCCAGTTGCTTGTGTTCTTCCTGGTTGTTGCCCTGGTTGTGGTTGTCCACTTTGAGAACCTCCACCACCTTGCTGGCTACCCCCTTGTGCCAAAGATTCAGACGGCTGGCTGCCGGGTTGACTTCCACCTTGTTGGCCTCCCTGTTGTTGGCCTGATTGTTGTCCGCCTGGTTGCTGTCCCGGTTGTTGCCCGGGTTGTTGACCTTGTGATTGGGCCAGTTGTCCCTCCTGTTCTTCTCCTTGCCCTGGTCCTTGACCAGGTTGTTGGCCTTGCTGAGATGGATTTTGTCCGTCCTGTTGTTGTCCAGGAGTTTGACCGGCTTGCTGGCCTTCCTGTTGCGATGGATTACTACGACGCTCGCCTTGTTGACCGGCTGACGGGTTTCCACCTTCTTGTTGATTACCCGCGTCCGCGAGGGATCCTTCCGGTCTTTCCTGTTCCAAGTCGTTTAACAAATCGTCGAGTTCTTCCTGTGCGAAACGCAAAGCCGTGGTTTCGTCACCCATGACACTCGAAGCCGCTTCTTCAACCGCGTCGGCGAGTTCGTTCAAAGACTGCTGCAACCCAGGTTGCATTTGCTGGACCTGATCAAGGAATCCCCGTTCTACGAGTTCCTTTGCAACGCCCAGGTTTTCTCCCGTTTCATTTTGATTTTGGCGACGAAGCAGATCGTATAGTTTTCGGTGCAGGGTGGGTTCACCAGTTTCGGAGTCCTCAGTAATCTCACGTAAGTCGCGCATGAGTGCTTCCAGGTCTTCCTGTTGCCGATTGTATTGCTCGGTTACTTCTTGTCTATTTCCAGATCCATCGAGCGTAGGCGCTATTTCGTTTTGTAAGCGATCCAACTCCTCCGAAATATTTCTTTGATTTTCCGCTAATTCCCGAGCTGCATCCCTAACCTGACGCATGGATTCAGAAAACTGGCTCGAGGTTGATTCTTTAAATTCATCCTTCAGCTCCTCCAGGTTTTCTTGAGCGCGACTACCAGCGGCCAGTGCCTGAGAAACTTGCTCCTCTTGGAGTGATTCACTAATGTTTCGCATATCCTCACGAGCTTCCTGAAGTTGTTCACCAGCTTGCCGCATTTCTCTGTCTTGAGGCAGCGTATCCATGCGCTGTTGGACTTCGTCCATTTGTGTGACCATAGTGCGCTGCTCTTCTTCAAGGCGTTTCAGCTCGCGTCGTATTTTGTCTCGTTCTTCTTCGTCCTCCGCAGCAGCCAAGGCTGTTTGCAATTCCCGCAATCGTTCATTTACCTGTTGTTGGCGACGGGCCAGCTCACTGAGTTTACTCAACACTTCCAGCTGTTGCCTCTCTTCCGGGGAGGTCAGTGCCTGAGCCTGGCTTTCAGTCTCATAGCGATTTTCCTCATCGTTAAAATCCAGTTGATTCAGCTGGCGTTGGTTCCGGTTTTGTCCACCGCCGCCTCCTCCGCCTTGTTGGCGACCTTGAGTCACTCTCATCTCACGTGGACGCATGCTTAGAAGGGATTGGTAAGCGCCTTGGGTTGCCAGCCAGGCTTCCTCAAGGGGATCTTCAGAGACTTTGTCGACCACTTCAGTGAAGTGCTCAATCGCTTGCTCCATGAATTCGCCGGCTTGATTTGCTGCATCCAGGAGTCGTTCTTCTTCGAGTTCCATTTTGGTTTGTTCCAACTGCATCTGTGCTTGTTGTTGGGAATCCAAAATGATCTGTGAGTCTTCCCCAAAGCGGTCATCGCCTTCGCCTCGTTGCATGAGTTTGAAGGTAGCGATGGCAATCTCTCTCTGTTGTTCGAGTAACTCCTGCTCTTGTTGAGAGCCACCGCCTCCTCCGCCACCGCCGCCGCCACCTTCACCTTCGCGGTAGATTTCTTCCAGCGAGCGTACTTCGGCGTAGTAAATATCGCTTAATGAGCGCCGTGACTCACCATCGACTCCATAGTCTTCGGCCCAGGCAAACCAGCTGACTAGTTGATCTACTTCCACCGCTTCTTCTTCAAGAGCGTATAGGCGATTGAAATTTGCCTGGAGTGCGTCGGGATCTCCGCTTTTGAGAGACACATATTCTGGCGCGCTGGAACCAATTGCAACGGCCATGCCGTAGTCGATCAAACCAAAATCGTCATTGGCTTTGGCTTCCAAGGTAAGCTCTTCAATGGGTGAAACCGCTTGGTCGCCTTTGGGGAACGTGAGTTCGAGCGTCGGCTTTTCGTTGTCGCGTACTTCGATACGAACATCCGGCGGGTAGGAATTGCCCCGACCTTGATCATCGGTGAGGTGCAAGTGGTAGCGTAAGGATTCAGTGAGAACGATTTCTGTCCCGAATTTTGTGTTTTCCGGATTTTTAGGGGATAAGGCAATACGTGCTCCATCGCGGTCAACTAGTTCCACCTTGGCGAGAGGTTTGTTAACGAGAAATTGGTAATTCAAACGAGTGCCCTCTGCCGCGCTCACGCGTCGAGTATCCTCAATCAGTCGATCTCGTATACCGGTATAGTTGGGATAATCGAGAAACGCATCGGCCTGAACGAGTGCGGGTAGATCGTACACGTCCATGCGATAGGTCTGTGTTTCATTTCCAGGATACTCTACGTAATAGTGGGCCGCTTCTTCGACCGAAGCCAAGGTGTAAGCAAATATAGGGTCGGAGAGACTTTGGGCCATCGGATAACGAAGGGTCGTCCCATCATCTTGTTGGAGAATGAGTGTAGCTGTTCTTGGAAAATCTCCTTTGAACCGCGCAGCAATCACCAGTGCCGAGCTTCTTTCAACTTCGACGTCGCCGGGTGTGACTTCTACAGACGATACAAGGACCGGCATAGTGGGAGCATCAATCCAATGGCTTTCTCCTTTTGAAAACCAGGATAGTGATCCTAGGCCCAGCACGAGTATGAGTGCACCAAAATGTTTTAATCGAAGCTGCCGCTGTTTTCTTTTTCCTGTGTCTTCCCAGTATTGGAAAAATGAGAACTGCAAAGCACTCGTAATTACTTTCTCTTGGAGGAAATTGTAACCTTCAACCGGGCGCTTTTGTTCTGAGGCAGTGGTCAGCATGTTGCCGAGCTCAGGAAATTTTTCTTCAACTGATTTCGCTGTCTCGCTGAAGTCTAGCGGCGTCTTCAGTTGGCCTAAAAGGTTGAGGAACCAGGTTACTAAAACAACCCCACATACAGCTGGAAATATCAGATTGCTGGTGGCGGGCCAGAATGTGCGTGTTCCCAGAATGAGTACTATGATACCGGCGGCCATTAACCAGCGTTTGCTACTGGCCTGGTAAAGTCTGTTCTCTCGTAGTCGTTTGGCAGCAGCCAGGAGCTCTTTGCGAATTCTTGGGTCTATATTTCTGGCTTCCTTGTTTTGTGCGATGGTCATGCTTCTGCAGTGGCCGCTCCTCTTCGGCTCAGGGTAATGGAAACGAGGCTTTCGAGGGCCAGTACAAGCGCGGTTAGGATGAGTAACCAGCGCCAGAGCTTTTGCTCGCCCTCTAGCTCAATGGCATTTTTAGCGGCGGTTCGTTCCTCGCTTAAGGAATCCGGGACGATCAATTTGGCCGGTTCCAGAGGGACTCCCAGTTTTTCCCATGTATCAAAAGGCAATGGATCAATCCGGCTTTCGTCGTGGTGCATATTCATTGCTACCCAGTGAGATTGATCGTTCTGGTTTAACTGATAAAGTCCGGGTGAATTCGGTGTGGTCTCGAGTGATTCCCCATCTTGATTTAGCCAAGTGACTTCTTTGCCACCCGAAAGCCGGGTGGGTTCATTTACAAAGGCCATTGTGGGCAGGGAAGGTCCTCCAATCGAGGTTTCGATGAACTGTTGCAACCAGGGGACGAACTTTGAGAAGAGTACCCATTGGCCTGCTTGAGGTGTCCAATCGCCACCCCATATCATGAGTTTTCCCTGACCGACCGGAACTTCTACAATTGCGGCAGGGCCTTCATCAAATTTTGCAAGTATCCGTGCTTCAGATCCTGCAGGAGGTTCTAGAGCATGCGGCTCCCAGAATCGTACGTTGGCAAAGTTATTGTAACGTGGGTCGGCAAATATTTTGAAAACCGGGTGCTCAAAATCAATAGTTCCCAGAAGTCCATAGTCGCGGGTGAGGGCCGGGGATTGCCAGCCTGGATCGTCGGTGAGCGAGCGGATAAGCTCAAGTTGGGCAGTGTCCTTAAACAAGAGCAGTGCAGATCCTCCTCCTGTCAGAAATTGTTTTGTCTCTGAGATTTCATTCGCGTCAGGCGTGTTGAGGATCATGACAAGGGTATCCTCTTGCCAATTTTCCCAGCTATTTTCTACGGCCCCAACTTCAACAACGGGATCTTCTAATCCTTCTGTCGATCGGAGAATATAGAACAGTGGGTCTTTCGGGTCATTTGCTTCTTCGCTCCCTGCAACTAATATGTCCACGGATCGAATGTTTTCAGTGGCTACGTATAGGTCGTTATCGAAGGACTCACCATCGCCCTCTACCTGAATGAGAAAAGGATTCACTTGCTCATCCGGTATATCCATGAGGAAGAGTCTTCGGTCGCCGGCTTGAGTGTAGATGCTCTGGGGTTCTCCTACAGGGTCTCCGTTCAAGGCATCTACTGCTTTCAACGTAATGCTCTGATTTTCGCCCGTGGTAATGAGGCTGATTCGCGCTTTGCGTGGGCCTTCTCCAATCTTTGACCAGCCTAACCATTGAATCCCAACGTTACTTTCTCCGCTACTCACAGTGGATTCGAATTCCACTACGCAATCATCCGGCCAATCTCGACCGGCTAGTCCGGCTAAGCGAGTTCCGGTAGTAAGGTCAGAAAATATCCTCACTGTTTTAACGGCATCCTGGTCGCTGTTTTCGGCGAGTTGTTCCAGCTCGTCGATGGCCGCATTGATGCCGCTGTCAAGATAGCTGGCTCCCCAGGTCGGGTTGCGATCGGCCATCAATCCATTCAGTAAGGTCAGCCGCTCATTTGGAGGTGTTTTCTCCCAGAGCTCGTCAGACAGGATGTGAGCGACGCGGTCAGAGACGCCCAGTATACTCAGTCGATGATCGAGTCCGTTCTCTTTGACCCAGTTGGAAACTTGTGTCTTTGCGGCCTCCCAGTGTCCTCCTCTTTGCATACTGGCGCTCTCATCTAGTATAAGGACGGTGTGCTGGATTTGGGCATTTTCAGGCAGCACGGGAATCTCTTTATCGAAAAAGGGTCGGGCGAATCCAAATGCCAAGAGGGCAATAATCAGGCAGCGAAGCAGCAAGAGCCATAGGTGTTGCAAGCTGCTCTTTTTCTGCAACCGGGGAGGAGAGGCACTTAAAAACTGGGTCGCACTAAACTCAACCCGATCTCGAGTGGCTCTGCGTATAAGGTGAAATACGATAGGTCCGGCAATTGCCAGAGCACCAAGCAGAAACCATGGAGCTAAAAAACTCATGAAGTGCTCCTTGGGTTGATCCGAGTAACATTGCGTGCAATACCACTCCGTTTAATAAGATCCAGCAGGACGTAATCCAAGGGTGTGTCGCTTGTGATCGATTGAAATGAGACACCTCGCTCCTCAATTACGGCTTTCACTGCCGACTGGTGAGTGGATAGCTTTTCCTGGTATTCTTTTTTAGCTACCTCGGGGTCAATATACAGGCGTTGCCCCGTTTCCATGTCCTCCCAGTGGGCGGCACGGCCAAAGTTGAGAGATACTTCTGCAGGGTCCAGTATTTGAATAGCCCGAACATCATGTCTCATAGCAGACAAGTGCCCCAACTCTGTGCCCCAGCTGTCGGGTGGTGTCAGGAAATCGGATACGACTAAGATTAAGCTCCGTTTTCGACTGAGCATCGCTACTTCCTCAAGCGCATGTCCGAGGTTTGTTTCGCGGCCTTCAGGTTTCGTTTCCAATTTGGAAAGGAGCAGTCTTAAGTGCCCCGGGCGCCAACGGGGGGGCACGTATTCCCTTATCTCGGAGTCAAAGAGAGAAAGTCCTACAACGTCGCGCTGATGTAGAAGGAAATAAGCAAGCGTTGCGGCCAGGGTGCTCGCATATTCGGCCTTGTTGTAGTCCAGTGACCCGAACGACATGGATTTGCTTGTATCCAGGATAATGTGACACCTAAGGTTGGTTTCGTCTTCGAATTTTTTAATGTACTCTCGATCGGTGCGGGCGAGGGCTTTCCAATCCAGGTAACGCAGATCGTCGCCTGGACTGTATTGGCGATACTCTGTAAACTCTACGGAGAAACCTTCGAGTGGGCTTCGGTGCATCCCTGACCATAGGCCTTCCACAACCACACGTGCCCGGAGCTCCAGATCGCGGATGGCGATGAGGGCTTTCGGATCTATACCGGTGCTGGGCAAAGAGTCAGGCATGGATGTAAGATTATGAAACAGTTTCCTGAACGGCTTCTACCAGCTTGGCGATTACCTGCTCTATCGTAGCTCCTTCTGCTTCTGCTCGGTAGTTGAGTAGGACGCGGTGACGTAGTACGGGGGCAGCGAGTTTGCGAATGTCCTCAATGCCGACATGGGCGCGTCCTTCCCAGAGGGCGAGTGCCTTTGCCCCCAACACGAGTGCTTGGGCTGCACGGGTGCCAGCTCCCCAGTTGATCCAACCCTTCACGAAGTCAGGAGCATTGGAGTCGCTCGGGCGTGATGCGGCAGTGAGTCGAACAGCGTAGCGAACAATGTCTTCAGACACTGGAACTTGGCTGACGAGCTTTTGGAAAGCCATGGCATCCTCAGCGGTAAACACGGGTTCGATCGGCTCGCCTAAACGGGCAGTCGTTTGTTGGACAACGGCTACCTCATCGTCTTCAGGTAAGTAGTCGATCAGAACATTGAAAAGGAATCTGTCTAACTGCGCCTCAGGTAGCGGATAGGTGCCTTCCATTTCTACGGGATTTTGCGTGGCCAGAACGAAAAAGGGCTCCTCCAGTGCATGACGTTCGCCTGCAGCGGTGACTTGGTGCTCTTGCATCGATTCCAAGAGAGCGGCCTGAGTCTTCGGTGGAGTTCGATTGATCTCATCAGCCAAGATGATGTTCGCAAAAATGGGCCCCTTTACAAAGCTGAGTTTTCTACCCTCTGGAGTGTCGGTCAAAATCTCCGTGCCGGTAATATCGGCTGGCATTAGATCGGGCGTAAATTGAATCCGGTTAAAGTTGAGCTGAAAAATCTGGGCGACGGATTTCACCAACAATGTTTTAGCCAATCCAGGAGCACCCGTGAGTAGACAGTGGCCGCCGCAAAGCAGTGTGAGAAGAATTTGATCGATGACCTCTTCCTGCCCAATAATGACTTTACCCAATTCCGCTTTCACTCGTTCCCGTCCCTCTTGAAGCCGTTCGAAGGCGGCTTCGTCTTCCTTATGAGGATTCGGTTTGGCTGGTGGCTGAGGTTCCGGTGCGGGTTCCGGCGCAGTCTCAGTAGCTTCACTGGCTACTTCGTTTTCTTCAGCCGGCGCTTCTTCGATCTCGGGTTCGGTTTCTGGATTGGTGTCGCTCATAAAGTGAGAGTTATGGGTAGAGGTTCTATTTTAAATGGGTGTGGATTAATGGGTCATCACGTAAAAGATGATGTTGATGCCCATCGGGTAGGCTTTCTTTTCGGCAAATTCGCGAAAGTACCATTCGGATTCGCCTTCGCGTTCCCAGCCATCACCGAGGTCGGTGTTTTGGCAGATGAGGACCATGAGGCGATTTTTGTCATCGAAGATACCGCGGTAGTGTACCGTTTTTGCATCCTCGCGTTCCCAGGTGATTCCCGAGCCTCGATTGTAAACAGCCGAGTTGATGCTGGGGACTTGCGGCTTTTCTTTGAGGTCGAAAACGGTGTGAAAAATAGGATGCTCAATAGGTAGGTCGATGAGCTGGCGGTCAGGAAAAACACGTTGGATCTCGTAGAGCACATTACTCCACTCAGCTTCTCCCCAGAAGTCATCAAACATGACAAAGCCACCATTGAGCAGATAGTCTTTCAGTGCGGTCACTTCGTTTTCCTGGAAACTGAGTCGACCGGCTTCTACTATATATAGAAAGGGATAGTCCTGAAGGTCCTCTTGGTCGAGGGTGACAACCACGGGCTCGGGACTGACCTTCATACTGGTCATCTGTTGGAGCCGGTAAGCAAGATTGAGTTCGGCATCTGGATAGTCCGTGGCCCAGCCACCGCCTCCTCTGCGTCCACCGCCTCGGCCCCAGCCACCCCGTCCGCCGTAGGAAGAGTATTGCACACGGGCAAACGTGAACACGTCATTCTTAAACTCTGGATCTACTTCCCAGGTGGGAATGCCAACTTGAGAGTTTCCATAACCTCCTCGTCCTCCGCGCTGTCCATGCAGGAAGGGTAAAGTAACCAGAACGGATAAGCATACGGCTGCGACCCAAGCCTGTTTGGATCCAGCCAGCTGTTTCGCGGTATCGAAAATTCGTTTACTCATGGACGGGTGGAACTTTAAAGCCGGTCAGGAAAGCTTCCTCATCGGCCGGATTATTTATCTGGTGAAGTAATATATAGGCATCGCGGTAGCGCGGCGCTTCCTCGAGGGCCATGATGGCCTGACGGCGTGCGCGTACCTTGTTAGAGGGCATATACTGTTTCGCGAGACGATAGTGAACGGAGGCAATGTCATGGGGATCGAGTGCAACCAGGGCTTCGCCTGCTTTGATAGCTCCATCTGGTTCGCCCAGCTCTTCACCGGTTCTTAATAACGCCCTCCAGGGAGTTTCGGCCAGAGGGTTAATCGCAAGCCAGGCGTTGCTCCACTTCTTGAGAGCGATCCAGTCGTCTCTCTCAAATGCCATGGTCAGAAGTCTTGTAACCGCGTCCAGATCATGAGCATCGTTTTCGGCAATATTGATCCAGGTCTCACGCTCCTTCTCAGTCTCTTCCAGTTGCTGGTAAACGTAAGCTAGCAAGCCATGTGCATTTTCTTCGCCTGGTATGTAGCCGGCTCCTTCGATGAGCGTCTCCAGGCTGGTTCTTGCTTCTTCCCACTTTTCTTCAGTGACGAGTTCACCCGCTTCGGCGAGTGCTTCCAAATAGCTCGTACCCGGCGACATGGCGGTGAGCGCCTTTTCAAGCATGGTTTCAGGTTCGGCGAGATCGTACTCGCCACCCATTGCATTCGCCAATTCTCGAGCCCAGGTTGAAAAAGATCGGTCAAGAAATTCCAGAGGTGCCACGTGTTCTTCGAGTGCGTCATTGGTATTTGTTCCGTGCCCAAGAGTATGAAGTACTTCGCGCATCGCTTCTTCTCCGAATTTCTCAAAGAGGAATTTTACCACCAGGTAAGATTGAAAATAGGCGAACTGCACATCTTCATCGTCCTGGGCTTGAAGGAAGGCCGCGCTCATCTCACTGATCTTGTGGGCTTCTCGGTCGAGTATGCGTTCGCGAAAATCGATGGACATGCGACGACCCCAGGAGGAATTCTCTTCCATCTCTTCGTAGACTGAAATCCCTTCACTGAGCCATCGTGGCATGCGGTTGCGCGTCATCTTTAAGGTGATGGTGTGGCAAAATTCGTGCCAAAGCACCGATTCCCAATTGGCTTGTCGCGTGGCTGGGCTGTTCACGGTGACGACTGGGCCGAAACAGACACCCAGGTAACCGGGGTTGCCGGGCATGCCAAATGTGCGTACTCCAAAATCGCCTGGGTTGGGATAGATTTCGACCGTAGTCTTCTCATCAAGCTCGACGCCGTATTTAGCAGAGAGTGTGTCGTAAGCTTTCTCCAATAACTCTTTTGCCCGTTGTCCGTAAATGGGAGCTTCCTCTTTGCCCATCTTGAGATAGAAGTGCTCTGATTCGATGGTTACAAAATCATCGATCTTGTCGCTCAAGGTAACCAGGTTGAATACCTCCACATTGTAAGGGTCCTCATCGTGAGCGATGTTTGCCAGATCCCAACCCTCTGTTTCGTGCTTTGAGCCGAGACGTAAGAGGTCTTGAGCGAGTTGAATCTTGGCGGGCGAGAAAGAGGGGTCGAACGCCAAGGCTTTGCGTTGGGCATCAGCTCCTTCTTTGAACCAATACTTTTGAGAGAGCTTGCGGCCAATGATGTAGTCGACCTGCGGATTGGTATGCCAGGAAGCCAAAGCGGTTTGTCGATATAGCTCGGCGGTGAGTGGGTCATTTTGTAGAAAAGCAATGACGGCACTGAGTGCGAGAGCTTCGGGATGAACCGGATTTACGGTGAGCGCTTGCTCGAGCATAATATCGGCATCCTCGTAGGCTTCAGCATCGATGAGGTGCTCTGCCATTAGTATCATACTAGGTACGTGGTTTTCATTCAGCTGGAGTGCTCTCTGTGAAAACTGAACTAATTGGGACCGATCGCCGTTTTTGAAAGATGCGGCAAGTCCGTGGATGAGGGGTGGATGATCTGGGAAGAGCTCAATGCCTGATTGAAAGTGTTTCGAGGCGAGCCGGTAGTCACCTTTGCTCAGAGCAAGATTGCCAGGAGCTAGAAATGCTTCGGGGGGAGGTTCATCACTCCCTTGGGCCTGGTTATAAAAATTCTCCAATACGACTCGTGGCTCTACGCCGAGTTGAATGGCGACATCACCCAGTTCGACCAGCGCTTCTGGGCTTCGAACTCGGCGAGCCCACATGGAAAAATAGGAGCTCAGCATGTCCAGGTGCTCTTGGGCATCATCTGGCAGATTATTATAGCGTGCCGCTTCTATGGCCAACAAGCGGATGGAAATACTATAGGTTCTTCGACTGAGTCCTTCCTGGATGATTTCGTAGGCTTCTTCATAGCGGCCTACCGTCATTAATGTTTTAGCTCTGAGATACCACCAGGTGTCATTCCAGGGGTTGGCTTCGGTCTGCACCTCGAGTTGCGGAAGCAATTCTTCGTATTTACCGAACTGGTAATTTTCAAAGGCTTCATCCCAGCTGATCCGTTCCGGCTTTTCTTCTTCCTGCGAGAACAAGTTTTGCCCAACTATAAATGCACAAAAAAAGCATCCGACGAGCGTTCGACGGATGAAATGATACGGTAGGGAAGACACAGAATTAAAATCGGCTGGATAAGGATTAATCGCAAGGGAATAACGCACCCAAATCCAGAGGGGTTACGCTTCTTTACTATTCCTTCAGTCCTGATATTTTTATCTTTGTTCTTAGAAATCGAACATAAATTTCTTTGCAAAGTTTGGATGGGGGATGTCCTTGCCTTAAAATAAAACTTCGATCTAATAAATCAGCGTCTTTAGTTACCCTGTCCTAAAAAGGTATACCCATGAATTATCACCCCGAGAATGAGCGCGTCTATACGCGTCGCGATTTCCTGAATCGTTGTGGCATGGGTATGGGGACTCTTGGCTTAGGCGCTTTATTTGGAAGTGAATTGTCGGCCTCAAGTTCCCAGGGGAATCCTACCTTAGCTGAGCGTGCGCCGCATTTCCAAGCCAAGGCCAAACGAGTCATTCATATTTTTGCCAATGGAGGTCCGTCTCAGGTGGATACCTTCGACCCAAAGCCTATGTTACGTGAGTGGCATGGACGTCTGCTCCCCAATAAACTGAAGACGGAGCGAGTGACCGGTGCTGCGATGGGTTCTCCCTTTGAATTCAAACCATACGGCCAAAGTGGCACGGAGGTCAGTGAACTTTTTTCTCATGTAGGTGAATGTGTGGACGACATCGCGGTGATCCGTTCCATGCATACTGATGTACCTAATCACGAGCCGTCCCTACTGATGATGAATTGTGGCGAGGCACGGTTGCCACGTCCGAGTATGGGATCCTGGTTGACCTATGGATTGGGGACGGAGAATCAAAATTTGCCCGGCTTTCTTTCCATGTGTCCAAACGGCTTTCCTGTATCGGATGCCATGAACTGGCAGAACGCATTTCTACCTGGCATTTTTCAGGGGACCTATATCGACACCAAGCACGAAGATATTGAAAAGCTTTTGGAGAATATCCAAAACCATCACACCGGTTATGACGCTCAGCGGAAGCAACTGGATCTTTTGCAGAAGATAAATGCCTATCATGCTTCGAGTCGTCGGGATGATGGGCGTCTTGATGCTCGTATCCAATCCTTTGAGTTGGCTTACCGAATGCAGATGGAAGCGACTGATGCTTTCGACATTACCCGCGAGCCAAAGCACATTCGTGAAATGTACGGCGAAGGTTTGCAGGCTCGTCAGCTCTTGGTCGCACGTCGATTAGCGGAGCGTGGTGTGAGATTTACTCAAGTGTGGACGGGGTATCGGCAGCCTTGGGACAATCACGACGATTTAGAGACACGCCATCGAAAGCTTGCGCAGGAATGCGACCAACCGATTGCGGCTTTACTAAAAGACCTCAAGATGCGTGGGATGCTTGAGGATACCTTGGTCATTTGGGGAGGGGAATTTGGACGGACCCCCGTGGTCGAACTGTCTGTTCCCGGAGCGAACCAAGGAAAGATGAATGGTCGGGATCACAACAATCATGGCTTTTCTATGTGGATGGCAGGGGGAGGCGTGCGTGGTGGTTACGTGCATGGTGCAACCGATGAATTTGGATTCGCTGCTGTTGAAAACCGTGTTCATGTGCATGACCTGCATGCGACGATTCTTCATTTGATGGGATTTGATCATGAGAAACTCACCTACCGGTATGCGGGGCGAGACTTCCGACTGACAGACGTGCACGGAAATGTCGTTCATGAATTGATCGCTTAAAAGATGATCAGGCCTATTTCATATCTGCTCACGCTTGGCTCTTTGATACTGTTCCAAGGAACTGTCTTGGGAACGACGAAACTGGACCCAGCGTATGATATGTCGACGGCTGAAACTCATTGGGCATTTGTTCCTTTGGTAAAGCCACAGGTTCCAGAAGCTCTGCGGCCAAGCGGGGGAAATGAGGTGGATGCATTCATTCTCGGAAAACTTAATGCTGAAGGCCTTCGGCAAGCAGACCCAACTGACAAGCGAACGCTCATCCGGCGGGTAACTTATGATCTGACGGGTTTGCCTCCCACCTACGAAGAGCTACATGCCTTTCTAAGCGATAATTCCGATGGCGCGTACGAACGCTTGGTTGAACGGCTACTTGCTTCGGAAGCTTACGGTGAGCGTTGGGCACGTCACTGGTTGGATGTGGCGCGATATGCAGATTCAAAGGGCATTTTTCGAAGAGGGCGTTACGCCTTTTCTCACACCTATCGCGATTATGTGATTCAAGCCTTCAATGAAGATAAACCTTACGACCAGTTTGTTCTAGAGCAGATCGCTGCGGACCAACTGGAGCTGGGAGAGGACAAAAGCGCTTTGGCTGCGATGGGTTTCCTTACCTTAGGTAGAACCTTTTTCGGGCGGAAGGACTACATTATTGATGATCAAATCGATGTGGTTACCCGAGGGCTTCAAGGACTGACTGTGAGTTGCGCCCGTTGCCATGATCACAAATTTGATCCGATTCCCATTAAAGACTATTATTCTTTGCATGGCATCTTTGCTTCTTCGCAAGATGCCAAGGAGCTTCCGGTCATCCGCCACCCTGATAATGAAGAGGATTATCAAGCTTACCTTGACGAGCAGGACCGCATTGACGCAGAGATTCGCGAAGTGACTGATAAGGTCATCGATACTTTTATCATAGAAGAGCGTTCGTTGACGGGCAGTCATCTTGCTGCTGTGGATGAAGCACGAGCGATTGAAAGTGAAGACGACTTCAAAGTGTTTGCTGGATCGAAGGGAGTGTCGGACAGTATACTGCGCCTTTGGGTTGATTATTTTGAGCATGAATCTGCTGAGCAGCATACACTCATAAGAAGTTGGTTGGATTCACCGCTCGGTGAAAAGGCGCGCATAGAAGATTTCAATCAACGCTTTGCGGAGGCGACCAAGGATGAGAGCGATGCCTACCCGGATATTAAGGCTTATTTTGATGAAGCTGATTTCCCCTTGAATCCTGACCGGGACGAGGTGGAAGTGTGGATCCGCAGAACGATTGGGGGAAAGACTGGGGACTTGTCAGGTGAAAAAATGGCTTTGGAATGGACTCATTCTGGGGCTCCTTTTCGAGCTCACATTTTAGAGGATATCCCTAAGCCGAAGAATTCCTCCGTCTACCTTCGAGGGAATCCGAAGAATCTTGGTGAAGAAGTTCCTCGTCAGTATCTGCAAGTCCTCGGGGAGAAGAACCCGCAGCCTTTCAATGAAGGCAGTGGACGTCTGGAATTAGCCCGTGCGATTGCCAGTGAGGATAATCCGCTGACGGCACGAGTTTTTGTGAACCGTGTATGGGGTTGGCATATGGGTAAGGAAATTGTGGATACTCCCAGTGACTTTGGAGTCCGCACTCCGGAACCTGCTCAGATTGACCTTTTGAACTGGTTGGCTTCCAGCTTTATTGAGTCGGGTTGGTCGATGAAGGCTTTGCATAGGTTGATCGTGCTTTCGAATACCTATCGGCTGTCCAGTTTGCCGATTGAAGAGACGCTCGCCCAAGACTCTTCAAATGTGCTCTGGCATTATTTTCCGAAAGCGCGGCTCGATTTCGAATCCATGCGAGACACTTTGCTTATGGTATCTGGTAATTTGGATCGAACCATGGGGGGACTCCAGGTCGACATCACTGATCCTACAACCAATCGCCGGACGGTTTACGCATACATCGACCGTCGAGATGTGCCAGGTATTTTTCGAACGTTCGACCATCCTAGCCCGGAGGCTACTTCACCAGCTCGGTTTGAAACCGTAGTCCCTCAGCAGGCTCTCTTTTTAATGAATAGTCCTTTCGTGATTGAGCAATCAAAGCATCTGGCACAACGATCTAAACTGGAAGCAGGTGAGATCCCGGAAGATCGTATTCGACACATTTACCAAGTACTCTATCAACGTGAGGCGACAAGCGAAGAGGTCTTGGCTGGTTTGGAGTTTGTTGATCAAGCATCACAGTTGCCTACGAATGATGTGAGTGAAGAAGACTCTGAGCAGCAATCTTTGTCTTCTTGGGAACTGTACTCTCAGGTATTGTTATTCTCGAACGAGCTGATGTTCCTCGATTGAGCCGTTACTGAGAATTCAATTGCACGAACAAGTGCTTCTGTTACTTCAGAAATATGCCGATTCTAGATAGTGTATACGAACACCTTCCTCGTTACCTTCCGGTGATCATCATCGCCTTTGTGGTGTTTGTCGCGCTTCGGTTGATCCGGTGGCTGTGGTTAGAAAAGAAATTTGATACCTTTTCCGATCACAAAATTGTGCCTCAGATTCTGATGCTCGGATTGAATCTGGTAGGGCTCGTCTTAATCGTCCTCGCTCTACCAATCAGTGATAATTTGCGGGGGCAGATCTTAAGTCTTTTTGGATTATTACTTACCGGTGTGATGGCTTTATCTTCGGCAACTTTTGTGTCGAATCTGTTTGGGGGGTCTATGCTCAGGTTAACTCGAAGTTTTCGTATCGGTGATTATATTCGGGTTGGAGAGCAATTTGGAAGAGTGTCTGAACGTGGGTTTTTCCATACGGAGATCCAAACGGTTGACCGAGATCTCACGACATTCCCAAATCTGTATCTCATAACGAATCCTGTCACTGTAGTTCATAAGTCAGTACTATCATTTCAGCGACTATTTCTTTAGGCTACGATATCTCACACACTCGTATTGAGCGGCTCCTCAATTTAGCTGCCGAGAAGGTAGGGCTCGATGACCCGTATGTGCATGTCATGGAGCTGGGAAATTTCTCGATCAGCTACAAAGTGTTTGGGTTTCTGCAGGTCACAAAAAACATAATTGCCGCTCGGTCGGATCTTAATAAATCTATTCTGGATACCTTGCACGCGGATGGCGTGGAAATAGTTTCACCAAGCTTTATGAATCAACGCCTTCAGAAAGAGGGCGTTGTTTTTATTCCGGATGCCAAGGTGTCCCAGCCTCCTGTAAGGAAAGAGGAAAAGAAGTCTGCTGAAGCGATCGTTTTCGACAAGGCTGAGGAAGCCGCCGCACAAGCTTATGAAGAGAGAGAAAATTCCGAAGAGGATAATCCCTAGGATTAACTTTCCCTGACGATACGCACGTCGCGTTGTGGGAAAGGGATGCCAATATTGGCAGCCTTTAGCTCTTTGAATACGGCGAGGTTAGCTCTATAAATAGCCTTGTGGTAATCGTTTTAGGCACCCAATAGCGGTAGCCAATGTTGATAGAAGAATCGGCAAATTCTTCAATGCCTACTTCGGGCTCGTTTTCCTGATTGATGCCCTCTGTTTCAGACAGTGCTTTTTGTACGGCCTGGATAGCGACTTCTGGATCTGCTTCGTATTCAATTCCGACTACGCCTTCTGCAACGCGACATTCGTAGGAGTTGCTGAGGATCTCACCTAGAACGCGACGATTGGGGATGGTTATTAACTCTCCGTCTTCTGCCTTCAGCTGAGTGTATCCTAAATGTATGCCATCAGCCAAGCCGGTGACAGCGCCGCGCTCATCCAGAACCGTCAGGGTGTCATTTACGGTGAAGGGTCTTGTGATGATGAGAACAATACCCGCTCCGTATTTTGAAATAGGGCCTTGAACAGCCAAACTTAAACCCAAGGCACTGGCTCCTAAGAGGGCTACAAAAGGGGCGATTTCTATCCCCAGTTTATTGAGGGCGATGACCATGAATATGACGACAACGAGAAGTTTCGTAACGCCGGCAAAGAACCGTTCTAGAGTAACATCTATGTTTCTCTTTTTGCAGATCTTGGTGACAACACGGCCGAGCATTCCACCGATGATGAATCCTACAATGAGAATTATTATGCCACCTATAATCTGGAAGCTGTAGTTTACAAAAAACTCAATTACGGTGTCTAAAATCTTCTGAAGCTGATCAATTTCCTCGTTCATCAGTTTTCATCGTAGAGTTAGTCGTGGGTTTGGTATTTATAGCAGAAGCCTTTCTGTTGATGTTTCTTTTCGCGTTTCTGATTGCGAAGCTTGGTTGGAAACGACCGGGGTGGTTGCTGTTTATCGTATTTTCCATACTCGGGAGTATGGCTTTTGCGGTTCCATTTATGCTCTACTTTCAACTCAGAAAAGAGAGAGTTGAATAATTTCTATGTCCAGTGGTTTATTAGGGTAATATGGTAGACGCTAAACTCTCAATTTCTGAGGAACTACTCCTCTTGGCAATGGACGACGAAAAAGGAAAGCTGGTTAGCCCGTCCATTGACGGTTTGCTTACTCTTATCGGTACGGCGAAGCTCGAAAACGTGGTGTTTCCCAAGGGCAAGGCAAAAGGCGCCAAAAAACTCATCGCCGATCTCAAGAAAGATGACGCGATCGGTTCCGCTATTTCCTCCGCCATCTCAGGGCTTGAGGCCGCGATTACGGTCGCGATCATTGCTTCAGTGGCAGCGTCTTCTGCGGGGAGTTAGGTGAACAAGCTGCTAGTCATTTGAATATTAACTTCCTACTTCCTGTCTACGATCCTAACTCATCTGTAGGAGCAAACTTGTTCGCGACTCAAACGTAGATATAGGTGCAGGTCGGGAAATACCAAGGCTTTAGCCGACAGCCAAGCGAAATACCGTTTGCTCCTACAAATAACTCGCAATAAATTCGACCAATCCTGTGGGATATATTCCCAGACCAACGGTTAGAACAGCTAACACGATCAGGCCAAGGCCTTCCAGCTTACCCACTTGAATGGAGGAAAGCGTAGGGTTGTCATTCGATACGAGGAAGGCCTTCAACACTTTGACGTAGTAAAAAAGTGACACCGCAGACATCATGAGTGCGACTGAGATGAGCCAGTAGAATCCTTCGTTCCAGGTTGTGATCTCTGGTTGCGATCCTATTGCAGCCATAAAGAGATAGAGCTTTCCAAAGAAGCCGGACAATGGAGGAATTCCTGCCAGCGACAGGATAAAAATCATGAACAACAGACTCAGTCGTGGATTCTGTTTCCAGCATCCATTGAAATCATCGATGTTAGCTTCACGACCCAGTCGATCGTTGATGATGCCGATAATGGTAAATGCTCCGAGGGTCGCGCAGGAATAAATGATGGTATAAAATAGGATGGAAACGTAACCTTCCTTGTTCGCACTGAGTAGGCCGATAAGGATGTAACCTGCGTGAGCTACACTGGAATAGGCGAGTAGTCGCTTGACGCAGGTCTGCCGGAGAGCTCCGATATTTCCTAGCACCATACTAATAACCGAAATCACAACCAGACTGGTGATCAGAGTTTCTCGATGGATTGAGTGCTCCAATAACGGACCAAACAATTGAATGAGGACAAAGAAGCTGGCGATCTTTGATCCGGTAGCGATCCAGGCGGCAACAGGAACGGGTGCGCACTGATACGTATCGGGTGCCCACAGGTGAAATGGGGCGGCAGCGATTTTAAAACCAAGGCCGACCACAATTCCCGTCGCAGCGATCAATAGATAGCTGGCCGGTGCTTGCCCTGATTGAAGGGCTGCTGTGATGTCGGCAAAGTTTAAGGCGTGCGTTGCTCCGTAAAGATAGCTCAGGCCATAAAGAAGAAAGGCGGATGAAACTCCTCCAATGGCAAAATACTTAACACCCGCTTCGACCGAAAAATCTTTTTTGTTTTGAAAGGCAGTGAGTCCGTATAGGCTCAGCGAGATCAGTTCGAGAGCCACAAAGAACATGATCAGGTTCTGAGCTGTAATGACAAAACCCATACCAAGCGTACTCAGTAGGATCAGTCCAAAATACTCACTGACATGTTGGTTGGGGACTTGGGGTTTGGAAAACTGGATGACAAACAAAGCCAAAACGAAAACCAATGCTTTGAAACCCAGTGTGAGTGGCGTCAGCACGAGTTGCCCGTCCCAATTGGTCGGTGCTTCAGTCGCGCAGCAGTATTGCCAAATGACTCCAGCCAGTCCGAGCAGGAGTGCAATCGAAGAAAGTGTCGCGGCCTTATTGGCGCGGGTCGTCAGATCCTTGTCTTTAAACTTGGTGTAGTCATAGCCGAGTGCCAGGAACATGCCGAGGACAACGATCAAGTCCGGTAGGGCGGCGAAAAATAGTTCTGAATAGCTCATCTCAGATACTTATTTGGCGGCGGTGGCTAGGGCCTCCAGGATCGGAGCCAAGCTCGGTTCGAGGATGGCGGTTAATAAATTGGGGTAGATGCCGATCGCTACGGCAAATAACAATAGGATGCCACAACCCGCTCGTTCGGCGACGGTCATCGGCGCGTAAACTTCATTCGGGTTGTTTGATGGCGATGACCTGAAAAAGGCTTCGTGAATCTTGACCAAGGTATAAGTGAAAGTGGCAAGTATGCCGAATCCAGCCAAGATGATGATCCAGATAGAGAACTGTCCTTGATGCCACGTGCCGATAAGAACGTGTAGTTCGGAAACAAAACCACTAAATCCAGGTAAGCCCATGGAGGCCAATCCTGCCACGATGAACACCCAACAGATGCCCGGCATGCGCTGCATCAAGTTGTGAAATTGATCCAGCTGTCTGGTATGAGTGCGCGAGTAAATGACCGTACCGACGATGGCGAAGAGCAGGGCTCCAATGATGCCGTGAGAGAACATTTGTAAAGATGCACCCATCAGGCCGACTTCATTTAACGTCGCCAGTCCCAGTAGGACAAAGCCCATGTGACTTACACTCGAGTAACCAATGACGTATTTAAAATCTTTCTGCACCAAGGCAATCAATGCGCCATAGACGATGTTGATGACTGCAATCCAACCGATGGCATGTGCCCAATAAATGGCTCCTTCTGGTAGCAGACCGATCGCAACACGGAGGCATCCGTAAGCCCCCAGTTTCATCACAACGCCGGCCAACAGCATGGAAGCTGCAGTGGGTGCCGCAACGTGACCAGTGGGAGCCCAGGTGTGGAATGGCCACATGCCGGCCAATATGCCAAACCCAATAAACAGGATGGGAAATACAACGACTTGAAACTGCGTGGAGAAGTCTCCTTCAGCCATGAGTTCTATCAGATCAAAGGTATTTAGCCCTGAGCCAAAGTAGAGGGCAATCAGTCCCAGCAAAGCAACGGCTGATCCGACAAAGGAATACAGCACCAGCTTCATCGCAGCGTAGGTCTTCTTTCCGCTTCCCCAGATCGCGATGATAAAGTACTTGGGGACGATAGCTATTTCGTAGAAGACAAAGAGGAGGAACAGATCGAGTGACAGAAAAACGCCAAACACCCCGCCGATCAGCGCAAAATAGTAAGCGTAGAATTGGTTAGGTCTGTCCTTTAATTCCCAGGAAAAGAGTACTCCGCAAATGGCGATCAGTCCGGTCAGAATGAGCAAGCTGATACTGAGTCCATCGACCCCGATTTTAAATTTCGCACCAATGGCCGGTATCCAGTCCAGGTCGATGACTTGTTGGAAAACTGCCGATCCGGCATTGAGGTATTGGAAGTAACAGACAACGGCCGCGCCAAAGGTAGACACTGCTGTGAGCAATGCCAGGTTTCGGATCAGCTTATTGTTCTTTGCCGGTATAAACCCGATCACCGCGGCACCGAGGAAGCTGATAATGACTGTAAGAAAAGCGATCATCTAGCCGGCGAGTAAGGTGCTGAGGGTTTCAATAAAACGGTTACTCAAGTTGAGCCAGGTCGTTGGGTAAACTCCGATACACACTGTCAATACGAGCAGTGGAGAAATGACCATGACTTCCTTGATGGAGATGTCTTTCAACTCTCCATGGGTATCGTGAGCCTGACCGGTGAAGATCCTTTGAATGATCGTCAGAAGGAAAATTGCGGTGGCTAACAAAGCGAGCAGAGCGATCGCAGTATGGATCGGTGCGAGTGCGAAGGCACCGGAGAAGATAAGAATCTCCGCGGCGAACCCTGCGAGGAATGGAAGTCCCAATGAGGAGAACACCAGGAAGCCGAATACAAATGCATACCTTGGCATGATGGCGCCGAGTCCGCCAAAACCGTGAATGTCTCGTGAGCCGCCCACGTCTTCAAGTTTACCAGCTATATAGAATAAGCCTGCTGCTCCGACACCATGGGCAAACATCTGGAGCATAGCTCCTTGCATGGCAATGGCTGGAGCATTGATCTTGTCGATCTCGCTTGCCGCTCCTGCTGCGAAGATAGCAAACATGCAGTAGGCCACGTGGTTGAGCGATGAGTAGGCCAACACCTTTTTGATGTCGCTTTGTCTCAAAGCCAGGAAAGCACCCCAGATAATTGTGATGAGCGCCACATTCAGTAAGGTGTCGGAGTGCTCCTGAATGCCTTCCGGGAAGATAGGGACTACCAGTCTCAGGAAACCATAGACGCCCATCTTTGACATGACGCCGGTCAGCACCATGCTGACCGGAACGGGGGCTTCCGCATAGGCGGGTGCCTGCCATGAGTGAAGTGGGAAGAGTGGAACTTTTACCCAGAGTCCGAGCATGACGGCCAGGAAGATCCAGCCATACCAGTCGCCCAATTTGCTGCTTACCACTCCATCCGCGGCAAGTTGACTTAGCTGGAGGAAGTCAAAACTTCCTGTTTTCAGGTAGAGGAAGAGCATGCCTAGGAGCATGGCGACTGAACCGAGCACGGTGAAAATGAAGAAACTAATCGCTGCTTTGTGACGTCCATTTCCTCCGTAAAGTTTGATGAGGAAAAAGGCAGGGACCAGAGCGGCTTCCCAGAAAATAAACCAATGGAAAAAGTTCAGTGCTGTGAATGCTCCGTAGAGTGCGGTGAACTGAATGAGGAGCAGGCTGAAGTAGGTGTTTGTCTTTTCTTCGATCTTCCAGGATGCCAACACGATGATGGGCGACAAAATGGCGACGAGTAGAATCAGCAATGCATTCAGCCCATCGATACCCACATAGTAATCTACACCAATGGAGGGAATCCACGCATACTTCTCAACGAATTGCAGACCTTCCTCTAGATTGAAACCGATGACTACGTAGATCGCCAGGAGACTGGAAATCAGACTACCAACCAAAGCGATGGGCTTACTCGCGCGGCCAGCGCCTGGCAGAAGCAATATCGCCAGGGCTGCAAGAACCGGTATGAATGTAATCGCGGTAATCATCGGGCAAGTAGTAGGAAGAGAATTCCAATCACCACGGCGCCGGCGGTGGCAATTCGTAGGTAACCTTGAAGAAAACCATTCTGTATAAAGGCGTTAATCTGGCTGCTTTCGTAAATGCGTTTGCAGGTGCCATCGAACGAGACCTGATCAATGAGTTTCTTATCGATCGTACCAGAAAATAACTGCCCGATCATCGAAACGATCGTGGTTGCGGCGACCACTATGATGTAAATCAATCCTTCGATCGCTGAAATTGCTTTGGCTAATGCGCCCCACAATTTGAAAGCGGTGAGTTGGTAAAGCTCATCCGCATAAAGTCGATTCTCCAACCAACCGTAGGGTGTGGCCATGATTCGCTTTACCGGATCCACATCGTCGATACCCATTTTCGCGCGAGTGTAGACCAGCAGGCCGAGGCCGATGCCACCGAGTGCGATGATCCAGCTGATGATGACAACGGTGGAGTTGTGCTGATGCACATGCACGCCGGACAGGTAATCCAGAACATGGTAGAAATGTTCGCTCACGTAACCCAGTAGCAATGCAAACACCGCCAGGATGACGAGTGGCACCGTCATTAAAGGAGGACTCTCGTGCACATGTCCTTCACCTCGGTATTTCCCCAGGAAAACATAACAGCACTGACGTGTCATATAAAAGGCAGTGAGCAGGGATGCAAACGCGCTGATCCAGAAAACAGTTTTATTGGCTGTCCAGGCACTGAGTAAAATTTGGTCCTTACTGAAGTAACCGCTGGTGAATGGAAATGCACACAGGGCGATCGTTCCGGCTAGGTATGCTAGGCTGGAAATCTTCATTTTGCTGAACACGCCCCCCATGAGGCGGATGTCCTGTTCGTCACCACAGCCGTGGATGATTGAACCCGCGCCCAGGAAGAGGAGCGCTTTAAAAAATGCATGAGTCAACAAGTGGAACATACCGATGGATACGCCACCTTCTTGAATGGCAAGTCCCCCAGCTCCCAGACCAACCATCATCAAACCCAGCTGACTCACGGTGGAGTAGGCGAGGATACGTTTGATATCGTATTGAGCGATGGCAATGAGGGCCGCAAACAGGGCCGTAAGTGCGCCGATCCAGATTACGATTTCAAGTGCCGCTGTATCGGCCAGGAAAAGTGGAAAAGCCCGAGCCACCAAAAATACACCAGCCGCAACCATGGTGGCAGCATGGATGAGTGCAGAGACGGGAGTGGGACCTTCCATTGCATCGGGCAACCATACATGCAGTGGAAGCTGACCGGATTTGCCAACCGCTCCGATAAATAGAAAGACCGCGATGACTCCGGCGCCATTGAGGCCCCAAAGCACGTTGGCGTTACTGGCAAGTGCTGCAATCGTGCCGCTTTCCAAAATGCCGGCACCCCCATCAAAAAAGAGAAAGGTACCTGTCGCTTTAAAGGCCCAAAGCAGGCCAATGAGAAAACCTAGGTCGCCGATCCTGGTAGTAATAAAAGCCTTTTTGGCTGCGGCTGCAGCGGACGGTTTATGGAACCAGAATCCGATGAGCAGGTAGGAGGCGAGTCCTACTATCTCCCAGAACATAAAGAGCATCAGCACACTATTGGCCACTACCAGGCCAAGCATACCCACCATGAATATCGACAGGTAGCAGAAGAAGCGACCCATGCGCTCGTCATGGCTCATGTAGCTGGCCGAATAGATAAATATCAGGAGGCCAATGAAGCTCACCATGGCCAGCATCGAACCGGTCAGAGAGTTGAGAACGACGCCGAACTCTAAGTCGACGCCTGCAATTTGCATCCAGGTGAAATTGTGTGTGAGGGTGTGAGCCTCATGACCCCAGGTGCCGGCGAACGCTTTCAAGGAGAACCCTAAGGAAACGGTAAGAGCGGCGATTGCCACCAAGGCCGACACCTTGCCCGACGGTTTGAGTAGAGCCAGTACGACCCCAGCGATCAGTGGACAAATCGGTATCCACATCAGCCAGCCTACAGAATCTGAGAAGTCGAACAGGTTCATTCTTTGAGGCCCTGAATTTGCTCCAGGTCGATGGTTTGATAGTGACGGAAAATGGCGAGAACCAGTGCAAGCCCGAGCGCGGCTTCAGTCGCTGCGATTGCAATGGTAAATAAGGTAAACAGCGGTCCGTGCATCAGCTCCGGATTCGGACTGAAGTGCCAGAACGCAATCAGATTCAAGTTGGCCGCGTTCAGCATAATTTCCAGGCAGATCAACATGATGATGATATGCCGGCGCGTAAGCGCACCCACCAAGCCAATCGAAAAGAGAATGGCTGAGAGGATCAGGAAATGATTAAGCGTGAGTTCCAAGTGAGTTTATTAAAATAGTAGGTTTAACTGTCCGTTCTTTCGCTTGCACTACTGGCTGCGACCACGGCACCCACAAGACCTGCGGTAAGCAGGAGTGCGATGACGCCGACGGAGGCAAAGTAAGGATCCATCATGACGAGTCCGAGTTCTTTAACGGAGGGATTGAAATTTGAGAGTGTTGATTGGGTCGTGTTTCCGGCGCGTGTGATCAGAGGAATAAGCACGCCAAATAATAGGGCTGCTACAGCGACTCCGCCCCAAACCCAACCTCGTGAGCGGACCGTGCGGGTCGGATCGCCCATGACCTTGGTCGTGAGCATGATGGCGAAAAGCATCAGAATACCCACCGAGCCGATATAGACCAGAATCTGAACGGCTGCGATAAACTCAGCCACTAATAGTAAAAAGAGTCCCGCGATGGCAGAGAAAAAGAGCAATACCGAGAAGACCGCATGAATCACATTGCGCAGAGTAATCGCCAGAACTCCTCCGAGAACGGCCACAGCAGCTAATATGAAAAATGCAATGCTCATTCGGCGTACTGGTAGACCCGCTTCCCTTTGAGCAGAGGTGATTTGTTAAGACGGCTTAGTCCTTTGGCTGCCAGTTGCAATGCTCCAAAACCAAATATCCATCCACCAATGAGCGCAACCCAAGTGCCCCATTGTTGTTCGGCGAAATAATAAAAACCTGCCACGAAAATATTGAGAATCGCTAGTGGCATGAGAAACTTCCAGGCGTATGCCATCAATTGATCCACACGAAGCCTTGGTAGCGTTCCACGAATCCAGATCATCACGGCAAACAAGCTGAAGAGTTTGATGACAAACCAGGGGAGGCCTGACAGAATAGGGCCACTCCATCCACCGAGGAAAAGCGTAACCGCGATGCCCGCGATAGCGAAGGCGCTGATATACTCAGCGATAAAGAAAATGGCGTATTTGAATCCTGAATACTCGGTTAGGTGACCGGCAATGATTTCGGAGTCAGCTTCAGGTAAGTCGAAGGGTGAGCGATTGGCTTCGGCGAGTGCGGCTACGAAAAAGAAGATGAAGCCTGCGAATCCCCAGGGCTTAAAGATGTGCCAGCCAAGGATCTGTCCGAAAAATTCTTTAACCACGTCGCCACTGCCGACCCAACCAGATATTTGTTGGGAGGCGACAATGACCTGCCCGTTCAAAGAACCAGCAATCATAATCACCGTTACGGCTGATAAGACCAACGGGATTTCATAGCTGATCATTTGGGCAACGGCCCGCATGCCTCCAAGCAGAGAATACTTATTGCGCGATGACCAACCCGCCATGAAGACGGCAATGGTATTCATCGATCCTATGGCAAAGAAAAAGAGAATCGCGGAATCCAATGGCAGAGCATTTAGGCCGTCTCCAACAGGAAGGAAACCAATCGCGATCATGGCAGGGACCATCAACATGACTGGGGCCAGGAGATGAAATAATTTATCCGACTCTTCTGGGACGATGTCCTCTTTCAGAAGCATCTTTATCCCATCCGCCATGGGTTGCAGTAATCCAAAGATACCGACGCGATTGGGACCAGGTCGGTTTTGAATTCGCGCAAGCCCTTTACGTTCCAACCAAGTGGAGAAGGCGAAGGCCCCCATGAAGGACAGCATGAGTGGCAACGTGTACAACAGTATCTGGACCACGAGCTTCAGGCCCGGATATTCCTCAAAGAAGCCGATCACCCAATGGCCGAGTTCAATGATTTTGTGGTCGATAAAGTTGTTCATGCTAAATTCTTAGAAAGCACAAAGAGGTAGGGCGCGATCGCCGAGCGGTCCGCTCAGAGACGTACAACGGACCGCTCGGCGATTGGTCCCTACCTTGTCGATGTGAAGTTTGAAAATCATTCTTTTTTCTCGGAGTTGTCTTCAGCTGGCTTTTCTGGAGCTGCCTCTGCTTGCTTCGCTTCTGGTTCCTCTGGGCTCTCAGCTGCGGGTGCGGTTCCGGTTGGAGTGGCTTCCGCTTTGGGTGCCTGTGACTCCTCTGCTTTGTTTTCAGTTGCTGGTGCAGCCTCCTCGGCCGCTGCTTCTTCAGCCGCTTTCTTGGCAGCAGCTGCCTTCTTTGCTTCGGCTGCAGCGCGGGCTTTTTCTTCGCGTGCCTTTTTCTTGGCCGCGGCTTCGGCTTCCTTGGCTACGATCCGGTCGTCGGTTTCCTGGGCTTCCAGTGGATGAATGTCGTGGTAGTACTCGTTGGACCGGAGCAAATCGTCACGATTCAGGAGCAGTCCTTCAAACCGGTTCTCGTTAGATAGCTCGAACTCGCTGTCCATCCGTATGGATTCAAATGGGCAAACTTCCACACACAGCTGACAACTCATGCATACCGATGAATCGATATCAAAGACGGCAGGTCGCTTGATTGGTTTACCATTTTCGTCCTTATCTTTTATTATATAGATACACTGCGGTGGACAGGCCTTCTCGCAAAGCGTGCAGGCTGTGCAGCGCATGCCGTCAATCGGATCATCACCGTCGAAAACCAGGAATGGGATGTTGCGAGTAAATTGATTTACTGTGGATTTCTCCTCAGGGTATTCGACGGTAGGTATGCGATCTTTCTTATAGTAGCTTTGAAAGAAATTTTTGGCGGTTACGGCCATTCCCTTAAGTATGCCTTTTGCTAGTAAACTCATGATCGAATTACGGTTTAGCGGGTACTAACGGTCGACCTCTCCCAGGACGATGTCGATGCTACCGAGGATGATCACGGCATCAGCGACTTTGTGACCGATGCACATGTGGCGCAAGGCGGTCAGGTTTATGAAAGAAGGTGGGCGAACTTTAAAGCGGTAGGGATTGGTGCTGCCATCGGCGACCAGGTAAAAGCCAAGCTCACCTTTGGGGGATTCGATGCGACCATAGACCTCAGTTCCTGCAGCGGGTTTGAAAACCCGGGGCACTGTCCCAATGATGTCTCCGTCTGGAAGATCTTTCATGGCCTGATTGAGGATCTTGATGCTCTCACGCATTTCGAGCATGCGGATCATGAAACGATCGTAGCAGTCGCCATGCGCTCCAATAGGAACTTTGAAGTTGAAGCGGTCATAGATGCCGTATTTATCTACCTTGCGGAGGTCATAATTGACTCCGCTGGCCCGTAACATCGGACCGGTGATACTGAAATTGGTAGCTTCCTCTGCCGTGAGCACACCGACGTTTTGTGAACGAGTGATGACGATCTCGTTTTCGTTGAGCAGTGTTTCATACTCGTCGAGGAAGGCTGGAAATTTATCGACGATGCGTTTGCATTCCTGGAGCCAGCCGTCAGGCAGATCGCAGCGAACGCCGCCAAAACGCATGTAATTTACCATCATGCGTGCACCACTGAGCGTTTCAAAGAGGTCGAGTATTTTTTCTCTCTCTCGCAATGCGTAAAGGAGTGGGGTACCAAGAGCTCCCAGGTCATTGATGAAAAATCCAATGAGCAGACAGTGATTTACCAGTCGGGTCAGCTCAGCGCAAATGATACGAATGTATTCCGCTCGCTCGGGAACTTCCACTTCCATCATTTTCTCGAGGGAAAGTGCATAGGCCCAGTTGTTGGTCATGCCACAAAGGTAATCGAGACGATCGGTAAAAGGCATGGATCCCGGGTAGGGGATATCCTCAGCGAGCTTCTCGTGGTTGCGGTGCAGATATCCAAAAATGGGTTTCAGATCGACAACGGTTTCGCCATCCAGCTTGAGGTCCATACGGAAAACCCCGTGGGTGGATGGGTGATGAGGCCCCATTGCCACTTCCAGAATATCCGCGCCGAGATCGTCTTTACTCAGATTGAACCCGCGGGCCGGCATAGTTTCGGAACTCATGCTTCCTGACCTTCCCGTTCTTTTTCCCGCTCCTGAGCACGCTCAATGACGTCATCGTGTGGGGTTGGCTCGTAATCGTAATCGTTTGGCGGCCTGTAATCCTTCCTCATCGGGTGGTGCTCAAAATTGTCCCACATGAGGATGCGTCGGAGATCCGGATGATCCGTGAAATGAATGCCGAAAAGATCAAAAATTTCCCGTTCCATGAGATCGGCCCCTCTATATATATGAGTCAAAGAAGTTACCGTTGGATTTTCTCGTGACATGATCCGTTGTTTCAGAACCAGCGGTCCGATTTTTTTCTCCATCGAATACAAATGATAAACCACCTCCATCTTTTCAGGATGTTGGGTGACGGTGATTTCCATTTTGCCTTCTTCATTGCGGGCCTTGGTCTTCACTTCCTTTGCTGGATAATCCACTCCGCTTACGCAACTGAGGAAATCGAGGCGCATCATGGGATGCTCTTTTAGCCAAGTGACAACTTCGACGGCTTTTTCAGGCGGTACGATCAGGCTTTGGGTGTCTTCCTCCCATTCCAAATCGGGAAAGTGCGTGAGTATGGCCTCGTGGTTGATCTCCATTATTCGCAACCGTCCTCCACACAAGAAATTTCTGAATTGGGTAGGGACCGATCGCCGAGCGGGCCGTTGTACTTTTTGGAGCGGCGCTCTCGGCGATAGCGCCCTACCTTTTTACAAGGGCGTATCATTCGCAACCGTCCTCCACGTTTGGATTTTTCGCTGGAGGAGTCCACACCTCGGGATTGTAAGGAGGATCTAAATCATCACCGGACAATACGGGCACCGGATAGATGCGGCGGCCTTTTTTGTAGGCAGGGTTGGTGACGTTTTTACCGAGGGTCTTTTGGTTTTTGATCTTCTTTTGCAGCGTCATCAACGCATGCAGCAAAGCTTCTGGGCGAGGAGGGCAACCCGGCAGATATACATCCACAGGGATGTAGCGATCGATACCTTTGAGGACATTGTAGCCTTGTTTGAAAGGTCCGCCGGATATGGCGCAAGCGCCCATAGCTATAACATACTTGGGCTCAGGCATCTGGTTATAGATCCGAACCACCTGCGGGGCCATCTTCTTGGTGACTGTGCCGGAAACCAACATCAGGTCGGATTGGCGAGGGGATGGACGAAAGACTTCAGCTCCAAAGCGAGCTATATCATGGCGTGATCCGGCCGTTCCGATCATTTCAATGGCGCAACAGGCCAATCCAAATTGCAGTGGCCAAACAGAGTTGCTCTGGCTCCAATTGTAAATCCAATCCAAGGATGACAGGATAACACCCGCCTTGGCTGTGCTCTCTGGGGACAGATCTATTTCTTCTTCCTGGGCAGAGCTCATTGGGTTATTTCCACTCAAGGAATCCTTTCAGCCAGAGATAGACCAAACTTTCGGCCATGATTAAAATGAAAACGCTCATGGCGACGAATCCGCCAAATCCTACGCTCGTGAAGGCGGTCGCCCACGGGTAAATGAACACAGCCTCAATGTCGAATATGACGAACACCAGTGCGTAGAGGTAGTATTGCATCTTGAACTTTCCCCACACGTCACCCGATGCCTCGAGTCCACATTCGTAGGTGGCTTGTTTGAGCTCACTCGGTTTGTGAGGACTCAATACTTTGGCGATCAGCAAAGGCGTACACGCTATTACCAATGCGAGTAGTCCAAATCCAATCAGGGTAAGATAGTTAATCCAATGAGCAGCCATGCGGGAAACTATAGAGATAGCTAAGTTTCTACAGAATAGATTGGATCAACCTTGGCAATGAAAATTGAAAAGTAGTTAGCCGCCGGATACGAAGATCGGGAATTCAGTTCTCAGGATACGTTCCTTCTCGGATGGCAATGTCGTGCATTTGCTTCAGGAGTTGCTCCGTTTCGGCATAGGATCTTCTGCCTGCTAGATTTTGGAATTCTTCGGGATCGGATGTTAGATCGTAAACTTCGCGGCTACCGTCTTCGTATTGGATGAGCTTGTGGCTTTCCATGCGGATCATGTTGTTGTCTACGCTTCGATAGGTGCTCTGAGCTGGAATGGTCCAAGCTGCCTGCGGGTTCTCGAGCAAGGGTGTGATATCGTGACCGGTGATGCGATCGCTTGGTAAATCAAGCCCTGCTGCTTTCATGACGGTGGGGTAAATATCGATCAGGCTTACTGGCCGGTAGCTTCGCTGACTAAAGGATTGTGGGTTGCGGGGATCCTTGATGAAGAAATTGACCTGGGCCGCGTCGTCCCAGAACGCGAACTTGGAGACGTGTAGTTTTTCGCCCAAGTGATAGCCGTGGTCGCTCCAGAGAATAACGATGGTGTTATCTTTGAAAGGACTCTTTTCCAGTCCGTCTAGAACGCGTCCCACCGCACGGTCGGCGATAGCACAGCTTGCGAAATAGTGCATGAGCATGTCTTTCCATCCATGTAGATCTCCGTCTTGTGCTTGTTTGGTCAGGCCGTGGGCGAGCACTTTTGTAAAGCGATCATTCCCTAGAATTGGATCACCGGCCTCATTTCTGGCCATGCCTGAAAACTTAAATGCCATTTCGGGGACATCATCCGCGTCCTGAATGAAAGCCTCGAGTAATTCTCGAGTGACGCTCATTTCTTCGGTCGGAAAGAGATCAATGAGGTCTTTGGTTGCGTAGAAGGGGAGGTGAGGTCGAAAGATGCCTAGGGCGAGGAAGAAGGGCTGCTCAGTCGAAACGTTGAAAGTCGTCCCTTGGTCGGTGGCCTGGCCGTTTTCCAGAACGCGTGCCATGAAGTCTGCTTTTTGGTAATCGTTGAGCTGATGGTAGGTGGCTGAGTCAGCGCCCTCCTGTCCCCAGTCGAGGCCCCCTGCTTTCCAATCGGAAGCGGTTTTGGATCCGGCGTTGCCTCCGACATTGGTCCAGTCCGTCCATGATCGGGCTCCATCCGATTTTTCGTAGTCCATTCCCGAATGGAAAATCTTGCCGGTCGAAGCGGCATACCAGCCATTGGCTTTCAGGTGCTCAGGCATGGTGATCGCGTTGGCGAGTGGACGGGTGGCCTCATATTCATAGTCACGGAAGAAGATGCCTCCGGAATTGGTGGTTAAGCCCGATTTGTGTGGGCGAATGCCGGTCATGAGTGCTGCTCGACTGGGATTGCAGGCGGGAGCGGCGCAGTAAGCATTCATTAAAGTGATCCCTTCATCGGCCAGTCGTTGGATATTGGGGGTCATTCGATTGGCCACCTCGGTACGAAGAGCCTTATCAGGGTAGATATGCTGGAGTAGGTTTCCGGGATCCTCGGCGAAGACCGATCCAATGGGTTTCAAATCGTCGATGGCAATGAAGAGGATGTTGGGTGGACGTTCGCTGGAATGCTGGCTGGCCCAACTCAAACAACAGCTGCTCAGCAGGGAGACGAATACAAAAATAGAGGATATTTTAGCCATAAGGGTTCTTAGGTTCACGCTATATATAGAACAGTTTTGAAAATGCGTCCAACTTTACCTGCCTGTTACCTGTAACAAGTGTCTAAGAATAGGACTTGAACCAGGACATCTGTGACCAATTTTTGCACGGTGCTTTTTATTGGCACGAAGTTGGCTATTTTCCTTGATCGTATTCGAACCACCGCACTAACTTAGCCCGCTTATTTACTATGAGTCAATCCGACCAGGAAATTGCCTACAATTCCAAAGTAGAAGGAGGCGTAATTACCAGCCGCCTCGACTCGGTTATCAACTGGGTTCGTTCAAACTCCGTATGGCCTATGCCGATGGGGCTTGCTTGCTGTGGAATTGAGTTGATGGCAGTGGGAGCTTCACGTTTCGACATCAGCCGATTTGGTGCTGAGGTCATGCGTTTCTCGCCACGGCAATCCGATTGCATGATCGTGGCTGGAACCGTCACTTACAAAATGGCACCTGCTGTTCGCCGTATCTATGATCAGATGGCTGAACCAAAGTGGGTGATCGCGATGGGAGCCTGTGCTTCCTCCGGTGGCATGTATCGCTCCTATGCAACCATGCAGGGTGTCGATCGCATCATCCCGGTCGATGTTTACGTGAGTGGATGTCCACCCCGTCCTGAAGCTTTGTTGGATGCACTCATAAAACTTCAAAAGAAAATTGGTACTGAACGTTCCACCAAACAACTGGTATCCGCCTGATGGACGACGATTTACTGTCCAAGCTATTAAACTCTTATAACTACCTAAGCCAACGCGACAGTGCAGACCACCCCGCGGTGAATTGCCCGATCGATCGATGGAAAGAATTGGCTACGCTACTACGTGACGAACAAGGCTTCGACATGCTGTTGGATGCTACCTGCATTGATTGGCACCAAGAGAGCCCGAGGTTCACTGCGATTTATCATCTTTTTTCAACTGCAGGCCACGACTATCTGCGTATTGCGGTTGATATTCCGAACGACGAGGAGCCTAGCATACCTTCTGTTTCCGACCTTTGGGCGTCGGCTGACTGGCATGAGCGTGAAGCTTACGATATGTTTGGCGTGACCTACGAAGATCATCCGAACATGCGCCGAATCCTGATGTGGGACAGCTACCCTTGGCATCCTTTGCGGAAGGAGTTTCCGCTGGCCGGGCATGACACGGACCTACCTGATGAAGAGGTTCGTGAAGAAACAGAGACACCAGTGATTCCCGCACCGATGTCGGGCGGACCGTTTGTCGCGAGCAGCCAAAAAGGCATCATGAGTAAAAATGAACCGCGCGGAGCGGACCAAGCCTGGAGCGAGGAATCTCCAAAACGGGACTGATGGCGACTAAAGATATTTCAATTGGGGACGTGTTGAGCCGCTCATCTGATTACGAGCAGGAGCTGGACACTGAGAAAATGACCCTGAGCATGGGTCCTTCCCACCCAAGTACTCACGGAGTTTTACGTTTAATATTAGAGTTGGACGGGGAAGTCGTAACCAAGTGTGAGCCTGTTTTAGGTTATTTGCACCGTGGTGATGAGAAGATCGCTGAGAACATGACCTATAATCAATTCGTGCCTTACACGGATCGATTGGACTACCTGGCTCCTTTGGCGAACAATGTGGCTTATGCCATTGCGGTTGAGAAGTTGGCTCATCTTGAGGTGCCTCCTCGTTGCCAGGCGATTCGGGTTCTGGTCTCCGAGCTGGCTCGTATCTCGGCTCACCTGCTCGGACTCGGAGCTTATGCGATGGATACCGGTGCTCTCACCGTCTTCATGTTCACCTTCACTGAGCGGGAAAAGCTCTATACGCTTTTTGAGAAATTAACCGGAGCTCGTTTAACCACCAGTTTCACCCGTATTGGTGGAGTCGCTCGCGATCTTCCTGATGATTGGATGAACGAGGTGAAGCAATTTGTGGATCAGTTGATCCCGGTTCTGGACGAAGTGGATGGGTTGCTTACGCGCAATCGTATCTTCGTAGACCGAACCAAAGATGTCGGTGTGATCTCCAAGGAAGATGCAATCAGCTATGGATTGACCGGTCCCAATCTTCGTGGATCAGGTGTCCCGCTCGATTTGCGTATCGACCGGCCTTATTCTGGGTACGAGAAATACGACTTTGATGTGCCAGTCGGCTCGGTGGGGGATAGCTATGATCGCTACCTTATCCGCATGGAAGAAATGCGCCAAAGTGTATCTATAGTAAAGCAGGTCATCGATAAGATGCCTGAAGGTCCTTATTACGCTGAAGACGCAAAACGGATATTTCCTCCTTCCAAAGACAAGATCATGAGTAGCATGGAGGAACTGATCCAGAACTTCATGATTACGACTCAAGGGCCACAAATGCCAGCTGGGGAAGTTTACTTTGAAGCGGAGAATCCAAAAGGCGCATTAGGGTTCTTTATCCACTCGAAGGGTGGAGGAGTTCCTTATCGTTTGAAAATTCGAGGCCCCTCTTTCTGTAATTTAAGTATCCTGCCAATAGTATGCGTCGGAGCGATGATTTCCGATGTGGTGGCCATTCTTGGTAGCCTGGACTTTGTGATGGGGGAATGTGACCGATGAATTTATCAGCTGAAACATTAGAAAAAATCGAAACTACGATTCCGAAGTATCCGGAAAAACGTAGCGCCGTGATGCCCTTGCTCCACTTTGTTCAGTCGGAGCAAAAATACATTTCAAACGAAGCCATCGAATGGATCGCTGAAAAGCTGGAGATCGAGCCCATCAACGTACTAGAGGTGGTCACTTTCTTTCCTTACTATCGTCAGGAGAAACTTGGCACGGTGCACGTTCGTGTGTGCCGGACTTTGTCCTGTGCATTGATGGGGGCTTACAAGCTTGGGGATGAATTGGAAAAAGCCCTCGATTGTAAGATGGGCCACACCAAGGAAGACGGATCTGTCACGCTCGAGTATGGCGAATGCCTGGCTGCTTGCGGAACCGGACCTGTAGTACTCGTGGACGAAGATTTATATGAGAAACTAAATCAAACGGAGGCTGTAGGGCCGATGCTTGAGGAAATTAAAAAACGGGCTCAGGCGGGAGCCGCCTCAGAATAGGAGAACATCATGGCAGCCGTTGAAAGAAAAATTTTATTAAAACACGCCGACGAGGATTACTATTCGCCGAGCATTGATAGCTACCTCGAACACGGTGGTTATGAAGGACTGAAAAAAGCTTTGGCTGAAAAGCCTGAAGATCTGCGCGAAGCAGTGAAGGACTCCGGTCTCCGTGGACGTGGTGGTGCAGGATTTTCTTGTGGAATCAAGTGGAGCCTGGTAGACCGCAATAGTGGCAAGCCCATCTACTTGATTTGCAATTGCGATGAGTCTGAGCCTGGCACCTTCAAGGATCGCCAGCTGGTGCATAAAGACCCACATCAGTTGATCGAAGGGATGATGATCTCGGCTTTCGCGAATGACGTGGCATTGGCCTTTATTTACATCCGCGAGGAAATGCCTCTCGGAGCCAAGATTCTGGAAAAGGCAATTGAGGAGGCTCGTGCCAAAAACTTGGTAGGGGAAAATATTCTAGGTTCCGGTTACTCGTGCGACATTGTGGTTCACCGTGGAGCGGGAGCTTACATTTGTGGCGAAGAAACAGGATTGATTGAGTCGATGGAAGGCAAGCGGCCCTATCCAAGAATCAAACCTCCTTTCTTTCCTGCTGTTCTAGGTCTTTATCAGTGCCCGACCATCGTTAATAACGTTGAGACACTTTGTAACGTCGTTCACGTCGTGAATATGGGCGTTGAAGAATACACCAAAATTGGGCGTCATGGAAATACGGGTACGCGTATCTGGTGTGTGAGTGGCATGGTTAAGAATCCCGGCTACTACGAGATCGAGCCGATGACGATGAAGGAGTTTCTTTACGATGTCTGCGGTGGCCCATTGCCCGGTCGAAAATTCAAAGGCTGTATTCCCGGCGGAGGCTCTATGAAGATTCTTGGTGCAGAGGAGACTTATACAGACCGTGAAGGAAAATCATTTAGCTTTGATGAAATCATTGTCGATTACGACGGAATCGCTGCGGCTGGATCTATGTCCGGTTCCTCGGGTATGATGATTCTCGACGACAGTACCGACATCGTCGAAGCGCTGGCCAATATCACTGCCTTTTACGCACACGAAAGTTGCGGTCAGTGTACACCTTGTCGTGAAGGCTCACTGTGGACCAAGAAGATCACCGCTCGCATGTGCACCGGTGGGGCTCGTCCACAAGATGTGGATTTGCTTTACGATATGGCCGGAAACATTGGTGGTCGTACGGTTTGTCCGATGGGTTACTCCACGACCTGGCCGGTACAAAGTTACATTGAAAAGTTTCGTGATGAATTTGATTCTAAGGCACAAGCCAACGAGTGTGGTATGAAATCGTTTGATGAAAGGCTGATTGAGAAATGAGCGAAGACCAAAAAGACGATGGATTGATCAGCGTTTTCGTTGATGACAAAGAAGTGCGGTGCAAGCCAGGTACTAACTTGGTCGATCTGGTAGCAAGTGTTGGAGAAGAGATTCCTCATTATTGTTACCACCCGAAGTTAAGTGTGTCCGGCAACTGTCGCATGTGTCTCATCGAGTTGGGTATGCCTGGTCGGGACCGGAATACCGGTGAGCCTATGCTCAATGAGGATGGTACTCCCAAGATCATGTTTTTCCCAAATCCGGCGATTGCTTGCGGCACCAAAGCGGGCCCGGGTATGCACATTCGCACTAAGTCAGAAATGGTGAAGAAATGCCGGGAGGGAGTGATGGAGTTTCTCCTGATCAATCACCCTCTGGATTGTCCGATCTGTGATCAGGCGGGTGAATGTAAATTACAGGAGTTTTCCACCGATTACGGAAAAGGCTATAGCCGCTTTGTTGAGCAGAAGGTCGTTAAACCGAAACGCACGGTTCTTGGACCACGGGTCATGCTCGATGATGAGCGCTGTGTTCTTTGTTCCCGCTGTATCCGCTTTTCCAAGGAAGTTGCTAACGATGACGTACTTGGATTTGTCGATCGGGGGAGTTACTCCACATTGACCTGTTATCCAGGTAAACAGCTGGAGAACAATTACTCGCTTAACACTGTCGACATCTGTCCTGTTGGCGCACTTACGAGTCGCGACTTCCGTTTCAAAATGCGAGTTTGGTTCCTGAAGGAGACACCCAGCATCTGCACCGAAAGCAGTGTTGGTGTGAATACCCTGGTCTCTTCTCGCGAAGGAAAAATTTACCGGATCACTCCCCGTCGAAATGACGAGGTAAACGATACCTGGATGTCCGATAGTGGTCGTGTAATTTATAAGGAGGTCGAAGATGAAAACCGTTTGAGCGCGGACTCATCAAACGGAGGTCTCTCTCAAGTCCACAAGTATCTCGAAAGTGAAAAAATCGCTTACGTCGGATCCGGTTCGAACAGCGTTGAAGAACTTTATTTATATAACCGATTGAGTCGCGCGACTCGCAGTGTTGCTAACTACCTGGTCGCTCATACTCAGGAGGGAGATGAGTTGCTCATCTCAAACGACGCCAATCCAAATACTCGGGGTGCATTGAGTGTTGGGTTTATTGAATCTCTGCCAGAGGAGCAACTGATTGATCTGGGTTCGAGGATCGATGCGGGTGATGTGGATACCGTTGTCGCCTATAATGAAGAACTGACTGCTGCCGGAATTACAGCAGAGCAGTTAGCCAAGGTGGACGTCATTTATTTTGGAACGAACTCCCATGTTACTTCTGAAGCGGCCTCGGTTGTCATTCCAACTCTGACGGTATTTGAGAAGGACGGAACGTTTATCAATCAGCAGTTCCGATTGCAAAAATTCCTGGAAGCCGTTCCTGGCTTGAGTGGAGTTGCCGATGATCTGGAGACTTTTTCTCAGTTGCTCAATCATTTTGAGCCTGGCACAGGTGACCTCAGCAGCGTTCAAGCTGTTTGGGCAGAATTAAGTAACGAAGTCAGCCTCTTTGAAGGACAATCGTTTGGGGCGCTTTCACCTGAAGGGGTTGCTTTGGATGGATCCACATTTAAACACCTGCCATTCTGCGAAGGGAAGACCCTTCATTATGAACCGGCAGCCGAAACTGTGGAGGCCGAAGCCTAATCGATATGGAACTGCCTACCTTTGTTTGGGTAATTATCAAGGCGGCTGTTCTGGCAGGCGTATTGCTCTCCATTAGTAACCTTGCGGTGCTTGGTGAGCGGAAGGTGTCCAGTTGGATTCAGGGTCGTGTGGGTCCCAACCGTACTTCAGTTCCGATTATCGGATCGATTCCAGTCATCGGACCTATGCTTACCCGCTTAGGGCTGTTTCAGCCGGTTGCTGATGGACTCAAGCTTCTCCTAAAGGAGGATCCGGTTCCCGACCATGTTAACAAATTCTACTTTTTTCTGGCACCTGTAGCTGCCATGGTTCCGGCGGTGACTACGGTTGCCGTTTTGCCGTTTGGGCAAATCATCACGGACGGCGTTACCGTACCACTCGTATTGGCCGACATTGATATCGGCATGCTCTTTATCTTCGCCGTTTCTTCTTTGGGAGTCTATGGCATGATACTCGCGGGATGGGCTTCCAATAGTAAGTATCCCTTCATTGGTGGAATTCGTTCGTCTGCTCAGATGATCTCCTACGAGTTATCGATGGGACTCTCTATTCTACCTGTATTTATGTGGGCCAATGCTCCGGGAGTGGACAGCGGATTGAACTTATTTTCTGTCGTGCAAACCCAGCAAGGTGCTTGGGGAGTATTGTTTATGCCCGTTGCTGCTTTGCTATTCTTGGTTTCTATTTTTGCTGAAACGAATCGCTTACCATTCGACATGCCTGAGTCGGAGTCGGAGCTGGTTGCCGGATTCAGCACGGAATACGGAAGTTTCAAGTTTGGCCTCTTTTTCGCCGCGGAATATGCTCACATCATTGTCGGTTCCGGTGTGTTTGTTGTGCTCTTCCTCGGTGGATGGCATTGGCTCCCATGGGTTCCGATGCATGTGGAAGGTCTATTGGGAGCAGCCCTTTCAATTGGCGTTTTCCTCGCCAAAACTATCTTTATTGTATTTTTATTCATGTGGATTCGTTGGACGCTTCCGCGTTTCCGCTACGACCAAATTATGAAACTTGGTTGGACCATGATGCTGCCACTGGCAGTTGTTAACCTGATTGTATACGCGCTCATCTTTGCGTTGTTGGATTCTTAACGGAGTAATTGGATGGCTATTAAAAAAATAGAAAGAAAACCGCTCTCGCTGGCAGAGAAAACCTACCTGCCACAAATCGTTTCCGGTCTAAAGATTACGCTGAAAAATATCTTCAGACCCACCATCACGCTTCAGTATCCTGAGGAGCGTCCTGAGATACCGGAAAATTATCGGGGAGTTCCTACTCTGGTAAAAGATCCAAATGGCCGCGAGAAATGTGTCTCCTGTCAGTTGTGTGAATTTGTCTGTCCGCCCAAAGCGATCCGGATCACCCCTGGAGAGTTGGACGACGAAGGCGAAAACGCTCACGTTGAAAAAGGCCCTCAGGAATTCGAAGTGAACATGCTTCGTTGCATCTATTGTGGTTATTGTCAGGAAGTTTGCCCTGAAGAGGCCATTTGGTTGCAGGATGTATTTTCCGTTTCCGGTTACACCCGCGAAGAACTCGTTTATAAAAAAGATAAGTTGTATGAGTTGGGCGGCACCTTGCCCGACAATCATTACAAGTGGGATAAAAAGAAATCGGCGGAGGAGGCCGGTAATGCTCACTAAGACTTTAGCTACTCTCTGACCTATTCACATGGTTGACTTTCTATTCTATATGTTCGCCCTGACTACGCTCCTTGGAGCGGGATCGGTTGTTTTTAGCCGCAATCCGGTCAATGCGGCAATGCTACTGATTGTCTCGTTTGTTGGCACAGCATCTTTGTTCATTGTGCTTGGAGCTTACTTCCTGGCAGCCGTTCAATTGGCTGTTTATGCAGGAGCGGTCATCGTTCTCTTTCTGTTTATCATCATGCTACTGAATGTGGATACATCACGAAAGTGGAAGCCCAGTTACTTTACTATGGCTGGCGCGGTGATCGCCGGGGTTTTGATGGTATTGGCTGTCCTGCATCTTTTCAAAAGAGTTGAAAACTTCACTACCGATACGCTAAGTGAATCAGCTCCGATTGGAACGACGACTCAGTCTTTCGGCGTCGAGCTGTTTACGACTTACATGCTGCCATTTCAACTGGCCGGTATCCTGTTACTCATTGCGATGCTTGGAGTCATCTTCATCAGTAAGCGGACTTCGGATAAAGGAAAGGAGGCTGCATGACTATTGGACTGAATGAATTTCTGATCGTTAGCGGACTTCTATTTACCATTGGTTTTGTGGGGCTTCTCATTCGTCGCAATACGCTGATCCTTTTTATGTGTCTGGAGATCATGCTCAATGGCGTGAACCTGGCCTTAATTTCTTTCTCACGATTCAACGGCACCATGGATGGGAATCTCATGGTATTCTTTATTATCACTGTTGCCGCAGCTGAAGTGGCGGTGGGTCTTGCCATAATCGTAGCCCTCTTCCGCAAACGGGAGACGGTATTTGTCGATGAACTTAACTCTTTGAAAAACTGATATGAGTACATCCTTATTATATCAGTTGTTATTTTTGATTCCGCTTGTGACTGCGGGTATCATTGCCTGTTTCTTACGCAAGAAACACAACCTGGCCGCTCAGTTATCGGTATTGTCAGGCGCTGTGTTTTCGGCGATCGGATTATACCTGATCTACGTGCGCCCGGAGGGGCAGCTCTCATTGGCTTGGCTGAGCCTCTCGGGTCCGGCGGGTAAGTCCTTTGATCTGAGCTTCGGTGTTCTGTTTAATGATCTATCGGCCTTGATGTTGCTGGTGCTTATTATCGTCGGGTTTCTGGTTCAGGTATTCAGTCTTGGATACATGAAGAATGATTCTTCCAAAGCTCGGTTCTTTGGTGGATTATCCATCTTCATGTTCGCCATGCTGGGAATCGTTCTAGCGGACAACCTGGTAATGATTTTTATCTTCTGGGAGTTGGTTGGCTTCGGTTCGTATGTGTTGATCAACCACTACTTCGAGAAACCAACGGCGGTTGCTGCCTCAAAGAAAGCCTTTATTGTTAATCGGTTAGGGGACTTTGGTTTTCTACTTGGAATTGTATTTGTTTACCAACGCTTTGGTACATTCGATCTGGTCGAGTTAGCGGAGATGACGGGACACCACGGTGAATTGCTTTCGACGACCATGGGGCTCCTGTTATTCTGTGGAGTCCTTGGGAAATCGGCGCAAATGCCTCTGCACGTTTGGTTGCCGGACGCCATGGAAGGCCCAACGCCGATCTCTGCTTTGATCCACGCCGCTACCATGGTGGCCGCTGGTATCTATTTTACCGCTCGCGTCTACTTCCTTATGACGCCGGAGGCCTTGAATGCCATCATGTGGGTGGGGACGATCACCGCCGCATTTGCCGCACTGGTCGCGTTTGGTCAAAAGGACATTAAGAAGGTTCTGGCGTTTTCAACACTTTCCCAACTCGGCTACATGGTAGCTGCACTGGGGCTAGGAGCTTATGCGGCATCTCACGGACATGATGGTGAAGCCGCTCTGGCAACGGGCGCTGCGATTGCCATGTTCCACTTGACTACTCACGCTTTCTTCAAGGCTCTCCTGTTCCTCAATTCAGGTTCCATTATCGATGCCTGTCATCACGAGCAGGATATCTACAAGATGGGTGGACTTTCGAAAAAGATGCCCATTACTTTTGCCACCTTTGGTATTGGGCTGTTGGCGATAGGAGGATTTCCGTTCCTTTCCGGCTTCTACAGTAAGGACACGATTTTGCATCTGGCTCATGAAGCTCCTGCTCATGGAGGATCGCCGCTTGTTTATTACATCCTTCTGGCAACTGCCGCTTTGACCGGACTCTACATGGCGCGCCTTTTTGTGGTGACCTTCTTTGGGAAGGCTCGTTCCGAAAATGCTGAGCATGCCAAGGAGAGTGGTCCTGCGATGGTTCTACCATTGGTCATTCTCGCAGTGCTGTCAGTGATCGGTGGGTACGATTGGTTTTTTGGCCATACCTTCGAATCGGTTAGGAGTAACATTCCGCATGCGACAGGTTCATTTAAAACCTTAATGATCATTACCGGTACTCTCTTTTCGATCGGTGGAATTGTTTTGGCCTGGCTGATCTGGAATCCGAGCAAAGAGGCGGACACTCTGGAGACTGCCATGCCTGGAGTGTTTAAAGCATTAGCAGCTCGTCTATATATTGACGCTGCTTACGATTGGTATGTTGAAAAGATCCAGGATCGTGTGGCGCTGATTCTCAGTTTCTTGGATCAACTATTTATTTCTGGTCTCATGGTCCGTGGCACTGCCGGGGTCTTGGGTTTATTTGGAATCATTTCCCGCTCTATGCATGTGGGAAATCTCGGTGGCTATGTCTATTGGTTTGCCATCGGAGTTCTGGTCCTGGGAGCCATTGCCTTTGGAATCCTTTAGAGGAAGCACCTGATCATGAGCAATTATTCGATACTTCTTTTAAGCACTATCCTGGTTCCCCTGCTGGTCGCCATCGTTTTACTGGCTGCTGGACGATTGCCCAAGGGTGTGACTCAATTCCTTGCTACCCTTGGGTTTTTCTTCCCCGCACTGGGTGGACTCATTCTATGGCGAGGATTTCAACCGGTTGATGCAACAGGCTACGATTATCTAACCTCATTGCCAACAGGCCTTGAGGGATTAGGGATTACACTGAAGTTGGGAATGAATGGACTTTCCATGCCGCTATTCTTTATGGCGGGTGTGGTGGGGCTCGCTGCAGGTATTTATGCCATGCAGAGTCGAGCTGAGCGTATGCAGCAATACCTCATGCTTCTTCTCTTTATGCAGGCGGGCTTGATGGGAGTCTTTGCTTCAGTTGATGTCTTTTTCTTTTATTTCTTCCACGAGTTGGCTTTGATCCCGACCTTCATCTGTATCGGTGTATGGGGTGGACGAGATCGCCATTCGGCGGCAATGGAAATGACGATTTACCTGACCTTGGGAGCGATGCTTTCTCTCATCGGTTTGTTGGCCATTTATTTCCAAAGTGGAGCTGAGTCATTCGATATGATCTCTTTGAAGGCGGCTGTAGCCAATGCTCCGATTACTGGAGACTGGCAGAACATCATCTTTGGATTGTTGATGTTTGGCTTCGGAATCCTGGTCTCTCTGTTTCCGTTTCACTCCTGGGCACCTCGCGGATATGCGTCCGCTCCGACTTCGGTCGCAATGCTCCATGCCGGTGTGCTAAAAAAGTTTGGACTGTATGGTTTTATTCAAGTCGCCTTGCCTCTGGTTCCTGCGGGAGCCATTCATTGGCAAGGGTTGTTAGCAGGACTTGGTTTGGCTGGTGTGCTTATCATTGGTTTGATCACCATTGCACAGCGCGATTTGAAAGAAATGGTGGGTTTCAGTTCTGTGATGCACATGGGATATTGTTTCCTGGGTGTGGCCTGTGTTTCAGTGCTGGGTGCCGCGGGTGTTGTGATCACGATGGTGGCACACGGTCTGACTGTTGCCTTACTGTTTCTCCTGGTTCATGTGGTTTACCGACGGACAGACACTTACGATATGGATGACATGGGTGGTTTGGTTAAGAAAACACCAGCGTTGGCTGCTATCTTTTCCGCCGCGGTATTTGCCAGTATTGGATTACCCGGACCTGGCATGTTGAATTTCTTTGGTGAATTTACCATCTTTGCTGCGCTCTGGGAGTACAGCCGTTTGATCACGGCTGGAGCTGTCTTGGGAGTAATCATTTCAGCTATCTATGGATTGCGAGCTATTGCCCGTACCTTTTTTGGCCCCCCTTCTGAGGCCCTTGAAAAGCATTTGGCTGAAAATTCGGTGAAGGACATTACGACGGGAGAAAAAATCCCGACGTTTATCCTACTCGTTACCATGGTCGTGATTGGCCTTTTCCCACGTCTTATGACGGACGACATGCAGCGTAGTCTGGACGCGAACTTCCAAAGTATCCATTCCGGCATTGAGCAACTGGCTTTTGAGGAAGAAGAGTCAGAGCAAGAGCTCGCCAGTATTTCACCCCCCCACAGACAATAAACAGACATGAATTGGGAATCCTATAAAAGTATCGCCGATACCAATCTCTGGAGTGCTATCCTTCCTGAGTTTGTTCTGGTTATTCTTGCGCTGTCCCTACTTCTGCTCGACATGTTCGGAGGATCGAAGGGTCGCGGTTTGGTAGGGCGTGTGACGATTCTGGGCTTGTCAGTGCTGTTTATTCTTATTTTGACGGTACTGCGTGACAATTTGGGTATTCTAAATCAGACGACGTTTAGTGGAATGCTCATGCACTCTGACTTTGGTCAGGTTATGCGGCTGTTCTTTTTGGCCAGCTCATTGCTCACCGCATACTTGGGAAGTGTATTCTTGAAGAAACAAGGACTCCCCGGAACAGAGTTCTATGCCATTACCCTGCTTGTGACTGCCAGTTTGATGCTGTTGTCGCAGAGTAATAATTTTGTCCTGCTCTTTGTCGCTCTGGAAACGGTAACCATTGGTTTTTACGTTTTGGTCAGTTACAATCGGGATCGATCCAACAGTTTGGAAGCCGGGCTCAAGTACCTCATCATGGGAGGCTTCAGCACTGCGATTCTATTGATGGGGATTGTATTACTTTACGGAATCGGCAGTAGCCCGGTTCTGGAAGGAGCAACCGCACATGCCTTAAACTTTTCTGAGCTCCGCAGCTTTCTTGCACTCAACAGTGACAATTTGATCGCTAAGGTTGGGGTACTGTTGGTGGTTGCCGGTGTGGCATTTAAGATAGGGTCTGTGCCTTTCCAAATTTGGATACCGGATGTGTATCAGGGGGCACCCACTCCCGTAACAGCTGCACTGGCCGTTTCCTCTAAAGCAGGTGGATTTGCCGTTCTGATTGCTTTAGTTTCTGGACCTTTTCAGCCAATGGCCGACCTGCTTATACCGGTGCTGAGTGTGATGGCTATAATTACCATTTTATTTGGCAACATTGCTGCGCTGACCCAGCAGAATGTGAAACGCCTTATTGGCCTTTCAGGAGTATCTCATGCTGGATACTTGCTCATGGGTGTGGTTGCGATGTTCACGGTACCCTCTGCTCAAAATGCGATTGTCTTTTACCTGATCACCTACCTCCTCGCTTCTTATGCAGTGTTTGGTGTGATGGCGCATGTCTCGAAACGTGGTGAAGATGATGCTCAGAATTTGGGTGACTATCAGGGCATGTTGAAAGAAAGCCCGTTTCTTGCAGGTGTTTTGGTATTGGGACTGGCATCACTGGCAGGAATTCCTCCTCTTGCCGGATTTATTGGAAAACTGCTTCTGTTCTATGCGGCCTTCCAAGCTGAGCTCTATACGCTGCTGGCTGTAGCCATCGTTGGTGTTGTGATTTCCATTTATTACTACTTTGGCTGGATCAAGGAAGCTACTTTCCGGGTTTGGAAATTACCTCTGCTTGAAGGAGAAGAGCCCGAAGAGCCTCGTGAATGGCCAGAGGTGTCCAGAACAGCTCGTTTGACTCTCGGGGGACTTGCTCTGCTGGCGTTGTTACTTGGGCTTTATCAAGGCCCGCTGAGTGCTCTGATTGGTTAGACGCTTCTGTCTCCAAAAAAAGACCATAAAAGCTGCGTTGATCAGGGATTTTTCCTCGCACTGGAATTGCAAAGATCTAGGCTTCAGAAAAACCTATGAATGTTACCGGAATCGCCCTGGTTTCTCCCGAAGCTGCTGAAGGAAATCCTAAATTAACACCCGAGCTACTAGCCTCCGTTCTTGCCCGCTATTCTCGATCTAACATCGGTCTCGAAAATATACTCGAGAAGGTGGATCTAAATGAGGCGGATGCTTCCATCGACCGAATCTTGAAGTTCGTCGACTATGGTCACGCATCTATCGCAGGGCTGACGGGTGGTATTGCGATGGCGGTTGATGATATTTCAATGTGGCTCGCTTATAAACTGTTTGAGATAGCCCAGATGGCAGACGGACAGGAATCGAGTACTCGCTATATCAGTATGGACGAGTCCAGCCTTCCGGAGCCTGAGGAGATCGGTATCCCTACTGGGTTGGCCAAAGAATGGAAGTCGATTATGTCTGAAAGCTTTCATGCATATGAAGCTGAATATGAGCGGATGGATAAATTGGCGACCGAACAACCTGATCTGGTCGGCTATCCAGAAAACGCCAAGCCGCTCGTGGTTAAGCGGATTCGAAAAAATTATGCTCTGGATCGCGCTCGTTACTTCATGCCTTTTGCTTGTAAAACCAGTATGGCATTGGTCATGAGCTCACGTATGTGGACAGAAGCGATTAAGCATCTGGAATCGCTTCCTCAGGGTGAAGCACATGCCTGTGCCGAGGGATTGAGGAATGAGTTAACCAAGTTCTCTCCTAGATTGGTTAAGCATAGTAAGAAAGAGTTTTCATACGAATATCAGGCACGTCAGGAATTTGAATACAGTCTGAAGTTAGGCCTTGATACATTGTCCACAGAAAATCGGCCCGATGAAGTATGGGTGAAAGTGGATAACGATTTACCCGATTTCCTGCCTGAATCCCAAAGTATGGAGGATGCTTTAGGACAACGTGCAAATCGTTATGGGAGGTGTGGCACCTCGATCCGTCGTATGCGTGTCGGTTTTGCATGGAATAACATGGCCATTGCTGAACTGCGTGACCTCAACCGTCACCGGACGGGGCATCGATTTACACCGATGATCCAGAACGGGTTCTATTTGCCTCCTGAAGTAGATCCTGCACCGCACAAATATTTGCTGAAACGTCAGGAAGCCCTTCTAAAGACGTTGATGGAATTGAAATCTCCAGCTTACGTTTATGGATTGTTGTTGGGCTCTCAAACGCCCTTTGAGCATAGCACGCATGCAGACAAGTTTGTCTACGAAGCAGAGTTGAGAACCGGGATGGGAGCTCACTTCCGATATGCAGATCATTTAAGTAAAGCGCTGCACAAGTTCTGGGAACTGGTGCCTGAATCAAAACCCTTTATTACTGAAGGAACCGCAGAACCTGAGTAATTTGCATCGGTGAAATTACTCCTCCTCATTTTTCTTTTTGCTTCGTTGTCTCTGGCGGCGGTGGAGAAGGTAGGTCCTGCGAATCCAAAGCAGATTGACGAGAAGAAGGTGATTGAATCCGTTGGTAAGGAAATCTCTGTTCTGGATAAGAAACCAGCTTCTCAGCTGTACCGTTCCTGGGTAAACCCGGTTCAATCGGTTCGGCGTCCGGTCGCTCAGGTGAACAGGGTGAAAGTCATTCAACCGGGTGTTCGGCAACCACAGCTGGAACAAAATTTTTCACAAATGAAGTAGTGGAAGCCCGTCCGAATGGTTCAGGCGTATGAAAAAAGTAAAGATTTTGACAAAGTTCTTAACCCATTGTCCCTGAGAGACTTTAATCGATTCATATATCAGCGTAATCCAAGTTCTCCCTGATTCTCTAACGGTTATAGGATCTGGTTAACGTTTGATTTTGATACATGGGCACTTTTCGGCTCCTACAGTTCAATATGCAATATGGCCAGGTTTGGGATCCTTCCAAGCCTGATTCTGCACCGACTCGTCTAGAGGATACCGTTCGCACATTGTCACTCTATGACGCGGATATCATCATGCTTCAAGAGGTGGAACAGGTCCAAGCCGGTGGTCAGCAAGTACAGCCGCCACCGAACTTTGAGTATCTGAAACAGGCTCTCCCCAATTACCAAAGTGTGTTTGCTTATCCCCCACAGGATACGAGGGAATTACCCTTTGGGTTTGGATTAGCCATATTCTCCCGATTTCCCATTTTAAGTAGTAAGACGACCACGCTTCCGGGCGCACCCCTTATGTTTGAGTTTGAGGGAGAAAAAACATCACCTACGGATCGGGTTTTATTAACGGCTGAAATAGACGTTAATGGGAAGCATCTCCAATTTATGAATACGCATCTTCAGGCGTATTTTATGATCAACGCTTCAAGTGATGATTATCCCCAACAGCGCGAAATGGTCCTGGAGCAGTCCATGTCATTCGAGGGCCCTGTAGTTCTCACCGGGGATTTCAATACGGCTCCCAATGAACAACTAGTTGCCAGCTATGAGGCAGCGGGGTTACGCACGATGCAAAAGGATTCAGTGACATGGAAGCGTATGCCGTATGTGCTAGACCATATTTTCTTCAAAAACCACTTAGTGCTTAAGGGCGGAACGGTTGATGAAGTCTTATCGTCAGATCACCATCTCCTCGTAGCCGATTTTGAGATCTAAGAGCCTGGATTCTTAGGCACCTCTTTGCTGCCCTGAACGTACACGTTCTTTTGCAGATTCCCGATCTGATTCGATGCGCTCTAAATCAATTCTCAATTCCTCTTGCGCTTTTGCAGCGTCTTGAAAGTCGCCCTTTGCGTTTGCCTCTGCAACGCGTTTGTCATGACTAATCTTGCGCTCAGCGGCTTTGGCGTTGTACTTATTATCGAGGTCAGAAAGCTCTTCCTTTTGCTCGTCGGTCAGTGGAGCATGTTCGTTGGGGCTTTCGGCATTGAGCCGTTCCATGGCAAGTTCGTAGGCAGATTTCATTTTAGAAAGACTGAATTAGACTGTTAAGAAAAATCATTCCTGAGCTCAAGACAACTGGAAAGCAAAAGAGCCATCGTTTTCGAAGTTTACAACCATGGCCAAATAAGAGTGCTGAAATGAAAAGGAGCACCGTGAGAAATGCCAAACCTTCCCAGGACCATTGCATCGGTAGGAAGGTGAATGGTAAAGTCACAATCCAATCCAGTAGGGTTCCCATTAAGCTAATGAGGAGTAGGGGCGCATGGTTGAAAAAGGCTGAGACAGACAACCATGGTAGAAAGTCTGTGATTATCGAGAATAGGCCCGCAATGATTATCAGAGAAGCAGAGGGGACGAGTAACATGTTCAAGCAGACTGCGAAGGGAGCCATCAGCCCGAAGTAAAGAATACTAAGGGGAGCACTTGCCAGGGTTGCCGAAAGACTGATGCAGAAAGTACTGACGACCACCTCCCAGGTTTTATTTAATAACTTTGTAAGTGAATTCTGATGCTTCTCTTTTTGTAACTGAGACCGCTGCCATCGTTCCCGGAGATACTGATAGAGAGGAATGCCCCAAAGAAGTATCCCTGAGACTACAGTGTAGGAGAGTTGAAACCCTGCTGAAAATAATTGAGTTGGAGATATGATCAAAACGACTACGGCTGATGCTACCAGGGTCTGAAAGGGGGGCATTTGCCGAACTAATGATTGTCCCAGCCAGAAGAATGCAGTCATAGCGAAAGCCCGAACCGCAGATGGACTTGCTCCGGTGACTTCCACGTAAAGATACACGAGTGTCAGGCCAAGGAAGACTGAGATTTGTTTGGGGATTCTCAAAACAAGAAAAATGCCAGCCCATGTAACGGCAACGATTCCAACGTGAAGCCCGCTAATCGCAAACAAATGCAGAGTCCCTGTCCGGATGAAGAGCTCCTTGTTCTCTTCACTGAGTCCACCTTTTATTCCAAGCATCATTCCTCTATAGATGGACAACTCCTCCTGGTATGGATCCATTTCTAAGCCAAGACTATCGATGGCTCGTTTTCTAACATGGCTGATAAATCTTTCGAAGGGCGTTCCATCTTTGGGGACTTACTGAAGGACCGCACGATTGAAAATGAGTGGGATGGATTGTCCGATCAGGTACTTCTCAAACAGGGTGGGCGAATCCTTGGCTGGTAGATAGCTGAGAACACCTTTGCTTTCCAAATACTGCCCTCGATGGATTTTTAAATCAGCGGTCTCAATCGAGAAGAATATAGGAAATTCGATGAGAGATTTGAGGTGGTCCTCAGCATGAGTAATTTCCGCAATACCCTTTGTGACCTCCTGGTCCCGGCTTGCGTAAAGGCGTTTTACTTTCATCGTGAGATGCGCTTCTCGTGCTGGGAGTTCGGCCCAGTGTCCAGGATATATCCGACTCTGCTGGTAGTAGCTTAGGGAGGCTATGAAGACACCGAGAAGAATGAGGGTGGGCCATAGCGTCGACCGTGTGGCGTGTCGGTGAGCATAGAATAATGAGAGGATTATAAATAGACCAGCAACAGGGATGCTAATCCATACTGACAGGATGGGTAGATGGTGGCCGGCGATATAGCCTCCTATTATTGGAATGAGGAGCCAGAGAAGAGGAGTTCTGAAAGACTGGCTGGCCATGGACCGTATGGTTTCATTTTCTTCGAGCGTGTAAACTCATTTCAGCTCCTTACAGATTGAACTTTGGTTTGCAGGGCGTGACTGAGATTGCTTTATAGAGGGCTTAATGGCGGATTCTTTTCAGGCCTCTTTGTTTAATTCTGACTCTGCGGAACAAGTGGATGCTTCTCGCAAACCCTTGGCTGCGCGCATGCGTCCTCGTACCATGGGTGAGATCATCGGGCAGACGCACCTGTTAAGGGAAGGCACCTTGTTACCCAAATTGATTCAGTCAGATCGATTTGGTTCACTTCTTTTTTGGGGGCCTCCGGGTTGTGGAAAAACAACCTTTGCGAGTGTGATTGCTCAGGAAACCAACAGTCGGTTCATGCAAATCAATGCAGTGCTTTCTAATGTTGCCGAGTTAAAACAAATACTCCTCTCAGCTAGAAGTAATCCCTCTGCCAGGACCGTGCTTTTTATTGATGAGCTTCATCGGTTCAATAAAGCTCAACAAGATTTGCTTCTGCCGGATGTTGAGGAAGGAAACATCCGGCTGATTGGAGCTACGACACACAATCCAGGTTTCTATATTATTCCACCTCTGGTAAGTCGAAGTCACTTGTTCAAACTAAAGTCTCTAACTGAGGAACAAGTGGCACTAGCGCTCGAGCGCGCTCTTCACGATGATGATCGAGGATTGGGCAAACGTGGAGTAAAGATATCACCTGAATTGTTACTGGACTTAGCTAAACTCTGTGACGGCGATATGCGTCGTGCTTTGAACGCTTTGGAAGTCGTTGTCGAAAGTATGGAAGAGGGGCATGAAGTTTCAGAATCTGATCTTGAGGCTTTTGCCAGCGAACGACAGATCCGGTATGACGCCGATGAGGATGAGCATTACAACACGGCTTCCGCATTCATCAAAAGCATGCGTGGCGGCGACCCAGATGCCGCACTTTACTGGATGGCTAAAATGTTGGCTGGAGGTGAAGATCCTCGGTTTATTGCGCGTAGATTGGTTATACTTGCCAGTGAGGATGTCGGGATGGCCGATCCGATGGCCTTACCCCTTGCGATTGCGGCGAAAGAGGCCTGCGAATTTGTGGGACAGCCCGAATGTGAGCTAAACCTTGCACATGCTGTAATTTACCTGGCGACAGCGCCCAAGAGTAATTCTGCAACTCAAGCATTGGGGAAGGTGAAGCACTATTTTGGCGATAATGCAGTTCAAGATGTCCCCAAATGGCTGCAAGACAGTCATAGCAAGGTTTCCAAAGAAATGGGACAGGGTGAAGGATACCTCTACAGTCATGAGTTCCCAGAGGCTATTTCTGGGCAGGATTATATGTTAAATCCTCAACAATTTTACTCCCCAGGTGCTTCAGGTCGTGAAAAATTTGTTTCAGAGCGACTTCGCTATTGGAAGGAACTTAAATCCCAAATAAAGACTCAGAACTAATTGAAACTGTCGTTAGCCATGAAAAAACGTATATTCAGTCTGCTTCTTATTCTGGGATTAACCGCTGTAATCTCCTCAGCTTATGCTCAGGAATCGGATGAACCAGAGGTTCTGAAGGGCATGTTCCTCGAACGATCGGATGGCACCTTCCTCCATGTAGAGATGGTCGTTATGCGCATGAAATTCAAAGTGGTGGATGAGAACTTTAATCCTTTGGAGGAACCTGTATTTACCAAGGGTGTGATGCGTGTGGAAGTAAAAGGCCGAGACAGTGAACGCGTGGCGATTTCAAAGGCGAGTGATGGAAAGTCCTTACAAAGTGCGAAAACAATTCGTAAGCCTCATATCCTGGAAGCCAGAGGACGCCTATTTAAAGGGGGGGATGACACGACAGGAGAACCTTTCTTTGTTCGATACAATCAGCATCGACTCGAGGAAAAGGAAGTCGTCTCAGTACCTGAGAAGTAACTCATGCCGACTCCTCAAAAGGCTTTCCATATACGAGTTCTCCTTAAACAATGGGTTATTATCGCCCTGGGAGTTTCGGTGGCCTCTTTTCTGAATGACGGTATTCAGTTTGATTCAGCGACCAGCCTGGTGTTTGGAGTATTGTTCATTTCCCTTCTCAATGTGTTTATCAAGCCAGCCCTGTTTTTCTTTGGTCTGCCATTTATCGTGATGTCCCTTGGCCTGGGCCTCCTGCTTATTAATGCTCTGATTTTTGCTCTCGCAGGTTCCTTGGTTCCAGGATTTCACATTGCCGACTTTTGGTCTGCCTTCTGGGGTGCTGTAGTGGTCAGTTTGATGACTCTATTCGTGAATGCCTTTCTCATTCGACCCAAGGTGACTGTGACTCGGATGCATACCGGCCCCAAACGAGATGCACACAAGGTCAAAGGGGGAGCGAAGGAATACAAGGGGAAGCTCGACGATATCATCGATGTCTAGTCCGGTGACGCTGAATACGGCTAAAAATAGAGTCTCAGAAAGGCTCCTTTCTCACTTGTATTCTACCCAATAGGCATAGATTGTCTCTGCCTTCATTATTTTACGCTATGGCAGAATCAAATGAATATGATTTAGTGGTGATCGGTGGAGGTCCCGCTGGTTATGCAGGGGCAATCCGCGCAGGACAACTGGGTAAGAAAGTTGCCTGTGTCGAAATGGATCGACCAGGAGGAACCTGTTTGAACTGGGGGTGTATACCTTCCAAGGCTTTGTTAAAGAGTGCCGAACTCTATCAGAAGATGCTACATGCTGCAGATTTTGGTCTCAGCGCTGAGAATGTAGGCTTCGATTTTGAGAAGGTCGTTTCGCGCTCACGCGGCGTTGCGGATCAAATGGCCAATGGCATTGAATTTCTCTTCAAGAAAAACAAGGTCGATCACATTAAAGGTTTAGGCCAAGTCACAGTCCCCGGCATGGTCGAAATTAAGGACGGTCCGGACAAAGGAAAATTCCTGAAGGCGAAGAACGTCCTTTTGGCCACTGGCTGTAAGATGCGGCCTTTTCCAGGACTCGAGCTCGACGGCGAAAAAGTCATGACGTCGCGCGAGGCTCTGGCTCGTAAAAAGCAGCCAGAAAGTATACTGGTGATTGGTGCTGGAGCGATCGGTGTGGAATTTGCCTATTTCTACAATGCCTTGGGAACTAAAGCTACCTTGGTGGAAGTGATCGACCAAGTGCTCCCTGTTGAAGACCAGGATGTGGCCAAGCTGCTTGCACGCTCTTTTAAAAAGCAAGGCATCAGTGTCCATACCAGTACTAAGGTTGAGAATGTTCAGGTCACCGATAAAGGGGTCACGGCTGACTTGGTCAAGGGGGACAAAGTCACCCCTATCGAAGTAGACTCAGTACTTTCAGCCATCGGTGTGGTTCCGAATCTGGAAGGCGCTGTTTCAAGCAAGATTAAGCTCAATGAAGACCGCGGTTACCTCACCGTAGACCAAAATTACTCTACCAATGTCGAAGGTATCTATGCTGCAGGTGACATTATTGGCCCACCTTGGTTGGCGCACGTAGCAACCTATGAAGCACTACAAGCGGTCAATGGTATGTTTGGAGCGGGTACACCTAATCGTGTAACGTTGTTTCCAGGCTGTACCTACTGCTTACCACAAGTTGCCAGTATCGGAAAAACAGAGCAGGCGGTTAAGGAATCCGGAGTTTCCTACAAAGTGGGCAAGTTCCCTTTTGCTGCGTCAGGAAAAGCGGTTGCCTCCAATGCATCCGAAGGATTTGTGAAGGTTATTTCTTCTGAAGAGGATGGAGAGATTCTCGGGGTCCACATCATTGGAGCGGATGCTACTGAGCTCATTGCCGAATATGCTTTGGCCATGCACCTTGAGGCAACTCCCTTGGAAATTCATGAAACCATTCATGCTCACCCAACCTTGAGTGAAGCACTCATGGAAGCCGCCGCAGATATCGAAGGCGAAGCCATTCACATCTAATTTAACTCGCACAGCGAGTACATAAAAAACTCCATCTTAGCGGTGGAGATTTTTGTTTCTTTGAATGGCACTCCCGCCGGGAGTCGAACCCAGATCATCGGCTCCGGAGGCCGGCATTCTATCCATTGAACTACAGGAGCATCCAAAAAAGAGATGGGACGATCTAGAACCGGATGTGCAAAGTCAAATGCCTTTTGGACCGTGGATTGGTTCCTCAAAATTCGTTTGAAGAAGCCCCATCTAGATCAGGACTCGTACTCGGTAATGGCTGAGACGACACCCTCTTCAAATTCAATTTCGGAAAAGATTTCCTGGTGTTCAGAATAGGTGTGTACGTAGCGCGGGACATGGTAGACGCGAAAGACTTTATACTTTGCATCGTAGTAGACTCGACGCTCATATCCGGCTAAATGAGTTCCTTCACTTTGTGTGTAAATGCGAGTATATATCCAAACTACCTTATCCTTGCCGTCTTTGAACTGACGCTTCTTCTTATCTGGTTCCCCCATGATGAAGTATACAACATCTGGCGAATGACCGATATCTAGCGTTTTATTTTCGACGGCAGACTGTTCTTCAGAGGACAAAGCCGCGAACCGATCCGGATGTTTTTTGATTCGATACTCCGTAGAGTCGCAACCAGCCCAGACCAGCGCCAAGACTAGGATGCCTATGTATCTCCAATACTTCATAACAATGCCCTCAAATTAACCGACTTATACGTATATAACCAGCGCATTGGATGAAAGTTTCACGGCCATCTAAATTTCGATTATCCCAAAGTCGCCTTCAATGCCTCTACCAACTGGTCGACGCTAGAAGGAGCGGCGTTATTGCCCATAAGGCCTATACGCCATATTTTGCCGGCCATAGGTCCGAGACCTGCTCCGACTTCAATCATATGTTCATTTCGGATTCGTCCGCGCATACCGGCTTCATCAAGACCTTCAGGTAGTGATAAGGTCGTGAGTGGGTTCAAACGCTCGTTTTCCGGCACAAAAGGGCTGAATCCAAAGCTTTCTAACTCTTTTATTAGATAGTTCGCGGCATCGGCATGGCGTTGCCACCTGTTTTCAAGACCTTCTTCCAGGATCTCTGTTAAACTGGTGTGCAGCCCATAAATCATGTTTATGGGCGGGGTGTGGTGATAGCTTCTGCCGCCGGTGCCATCGACATACATAAGCAGCTGCTCCAAATCGAAATAGAAGCTGGGAACTGGATTCTTACGATTTCGAAATACTTCAACAGCTCGATCTGAAATGGTTACAGGCGAAAGACCCGGTGGCACTGAAAGGCATTTCTGAGTACCCGAGAAAGCCACATCCACCCCCCAAGCGTCGATTTCAACTGGCATACCAGCAAGCGAGGTTACGCAGTCAATCATCAGCAAACCACCCGCTTCGTGCACGGCCTCGCCAATTCCATCCATAGGTTGGTAAACTCCAGTGGAGGTTTCTCCGTTTACGACCATGGCCAGTTTTGGCTGCTCACGTTTTACCACTTCGATAAATTCTTGATTGTCGATCGCGCGTCCCCATTCCTGGGAGACTTCGAAGACTTCAGCGCCCAGGCGTTTTGCCAGGTTTGCTGCCCGTCCTCCGAAAACTCCATTCACGCCGACAACGAATTTGTCTCCTGGCTCAAGAAAGTTAACCAGTAGAAACTCCATCCCGGAACTGCCAGTCCCTGATATGGGGAAAGTGACTGAATTCTCTGTTTTGAACAGTGAACGTAACCCGGATTTGACTTCTTCAACTAATTCCAGGAACTCGCCATCCATGTGGCCGAGAGTAGGGGCTCCTAGAGATTCAAGGACGCGTTGACTGGGATTGCAGGGGCCGGGGCCGAGTAATAAGACATTCGAATTCATAATGGAAAAGATTTAAAAAAGAGCGCCAACTCTAAGGCGTAAACAACATTTGTTACTTTGCTGGAGGCGAATGATTCGAACAAGAGGAGTTTCGATCAGGATACCAGTTCGAGTTCTTGGAACTTTAAGTAGAGCTTCAGGCTTACCCAGGCATCGGTGGCGGCGTAGGCCAGTTGATTGGGAGTCAAAGTGCTTTGTGCCCAATTGGTGAGCTGGGCAGATTTAGAAAGTCTTCCGCCTAGAAGGATCCCTGTCATATTGCGTAGTCCACGCTTCAGAATTCCTGCATCATTGGCAACGGATGCAACATCCATGAATCCGGATGGCTTAAATTTCCTTACTTTTTGCAGGTGCTTGATGTCGTCGTGCAAAGCGACACCCACCTTCACAGTGGCCTCCGTCTGAAGTAGGTGCAGTATCGCCTTATGGATTCCTTTTCCGTTTATCCGAAAGAGCCAGGCTTCTTCTTGAGTCGCAAATTGGATCAAGGCTGGAGGGTAACTAACACCCTTCTTGAAGGAAGGTTTAGTTTCTGTGTCAAAACCCAGAACTTTTTCCTGAAGTAAACGTTCAACAGCCGGTTGGACTTGGTCTTTCTGATCGATCACATGGATGGGACCATCAAATCGCATTAACGGGAGGGCGTTAATTTCTTCGCGCGTAATCGTCGAATTTTCCAGATTGGTATTGGTATTCTCCATGTATAAGTGGGACTAAATCGATAACAAGACCCTGATTGCTAGGCTTCTAGGTGGTAACAAGATGAAGATCGATTTAAAGGGTATAGTTGATAGGAAATGACCGATCAAATAAAGCAAAAATTGATGGTACTATCACTGGCTATTCGTGAGCTTTATATCTTTTTCACAGATAATCGTTCGAATACCCATATTTTCGTGACATAAAAAAAGCGCTTCTCCGAAGAGAAGCGCTTTAGAAAACTATATTAGAGGAGCCTATTTTTTGTCCTCATCTACCACTTCGAAGTCAGCGTCTACCACATCGTCGTCTGCTTTTGCAGCGCCGCCAGAGTCGGCAGATGCTTCTCCAGCTGGTGGAGGCGGCGGAGGAGCTCCTTCAGGTCCACCTTGAGGATGAAGATCCTGGGCCATGGTTGCGAAGGTACTTTGGATTTTATCCATCGCTGCCTTCATCTCATCCGGATTGTCCGTCTCAAGTGCTTTCTTGCCTTCTGCCAGAACAGCCGTGATTTCAGACTTTTTATCTTCAGGCAGCTTGTCACCAGCTTCCTCAATTTGCTTCTCGGTTTGATAAATCAAGTTATCGAGATTGTTTTTGGATTCAACGGCTTCCTTCTTTTTCAAGTCGGCATCAGCGTTCAATTCGGCCTCTTGTTTCATCTTTTCAATCTCATCCTGGTCTAGTCCGGATGAATTCGAAATGGTGATTTTCTGGTCCTTGCCAGTTCCCTTGTCTTTTGCGGAAACGTTCAGGATACCATTAGCATCGATGTCGAAGGTGACTTCAATCTGTGGCATGCCGCGTTGTGCAGCTGGAATACCATCCAGACGGAAATTACCCAGCAATTTGTTATCATTCGCCATGGAGCGTTCTCCTTGCAGGATCTTGATATCTACTGCTGTTTGGTTGTCGGCATAGGTTGAGAAAACCTGAGACTTTTTTGCAGGAATAGTGGTGTTGCGCTCGATCATCGGTGTACTCACTGCACCCGCGGTTTCAATACCGAGAGTCAATGGAGTCACATCGAGAAGAAGGACGTCCTTCATGTCACCCGCGAGAACGGCACCCTGAATAGCAGCTCCAATGGCTACTACTTCGTCAGGATTCACACCCTTGTGAGGATCCTTACCTGCGAGCTCGTTTGCTATCTCAGTTACCTTAGGCGCACGAGTCATTCCTCCTACCAAAACCAGATCGTCGATTTCAGACTGGCTGAGTCCTGAGTCTTCCAGGCATTTTCTGAATGGGCCGGTTGTGCGTTGGAACAGGTGATCGGTCAGTTGTTCGAATTTCGAACGGCTTAACTGAACATTCAAGTGCTTGGGTCCTGTAGCGTCTGCGGTAATAAAGGGAAGGTTGATGTCCGTAGACTGTGCAGATGACAGAGCAATCTTTGCTTTTTCTGCTTCTTCCTTCAAGCGCTGTAAGGCCATTGGGTCGTTACGTAGATCAATGCCATTTTCGCTTTTAAACTCTTCGATCATCCAGTCGATGATCGCGGTATCCCAGTTGTCTCCACCAAGATGAGTGTCACCGTTGGTTGCTTTTACTTCGAAGACACCATCGCCAATTTCGAGGATGGATACATCAAACGTTCCACCACCTAAATCGTATACTGCGATTCTGGATTCGCTTTTCTTGTCTAAGCCATAAGCAAGAGCCGCCGCTGTGGGTTCATTGATGATACGCAGGACTTCAAGACCTGCAATCGTGCCAGCATCCTTAGTTGCTTGGCGCTGAGAGTCATTGAAGTAGGCCGGAACCGTGATAACTGCTTTTGAAACAGTTTCTCCCAAGTAGGCTTCGGCATCTGATTTAAGTTTCTGCAGGATAAAGGCCGAAATTTGCTCAGGTGCGAATGTCTCGTCTTCTCCGTTGGAGTTCGCTTTTACGTAGGCGTCTGAATTTTTGCCTTCAGCCACTTCGTAGGGAAGTCCGGAGGCTTCTTCTGTGACCTCAGTAAACTTGCGACCAATCAGGCGCTTCGCCGAAAAAATCGTGTTCTGCGGGTTGGTTACTGCTTGGCGTTTGGCACTTTGACCAACGAGGCGTTCTCCATTTTTCGTGAATGCCACAACGGATGGGGTCGTGCGCGCACCTTCGGCGTTTGGTATTACGACGGGTTCTCCGCCTTCCAATACCGCCATACAGGAGTTGGTTGTACCTAGATCAATTCCCAAAATTTTGTTCATGATTCCCGAGGATTGCAGGATGGATGCCATGTTCGTAAAACCTTGAAGGATAAACGATTAACTTTTTATGTCTCGATATTAGTAGTCAATTATTGAGACAGCATGGCACAAGGGCTCTAAACCCAGTATTCATGGGTGTCACAGTGCCAATGAGCGACTCATTGGGCACCTGCGAGTGAAGTTGCTTCCAATCGGACAAAGATTGGCTGTCCATCCTGGGAGTTGAATTCGATCACCCGCGTCTCGGAATCGTCGTCAATTGTGTTTACAGAAATCAGGGTGTAGTCGAGATCTTCTACGGCAAGTTCCCAATTTAAAAGGTCGTTCGATTGCATGAGCTTGTAGCTCACATCGATACTACTGCGGAGTAGCGTATAGGTGAATCTCGTGATACCTGTTGCTCCGTCATATTCGAGTCTATGAAAAGCGGGATCTTGGAAACCGGAAAGTGGATTTGTCCCGTACGCGTATTCAGCGAAGTTTGATAGGCTATCGAAGTCGTTATCGTTTTCTGGAGCACCCAGATTGCCGGCAAAATTCCTGGCCTCCCACACCGTGTAATAAAGCCCCTCGCCGATCACCAGAACAAGCGCACTGGTGCTGGATCCATTATAACCATCACTGATCTCATAATCTATTCTCACCACACCTATGAAATCGTCTGGAGATTCGAAAATGATAGAACCGTTCAGAAATGAAGCGGATCCTGTTGAAACATTGATTATCCTGGAGATTCTTAGTTCATCCCCGTCGGGATCAGAGTCGTTGGTGGTCACGGGAATAATTATTTTTTGGGAGGCAATGACTTCGACGTCGTCGGTGTTCGCTTGTGGGGCGTTGTTTTCTCCCAGGATTCCTCGAATCCATTTCGCCTCGGTAATTATCCCATTTTCCGTGGGTGAACTTTGATCATTGGTTTGACTGCCTATCCCCTCGTTCATGGGGAGGTAGGCCAAGAGTCCTGATTCGTTCCCGTTGAGAGCTTGGTCCATGTTATCTTGTAATTGATTGGAGGATCTCACCAGGTCCCATACCCGAAATTCGTCGATAGCTCCTTCAAATGCACGTTGGGTACTGGCCGCTTCTCCGATTATCCACAATTGACTGCCAGTTTTTACAGGACCCGAAGCATTATCGAAGGGTAGAGTGGTCGATTGTTCGATGCCATTGATATAGAGTTTAACGGATGAAATGTTATCGTAGGTGACTGCAACATGTTGCCATTGATTGAGCTTAATCGAATTTGCTGGGGTGTTATAGATGGATCGAACGCCGTTTGCGTGGTCTATTGAGATGAGCAGACTATTTGTGGCATAGCTGGGGAATCCCGTTCCATGGAGGTAAAATACGATTTGTTCCGTATCGAAGATTCTACCATAGCCCGTCTCTCCTTCTCCCCATCCTTCTGGGCGTATCCATGATTCAATGGTGAATGGTGTGTTCGGGCGTTTGTTCTGCGTGTTTTGAATGATCACGCGATCATTGTCGCCGTCAAAGTCGAGTGCGAAGTCGTCTTCTCGTGTTACATATACGGTCACCTCTGCGCTGGATGAGCCATCGTCATCATCCGTAATGGAATACTGAAATCGGTCGACTCCCACAAATTCAGTCTGAGGAGTGTATTCGATTTGATTGTCTGGTTTAAGGATAGCTCCCCCATAGTCGGGTAGAGTCACTTCTGTAACACGCATCGAGTCTCCGTCATAATCGATGTCATTTTCCAAGACAGCGATGGTGATGGGACTATTTTGGCTTGTGCCAACCTGATCAGGATTTGCTTCCGGCCTTGGAACAACAATATTCACCTGGGCCGTTTTAACGCCTCCTCGACCATCGTAGATCGTGTATCCAAATGTGTCTGTGCCACCCATGCCCTTACCTGGGGTGTATTCTATTAATCCTGATTGGAGTAAGGTAATTAAACTGTCAGGAGACTTATAGACCGAAATGACTTCCAAGGTGTCCTCATCAGCATCGGTATCGTTTGCAACAACATCGATGTAAGTGGTGGTTTCTTTAATGGTGACGTTGTCGTCATTTGCTATCGGTTGTTGATTGTCTCCTTCTTCGATAGCGGTGCCATAGAGTTTTAATTTCCATGATTTTGCTAGATGAACGTTCCCCGACCGACGGTCAGAAACATTCAATGTCCATTCACCGGCGCTCGCTTCATCCAGGCAACGAACTGTCCAGTAGGTCCATTCTGGATACGATTTCTTAGCATCTGTATGCGGCGTGGCCAGAATGCTTTCGGTTCCGCTTGGAGAGGTTAGGGTGATGTGTAGATTGCCCCAATCCATCGTGTTGGCTTCTGCTGCATCCAGGTCCAAAGTCAGTGAGACATGCTCAACTCGAATGTTTGAGTCTACGGTTTGAGTAAGCTCTATGCCCGTTGATGTGTTATCAGGAATACTTTGTCCAATGTTGATCTCTCCTGAATCATACTCGGTAGAATCTGGAACGTTGATCCAAGTTTGTGCAACTTTCACGGCCGCGGCTGCGTCAACCCGACCAAACCCAAAGTTGTGGTTCACCCAATGTCCTGCTCCATTTTGTTTCCAATCTCCCTCTGACCTTGCGACTCGAACGGCCGTCTTTGCCAATATGTGTTGTACGTCTCGCCAACCAAGGTTGGGATTCGCCTCTAGCATTAGTGCAACCACTCCTGCCACTAATGGAGAGGCTGAGGAGGTGCCTCCAAAATCAATACGGCAGTCTCCTGGATCGACTCCACTTTGTCCTCTCAAATCGGTTGTTCTAATACTCGAAGTGTTCCCACTACTTGGAGCGCAAACCAGCATGGGGGCTCCCGGTTCACTGTAGGATGAAACCTTCCCTTGATCTCCGACTGCTCCCACTGCAATTGAGTATCGAATCGATGCCCATCCGTCGTAGTTGACGTTACTTCCAATAGTTCGCCCATTTCCAGCAGCCCAGATGTAAATGGAGCCTAGACCATTGCGACCATTTTGGACTGTATTTCGAATAGCAGATAAGGAGAGTGTGCTGGGGCCGGCCATGTTCGCACCGTCGTCCGTATCTGGTCCCCAACTGTTGTTATAGATATCTATAATGTCCGATCTATGAGCAATTGCCGATGCTTGTCTACTTGCTGAAACGCCCCGATCTTCGTGAATGAGGCGAATTCCAATTAGTTCAGCATTATAGGCCACCCCGACACCGCAATTACCATTCACTCCAGCGCCTGCAACTCCTGCGACTGCTGTGCCGTGAGTTTCATCTGAACTTTCAGGCTGTGGAAAAGCATCATTGTCCAAGTAATCAAAATCAATATCTGTTCGGTAATTGGATTGCAGGTCTGGGTGTTTAAATTCCGTCCCTGTATCGACAATAGCAATATGAGTTCCTGCACCTGATACCCCATAATTCCACGCTGGGTAGACGTTTGCATCCTCATTGGCGACGTTCCAGCGATCCCCTATGTTCTTCAAGTGCCATTGGTCGCGAAGCAGAGGCTCGTTGAAAGCAGGAGGTGATTCATCGTACCGGAGGGCGAATGTCTGAAGGGCTTCTTGTTCAAACCAGAGGATGGACCCATTTGAACTCAATAAGGCGTGAACCTGTTGAGCTATCTTTTCCGACTTCGAGTTCGAAAACTGTATCACATGGATATCAGAAAAGCCCTGAACTTTCTCGACATAGGAGGCTTCCGTAGAATTCAGGAATTTATCCAGATCAGCTTCGTTTGTGATTTGGATGCTCCAATTGTCTGTGATTTCGTACTTATTCGCCCAAGCTTCATCATTGGTCTGAGCGGCTCTTATGGTATCGTAGTCCAGAAGGGCGTAGGGGCTTGGCGTGATATTAGTCCTTTTCAAATCACTTGGACTCTTGGTCTGAGCTAGCTGCTTGCTCGGAAGTTCTTTCCCATTCGGTTCCTCCTGTGTAGCCTTGGGTGTGAGCGAATGGATTGATCGCAAATCGAGTAGCCAGAGTAGGCTCCCTACAATCAATAGTGAACCTAGTGCAGCCCCTGTCTTCTTAAATCCCATCTGTTCTTTTGCGAAATATTACGTGGATCGAAACCCCGCGGATTCACTAATGGCAAAATCCGAGGGAGATTTTACATCCCTATAAAGCTTCTATTGTCATCGTTTCAACAAGAGGACTTTGGAAACGATAAATTTTATAAGTACCACAGATTGACTCAGTTTCAAAGGACTAAGGATAAGGTATGAATCAGAATGAAGGGTATCCAATCACAAAAAAACCGCCTTCTTGGGCGGTATCGTTTGGCCGAGTCATTCTAAACTACACCTTAGAATGGTGGTGGGAGGCGGATTCGAACCACCGAAGGGTTGCCCCAGCAGATTTACAGTCTGCCCCTGTTGGCCACTTAGGTATCCCACCGGATTTATAAAGAGGGGTAAATTGGTTAGTGTCTTTGTCTTTGCCAAGTCCTTTTTTGAAGAATTTCAAACGATTCTCGTACAGGTAGATTCCGCATGACGAATATCTTGCAGAGCTGACGGCATAGGTTTTTCTTTTTCTTCCCTATGGCTCAGCGTGAATATAAGGAAAAGCCTGTAAATCGGCTCTTTGAACATTCGCTTAAGCTCCTGCGCTCAAGGCTGAAAGATTCACATCGTTTCTTTTTCTTAAGTGTAATAGTGGGGTTGAGCTGTGGTTTGGTTGCGGTGGCATTTCATTTGGCTATCCGCGGGGTAGGGGACTTGGTGTTGCGGTTCCCGAAATCGACCGAAGCAAGTTTAACCGCCTGGATTGTTTTGCCCCTGGTTCCCGCGTTAGGTGGATTGCTGGTGGGTATTGGGATGGCCCGGTGGTCACCCAATGCACGAGGGAGTGGTATTCCCCAAGTAAAGGCGGCATATTACAACAAGTTTGGGCTCATCCGCTTTGGAGATGCTGTGTATCGCTTTTTGTTTACCACCTTGTCCATCGGGTCAGGAAACAGTTTAGGACGTGAAGGACCCACCGTGCATTTATGTGCTGCGATCGGTTCAACAATAGGGCAGTGGTTTGGCCTTCCTAAAGCAAGGATTCAAGCCATGGTTCCGGTTGGAATGGGGGCGGGGATCGCCGCAGGTTTTAATACACCATTGGCCGCCATTACATTTGTATTCGAAAAGCTATTGGATGATTTTTCCAGTAAGGCACTTGGAGGAATTCTTGTTGCGGTGATCATCGCCTCTGTACTTTCGCGTGCCATCCTCGGGGAGAACCCTGCCTTCGAGGTGGAGAGTTATTCCTTCGAATCGTATTCATGGGTGTTGCTGAGTATAGTGATTGGTCTGTTGGCGGCCGTTTTTGGTCAGATCTTTCTGTCCATTTTACTCGGTTGGCGGAACTACTTCAAAACCTCTGGGATGCCTGTTTGGTTAAAGCCCTGCTTGGGTGGATTGGGAGTCGGGATAATTGGGACGGCAGTCTTGTGGTTCTCTGGAACTAATAACACTGGTGTATTTGGAACTGGGTACGAGGATTTATCCTCTGCGTTGAAGGGATCCCTCGCTTTGAAGATTCTAGTCATTCTCTTTGTTGGTAAATTCCTGGCGTCCATTCTTGCGTTTTCGATGGGAGGAAGCGGTGGCCTTTTTGGCCCGGTCTTGTGCATCGGTGGCATGTTAGGAGGGATTGTCGGTGCTGTCTTCAATAACTATATTAGCTTGGATGAATCCTTTGTTGGAGCTGCCGCCTTGCTGGGCATGGGAGCTTTTTTTGCTGCTGTGATTCGTTGTCCTCTAACATCGGTCCTCATTCCTTTTGAGATGACTTTGAACTATTCACTGATTCTCCCGCTCATGGTTGGAAATATGATCGCCTATTACCTGGCAGCGCGCTGGCGAACAGTCCCCATATACAATGCGCTTCTTTTGCAGGATAAAGTGACGTTGAAAAAGATGCCGAGTTTCCAATGAGCACAAGATTGGAAAAACCTTCCCGTGAGCACTATCATGAACCACGACCCATTCAGTGCGTTCAGCAATCTGACTATCGGGGAGAATTTAGAATACTTGAGGCAGCATCCACATCATGCCTATCCGGTGCGTGATGAGAATCGACTGTTGATTGATGTTATAACTCATCATGAGTTGGAAGATCTGGAAGACCATGCTGACCAACTCATAGGTGAACGGTTAACAGAACACGATTTGGTGACTATGACTCCGAACACGTCGATTCGTGAGGCAGCGAGGATTCTTGTGATAAAGGACAAAGAGCAAGCTCCAGTAGTCAGTGCTAAGAATCCTCAGCGGATGGTTGGTTTTCTTACCTTGCGTGATATTGCACGACAGCAGAATGCCATTGAAGAGCAAATCGGTGGGTAATTCAGATTAGGCCTGCGTTCTTGAAACTGTAGTATCCAAACTTAAGAGGGTCTTGGTCAGGTTGTCCGATTACCAGATGGTCGAGCAAATCGATGTCCATGATTTCTGCTGCTTCTCTTAATCGTTTAGTGACTTGGATGTCGGCGGTACTGGGAGCAGGGTCGCCACTTGGATGGTTGTGAAACACAATAATGGCTGAAGCACCTAGCTTGACGGCGTCCTTAAACACTTCTCTTGGATGAACCAGACTACTATTGGCTGTTCCTACGGTTACTTCGATTTCTTTGATCAACCGATTTTTGCGGTTCAGGCAGAGTGACCAAAATTTTTCGATCTCAAGGCCCCTCGTCATTGGCCGAGCAAAATCAAAGACCGCCTCTGGGCTATCCAGTAGGGGGCTTTCTCCCATCTCTCCGCGTATGACACGTCTGGCGGCCAGCTCCATAACAGCGACCAACTGCAATGCTTTAACCGGCCCTATCCCTTCAATTTTTATAAAATCTTCTTTCCCCCAATTAATGAGTTGGGAAGTCCGCCTGCTTCTGCAATCAATCGGTCACACAGACTAATTACGTCGAGCTTGCTGGTCCCACTCCTGACCAGCATGGCTAGAAGTTCGGTGTCGCTCAATTTTTCAGGACCGTATTTATCGAGCCTTTCTTGAGGGCGTTCGTGTACGGCGAGTGATTTGAGGCGTGATTGATAGATATCCGACACAGTCGAAGGCTGAACTTATATCTTTTATGGTCTGTGCCTGGACTTGCTTAAAGGGATTACTGTGTTGGAAAGTCCCAAAAAAAAGCAGCCCTTTGAGGCTGCTCTTTTGAAAAATCTAAATTAAGCGGCTTACAAATAGAACTTGATGAAGGCTTTCTTGCGAAGCCCTTCGATCCATTTGTCGTGCTCTTCACTGGACATTTGATTGAGCAGAATCCCTTCGATTTGATCGCGAACTTCTGCAAGAGGTTGAACGCCTGCTGCCTGCCGATCTTCGACTTTCAGTAAGAATATCATTTCTCTTACCTGAATGGGGTCGCTGTGTTCGCCAGGCTGCAAACTGAAGGCCACATCACTCAGTTCGTCACGAATGGCTGATCTATCGATCCATCCCCAATCGCCACCACGATCTTTCCGAGGATCCTGACTGTATTTCTTGGCAAGTTCCTCGAACTCGGCTCCACCTTCCAATTCCTCCAGGATTTTGTTGGCCGTTTGCATAAGCAGATCAACGTTTTCGGAGGCATATGGGGCCAAACGAATCAGCTTCAAGTGCACGCGTTCTTCCTGATAGAAGCGATTCCGCTGTTCATTGTAGAAATTTTCGATTTTAGCCGGACTTAGAATGGATCGTGTGCGGCGCTGTTGGCTCAGCATAATTTGCACGATGATTTCTTCCTGCAGTTTTGCCCGGTACTCCCGCATGTTGAGGCCTTGGCTTTTCAGGTATTTCAAAAACTCAGCGCGATCGTTGTTAAACTCATTGATCAAAGTATCATCGAATTTGTTTTCCACGAAGGACCGCGGCATCTGATACCCTTTGGATACAAATTTATCCTGGAATTCCTTACGAATCAGGACGCGGTCGATGAGATTCATCAAAATATCCTGCTGAAGTTCGTCCAGCATTTGCTGAAATTCTTCGTTGTTACGCGCCTTACGTTGTAAATTGGGGACCAGGGGAGCTAAGTCTTTTCTTAATTCCTCGTGAGTAATGATGGTGGACTCAACGATCGCTGCGATGCCGTTCTCTGTTTGAAGAGCGTCGAATGCTGATTGCTGTGCTGAGGCGGTGCACAAAGTGCTCAAGGCCAGGATTCCGATCAGGATGGCTGTACTTTTCATGCGAATGTTCTGAATAGTTTTAAAAACTGGGAAAATTTGTAGAGGCTCAAAATCTCCGCGTCAAGGATGCTTGCGACTGGATTTAGCTGAGAGTGCTTATGGAATTGGACTATTGGCTACCAGTTATGTTCAGGGAATTTTCTAATCTTTTTCCGCCAGGCTCACCTGATCACTGCCGATTGATAAATTGAAGGATTTCCTGCAGCTTTTTGAAGGGATCCTTGGAAATAAGCCGTGGAAACCGTGTCCCGATCATCAAGAAGTCGTCGTTTTTGTGTCCTGCCAGTCTGCATTTCAGCCGATTGCCTTCAGATTCGACTGAGTCGATTCCTTTTTCTTCAGCCAAAGTCCTAATCTTGGAGACTTGAATGAGCGCCCGCACTGGGTCCGGAAATTTCCCAAAACGGTCAATCAGCGAAGCCTCAATGTCTTTAAGTTCCTGCAAGCTCTCGGCCATAGCCAAATCACGGTAAATCTCAATTCTCAGTCTTGCTTCATCCAAATAATCTGGAGGCACCGAAGCTTCCAGCATCTTTCCCTGCGTTGCTTCGATTTCTGCGTTCTTAATGGCTTGATAGCTGTCGCGTGCAACCGAAGAGCTATCGGAAATCTGCTCTCCGACAAAGACAAAATCCAGTCGTACATTGGCCCGAATGCGTAAGGCTGACTCATCGCCTTTTAAGCGTGAAATGCTTTGTTTGAGTAATTGGCAGTAGAGATCAAATCCTACACCTGCAATGTGACCACTCTGTTCTGCACCGAGGAGATTCCCTGCACCTCTAAGTTCCAGATCTCGCATGGCGATTCGAAATCCGGCTCCAAGTTGGTTGTATTGCTTTAGTGCTGCCAGACGCTTTCTCGCCATGTCCAACACCCGAGCATGGCGATGGAGAAGAAGGTAGGCATAGGCTTGCCGATTGAAGCGACCTACGCGGCCGCGAATCTGATACAGCTGGGCGAGGCCAAATCGATCGGCCGCTTCTATGATGATGGTATTTGCGTTGGGTATATCCAAGCCTGATTCAATAATCGTTGTGGAAATCAAGACATCGTATCGCCCTTCCACGAAGCGATTCATGATCTTCTCCAGAGCACCTTCTGGCATTTGACCGTGGGCAATCGCGAAGCTTACCTCCGGCATTAACTCCTGTAGACGCGCTTCTACAGCATCAATGGTCTGTACTCGATTGTGCAGGTAAAAAACTTGTCCTCCACGAGCGGTTTCTGCCCGAATGGCATCGACCACCGTTTGATGTTCATAGCTTTTGATGATCGTTTGAATCGGCCTGCGATTGATCGGAGCCGTTTCGATCACGCTTAAATCTCTGGCACCCATAAGTGCCAGGTGAAGGGTTCTTGGGATGGGCGTTGCACTAAGAGAAAGCACATCCACATTAAGGCGAAGCTCCTTGAGTTTCTCCTTATGTTTCACTCCGAAGCGATGTTCCTCATCGATGATAAGCAAGCTAAGGTCCTTAAACCCAACATCCTGGGAGATCAGGCGATGGGTCCCAATAATGATATCAATTTTCCCAGCTGCCAGTTTTTGAAGTATCTTGTTTTGCTCAGCCTTCGTTCTGAACCGATTGAGCATTTCAACCGTTACAGGAAAAGACGCCATCCGCTCCTTGAAGGTTTGGAAATGTTGCTGCGTCAGAATGGTAGTAGGGCCGAGTATTGCCACTTGTTTTCCATCAAGCACAGCTTTAAAAGCGGCACGGATGGCTACCTCTGTTTTGCCAAACCCTACATCACCACAGATGAGCCGGTCCATTGGTTGCGGCTTCTCCATATCGCGTTTGCTCGCCTCAATCGCCTCCATTTGGTCAGCGGTTTCTTTGAAGGGAAAGGCCGCTTCAAACTCTCTTTGCCACTGGTTATCTGGCGCGAACGGGTGGCCTTCCTCCGAGTCTCTCTCAGCTTGGTTCTTTAACAGTCTTGCCGCAAGATCGAGCGTAGCTTCTTCTGCTTGTCGGCGGGTTTTGTCCCAGCGGTTGGATCCTACTTTCCCAAGATTTGGGCGAAATTTCTTTAAGCCAACATAGCGCGAAACCAGATGAGATTCGTGCAATGGAAGGTGTAGGACAATACTATCGTCAAATTCGAGGGAAATGACCTCCCGGAATCCGGCTTGGGCATCCAGCTTAGTTAGGCCACGGTAGATACATATTCCATTTTGTATGTGGACGAGGTAATCGCCTTCCGCCAGTTCGGCGAAATCAAGTAGTTGATCCACTTGCTGCTTGTTTGCCTGAAGGCGTATTTGGCCTATGGGCATTCGCCTTCGGTATCTGGCAAAGATCTCCGAATCGGAAACCAGTAGAAGCCCTTTATGGGTTGAACTTGATTGTAAGTTCTCGGGCAATCCCGCATGGGCACAACGGAACCCTTCAGCCAGAGCTCCGATCACTATGAATTCCAAAAACTCATCCAGTTCGTTCTGCTTTAAAAATTCCTCCAGACGGTTTCTTTCCCCATCTGTCTGGACAGATAAAACGATCTGGTAACCTTCATTCCTCCAATTCTGGATGGCTTCAAAAAACCGAAGTCGCTCCTCCTGCTCTTGGTAGAAACGATCCATTCCCTGCGTTTCGTTTGCTGGGAAGGACCGATAGGCTTCCAGAGTCTCTGAGTCTGCTTGGTTTGTTTGTACCGTATCGTCGAAGAAAATGCCTCCTTCATCCAAAGCCGTAAAACCAACCCAGCTATCCTGGCTTTCGGATCGAAACTCTAAGACCTTGGCCAGCGTAAGTGCTTCAGAACGGTTTGAGAAAAAGTCGCTCGTTTTCTCTTCAACCAGCGTTGGCTCCCACACCTGCCAAAGAATGGGACTATCGATATACTCGAGAATCCCTGATTCTGATCGCGCCATTTCTTTTCCTGGGGGAGCAGCTACAATGAGTGCATCTACTTTTTTACTCGATCGCTGTGTATCCGGTTCAAAGGTACGAATGTCTTCGATTTCGTCTCCGAAGAAATCTATTCGGTAGGGTAGGAGTGCATTAGTCGGATAGAGGTCGATAATTCCACCGCGTACGGCAAATTGGCCGGGGCCTTCGACTTCCGATTCATGGTCGTATCCCAACTCATTCAATTGATCAATCAGATCAGAAAAGGAATAGGAGATTCCGGAGTATAGTCTTAATTCGGACCTGAGCAGAGCTTCCTTTGCGGGTGTTTCGGATCGAAGGGCATCCAAGGTGGTTGCAATGATGAATCGCTCATCAACAGGCGCATTGGCAAGGAGTGTCAATGTGCCTAGGCGGTCTAGCTGGGGATCTAGCTGCGAATTATTTCCAGACTCGAAAGAAGGGAAGGGAAGCACTTGGTGGCTCGCTTGATCACCTGAGTTGAAGAATTTGAGATCCTCCATAGCCTGGTCCAATTCCTTCGCCTCCGGTAGAATAATGATGGAGGTGCTGTCCTTATTGTTTTGGGCAGCCTGGAGAGATAAATAACTAATAGCTGGCGCAGCAACACCTTGTAGCAACAAAGCGTGCTGCCTGGCTTCTTGAAGCGCCTCACGCATGCCTGAAATTGAAAGAATCGAATGCCTCCAGTACTGACCTTGCTGCCTCTTCTTCGGCTTCCTTTTTACTCCGTCCCTTTCCTTTTCCGCAGGATAGATCTCCTACAAAGAGTTCTACCTCGAACTCCCGATCGTGTGAGGGGCCGGATTCAGAAATGATTGTGTAGCGGATCTGGTCGTTGCCTAGTCGTCGTTGAAGCTTTTCCTGCAAGCGACCCTTAGGGTTGTGGGCTTCATTCAGATTGTGCAACCGCTCCTTTAGATCTCCATACCAAGGAATCACAACGGCCTTTGTGGTTAAGAAATCGCTATCAAGATAGATGGCCCCGATCAGTGCTTCTAGAGCATCCTCTCTGGCAGAGGGTAATTCTTTGGGAGAACTTTTTGAGTCTGCGCGGTTCGTCCGAATGTGGTTTGATAGATCCAGACTATCTGCCAATTCGACTAGAACTGATCCTTTTACCAGAGTGGATCGAAACTGAGTGAGTGGCCCTTCGCGTATTTCTGGAAACTCCTGGAATAGATACTCGGATACAATGAGCTCCAGAACTGCGTCTCCCAGGAACTCCAGTCTTTGATTACTGCGCTCCTCTTTCTCAGCCTTCACCATGTAGGATGGATGGGTGAGGCTCTGCATCAGCAGACTTTCCTTCTTAAATTGGTATCCCAATTTGGACTGCAGGGCAGAAAGATCCATGGAGATGCTTAATTGTCTAGGAGCGAAGGTTGAATCGTTTGATGATTTCCATGGTCAACTCTTTGTAGGCCGTGGCACCAGGGCTGAGTGGATCATACTGGAAAATAGATTGTCCGAAGCTCGGTGCTTCTCCGAGCCGGATCGATCTAGGGATCATGGTGGCAAAAACGTCGCTTCCGAAATGTTGCCGGACATCCGAGACTACCTGACGCGATAGATTGGTTCGCACATCATACATCGTCATGATGATGCCACCCAACTCTAGGGACGGATTAACGTCGGCGTCCTTAATCTGTTGCAAGACATTGAGGATTTGCCCCAGTCCTTCCATCGCCAAATACTCGCATTGCAGTGCAATCAAAAGGAAATCGGCTGAGGCCATCGCATTCATCGACAGCATACCCAGTGATGGCGGGCAGTCCAGGATGATAGCTTTGAATTCGTCATTAGCATGGAGTGATTCCAAGGTGTCGCGGAGGCGGACCAAGTAGTTTTCTGTTTGTGCCAGTTCGGTTTCGATCGCTGCAATATCCACTTCAGACGGTATGAGTGAGAGATTGGAGACAGGTGTTTTGATTATTTTGTCGGAAGCCGATTCTTCGCCTAATAATGCTTGGTAGAGACTTTGCCCTTCTTCTTTGTCAAACCCGAGGCCACTGGTCGCATTGGCTTGCGGATCGAGATCAATGATCAGTGTTGGGACATTTTCGGCAGCCAAGGCGGCTCCGAGGCTGATGGTGGTAGTCGTTTTGCCGACTCCTCCTTTTTGGTTGGCGATGGTAAATATTGTAGCAGGCATAGGCGGTTATATTCTCCACTGATGAAAGGGATCTCCTGCGGAATTACCAAGGTCTTTTTACAGGAAAAACAACTTGCTTCCAAAAAGGAAGTGGTTTGTGTTACCCAATTTTAATTTAAGGCGCGGTAGCCAAGTGGTAAGGCCGAGCTCTGCAAAAGCTCTATGCGTCGGTTCGATTCCGACCCGCGCCTCCATTTACTCCAGTGGTATCTGGAGTTTTTTTACGTACCGGTTTCCGCTTAACCAAGGTGATTTATCTGGACTGACCCGGTTCGAGAGTGGCCCGTTTATTGACCTGCCTTATTCATCTCTAGGTAATATACCTTTATGTATGGCTTCGAAAACGCGAACGGTGCTCAGTTTCTCCAAATAGGCCATTGGGTTTTTCCGTGAGCGAATGAAAAAGTCTGTGATTTGATCTCGAACGACCGTGATGATGTCATCTTTGCTCCAAGGTATAGCCAGGTAGTAATTCAGTCGACCTTCGTTTAGCCCCTTTATGGTTTCCTCCAGCCCGGCTCGTCCAGTGATTAGAACCGTTCGTGTTTCTGTCATTTCCAGCTCGTTTCTCAAGCTGATCATGAATTCGATTCCGTTTTGACCTGGAAGGTAGTGACTACACAGAACCACGCCAATCTGGTCGCCATGCTTGGTCAGGCTTGGGATGAGTTCGCGTGCCTCCTCGGCTGAGGGCGCCAGCTTAATGGGAAAGGTATCTTGGAATTCTGAAAGGTCTTGGTTTATTTGTTTCAGGACTTCTGCTTCATCATCAACGCAAAGAATGTATATTTGGCTCATAGTGGGGTAGTTTCAGTTTAATATTAATGGCCAATATAGGAAATAAGACAAACAGCAGAGCACGATTGCTATCAGACCGATCAAGATTCCAGTTTTTGCCATGTCCTTTGTTTTTACCATCCCAGTGCTCGTTGCAATGGCATTGGGTGGTGTGGAGATGGGCAACATCATTGAGAAGCTCACGACGATTCCGATGAGCACAATCGCGGATGCCAAAGGGAAATTGGATCCCATAATTCCTGAGACCCCCAGTCCCATTGCCAAAGGAATTAGCAGCGTTGCTGTCACCGTGTTTGAAACCAAATTGGCAATGCCATAAGCCACTACGACGAAGGTAAGGACAATACCGATTGATCCGAAGCTATTCCAGGCTATTAAACCGATAAGCCATTCTGCGAGACCTTTATTTTTGAGGCTGATGCCCATTGATATACCTCCTGCAACAAGCCAAAGAACTTCCCAAGAGTATCTACGAATGTCCGCTTTTCTAAGAATTCCCAGGGCGGGTAAGAAAGTGATGGGGAAAAATGCGACCACATTGGATGAGACTCCGTGCAATTTCTCCGTAACCCACAATAGGATGGTGATCCCAAAAATGCATGATGCCAGTATGGCTTGGCGTGACCAAGTGAACTGCTCTGAAAAGTCAATTTGGATGGATTTACCATCAGGTGGAAAGAGGAGGAGCAAAATCCGCCATGCGATCAATAGCATGATGATAACGAGAGGGACCGCTAGAATCATCCATGAAGAGAATGTGATATGAATTCCTTGCTCTCTTAGAGCTGTAATCGCAATGGCATTAGGTGGGCTTCCAATTGGCGTTGCGATTCCTCCAATATTGGCCGCTACAGGAACGGAAAGAGCGATGCCTTTTTGAAATGGATCTCCTGGCTTCATGGCCATGATGACAGGAACAACCATGGTCATCATCATCGCTGCCGTAGCGGTATTGCTCATGAAAGCGAAGAGTAGCGCCGTTGAAAGCATCATTCCCAGGCAAACCGCCTTGGGGTCTGTTCCAAAGGGTTTCAACAAGACACGGGTCAGCCTTCGGTCTAGCCCAAATTTCACAGCGGCAGTTGCGAGTGAAAAGCCGCCTAGGAAAAGAATAATGATCGGATTGGCCAGGGTCCCATAGAAGGTCTTGTAATTTTCTACTTCATAGACAGCAGGGTCGAAGTTGATAAAGCCCTGATCGCTTAACAGCAGCACCTGAAGAAATATAATAAGAAGAGAAGTTGCGTATATGGGTATCGGCTCGAGTATCCAATAGAGGCCAGCCATAAGGAATATCCCCATGGTTATTTGACCAGCTGGGCTTAGCCCTTCCAGCCCGAGTAGTGAGGGAAGGCATAACAATAGAGCGCCCAGTGTGGCTGACCGAAAGTCTTAAGGTTCTTCATTTCTTTAGCTTAGAATCCATGCTCACAACCATCGTCGAAGCAATTCGATGGTGCGTAGAGTAGCACCTTGGTTTTCAGCGAGCCATGTTTTGGCATTGCGACCTCGATCCTCACGAGCCGCTGAATTCTCACAGAGTTCACGTAGGACCTTGGTGAGTTCCTTTTCGTCCGCCACCTGAGTCGCGATCCCAATGTTAATGAGACTCCTGGCAATGTCTCGAAAGTTTGCCATTCCGGGACCAAACACAACGGGCTTCCCGAGCATGCCTGCTTCAATTGGGGTTTGGCCCCCGGTATGAGGATTCAGACTTCGACCTACAAATACAATATCAGCCAATTGGATGAATTTAATCAGTTCACCCGTCGTATCTGCTACCGCAACTTGCACTTCATTTTCTGCGATTCCTTGCGATCGGAAATGGTAGCTGAGCGATGTATCCCCAAGATCTGTTTCAATCTCTTTGCGTCGCTCAACGTGCCTGGGAGTAATGATGAGGCGTAAATCTATTCTCTCCTTGCGTAGCTGCATGGCCATTTGTACGAGAGCCTTCTCTTCTCCATCCCAGGTAGATGCACCACATACAATAACGGTCTGATTCTCTGGAGAATTGGAAGGAAGTCCCAATTCTGTCAGTAGGTTTGCTGCTTCACTTTCCTCCAGTTTGTCTGGCACAGGCATATCGCACTTTAGATTACCCACCGTGATTGTTTGCTCCTCATGAGTTCCAAGATTTCGGAAACGATCTGTATTTGAACTACTTGAAGCCAACACCAAATCAAGACTCCGAAATATATGGCGAGTGATACCCCCTAATCGTTGGTAGAGCCGATAGGTCTTATCTGAAAGACGGGCATTAATCAAAAGAATCGGAATTTGATTTTGCTTCGCTTGATGGATGTGTTCTGGCCAGAGTTCTCCTTCCATGAGTAGACATAGATCTGGTTTAATCCGTCGCCAGGCTTTCTTAGTAAAAGGAACAAAATCCAACGGAAAATAATAGATATCGGTGACCTGGTCTTTGTAGGTTTCGTGTGCGATTCGGTAACCGGTGCTGGTTGTGGTTGTGAGAATTAATTCGATATTTTGCTCTTTATTGAGCGCTTCTATCAGCGGCTTGATCGCTTTGATTTCGCCCACACTGACTGCCTGGATCCATATGCGTTTGCTCTCCTTCGAAGATGTGGATCGCTCAGGGACCTTGCCAAACTTGTGTTGGAGGTCTTTCTTGTACCCGCCTCTTCGCTTTGCGTGCCAAAGAATATAAGGAATAGAAAGGACGAAAACCGGGAGAAATAGAATTCTGTAAATCCAGATCATGAAAAATTATGCTCATAAGAAAGCAGATGCTGTCTGCAGTGCAAAGCGTTTGTGCAATAGATCTTCATCTGCTGGCTCAGCAATTTTTGCGCCATGAATGCTTTCAGTGGCTTCAGTTGTGATAGGATAGGGCACATGCTCAGAGCTATTATTAGGCCCAGCATAGATCGTAGTCCCGTTTGAAGGTCACAGTTCTTATGGTAGCTTCGTTCCTCAGTATGGACCCAGACTTCCGCTTTCTTCCAGGAAAGTAGGGCAGAAAAATTTTGGGCAACCTCCTCGATATCTAAACTGACAGGGCAATGAGGGTGATCCTCAGGCTTCAATGGGCAGTTTTCACATTTGTGGTAACTGAGGCTAGTCCAGGATGATGATCCTTCTTTGCATGTCTGCCCGGTATTCTTTGATTGGTTGGGGTCAATGTCGAATGAGAAGACTTCGCCTGTGTCGATAATGAATTCGTAAGTTATTTTGCCCATGGAAACTGTTGTCAGGTGTGAGTGTTAGGTGTTTCAAAAGGGCAGAGCTTGCCCTGATTTATATAGCTTTTGGGATAGAATCATAGGGGGCAAAGGGTCTTCTTAGATATACATTTTTTTGGCTAAACCTAGCGTGACTCCCGTTAGAATTCACTTGCTGACAACGGTACTAATGCCGTGTGCTCCTTGGGATGAAGCTAGTACCAACTGAGTTTCAAGATCTTAAGCGCCTGACTGTTGGAGTTATTTCAGATACGCATGGGCTCCTCAGGCCTGAGGCGCTTCGCGCTTTGGACGGTTCTGATGTCATTCTGCATGGTGGCGATGTTGGGCAAGAGAAGATTTTGGATGAACTTAGAGCTATTGCTCCAGTGTTTACCGTGAGGGGGAACGTCGACTACGATTATTGGTGTGGCCGATTACCCAATGTGCTTTTTCTAATGCTGAGTGGGCTAAGGGTGCATATGGTCCACGATATTGCTCATCTTGATCTGAAGAACCTTCCGGGGGTTGATTTAGTTGTCTTTGGACATTCTCACAAACCGGAAATTTTTCATCGAGCAAGAGTCACTTACTTGAATCCGGGGAGTGCTGGTCCCCGAAGATTTTCTTTGCCGACAACGGTTGCCAAGGTGAATTGGGCACTGGGACAAGAAAATCTTTCTCCAAAACTCATCCACTTGCTGGAGTAGTTACGTAAGAGTGAATATCGAAAACACTGGCCTTGGTTAGTATCCTATATACGTTCTACATCAAACATTTGACCCATGAAGACCCTAACTTTGTTGATTTTGAGTTCATTAATCGCTGCAGGTGCAGCATCGGCGCAGGTAGAAGTCACATTCCAGGAACCAGAGCAATTCCGTGATATCGACTACGGCGATGGCAATACACGCCGTGGAATTAAAGTGCACATTCCGATTCTCGAAAAACATATCATTAAGTTTGGTAAACGCTTTTTAAAGGAGGGTCAGACTCTAACCATGACGGTGACCGATGTGGATTTGGCCGGTGATTATGAACCTTGGCTTAGTCCAGATTTTGATGACATCCGAATTGTAAAGGACATCTACCCACCTCGCATTAGCTTCAGTTACGAGCTGAAGGACGCTGAAGGTAAGGTATTGAAATCCGGTGAGGAAAATTTGGTAGATATGAATTTCCAATATAGGATGAGAGTCCGTACTCACGATGAGCTTTTCTATGATAAAGAAATGATCACCGATTGGATGAGAAGAATAACCAAGTAAGCGAAGTAATTCTCTAAGGAGTTAGCAAATTGTTCCTATCGCGAGGAAGGAATTGCTTCGACTGCCTGCTTCATTCGCTGGAGTCCTTCAATCATGAGTGATTTTGCGCATCCAAAGTTGAATCGAACATGATCGTGAGCTCCAAAGAAGCTTCCTTCCGAAAGACCAACTCCATGACTCTCAAAATAGGCGGTTGGATTATCTAGGCCGAGTTCACTGACATCCATCCATGCCAGGTAGGTCGCTTCCATCGGTCTCATTTTTATATTAGGCAATTCCTTCTGAACGAATTCATAGAGGTAATCTCGATTCGATTTTAAATAATCGATTAGTTCGAGCCTCCAAGGACCACCATGATCGTAAGCTGCCTGACACCCCGCATAACCAAAAGCGTTGATTTCGGTTATAATGCCTCGAGCTACTCTGCGAAAAGCAGAGCGAATCTGCGCATCTTCAATAATGGCAAAGGCACAACATAACCCAGGGAGATTGTAGGTCTTGCTCGGAGCTGTGAGCATGATTGAGCGCTTACTAATTTCTGGACTGATCAAATTTGTAGGCGTGTGCTTGATCCCAGGTTCGATGATTAGGTCCGAGTGAATTTCATCGGTGCAAAGGATTAAGTCATATCGGATACAAAAATCGGCCAGTTGACCAAGTTCTTCTTTGTCGAAAACCCGACCGACTGGATTATGTGGATTGCACAGGATGAAACTCTTTGTTTCTGGCGTGATGGCTGTTTCCATCTTTTCAAAATCAAAGGTCCATCGTGCTCCGTCCCATAGTAGGTCGACAGAAATCAAATTTCTTCCAGAGTTGGACGGTGCAGTAAGAAAGGGTGGGTATACGGGTGTGACTGTCATGACACTCGAACCTTTCTCACCAAATGCTCTACAAAAAAGGTTGAGGGCCGGAACTATTCCCGGTGTCCACATGATCCAAGCTGGATCAATCTCATAGCCGTGATCCCTTGCGAGGTAGTTGACTACACTTTGTTTTACCGCATCAGAAGGAACTGTGTAGCCGAAGACACCGTGTTTTACCCGTTCTGTCAGAGCATCGGTTATTTCGGGTGCTGATAGAAAGTCCATATCTGCTACCCAGAAGGGAAGCACATCAGAGTTCTGGTATTTCTCCCATTTCAGGCTAGCCGTGCCTTTACGGTCTATCGGTGTCTCAAAATCGTACTGCATCTTTTTGGCGAAAATCTGAGCTATGTATTTCTCGGAATTGGATGTAGGCTAGTAATGGGGCGGTTTTTCGTCATGGCGGTCGCTGGATAATGCACCCGACTGAAAATGTTCACGCAGCTCTTTGAGCTCAGTGATCGATTTTTCGAGTTTTTTCTGCAGGTTCATAATCTCTTTGTCCTGCTTGGTTATGTGATCATCCAGAAAGGTAAGATGCTCTTCAAGCTCTTGGATTTTGGACGCAAGGGTATCTTCTTTCTCTTCTTCTGGCACACTTCAAAGCTCTCATCTGTTCGGATTCAGGCAATATGAAAAAATGAGAGTATATGCTTTTGTTATTATGGGGGAATCCCTTATGAGTAGTACTGGTAACACCTTTATTGTTTTTCGGGAATTCCATGATAAACTGCTTTCATATCAAGTGTTAAATCAAACCCAATTACAATGACTACTGGAGAACTCATCCACATTTACGAATCCGCGTCACACAACAAAGCAACCATTTTTGGAGTTCCTGGTGGAGCGCTTAAGCCTGACGAAGCAGCGGGAGAATTAATAAAAAGGTACGGACATCAAGGTGCTCTTGAGGAAGCTTCAAGAAAGACTGGAAATGCACCTGCACCTTGGAATTTTTGGTATCAAGTTCACTGTGTTCTATCTAATACGACCCCTTAAGTTAAGATTCGTAGAACCCAGAAATCACGCTTTCTGGTAACTTCGCCGTTTGTCGGACATTTTTTTTAGCCCTTTCTCTTAGAAAGGGTTTTTTATGCCGTCTTAAGAGAGGCTTCGCATTCAAGAACTCGGTGGATAATATCTAAGGGTTCTAGATTTATCCAATCCTTTCCAAGAAGTGCGTTGGTGACAGCTGGAAAGAAAAAATTAACAGGTTCTCCTACCAAATCTCCGTCACGATAGACTTCCAAAATCATTTTGGATCGTTCGCGATCAAGGGTCAACTCGACCAACTTGCCATCAGGAAGTACGTGTTCGCAAATCTCCAAGTTTTCAGGAATGAGGTTACCGGAAGATTGGAGAGAGAGGAGCGGATTGTTGGAGCTAATGGATAGGTAGCGCTCTAATTCGTGGATAGTCATATGCGTCCAGCCAAAATGCTCTAATGAATCCGGCAAAGTAGGTGTAAGAGGAAAAGAGCCTTTTAAAAGATATTTACGGCATGTATTATTGGGTCACTTCAACATGTAAAATTCGATCTCCGTTTTTACATTTGCTAGTCCGCGATTTCGAAGAAACGTTTAAACACTATGCAAATTCCTATTGAAGATTTTTATGAAGATGTACTGGCCAAGACTGCTAAAGGATTAGGTTTTTCAGCCAGTTCTTTAGCGGAACATGCTGGGTTAGACAGAGATGCGGTTCGTGAAGCATTGAGGGGGAATTTTGTAGAGGAGGAAGCCAGAAAACTGGCTCCTGTCCTTAATCTAGATGCTGATGCTCTTGTTTTGCTTGGGCAATCAATCTGGCGCCCCCAGGTGGTTAACTTGGATGGTCTAGCCTTATTTAATTCTGCCTTTGCTGACATGACCGTAAATGCGTTTGTCGTTTGGGATCCTTCGACTAAAGAAGCAGCCATTTTCGATAGTGGTGCGGATGCATCGGAATTAATAGCCTTTGTTCAGAATGAAGGTCTGAAAGTGCAAGGAGTTTGGGTGACTCATACTCATCGAGATCACATAAAAGACATTCCAGCGATCGTCAGAGCTTTTGATTGTCCGATTTATGTCGGTGAAAAAGAGCTGGCAAACTTTGGGACTTCTTTTGCTGCAGGAGAAAAGTTTTCGATTGGGACACTCACTATTGAAAGTAAACTTACCTGGGGTCATGCCCGAGGAGGCATCACCTATGTTGTTAGCGGTTTGGGTAAACCTATCGCTGTCGTTGGGGATGCACTCTTTGCTCAATCCATGGGTGGTGGAATGATTTCATTCAAGGATGCTTTAGAAACAAGCGGCCAGGAGATCATGACACTACCGGACGAAACGGCGATCTGCCCAGGACACGGACCTATGTCGAGTGTCGGAGAAGAGAAGAGGGTTAATCCTTTCTTTGCAGGGAAATTTTGAATCGAGGAGATTGTTAATTCACCGAAAGCTCGGATGAACGTTGTCTCAGACGTTTTAGACTTTGTGCTAGAAGTCCGCGTCGTGGACTGGTAATCCAGATTAAACAGAATAACCCAAATCCTGATGTAACCATAGCTCCAGCTTGAGAGCAATTGAGCCATTCGGCCAAGTGTATGCCTGCAAGTGAATAGAAGCCTCCAAAGATGATGGAGAGTATGAGAATATGAGGCAGGCGATCTGAAAGAAGTGCACCCGTGGCTCCTGGCATGATCAACATCGCAATTACAAGAATAGCTCCTACGGATTCGAATGAAAAAACAATGACCAAGGATAGCATTATCATTAATCCATAATGTATCCACGAAGCTGGAATCCCCAAGGAGGTTGCCAGGCCTGAGTCAAAGGATGTTACTAAGAGCTCTTTGTAAAAAACGATGACCAGAGCCAAAACGGCCAAAAAGGTGGCGCCCATTTGTAGGAGAGGAATGGGAACCTCGGCCCCAAAAACTGACCAAGAATCTGCGAAACCTATCCATCCTATTTCACCGTATAGAACACATTCGAGATCTAGGTCCACCTGGTCAGCGAATACCGAAATAAGAATTACTCCTATCGCGAAGAAAGTGGTAAAGGTAACGCCTAAGGCTGCGTCTTGTTTCACTCTAGTTTTTTTATGAATAAACTCGATCAGCCAAACTGAAGCTAACCCTGCCGCAAGTGCACCTGTGACCATTAGACCTGTAGATCTGGAATTAGAAATCAGAAAAACAACTGCGATTCCAGGCAGTAGGCTATGACTTATGGCATCACCAACAAGAGCCATGCGGCGAAGAATTAAAAAGTTTCCAACAAGTCCACAAGCGGCATTAACTAGAAACCCCATAAGCAGAATCCAAATAGAGCCACTCAGTCCATCTGACCAAGGAGCGGTGATGAATGTGTGAAGATCGAATGGTGGAATGAAGTCCATGATTCCTAGTGTCCGGTCTGGACCTCCTTCAAATCAATCACGCTAGGAATGCGCTTCCCGTGAGGATCCAGGGTTGGGAAATCTAGAAGTCGCTCCAGTTCCCGAACGATGTTCTCTCCCAAAACGTGTTCTATTTCTTCAGCGTCATCGTGGACATGATCAGGTTGGTAGTGAGCAGACTTGGTAAGATAGAGTTCCCATAGTCTGTGGTTTCTAACAATACGGCATGCGTTCTCCCAACCTGAAGGCGTGAAGTATATCATTTGGTTTTGATTTAACGTGTCATCGTCGGATGACGCTAGAGTGGCATAGCGCTCTCTTATGAGCCGCTTCGCCTCTTTCTTTACTTCAGATAGCGGAAGGTTTCGTTGCTCTCCTAGCTGTTGAAGTGAAACCCCGTCTTCCTTGAAGTCTGCTTTTTCGCGAATCTGATAGACTGCTTTCAGGGTATTTTCGATTTGAATACGATTGTTTCTATTTAACTGGCGGACCCAGCGAGGAACGATGCCGTATCGAGGCCCGAACAGTAAGGCTAGGCCGAAAAGCGTACTGGCACTCACAATCATGAATGGGCCTGTCGGGAGGCTGTTTCCGAGGTAGGAGAAAAAGGCACCACCAATTCCAGCCATCATTCCAAATACACTCGCTAATATGAGCATCCGGTGCATGCGATCTGTTAAGAGGTAAGCCGTTGCTGCAGGTGTAATAAGCATGGCAGAAACTAATACAATCCCCACTGCTTGTAAGCCTACGACTACGGAGAAAGCGAGTAGCAGCATCAATTGGTAGTGAAAGAACTTCGCTGGCATACCAATGGAACTGGCGAATGCATTATCGAAGCTGGTAACGAGAAACTCTTTGTAGAAAAGTGTAATGAGTAATAATGAAACTCCTGTGACCACAGCGATCATTACAAGATCGCTCTCACTCAATGCCGCTGCTTGTCCAAACATGAACTTATCTAAACCTGCCTTGTTACCGTTAGGTAAGTGTTGGATCATCGTGTGGAGACAAATGCCTATGGCATAGAATCCTGATAGCACGATACCCATCGCGCTATCTTCTTTGATATGTGTGGTCGTATGTATCCCATGAACAACGACAGTCCCCAGTAGACCTGCTATAGTAGCTCCAATAAAGATGGACCATGGGTTTTTTGTCATAGTCCATAAGAAGCCCAACGCAACTCCTGGAAGGACAGCATGGCTAAGCGTATCACCCATCAACGATAGCTTTCGAACCACGATGAAACTTCCAAGAAGCCCGCAACAAGTGCCCAGCATCAGGGCTGCAAGCACGGCATAACGAACGGAGGGATCTTTAAAAGAAAAGAACCGAATGAATTGCTCTGAGAAATTCGTTTCTGAAAGTTCTCCAATTTTGGCAGCACATGCGTCTGAAACCAGAAATAAACTGGCAAAGATGAGTAGCCCACTCAGCTTTGAAATCTGAGGGTGGATGCTCATCTCTCCAAAGGCAATTCGTCGGATTGCTTTTGTCTCGAATTGGCGACTTCGGATAGAATTGTCAAACGACCTCCATACGTGGTTTGCAACTTATCGTAGGTATAAACATCCTTGGTGGCCCCGAAATCGATTTTTCTCATATTGAGAAGCAGAAGCATATCAAAATACTCCTTGGCGGTGGTCAGATCATGATGCACGACCATCAGGGTCTTTCCTCGCTCCCTTAATTCCATAAGGATGTTGATAATGGCAGATTCTGTAGCGGCATCCACACCAGCGAAGGGTTCGTCTAGGAAATAAAGATCACTCTCTTGAGCCAACGCGCGGGCCAGGAAGACGCGTTGTTGCTGTCCGCCTGACAAATTCGAAATTTGACGTTGGGCGTAAGGGGCCATGTTCACTTTTTCCAAGCAGGCCATGGCAATTTCTCTATCCTTTTTGCCGGGACGTCTCATGAGCCCCAGGTGCCCAAAACGGCCCATTAATACCACATCCATTACATTCACAGGGAAATCCCAATCTACCGATTCACGTTGTGGAACGTAGCCCACACGTTTTGCGTTTTTTCGATAGGGCTTACCAAAAATTTTAACCCACCCACTACTGGAAGGGATCATTGCCATGATGGTTTTTATTAAGGTCGACTTTCCAGCACCATTGGGACCAACGATCCCAACAAGTTGGCCTGCCGGTACCTCAAGATCGATACCGTATAAAACAGGTTTCTTGTGATAGGCTACTGTGAGGTCATGGATTTCAAGGGGAAGTGGAATCTCGGGTGACATAGCGATTTCTATCGTTAAAAAGCGTGATTTTGATTCGTCAAAATTAAAAAACGAGTATTTTCCTGATTTGCAAGCCTTTGCTTGTTAAGGCATTTCTACTTATCTAGCGTTGAGAGCCTATTCAATATCCCCAATGGGGGCTTTAGGACGAGTAGTGATACTGCCATTCATTACGGGTCTACCTGTATTGGGGATCACCTGAATGGCACGATCGTCCCACAACTCGATCATAGCGAAATCCTTCTCGTTGGTGACCTCCAGGTCTGGCAATCCCTGTTTTTTCAACCAGGATTGTACCGGTGGAATTCCATCGGCCTCACAGGCTCTGGCTGTGACGATTTTCACTCGGATTCCGCGGTCTACCCACATTTTTACTCGGTTGAGCATTTGTGGAATGGGCTTACCTATGTGGTGTTTGCTGATCCAAAGATCATGTTTTGCCAGGGTGCCATCCAGATCTACGCCAATCCAAGGTCCATCTTGAGGCATAGGGTGCTCCGCATTTTCCTCGAGTGGGAGCATATCGCCCTCGGCGCCATTTAATTCTTTGGCAAAGAAATTTTTGATCCGTTGAAGCATGAGTTAGCAAGTGGAGGCGAGAAGCCTTCTATTCAAATCAGCATGGTTAATGAGGAGGGAGTGTCACCACGAAAAACCCTATTTGGGTTTTTAGCATAATAATAAAAACTGAAATGGTAGATTCTTAGTTCTACTTCAGTGCCTCGACAATACGATAGACATTATGTTTCAACATTCCTTCGTATGTTCCCAAATCGTAAGTGTCACCTTGACGTGTCTCTGATTCTCCAGGAACTCCCATCGCATCGGAGAAAAGTTCACCGCCGATACCTATTCCAGCATCTTTACTAATACGCTCAATGGCTGCTGGAGAAACGGATGATTCTACAAAGATGGCCCGAACTCCATTGTCTTTTATGAAATCCACCATTTTGGCGATATCGGCAAGTCCTGCTTCGGTGACAGTCGAGATTCCCTGTACGCCCACCACTTTAAAGCCGTAGGCCCGGCCAAAATAGTTAAAGGCATCATGGCTAGTAATTAAAATACGGTGTTTGGGTTCGATTTGTCCAATGGAAGACTTAGCCCAGTCGTGAAGCGCTTCGTACTCAGCCATTACTCGAGTTCCTTGCTCCTTGTAAAAGGATGCATTCGAGGGATCGGATACACTTAGACCTTCAACGACGACACCCACTGCTTCCATCCATAGAGTCGGGTCAAACCATATATGCGGATCGTAGTGACCGGCGAATTCAGGTGGTTCCAATAATCGACCTTCTTCAATTTCCTCTGTGACTGCGTAAACTTTTTTCCCCTTTCGAGCTAGTTTGACGAGAACGTCGCCAATACGGCCTTCCAAGTAGAGTCCGTTATAGAAAACAAGTTCGCACTTTTGCAGACTGCGGACGTCTCCAGCGGTTGCTTTGTAAAGATGAGGATCAACCCCTGGCCCCATCAATCCTGTTACCTCGATTCTTTCACCGCCTACCTCTTGGACCAGATCGGTTATCATGGTGGTAGTGGTCACCACCTTTAATTTTGCTGAAACAGAAATCGTAGCAATTAAGCTAATTAGAGTAATGAAAGTTTTCATTTTGATTAATCAAAATATTAAGCAATGGTATTCTTCCCTGGTCAAACGTATAATGAGGATCCCCGTTTTACGCCAGGAAGGTGGACTAGAGTCCGCTTCCTTTTTCCAACTTCACTTGTTGGTCGGGTGTAAGAATGATATCTTCCACGGTCTTACCCGATGGAATCATGGGTAATACGTGCTCATCGTATGGGACAATGATATCAAGAAGGTAGGGTCCGTCATGATCCAGCATCTCTTGAATGGCGTCTTTGAGATCTTCCTTTTTGTAAACTCTGCGAGCATTAACCTCAAAGCCTTCAGCAATCTTTACATAATCGGGATAGATCGCATCCATATTCTCAGGACTACCAATGTTATCCGGATCACCTAGAATAGTTTGTGCGCGGGTGCCTTCGTAGAAGCGATCTTCCCATTGAACCACCATGCCTAAATGTTGGTTATTCAGGATCACGGCTTTGGCGTTAATGCCGTCCACTTTGGCTGTGGCAAGCTCTTGGACATTCATCAGGAATGAGCCATCACCATCGATGTCGATCACTTCCCGGTCTGGGCAAGCGACTTTCGCTCCCAATGCGGCGGGGTAGCCAAAGCCCATCGTACCAAGCCCTAGCGAGCTTAAAAAACTTCGCGCGTGTTTGAAATTATAATGCTGAGGAGCCCACATCTGGTGTTGTCCCACACCTGTGGTGATGATGGCCTCACCGTCCGTCAATTCGTAGAGAACTTTGACTGCCTCTTGGGGGAGAATATGGGGACTATCTTCGTAGGAGAAAGGAAACTCTTCTTTCCAGGCTGCGACTTGCTTGTGCCAAGCAGTAAGATCTGGTGCCTGAAAGTTTCGTTCCTCCATCAGTTCCACCATACGGCTGAGTGCATATTTGATGTCCGACTGAATGGGATACTGAACGACCTTGTTTTTGTGGTGTTCGGAGCGATCAATGTCGATATGAACAATTTGGGCTTTTTCAGCAAACTTGCGAACGTTGCCTGTAACACGATCGTCGAATCGTGCTCCAAAGGCTAGAAGTACATCCGAATCGGCAACCGCATAATTACCCGTAGCCGTTCCGTGCATACCCAGCCATTTCATGGAAAGTGAGTCTGTTTCAGGAAATGCACCCACCCCCATAAGAGTAGTGGTTACGGGAACGCCTGTCTTCCTAACAAAATCCTGAAGGTCTCCAGCTGCATTTGAAGAAATGACACCTCCGCCAACGTAGAGCACCGGTTGACGAGACTCAGCAATCAAATCGATCACCTCTATGAGTTCCTCATCGGTGGCCCGCTTTATGGGTTTGTAGCCTGGTAGCTCAATGGTTTCTGGAAACTCCGGTGCGGCAAATGTTTGTTGAACATCTTTTGGGATATCGATGAGAACCGGACCGGGTCTGCCAGTGGTTGCAATGTGAAATGCCTCTTTTACGACCTTGGGAATGTCCATGGGATCGAGTACCAGGTAACTGTGCTTTACGGCAGACAGGGTCATTCCATAGATATCAGTTTCCTGGAAAGCGCTTTTTCCTATCAAATGCTGTGGAACTTGACCGGTAATGGCGATCAAGGGAACACTGTCCATGTAGCAGTCTGCAATACAGGTAACAAGGTTGGTCGCACCAGGACCACTGGTTGCCATGCAAACTCCGGCTTTTCCGGTAGCTCGTGCATAGCCAGCAGCCATAAATCCTCCGCCTTGCTCGAATCGAGGAAGGATGGTCTGCACTTCGGATTTTCTCTTAACGAGGGACTGATGCATCTCCATCGATGCACCGCCGGGATAGGCAAACACATGCTCCACGCCTTCACGGATAAGAGCTTCGACCACTAGGTCAGCTCCAATTAAGGAACGCGTTTTCTCGGAAGTTGTGGATGGGTTCTTTGTTTCGGTACTCATGGTATTAAGCGTAAGTTAGCCCCGTTTAGGAAAAAAATTCCAGATGAAACTAGGGTTACTAGGCATCCGTGCAACCCAATAGCGTTGAACTTCACAAATATCTCGTCGGGCCATTGGTCCGGGGTTTTCACCGGAATTTCGATCAAATTCCTTTTCTTATGCTGAAAGAAACACCTAAGATCAGGCGCATATGATCAAAATCCTTGTACTTGGGGACATTGTTGGGCGCCCCGGCCGAAATCTCCTCCTTCAGCGCCTACCCGAGATGCGGAAAGATCTGGGGATTGATTTGGTGATCGCCAACGGCGAAAATGCGGCTGCGGGGGCAGGTATTACCGGAAAGATAGTTGGGCATTTGTGCGAAGGGGGTGTAGATGGGCTGACTCTTGGAGATCATACTTGGGATCAGAAGATTTTTTTGGGTGAGATTGATAACTTGGAAACGATTTGCCGTCCGGCTAATTTTCCGGATGGAGTTCCCGGAAGGGATCGACTCATCTTAGAGGCAGGATCCAAGCGCATGGGTGTATTCACAGTCTTGGGACGCAATTTCATGGGTCCCAAGGTGGATTGCCCTTTTCGAACAGCTGATCGATTGCTCAAAGAGCTGGAGTCGGATACTGATTTGGTCTTGGTAGAGATTCATGCCGAGGCGACCTCTGAAAAAATTGCCCTGGGTTGGCATTTGGATGGAAGAGCTGCGATGGTCTTTGGAACTCACACCCACGTGCCCACCGCGGATGCCGAAGTGCTTCCGGGCGGCACAGCCTATATTTCTGATCTTGGTATGTCAGGCCCTTACCGCGGAGTCATTGGTCGAGATATCGATTCAGTGATCGGGCGCCTCTTGGATGGGATCCCTCGTCGCTTTCCAGTGGCTGAGGAGGATGTTCGTTTGTCAGGTGTTTTATTAGAGTGGGACGAAACATCCGGGAGAGCTGTTTCAGTTGAACACTCCTTCTGGCGCTAGTAACAGTTGAATTGGCACACAAAAAAACGCTACTAGTATAAGTATTGGTCTTTTCATAATGTGCATATGGTTACGGGGAACATGCAAACGAAAGATTTACAGAACTTCAACGATCGAGCAGATTATTGGCACTTTCGATGCCATTTTCAGGAATCCCCCGGTCTCCGTTTCGGGTTTTTACTTAATATGGCTAGCTGCTAGCCGATATTGGAAGAACTCTCGAAATTCTCAGATTCCAAAAAGATACCGATATTGCGGTATTTTTGATACCGCTTATCCAGCATAGCGTTCGTTTCCATGCCCGTTAGGTCCTGAAGATGTTTGAGAAGCATATCTTTGAGGCTTTCTGCGCTCTTGTCCGGATCGCGGTGTGTACCTCCGAGAGGCTCTTCGATAACTTCGTCAGCCACACCAAATTTGATCAATTCTTGCGCATCCAGCTTCATGGCTTCGGCTGCCTTTTGAGCATGAGCCCGATCTTTCCAGAGAATGGCTGCGCAACCTTCTGGCGAAATAGTCGCATAGTAGGAATTCTCAAATACCAGAACTCGATCTGCGACCCCAATTCCCAAGGCTCCACCTGAACCTCCTTCGCCTAATACAGCCGCAATAATAGGCACCTCGAGCTGGCTCATCTGGCGAATATTCACTGCGATGGCTTCGGCTACATGTCGCTCCTCGGAACCAATTCCGGGAGCAGCTCCTGCAGTATCAATCAGGCAAATGATGGGAATTCGAAATTTTTCCGCCATTTCCATACACCGTAGTGCTTTACGATAGCCTTCAGGATGAGGCATTCCAAAATTTCGTAGGATCTTGTGTTTGGTTTTACGTCCCTTTTGTTGGGCAATGATCATCACAGGGCGGCCTTCCAGGCGGCCTGCACCACAAATCATAGCAGGATCATCCTTAAAACGACGATCTCCGTGAAGTTCCTGAAAGTCTTCAACGAACGCACGAATGTAGTCTAATGCATATAAACGCTTGGGGTGGCGTGCAATTTGAACTTTTTGCCACGGAGTCAGGTTTTGGTAGACCGTACGCTTGGTGCGTTCGATTTTTTGGACGATGGAGTCGATCTCGCTTTGTACATCCACCTTGTTCTCCCGAGAAACGGTTTCTAAAGCGCGTAGCTGTTTCTCCAGATCTCTGAGGGGTTTTTCAAAGTCTAGGATGAATTCAAATTGTTCCATATCGGGCGGAATTGTTAAAAGTAGCAGAAGTCTGTCAACGACTGATGTGCGCTGTCAATTTACAGGTTACGAGAGTTTTCCTTGTTCAATTGGACGTGAAATTACCTTTTTAGTTCAATTTTATCGTTCAAATCGTTTTAGAAAATGGAGATCAGTTTTCAGCCGGATCGTTCTTCAATTCCTCTTTCCAACTGATCATTCTCACTTGGGCTGCGAAGTGTTCGGCCTTTTCTTTGTCACCAAATTCCACCCAAATTCTTGATAAAGTGGTGTTTATGTGAAGCTCATCATTGTTGAGGGCATGGGCTTTTTCCGCGGATTCGAGCGCTTTTTCCAAACTCCGTTCACTTAGATATACTTCAGCCAGTGCCAACCAGGCATCGAAGCAATCAGGATCCTGGTCTGCGGCCTTTCCTAGCTTTTCTTTTGCGTCGTCGAGGTCACCTAAAGTGAAGTCAAGTGTCCCTTCTTCGACCAAATCTCTAATCGATAATTCTCCCATATGAAGTCAGTCAATCAGTTGTGAAGCCTGGGGCAAGATCCTACCGCTTCACTAAAAAGAAACAAACTGACTCAGTTCTTTTGGCTCGGTTGACATCAGAAGGTAGTGCCGATCATTTTTAGTCCAATAGGCCGTCGTTGAATAAGGATTTTGGTCCAATACCGGCTTTTTCCTCTCAGGCATATCCGGGAAATCCTCAGAATTGATCACAAATAAATGGGATTTGCTGTTCTTCCCAAAACAAACGACTCCGACCGGCTTTGCATTGTATTTCAATGTCATGCAGCCTACCGGTGGCATTTCGTTCAACTTACCTGGCAACTGGGTGGGGGCAGGTGTATCGTGCTCGTTTAGATAGCTTACCAAGGTGGCCCATTCCCGAGACTTGGCGTTGAAGCCATTTGCGTTTTTGAGAGCATTATTTGCGAAGGACTGGAAGTTTTCCACGGTCATCGCTGTCTCTTCATAACTTGTTTGTTGTCCAATCGGAGCCAATACCAGGCTCAGAACCAACAGTATGGAGGCCGCCGCTCCTAATATAGAAAACTGTTTCCACCAGGGGAATTCCACTACCTTTCCTGGCTTCTCAATCACCTGAGCCAGGATCTGAGACTCAAGTTCGGGTGGGATGTCGATATTCGATAGAGTCGCAGAAAAGGCATCATCAAAGGCTCTCTCTTCCTCAAACCAAGATTGGAGCTCTGCACTTTCCTCCAGCAGTTGTAATGCTTCCTTCAGGCCTGGGACGTCTGTGGCATCCATATCTGGCCGATAAGTCTGAAGTATGAATTTAGCTTCTTCTATAGTCATGTTGTCAACGTGGTCGGGGAGGGGGCGATCAAGTTATGGGAGATTTAGCTTTGCTGAGGATCTTCTTGAGCTGAGCTTTTCCGCGGGAGAGCCGTGACATCACAGTTCCGATGGGAATATCTAAAATTTCTGCGATCTCTTTGTAAGCGAGGTCCTTCATGTAAAAGAGAACCAAGGGGGCGCGAAAGGCCTCATCAATTTCATTCAAGGCCTCTAATGCTCTTTTTGAATCCAGTTTAATTACTACGGTAGGGGAAATGCTAGATAGCTCGTGCTCAATGGCTTCCGCATTGATATGGGGAAAGCGTGATGATTTCCGTCGAAGACCAAGAAATTCCCGGTAGAGGGTGGTAAACAGCCAGGATTTAACCTTTGTTTTATCCTTTAGCATGGAGCCTTTCTTGGCCCAGATAAGGAAGGTCTGCTGAGTTAAATCGGCGGCTTCCTCAGCATTACGCGCTAGAGAATAAGCAAATCGATATAATGGTTGATAATAAGTACTCACGAGGTCGTTGAAGTTCAAATCTCCGTTGTTGCTCATGTGAGTTTCCATCTTGGAACTTATTCCTGTTTATAACTAAACTAATTTCGCCTGGTTGAATGGGACTCACCTCGTGAACTTGGCGGTTTATCAGTGTCTATCGTTTAAGGAGTGTCGAATCCAAAGTAATCCAGTTGCTACTAATAATAATATGTCTCTGCCGACAAGCAGGGGGTAGTTGGTCTTGTTCATTTGGTCTGCATTGCCAAAACAACCACAAGTAACATCCAATCCGCGGATCCAGCCTTGCACCAGTGCAATTATAAACAACAGTAACAAGCCTCCTATTATCAAAAGGCTGCCACCATAGAGCTTCTTAAATAAAACCCCAATCCCGGCCAATACTTCCAGCCAGGGCATGTAAAGTGACAATAGCACCGCTAAGCTATACGGAAGTACCTGATAGGTCTCAATCGCTGCTGTAAGGGATTGTGGGTCCCATATTTTCAGGCCACCCGCTACGATAAAAAACCCTGCTAGAACAAGGCGGATGACTCGATAAATCCAGAGGCTTATTTGCGATGATCCAGCCAAGTTTCCCAGCCTCCTTTCAAGACCCAAACGTCTTCAGTCCCGAGAGAGGCCTTTAAACGTTGAGCCACTCCTTTGCTGGCAGCGCAAGTGCGACTGTCGCAATAAACAATAAGGGTGCTTTCGCCGTCCCAAGTGATGATGAATTGCTCAAAATGTTCATCCCAATTATCCTCATTCAATAGTAAAGCATTTGGAATATGGTCTTCTTCATATGCCATCTGTCCTCGTGCATCGATCCACGTGCTGGACTCTATAGCCAGCGCATCCTCCAACAGGATTTCTCCTTCAGCTAAGGTCATGGGATTCCAGGGGGGTGGCGCTGGATGGAATAGCCAAGTGCCCCCCATCCCTACTAGACTTAGCAGGCCAATGATCAGTACTTGTATAGCGGACCTGCTCAAATTTCAGCGTACGCTTATCGTACCAGGGCGTAAATTTTTAGTGTGCCTTTGGCCGGGTTCGCGAAATTGGTCTTAATCACGAACGTTCCCCGAAGGATTCCCTTTTTGTCTGTAGGGATATTCTGCGGCGAAACTGCCAGCGCAAATTTCTTTCCTTCTTCAATCACTCTCACTTCTTGAACAAAGAGATCACTACTCCCGATGACTTCTGTAATTTCGATAGGTTCATTTAAATGAGATTCGATAATGACTTCCTTGGCCTTGAATTCAGAATCCACAGATCGATTCCACATGACCACACTTGGGCTGACTTCCATGACTGACGGGATATTGACTTCCAAAGTCAGAACAATTCGAGACTCCTCTTCTTGGTCAGTTTCGACACGGATGGATTTGATCTGTTTGCCTTCCCTTTGACCGTAATCGAAGGTGGCGGATATCTCACCGGATTCACCGGGCTCAAATAACCGTTTGCTTGGGAGTGCGGTTGTGCATCCGCAACTTGAGTGCACCTCCTTCACGGTAATTGCTTTGTCGCCGCGATTTGTGAATTTAAATTTTGCGGTGTATTCCGTTTCGTCCAAGTTGGCTTCGTGAACAATACGTTCATGCTCAAATTGCAGCTTGGCGGTAGCAAGGAACGGTAAGGTGAGACACAATAGAAGGGTGAGGAAGAAGATCTTCATAGCTTATCTTAAGGTGACCATAAAAACGATTCTGGCTGAATTTAACGAGATTAAATACGCCGGAACGGTTCTGTTCCGACGTCTTTAAAACAAATGTGGTTCAAAGGTGTTCCACAACTAATCTTCGGAATATTGTCCTTTGAGGCTTTCGACGATGCTTGGATCCGCCAAAGTAGTTACATTGCCCAGGGCTCGTCCTTCTGCGATATCTCTTAAAAGACGTCGCATGATCTTCCCGCTTCGAGTTTTGGGCAGGTCGATCGTAAAGATGATTTTCTCGGGCTTGGCGAACTTGCCGATTTTTTTGGCAACCAGTTCATCAAGCTCCTTTTTTAACTCGTCGCTGCCTTCGATGCCTTCTCGAAGAGTGACAAACGAAGCCAGTCCTTGTCCTTTGATTTCGTGCTTAATTCCCACGACCGCCGATTCGGCAACGGTCGGGTGTTCAACATAAACAGATTCAAGCTCAGCGGTTCCGATTCGGTGGCCTGATACGTTCACCACGTCATCGACCCGGCCGAGAACCCAGAAATAACCGTCTTCGTCGATCTTGGCTCCATCACCTGGAAAGTAGTATTTGCCGTCCCAATTACACCAATAAGTGTCTTTGAATCTCTCGGGATCCCCATAGACGCCACGAGTGATGGCTGGCCATGGCTTGCGAATGGTGAGAAGTCCCGCTTGTTTTTCTTCGCCTGCTTCATTCACTACAGCGGCATCTACGCCGAAGAATGGCAGAGTGGCACTACCTGGTTTGGTCGAGGTGACGCCAGGTAACGGAGTTAGCATCACGCCACCCGTTTCTGTCTGCCACCAGGTGTCAACGATCGGACATTTTTCCGAACCGATTTTTTCGTGATACCACATCCAGGCCTCTGGATTGATCGGTTCTCCCACGGTGCCCAGGAGGCGAAGTGAGCTGAGGTCATAGGATTCTGGCCACTGGTCACCCCACTTCATGAATGCGCGAATGGCAGTAGGTGCGGTGTAAAAAATGGTGGCGCCATACTTTTCGACAATGGCCCAAAAGCGACCGTTGTCTGGATAATTGGGTGCTCCTTCATACATGACGCAGGTGGCGGCATTCGCCAGTGGGCCATAGACCAGGTAACTGTGACCCGTGATCCAACCAATATCAGCGGTACAGAAGTATACGTCCTCTGGCTTGAGGTCGAAAATGTATTTTGCTGTCAGGTAGGTGTAGACCATATAGCCTCCCTGGGTGTGCATGATGCCCTTGGGCTTTCCTGTGGTGCCACTGGTATAGAGTAGGAACAACATGTCCTCACTATCCAGTTCCTCGGCTGAGCATTCCTTTGGTTGATCCTTTACCAGTTCATGGTAATCGATGTCGCGATCTTCTTTCATGTCGCAATCAAAAGTGTCGTTGTCGTCACGTTGAACGACCACCACTTTTTCAACGCAGTCCAGGCCTTCAATGGCCTCATCAACGATGGGTTTCAAGTGCAGGGGCTTACCTCGACGCCAGGCTCCATCGCCTGTGATGACCCATTTGGCGTCCATATCCAGGATGCGGTCTTTAATGGAGTCTGCTGAAAAACCAGCGAATACAACCGAGTGAACGGCGCCGATTCTTGCACAGGCAAGCAGTGCCATCGCCAGTTCAGGAATCATGGGAAGGTAGATCGCGATACGATCGCCTTTTTTAATGCCTAGGCTCTTGAGTCCGTTGGCAAATTTGCAGATCTCCCGGTGTAGGTCGTAGTAGGTAAGAACCCGACTATCGCCAGGCTCGCCTTCCCAGATGATTGCAGCCTTGTTTCGGTTGGGTCCATCCAGGTGACGGTCCACGCAATTGTAGCAAAGGTTCGTCTTGCCACCGGTAAACCATTTGTAGAAAGGCTTGTCGGAGTCATCCATCACCCGATCCCATTTCTTGAACCAGTGGAGTTCATCTGCTGCTTCAGCCCAAAAGGTATCCGGATTCTCAATACTTTTTTTATGGAGCTCTTTGTAGGCGTCCATACCGGCTATATGAGCCTGGTCCTGAAATTCTTTTGAGGGTGGGAAAGTCCGATTCTCGTGAAGGACTACATTGATTTCCTGGGAATCCATAACGTTGAGGTATTTATGTAGTTATTACTAGTTCAAATAGAAATACTGAAGAGTTCTACAGGATGGAAGAAGCCCCAATTTCTGGTCAATAGGAATCCCATCCTTGGGAAGAAGTTTATCGAGCGGCTTGCTTGGGTCCAATTGAGGGGAGTTCTAAGCCAAATGGTAAACGGCTCGATTAGAAATACTGATTGAGGGGTATGGATGGAGCCGGGAATCGGAGTCGAACCGACGACCTACGCATTACGAATGCGTTGCTCTACCAACTGAGCTATCCCGGCAAATCCAAGAACGTCAAAACTGCTCCAATTTTTCGGTTTGTAAAGCAATTTGCGGTGGCGTCAATCCGGTCTCGTAAATTGCAGTTGATTTAGCACAACTCGGGCTCCAAGGTTCGTCGTCTTATGAGCAAGGAATTAGAAGAAGGAACAGAGTTGACCCTCGATTTTAAAAAGTTGAGGAAGGTTGCGTCTGGGGACGCAGATGTAGTCCCGGCTGTGGCCCAGGATGTGGAAAGTGGCGAAGTTATCATCGTTGGCTATGTGAATGAACTCGCTCTAAAGACAGCCCGGGAGGAAGGTCTCGCCACATTTTGGAGCACTTCCCGGAACGAGCTGTGGATTAAAGGAAAAACCTCGGGCGACTATTTGGAACTCGTGGATACGCGCGTCAATTGTGAGCAGAACTCTATTTTATACCGGGTGCGCCTGAAAGGTGTCGGTAGCTGTCACACGCGCGATGCTGAAGGGAAGCATCGCCATGGTTGTTATTACCGCCGCATCAATGGTGAGGGTAATCTCGAGTTTGTTTAGGCTCTTATGAATTCAGGAGAGAGCTTCTATCAAGATTTCGAAGCGCGCCTCTACCTTTAATGTTTCTAGGACATGCTGTTTTAGGACGGGATCGGGTACAAAGGTGTAGGCTACAAGATCCACAAAATCCTCCGGATCTTTCATTTCTTCGACAAACTGAAGTAACTCCCCGGGCACTTCTGAATCTTCCTCCACATACGCTTTCACTACCTCCAGGAGCTCATCTCGGAGTTCTGTGAGTTCCAGTTCATCGGTCTCCTGTGAAGATTTTAAAGGTGTGATGGCTGCCTCACGGTAGGGTTTGTCTTCAAATAATTCGTCCAGTCGAATGCGACTCAGTCCCTGTAGGATGAGATGAGATGTTCCGTCTTCCTGAGTCTTACACCCTCGGATGAGTCCGATGGTAGCAACCGAGTGAGCTGGCTCTTGAATGGGGAAATTATCAACCTGTGACGGATCGATACCCGCAACCGCGAACATGCGATTTCCTTCCAGGCTAGTCTTCAGCATGGTTCGGTACCGTGGTTCGAAAATAAATAAGGGCATCATGACCTTTGGAAAAAAAACCACTTCTGGCAGGGTCATGACCGGGACGCGGTCAGGGAGTTCGATTTCCAATCTCATTGTTAAGGTGTTAGCCTAAGGCGTCTTCACTCCAGGCCCATGGATTCATCTTTTTGCCGTCTAGATTTGTCTTATTTTCAGCAAAGTAGACAGCCATGCGAACATACCACAAGCGCCTTGGGTCTACCTCGGGTTTTATTTTCTTAATCGCTTCAAACAACGTTTCCGGGCTCCGGCCTTCCAGTTCGAAGATATCATTGAAACCGATGTCGAGCAAATCACGTGCCGATGCGATATCCATTTTGGGAATTTGCATGAGTCGGGAATTAAGGGCTTCGTAATCTACTTTTTTCTTTTTCTTCGGCATCTTCTGTTTTTGTGAGCTGTGTAGATTGAAAATCCAAGCTCTTTGTGGATTGTGACACAGAATAAGCCAGGAATACGGAGTGTGTCACAGGTGTGACAGATTGCGCCAGATCTATAGTAGAGGTTCGGGTGTATTTTGGGGCTATAAATTAATTAAACCCCTCTTTACCAGTAGTTTGAGAATATCCTTGCAGTGGTGGCACCCCCATTGCTTATCCAAAGCCTCTATTTTCAATCCATTAAATAACATTAACTAAACCCTATATAAGAACTGCAATGAGTCAGATCAAACCTCTCGGTAACCGAGTTCTCCTCAAACGTGTTGAGGAAGATGAGCAAGTAAAAGGCGGAATCATCATTCCCGACTCCGCCAAGGAAAAACCCCAGGAAGCCGAAGTGGTAGCACTCGGTACTGGTAAAAAGTCAGACGACGGTAGCGAACATGTGTTTGCTGTTACTATTGGTGACCGTGTTCTCACCAGCAAATATGGTGGAACTGAAGTCAAAGTTGGAGACGTCGACTACATCCTCGTGGATGAAGATGACATTCTCGGCATCGTTGAATAATCGAACCCTTTAATTTAATACACTTAGAAAATGGCTAAACAATTACTCTTCAGCGAAAACGCTCGCAAAAAGATCCTCAGTGGCGTCGAAGCTTTGGCAAAATCTGTCAAAGTAACTCTCGGACCCAAGGGACGTAACGTCGTAATCGACAAGAAATTCGGTTCACCAACCGTAACCAAAGACGGTGTAACCGTTGCTAAGGAAATCGAACTGGCTGATCCCTACGAAAACATGGGAGCACAGATGGTTCGCGAAGTTGCATCTAAGACTTCCGATGCCGCTGGTGATGGAACCACAACCGCAACTGTTCTTGCCGAAGCGATCTATCGCGAAGGTCTCAAGAACGTAGCTGCAGGATCTAATCCTGTTTACTTGAAGCGTGGAATCGACAAGGCTGTTGAAGCTGCTGTTGCCGAGCTCCACAACATCAGCAAGTCTGTTGAAGACCGCGAAGAAGTTCGTCAGGTTGCTACTGTATCTGCTAACTGGGACACGCAAATCGGTGACATCATTGCCGATGCAATGGACAAAGTAGGTAAGGACGGAACCATCACAGTTGAAGAAGCAAAGTCTATTGAGACTACGCTCGAGGTTGTTGAAGGTATGCAGTTCGATAAGGGTTACTTGAGCCCTTACTTCGCTACTGACACTGAGTCTATGGAAGCCGTTCTCGAAGATGCTTACATCCTCCTGAACGAAAAGAAGATTTCTAATCTGCAAGACCTCCTGCCTCTCCTTCAGAAAGTTGCCCAAACCGGTAAACCTTTCTTCATCATCTCTGAAGATGTTGAAGGTGAAGCTTTGGCTGCTCTCGTAGTGAACAAGATTCGTGGAACCCTGAATGTTTGTGCCGTTAAGGCTCCAGGTTTCGGTGAGCGTCGTAAGGCCATCCTCGAAGACATCGCTATCCTGACCGGTGGTAAGCTCATCACGGAAGATCTTGGAATCAAGTTGGAGAATGTTGACGTTGAGGATCTTGGAACTGCCAAGCGTATCACCGTTGATAAAGAAAATACCGTTCTTGTTGAAGGTGGTGGATCAGCTGCCGACATTCAAGGCCGCGTAAAGCAAATCCGTCGTCAAATTGAAGAAACCACTTCCGACTACGATCGCGAAAAACTGCAAGAGCGCTTGGCCAAGTTGGCTGGTGGTGTTGCTGTGATCAACGTTGGTGCTGCTACTGAGCCAGAAATGAAAGAAAAGAAGGCTCGCGTAGAAGACGCCCTGCACGCAACCCGTGCGGCTGTTGAAGAAGGTATCGTTCCCGGTGGTGGAGTAGCTATCCTTCGCGTCTCTAAAGCGATTGATGCCCTCAATCTTGAAGGTGACGAAGCAGTCGGTGCTTCTATCGTTCATCGCGCAGTTCAATCACCTCTGAAACAACTTTGCTCTAACGCTGGCATCGAAGGTGCCGTTGTTGTGCAGAAGGTACTCGAAGGTGACGGATCACTTGGATATAACGTAGCAACCGACGAATACGAAGATCTGATCAAAGCAGGTGTAGTTGACCCCACTAAGGTTACTCGCACGGCTCTGCAGAATGCATCTTCTGTTGCCGGTCTCCTATTGACAACTGAGTGTTTGATTACGGACATCCCAGAAGATACCCCTGAACCAGCTGGTCACGACCATGGTGGTGGAATGGGTGGCATGGGCGGCATGATGTAATCATATTACCAATACACTTTAAAAAGGTCCTTCCTTCGGGAAGGGCCTTTTTTTGTTATAACCTATGGCGAGCCTTGTTACTAAGGGACCGTGAGCGATTGGCCATTGTCCCTGGGGGAAAGTGCTAGGATATAGGGAACTGCTTGTTTCGCCCATTCCATAGCGCCTGGATAACTGTCTGCCCCAGGGCCAAAACAACTTTTCAGCATGTCTGTGTTAATGATACCCGGGTTCAGAGGAATACAGGCCATCCCATGCGGAAGTTCTTGAGCCATCGCTTTGCTCAATCCTTCCATCGCCCATTTGGAGGCGCAATATGGGGCTACTTCAGGGGACGTGCTTCGTCCCCAGCCCGAGCTCAAGTTTACGACGATGCCTGTTTCGTTTTTCACCATGGTGGGTACGAAAGCTTTGATACAGTGGAAAACTCCCTGGATGTTGACATCAAAGAGTGACTTTACCTCCTCCACTTCAAGTTCCCAAAGCGCAGCGTTTGAATTCATGAGCGCAGCGTTATTAATGAGGAGGTCGGGTGACCCAAATTGACTAATGATGGAATCTGCCCAGGTAGAAACCTGCTCGAAGTCAGTTACATCCACTTGATTGAAAATATGCTCAGGAAAACTTTCTTGGAGGTATTGAACTCCCGAGCTCGAACGGCCACAGCCATAAACTTGATTTCCTCCTCGAACAAAACCTTCAACTAAGGCTCGGCCCAATCCTTTTGTGGCTCCCGTGACAACGATCTTTTTACTCATACCGTCAGTGTAAGCAGTACGAGCAGGAAGAAAAGGAGGATTTACAAAATGAGCGCGGGTTTGGCTAACATTCGCCAGTGAGCTCTGAACATTCTTTCAGGAAGTGTGTTGCCAATTTACGCCCTTTAGCGGCAATGGCTTTTTGTTGGGACTGGTATTGCTGCTTTCCTTCTGTCGTTTCGATGAGGATGGGAGCATACCCGAACGCTTGCAGATCGTACGGACTCGCTCGCATGTCTAACTCTCTCGCTTCCACCGCAAGGAGAAAACAATCTAAAGTCAGCTCACTGCTGATCCAGGGGTGCAATTTGTAACACCACTTGAATAGGTCCATGTTGAAATGCACACAACCGAACTGGTCGTTAATTCTTCGTTCGTCTGGAGTAGGTTGTAGCGAGTTTAGCGGTTTGGCTTTTTGTGTGAAAAAGCGAAAAGCATCGTAGTGCGTACAACAGATATTTGCGGATTCAATAGTGGCTTCAATTTGTTCCGGTTTCAGCCGGAGGGGTGTACTTTCATGTCGAATACAGTCTGACTTGTATACCATGGCCCACTCATGGAGCCCATAGCAGTTAGTCCGTTCTGGATTATTCATTGCCGCAGTGATGAGACTACAAACCCAATCCATTCTATGGGATTCGGCATCAGTCATCTTAAGCGGATCCAAGAAAAATACAGAGTTTGATTCGCTGAAGTGTGAATCCTCTAAAAATTTCCTGGCATCTGGACCTGATAACTTATCTCCAATGGCTGGATGCCAATTATAGACGAGCTTTCGATTGAACTGATAGTATTCGAATAGGAAATCGTGAACAGGATGAGTTTGTCTTCTTTCTCGGCGATGCCGAAAGGCATCCATCCAGGGCCTTATTCGTAAGTGATATTTCTCTTCCCTTTGCTGCCAATCCTGAAGAGCGATTTGTTTTGTATTAGGCGGTTCCTGCATGGTCTCCTTATTGTAGGCCCTGCTTATCTACCCAGGCTTCCAATTCATCTTCCAGATACAGTCCCTCAAGGATTTCTTGCGCCCAAGCTTGCTTGTTCGCCAGGTGTCTTAGCAAACGCACGGCCATTACTTGAACAGCTGGAACTTCCGACCAAACTGTTTCCGATAGAATTCTCCAGTGATTCGGATCGATTTGCTTCGGTTTATCCAATTGAGAGAAGCATGATTCGCATAGGTGGAGCACTGAATCAATCTGAGGCTCTTTGGATATCGGAGGAACTTCGTAAATTGAAAGGGAGGTACCGGATGTGGTACCTAGCTCACAGCTAGCCTTATATCGTCTTGTCAAATCCTTGCCAAGTAATGACAGTTGTTGGAGATGCTGCTGATGTTGATCGAATCCTTTCGCCATAATCCTATAATCTGAAATTCCAATCAGATGTGATCGCGGTAAGCATACGGTGTGAATTCTCAGCCATAATGTCTGCTGTAAATAAAGTCTTCACTCTTTGCTTGGCCGCTTCTCCCATCTTAGCCCTCAAATCATGGTTGGATACTAGAAGGTTTATGGCTGCAGACAACTCTTCTACAGAACCGGGTTCTATCAGGTATCCAACTTCTTTGTCTTTGATCACTTCAATCGCTCCACCGGCAGAACAGCCAATAACTGGTTTTCCAAAACTCATCGCCTCTATGTAGATGAGTCCGAAGGATTCGTATAGCGAAGGTGCAGCAAAGATATCACAATTATTGTACTCTTCCACTTTCTGTTCATGAGTAATCTCTCCAAGGAAGGTGACTTCTGCTGTGTTGGAAGGATTCTCTTCATTGAATATATTCTGGTAGACGTTTTCGGGATCTTCTCCGGCGATTCTAAACTGGAGGTTCGCATGTTTATTTCTGAGTAGTGGAATTGCTTTCAAAAATGTGTGGATGCCTTTTCTAGATTCCAGTCTGCCTAGAAATAAGATGTTTAGAGTGTCTCCAGATGATTGGGTTGGCTCTATCGTTTGTCCTTCCATGATGGAGGTGCCATGGGGGATTATTCTGATTTTGGAAGGAGAAATATTCATCTGATGTGCAATCAAATGACTATGTTGGTAGGTATGAGAGAGCTTAATGTTGCTCCGTTTAAACATCCAGATTTCCAGTAGTTCGATAAGATCGACTTTAGAACTGCGCCAATTGCCATACTGCCTAAGCTGGCCGGTAGATGAGCTAAACCGTGTGATTAGCGGTTTGCGGTTTGCAATAAATGTATAGGACAGGCATAAATATAGATAGTTTGTCGTTTCTAGAACATCGATAGGTTTTTCCCTATTTAGCTTCATTATCCTAAGAGCTACGCGTATGTTTAGTGCGAGTCTACTTAAGCGTTTCTTGATTTTTGTTGGTAGAGAATAGGGGTCTCCTTTGATCTTTCCGAAACTGTCCTTCAGGTAATGAACCGTCACATTTGGAGGGAGAGTTTTTACAGTTTTGGAGTCCAATCCTTCCTCGGCAACGTACAGCAAGAGAATCTCCTCGCATTAGGGAGCCAGGTAGCGGGCTAAGTCGTAGTAATGCATTCCCACTCCTCCGCCGGATTTTGTCCTGGACGGAAAGAAGGGTGTTACGATGCAAAAGCGCATATTAGATTTTAGGACTAAGCTTTTATGCGGGAGTTAGACTTCCTCTTGATCCCGATGAACGGTGTCTGGAGTGAAGCCAGGAATACAAATTGCCATATATTCTGCTCCTTCTTCTTCGGGGGTGCTGTATAGAACCCATTCTCCAGCAGAGGTAATAACTGCCTGGCCTGCCTCGATTACTAAGGTGTCTATTTGAGTTTTAACCTGAAGCTTGCCTCTTAAAACGACTGTGTACTCATCAAATTCGGGTGTTTGTCCAGGTTCTATCCAGCCGCCGGGGCTTTGCATACGAGCAATGCTCACAGAAGAGGTTTGGGTATTCATATTCCCGATATACTCTTCTATTATCTTAGGTTTATTGCCCGCTGCTTCGATTATGGTTGGTGATTAAATCTTTCTGGCCATGTGTCTCAAAAGAATAATTACACACTGTCATACAGTTCCTGGCTTGGTTATAGCAATCAATCTCGAGATTGATTGTTGTTTATCTGGGGAGAAAGTGCGTTGCATTCCTGCTCAAAATGTATGGTTATAGCGCTTTATGTGGAATCTTAATCTACAAAGACAATTACCTAAGCAAGCCCTGGTTCTTGCGTTTGGATTTACTTTAGCGGACCTTCACGGTGAGACAATCACTTGGTCTGAACATGTTGCTCCCATTCTATACCAGAATTGCATTACCTGCCATAGAGAAGAGGCTGTGGCTCCTTTCTCGCTCTTAAGCTACGATGACTCAAAAGATCGTGCAGAAAAGATAGTGGAAGCAGTTGGAACCAAGGCTATGCCACCGTGGATGCCTGCACCTTTTCATGGTCCAAGCATAATGGGTGAGCGTCGACTTTCCGATGAGGAAATAGGTGTGATCAGTCAGTGGGCGGAGCAGGGAGCAAAGCGTGGCAGTTCGCGACGAGCCCCCAAGGCACCTAAGTTTTCAGATACTTGGACGATGGGTGAACCAGACTTGGTGTTACAGCTTCAGGAGTCCTACACTCATTCTGAAGATGGAAACGAACTATTTAGAAACTTTGTGATTCCAGTGCCTCTTACTGAGCCAAAACATGTGCAATTGGTGGAGTTCTTACCGGGTGCACAATCATCGATACGCCAAGCAATCATCCAAGTGGATGAATCGGATGGGTCTCGTCGCAGGGATGCTACCGATGCTGGGCCAGGCTTTCCCGGAGGCAGATTGATTAAAACTCTCAATTCTTCTGGGCAGTTTATTGGCTGGTCATCAGGTCGCAATCCTTACGAGGCACACGAAGGTACCTCGTGGCTATTGCAGCCGAACACAAATCTGGTTGTTCAACTGCGAATGCAAGCTACAGAAACACCGGAAGTTATTAACCCAAGGATCGGACTTTATTTTTCGGAAGCGGCACCTACCAAGCCGACGGACTATTTTTTACTACGTTCCAGTGGAATCGATATCCCGGCTGGCGAAAGGAATCATCTTGTAGAGCAAAGCCTAAATGTTCCCGTTGCTGTCTCTGTTCTTGGTATTTTGCCGCGTGTTCATACCTTGGCAAAAAATGTAGAGCTACTTGCCGAGCTTCCTAACGGGCAGCAGCAATGGATGCTAAGGATTCCTGAGTGGGATCCGAAATGGCAGAGGGACTATCGTTTTGAGGAGCCCATGGTAATCCCAGCCGGCTCGAAGATGTTGGTTCGGTACACATTCGATAACTCAGCCGCAAATAGTAGAAATCCACATAGTCCACCGAAACGAGTCATCTTGGATCAAACTTCCTCCGACGAAGTGGCCGAAGTGTTCATCGAATTGCTTCTCCACAATCCTGAAGATAGGGCTGCGGTTCAGAATGCCCAATTAGACTTTGAGATGCGTCAGGCCGGAGGAGGTGCTGAATATTTTTATCAAGTGGGTGTGGAAATGGAGCAATTGGGACGTACCCAAGATGCTATCACTGCTTACGAGAGAACGGTTCAGGAAGATTCCACGCAGGCGAAAGCCAACAATAGACTAGGAGCTATCTATGAAGGGCAGGGCAACAAGACTCAGGCTGAATATTATTACCGTGAAGCCATGGATGCTGATAGTTCTTTTCATGTTGCTCGGTTGAATCTGGGGCGATTTCTACGTAGAGCGAATCGTGAACAGGCGGCAGCAAAAATTTTTCAGGACACGTTGGATATTGATCCTACCTATTTGAGCGCACGAATTGAACTGTCATCTCTGCTGCTAGAGCAAAAGCTAGTAAAGTCGGCGATCAAACTCCTCGAAGACGGGTTGAAGCTCGATCCATCGGAGCCCTATCTGAATCTGCAGGTAGGGAAGTTATATGTCATGGATAAGAAGCCTGAGGCTTCCATGCGTTTCTTTGAGGTTGCTGCTAAAGGAACCGAAGAAAATCTAAAGTATGAGATTCCTCTGAATTCCGTGCTGATTGAAGCGCATTTGATTCCTGCTCGAATGTTCGATGCCGGCGGTAACCCAGAACAAATGCATTATTTTCTCGATCAGATATTTGAGATTGATCCTGCCAATGTCGAAGCTCGGTTGATGCTGGTGAACAAGCTATTGGAGTCGCGACAGGAAGTAGAAGCGCGCAAGCATTTGGAATTTCTTCTTAAATTGCCACCAGAAGAGCAGCCCGCTCCTCCTCAATTGATTGCCATCCTTTCCTTCCCGCAAGGGGTGCGACTTTTAGCAGATGTCTATAAGCGCACGCAACGGGCTGAGATCGGAAAAGGAATTCTAACCCAGGCGTTGGATGTGGCGAAACAGAGAAGGCATCAAATCTGGATTACCCAATTGCAAAACGACCTTGCACGTTATCGGTAATAAACAGCTGGGCGCATTGGAGAAGTTTCTAGGTTCGTATATAGAAAAGGCCTCAATCGCTAGACGACCGAGGCCTTTGAAATAATTGATGGGTTGGTTCTAGCTTTCGACTACTCCAGGTTCGCCTGCTTCTTCCTGGAGTGCTTCAGCTCCTTTTTCCCAGACATCGTCACGGGTTATATCGCCACTCTCGAGTTTTGCTAAGATCTCCTTCTGCGTGGCATAATCGATGTTTTCTTGTCCTGCCCGAGATTGCATCATGCGCCATGCTTTTCGACGCTCAATGACGAAGAGAACCATCTGCCGCGACAAGGATAAGTAAACAGGATTACCGCTAGGGTCCTGAACTAGGATATAGGTGCCATAGTCAGGGACATAGGCGCGTGCATCACTCTTAAGGTAGCGTTTGTTGACCACATCCTTTTGCTCAACGCACCAGATGAGATTGTCTAGCTTAATCAGGTCGGCTGCTTGTTCTTCTTTGATACGCTTGATGTGTCTGCGGAAACGACCTTCCGTTGCACACCAATGGGCAACGGTTAAGTTGTATTTTTCTTTGTTCCAAGCATAGCTCGCCTGCATCCAGTCTCGGTTGGGATTTTTGTTTCCCTTGATGCTAAAGGATTCTTGGTACGTTTCCCCCAGATCTGGATTTGAAACAAACTCAGGTAGTCCGCGGCTGTCGCGAATGCCTACGGCCTGTCGGGTTGCCATATCATCACCCACGCCGTGTTCTGGCTGACAGGTGGTATAACAGAGGTGGAAAGAAGTTCCTCTATATTCGAGCCCTTCGAGAATGGATCCGTAGAGTTTCGTAACGTCCGCCATAGACACTTGTGAAACATAGGGCGATCCATGACCGCTCACAAATGATTCAGCGATGTTCTTCATCTCAACCAGTTTTCCCTGTGAAGCGGCACCGATTTGGTTCATGTCGAAGCCCCCCGTCATTGGAGATGAATCAGAGTTTTGACCGCCCGTATTAGAATACACCTGAGTGTCCAGCATGAGCATCTTTACGTTGGGACGGTTTTGTAGGATCACTTTGGATACGTTTTGATATCCAATGTCACCCATAGCTCCATCACCTCCGACGCACCATACCTTTGGCATCTCTTTGATTTCCTGATCGGTCATCAAGGTGTCGCTGAAATGGGTGTAATCGAAATATTCCACTTCAGTGAGATTGTCTCCATCCAGGATATGGTCACATAAACGTTCTGGAATGACTGAGGTACGAGCGTTGTCCAAAATGAAGCTTTCCCCCATCAACCAAGAGATCGTCGCCCCGTCCTGGAAGAGAGAGTTCATCCAAGGATAAGGGTGCGGGTTGTTGGGTGGGGTCGATCCATAAACTGTATTACAACCTGTATGGGCACCCATGGCCATGACCGACATGCCATTGTCAGCTCGTCCGTCGATGGTCTGAATATGCTTATGGTTAAATGCATCCTGACGCATCACTGCTACCAGAGCATCGATGGTCTGCTTATCGGAAATGTCTCCGTGCTCGGCTAGACGTTTATCTGTGTCGGCGTCGGTATCGCCTCCTAGCCCCATGATTGCATGGGAAACAGAGCGCTTGAGGTATGTGTAAGCATCTTCATCAGTCGCTTTGAGCTGTTTGAGTAATTCCTCGCCTTCTTTTTCGAGGCGACAGGATTTATTCATCAAACGATCAGATTTATCATGATAGAGCGGACGCATATAGGCTTCTGTTACGGAGGCCAATGCGTGAAGCACAGACTTTTCTCCGCAACCAGCACAAGCGCCGTCGCCAGATGCGAGGGCTTTATAGGCTCCTGTCATCATCATGAGGTTCCGAAGGGTCGCAGGGCGTGATTCTTCTGGAGCGTTCGGGTTATATTTCCCTAAATACTTCTCATTCGTCTCAGGAAGAATATCGAGAAAAGCCGTAGCGGAAAGGACCCTCGCATTGTTTTCCTCAGTATCAGATTCCATTCGCAATGCATCGTGGTCGCCACATTCGGTGACACACTCGCCGCAACCTTTGCAAAGGTCGGAAACAAAAATAGAGAAAATACCTCCATCGCCTGGTGAACGACGCTCCATATTGGAGAAGATGGCATTCACTTTATTGTAAGCGAGTGGAAGCTTTTCAGCGATGTCTGCAAATTGTTGTTTTGAACGATCCGTGATGGTGTCGAGCTTGTTGATCTCGTCGATTACAACGGAAGGGAGCGGCGTCTTTTCCTTCGCCTTCACGACCGCATTCATCACCTCACGGGCGGCTGAATCGATGGTTGGGATTGCTTTGATCATGTTCACTCGGTCATCCCCGTTGGAAACGTAGTTGGTAAACGCTGTTTCAAGAATCGTACTAAGTTCGTGAGTCGTGGTCGGGAGTGCCGTATCCGGACAGGCTGTAATACAAGCCATGCACTGGGTGCAATTTTCCGGATAGTAAACGGGCGTTTCGCGGCGTGCACCGTATTTTGACGCGGTGGCTCCTGATGCGGCAGCCATCACCCCTACAGCGGCTAGTGGAGAAGCAGGTTGGTTGTATCCGAGGCCAGAACGGTACTCGTTGTCGAAAGTCTCCGTTTTATACATCGGAATTCGTTCTTCCTGCTTTTCAGGTTTAGGTGTCGAACAGCCACACATCGGGCCGCAGTCACCATCTGAATCAACATTTGGAAGGAGCAATTCACCACGCATGGCAGATCGATCCGGAGCATCCGTGGCGCCGTATTCTACTTTTTGTAAACGCTCACCTCCTTGGATCATGACTTCCATGTTGGAGTCGATAACCGATTCACCAAAGCGGCCGAATTTTTTCACATATTGTGCACGGACGAGTTCACGATAATTGTCCTCCGAGATATTGTGATCACTCAGTAGGGTGGACAGTTTGAAAAATGCTCCCAGGAATGAGTTTCCTTGCATCCGAAGTTGTAACTCGGGGCGAGACGTTGCCTTCTTCGCAATGTCAAAACCTGGCAAAATGTATACCTGAAGTTTCTTTTCGATGATCGTCTGCCTGGCCGCGGGTGGAATTCGTTGCCACGCCGTATCCGGATCTTCGTTGGATTCCCAAACAAATATACCGCCTTCGACTATACCATCGAGTGGATCAATATGAGTGAATGCTTTGGGGTCACAGCACAGGACCACGTTTACATGACGCAAGTCGCAGTTGACGCGTGCGCGCTCAGGGCTTGCTACGAGGAAAAACTCTGTTGGAGCTCCTTTTTTCTCAGAACCGTATTTGGGATTCGCTGAGATGTGGATGAGCTCTTCAAGATGTCCATGGGCATCGGTTTTACCTCTTTCTTTGGCTACTTTATCACCAATTTCACCAATGATTTCTGAAAGATTTTTACCGGTGGTGATCATTCCCCAACCACCGATAGAGTGAAGTCGAACAGCGATGGAACCTTCGGGAAGGAGTGAAGGTGTTTCTTTTGATACCACTCTATAAGGATGGTCGATACCTAGCGTGAAAAAGGAGGCCCCATCGTCTCGATGTTTTCCATCCTGCCTTTTGATTTTACCGGTGGCATATTGCCAGGCTCCCAAGGTATCTTCCGGACGAAAGTCGCGTGACCCGAGTCCATAAATACCTGAGAAGATCCGTGGCATTTCTTCCAGGGTGATGTCTGACAAATGTTCATGGGCAAATCCGTTCTGATTCTCGATCGCCTTGGTTAGTGCTGTTCGAACATCTCTTGCTAGCGGATTGTCCCCCGCCATTGGCTCATCTGTTCTTTCGATGATGATGACGTCCTTCTTACCAGCCAACGCACGGACAATGGCTGCTTCCGGGAAAGGGCGGATCACGTTGACGTGAACAACTCCAGCCTCTTCTCCAAAATTCTCCCGGATATAATCTATGCCAGCCTCGATGTTCTCTGCACTGGATCCGAGTGTGACGAATACCGTATCGGAATTTGCTGTATTGTATTCGCTGATAAAACCGTATTGGCGCCCTGTAAGCTTACCGAATTCGTCGTATGCTTCCTGTAGGAAGTCGAGGATAGGTTCTACGAAGTTATTCCTGCGAGCTGCTACCCCATTCATATAGTGCTCCTGATTTTGCACAGGGCCTATGAGCGCCGGGTTCTTTAAGTCTATAACTTTGGGGATGCGTCGACGTGTCGGGCCAAAAAGGACCTTCTGAGACTCGGTCGGACAATCAATGATGTCATCTGGAGAGCCCAAGTATTCACGCAGAAGCTCCGATTCATGCATGTGAAAGGTTCTTTCCAGGTGGGTTGTCAAAAAGCCATCCTGAATATTCATGCCCGGAGTCAGTGCGTTTTCAGTCACCTTGCGCAATATGAGTGCCTGATCAGCTGCTTGCTGAGCGTCTTTGGCAAAGAGCATGATCCAACCGGTGTCTAGCGCGGCATAAATGTCATCATGGCCGCAATGCACATTCAGTGCGTGCTTGGTCAGGGCGCGTGCTCCGACTTCCAATACCATGGTAGAAAGTTTGCCCGGAGCATGGTAGTATTGCTCCACACCGTAAACGATACCTTGCCCAGATGTGAAATTGACCGTGCGTTTTCCCGTGACGGAGTAGGCGATTGCTCCCCCTTGGGCTGCGTGTTCACCTTCGCATTCGATCGCAATTTTCTGGCGACCAAAGACATTCAGTTTTCCTTCCGCAAAGGATTGCTGATACATTTCGCCTTGCTCTGTGCTCGGCGTAATCGGGTAAAAAATCCCTCCGTCTGTGATTCTCGCCTCCGTGTAATATGCGACGAGCTGGTTTCCGTTAGTGGTAATTCGTATACCGGGGTATTTAGGATTAGATGCTATCATATACAATATATAGAGAAGAATTTCGGAAATGAAACGGCAGCGACCTTTCGATCCCAACCAATCCCTGCAACTGGTCTGCCAAGGCCTATTTCCTTAAAAATCGGTCACTAAGTCCAGAAAAATGAAAAACAGCCCTCCAAGAGCCCGTTTTATTAGCAGATTCGAACACCGTTTAAAAACCAGATTACCTACCTTAGTTATCCGCACTCCGGCAGCTTTTGGGGTATGAAAGCCTCTAATCGAACTGAGGAACTGGCCTCAACTTAGGGCGCGTAGTTGGTGTGGTGAGGCTTAGGTCCGGTGGGAGGTTCAGCTCCATGAGAGAGCATTGCCTCTGTAATTGCATCTACGGTTTCAAAGGACGGTTTGAAATTTCCAGGGCGGTAACCTTCCGCGATCAAAAGCGGGGTGCGCTCTCTTTTGTTGTTCGTATTCCAAATGTTGATGTCTGCCCCTCGTTCGTTGAGCAGATAGACTACTTCAGGAGCATTCTTATAGGCGGCACCATGCATCGCGGTTTCGCCATTGTCGTCGACCGCGTCGATATCGAGGCCTAGTTCTAAAAGGAATTCTACCGCCATGGCGCATTCAATTGGGCTTCCGGCTTCTTCTTCAGGTGCTGAGCTTCCTATGCCGGCCGCTACCAATAGAGCTGTGCAGCCGTCTTCGTTTTCAATGAATGGGTCAGCGCCCAATTCCAGAAGCAGTTTCATATAGGGAAGATCCGCTCGGTCTGCTGCCAAGAAGAAGGGAGTCACCCCCATATCACTGTAGCGTGCTCCACCCGCGCGTCTTCCTCGGGTGAGTCGGGCGTTCACATCTGCTCCGCGTGCAACCAGCTCTCTAATAAACTGATCACTGTTGCGGCGTCCTGAACCTTTTGGAGGTGGCGCACCTCGGAAGGATTCGCCGATATCCGGTTTTCTTATCCATGCAAGGGCGTGTAAAATGGAGAACCCGGTCCTCATATCATTAGGGTCGGCGCCCGCATCCAGCAGTTGGACCGCCAGATCATAGTGTCCATTTTCAACGGCTAGCATCAATGGGCTGGTTCCGTTGAGTGGGCCTTTGCTCGAGCCTTTTTCAAAATACATGGCATCGTCAGGATTCACTCCAGCGGCGATTAACAAGTCGACGATTTCCTGATGCCCTTCACGGACGGCAAAGTAAAACGGACTAAAACCGGAATTTAAAGGTGTGAGGAAGTCTGCTCCCGCATCGATCAACGTTTGCACGACTTCTAAGTGCCCTTCAAAAGCTGCCCACATGATAGCTGTCTGGTCTTTACGTTCCTTTGCTTCGATATCGGCTCCTGCTTTGATCAGCGCTTTTACTGCGGATACTTTTCCAGTGCGGGAGGCAGCCATGAGAACAGTCTCACCTCCGCGAATGGTCGTGTTTGGGTCTGCACCGCTATTAAGGAGCTGTTCTGTCAATGAACCGTTGCCGTTGACGCAGGCAAGGTAAAGAGGGGTGACTCCATAGTTATTTTCGGCGGATGCATTGGCACCTCTATTCAAAAGTTTTGTCGCTAACTCCAAGTTGTCGTTCTGAGCCGCCCAATGAAGAGCAGTCATTCCGTCTGCTTGAGGCTCATTGACATCCATATCCTTTGAAAGGAGTGCTTGGATCTGAAAGGTCTCACCCTTTTCAACTGCGTCGGCCAATGGACTTTTTTCTGCATTGGCTGTTAGGGATAAGACGAAGCTAAGGCCGAAGAGAATGGTACGTTTCATCGTATGCGGGGTATACGGATTGGGTTTGTTTAAATAGCGAGAGGTTCGAATACCTCGTCGAGCTTACCGGTACTATCTCCAAATGAGTCCAGGCGGACGCCCACCTTATCGAGTAACGATAGGTGAAGATTGGCCAGCGGTGTCACCTTATCATAGCGAATGTGCCGGTTGCCCTTCATTCCTCCGGATGCGCCTCCAGCTAGGATGACCGGAAGGTTGGTGTGATCATGGACATTCGGATTTCCGATGCCACTTCCGTAGAGAATGAGAGAGTTATCCAGGAGAGAACCATTTCCTTCGGGCGTATTCTTGAGCTTTTCAAGATACTCCGCGAAAAGGGATACGTGGAAGGCATTGATCTTGGACATCTTCTCGATTTTCTCCGGATTATCACCATGGTGTGACAATGGATGGTGCGGATCTGGAACTCCAATTTCCGGGTAAGCGCGATTACTGGTTTCTCGAGCTATTTGGAAAGTGGATACACGGGTGATGTCTCCCTGGTAGGCCAATAGTTGAAGGTCGAACATCAATCTCGCATGATCGGCATAAGCAGCCGGAACTCCCATCGGGCGATCGAGGTCAGGCAGCTCACTGTCTTTGGTTGCCGATTCGGCTTGTTGGATGCGGCGTTCAACTTCTCGAATCGCATCGAGGTAATCTGAAATCTTGGATTGATCTCTTGGACCGAGGTCACGTTTCAGGGTCTGAATACTCTCGGCAACTGAATCCAGGAGGCTGGCCCGCTTGCGGAGTGCAGCTTTTCGTTGTTCGGGAGTACCTCCTTCTCCGAAAAGGCTTTCGAACACAATTCGTGGGTGCGCTTCGGCTGGAAGAGGTGTGGTGGGAGATGACCAGGACAGATTGTTTTGATAAACACAGGCATAACCATTGTCACATTGCCCGGTTACCTGGAGTAAATCCATTGCCAGCTCGAGAGAGGGCAACTGGGTTTCTTGCCCGATCTGTTGAGCCGCCAATTGGTCGGCTGTGGTCCCCAGGTAATAATCTGAGCTTTCTGTCACCTTTGCCTTAACGGCACTGAGGAAGGACGAGTTTGAAGTCGCATGGGAGCCAGGATAGGCAGGTCTCAGCTCCATGTTGGTCAAAATGGTGGTTTTGTCCTTCACGGGAGCCAACGAATCTAAAATGGGGGAGAGCTGATCCAGAGTGCCTTCACTTCTGGGTGTCCAGCGAGATTGGTCGCAACCCATGGGCATGAAAACGTATCCGAGACGTTTTACTGAATTGACGGGCGTTTTGGAGGCAGCGGTTGCTGCCGGCACCATGGAGTTTAGAAGTGGCAACGCTATGGTTGAGCCTACGCCTTTGATGAAAGTTCTGCGGGGGATCGACTTTTTAGTGATGAAGTTCATGGGTATTCTGACTAAGGTTGGGTCGAAGCAAACTCTTCTTCCAGCTTGGTTTTCATTTGAAATGGGACGCTATTTACTATTTCCAAGATAACAGATGAAAAGCGATAATTCTCTTCTTCTGCCTCTTTCACAATTTTTCTAACAGCAGGGGCATCGTAGACTTCAACCCCTCTGCCAAGCGCAAACGTAAGTAATTTTCTACTGAATGTGCGAACAAAAAGTTCTGGGCGCTGAAGCAGGCCTTCTTCTAGAGAGCTGACACCATCGAAAGTGCGTCCATCAGGCAATCCGCCGGTGGCATCAACTGGCGCGCCGTTTTCAAATTCGCGCCACTGACCAATCGCATCGAAATTTTCTAAAGCGAATCCTGGTGGATCCATCAAAACATGGCAACTGGCGCAGGCGGGGTTCGAGCTGTGTTGTGCCAGCCGTTCACGCATAGGAAGCGTTGCATCGACTGAATTCTCCTCTAGAGCAGGTATGTCATCTGGAGGTGGCTTTGTTGGTGTCCCGATAATGTTTTCAAGAATCCAGTTCCCGCGAATGACTGGCGAAGTTCGCGTAGCATAGGAGGTTACAGTGAGTACACTTCCTTGTCGAAGCAGGCCTCCCCGATGGTATTTGGGATCGAGCTCTACCCGGCGAAAGCGGCTGCCAAAAATGTTGGGAATGCCGTAGTGGTGAGCCAGGCGCTCATTGAGGTAAGTGTAATCGGCTTTGAGAATGTCGACTATGCTTTTGTCCTCCCGCAAAATGCTCTCAATAAAAAGTTCGGTCTCTTTGCGGAATGCCTGTCGTAAGTTGTCATCGAAGTCCGGATACAATCTCAAATCGGGCACAATAGCTTCCAGATTTCGAAGGTGTAGCCACTGTCCTGCAAAGTTGTTTACCAAGTTGGAGGAACGTGGGTCGGACAACATGCGGAGCGTTTGCTCTTCCAATACTTGAGGAGTGCTGAGATTTCCTGCTATCGCTTCTTCTAGGAGTTCCTCATCAGGAATACTGCTCCATAGGAAAAAGGAGAGACGGTTCGCGAGTTCCAAATCACTTATCTTGTAGGCTTGTCCGGGCTTGGCTCGTTTGGGGTCTCTCTCGATGCGGAAGATAAATTCTGGATTCACCAAGATGGAGCTGAGTGCGGTTTCGATTCCGGCTTCGAACCCATTTACCTCGGCTTCGTCTTTGTAGAATGAAAAGGGGCGCTCGAGGTCCTTCTTGGAGATGGTTCGTCGATAAGCCCGTTTCATCAGGTCGCCCAATATGACCTTCGCTACTTTATCTTCCTCTCCTGGGTTTTCCGGGTATTCGATAAATATTTTGTCACGACTTGGCGTGTTGGATGCTCCTTTCCCATTAAACGGACCGGTAATCGATACCTGGTAAACGGCTGGGGATAGCCGCGGGTGGCGGTGGTAGTTAAAATGGGATTCGAAAGGTTGTCTCCTGTTCTGCGAAATAGAATTGGGGTTCTTAAGAAAGGTGACACCCAAGTTGTGTGGACCCGCTGTTACTTCAGTTCTCATGGTGAGGTGTTTGTCGACCTCGCTGTGATCTCTACGTCCTCTGGGTCTTTCGATGGTGAATCGCTGCAGAGTTTCTTTGTCTAATAGAATCTCCATCTCATGAGATTCGTTTAATCCTTCAACGTGTTCATTGCGGTCGCGTGTCAGGCGTACTTCGATCTCGTATTCTCCGTCTTGAGGAAAGGTGTAAGGAATTAAAACTCCTCCACGAGTACCCAGGGGTAATCCTGCAACATGCTTTTCCTGAGTGTGGTCTGCAGGCGTGCGGAAAGTATCACCTGAAAGAATGTCATTGGGCGCGCCTACTGCCAGGCGGCTGATCTTTTGAGCTGCTGAGATATAGCGGTCCAGTAAACTAGGGGAGAGCGTTCCTACGGTGACATTGTCGAAACCATGGCTTTCTTCATCCTTTGGGAGCAAGGTCCCTGCATCAACCTCGACTCCTAAAAGGTCTCTTATCGAATTCTGATACTCGGTCCTGTTTAACCGGCGGAACGTATCCGTTCTTCCAGGGTTTGGATTTTTTGTAGCGGCCGCGTCCAAGGTTTCTGTCAAATTCGCCAATACGGCCTCGTAGGTTTCATCGGTAGGGCGTTTACGATCTGCAGGTGGCATTTGCCGCGACTTGAGGCGCGTGATTACATTTTCCCAAATTTCAGAATGCTCCAACACGTCATCAAAACGAATGTCCTCCAAATTCATGTCGCCTTTTTTGTCCTCTGCGTTGTGGCAGCTGATGCAGTATTTGTCTACCACGGCTAGTTTTGAGGAAATAGCGATGGCTGAGTGCCCCTCCGGCTTAAGTGATTTCAACGCTTTCGCTAGCCATTCCGCTCCCTGTTCAAATTCAGCTTCGCTTGGGCGTGGTTCGTCGGGCGCATCCTCAGGCGGCATTTCACGCTCCTCGAGCATCCAGGATACTTCATCCCAAATCTCGAAATGTTGGGCCATATCGACTTCGAGTATACTTTCCAGATTCAGCTTCCCTTTCTTTTTATCGGGATTGTGGCAGCTGATGCAGTAGTCCTTCATCAAGCCACGCATCGATTCATTCAGTGGAACTGCATGAATTGGTATCGATGAGCATAGAGAGAATGTGATTAGTAAAATGAAGCCTCCGAGTGGGAAGCGACGTGCATCGACCTTCAACTTTGGTGATTTGGGTAACATTGAAAAAGGGTAGTTAGGGGAGGCCAGTAATCTGGCAGAGACTTAATAAGGAGGGTAGATTGGGAATTTTACGCTCAAGATTCAAGAGGATATGCATGAATCCATCCTTGTTGAGGCAGGGCGTGGATTGGGGCGATCATTTCAGCGAGATGGAGGCTGAAGGAAATCCAGGATAACATTTCCGCGCTTCACACAGTGTGAAGCTTCAATACTCGCTTCTTATTTGATGGCAGAAGCCAATAAGGTTTCAAAAAATGGCTCTTCTGGCTCTTTCGCTACGACCGAGACTTCAATCTGGTCAAATCCGACGTCTTTCAACCAGCGGTATAATTGATTTTGAGAAAATCCCAACCATTGGTCGTTGTAGACCTCACGTGCTTCTTCGAACTGATGTTCGAGTAGATCAAGAATGAGTATTTGCCCACCAGGTTTGAGAATTCGGTAGGCTTCCTCCAATGCTTGACTAGGTTGGTGGGCATGATGGAGCGCCTGGCTTAACAGAGAGAGGTCTACTTCGCCTTCTTCGAGGGGAACATTTTCAATATCTCCGAATTTATAATGGAGATTTGTGAATCCATTTTTGTTAGCGAGATCAGTTCCTACCTCAACCATGCGTTTCGAATTATCGATGCAATAGACCGTTTCTGCGTGGCGCGCCAGCAATTGCGAAATGATACCTTCTCCAGCACCGAGATCGGCAATTTTGATTCTAGGAGTCAGTTTCAACAGAAAGTGACCGATGGCTTCCCAAGATCGACCTGGGCAAGGATACTTCCCCAGGTTTTCAGCGATTGAACTAAAAAACTTCTCAGATAATTCTCTACGTTGATTGAGAATTCGGTCCAAGTTCTGTGAATCGGACTCAGCTTGAGATTGTTTGTCAAAGGCCTCACAGACGACATCGAGAAGCTTGGTTGTTTCGTCAGGAAGAGAGCGACTAAGACAGTAAAAGCTTTTCTTACCGTCTCGCCGATCTTCGACGAGCTCACCTTGCCGCAGTAGTCCCAGATGGGAGGAAATGCGTGACTGGCCCATATTGAGAATTTCCTGGAGCTCTGCCACGGAAAGTTCTTCCCGTGCCAGTAGCCGAACCAGGCGCAAACGCGTGGGATCGGATAGCAGTTTAAGCGTATCGGCTGTATCCACGTGTTTAATGTCCTCCTCGAGGATCTCTAACTATCGATGTATCTCGAGATAGATTTTAACTTCCAGGTTTGGGAGTTTCCTGCTACTTCGACTTCAACCACAGCATTCGCCTCTTTCCCAAGGAGATTTTGTGCGAGAGGTGTCTTGTAAGAAAGAACGTTTTTGTCCGGATCGCTATCCCATGCACCGAGAATGTGGTAGGTTACTTTCTCGTTAGAATCGGCATTTTCGATTTGGACCGTACTGCCAATACCCACAACGTCGGTAGGTGCCTCTGTGAAATCAGTGATTTGAGCTACTGCAAGATCTCTTTCTAAAAGTCCCTTTCGAGCCATAAGAGTGGTTTGATCCTGACGAGCCATTTTGTACTCGGAGTTTTCTTTGAGGTCTCCGTGTTCACGGGCAACCGCGATGGCCTTTTTGTTTTCAGGGATTTTTTCCTTCACTAATTCGTCATATTCTTCCTTACGGCTATCGTAGCTAGACTGGGAAACAAAGAGGCGATTCTCCTCGTCCTCGTCACTCGCAGATGAATCAACCAGGCTTTGTACGATCGGAAACAACTTAATTACCCGAGCCAGAATAGACTTCTTGGTCAGTTCCTCGAACCCTTGATTCATCAAGAGAGAATTAGCGAGGTCACGGGCTGTTTCTGGATCCGCCTCAGCCATGAGGTCACCGATCAACTCTTGATCGTCTGATAACAAATCAGCCAGAGGTACGCGACGTGTTCCAGACGTTTGAAGTGCTTCGTAGTCGATCGCATACAAGATAGACATGAACAAACGTGGATTGACCAAGTCATGCACGATGGTAGAAAACTTGCGTGAATTGCGGTTCTTGATGATCCAGATCAAAACTGGGCCCTTGAGGTTCTGCTCTACCAGCCAACGTTCCAGTGTAGATTTGATATCATTCACATTGGCTCGTGTATACAGGTAGTTGATACTCTCAGTGGTAAATTTACCACGGCTGTTTTTAAAGAGATCCAAGATTACCTTGGTCCACGAATCTGGATGAGTTCTCTCTACCAGTTCTAGAAGTTTAGTCTGGTAAGGTCCAGGAAGCTCGTTGGCTAGTTCATCAAGAATGGGGGCTTGTGCCACTAACTCTTCAGGTTGTGGATCAATGTCGGTTTCTCTTCCGAGAATGGTCAGAGCTCCATCACGGACCCAAGCAGCATGCAGTCGTTCGAGCAAATCAAGTTGGTGCGTCTCGGCGATGAACTTGGAAAAATCATCAATCAACTCAGACAAATGCTGTTTGACCCCTTCATTGGTGTCGTGAGCAGCAATGAGTTCTTCAACCAGGCGCAGTTTGCGGCCAGCAGCATTGGTTTTGAAATAGGCGTCAAAGACTTCGTCCTCACGATTCACGGGTTCGTCGCGGACGAAATAGGGATCTACCTTTCTTACAGGCATACCAATCCGGGAATCCTTAGCCACTTGTTTCTTAGTAGCGGTCCACCATTTTTTGGCCTTAGCTTCTCCAAGCAGGATTTTTAAAACGCGGGTGATGTCTTGATCGGCCCCTTTTTGCTCAGGAAGCTTGTCCAGAATCTGAAAAATAATTTCAGCGGGTTGCTTGCTGACCATGGTCTTTATCTCGTCTTCCTCGGTTCTTGAGCGAGAAAGGATGTGATCTTGAGGAAGAACCTCCATGGTATTCACACAGAATGCTGGATCCATTGAATGACCTGGTTTCTCATCGAAATCAATGATCAGACGGTTTTCTGCTTCCTGATAGGCCTGAATCAGGCCAAAGCCCCAGCTTCGGTGGATGCAGTAAAAGCCTGGCTCAAGAGCCAGTAATTTATTCTTGTCCCGTTTTAATTTGGGATTTTTTTCGATCAGCGCTTGAACCGCTTCTTCGTTCATATGTGAATGGGTTTGTACAACTATCCTATTGCCAGAAAATATTTTCTGACACTCTAAAAATTAAATGTCAAAGATTGATAAACTACTGTCATCCCAGTCGTGGCAAGCCTCAGTTCATGTTGTTGAAGACTTTCTTAAAAGTAACGATAAGTTGGATTCTTTGCTGAATCGTCATACAGGGAGCCTTGAAAGGGAGATTTCTCGCCGTGTGCAGTATTTATCGTTCGGAGTAGTGAGAAACCTTGGACGTTTGCAATGGGCGCTTAGGTCCGTGGTGAAGAAGCCACCCAAAAAGCGCCTGCAGGCTATGCTGCTGCTTGCTATGTTTGAATGGATGGACGCGGAGGAAGCCAAGCGACCGCTCGTTGTTCATCATGCGGTGGAGCAGGCAAAGCGCAAACTTAGTAAAGCGGAAGGTAGGTTTGTGAATGCAGTCATGCGGCGGATTCCAGATCTTGGTTTGGACGCCGATGTCTCAAATAGTGTATCGGAAGACTGGAGTTCTCAATATAGCCACCCTGAGTGGATGGTGGATCGATGGATTGGCCAATTTGGGGAGCAGGCTACCCGCCGACTTCTGAATTGGAATCAATCCAACTCAAAGACGTATGCTTGGAGCCCAGTATCCAGCGCAGCGGTACCTGATGATTGGTCTGAGACGGATTGGCCGGAGTTTTACAATATTCAATCTGCAAATTGGGAGCGAGTGGGGAGTATGCTGGCTGAGGGGGACACCTATATTCAGGATCCATCTACTTGTCTTGGCCCAGCGTTATTGAAAGGACTCAATGTTTGCAGCGTACTTGACCTATGTGCTGCGCCAGGAGGGAAGAGTATTCAGCTTCAGCGATACATTTCAGGCCAAGAAGGGCTCCTTGTTTCGGTAGATTTGGAAGGCCCTAGATTCAATAGACTCAAAGAGAATTTGGCTAGATACCAGATGGAGGGTGTCGAAAAGATCCAGGTCGCAGCGGATATCCTGACTTTGGAGGCTAAGGATCTACCTCGACCCGAGTTCGATGCCGTCTATGTCGATGTGCCTTGTTCTAATACGGGTGTGATCCAACGCCGTCCGGATGTGAAGTGGAGGCAAGAGGAATCAGGACTGAGTGAATTGGCTGAGCTTCAGGAGTCCATGCTTCGAAAAGCAGCCGAATTTGTAAAACTGGATGGCTTCTTGGTATATAGTACCTGCTCCTTAGATACCGCAGAGAACGAAGCTGTCATTAATAGCTTTCTAAATAGTTCCGGTTCTTCCTTCAGTCAGGAGAAGGCAGTTTCGTCGCTTCCTTGGGAATCTGGCCACGATGGTGCCGGCGCCTTTCTGTTGAAACGAATTAAATAGGGGCTTCTTCGTTATTCGTAGAGGGTAGAGCAAATGCTCTAAGTAGCGGAATCAATATGACCAGGCCTGCAAATAAGTAGGCTATGTCGGACCCAAAGTACCAATACACACTTGCGGCGAGAATGGGGCCTATGGCTCGAGCGAGCGAGCCCGCTGACCTGAACAACCCTAGATTGGCGCCTTGTTTATCTTCGCTCGAGTATAAGGAAACCAAGCTGGTTAGGCTTGGATTTACCAGTCCGGCTGCGAAAGCCATCAGTGTGAGCGAGAGGTAAAAGAGAAATTGAGTATCGGATTGGCTCAGAAGAATGAATGCGATTACTCCGAAGACGAGTCCGGCTATGGCCGTTTTCTTTTCTCCAATCTTAGGAGTCATCCGTCTTACGATGCCTCCTTGGACCAGAATCAATATGAAACCAACATAAAGGAATATCCATCCGTTTTGTGCGGGTGAATAAAAGAAGCGTTCGGCTGCCAGGAATGTTAGAGTGAACTCCATCCCGCTAAAGGCTGTAATGAAGATTAAGTACAGCCAGTTTACCTGTCGGATGCCCGGGTGTTTGACTGAAAGTAGATCAATCACCGCGGCAAAACTGCCTTTGGCTTCACTTTTGTCTCGTTTATCCTCTTCGAGTGATTCTTCGAACCGAGCATTCAGCCAGACGTAATTTACAAGGGTAAGGATCAAGGCGACGAGTGCAGGAACAGAAAATGGATTGATGCCTAGAGATTCTAGTGCTGGAGCGAAATCGAGAATATTAACCAGTGAGAGTAGTGCCCCAATGGCTGGACCTATAATAAACCCAAGTCCAAAAGTAACACCTACGAGTGCCATGCCTTTGGAGCGATTTTCCTTCGTCGTCATGTCGGCTACGGCGGCAGTTGCGACCGAGATATTTCCAGCCATAACTCCCCCGAGAAGTCTGCCGAGGATCAATAGCTCAAAGGAACCACTGAAAAACCAGACCAGATAGCTGAGCGCCGTACCTAGAATGGTGATCTTTAGTACCGATTTTCTTCCTATGCGGTCGGAACGGCTACCCCATACAGGAGAGAAAACAAATTGCATGATAGAATAGAGGCTTCCCAAGATTCCTCCAAAAAGAACGGCAGTTTTGAAATTATCACCACCTGTGAGGTTGGAAAGGATGGGTACCGCCCAGCCGAGAATTCCAGTGTCACCGCTCGCGTCGAAATAGAATTCCAGCATTCCTGGGAAGAGAGGAAATATGATCGAGAATCCGACCAAATCCAGAAAGAGGGTGAGCAGGATGGCTCCCAGGTTTTTCTTGTTGGATGGCGATTGAGACATGAAGGCGCTAACGTAGTCTATTCATTGTCTCCGGTACGGATTCGTATTCGGAACATATGAATACCTGAGGCTAAAGTCATTTTTGGTGACCTTGTCCAATGGAAAATCAGTATCTGGCTTTCTTAGTGGGTTTTCCTGCGCCAAAGTTGATTCCAGGAAGGGTTTTGTCGTTGCAGTTGCTCAAGGCTCTTAAAAAGATTCCCGCCATGCAAAGCAATCGAAGTAGATGGATCGGGTTTGCCATCAGTGGCTGCTTTCTAGGCCTCATTGCTTTCAGTATTTACATTGCTGTTGCGGGTCCTACATCGCTTGGCGGTTTTTTCAGCTCCGTGTGTCACCAATGGGCGGATCGCTGTTACCATATCCATGGTGTGCCATTACCAGTTTGTGTGCGCTGTATATGGATCTACTTCGGCCTAGCCTTGGGGCATACGCTATTTATTTTCTGGAATTCAGGTACTAAAAGAATAACGCGCGTGCTTATCGGTGTAATAGGACTGATGTTCCTCGATGTAGTGCTCGAATTTATAGGGTTTTACAGCAATTGGTTTTGGTCACGTTCGATAACAGGCTTTTTGTTTGGATTGTCCGTATCCTATTTTACGCTACTCGGATTGCAGGAGCTTTATTTCAACTTCACTAACTCAAATACTCATGACAGATCAAAATCATTTACCTACCGATCCGGTTGAAAAACCGGATGACTTCCAGGCGATGCTTATCGGAGGTGGTCTGGTCTTTGTTCTATCCATTATACCTTTTGTTAATTTTCTTGGGTGTTGTCTGATCATTCAAATCTTGGGCTCACTGTTGGCGATTCACGTATACACCAACAAATACAAGCTCACACTTTCTCCTGGAAAGGGCATTATGCTCGGAATTCTCACCTGTTTGTTGGGTGGAATCGCTGCATTTGTTCTGACGATGATTTTGCAAAAGCTGGGTCTAGACTTTAGCCAGCAGTTTATGCAGGAGCAGATGATTAAGATGGCAGAAAATTTCGGAGGACCGGAAGCCGCTGAGCAAGTTCGAGAGCAAATCGAACGGCAAAATATTGAAGGCGTAGGTGTCGTTCAGATTGTAATTGGTTTGGTGATTAGCGTGATCTTCAACTCAGTTGGTGGCCTCATCGGTGGAGCCATTGGAGCGGCTGTCTTTAAGCGTGCACCGGAGGCAGTCCCACCTGCTCCCGCAGAATAATCTAATATCCATTTTCAAAGGCGGGTTCCAAGGAGCCCGCCTTTTTTAGCACTCGTTTGCTTTGAGTTTTGGATAGTGTTCTTTGAGGGCCTCGTAAACGTTGGGAGGGACAAATTTGGAGATGTCTCCTCCATAGGTGGCTACTTGTTTGATGAGCGTGGAACTGATGAAGGTATAAGCTTCGTTGGGCATTAAGAATAGAGTCTCAATGGATTCATCCAGATTCCTGTTCATTTGAGCCATCTGCAATTCATACTCAAAGTCAGATACGGCTCGCAATCCTCTGATCAATGCCACCGCCCCAATCTGTTTTGCAAAATCAACTACGAGTCCATCGAATCTTTGGATCTCAATGTTGGGTAAATCCTTGAGATTATCCTCAACCAATTTCGCACGTAAATCCAACGACAAGGTCGGGCGCTTTGAAACATTGTGCGCAACACCGATGATTACCCGGTCAAAAATAAGACTGGCTCGATTAAGAACATCCAAGTGTCCCAGAGTGATCGGATCGAAGGTTCCCGGATAAAGAGCTGTGCGCATGGTGAACTATTAATGACAAAGATGTTACAAGAGGCAAGATTGCTAACTTTGATGATTGCAAGCCAAACTTAAACTTCAGAATGATTGTAGTTTCAGAATTCTTCGTTCTACGAGCTGTCCATGAACCTACCAAACCTACTGACTCTATCCAGAGTTCCGTTCCTGTTCCTGATCGCTGCTCTGATGTACATGAACTTCCGGTTTGCTGACTCGCTTGCCTTTATTATATTTGTCATTGCGGGACTCACCGACTGGCTCGACGGAAAAATCGCTCGAGAGATGGGCATCATATCGGTCTTCGGGCAACTCATGGATGCGTTGACAGATAAGATCCTGACAGTCGGCCTCTTTGTAGTGTTTGTAGGACTGGATATCCTTCAGGACTGGATGGTATTTGGTGTATTACTAATTCTGAGTCGTGAGTTTCTCATCACGGGGCTTCGCCTCGTAGCTGCCGCTAAGAATGTAGTGCTGCCAGCCGAAAAAGCAGGAAAGCTAAAAACCGTTTTTCAGATCTGTGCTATTGGAGGATTGATCGTAGCGCGAAGTGTGGAGTTCGATTGGAACCCTTACTTGAGTGCAAACCTCGATGGGGTGGTCGACTTGTTTTACTATGGCGGTCTGGTGTTATTCACGATCGCCGCGCTGATGACGGTGTATTCGGGGTCCTTTTACATGATCAAGTATTGGAAATTGTTTTTCGGAACCGGTGAGTCTGATTTAGAATCATGAAGCAGCATTTGTGGGTAAAGCTACTGCCCGATTTTGTCGTGGTAGGTCTTGCAACTCTAGGGCCGATTGGGAATTTGAAACCGGCTCCTGGAACCTGGGGGAGTTTGGCTGGTATTATTTGGTTTTCAGTAGCCTTCTGGAATCTAAACTATGTGGCCACCTTGCTGTTCACCTTCCTGTCCCTGTATTTAGCGGTGCAGATATGTTGGGAGGCGGAAGTTCGACTGCAATTGCGGGATCCTGGCAAAATCGTGCTCGATGAGTTTGTCGCCATCCCCATTTGCTTTGTAGGACTACAACCGTTGCTTCATTCGGGTATTGGCTGGCTGGTTCTGCTCGTCGGTTTCTTGTTGTTCCGACTGTTTGATATATTGAAACCATTGGGCATTAAGAAGCTGCAGGATTATCCAGGTGGTGTGGGCGTTGTTCTTGACGATGTGGCGGCTGGCTTTGCCACCTGTATCAGCTTATTCCTATTAGCGTTTGTAGCTGATTACCTGGGATACCTCGGAAAATACGTTACTCTCTAAATGAAAGGGGCTCTTTCGTCTTTGAAGAAACCCTTGCCCTGAGGCTTTGAGCAGCTATCAATGACGATCATGAAAACAATCGCCATCATCAATGGTCCCAATCTAAACCGGCTCGGTACACGTGAGCCGGAAGTATATGGATCGGCCACATTGAAGGACCTGGAAGAACGCCTCAACGGCGAGGCAAAAGAGTTGGGTGTGGCGATTGAATTCCATCAGTCCAATCATGAAGGGGCTTTGGTCGATCTGTTTGGAGACCTGGCTGATCGTGGTTTAAATGGAGCCGTTTTAAATGGTGCTGCCTATACCCATACGAGTGTTGCCATGCGTGATGCTATTTCTGCTTCTGGCCTGGATGTGATCGAGGTACACATCTCTAATATATATAGTAGAGAAGAATTCAGAAAACACTCCTACACTGCACCGGTTTGTAAAGGGGTGATTACTGGCCTGGGTTTCAACGGGTACTCCTATGCACTTAAGCAGTTGAGTGAAGCTGCTCCGTAATTCGTTTTTGAATACTTCTACGAATAGAGCTCTAATTCCGATTAAATCGGGCAATCCGTTGGGATGAACTCCCAGTCCAGGTCAAAGTTTTTAGCTACTTCACTGGCAAGCGCTGAAACACCAAAGGTTTCTGTGGCGTAGTGTCCGCAAAGGTAAAGGTTGAGCCCCGCCTCCTCGGCCTGGTTAAAATGGCTCTGCTTCAGTTCCCCGGTGATCAGGGTGTCCACTCCTGCAGCTTTTAATTCACCGACGGCACTGGCACCACTGCCGGTTAGAACTGCTAATTTTTGTGGCTGCTCACTACCTTTTTCAATGGAGGTGATCCCTTCGGGAAAGAGTCCATTCAAGCGTGATCTTAAATCTGCACGGGCGATACCACCCTCAGCGATCAGGCCGATTGGATTCCCTTCGTGCTCAAGAAACCACTCCGACTGCTTTAACCCCAGCTTTTCTGCCAGTATGGCGTTGTTACCGATCTCCTGATGGCAATCGAGGGGCAAATGAGCTCCATAAACGGCCAGGTTATTTTCAATGCAGAGCTTATACTTTTCGTAGCGTATGCCCATAATGGGATACGCTGGGTCCCAGAAGAGGCCATGGTGAACAATGAGGAAGTCTACACCTGCTTCCACTGCTTTTTGGAAAGGAACCAGGCCAGCATCTACCGCAGCTCCAATTTTCTTAACGGATCCGTTATTTTCTACCTGCAATCCGTTCTCTGCGCCGGGAAAGTCTGCGATTTGATTTGTGTGAATACGGTTCTCACAAAAATCCAAGATATCATTTAGGGAAGCCACCCGAGCAGTCTTTCCTGAGCATTTTCAAAGTCAAACCGGAACCTTAAGATGGGATGAGCAGACTAAGCTTGTAGCGCTACGAGCTGATTGTGGCTTTACAAGCGAGTGTTTCGAAGCATGTCTTAAGGGGTGTCTAAGCAGTTTTATATTCCAGGGAAGTTGAAGGTGGTGAGTGCACTTTTCTGGTTTCTTTGTGTTTTGGGCCCACTTTCCCTTGGAGGTGCTGAGAATCCGCCCTTCCTTCTCGCATATACCCAGGTAAGAAAACCCACTCGTTTAGTCCCTCAAGCTGAAGTCTCTTTGCCTCAGGAATTTTCGAAGTATCCATTTTCTGTTTACCACGTATTCAGCTCCCATAGCTCCACCAGTTTGGAATCAGTAGTTGTAGTTCCCAAAGATGCGTCGGGTGTATGGACGTCACTTGCTAACAAGCGATCTTGTGTGTCTGTGGAATCGGAGCTTTTCGTGCTCTTTATTAAGGAGGGAAGTGATCTACTCGAATCCACCGCGCTCCATTCTCGGATTGCCGAACATCTGCGTTTTTCTCCTTCCTCTATCGCTTCAGGCGGGCTGATGAGTGACTGGGAGCCCTTTCTAACTTATGCTCAAAACTCCGCCGACTTGAAGCAGGCAGTCCTGGAGGCAGTTCTACCTCTGAATGAAAACCTAGTAACGGAGTTTGGAGAATTCAGTCATTGGTTGCTCGAAGAGCTATCGAATATTCAAGCCTTGGTTTGGGAAGTGGATCCGACCCAGAAGGCAGGTTCTTTCGCCGTCTCAATAACCGCCAAACAAGGCAGTCGCCTGAGTCGTCTCTTCACGTTGGCCACAGGTGCTCCATCCAACGTATTTGGATTTGTACCAAAGGATACCTCCAAGCTAAATCTGGGATCCCTTAACAGCATAAACGCGAATAATTACTTCAACCATTTCTTTAAAGGCGCGAAGGGGCTGGAGAGTGAGTCTTATTCCGCCATAAGAAACAAATTAAATGCCCTCGATGCTGGCATATTTGACCGATGGGATGGAAGCTGGGCGTTGTGGCATCTAAATGGCGGTGATGAGCGTATATTGCTGCTGGGCGGTGGGTTTCAGGCGCCGGATCTTAGTGAGTTATTTGACGTATTGGCCGAAGTTTCGTTTTCAGGATTGTCCGGTCAGCTGAATCTTGATGAACAAAACTCTGTTGTTGGATTTACCCGAGTTCGAAGTCTTGAGTGGGTCGATGAAGGCGAGGAAACCTTGTTAGGTCGTTTGCTTCCTGAACCCATATATATGGGTGTCGCAAACGGTTTCGTCGCCATTTCCGAAAGTGATACGGCATTGATGGAGCTGGTTTTTGCCTTAAACTCCAGGAGACCTCTAAAGGAGTCTGCATTGAAATTGCTTGAAGAAGAAAAGAACCAATCGGTGCTGCATTATGTGGATGATCAATTGGTTCAGTCTCTAGCCTTGAGAAACGGTCGACTTGTTTTGAGGACGCCAACGCCACCGAGTTGGTTCTATTCGTATTTTGCAAGAATGACTAAGAATCTTTCTGATTAGTCCGTTTGCTTTAAAAAGCAGAGCCTCCAATTATTGAAGAATCCGGCTTGCTGGAAATACCGTATACAACTACCTTATATCTATGGACGAATCGCACTTTGAGGATACCGGAGCACGAGTTTTTAGATACTCGTTTTTCGCCTTTCTGTCGTTGGTCACTTCTGTAGGTATATGGAAGAAAGACGAGATCCTAAACTACTTTTCATTTCGTGAGCATGGGGAGTCGCGAATCGTTATCTACGGACTTTCCGGCACGAGCGTAAATATCCTGGATGAGAAGCGAAACAAACGTGAGCTGGGTTTAATAGGAAGAGATGGAAAGTTTACGTTGGTTGAACAGGGTGGAATTGCATCCACCCTCGTGTATTTGAACCATCCTTATTACTTTCCTGAGGAAAAGCTGTTTGAGCGGGTTCCGAAGGGGGAAACCATTCATTACACGGCGCAGATGAAGCCCATGTTTGGGAGTCTGAGTGTCCGAAGCTTCCCCCAAGGAGCCACGATACGTGTGAATGAAGAGGAGGTAGGCGAAGCACCCTATAAGAAGAAGGATATTCGTGATGGAACGAAGCTCTATATTGAAGCCTTTTTGGGTGGGTATATTCCACAATTCCGAGATGTTGAAGTTCGTGGAGGTAGTGAAGAGGAAGTGGTCTTCAGCCTGGCTTCAACTGAGTGCTCCATCCTGTTGGAGACCAGTAAACCTGGATTCGCCTACGATACCCTTTCGATCTTCATCGATGAGGTGCCTGTTTCCTTAGACGGGCAACGCTTAAGGTATATCCCCCCAGGCCTGCACGATCTGCAAGTCATAGCACATGATGGCCTCAAATTACAAAAATCGTTCAACATCAAACCGGGGCAGACAATACGTCTTCAATTGCCCGATTGGTTTGTCGATGACGGGAGTTGACTTCTCTTAATCAGAGGGAGATTGAATAAGGTTTAAATGACACCTGAAAGATCTGATAAAATGATCCCTCTCGGTCCTGTGGATGCAATCGCGGAGATGATCGACGCCTGGCACCACCGGTTGTCTTGGGATGAATATTTTATGGCGACTGCCTTCCTGATTGCGAGTCGAAGCAGCTGTGAACGTCTTAATGTGGGCTGTGTCATTGTTTCAGGTGGCAAGGGCAAGAACCGTTTAATTGCCGCCGGTTACAATGGCTTTCTGCCAGGGGCTCCCCATAAATCGCGTGTGAGGGATAATCACGAGCAAGGAACGGTCCATGCCGAGCAAAATGCCATCGCCGATGCTGCGCGTCGAGGGATTAGCCTGGGCGGAGCAACGGCCTACGTAACCCATTTCCCGTGTATCAACTGCGCAAAGGTCCTCGCTGCAGCAGGCATTTCAGTCATCAAATTTCACAACGATTACAAAAATGATCCCATGGTCCCAGATTTGCTAAAGGAAGCCGGTGTATCCATTGAGAAGTTTTAGACATGGAGAATATCAGCCAATTTTCAGAGAATTATTCGGGCACTCTCTTGATTTCTCATCCCAGAATGCTGGACCCCAATTTTAAGAGGACGGTGGTGTTATTGTCTGCCCATTCCAAGGAGGAAGGAGCTCTTGGGGTGGTTTTAAATCGTCCGACTCAAAAGTGTCTGGGGGAAATTGAAGAGAAGTTCACCTTCGGGCCTTTAGCTCAGGTTCCCATTTATGAGGGAGGACCTGTCGCAACAGATCAGATCCTTCTTGTGGCTTGGACTTGGTCTCCATCGGATTCCGTATTCAAGCTATTTTTCGGTATCGATCCCGACCGTGCCTCTGAGTTGATGGAATATTCTCAAGCCACTGTTCGTGCATACCAAGGTTATTCTGGGTGGTCTGGTGGGCAGCTGGAAGTCGAAATGGAAGAAGACTCCTGGATTGTCTCTCAAGTAAAAGATCAGTTCGTAGACGGGTTGGATGGCGATTCTCTCTGGCAGAAATTCCTTCGCGATCAAGGTCCGAAGTATCAACTGGATGCTCAGGCACCAGAGGATCCTTCACTGAATTAAGGAATTCCTGTGGCAGCGGGGTTTTCGCATGTGTGGGATATCTCAATTTCCCCATTGACAAGCCCTGTCCAGGACGGTTTTTTCCTTCTCTTTTTCCCATTTTAGACATGAAAGTTGCATCATCTATTAAATCCTTGAAGAACCGGCATCCGGACTGCCAAGTAGTCCGCCGTAAAGGCCGCGTTTACGTAATTTGCAAATCCAATCCCCGCTTTAAAGCGCGTCAGGGATAATAAACGACCTATTTAGATCCGTGAAATCCGACATCCATCCCGCATCCCATCCTGTCTGCTTTGTAGACGTATCTTCAGGAAAGAAATTTCTGACTCGCTCCACCGTTACTTCCAAGAAGACGGAAACCATCGACGGTGTTGAGTACCAAGTGATCGTTCAGGACGTCACCTCCGACTCTCATCCAGCCTATACCGGTGAGAAACGCTTCGTTGATAGCGCCGGTCGTGTTGAGAAGTTCAACAACAAATTTCGTCGCACTCGTAAGTAAGCGCGATAAAGAACTACATACTACATTCGAAAAACCCTCCTCTCGGAGGGTTTTTTCTTGGACGCCTTTCCTGACAAGAATGTAACCCGATTTCTGGAAACAATTCCGGCCAATTCTGCTGCTTCACCATTTTTACAGCGGTCATAGCTTTTGCACCTGCTAAGGGGATCCGATCTCTTTGCCACTTGCAGTTCCCAAATCAATTTTAAATTGGTTCGCTGTGTGGCCGACTTGTGAGCCTAAGGCTCGATGCCTAAATCGTATGTACAAACAATCCGCTTCTTAGCTTCGGTTCGAACCATGTGCTTTTGGGAGGCATGGTTGCTCCAGCATCGGCGATGTCCATGAGCTGCCCAATCGTGACTGGATACATTGAAAATGCGACGGGACCATCTCCATTATGAACGCGCTTTTCTAACTCTTCGGTCCCTCTGATTCCACCAATGAAATCAATACGATCACTGGTTCGTGGATCCTCGATCCCGAGAATTGGACTTAAGATGCTGTCTTGCAATCGACTGATGTCGAGGCGACTCACAGGGTCGAGCGATTCGTCTGGAGCAAACTCCAACCCATACCAGCGGTTGTTAAAATACATGCTTACTTTTCCGACTTGGTTGGGAGAAGGATCGACGTCTTCGGTAACTGTAGCTACGGATTTTACTCTCTCAAGGAAGTCCTCTTCGCTGTGGCCATTTAAGTCAAATACGAGGCGGTTGTAGGGGAGGATCTTCAGTTGGCTGGCAGGAAAGTTAACCGCTAGAAACCAGTTGTAATCTTCCTCACCGGTGTGGTTCGGATTGTTGGCTTTACGCTCGGCACCCACGCGCGCTGCACTGGCACTGCGGTGGTGCCCATCTGCCACATAAGAGAAAGGAATATCGGCAAAGGCGCTTACCAATGCCTCCGTTTGCGCCACGCGCCACACGGTATGTTGAACTCCGTCAGGTGCGGTGAAGTCGATCAGTGGCTCTTCTTGGGTGATTTGATCTATGGACTCGTTGATTGTCGCTTCGTCCCGATAGGTCAAAAAGACGGGCCCAGGATGTGCATTGAGGGTCGCGTTCAGTTTTGTCCGGTCGTCTTCCTTTTGCGGACGCGTTTTCTCGTGCTTCTTAATCAGATCATTGAGGTAGTCTTCAATGTGGCAAACGCTCACCAGGCCCTTTTGTTTGTGCCCATCCATCACCTGTTGATAGACGTAGAGACTGGGCGCCTCTTCGCGGACGATTGCACCTGTTGCTTTCAACTGGTCCAGATTCTCCTTCGCTTTGGTATAAACGGGATCTGAGTAAAGGTCAGTTCCTTCCGGTAAATCAATCTCAGCTCGAACAACATGGAGGAAGCTATGAGGATTTCCTTGGGCGAGCTCTCGGGCTTCAGATGTGTTGACTACATCGTAGGGTAAAGAGGCTACTTTGGCAGCATGTTGCGGATCAGGGCGGAGACCTTTGAAGGCGCGAATTTTCATAGAAATGGACCGGAACAAAGCTCCATGTACATGGCAAGTTTAATTGGGGGATTTTTACCTTTCTGATGGAGATTGCTTTTTGCTCCCAATATCCATCTCCCAGGGCGGCGGATATGAAAAGGCACGCTTTCTAGATAAACCGCTCGAAATCGCGTCAAGAAATTGTAAAAAAAGAGTTCAGGCTTGAATGGAGAGCGGCCTCACCGGGCTTCTGGACCAGCTTTGATACTTCTCAAACTATCAATTCTCATCCTGCTCCATCCAATGTTTCCTAAGTCGTCCAGACTGAGTACACATGAAGAACTGCAGCGCACAAAACGTGAGCTAGCACGCTTCCAACGGCGTACTCAACTTCTGGAACAGCGGCTAAGGAATAACCAACAAGTTTTTGTGGATTTTGAATCGATAGCAAAAGCGGTCGGTCACTTGATCGGTTCGCGAAATTCCGAAGAGGCAGTGAGTGAGTCACTGGCTCTTATCGGTCGTGGCTCAGGCCTTGATCGAATCTATATGCTCAAGAACGTGTCGGGTGGACATCAGGGTTCAGTGATCGACCAGATTCATACCTGGGTTCGCGAAGACTCAGACATTACTGCTCCCGGTTTTCAATCGCTCCCGTTTGAAGTATTTTTCCCGACTTGGTTGGCTAGTCTAAAACAAGGCGAACCCATTTTTGGCTCTCTCGATAATGCACCGGATATCGAGCATCTGACATTGGCCAAGCAGGGAGTGATGTCATTTTTGTGGATTCCTATTCTCGTCGACGGAAAGTGGTGGGGAGTTATGGGTTTTGATCAAGTGGCTCAAAATCGTAGCTGGCATCCCAAAGAGATTACGGGCTACGCCTTACTGGTCGATAGCATCTTGGAATTTATACGTCGTCAGAAGCTGGAGCAGAATCTTCGGGTTTTTCAGGAGCGTTATGAAATGGCTTCTCAAGCAGGCCAAGTCGGTGTCTGGGACTGGGATATTGATGACGAGCGAGTCTTCTTAGATTCCACCATCAAAAGCATGGCTGGTTATCCTCTGGAGGAAGATTTAGAGAGTCTGAAGCAATGGGAATTGGTATTTATCCTGGAGGGTAAGGCGAAATGGGTCGAGCTACTCAATGAGCGTATTATCAATAAGGAAAAGGATTTTGAATTGGAACATCGCCTCAGGCATACCAATGGTCATTTGGTGGAAGCTTTTTCCCGAGGTAAGATTGTTTACGACAAGAATGGCAAGGCGATCCGAGTATTGGGAACCACCACTGACATCACTCAGTTGAAAGCCATCCAAATGGATCTTCGTAAGGCTCGTGATTTGGCAGAGGAGGGAAGTAAGTCGAAGTCTGAATTTATGGCGAAGATGAGTCATGAAATTCGTACACCGCTAAACGCGATAATGGGATTTTCCACTTTGCTGAAGCACACTGAGATGGACTCCGAACAAGGAGACTACCTAGTGAACCTGGAAACAAGCAGCCGCATTCTTCTTTCCATGGTGAATAACATTTTAGACTTTTCCAAAATTGAAGCGGGGAAGCTTGATCTCGAAAGGAAACCTTTCGATATCGAAGGGACCATCGATACTATCCTCCACGTGTTTGGAGATTCCGTAATCAAAAAGGGGATCGAAATGAAATACGTGGCTGGTGACGGGATTCCTGTAAGTGTGATTACAGATCCTTTAAGGATTCAGCAGGTGATTCTGAATCTAGTAGGTAACGCTGTAAAATTTACTGAGAGTGGAAGTATTCAAGTGCACTCCGACTGGACTGAATCAGCACCTGGAAAAGGAAAATTGCGTATAGTCGTGAAAGATGCCGGGATTGGTATCGAAGCTGATCGCTTAGCCGCAATCTTTGAACCTTTTACTCAAGCAGATTCATCTATGACTCGACGCTTTGGCGGTTCCGGGTTGGGACTCACTATTTGTCAGAATATTCTGCAGGCAATGGGCTCGAAATTGGAAGTAGCCAGTGAACCTGGAAAGGGGACTGAATTCTCTTTCGCGATCCGCGTTGATGAAGCACCCGAAGAGGTGGTGCAGCAGATAGAAAAAATCAAAGAGTCCATTGAAGATTCTAAATCGACTCAGATGTCCTCTGGTAAAATGGAGCAACGGGCCAAAGCCAAGATCCTTCTAGCTGAGGATAATACATTGAATCAGCAAGTGATTTCAAAGCTGCTCAATCGATTGGGATACAATGCCGTACTCGTCGAGGATGGGAAGGAAGCTGTGGATGCGCTGAATCGATGGGAATTTGATTTGGTGTTTATGGATTTAATGATGCCGATTCTAGATGGCGTATCCGCTACTAAAACGATTCGCGAGACTCTGCCTCCCGCCAAACAACCGGTGATAATTGCACTCACCGCTAATTCGTCCGAGGAAGACATCAACTCCTGCATGGAGGCTGGAATGAATGATTTTCTCAGTAAGCCTGTGGAGTTGGAGACGCTCGAGAAGACCCTGATCGAACATTTGGATCTTAATCGCTTAAGTCAGACTGAAGCAGATTCTGAAACTGAAGAAGAAACGGAAAGTTCTGAGGACGATTTTGTAGATTTAGACAGTGAGATCTTGGAGGATTCGGAAACTCAAGATGAGAAACCTTTCGAGCATTTTGATCCGGAGTTCATGCGCAATTTAATGGGGAGTAGTTCACCGCCTGAAGTGCAGGATGAGTTTTCTATCGATGCTATGGAGATTTTTGCTGAAACAACTCCGGAAGTCTTTGAGTCGCTCGCTGTTCATTATAAGGCGGAAGACTGGAAAAGTTTTGAATTGGCCGCACACAGTTTAAAAGGAACGGCAAAGACGGTAGGCGCTCTGATCCTTGGGAATATGGCACTGCAAATTGAATTGTGGGTTAAGGACGGACACTCAGGAAACCGTGAGGGAGAAATCGAGCAAATTGAACAAGAGTTTCAGGCACTGCTTGTAGAACTTGATCGCTACTGTGATCAGTTGAAGAAAAACCAATCTAAGATCTCCTAAGGTTGAATTAGTTGATTTAGTAAGGGGTTACTTGATCTCTCCATAGAATTGCTCCTTACTGAGGTTATATCTGAATCCTTTGTTTCGGATGTGCTCAGCAGGAAATATGGAAGACAGTTCGAAATTTAGAAATACCGGTATTAAACGGGTCATACTGGCCACAAAGTATTCCATGGAGGGACTCGGCTATGCCTTTAAGAATGAGGCTGCGTTTCGCCAGGAAGCACTGATGTCGATTGTGCTCATACCTGTAGCAATCTGGCTGCAGCCTGGTTTTGTGCCCTTTTGCTTATTGGTCGGAAGCTTGTTACTCGTCATGATCGTCGAGCTGCTGAACACGGGCATTGAAACGGCGATTGATTATCAATCGATGGAAATCCACCCCATGGCGAAACTGGCCAAAGACTTTGGCAGTGCGGCTGTTTTTCTAAGCTTAGTAAATCTTACTTTGGTGTGGGGATTTTATTTGTGGGATCGCTTTCTTTAAGTAGAGTGTTTCTACCCCATGGTAAAACCGTCTTCGTCTTCTAAGCTCATTTCCTGGGTGGACTATTCATTGTTCCACTCCAGTGATTTTAATTGGGTCAAAGGAAGTATTGCCATTGCACTGTGTGTTCACGCTTGGGCGTTGCGTGTTATGGTCGAGTTTGTTCCTCCGAGTGGGTTGCTCTATTTCCTTGTTCATTGCGGACTTGTCGTTGGCACCACGCTCTCCTTTGCCCTCCTGGCACCTCCACTTATTCTTGAAACTATTCGGGGTTGGAACGATAGACGAATTTCGGTGGAGGCTTGTTTTTTGTTCGGGCTGGTTCTGATGTTTTTCATCTCTTTATCGGCCTCGTTGCAAAGCCAGCCTTGGTTTTACTATGAGGTTATCTCAACCGCCCTTATGGTTTACGGTGGTGGACGTCATTGGCTGACTCGGAAAATGAGGCTCATCAAGGAGGCTCTCCCGTTACACTTCAATCGGATTGAGCGGTGCAATCGAGTGGAGGCTGACGGATCGGTCGTGCGCATTCCATTAGTCGACCTGAAAGCGGGCGATGAGATAAAAGTATCTACCTCCCAGGTGATTCCCGTAGATGGCGTGGTTGTTCGCGGTGAGGGATACGTATCGGAAGCTTCACTCAAAGGAACTACATTTCCCGTAATTAAACAACCTGGTGATCCGATCCTTGCAGGGAGTGTTTCTCAAGATGGAATCTTTACTCTGAAAACGTTAGCTCCTTACTTGCCCAGAAAGTTTCAAATCATCTCGAACCCGTTGTTAAATACTGAAGGTTATGACAACAACTTAAGGGTGAGTTCCATGTATGCGTCACTGATACTTGGAGTGCTTGCCGGTATTGGTTTTGTTGCGGGAGCGGATCGCTCGGGATTTTATCCAGCTTTAGTTCAGGCATCAGGCATTCTAATTGCCGGAGGTGCTCTTGTATGGGTTTCGGGTATCCCCGTCCATTACTGGACAGGGCTTGTTCATTTGACCAAACGCAAGCTGTACGGACGAGGTCCTGAATTTGTTACTCAAATGGCAAACGTGGATTGTGCATTTTTTGGTAAAACCGGTGTGGTATCGCGTAACGACCTCAAGCTAGAGCGCTTATTTGTCATGCCTGCTTTTCAAGATCGAGAGGATTGGATAATTTCTCTTATTCATCAAACCAAGCGAATGGTCCATCATCCTCTTCTTAATTCTCTGAGTGGTGTCGGAGGATTGATTGATGGCGAACCGGTTCTGGAAGACCTTCAATACAATATTATCCCAGGATCCGGTGTTGAAGTGAACCTAACTGACGGTTTGGGAAATCGTAGAAAGCTAAGGATTGGCGAACAGCACTACATTCTTGGTCAAAATGGAGAATCTAAATTTAGAGCGATACTCGAAGAGCATGATTTTACTTCCGGGAAGAGAATATGGTTCAGCTTGGATGATCGTTTGTGTGCCCTCGCAAAATTGAAAGAGGCGTGGAACATATCTCCCCAACCTTTCTTTGCTCAAATGAAATATCTGGGAGTTCCCTCAGGGATCCTGACCGGGGACTCTGAATTTGATGATGCCAGATTGGAGGGCCTGGACCTTGAGAAAAATCTTTCATCACGACAAAAGCAGGACCGCGTCGTGACTGAAATGGAATCGGACCAACGAGTATTATTTGTCGGGGACGGATTAAATGACTTTCGTGCTATGAGTGCCTCTTATGTATCGATTGCCTTGCGTCATTCACCTGATCCTTTACTTGCTTCAGCTTCAGCTGTGCTAGCCTCAAACAGACTCTCTACAATCGCGTTCTCAATCCCTTATTGCCGAAGAATTATTCGGCTGTCCAAAATTAACGAATGGGCTTTTCTAGGAGGAACGACTTTGGTGAGTTTCGGGCTTATATTAGGCTGGTTGAATCCACTGGCCGCTCTTTCGGCACAGGTGATTGCTTCAGTTGTAATTGCTGCGCAATCTTACTTCTTAGGAAGCAGTGTGCTTTCCAGCGTGAAGAAACGTTCTCGACGGCGTGTCAGCCAACGCGAAATCCTGGAAGATGTCGCTCCTTACCGTAGGCGCTGAGGATACTAAAAGATGAGGTGTTTGATGGATGCCTTGCTTTCTGCCAGTTGTTTGAGCGCTTCAATGCCGATCTTTACATGAGTGGAGGTAAAATTCTGATTAACCATTGCATCACTCTCCTCTGTTTTGATGCCCTCAGGAATCATGGGTTCATCGGAGACCAGCAGTAGTGCTCCGGTAGGAATTCGATTGTTAAATCCCACAGAGAAAATAGTGGCCGTTTCCATTTCGATGGCGTTGCAGCGAATCTTAGTCAGGTAGTCCTTAAACTCCTCATCATGTTCCCAGACTCGGCGGTTGGTTGTGTAGGCAACCCCGGTGTAGTAATCCTGTTCCTGATCACGGATGGCTTCGGATGTGGCTCTTTGCAGTTCGAATGCGGGCAATGCAGGCACTTCTGGCGGAAAGTAATCGTTGGAAGTTCCTTCACCTCGGATGGCTGCAATGGGTAATAAAAAGGATCCGATCGGCATATCGCTCTTTAAACTGCCACATTTTCCCAAAAACAGAACTCCCTTGGGATTGATCGCGGTCAATAGATCCATGATGGATGCAGCGTTGGCGCTACCCATTCCAAAGTTTATCATGGTGATATTATCCGCCGTCGCTGTTGGCATCGGTTTCCCCTTGCCTTGGACCTTCACACGATTCCAACGAGCAAATTTGTTTAAGTAGTCGTTGAAGTTGGTGAGCAGGATGTACTCCCCGAAATCTTTTAGTGCAACTCCGGTGTATCTAGGAAGCCAGTTTTCAACAATTCCCTCTTTGGTAACCATGGCTAAGCAGAACTGCTTAGTCGGCAAATATCAACTATGAACCTACTTGGATCAGGCCGATCTGGCTGAATGATCTCTGGGAGCGTACTTTTCCGATTGTTCTTCAGCATGGTACGAACTCCGGACCAAGGGTGCTGATTCAATCACTCCAAATCCGATATCGAGACCGAACGTTTTCCAATGTTCGAACTCATCAGGTGTTACCCAGCGCTCTAGTGGAAGATGCTTCGGTGTGGGTTGCAGGTATTGGCCAATAGTTAAAATATCGATCTCTGCATCCCTCATATCCCGGAGGCATGCTTCAATCTCTTCTGCTTTCTCTCCCAGTCCGAGCATGATGCCGGATTTGGTCGTAAACCCGCGTTTCTTGGCATGCCGAAGCACAGTCAAAGATTGTTGGTAATCGGCTGTTTTTCTGACCGATCTTTGCAGTCGCTCAACCGTCTCTACGTTGTGGTTAAGTATATCGGGCTTAGCTTCCAGCACGATATCCAAGTGATCATTGTTACCTTGAAAGTCTGGAATTAATACTTCGACCGCAGTTTGTGGGTTTCTGTGGCGTATAGCGCGGATGGTTGCAGCCCAAAGGGACGCACCACCATCTTTCAGGTCATCCCGTGCAACGGATGTTATTACGGCATGTTTGAGCCCCATTTTCGCGACTGCATCTGCTACTCTGGCTGGCTCCCCTAAATCGAGTTCAGGAGGTCTTCCTGTTTGGATAGCACAAAAACCACATGATCTTGTGCAGACATTTCCCAAGATCATTAAAGTGGCTGTTCCACGTGTCCAACATTCACCCATATTAGGGCATGCGGCACTCTTGCATACGGTATGCAACTTATTGGTCTCTACCAATTCATTTACCGCATGGTATTCCGGTCCGGAAGGCAATTTGGCTCTCAACCACTCGGGTTTGTTTTTCATATGCGAATCTCTGGTCCTATCTTACCAATATCAAAATTCATTGGCGACTATGGAGGGCCTATAAGTCATTTCAATGGGAAAACAGGCTTTATCGATCACGATCGACTTTTGCCTGCAAGATTTCCTGTTTTGAGTGCAGGAACAAAGTATGAATTGTCCGTTGGGAAACGCTTTCCATTTTCATTTTGAGGTGCTTGGATCATGAAAATACAAAAATGAATGTCAAAATTGCGTAAAAGCTCTGAGCCGGGTAATTCAACGCTCTTTTTATTCATTCACTTTGAATTAAATTGGTTATTCATTTTTGTTTAAATAGCTCTCAGGAGCGCTCATCTCATCCCTTTCTTAATTTCCTCTCATGAATGCAAATAGAGGTGTCGTTTACATTTCTACTGGCGACAGGTTTTATGACGAATGTCTAAAATCAGTCGGTAGCCTGAAGCAGCATAATCCAGATTTATCGGTAACGATATTTACGGATCGTGAGGAGGTGGACCCACTCTTTGATAACTTTGTCCAAATTGAGAAGCCCTATTTCTCGGTGTTGGACAAAATCTGCAATATCTGGAAAACTCCTTATGATCAGACTCTCTTCATCGATTCTGATACTTACATAACGGGCAGCCTTGATGAATACTTTGATGTTCTAGAATACTGCGATTTTGCCGGAACGATTGCGTCTGCACGCGGGTATTGGTACGAAGGTGAGATGGATATCCCTCGAGGCCTGTGTGACATCAATGGAGGAGTCCTTTGTTTCCGAAATACCCTGGCAGTAATGAATGCGTTAAAACAGTGGCATTCGGAATATCTAAAAACTGCCGGATGGCTTGAGAAATACGGACCTGATGAGTGGTATCTCACGAACGATCAACCGAGTCTTCGAAAATTAATTTGGACCAACCGCGACATACGTGTGGCCATTTTACCAGATGAATACAACGCGTTAAGGTTATTTGGAACCCGTCTATGGGGAGAAGCGAAGATCGTCCACGGTAGATGCGATATTCTTCGAATTGCCAAAGAGATGAATGAAAATGCAGGAGAGAACAGAGTCTTTCTTCAAGGAGCTGGAACGGATATGCCTATTCAAAACATTTCAGTCTGGAATGGATTGAAGCAAAGCTTCCGCATGTTTATCTCCATTTTCTATCTGAAATTTAAATTGTTTGAGAGTCCTGTTCTCCAGTTGATACGGAAGAAGACTTAGACATCCAACCGGTCTGTTGTAAGTCCCAAATCAGATGCCAACGAAATAGGATCTGAATACTGATTCGAAGGATTGAGATACGACAGACTGAAGGTGACTCATATCCACCTCATACCCCAATTCCTGTTTTAGAGAAGTGACTGTTCCATCGACAATGCCACAAGGAACAATACCTGTAAACGGGCTAAGGTCATTGTTAGCATTTAATGCAAATCCGTGGTAGCTGACCCACGATTTTACCGCTACGCCGATGGCGGCAATTTTGCGTTTTTCTATCCAGATTCCGGTCAATCCATCGCGACGTTTAGCCTTCAGATCAAATCGACCGACAATGTCTATTAACACGTCCTCCATTAAACGAAGGTATGCGTGAAGGTCTCTCAGTTTTTCGAGGCTGATGATAGGGTAAGTAGTTAGTTGACCAGGACCATGATAAGTTATGTCACCACCTCGGTTTGTTTTGTGCAGAGTGATGCCTTTTTCGTTCAAGGTATCTTCATCCCAAATCAGGTGGTTTTCAGCGCCCTTGCGTAAACCCATTGTGTAGGCGGGTAGGTGCTCCGTGAATACGAGCGTATCTTTCCGCTTTCCGTCTATTCTTTCACGCACATAGCCTTGCTGCTTTTCAAGGGCGCTATCATAATCGGTATTCCCCCAATCCTCTATCTCGAAAGGAAATGGTTTGGCGGCTTTGTCTTTCATTCTGAATCAGACCAGCGTCTGGATCGGGCTGGTCACTTGGAACTAGCCCAGGAACTTGCTTTAGAAAAGGAAAAGCAAGGCCAGAAATAGAACCGAAAGCCAAGCCGTGATACCGATAGGGAATGCACCTTTATCAACCTGGGTTTGGATCGTTGTTTTTAATGTCTGTTGGTCTTCCTTGTTTTTCCCGGTCAGAGTCCAATAAGGAGTCAGAATTAAAAGCAGTGCGCGCGTGGGTCCGGTAGCAGCGAGCTCTCCCAGTTTGGTGGTAAATCCGCCAATAAAAGTTTGATGTGCAATTCCGTTGATACCGTTCAGTCCACGATCCATCAGACCATAAAATGCTTTGCCTCCTTTTCGGTAGAGCCAGTCAGTATCCAAACTGATGGTGGCCGTGCGCTTGAGCATCGGCAGGAAAAGGAAGAACACTAAGGCAGAAAACATCAGCAACTGCATCTGCGTTACCAGGTGCGGTACCGTGTAAGCCTTATAATCAACTGCAAACGGTAGTATACTGTAGAGCTCGTTGGGGCGTAGCCCCATATAGATACAGAGGAAGGATAAAAAGGCCATGGCCAGAAGCATGGTCTTGGGGGCTTCCTTCGGACGGAGTCCACGGTCTACATTGAAGAATACAAAATAGGGAAACTTGATGCCCGCGTGCAGGAATACGCCTGCTGAGGCTAGCTCCAGGACTATCCAGGGCCAAAAGAGATGCGAGTACTCCGTTGCTGCGATGATAATCGTCTTAGACGTAAAGCCGCTAGTGAACGGCACTGCGGAAATCGCTAAGGCGCCGATCGTTCCAAATATGAGCGTCAGGGGCATCGTTTTATAGAGCCCACCCAGTTCGGTACATTTGCTTTTCCCGGTCCGGTAGAGCACCGCACCCGCTGACATCCAAAGCAGCGATTTATAAATGATGTGACAGAATGCGTGCGCAACGGCCCCACTGATCGCCATCTTGGTACCGATGCCTGCGGCACACACCATGAAACCTACCTGGTTAATGATAGAGTAGGCGAGGATACGACGCATGTCGTTTTCCAGCAGGGCGTAAATGATCCCAAAGACCGTCATCGCGCAACCCACCCAAATCAGTGGTTCCCAACCGGCGAAACCTCGCAGCAGTACGTAGACTGCGGTCTTGGTTGTGTAAGCACTCAGAATGACCCCGCCCGTTACACTGGCTTCCGGGTAAGCATCGGACAACCAGGCAGACACCCCGGGAGCTGCTGCGTTTACCAGGAATCCCAAAAGGATTAAGGTGCTGGCCGTGTTTGCATTCTCAAATTGAAAACCATCGAATGCGATTCCGTCTCCGGCTGAGATGGTCATGACTATTCCTGCCAGGAGAAGTAGGCCACCAAAGATATGGACCAATACGTAGCGGAAGGCGGCACTTTTGGCTTTCTCCGTGTTACGCGCCATAATGACGAAGGTGGAGGAAATCGCCATGAGCTCCCAATTGATGTAGAGCGTGATTAAGTCACCTGAGAAAATTACCCCTAAGGCCGAGCCAATGTATACGAGTGCCCAGGTATGCTGAAAGGCCTTTTTCACATAGAAGGCAAAGAGCATCGCCGCCGCGGCGTTCAGCGTAAAAATATAGCCGAAGGCCTTACTGAGTTTATCGACCCTGAGTGGCTCGATTTCCCCGAATCCTGGAAGGAATGAGAAGGAAGGTCCATCGCCTACAGGCAACGCGGCAATATAGAAAAAGACAACAGCTGGAACCAGAATGAGAAATACATTACGAGCCACACCCTTGATGACGGGGGTTAGGCAGGCAGCTACGAAGAGCAGAAATGCGGGAGGAATATTACTGAGCGTCTCCATCTATGTCCTCCGGTAAGCTGGTTTCTTCCACTTCTCCATAGTAGTTGTCATCGCGTTTCAAAATGAAGCCCAGGCCCTTGGCACCGATTATCATGATCGCACAGCCAATGAAGCCGGTAATCGCGTAAAATGAAAAGACAGCATCGATGTCAAAGTGTGGATGACGGTGGATGAATAGTTCCGCGACCACGGTCAGTCCGCAGGTGATCCATAAAAGCCACCAAAGGAGCTTTCTTGAGGACTTGTGGTCAAACCAATCGAATTCTTTTTTGGGATTTTCCATGGTTCAGATTATCCGCCTGATCCGAGCATGAGCCCGGCGAGGTTGATTAAAAATTGAGGTTTAATAAACAGCACCAGTGCCAAGGTGGATGTGATGCAAACGGGCAGAACGCAGGGCAGAGAAGCTTCTTCCACGGCCTTCCAGGAGAATGGAGTTTTTGATAGCTCCTTGTCTTTCGGGAAAAATGCACGGTAGCCAATAGGGAGCAGGTAGGCCGCGTTTAGGATGGTGCTGATCAAGAATATCACAAGCAGAGCTATCTGGCCTGCGTCGACAGTCCCGGTCACCAAGTAAAATTTACTGATCAATCCCCCGGTTGGAGGCAGTCCGGTTACGCTCAGCGCACCAATCGTGAAGGCGGCAAAGGTGAATGGCATCTTCTTGCCCAAGCCGTCCATTTGGCTGATGTACTTTTTACCGGTGGCCACAAAGACCGCGCCGGCACACATGAACAGAGTGATCTTACCAACCGCGTGCATCGCGATATGGGTCATTGACCCGGTAACGGCTCGGTCACTCAAAAGCGCTACCCCCAGAATGATGTAAGACAGTTGCCCAATCGTGGAGAAGGCTAAGCGCCGTTTCAGATTGTCTTGGCTCAGCGCTATCAGTGACGAAGTAATCACCGTAAAGGCAGCGATCCAGGCAATCACGGTTGCGATATCCATACTCTCTAGGAAATCGATGCCGAAGACCCCGGTGAATACACGCAGGATACAAAATACACCCACTTTCACTACCGCCACCGCGTGGAGCAGGGCACTGACTGGAGTGGGAGCGACCATCGCTCCTGGCAACCAGGAGTGAAAGGGCATGATCCCCGCCTTGGCAAAACCGAAGGTGAAAAGTAACAACAGGACCAACGCAGTCGAGGGGCTGACGTGCCCAGCCAGAAATCCTTCCGGACTAAAGTCCATACTGCTGCCTGTCTTAACAAAGACGAATATAAGCGCAGGAAGAACAAATCCGATGGACGTTGTTAGCAGATAGGTCAGGTAAGTTCTTCCACCTGTTCTGGCTTCCTTATCCTGGTGGTGTGTCACCAGTGGATAGGTCGCCAGTGACAGCATTTCGTAGAAGAGGTAAAGCGTGAACAAGTTACCAGAGAAGGCCACACCGATGGTTGCGGACAAGGAAACAGCAAAGAATGAAAAGAACCGGGTTTGCGAGTGTTCCTTCAACCCCCGCATGTATCCAATCGAATAAAGGGAGGTCACAATCCAAAGGGATGAGGCGACCAGGCCAAATAGCATTCCCAGTCCATCCACCCGAAATTCGATAGCGATGTTTGGTAAAATTTGCCACAGGGTATATTCGATCTTGGTGCCGGCCAAGACCGTGGGAAGCATGTAGAGCACCAGCCCAAATTTTATGATCCCAGCTACAAACGTAGCGCCTTCCCGTGCGTTGGGTGATTTGCGCAGCAGCACAATCGGCAACACTGCGATGAGCGAAACCAGGCAGGCCAGAAGGGGAGTGATACTTGTAATCGTAGAACTCATGTTAACGAATGCTGGTTGCGAGGTTGAATTGGGAGAGGAAGTCCTGAATCACGAAAACCAGTTCTTTATTATAAAGTCCAATGAGGATGAGAATGGCCGCAGTGCTAAGTAGCGGAAACAGCATGGTGAAGGATGCCTCGGATACTTTCGCGTGGTCATCGCCATGATGATGGCCGTGTCCTTCTGCTGGTTTTTTCCCAAAGTAGGCGATTTCGATTAGGCGGAAGAAAAGGACCGCATTGATCAGACTGGAAATGAGAAGCGCCACGACGTATTCCCAGTTTCCGGAATTAATGCCGCCTTGGACCAAATACCATTTACTGAAGAATCCAGCTGTTGGAGGAATGCCGATGAGTGAGAGCGCCCCCACCAAGAACCCGACCATGGTCAGTGGCATTTTCTTGAACATACCCTCAAGGGCGTAGATGTCGCGCGCTCCAGTCTTGGCAAAAACGATTCCTGCAAAGAGGAAAACGCAGAGCGTCATGAAGGCATCGCTGATGATATGGAAAATCGTTCCGGTGATTCCGGTTTCGTCCGCCAACCACAAACCACCAACCATGTAGCCCACTTCCGCGATGATGAGGAAGGTCAGCATCTTGCGCAGGTCTTTCTGGGCCAGTGCACCGATCGATCCGGCGAGGATGGCGATGACGGCCAGCCAGACGACGATGTTGTCCCAATCCAAAATTTCAAAGGCGTAGTTCGGTCCAAACACCGTAAGCACCATGCGCACCATGACGTAGATCATTACCTTCGTAACGAGTGGGGCCATGATGTTACTACTCGTCGTTGGAGCAGAGGCGTAACTGTTTGGGAGCCACGAGTGGAGTGGGAAGAAAGCCATTTTGATCCACACCCCGACTGTGATCATAATGAAGGCCACCAGAATCGTAGGTGAGTCGAACAGCTCAGCCGTTTCGAGGATATCGCGGATATCCAGCATGTTCAGTGAACCCGTCTTAATGTAGAGGTATCCTACACCTAACAGATAGAAGGATGCACCGATCGTTCCCATGATCAGGTATTTAAACGCAGCCAAGGTGGCGCGTTTTTTACCCATGGCAATCAAAGCATAACTGGTCAAAGCCGAGACTTCCAACAGCACATACAAATTGAAGGCATCACCGGTAATCACGATGCCAAGGAGGCCGGATACCAAGAGTAGAAACAAGCAGTAATACTGAGACGACTTATCTGGAGTCTCCGCATCTACGTTATCCTTCGAATAGATGGCTGTAAGTAGTGCAACCACTGAAACGGTTACCGCTACCAAGGCGTTCAGTCCGTCAATATGGAATTCTATGCCAAAGGGAGGAGACCAACCACCTAGCTTATAGCGGATGGGGCCATGTTCTACGACTTGAGCGAGCGTTGTTAGACTCGCGCACACCGAGGCACCCAAGCTGACCAAAGCGAGTGGCCAACTAAGCGATTTATAACGAAGTCCAACCAGGGCTACAATAACAGCCGTCAGGAAGGGAAATAACAGAATGAGTATGGGTGCCTGTTCAGTCATTTTCCGGTTCGAATCTGTTCAATGATTTCGCTTTCCTCAATGGAGCCGAACTCTCCGTAAAGTTTCTGTGTGATGGCCAATCCAACACCGAGTGTTGCAACACCTACCACAATAGCCGTGAGCATGAGCACGTGGACAAGGGGATTGGCAAATTCTTCTGCATCGAACGCTGAGCTGCTGAGAGTATCATGACTGACTGCATGAGAATCATGGTCATCGGCATGAGAATCGTGACCATCCGCATGGTTTTCAGCAGCGGCGTGTATCTCCTTAGCCGCTTCCTTAACCGCGTGCTCCACGTCGTGATGTGCTTCTTCCGCTTCACCATGTCCTTCATCATGGTGGCCATGATGGGCCTGGTGTTCGTAAAGAATCGGAATCGTTGCGCCGTCTTTGTAACCAATGGAAACGTAAAAGAGGATGATCGCCGTTTGGAAGATCGACATCCCAATCAGCTTCTTAACCAAATTATTTTTGGCTACCAAGGCATAGAGCCCAATCATCATAATGATGATGTAGATCCAATAGTTAAAACTATCTGCTATAGATTGTAGGAGTTCCATTTACAAACCTGGCTTTCTCACGGAGTGGTTCCGAAGAACGAAGTGATGACATGACCGAGCGCATTGCGCATCGGACCAATGTTGAGGTTGACGACCGACAGACGAAGGAGCGCACCTGGGTGCGTAACTGAGTCGAGAGGAAGGAATACTCAGCATCTCCGCCCGAAAATGCGTCCAAGCCGCATTTCTATGAGAGCTATTTTCTGTTAAGGTCACGAATGGTTAATTGCTTTAAATTTTTTGGGCGCATTTGCTGGGGAGCCCAGGTTAGATGCCTTCCTCCATTTTGCCGTTAGAAGCTAGATTTGAATAGATGGAAAACATGATTGCCGTAACCGTGAATGCTACTCCGATCTCTACCCCTAACATGCTGTGGTAGCGCGCATCGATCGCGTCGCCTGGTAGAACCTTGGTCAAAATGCTGTAGTCGAGAAAATTCTCACCGAAGATTAGGGACAGAACACCGTGACCGGCGTAGATGAAGATACCGATTGCTGCCAGGTTTAGTACCCGATTTTCAGGTACCCACTTCTGCGCAGTCTGTAAATCACGTGCTAGTGCCAGCAAGATGAATGCCGCTCCGAATATCACGCCGCCCTGGAAACCTCCTCCTGGACTGTAGTGTCCGTGGGCAATAACGTAGAGAGCAAAGACCTGGATAACTGGGATCAACAGACGACAGGTGGTTTCGATGATTAGATCCGGTTTCTTGGTCTCCAGCGTGGGTTCTGGGTGCTCCAGTTTGGTAGAGGGACCATAAACCCGAAGGATGCCGATGATAGCGATTCCAGCGGTGAAGATCACCACGGTTTCAAACATGGTGTCGTAGCCCCGGTAATCAGCCAGCACCGCGGTTACCATATTGGGCACGCGCGTTTCGTTGATCGTTTCGGTTATGTAATGCTGGGATAGGCGGTTGTCACTGGCCGGGGACTCAGTATCGCCCCAGTCAGGAAAGTCGCGTTCAGCCTGGAGCAATAGAAAACCAGTGATGATGACGGTGATGATGCCTAGTATCTTCAATCTGATGACCTCCTTGATGTGCGGAGCACGGTTGAAATTAGAAATACAGCGCTCACGCCAGCTCCCACGGCTGCTTCAGTGAATGCGACGTCCACCGCACCCATGCCTGACCAGAGCAGACACATAAGGAAACTGTAGACGCCGAAGATCATCGCGGCACTCAACAGGTCTTTGACCTGCAGTGAGATGATCGCGGTAATCACCAGGAAAACCAAAATGATGAGATCAAAAATCCAGATCATTGTCCTTCTCCTTTCGAATCTTCCCGTTTCCACATCTTGATGCCTTCTTCAAACCCGGCTCTAATCAGAGCGTGAGTACTCGTCGGGCTTGTGATCATGATGAAAAAGGTGATGAAAAAGATTTTTCCCACGACCAGGAAGTTGGCCAGGGTGGGGTCGTTGAGCTGGAAAAGCGATAGCCCGGTGAGGATGAGCAGCATGGAACAGGTGTCGCCCTTCCCGGCTGCGTGCATACGCGTGTAAAAGTCGGGGAAGCGAAGGACCCCAACGGCTCCACCTAGAAAGAATATGATTCCGGTAGAGACTAGGAAGATGCAGATCGCATTGAGTATCATTTGGGTGCCTCCTCCGCTTTCATGGTTGAGTAATGCTTGTTCGGATTTACCCGATCCAGGAACCGAGCTGCAGCCAACGAACCGATAAAGTTGAGCAACGCATAGGTCAGAGCGAAGTCCACAAACATTTCCACTCGACCAAAGAGAATGCCGATGATCACCAGCAGAACCGTTGTTTTAGTACCAATCACATTGACCGCTACAATGCGGTCGATAGCTGTGGGACCTGCCACGATGCGATACATGATCGGGAGCATAAGAATCAATATGGCGACTCCCGAGAAGACAAAAAAGGTTTCCATATTTAGCTGTCCCCTCCTTCAAAAACCTTAGCCACTTTCTTTTCCATAGAGTCGTCCTTTACGCCATCGGCGGTATGTTTGCTGATGGAGTGAATGAGCATTTCATTTTCTCCCACCTCAATTGTGATAGTTCCGGGAGTCAGGGTAATGGAATTGGCGAGCATATATTTGCCAAAGTCAGTCTTCAGCTTGGGCTTGATTCGGACTAAGGTCGGATCGAGCTCCTTGATATCTCCTGGAGTCAGAGCGAGCTTCAAAATGTGAACATTCGAAAGGACGATTTGCCACAGGAGCCAAAGACCATATCCTGGCAGGCGAATGATTTCTCCCATTCGTGATCCAAAACTTTTGGATCGATTACTAAAATAGAAACTCCCTGAGATGGCAGTTATGAATAAGGAAGCAAGCGCACCGAGGAATAGGTGAAAGGCGTCAAACTTTCCTGAAAATACAATCCAGATGCCGAGTAACAGCAAGAAGATGGCAATACGGTACATATAGAGCGTTAGAGAAATTGCGGATGCGGACTTAGACTCGACCTTCGGATAACAGGTGAGCGAATATGTAAAAAAAGTGATCTGCCTAGTCTTGCACAAGTCTTTTCGGGTGAATTTTTAGATCTTCCGGTTCCAAGATCACCTCCCATCTTCGCAAATGGTATTCTCCAGCCTTGAATTTTGGTCATGTTTTACAGCTTGCGTGTATCTCTGGTTATTAGGAATCATGAAGCTCAAGGTCAGTCGACTTGTCTCATACTAGTATTACTTTCAACCACCTCTGCATCTATGAATTGGCACTATGCAATCAACGGCGAACAACAAGGTCCGAAAAGTGAAAACGAACTTAAACAATTGTTTGAGTCAGGGCAGCTTAAGGAAAATGACTTGATCTGGAGAGAAGGTCTTAGCGAGTGGGTTTCTTATGACTTTGTATTTGTTTCACCAACTTCCGAGGCTGCGAGGCAAGCTTCAGCACCGGTGTCTCATGGGGCTCAAGGTCCGGCTCTGGACGCGCCAGTGCTGGAAGGTTTTGGTACGGGCGGACGAACCCCCAACGCCGATTTAAGAAAACAAGCGCTCGAAGCCCTCAAGGGGCAGTGGGGAGTGGCCATCGGATTGGTAATAGTCAGCTATTTGGCATTTATAGTGATGGGATTCATTCCCATTCTTGGGCTACTCGCGACGGTGATATGCTCCGGACCCCTGATCATGGGAATCGTTGAGTTTTTTGTCCGGGTCTACCGAAGGGCTGGTCCTGAGTTCGGGCAACTGTTCAATGGATTCAAAAACTTCCCTCTGGGACTTGCTCTATACTTATTGTTATTTGTTATCTCTGTCGGTGCGACCCTCATTGCTATAATTCCTGGCGGTATTTTAATAGGAATCGCAGTAGCTTCGAGTCAAGGAGGCTCGGAGGCCTTTACTCCTCACATGGGTCTGGGATTTGGCCTCCTCTACATAATGATGTTTGGCATGTCTATTATGCTGTATCTGTATTTTGGTCTCTCATTTTTTATTGCCCTCGATGAACCGGAATTAGGAGCCGTGCATGCTTTGAAAAAGAGTCCGGCCATGATCAAGGGACATAAAGGTAAACTCTTTATGATGTACCTCGTATTTTTCGGATGGTCCTTGCTGACAGTATTCACCCTTTTTATCGGAATGTTGTGGGTTGGCCCTTACTGTATTACGAGTTTGGTCGCATTTTATGACGACCTTAAAGATCCTGCTGCGGCTTAGTCTAAGACCCTCTGGATTTTCCATTGCGCTTTTAGAGGCGCCTGTTCAAGGTTGCGCGTTTTTTAAATTAGCACCATGAGCAAGAACACTTCGGACAATACCCACGACCTGTTTGCCGTACGAAAAGGCAAGCTGGACAAGTTGCGCGACGAGGGAATCGATCCATTTCGACAGAATTGGGTGCAGAGCCATACCTCGACCACAGCAAAGGCGTTGTATAAACCGGAGGAAGACAACGAAATTGAGGTCTCCGTTGCCGGTCGCATCACTAATATGAATGTGATGGGCAAGGCCATGTTTGCCAAAATTCTCGACCGCGATGGCAAAATCCAGATTTACGCAAAGCGTGAAGAATTGGGTGAAGAGAAGTATTTCAAGCTCCGGAAGCACGATATTGGTGACATCATTGGTGTCTCCGGCCCGATGTTTGTCACAAAGACGGGCGAAGTGACCGTTCGGGTGACCGACTATGCGATCGTTTCTAAGTCCATGCGACCTCTACCTGAAAAGTGGCATGGTCTTGCCGATGCGGATACCATTTATCGGAATCGTCACCTCGACCTGATTACCAACGAAGAAAGTCGCGATCGCTTTAAAAAGCGTAGCGCGATCATTTCCTGTATCCGCCGATACCTGGAAGCTCAGGATTTCATGGAGGTGGAAACCTCCACACTTCATCACATCGCTGGTGGAGCTGCCGCTCGTCCATTTGTGACGCATTTTAATGCCCTGGATTGCGATTTCTATCTGCGCATTGCGCTGGAGCTGCACTTGAAACGTCTTCTGGTTGGAGGATTTGATCGTGTCTTTGAGATCGGTCGCGTATTCCGCAATGAGGGCCTTTCTCGTCGACACAACCCGGAGTTCACCATGCTGGAGGTTTATCAGGCCTATTCTGATTTTCGCGGTATGATGGAACTCATCCATGGCATGATCCAGACCATCTGTAAGGATGTATTGGGTACTACCACCATCGCCAATTCGGATGGAGTTGAGATCGAGCTCGGTGGGGATTGGCGTGAAGTCTCCTACAAGGAACTTATTTTAGAAGCGACTAAAGATCCCGAGTGGTTCAGCCGATCCAAGGAAGAGAAGCTGGCTGCGACTGAGGGGCTGGGGATTCAGGTGAATCCGGAACTCGAGGATTATGAAATCACCAACAACGTCTTTGAGAAGTTGATCGAGCCTACTTTGATCCAACCAACTTTCGTAACACACATTCCAAAGGAACTGTGCCCGCTTGCGAAATTGAACGAGGACGATCCGGCCGTGTTGGACGTATTTGAACTTTGCATCAATGGGCAGGAGATTGCTCCCGCCTACTCTGAGCAGAACGACCCCTTTATTCAGAAAGAAATGTTCGAAGCTCAGATCGGTGAAGAGACTCAGGATCTCGATACGGAATTCCTGGCTGCGATGGAGCAGGGGATGCCACCAGCAGGTGGTATGGGTGTCGGTATTGACCGCTTGATCATTCTTTTGACCGGTGCGGCTAATATTCGAGACACCATCCTTTTCCCAGCGCTGCGTCCCGAGAAACGAGAAGAGGCTGAGGAAGAGTAAGAAGTAGAAGCAACCAGACAACTGGATGTGTTGGCACTTTTTTAGTTCTAAGGAAACAGGTGTCAGCTTTCAGGTGTTAGGTTTTTTTAATGCTAGCCTTCATCCTTCATCCTTTTACCTTCATCCTTTATCAACAATGCCTTGGTATCTCTATCTAGCCTTTAAACAACTCTTCCCGACTGGATCGAAAGTTTCGTTCTTTCTGGTTTTGTCTGTCATTGGAGTTGGGCTGGGAGTGAGTTTATTAATCATCGTTCTCACGGTCATGAATGGCTTCCAAAAGGAGATCCGTGATAAGATTGTCGAAACATCCGGTGATATCAGGGTCGAAGATCGGGCTGTCATCTACGACTACGACGAGCTGATGGAGGTTGTAGCCGGTGTTGAATACAAGGGGAAACAAGTGGTCGAAGCGGTTTCACCTTATGCCTACGGATTTGTCATGGTGCAAAACCGCAATGTGCCAGTGTTCCCGGCCATACGTGGGATCGATGTTAATCTGGAGCAGGAGGTTATCTCCTACGAAAAGTTTATGAAGTCGGGTTCGATTGACGATCTGGACGACGACTCGGTTATTATTAGTTCAGGACTCGCTCGCAAGATTGGAGCCTTCAGGGGAGATACACTCGAAGTCATTTCGCCTTTGATCATGGAGAAGCTGGAAGAGGATGAGATCATGTTGCCGCGCCAACTCCGCATCGTTGGTATTTTCGAAACGGGCTGGACGGTCATCGATAACAATACTCTTTTTTGTACACTCACCTTGATGCAGGAGTTCTATGGGCTTGAGGATGGCATTCATGGGCTGACCGTGCGCTTAAAGCGCGGATATGAGGAAGACGTAGATCTCATCGCGGCGACCATCAACGATACCATCCTTTCTCACGATACACTTCCTTTAGGGGTGAAGGCATTTTCCTGGCTCGATCTAAACCGCGACTTTCTTTTTGTCCTCCAGCTGGAAAAATCAGTTATGTTTTTTTTGCTCTTGTTTGTCATCTTGAACTCGGCCTTTTCCATCACCAGTACCTTGCTCATCTCGGTAGTTCGAAAAACAAAGGAGATCGGACTTCTGGGTGCCATGGGTGCCTCGCCTCGCGCTTTGATGGCTTGTTTTACAGCTCAGGGATTTATTATCGGAACGGTGGGTAGTATATTGGGCGTTGTATTTGCAACCGTCTGCCTGGCATTTCGAAATCAAATCGTCGCCTTCGTAGCTGGTATCTTCAATAAGGAAGAAACGCTCATCCGGTTCTATCAATTTACCCACCTGCCTGCACATTATCAACTGGACGACTTTTTGATCATTATCGGTTCAGCTGTAGTCGCCAGCACATTGGCTGGGCTGATTCCCGCCGTTCGCGCTTCGCTGATGCGCCCTGCCACTGCGCTCCGGAGCGAGTAGATCCAAACTATCTTTATAGAGTAGAATAGGCTTCCAGCCTGTTTTATTCAAGAAAGGAACCCTCACCTACACCGCTAATGGTGCAGTGAATATGGAACTTTCAAGGTGATACACTGGCAAGATACCTGTACTACTCTGTCCTACTCCTCAGCTTGCAGCTGATCAATGAATGACTCGGCCTCTGCGATGGCTTCGTTCATCTCATTAATCAGATTCGCTACATCTTCCTCCAGACCGATGACTTCGTTACGAATCGACGCAATGGCGCGTGCATTGAGATTGTGCTTAAGAAAGATTACCTGATCGCTGAATAGGAACCGTCACCTCTCCATGGATGAACCGTACTGGGGCGGCACACTCGATGCGCGTTGCGAAGACAAAGAAGGAGCCTGGGCTGCACTCCAGGGATTTATGGCTTTGTACGATGTGACTGGAGAGCTAGCCTACCTCGATGCGGCGATTCACGCCGGTGATGTGGTGCTGAGCTATGTGTATGTGTGGGATGTTGAATTACCGCCTGGCCGTTTGACCGATAACAATTTCAAAACCCGCGGATGGACGACCGTTTCCGCCCAGAACATGCACCTCGATGTGTATGGAGTGCTGTGCACACCAGAGTTTTGGAAACTGGGTGAGCTGACTGGAAATAAAGATTACCAGCGACTCGCACGCATCATGTTGGTTGCCTGTGGCCAATTGATCGATCCGTCAGGCAGTCAGGGCGAACAAATGCACCAGACCAACTACGCTCAACATTACGACTATTAGGACCTTGACGGTGTCCGTGGCGACTACGTAGAAAACTGGAATGTTTATTGGATTTCCGCCCACTTCCTGGTTGCCACCTCGAAGTTGGATCAGATGGGCGTCGACTGGCTGAGCTGGTGAGGACTATTAATGTAGCCACGGTGGTGACACCGAGGAGAACCCAGCTGAACTAGAGGACTGCATTGCGAGGACGCAATGGCCCTACCTTTCCTCAGTTCTTGAATGACGGTTCGTTTCCCTTTCTCAAGTAGTCGCGGTGGTAACAACGTGGAGCCATTATCAGTTCATCTTATCCAGAATGGCTTCCATCTGATCCATCGTCTCCTCCATGCGTTTAACCAGCGCTCGGTAGGGTGCTGGTTGAGTGAGATCGACGCCTGCTTTCTTGAGTAATTCGTGTGGGTAGTCGGAACCACCGTCTTTAAGTAGTCGGATAAATCGATCGATGGCTGGTTGTCCTTCGGTTAACATGTTGTCGTAAAGAGCAGCCCCAGCTGTCTTGGAGGTGGCATACTGGTAGACATACATATTATAATAAAAGTGAGGGATGAACATCCACTCGCGGGTGTAAGCGTCGTCAATAATAACTACGCCTTCACCGTGGCCATGGTAGCGGCGAACAATCTCGGCATACATGGATGTGATCTTCTCACCCGATAGAGCTTCACCGCGTTCAATAGCTTCGTAGAGCGACAGCTCGAATTCAGCAAACATGGTTTGGCGGAAGAAGGTTCCGCGCATGGCTTCCAATCCATTTCCCAGGTAGGAGAGACGTTCTTTGTCGTTCTTGGCCTGCCGGATGGTATTTTCCTCCAAGAGTAATTCGAGAGACGTGGACGGGATTTCTGCGATGAAGGTTGAGTAGTCGGCCGTTTCAAAGGGTTGTTCCGATTTGGCATAGAGCGTGTGCATGCCGTGACCCCACTCATGAGCAAAGGTAGAGACTGCATCGTAGGTCCCATTAAAGTTAAGCAACAAGTAAGGGTGCACGTCATAGGCTGAACCGTTTTGATAGGCTCCCGAGCGTTTGCCGGGTTGCGGATAAACGTGCATCCAACGCTTGTCCATCGCTTCGCGTTGCATGTTCACCCAGCCATCACCGAAGATCGACATGGCATCCAGGGTCATGGTCTTGGCTTGTTCCAGATCAAACTCCTGATCGAGTGACACGAGAGGTGGGTAAATATCGTAGTAATGCATCTGGTCGATACCGAGCATGCGCTTACGTAGTTTAAAATAACGATGCAGGGTAGGGAGGGATTTGTTCACCTCCTTCACCAGGGTTCTATAAATGTCCTCCGGCAGATTATCCTGAAACAGTTCCCGTTGCAGCACGCTGTCATAGTTGCGGGCTTTGGATAAAAAGACTTGGGCCTGCAGGTGAGAATTGAGGGTCATCCCAATGGTGTTTTCATACTCTCCCCATTTTCCCCAATAGGCATCAAAGACCTGCTTCCGATCGTCCCGATCTTCGCTTTGGCGATGGGTGGAATAGCCCTGGCTATTGATGGTAACCGTGTCGCCTGTTGAAAGCTCAATTTCCGGCCAGGGAATTTCTGCATTAGCCAGCAGACCATAGATCTTGTAACCAGCCTGAAGCGGTTGTGAGGCGGAAGCCAGAAGCTGTTCGCCTTCGTCGGTCAGGGTGTGGGATGCATTTCTCAGCGTATTACGTAGCGAATGAGCAAAGGGCGCAAGGCGTGGCTCTTCCTCTTGATAGGCTGCAATGGTGTCGGCCCCAAGCTTAAGGATCTCTGGGTCGATCCAGGATGCTGCCTCGGCTACACGGCTAAACATTTGTTGAGCGAGTTGGTCCTTCTCCTGATTAGGCGCATTCCCCAAGTCCTCGTCTGCCTTGAGACTGGCGTAGGAATAAACGCGCAGGGCTTTGCGGTAAAGGTCAGAAACCAGTTGGTGTGTTTCATAAAAACTCGTGGCGCCATCAGCTAGAGAACCTTTGCGGCTCTTGAGATCGTCCAGCTGAGCCAGCACACTCTCCCTCGCTGCATTCCAGGTCTCGTCGTTTGGATAGAGTTCGGTAAGATCCCAGACTGAAGCTGGGTCTACCTCTTTGGATTCGTGCTTATCAGCCAGAAGGTCAGATACAAGAAACAGGGTGAGCAGGAAAATTGTGTTCACTAGAAATATTTGAGTCAGACGCATGCTTTGAATGTGTTTGGATTTGTTCACGCATGACAAGTCCAAGATGAGCTTTGTTCATTTTTGTAGGTGAGGTTTTTAAAATCAGTCTCAGCTTTTCCTTGTTGAGTTGTTTCATTGGTGAAGTGAGAATAGCTGAATGTCCTATTCCTATTATTCGCTTCCCGATACTCCCTTAATTAACCGTCGGAAATTTTTTCGCTTAACCGGTTCGTTGGCTGCGGCGGCCGCTTGGTCATCGGTTTCTGGTCAACCGGTTCAGCGGAACCCCAAATTATCGGCGTATCCATTTCAACTCGGAGTCGCATCCGGTGATCCGTCTCCTGACGGCGTAGTGCTATGGACACGGCTTGCTACGGATCCATTGAATGGCGGTGGCATGCCGATGGAGCCAGTGGAAGTATCCTGGGAGATTGCTGCTGATGATAATTTTAGAAAAGTAGTGCAGAAGGGCACCAAAATCGCCGTTCATGATTGGGGCCACTCGGTGCATGTAGAGCTCCAGGGACTTCAGCCAAGCCGCTGGTACTACTACCGCTTCAAAGTCGGCAATGAAACCAGTCAGGTAGGGCGCACGCGCACAGCTCCGCCCATTAATTCCACCCCCGACGAACTCCGATTTGCCTTCGCTTCCTGTCAGCATTACGAGACCGGACATTACACCGCCTATGATCACATGGTGCGCGAGGACTTGGATTTGATCATTCATTTGGGTGATTATATTTACGAAGGCAAAGGTGCCGACGGACGTTTCAGAAAACATCACGGGGATGAGATTTATACGGTGGATGACTACCGTACGCGTTACGCGCAGTACAAATCCGATCCTGCCTTGATGGCTGCTCATGCAGCCGCTCCCTGGTTGGTCACCTGGGATGACCATGAAGTCGATAACAACTACGCCGATGACGTTTCACAGGATAAGGGAGTGAGTTCGGCTCGTTTACTTCAGAGAAGAGCCAACGCCTACAAAGCCTACTACGAGCACATGCCTTTACGCTCGGCTCAATTACCTCACGGTCCAGATATGCCACTCTACCGTCGAGTTCCTTATGGAAATCTGGCCGATTTCTTTGTCCTGGATACCAGGCAATATCGCAGCGACCAGCCCTGTGGCGATGGAAACAAGATTCCCTGTGATGGCGTCTATGAGGAAGGCACCTCAATCTTGGGGGTCCATCAGCGCAGCTGGTTGATGAATGGGCTAGAACATTCGGCTGCTCAATGGAACGTACTCGCACAACAAGTCATGATGGCAAATCTTGATCGTCAGGTAGGCCCTGGAGTAGCGGTTAGTATGGATAAATGGGCAGCCTATGAATTGGAGCGTCGTGATTTATTAAATTGGTTCAATGAAGCCCAAATTACCAACCCAGTCGTTCTGACCGGAGACATTCATAAGAATTATGCCTGTGAATTGCTCCGCGATTTTAACGATCTTGATTCCAGCAGTGTGGGCACCGAGTTTGTCGGAACTTCCATTTCATCCTCAGGCGATGGCTTCGATCAACCCGACAACATCGATCAGTTGTTATCGGAGAATCCATTTCTTAAGTACCACAACGGTGAGCGAGGTTATGTTTCTTGTACTGTGAACCAAAAGGAATGGCGTACCAATTATCGGACCGTGCCGTTTGTCAGCAGACCCAATGCGCCCTTGAATACACGCGCCAGCTTTGTAGTTGAGTCGGGGCGCTCGATTTTAAATAAAGTTTAGACGCAAGGGTAGCAGCTTTTGCCTTCCATTTTTCAGTTGTAGCCCAAGTAAAAAACACAAAGCCTATTAACTGTCATGACCCGTCTTGCTTGCCTATTGAGTTTGATCCTCGCTCTGTCCGTTCATGGTCAGGGGCTTAACTTTCAATTCGATCCCGATGCTCGGCGCCCTGTCCAAAAGACACCGAAAATCACCGATCCCTTTCTGATCAAGAATGCAAAGCGGAAAGAGGTGGTTGAATTGCCGAGTGGGCTGCAGATTGAAATGCTCAATGTCGGTTATGGCAGAAAGCCAGGGCCTCGAGATACCGTTGTCATTGATTATAATGGATGGCTCACCGATGGAACCCTTTTTGATAGTTCCTATAAACGCGGTAAACCCGGTACCTTCAATGTGTCTGGAGTCGTCCAGGGTTTTTCAGAAGGCCTTCAACAAATTCGCATGGGTGGTCACGCCAAGATCTACATCCCCAGCCATATGGCTTACGGGAAAAAAGGTTCACCAGGCGCTGTGCCTCCGAATTCGACTTTAATATTTGAGATAGAGATACACGATGTGATTGAGTAGCTGTTTATCGCTCAGTCTGGGGACTGTCTTTTGGTTGGCGAATCGGCAGCTCGCGGAGGCATTATTTTTTCGTTAATTATTTTTGTGGTAGCAATAACCGGTGTATTCGATCAATCTGCTGTCTAGTTTTAATGGCTTTCGAAAACACTGACTGTGGATTCTGATAATTTTTCCCCCGCCCTGAACACAATTTAAGCTCCTCATGTCCACGACTCTTCAAGACAGCCCTTTACTCAGCTACCAAGCCTCAGTGAAGTTCTTCAGGCCATTAATCAGATAGGTAGGACGGAGGACATTATCCTATCCGCTGATCAGGCACGCATAGCTTTAGCCGCTTTTCTTGAAAACAAGATATACATTCTGGATATTGATTTCGCATCACCCGAAATTCGTATCACAGGTGTCAGAGTATTGGTTTCTGAGAATTTGAATGAGCCTAATGGTATTGCGTGTTTAGGCAACGATCACTTGGTGGTTTGTAATAGGGCCGAGAATGTTTCTGTCTTTCGGATTCCGGAGGCTTCTAATTCAGGGGAACCCATTCCCCCTATTGCTTTTATTTCGAGTCGAGGCATTTTCAGTACCAAGGTTAGGACGCCTGGCTCTGTGGCAGCCTATGAGGTTTCCAGCAACGAATACCGTATTCTGGTTTCGAACGATCAATGGCACTTTGTCAGTGCTCACAAGATTACTCTGGGCCCGTCTGTTCTCATTGAACATGAAGGGGTGTTGTTAGAAAATGAGCTCCAAATCCCCGATGGCGTTAGTATTAGCGCTGACCACCAATGGATAGCCGTGAGTAACAACACCGAAGGCGAAGTTCTCATCTTTGAAAATACTCCTGACCTGAACCGTACGACTTCGGCCGTGGCGAGGCTTCAAGGTGTGGTGTGTCCTCATGGCCTGGATTTTGATGCGCACGGCAATGTTTATGTCGCGGATGCGGCAAGCCCCTATTTGCATTCCTTTAAAATGCCATCCGATGGATGGAAAGGGCAGCGTTTGAAATCCCGGCCAATTTTACTTATGGAGCGCGATACTTTTTATAAGGGCAGATTCGCTTCGAGAGAAGGTGGAATAAAAGGACTCCACGTCCATAAGGCCAAACATATCCTGATGACTACTCATCAGCACGGAGTTCTGGAATTTTATGACCTGAATCGTTTCCAGGAATGTGCTTCCCATGTAGATGAAGAAGAATTGGATGCCATGCGTTTAGGAAGGGACCAAGAGATGTCCGGGAGCGCCGTCCTTTTCAGTCGTAGGTGGTCGATGACCCAACGCTTGCGTGCTCAACTCGGTCGCATCAAAATTAAGTTGATTAACTTTCCAAGGCAATGGTCTGCATGGTGTAACCGACTTAGGTTGAGGTTCTGCAACCGATTTTCCCGGACTAAGATCAGTGATGCATCGAATGAAGTTGTGGTTTCCTCAGCTGCTCATGCGAGCCAGATTTCACATTTCTATCTCGCCATTGAGTCCATTGCCCAAGGGCTTCGAAAGCCGGGCAGGGCAATTCTATAGATCGCCGGCACTTGTAAGATTCCTGCTGCACTCAAGCGATTGCAAGACCGTGGATTGGAGATCATCTTCAGTGAGGACTACGGAGCCCATACCAGCTACTTCGCCTATCTGAATTCAACAGAGGTCGATCCCTCCCAGCCATTGATTACGGCAAATCATAACAGGGTGTATCCATCGGAATGGTTAGACCGTTTGATGACAGCTCATCAGGAGCATCCATCCGTGATTCATTGTTTTGACGCGAAAAGGATAGGCATCAACAAGTATCATTTTGATCCCTTACATTTTTGGGATGTGAGTCAGGACGCACATCCTGACCGGCTTAACTTTTTAAATACGGAATTGGGCGTTATTTATCCAGCTGAGTTTTTGAAGTTCGTAAAAGAACGGGGAACTGGATTTAGATCGGTTTCCCCGGATACGGAGGACGTTTGGATGAGTCACATGGCCTTTAAAGAAGAGGTCCTAATAGGCTCTCTCCAAAACGAAGGACTCGTTTTTGATCCGATCCCGGTTAAAGAAACCTACGATCTGCCTAGGATTCAGTTTATGTTCGGCGGGGCTCAAATTCAATTGGATCAAACTTACACTAGGGAAGATCGTCAGAAGTTGTTCCAGTTACACAGCGGCTGATTTAGGCAGTGCTGTGCTAAGAGTTGCTCCTTCAAATATTGCGATCCTGTTTCGTGACTACTGCGGGTGTAGTTTCCTTTCGTATTCTGGGAAGACCTTAAAATATCCTTTCTCAACGGAGGAACAGTATTTAGGCTACTTATTTTCACTTCATTCTACCCTATGAATTTCCATATTTTTCCGAAGCTGTTTTTGGGAGCTCTCTTGTTCGTCCTTTGTTTTTCTATAACCTGGGCTCAGGCTCAGCGTCAGCGCCCGCAAGTCCCAACGCCGACCTTTGCCAATGCCGCCTATGGTGATCATCCGAGCCAAGTGCTGGACTTTTGGCAGGCTGAAGTGGGGAATAGTGGACCTCTTGTCATCTACATTCACGGCGGTGGGTTTCGTGGGGGTTCCAAGAACGGCATCGCCGCAGCCAAAGTAAAAGCTTACCTGGAGCACGGTATCCATGTGGCATCCGTCGAATACCGCTTACTGGATGTAGCCAAGCTACCCGCTGCTCATGATGATGCCGTCCGTGCGATTCAGTTTATTCGCTCCAAGGCCAGAGATTGGAAAATAAATCGCAATAAGATCGGGGCCTTTGGGGGTTCTGCAGGAGCCCAATTAGTAGCCTATCTCGCCTGGCACGACGATATGGCAGATCCAGATAGTGAGGATCCAATCGCTCGCCAATCCACCCGTTTGGCTGCCGTGGCTCCTCTCAATGGACAGGCGACCATGGATTTAGACTGGTGGATAGAAAACATTCCTGGCTATGAAGAACCTCATCGTAAGATAAGCGAATACACCGATCTTTCGGGAATCGCGTTAGATGCCGTGATCAAAGAAATCTCCGTCATCAACCATATCAGCTCGGACGATCCTCCCACCTACATGCGCTATGGAATGAAGCCGGATGATCAAATCCCTGACGACGAGCGACGGGCAGGTGGCTGGAAGGTTCACCATGTCAATTTCGGTGTCGCTATGGATGAAAAGCTAAGAAACGCGGGAGTCGAATCCACACTCAGTTATCCTCCCCTGGAAAAGCTCGAGGGATACTACGAAAACGAAGTCGAATTCTTTATTAACCACCTCCTCTGGGAAAACGGCCAAGATCAATACAAAGACTATGAGGCTCACAGCTTCACTGGTTCGTCTGGTGATTCCTTGAATTACCAGATCCTCAAACCCAGGAATTTTAACCCTAAAAAGAAATATCCCTTAGTCGTCTTTCTCCATGGCAGTGGCGGACGCGGTCCGGCAAATATTCGCAACGTAGTTGATGCGAGTATTCCAGCTCGATTGGCCTCTGACGATGTCTATGGGAAATACGATGCTTTCTACTTGGTTCCCCAATGTCCTGGCCCAAACACCTGGGGGCAGGGAGATTGGTTGCTTGAGCGTTCACGAGCAAGCGGAAGGACTCCTCGTCCCAGTGTTCAGGATATTCTCTACGAGTTGATCGATGACACGATTGCGAATAACTCCATCGATACGCGTCGCTTGTATGTGACCGGTCTTTCCATGGGTGGTATGGGAACATTCAGCGCCGTATCAGCCAGGCCAGACTTTTGGGCTGCCGCCGCACCGGTATGCGGAGGATGGGATCCAGCCGATGGTGCCAGCTTTAAAGATACTCCCACACGAGTCTATCACGGAGATGAGGACCAGGCCGTGGACGTGCAATATTCGCGCGATATGTTTGCAGCCATTAAAGCCGCCGGAGGCGATGTCGACTACATCGAGTATCCGGGGGTGGGGCACAACTCCTGGCTCAATGCCTATTGGGAGCCCTCGCTCTGGAAATGGATGTTCAAACAAAAGCGATAGCTCGTTTTCGTTTTGTCTTCTATCTGTCTCCCTCTTCGTCTTACTCTTTCTCTGTGTCTATTACTACAAACCTTATGAAATCACTCACACGTCTGATTACCTTGATCAGCCTCTTGGCTGGATTTGTTTCACTTCACGCGGCTGATGATCGGCCGAATATAGTATTTATCTTCACCGATGACCATGCTCCTCATTCCATTAGCGCCTACGATGGATGGTTGAAGGATGTGCGTGCTACACCGACCATTGATAAGTTGGCGGCCGAAGGCATGGTGTTTGTAAACAGCTTTTGCACCAATTCCATTTGTGGGCCCAGTCGCGCCGTCATCCAGACCGGTAAGCACAGTCACAAAAATGGATTTATGAATAATGGGAATTCTTTCGACTGGGATCAGCAGACCTTTCCCAAGCTCCTGCAGAAGGCAGGCTACCAGACGGCGATTTATGGAAAATCTCATCTGAAAGGAAAACCGCAGGGATTTGATTCCTGGGCGGTCTTGCCGGGACAAGGGCTTTATTACAACCCCGACTTCATTACTCCGGAAGGCAACATCACGGTCGAAGGATATTGCACGGATCTTGTGACGGACATGGCTGTCGAGTTCCTCGAAGAAAAACGCGACGACGACAAACCTTTCATGCTGATGGTTCAGCACAAGGCACCTCACCGCAATTGGATGCCTGCGCTCCGTCACCTTGATCTCTATGACAATGTGGTACTACCCGAGCCGGATACCCTGTTCGATAACTGGTCGGACAATGCTTCGGCTGCTCGCAATCAGGAGCTGGAAATCGATCGTCATATGCATCTCAATTTTGACCTCTTTGTTGACCTGACTCCTGACTTTGAAGATCCCACTCCCAATCAACCGGCTGACAGGTCTGCCTGGAGAAACATGCAACGGATGACGCCTGAGCAAATGAAAGTTTGGCGTGCAGCTTATGCTCCTCGTGACGCCGCTTTGCACGCAGCCAACTTAAAAGGGAAGGACCTTGTTCGCTGGAAGTATCAACGGTATGCCAAGAACTATCTTCGCTCTCTGGCGGGAGTCGATGAGAGTGTGGCTCGTGTGCAGCAGACACTTGCTGACTTGGACCTGGATGATAACACCATCGTGATTTATTCATCTGACCAAGGCTTCTACATCGGTGATCACGGGTGGTTCGATAAGCGTTGGATGTATGAGGAATCACTCAAGATGCCATTTATTATTAAGTGGCCTGGAAAGATCAAACCTGGTTCACGCAGTCACCAAATGATCCAAAACATTGATTACGCTCCCACCTTCCTGGATGTGGCTGGAGCAGCTATCCCTGATGATATTCAAGGTGTATCGATTGTTCCACTGCTCAATGGTGAAAAACCTGCCGATTGGCGGAAGAGTATATATTACCACTACTACGAATACCCAAGTGTGCATATGGTGCCGCGCCACTATGGTATCCGAACCGGTCGTTATAAGCTCATGCACTTCTATGAGTTCGATGAGTGGGAGTTCTACGACCTCAAGGAAGACGAGGATGAACTTGTCAATTTATACAATGATCCTGAATACGCCTCTCGTGTGAAGTCGTATAAAAAGCAGCTGAAAGATCTCCAACAGCATTACGAGGACGATAGTGATATCTCGGTAAAACCCAAAGAGTGGCAGTATAAGGTCAGGGACCGCGGATAAACGTTGCAGTTACTTGTTCAGTATTTAATGCGCCGTTGCTCAATTGGGTAACGGCGCCGTTTTTCCTCAGCCGGGTTTCGAGTTGAGCAATGCCCTCAGGTTCGCCGGAAGCGACGCTATGTTCCGTGGCCAGCGTAGAACCGAGATCCAATTGGTTATCCAGGTAAGCTTGGAGATCGTTCTCTGAAAGACGGATGGCCAGCATCGATCCTTCAGGAACGCTTTGAACCAATTGTCCTCGTTTACAGATGGTTCGCATGGCAGCTTCTGGAGAAAAGACGCCTGATAGACATGCCGCTACGTATTCGCTTACACTGTGTCCGAGCATCGCAGTTGGATTTATATCCATTGATGCCAGAAGTCGTGATAATGCATATTCAACCGAGAACAAAGCTGGTTGTGCCACGATGGTCTGAGACAATTGGTGGCGGGCCTAAGCTTCTTCAAGGCCTTCTGGAAAATAAATGAGGTTTTAGCTCGAGACCCGAGAAAGTTTTCACCCAATCAAAGCACTGATCCATATCATTTTGAAAACTCTCTATGCCTTCATAGAGCTCGCGAGCCATATAAGGTCGTTCTGACCCATGGCCTGGAAATAAATACTGTATAGGAGGTCGGGACATGGTGCTAGTGCTACATGTTTTCGTCAGAAGGGATTCAATAACCTATCTGAAAGGATCCACAAAACAATGAAGATCACTTCAAGTGCAATTCCTAGGTCATTTTCTCGCGCTTAATTTACACATGTTTGAGTAGTTAACGGGTCACCTTGGGCCAAGGGGGAAATGCATTTTGAAGCTAAGGATGAAGAAAAATCCTTTTCGTTTCGTGGCTTTGCTTACAGCGTGGGGGATCTTGTCTTCGTCCAAGCAGAATAAGTGGGTGGTCTGGTGCCTGCCTGCCTTCTTAATCCTCTTTTTTCTCAAAGTGGTGTACCTGGCTGTATTCGTAACCTTGCCTTGGGATATTTCTGACGAGATAGGGCATCTTGGTTATGTGAAGCACATCGCGTCCGGGGAAGGGTTGCCACTCTTTCAGGAGACGAGAATGGATGAGGAAATGTGGCGCTCTATGGTGGGGGAAACAGGTCCGCCTGCGGATTTCAACTGGATCGCCCAGCACCCACCTCTCTACTACACACTCATGGTCCCGGCTTACTGGGTGGGGTCTCTGTTTGGCGATAGCTTTGAGGGCCCTTTGTATGCGGTTCGCGTGTGTAATGCTCTACTGATGGTGGTGGCTCTGGTATTGGTTAATCAATTGGCCCGACGATTCCTGGAAAATGATCTCCTCGCCTTTTGTCTAACTGTTATGGCGGGTTCGATTCCCTTGATCAGCCAAACCGCGGCCGGGGCCAATAATGATACCTTGATTGTATTGGTATCCGTGGCCCTCGCCATTCGATGGTTGTGCTTTAGCGAAACAACCAGTGCCAAGAATCTTCTTTTGGCAGGTGCAGCCATTGGGCTCTGTGGAATCACCAAATATACCTTGCTGCTTATCATGGCTCCCGTCTCGGCCTTGGTGCTTTGGCGGTTTGTTCAAGAGCGAGGATTCCAGTTGAAGCCGATCCTTGGATTCGTAGCCCTTGGGTGGCTGCCCTTGGGCATTTGGATCGTCAGGAATATCACTCTGTCCGGCAAGCCAATGCCTACAGCTTTGGATCACTTAGTGTTTGAGTTGTCGACCAACTACAGCCTGGTAGAGTTTTTTCGTGTGTATCCATTTTTTACTCATAGCTTTCGGTCGTTCTGGGGGATATGGGGTTGGCATGGTTCTGGGCAGGATTTGATTTTAGCGACTTTGCATTTACCAACCTCGCATCAATTTTTGTATGCAGCCCTACTTGCGGGATTGGCCATACTGAGCCTGCATTTACTATATGCTCATTTTCGAAAGGAGAAAATGGATTGGGCGCCTCAGGCATTGATCGCAGCCTCTTTTGTTACGGTCTGTGTTTATTTCGGGTCTCTATTTCCTCACGAGGCATTTTATGTCACCTGGCTGTTGTACATAACCGTATTCTCGTTGGTCTATATCCTCGTCTTAGGCGTGCCTGGTCTTTGGTTGACTCGACACCCCATTGTAAGTGACCGCCATCGCATTCAAATGGAGTCGATTCTGGTAGCTGCCTTTTTTCTAATGATGGTCATACGCCAAATGCACGCCTACAGCAACGAAGGGGGTGCGCTTCGAGGTACGCATGGGAGATACTATTTTGCTGCCATAGGCATTCTGTTAATGGCCTGGGTGCTTCCAGCGCTTCAACAGTTTCGCCACCGAAATTACGCTCTCATTTTAATCGCTACCTTAATGGTGCTTGCCGAATTCTGGCTCATGTTGGATGAAATAGTTCCCTTCTTGAATCGAGATGTTTGATACAAAGAAATTGTTTCCCGCTGCTCTCCTGGCATTTACACTTTTGGTGGTATGCCTGGGGCTTCTCTTTATTGGGTCTAAACTAGATGCGCTTGGGAAGCAGGTAGAGGAAGGTAGCGCAGTGGTTGCTGGCCCGTTGTCTGATGGAGTGACGATTGAACAAGTGATTGATGTTCCGGGAAATGCAGGGGATGACTCTTTGCACCTGGGCTTTCAGTTTGCAACTTACTCAAGGAAGAATCTGGGCCAAATCCGCATTCAAATGGAGCAGGGGGAATTCGTTGGTGAACATACCCTTCTTTCCGGTCAGTTGCGTGATAATGAGATAGTCTACGTTTCCTTTCCCTATCTTCGACCGGGCAAAGCACGCTTAACCATAGAAGGTCAGTTCGGTCCTAAACACAACAGTGCAACCGTGTGGTGTCGTTACAGTTCTGAGCTGCCTGCCATGCTCTTGGATGGTGAACTGAGTGATCGTCGGGTCGATGTCTGGTTCGCCAACAGAACCATTAACCGGGAAGAGGTTTTAAATCGGGTTGGAGTGGGAGGCTTAATTTTTCTGTCTCTGGTATTCTTTGCCGTTTTGATGACTGTGATTTATCGAGGATTGGTGGAGCAGGAATCCTTCAGTCTGCTGAATCCGGTAGTATCTTCGCTACTTGCGTCCAATAATAACAGACGATTGTTGATCTCTGTGCCAGTCAGCCTTCTCGCAGGTGGTTTAATCGTTTTATTTTCATTTCTGCTGGCCGATGTTCCGATGAATTTCCTCCCCCTTAACGATGAGTATTCTGAAGACCGTGTTCCGATCGCTCCCCTGAGTAAGGGAGTCGTTGTAGAGCAGACTTTCGAAATCACATCTGAAATGGCCGGTAGCGATCTTGGTCTTGGGCTCATGTTTGGAACCTTTCTTCGAGAGAATAAAGCAAAGATCGAGTTGGAAGTTACGCAGGGAGACAAAAGCGATCGAGTCGTTTTTAACAGCGAATCCATTGTCGATGGAACGGAGCGGATCTTTGTCTTTTCTCCCTTCGATTTAGGTGAAGCGACTTTGAGCATCTCCGGCGTAAATGGAAAGGGATCGAATTCTCCGACTATTTGGTTCGAGCCAGGTGAGGCTGAACCGCAAGCGATCGTAAATGGTGAGAGAGTGCCGCAGCACTTGGTGCTCTTTCGCTATATAGCCGTGCCGGAAGTAAATGCCGAAGATAACGAACTTCCGGTCAAATGGATAGCTGTGGTGATGGTCTTGGTGTTCGCGCTTCTCCAAATTCGGTTTATAGCAAAGAAATAAACCGGAGCTTCTTATCGAATGGCTCGGATATCCTCTTTGGTCCTCAGGCAAACCGAGTTGCCAGAGAAAATGAGTAAACTTAAGTTGTGTTCTAATCTTCAATTTTTCTTCCCTTGGCACTTCTGCCACTGGTCCGACGGGCGGTACTTTTGAACTTCTTGGTGACGACCGAAGCATCTAGAAAGGCATCTGCATAGCGTTGGCCGAATATTCGAAGCGACTTGGAATCGAAGTGAGTATTGTCCTCCATCGGCGTGAGGCCGTTAGAGCTCACGAAGTCCATTTGCGGGAAATACTGAACGACTGCCTGCTGTGCACGATCGACCCGCTTACGGTGTTCGTCCCATGGCTTTTCCGGAAACTGGCCCAGTTGGCCAATCACCATGGGCAATTCGGGATTATTAAATTCTCCGCGAAAGCGTTTTACTAATGCCCGTAGTCTTTTCTCATAGTGCCTTGCTCGATCTTTACGACTGTCGGATTCACCTTGGTGCCAAAGGATGCCTTTCAGGACGCCGTCCTTTAACGCAGTCCTTGTCCGGCTGATCGCATCGTCATAGGGAGGGCTGTGCGTCTGGATATGGTAGCCTCCCGGTTGCCAACTCTCAATCGGAGAACCTCCGCAGGCGGCCGGTATGAGGCCGATCGTAATCTCTGGGTCCGCCTCGACCATTTCAAGGGCGAAGGACTTGGCTAGACCAACCCCGGCTTGCTTCTTGTCGAAGTGGATGGGCGCAACAGCCGGAATCCATTCACGATCTGCAGACAATGCCAGGATACGAGGGTGGGCTACTTTATCCTGTTCTTCAATATGGCCGCGACCCGCCATGTTGGATTGTCCGGCCAGGATGAATAGATGAAAGTTCTTTTTGGAGGGTAGCTCTACTGGACTGCTTTGGGCATTCAGGCAGGTCGATAGGGACATCAATGCGATTACCAGTGTGCCAAGTAAATGGGGTCGGTTGTTCATCATTTGCTTTTAACACAGATGGATTTCGAATGTGAAGGGGTTACTGACGAAAAATTTCAATGCGGCTACCCGGTAGATAGGAAAATGATTGGAAGAGTTGCCTCATCCCTCATAGCGAGTCTGGAAATGGGCCGGTGTTTACATCCTGTGAGGGTGATCAGGAATAGCATGCCAAGCGAGAGAAGGGTGTTCTTCATGAGGGGGTGAGTTGAGGCTTCTAGTGAATCGTTCTCTTGCTACCACGCACAGAATGCCATCACTGGATAAGAACAAACGCTCTATTGTTTCCTGAGATCGTAACAGATGAAACGCGTCGAGCTGCCGTCCAGCCCTTCATCGTTTTGTCCCACAAACAAGAGTCCTTTGCTGAGTGCCGGCATGGCCCAGGTTTGGCGGGCCAGAAAGAGGTGGGTAAGCTCTAGCTCCTTATAACCTTCAGGATTCAGGTCGAGCCAGGCGAGATGACCATATTGTCCAAGCACCAGGGTGCGTCCGTCGACTTCGATGAAGGAAGCCAAGGCAGGCATGAGGTTATAGCTTTGAGGCCCGTTGGGCGATTCCGTGGATGCCATCCATTCGGGTTCGTGTTTCCACATCAGCTCACCGGTTTCCATCTTTATGCAAACGATGGGCGCGTTTCTGGGACCGTGGCCATCTACGCCATAGAGATAACCGTCTTTGTGAATGGCGGTCATGAAGTGCGTATTGAGAATTGCGTTACGCCACAGTTCTTTGCAGCTTCCGTCTTCCTGGATCATAAGACAGACACCTCCTGCACCATAGCATTCAGAAATGTATACCATGTTGTCGACGACTACAGGAGAAGAAGCGTTCACCGATTCATAGCGACCACCTCGCCAGGGAAAACTGCTGTTGACCTCTCCGTTCTCAGGATCGATTACAAGCAGGCCACCCGTAGCTGGTCGGCTTTCTCCTCCGGCAAATACAAACAGCTTTCGGCCAGCGTGTGTGTTGGCCGGGACAGGGGAGGAGTAACTCGGTCCCCATTCATTGCCTGCTCCCCAGACCATCTTGCCCGTTCGTTTATCGAATGCGGCTACGCAGGGACCTTCGGGAGCGCCAACATTGACGATCACATTTTCTCCCTCTATCAGCGGGGCGCCTCCGACCCCAAAGAAATCGAGTGTCAGATCAAACTCCGACTTTAAGTCACGTTCCCAGAGCACCCGGCCGGTGCTAAGTTCCAGGCAATGTAGCTGCGCTTCAACACCCAGAGTATAGACGTATTCACCATCTGATATGGGGCGGCATCGCGGACCATTTCCAAACCCATAGCGGTCCTTGTAATTGGAGCGGTAGGCATGCATCCAGATGCGTTTCCCGGTTTCTGATTCCAGGCATTCGATGACTTCACGGTCACCACTGCGGTGAAAGATGACGACCTTATCGTCGATGGCAGCGGCCGCCGCATAACCTTCGCCACGCGATACCTCCCAGACCTTTGCAGGTCCTGTCTCGCCAAATGAAGTGATCAGGTGAGTTTCTGGCGAATAACCATTGTGGGTGGGTCCCAGGAAATCGCGCCAGTCACTGGTAACCGCCTGGGGTGAAAGTGGCTTCGGCGATTTATAAAAGGTTAGCTCTTTTTGAGTTTCCGGAGTCGGGGGAATGATGGCTTCCAGCTTGTGTGGAGTGGGTGGGGCAGGGTCCTCAAACCCCATCAAAGGCATGCAGGCTGCAAGCAGAGAAATAATAGTAAGGCGATAAACTTGCATTCTGGATCTACTATATTGGCCATTTTCAGTGATGCTAGCCTTTTTAGTTGAAACATTGACAGACTCTCATTGCGCAAAGAATCTGCGACATAGAATCCTTTAGACTTTCCCCGTTGCTTGCTTCGGGGTTCTAAAAATAACTTTCATCAGTCGTTGTGCGATCCCGCCCGATGTGTCCACCGAAGCCTGAAAGGCGGAGTTGGAAGGGTGGGGCGAAAGGACCTTGAAATACCCCGTGGCTTGCCTCGGGGAGTGGTCCTTTTGAGCGAAACGACTTCATTCAGGCAGTATGCAAAACCACTTTTTATCGAATCGAGTCAACCTGGCCTCCGCCAAATTTGGGGCCGAAGCCATTTACGCCACGGACGATTTCTTTGCCGACAAGTCGCGTATGCTCTTGGACAGCAAACCCGTTTTTATTGAAGATAAATACGATGAAAACGGAAAATGGATGGACGGCTGGGAGTCCCGCCGCAAGCGTGGTCCGGGATATGACTACTGCATCGTCAGGCTGGCCTTCCCGGGAAATATAGACGGTTTCTTAATCAATACGGCCCATTTCTCAGGTAATTTCCCTCCGGAAGCTTCAGTGGATGCCTGCACCTGTCCGGAAGGAGATCCCGATGAAGCCACTGAATGGACCAAAGTCTTGGCCAAGACGGGGCTGAAAGGAAACTCCGAGTTGCGCTATGAAGTGCCGGACGACCATATATATACGCACGTTCGTTTAAATATCTTTCCAGATGGTGGTATTGCTCGTTTCCATGTGTTTGGAACGGTTCACTGCCTTTGGGACACGCTCGATCCTAATGCTGAGTACGACCTGCTATCTTTGGCCAACGGTGGCCGACCCGTGGATTGGAATGACGCCCATTTTGGTCACCCCGTTAATATGCTTGGTCAAGGGCGTGGAGTGAACATGGGTGACGGCTGGGAAACAGCACGTCGAAGAGAACCAGGAAATGACTGGTGCGTGTTACAGCTGGGCCATCCAGGGATCATTGACCGCATTGTTGTCGATACCGCTCACTTTAAAGGGAATTACCCCGACCGCTGTTCTATTCAGGCAGCTTATGTGCCCGACGCACCTGATGCTCAGGTGGTCGATGAGAGTGTGGATTGGGCCGTCCTCATGCCGGAGTCGAAGTTGAGTGCACATGCTATTCACGAGTTTAGCAAGGAAGTGGAAGCTGTTGGGAAAATTTCTCATGTGCGACTAAATATATTTCCGGATGGTGGAATCAGTCGCTTAAGACTCTTTGGGAAGTTTATCAAAGCTTAGACATGCCTCTTAACATCCAGATCGAACCCCTGACCGCGACCGCCTTTGCGCCTTATGGAGATGTCGTCGAGACCGAAGGGCGTTCCAGTTTTCCTATCAATGAGGGACGCGCAGATCGCTACGATGCCTTAGGGGTAGTGGATTGCGAAGGTCAGGACCAACTTCCCCAGCTTAGTTTGGTTGAAGCTCGTCAATACGACCTGCCACAAACCGTCACCTTCCTTGAACGACATCCTCATGGCAGTCAGGCATTCATTCCTACTACCGATGTTCGCTTTATGGTGGTGGTTGCCGAACCCGGTGAAGAGATCGACGAATCAACACTCAAAGCCTTCGTGAGCAACGGCCAGCAAGGTATCAACTATCATCGCAATACCTGGCACCATGTGATCCTTACACCGTTCGACGATGTCAGCTTTATCGTTGTCGATCGCAGTGACCCCGGAAGTAATTGCGTTGAGCACTGGTATGCCGAGGAGGATCAGCCAGTTATAGATCCGTCTGGACTAAATGCTGAGTAGGTCCAGGAAGCCACGAGCAACGCTTCCCGCGAACTCTCAAAGCGAGTGATCTACTCCTTTTTACCTGAAGGGTCTGCTTGTCTTTGGTCCTTGGTGGCCAGGAATGCATCCTTTGTAGTGGTCGCGGATTTGGACAAAAGTAGGTCCTGAATAGAACGGCTTGTAGGCGATTCTGTGTTCTTCGCTGATTCTTTGGGACCAGTTCCCGCTGAGGTTATGTCTGAGTGGCTTCAGCTTTCCAATTCCTTCATGTGTTGACCTCAGGATGTCCTTTATCAGCAGATGGAAGCGCGTGACCATTCTCTTGTCATGTTTCTTCCAATACAGGTAACCCTCTCCCAATAAGCCACCTCGGCGGCCGCAAGGAGATCTCCCTCGTAGGTAGCATCAACAAAGATCTTCGCCTTGACCGTCTCCCCTGTATCCATTTTAGCGGATACAATGCGCGTGCCTTCGCGCTCGACCGAGACCAGACAGCGCCGCAAACGCACTTTTACGCCTGCTTCCTCCAGCATTTTGAGATAGAGCGCCTCCGCCGCAGATGGAGAAAAGTTGCGGATGCGTCCGATCCGGTCATAGAACTCCCGAGCCAAGCCACCGATGGACTCATTCTCACCCACATCGGTGGCTGTTAGCCCACCCGAGGTCACCCCTCCAGCATGCTTGTCAAAGCTCAGGATGACGACTTTCTTCCCCATGCTTCCGGCTTGAATTGCTGCTGCCACCCCGGCAGGCGTTCCGCCGTAGACGAGGACATCGCACGCGATTATTCTGGGTTTCCCAGCCTCCACCGGCCGATAATAATGAGGGCCGCCAGCGTGCGTCACGGCGCATAAGCTGAGGTTAATCAGTCCAACTAACAGTAAAAGTATTCGATTTCTCATATGTCTTCCTTTGCCAACGTCGAAGGTCTGCCACGGCGTTAGCCGTTGGAAGCGCCGCCTTGTTCGGCATTCTTGTTTTTATTCTCAGGGGTGCTTAAGGGTGCAGTTTGAGCTGTCCCTTTGTGATCTTTCCATGCCTCCACTTGGGGCAGCAAGTTTGGCAATCGCGGTTGCAACGGATAAAGGCGATGGAAAACACCTGTGGACGAGCCAGAAATGGGCGGCACGATCCATGACCACTCGGCCTGTACTTCGTGGCCTTGGGATTGCTCGCGCTCACAGTGGGCGAGGAATTCGCGCGAAGCTTGGTGGTGGTCCACCATGCGCACACCTTCACGGGCGAAGGAATGCAATACGGCTTCGTTGAGCACGAGCAGGGCACGGTCCTTCCACAGGTCGCTGTCACGCTGCAATCCGAGCCGCTCTGCCACTTCTGGCAGGAGGTTGTAGCGGTTGGCGTCGCCGAGGTTGCGGGCACCGATTTCGGTTCCCATGTACCAACCGTTGAAGGGGGCGCAGGGAAAGACATCGTCTAGGGTGACCAGTATCATGTCTGCGATCGCCGGCACGGCGTGCCACCGCAGCCCGAGTTTCGCGAACCAAGGATACTCAGGGTGCTCGAGCTCGACCTCCAGCACGACCTCGCGCGGCAATTCGCGGACGATAACCCGTCCGTCCACCTCAATGACCAAAGGCAGCAAATCGAAGCGTCCGGGTTCGGCCGATGGCGCCCAGCCGAGCGAGCGGACCCGCTCGGTGAAGGCCACGTTCATGGGGTCGCCCAACACCGAGCCGTCTGGGTGGCGGTATCCGGCGTAGCGGATCAGCTGGTGGTTCCAGATCCGAATGCTCGGATGCCCTTCCCGCCACTGGGCGAAAACCGTCTGCGTTGGAATGATGCGACCACCGCTGGTGGCTACGCGCAGGTGCTCGACACAGGCCTCGAAAACCTCGTCGGCATCATCCAGCGAGCGGGCGTCGACGACCTGCAGAGAGCGCCAATGCAGACGTCCGATGCAACGCACTGATTCGCGCCACGCCAGGCGAGCGGCATCGCCCAGCGTCATCTCGCCGGAGCCGTCCGACAAGGCTTGAACTAGCTTCCAAGCCTCGTCAGCCCGCCAGCGACGCGCATGGTCGAAAACACTCGCGGCATAAGGGCATGCACCGCCAGATGTCGCTTCGCCGGTCGGTTCTTTATAGGAGATCGGATACATGAATCTTCAGGGATGGGCCGGCGATAAGCGAAGGAATGTACTGTTAGGAGATTGCTTTGAATCCTGCGGCCATCGCTTCACCGGCGACCCGGGGTTGAAAGGGGTTCAGATTTCGTTTCCATCGGGCTGTTTCTCCGCCGAACGTCTTAGATGACCGATGAGAATGAGAATCAAACGAACGGAGTGAGTGGTTCTCATTCGAGTCAATCTTCTGGTTAGGCTTTCTATTCATCATCATATAAATCGTTGACAAGTTCATCAATAACTTCATCCAACCATATCAGAGATATTTGAGAACTCAACATCTCTATCTTCATCTGCTTTCCACAAAACCAATAAGTTGATTTTTCGTTCCTCCGTCTTCTGCAACAAAATTTAAGCATAAGTGGCTACCACCTCCATTACTTAAGAATGGAACCCAACCTTTTCGCCAATATTTAGGATCTTCAAAGTCATAACCGATCATTCCATCCATTAGTTCTTTGATTTCAATGATTTCTTCAATAGGCATGAACATTCTATTTTCATAAAAAGAATGAAACTTTCTTGGATCTTGAGTGTTTTTCCACTTATACAGTTCGATAAATTCAGGAGGCAACTTTCCAGGTAATATCTTTTCAAGTTCTACAATTTTATCGTCACTTACTTCATCTTGTAAGTAGCTATAATACTCAGGCCTTTTTTCTTTAAACAGAGAATCAATTTTTTCTAATTTTTCTTCAATCATTTTAATTAGCCTAACCTGAATTCAGTCCGCCCTCAGGTTAGGCTTTTTTCTTTTTATCTTTTCCCAGAAAAGTTTAGCTTTTTCTTTCGATTCATCTGTAGCTTGATCAATATCCAAAGTAAACTCTGTGATTTCTCTCATGATGTCTATCTTGTCTGCGTTTTCTCTGTCACCAAGTTGAACTTGCCCAGTTAATGGTAATCCCGTCAACCAACTTTTGATCTCTAAGTAAAGCTCTTCTGAAATGCTCTTTTCGTCTGAATAAAGAATAGCTGTTGTGTTCGCCATCCCTCATCAACCAGGCATTAAAAGTTCTAGACTATTACCTTCTGCAAGCTTTTCTCTTATGTAGTCTTCAACTTCATCCTTAAAGCTTGGATCATTTTGTATATCATTTTTATCCATATAATTTTATTAGCCTAACGCTAATCGCACGAATCACGCTTGCCGTGATTTCGTGACGGGCCTTGTTCGGCTAGTCGATTTTCGGCTCTCCTCGGGCCGCATGCCAAACACGGATAACATAAACTAATTTCTGTCCGTCCATAATTTCGTAAATGATCCGGTACGGAGAATAGATGAGTTCTCGAAGTTCCTCGATATTCGCTTCAGGAACTTTTCTTCCGCTCCAAGGCTGTAGGGACGCCTGCTCGAAATGATCTACAAGTCCAAGACCAAATCGTTCTGCCGCAACTGGATCGTCCGTAGCTATGAAGTTCACAATTTGCTTCAGATCTTCCTGCGCTGATTCGGTCCAAACTACTTGGTAATCCATTCCTTCAGGTTTTCTTTCACTTCCTGATGTGGAACGACTTTTCCTTTTCGGACATCCTGTCGACCGCGTTCTACCGCGGCGAGGAACTGGATTCTCTCTTCAATCTCTTCCCAGGAAACATTTTCGGGGAGCTTTCGAATCGTCTCCAAAGCTAATTCTTTTGTGCTCATATTTTAAAGATGTAACATCTTCCAATTCAGGCAATCAATTCTTTCGCCGAACGCCCAAGTCATCCTACGCCTGACCGAGGGCGCGCTCCGACTTCTGGATTGATGATTGAAGGATCATGGCAGTTGGCGAATCAAGAGCGTGCTGAATAGATCTTTGGGGTTCATAGCCGGCATCGGGGAGTTTGATCCTGAATCCGGTCAATTGGTGCAGCGAATCAAAGAGGGAGTATTTGGTGAACTAAGTACGCCTGTCGTGGACCAGACAGGAATTTTCGAAATCGAGGTGTCGATTGGGGAGTTGGCTGCGGCCGGTGTCAATTCCTCCAATTACTTGGGCGTCTTTTTTCATCACGACGACAATGGGGTGCTGTTTCAGGACGCGACGGACGATAACGAGAATCGCAACGATGTTTATCTGGTGAGTGACCTCGCTCTCGTTCGCTTAGCACAAGAGGTCGATTCAGACTTGGATGGGATGCCCGATTCGTTTGAAAACGATTTCGGTCTCAATGCCAATGACTCGAACGATGCGGCGGGTGATTTGGATAAGGATGGGTTAGCGAATGGCGTGGAGTTTCTGTTTGGGTCGCGTCCCGATGTAGCCTCCGTCGTTTTTCTTCCGGGCGTAGAAGCGGATGCTTCGAGTGCTCGCGTCTCAGTCTCGTCTGCAGATGTGATAGGAGGCCGTGTCTATATCTTGGAGTGGTCGCCCGATCTCGGGGTTGCTCAGCCGTGGAAAATTGTGGACTCCCGATCAGTGAGTATCGGTGAAGCAGGTACGGCTATTTCCTTTGCCCGTTCGGAGGCCGGGTTCTACCGCATTCGGGTAGAGTTGGCTAGGTAGCTTTTTCGTTCTTCTTTTTGTTGAGCAAAGGCACTCCGAAGAGAACAAATGCCATGATTACACCCGCAATGATGATACCCAGTTCGAGGGTCTTCTCTCGTGTGGATTCTACGAGCCCCCAGGGTGAGAGAACGACGTAGGTGACAACCATGGCTACCGTTGCGAGAATAGCGACGGGTTTAAAATGTTTCCATGGGGTCGTGTCGACGCCTTCGATGTCTCGCTCTTTGATCTCTTCCTTCTGGTGACCAGATAGTTTGCCTATGATCAAAGCCAGTCCCAGGAAGCAGGTAAAGAGAATGGCCATGTAGTGGAGGTAGTGAAGCTCTGGTTGGATGACCAACATGAGTGTGGCGTAGACGACCAGGAATAATATGACACAGCTGTTGGCCACTTTGGCCGAAACGGTCTTTGAGAAATAGGCCAGGATCATCGTCATCAAAATGGGGGCGCCGAACAAGCTATCGACTTTGACCATGAAGGTGAAAATGCCCTCCGGGAAGTGCATGATGAAGGGAGCGATGATCATCGTAAGCACGGCCATGCCAACTCCGAATCGTTTACTTCGTTTAATGATTTCGTTGTCGCTGAGGCCAGGACCGAACAAGGGTTTATAAATGTCCAAAGCGAAGATGGTAACCGAGCTGTTAAGTACTGAGTTGAATGTACTCAATACGGCGCCGAAAAGAACGGCCGCGAAAAAGCCAACAAAGACTTGTGGCATGATATCGCGGATCAGGGTGGGGTAGACCCAATCTGGATTGGCAAAGTTGTTGGGACCGTAGAGGTGATAAGCGATCACGCCCGGGAAGGCGATGTAGCAAACGTTCAGGATCTTAAAGAAGGCGGCGAGCATGACACCCTTCTGTCCTTCTTTGAGGCTCTTGGCACCTAGGGTACGCTGCACAATAAACTGGTTGGTGCTCCAGAAGAACAGGTTGTGAATGAGCATCCCGGTAAAGAGCACAGAGAAGGGAATGCCGTCCGTGACATCGCCCACTGCATCCAGGATTTGGGTGTTCTTGGTCAGGATGGTTTGAAACCCATCCACCAGATTGTCCTGACCGACTTTATAGACTCCGATAAAGAAAACCATGGCTCCACCGATGAGCAGTCCCACGCCGTTGAGCGTGTCGGAAATCGCAACTCCCTTCAGCCCGCCAAACAAAGCATAAATACTTCCGATGGTTCCAAGGGACCATACGAGTATCCAGATCACGGTTTGCTGCTCGAGGTTGAACGCCTTGCTGACTTCGAAGAGTTCGTTCAGTGCGATCGATCCTCCATACAGGGCCACGGGCATCGCACTGATGATATAGGAAAACAAAAACATGACCGCCACCAGCCTGCGGGTCGATTTGCCAAACCGGTTTTCCAGAAACTCCGGAATCGTGGTGAACCCGCCTTTAAGGAAAGTGGGCAGCAGGATTGCGCTAAAATAGATCAGCACCGGAATCACCGTGACCGTCCAGGCAATGGGGGAGAGGTTGCCCTTATAGACATTGGCCGTCATCCCGGTGAAGTTGGCCGCACTCAGGTTCGTCAGCATGAGCGAACCGGCGATGACCCAGCCATTCAGGCTGTTGCCGGCGAGAAAGTAACCTTTAGTCGAATGCAGGTTGTCGTTGTGCGTGCGGAGGTAGGTGATGAGGCCTACAAGACTGGTGAAGAAGAGAAAGGAAAGAAGCGTACCCATAGAAAAGGAAGAGGATGGATGGCTAATCCTGCAGGGGAAAGGGAAAAGTAATGGAACTGTTGCCTGGCGGGTGAATGTAGCGTGCTGCCAATCTTATCCAAAGTAGAGATGCCCAGGTATTTTGTGTTTCGGCGTCTCAGAGAAAGACTGGTAGGGCGTGATCGCCGAGCGCGTCGAGCTTAAAGTAGGAGGAAGAGTAGGAGTAAGAGGAAGAGTAAGGGGACGAGTAGGAGGAAGAATGAACTTTAAAAATCCGTATCCGCTTCTTCGAAGTTCATTTCTTTAATCCATACCTTGCGGTAACGGACGTCGTGACCTTCCGCTTGCAGTTTCAACCCTCCTGGGCGGTCGGTGATACCGAAGCCGTTGTCATTGCCACCGTCTAGCCCTGAGTTGGGGCCGCCCCATACTTTGTTGATCTGAACATTGGTGTGAACTTTTTCACCATTGAAGTAGACGGTTACGAGGGGTTTTTCAATTAGCACACCATCTTTGAAACGAGCTGCGCGAAACTGAATGTCGTAGGCGTTCCACTTCCCGATGCCATTGTAGGCATGGTAGGGAGACTCAGACTCGTTGATGACGGCCGCCATGCCGTGCTTGGTCTTATCGCCATCGAGGATTTGAATCTCGTACCTATTTTGCAAATACACTCCGCTGTTTCCACCTTCGGTGGTAATGAGAAACTCTACGTGCACGCGTTTGTCGCCGTATTTCTTTTTCGTGGTAATATCGGCCGCTCCATATTTTCCGCCTGCGGCTGCTGCATCGTTGGCGCTAATGGCTGGCCCTCCGTCAACCGGATCTTCAGTATCGAGCCACTTGATGGGCATCTCGGAACTGAATCTGGGTCCTTCCCAGTATTCCCAGTTGGCGTCCAGTGACGCACGGGTGCCATCGAGCAGGACTGCAGCGCCATCGACGGGGGCTGCACCAACACCGATGTGGCTGCTGGAATCAGTCGAGGATGAGAGCTCCGACTTTTCTGACTGAGAGCAAGCGGCAAGAAGTATGGATGATAGAATGAGCAGTATACGAATGGGAGTCATGATGGATGTGCTAGAAACTTTCTAGAATGAACGGTGAAGCGGGTTGTACTGGAAGGCAAATCAAAGCTCCAAGGAGATTCCTGAGGTCGTGCTTCGGATAAACATATGGCCGTCACTGATAACAGGGGTGCCCCAACACTTCCCTTCGATGACGTCGGCCTCCGCTAACTCTTTATACTTAACGGGAGTGGGTTCTACGACGCTCATTCGACCAAAGTCACTTAATACAAAGAGCTTTTTGTCGGCCATGATCAGCTGACCCTGTCCAAACCCTTTTTTCTCCCACTCAATCTTTCCGGTCACCATGTCGATGCATTTCAATTCGCCATCCCCAAACTCCTTGTAGCTATACAAGCCATACAAATGTCCTTCGTGAGCTACGGGCGTGCTCCAATGGCTTGCGACCGAGCTATTACCTCTTATGCGCCAGTGTTCTTTGGCGTCCCAGGCTTTATCTTTTTGGGTTACTTCTATCACGGCCGCTCCCGTGCCATAACCAGCGGTGACATGAATCAGGTTTCCGGATACAACTGGTGAAGCCGCTATCGACCCGCCAATCTTAAATGGATAGGTCCAAAGCTCTTTGCCCGTCTCGGGGTCCACGGATATCACTTCCTTTTTCAGGACGAAGAGAGCTTGTTCGATGCCATCAATGGTAGCCAGAACTGGAGTCGCGTGACTGACCCCATCGCTAGCTGTTTGCCAGAGGAGTGATCCATCGCTTACGCTAAATGCCAGTATGGCTTGTCCCTCGCCTCCGCCTGAAACGAACACCCGATCTCTGTGTACCAGAGGGGACATCGCATTTTGCCAACGAATCATTTTGCCGCCGAAGTCGTTTAGGATGTCTTGTTTCCATAGGAGTTTTCCGTTGCTGCTATCCAGGCAGTAAAGGTCGAACTGGCTTCCGTAGACAAAGACGCGTCCGTTGCTGACAACCGCGGTTGCTCTGGGGCCGTCTCCACCCTTGTTTGTGGGGGTGCCTCGATCGCCTCCCGGGTCGTAGCTAGCTTTTCCCAGTCCTGTGTTCCAGAGTAGCTTTCCAGTAGATGAGTCGAGTGCTACTACGATTTCACGGAGCTCTCCCTCGATTTTATTAAGTAGCACGGTGACAGCTTTCCCTTCTCCCACTACGAAAGAACTTAAGCCACCATTGCACTTTACTTGCCAGTTCGTGCTTGGTTTCCACGCGTCTTCGCCGATCTCTATGCTCTCAGTCGATATACGATCGTGGTTAGGGCCGTTAACCTGTGGCCAGTCGCCTGCGTGCACGCCTCTGAAAGAAAAAATGAGTAGGCCAATCAGGCACAAGGTTCCGAGGTTCATGGGGCCGCTGTGTTCAGGGATGTTAGCTCTTGTTTCCGATGCAGTAGAGCGTAATTGCCGTGCGAACGTAGAGTTTGTCTCCATAGGGAACCGGAGTGGCGATCACAGGTTCGCCCATGTGATTCTCGGAAAGGACATCGATGCCGTCTTTGCCCAGCGCGCAGACAAACACGGTCCCATCATCCCGGCAGCAGATCAGGCGATCTCCAGCGATGATAGGGGAGGCGAAATATTTGTCTTTAGTCCGGGGTAGGGCGCTTTCCCAGATGATCTTACCGGAATCAATATCGATGGCATTAATGACGCCGCGGTCGGTAAGTACGATGGTCGAGTCGCCATAGATGGTGGGTGTTGGGACGTCCGGACCGATGCGTTGATGTTCCCACATGCGGGATTTGCTGGTGATATCTCCCTTGCCTGACATTTTGATGGCAGCAACGGCATAGCCACGACCATAGGGCACGATCGCGGTGTCACCCACGATGGTGTGGGAGGCAATGGTTCTCCAGTTTTTGTGATCGGTGGGGTTAAAATCTCCACAGGTCCAAATGGCTTTCCCGGTTTTTAAAGAGTGGCCGCTGAGTTGATCTGCTCCCCAGACGATCAATTGCTGTTGGCCATCCACTGTAGCGATGAGGGGGGTTGTGTAGGCATCGTTCGATTCTGTGTTGGCGCCAGTATTACGATCGACCTTCCAGACCTCTTTCCCGGAATCTTTGTCCAATGCGAGGACGTAGGTCTCTGCCTTTTCCCCGCTGCGGCGTGAGAGCTGCTGCATAACCGCTACGAATACCTTACCATTGGCCACTACGGGTGAAGTGCCGAGGTCCCACCATTGGCTGGTGATGCTGTATTCCTTTTGCAGGTCTTTTCGCCAGAGCTCTTTGCCCGCATGACTGAACTTAGCCAGAATGGCGGATTTGAAATAAACATAGACGCCGCTATCGTCCACGACGGGGCTAGGGTTGGCACCCGTGCCTTGGCGGTGGCTGCCACCTTCACCTTTGCCCACCTGGACTTCCCACTTCTTTTCCCCAGACAGATTGTAGGCGAAGAGCATATTCGTGCCTCTGTCCATGCTGGTGATATATAAGCTGTTTTTCCAAATAGCCGGGGTGGAGGCTCCCTCACCGGGGAGCTCTGCGGACCACAGGACATTCTGGCTATCCGAAAATGCGTTGGGGAAATTTTGATTTCCCGACGTCAGGTTGAAGTTGGGGCCTCGCCAGTTGTTCCACTCAGCCGAGAGTGGAGATAGAGCGAAACAAAGAAGAATCAGGGTGTGTCTTAGGGTCATGATGGATAAATATGATTTTGTATCATCAGGGAATTATTGTGCATTTTGTGTGATTTCAATCTTGGAGTGCCGACAAATTCCTACTTTATGTGTATCCTTCATTTTTTAACTACCCTGAAAATAACACTGATAAACTAGATGCTCGTTACCTTTTGGCCTAACAAGACGTTACTTAAATCTACGCCAATAAACTATGATACCAAAGAACCTTCACTTAGGGACCATCCTATCATTCTCACTGTCCACAGGTCTCCTGATGGGCCAGGACTCCTTCGATAGCTCGGAGATTGTCGATCTGGATCTCATGGAGATTAAGTCAGAATACCAATTTAACGACCTGGAAGTGGAGCTTTCACGGTCAGACTTAAACGAGAATCTGTTGGGCATTTACGGTTCGAATCAGCTACAGGACCTATCAGGTCTGGCTCCCAACCTTTTCACCAGTCACAGTGACACCCGTGGGTTTGGGGATGTGATCAGCATGCGTGGTAGCGCCAACTCGCTGTTTTTCAGCCCTCCTTCGGTTGCACTCTACGTCGATGATGTGCCGCAAGGCTCTGTGGCATCTTATCCTGGGGAACTGCTCAATATTGGCTACGTGAGCATCTTGTCCGGCCCGCAGTCGACCAGCTTTGGACGGAATGCTACGGCGGGCATCATTAATATCCATACGCGTGTTCCCGGCGATGAGCAGCGAGGAGCTGTGCAATTGGAGTATGGTTCGTTTGATTCAAGAATTGCCCGAGTCCTCTTCGATGGTCCTATGAGCAATGGTGCTGCTTACAGCGCCAGTTTTGGATATTCTGCCCGTGACGGTTATATTGATAATATTGTCTCTGGAAAAACCGAGGATGACCGCGAGTCATTCCAAGGAAGAGTAAACTTCTACATGAATCCAAGCGAGGATACCCAGATTCGTTTCGGTGTATTTGCGGAGTCGGTCAATGATGGGTCTACTCGCCTGAGCTCTTTGTGGAGCCCAGATCCGTTTGAAGTCTCTTCTAACATAGAAGGTGTGACAAAGCTCGACCGTCGCCAACTCAACTTTCAGCTGAAAAAGCTCATGGAGACCGGCTTGCTGATTGCAACCACCTCCTACCAGGACTGGGATTTGGATCCCTCTTTGACGGATCTTGATCTAAGTGTATTGGATTTTGGATTTTCAAAAGTGATTCAAGATGAAGAGCTTTGGACCCAGGAGATTCGCTTCGAGTCCGAGCCAGTCGCCAATGGTGTTGTTTGGACCACCGGACTCTTTTTCCTCGATTCAACAACCAATGGAGATGCCACCCGTGAGTTTCCCGTTCCACCCGGCGACTTTGTGCCTCCCGGATTCGTCCAGACTGAGCGGACGCAGTTCGAAACCGAACACACCAACATTGCTGGCTACCTGAATGGCGACATGCCCATTTCCGAGACTGTCGTTTTCAATATGGGTGCACGTATCGACAGCAATGACTCTTCGATCTACCGAATCAAAGAAGCGTCCAACAACTTTGGATTCCCAAGCCCACCAGAACCGATGGTCAATGAGGACCAGTCAGAAACCGAATGGTCTGCCACGGCCGGCTTCACCGTCGAAGTAAACGAGAATGTCGATTTGATTGCCCGCGGTTCAATTTCCACCAAGCCAGAAGGCTACAGCGGATATACGGCCAATCCCAATTTCCTCAGTTTCGAGTCCGAGCACATGACCTCCTTGGAGGCTGGAATCAACTTTGAGTCATCCGATGGCCTTGTGAGCGGCTCCTTGGTTGCTTTTGCCAATGATACCGACGATTACCAGTTTGAGCGCACGGTTCCCTTTTCCACAGACTTTGTCGTCGTCAATGCGGACGAGGTCTCAGCTACTGGACTTGAAGGCAAATTGGTTTTCAACCCTGTTGAAGGGCTATTTTTTGACTTCCAAGGTGGATTCTCCAATGCCGAATTCGACAGACACCGCGACTCCCTCGGCATGGACGTTTCTGGCAATCACGTGCCATTTATCCCTGAATACACACTCCGTTCCGGGATTCGCTACGAATCAGGCAGTGGATTCTTCGGTAGCACCTCCTACACGGCCTTTGGAAAAACCTATTACAATGAGCAAAATGATGTCACCTTTGCCCAATCGGCGTTTGGTGTTTGGGACTTACAACTCGGATTCCGGAAGAATAATTTTACCATCTCGGTCTTCGGGCGTAATCTGACAGACGAGTCTTTCTATCAATTCATCAACCCTGAAATTCAGGCTGGAAGCCCTGGCGCGCCTGAGAGATTTGGCTTGCGCATCGACTTTATCTATTAGTTCTTTAAACAGCGGTAAGCGGACAGAGTCCTGCCAGTTATACCCTTCTGGTAAGGAGGCGGTAAGGTGCTGTCTGTTATTATCCTTCACGAATCTTAAATTGCCTGTGTAACTCTGTTACACATCCCCAAGTTATGAAATCGATCCGATCCCTTTCACTTCTTCTGGCAGTCCTCTTTAGTGTAGCTGAGTTATCGGCTGCCAGTGGCTGGCTCAACTGGCGTGGTCCCGACCAAAATGGGAATTCCCCTGCCAAAGTTTCGCTTCCTGATTCTTTGAATCTTGAAGGTAGCGAGCACCGCTGGACTTATCCGGTGCGCGGAGCTGGAACACCGGTTGCGGCCGATGGACGCATCTACGCCTTTGGCTTTTATGGCGAAACCGGCTTAGTGGAGGAAACGTTACTCTGCCTAGATGCCGAAACCGGCGAGAAGATCTGGGAGCATCGTTTTGCCGATTACATTTCTGATATTGTATATAACCGTTATGCGGTAGGGGCTCCTGCAGTCGATCCGGAGACGGGCAATGTCTACGTCGAGTCCACCAACGGACACGTCATGGCTTTCAACAAGGATGGAGACATGCTCTGGGAGCACTCCATGATGGAAGAGTACGGACGCTTAACCTTTCCGAATGGAAGAACCGGGGCTCCCGGAATCGATGGTGATGTCGTAGTCATTCACTGCATCACCGCCAACTGGTCCACCAACGGTCCGGCCCGAAATCGTTTCTACGGCTTCGACAAGATTACCGGTGAGCTACTCTGGCACAGCACTCCCGGTGTTGGGCCGATTGACAGTTCTTTTTCCACCCCGGTCTTTGCTGACCTAGGTGACCAACGCGTGTTCTACGCCGGCACGGGTTGTGGAAATGTAGTCTGTGTGAATGCTCGGACGGGTGAATCTGTCTGGCGTTTCCAACTCGCTACCGGTGGAGTTAACTCCGGAGTAATCCTGGTTGGAAAGGATGGGCTCATCGCCGTTCATGGTAAGGAGAATATTGATACCACGGCCAAGGGTCGTTTGGTTCGCTTGAAGATTCCTTCTGAGTACCCTGAAAATTTACCACTGATTTTAGGCGCTGAGTCAGAAGTCTGGCGTAACGACGAACACGTCGCGTTCACCAGTTCGCCCACTTTGGTTGGTGATCGTGTTTATACAACCATTGCTACCGGAAGCCTTCTCGCTGTAGACATCAAAACTGGTGAAACGATTTGGTCGCAAAAATTGGCCCCTGACCAATTGCATGCATCGCCTACTTATGCCGACGGCAAATTCTACGTGCCTATGCTCGATGGAATCACTCACATCCTCAAGGATGGTGGTGAGGCTGCAGAAATGCTTCACTCAGATGAGATGGGAGCGAACTGCATGGGAGCGCCTGCTGTTTATCATAACCGCGTTTACGTATTCACCAAAGAAGGACTCCACTGCTTCGGCGACAAGAAGCTCAAGAAGGTAAAATACAAAAATGCGTCTACCAGGAAAGCTGGAAAAATTGCCCAGATTCAATTGGTCCCTGCTGAGTTCGCTCTGGGATCTGACGATCAAGTAGAGTTTAAGGTTTACGGACTGGATGCCGGTGGACGTCGAGTGAAAGACATCACTGACCAAGCGAGCTTCGTCAAATGGAATCCACCCAGCGCTCCAAGACCTTCCGAGGTCGACGCAGCTCTTTCAGGCAATCGCCTCACCCGTCCTGGTCAGGGCAAGTTGACCGGAGGATACATTCAAGCCACCGTCGATGGCATGACCAGTGTGAGTCGTGGACGAGTCGTTGCCGGCAATGGTTACACCTCGGATTTTGAAGAGACCAAGTTGTTTCTAAAAGACAAGGACGGTGTCGCTGTATCTCCTCCTCCGGGAACCTGGCTCGGTGCTGGTCCCAAGTGGCACATCATGGAGCGTGATGGAAACAAAGTTGCGGCCTACCGTTTGGAGAACCTCCTATGGCAACGCAGTATGAACTTCATCGGCAAGACCGACATGAAGAGCTACACCATTGAGGCTGATGTGATGACTGACGGTAATCGCCGTATCATGTCCACAGTTGGACTGGTTAATCAGCGTTACCTCATCGCGCTTTCCGGTAACCAACGTTTGCTCGAAATTTCCAGTAACCACGAACGTGTGAAAGACTCCGTCAAATTTCCTATCAAGGCCAATGCCTGGTATCGCCTGAAAACTCGGGTAGACACGAATGCAGATGGCAGTGGAGTTGTACGCGCTAAAGCCTGGGAAAAAGGGCAGCCAGAACCGGATGCCTGGACGATCGAGTCCAAACAAGACAAAGTTCATAAACAAGGTGCGCCGGGTGTCTTTGCATTTGCACCGCAAAGTCAGAAGCGCGTCTTCATCGATAACATTTCCATTTCTTCTAATAACTAAGAAACCCAGTCATGAATCTTAAGAAAACAATTTTACTTATTACTTCTCTCTGTGCCGCATGGTCGGTTCAAGCTGCCGACTGGCCGACTTGGGGCGGATCTGCGGATCGCAACATGGTTGGCGAAGCCAGCGGTATACCAACTGAAATCGAGAGTGGGGACTACCTGCCCAAGAGTGAGGAAATCAACATGGAAACAACCAAGGGCGTCAAGTGGGTCGCCAAGTTGGGTTCACAAACTTATGGCACCCCTGTGGCTGCCGGAGGCAGAATCTATGTTGGAACGAATAATGAGTCTCCTCGCAACGAGGACCAGAAGGGTGACCGCGGAGTGCTGATGTGCTTTGACGAAAAGACCGGCGAATTCCTGTGGCAGCTTTTGATTCCCAAACTCGGTGCAGGTAAGGTCAGTGACTGGGAATTTGTAGGACTTTGTTCTTCCCCCGCGATCGAAGGTGATCGTGGCTGGATCATTACCAACCGCGGAGAAGCACTTTGCTTTGACGTAGAAGGCATGGCTAATGGCAACGACGGTGAGTTTCAGGATGAAGCCACCTACTTCTCATCCACACCGGGCGAAAAGGTTGAGGTAACAGAAACGGATGGAGACATCCTTTGGGTGGTCGATGCTCGTGAAGAACTCGGTGTATTTCCTCACAACGTTTCCAGTTGTTCTCCACTCATCTATGGCGACAAAATTTATGCGGCTACTTCCAATGGAGTAGACTGGTCACATAAGAATATCCCTTCTCCGTTTTCACCAGCCTTGGTGGTTATGGACAAGAATACCGGTGAGCTTCTTGGTGAAGAAGTTTCTGGCGTATCCGAAAGAGTCTTACACGCAAGCTGGAGTACTCCTGCTATTGGTGAAATCAATGGCGAACCTACCGTAGTTTGGGGTGGGGGAGACGGATGGGCTTATGGTTACGATCTGGAGCCTGTGATGCACGAAGACGGATTTCCTATTCTCAAAGAGCGCTTTCGCTATGACGCCAATCTTCCTGAATATCGCGAGAAAGATGGCGAGCCGATCAAATACGCTACCTACGAAGGCGCCAGTGAGATCATCGCGACTACCATCATTGCCAACAACAAGGCTTATGCGATTATAGGACAGGACCCTGAGCATGGTGATGGTGTGGGTCGTCTAAGTTGTATCGACCCCAGCATGGAAGGTGATATCTCCGGAAAAGCGATTTGGACTTATGAAGGCATTGGTCGTTCTATCTCAACCGCCAGTGTAGCCGATGGACTTATCTTCCAAGCGGAATACGATGGCGATATCCACTGCCTCGATGCCGAAACCGGTGAGCACCTCTGGGTTCACGAAACGAATAGCCGTATCTGGTCCTCTACTTTGGTAGCCGATGGGAAAGTCATCATTGGTAACGAGGATGGTGAGTTGGTTATGCTCAAAGCCTCTCGCGAAAAAGAAGAAATTTCCTTAGCCGACTTTTACACACCTATTTACTGTAGCCCGATTGTGGCTAACGATACGCTCTTTGTGACGACTCAAACTCACATGTACGCGATCGGCCAGTAGGGTGATTTCTCTCCGTCTCTAACCGTCACCCCAGTAACTCCATGTCCAAGAAAACGCTCGTATTCGGCTACTTGGTCTTGCTTGCCATATTGCATCAAGACTTCTGGCTGAAAGATAACGCCTCCCTCGTATTCGGCTTTTTGCCTGCAACCTTAGCCTACCATATGGGCTTCGTTTGTGCTGCGGCCCTTGGTTGGCTCATGGTGATCAAGTTTGCCTGGCCCAAAGGCCTGGAAGGCAAACCTGATTCGGACAGCGCGAGTGAAGGAGGGGCAGAGTAATGACTCAAGTTGTAATCATTTGTATCTACCTCGCCATGCTCATTGGGCTCGGTGTTGTTTCCAGGAAATTTTTTAGAGGAGGCTCGGCTGACTTCTTTGTCGCAAGTCGTTCGATTGGACCGTTCGTCCTCTTCATGTCCGTTTTCGGAACTACCATGACGGCATTTGCCATGGTCGGAAGTACGGGGGAATCTTACCGCGTCGGTGTAGCCACCTTCGGCAAAATCGCTTCTTCATCTGCCTTAGTGCATTCGGCTGTGTTTTTTCTGATTGGTCTACGACTGTGGTCGTTGGGAAAACGGAATGGCTACATGACCCAGATCGAGCTTTTCCGTGATCGTTTTGAAAGTAAGGGGATCGGTTATCTGTTATTCCCCATCCTGGTAGGGCTCATTATTCCTTACCTTTTGGTCGGACTACTCGGCGCCGGATCTTTTATCGGCGGAGTCACCCGGGGAGCATTTCCTGATGTCTTTGCTTCGACCGGTGGTGCGATTCCGCCCTGGTTAACATCCTTGGTCATTTGTGGCGTTGTTCTTTCCTACATTTTTATGGGGGGTGTTCGTTCCGCTGCCTGGGCTAATACTTTCCAGACCATCGTTTTCATGATCATGGGGGTTTTAGCCTTCACATTGATCTCGAGTAAACTGGGTGGATTTGCTGCCGCATCTGAGATGGCCAATGAAGCAAAAGCAGTTCGTTCCGGTAACATTACGGAGCTGCAGTTTCTAAGCTATATGTTCATTCCACTTTCGGTGGGCATGTTTCCGCACCTGTTTCAAAATTTCCTTACCTCCAAGAATTCCAAGAACTTCAAGTTTATGCTGATCGCTCACCCGGTCAGTATCATGGTGACCTGGATCCCATGTATCCTGATCGGTTACTGGGCAACGGGAGCTCTTATGCCTGGAACCGATACTCCGATCGTACCCGGGGCAGCTTCCCCGAACGCGGTTCTGGGAATCATGGTTGGTAAATTATCGACACCGATCATCGGCGGTCTGGTGGGCGCCGGAGTTTTGGCCGCCATCATGTCATCTCTCGATTCTCAATTTGTATCGGTGGGAACCATGTTTACCCGTGACATCGTCGCACATGGTTTTGGCAAAGATCGTTTCTCTGATGGGCAGATGGTCTGGTTGGCTCGCGGGTTCATCACTTCGATCGTTATTATCACTTTCTTGTTCACCCTGGCCGAACCACGGTCGGTCTTCACACTCGGTGTGTGGTGCTTTAGTGGATACGCCAGTTTGTTTCCCATTGTGTTTGCGACCATTTATTGGAAACGCGTAACCAAGGCCGGTGCTTATGCCGCGATCCTTGCGACAGCAGTCTGCTGGTTTATGCTTTTTAAAGCCTCCGGTTATGGAGCAAACGGATCTTACCTCTTTGGAGGAATGATGCCGGTGGTCGCTATGTTTGCCACCTGTTCGATCACCTTGGTGATTGTATCACTGTTTACCAAGGCTCCTTCTGAAGAAACTCTACAAAAATTCTTTCCTACTAAATAATTCATGAGTTCAACGCTAACCATTGAAGAGGCGAATGAAGCACGGGATGCTCGCGTTCGCGAAATTATAAAATGGCACTTCTCGCCTGAAACCGGTTGTGACTACTGGCTCGATTGGGCCAGCAAGGCTGACTGGAATCCTTTGGAGGAAGTAACCTGTTTTGCTGACATCCTGAAGTTTGATCACTTCGACGATGAAACGCTGCGCAAAGAAATGCCCGAGCGTTTTATCCCCAAAGCGTATGAAGGACGTCCCTACAATGTGTTTGAGACCGGTGGAACAACGGGTATGCCCAAGCAACGGATCGGTTGGGATGACTACAAACACGATTACGAAGAATTTAGTAATCACTACGGCGACGACTTTTTTCCTAAAGGAACGAACTGGTTGATGGTTGGCCCAACGGGTCCACGCCGTCTTCGTTTGGCGATCGAGCACCTGGCTGCTCACCGCGGTGGTTCATGTTACTTTATCGATCTGGATCCTCGTTGGGTAAAACGCCTGATTAAAATGGGTGAGATCCCAATGGCGAAGGCTTACCAGGAACACGTGATCGACCAGGCTTCAGCCATTCTACGGCATCGTAATATCACCTGTATGTTTACAACGCCGAAGCTACTCGAGAGCTTGGCGGAGCGCATGTCTCTGGTGAAGGCTGGATTGAAAGGGGTATTTGCCGGTGGAACGACTATGACTCCACAATACGTACGATTTATCAATGAAGAGGTATTGGAAGGTCAGATCAACTTTGCGCCTACCTACGGCAACACGCTCATGGGATTGGCCATCAGTAAGAAGCTGGTTCCTGAAGACAATTATAGTCTAACTTATTACGCTCCAGAGCCGCGCGCGGTGCTTCGCGTAGTCAACCCGGACAACGCTGACGAACTTGTGGATTACGATGAATACGGAAGAGTTGAACTTACGACTCTTACTAAGGAATTTTTTGTGCCACGGTTTCTCGAAAGAGATGAAGCGATTCGTCGCCGTCCATGTGACGAATTCTCTTGGGATGGAGTAGGGGACGTTCGCCCATTCCAGTCCGGAACAAAAACAGTAATTGAAGGAGTATATTAATTTAAGAGGCATATCGTCATGAGTGACCAAATTCACATTCCAGTTCTCCGCCTTGGGCAGACTTATAAAAGTTTAGATATGACCGAACTCGACAGCGACGGTAAGCCAATCGAAGTGAGCGTTGCGAATCCGGGCATCATTCGACGGGACTTGCTCGATATCGATAAATCCGTTGCTGCCTTACAAGCGATTCCTTGCGAGACTTTGGCTGACTATTGTGAGAAAGCGGCCGAGCTATTCCTAAACGGTGATCTGCCATGGGGCGCTGGTGACGAAATGCAAAGTCCGGAGGACTACGCAGCCGCGCTGTCTCTTTCAACGGGATTACCGCACAGCCTTTGCCGTCTGAACATGGGCAAAGTCTATGAGGCGATGGCTAACATTCGGGCTATCCTTTCCGGACTTACCCGGAGCATGCCGCTTTCACTGTTCGATGATGGTTTCGTTAACCAGAATGGACTGGATGTAAATTTCTTCCCTCAAACTAAGAGTCTCGGCGTTTTACTGCCGAGTAACTCTCCAGGAGTGAATTCCCTTTGGTTGCCGGCACCGGTATTGAAAATTCCGGTGATACTGAAACCCGGTCGTGAAGACCCATTTACGCCTTTCAGGATTGTTCAGGCCATGATCACCGCGGGTTTCCCAGCTGAGGCCTTTGGTTTTTATCCAACGACTCACGAGGGTGGAAATACCTTACTTTTCGAAACAGGACGGGGTGTTGCTTTTGGTTCTGACAAAACCGTGAAACAATATGCGCCTTACCGCAGTATTCAGGTGCATGGCTCCGGGCGCAGTAAAGTCCTTATCGGTGACGACTTTGTCGACAATTGGGAAGAGGATGTAGACACCATCGTGCAATCGATTTCTGCCAATGGCGGACGTAGTTGTATCAATGCTTCGGGTGTTCTTGTGTCAAAGAACCGTGATGAGATCGCTCATGCGATTGCCAAAAAGCTGGCTGCCATCGTGCCCCTCGAACGCACCGATCCTGACGCAACTGTTTGTGGGTTTTCGAACCCTGATTATGCCAAGGCGATCGATGAGATGATCGAAGATCATTTGAAGACGCCGGGTGCGATTGATCTTACCGCGCAGTATCGCGACGGACCTCGTTTGGTCGAGAAGTGGGGACAGACTTTCCTGAGCCCGACTTTGATTCTTTGTGAAGATAAGGATCATCCTCTCGCGAACACTGAGTTTATGTTCCCGTTTGCCAGCATTGTAGAAGTTCCTCAGGACCAGATGCTCGACACGATTGGTGAGACTTTGGTCGTTTCAGCGTTCACCTCCAACCAGGAGTGGGCGATCGACTTGATGACCAGCACGAACATTGAGCGTTTGAATATCGGTCCTTATCCGACAAACCGTGTTCAATGGGAGCAACCTCACGAAGGTAATATTTTTGAATTTCTCTATCGAAGACGAGCGTTACAAGGAGACTTGGTGACGCTGGAAAAATAACATGGTCGATCCTTTCGAGTCCAGGCCCTCGCCCAAACTTGTTTTTGGGAATGGAGTCATAAAGGAATTGCCGAACTCAATCAAAGAGTTGGGCATCACTTCTGTCTTACTCGTGACGGACAAAGGTATTGTTAAGGCCGGTCATGTTGAGGCCACCTGTGCGTTGCTTGAAGGGGAAGGCATTCCGGTTCATGTCTACGATGACGTGAGCGAGAATCCGACCGAGAATGATGCGGCTGCCTGTTGTGCCTATGCCAAGGAACTCGAGTTTGATGGTTTCGTCGCATTGGGAGGTGGCAGCAGTATGGATACTGCCAAGGCTTGTAACTTTCTGCTGACCAATGGCGGGCGCATGAGCGATTACCACGGTTACGGAAAGGCATCGAAAAAGATGCTGCCTTTTATCGCTATTCCTACCACCGCGGGCACCGGGAGTGAGTGTCAGTCTTACGCTTTGGTAAGTCGCGAAGAGAGTCATGAAAAGATGGCCTGTGGAGATCCAAAGGCGCTAGCTCGTGTAGCCATTCTTGATCCAGACATTACGGATAGCCAACCGCGATCGGTTGCAGTGCAGACCGGTATTGACGCTTTGGCTCATGCCTTGGAAGCGGCGGTGTCGACTAAGAGGACAGAGTTATCTTCCATGTATTCCGAAGCAGCGTTTCGGCATATTGTTCGGGCGATCGATGACATTGTAGATTATAGTGTGCATGGTGACGACCGGGGACATATGCTCTTGGGAGCTGCTTTAAGTGGCCTCGCAATTGAAAACAGCATGTTGGGCGCAGCCCACGCTTCGGCTAATCCACTAACCGCTCGTCACGATATTATTCATGGTCGTGCCGTAGCGATGATGTTGCCGCATGTGATGCGGTTTAACAATCAGGATTCGGAAGCCTCACGTATCTACAGCCGTTATAGTTCTATTTTGAGTGAGCTGGATGTGAGCGATAAATCTCTCATCGACTGGGTCGCAGATCTAACGGGTCGTATGGCGCACATAGCATTCAGCGCTGATGAGAAAGAGATCCAGCAATTGGCCACCGAAGCCAAACAGCAGTGGACAGGAAACTTTAACCCTCGATCACTCGAGGTGAGTGATTTTGTTGAATTGTACCGGGCGGCTTTGGCTTTGCCAGAACCGGCATAAATGTAGAGGACGAGCTGATGAAGGTTCATCTTTCCAAATATGTTATCAGTCTTTCGCTTGTCGCAGCGATTCTTTGGACAGCTGCTTGTTCCAAGTCATCTGAGACGACTATAGAGGAAACCGTGGTTGAGGAAGCCGCGCCTCCTGTTCCTCAAACTTCCTGGTCGATGACTCGTGGGGGACCTCATCTTTCGGGACAAATTCCAGCCGCTCTGCCTGGAAAGATGGAAATCGCATGGACGTTTTCTGCAGGACAAATGATCTCAGCCGAAGCGGCGATTCTGGGCGGACATGTTTTTGTCGGTACCGAGGATGGATTGTTTTTTAAACTCGATTTGGAAACGGGAGAAGAGCTTTGGAAGTTCGAAACCGAGGACGCTGTCACAGCGGCTCCGGCAATTAGTGGAGATCTGGTTTTTCTACCTTCAAACGATGGGCAACTCTATGCCTTGAGTCTGGAGACAGGTGAAGAAGTATGGAAGTTCGGAGCAGACGACAAGATCAGTGCAGCACCTGTGGTGGTAGATAACCCTGAAGGGGAAGGACAGTGGGTATTGATGAATGGCTATGATGGCACCACCCGTTGTTTGAGCACGGAAGATGGTTCGCTGATCTGGTCTTACGAAACGGAAGACTACATAAATGGTTCGCCTGCGGTCGTAGACAACCAGTGGGTGGTATTTGGTGGCTGTGATGCGCAATTGCATGTCATCGGTTTAGCAGACGGTAGTCTGGTTCATAAGATCCCGAATGATTCGCAGATTGTGAGTTCCATCGCGACTTATAAGCACATGGCTTACTCGGGAAACTACGCAAATCAAGTGGTGGCATTCGATGTGGACCTCGGGATGATTGCCTGGGTCTATGAGGACCGAAACTTGCCTTTCAACAATGCTCCCGGTGTGAGCGATGACATGCTGTTTATCGGCTCCAATGATAAGCATCTGCACGCTGTCAACCAGGAAAGCGGCGAAGCTGCCTGGAAATTTAGAACGGGAGCCCGGATAGAGAGTGCTCCTATCATCTTTGATGATGGACTCATTTTTGGGTCAGGGGACGGTCGCCTCTATGCCTTAAATCTCGACAGTGGAGAGGAAATCTGGAGGCTCGACCTCGGTGAAGGGTTCATTGCCAGTCCGGCCTACGGATACGGCGCGCTCATCATCGGAGGTGAAGATGGAACCGTCTTTGCCTTAAAAGAGTCCTGACTTTCAGCGGTTTCATTACCCAACCCTAAGCAATTTTAATTATGGATACCAACCCTTTCGACAAACCACAGAGCGCCAAAAATTCAACGCGCGCCGGTAATTACTTTATTTCTAATTATCCTCCTTTTTCTTTCTGGTCCGAAGACCAGGCCGTAGAGGTGGAGATTGCCCTGAACTCCGAGCCGGATCCGAATGCCAAGCTAGGTGTCTATCACCACATCCCATTTTGTCGGAAGCGTTGTCACTTTTGTTACTTCCGTGTTTACACCGACAAGAATGCTAACCAGATCCAGAATTATTTGGACGGCACCATGGTTGAAATGAAAGCCATGGCTGAACGCCCGCTTTTCCAGGGACGCAAACCGCATTTCATTTATTTCGGAGGTGGTACTCCTTCCTATCTTTCTTCCAAACAGCTACATAGTCTGACTGACCAAATGAAGGCCATACTCCCATGGGACGAAGCCGAGGAAGTCGCTTTCGAAGGTGAACCAGGCACCTTGAACGAGAGGAAGCTGGCTGCGATCAAAGATGTCGGTGTCACTCGCCTGAGTCTGGGGATTGAGAACTTTAATGATCACCTTTTGGAGATCAACGGACGTGCCCACCGCGCACCGGAGGTATACAAAGCCTACGAGCGTGCACGGGAATTGAATTTTGATCAGCTCAATATCGATTTGATTGCGGGTATGCTCGAAGAGACGGAAGAGAACTGGCAATTCAACATCGAAGAAACGATCAAGCTGATGCCGGATAGTGTGACCATCTACCAGATGGAGATACCTTACAACACGGCCATCTATAAGGAGATGAAAAACACCGGTCAGCTGGTGGCTCCGGTTGCTGACTGGGAAACCAAACGTCGCTGGGTGAAGGAAGCCTTTGCTGCGTTGGAAAGTGCCGGTTATACCATTTCCAGTGGTTACACGGCTGTGAAAGATCCAGACCGCACCAAGTTTATTTATCGTGATGAATTGTGGAGTGGGGCAGACCTACTTGGCCTGGGTGTTGCATCGTTCTCTCACGCGGCTGGTGTCCACTACCAGAACACCACCGAGATTGATCCTTATCTTGAAAAAGTAGAAGCAGGCGAGCTACCGATTAAGCGAGCTTTCCGCACATCAAAAGAAGAGCGCATGATCCGTGAGTTCATCCTTCAAATGAAATTGGGTCATGTAAAGTTGGGTTACTTCACTGAAAAATTTGGAATTAATATGGAAGAGCGATTTGCAGAGCAACTGGCCGGCCTGACCGAAGAAGGACTCCTTGAAGTTCAAAATGGAGAAGTACTACTCAATCGTGATGGCCTTCTCTGTGTAGACAATCTCCTGCACGACTTCTTTCTGCAACAGCATCGGACGAGCAAAATCGTTTAAGTATTCTCTATTTCCCTAGCTTAAATCACCCCACCCCTATGGAAGAAGTGATTGTGAATGGCATGCCGGAATCTTTGCGCCGGTATATCGTTGAAGACTGCTCCATTCCGGCTGCTTCCTTCAGAATTTTGCCAGGGGAGGAATTACCCGAGCCTGCCAAGCAGCTGATGTTTCATGATGAGGACATGACTTCAACACTGGCCCGCTTTTACGAGAGTGATATTTATATCGATAAGATTCAGAGTATCGAGCGTGGCGATGTATACCTTCGCGAAGTATTTCTTCGGACTAAAAAAGCGGATACGGTCGTCGAGTACGGCGTTATTGCGATAGTTTTGGACAGCTTCGATCAGGAGCATCGTGAAGAGATTGAGGCCGACCAAGAACCCTTTGGAGGACTTTTGCATAAGTTCAATGTCGAATTTCAGAGCGCTCCGGTTTGCTTTTTTGCCATCTCTGCTGAATATTTGGCATTTACTCCTTTCAAAGATTTGGAAGGACATACCTTTTATGGAAGGTTTAACCAGCCTTCCAAATCCAATGGACAGACTCTTGCTTGGATCATGAAAATCCTGCCAGAGGAGAACGACATTTAATTTTCCCCAATAACCATTTCTCAAAATGACTTACCAAAAGAAATATGACGCCGTCATCGTCGGAGGCGGTCCAGCTGGGTCGACTGCCGGAGCCTTATTAGCCGAGAAGGGCTGGGATGTACTCATTCTGGAGAAGGATAAATTTCCACGCTACCATGTGGGAGAGTCGCTGATGCCCTTCTGCTATTTTACCTTCGAACGACTGGGGGTAGTGGATAAAATCAAGGAGATGGCCTGGACGGAAAAGCATAGCGTCCAGTTTGTGGGCCGAAACGGTAAGGTTTCTACACCCTTTTATTTCTTTCAGCATTACGACCACCCTTCGTCGACTACCTGGCAGGTCAAACGAGCCGATTTCGACCTGATGCTCCTGGACAATGCTCGCGAAAAGAGAGCCACCGTACTTGAAGAAACAGCAGTGACCGAGTTCATCAAGGACGACTCTGGCGCGATTGTAGGCGTGAAAGCTGAGTCTAAAGGAGGAGAGGCGTTAGAGTTTAATGCTCGAGTGGTACTGGATGGTTCGGGGCGAGACGCCTTGTATTTGAGAAAGACCAGTTCGCGAAAGCGTGATCCAGAGCTGAACAAGATTGCCATCTGGACATTATTCAAAGGTGCCAAACGGGATCCAGGCCTGGACGAGGGTTCCACCACCGTTGCTTACCTGGATGGTAAGGGCTGGTTCTGGAATATTCCTATGGCCGACGATATTGTGAGCTCCGGCATTGTTGCTGAGCGGGATTACCTATATCGAGATACACGTGACCCAAAAGAAATTTACGAGCGCGAGATCAAAAACAACCCATGGATCGAAGATCACCTGGCCTCAGGAGAGCAATTTGGTGAGTATTGGGTGACGGGTGAATACTCCTACCGTGGGGAGCATTGTGCGACCGATGGCTGTGTGCTGATTGGTGATGCCTTTGCGTTTTTGGATCCTGTCTTTTCATCCGGGGTATTTCTCGCACTCAAATCGGCTGAGCTGGCTGCCGACGCTACCGACATCGCCTTGAAGAAAGACGGCCCCATCATGGCTACCGACTACGAAGCTTATGGAGACACGCTTTGCTCATCCATTGAGGTTATGCGTCAGGTGGTATATGCTTTCTACGATGAGAGATTTAGTTTTGCCGACCTGATCAAAGCCAATATGCATCTGCGAGGCGCACTAACCGATTGCTTAATTGGTGATCTGGTTGACCGCGATTACGGAGATTTACTGGAGGCGATGAAAGATTTTGCAAAATTGCCCGAACCTTTATCTCATGGTCGGGCAAATTTAAAGCCTACCGCCCCGTGAGTTCTTTCGCGGGTAATCTCATCTTATTCTACCCGTGAAACTTACTTTTCTGACACCCGGTACCGGAAGCTACTACTGCGGTGCCTGCATGCGAGACAATGCCTTAGCTATTGAGCTGCATAAGGCAGGTGAAGATGTGGCGATCCTTCCCATGTATTTGCCTCTCATGCTTGATGAAGAGCCGCTGGAAAGCCTGAAAGAGACCCCGATCTTCTTTGGGGGGATCAATATGTATCTGCAGCAGAAGCTGGCTTTGTTTCGGAAAACCCCCGCCTTTATCGATCGTTTGTTGAATCGAACAGGGCTTTTGCGTTGGGCTGCCCGCCATAGCCATATGACCTCGGCGCGGGAGCATGGAAAGATGTGCCTTGAGATGCTGGAGATTGAAGAAAGTGGATTCCGCAAGGAATTCGAGAAACTCCTGGTATGGCTGGAAGAAATCGGAAAACCGGAGGTGGTTTGCTTATCAACTGCCCTCCAGGCTGGCTTGGCCGATGAGATCAAGAAACGACTGAACGTACCGATCATTCTCTTTTTCCAAGGAGAAGACTCCTTTCTCGACGGACTTCCTGAACCTTACCGTAGTGATTGCTGGAAACGAATGGGGGAGCGACTGGCATCAGCCGATATGTTGGTGTCTCCGAGTCGGTTCTACTCTCGTTATATGGAAGAACGTCTTGGGCTTTCAGAAAGTACGATTGAGGTGATGCATAACGGCATTAAGATGGAAGGCTATGAGCTCGCTGCGCAGTCCCCAGAGTATCCGACGATTGGATACCTCGCGCGCATGTGTCGCGAAAAAGGATTAGAGGTTCTGGTGGATGGGTTTATTCGTCTGCGAAAAACGATCGGGCGAGAGGGTGTGCGCTTAAGAATCGCCGGTGCAATGACGGCGGGCGACTTGCCCTTAGTCAAGGAACTGAAGGCTCGAATCCATAAGGAAGGATTGGATGAGGATGTTGATTGGCTTCCGAATCTTTCTCGGGAGGAAAAGATATCTTTCTTGCAGTCACTTTCATTGTTTTCAGTTCCCGTCACTTATCCAGAAGCCTTTGGATTGTATGTGCTCGAAGCCATTGCTTGCGGGGTCCCAGTTGTGCAACCCGAAATGGCATCCTTTCCTGAGATCATGGAATCAACCGGTGGAGGCACCTGTATTCCTCAAAATAATCCGAAGGATTTTGCGGAAGCCTGGGATTCCTTGTTGAAGGATCCTGAGCGCTTGGAAACGATGCGAAAACAAGGGCGTCAGAAAGTGGAAGAACATTTTTCGTCGCCCAAAATGAGTAAACAATTTCTCCAGCTCACCCGAGCTTACCAACCCACCGACTGATTCACTGATGGATATCCCGGACTCCTTTCAATTCTCACATCAACGCCGTGTTGAGTTTTCGGATACAGACTTGGCTGGTATTGTTCATTTTGCTAACTTTCTGCGCTATGTTGAGTCCGCTGAACATGCCTTTTGGCGGCATCTGGGTCGCAGTGTCCACATCTCGTCAGACGAAGGACAACATGGTTGGCCTCGATTGAATATTTCCTGCGATTTCTTTAAGCCCGCTCGCTTCGAGGATCTTCTGGATATTCGGCTTAATATTGCTGAAGTCAGAAATACGACGATCCGCTACGCCTTTCATATTTTTAATTCGGAGTCTGAGGCGCTGGTCGCTTCCGGCCAAGTGACGATTATCCATGTGGCACTCGACTCCAATTCAGGACGTATGCAGAAAGCCTCGATTTCGGACGAATTGCGAGCGTTACTAGCCGGTCTGTAGGCTGTACGCCATAGCCTTGTACATAAATATGCGAAGCGTGGTAGCTTTTGCGATTTTCATTATAATCTAGGGTATTCCTAGCTTAACTGTAGGAGAGGAGCTTGCTCCCGATTTAATATAACGAGGGCTAATCGATTCGGGAGCAAGCTCCTCTCCTACATGGAATTGCGCTACTCAAAACTCAACCTCTGAGGAACTTTTTCCATGGACGATCTTTTGAACAGAAGCTAACAAAGAGAACGAAGATTCGATTTTTCTCTCTTTGTTTCCTTCGTTGCCTCCTGTTAAATACCACTTCTTACGAGTATCGCGGCGTAAAGCCGCTCCTACAGTTCTTTAAATGAAAAGTTGGACAGCCTGTGGCTTTGCTTCTACGGTGGATTTTTAATATATCTTAGCTTAAGATCCTATGAATACTAAGTTATCCCGTAGAAACTTTATTAAAGCATCCTCTGCCTTTGCTGGCATTTCCATACTTCCGAGCGGTGTCTGGGCGGCTTCGCCAAACTCCAAGCTCCAGATTGCCCAGGTAGGCGTCTGGAATCGTGGACGAGGCAATCTCGAATCGTTACTCCGCCTGCCTAACATCGAGATGGTGGGCCTCTGTGATGTGGATTCTAACTATTTAGACAGCGCATCAGAGCTGGCACCGGATGCGAAGAAGTTTACCGACTACCGGGAGATGTTCGATAAGCTGGATTCAGATATCGATGCGGTTTTGGTTGCCACACCCGATCACATGCATTCGCCCGTCTCTATGGCTGCGATGGAGAGAGGGAAGCATGTTTACTGTGAAAAGCCTTTGGCCCACAATGTGGTTGAAAATCGCCGACTCCGGGAAGTTTCCGAAGAAAAGGGACTGGTAACCCAGTTGGGTATTCAGGTGAGCTCCAGCATTGGGCAACGCATGACCGTAGAGTACATTCGCTCCGGGCTGATCGGAAAAGTGAGCGAGGTGCATGTGTGGTCGAATAAGAAATGGGGCCGCGACGAAGCAGCTATTCCTCTTGGAGAAAATCCGATTCCTGAGGGCTTGGATTGGAACCTATGGTTGGGAGTTGCTGATGAAAGACGCTTTCTCAGTTCCTACTATCATCCTGGCCAGTGGAGAAAGCTCCTTGATTTCGGAACGGGTACACTCGGTGACATGGGCGTACATATTTTTGATACCCCGTATCGGGCAATCAAGTTAACGGATCCAGTATCTGCAAAAGCAACCTGCAGAGCCCCCAATAGTTTCGCTCACCCCGCCAGTAATCGAGTCGAGTATGTATTTGGATCCACCCAATACACCACCAAGCAATTGAAATGGACCTGGTATGATGGCGATTATGCACCGCCGGTAATTCCAGAATTTGAACTTCCGGAAAATTACACCATGCCCAGCCAGGGATGTGTTTACATGGGTGAGAAGGGAAATTTGATGATGCCTCACATGAGTGGGCCGCGCACTTATCCACAGGAATTGATTCGCAGTGTTCCGAAACCACAGCTCGATCCCATTGATCACCACGGCGAATGGGTGGATGCCTGCTTAGGAAATGGCAAAACTCGTTCCCCATTTACTTATGGAGGTCCGCTCACTGAAACGCTCCAACTCGGTGTGGTCGCCAGCAAGTATCCTGAGAAAACTTTAAAATGGAACGCCAAGGCGATGAAGATCACAAATCTCGCGAAAGCGAATCAGTATGTAGATCGTGAATACCGTGTGTTTTAATTAGATGATTAATAGAATACTTCTTTTAGCTGGATCCCTGTTTGCCACTTCAACTCTTTGCGCGGTTGATCTTCCTGAAGGGTTCGAAGCCCTGTTTAATGGACGTAACCTGGGTGGATGGCATGGTGACAATCCTCATCAAACCCGAAAGGCTGAGAACCGTATGGTTGCCACCGAGGCGTCTCAGGTGGACTTTCACAAACACTGGACGGTGGAAAATGGAGAGTTGGTCAATGATGGGCATGGTCCTTATGCGACGACCGATAAAGCCTATGGTGACATAGAACTCTTGCTGGAATATAAGACGGTCGCCAAGGCGGATAGTGGCATCTACCTGCGAGGCTCACCTCAGGTTCAGATTTGGGACACCACTAAAGAGGGTGGTAAATGGGATCGCGATGCGGATAAAGGTTCAGGTGGCCTCTTTAACAATCCGAAAGGAGCTCCAGGCCAGAACCCCTTGGTCCATGCCGACAAACCTTTTGGGGAGTGGAACCAAGTAAAGATCCGTCAATTGGGAAGCCGGACCTGGGTGTGGCTGAATGGTAAGCTGGTGGTCGATAACGCCATCATGCACGGCTACTACGACAAAGAAAAACCGTTGCCTGCCAGGGGTCCGATTCACTTACAGACTCACGGTGGAGAAATTCGATGGCGGAACCTCTTTGTGCGTGAGATCGGCGATATGGAATCGAACAAACTATTGAGGGCAGGAGAGAAGAAGGCTGGCTTTTACTCCTTGGTTAAAAATGGGACACTCGATGGATGGTCTGGAGATACCAGTGGCAAGGAGGTCAAGGGTGATACGATTCACTGGCGAGATGGTGGCCATTTCTACACGACCAAGGAGTATGGGGACTTTACCTTTCGTTTCGAATTTACGATGGAACCAGAAGGCAACAATGGACTTTCGATTCGTTATCCGGGTGAGGGAAATCCTGCCTATGATGGCATGACTGAACTTCAAATCCTTGATCACGACGACAAACGCTATGCAAAGATAGATCCGCGCCAGGCTCACGGTAGTGCCTACGGAATGATCGCAGCTCATCGCGGCTACTTTCGTCCCTACGGCGAATGGAATTACCAAGAAGTCACCGTCAAAGGTTCTCACATCAAAGTGGAGCTGAACGGCACCGTGATTCTCGATGGCGACCTGGCCGATGTGACTGAGTATATGGCAGACAAAGCACACCCCGGTAAATTGCTCAAGAAAGGGCACCTCGGCTTTGCCGGTCATGGGAGTGAGCACTATTTCCAGTTTCGAGCTTTGTCGGTTAAGGAGCTGTAGCCAGTTGTAAGTATTTCTTAGGGGGTTCGACTAAGCGGGAAAAGAATCCCGCAATGAACAAGAACTTCACTCAACTTGCTTTCACGCCGACAGTTAAGAAGATCCAAGAGAATTTGGGATCACGTAAGAACTACGAGCAAATGGAGCAATCCGGCGATCGTTACATCCTGAACGCGCAAGAGAAGCCGTTCATCGAATCCCGGGTCGATTATTTTATGTCGACGGTCGGAGAGAATGGTTGGCCCTATATGCAACACCGGGGTGGTCCCAAAGGGTTTCTTAAAGTGCTTTCTTATGACACTCTGGGCTTTGCAGATTTTAAAGGAAATCGGCAATACATCAGCACGGGAAATATATCCGACAACGGAAAGGCCATGCTCTTCCTGATTGATTACCCGACCAAACAACGCGTCAAGATCTGGGTGGAAGCGACTTATCTTCCAAATGAAGAGGCAGGGGACTACCTGGATCAGTTAGTGCCTGAAGGTATGGAAAATCAGGTGGTCAGTATCTTCCTTTTGAAAATACAGGCCTACGATTGGAATTGTCCCAAATATATCACTCAGCGATTTACCGCGGACGAATTTGTGAACTACGTGCTGCCGCAGAATCCAGAGTTGCTTAATACCTTACGGGATCCATCCGAGGAGATGCCGTCATGACTGCTCTGATTCTGAAACTACGAACGTTTCAGCAACGGTTGGTTGGGTTGAGAAGGCGTCAATTTGCCAAGCTCGGTTCAAACTGTCGATGGTATCAGTGTAAGGCGAAGAACTTGTTAGGCCTCTGAACTGAAGGACTGGTTTCTGGTAGATTTTCCCTTTGATCTTATGGGAATAGCCTTCAACCTTCGTTTTATGAATTGGTTCTATTTTGCACTTATCACCGTGTTCTCCTGGGGACTCTACGGAATCTTCCTGCACAGTGGTCAAATTGCTATGGGCGATCCGGAAATGGGTCGTTACAAAGCATTTTTAGTCGTTGGTATCGCCTACTTTATTGTGGCGGTCATTGCTCCGTTTCTCGTGTTGAAGCTAAACGGTGGCGACCTGACTTTTACCTCCAAAGGCTTTTGGATTTCTTTGATAGCCGGTATTCTCGGTGCTGTGGGCGCCTTTGCCGTTTTGTTGGCCTTTGGTGCCAAAGGATCACCTGCCGCGGTCATGTCCATTATCTTCGCTGGTGCCCCTATTGTGAATGCCACGGTTGCCATCGCTATGCATCCTCCAAAGGGTGGGGTCACTGCGGTTCCCTGGCAGTTTGTTGCCGGAATTTTAATGGCTGCCTGTGGGGCGTATATGGTTGTTAAGTTTAAGCCAAACCCAGCTCCCAAGGTTGCCGCCGCGCCCGTCACACAAGTCGCATCTGCTGATTCTGATTAGAGTAAAGTGAGCGAGTCTCCTGAACAACATCGCCTGGATCAGATTAACCAGTTGGTGGAGGCGATAGCCGCTTCCAATCAGTTTTATCGAAAGAAGCTAGAAGAAGCCGACGCCTTGGACGGCTTTCGCTCGCTCGAGCACTTTAGCTCGAAGATGCCCTTTACGTTGAAGTCGGAGCTTTCTGAAGATCAGGCTGCTAACCCGCCTTTCGGATCATTCCTCACGTACCCTTCTGCTCAATACACGCGCTATCACCAGACAAGCGGCACCAGTGGGAAGCCCTTGATCTGGTTGGACGATCCCGAAAGCTGGCAGTGGGTTTTGGAAAGTTGGAAATATACCTGGCGCGCGGCAGAAGCCAAGGCAGGGGATTCCGCTCTGTTTGCGTTTTCTTTCGGACCCTTTATTGGATTCTGGGCGGCTTTTGATTCAGCGACCCAACTGGGTATTCGTTCAATTCCGGCTGGTGGCATGAGCAGTGTCGATCGCCTTCGGTTTATTTTAACACAGAAACCGACCTACCTGTGTTGCACGCCGACCTATGCGCTCCGGCTGGTAGACGTAGCAGAAGAACAGGGCTATGATTTAGCCGAAGCGGGTGTGAAATGCATTATCGTTGGTGGAGAACCGGGTGGAAGTATTCCTGAGATTCGTGCACGTATTGAAAGTGGCTGGAAGACAGCCCAATTACTCGATCACCATGGTATGACCGAAGTGGGCCCTGTTTCGCATGGCGAATTGGGTGAACCAGGTATTGTTCATCTGGTCCACGATCATTTTTATTGTGAAGTGCTGGATCCAGAAACGGACGAACCTGTGAAAGAAGGGGAAACAGGAGAGTTGATTTTGACGACACTTGGTCGTTATGCCTGCCCATTGATTCGTTACCGAACCAGGGACTTGGTCAAACCGATTGCCGTTCCAGATCGACCCAAGGAGCAATTTGCCATGGAAGGAGGCATTCTCGGCCGATCAGACGACATGCTAGTCGTTCGGGGAGTTAATTTATATCCCAGCGCGGTCGACTCTGTGCTCCGATCCGTTTCGGGAATCAGAGAATACCAGGTCGACATCGATAAGAGAACCCCCTTGGCACAAATTGGTGTCCGTTTGGAAATCGAAGGCAATCAGGAAGCGGTCTTGAAGGAGCTCAACAAGCAGATTCGCACGGCCTTTCACATGCGATTTGATCTTACGGTTGTTCCAACGGGGTCGTTGCCGACTTTTGAGATGAAGGCCAAGCGGTGGAATATCCAAACATAATTATTCTCAAATTTAAGGTAATTAGCCGTGTTTCTTTAAAAAATTAAGCGGCACTGCGAGGACGCAGTTGCCCTACCTTTATTCATCCATAAATTGGGAAGAAAAGCATGATCAACGTTAGTGGAGTTTCCAAAGTCTATGATAGTCCTGCAGGTCAGGTATCAGTTTTAAATAATCTGGATTTGCAGGTAGCTGCAGGTGAGGCGGTGTCGATTGTGGGTCCATCCGGAAGTGGAAAGACGACCTTACTCAACATACTGGGTGCCTTGGATTCGCCAAGCGCAGGGAAGGTTGAAATTGGAGGCCAGGACATTTCCAAGATGGATGAGGCTTCGACGGCACAATTCAGGAACCGATCGATCGGATTCATTTTTCAGCTTCACTACCTGCTGCCGCAGTGTTCGGTTCTGGATAATGTGTTGGTTCCGCGGTTGGCTGGCGGTTGGGAAGAGTCCGTGCTAGATACTCGGGCACGGGCTGAGAATTTATTGGAAGAGGTTGGGCTGAAGGACCGCCTCACACACAAGCCATCTGAGTTATCGGGCGGAGAGCAACTCCGGGTAGCCATTGCACGGTCACTGATCAATGAGCCCAAGATCATTTTGGCGGACGAACCCACCGGGTCTCTGGATCCGGCAACGGGTGAGAGGGTTGCAGATTTGTTGATCGAATCGAATCAAGGCAAAGGAGTCGCATTGGTGGTGGTGACTCACAACCCAGGTTTGGCTGCTAAGATGCAAAAGACCTACCATCTGGATGGAGGGAGATTGGTCTTCTGAAGATGAGCACACGCGGATACATCTTTCAAAGCCTTTGGCATTTTCGTTATACCTACTTGGGCGTATTTCTTGGAGCTGTTTTGGGTGCCATGGTTCTCCTGGGCGCTCTGTTCTCTGGGAGTTCCGTTAAAGAATCCTTGCGGCAAATCGGTGAAAATCGCATCGGCCAAACGACGCACCTCATTACCGGTGGAGATCGGTTTTTCCGAGAAGCCCTGGCAGCTGATCTGATCAGTGACTCTGAATCAAGCTTGATGGCAACTCCGGTATTGTTTGCCAAAGGTGTGGCGAGCAAAGGTCAAGAATCGGCAAATCAAGTTCAATTGGTCGGGGTGACCTCTGACTTCTGGAAGTTTGCGCCGGCACCAACGGAGCTGAATCTCGAGGGCTCGAATGTCGCTATCAATGTGTTACTCGCTGAACGACTGGGTATAGGAAAAGGGGATACGCTCATTGTTCGCTTTCAAAAACCGGGCGTTGTTGCTGGAAATGCTCCGGTTGCTGGAGCGGATCAATCACTGGAAAGCGTTCGCTGCACGGTTGAAACGGTGTTAGATGATGGTTCGTTTGGACGCTTTAGTTTGGAAACTACCCAGGTTCCTCAGCCGTCGGTGTTTTTGCCCATCGAAGTATTGCAACAGGCATTTGAATTTGAGGATCGAGCTAACTTACTGCTTCTTCGAACGGAAGATTCTGTTGAGACGATTCAGACGGCTCTCTCACGGAAAGTAGACTTATTGGATTACCAACTAAATCTGGAATGGTTGTCCGAAGCTCAAGCGTGGGAGGTAAAATCTGACCGCGTGTTTATCGATAGTGATATCGGTGAGTCCTTATTGAAAGAACTGGAAAACTCTGAGCCCGTTACCTCTTACCTGGTGAATGGTATTCGTATTGGTGAACGCTCTACGCCTTACTCAATAGGCGCTGCAGTGGATACAAGCTCTGTTCCCTTTCTCCCGAATGATCTGGCTGATGATGAACTGGTCATCAACCAGTGGACGGCTGATGACCTGGGAGCTGAATCAGGAGATACCGTTGAACTGACCTATTTCCAATCTGACCTATCAGGATTGTTGGTCGAACAATCCTCGACCTACTCACTCCGAGCCATCATCCCGATGGAAGGACTGGCTGCTGACAAAGCATGGATGCCAGATTTTCCAGGAATCAGTGAAGCGGAAGTTCCCAGTGATTGGGATGCAGGTCTACCCATGGATATGGATCGGATCCGTGATAAAGATGAGGATTATTGGGAGGCTCATCGGGGAACACCCAAGGTGTTTATGTCCAGTGAGGCCGGTCTCAATATCTGGTCCACTCAGTGGGGAAATTACACGGCATTGAGGATTCCAACGAATGAAGAAGCCAATCTGGTTCCGCAGATTCTGGCTGCGCTTCGACCTGAAATGAATCAATTGATTGTTCAAGACTTTCGTTCACAAGCTCAGGCTTCTGCGTCTTCGGCCGTTGATTTTGGGGGCCTCTTTATTGGGATGAGTTTCTTTCTTATTCTGGCGGCTCTCGGACTCGTCGCTATGCTTTTCCAGTTTTGTCTTCTCCAGCGAAATCGAGAATCTGCGCTGCTGGGGTCTCTCGGTATTCGGTCCAAGCAGATCATGCGTTGGCGCCTGGCCGAAGCCTTTGTATTATTGCTGGTCGCGAGCATTGTGGGATTGCCGCTAGCGGCTTGGTATACGCAACGCATATTAGCTTTTCTGGAAACGATTTGGGCCGGACAGACATCGGCTTCAACCTTTGTGTTTCACGCCGATTCCACCACCGTCTCCGTGGGTATCGTTAGTTATCTGATCATCTCATTGGCTGCCTTGTGGTATTCTCTACGCCGACAAGCCAAACGCTCGCTTTCTATCCGATTAAAATCGAGTGGAGAGGACTCAGTCGATACGTCTTTAAGGCCCTGGAAAACACAGCTTTTAGTGGTTGGAGGCATCATCGTTGGATTGTTAGCCGTCTTTACTTCCGGGTCTCTAATGCCAGCACAGGGTGCATTTTATTTGGCTGGATTTGCTTTATTGCTAGCTGGATTGGGGCTTAGCCGACTTTCGTTGTTAAAATTGCTCAGGTCGGAAAAAACCAGTGAGATGACCGCTGGTCATTTGGGTAAATTGAACATCGCCTCCAAGTTGTCTCGCAGTCTGACCGTGGTCGGTTTGATTGCGTCTGCGGTCTTCATGGTGCTGTCGGTTGCTTCGTTTCGCAAACATGTAGGAGATGATTGGTTGGAACGGACCAGCGGAACTGGAGGATTTGCGCTACTCCTGCAAACGACAACACCGCAGAACCTGCCGCGCGATGGATCGGATGCTGGGTTTGAAATATTTGATCGGATGAAACAGGATATTGGGTCCGTAGTTCCTATGCGCATCGGGGCGGGTGATAATGTTAACTGTTTTAATCTGAACACCTCCTCCCAACCGCAGTTGGTTGGAGTGGACGTAGAGCAATTCGAAAACCTGAGTGCCTTTAGTCCAAGGAAGTTGGATGAGTCCCTTTCCGGAAATGGCTGGGCTGGGCTAAAGAGTTTAACAGCCTCTTCTGCCGTTCCGGCTATCGTAGATGAAACAACCATGATGTGGGCCTTGAAAAAGAAGGTGGGCGATTCCTTTACCTATCAGAATGAAAAGGGCCAGGACTTCGAAGTGCAGATAGTAGGCACGATTAAAGATTCGATTTTCCAGGGACAACTTCTCGTAGATGAAGCACACCTTTTGCGGGAGTTCCCATCCAATGCCGGGTATTCTATATTTTTAGTAGATGCTCAAGCTGGAGCGGATATTATGAGTTTGAGAAACAGTATCGAAAATGCGGGTACTGATGAAGGAGCTAAAGTGGGCCTCACAAAAGATATACTACAGTCCTTCCACGAAATCGAAAATACCTACATCGCTATTTTTAATGTGCTCGGAAGCCTGGGCGTTCTCGTTGGAAGCCTGGGGCTGACCATTGTAGTCGCTCGTAGTATTCAGGAGAGATTGGGAGAATTTTCAGTCATGTCTGCCATTGGTATATCCAGGCATATTCTGGGGCGTATGGTATTCTCAGAATACAGCCGCCTCGTTTACTGGGGACTTTTGGTTGGTTTGGTTGCATCCATCATTTCCATCTGGCCGAACCTGCAGAATCTGCCGGCCCTGCCTACGGCTATTCTGGTCTTGGGATTATTGGCTGGAATCGTGGTCTTGAATTTGGTGTGTGGGATTCTCGCATTCAAGCGTACCTTTCCGAATCAAGCAGTTGGTCTAAACCGCGTTGAGCGGTAGAGTGTGTTCGGAATTTGCCCCACTGTTTACTCGTTTGTATAACTGAAATACTTCCCTAAGAAATGAATCGTATTATTCATTTTGCATCTTTTGTTGTTACCCTGACATCTACCTTGGCCGATGACTGGTCGTCCTGGTTAGGTCCTACCGCGGATTCAGTTTTTCATGAAACTGGAACAGTAACCGAGATTCCTGCTGGTGGACTAAAAGCCATTTGGGAGGCACCCGTGCACATGGGGTATTCGGGTCCCTCTGTGGCCGATGGAAAAGTGTTCTTCATGGATTACATCCGTACGGAAGGTGAATTAACCAATCGCGCGAGCTGGAATGATGAGCTTCAGTGCGAAGAACGGGTTGTGGCATTGGATGCTAAAACAGGTAAAGAACTTTGGTCCTTTGCTTATGATCGGCCTTACCACATGTCCTATCCCGGAGGTCCTCGGGCGACTCCGATATATGCAGATGGAAAAGTCTATGCATTGGGTGCGGAAGGAAACCTCAATGTCTTGGATGCTGATACCGGAGCACTCATTTGGATTAAGGACTTTTTTAAGGACTACGGAGCGGAGACACCCCGATGGGGGCATGCTGCTCATCCGCTTATCTACCAAGACCGAGTCATTTGTATTGTCGGAGGTATTGGTAGTACGGCGGTTGCCTTTAATAAAGATTCCGGTGAGCAGATCTGGAGAAAATTATCCGCTGATTCCCAAGGGTATTGTCCTCCTTCAATCGTGAACTATGCAGGAGTCGATCAGTTGATAATATGGCATCCGGAAGGACTTTATAGTCTGAATCCCATTACCGGTCAGTCCTACTGGTCGCAGGATTTACGACCTAAGCTCGGATTAACCGTAGGGGCGCCACGAGTGAATCAGGGTCGGATGTTTGCATCTGGTCAGGGTGGCCCTGCTGCGTTGTTAAAACTATCGGAAGACAAACCAGATGCTGAACTGGTTTGGCTGGGAAATCCAAAGACCGCAATGTATACCCTCAATAACACGCCTGTCTTTGCCGATGATGCCATTTATGGGGTCGATCTTGAGAGCAGCTCTCTCATTGCGGTGGATCCCGAAGATGGAAGTCGAATCTGGATGACTCAGGAGCCGGTACTTGATCCAGAATTAAGGGCCAATGCTAAACGTCGGCTTCGTCACGGAACCGCGTTTCTCTATCGATTGGGCAGCTCTGACACCTTTTATATTATGAGTAAAAACGGGGACCTGGTCATAGCTGAACTATCTTTGGATGGGTACCGAGAAATCGGGAGGCAAAATGTGCTTGAACCTACCAATCCTACTGGGGGTCGTAGTGTAGTCTGGAGACCTCCTGCATTTGCAAATAAAACGATGTACGCAAGGAACGATAAGAAGCTCATTGCCGTCGACATTTCCTCAAGCAGTTATTAATTTCTATCTTCAATTATGAAACTAACAATTATCATTGTCCTTTGCCTTGGGTTTGCGACTCTTTCACAGGCGGCAGATTGGCCCAAGTGGTTGGGTCCAAATGGCAAAAATGTTTGGAATGAGAAAGGCGTTGTTTCATCGATTCCTGATGAGGGGCTCAAGACGCTTTGGGAGTTTGAAGTCGGTCTCGGCTATGGGGGACCCTCGGTCGCCAAGGGTAAGGTCTATCTCATGGATTATCTCTACGCGAGTGGAGACATTAACAATAATCCCGGGAGTATCGATGAATTGAAAGGACAGGAGCGCATTCTCTGTATTGATGCCGCCTCGGGCGAACTGATTTGGAAGTATGCGTATGATCGTCAGTATAATATGTCCTATCCTTCGGGGCCACGCTCTACGCCCACCGTCGTCGATGGCAAAGTATACGCCTTAGGTGCTGAAGGAAATCTAACCGTTCTCGATGCAGATAATGGAGACCTTATCTGGAAGAAGGATTTTATTAAGGAGTACGGAGCGGAAACACCGGTCTGGGGATTTTCTGCTCACCCTTATGTTAATGGTGATACCGTCTACTGCATTGTTGGAGGCGAGGGAAGCGTTGTGGTTGCTTTCGATAAGGATTCGGGTGAAGATAAATGGAAAGCACTATCTTCTACGAGCCAAGGTTACTGTCCGCCCACCATCATCAAGCATGCCGGACTCGAACAGCTTATTGTGTGGCATCCAGAAGCGGTGAATGGGCTCGATCCTCAAACAGGAGAGGTGTTCTGGACCGAAGAATTGAAACCCAGTTGGGGTGGATCCATCCAAGTACCTCGCAAGCTTGGCAATCAACTCTTCGTGGCGGGTCCAGGAGCAGCGGCCCTTTATGACTTGAAACAGAGTGGAGGGAATCCAGCCGTTGAGATGGTTTGGCGGGGTAACCCACGCAATGCGTTTTATCCAGTGAACAGCCCTGTTATTTTTGACACGGAGGCGATTTACGGAGTCGATAGCAACTCCAGTTCATTGACTGCAATTGATCGAGAAGATGGTAGCTGGCTTTGGCAGTCGCAAGTACCCGCCCTTGCCGAAGTGAATAAACGCGAGCGCCATGGAACTGCATTTCTCGTGCGTCATCGTGACTCGGATTTATACTTTGTATTGAGCGAGTCCGGAGATTTGATTTTGGCTGAAATTACAACGGACGGATACAAGGAATTGGGACGTGAAAAGATTCTTGAGCCTACCAATTCAACTGGAGGACGACCCGTGGTATGGAGTCATCCCGCATTCGCTCGCAAAGCCATCTTCGCCCGCAACGATAAGAAACTGGTTGCGGTCGACCTCAATTCTTCGAATTATAACTAATTCCCTTTCAATCAATGCCCCATATGTCCCCGTCGCTTCGCATATCTATCTTACTCGTCTTTCTTGGTTCCTTAATCGTTACCCATGCTGAGAATTGGCCTCAGTTTCGAGGGGGAGATCAGACTGGAATTATCTCCGGATTCGAGATCCCGACCGAGTGGGATCTTGAGAATAATGTGAAATGGAAAATTCCGACTCCTGGGTTGGGTTGGTCCTCGCCCATCGTCTGGGATGATAAAATTTTCCTCACCGTTTCTTCGCTCGAAAAAGAAGAGATGGAAAAGCGCGCTCGAGGAGGCGGACAATACCGAACTCCGCATGGAATTTCTGTGAAATTAGAGATCGTCTGCCTGGACAAAGAGACAGGAAACGTTTTGTGGAGAAAGACCTCCTATCAAGGCCCATCCAACGTAGCCACTCACGGTGGGAGTCCTTATTCAGCTGAGACTCCGGCAACCGATGGAGAATTAGTTTATGTGTTCTTTGGCACCATGGGGTTATTCGCTTACACCTTTGATGGGGAGTTAGCCTGGGAAAAGGATCTCGGCATTTACGAAATGGATGGCGAGTGGGGAACCGCGACTTCACCTCTTGTTCACGAAGGTATACTTTACATGCAGGTCGACAGTGCAGATTTTTCTAACCTCATTGCATTTGAAGCGATATCAGGAAAGGAAATTTGGAAGCTAAATAGAAACGAAGGCCCTAACCGGAGTACTCCCATTATCTGGCGCAACAAACTACGTGATGAGTTGGTTACGCAAGGGGCCATTACGCGTTCTTACAATCCCAAGACGGGTGATCTTTATTGGCAGATTTCCATGGAAGGTGGACGCAGTAGTTCGACACCCGTGGGAGATGAAGATCGGTTGATTATTGCCAATGAGAAGAGAGCCGCCGGTGGATTCATGTTTTCAATTCGAGCGGGAGCGTCGGGCGACATCTCACTCGCTGAAGGCCAAACGTCCAACGATGGCGTCGAATGGAAAAATCCCAATGGTAACATCGCTATGTCCTCGCCCTTACTTTACGAAGGCAATGTCTATGCCTTTGAACGGCGCACGGGTATGGTGAACTGCTACGATGCAGCTACCGGTGATGTGCATTACTATCGCAAGCATCTGCGTAAAGCGCGTGAGTTTTGGTCTTCGCCATGGGCTTACAATGGCCACATTTATTGCATCGATGGTAAAGGCATTACCCACGTTTTGGAATCAGGCCCCATGCTCAAAGAAGTTAGGCTGAATGATCTAGAAGATCAAATCTGGGCCACCCCGGCTATTACCCCGAATTCCCTCATCATCCGTGGCGCAAACTTCCTCTATTCTATTGAGAATAATGCGAGTACCGGGCCGTTGATTGAGTGAGCGCTCGGCACCCAAAGGTGTCACCTTTTTAGGTGAAATGGTAGGGCGACCTCGCCGAGGGCGCCGTCTCATTTTACCCAATCCTACGCGATCAACTCCGGTACATAATCCGCACCTTCAACGCCGACCAGGCGTTTATCTAGTCCTCCATGGAGGAAACTAAGGTGATTCGGATCCAGTCCCATCAAATGAAGGATGGTGGCGTGTAGGCGACGCACATGCATGGGGTTTTCAACGGCGTTGTTTCCGAGCTCATCGGTTGATCCAAAGGACATGCCTCCTTTGATGCCTCCGCCGGCCATCCACATAGTGAATCCAAATGAATTGTGATCGCGCCCGGTGCCCTTGGCGTATTCGGCCGTGGGTTGCCGGCCGAATTCTCCACCCCAGACAACCAGTGTTTCTTCTAGCAGGCCTCGGCGTTTCAAATCTTTAAGGAGTCCCGCAATGGGTTTGTCGGTTCTTCCTGCGTGTTTGTTATGGTTAAACTCGAGATCGCCATGGGCATCCCAGTTGGAATCGGTGTGAGCTCCGCCGGAGTAAATTTGAATGAAGCGAACGTCCCGTTCTACGAGTCTTCTAGCAAGCAGGCATTTAGTACCGAACTCCTGGGTACGCTCTTCGTCGATGCCGTAGAGCCGTTTGGTTTCCTCTGATTCCTGTGCCAGTTCAACCGCCTCGGGAGCGGTGCTTTGCATTTTGTAAGCCAGCTCGTAACTCGCAATGCGGGCTGCCAGGTTTGTGTTGTCGTAGCGACTTTCCATGTGCCCTTCATTGAGGTGGTTCAGGCTTTGGATGATACGTTGCTGCTCGGTCATCGACATGCCTTGAACGCTCTTGAGGTCCAGCATGGGGCTGCCTTCGGACTTGAAGGTCGTTCCCTGATAACTGGCGGGCATATATCCACTGGACCAGTTCTTGGCGCCACTGATGGGGCCGCCGGTATGGTCGAGCATGACCACGTAGCCAGGTAGATCCTGATTCACGGTGCCGAGCCCATAATTGATCCAGGATCCGAGGGAGGGACTGCCACTCAGGATGGATCCAGAGTTCATCATCAACATGGCTGACCCATGGATGGGTGAGTCGGCCTGCATGGATTTGATAAAGGCGATATCGTCAACACAGGTCGCTACGTGAGGAAAGAGGTCAGATACCCAGGCTCCGGATTGGCCGTGTTGTTTGAAATTCCACTTGGGGCCAACCACGCGTCCTTCGTTTTTCTTTCCGCCGCGACCAAAGGTTTTTACCTCAATGGTCTTTCCATCGTATTTGAAAAGTTCGGGCTTGTAGTCGAAGGTATCGATATGGCTGGGGCCGCCATACATGAAGAGAAAGATGACTCGCTTGGCTTTGGGAGCGTAGTGGGGGGGCTTAGTTGCAAGAGGGCCTTGATGTGGATTAGTGACAGTGGCCCCATTCAAGCTATTGAAAAATCCTTCCTGACCCAGCATCCCGGTCAGTGCGAGGGAGCTGAATCCTCCGCCTACGGTTGAAAGGAATTCACGGCGAGCCATGCGCCGACAGAAGTTTTTCGGTTGGTTTTTCATCAGTCGAGGAATACAAATTCGTTGAGATTCAGCATCATGAGGGCGAAGCGATTGATCGCGGTTGGCAGATCGTGGCCGTGGTCGGATTGCATGGATTGGATCAGCTCGATGGAAGTCGTGCGTTCTTCTGCATCGGGTAATCGGCCCAGCACGCGAGTAAACCCTTCATTGATCAATGGCTCCAAGCCATCTTTGGCGAGTGGTTCCAACGTTTGTGCCAGTTGATCCGCATGATCCGCCATAAACTGGCTATTCATCATGGTGAGAGCCTGAGACGGAACGGTGGTATTGAAACGGACGGGACAGGAGGTGTCTGTGTCTGCTGAATCAAAGGTAGACATCATCGGGTCCAATAGTGAGCGTCGGGTAAAAGTATAGATGCTTCTCCGGTTTTGATGCTCCGGGCCGGCTTCAAGCTTCCACCGCTGTTCCGCTTTCGAGGCGGTTGCCAGTACTTCTTTGGGTAAGGTGGGAAAAACGCTGGGGCCACCTACCTGTGGGTTAAAGTGATCGGCCACCATGAGCACTGAATCGCGAATTTCCTCTGCCGTTAGTCTTCGCATATCGAATCTCCACAGGTGATCATTGAGTGGATCTTTGGTCAGTGCCTCTTCATTGGGAGCTGAGGACATCTGATAAGCCTTGGAAGTCATGATCAGACGGTGCAGGGGTTTCATGGTCCAATCAATGCGAACGAATTCATTTGCCAGCCAATCGAGCAACTCAGGATGGGTAGGTTTACTTCCCAGTCCTCCAAATTCATCTGAGCTTCTCACCAGGCCTCTGCCGAAGTGGTGTTGCCAGATACGGTTTACCGCTACGCGCGTGGTAAGTGGATTGGTATCACTGGCAATCCAATGGGCCAGTTGCAAACGGCGGTCAGTATCGGCGCTTACTGTGTCTTGTAGTTGATTTCCCAATACATTGGGGAGTCCCGGTAGTACTTCTTCGCCTGGGGCATGTGGGTTGCCTCGATAGAGCACATGCGTGGGCTTGGGGCTACCTTCGTTGAACGCAGCCGTTACCAGGGAGCTCTCCATGGTTTTCTGTAGGGGTTGGAATGCATCTGTAGCGTCTTTTTCCAACTTAAGATTTTCTTTTAAAATAGCACCCCATTCGCCGCCTTTGTCTGCGGATTCTCTTACGACGGCGTTCGCTACGCCCTTCATGCGACTCCACTTACTAACGGTAACCCAGTTTGCCGGTTTACCTTCAGTGACTAAATCAAGTTTGAGTTGAAGACCCGTATGTCGACCGAAGATCAGTTTCAGATCGTGATCGCCGGCATGTAGATCAATGGTGAAGTCTTCGGTGATGGTATTGAGGCCCACTTTTGAAAATACGAGTTGATCGCCCAAATACATCCAAGCGCCCCCGTTGATGGTAACATTGAAAGTTTTCGGACCTGCTTCCTTTTGATGAAAGGTTCCTTCGATGACGTAAGAGGACGGAACTGTTTTGGCAGGTGTGATTTGTGTCAGGTCAGGATTAATGTGAATGGTCCCATCCGGGAGGGCTCCTTCGTAGAAATATTTTATGCTATCCAAATCGCCATAGGCAGTATTCCAATCATCCATCACGTAACCGAAGTGGAGCTTGGTCGGGTAAAGGTCTTTCTTTGAATCCTGACCTGGAACTCGGGTGTGAAGGTAGTTGGCCGCCTGCCAGATTTTCAACCGAGGCAACATGATGTCGCGAATCCCTGTTTCCAATTGGTCGCTCAGCTCAGTTTCTTTTTCTGAATCAAAAATCGAGACGGTTGAAATATCCTGGTTTCGGATTTTAAAGGGAATTTTGAGAGCTTTGAAATGAGACAAGAATTGGTAGTATTCTTTTTGTGAAAGGGGATCAATCTTGTGGTCGTGGCAGCGGGCGCAGGATATACTCGTCGCCAGCATTGATCGTGAGACGGTGTTTATGATGTCGTCGTAGTAGTCGTAGTAGAACTGGCCTTCGTCAGCTGGCTCATCGTCGTAGACTCCCAGGTGGAGGAAGCCGGTTGCGATGGTGCTTTCGGCATCGGCGTCTGGCTTCACGTCTCCAGCAAGCTGATCGATGATGAATTCGTTGTAGGGTTTGTCTTTGTTAACCGCATTGATGACGTAATCGCGGTATCTCCACATGTTGCGTTTATCGGTATCGCGCTCGTAGCCACTCGATTCAGCCCATCGGGCTGCATCCAGCCAGTGGCGACCCCATTTCTCACCGTAGTGAGGAGAATCCAGCAGTTGGTTGATGAGGTTCTCCCAAGCTCTGGGCGAATCATCCGTCAAAAAGGCATTCGCTTGTTCTTCAGTAGGAGGAAGGCCAGTCAAGTCGTAGTAGGCTCGACGGAGTAGAACCAACTTGTCTGCCGGGGGATTCGGATCGAGCTTTTGCTTATCCAAGTTAGAGCGAATAAACGCGTCGATCGGGTTTTCCGACCAGGACTTGTCTGAAACGTTTGGCACCGAAACATTCGCAGGAGGATCATAGGCCCAGTGCTTAACTTCCTTACCAACCTGTGAATAGAGGCTTGGTATGAGAGCAAAAATTAGCAGGGCCGCCCAGGTCGTAGCGGTAGGAAAATAGTTCTTAGTTGGGGTGGAGACGTGCATCTTGTGTCACCTAATTGGGTAGAAACAGCCTTACTCTGTGAGTTCTCCAGGATTTTTCCAGCAAAACTGCAGCGTAGATGGTTGAATGCGTTACAAAATTAATCAATTTCCGGCTTCCAGCCTGATGGAAAAGGGGTTGGAATGAACGTTACCATAAAGTGAAAAATTCAGACGACTCTCCTAAACCACGAAAAAGCCCCGAAGAACTACGCAGCCATCACTGGTATGGGGTCAATGATCTACGCTCATTTGGGCACCGGTCGCGCTCAGCTCAGATGGGTTATAGCCGGGAAGATTATGCTGGGAAACCGGTAATCGCCATTCTCAATACCTGGAACGACATCAATCCGTGTCATACCCATTTCAAGAATCGGGCGGAAGAGATTAAGCGAGGCATCTGGCAAGCAGGTGGTTTCCCGGTAGAGCTACCGGCTATTTCGCTTTCCGAAAACTTCATGAAGCCGACTACCATGATGTATCGGAATCTGTTGGCCATGGAAGCGGAAGAGCAGGTCCGAGCTCATCCTGCAGACGGCGTTGTGCTGATGGGCGGGTGTGATAAAACGACGCCAGCGCTTCTCATGGGTGCGGCGAGTATGAATTTGCCGGCCATCTATATGCCGGCGGGAGCGATGCTTCGTGGGGACTACTGCGGCAAGATCTTAGGGAGTGGTACCGATATCTGGAAATACTGGGCTGATTTGCGCGCGGGTAAAATCAACGAGTGCGAATGGCGTGGTATCGAATCGGGCATCGCTCGTTCGGCCGGCACCTGCATGACCATGGGGACTGCAGCTACCATGATGAGTGCGGTAGATGCTTTGGGATTTACGCTTCCAGGAGCATCCTCGATTCCAGCGGTGGATTCACGTCACTCACAAATGGCGACCAATGTAGGTCGGCGCATTGTGGATATGGTGTGGGAAGATCTAACACCCAGTGACATTCTTACGGCCGAGTCATTTGATAACGCGATTACCACCGTACTTGCACTGAGTGGATCGACTAATGCCGTTATCCACTTGATCGCCATGGCCAGGCGAGCGGGGGTGAATCTGAGTATGGAGCGATTTGATGAGCTCTCTGCCAAGGTGCCAGTGGTTGCCAATATGCGACCAGCTGGAGATTTCCTCATGGAAGACTTTTATTATGCGGGTGGGCTCGAAGCCATGTTAGAGCAAATTCGTCCTCTCCTGCATACCGATTGCATAACAGTGAATGGGAAATCACTCGGCGAAAACATTGCCGGCGCCAAAGTGCACAACTCGGAGGTGATTCATTCATTGGAGGCTCCCTGTGCTCCTTCAGGAAGCCTGGTTGTGCTTCGCGGTAATCTTGCGCCCAACGGTGCGGTTATGAAGCCCGTGGCAGCTGAGGCGCATCTGCACAAGCACACCGGTAAGGTGATTGTCTTTGATAGCTATGATGAGATGCAGGGCCAGATCGATGACCCGGACCTGGAGGTCGATGAGAACTCCGTAATCGTTTTGCGCAATGCCGGTCCGGTCGGAGCAGGAATGCCCGAATGGGGTCAGCTACCGATTCCGCAAAAGTTGTTGGAAAAGGGGGTCCGCGATATGCTACGAATCTCTGATGCTCGAATGAGTGGTACCAGCTATGGCGCCTGTGTACTCCACGTGGCGCCCGAGTCCTTTGTTGGTGGGCCCTTGGCACTCCTTCAAACCGGTGATGAGATCAAGCTGGATGTGGAAGCCCGATCCCTCGACATGTTGGTGAGCGACGAGGAACTCGAAAAGCGGCGATCAAACTACGTCGCACCGGAACCCAAATACGCACGGGGATACGGACGTCTTTATTCCGAGCATATTCAACAAGCTGATCTGGGCTGTGACTTCGACTTCCTCGCTGGCACGGCTCCTATCCCCGATCCCGAAATCCACTGATTTTTAGCGGTTACCAGATTGAGCAAAGGGAATAGAATGACTAGTTTTTTGCATACACCTAAGAATCGTTTTAACTGGGACGGTGTTCGGTTTTGCTCAATCTTTGCGAACACTGAAAATGCCCGTTGTTCGTCTCCTATTACCTCTTACCCCATTAAATTATGACAGAACCCTACAATCCTCTTCCGAATCAATTCCGTCAGGATATGATCGCTTGTAAAACTTTAATCGGCTGTTGGTGCGGCCTGGCCAATCCCTATAGCGCCGAGATACTCGGGCAGGCTGGGTTTGATTGGCTGCTTATCGATGGTGAGCACGCGCCTAACGATATCCAAAGTTTTGTCGCTCAACTGATGGCGTTCAAAGATAGCCCGAGTGCTCCGATTGTTCGTCCACAGTGGGCAGAGCCTGTGATTATTAAACGCTTACTGGATAGTGGGTTTTTTAATTTCCTCTTTCCATTCATCGAATCTGCTGAAGAAGCAGAAGCGGTAGTGGCGGCTACTCGATATCCGCCTCAAGGGATCCGTGGAGTATCCTTATCTCAGAGAGGAAACAAATACGGTTATGTGCCCGACTACCATGCCACGATAAACGATAACATCACCGTTCTTGTGCAAATTGAGAGTCAGAAAGGACTCGATAACGTGGAGGCCATCGCAAAGGTAGAAGGCGTGGACGGCCTGTTCATAGGACCTTCAGATCTTTCCGTCGCCTTAGGTCATTTTGGAAATCCCATGCACCCGGAAGTTCAGGAAGCCATGCAGCATATTGTTGATGTCGGAAAAGCAACGAACACGGCAGTTGGTATTCTTGCTCCCGTCGAGGAGCATGCCCGAAAGTACTTAGAAATGGGCATCAGCTTTGTATCTGTTGGAGCCGACCTCGGTATTTTAAAGAATGCGACCCTGGAACTTCGGAAGAAATTTAAGGAGTAGTTTACCTTCAAAAAAGTATCACAGGCATCTTGCTAGAGCTTTATACACAAGTTTCTTGATGGAAGAAGTTGGAAGTTTCTATCGCGCTATTCCTGTAACAGATCCTCCTCAGTTTCTCCAATCAACCCGCTCCTACACTGGAGAAACTGATAAAGTGTAGGAGAGGAGCTTGCTCCCGATCTGGTGGGTCTAGGGCTATTCAATTCGGGAGCTACCGATGAACGAAGTGAAGACACTTCAACAAGCGAAGCGAAGAATAACAGCTCCTCTCCTACATTTTTATACCGTGGTTGCTGAAATGGTAGGGCTCGATCGCCGTACCGAGGCGAAGCCGACTTCACCCTCGAGCCGTTATCGATATCCTTTTAAGAGGAAGAGGAACTCCTAGCAGGGCGTCACACCCTTCTTTAGGATGATATTACCATACTTCGCTGTTTCTCCGGTCATCACCACGGCATAGGCGCTTTTTGCGCGTTCATAGAAAGCGAAGCGCTCTACGCGTTCAGCGGCTGAGGTTTTCGGCCAGCTTTTGTGTATGGCTTGAAGATATCCTTCTTCAACACTTGGATCCAGCTCATCGCCTTCGACGGCTGCCATCATGGCAAAGGGGTTGTCGACGTATTGATCGAGAATGAACAAGGGCATGATGCCTTCAAGTAGGGTGGCAACTTTTAAACCATCGGCACGAATTACGTTTCCATTGAACGTTTCCCCTGGAAAGTGTGCGTCAGCTAAAACAATTTCGTCGCCATGTCCCATTCGGTAAATGGCATTGAGCAACTCTGGACTGATGACTGGTGATATTCCGATGAGCATAATTGGGATGGGTGAAATTTAATCGATAAGTTCTTCGTCAAAGCAAACTGCTACTTTGCCGCATTTGCCTGAGGCCATCAATGAGTAAGCGCCTCCCACATTTTCCAGGGAGAACCTGTGCGTTACCAAGTCAGCAGGGTGAATGTTCCAACGCACCAGACGTTCGACCAGTTCTTCCATTTTCCAGGTAGAGGTGACCCAAGAGCCATAGAGTGTTTTCTGGTCATGAATCATGTCCGGTGACGGATTAATATTCATGCTGCCACCTTCGCCGATAAGGACGATCTTACCCCATTTGCGTGTGGCTTGAACGGCGGTCGTTCGTGCTTTGTCATTGGCGGAACAATCGACTGCGCGTTCGACACCATGGCCTCCAGTGAGAGCCTTCACTTCGGCTACATTTTCCGGGCCTGCTTTGAGGACCTGGTCACAGAGCCCCAACTCCTTGGCGAGTTCCATCCGTTCTTCGATCACATCGATGCCAATGATCTGCTTGGCGCCAAGCGCTCGACTGAGCATGGCTGAGGCAAGGCCAACGGGACCGAGTCCAGTGATAAGAACGGCATCGTTTCCGCTGATTCCAATTTTTTCCAAGCCTTCATAAACCGTACCGAAACCACAGGCGACCTGGGCACCATCCACATAGCTGAGCTCATCAGGTAGGGCGATCAAGTCTTTCTCTTCGGCGATCATGTAAGGAGCCATGCCTCCATCGCGCTGCCAACCGTAGGCGCGGCGGTAAGTCTCGTTGGTGCAAGAGATCATGTAGCCGCGGCGACAGTCGTTACATACGCCGCATCCAGAAATATGATACACAATGACTCGATCATTTTTTTTAAACTGGCGACAACCGGGACCCACCTTGGCTATCTGACCGCAGGGTTCGTGGCCGGCGATAACTCCTTGATAGCCTTCCGGTCCCTTGCCCAGGTGCTCGTGGTAAATGCACCGAATGTCGGAACCACATATGGTCGATGCCTTCGTTCGAATAAGCACTTCTCCATGCCCAGGTTCTGGCACCTCAAATTCTTTCAACTCCGTGGTGCTATCTCCTGGAAGCACCGCTCCTTGCATAACGTCTGCTAAACTAGTCATCTGTGAAGTAATAGGTTTGTAGAAGCGGCATTGCGAGGACGCAATGGCCCTACCGTTCACGGTAGGATTTTAAGGGTAGGGTGAGTGCGTTCCCGCACCGCCGCGTGTAGTTAATTTGTGAGGCTTTTGAACCATGTTTCAAAGAGTGCTTACTGGGCGATCTTGCCATCCACATCCCACAGGTCTTCCCAGGTTTGGTTTTCCTTCCATAGGAACACCTGGCCTTTGATGAGCCGACAATTGCGATCCCTGGATTCGATGAGCTTCATTTCTTCATCACTCAAGGGATCGGTCGTCAAACTGTGAATGTTGCTAAACATATTACGTGGATTTGTGGAAAAGGGAATGGGCACTTGTCCTCGTTGCTCTGCCCATTTGACACAGAGTGTGGCGGGATGGATTCCATGGGCTGAGGCTATTTCCTGAATAACGGGATCCTCAGTGGGTGAAGTGTCCTCTGGAGTGCGATCACGCTCCGGACGGGCCGGTGACCCTATGGGGCAGAAGCCAATTGGTTGAATCCCTTGGCCCTTCACATACTCGAACAGGTCCGTTTGTTGAAAGTGCGGATGTAACTCCATCTCATTCACCGCGGGACTGATACGTGTTTCAGGTAGAATCTTCTCCAGCTTTGCCTGAGTGACGTTTGAAGTTCCAATATTCCTTACCAGTCCTTCATCGACCAGGGTTTCCATGCCACGCCAGGTGTTCATGAAACTTTCCAGGATGAAAGGTTTGGCTTCGGGGGATCTCGATGAGACATCGCAGCCCTTCGGGTGAAAGTTGGGGAAAGGCCAATGAACCAGGTAAAGGTCCAAGTAGTCGATGTGCAGATTTCGCAGGCTTTGTTTACAGGACTCTATGACATTGTCTTCTCCATGCATATCGTTCCATACCTTGGAGGTAATCCATAGGTCCTCTCTTGAAAATCCACTTTCAAAACGTTTTTGAAAAACGGTTCCGATTTCTGGCTCATTACCATAGACAGAGGCGCAGTCGATGTGCCGGTAGCCGATCTCGATGGCCTTATCGACGGCCTCTGCAATCTCATCATTTGTTACATGATCGGAGCCAAAGGTGCCCAGGCCGATGGCGGGCATGTTGTCACCGGATGCCAGTTTGCGAAATGGAACTGCAGAAGGATCTACAGCTTGCAATGCAGAAGGTTGAGAAAGCTTGGATGAATTTTGCATGGAGGGTTAGTTTAAACTTTTTTTCCGCAGTAGTGGATTGTGCGGTACGGCTGATGCATGGAGATATCTGATCTGTTTAGCTCTTCAGGTATAGTTAACTGCGATTGAGGGTAGCTGTGAAGTTTTTAGGGGAGACGCCAAAGAATTGTTTAAAGGAACGGGAGAAGTAGTAATGGTCATCGATACCAACCTTGTCGGCCACTTCCTTTACCAGATGATTTCCAGCCATTAAAAGTTCGGCTGCGTAATTCATCTTATAGTGTAAGAGAAGGCTTGAGGGTGGGGTGTTGGTGTAGCGTTTAAAAAGTCTAGCCAGGTAAGCGCTACTCACATTACATTGGCTGGCAAGGTCGTTGATACTCTTGAGATTGCTGAAGTTGTTATTGAGGTAGGAGCGACAGCGTTCGTAGGTGGCGTAAGCCAGGCTCATGTTTCCCTCGGGTACATAGGAGAGTTGGTGGATGCGCTCGATGAGTAGTTCGATAAGCAACTGGCAAATCCTCTGCACATTGTCGCCTCCCTTTTTTCCGCCGTCTTGTAGTTGACGGAATATGTCATGAATCCATCGGTATTGCGCAATCTGGTGAGGGGTGAGTTCTTTTAGGAATGTTTCCCAAAGTAGTTCAGGGACTTTGGTTCCTTGGAGATCTATGAAGAACTTCACGAGCTGTTCCTCTCCTTTATTCTGAATTCTGTGAGAAGTATTGGGCCCGTAGCAGAAAACGGCGCCTGCTTTAAGGTCATGTGTTTTCCCTTCCAGCGTAACCTGGCAGCTACCCTGGGCAATGAACTCAATTCCATAGTATCCAAATTGATTGCGTTCGACAGAATAGTTGGACTCGCAGCGTTCTGAGCCTCCGGCCACCACCACCAATTCACTTTGTGGAGAGGGACTTAAATTTAGGAAAAAGTAGTCACCTTCTTTGACCTGATTAGAAATGAACGATGGCCGTTGTTTGTCCTGCATTGAGTCGTTCATAGGTGGCCTGGTTTTATATTAAATCAAGAGCGCAGTGTGCGTATGGTCATGTATATCCATCATTGAGATTCTTAATCGATTAAAAACGCCAAAATAAATGGAATGAATGGATATTTACAGGTTACATAATCTCAAAAAAGGCGACTCAAAGAATTTCCTCATAATTGATTTGTCTATGCCTAGTGGCTGTCTGTATCCATTCTAGGCAACTATTCTCAAACTCAAAAACACCCTATCTATGACTTGGATTCGTTCCCTTTTCGCCTTTCTTCTGATTGCCTCAGCCTTTGCTGTAGCGGCTACTGCAGCAGACCAGCCACCCAACGTGGTGCTAATCATCACCGATGACCAGGGCTATGGTGATATCAGTGCTCATGGAAATCCTATTCTAAAGACTCCAGCTTTGGACGTGCTTCATGGAGAGAGTATTCGGCTGACCAACTATCATGTGACTCCGACCTGCGCGCCTACTCGGGGAGCGCTTCTAAGTGGCCACTATACCAACCGAGCGGGGCCTTGGCATACGATCATGGGACGTTCCATGCTCTTTGAGGGAGAAGCGACTTTGGGTGAGGTGTTTGAGGATTCCGGGTATGCCACTGGCATGTTTGGTAAATGGCACCTGGGAGATAATTATCCTTACCGACCTGAAGACCGTGGATTTCAGGAAGTGGTTCGTCATGGTGGCGGAGGAGTAGGGCAGACACCCGATTTCTGGGACAACTCCTACTTTGATGATACCTACTTTCACAATGGTGTGCCCGAGAAATATGAAGGCTATTGCTCGGATGTCTATTTTGACACAGCTAAAGAGTTTATTGCCGACAGTGTGAAGGAGGAGAAGCCGTTCTTTGCTTATATCTGCACGAATGCGCCACATAGTCCGTTTCATGCCGAGGAGAAGTATTGGAAGCATTACTTGAAAGAGGGCATTTCCGAGCGTGAAGCCATCTTCTTTGGCATGATCGAAAACATTGACGAGAATGTGTCTGAGATGCGTGAGTTTCTCGAAAAGAAGGGACTGACAGAGAACACCATCTTTATCTTCACCACCGACAATGGTACCGCTTCCGGAGAAAACATCTTCAATTCCGGTATGCGTGGAAAAAAGGGTAGTCAGTACGAAGGAGGTCACCGAGTGCCGATGTTTATTCATTGGCCGGCGGGCGGCTTTAGTAAAGGCCGTGACATCAACGAGCTGAGCGCCCATATCGATATGCTTCCGACTTTGGCTGATCTTTGCGGACTTCGACTTCCTATGGACTATGCTTTGGATGGTCGCTCACTCGTTCCTTTGTTGTTCGATACACCGACCCCGTGGCCGGATCGCACTATTATCACGGATTCTCAGCGGGTTCTGCATCCTATAAAATGGAAATCCAGCAGCACCATGACTCAGCGTTGGCGCCTGATTAACGGAACTGAACTTTACGACATGGACAACGATGCCAGTCAAAAAACCGATGTTGCAGCAAAGCATCCCAAGGTGGTTAAAAAGCTCCGCGCAGACTACGACGCTTGGTGGACAAGCCTTCAACCAGCTTTCAAGAAATTCTCTACGATTTCTCTGGGTCACCCGGCTGAAAATCCATCTCAGTTGACCGCTCACGATTGGTTGACATCCAATCCTGTTCCCTGGCACCAGAGTGCGATTCGAGGTGGAAAGCTTGGATTTGGACACGCTGGAAAGTGGGCGGTTAAGTTTGTTGAAGCAGGGGACTATAAATTGACACTGCGTCGCTGGCCTAAGGAAACAGGATTAAATTTGGATGCTTCCTTAGCTCCAGGGAAACCCGTTCCCGGATTGACTGCTTTCCGCGAGACCCCTGGAAAAAGTCTGAAGTTCAAAACCGCCACCATTAAAGTGGGCGATGAATTGCGTGAAAGCAGTGCAGGTAAGGGCGAGGGAACTACTTTTAATATGCGCCTCCCGGCCGGTGAGACCTTCATCGAAGCCTGGTTCGATACCACGGATGGCGAACAAGTGGGAGCTTACTACGTAGTCGTCGAGAAGTTGTAAATTTCACTGAATTATATTTCCTGAAAAAACGGCCCAGTGGATTTCCACTGGGCCGTTTGTTTAAATTAGTGAGCTGGAAGGAGCGGAGGAATCGTCCTGGTAAGATTAAGAAGGATTGCTTCTGAGGTGATCGAATCTAAGCCACCTTGGGATTGAGCTTATTCTTTTTCTTCAGCCTCTCCGATAACCTCGATGTCACCGATCTCTACGCTACTGTCGTCCTGCAGGCGTTTTAGGTTAAGGCCTTTGAAGCTTTTACCAAAGTAGTCACCAGCGATCGCATTCATGCCTTTCATGGCATCGTCAAAGTTTTGGCCAATGGCTCGGATACTGTAGCGTGTTGTCCAGAGTAGCTTGGGATCTTTTTGCTTCATCGAAGCAATATCATAAGCCATCAAGATGACAAAATAACGTTCCTCATCCAGCATGCTCTGGAGTTCGTACTTGTCCTGGTTGTTAGTGTAAAAGCCAAAGGCTTCTTCCATGCCCAGGAGTTGGGCTTTATGGCCCATGGATTTTCTATTAGAGTTACTCAGTGTCTGGCTAGTGGTTTGGTTAAACCCTAAATCAGCGACGGCATTCATACCTGCTCCATCGGGCGCAATTCCTTCGAAATCGAAGTCGCCCCCTAATCCCATTTCCTCTTCTGAAGTATACCCCATGAGCTCCATGATTGATTCTTCATATTCTGTTACACCGTAATGGACGACGATGAGCATGTCTCCAGTGCCTTCTCCCTGGTGGGGGTAGAATTTTTGCTTTTGCAAGTGTTGAGCCATGTCGGTGACTATATCCTCGAAGGTGAAGGTTTGCATGCGCTTGTCGTTCATGCCGCCGCGGTAGAATTTACCTTTGGCGACCTGATAGGACATCGGTTTTTCCGTGCCGTCTTTTTCGCGCTCCTTTAGGAAATCTAAATCGGCTTCTGCTTTGATCGCTACTCGATTGGAAGCAGCCTGGGAGGTGCCCATAAAACCAATCATCATAGTGGCTCCAAGGCATATTGGGAGTAATTCTTTAATTTCCATAGGTAGTTTGAGGGGGGCAGGGTTACGTATCTATTTATGAGTTAGGTAGTTCAATCAGTACAAAAAAAATAGCCAACGTAAAGTTGGCTATTTTTTGTTGAATTTAAAATTCCTTTAGAAACGGAATGTGTTGGTCCACATGATCGTTCTAGGAGGTTGGAATCTCGCGCGAGCGGGAGATCCATCCGGCTGGTATCTCAGTATGTATACTTCGTTACTGCTCCAGTTTTGGAGGTTACGAATGTTGATCTGAGTTCTCCAATCGATATTGCCGAACTTCTTGCGGTAGCCCAATGACATGTCATAAGAAACTTCGCTTTCTGTGAAGTATGGGTTAAACGGATCAGGTCTCACTACGCCACCGGTTGGGTTGAGTCCAGAGACACGGTTTGTATCGATTCCGAAATCGCTGAATGGAACAACCTCGATTGGATATCCACCAGAGATGCCATCCTGCCAACGAATGGCACCACCTACTGAGAATCCCTTCAGGAAGCCTTCGCGGAACTGGTAGTTGGTTACCATGTTAAATCTCCACTCACGAACTTCTGGAGTGGGAATACCTTCGAGTCCTTTTTGGAAGAAGTATTCTACCAGACGGTCGCCAACTTGGTCGGTAATGGTTGCGCCATTAACCGCTTCGAGCGGAGCTGACCAATCGAGGTGTCCGAACTCTGCTATGTATGGCAACCAGAGGTCATTCACCAATTCGGTCAAACGAGGAGCGATGTTGGTTTGAACCACTTGTTGTTGAGCCGCATTGAATGAGATTCGCCAGCCGTCTACTGGGTTGAGAATGATTTCTGCCTCAAAACCTTCGGCGTATACATCTTGGGTATCGGTAATGGTTCCAGCCCACTGGACGTTGACGTCACCGTCAGGGAGGTAGCGAACGTTGAACGCGTCATTGAGCAGTGGATCATTAAGATATGGGTCGAACGCGACTCTTCCTTTAGATGCATCTTCTAGATTCGGCCAAGTTGCCGCGATTGCTTCTTCCAATGGAAGTCCGAATTCGGTGTCGAGCCCGGTTTCTGGATCGATCTCAATTGCATCAGCAACCACGTCAGGTTTGATGGTCCAAGTGCCGTCGGGTTGTTCATCCGCAGTGTCAAAGAGGTCGCGGTTGATACGTCCCCACCACTGGAAGATACGAACCATGTTCCGATTGAAGGTACCAGACTGGTTACTGGTGGCATTCTTCATGTTCGACTCAAACCAATTCAAACGAGCAACAATCTTGTTGTCCATCAGGTAGGCACTGATTCCCCAGTCTTTACTGGTTCCAGTTGGCGAAGCTACTGGTCGGCGGTATTGATCAACCCGCTCGGTTTGGGGAATGAAGTTATCACTCAAGTTGTAGTGGAAGGTGATGTCATCCACTACGTTCTTGAAGGGCAGCCAGTCTTGTGGAACGTAAAGCACTCCACCGTAACCGAAGATAGATTCCTTGGTCAGCGTGAATTGACCATCCTCTGGTAGCCAATTCTCCCTAGAGAGGTCGGAGATTTCATCCGGACCAAGAAGATTCGCTTCTGTGTTCAACCAGTTTTCAACCCGGTCTTCGCGGTAACCCAGGTTAGTAACCAAGATGTTATCAAAGAATTTGGATTGGGTGTTGATAGCTGTAGACTCAACGGTGGTTTCTTGTTTTCGGTAATTCTTAGTTGGAACTTCCAAAGGTCCCCACTCGTGGATCAGGAATTGTTCGTTCCCGTTTCTGCGGTAAACACCGCCATCCTCCGCAACCGCCTCAGGTGTGGCATCAGGACCGAGGTTCCAGGCCACTTTCTCGAAGGTCCGGCCCAGCGTTCCACGTAGGTCGTAGTCAGCGGGATAAAGGGTGAAGTCTGATAGGTCCCAACCATCTGAAGCTGCGTTCAACTGTGGAGGGCCAATATAAACCATGTTGGGCACGTTACGAGCATTGTTGGCACTTTGACGGGCGTTGGCCGGACCAATGTGCAATGCGGGATCTGGATTACCGAAGGAATTATATTGGTAGTTAATCACTGATTCCTTGTGCAGGTAATTGTCAGCCAGGATGGTCAACGTGTGGTTACCCAGGATTTTCCCCAATTGGCCATCAACATGATCTGTGAAGTCGTGTTTGAAGAATCCGGTAAAGCGAACCGCTTCGCGCACGTCATCGTTGGTGCGTCTTCCTGATTTGGTCATAATAACCGGGCGACCAAAGTTCGGATTGGGTTTTGGGTTATAGTTCCCTGACTCGATGTAATTGATATCTTCTGGTAATGGGAGCGCACGATTCGTGTCTAGAGTGATAACCGAGTTACCACCATTAAGCGCCGTGTAACTGTTGCGGAAAATATCCTCAAAGTTGTAGACCAGCTCGAAACCGGCTTTCCCTTCCCACAAGGTCTGCTCGAGAGAGACATTGTAGTTGAAGAACTCGCGGGCATAGAAGTCATTGTCCCATCCGATATTCGCACGGCTGAAATCAAATGTGTCCAGATTGATGAAACCTTGGTCAATCCAACCAGCTCCTTTGATTTCCCCCAAGTTACCGGGGTAGACGCCTTGGGCAGCTCCCTGGAAGCGGCCTCCGTCACGATTGGCCACTTCGTTGAAAAAGTTGGGCACTTCGTTTTTGTTGCTGCGGCGTCTTTGGAATACCGCACCTTGGAGTTGGTCGGTATGGGATATGGTCGCGTCGCGTCCATTGGTTCCATCGAAGATGAATCCATAAGCACCGGCACCCCAGCGGATGTTTCTGTAGGTAAGTGGAGAACCTTGTCCACGTGGCCACCAGAAGCCTTCAGCTGCATACTGGGCTTGTTCTTCTTCACTTAATGAACGGTAACCTCTTCGAGCATTGTTATTCGGTCCTTCTTGGTTCCAGGTCCGACCTTGTCGTCCAGTGAAGACGGAATCGAAGATGGCAGGCGTATCCAGGTAGGTGGATAAGTTTTCCTGTGGAAGTAGAACGTCCGGCGCATTACCGATAATTTCACCGGTTTCGAAGTGAGCGCGCAAAACGGTGCGGCTATCTCCAAATGGTTGGAAGGTCATGGAACCATAAACACGGTCATCATCTTTATAAGTGGGTTTCTGACGGTAGATTTGGCGGTCTTGCAAGAGAGCGACGTGGATTGCCAGTTTATCTTCAATCAGAACGCGGTTCAGTTTGAACGATGTCTGCGTGCTTGGATTGTCGTTAAACAATTTGTGAGATTCACCATTTGAAATACGAACGCGAAGTTCACCAGAGTTCACGAAACGAGCCTTGCTTAGAGCGTTATTCAATAGACCGGCAGGAGAACCTAGGCCAAATAGGAAGGAGTTCGCTCCACGGTTAATATCTACACGCTCAGTATTATAGGTGTTAAATGGAATGTCGGTAACGAAGAAGTTACGGGTTCTATCCGGAGCAGCAATACCACGAATACGGGCAGTGCCATCGGGATCGCGGCGAGCCTGACCGGTGCTGACAGCTCCTGAATCACCTTCGTCAGATCCGGTGAAGTTTCCGAGAATACCGGCGACTTCCGAACTGGTGGTGTATTGAAGAAGCTCTTCGATGTCAGATGCACCGATGTCTTCCATGAATTCAGCTGTGACAACCTGCACGGCAGCGCCGGTGTCTTTCAGGCTTTGTTGAATGCGTCCACCCGCTAAGGTTGTAGACGCATAATAACCTGAGTCACTTCCTTCTTCGATTGAAAATGGATCGAGCTCGTAGGTATTGTCTTCATCGTCATCCTCTTGCGCTTGTACTGCGACTGGGAGAATCGTCAGGCCGAATACCAAAAACAAGTATTCGAGCCGCAAATGGGCCAATGGCCACTTTAGGTACGTAGTTATTCTGTTCATATATTGTCTGCGAAAGTGTAGTTGTCTTGAGAATTTAGAATTCAAATAAACCGGGTAATTATGCAGCCGAGATAAAAAATCAGCTTTCAGGCTTATCTAAGGTAGCGGGGTCACAAACTCATCCATTCAGGTCTGAATCGGTTAGTTCGTAGCTTTAGTATTAGATTTGTAGTTGATTAGTTTAATAGTAAGAATCTCAATCTTTACCGATTCTAATTCGACTCTGTCAACTGTTGTGTTTAGTTTTAAGGACATTAAAGACGGTTTTAATTAAGGAGTTTTTCCTCTTTTGGATGGGTGCAAAATCCGGGGTAATTATTTATGAAATACGGGATCTTTTGATAAATATTTGAGACCTCTATGCTCGTTAGGTCATATAAAATGGCGATTGTTCGCTCTTCGAACAATGATAGGATTTTGATCATTTGGTGCGTTTTTCCTCCTGGTGAAGAGAAAATACAGCAGGAACTATAGGGTATTCCCCTAGTCTAAAGTCATGTCGAATCTTAGGATCGCTAGCTTGATTCGCTCGAATGATAAGCCTAACTTTGTTGAGAATGCTTACACAGGATCAATATCCAATCCGCAAATGGGTCGTTGCTCTGCTAGCCTCGCTTTGCGCGGGTTCGGTACTATCAGCTAAGACCCAAGACGCCGATACACGTCCACCTTACGCTCTGTTTGAAGGAATGGATCTTCAAGTTTCCACTGAAGAGGGAGTTTTTCCGGTCGTAGGATTTACTAAGAAGCAAATCCTGGTTGCTCGGAACGGAAGTCATGACTCCCTTCCCACTAAAAGTAGTATCTCTTATGCACTGCGCAGAAAACTCACGGATAAGTGGGTAAATCTGGAGATTGTGGAAACAGAGCTTTTCTACAGCCAAATGAATTCTGATTTCTCCGCCTATTCCACGGCTTTATCTGAAATTGATCGCGAGCAGGACAGATCTTTAGGCCATTCTTTTGGAGAACGAAGTGACCTGATTGGAGAGGATAATCCATTTGGGCGCGGAGGGACCGCGAGAATATCGGATTTGGATAACAGAACCCATTCGCTTTCTCGTGGGGACGGCTATGAAGGGTTGAGTCATGATCTGGAAGGAAAGCTTCACGATCCACAAGCCTACGTTGATTCGCTAAGAGTGGTATTGGAATTAGACGTTGATGAGAGATTTAAAGGTGTCTATATAGTGCTGATTGCTCGTATTGACTCTCCTGGTGCGGAGCCTGATGCTCGCCCCGTCATTCAAGTGGTGGGTCAGTTGAAGCCTGAGAAAACACGGCGAGTGAAAGTCGTGTTTAAAAACCTGCCTCAAGGCTTCTCTTTGTTAGGCATCGATGCTTATGTGTATAGTCAAGACGGGGAGATTCCTCATGCTTCGTCTGCCGACCTGACCATGTTATCTAGTGAAGAGGCATTCCAGTATTCATTGGGTAAATACAAACAAACGCGTGGCCAAAGTGAGCCGTCCTTGTTTCGTTCGCTTCCCGCTACTGGCATTACCTCATTTATCTCCGAAAAGGAGATTCTCAGGATCAAGGCAGACTTGATTGTGCACCCCGATGGTTCAGCTACCGTAGATTATTTAAGCACGGAAGATGATCCCATTACTCAAAAGCTGGTTGGGGTGTTGGAAGGAGTGCGTTTCTTTCCAGCTATGGAAAATGGTCAACCGACCGAGAGCAAGATATCACTCAGATTGTCTAGCTTGGTGGACTAGCGTACGCAGGTTGAACTTTCTGTAGGAGCGGCTTTACGCCGCGATTGTATGGTAGCGGCTCATAGGTTGTTGGGTCTTGAACCCCTTACGCAGCCGCACATGGAAACTTTTCTTTTACGGATTTAGAATGAATGGACACGAATAGACACGAATTTCCGTCGACTTGAAAATGCTCCTTGCTGGGTTATTTATTCGTGTGCCTTCGTGTCCACTGTTGGGGTGTAATTCCATTCGGTAGTGGTTAACTTTTTCATCTTATGCAGCTAGATAATCCCTGCACTTTTTAGGATGTTCTCGACACCCTTGAGTGGGCTAACTCTAATTATGGGTTCAAGGTTTGCCCTTTATGCCTCTTTCTTCTCTGAAACTGATTCTTCATGCCTGCATTCTGACACTGATTGCAGTCCTCATGTACCTGAGTCTTTCCAGTTCTGGGAACGATCAATCAAGCTATCCCAATAAACCCATTCAAGTGGTGGTGCCCTACGACCCAGGCGGAGGCACGGACACGTTTGCTCGGATCATTCAGAAAGGCATCAAGGATAACGATCTTATGCCTCAGCCACTCGTGGTGGTCAACAAGCCGGGTGGAGGCACGACCATCGGCAGCGGTTATGTGAAAGACGCCCGAACGGATGGTTACACGATGCTTTGTTTGCACGAAGCTATAATCACCGCGTATGTCACCGGGCAATCCCCGCATGGACCGGATGCCTTTGAGCCCGTTGGAGCCACGGGAGAAGTAATCCAGGTTATTTTAGTTTCCGAGGATTCCCCTTTTCAAACGATTGAGCAGTTTATGGCAGAAGCGAAAGCGAAGCCAGAGACGATCAAGCTCGGAGTTACCATGAGTATGCCTACGCACTTTACCGGCTTAATGCTCGAAAGTTCTGCTCCCGATACACGGTTCCGGTTTGTTTCTTCTGGAGGGGGTGCTGCTCGCTTGGCATCCTTAATGGGGGGGCACGTCGATGCTTCCTTCTTTTCCGTGTCAGAATATATTCGTTTTAAATCCAATGGGCTGAGACCGCTTGCCGTGTTTGGTCCCACAAGGCACAATGGAGTTCCGGAAGTCCCGACCGCCATCGAGTCAGGATTCAATGTCAGTAACAGCAATCTTCAATACTGGTGGTTCCCTAAAGGAACAGATCCGGAGATTGTGGATTATTTATCCAACGTCCTGGATCAAGCCATGAAGACCGACTACGTGCGCGAGCGATTAGCCGAGCTGAGTATATTGCCACAGATTATAGTCGGGGATGAGTTGCGGGAGCGGATCGAGACCCGTATGAAATCGTTTGCCGATATGACCATTGTGGAGCGGGTAATACTTCCCAATGTGGTCGCTTGGACCTTTGGAGCGATACTCGTGTTCGGTGTTGGTGTTTTGATGAATCATAGGCGGTCGCGAAAGAGCTTGGCCACCCAGGAAACAAACCTGCACTTGCGTTTTGACCTCGTCTGGAAATCGCTGCTTTTGGTGTTTGGTTATGTGCTCTTGATGGCCATGGGATGGTTGTCGTTTATCTGGGCAACCCTGCTGTTTGTATTCATGGGCTGTTTTGTGTTGGTCGATTTTAAGAAAGACAAACTACTTATTGTAGTGGAGTTATCGTTACTCATGTCCTTCGGAGTGCACCTGGTCTTTACTCAAATCTTTATGGTTTCGCTACCTTGACTCTATGAGTGGAATGGAATCAGCCATAGCATACATCTTCAGCATTCAAGGAATACTCTTAGTCGTTTGTGGGACTATCCTCGGGATTACGGTGGGTGCCGTACCCGGGTTGACGGGGGCGATGCTGATTTCGCTTACCTTACCGCTCACTTTCAGCATGGATCCCGTGGCGGCCTTTATTCTTTTGATATCCATGTACGTGGGTGCTGTGAGTGGTGGATTGATAACAGCCACTTTGCTCCGCATGCCAGGTACGCCGGCCTCCATCATGACAACGTTGGATGGTTACCCCATGGCAAAGGGTGGAAAGCCGGGTCGGGCACTCGGCTTGGGGATTACCGCCTCCTTTGTTGGTGGACTGGTTTCTTGGGTATTTCTCATTTCCTTGTCCGCGCCTATCGCTCGTTACTCGACCAAACTGGGTCCCTTCGATTTCTTTTCATTGGTCCTGATGGCTCTGGTGCTCATCGCTTCGGTTGGTGGCAAATCAATGAGCCGTTCCTTTTTCTCGGCGGCCTGTGGAGTCTTTGCATCGCTTCCCGGTGTGGATAAGGCGACCGGGGCCTTAAGGCTCACCTTTGGATTTGAAGAATTGAATGGGGGGCTAAAGCTTCTGCCGGTTTTAATTGGTATGTTCGCCATCAGTCAGATCATTTCGGATATCAGTAGAATCAACGAAAAGATCGAAGTCATCCCGGTAAAGAAACGAGGAGACATGCTCTTCAAATTGCGGGACTGGAAGAATCAGGCGGTTAATATGATACGCTCTTCGATGATCGGGACCTGGATAGGTATCCTTCCTGGCATTGGTGCCAATATTGGTTCAGTGACCGCTTACAGTGCTGCCAAGTCCTTCGCCGATCCTGAAGAAAAGGAGAAGTTTGGAAAAGGATCGGAGGTGGCCGTGGTTGCCGCCGAATCTGCGAATAATGCAAGCATTGGGGGCGCGCTTATTCCCCTTATTTCGTTGGGTATCCCTGGGAGTGTCATTGATGCCATTCTCTTGGGAGCGCTGCTCGTTCATGGTCTTCAGCCGGGCCCACTTCTCTTTCAGCAAAACCCAACCATGGTCTACACGATTATGGGGACTCTGTTTGTTGCCAACGTCTTCATGTTTTTCTTCATGATCTTCGCCGTCAAATACCTGGCGCGCTTGGCAACCATCCCACGTGGATTGTTAATGCCCGTTATTTTGGTATTCTGCATCATTGGTTCTTTTGCCCTGGCTACCCGCATGTTCGATGTGTGGACGATGCTGTTGTTTGGACTTCTTGGATTTGCCTTTGAGCGACTTCAAGTTCCGCTCGCACCCTTCGTTATTGGCTTCGTCCTTGCTCCGGTTGCCGAAGAAAATTTACTGACCGGGCTCATGGCATCCAATGGTAGTTATTTGCCATTGATCACGAGACCGGTTTCGCTGGTATTTGTCATTATATCAGTCTCACTTTTACTGGTTCCCATGTATAAACGTTTTCGACCAAAAATTGAAAACAAATCCCATAACTAGTTTATGAAAAACATCATCGTCCTGTTGCTCATTGTCTACGGTACTTCCTTCGCTCAAGAGCGCCCGAATGTATTGTTCATTTTTACTGATGATCAATCTACGCGAACGGTCAGTTCTTACCCCGATGCTTATCATTGGACCGATACACCAAATATAGATAAGTTTGCCAGTCAGGGGATTCAGTTTAACAATGCTTATATCGGTTCCTGGTGTATGCCGTCGCGTGCGACTTTCCTTACCGGGCTGCATCAGCATGCCATTCAATCCATGCGCATGGAGGGAGAGTACCCGGGGTGTGAATACGATCCAGAGCTTTGTGAGTATTGGCCGAAGGCATTGAGGAGTGAAGGGTACTACACCGCTCAAATTGGTAAATGGCACACGGGCACAGATACGGGCTATGGAAGGGATTGGGATCATCAAATTGTTTGGAACCGTCCCCGTTATCCAGAGAACTCGCCCAACTACTACTACGATCAATTGACTGAAATTGATGGGCAACCTCCGGTTATGGTGGAGGGGTATACCACCGATAATTATACTGATTGGGCGGTTGAGTTTATCGAGGGTAAGAATCGCGATGAATCTAAGCCCTGGTTTCTGTGGTTATGTTATGGAGCGGTGCATGGGCCCTTTACTCCGGCCGACCGTCATTTGGATGACTATGCCGATGCTGACACACCGGACATTGAAGACATCTACCCTCCACGTCCTGGAAAGCCGGCTTACGTGAATCGCTGGGAATTGTGGGAAAAAGGCCCTGGTGGGATACCGGTTGAGAAGGCCAGAGTAGGAGAGACGCCCGTGGGCATGGTCGATACACCAGGCCGACCGCTCAAAGATTGGATTCGTCAATACCAGCAAGGTGTTCTGGCGATTGATGAGGGGGTCGCTCGATTGCTTCAATCTTTGAAGGATTCCGGGCAGGATGAAAACACCATCGTGGTATTTACCTCTGATCAAGGATTTGCCTGGGGGCAGCATGGCTATAAGGGGAAGATGGCTCCGTACCGAGCCGCTATTTCAGCTCCTTTGATTTTTAGACTGCCTCCTAAACTCGCCAATGCGAACCGGAGTCGTGGCACCGTCGTTCAGACCCAAGTGAGTGGAGTGGATGTTCCTGTAACGTTGTTCTCGCTCATGGGATTGGATCTGCCCTGGAAAATGCACGGGCATGATTTAACGCCTCTGCTGCTGGATCCTGAAGCGAAGTGGAACTATCCGGCAGTGATGATACACACCGCACGTCAATTTGGAGAAAACACCCAGCGAGTTCCAACACTTGATGAGCCTTTGATTCTCTATCATCCACCCACCGTAGGAGTTCCCTGGTACGTGATGTTGAGCCAGGGACGGTACAAATATATCCGAACCTTGGTCGAAGGGGAAATGGAGGAGCTATACGATGTGGTTAGTGATCCCGATGAGTTGCACAATTTGGCATTCGATAAAAGTTACCGGCAGGTCTTGTTGAAATACCGGAAGGCTATGATCAAAGAACTTAAGCGAACCGATGCCAAGTTCGTGAATGATATGCCTTCAGTAGCTGAGCTATAACAATTCGAATGATAAATCCAAAAAATACGGCACTGCGGGGACGCAGTTGCCCTACCTCAATAACTTGAATGGGTAGGGCAATCGCGTCCTCGCGATGCCGTATTAACCTTGCTCTTTAATAATCATGACGCGACCTAACATCCTTTTCTACTGCACGGATCAGCAACGTTTCGATACGATCGGAGCGCTTGGAAATCCTTATGTAAAAACCTCCCGTATGGATCAGCTTGTGGGAGAGGGGACGGCCTTTACTCACGCCTATTGCCAGAGCCCTATTTGCACGCCCAGTCGATCCAGCTTTATGACGGGACTTTATCCAACCCGGGTACACAACACCCGTAATGGAAACGACACCTGGCCCAAAGATGCACCACCACTCATTTCAAAAATGCTGGCTGATTCCGGTTATACCTGCGGCAACGTAGGCAAATTTCACCTGACCAGTTCAGGCCTGCGAACGGAGCCTCGTCTCGACGATGGGTATAGCTACTGGAAATTCAGCCACGCCCCACGAGACGACTGGGAAGAAGGGCACGACTATGCCGATTGGGTGAGGGAGAAAGGGGGCGATTTGGATGCCTTGCGAGAGAGCCCCGAGAACGTTCCGCCGGAATTCCATCAAACCACCTGGGCTACGGATTGTTCCATTGAATTTATTAATCAGAATGAAGATCAACCCTGGTTTCTCACGGTTAATGTTTATGATCCTCATCCACCTTTTGTCCCGCCCAAGGTCTATGCTGATCAGTTCAATCCAGACGACATGCCAGGTGCACATCATGAGGAGTCGGATCGGGAGACGCATGCCTATTTAAACGAAGTCGATTTTCAGAAAGCATCGAAGGTTTATCGAAGCCGGGAAGAGTTTGATGCCAAAAAAGAACAAGCGCTTTACTATGCAATGATTGCGCAGGTTGATGATCAATTTGCTCGCTTATTAAAGGCTCTCGAAGACAGCGGACAGAAGGAGAACACCCTTATCGTTTTTTCCAGTGATCACGGAGAAGCGCTGGGGGATCACGGACTCATTCTCAAGGGCTGCCGGTTTTATGAAGGACTGGTTCGTGTGCCTCTAATATTTAGTTGGCCCGGAGTGATTAAAGAGAACCTTAAAGCCGATGGATTGGTTGAGTTGCTCGACCTGTCAGCAACGATTCTTGATTTTGCAGGATTGGACATACCGGAGTATTTCCAGGGGAACTCACTTCGTTCCATCCTCGAAGGCGAGAAGAGTGGGGAGCATATCCGCGATTCGGTACGTTGTGAGTATTTCGATGCCATCTCTGCTCACTTCTGCGGAGGGAACGGGAGTTGGGCCACTATGTACCGGCATGGTCAATACAAAATCAACGTTTATCACGGACTCAATGTCGGCGAACTCTATGATTTGGAAGATGATCCTTGGGAGCACAAAAATCTCTGGAACAGTCCCGAGCACGAAGCTCTGAAAAATAAACTCATATTTGAGAGCTTTGAGCAGCATGTCCTGTTGACCACCGATGTCGGGTCCAAGCGAATCGCACCGATGTGAGGGTTTGTATATTGGCTGTCCGAGCGATAAGAAGGGAACTTGCTCTCGATTGCTTCTGTTCAAAAGTTACGTCGTTGCTAGCAATCATATATTTCAACTCATTCATTGAGCTAGTAGGCTGGCGAGTTTTTAATCACTCTCCACACTGGCTAAACGATTGCTTTTCCCCATGTATTCCTACTCTTCTCATATCTGCCCTATAAAATTCATGCGTTTTCATTTTTCTGCTCTCCTTCTTTTGCTTATTCCTACCTTGTGTGCTGTGGGTTTAGAGGGTGAGGCGAAACCAAACATTGCACTCAACAAAAAATAGATTTTCACTCCTTTTCCTTACACCTCTAATTTTATCCTATGAAACATTCAGTTCTTCTGCTCCTTCTTCCCATAGTATTTTCGGCTTGCTCAGGAGGCAGCGATTCATCCGGTGAAATTAAGTGGCGTGTTAAGAAGCTCACCGTCGACGCGAATGAAGGCATTGCGATTGCCGATTTTAATGGCGATGGTTTACCGGATGTTTCTGCAGGTCGAAATTGGTATCCAGCTCCCGACTACATAGCGCAGCCAGTTCGTGGATTCGACGATTGGAACGGTTACGTGCAATCCAATGGAGACTTCGCTTACGATGTAAACCAGGACGGTCTTATGGATATCGTGGCGGGATCTTTTCTTCCCACAGAAGTGCACTGGTACGAGAATCCAGGGCCTGATCGACTTCAACTGGGGCATCAGTTTATCAAACACTTTTTAACGGATACCGGTCTGAGCCAAAACGAAGCTTCCATGATGCACGATTTTAATGGCGACGGTATCCCTGAATGGGTCACCAATAGTTGGAATGTGAAAAGCGCTATGGCCGTCTGGTCTTTTTCAACTGAGGAGCGAGAGGTGCAGGTGATCAAAGGTAAGAAAACGGTCACCGAAAAGAAATGGGTTCCGACATTGAAGAAGCATCTGATCGGTGATTCTGGCAATGGGCATGGTATGGCTTTTGGAGATATCAACGGGGACGGCCGTGAAGACATCATGGTTGGTATGGGCTGGTATGAACGTCCTGAAGGAGATCCTTTAGCTCAGAAATGGATCTGGCATCCTCATGGAGGAGAAAACTGGCATGCATCCGTGCCTTGCCTGGTTCGTGACATGAACGGAGACGGTATCAACGACGTCATCTGGGGGAAGGGGCATTCTTACGGACTTTATTGGTGGGAAGGACAAGGAGTAGATGACCAGGGAGAGCCGCAATGGAAGGAACACATCATCGATGAATCTTTCTCTCAGCCGCATGCGCTTCATTGGGCTGACATTGATGGAGACGGAGAGGACGAGCTCATTACGGGAAAACGAATATTTGCTCACAATGGCAAGGACGATGGTGGCACCGAGCCTTCTGTCGTGTATTACTACGAATGGAATAAGTCTGATTTGAAGTTTGAACGTCACACGATTGATGACTCGGGTACTGTGGGCATCGGTTTGCAGATTCGAACTCATGACCTGGATGGTGATGGCGACCTCGATATCGCTCTCGCAGGCAAATTTGGAACACACATTCTATTTAACGAGGGTCGGTAAAAGCTCAGCAGCTAAGTTTTCTAGTATCGGTGTTTTCGATGTAGGAGCTGCTTTAGCTACGAACCTCACGGAGCAACGATTCGCAGCTAAAGCAGCTCCTACAAGTTTATCTTGAGGGAAAGGTATCCCGATTTGCTCTGTGCATAACTGCGGCATTTTATTCTGGCCCGCAAAGAAACCGGATTCTTGAATGCTGCTTAGATTGCTGACTTGCATGCGCCTTTTCCTGCTTATCCTGATTCTCCTATCCGTTCTCTTTATTCCGGGAGTGACCCTTGTGGCCGATATTCCCTTGGACGACGAGTTGAAATGGAATCTCTTCGGCCGTGTTCGTCTGCGCTTTGAACAGGATGATGATAGCAATCCACTTCGGGGCCATCGTACCCGGGCTCGCATCGGCAACTATGCCGGTTTGAAATACACACCTGACGAACATTGGGATTTTATAGTTCGTGGCAGAGTGGGGGACAAACGGGACTCCCGTGTAGTTGATATGACCTACTATACCTGGGAGGATTTTTCATATGGCCAACGAGGTGCATTTGCTGACCAGTATTTCCTGAGGTATACGGGAGAAGATACTCAAATCACAATGGGGCGTGCCAATATGCCTTTTTGGATGAATACCGAAAAACTGTGGGATGAAGATATTACTCCTTTAGGCGCTTCGATGAGCTCAGGACTGAATCTTGGTTCCCAACCTGTCCGGCTCTCTCTAGGATCTTTTCATATGCCCGATGGGTTGGAGCACTTCCATGTCTGGATGCATGCAGCACAGGTGCTTTGGAGTCAGAAGGGCAATGACTGGAACTGGCAATGGGCTTTGTCGCTTTACGATCGGCAGGGGGAAGAAGGTGCTCGCTATCTTCCGCTTGGGCAGGATGCCAGAGATCAACTGTTTGGCGTCTTCTCGGCAAAACTCTCCGGCCAGCTACTCGATCGTCCTGCCTACTTTGGGTTGGATCTTTTTGAGAACTTTGAAACCCATTCGGCGGATGATCCCAATGCGTTTACTCGTACTTTTAGGAATGAAACCACCGGTTATGCATTCGCCTTTAATCTCGGGGAAAATAAGAAACAGGGCGACTGGCGATTTCGTTATGTTTTTGCGAGAGTGGAAGGACTGGCTGCTATGTCCTCCTATGCCACGACCAGTTTTGGTTGGCTGTTAAAAAGTAATGTCATCGTTCACGATTTTCGGGCTGATTACTCCATGACCCACAAGTGGCGGATCACGGGCCGTATCTCCCCGGCGCAAGAGATCCTGGGAACACGAAAGAGTACCCGATACCGTATTGACTTCAGTCGCAGCTTTTAGAGCTACCAAAGTCCTTATCCCTTGCCCTTCGGGTTCGGTATCAGGAATATAAATCCGATATGGAGACCGGAAAAGCTGCCGTTTGGCTCGCCAAGTATTTAATAGAAACTAGATCTATCCCAATCCCAGATGTGCAAGAGGATGGCTTGCTCATAAGAACCGAAGCATCCGGCGTTTGTGGCACCGATGGTCATTTGATCGAAGGTGACCCGCCTTATCCGGCGATCATGTGTCACGAGATCTGTGGCAAGATTGTCGAAATGGGGGTTCGAGCTAATGAGACGCTCAATGTTTACGGAGGGCCATTGGAAGTAGGAGATCGAATAGCCCTTTATCCTTGGATCATGAATCCGCGATCTGAGGGCTGTCTCAAACATGGTCCCGGCACCTGTACCGTGACCAATGATTCATTCGTATACGGAATTCCCTTCCCAAAACTTGGCCTTGAAGGAGATGAGATCATCAGCTCCAGAGTCGATGAGGCTCCGTACTTCAAAGGCGGTTTCGCTGAGTATGTGTATGTTTTTCCCGATACCTATGTGTGGAAGTTACCCGATGACATGCCGAGTGAAGTTGCAGGGTTGTTAGATCCGTTGGCCGTGGCCGTTCGTTCGGTCGAGCTGGCTCAAACTGCTCCCGGTGTTCATGAGGAAGCTTTCAACACCAGTTCGCAGGTGGTGGTCATGGGAGCTGGCCCCGTAGGTGTGTTGACGGCTCTAGTCTGTCGTATGATGGGTGTCGAAAAAATCATTATGATCGGTGCGCGCGAAACACGCCTGCGTCTATCCAGAGAAGTGGCCGAAGTAGATGAAGTGATCGATATTCACGAAATGGATGCTACTGATCGAATCCAGCGCGTAAAAGACATCACCGGTGGTGGAGCCGATGTGGTGATTCAATGCGCCAATGTTACCAGTGCTTTTGTGGAGGGTCTGGAAATGATTCGTCGACTGGGCACCTTGGTCGAAACGGGCAACATGGTAAACCAGGGCAGCGAGGTAACTATCGATCCTACCAAACATATTTGCTTGAAGCATGCGCGTATCCTTGGAATGAGTGCCAATCATCCTGGGGCTTTTGATAAGGCCTTTCATTTGCTAAAGCGTCACCAGAAGATTCCCTTCACGAAATTGTTCACTCATCATTGTGATGTAGAGGGCGTTCTGGATACGTTGGGGCATATGCGTGATCAGGACTACATGAAGGGGTTGATGACGGTTTAATGGCTCTGCATACCTGACCTAGATCAAGGAAGTGTTTTTGAACTGTGTTATTGTTTCGACTGATGCTGCGGTCGCGTAGCCATACATCGATACCTACGAATGAATACTAGCAGTGATGTTCAGTCCTCTTTAAGCGCCTGAGAATGGCTTTCTCTCACCTGGGGTGAACCCTATCGCATATTGTTTCCCTTGGGCATTCTTCTCGGGATGCTAGGCATAGCCCTCTGGCCTTTATACTACTCTGGTGGGTTTGGCTTACCTTATCCAGTGCCTCACCATGCTCACCTCATGATTCAAGGGTTCTTTGGGGCTTTTGTATTTGGGTTTCTGGGAACGGCTATGCCGAGGATGTTGGATGCTCCGAAATTGCGCGCTGCTGAAGTATGCTGCATCATCGTGCTACTCTGTGTGCTTGGTGTAAGTCATGTCTTGGGCTACTCTGAGGTGGGCGACGGTATGTTTCTTCTGCTTCTCCTGAGCTTCCCGACTATTATGCTGCCACGTTTCTTGGCGAGGAAGGATGTTCCTCCTCCTGGGTTCCTGTTGGTCTTGTTAGGGTGGCTTTCCGCCGTAGTGGGTACGTCGTACTTTTGGTTTCCCCCTTCATTCTATTAGACGCTTTCTGGTATCAATTAGCCAACCTCCTTCTGTTTCAAGGGTTTCTCTTGTTTCCTATTCTAGGAATTGGGGCTTTTCTTTTTCCGCGTTTTTTTGGACTGCCTAATCTGCATGACTTTGATGAATCGCGGTCGTTGCCCCCAGGGTGGATCCAGAAAGCGCTGCTTGCCGGTGTCTGCGGATTGCTGGTCAAGGCTGGATTCGTGGTAGAAGCGATGGGAAAGATTCAACTTGGACCACTACTTCGCTTACTGGGAGCCGCGATATACTTTGGTCGTGAAGTTCCCTTTTTCCGTAGTTTAAAAAATCATGGAACGTTGGGGGTGTGTCTTGGGACGGCTCTTCTGCTCCTGATGACTGGCATGCTTTGTCAGTCTCTTTTCCCTCAATACGCCAAGAGCGTGAACCATATCGTCCTCATGGGTGGGTTCGGTCTATTGACCATGACGGTGGCGACCCGAGTGGTCTTGGGACACAGTGGGCAAACGCATCGACTGAAAACCAAGATCCGTCCTTTGACCATTGCTATGGGACTGATCGTTTTATCCCTGGCCACTCGAATCAGTGCGGATGTGTTCCCTCAGGTCATGCTCACACACCATATCTACGCCGCTGTCATTTGGATTGTCGCCGCCGGTATTTGGGCGTTCAAGATTCTGCCAGACGTATTCATCGCTGATGACGAAGAATAAGGACTAACGCTCTGTTTTGATAGATGCAGAGAGTGTGTCGGTGACAGGTGCTGTGGAGTCTCGTCTCGCTTCGGCGGTAAATGTATACTCCGTATTCTTTCTTAGACCACTAATCGAAAAATCATGAGTGAAGTCGTTGCCGGCTGATACGGTAACCCAATCCGTCATGCCCATATGGCCGATCTCGCTTTGATGGGACAGGCGGACTTGGCCGGGGACGCCCAGCTTTGCTGATTTGTGATCTTCGGAATACTTTGTGATCTGAGTTCGGATGGTGACTGAGTCGCTAGTTACCTTATTAACCTGTAATCCGGAACCAATAAAAGCACTGGTGTGGTCTGCTGCGGAATGTACTCCCAATTCAAAAGCTCTTTGTGGATTGTCGATTAAAAATTGGTCAGCGTAGGTCGTGTTGAATCCCATCCTCAATATCTGAGGAACAAGATATTTCGATAGGGCAGTGTAATCACGAAACTTACCCCCGTCTTCTTCACCGGGTCGATACCATCCAGCGTCATGGGAGAGTAAAACTCGATTCTGTAGCCCAGCATTTTTCAGACGGACCAATGCTCTGGACACGAAGTCGATGCGCTCGGGAGTAGGGTTGACGTTGTCGATGGAGACCCAAAGGCCAAGCTTGGCCGCCTTTAGTTGGCTTTCCTGATCTGCTTGCGTTGCGTGTACCCAAATCAAAGCTTCTGGCGATACGCCTTCCTCTTGCAGGATCTCAACCATCTGGAAAATCGCTTGGGTCGGCCCTGTATGACAGGCAATCGTTAAACCTGTTTTCAAGTGTGTGCGGCAAGCAGCACGAACCAGCTTTTCATGCATGGGGGACAGGGTATCTCCACGGTCGACTCCTATTTTTATAAACCCGGGCTTGATGCCGGTATCTTCGATGCCGTTTTCAAATTCATTGATCCACCGCGCCGCTAGTTCATCTGCAGATAGTTTTTGAACGTCCGTCGGTATGAATTGGTTCTCACGAGCTCCGTAATAGCCGGTGTTAGTGACAATATGAAGTCCCGTTTTTTTCGACAGCGATTTGAGCAAACGAGGATCTCTACCGAGAAATGCCGGTGTGCATTCCACGATCGATTGGAAGCCTAATGCTTTTGCTTCTTCCAAATATGGCAGGACTTTCTCACTGACTTCATTTCTGTCCCAACGGTGATAGCCGGTTTCCTCGGCTCCGATAAAGTCTACCAGAATATGTTCATGTTCCAAGGTTCGCCCGAGTTCAGAGGAGTCGATCGGACCTCGAACAGTCATGACCGTTCCGGCAGTGAGATAGGAACAAAATAGCAGCGAGGTGCTTAGAGTATGGTATATAATCTTCTTCATGTCAGGGTAGCTTAACGAATCGGGCCGCGATTAAAATTGCTCCTACAGTTTCAATAGTGGTTTTTGCAGGAGCAATTGTTTTTCGCTTCGTACTTGGCAGGGCCCCGGTATAATCGCGACTTCTATTCCAAGCAATACAGATGCGAAACTGTTCTGAGATAGAGCCGCTCATTATCCACGATCGGTGTTGCGTGGGTTGGTTGATTGATCAGCGTGCGTCCGAGGATCTCAAAAGAATCATCCACCTTGAAGGTTACTACATCTGCCCTGCGCGAGACTGCGAGAATGCGATCGTCAATCTGGATGGGGGAGCTGAAAAACGTGTCGCGAAGATTTCCTTTCCAGATCTCATTTCCGGTGGGGGCATCGATACAGGTGGCTATGCCACCGTCGCTGACTAGGAAAAGTTGATCCCCTTTTGCCACAGGTGTGGGGACGTAGGGTGCGGATTTGCGAATTTTGTATGCCACCTCCGCTTCTTGATTCGGACCTGAAGGGGGTCGAACTGCAACGAATGAGTGAGCAGCATTTCCAGCACCACAACTGGCGAAGATTAAACCTCCTGCAAGCATGGGTGAACTAATGGTTCTTTGCGGAAACAAGTCTGGCACTTGCCATAACAGTTTCCCGGTTCTGGGATCCAGCGCCGTCATGCCGCTGGATGCAGAGTTGAAAATGACTTGTGTTTCTCCATCATACCCAGTGTAGAGGAGGGGAGTGCTGTAGGAGGTCTTACCTTTTGGGTCCCAAGGCCGGTCGACCGACCAGATCGTTTCGCCAGTCATGCGGTCGAGTGCATGCAATGCGCTGGGGCCGCGACAATCATTTCCTATCAGTACCATATTCTCGAATACGATGGGTGAGATACCTCCGCCATGTTGAGTATTGTGTTTGCCCAAGTCGCGTTGCCATGCGCCTTTCCCATCGTGGTTGACCGCAGCGATTTGGAAACGATCGGCATCACTCCAGGCGATGTAGACATGGTGTTCGTCCACCGCTGGAGTGGCTGACGCAAAGGTATTGAATTGGTGCAGCTTTCTATCGGATGCTTCAAACTGTAATGACCAGAGCTCTTTGCCGGTTTCTTTATTGAGGCATAAGAGTAATGAGTCAGGCTGCCCTCCATCGCTACTGGTCACGTAGAGCTGGTCATCCCAAATGATGGGCGATGAGTGACCGTCTCCTGGGAGCTCGATCGTCCACTTATAATCATCCTCGGACCAACTAGCTGGAAGTTCGGGTGCGGAGTAGATGCCTGCTCCGTCGGGCCCACGAAAACGGTTGGAGCTTTGTTTTGCTGCCAGGAAGGAGAAGGATAACAAAAATATTAGGGGAAGGAAGATCTGTTTCATAAGATAGATGTGACTAGCTAATTGGCGGGTAGGGGATATAAGCTAGAGGTCTATCTGCTCTCAAACAAGCCTTAGTGTGTTTTAAAAGCAGAGGTCCTAATTCAAACTGTAGGAGCAAATGGTTGTTCTCTTCGCTGTCTGCTAAAGCCTCGGTGATTTGCGATCTGTAAGTCTGTTGAGGTTCAGGTCGCGAACAAGTTCGCTGCTGCTATCGGCCGGATATTTCCAACATTTAACACCGATTGTTTCTCCATTGGTTGGTGTTTATCTCTTAAGACAAATCGAGTAAGTCTCCCCACGAGACTGACTCAATTTCTCTCTTCCGTCACGCGGATCAACTACTATCCGCGTGCGTGTTTTACTCTGACTATATGAAATTATTTTGGGGTTCTTGCACGACGTCCTTCGCCACCTCCAGGACCCCCTCGTCCGCGACGGTTGCCCATTGTGAATTCATCGGGTGCTATTTTTCCGTCCTCGTTCTTGTCCATTTGTTCGAGCATATCTTCGGCCGTTGGCATCCCTCTTCCTCCTCGTCCGCGTTGCCCTTCACCTGCTTGTGGAGCAGGTGCATCGTTGTCCGCGTTGGCTGCTGGGGGACCTCCTCGTCCACCTCTGCCACGGCCGGGCATGTTGTCGCGAAATGCTGTGATTTCTTTAAGGTCTAGGAAGCCATCTTCGTTGGTGTCGGCTTGTGCGAATATTTGAGCGGGATCGGGACGCTGTGGGCGTTCTGGACGTTCACGATCTTGAGCTGCCAGGGATGATATCCCTGCGGTTAAAATGAGTAGGACTATGGTAGTCTTCATGTTGTTTTTCCTCCGATATGTTGGTATTAGGTTTTGTTATTTGCGGTATGTAATGAGAACTGCCTTCAGGATGATGTGGTTACATTTATTTGAAATCGCTTTGTGTTACATTGCTGTGTCCGAAATATGGGTACGGGTGATGTGATGTAGGTTTGATTTTTTTTAATGGTTTACAGCGATGCCCTTTAAAGAGAGAGTATTCCTGCTTCTCCCATCCCATTACTCAAATGCATTTAAATAAAACGACGCTTCTCTTCTTAATATCTCTCTTTGCCTACCATCACTGGTGTTCTGCTGATACGGATCACCTGAAAACCGATGCCCCGAAAGCTCAACTGTTTGAAGGCATGGGCTCCCACACCATGGCGATCACCACCCATTCCGCGGAAGCGCAGGATTATTTTAACCAGGGGCTAGCCTGGATGCATGCATTTAATCACGATGAGGCGATCCGATCCTTTGCTCGGGCTGCCCAGCTGGATCCGGAATGCTCTATGGCCTGGTGGGGGATCTCTTTGAGTGAAGGTCCAAATTACAATGCCCCCGTGATGGATGACGAGCGTTCAAAAAATGCCTGAGGTGCCCTTCAGGAAGCGATGGCTAGAATGGACGGTGCATCAAGTCTGGAGCGGGATTTGATTGAGGCTTTGTCGCACCGTTACGCCGATCCTTGGCGGAGAGAACACATTTGGAACAAGCTTACGCCGATGCTATGGCTGAAGTGTGGGCTGATTATCCCGACAACTCTGATGTGGGTGCTATGTATGCTGAATCCTTGATGATTCAAAGGCCCTGGAAGCTATATGATATCAACCGAGAATCAATCGGGGACACACCAAAGATTTTATCCGTTCTTGAACGAGTGATGGAAATGGACCCCGGGCATCCGGGTGTTTTTCATTTGTATGTGCATGCCGTGGAACCTGGCTCGTAGCCGGCACGGGCACTCGCTGCAGCCGATCATCTGAGGAACTTGATGCCAGGGGCAGGACACATGTTACATATGCCTTCTCATATTTATGTTCAGACAGGGCATTGGGATCGGTCGGTGGTTCAGAACGACAAGGCTTTAAAACAGGACGATCACTATCGCGTGTTGTCACCTGAGCAAACCATTCAGAATATGTATATGGTGCACAACGCGCATATGTTGGCCTTTTCAGCCATGATGGTGGGGCGTGAAGCTGATGCCATGAACGCGGCCCGAAAAATGTGGACGATTATTCCACCGGAAGTACTCGAAGGAGTCGCTCCCTTTGTCGATCGCTGGATGAGCTAGGTCTACGATGTTCAAAAACGCTTTGGTCGTTGGGATGATATATTGGCTGAGCCGGCACCTCCTGCCTTTCTGAAAATTACCACCGCACAGTGGCGCGCTCACCGGGCGATTGCCTGTGCCGCCCAAAAAGATTTTGTGGGTGCCGAAAATGAACAAGCGGAGTTTTTAAAAGCCAAATCAGCTTTACCTGAAGACAGTCCCTTCGGTCGCGATATGGCACGCAAAGTTCTAGATGTGAGCGAACACTTTATTGCTGGAGAAATCGCTTTGCAGAAAGAAGACTGGGAAGGCGCGAGCGAGTGGCTTGAGAAGGCTGCTTCAGTAGAAGATACCTTATCTTATGGTGAGCCTCCACAGTACCTTCAGCCATCCCGTCATACCCTGGGAGCTGTTTACATGAAGGCGGGCCAATTTGCCAAAGCCGAAGCCACTTACCGAAAAGATCTGAAGAAGTGGAAGGGCAATGGATGGTCGCTCTTCGGGTTGAGCCGAGCACTCGAAGCGCAAGGTAAGACTGCCGAAGCCAAACAAGCCCTGCTCGACTATCAGAATTGTTGGTCAGATGCGGATGCGGCGACTACAACCAGTTGCGAGTGTATTCAGAATATTTAGTTTTGTATTGAGAAGAGGAAGATTCGGTTGATATAAACGTCCTTTCTTCTTCCCATGAATACCCAAACCTCAGTTACTTCCAATCGTCGTTCATTTCTCAAAGGTATCTTAGCGGCCGGGGTGGCTCCGATAGTATTGCCGTCTGGACTTTTAGGGAGTGATGCACCTTCTAATAAAATTACTTTGGGTTTTATTGGCGTGGGTTGGCAAGGGGTAGACCTTAACTTAAACTCGTTTCTCGCAGAAGACGATTGCGTATGCATGACCGTTTGCGATGCCTACATGAGTCGTGCCGAGTCCGCCAAAAAACTGGTGGATAAGCAGTATGGGAACGAAGACTGCAAGGCGGTCCAGGACTTTCGGGAAATCATTGACGATCCGAAGATTGATGCGGTTGTCATCTCTACGCCCGACCATTGGCACACCACTATGTCGCTCATGGCTCTTGAGGCTGGTAAGCATGTCTTTTGCGAAAAGCCTACCTACTCGATCGGGGAAGGTCGAGTGCTTGCCGATGCGGTGAAAAAGAGCGGGAAGATGTTTTCCACGGGCTTGGAAGACCGGTCCCTCATTCATTATCACCGAATGGTGGAGTGGGTTAGGAATGGTGCCATCGGAGATTTGCATCACATGGATGTGGGCGTTCCTGAGGGAGCCATTCATCCTTATGAGGAAGAGGAGGCTATTCCGGATGATCTCAACTGGAAGCTATGGCTCGGACCCGCACCTTATCATCCATATACGGCTACACGGACGGAGCCTATGCACTGGCGTTACATCCGCGACTACTCCACGGGTATCATAACGGATTGGGGCGCTCACCTGGTAGACACCGCACAGTTTGCAGCCAATGACCCGCACAAATGTGCTATAGAAGTAAAAGGATCCGCGGTGCCCTCCCCGGAAAAGGCGCAATCGAATATCCCTGCTAATTACGATCTTCATTATCGTTATTCGAATGGCATTACTATGCAGCTGCACAATGTTTCCAAAGAAGAAGGATTGGCCGCCAACGTCTACGTGAGATTTTATGGATCTAAAGGTTGGGTATCGGTAACCGGCTGGCGCGGCCAGTTTGGTGCCAGCGACGAGAACTTACTTCGGAAGAGGTATCCCGAAAAATTAAACAAACACGTTCCGTTACCCGCTCGGGAACATCCGAATTTTCTGGCCTGTATTCGTTCGGGAGAAGACCCCACCTACCCAGCAGAAACCTTGCACCAACTCAGCACGACCCTGCATATGGGAGTCATCGCCGCTGATTTGGGACGAGGCCTCACATGGGATCCCAAAAAAGAGCGCTTCAAGAATGACAAGGAGGCGAACTCGAAGCTGACTGTGAAGTTTCACGACGACTGGAAACGCGCCTAGGCGAAAGTCGGTTTTCCACCATTATAAAATGTAGCCACGGTCGTAAGACTGTGGAAATTCTAAAACAACGGTCGACGCTGTCACCAGCGTCGCTACTAACTGGGTAGCCGCCACAGTGACAACACTGTGGGCCTTGTCCCTGAGCTTAGGCTGTTGACGGATTTTCGCAAATGCGTTTAAACTGCTTACCTCCAAGAATTACCCCGAATATCAATCCCATGAATAGACGTACCTTTCTTCGCAATCTTGCCTACACTGTTCCGACGGCCGCCGTATTACCTCACTTTACATCACTGGCGGCCAAGGAGGCTAAATCGGTGAAAATCACAGATGTGAAATGTGTCCTGACCATGCTGAACTTCCGGGTCAGTCCCTTGGTGAAAATTGAGACCGATGCAGGGATTGTGGGTTATGGTGAATGTCACCACGACAAAAATGTCTTGGGCGCTAAGGATATCGTGCTGAATGTCTGTAAACCGATTCTCCTAGGGCAGGATCCATTCGATCTCGAGCGGCTTGTATTCAAAATGTCGACACGAACGTCCTACTACGGAGGAAACCACGGGGTGGCTACGCATGCGATTACTGGCGTCGAATTCGCCATGTGGGATATTATCGGAAAGGTCACAGGGCAACCCGTTCATAAATTACTCGGTGGTGGTTCGCACGTAGATCAGGTTCGAGCCTATGTTTCCGGTGGCCCCAGGGATAAATTGAACAAGGATGACTGCGCGGAATATGCTGATCGGATGCACTCCGGTGGGTGGACAGCCGGTAAGATAGGTATCACCCGCGATCAAAGATGGAACCAGTTAGATAATCGTCGCATCTCCAACAGGGAGCTGGACGAGAATGAGGAAGGCTACGCCAATGTGCGTGAGCGGTGGGTCGCGACTTTGATATCGCTGTTCATTGTCATTGGGAATTTGATTTTGATTCCGCCCTGCGGCTGGCACGTGCCGTTGAGCCTATTCGGGCATGGTGGATGGAAGATCCGTTACCCATTGAATTCAATGAGCAATGGGTGCGGCTGACCGAGCAATCCCCAACACCCATTCTGTGTGGTGAAAATTTATATGGTCGAGCCGACTTCCGTCCCTTTATCGTGCACGGTGGAGTGCACATGATCGAAATCGATGTGGCCATGTCGGGTGGATTGTTGGAAGCCAAGAAGATTGCCGACCTGGCCGAGACCTACTTTATCCCTGTCGCCACCCACAATGTGGCAGGACCGATCGCAACCATTTGCTCGGCTAACTTTGCTGCGTCGGTGCGGAAGTTTCTCGACCACGAAGTATTTCTCCGGTCAGAGAAGAATCAACGTGGTGAAGGGGTCAACGGTGATCCGGACGTACTGGGTTACGACAAACCCATGACCAAAAATGGACACATCCAGCTCAGCGATCGCCCCGGATTTGGTATCGAACTCAACGAGGAACTTATCAAAGGTAAATACCTGGTCGATGGCGAGGATTGGTGGGATTGAGTTTGTTTCTTCCTCCTCCACTTAGCTAACAGTTTGCTCTGGTGGAATTGACAGACATGCCGAGTAGCGACCGTGGAAACGCGGTCGAAGTTTGGATTTTTGTTTAATAGGGCAGGGACGGACCGCCGGGCCGTCTGCGTACAGTTCTGAACGGCGCCCTCGGCGTGTACAGACCTGTGACAAAGGTAACAAGTGTTCGGAGACATGGGTAACAGTTTTGACGGCCTTGCGAAGGTGTTCTATCGCCTTGGCCCTACCTTTGAGAAGCCTACTAACCTTCCCCCCGAAAATAACCCCGCTGGCGCATCATAACCCGGTGTAGGCCTGGGTGTTTTTCGAACGGTGCGCGACCATGCAGCCAGAAGTGATTATTGAGAACGACTAACTGATCGGTGGGTAAGGGAAGTGACACTACTGACGAAGAGGTCTCCATTGAATCACAAAGGTCTTTCAGAAAGCGACCTTGTTGAAGCGTGTCAGGGTAAACAAATTGGTCGATGAAGCACACGCAGGGCTTTCCCTCTCGTTCGTAGAAAATAGGTTTCTTGACGGTGATGGGGTAGTTCTTACTGGGAGGAGATTTGTAGGAGATAGGGACCGAAGCCACCGGGTCCTGTAGAAAGCGATCGAGCTCATTCCAGTCATCCAGGTGCAGCAATCGCGAATCACCGCCTTCGGCATACTGCTCATCCATCTTCATCATGAGTATCCAGTCGGTGGGTTCCTTTACGTAGGTGCCGTCGGTATGCAGGGTGAATGTTCGGTAAGCTTGCCGTAGATAAGAGTCACTTTCATCGGTGTCCTTAACGGTGAAGCAGGCGTAGAAATTATTTGTCATGTCATCGAAGTTCGGCAGTCCGATGAGATGGGAAATAGCAGTTCCAAGAGCGACCTGTTGGTGTATCGATTCAAGCGGCCGTGTCATCTTTAAGGTAAAGGCGCCCGTTTCACGATCATGGATGATGTCGTGGATCCGTTGAGCGAAAGCGGTGCCAACGGCATCCTGTAAACAATCGGCGGCAAACGATCTCAGATAGGGTATGTAGGAGAGGCTTTCCTCGCTAAGGTCGCTTGTCGCGTCGAGAAATCGTTCCACTGCATTCTCATCCAAAGTTATTTGAAACATGCGATGATGCATCGGATGCGGAATGATCGTGCACTGCATGTTTGATTCACAGGTCTCCATGATTGCAATGTTACTGAGGCTCGTTGAAATTGTTCAATAATTTCTTTGTTCGGTCTTCGCCCGGATGAGGCCCGAAAACTGGATTATTCTCGAGGGAGTGTCTGCTCGCTTCCACTCCGAAAGATGGTAAATCTCAATTCTTCCTGAATGAACTTCCCGATTTAAAAGCCAACGAGTGGACCAAGTTGCACTATATCGAAGTCATTGGTTCTTCTTACCCCGGAGTTAAAGCAACGAAGCACTTTATTTTTTCAAATGGTGCCCAGGTATTTACTCGGCAGGAGGCTCAGCAAGAGCGGCGTAAACAAAGAAGACGTTAAAACGGAGGATGTAAATTTGATTGTAGGAGGTGGCTTGCTGCCGAATGCATGTCCCAGAGGGTTCGAATCGGCAGCAAGCCACCTCCTACAAAGCTAATTCAAAACCGATCACTAGTTCTGAGCCAAATCCTTGTTTCCTAGCTCTCCACGGAAAAGTGGGCTCGTGCAGATATCCACGATGAGTTCTTTGAAGCCGTCCTTACTTTTGAAGTTGGCTTCGGCAATATCGTCGGCAGCAAACCGTTCACGAAAAGTGAGCGGATAGCCAAGCGCGTAGGTGAATAGCTTCTCTGTTAGGGCTCTTGTAAATTGATCCGTGCGGTCCACGAGGATTTGTTTCATTTCCTCGGCCCCATCGAATTGATGGCCTGGGATCGCTCCACGTGCATCAATGAGCTGTTTGTTTCTATAGAGGTCTCGAAATTTTCCTACCGCATCGAAGTGCTCCAGGCTGAGACCCCAGGGATCGATCTTCTGGTGACAATCATTGCAGGTCTCTACTTCGCGGTGCTTCGCCAGCATTTCAGGAATGGTGGTGCTGCCGCGCACATCCGGGTCGATCGGTTCTACATCGGGTGGGGGCGGAGATGGCGGATTGCCTAATAACTTTTCCAGAATCCAAACTCCGCGAATCACCGGTGAGGTGCGGGTGCCGTTCGATGTGATCTTCAGAATACTAGCCTGACCCAGCAAGCCACCGCGTGGTATGTTACGAGGTATTTTAACCGGACGGAACTCGTCACCCTTCACGCCTTGAATTCCGTAGTGAGAGGCCAATCGTTCATTGATCATGACAAACTTGGAATCGAGAAAATTGGATACGGGCAGGTTCTTTGTTAGAACACGTTCAAAGAAAGCTTCGCTCTCCTTTTGCATCAGTTGCTCCAGTAAAGGATCATAGTCCGGATATAACTTGGGGTCGGGACGCATGAGCTCTATGTGTCTCAGTCCCAACCATTGTTCGGTAAAGTCCTGGACGAATCGCTCCGCCTTATCATCGGCCAGCATACGTAAGACTTGTTTACGCAGAACGCGTGGCTTTAGCAGCTCCCCTGATTTTGCCAGCTCAAGTAAGGTTTCGTCGGGTATGGAATTCCAGAGAAAGAACGAGAGTCGACTGGCCAGTGCCCAGACATCGCTGCCGTCACCTGAATCATAGCTGAATAGAAAACGGGGAGAAACTAGAACGCCCTCGACTACGTTGCGCATGGATTCCTCTGGTGTGAATCCGCGCTCAAGGCCCACTTGGTAAAGCTCGATAAAACTTGCCAGGGTGGATTCGGGGACGGGACGACGGAATGCTTTAAAAAGGAAATCCGATATCCTGCTCTCAACGGAGTCATTTGAGGATAACAAGTCTTGGTGAGCCTTAGGTGGCCAGCTTGGGATGAGGGGCCCCTCTACTTCGATCTCCTTAACGTAGAGTAGGTCGGCAACGTTGCGTTCCTCGTCTCCAACCTTGGCTTTAGGAGAACGATTTAGTACTGCTGCCGATGCATAATGAATCATGATGTTCTCACCTTTTGTCAGTCGCACGACCACTTCATCGGTTTGCATTTCAGCACCGGTGTAAAAGTGCCCTACACGTCGGCCGGGAACAGAGGCAGCGTCCATGTGGCGAGCTTCTGATGCCTGGATGCTGACTATGGAGACGAGTCGCGGCTCATCATTGGGGATGCGATCCCGAGTCTTCATGTTCTTTTGGTAGGACTCGCTCAGGTATTCATATTCGACACCTTCGTCCTCCAGAACGGTTCTAAAATCGTGAGCAAATGATTTTACTGTTACGCGGTAGGTGCCATCTTGGGGCACGACCCAGTCCTTAGGCCACATGACGTATTTTCGGTCACGGCTTGAAGCGGTTACGATCAGGTCGCCACGTTCCTCGACGTTATATCCGTGTCCTATAGTATCCAAAGTATAACTACGCTTTGAACGAATATCATCGCTGGTTGCAATCGTATGTTTAGCTACCTTTTGAGCATTGTCCTGTAGGTTGAGTACCATCTCAGGATTAGCATCCAGTGTGACTGCCAAGCTATCAAAGCCATCAATTTCCGCATCGGGCGGGAGATTGGTCGAGAGCAACTGGTCAATCCCCAGTAAATCCTCAACGGCATTGTCCAAAGCGCTATGGCTTAATCGTCGAATGGCGATTCGTCCTCCACCTTGCATCTTTTCCGCTGCTTTTCGGAGTTCACCATCGATCGAGTCAATCAATGCAGAAATATCTTCAATGGGTGGGCGGGGTTCCTCTTCGGGAGGCATGTCGCCCAGTTTGAGAATGTCGGTCACATCCTGCCACATTACTGCGACTTCGGCATCTTCGAAGTCGAAGCTCAGTGTATCCAGTCGAATGTCACCTTTCTGCTTTTTATCATCGTGGCATTTATAACAATGCTCTTGCAGAAAGTGAGTGGCTGAGGATTTAAAGTCTTCGTTGGCCGAGAGACCGTGGGTTATCCCGAGCGTAAGTGCTCCAATTCCCAAAGAAATCCAGGACTTAATAGTCGTCGGCATCGTCAAAGTTTTCAGATGTTAATTACGCCAACTCGTGATTGAGATTGCCGGTGCTGTTTGCGAATTGGTTGATGTCGATACCTGCTTGTTGTAGCATGGTGACATAAAGATTACACAATGGCACTGTGTCTTCTTTGTAGATGAGATCCTTGCCGTGGTTGAGTCCGCCACCGGCGACCATGATGGGCAGATTCTTGTTGGAGTGGGAGCTTCCGTTTCCGAGTCCGCTTCCAAATAGGATTTGTGTTCGGTCAAACAATGAGGCCCCGCCATCATCAATACCCTTTAGGCGGTCGATGAAATTGGACACACAAGTCATGTGCATCTGCTCGATCTTGATCAACTCTTCTAAGACGTTCGGATCTTTACCGTGGTGAGACTGACCGTGATAACCAGACAGCTGTTCGCCATTGAGAATGATGGGGAGTCCACCTGCGGGTAATTCAAAAGACACCACTCGAGTCGAGTCATGTTGAAGTGCCAATGCTGCCAGTTCGAACATGAGTTGCAGGTTCTCGTGGAAAGTCGTTGGGCGTTCGGTCAGTGGTGGAACACCAGGCTTCGGTGTATTCACCCATTGCTGTTGGCGCTTGATGCGTTTTTCAACATCGCGAATCGATGTGAAATAGGAATCGACCTTTTCGCGGTCCTCGTAGCCGATTTCCTTTTGAAGCGACTTGGCGTCTTGAGCAACGATGTCGAGGACGCTGCGTTTTAGGTCCATCGCCTTGCTCGCTTCCTTCGGATTGAGGTCGCTCACAAAGAGTCTTTCGAAAACTTTGGTGGGATCCGCTTCTGGCAAAAGGGGAACGCCGTTTTGGTCCCAGGAAAGGGTTTGAGTGGGTTTACCTTCGGATGCTCCTAATTGCAGTGAATGAAAGCGGCTATCCTTACTTAGATGCTTCGCGGCCAATTGATCGAGCGTGATCGTGTTGCGAACCATGACTGACTCGCCAATGTATTCCGGTTGATAGACCCCAGACAGGAAAGAAGGCGTTCCTTTGTGGCCACCCTGAATGCCATGGTCGACTCCCGAAACGACGCTGAAGTCGCTCCGGTGCTTCATCATGGGTTCGAGTAGCTTCGGAACACGGTTGCCGTCTTTGGTCGGATGCCACTCACCTGGATACATGCCCAGGAAAGTGCCCACAGTGACCAGGCGTTTTCTAGGTTCTGCAATCGACTTGGCCGCTGCCAAAGGCATGGGCAGTGAATTCAGAAATGGAAGTGCCATCAAGCCTCCCGCATTGCGCAGGAACTGACGTCTATTGAAGTAGAGTAGATTTCTCATTAGAGATCCTTGAAAATATTCTAACAGGCTTTACCTTACCATTACCTTATCGGATATGAAAACATATTCCAAACTAGGTAAAAAAGGGTCGTTTCACTCGGAATTTACCCGAATTTCTGCAATTGCGGGCTAGACCTTATTCACACTTCGAGGGACGTTCTTGCCCTACCTATTGAGATTTGTGCTCGGATTCGTACAATTGCGGCTAGACCTTTCGAACTTCAAACCGCTAGATTGAATGAGTCGATGAACCCTAAGTCTATTTTCCTCATTCCCTTTTTGTTATTCTTCCTTACGGCTTCGGTCTGCGGAAACCAACTTCCTGAGCTGGACCGTTGCGGCGGTTTCAAAGATATCCAGCTCAAGGCGACCGGATTCTTCCGCGTCGATAAGGTGAAGGGTCGTCACTGCTTCGTAACCCCGGACGGTCATCCCTATATTGCGCTAGGTGCCAACCACATCGGAAAGTTTCTACAGGACGATTCGCAAAATAGCGAACTCCTGGCGCGCTTTAAAGGAGACGAGGAAAAGGCCGCCGAATTTCTCTTTCAGGCGGTACGAGACCTGGCTCTGAACGCGGGTGAAGCCTATGCGCCTATCGATCCTCGCTTAGCCAAGCGCATGCCCTATGTTTTGAACGTGACTTTCCCGGCGAAGGGCAAGGTGCAGTTTGATATTTTCGATCCCAAGGTGAAGCGCGCGTTTTGGGACAGTGTGGTTGAGCAGGTTCGGCCGGTTAAGGATGATCCTTTTCTATTGGGAATCGCCTGCCCGGATTTGCCCCTGTGGGATGCAAAGCGAGCCGACTATTATGAGAACTTACCCGAGGGATCTCCGGGACGATTGATTTTCGATCGGTATTTCCCAAACCGTCAAAAAGAGCTGGCCAAGAACCGGCCCAAATCCAGGAACCAAAAAACAGAAGAACAATTTCTGGGGCTCGTAGCCGACACCCTTTATCGAATCGTCAGTGGTGCAGTTGACCATGCAGCTCCCAATCACCTGTTTTTCGGCGAACGCTTTCAACTGCGTAGCAATTTGTCTGACCCGGTCGTTGCGGCCGTTGGAAAATATGTGGATGTGTTTTGCACGCAAGCCCTGATCCGATCACCCCAACGTCCTCCCGAATGGCAGCTCTTTCAAGCGGATGCCTGGAAACATGAATACAAGGTAACAGGTCGCCCCATTATGATCATCGATTGGGCTGCACCGTTCAGTCTCGATCATCCTTACGAAGTGGACATAGCGATGATCAAATCCGAGGCGGAAGCAACCGAGGAAACGAATCAGTTCCTCATCGATTCGTTTGACCAGCCTTACATTATAGGCAATTTCAAATGCCAGCTCATCGGCAGTCACGGAAACGACAGCAAGTTTCCTGAAGGACGCATGAAACGGACCTACTTGAAAGATGACGGATCACCCTGGCCGGTCCGGACCGAGGAGACACGTAAAACGCATATTAAGGTTTTGAATACCGTACTGAAGCAGCTGCAAGGGGACTCATGAAATTTCCTCTGAAAGCTCTTCTGCTTCCCCTTCTCTTTGCGGGAGTAGCTGTAGACCAAACGTCCCTAACTCCGTCAAGCCCCATCAACCTTCTCGGTGATCCTTCATTTAAGGATTTTACGACGCAGTTGCATCCTGAACGTTCGCTTTCGACTAAGCGTGAAGAGCTTTGGTCGATTAATCAGGAGGGGATCTTGCATGGAACGGGTAAAGCATGGGGGTTCATTAGAACCAAAACCAAATACCGCGACTACCATCTGGTACTAGAATATAAGTGGGGAGAACATACCTATGGATACGGCGCTGATCGTAGCCGGGGGCACGCCCGTTTTGGCCACTTCTTTAATTGCCGAACGACTTTATGAGGCGTTGGATGAATACGACAAGGTAGGTTATCGGCCCGCCTTTGCGGCTCCTATCTATTCCGGACGCCCAGCGGATGACTACAATCTGTCGGAATCTGCTCCTCCTTTCTTCATGGTGATTGCGCACGACGATAAGGACCGGTCTATCTCCGTGGCCGAACTCTATATCGCTCTAAAGAAAGCCAACATTTCTGCCGAGATGCATATCTACAGCGAAGGCGGACACGGCTACGGCCTACGCCGCACGGATCAGCCGGTGACCACTTGGACCGATCGTATGGAAGACTGGCTGCAGGTAAATGGCTTTTTAGAAAACTAGAAACTCCTATCGGTCATTTTTTTGGTGCCTTCCAGCTGAAGGGGAGTTCCGCGTTCGGGTAGGCCCAGTTATTGAATGGGTTAGGTGAGGGCTTTCCGTGAAACTGAAGATCTACAAAGTCGAACAGCGTGGACCAATCTTCGATGTTTTGAGCATGGCCACCTTCGCGCCAATGAAGGGCGATTTTGTCTTCGGCGTCCATCCATTCGTAGACGACTTCCGTCGCGTGATGGGTGAGCTCAGTGCCATAAGGATTGGCATGATAATCTTGCCGGGCGTGACAGTTTAGAAAAGCTCTGGGAGCTACCAAGACGCGTGAGAAGTGAGAGTCAAAAGGCAGGCGCTCTTCTTTATCGGCGAAGGGAAAATATCCGGGAGCAAACCAACGTTCATTTTTTCCAATGTGACTCTTAATACTCTGAGGGCGTTGGCCTTCTTCAAAATAACGGTAGCTGCCTGTTCCACCTGTGCCTGATGAATTGGGTGCTGTGATGGTGACTCGTTCATCAAAAATACCAGCACACAAGGCAGCTTTGCCACCACGAGAATGTCCCGTGGCAACCACCTTATTCATATCGACCAAGTCAAATTGATCCAGTGCATCGAGTACCACACCGTGGGCCCAGCCCCATACGGCCAGAGCTCGCCAAGTATATTCTGGGTAGAGTGGGTACACACCAGCACTTCGATCGATGCCTCGTGCATCCGTCGCGAGGGCTTCTCTTTCGAATCGGCAAAGCAGGTAGCCTCGTCGGATGGCTTCTTCTCCTGCAAATTCAGTGTTCTCATCCAGCTCCTCATCAAAGGCGACCCGGTCGTTTTTGATGACGGTTGGATAGCGTTTGTTGGCTTTAGGTCTTACGACCACCAGTTTACAACTGGCAGTGAGACCGTTGCGCCGAATCGTGAGTGTGTAAGTCTCTCGCAGTCCTTTCCCATCAAACACCGATTTTGAATCATGCTTCTTTACTTCGATCTTTTGGGGCAGGGGAGGAACGGTTCCGTAAAGGTAGTGTTCAAGCATCGCCCGAATGTACTTCTTTTGTTCTTTCCAGTCTTCGAGTGTCTTCACGCGACTCCCGTCCTCCATGATGAACGGATCCGGCATCTCTGGTTGAACGGGTAAGCCATCAACCTCCATGAAATTATAGGCGACTACCGAAAACGGCAGCACTGCAAGAAACAGTACCCCTGTTATGATGTTCTTACTTTTCGTTTTCATCTTTTCCTACCTGCTTGCTCGACCCATAAAAACACCCAATCCCTGTAATCGCCAGGGTAATTGCCACCACTATATTGATCAGGGACAAAAACTGCCAATGCCAGTATTGCGCTACAGGAACACCGAGTGTGGCCCCCATGTAAATCGCTGTCGTATGCCAGGGCACAAGCGGCTCAATCATCGTGCCTGCATCTTCAAGTGAGCGTGATAACACTTTCTTGGGGATGCCTTTTTCTTTGTAGGTCGATTGGAATGCCTCACCCACGACAAAACTTGCTGCCATTTGATTGGAGGTGATTGAGTTGATCAAAGTCGTGGACGCCAGTGATGAAAGAATGGTGGCTGCTCGAGACTTTGCGAAACTGAACACGCGTTTTACGATGATGGGCATCGCGTCGATTTTATCAATCGAACCTACATAGATGAAAACAATGATGGAGATAACAATCGGTTCGTTGAGTTCGTAAAGTCCACCTCGGTTGAAGAGCGTATTCATATCCTCTGGCACGTTTGTCATCCAAACTGCCATGGAGGTATCGAATCCTTTGTAGAGCGACTGAACCGCATCGGCCATGGTGGTCTGTTGGAGCAGTACCGCCAGGATGCAGGCGACAAAGGACGAGCCTGCTAAGGTCGGCAGAGTCGCTTTCCTTTTGATCGATCCATAGAGGACAATGAACACGGGTAACAGTAGAAGGATGTTAAAGTTAAACATCTCCTTAATGCCTCCCAGGATCACGGCAGTTTGAGCAATGGCTTCCGGGGACGATTCCACCGGGTATACAAACCCCAGCACAAAATAAAGACTGCCAGCCATCAACGCCGAGGGAATCGTCGTAAACATCATCGCGTGAATGTGTTCAAACAACGGCACTTCCACCGCTAGTGCGGCCACGTTCGTTGTATCGGAAAGGGGCGACATCTTATCCCCAAAAAATGCGCCTCCAATAACCGCGCCTGCCGTAATCGCCAAATTGGCATCCACCGTAATAGCTACGCCCATCAAAACCAAACCGACCGTTCCGGCCGATCCCCAGGACGTCCCGGTCATGGTCGAAAAAATCGCAGCCACGACAAATGCGATCACATACAGAAAATCCGGATGGATGATCTTGATGCCATAGTAGACCAACATCGGTATCGTCCCCGCCGCGATCCAACTCCCGATGATCATCCCGATCGAAAAGAGTATGAGGATGGTCGGAAAAGCCCGGGCGAGTTTTTTCACGATCGAATCCTGAATTTCCAACCAGGAGTAGCCGAGATAACCCAGTTGAGAAATGGCTAAGACGGCAGCCGAAAGAAATACGATCTCTAAAGGAAAGGCCTGAAGCCATTGCACCATGGGGCGAATGATCAGACCGTAAACCAGTAAAATAATGAGCCCGGCCACTGGGAACAGAGCTTGTAGAAAAGTAACTGGTTTATGGGCTTCACGGGTCATAGAGTCGTTTGGAGAAGATCGAGTTTGGCGGTCCACTCATCACAGACCTTATTCCATCAATGTGACTGCCGCACCCTCAAATGTGAAGGGCTAAAACCTAAGGTCGCTTTTTGATCCATCTCAGCGTGTCAGGGTATCCCCAAACTCGCGGAAGAACATAAAAAGGATAATGGCACTACCCAGGAAACTACCGAGCCCCAGCTCCATGGCTTGTCCCAGATTAAATTGCGTCCCGAGGTAGACGAGAAGCACGGAGGTAAGCAGGCAAATGCCAAAGGACATCGTTGCCGACAAGCTGACCACGGGTTCCATTCGTTCCCGGAGTTCGCGAGCTTCTTTAAAGTAGTAACGGGAAAACAGGATGAACAAGATCATGGCTACGAAGCCTTGATCGTCGAGGGGTGGTCGGACGAGGAAAGCATCGTACAAACCATGCGCTACGATCGCTATGCCGAAAATGTAGAAAAAGTCATTCAGCGAATAAGCCCGGGTTCCCAAACCTCGGCAGAGGTAAAGACCGCTCATTCCAGTCAATGAAATGTGCAGAAAATTGGCCGTCAGAAAGCGAGGTGCAGCTGCCGTGCCCATAGAGCCACTCAGGTATCCAAAGTTTTCTGAGTAGGCGAAACCCAGTCCGACAAAACTGGCGACCAATAAAAATTCCAAATGATATCCCCGCTTTATCAGAATGAATACCAGCGGTAGAAACATCAGTAGTTTGCACACTTCTTCCCGCAAGCCAACCGTCGCAATGTAATAGACCATCGCATGGACGACTTCTGTCCCTTCGTCGATGGGAAGATGAAGATCCTCCAGCATGACCCAGATCAAGGTGGGAGTGGTGCTCAAAACCCCCAGAACCAGCCCGATGATGCAGAGGACCGGAGTCCATTTATCAAAGCGTGTAACCTGGCATAGCTGCAAAAGAATGATTCCCCAAACCACCATTGCAATGGTTGCCAGGACAAAGCTGCTCGTTTGGGTTCGGTCCACCTGTGCTAGGAACACCGACTTTACCAGTTGAGGCCAATCTTGTTGTCGGGCTGCCAGATCCGCACCTATCCAAGGACTGAATGCATCTGCGTAGAGTGGATTGTCAGCCAGCTCTTTCAGTGTATTCAGATCTCCTACATGATCGCGATTAATTACGGCTTGTTCTCTCGCCCAATGAGCGTCCGGGAATTCTCCCTCCTTGGTAAAATGGGGATAGGCTTTGTTGAATAGATTTTCTCCGCTGGCCATCTGCCCGAGGATCTGGTTGGCAAAGCGGGTAGGTGGTTCTTGGGCGGCCATCATTTCCAACTGTTCGGTTGCACCTTCCAGATCGGTTCCCAGCGATCTCATAAACAGCATCACCAGATCGACTTCTATCTGGGGTAGATAGTCGGTCAGCAGTTTTTCATAGCGAGGCCAATCATTGGATGAAAGCCTTAGCTGAATGAACGGTGTATCAATCAATACATCCTCGGTCGTAGAGTGGCCTGACTTTAGAGCCTTCTCTACTTCCTCAAACACAATGTCTGTAACCTGACTGTTTTGAACGATGATCAAACCCAGGTCCGTGGGGTTCGCAGTCAATCGGCTGCTGATCCTTCCCTGAATGCTCAAGTCGCTACTAGCAGGCACGAATCGGGCGAAGTACGCCAGGACTAGCCCCGTAACAATCGTAGCAGTACCCAGTCTCCAGAGAAACGACCGACTGCGTGACAAGGTGTAGAGTTGATTCCTGAGGTTTTTCACTGTCAGCGAAATTCTGACAATTCTACTTCAAGGTCAAGGAGTGGAATGGTAGTGAGGACTATAAAACTCTGGCTACCTTCGATTTGGTCTTCGTCCAGAGCCTCTGCGTGACGGGCTTCTTACCTGCGTTGCTTCGGTTTTCCCATCCTTAAGCAGAAACTCCACAAGATCGTATAGGTCATTTTCCGGAATGAGCGCACCGTAGGCGGCTGGCATCATGGAGAAATGGGAGGGGATTTGTTCGGAAATAGTGTCTTCGGGAATGCGATGTGTCTGTCCGCTTGGATCAGTCAGGATGACAAAGCCATCCTCAGAGCGGGCGCTGATGCCCGACACATTGTTGCCATCCTGGGTCCGAATGGTGGTGAGCATGAAGGCCGGGTCCACATTGCGGTTGGGATCAAGGATGTCTTCCAGGATTCGCTCCACCCCACGAACCTGAATGCCGTCCAGGTTTGGTCCGAGCTTCCCGTCCTCGCGGTTGATGCTGTGGCAGACGGCGCACTGGCTTTGAAACACCCCCTGGCCGCGGTCGGTGGATCGATCCGCTTGGTGGAAACCTTCCTGTCGCGCAGCGATTAATCCTGGGAGTTCCGTCGATGGATCGGGTAATCGATCCAGAAGTGCCGTAAGTCGTGGGTGGTCCTCTCCGATTTGTTGGCGTATGATGGAGTCGCGTAGGAGTAGGGCTGAGGCTTTACCGGATTCGATGGCCTCCAGCAGGCGTTCGGTTCCCTCTGAAGAGGAACATAGGATTTGGGCCAACGCTGTTTGACGTGAAGCAGGTGCCAGAGAGAGCTGCTCTAAAAGAATGTCGTAGGCCGACTCTGGCTGTAGACTGATCAGTGCCTCGCTCGCTCCCAGATCTCCGTCCTTGGACAAATCGAGTATGAGCCCGGTCAGTTGCTTGAGCTCAAGATGAGTGGTCAGGCCGAGTGCTAGATCGAGGATCGGGCGTTCAACCTCAGAAGGGTTTTGAAGTATGGCTCGAATAGATTTGCGTGCCCAATCGAGTAGGGCGGTCGAAGGGTCGGTTTGGATGCCAAGCACGAGTGCGGCAAGCTGCTTAATGCCCCATTCCTGATCGAATCGTGTGTTGTTCAGCCGTTCAATGAGTTGTTCCAGTTCAGACGCTGACAACTGCCCTGCATTTACATCGAGTGAGGTGTTAAACACTTCATTTTGGGGATCCGTCTCCAGCAATACAAAGCGAGCGGCCTCCGCTGTCTGAGTGGCTGCAGCGATTTCCACTAAATGGAGATCTTCTGCTTTATTACTCGACCAGTTTTCTGAGTGGATGAGTTGTTCCCGTATAGCCATTCGGAGCACATGAATAAGATGGGTATCTTCCTCATCCGTGCGCTTCCATGTGGATAGTAAAGGATCTAAAAAACCTGGATGGGGATGACGCCGCATTCCGTCTGCCGCTGCGCGACGAACAAAGGCGTTCTTTGCCTTGAGTGCTTGTAGCGCAGAGTATTGTTCGATCTCTCCCCACTTCGCCCGTTCGGCCAATAGCTTCATGGCGTGCACTTGGACGATGTGGCTGGTGCTGGTGATGATGGGTTCTGAATAAACAGTATCGAGGAGGCCCTTTTGTTCCAATATCCAAAGCATGTGTGCCTGAGCATTGGGAGAAGCACCGGGATAAGCTGAGATGATATGCGCCTCATGACCCTCTTGCCAGCGATCAATTATCTGGTGATTAGCCAGCACTCTTAACGTTTCGTTATTCTTATTCAGAGTTTGGATAAGCTCTTCAACATTCCTGGTGGTTAGATCTGGAGCCGGGCCGGGAGCTCCCTTGTAAACGACCCGCCAGACTCGACCATGAGTTCTGTCACGTTTGGGGTGATCCAGCGGTACTTCATAATGCCCGATAATGGCGTTATAAAAATCGGCGATGTAGAGCGCTCCGTCTGGGCCCACCGTGATATCTACCGGGCGGAACCAAGGATCATCGCAGGTGATAAAATCGGGTTGGGTGTCCGCTATGAGTGTGGAGCCGTACTGAAGCAGTTTGTCTCGGTGTACTCGTCGGGTGACCGAGTTGCAAAGAAACAGATTATCCCGGTACTCTTCCGGGAAATGATCCGCGGCATAGTAGGCAGGTCCGCTGATAGAGGTAGAGCCATGATCGTGATCAATCATTTCAGGCCCTAGTCCCAGGGGTTCGTTGATGGGGTTTCCCCAGCTGGGGCGGAAGTAGGCCGCTCCTGGTAAGAGTTGGTAAAGGGGGAGCGAGTGGCAGTCGGCACTGAAGACATTGCCCAGGGGGTCGATCGCCAAGCCAAATGGATTTACTTGTCCACGGGTGTAGATCTCAAATTGTGAACCGTCCGGTCGGAATCGGTAGGTGTGACCTGAATACAAATCCGTTTCCCGACCCTGGCTATCGACTACAAAAGTCGTATTTCGAAATCCATGACAGCCGTAGATCCATCCATCGATCCATCGACGAAAGCTACTGGCCATTCCATGGGTGTCGATATTTCCGAAATGGCTGTAGAGGACTGTGTCGGTGTCAGCCACACCATCGCCGTCTGAATCTGTGTGACGGGAAATATCAGGTATGCTGTAAACAATGGCGCTGCTTCCGTCCCCGATGGGGGTTTGTCCGATGGGGATATTTAGTCCTTCAGCGAAACGTTGCACCTGCCCGGGTTTTCCATCCGGACCAATGTTGGATGCAACCGTGACCCAATCGCTTGGAGAATCGTCTCCCAATTGCGGAAGTCTTTCTATCCGTGGATCCAGCCCTTCCGTTTGCGCAGGGAAAGGATACTCAACCGAACTCGTTACCCATAGGCGACCCTGAGCGTCGAAGTTCAGGTTCATGGGCTGACCGATGTGTGGTTCCGACAACACCAGCTGGATTTCAAATCCGGGAGGAAGATGAAATTGCAGTTGTTGGGCTTCCGGGCTTTGTGCCTCGGTAGGTGCAATATGCTGAGGCTGTGCATATAGCGAAACCGAGAGTCCGATGAACCCAAAAAGGATGAGAAGTCGAGTCACTCTGAAAATCAATAATACGGACTGCGGATTGTCTACTCTCATTCCTGATTCAAGCTGCAGCTCACTGGCTTTTCACAAATTATTTCAGATCTTGTGTTTGAATTGTTGATGGCTCCTGGAGACCAATTATATCCGGCGAATGTGCCAGTATAAGTTTTAGAACCAAAGATTTCCTGTTTTCCCACGCGTATGTTCCCTTATCGAGACCATCCCAGCGCACATTAAAGCTCATAGCTTTCAACTCCATTTCAGATGCATGGACACCTGGTTCTTGAGCGGCTGCCAGGGTCAGGACTAATAGGATTCTTAACATCACACTTGTTCAATATTGTGGGTGCAGGATAGACTCATGCACTCAATATACGCAATCGTGGTATTTTATTAAAAAGTCTTAGCATTGTTTCTTTTTACCGGAATTTCTCCTGTGAGTAATTCTTAGACCATTTTATTGCTTTTTGGGGTATATGCTAGGCAAACCGCCTATTATCTGCCACTCACTTCAACTCCCCGGTTACCCTGAGGTCGTTCAAGGGTTTCTACATCTCCACCCAGCCATCCTGTTCGTGGCTTTCAAAAATCGCGTCGATCACCTTCATGTTACCTATGGCGTCACTCAAGGGCGTTGGGCTAGGGTCACCGTTGAGAATGGCCTGTGAGACCACGTCACCCTCCAGGGTGTATTGATTGCAGATGGGGAAGGTCGTTTCCTCAATACCGTCATCCGTTTCCAACCACATGCGCGTCTCCACGTCGGGTGGGGCATTAAAAGGGATTTCGATTTCTATCCGCCCGGTCGTACCCACGATATGGACACGCTGGTAAGGGGAGATCTGAGTGGAAGTGGTAAAGCTACCGGTTCCGTTCTCAAACTCCATGATCCCTGAGCATTTCCGATCTATCTTAGTGACCGGATCGCGTTCGACGATACCCATGACCCGTTTGGGTTCCGCATCGAAAATGAAGCGAGTCAACGAGGTGCAGTAACAGCCGATGTCGAGCATGGCTCCCCCGCCGATGTCGGCTTGGTTGCGGATATTGGTGGGATCCACGTTGTAGTAGGAAAAGAAGGATTGAATGGTCCGCAGGTCGCCAATCTTGCCCGCGTCGGTCCAGGCTTTGGCGGTGACCCATTGGGGGTGAAAGCGAAACATGAAGGCCTCCATCGCATTCAGCTTGGGATAGCGTGCTGCCACGTCGACCAGGCGCTGGGCATCCAGTGCATTCAGGCCCAGTGGTTTTTCACAGAGCACATGCTTCCCCGCCTCCAGGACTTTAATAGACCAGTCGACATGCAAGTGATTGGGCAGGGGGTTATAAATGGCATGGATGTCATCCGCGGCCAGTAACTCCTCATAGCTGCCATAGGCTTTGGGAATCCCCATTTCGGTTGCGAAGGCCTGAGCCCCCTCGAGGTTACGTGAAGCAACCGCCACCACGTCGACCCATTCCGATTGCATAAACCCCGGCAGAAACCGTGTCCGGGCAAAATTAGCTGTACTGAGGACTCCCCATCTGACTTTATTCATGCTCCCGATTTAGCGGATCATCCTTTTCCAAACAAACTTTAATGTGAACGAAGTTACCGAACCTTCATACAAAGCGTTGAGACTCGGTCCTTCTGCGTTTAATCTTTCTTTGTCTTTTTCCTCCTCGAGGATTGTAGATGAGTGGGCGATTTACGATGGTTCATCACAGCCACCGGCCTTATTGGAAACCGGTGAAAACCATTCCCCGCAACAGCTCATGGAAGATTACAGCCAATACCAAGCGCCAGAAAAGAAGCCCCGTCGCGTGCAGCCACTCAACGATCCTGATTTCATTGGAGCCGAGGTGGCCTTGAAGCGGGCCTCTGAAAAGGCCATCGCCCGAGCTTGTGCGGCTGGATTGGAACCCGTTATTGCTCCGGTCCATAAAACGCAGAATAAGCGTTAGAGTCTTAGACCCAATCGGCTTTCATTTCATCCATTGCATCAGCTCGACGTTGACTCATTCGCCAAGCGTCCCCGATGATCAGAGGCTATGACGAATTCCCAACCAAAGCGCATCGCCTTTATCGGAGCGGGTGACATCTCGCTCCTTCATGCTGAAGCCATTGCCGCCTGTCCGAGTGCAGAACTGGCAGGCTTATGGTCGATCGATGTCGAGCTGAATCAGGAAAAAGCCGAGCGCTATAGATGTCCCATTTATGAATCGGCAGAAGACCTGGTGGCAGATCCGTCAGTCGATGCCGTCTTCATTCTGACTAATCTCGAGACACACACTCAGTACGCCACCCTCGCAATGAATGCCGGGAAAGCCGTGCTGATCGAAAAGCCTCTGGCACCGACCATTTCCGAGCTGGAGCAACTCAAAGCCTGCGCCGAGAAAAACGGGGTCGTCTTGTGCCCGGGACACAACTACATCCACGAGCCATCATTGCACCGTACCCGTGAGCTGCTCCACAGCGGTCGACTTGGCAAACTGGTCGCCGTTTATATTCACTACCACATTCATCATCCCGAGGAAGTGGCGCGCCGCTATCCGGGTGTCATTAGGCACATCCTTACTCATCATAGCTACCTGCTGAGTTACCTGGGCGAGCCCTACCATGCTCCGGTGGCCGTGTCCGCGATGAAGTCGGTTATCCACTACGACGACTTTGAGGGCGAAGACCTGGCCATACTCAACCTGCGATTGAATTCCGGAGCCATCGCCCACTTCTGTGCCGACTTTGCCGCCGACGATCATTCCGCCGACCCCTGGACCTTTGTTGTGAAAGTCATCGGCACCGACGGTGCGACCCGCTTCAGCTACCGCGACTGGGTCGAAAACAAACCAGGCGTCGTTCACTCACACACCTGGTCCGCCTACGGCTGGCACATCCGGGAAGAAGTCCGCCACTTCATTGAAGAATGCCTTAGCAAAGGCACCGCGCCACTATCCACCATCGACGACGCCATCACCGCTCAGCGCATCATCGAAGCCAGCGAACAATCCATCGCTGAACGCCGCGAAATTGATCTGTGAGTTGAAACCAGCCGTCGTAACCCAAATTATTCGCTGATAAATATCTTGAAAAATAAAACTGATATCTATTCGAGACTGAGATTATTATTCTACTATATTTAAATGGAAACTACTTATTAGATTATTAACATGATCAAAACTCAATTTATCTGTTGTGTCGCCTGAATTATTCTTTATTACTTAGATTCTTACTATCCAAATAAACTGAGTTTTAGGAGATCTAGCCTATATAGTTCCTTAGTTTAAACCCCACAATATCATAGGACAACGCCTCACGCAAACAACTGCAAATATGAAAAAGATCATAACCTTATGCATAGCTTCTGTACTTTTACCGACTGCCTTCATTAAAGCCCAGGTAAGCGAAGATGAAGAAAACAAAGATGAAAGTATATTTGAACTTTCGCCATTCACAATCCAAGAGGATGAATCGATAGGCTACCAAGCTTTATCCACATTAGCTGGTACCAGAATTAAAACTGCGCTTAGGGACACGGGTGCGGCTATCTCCATAATAACTCCTGAATTTTTAGAAGATGTAGGTGCTGTGGACGCTGCCTCTGTTTTGTCTTACAGCCTGAATACAGAGGTGTCAGGGGAACAGGGAAATTTCGCAGGTGGTGTGGAAACTGGTGATGACCGTAGTAACCCAGCAGTTAACGGACAACGTGTTCGTGGTATTTCACCCGCTTCCCTAACCAGAGGTTATTTTCTTACAGACATTCCTTTTGATTCCTATAATACGACCAGAATCACAATAAATCGGGGGCCAAATTCACTACTATTTGGCGTAGCGAACCCAGGAGGAGTCATAAATAATCAGGTAAAACTAGCCACCACAGGAGATGATTTCGCTACAATTAAATTTCGACTTGGAGAACGTGGAGGCAATCGGCAAGAAATCGATCTAGACAAAGTTCTAATAAAGGATCGCTTGGCCATCAGAATCGTAGGGGTAAATGAAGATATAAGATTCAAACAAGAACCTGCGTATGAAACAGATCAGCGCCTTCATTTCTCACTTGAAGCTGTTTTGTTTGAAAATGAAGGCTCAGACATATTTGGGAAAACTGTTTTCAAAGGAAATTGGGAAGATGGCACCATTGATGGAACACCCGCTATGGTAGTTCCGCCTGCAGATAGTGTGACCGGCTGGTTTGAACAACAAAATAAAGGTCATCGAGAGGTTATCGAACGGATGTCAGGAATCACACTTCCTGGATACATAGATAATTCCTTTGAAGACTCATATGGGCCATTTGTTCCACATACCATAATAAACACTATCCCCGGAGTTCCCTCAGGTAGACAAGCTGGAATGAACGCCAGATTATCTGCGTGGGTAAATATACCCCTTACTTGGAATCACATTGGGCAAGTTGTTCCATCAACTGGCTTGCCTGGACAACCTGAAGTCGCAGGAGTATTGGGGCGGGTTATTTGGAATAAGGCCCCACAATACGGCCGCGGAAGATTTGAGACTCCAATGCACATTAATGATTTTTGGTATAATAGTGTTCCTGGCTTTTCGAGCCCACGCATACCGCAATCGATGTTGGATAATGAAACCTTATTATGGACTGGGACAACTTCTAATGTGCGACACGACTTTGACGTTAAAAACATTTCCTTAGAACAAAGTTTATTTAACGGTAAAGGTGGAATTGAGATAGTGGTTGATGAACAAATGTATGAGAGAAATGTTTCCATACCTTTTGATGACTACAGCGGTAGCCAAAACGATTGGCGGATTGATGTTAGCTCTCATTTAACAAACGACCAACCTAACCCCAACGTCGGCAGAATACTTGGCTGGGGAGGAAATGATCCGCAATATTTCTCAACCGCCAGAGAAGCAGAAAGAGCTACTATTTTTTACGAATTCGATTTCACAGACTTGGAAGGCATTGGAGGTTATCTTGGGAAGCATGTATTTACCGGGCTGTATAATAAACAAACAATCGACCAGCTAAATAGAAGCTATAGAATGATATGGAATGATGGCAGCGCTTACAAAGTGGCATCTGATATCTTTACAGGTAATCAAACCGGTGGAAGGCGCAGAATGTGGCATTATCACTACCTGACTGATAACTTAGTTGGAAAACAATTAAGTGATGTTAAAATAACAGATTATATCACTCCTCGATTACCTCAAGAAGGCGACACGTATTTTCTTTCATGGAATGACCACCCCACACCAAGTGCGAACCCAAATGGGGTAAATGTACCAGCTGATCCTGAAGCATATGTGGCTGGCACCGGGGATCCTTCCTACTACGATACGTTCACAGCGCATAAACAGCTTATGTCTGCATATAGAAACGAACAAGTTATCAATTCAGAAGCTCTTAGCTGGCAAAGCAAATTTCTAAATGATAACGTAGTAGGTCTATTAGGATGGAGAACTGATGAATCAATCAATACTGGACAAGCTTCCGTTGACAAGGATAGCGATGGTAATCCTCTTCCTGGACAACAAGAACTATCAGATATCTCTGAAGTGGTTGAAGGTAGCACTTTAACCCAAAGTCTCGTAGTTCACTCGCCCATAAAGCTTGGATCGACAAGCATAAGTGCTCATTACAATTCCTCCGAGAACTTTTCACCTGAAGCTACTCGACGGAATATCAAAGGGAATGTTATACCATCACCTTCAGGCGAAACAGAAGAAATTGGAATTGGAATGGAATTCCTAGATGGAGCAGTTTCTCTTAGGATTAGTAAGTATGAGATGACCATGGATTATGCAGATGCCTACATGACTGGTCCTATTAATGGCGTCCTAGCTCCACTTGGTAGAGTCAGGTGGGGAATGATGGAGGCAGATGGAGCACCATGGCAAGATGTCTATGACGTCATGTATGACGACCGTAATCGATTCCCAGATGCTAAACATTTTAATAGCTACGACGAACTATTTACAGCATTGGGGAATTATCTCCCACGAGATATTGAATCTTTAATTAATGGGCGGTACAACGCAGACGGTGATTATGAGTACGATCGAATTGTTGGTGCAGCTGCAACAAGATCATTTACTTCCGAAGGCACTGAAATTGAATTAGTCGGAAACTTAACCAATAATTGGCGTGTAGCCTTAAATGTTGGTCAGCAAGAAACTATTACAGCTAACTCGGTACCGGTTTTAGCCGAAGTAGCTAATGAGGTGTTAGAAGGCTATAAAAGAGAAGGTCTTTGGGGTCACCAAGATGCTCCGGACAACGATGCGGATTCTACATTCGGCAGTAGATTCAATGGAGCTACCTTGATACCAATAGCAGCAGCACAGGCTAGGGATGGAACTGTTTCTTTAGAACAGCGCAAATGGAGGATAAACTTTGCTACTAATTACAATTTCACTGAAGGAGCCCTGAAAGGTTTTGGAATTGGAGGATCATACCGTTATCAATCTGAGGTAGCAATAGGATATGAAAATATGATAAGTCCAGATGGCTTGGTTGTACCAGTTATCGATAACCCGCATATGGGGCCCACTATGTGGAATGGAGACATGTGGATTAGCTATAAAAGACCTTTGACTGACAAGATTGATATGAAGCTTCAATTAAATATAAGAAACTTACTTGGAGATGATGACCTTATTCCCGTATCTGCAAATCCTGACGGTAGGATAATAGCATACAGAAATTCTAACCCACGAGATATATTCTTGACTAGCACCTTCAGCTTCTAATCTAGCTTTAGACCTTTAAAAAGAGAGTGCCTACATTCTGTAGGCACTCTCTTTTTGTTTAAAACCATAAGACCTTGCTCCTAAATACGGGTAATGTGGATACGCGAAAAATATCCGGACATACCACAAGTCCGACCGTAGTGGATTGGGATAAAAATGGAATTCCGGATCTGTTGGTTGGGGCAGAGGATGGGCGGCTTTACTATAAAAGGAACGCGATAGGGAATCGTTAAAGTGACCTCGCTTCGTGGCGCTTGGGAATTGGAATTTATTTGAGATTTGGATCTTCATGGGGCTTGGAGCTACCTGTTCGCTTATCGGCAAAATGGCCTACCAGCGCGCCGAGCAGCACGATCGAACTGGTGCCCAAAATGATTGTCATGAAGGAGTGAAGCGGATTCGCCCAACCGGATATTCTGTCCGGCCAAAGTCCGGTTTTAGAAAGCGACAGCCAGAGGATCAACAGCGCCCCAACGACGACGGAAATAATGGCATGCGGATTTCGGGCCTTTCGCGAGATCAGGCCGAGAAGAAACAGCCCGAGCATGCTGCCGGTGAAGATGCCCTGGAGGTTCCCACCAGGCGTCTAGCGCGCTCTTGACGCGCAACATCGCCAAGGCGGTCAGCGTGCCGGAAATGCCGACAATCAACGTCGCCCCATGCAGGACGCGCATCGATTCCCAGTCGCCGGCTTCGGGGCGGAAGTAGCGCTTGTGGATGTCGCAAAGATAAAGGGTCGCGGAGCTGTTCAAGCTGGTGTCCATGCTGCTCATCGCGGCTGCAAAAATCGCGGCGATCAGCAGGCCCGCGAGTCCGATGGGCAGTTTATTGACGATAAAGTGAGGCACGACTTTGTCACCGACGTCGGCGGCCGTAAGAGCGGCGGCTTTGGCGGCGATTAGGTCATTGGTTGCCGTAAGCCCGTCCTGGGCCAATTGGGTAACCACAACCTGTGTCCTCACTTCATTCAGCATTTCAGGATTCGCTTCATAGAGACTAAACAATCCCGTTCCGATGAAGAAAAACAGGGCCGACATGACGGGGAACAGCAAAGCGGCGAGCCAGACGCTGGACTTCGCGGCGCGATCGGACTTCGCGGTGGCGTAACGCTGCACGAAGCTTTGATCGATTCCGAAGTTCTGGATATTGATGAACACGCCGTAGAGTAGAACAATCCAGAAAGTGGGCTGCGGCAGGGTGAAAGACTCGGGGCTGAGGCTGAAGCTTCCCAGGCTGAATTTGCCGTTTTCTTTAGCGATCTCGAACAATTGGCCAGAGCCCTCGGGCATTCCGGTGAGAATCAATCCCGCGCAGAGAAAGGCGCCCGCTATTAGGACAAAACTTTGCACGACATCCGTCCAGATTACGGCCTCGATTCCCCCGAGCAAAGTGCAAGCGGTCACGAGAACGCCGGTCACTAGGATGATAATCTTAACGTCCCAGCCTGTGAGCGGCGAGAGGGCCAAGGCAACGAGATAAAGAATCGTTCCGATGCGGGCAAGCTGGGACAGAAGGTAGCAGGCCAAGGCATAAGTTCGCGCCCAGGGTCCGAAGCGCTTTTCTAGATGATAGTAGGCGGAAACCTCGGAGCTGCCCCTGTAAAGCGGGATGAACCAACGGACGGCGATGACCGCCGCGATCGGTAGTGACAATCCAAGTACCCATGAATTCCACGTTCCACCATAGGCCTTGCCGGTGTTGCCTAGAAACCCGATGCTGCTGACATAGGTACCGAAAATCGAAAACCCGACCGCCCATCCCGGCAGCGATCGTCCCGCCGCCATGAATCCCTCGGGTTTGCCGCTTTTGCGCGCGAACCAACACCCCATGGCTAACACGCCCGCAAGCCTGCCCTGCTACAATGAAGGAGCCCGTTTGGCTGATTTTCTGCCTTCCTTGTGTAAGGCTATTCTGAAATCCGGTTTATCGGTCGAGGTTCAGATTGTCGATGATGGCTCAGAATTTTACCATCAGGGGCACTACCGAAGCCTTTTGAAACTGCTTCGCCCTGCTTTTTCATTTTTAAGGGATACTTTGACCCTAGATTTTAACCAAGGGAAAGGCCGTACAGTCTACGCGGGCTGGGATCAGGCAAAATCTGCGGATATGTTGGTTTTCGCAGATGCGGATGGGGCTGTTGGACCTGAAGAAGTCGTCCGAGTTCTGAAAATGGTGAATGAAAATCCGGAGACAGCTAACACGCTTTATGTAGCCAGCCGGATTAAAAACGAAACCTCGGAAGTAAACAGGCGAGCCATTCGCAACATCGGCGGTTTGACCTTTCGCTGGCTAAGGAAGCAGCTGTTTTCCTTACCAATTCAGGACACGCAATGCGGATTTAAAGTAGTGCCAAATGCATTCTTCACAGAAAACCGCGAAAAACTGATCGAACCAGGCTTCGCCTCCGACATCGAGCTCCTCTACCGCGCACAACAAGCTAATATTAACTTAAAGGAAGTCCCCGTAACCTGGAACGATATCAAAGGTGGCCATATGAGCTTTAGAAATTCAATCAGTCTGTTCAAAGATCTGCTGCGTTTGAAGTATCGTCTGGACAAGGAAGAATAATCCTAAAAATTGAAATCGTGAGGATTTCAAAAACAGTCTTCATCCCAGAAATCGAATTCAAATACCACGCAATTCGGTCACAGGGTCCAGGCGGGCAGAACGTCGATAAAGTTTCCTCGGCTGTCCAGCTGTTTTTCAATATTCCTCTGTCGAGTCTGCGGGAGGAGCTCAAGGAGCGATTGTTAAAATTGAAGGACAACCGCATAACTGCTAAAGGAGTTATCGTAATCAAGGCCCAGTCTTTCCGTAGCCAAGGAAAGAATGAAGAGGAGGCCCGACAAAGATTGGCCGAAATAATTCGCTCAGTTTTGATTCAACCAAAAAAGAGGCGACCCTCCAAGCCTTCCAGAGGAACTATAGAAAAACGGCTGAATTCAAAAAAACGTCGAAGCAAGAGCAAGAACCTACGGCGCCGGGTAAATCCAATTTAAAAAACGCCCGTTAAACCTGAGCGCTTGGAAGTGATACTTCCCTGGCTACCGGCGGGCGCCAGCATTTGGGCAGTGTCATTCTCAAAAGTCTTTGCCCCAACTGCGCAGGGACCCGTATATTCCTCAGCAATAGCGTCAGGAAATATATCAACTTGCCCAGACTCGCCTCCATCAAAAATAGCCTCTGTAACGTAAAAGCAACCAACAGTTTTTTCAAGAATTTTGATTATTGGCCAGTTTTTCTCGACATTTTATTATATCGCCTAAATAAAGGATCTTTAAATGTCTCAATAACCCCAAAAAAAGCTCAAAATGATAGATAGTATTATTGGTTTTATTAAACGTGCAACTGATGTGGGTGTAGCACTCATAGCGTTAGCTGTAGTTCTGCAAGTTATCTTCGGCACTCCAGTTGCTTTTATTGGCGTTGATGTAATTGGAAACCTCACTGGCATAATCCAAAATCTTGGAGAAGGTGGATTAGTAGGCCTAATTGCAGCAGCTGTCCTCTATTACATATTAGCTAAGAAATAAGTAATTCTTTTACTTATTAACGCGCCTAGGCTCTCAGTTGAGCTGTAACCGTAGCTAGTAGTCCGGCTAATGTCATCAGACACAGTAAACAGGCTACTACTTTTTCTAACAGTTGTGGTTACAGCTCAGTTGGGGCCAACAAACGGGGTCATGTCTTGACTCTTGACAAGGGTGCACCATACGGAGTCATGCCTTCCAACCTCGCCTAAAGGCTAGGATGGACACGGTGACACTTAACAAGGGTAAAACCCGAAATGGCCATTCCTTGATGTTGGTGTCACGTAGTTCGAAACTTGAATGGAGCATATCGGTCCTGACCGGAACCGTTCAATCGTGACGCCTCAGTCGAAGAGTATTGCTCGGCGGGTATCCGGGGCGATCAATCATTTCTTAGCAGGATTTTTCGAATCCGCCTTTTCTCTTTCGGTCGCGGTAGTTTTTCGCGGTTTTCTCCTCCAAAGTACGTTTGTCAAATGCCCCAGTAGCACAAGCGGTTTAAAATTTCTATTGGCTTTTATGCGGGCTTAGGATTCCATCGAGCACCGCTAATTTGGATTCATTTCACATGAAAATACTCTTTTTGCTTCTTGCGGTTTTCCTACCGCTTTCCTCTGCTCTGTCGAGAGTGGGTCTGCCCAACCTCGTCCTTATTATGGCGGATGATATGGGAATAGAATGCTTGGGGAGCTACGGGAGCGCGGCTTACGAGACGCCGAATCTGGACCGCTTGGCAGAGAACGGCGTTCGATTCGAGCACTGCTACTCCACACCGCTTTGCACCCCCTCCCGCGTGCAGATCATGACAGGCAAGTATGGATTTCGCAACTACGTCGACTTTGGAACCTTACCTTTGGATCAGGTGACATTCGCCAATCATCTCAAGGATAGTGGTTACGCTACTTGTATTGCGGGTAAATGGCAATTGGGGGGCGATAATAAGACTCCTGGTCACTTCGGATTCGACCAGTATTGTGTGTCCCATTTAGGAGGCCTGGAAGAGATACCCGACAAGGAGGCAAAGGGCCGCTTTGCTCACCCTCTAATCCAACAGGATGGGCGATATCTTCCGGGGGAACGCATTCAAGATGCCTACGGTCCGGACCTATTTTGCGACTACCTTCTGGAATTTATTGATGCGAACCAGGATAGACCCTTTTTCGCTTATTACCCGATGGTCCTCGTGCACACGCCTTTCGTGCCGACTCCCGATTCCCTTGAATGGAATGATCCCCTGCAGCGAGATAGTAAGGATAGCCGCCATTTTGCGGAAATGGTACGCTACGCCGACAAGCTAGTAGGCCGCATTGTCGAACGGCTAGAAAAGCGCGGCCTATTGGAAGAAACGCTAATCCTGTTTACGGGAGACAATGGTACGCATGTGAGCGTTTCGAGCGAGCTGCAAAACGGTTCAACGATACATGGCGGTAAAGGAACCATGTCGGATACCGGCACGCGGGTTCCTTTGATCGCCTCCTGGAAAGGGGTAGGCGCCCGAGGGTTGGTTTTCGAGGACCTTGTCGATTTTACCGATTTCCTTCCCACCCTATTAGAGGCGGGTGGCAGGTTGGATGCGATTGGTGAGGAGCTGGATGGGCGAAGCTTTTTGCCGCAAATCAGGGGCGAAAAGGGTGGCCCTCGTCAATGGGTGTTTTGCCACTACGATCCGAACGTCCCTTTTGGCGGGTTCCAGTTGCACGCGGGTCGTTGGGCACGGAATCAGCGCTTTAAACTGTATGAGGATGGCCGTTTTTACGACGTGGCGAACGATCCATGGGAGCAAAACGATCTTCAATCCTTCGTGAGAATCCCGGGCGCGTCATCAACGATGAAGGTGCTTCGGGAGGCCCTAGCGTCCATGCCTCCATGGGTGGAGAAAGGGGCGCCTCATCGGAGCTCGGAGCAGAATAGGAAGTACTTACAGAGTGTCCAGTAAACTGGACTGGGCGTTGCGGCGTACTTGTTTATCGCAGGAGAACATACGGGGTCATGTCTTCCAACGTCGCCTCAAGGCTTCCGCCTCCTGTTTAATGCGGCGAGATAAAATGAAGGCCACGGTGACGCTGGACAATGCGTGTGAAAAAACGGTCGGTCCTGGATGTTGGTGTCGCGGTAATCGAAACGTGAATGGATGGCTACGGCCTTGAGGTTTTGGGGAGATAGACTAGCGTGTGATCATGGTGCGATTAAGTGAGTGTGAAGTCGAAGCGTACAATAAGTTGGGTTTTGTGGTTCCGGAGTTTCGATTGTCTGCGGATCGTTTGGCCCAATTAAAGCAGGCGCTCGATCGGGTGATATCCGCGAATCCGGACACCAGGCCCGAAAAGCTCGTGAGTGTTCACTTGAAGCAGGATAGCGGAGAAGGCGTATCGGGTGATGATGTCTTCTTGGAAATTGCTCGGGACGAGGGGATCTTGGATCTGGTCGAACAGTTGATCGGCCCGGACATTATTCTCTGGGGCTGCCAGGCATTTTGTAAACCACCTGGCGATGGCATGGAAGTTCCCTGGCATCAGGATGGTCAATACTGGCCGATACGACCGTTGGCAACTTGCACGGTTTGGATCGCCATCGATGATAGTGTTGCCGAGAACGGTTGTCTGCGGGTGATCCCGGAATCACACACTGAACATACACTCTATAGTCACCTGAAAGAGGACCGGACTGATATTGTTTTAAACCAGCGGGTGGAGGATGCCTTGTTTGATGAATCCACGGCCGTCGACGTGGAACTCGAAGCCGGGCAATTGTCCTTGCACGATGTCTATTTGATTCACGGCTCGAACCCCAATCGCTCCACGCGTCGGAGAGCTGGGCTTGCTATCCGATACATGCCCGCTACGTCGTTGTTTGACCGTAGCCAGGTCTTTGAGAATTCCGGTTTTCGGGTGGACTTCGCAACGAGACCTTTGTGGTTGTTGCGCGGAAAAGATGTCACCGGCGCAAATGATTTCACTATCGGTCATTCGTGATACTTTATATGTATCCGATTGCTAAATACGTATATTACTTTTTCAGATAGGTCACGTCAAACTCCAGCCTTTGCGGTAGTCGCGGCGAATGAAGGGTTCTGCTTCGGGGACGTTGGTGGCGCGCATGTTCTTGGCGTCCCAATGAAGTTTTTTGCCGGCGCGGTAGGCGACGTTGCCGAGGTGGTTGGCTTCGGTGAGGAGGCCGGAGTATTCAAAGTCGCACATCGTGGCGGGTCCGCCTTTGCAGGCTTCGACCCAATCCTGGTGATGACCGGCGGAGGAGCGCGGTATAAACGGATCGGGGCCTTTGAAGTCGGTGAATTTGTCTTTGGGGAGGAGAAAGTGTTGTTTGTAGTCGGACAGGAGCATACCTTTATCGCCGACGAACAAATGCCCGCTGCCCCACTGGGGAATGCCCTGGTCTTTCCAGATCTGCGGTTTTTCCAGGCCTTGATACCAGGTGAGTTTTACGGGCGGTCTATTACCACGCGCTCCGTATTCATAAATGGCCTGCATGGATGCCGGGGCCATGTCGGGATGCGGCTTGGGGCCTTTGGCTTCCACGGTCAAAGGAGCATCCAGCTCCAGGGCCCAGAAGGGAAGGTCTATCCAGTGGCTGCCCAGATCGGACATGGTGCCGTTGCCAAAATTCCACCAGCGGTACCAGAGAGGTCCTTCAAAGTAATTGTGGTGAAAGGGCTTGTCGGGTGCCGGACCGACCCACAGATCCCAGTTTAAATAATCAGGGATGGGCTGGGTTTCTTTCGGCGTATCGATCACGATATAGCGGTCCTTGGCCGCGCGTGCGGCGGCCTCGCTTGTGTGCCATCCCCAGGCACGGGAATTCCAGACATGGGCTTCACACACTTTGCCGATGGCACCGGACTGAATCAGCTCTACTACGCGACGGTAGTTATCGTTGGCGTGGTTCTGGGTTCCCATCTGGGTAACGACGTTGGCATTTCGTGCCGCCATGCGAATGATACGTGCCTCCTCGATGTTGTAGGTAAGCGGTTTTTCGCAGTAGACGTGTTTACCCAGCTGCAGTGCGGGTAGGGTAGCAAAGGCGTGAGTATGCTCGGGCGTAGAAATCACCACCGCATCAAACTCCTTTTCGTGATCAAACAGTCTGCGGAAGTCGGTCGCTCTCCGGGCTTTGGGAAAAAACTTCGAGGCGAGGCCCGTCTTCTCCGCATTCACATCGCAGAGCGCGACGATATTTTCATCCTGGAAATAGCCGGCGTTGCGCTGGCCCCGATTTCCGAGACCGATCACCGCGATATCCAGTCGCTCATTCAGGTTGTGGCCCCGCAGGATGGCGGGTGCGCCGATAGTAGCAGCTACTCCGGCTGCCGCCGTGGTTTTGAGAAAAGAACGTCGATTCATAGGTGTAGGGTTCAAGATGCCTTTTTGTATAATGGACCGATGTGGATGGCGCAACAGGAATTGGTAGGAGCAAGGAGTTTGTTATTGGGGGAGGATATCGGTGATAAGGATGGAGCCCATGCTACCACTGTTTCTGCGAAATATCTACCGCATCGAGGGGGCGTAAAAAGGAGTCGCTCCTGGATGTGGGTGTCGCCTTGCTCGAAACTTGAATTTAACTCAGGTAATCGCGGTTGACGCGCAAGCCGAAGTAAATGCCGACAAAATTGCCGAGTGCACTGAGTGGGAAGGCGCTATAGAGGTTATCAAAACCACCACCGAGCCACCAGCCCAGGTAGCCTCCGATTGTCATTCCTACCAGGACGCACAATTTGTTCATGAGAGAAGAGATCGTTACTTTACTTGCGGAATCAATCCACCTTGGGATCGGAGGCTTTCTTTCAGAGGATTGTTACATATGGGTTGGTAGCGTTCTCAGCTAATTTTGATGGATATCTACGATATTCCAGAACTTGCATTCGATCTCGCCGAGATCCTGCAAGTCGCTCTTAAATCTCGAAACTGGGTCATTTGGGGCACGGTTTTCAGCTGAGCTTCTACAAGGGGTTACCCTAGTTAATTCTAGATAGGAGACAGGCCTGCCTACGTTGACAGTGACAGCATGCGGGGATAAGGTCCCTAGCCAGGTATCCTTGGTATAAATGAACCCGGTTCGAACCATGAAGCCCCTATATATTTTTTCCCTTCTCCTGAGTGCCTGCACTATATTTGCCACTGTTTCTTCTGCTCAATTACTGCTCTCCAGCAACATGGAGAACATGGATTGGCCCCTGAATGATTCCATACGTGTCGGAAACCGACTGTATGCCGACGATGGTGTGAGCCTGGCGGTTTCCGGTCAAAAGGGCGCAACTTTATTCGTGGCAGATACGACTGCCTATTTGGACAAAGTTCAACTACCCCTGACGCAGGTCCTTTTCACCAACAAATCGAATCCGGACTTTCCGGATTCGTTATGGCCATTTGGGGATGCTTACCAATACGAAAACAGTAGTAGCTACGAAGTCGGCGTTTTTGAAAACGCTGGAGGTCAAGTCGGGAAATTGTTGGAGAAGACCCAAGTGGAAAGCGTAACCACTTTCCCATGGGAGCAATTGCTTGGATATCCCAGTGTTCCTGATTTTGATTATCTGCCATTTTCGGAAGCAGAGTTTTCTAATACAACGCTTTTGCAAGCAGGCCAAAGCTATTTCCTGGGGTTTGCTGCCGCCTCTGAGGATTGGGGCTACATGTATTGGTGGAATGGAGAAGGACCGGGGGACACTATCATCGCCCAGACTCTGCTAAGCGACCTTACACCACTGGAATCAGATTGGGGCTGGCTGGCATCGAATTCGGATGCGGGGACTTCGCGGGCCTACCGGATTTTTGGAAGCTCCCAAGGGAGCATTGCTCCTGAACCTTCCACCTACGGTGTCTTCAGTGTATTGCTTCTGGTAATCCTGATTGTGATCCGAAGGCGGACCTACAAGCTCTGAACACACAAAAGCCTATGTTGCTGCTTCCTGTTTTGGCGGTCATTTCGTCTCAAGGCTACCGCATTGCCGGCCTAGTGTTATAAACTTCTAAAAACTAAATTTGGTTGGCATCGGGTGGGGTGGTGAGCTTGATTGGAGGCTTGGTGTAAACACTATGACCCGACTTATTCTTTTCTTACTTCTAGGCTGTAGCCTTTCGTTGGTGGCTGAGACCAGACCGAACATCGTTTTCATCTTGGCAGACGATCTCGGGTACGGGGACCTCAGTTCTTATGGAGCGACTCTGGTTGAAACCCCGAATATCGATCGCTTGGCGATCGAGGGGCGTAAATTTACGGATGCCCATTCGCCACATCCGGTTTGCACACCTACCCGCTACAGTCTGATGACCGGGCGTTACAGTTGGCGAACCTGGGCCAAGACGGCCAACGTCTGGTCGACGGATCCTATGCTGATTGATGACGATCAGTATACCTTGCCCAAGTTGCTCGGGGATGCTGGTTACCAAACGGCGCTGGTGGGGAAATGGCATTTGAGTTATGGGCGTCCCGGAGCTCCGGGCTGGGACGATGTGAAGGGGATCGACTACAATGGGAAAATTGCCCCCGGGCCGTTGGAGGCAGGGTTTGATTATTACTTTGGTGTTCCCCACGTCGGGCAGCAGCCGCATGTCTTTATCGAGAATCATCACGTGGTCGGGCTGACTCCCGAGTCGCCGCTTGAGCTGGTTATGGATGATCGCTGGTTGCATCGATCGTCCTACCTGGAGCGGCACATGTATCCACCCCGTCATCATTTCGAGGGTGGGGAAGGTGCCAAATACCGGCAGGAGGATTTGGCTCTCAAGCTGACTGAAAAAGCGGTGGACTGGCTCAAAGAAACTGCCCGGAACAAAGAGGAACCCTTCTTCCTCTACTTTGCTCACCGCAATGTGCATGGGCCCTATGCGCCTCATGAACGTTTTGTCGGCAAAAGTGAGATCGGTGTCTATGGCGACTTCCTGCTCGAACTGGATTGGTCGGTGGGGCAGATTCTCGACACACTGGATTCGCTAGGCACAGTCGATGATACTTTGGTGTTTTTCGCGAGCGATAATGGGGGCGTGCAAATGGGGCACAGGCCGACCGACTATGTGAACCACAATGGACACATGACCAACGGCCCTCTGCGCGGACAAAAAACTGAATCGCTCGAAGGTGGTCATCGCGTTCCTTTGCTCGCCCGCTGGCCTGGTCAAATCCCAGCTGGATCGACCTCGGATGATCTGGTGGCCCTAACCGATACGATGGCCACGTTGGCAGAGCTGATGGAAAGTGAATTGCCGGACGCAGCTGCTCCGGACAGCTGCAGCTTCCTGGGAGCGCTCCTCGATCAGGAACCATCCCAAGCTACCAGACGGGTGCTGGTGCATGAAAATTACCGTGGAGGTTATGGCATCCGTGTGGACGACTGGAAGCTCTTGATGATTCAGGGAGGAGGGGGCATCGGCTGGGATCCTTTCGACAATGATCGCGATCTGCCCAACGGACAACTCTATCACTTAAAGGAAGACCTGCAGGAATTGAACAATCTCTACGAATCTGAGCCTGAACGTGTCAGCGAGATGGTCACGCTGCTCAGAACCATTCGGAATACACCCGATTCCCGGGAGCTGAGTCGGTAGGGGAGGAGGCTTAAGTCGATTTTCACGAGGTAGATGTTTAGGGATTCGAATCGTAGTAGTAAACCCTCTCTTTATCTTCGCGGTTAGAATGGCCTTGTTTTGACATGCGGCTGATAAGAATACATACCGATTCTTTTAAAAATTTAAGACATGCGATCTAAGAAAAGATCTTCCAGTAAGCGGACGGAACGAAAGCCTTTAAAAAAGAAGACTGCCAAAAAACGTGCAAAGTGGCCACCGGAGCGGAAGCCCAAGCAGACGCAGCTTAATAAGCGTGCGAAGAAGGCGGCCAAGAAAAAAGTTAAGAGACCTGCCAAGAAGATGCCCAAGAAACGAGGGATCTGACTGTAACTTTCATCCAATAAAAAAAGACCCGCCAGAACGACGGGTCTTTTCCTTGCTTGAGGCTAAAATTTCTGGGCCGACAGATTAATCTAATTCTACAATCTGGAAGAGGGTTGTAGTATCACTGACTTCATTGGCTACAACAAGCAGAGGCTCTCCATTGGGGCTATCTTTTGCTGAGATAAACTTCAATCCTTCCCGACCGAGGTCGCCGGCAGCGGAGCTTGTTATATCTTCATTGAAGTCGCGGTTATTGGTGTAGCTTTCAAAGTTCACGGCTTTGGGGTTGGTGACGTCGTAAATCATGATGCCTCCGATACGTTCCAATCCGATAAACGCATAGACCTTGCCGCCAAGTTTACCGACGGTCACTGCTTCGGGTTCTGGGCCTTTATTGTCGCTACGCCCTTCAGGATCGTTTTCGTCATTGTTGGCGTTGAAGTTGTCGGGGTAAGTCAGCGCTGTGATTTGTTCGAAGTCGTCGCCACTATCGAAAATCAGATTACCTTCCTCGTCCCAGATGGTGAAAGACCTGGTTCCGTATGAAAAGAGTGCTTCGTAATCGGAGTCCGCGTCGGTTTATCCCAAGGGATTTGAACAAGCGGCCCGCAGAGATGCCTGGCCTCCGAGAGGTGGCAATTCGGGAAGCGATCCCGAATTTGCAGCGAAGCAACTGCTCGATGCCTGGAAAATTGACTGCGCTATACTCAACCCTCTTTACGGCACCTCCTATTTGCATAACCAGGATTTTGGGAACGCTTTGACCCGTGCAGTTAATGACTGGCAGGTCGCGGAGTGGTTGGAACGTGACCCTCGCTGGCGAGCTTCGATGCTGGTGAATATTAAGGACCCGGAATGGTCGGCGAAGGAGATCAGGCGAGCGGCCCTCGATCCTCGCTATGTGCAGATTCTTTTGCTCTGTCGATCTCCACAGCCTTATGGCTGTCGTCAATACGATCCGATTTTCAAGGCGGCGGCTGAAGTTGGGCTACCGATTGGCATCCACTTTGGGGGCTATAGCGGACTCCCCATCACGCCCTGTGGCTGGCCTTCCTTCTACCTCGAAGATCACACACATATGACTCAGGCCTTTCAAACGCAGATTGTGAGCCTGATTTGTGAAGGTGTGTTTGATCGCTACCCTGATTTGCGAGTCGTGCTCATGGAGGGTGGATTTGCCTGGATACCGGCCCTGATGTGGCGTCTGGATAAGGACTATGTGGGACTTCGGAGTGAGGTTCCCTGGCTCAATAAATTACCCAGTGAATATCTGCTCGATCACTTTCGATCTACGACGCAGCCGATGGAGGAGCCACCCAAGCCTGAGTATCTCATGCAGATCTTCGACATGATCGGACGGGATGATTTTTTCATGTTTGCTTCGGACTATCCACATTGGGAATTTGACGCGCCGGACCGGGCCTTTCCATCTACGGTGCCAGAAGCGTTGAAGCAAAAACTGTTTTCAGAGAATGCGGAGGCGATCTATGACTTCGACCGTGCATGATATAGGTTCTATTGACGACTTTGAGTCAGGTGTGCCCAAGGCTATTGAGGTAGAAAAAAAGCCTCTGGTGGTGGTGAGAAATGGGAATTAGTTTTACGCAATGCGTGATGTGTGTCCCCATGCCGGTGCTCGGTTTTCGGAAGGACGGGTGAGCGGGTTGGTGCAAGGAACCCATCCCGATGAGCCGGTCGGATTTTGCCGGAAAGGAGAGATTATTACTTGTCCGTGGCATGGGTGGGAATTTGATCTCACCACGGGGTAGTCCGTTGTTCACCCTGATCGCGTTCGAGTAAAGGTCTACAAAGCAAGTGTAGTCGAAGTACGGGTACGGTTTGAGCTTTGACGCTCGGGTTGATTAGTCTTGTCCTGCGAGTTCCTTGAGGAAGGCCAGCGTAAATAAGGCGGCCTGCCTGGCTGCGATGGGTCCGTATACTTTATAATCCTCCGAAGCGTCGCCGGCCTGAATCAGATCGCTGCCACCACGAAAAGCGATCCAGGGCATATCCATGAACGTGCAAACCTGGCCCAGTGCGGCGGTCTCCATAGCGAAGAGATCAGTGCCGAACTTGTTTACGATTTCTTCGTACTTCCACTGATTAATACTAAATAGATCGCCGGTGACGATGGATCCCGGTGACACCACGGTATTGTAGCTGAGGCCATCCACTTTGATCGGTTCGGGAGACGAGTAGTTTCGGGCAACTTGCCTGGCCAGGGAAAATAAATCGGGGTCCGGATGGAACAGGGGCTCCCTTCGCAGGTTGGGTGTGGGTCCAATAACGGGGCGGACCTCCATACCTTCTTCCGTTAGGTTTCCTGCATCATGAAAGGTAGTTTCTTCAATGATGAAAACGTAGCCAGCCTTTATCTCCGTTTTGACCCTTGCCCCAGTTCCACTGAATATGACTCGGCTTGGTTTGAAGGTGGTAATGAGGGCTCCGCTTGTCATTCCGGTGTTGGTTTTGCTCACCCCGGTTAAGGCAACCACTACTGGCATCCCATAGAGTTTCCCCGTGGTATAGGGGATGTTGTAGAGATCACCGGACTCTGCTTCGGTCAACTCCTCTAGAATCGGGGTCATTTCCCACGGAACTGCCCCAAGAATTAGGGTGGTTGGCGGCTCTGTATGAGAGTCGGCCACGAGACCGGTGATAGTTAAGAAGAAAGCAAAGGCGGTGCAGAGTGGGCAGTGCAGGCAGGATTTCATAGTAGCCAAGCTGCAAGCCTCATGCCAGCTGCTGGGGAGCCGATGATTCGGCTCTATGAAACTTCTTTACCTACCTGATCGTCGCCGAAAGGTTTGTGGCTCCCATCACAAAATGGTGCATTTTGTGTAGCCTTGCACTGACAGAGCCAGGCTTTGCCGTCTTTGTCGGCTTTGAAGATTTTTGGAGCCATGCCCGAACCCGCGTGCTTACCATCACAGAACGGCTGATTATCAGAATGACCACAGGTGCAGAAGGCGTAGGATTTACCGGCCTCGAGTTCGACGGGTGTTGGTGTGTTGGCGGCGATGATAGGTTTGCTCATGGAATAGGATAATTCACTAATTGCGGCCTTGGGTCAAAGCCTTAGAATGATGACCGTTCGTGAGAAATGATTCAAAAGGTAGCGCCAAGGTAGTTGGAGCCAGTGTCAGTGCACTCAGATTGATGAAATCGTTGCCTGAACATCACTGTTCATGGTGGACGTTTTGCTGTGTCATCCAGTCGAGGAAGCGCTCGTGCCAGTTGTAAAGAGGGAGACCCCTTTGGCGTATGCCATAGCTCAGGGCCATATCTCCGGTGCTTTTCATAATCTCTACTAATTATTGTTTCGTGGGCTTGCGCTGTGGTAGCCCCAAAGCCAGTTTGGGTCCCTAATGGTTGAGCTAGGAAAACAAAATTCACTGAAACCCGTGCGAGACTCCGCTAGCGGATGCTACCTGGACGGTGGTGAGCTGGGGGAGATTTTGCTGCCGAAAAAGTTTATGACGGAGGAGCTGCGGCAGGCGGAGAGCATTTCGGTGTTTGTTTATAAGGATTCAGAAGATCGTTTGGTTGCGACTACTGAAACGCCGAAAGCGATGGTCGGACAATTCGCCACGCTGGAAGTATTGAGTGCGAATCCGAAAGTGGGTGCATTCCTGGATTGGGGATTGAGCAAGGATCTGCTCCTGCCATTCCGGGAACATAAAAGCGATCCCATGGAGGGTGACTATTGTGTGGTTTATATTCTGGTCGATGAGCTGAGTGGACGAATCATTGCCAGTGAGCGGCTGACTGAATTTGTAGATCAGGAACCGTCTGCCTATGAAAGTGAAGAAGAGGTCGATCTTCTCGTGATCGATGAAACGCCTCTGGGCTACAAGGCGATCATCAATGATAAACATTTAGGTTTACTCTACCACAGTGATCTCTCGGAGCCACTTGAGTATGGGCAATGGATCGTCGGTTATGTTTCACAGGTAAGGGAGGATGGAAAGATTGACCTTCGTCGTGACCGTTCCGGTTACAAGCGTTTGGAGCCGATCGCAGAACAGATCCTGGAGGCGCTCAACGCGAATGAGGGCGTGCTCCCATTCAATGATAAGTCGTCGCCAGAATCCATTCGGGCTGAATTTGATGTAAGTAAGCAGGCTTTCAAGCGAGCTATAGGTACGCTTTATAAGCAGAAGAGGATACGTATTAAAGAGGACGGAATTGTGCTCAGCGATACGACGGGTTGAGCGTTATAGAAGAGCAAGTTTGAATGGACTGGAGAAAACTATGAGTCATAGAAGAAATCGATTGAGACTCACTTTATTCGTCGCGTGGTTCCTGCTCGTTGGAGTTGTTAGTAGTGTATTGGGCAACTATCGGATTCTGGCATTCGGAGATTCCAATACCTGGGGATGGGTTCCTAATGGAAGCGGGACGCGATACCCGGATGCAGAGCGATGGACAGGTGTTCTTCAAAACGAGTTAGGGAGTGAATACACGGTCATCAGTGATGGCCTGGTCGCTCGACGAACGAATCTGGATGGCATGACGGCTGGGTTGGTCGACGGAGTATTTCTTAACGGAGCGAAGACGCTGCCAGCAGCCATTGCCCGGAATGCTCCTGTTGATCTGGTCATTCTTTTTCTTGGAACGAATGACTTACAGGCAGGAGCGGAACGCAGCGCTCAAGAGATTAGCGATGCAGTAGGGGAACTGGCCCAGCTTGTTACTCAATCGGAGAATCTATTGTATGCCAATTACCCTGCTCCTGATGTCATGGTCGTCGTGCCTCCCGCGTTAGGAGATCTATCTAATAGTCCTCTCAAAGGATTGTTTCAGGTTGGGCAAGCGGAGTCGCAACAATTGTCAGCGGCCTTCCTGTCGTTAGGCGAGCAAGACCAGCTTGAATTGATTGATGGCAAGCTGCTTTTTCCCGATGGCATTGGGCCAGATGGGATACACTTAAATAACAAAGGGCACCGCGCCTTGGGCTTGGCAATCAGTCAAAAGATTAAGAAGAAAAGAAATAAGCTCTGACTCGGATTTGGAAGATGGATGGCCCCCAGGAGGCGGTGGTCAGAAGTAACGCGAACGATTCATCGATGGGTTCCGCACATCTGGCTAGGAATGCCCAATAGGCCAGTTGCTTGGTGTTATGAAATAGGGGATCGGCTCGTGAATGATACGAACCATGACGCATCGATCAACAGCGCATTGTGGAGTCCATGGTTCGAGGTCTTCATCGGCCAGCTCTGACGGAGACGCTGGCCAGAGAGATTTGGGGATTCTCTGAAACTGCGTTTGTGGCGAAAAATGAGCTTCGCATTCGTCGATGCCTAACCACCGTCCTCGTCGGCACAATGGATTAATAAACGACGCACTGGCAGCTTGTTGGCTTGTGACGTGATCAAACAGGCACCCATACATGAGTTGTTGAGATTGGATGGGCTCTTTTCGATAGACTTCGGGTAGTGCGCTCCGAAACTTGGTAGAGAGAACAAGTTGGTGACTGCGGAGGTGTTCAAGCTTTTTGAAAAAGTTGTCACGTGGGTCGGGTCCCGGGAGTTTTAAGTCGTCCTCAGTTTCAACGGATAAGTAGAACTTGGTGGCGAGTTCCAGATGAATGAGTTGGCCGCTTGATTTTTCCCTAAGGAGAAAATCGAGTTCGCCGACCGTAGTGTGGACATCTTTCTGAAGTTGGAGGTTTTGTTCCAGCAATTCATACTTAGTGGATGCGGCAATGAGTAATGCAAATGCATCTTCACAGAGGTGTCCCAGCTTTTGTTTGGTGTTGAGCTCTGGGGAATTAATTGGAAGAGCAAGTTGCTGATAGGGGAAAGTCGGGGCTTCGGGCAGGTCTCCAATGAGGAGGGGTCCATCAATAAAACTCTGCAGTAGGGCTTGTGAAATGGTGTTCATCTATTTGATGGAAACATACCTTCTATAGATCGAGGAGCGAAACAAAACTCAGTGAAACTCTTACAGCTTAAGTTGTGAATTCTCTTTTCTGATGTTTGCTTCTATGGGAGGATTACTGCTTATGGATTCTCGATTATGTGTAGGCCGGCTTATGACGTTTCGCCGATCATTGATGAAAATATCAACGAGCATATGCTTCGGATGTGTGGCATTACTCTTGGTTTCCTGCAGTCCAAAGAAGGAACCGGATGTATTGCAGATCAAGATAGGCGGACGAAGTATGAGCAAGCTGCCATTCGTCATAGCCTATGATCAGGGGCTCTATGAAAAGTATGGACTAGATGTTGAGCTCTTGATGGGGACTCCAGAGTTTGAAGGAGCTCGCGATCCGCATGCAAAGTTCTGGCGAAGAGTCGTTAGGAAACTCGGATTCGAATCTTATCCGGAAACCGAGATCACGGTGAGTGGACATACCCCGGCCATGTATGGACAAACAAGGAATGCACAGCGCTCAAAACGTATCGCCATTGCCACGACGGATTGTTCGGTACGCTATTACGTAGTAGCGCGATCGGATATCCAAAGCCTGGAGGATATTAAAGGTAAACGGATTGGTATCAATAGCCCGGGTACGACATCCGCCTTTGCCGCCTTTCGTCTGATCGAACGGATGGGTTGGGATCCCAGGTTTGACGTATCCATCCTCGAGGATGGTAGACAGGTAGCCGACATAGAAAAGGGATTAGTGGATGTCGTTATAGGGGGTGACGAAACCTATGAAGAAGCCCTGCGACTGGGATACCCTATACTCGAAGATACTCGTGATTGGGGCGATGAATTGTCAGGCAATAGTGCTATGGTTGATGTCGGCTGGTTAGAGGAAGGCGATAATCGTGAACAAGCCCTCCAGTTCCTTAAGGCGGCTTTGGAAGGATTAGCCATCTTTCATCAAGATCCGGATTTGGCAGTAGATGTGGCCCTTCGCTGGTATGGCATTCCGGATCGAGCTACGGCTGAAGGTCGCATTCAACGTGCGGATTATGTGCCGCGTAAGCCTTACCCTTGCAGAGAAGGTATCATCAATACCATGCGGATCCACGATTCACACGAGATGCGCCAATACCAGTCGTCCGATTTTTACGATGATAGCCTGATTCGCGAATTAGATGAAAGCGGATTTATCGATGCCCTCTATGGAGACTAAAATCAGGGGATGATAGAGAGCTTTGGGCAAAAGTCGCTTGTAACTCAGAAGGAGCGATGGTTGGATTGTGAGGCTTGCTTGTATTCTCATTGTTTTTTATACTCCTCGCTCAATCGGATCTTTTTAAGCTTATGAAACATTCTTCGCCCCATTCTGTTCGCTTCCTTTGTTGCCTTCTCGTTTTGATTTTCGCCGTTCCCGGTCTGTCCTATGGTGCCAGTCATGCTCAGGGTGGATCAAAGGAGCTTCCGGTGGGGCTTATGGATCCCATTCCGGAGAAGATTCAGAAAGGGGATATTGTAGCAGCAGTTGTGAAACAGTTTCGCCTTCCAAAGACGGAGGATGGAAGCCAGAAGGGAAGAGCCACCACAGCCTATGCGCGTGTTCAGTATATGATGCCCATCGGTGATGGGTCTGGTCGTCTGGCGGTTGGCGATTTGCGAGGCCCTCTTTACCTGGTAGACCAGGGGAGTGATTCTCTTCAGCTCTACCTGGATCTCCGCTCATACGATTTGTCTTTCGATGCCACCATGATGCCGAATGAAACGGGATTGGGTGGCTGGGCCTTTCATCCGGAGTTTTCTCAAAAAGGAAAACCAGGGTATGGCAAATTTTACACCGGCATCAGTACTACCACCGGATCGGGTGAAGCTGATTACCTGAAGGACGATGCAGAGAGTCATGAAAGTGTACTGGTCGAATGGACGGCGGATGATCCCAGTGCCATTCCCTTTAAAGGAAGCTATCGTGAGTTGTTTCGTATCGGGCAATTTGCACCCAATCATAATATCGGAACGGTAGCCTTCAACCCGACGGCAAAACCAGGCAGCCCGGATTATGGGAATTTGTATTTCTGCCTAGGCGATGGAGGAGCTGCCTTTGATCCGATGGATTATGGTCAATCACTAGCCAGTCCCCATGGTTCGATTCTCAGGATCAATCCGCACCCATCGGGCGACGCTGCGTATCAGATTCCCCATGACAATCCTTTTGTATCTCAGCCGGAGGTTGCGCCTGAGATCTGGGCTTATGGTTTGCGGCATCCGCAGCACTTTTCGTGGGATAAGCAAGGTCGCATGTTCATCGGAGATATCGGTCAGAACCAAATGGAAGAAGTGAACCTGGGAGTTGCTGGAGCGAATTATGGCTGGCGACTCCGTGAAGGAACGTTTTCGAGTGGTTCCGGAGTGGAAGGAATTTTTGTGGGACCTCTCTACGATATACCGGCTGAGCCTTCTCAGGGATTCGTAGATCCGGTTGCCCAATATGACCACGACGAGGGTAGGGCGATCGGTAGCGGCTATGCCTATGAGGGAAGCGAAATACCTGAACTGAAGGGAAAGTATGTTTTTGCTGATCTGGTTCGCGGACGCATCTTTTATATTGATATGCAAAACCTGGAACCTGGAAACCCTGCCGAGATCAAGGAGCTGCGTCTCTTTGTCGATGGGAGTGAGCAGGAATTGATCGATGTGGTAGGTTATCCAAATACGTTCCGCGATGGTCCGCGTGCTGATTTACGTCTGGGAACGGATGAAGACGGCGAGATTTACTTGCTAACCAAAGGAGATGGCTGGGTGCGCAAGCTTGTACCGGCTGAGTAAGAGTTGTTAGTAGATAAGGAGAGTGCTGACCGGATTTGATGAGTAAGCTATGGGCTATCACTTGTTACTTTAATCCTGCCGGATTCCATAATCGCTTAGCCAATTACCGGACCTTTTATAAGCATCTTTCGGTTCCACTGATTACGGTGGAGTTGAGCTAACTAAAAGAAAGAGATTGAAACTAAGGCTTAAGGATAGGTGTATAACTGGGAATCACGCCTATTCTTACTCTTGAATCATTCTTTCAACATTTCTCAGACCTTTGGTCTTAGGGTTTTTGCATCTCTGTTTGGGCTCTTTCTGACGGCTGCTTCGGCCTTAGCCACTGACCAACGAGACATCCAGTCCGACTTTCAAGAGCTCGTAGAGTTGGCGCCCTATGAGGTGGCAGATGAGCAACTATCGATCTCGGTCTTTGCCCGGTCGCGAGGGGACCGCAAGTATGCAGTGCGTTTTGCCGAGGAAGTGGTGGACCATGTTTTTGGAACCTTGGAGAAGTCAACCGGCTATGGACTGGTGATTGTAGGAGACAAACGAGAGCCGCATCCGATGTTTGTGTTTCAAATGTTTTTGGAAATGGCCCAGGAGAAACGAATTCATCCAGCGCTTCAGCCGGCAGCAGACGAACTGGATGCCATGATAAAAGAGTGGGAAGAAAAAATTGAGATTGATGAAGACGACGGTGCTGGTGACGATGATTTCGATTTCGAATTTGAGACACTGATTCCTGCGATTCCTTTACCTCTCGAGGGGGTAGCTTCCAAACTCTATCAGATTGCTTGGGTGGAGTCATTCGATGAGGCTCAAGTAAAACAGCGGCTGGAAGCCCTGACTGTCGCAGAGTTGGAGAGCGATGAATTGTCTGCATACGACTGGGTGTTTTTTCTCCCCCACAAAGGGGCATTGAGTGAGGTCATCGGTGAGGTGCTTCCCCAATACATGGAGCAAACGAAAGTGAACATCTTTCAAGCGGCCGCCATGCGAGCTGCGGTATTTGCTTTCAAGCCGTTGATAAAGGGGGCTTTTGAGCGCATACGAAAAGGAATGCTTTTCATGACGGTGCTCCGGTCACAAAGCGACTTCTCCGAAAGCGATATTGATGCGCTTATGGAAACTTACATTCAGGCCCTCAAATTTGATGGAAGAAAGCGTGGGCAAACAGAACGGGCATTTGTTTTGCAAAAAATCGAAACGCAAAAAGCTGAGAATGCTTATCTGGCTGCCCATCCGTTTGTCGCACCCAAGCCGTTGGACCAGTTTGATTTAGATTTCTACGAAACGTTTGAAGGCAAGTATGCGAAGCGGAAGAAGGCGACTCACAGATTTTTCCTCAAAGGTGGATTGACCTACTGGCAGTATCTGGAGCGGGATCCCCGGCTGTTTTATCCTGCAGGAGATGCATTACTTGTGAATGAGGAAGGCGATATGACGATCGAGTTCCTATTGGACGAGGAAGGAAAGGTATCGGGTGTGATGGAGCGGTGGAAGGATAGGCGTAACAAGATACCGCATCGCTTGAATTAGACTACAGCGAAGAATTGGAATTACTCTGCAGGAGCTTCTTCTTCTTCGAGTAACCAGCTTCTTGCGATCTCTCTGTCTGTGTAGTCGAAATACTTGACCGTAGCGGGGATGAACGGTTTCGCGAGGATGGTCATGGTTTTTTCCCATTTGTTTTCCCCAACCATAGCAATACGATCAAAATGATTGAAATCCTTGATGCCAAACTTCAGGTCTTCCCAGAAGGCACCGGCATCCCATCCATGAAAATTGTGCAGCTGGATGAGGAGTCGAATTTTTCCATGGTGAATGATGCCTGTTCGAAGTACGGGCAAAAATACGTTGTAATCGACCTTGTGCAGTTTGTTGGTTACCACGACCTCGTAAACCGGTCCATTGTGGATGGGTGTTACTGTTAGCGACATGAAGATTGGGGTTTGTGCTATGAAGCAGTTTTACTTTTCTAGGGTCCTTTCCTTTTGCAGAAACCTGTTGAGTAATTGGGTATATATTAAAGCTTAGTACAGTGTATGCGAATCGACGGCAATTGCAAATCGGTGACCCTAGAAAAAATGGGAGGCGTGCTCCACGTATTGACTCTTCCTTGTTGAGTCGACTTGCTGTGGTATGACTTTGTTTTTACGTAGTATTAAATACCTTGTTTCAATTCTACTTCTCGGGTGCTTAGTGAACACCGCCGCTGTCGGGAAGGATAAAAAGTTGGTCCTCATTGCAGGCAAACCAAGTCACCCTCCCATGATGCATGAATTTAGAGCAGGTGCTCTTCTATTGGAGAAATGTCTCCAGGATGTGAAAGGTCTGAAGGTTGAAGTTCACGATAATGGCTGGGTCAAGGATGAGGCTACTTTTGACGATGCAGATGCGGTGGTCATCTTTGCCGATGGCGGAAAGAAACATCCTGCTCTGCAAGGTAACAACCTAAAGACGCTACAAAAACTGATAGATCGGGGTGTGGGATTTGGAGCGATGCACTATGGCGTTGAAGTGCCACCCGGTGAAGCGAATGAAGAATTTCAGGCATGGATCGGCGGTCACTATGAGAACAGCTTTTCCTGTAATCCAATCTGGGCCCCGCGCTTTGATACTTTACCCGAGCATCCAGTTACTCAAGGGGTGTTGCCTTTTTCGATCAGCGATGAGTGGTACTTCAATATTAGGTTTTTTGGGGGTATCTCCGGAAATCAGGCTCACCAGGAACAGGGGATCAAATTTACTCCCATCCTGGTCGCCAAGCCTTCGAATGATGTGCGAGACGGTCCCTATGTACATCCGAAAGGCCCCTATGATCACATCATCGCAAACAGTGGTCGGGATGAAGCCATGCTCTGGGTGGTCGAGCGTCCGGATGGAGGGCGAGGCTTCGGTTTTACAGGTGGTCACTATCACCTTAACTGGGCCGATGAAAATTTCCGTAAGGTAGTTTTGAATACGCTGAATTGGGTATCGAAGAATAAGATCCCAAAGAATGGGATTCGTTCGAAGGTGACTAAGGAGGAGTTGTATTTGAACTTGGATAAGAAAGACCCCAGATAAGGATACTGTTCAGTCTCATTAGCTTAACTCGCCAAGCTAGTCTTGCTAAGAGACCTGTTCGGTGATTTCACTACCGGTTTTGTATACAACTATGATGAATCGAATTCAATTGTCCTCTAATGCCCCTGAATTTTCGCAACTGGCCTATGGCACTTGGCGGATACTTAGTGGTGACCTGTCGATACAGGATATCAATGCACGTTTGAACCGGTGCGTTGAACTAGGTATTACGACGATCGATACCGCGGAGATTTATGGGGCATATGAGGTTGAGGAAGCTGTTGGGAAGGCCCTGGCTTTGTCACCGCAATTACGTGACCAGCTTGAGATTGTAACGAAGGCGGGCATTTATGTGCCTTGTGGTTTTCATCCTGATCGAAAGGTTGCCTTCTATAACGCCACCCGTGAGCGGTTGGGAAAGAGTTTGGAGAAATCGTTGCGATTCTTGAATACGGATCGTCTGGAACTCTTTCTGATACATCGTCCCGATTGGTTGACCTCGATCGACGAGACGGCCTCAGGATTGAATGAGTTGGTCGCTGCTGGTAAGATTCGATCTGCTGGAGTTTCTAATTACACGCCTTCACAGTTTCAGGCCCTGAATAGTCGTATGGAACAGCCCTTGGTAACCAACCAGGTTGAGTTCCATTTGCTAGGCATGGATCCCATCTACGACGGCACGTTTGACCAATGTCAGGAGTTGCGAGTTAAGCCGATGGCATGGAGCCCCATGGCTGGAGGACGATTATTTGACTCTAGTAATGAGGCTGCCCAACGCCTGGCTGAAGCAGCAAGCGGTCTTTCCGAAAAATACAATGGAGCCACCTTGGAGCAATTGGCTTATGCTTGGATCATAGCTCACCCGAGCAAGCCGTTGCCAGTGATTGGAACGAATCGCCTTGAGCGAATCGACAGCGCTGCCGAGTCGGTGAAGATTCAACTGGATCGAGAAGACTGGTATGTCTTGTGGGCGGCGGCTAAAGGGAATGGAGTTCCTTAAGAAACGTTCTGCTGCTGGTCCGTCGGCTGGACAATAATTATTTCACTCTTACGTTTCGAACCGAGCACGAGCCAAAGGCGAAGCTGAAAGTAAATTCCCCTTTCTTGCGGTCGATGGAAGCATGAGTTAATGCTTCCTCATAATCTCCTATCTGGATCGTAGCCTGATTGCCCTTAAACCTCATTTTGACCTGGGTCCATTTACCATCTAATTGATTGAGTGATGGGACGCCCTCTTTGACGATTTGCTTGGATTTGTTTTCTTTGGAGGAGCGGCCTATCCAGCCAAAGATACTGGTTCTTTCCGGTTCCCTAAGAGACATGCGAAACACGTGACCCTCTTCGTTGAGAGTGATCACCACACGTTGGCAATCTTTAGGTTTGAACTCAAATTCAACCGTGCCGTTCGTAAATTTCGCTGGCCAGCGGAGAATAGGGCCATGGTTCTTAAACTCCTTGTAGAGTTCGGGATCGGAAAGGCAGCTGGCGACTCCATCTTGGTAGATCCACTCACCACGAAGGGCCTGGCGGCTCTCATGCTTGGAGCCAGAAAACTCGTCAATTAAAACAGCGGCGTGTGTGATGGCTGTTGGAATGAGCAGTAGGAAAAGAAAGGGGATTCGGATCATCGCTTTAATGCTGTCTAATTCTTATAGGTTAGACAAGCGTAGATGCCGTATTAGGAGTCCGTACATGAAACAGCCTCAAGAGGCTACCCCTAACCTCTTGAGGCTATAAACTAGAACAAACTACAAACTATTAAGGGCCATCTTTTAAACCGTCCTGATCAGCAAATCGTGAGTCGTTTTTGGCCCTGCTTTTACCAAATTCTAAAAGTTGTTTTGTAAGTGATTGATACTGGGTGGAATTGCTTTGGCTCATGCAGAGGCCAGCGATCCAGGAACTGGGGTTTTTCACTTAGGTAGAGAGATGCCGGCAGCTTTTTCGCGTTTGAAATGTAACCTGAAATGAGTGTGCCACCTCCCCAATTTCTTCCAGACAAGATCGATTTTCCAGCGAGGTACAGTTCAGCAGGGTTCTCTACTTCATTTGCAACAACAGCAAAGTTTTCACAGAGCTCCTGTTGAGGTCCGAGCATGGACCTGCCATCTTTGCGAAAATAGGCGACGTACTCGGACATTGAATTGGTGACGGGGAATGCTAGGTTCCAAAAATGAATTATGAAGCCGATGTATGTATTGTTGGTGCGGGCATAGCCGGATTGCGCTGTGCGATGGAGCTGCAAGACTGTGGTTTCAAGGTAATGGTATTGGAGGCTGGTGATGAGGTGGGCGGACGCATTCGCACGGATACCATCGATGGTTTTCAACTAGATCGAGGATTCCAAGTTATCCTAACGGCCTACCCGGAATGCGCTCGTGTGTTGGACTATGAGCGCTTGAATTTAGGTATATTCGAGCCCGGTGCCTGGATTTGGACGGGTTCCAAACTTGCCAAGGTGATTGATCCCTGGCGACGCCCTGCACAGGCTTTGCAGGCAGCTTTGAGCCCTGTTGGAACGTTCAAGGATAAGTGGAAGGTGGCGTGCTTGAGGAATCGTTTGTCCAGAACGTCCATTGAAGAGCTTTACCGAGGTGATGAATCCACTACGATGGCTTATCTCGAGTCCTTAGGATTCACCAACTCCTTTATTGAGACCTTTTTTAGACCATTTTATTCAGGCATCTTTCTGGAGAAGGATCTTAATACGGCGAATTCGATGTTTGAATTTGTTTTTAAAATGTTTGGCAAGGGCTATGCTGCCTTACCAACTGGAGGCATGCAGGCGATTCCTAATCAGCTTCTCAAGCGTTTACATCCAAACACCGTGCGTTTTGATGCACCGGTTGTGCGTATCACATCAGATGTCGCGCACATGGAAAGTGGATCGTCTGTAAATGCTCGTGCGGTCGTGCTGGCAACTGATATCAGCGCGGCTTCTCAACTTACGGGAGGGTTGGTGGTGGACCGCGGTTGGAATGCTAGCCAGTGTTATTACTTTTCAGCTGATGAGAGTCCTTTATCGTCTCCAATGATTGCTCTGAACGGCATGGGAAAAGGGTGTATCAACAACATCGCCGTTCCAAGTGATGTCAGTCCAGGTTATGCGCCAGAAGGTAAGTCGCTTATCTGTGTTTCGACCTATTCGACCGTTGAACCAAGGGTGGTGCAGATTGAGCTGAAGAGCTGGTTTGGTTCCGTCGTCGATGATTGGTCTGAGATCAGGAGCTACATGATTCCGCAATCCCTTCCCAGACAGTCGCCGGGGGACAATACCTATGGAGGTGCTATGCCTTATCTTGAAAATGGAGTCTGGCTTTGCGGAGACTACTGTTTCTCCAGTTCAACGGAAGGTGCCATGCAATCCGGTCGAAGGGTTGGCGCATTGGTGGCTGAACAATTGTCCCAAAATTAAGAAGGCATGGCACTTCAACTACGCGCGTTTGCTGAGCAAGTATTGTTCGCTACCACCTTGGAGGATAAATTAAATTTTCCGCGGGAAGAAATGATCGATACCCAGCCAGGATCTGCCATCAAGACGCCAGGACAATTGTCACGACCTAAAGAATTGATACTGCGTGCTGAAGATCAGCGCGTGGCCGCTCCTCGGGGATCCAAGTTAATCGATGAAAAGGAGCGGGGACGATTACTCCATTTTTTCTGCAATCACGAGCTCCTGGCGACCGAGTTGATGGCGTTGGTCCTTTTAAAGTTTCCGGATGCACCGGCTAGTTTTCGCCAAGGTATTCTAGAGACACTTAAAGAGGAGCAGATACATACCAAACTCTACATCCATCGCATGAAGCAGTGTGGCGTGGAATTCGGAGAGCTTCCATTGAGTGACTATTTTTGGAAGAGTGTATCATCAATGGAAGATCCCTTGGACTATGTGACACGGCTATCACTGACCTTTGAACAAGCCAACCTCGATTACTCTCGTGATTATGCGTATCAGTTCCAAGCGGCTGGAGATGCATCCACCGCTGCCATCCTGGACAAAATCTATCGCGATGAGATTGGTCATGTTGGATTTGGGCTCAAATGGTTTCGCAGATGGAAAACATCAGGTAAATCGGACTGGGAAGCCTTTCGAGAACGCTTGGCATTTCCACTTTCACCGTCGCGGGCGAAAGGAAATCAGTTCAATCGGGAAGGGCGCCTTGAGGCTGGCTTGGAAAGTGCATTTATTGATCAATTGCAGCTCTTTCAGCAATCGCGAGGACGCACTCCTTCTGTATTCTGGTTCAATCCAGATGCGGAGCACTTTGCCGCACGAAACTCAGCGGCTGATTACCCAAGTGAATCATCCCTGGTTCAAAAAGACCTCGAGTTTCTTCCTGCCTATCTTTCGCGGAAGGATGATATGCTGGTACTGCAGAAACGACTGGGTGCTGAGTTTCTGAGTCAACTTCAACAAGCCGGCATTCAGCTGCCCGAAATTCTTGTGGCGAGCGGGAAGGCCTCGCTAAAGCTCGACCGGAAAATCGGTGCCTTGCGTCCATGGGCATGGACGCCAGACAGTGTGCGTTTCTTTGAGGATGCTTTTGGCTCATTAACGCGTCCTTATAAATTGGATACGATATGGAATAAAAATCGAAGGCATCTTTTTTCTAAACGTTGGAGCATAGAGTGGGGTCGTGTATTTGACGTGTCGGCCTTCGCCGACGACTGGAATGCTTCGGAGGAGGTTTATGGAAAGTTGGCGACATCGATCGACGAAGTGGAACGGCTTCGAAGCGAATGGCAGGGTAACGGATATGAGAACGTTGTCTGCAAAGCACCCTTTGGGACGGCTGCCGGAGGAAATCGCTGCCTGATGAAAGATGACGTTTTGGATAGCCGGATGAGCGAATGGTTAGAGTCGATAATTCGGGAGCAAGGTGAGGTGATCGTGGAGCCGTGGCTGGAGCGCGTCTACGATTTTTCGGTACAATTTGAAATGCATGAGGATGAGTTGAAGGTGTTGGCCTTCACTCGTTTGGTGAATAATGCGAGGGGGCAATTCAAGGGTATCATTTGCAATGGATTTGGCAAGGATGCGAGTGATAAGGCGGTTCGTTTCTTGATGCAGCGTTCCTCGGGTCGACCAAGGATCTATGACTGGTATCAACGCAAACTGGCACCAAGATTGGAGCTGGCGTTTAAAGAGATCGGATTCACAGGACCACTTGGGGTGGATGCCTTCGCTTACCGTACTCGATCAGGTAGCTTGAGGTTGAAGAGTGTCGTGGAAATCAATCCAAGATACACCATGGGGCGGGTAGCCCATGAACTGAGTCAGCGCGTGGTGCCTGGAGCCTTTGGTCTTTTTCAAATTGTTTCACGGAAGCAGATAAAAAAATCCTTGGGGTTGAGCTTGGAAGACTATGCAAAGACCTTAGGCGTTAGGGATGGGATCAGTCCTCAGGATATGCGTTCTGGAAGATTGTCGGATGTTTCGATTGTGTTGACTGATCCAAAACAGGCTCAGCGATTTCTGGCGTTGTTTCACATACGATCCTCCATGGAGGAGATTCAGAAATTATTGTCTCAGTTTTAAGATGCGGTTGTTGTAGCTATCACATATATAAAGTGTGCGATCCGGAGTTACCCAAACTCCGTGAGGACGTGCAAGGGGAGAGCCGTCGTGGCCATGGTCGAGTAACGTTGAAACGATTTGCGTGGCAGGATCATACCTTCGGATTAAGTGATTCTCTGCGTCGGCGATGATTACAGTATCATCCGTATCAATACAAAGGTGCTTCGGACCTTTAAATCCAGCCTGCATGGCGGGGCCGTTTTGGGCGTGCGCTTCACCCGTTGCGGCAATCGTGTAAATTCGGCCGTTTGGGCGTACGACCCTAAGCGCATGACCTCTTCGCGAAAGAATATAGAGATTGCCTTGGGAATCTTCGGCCATACCACGAGGGTCTATGAGTGGACTTTCTGCTGCGAGTGATCCTTCTTCCGGAACGGCTGTCGTTCCGTTCCCTGCTATGGTATGAATCATACCCGTATCCAGGTCGACAAAACGCACACGGCGATTTCTAATATCGGCTATCAATAGACGCTTCTCATCGGGACTTAAGCTGATGGAAATGGGGTCATTCAATTGGGCTTCTGTTGCGGGAATACCATCGCCATTGTATCCTCCTTCTCCTGTGCCAGCGACTATCGTGTCCTCTCCCGTCTTCTCGTCGATCATCCGAACATAATTGGCGCGCGTGTCTGAGATATAAATGCGACCATCCTGGGTTCTGACAAGATTGTGCATTCCATTGAATGGAATATCTGCTCCAAATTGCTCCAATGGTTTACCCACTTCATGCTTCCAGAGACGACCGCCTTCATATTCCGCGATGAGCATGGCGCCATTGTCATCGAACGCCACGCCAAAGGGGTTGATCAGACCGGTGTCTGGCCCTACCACGAGGGTCAATGCAGGCTCTTTCGTAGGTTGAGTGCAGGCTGTGAGAGCCAAGGCTGTCAGGATAAATATGAATCGCATGGGTAAGAAAATGGAAGGTGCCAGTTTAAGGATTTATTCAATGATTGCTTCTAGAATAACTTTCGTCGTTTGACGTGGAGCGTTTTTCCACTTTTTATCCAATGGTCCACTGCTGCAACTTCACGCTCCGTGAAATGACTATCGGTATCGCGAATAATGACGTACTGGTACTGCGAATCGCTGATGGGTGAAAATCTCCAAAACATACCTTCTAGATTTTCCCCTGAATGATTAACGGTGATTACTTCTGCGCCATTTTCTTTTAGTTTCTCAAGAATTGAATTGTCGATGCTTGAGGAAACATAGAATCGTGCCGTCCAGCCGGGATAGAAATCAGCCATTGATTCTGCGCAATGGATAGCTCCGTCAGAATACATTGGATCTGTGCCATAAAGAGAAAAACTGATTAGAGATTTTTGTTCAGGAATCATTGAGTGGGGCGGAAATGATTTTATGAAGCTGGGAAAGGCAAAGATGAAGTTAATTGAAAAGTGCTTTTGAAATCCCAATGGATTCATTCAAACGCCTGAATGGATTCAAGCAAGTGTTTGCTCTGGCGTAGTGCATGAAATGGGTTGGGTAGCATCGGGTGTAATTCCAGGCTTACAGGACCAGAATAGTTCATGGTGTTTAGAACAGAGAATAGATCCTCCAGCTCAGCTCGCGTTTGAATGCCTTTGGTGAGTGGCAAGTGTAAGTCTCCTATGCCATCATTGTCATCCAGGTGAACATAAAGCAAGCGGTCTCCTGCTTCGGGCAACCATTGGGTGGGATCCTCCTTACTGATTTGGGCATGACCCAAATCGAAAAGTAGGTATAAGTTGGGATGGTCAACTTCTCGGATGAAGTCCAAAGTTGCCTCGATACTTGGGAAGTCCGTATCGGGAAAGTGTTCAATACCAATCTTGACATTTTTCTCCGCTCCATAGGTTGCCAACTCTGCGTAGTGCAAAGCGATTTCTTTGATGGGCATCTTGATTTTTGCTTTGCCGGGAACGACGTAGGCACGATCAATTCCAACTTGTGCGCTATGGTCGATGCCTTTCTTAAAGTAGCTCAATAACGCTTCCACAGCCTTGGGTTCGTTCGAGTGCAGAGTGCAATCTTTGGGGCCAAAGAATGACAAGGACATGCAGGCTAATTTTAACTGATGGTGTTTGAGGATAGATTGCGCTTCCTCCGAATGCTGCATGTTTGGCTGAATGTCGATATGACGGAAGCCTAGCTCCGCCATAGACCTGATCATACTTGTTTCGGAGATGACCCGATTCCGATGCTTTCGAATGAAGCGCATAAGGCCTCGTTTCCCTAAGTTCATGGTCCATATACAGCAAGAGAGATTCATGATAATCGTCTTAGAAAATTACTCTTGGGCAATCCAAGTGACTTCGCCAGCTTTGGCATCGATCTCCGAGCCTCCGATGGCATGGTCCGGGCAACTGATACGATAGGTCCCGGGAGGAAGTCCTGAGAAAGCTACAAAACCAGCTCCGTCGGTGTATGCCGAATAGCCCGTGTTCTCCAAAGAAACTTCTATGTGGTCCATTGGAGCCCCGGTGTCATCCAACAGGTAACCAGCAATCATAGAAAGGTGTTCACGCCATTCCGGAGTCGGTGCTGGAATAGGTTCCGGGTAAATCTCTGTTCTCAGCTGATCCCAGATTTTTGACTCGGGACCCTGTTTGTCACCTTTGCCCTCAGCGGCTTCTTTAGTGGGACGATCATAAGCAAACAGACTTGTGCCCAGGTTTCGATCTTGAGCTTCGCGGTATTGGTTAAGCGCATCTTCTAGAGGATTGAAATAACCGCCGATGCCCATGGTGACTATTCTGCCCTCGGTCCGAGATACGAGTTTTTCCGTAAAGTCCGCCCAATTGCGATACTGTTGTTTTTGATCGGGCTCCCATTCCCGCTTGTAGCTCATTTGTAATACCGAATCCACCCAGCCTGCTTTAACCCATGTGTTCCAGTCTTGCATGGCTTCAAAATAAGGTTGCGTATCGGAAAAATCCTTACGGGGTGCGGCTCCCCATCCAACAGCATTTACGCTGAATGTGGCTTGGGGGCGAACCGTCCAGACAGTGATCGCACAACGTCTGACAAAGTTGCTGACCTGGTCGCGCTTAAATTGGCTCCATGCTGGATCCTTGATTTCCGGGCGACCTTCGATGCTGGTTTGTTGATAGAATCGTTTCATCGCCCATGGATTGTACCCACGGTTCTCCCCGAAGTAGCGAATGTAGTCCAGGTTGATGCCATCTACATCGTAATTTTGAATGCATTCCTCAATGACATCAATGAGGTGATCTTGGACGGCCGGAACACCGGGATCGAGCTCGTGCTGGACTTTTCCAGCATGGTCTCGTGTGTACCACTCTGGATGTGTTTTTGCGATCGGTGGAGGGGAGGATTCTAGATAAGCTTTTTGTTCTCCCAATCTAAATACGTTGAACCATGCGTGGACCTTTAATGCTTTACCGCCTCCACTCGTGTCGCGAGCGACCTCCAATAGGGTAGCGAGAGGATCAAAGCCTGATTGCTTGGCGATGGAAGCATGACGAGGTTGGAAGGTTGATGGAAACATCGTGGCTCCTTCCTGTTGAACCTGAGCCACTATCGTATTGAGATTCGCTTGTCTTACCGCTGCTACGAGGTCCTCAATCTCAGTTCTCAACTTCAATCCTTCTCCTAGAACTGAGACCCAGACTGCGCGAATCTCGGTCTCCGCTTCAACGATCAGGAGCTCGGGTTCGACGTGGACCTGAATGGCTTCTTTTTTAGAGCAGGAACAAAGGAGGGTGCCGAGGAAGAGTAAGGTGGCAGCTTGTTTCAATGTAGCAACGTGGGTAAAGAAATGGGGATTGCTTAAGGAGTCGTTCGACCAGATTTCTCCGCCCGGACTAGCTCTTCTCGAAGTTGTATTGCGATGCTCGGATAATCATCCAATAGGTTGATAGATTCGTCGAAGTCTCGGTCAAGATGGTAGAGTTGTTTGTGGCTTTGTGGATTGGCGATTTCTCTAGCGAGAAAGTCTAGCTTGTCTTCAGGTATGGAGTCGGGTGCTGTCCAGGGTCGAATATACTTCCAGCCATCTCTGACGATGGCACGTACGCCCAGGGGAGATTGGACAATGACGTGATCTCTAGCTGCAGGTGCGGTGGGATCTTCAATTACTTGGGGCCAGAAGCTAAAACTATCTTCGCCCTGATTGTGTCCGTAATCCACGTCCAGCAAATCGCTCATACTGGCAAAAATATCGAGGAGAGAAATGAGCTTATCGCTACTTTGGCCACTTTGTATCTGACCAGGCCAATGAACAATAAAGGGAACGCGAAAGCCCCCTTCGTAGATGCTCCACTTTCCTCCACGCATGTGACCACACTGAAGATGTCCCATGTCTCGGGCATCTCCGGCAGGTCCTAATGCAGGCTCGTCCGACTCTGACTGAACGGCGACTCCTCCATTGTCACTGGTGAAGATCACCAGCGTATCGCGGTGTTTACGCGCTTTGTCCACTGCTGCAAGGACTTCACCCACTTGTGCATCCAATTCCTGGACAAAATCCCCGTAGAGGCCGCAGTCGCTTGTGCCTTGATATTTCTTTGCCGGGGTAACCGGTCCGTGGGGAATGTTGTGAGCGTAATAAAGGAAGAAGGGCTCTTTGTCGGCTCCTGTGTTTCGATGGATGAATTCTACGGCTTTGTCTGTGATCGTCTGGGCAACGCTTTCATTGCTCCAATAGACTGCGGGATCCCAGGCACTGATGGTTTGTTTGGTCACCATGAATTGGGCACCGGGAGGAATCACTGCTTTTTCTGAGGTCACCTTGTCTCCTGGCTTACGATCATAGAAGTCGTGATTCTCAATGAAGAACTTTGGCTGGTTGGCCACGTTAGCTGCCATACCAAAGTAGTAATCGAATCCAACTTCGAGGGGGCCAGGACCAATTTTTTTATCGGCTGTCCAATCGTAGTATTGGTCAAAATTCTTAAACTCACCGAATCCGAGGTGCCACTTACCAATTACGCCAGTCTTGTAGCCTTTTTTCTTAAAGAGTGTGCCCAGCGTTTCGCGATCCAACTCAATGGCCAACCCCTGGCCATCCTGGATCACCTTGGTCGGAGGATGCTGCTCACTTCGCCAGTAATAGCGACCCGTCAGCATACTGTAGCGAGTGGGTGAACAAACGGAGGAGGGCGTGTAGGCCCTGGTAAACTTCATGCCTTCCTTGGCGAGGCGATCAATATGAGGCGTAGCTATCAGTTCTGCGCCGAACGCTCCCACATCGTTGTATCCCAGATCATCGGCGAGTATCAGAACCACATTGGGCGATTCTTTTTCCGCTGAGAATAGGGAGGAGGCAACCAGAAGGTAGAGAAAGAGTAGGCTATGTCTTAGGATCATGGCCTCATTGTCGATGAGGTTGGCCCCGGGTGCAAGCGTATCAATCCAGGCATTAAATAATGAAGCACAGAAGTTTTTAGCGTTTCTCAAATGGTTCCAGCTCCACGCCGTGACAATCTGAGCAGCTAGAGAAATTTTCACGGTACTGCGCGTGGCAGCAGGGGCAATAACTCGCTGTCGATTGGTCTGCTTGCTTTGGGGGAGCGATCAGATCTTTCTTAGAGAATCCTTGTTGTGCAATGAAGTGATCAAGAGCGCTTTGAAATGTTTCGGGCGGTGGAGCATTCATTGAGAATGTTAGATGCCTGAGGTAAATGGATAGTTGCAGCTTGAGGGACTTCCGATTATCCAATGCAGCCGAGACAGCGAGTGGATGTTGAAGGGGCAGCGATTGGCTCATCAGTTGTTGTCCGGCATGCATGGCCTGCCACGGAAACAATGAGCTCAGGGCTACGACCCAACGTTGTTTTTTACTCTTTGGGTCCAAGCGTTTGGTGGTGAAGAATGCTATGAATAATTGATATATGACAAAGACAAAAGCGCTGAACAACACGTATGGGAAGACGGTTTCTTTTCTCAAAATATAGCTGAGTGGAATCGCCCCTAAAAATATCAATGTGAGAATGAATCCGTTAAAGCGCAGCCATTGGGTAATCGCTTTGGCGCGGTGGACCAAACGAGCAGCGCGCGTTGGGCTAAGATGAGTTTTATAAAACAACTCAATGCTCCTTTCCCGTTGGGTAAGGGTGGCATCCTTTAGCTCTTGGAGGAGTTCTAATAAATGTGCTGCATACTTGCCGTTTGGTAGCTTGAGCTTGTAGTCATTTCTCAAATACAGGGCAGAAGCTTCCTGTCGTAGCTCTGCATCTTGCCAATCCAAGTAGCGCCCCTCCGGTAGGATCAACCGATCTTTGGTGAGATGAAAGGGGAGTTCCGCTGCGAGGCATTGGGGAAACCATATGCTTGGCCAAGGATTAAAGAGAATAGCCTTCTGGCGGCCATATAGAAGATCGTGAGCTTTAGACTGTTTCCAGTATTTGAGGCAACGAATCCATCCTGCACTCTGCGGGAGTACCCAATAGATGCTTTCCCATAAGTAAAAGGCGGCGAGAACGAGTATGAATGTCTGGCCGTCACTCATTAGGGTAAGTCGTCGCTCTGACTAACTCAGGCTTTTCCTGTTACTTTCTTGAAGAATTTTGCAATCCCAGCTCCCACGACTGCCAACCCAATTAGGATGGGTTTCAGGAATTTTCCGAGTAGGCCCGTTTTGGCCGCTGCAAATAAAGCGCCGCCAGCGATGAGCCCTGTCAGACCGTATTTTGCGATTTTGTCACCTTCTTTGAATTCGGAGTAACGGTTACCTGAATTGTATTCGTAGGTGGTCAAAAGGTTCTGGTAATCTGGAAGGATCGCATCCAGGGCATCCGGATTACAGACCAGGGTCGCATTCATGATGCCGTAACGGCCCAGTAACTTAGTGAAAAAGTTAATGGTGACTCCACCGTCTTCTCCTTGCAATTTCGTCGCCCATTCCAAGTTGTTGGTTTGTGGATTGTAGTTGGGTGGTACGGCCCATCCTAGAAGGGTGAGTGTCTCCAGTCCCATTTCTTTACGTCGTTCATTACCGGCGGCGTTCCCGGCTTTGAGATCCTTCAGGATAGCATCCGCATCGAGGGAATCCTTTTCATCGTCGTTTACATAGCCATCGTCTGTGAATTCAAAGACGACAAACCAGCTGAGGTCGGATGGGCAAATAAGACCGTTTTCAATGTTGGTGGGTATGTTGCCAAACATATCCATCAAGCGGCGCGTATCCTTGGCTTGAATAAAACTGTATCCTGCGGGGACTTCGATGGTGGCAATGTCGTCTAGCTGGCCCGTGCCTTCGGTTTGTCAGTCCATGTTTTGCAGCTCAATTTCGAAGGGTGAGAGCTCTTGTTCGGCTTCTGCCTCTTGGGCGTGAAGGGCAGTCGTGGTAAACAGGCTTACGATGATGAGATATGAGTGGAGGGATTTCATAGCTTATATTAGGATGAGGTTATTACCTATGTAATCGAAACTGATTACAGAGTGGAAATGAGTTTGAGGGTCGTAGGAATAGGATAAGATGGCCTTGAATGGTTTGAAGGGAACCTGGAAGTATTTGCTGTTTGGGGCAACCTTGGAACATCGCAGTCTTATGGAGATTTACGAAAAAATCACTCCAGCGCCTCCATGATAATCGGATAGAGCCTGATCTCAATGGCACTAACTTAAGCCATGTTATCGATGAATTATCGTATCAAGACCGTCGACGGGGTCATTCCTTGCAATCTTGACGAAGCTTGCGAAGTCAACCGATTCAAGGATTGACCCCCCTCAAATGGAAGCCGACTTTAGATTTGCCAAATATTGCTTAAGTTAGCGCCTTACCTTATCCACCCTTCAAATAGGAGACTGCTCTGGGCAAAGTCCTAAACCTAGCCCAATTGGGAGATCGTTCCTGTGCTGGCGTTGTTAAAATGGTCTTTTTCAACACCGAACTTTTGGAGTATTGTCAGGTGCAGGTTCGCCAGCGGGGTATGCTCGTCGCAGATGACGTGTCCTTTAGGCTGTAATGCTCCTCCTCCACGACCTACCACAACAATCGGCAGGTTCTCTTTCTTGTGTCCGTTCCCGTCCTTCATGCTCGATCCGTATAGAATGGTCGAGTTGTCCAGCAGGCTGCCATTGCCTTCGTCGATATTGCTCATGCGTTCAAGCATGTAAGCCAAATTTTGCACATACCAGCGACTGACCCGAGTGTATTCGTCAACGGCCTGGTCTTGGAACTTGTGGTGGGACATGCCATGGTGATCGGAGGTCACTCCATCGAGGAACGAGAAGTTCTGGCGACTAAACCCGTGGGCGGTCATCAAGGTTCCGACCCGTGTGGTGTCCGTCCAGAATGAGAGAACCATCAGGTCCATCATCAATCTTAAATGCCTGGCGCGATCCTGAGGGATTCCAGCCTCTGGGCGCAAATACTCCGGTTTCGTAATGGGATTCCAGGTACGCTCTTGTGGGTTTAAAGTATTTTCAATTTGCACTTCGACCGAGCGCACGCTGTCCAGGTATTCACCGATCTTGTGCTTGTCCTGGTAACTGGCTTTGCGCTGCAGGCTCTTGGCGTCATCGAGGACGAGGTCTACCACACTTTTGCGGTAGGCCGCCTTGCGCTGAGCTTCCGGTCCAGAGTTGTCACGGAACATTCGATCGAATGCCACGCGTGGATTTATTTCGGGAGAGACCCGGGTGGTTTCAGAGCTCCAGGAAACGGTATTGGCAAAAGAAATGGGATTGCGGCCTGCATTACCTTGGCGAGGGGGTTCGGTTCCTAATATGACCGATGGGAAGGGGGTTTCCTTGCCGATCGCTTGGGCGACCATCTGGTCGAGAGAGACGGCGTTCTTGTCACCTTCGATGGTTTTTCCGGTTAGGAATGCCCCGGTCATCTGCACGTGACCTTTTCCGGTATTGTCCAGGTTTGAAAGAACCGTCAGCTCGCGCTTAAGATTTTGCAGGGGCTTTAGGATGGGGGAGAGCTCGAATTGTTTGCCTACCCCTGTGACGTCCCAGGCTTCTGGAAAAACACCATTGGGTTGAAAGATACAGGCCAGTCGAGTCGGTGGAGTTGCGACCGCTTTGGCCGAAGTGCTCCCCATGATGTCGAGGTAGGGAAGGGCCAGGCTTGCGCCTACGCCTTTGAGAAAACTTCTGCGGGATATGTGCCAACTTTTACTCATCTTCGGGATTGGGGTGTTGAAATTGGAAGGGGTAGCTCAATGCGACTTCTGATATTAAAGTGCGTGCACTGTAGTTGTCTTTTTCCAGGGCGGCAATAATTTTTAAAATGGCAGCTTCGTCGTAGTGTTTCAGGTCTCTACCGAGGCCGTAAGCTAGCATGCGCTCGACAACGTTGCGAATGAATGGAGCTTGTTCTTTCGCGAGTAGGTAGTCCTTTAACTCCACTGCACCGCTGAATTCATGGCCGTCCGGCATGATTCCGGAGCTGTCGATCGACACTCCGTTTTCCATGGTACGGAAACGACCGATAGCGTCAAAGTTCTCTAATCCAAACCCAATGGGATCGATCTTCTCATGGCAATCGACACAGCTGGGATTGCGGCGATGTTCTTCAAATTCTTCTCGCAAGGTCTGGCCTTTTTTCTGTCCCGCGTTCTCTGGAAGGATACCTGCGTCCGCTGGCGGCTCCGGAATTCGATTGCCCAAGAGCGTTTCGAGTACCCACTTTCCGCGGCTGACCGGATTCGTGCGGACTGGGTTGGAAGTAGCAGTCAGAATGCTTCCCATCCCGAGCAGTCCGCCGCGGTTGCGGTCTTCGAGTTTTACCAGTCGCATGTCACTGCCCTCTACGCCTTTGATGCCGTAGTGCATAGCGAGTGCATCGTTGAGGTAAGTCTCCTCCGAATCGAGTAGCTGGAGTAAGCTCCCTCCATCGTGAACCAGGGATTGAAACATCATCGAGGTTTCCGCCTTCATGGCTTCCATGAGAGGGGGAGTGAAGTCTTTGAAGGAACGAGGATCCGGAACCACGTTGATACCAAGTGATTCATAGCCCAGCCATTGACCAAGGAAGGTTTCCATGGAACGGGCTGCCCGTGGATCCTTCAACATGCGGTCGACCTGTTGTTTTAGAATCCTGGGTTGATGAAGCCGTTTCTTCTTGGCTAGCTCGAAGAGTTCTTCATCGGGCATAGTCATCCAGAGAAAGTAAGAAAGACGAGAGGCCAACTGGTAGTCGTTAAGCTGATACTCCTTTTCCTTGTTCGACGGTGCCAGTTCGGGACGATAGAGAAAATGGGGTGAAACCAGCACACCTGTCAGCGCCAGCTTAACCGATTCTTTGAAAGGGTCGCCGTTTTTGGAAGCCAGCTTAAATAGGTCCACATACTTGGCTACTTCCCGTCGAGATACTTTTCTTCTGAAAGCGCGTTCGGTGAAGCGTTCAATGATTTTGGTGGCGGCTTTTGTTTCTGACGTTCCTTTTCCCGGTTCCGCAATAAAAACCACGGATTTTCCACCTGCATCTTCAGGTAGGACCGGTCCATGTACTTTTACCCAGTCAATACCCACACTCTGTGCGCGTAGTTGGGGGGTTGCCTCCACGGGTTTGATATCCGCAATGGCAGCGAGTATACCCTCATTGCCAGCAAACTTCTCTTCGTTGAAACTCCGGTATTGGGCATTAAAGTCCTCGATAGAAAGATTGAGCTTACGTGCCAATTCATCCGATGCATCTTTGACCAGTTCAAGCCGTTGGAAGATATTGTCCTTGTAATTGATGATTTCATTCGGATCGCCCTGGGTGCCGAGTAGCCGAAGCTGCTCATAACGCTGCTGCATAGACTTGGCATGTTCGTTCAAGCGCCGGATGGAATTTCTGATGCTATTTGAGTTGTCGTCAGAATGTGGGTACAGAGGTGTGTTTTCGTTGATGCCGATTTGGACAAGTTTGCCTGCATTGGTAGGGAGCTGTTTGTAATTCGTTATTGGCTCTGATTTCGGTTTATATAAAACGGCTGGCTTCTGAATGTTCCAGGCAACTTGATGACTGCCCTTGGGAACAAATGCGGTAATCGAGTAAGTGTCCGGCTCGGTCTTGTAGATTTCGATGTCGCCCTTGATTTCGTCGTTAATTCTCAAACGCGTACCGGTGGGACCTTCCGTGCTTAACGCCCAAATGGTAAATTTGTAGAATCCATCATGGGGGAAATCCATGGATTCATAGAGCGTCATTTGTCCACGATTGATGACATAGCCTTTGAAATTGTCCCCGATGACTTTCGGTGTTTCCCGCGTCTCAGTCATGAACATGTCTTCCGACTCATAGTAGTAATTGATCGGATCTTTTTCAAAGGATAGCAACGCGTCCAACGAGCGTTCCGCAGCCTCAAAGTACCTCTCCATTTGCACAGGTGTAATAAACAAATTGTCGCGGTCGTTGGTGAATCCGCTTTGTCCCTCTCCATCCTGATTAAATACGTTGCCCGGATTAAAATCGAAACCAAGTAAATCGCGCATCGTGTTATTGTACTCCACCTTGGTCAGGCGGGGCATGGTCACGTGGCCTGGATTTTTGATTTTGCTCCAGTCGATTTCGTTCAGCGTTTGCTCCAACCATTCGACGAGCATGCGGCGTTCTTCAGGCGAGGGCAGGGGTTCCTCATCTGGCATTTCTTCTTCACGGACGACATGGATCACATCCTGCCACAGCCTGTGCTCTTTCATTAAAGTCCGCTTGTCGTGAAAACTGGAAAGTTGGATGTCACCCTTTTGTTTCTCCTCTCCGTGACAGCGGTAGCAGTACTCTTCCAGTATAGGACGAATATCGTTTTCGTAGCTCAGGGAAGCTAGGTCAGTTTTGGCTGAGAGGCTTGGGGTTAGCCATAAAGGGGCACTGCAACCAAATAGCGTCAGTAACAATCTAAATAACTGGGGTAGGCCTTTTGGCATAATAACAATAGGGTAGGAAAGACGGATGAAGGCTAGAGGGATCGAAGGAAGTGACAATACCGAAAACTGTTCGAGCTGCTAAACAAGTTGAATAATAGAAGGTATTTAACCCTACCCTAAAGTAGCACAGGCATCTTGCCTGTGCTACTTTATTTATCTGATGTCCAAGTTTGATACTAAACGGCTGCCTGAAGATTGGGACGAACTCGCACCAGACGGTTCTCGTGTAAGGAAATTGTTGCGCGTGAGCTCCGGTGATATGGCGCACTTTGAGTTACCGGCTGGCGAGACCTCCACGGCTGAGATTCACCCGGACTTCGAAGAGATGTGGTACTTTATTGCAGGTAGGGGTGAGATGTGGCGGAAGCAGGGAGACCGAGAAGAATTGGTTTCAGTTGAGCCGGGTGTCAGTATTTCCATACCTAAGAACACTATCTTTCAATTTCGCTCTTTAGGAGAGAAATCACTGGAAGCGGTTGTAGTGACTATGCCACCTTGGTCGGGTGAAGCCTCAGTTGAAAACGTGGAAGGCATTTGGGAACCGACCTTGGGTAAGCGGGCGAAATCTTAATAGATCAAGAACGGTTGCCGCGCTTCACCATACCAGTCCTCGAAGGTTTCCAATTCTTCAAATACTTGCTCCAGCGAACTCCGGCCTTCAATCACGTCCCTCAGCGTTGATCCTCCATAAAGCAGGTCGATTGCTGGAACGTCCTTGATGAACTCGTAGGGATCTTTTCTCCATTGGAACTCATTGGGGAAGGCTCTGGCGGCAGCGACTAACAGTAGAATGCCAAGTCGATAACTCCGAAGGTGCGTTCGATCTTCTACTGTGATTCGAATACCCTGGCACGTCTCTCCTGCATGTTTTTGGTATTTAGGAATGAAGGTACTTGGTTCAATGGAAACACCCTCCATAGGCAGCTCGAGTTCTGAAAGGGCACTTAGCCAATCTTCTCCATTGGCAAAGGGAGCACCGAGTAAGAGAAAGGCTTCGTCGGTTCCTCGTCCTTCCGATAGGTTGGTCGCTTCAAATAAACAGGTCCCGGGGTAGACGGTGGCCGCATCTAGGCTTGGCATATTGGGTGAAGGCTTCACCCAGGGAATACTTGTTTCATCCAGGTATAGCTCACGCTGCCAGCCCTCGACTTGAATGACCTCCAAGTCACACGAGTGAGGCGCAATCGCTTCATCCCCGCCTCCGAATCCTTTTTGAAACAGAAGTGCGAGTTCACCCAGCGTCATTCCATGGCGGTTGGCAATGGGGCCGATGCCGCAAAAGGAACGATAGGGGCTTTTTAAGGGAGATCCCTCGATTGTTACTCCGTTGATCGGATTCGGACGGTCCAGAACCATTAGCTTTGTATCTGTTGTGTCTGCCACCTGCATGCAGTAGGCCATCGTCTGGGAATAGGTATAATAGCGGGTACCTATATCAGGTAGATCGACGACCAGTATGTCCAAACCCTTCAGTTGTTCTGGGTCTGGACTTAAGCTTTCGGGGCCACTGCCGTACAGACTTACGACCTCGAGGTCGCCCTGCCGTTCATCCTCGACGGCCTCCATATCCTGGGCAGTGCCTCGGAATCCATGTTCGGGGGTGAAGATCCTTTTCAATCTGCAGTTCTGGTAGCTGGAGAGAAGGTCGACCAGATGCTCACCGTTTGAATCAACGGAGACTTGATTGCACAAAATGCCGACGCTGCTGTTTTCGAGAAAGGTGAACGCTTCCTTGATCGCAACTTCGATTCCTGATCGCACTGGATTCATTAGGAAATGGCTGAGTGTTTAAGGATTAATGGCTGGTTGTCGCTCTGATTTTAATTGCTAGGGTGAATTCCAGCACCATATTTATAGGACTGCTTATTCGAATGTCGATTTTACTATGCCCACCCCTAAACCAATGAATGACTCTAAAATAAACCGAAGAACCTTTATCGCTGCCGCCGGCGCCACCGCGGCCGTGGCCGCAACCGGAAAATTGTCCCATGCACGGGCAAATGAACCGGGTCCCAATTTCGAGTGGAAGAATAGGAAGAGTTCTATGGCTTATCGGCGCCTTGGGAGAACCGAATTGATGGTATCGGAAATTGTTGTGGGAGGTCTCGCGGTGGATGAGCAGCCCGGTCGCTGGGAGTTTTTGGAAGCAGGAATCGATCTTGGTATCAATTATATCGATACAGCATCGAATTACCGGCGCGGAGGCAGTGAGCGAGGAGTTGCCAATGTGATCAATACCTCTTCAAAGCGCGATCGCGTCTTTCTGACCTCAAAGACCAGTATGTGGCTCAAGCAAGCTCGGGCAAAGCCCTACACGGCCATTTGGGAATCTTTGAATGTTCGCGAACAAGCACGTGTTCGCTCTGAGATTGGAGCGCGAATCAAAGAGCGAGGCGTTTTTGAAGAATACTACCTGTGCAATTACGGCACCTGGCAAGTCACCGAAGCAGAGAAACTGTTGCGCGATGACGTGCTTGAAGATTGGTATGGTGATCGTTTAACAGACGATATTCGTCGCGGCATGACGCAAGGACTGATTACCGAACTTGAATCGAGCCTGAAGAACATGGGCACCGACCATGTGGATATTCTATTTGCCGCTCATGGTGCAACCCATGCCAAGCATCTTGAATGCCCCGAGCTTCTCGAAGCGGTGGATATTCTTAAACGACAGGGCAAGGTACGCTTTCTTGGAGTCTCAGCTCACAATGATCCTGCTTTTATTGCGCGTGCCGCCGCCGATTCAAAATACTACGATATGGCGATGGTCGCCTACAATATTTCCAATGAGGCCTGGATGACCTCCGCATTGGAATACGCTCACGAAAAGGACCTGGGGATTGTCGCTATGAAAGTTGCTCGTGCTCCACACCCGGATCGTGGAGGCGAGGTGGATCCCTTGCCTGGGTTGGTTGAGAAGATGCATAAGCTGGTACCTGGCGACATGCACATCGCCGAAAAGGCTTATATTTGGGGACTTCGAAATCCGCACATTGCGGCCTGTATTTCGGCCATGACCAGTGAAGCGATGATTCGTAGCAATGCTGCGTTGACCGGAAAGAGTAAACACGCAGTCAGAGGCTGAGTAGTTGCGTTGTCAGTTTTTTTTAAGGATTACTCTAGATGAATTCACTTTTTAGTCCTATGAAAAGTCGAGCCATCCAGATGTCGGTGTTAGTCATTTTGCTTTTCAGTCTGACGGGCCATGCATTCTTAGGAACATTCTACGCTCCCGACAATCGCGACGGGATTGTGATTACTCTCAAAGAAGTAGATGGATTATATTCCGGCACCTTGAGAGTGGAAGGGGAAGTGTATCAGGTAGAGTGTTTTGATCAGGGTGGATTCCTTGAAGGGCAGGTGCTGTGAAAACCGATACGTGTTTCAGTAGCTCGAAATGGTCCTTACATGGAATTGAGTTTGGTGAACATCACTTGGGGTGCTTTGCCGGATCCTACCACGGCCAGAACCTACGCCTTGGAAATGCAGGGGGAAACATCTTCTGCCGCAGCCAATTACGTGCAGTCGGGTCCCGGGGGCACGCAGGCCGTTGTATTCAATGGGATGCTTTTAGAACGAAAGCAGCTAGAAGATTTCTTTAAACAATATCGTCATTATCCGCTACCAGGCAATTATTGGTATGACCCCGTCAGTGGTCTATACGGCGCGGTGGGGTTTGATGCCTTTGGCTATTTGCGTCCAGGGCATCAGTATGGTCCATGTTGGCGGGTAGCTGAAAAGGGGACTCTCGTTTCTTTATCAATGGTCGCAATCTCTCCAGGAATGAGGCTCTCGTTTGGAGACGATTGCTGGGACGAGATTTAAGACCGGGGAATTACCATTTCGATGGGCTCGGCAATCTCGAACTTGAAGGGCTTAGAGAATTTCATTACAACTTATTTGAGCATGCAGATGTTTCCTCTCTAGAGATGCCTGCTGGTATGGGAGATTTCTATTGGACGAATCGATTCAAATGTGGTCGTGGAAGCAACCAAAGACGAGGGGATTATTATAGTGTCCCTGGTTATGGACCTGAGGGGTATGGGTTTCTTGGAGAGCTGCAGCCGAGGGAAGAGTGAGATCCGTCCTAATGCGTCATCGCGTAGAAGATGATGTTGATACCCATAGGATAGGAATTCTTGTCTGAGTATTTCCTGAAATACTCGATGTCTTCACCTTCTCGCTCCCAACCGTCAACCAGGTCATTGTTGTGGCAAAGGATGGCCATCATGCGACCCCTCTTGTCAAAGAAACCATAGTAGTGGGGGGCGTTATCTTTCTCCGTTCCATCGAGCGGGTGATAACTTAGACCTTGTTGCCATATGTGGATGGCCACAGTTTGCGGTTTATGACGCAGGTCGTAGACATTGTGAAATATCGGGTGATCCAGATCTAGTTCCCGCGGCTCCAGCTCAGGGAACACGCGCTTCATTTGGAGGTAGAAGTGGTCCCATTGTTCGCTTCCCCAGAATTCATCCACCATGAGGAAGCCACCATTGAGCAGATGGCTCCTCAGTGCTTGGGCCTCTGCATCTGTAAAGACTACCGAACGAGGAGCGATGATGAATATAAAGGGATATTTGACGAGATCAGGGTCGGTTAACTCCAGGTAGACCGGATGCGGATTCGTCTTCAGTGAGGTGAGTTCCTGTAAGCGGTAAGAGATGTTCCAGTCGGCCTCAGGATAGTCGCCATCCCAGCCCCGCCTATAGTGAGGCCTGTACTTGATCCGAGCAAAAGTGAACACATCCTCTTCAAATCCAGGAGTATTCTCCCACATGGGGAATTCGCTACGGTCTGGATAGCCCCGTCGGAAGCCACCACCGCCACGGCGCTGAGCCAGCATAATGCCGGTCAGGACCAGGAGTAGTCCTAGTATCAATAATACGTTGCGAATCGAAAACATGGAGATGTTGAAGAACGGCTCATTTAGCAGCAGATACCGCTTCGGGTAAAAGACTAACCCCAAACCTTTCAATCGCCTTCAAAAGTGCAAGATGTATAATATTAAAATACAATAAGTTACGAAATATAGTTCTATTTTCCTCGGCCTCACACAAAGTGAATTTACATAAGCACACCTTCGAAGACTAAAATCGACATGCGCGAAATGCTGCGATGTTCCGGTCTCCTTCGGATCCGGTCTTGTCGTCGTTTCACTCCTCGGAACCAGCCTGCAATCCGTTTGGTCACGTAGTTATCTACGCTCCCGCACGGACTTGCAATCTGCGCCTTGCTTTTCATCACATTGATTGATGCCGCAAGCTCGGAACGGCTTTTTGAAACACTTGGGTAAAATTACGGGAGCTCCGAGGAATAAGCAGGGTTTGCCAGAACTCTTTCTAGGTGTTGAATACTACGAAATTGAAACACGCCATCCAAATTCTGCTCTGTCTCGTTATCAGCTGTTCGTGGCTTTCAGCGGCACCCCCGTTCACGGGGACTATCTTCCTAGATCCCGATATTATATTCCCGAGTGATCCGACCACCTATCTCGAGTTGGAAGATGCAGGGCAGGATGATCGCCTGATGTTTGATCGTCGGCCGGCGGCTTTTGTTACCTACAATGCCTTTCTGTTCAATGCCCATTACTTAGGAGACAAGTCCATTGAAATTCAGGTCAACCCGGAGTTTGAAACGGTAGAAGCTGCTCGGGTGGAAGCGCTTCGCTTCGCGCCAGTGATCGGTCGTTTGCCAAATGTGCTTTTGAAAGATGTGGAGACCGTTTGGATACACAAAGGAAACAATCCCTTTGGTGGAGGGAATAACAACCTGCTCATTCATACCGAGCAGGCGGATGATTATATCTCCGATGGGATTCTGGAGGAAACGCTGGTTCATGAAGCTTCCCATACATCACTGGATGCGGAGCATGCCGAGTCTGATGGGTGGATAGCTACTCAAAATGCGGATCCTGATTTTATTTCCACCTATGCCCGGGATAACTCTACCCGAGAAGATGTTGCTGAGACGTTTCTTGTTTGGCTGGCGGTACGTCATCGCCCGGACCGAATTTCTGATTCATTAAAAGAGACCATTGAGGCGACCATTCCTAATCGTTTGGAATATTTTGATGAGCAGGATCTCGATTTGTTTCCCATTATAATTCCCGAGAAGGCACCTAAATTAAAGGAGTTTAATCTAAACCTTAATCGCTTAGACTTTTACCTTAAATGGGAATCTCGCTTGGCCAGTCTCTATGATGTGGAGAGCTCGATAAATCTCAAAGACTGGTCTGTGTTGAAAGCCGGTATCGAATCGCAGGGAGAAACCACAGAGACAAGCGAGGAGCTCCCAGAAAGCTATGATCAAATATTTTTTCGAATAAAGGAAACCGGCGATAGCTGATCGGAAAAATGAGTTGTCCTTGGAGTTGCCCGAACGACTCCTGCCTGCTTTGCTTCGGGAATGTTATTTCGAGTTCTCTGTTTCTTTTGCCTGATAGCTGCGTCCGTTGTTCCTCTTCAATCAGCCAGTACGCCCAACATTATTCTCATCTTTTGTGACGATCTGGGGTATGGCGATTTGGGCACCTACGGATCTCAGGTCAATCGAACGCCTCGTATTGATGGACTGGCCAGTGAAGGCATGCAGTTCTCGGAGTTTTATTCTTCCAGCCCTGTCTGTACTCCATCTCGGGCCAGCTTGTTGACCGGCAGCTATGCCCGGCGAGTGGATATGCACGAAGACTTTACCGGCCACTGGGTTTTGATTCCTCGTAGTCGCCGCGGTCTCCACCATGACGAGCTGACGATCGCTGAAGCTCTGAAAACAAAGGGTTATGCGACCGCCTGTATTGGTAAATGGCACTTGGGCGACCAGCCCGAGCATCTGCCGACGAAGCATGGATTTGATTATTACTATGGTATTCCATACTCAAACGATATGCAGCAGGCCAAGCGTGGGGATCCGCCTTTGCCACTGGTTCATGGCGACAAGGTGATCGAAGCGCCAGCCGATCAAAGCACCCTCACCAAGCGCTACACTGAAGAGACGATAAAATTTATCGAGGCCAATCAAAATCAACCGTTCTTTCTCTACCTGCCTCATACCTTTCCGCACTTGCCGTTGTTTGCATCCCCAGCTTTCAAGGATAAGAGTGCCAACGGTCGCTATGGAGATTCGGTCGAGGAGATTGACTGGTCGACTGGCGAAATACTCGACTGTCTTGATCGTCTGAGCCTGGCTGAAGATACGATTGTGATCTTCACGTCCGATAATGGGTCCAATGGTCGCAACGGAGGTTCGAATCTCCCATTAGCTGGCAGAAAAGGAACTACAATGGAAGGAGGCATGCGAGTCCCTATGATCATTCGCTGGCCCGGTAAAATTCTTGCGGGAAGTAGCTGTAGTGAGCTGGCAACTACGATGGATTTTCTTCCCACTTTCTGTGCCATCACTGGAGCAGAAGGACCTTCGCTTCCGATCGATGGGTATGACATCCAACCGCTGCTCTATAGCGCCGAGAATGCATCTACCCCTTATGAGGTGTTTTACTACTACCGTCGTCGACAACTGCAGGCTTTGCGTTCTGGGGATTGGAAATACCATCTCGAATTGGGAGAGACGCATTTGAACTGGACGACTCCGGTGCCCCTTTCTGAAGGACGATCTGCCAAGCTGGTAAACTTGGTGTCCGATTTACAGGAGACAACGGATCTTTCGGACCAGTATCCCGATGTATTGAAACAAATGCAACGCCTGGCTGCTGAAGCCGTCGAGCGGTACGGAAACGACGGAGTCGAGGGATCTGAGCAGCGTGAGTCCTATACCTTGACGTTTTCAACGCCTATGATTTTGGAGAAGTAGGGGAAGAGGTGACTATCCTTTTTTATCTCCCTGCACTTTCTTTGGCCCTCGCTTCATAGCCTTTGCCTGAACCTCCACATAGACAGAGCCTGATTGGCTTTCGGTCACACTATCAATGGCCTTGCTGATCGTTTTTATGTGCGTCGTCTCAGCGCTCTCACTATCTGTGCCCACCCGACAGTCAAAATCCCAATAGTGCATGCCTTCTGGTAGCTTTTTGTTCCTCTCCCGCTTTACGTATTTGTTCACCTCATGTTTGATCGAATCAATGACGCGAGGGGTTTTCTTGTTGGGGGCTTCCAGTGGAAAGGTCTTTTTCATGAGATGCTTATCGCTGGGTTGTGCAGCTTTGTCTAGGGCTGATCCAAATATTTTAGATTGTCACTCTCAGGAGCTGTTGTCTTTGTTCCTTCTCTTTACCTTATGAAAAACTACCTACTCTTCTCTTTACTTTCTATTCTACTGATCGGGTGTGCTGCTGAAAAAGCTGAGCAAGCCGATGTAAAACTGGGGCTTCAGTCCTGGACTTGCCGCAATATGACCTTCGAAGAGACGGTCCTTTTTGCGAAGAAGAGCGGCATCAAATACGTGGAATTTTTCCGAGGTCATATCGATCCCAATGCTCCGGAAGCGGAGAACCTGGTGAAGAAAGCCTTTCTCGAGGAGCATGGTGTCGTGGCTTACTCCATCGGTGTTAGTCGGACCTCCATGGACAAGGAAGAAAACCGCAAGCTCTTCGAAGTAGCCAAACTTTTCGGCATGAAGGTCGTCATAGTAGAACCCAAGAATATGGATGAGTGGGACAATCTAGAGGAGCTGGTAAAGGAGTACGACATCAAGCTCGCCATTCATAACCACGGCACCGGCACTGTCTATGGCGATCCGGCGACGGTTAGAGGTGTTTTAGCGGAGCGTGATGAACGTATCGGCGTATGTATGGATATCGGTTGGGTAGTAGCAGCGGGGCATAATCCGTTGGAAACCTACAAGGGCTATAATGGCCGGGTTGCAGACATGCATTTCAAGGACAAGAAGGTCGAAGAAGTGGATGGGAAACTCACTCCGATTGATACCTTGATCGGCGAAGGTCATGCTGGATTTGTTCCCTTGTTTGACGAAATGAAACGCACAGCGTGGAAGGGGGTTATTGCGATCGAAACCGATAGCAAAGAATTTCAAAAAGATCCGACCGAGCTCGTTGAAGGTGCCAAGGCATTTTTCGCTGAGCACATGGGGCATTAAAGTAGCACAGGCATCTTGCCTGTGTATGTTCCGAGATAGGCAATTCCTATTAGCAGTCTGATGTGGCTGCTAATTTTGGCTTGTTGAAGATAAACAGGCTGGAAGCCTGTTCTACTTTTCTATTTGGCAGTCGAAGTCTGGTGGGTCCAACCCGTCATCAAAACAGCCACGCCTCCGGAAACACCAGATTCAGCGCCAGTTTAAAAACGATTGCGATACTAACGACTACCACGATGGCGATCGTGGTATCAGCAATGAGCGGTTTTGTTTCGAGGAATTCGTCTGAGTTCCCCCAGCGTTTAAGGTGAAACAGAATCACCAGATACAGGGTCGAAGAAACAAAATAGCCAACCCTTGAGATAGCGAAAATGTAGATGGCAATGCCGACCACCGTAAGGACCGCTTTTAGTAGTGAAGCGCTTTCGCTTTTCTTGTCATCCGAAGCCTCACTGAGGCGGGATTGAATCAGACAGGCCAAGGCCAAGAGGATCAATGCACCGGTTACGAGATTTGGGTAGGCATCAAAGGGGGCGGGCATGTCGGCTATTTGATTCCGAAAAGCCAATGCGGCTGCTCCCACCAGAACGATGAAGATATCACTGCTATGAATGTGAAGTTTAGTCACTGGCTAGCTCCTCCTTTCTTCCTTCTGCCTGTCGGGTCTTCTTTTCCACGTATAGGGCCGCGAATAAGGCGGCAATACATAAGAAAATAAGCGCTACACTGATCGGACGGGACAGCGTAAAGCTGAGCAGGCTGCTTTCGCTTTCCGCCATTTGCAGGCTTTGGGCCAACCCCTTTTCTGCAATGGGTCCAAGGACGAGCCCCAGAGCCAGTGGTCCGATTGGTATACCTACCCGAACCATGACATAGCCTAGTAGGCCCGTTCCAAACATCACCCATACTCCGTAGATATCATAAGTAGCCGCGTAGGCACCCACGATACACAAAGCGATAACTGCGGGCCCCAGGTAGTTACTTGGAATCAAAAGTACGCGTGCAGTCAGCTTGACCATGTAGTAACCAATTCCTAGTAATAAGAAGTTGGATACGACGAGGGAAGCCATGAAGGCATAGGCGATATCTGAGCTGTTTGTGAGCAGTCCCATGCCTGGCTGAATGCCGAAGGACATCAGTGCGCCCATGATGACGGCCGCATTTACATTCCCTGGAATGCCCAGGCCCATCATCGGAACCAGACTGCTGGATACCTGAGAGTTGTTCGCTGACTCAGATGCAATGATGCCTTCTACAGCACCTTTACCGAACTTGCCTGGCTCTTTCGAGATGCGGCGTGCTTCGTTATAAGCAATGATCGATGCGATCGCTCCACCGGCGCCGGGGAGGATTCCGATGATACTACCCACAATAGAACTCCTCAAAAGGACACTCCATGCAGATCTGAATTTTGTCACGAGTGTACTAAACAAATGAGGCTCTGACTGATAGGGTGCAATGTGGCTTCCCTTGGCCTCGAGTATTTTCATGGCCTGAGATAAGGAAAATAAGCCGAGGAGGGCAGGGATGACTTCGATCCCCGAAATCAGTGGGTAGATTCCGAAGGTAAAACGCACATCCCCCGAAACTGGATCTTGTCCTATGAGAGCGATGAGCAAACCAAGACAAGCACTTAGCAGCCCACGCAATACTTGCCCCTCCGATATAGCGGCAACCGCGCAAAGCCCAAGGCAGGACAGCCAGAAAAACTCCGGTGGACCAAACTTGAGTGATAGATTTGCCAGAGGTTCAAAGGCTACAATCAGAACTATAGTCCCAAAGAGTCCGCCCAGCACGGAGGCAAACAAGGCGGCATAGAGTGCTCGGTTCGCTTTGCCCTGGCGTGTAAGTGGAAATCCATCAAAAGCCGTGGGTAAGGAAGATGGCGTTCCCGGGGTGTTCAGAAGTATGGCTGAATTGGCTCCTCCGTATAAGGCGGCGGTGTAGATAGCTCCCAGCATGGCCAGACCGGTCACCGGTCCAAAGGCATAGGCAATCGGCAACATGAGGGAGATGGCCATAACGGACGAGAGGCCCGGTAGGGTGCCCACCACAATGCCCCCGGCAATAGCTAGCCCCATAATCAACAGCGTCTGCAGGTTGAGAATGTCTAAAAAGCCGGAGAAGAGCAGATCCATAATACCAACTTAGTTTAGTCCGGTCTTCTCCAAGACCTGTTGAGCCTTAACTTCAAAATCCTTCAGGTAGGCTGTGACTTCCTCGCCACTCATCCAGGCCGGAGCGTTTCCGATTTTTCTCAGTTCCTCTTGAAATGCCTCGTTGTTGAAAATGTTCTCCAGGCCTTCTTTGAGCCGTTCAACCTGGAACGCTTCAATTCCCGCTGGTGCGAGGAAGACACGACCAGTTCCCGAATTCATGGGAATGCCTTGTTCGATCATGGTGGGGACATCTGGGATCTTGCTCATGCGTTGGGCCCCGGACACCGCTAGAAATTTGGTTTGTTCCATGGAGCCGAGAAAAGGAGCCAATCCGCCAATGCCGGCATCCACCTGTTTACCCAACACTGCGCTGGCCATTTCCGTACCACCGGAGAAAATGACCACACTGACGTCAATCTCCTGTTCCTCAAGCATGGCCAGGGTCGCCAGATGATTGCCGCCCTTGGGTTGAGAAATGCCTAAACGAAGTTTACCGGGTTGCCGCCTGGCTTCGTCCATAAACTCCTTCATCGAATTAAACGGACTGTCCAGGCTGGTTGCAAATACGTTGGGGTCGAAGGCCACTTGCCCCAGAATGGTGAGGTCATCCCCATTGTAGTTGGCGATGCCCGTCATGTGCCCCAGCACCAAGTCGGGAGTATTGTAGGTGGCGAGCAGGTAGCCGTCGGGTTTCGAGTTCGCCAGAAAACGAAGCCCGAGGTGTCCGCCTCCTCCCGGTTTGTAGACGAATATAAACGCCGATCCAAATTCTGCTTCGGTAAACTTATCGAGGACTCGGGCAATGCGATCACTTCCGCCCCCGGGCTTGAACGGCACAATAAACTTAATGGGTTTTGCAGGGTAGCTGTCCTCGAGATTCCCGTCGCCTGTGAAGGGCTTGATTACGAGTATCAGTAATATAAATACGCCCAGCGTGACGCATAATCTGATAAGCTTGGGTGGGGTAAACATGGTTATTTCTCTTCCTGAAGGAAGTCAGCGTCTTCACCCGGTGCAGGTGAGTTGATGAATGTACCACGATTCATTACCGCCTCGCGTCCTCCAAATCGTTCGATGATGGCCGCCTGACTTGCTTTTGCTTCTTCATCGCAGGCCTCAGGATCGAGGAATGTCTGCAGCTCACCTTCCATCGGTTGTAACAGATCAGCATGTTCCGGAAGTTCGGCTAGATCGTTTGATTCCAACGGATCGTTCACGACATCGTAAAGCTCGTTGGGTGCATCCAGGTAGCAGATGAGCTTGTAGTTTTCCTTTCGGACCAGGTACCAGGCATAATTCGAGGCCACGGCATGGTACTCACTGATTACGGATCGATCCGTGGACTCGCCATTTTGAATCTTCATTAAGGAGAGACCATCGCCCGAGTTTTCCTTGGATACCTCCTCGCCGGTAACCATTTCCAAAAGAGTGGAATGGAAATCAACCAGTGTGACGGGTGTATTCACGACCGATCCTTGGGGGATATCCGGCCCTGACATAACCAGCGGAATGGCAGCTGCGTCTTCATGCATGGTGAACTTACCATACAGTCCTCGTTGTCCAAGACTCTCACCGTGGTCTGAAGTATAAACGATCCGGGTACTGTCATTGAAGCCATGCTGCTCCAGAGCTTTAAGGACTTCGCCAATGCGATCGTCCATACTGTTGACGGTGCCGTAATAGGCAGAGCTGATACGTTTGGTTTCTTCAACGCTGAAGGGTGTATCGATTTCAAGAACGCGCCTCAATTCGTTAAGAGCCGGTTTATCCGGCCACTCTTCTTGCAAGCCTTGGTAGGGGAAGGGCATGTCCTGCTCCTGGTAATAGTCGAAGTGTTCAGGTCGAGCGGTGTAAGGCGGGTGCGGGCAGACAAAAGATACAAAGAGCACCCATGGCTTGTCGTCTTTCGAGGCAGCCTCTTTGAGCCAGTCGCAGGCCGTGTTCGCGATTTGCTGGTCGTAATCCAGGTAACTGGAATCGCCTGGGCCCGCCGCGGCGATGGCCTCATGATTGCCTGAGCGCACAGGTATGTCTTCTCGGATGCTGGACTGGGGATCGCCCGTACCATCCACCACGTTGAGTGGGATGTGATGCTCAGAAAATCCGTCCGCATTCTTCTCATCTTGATAATGAAGTTTCCCAATCGATTCCACCCGATGTCCGCGGGCGATCAGTTCATGTCCCCAACCAGTGACCTTGCCATCGTAGGGGTGTGCATTGTCCCAATATTTATTGTTGTGGGTATATTGGCCGGTTGCGAAACAAGCTCTGGCTGGTACGCAGATGGGGCATGGCGTATAGGCGGCATCGTAGCGAGCCCCTCGCTCGGCGATCTTGTCGATATGTGGAGTTCGAATGATGTCGTTTCCGTAACAGCCGGTAATGTGTCGGGCATGCTGGTCCGACATGAAAAAGAGAACGTTGGTGGGTTTCATGAATGGAAAGAAGCCAGGGAGTAGTTAGAAAGTCTGGATGGGCAAACTGTGTCAGCAAGGTTATTTAACTGATTAAGTTATTAGGGAATACTTTCATTGATTCATTTGCCATTGGAGTGGGCTTTCGATTGGGTCCTTCTCCATGAGTAATAGAGACCTTCAGGACCGCATTGTATTCATTACAGGCGCTGCTCGCGGTATCGGGCGTGGTATTGCGGAGCGTCTGATTGCTGATGGCGCTGGTGTTGTCATCTCTGATCTGGATGAAGCAGCGGCTCTGGAAACCGCTGATGAGCTCGAAACCGGAGGGGCTAAGGTTATAGCCGTTCAGGCAGATGTGTCTTCGGAAGTCAGTGTTCTGGCTGCAATAGCCAAGGTGCACCAGGAGATGGGAGCGGTGTCTGTGCTTATAAATAATGCAGGCCTGTTTGCTTCGACACCTGCGTTAAGTGAGGACCTCAGTGGTTGGCAAAAGAGTCTCGATGTCATGCTGACTGGTTCGCTGCTTTGTGCTCGAGCCACGGCGCCAGATATGAAGGCGAATGGGTGGGGGAGGATCGTAAATATATCATCTGTTATGGCGTTCATCGCCTACGGAGAAGACGTTGGCTACTGCACGGCGAAGGCTGGATTGCTTGGTTTGACTCGGTCCTTGGCGGTTGAGTTTGGAAAACATAATATCAATGTGAATGCTATTTGCCCCGGGCACATTAGGACACCCATGCTCGATGCCACGGCCAAGCACGTGGAGCAACGAGACGGTACGAGCCCCGAGGAGTTTTTTGAAGAACTGGTCGGGACTATTCCCAAGGGGCGATTGGCAGAGGTAAAGGATATCGCGGCGATGGTTTCATTCCTGTGTTCTGAAGATGCAGACCATGTAACTGGACAGGCTATGCATGTGAACGGTGGGTCGTATTTGGGGTAGGTTATTCTCCTAAATCTCTTCTTCCTCGTCCTCATACTCCTCCTCCTGCTTTCTGCCAATTCATAGGCAGTCTTGATGTCTGGTTAATCTTTGAGATTTATGAATGTATCCATAGGGAGGATGCTCATGTGAAGGCCCAGGTTTTTAAATTCTCGAAGATTACAAAGAGTAAGAGTAAGAGAGAGGTTTTCATTAACTCCTGCTGAAGGGCCTGGTTTTACAAGCTTCCTCGGAAAGTGTACACCTTTTTGGTCAACGGTCGACTTCTATTCACCTTGTCTGTGTTAGCTAGTGAAGAGTATGCATTTTATTGTTAAAAATCACCCCGAACTCTGAACAATCTCATTTGATTAAATACTCAACTTAGTAAGTACCTAGCTATGAACACAAAAGAACTCATACGAAAACGAAGTGCCTGGCTATTGGCGGCATTGATGTTTTCCTCTACAAGCTTTGTGCAAGTAAATGCGCAAGAGGACGAAGATGAAGTCTTCGACCTATCTCCCTTCACGATTACCAGTGAGGAAGATACCGGATACGCAGCTACTAGTACCTTGGCTGGATCTCGACTAAAATCTAACCTGAAAGATCTTGCAGGTCCTATTCAAATCGTAACCGAAGAATTTCTGGAAGATACAGCCGTAACCAGTACAGAGGATCTCTTCCTTTACACAACCAGTACAGAAGCCTCAGGTCCTGATGGAAACTATGGTGGTGGTGGTGCTGAAAGGCGTGATCCCAACGTAACTCGTGTTCGTGGTTTAGCAAATCCTGACCGAACCCGGGGTTACTTCCTGACTAATATTGGTTTCGATACCTACAACACTGACCGTGTTGCGATTGCAAAGGGCCCGAATGCCATTCTCTTTGGTCTTGGTAGTCCTGCTGGTATCGTGAACAACAACTTGAAACAGGCTCGTTTTGAAGAAACGAATTCGATTAAGCTTCAGTATGGTAGCTGGGGCGCACACCGTGAGATCATCGATATCAATCGTGTGCTCATCGAAGACTTGGTTGCATTCCGGATCATTGGCCTGAACAACGAAATCAAGTACAAACAGAAACCATCATATTCAGACGAACGTCGTCTATACGGAACGTTTCTGATCACTCCGTATGAAAAGACTACCATTCGGGCAAACTTTGAGACCGGTTCCAGAGATGCGAGCCGTCCCAACACCAGTTCACCTACATCCAACATTCCGACTTGGATCGCTGATGGCATGCCAGTGACAACAGGCAATTTTAGCCAAAGTGGATTTGGAACTTATACGGGAAACCGTGCTCCACAGTTTATCTACGGTGAACCGGATGCCACGACTCCTTCCGTGGGATTTGATCCTCAGCCGGCAACTTCAGGCCCTGACGGAATTCGCAGACAACACTATACGGCTGCAAACCGTGAAGAGACCTCCGGTGGAACTTTCAGTCAGGGTGTATTGACCGATGAAACCGGTTATGTCTTCGACTTCAGAAATAAATCTCTTTCTGGATTAGATAATACGCAGGCTAATTCCTTCGATGCATTTAATTTGTCATTAGAGCACCAATTTGGCGAAAATGCGGGTATTGAGCTTGTTTGGGATGAACAGAGTTATGATCTGTTTTCTCGTGATCGAATTCAGAACACGATCGCTGTGGATGCTAGTAGTTTTCTGCCTTATTATAAGTTCGAGAACGGTGGTGTCTTTGATCCTATCAATCCAAATGTAGGTCGCCCTTACGTTTGGGGTGTTGAAAATATGCGACAGGAGGTTACAGATCGTGAAGCTTGGCGTGCTACTGCTTACTACGATCTTGATCTAAGAGATAGTGACATGGGCTGGCTGGGACGTCATGTATTTACTGCTTTGGCAAGCAATCAAGCCTTCGATATTACACGTTCCGGAAATAACTACGGAAGTGTTATTACAGGTGAGGCCAGAGATGTTCTCCAAGGTAACCGGAACCGCACATATACGGCCAGTTCCTGGGACCGCCGCATTATTGGCACACGCTTCTTAGGCCCAAAGATCTCGGGTATACCTTCCAGTGGTCACCTTGCCGAACGAGTTCTCACCGATGGGACTCCAAGACTCAATGAGTACAATGCTTGGATGTATGATAGCCAGGCTACGGCTGTTAGAGATGGAGACAATGGCGCATACCGCGAAGTGAATGCCACAGTGCTTGTTGATCCACTCACCAGAGGTTCATTGGATAGGCAGGAAATTGATTCCCTTGCATTGACCGCTCAGAGTTATTTCTGGGATGATAACATTATTGCTACCTACGGTTGGCGTGAAGACGACGCTACTTCCTGGAGGGACGTGGCCGATCAAAGCGCGAACAACATTGCCCTTATGGATACCCTCAGTTTAGGGGATCCAACCGATAACGTCAAAGGTGACGTATTCACTTGGGGTCTTGTAGCTCACCTCCCCACTGAAGATTTTCTCGGGGGCTGGGGCATTAGTGGTCACTATGGCGAGTCTGAAAACTTTGTGCCTTCACCTGGTCGTATTACCATCTTGAATCAACCTCACCCAAGTCCAGCTGGTGAAACCACCGAGTATGGTTTCTCCGTCGAAGCTCCTAATAACAAATTCTACGTCCGCGTAAACTGGTATGAAACCGTTTCTCAGAACCAGACGGACAGTGCTCTGGGGTCAGCGAGTATTCCTAACTGGGAGCGCCTGTTCTACAACAACGTGCGCAATTCATTACAGGAGAAGGAACCTCGGGATGCTACGGTACCGGCTTCAGAATATGAAACTTGGGATGCTGATGATCCACGCTTGTGGCCTAATAACATTAACTGGGCAGATACCTATCGGTTGCCTCCACTGGGAATGCGTGAGGCATTTTGGAATCCAGTTAATCCAGATCCAAGCCCAGGAGGAACTAATTCGGTTTCTGATAGCCCTAACTCCAACGTGACCGGTGTATCTGACTTCGCTTCAGAAGGATTGGAAATCGAAGGTGTTTGGAATCCTACGGACAACTGGACCATCGCATTCAATGCCGCGCAAATGGAAGTTGTTAAGACCAATGTGTTGCAATCGTATCGGGAGTATTTTGACACTCGCGAGCCTGATTGGATTGCCATGGGAGACCTGGTTGCTCGTCCGAACACGTATAAAAACGAGAATCCACAAACCATTTACCAACGGACTCGGACGGTTCAGTGGCCACGTCTCCTAAGAGAGATTTCACAAGATGGAAGAGGTAGTCACGAAATCCGTGAATGGCGTTACAACTTTGTCAGTAACTACAATTTCGACCTGGATGGTCCTTTGGCGGGCTGGTCAGTCGGGGGTGCTTACCGCTGGCAGGATGACGTCGCGATTGGTTATGAAGATGGCTTCTTTAGCGATACTGGAATTCAAGGTATTGACGGTGTCGCCGTATCTGATGTGACAAAGCCAATCTTTGGTCCTAGTGAGGATAATCTCGATCTTTGGGTGACTCACAAACGTAAGATCTTTGATGACAAGGTGGATTGGAGAATTCAGCTCAATATACGTAATGTATTGGATGATGACGATTTGATCTTCACCTCTGTTGACGGAGACGGAACTCCAACCCGTGTGCGGATTGTGAATCCAATGAACTTCCGTATCACGAGTACGTTCTCGTTCTAATCCAAGGTATAACTTTAAGTAGTTCTAGTTTGTAGTTTGGGCGGGCTGTCCATGGAGTATGGACAGCCCGCTTTTTTTTTAAAAGCTTTCCAAATAAAGAGAGGATCCGCTGTGGCAGTTCAACACACAAAAAGTCATTCCCAATCGCGTAGGCAACTGCTCAAGATGGGTGGTCTACTTGCGGCATCTTCCTTGATTCCACTTTCTAAAATGGGCGCACAACAAGTCGAAAAGAGCAAACGCGGGACCAGCCCACTCTTGATTACAAAAGTTGAGCCCATTATCGTAAGCACACCCGTTCCGGATGTTTCCATCGGTGAGCTTACTGAGATGGTCCCCATAGGCGAGACAACCGGTCGAGCCGGTATTGGAGATCGACTTAATCATTCATTCCCTGCTCGAACACAAGGGCATCGAATGACCATGCTGGTAAAGATTACCACCAACCAAGGTATCATTGGTTGGGGTGAAGCGCACGCGATGGTCGCACCGACTATACACGCACAGATGATCAAAGATCTGTTTGCTCCGTTGCTCATTGGCGAAGATGCCAGAAACATCGGTCCGCTATGGGACAAAATGTATTCCACGCAACGTATGCGCGGTTATGCGACCGGCGTTTACACCGAATCTATCTCAGGTGTGGATATCGCACTTTGGGATATCCTGGGAAAATTCTCGGGCGTACCCGTATATCAACTACTCGGTGGTAAATACCGAGATGGAATTCCCACTTATACGAGTGGAGGTACTGCGGAAGCGGCTCATGAATCCATCGAGAAAGGATTCACTGCACTGAAGATGGGTTTCAACAAATCCTCCAGTGACGGCTTCGAGAAGATCGCTGCGGTTTCTGAGGCCGTTGGCGACCGTGGGCAAGTCATGATCGATTCTCTGGGAGCGTTCAAATTGCACGAAGCCATTCAGGTTGGGCGCAAGTTAGACGAGCTTGGTAATATTGGCTGGTTTGAAGATGCCCTGCTACCGGAAGATACCGCAAATTATGCTGTGCTTGCTGAAGCACTCGATACCGCTGTTTGTGTAGGTGAGACCTATTCGAACCGCTTTCAATTTCGCGACTTATTTTTAAACCGAGGTGCCGATGTAGTGAATCCCGATGTGGGACGCGCGGCAGGGATCACAGAATGCAAACGTATCGCCGACATGGCTGAGACGTTTGGTGTGCTTTGGTCACCTCATGTAAGCATCGGCATGCCTCCCTACGTGGCAGCTTCTATTCACTTAGCTGTAGCTACCCCCAACGCCGTAATTATGGAGGGTGGAAATATCCACGATGCGACCGATATCGGCGGATCTCGTGGCAATGTACTCTTAGAAGAACCCATCCGCTTCGAGCCAGGTTATGCATACGTGCCGGAGAAACCAGGACTGGGAATTGAATTTAACGAAAAAGAACTGGGGAAGATAATTGTTGGTTAATACATCTATTGTACACTCATTATTTCCATTTTACAGGTAAGCATTTGCATATGAATTTATCAAAATTACAGGGCATCTTTCCGGTCCTTCCAACTCCCTTTGATGATGAGGGGAAGGTAGATGTCGCCGCAATGAAACGTGTTACTCAATTCTGTATCGACGCCGGAGCAAGTGCCTTGGTTTTTCCAGGAGTAGCCAGTGAATTTGATCACCTCTCTTCGGAAGAGCAGCAGCTTCTGCTAAAAACAATTAGCCAAGTGAACGACAACCGGCTACCTATCATTTGCGGGGGCGGACATGGAGATCCTGAATTCATCGGAGCCAACATCCGCAAGGCTCATGAGTTAGGTGTTGTGGCTGCTATGGTGTTAATCCCCAAACAGTACTCAGGTGATGTGGAGGGGGCTTTGGCTTTTATCCAATCGGTGATAGAGTTGGCTCCAGGTGTAGATATTATTTTGCAGAATGCGCCGGCTCCCGTGGGTGCCGGAATGGAAGCCACTGAGCTCAGCCAAATTGTAGCTGCTTGCCCAGCCATTCGCTACGTGAAGGAAGAAGCGTTGCCATCTGGACCTCGGATCAGCGCCATTCAGAATGCGGCTCCGGATCATTTGGTCGGAGTGATTGGTGGAGGGGGTGCTCGTTACCTGATTGATGAGATGAATCGCGGTGCGCTTGGGGCGATGCCCGCTGCGGAGATTACCGATTTACATGTGAAAATGTGGAACGCTTATCATTCAGGCGATGAAAACGGTGCTCGGCTATTATACCAGAAGTCCTTACCGCTTCTAATTATCCAATTTCTATACCGCATGCGACTTACCAAATACGTGTTGATGCGGCGTGGCATTTTTAACAACAGCGATGTCCGTGCATCCCTGCCGGATTTTGATGCTTTCGATGACGAAGAACTTTCAGCACAGTTGGATTCCTTGTCTGAACTTTTTGAAATAGCGCCTTTGACCACGGTGGAAGTATGAGCCGGGTCGTCAAAGTAGAGCCCTTCATTCTTACCATTGGTCGTGATACTCCCTATCTAGGGGCTTTGCGTAAAGGGGAGGAGAAAAATGAAAAAGGCTACTTCGTTCGCAAAGGAAACAAAACCGTTTACCTGGATAAGGATAGAACCGTTCTGGTTCGTGTTGAAACAGAATCAGGCGCGGTTGGCTGGGGAGAAACCTACGGCCTCGTAGCTCCACGGGCGACGACAGAAATTATTTCTGACCTGCTTGCTGACTTTGTAGTTGGGCGAGATCCTTATGAGGCGGCTGAGATTCATGATTTTCTTTATGATTTGATGCGAGTCCGTGGATACAGCGGCGGTTTTTATTTAGACGCGTTGGCCGCTGTAGACATCGCGCTCTATGATGCTGCGGGCAAAGAGGCTGGCAAATCGGTTGCCGATTTATTGGGAGGACGATTGCACGATACCGTTCCCTGTTATGTCTCTGGCTTGCCAAAACCGACCTTGGAAGAACGCGTGGCCTTCTCTTTGGAATGGCAGGCCAAAGGATACAACAGTTTTAAGTTCGCTGCTACTGTGGCGGATGATGGCAATGTGAAGGAAATGTCCGAATTGAGAGCCGCACTCGGAGCGGATGCCAAGATCTCATGCGACATGCATTGGGCTCATACTCCGGAAAGTGCCATTGAAAACATTCAGGCCATGGAACCTTACGACCTATGGTTTGCTGAGGCTCCCATCGTGACTGAAGACATGCCTGGCCTGGCTAAGATAGCCCAATCGGTTGATACTCCGATTGCGGTGGGCGAGGAATGGCGAACGCTTTACGATGCGAATTACCGATTCGACTTAAATGCAGTCCACATCGTTCAACCTGAAATGGGGCACACCGGTATCACCGAGTTTGCTCGTATGGCTCGAGAAGCCCATTCGAGAGGGATTCCACTATTGCCGCACGCGACCATTGGTTCCGGGATTTTTCTCGCGGCCAGTTTGCAAACAGGTTTGGCCATGGAGGGATTGATCGGCCATGAATTTCAACATTCCATTTTCAATCGAAACACCGGCCTGATTACTGAAGGTCTTGAGTGTTCGGAAGGAGCCTATACCGTAGCTGACTCACCTGGAATCGGGATTGAGCCCACGGAAGCATTGATTTCTCAACTAGAGCCCGCCTGATGCAGATTAACTGTAGGAGGGGGTTTATCCCCCGATCGCTTGGTAGATATTCGAACAATCGGGGGATAAACCCCCTCCTACAGTTTCGTTCGCAAACTAACACCACCCCATAGATTCATGCAAACTGTAGATTATATCGTCATCATTCTCTACGTTCTTGGCATCGTGGGTGCAGGCGCGGTCTTCGCGGGCAAGATGAAAAACTCCAAGGAGATGTTTGCTGCTGGAGGTCAATCACCGTGGTGGGTCTCTGGACTGTCTGCGTTTATGACCATGTTCTCGGCCGGCACTTTCGTCGTGTGGGGCGGTATCGCTTATAAGTACGGGGTCGTCGCCATTGCCATTAACCTATGCTATGGTGTATCTGCGCTTTTGACGGGTTGGCTGTTGGCCGGAGTCTGGAGAAGGGCGGGAGTAGATTCTGCGTCCGAATTTTTGCAGATACGTTACGGAGGATCGATTGTTCAATTTTATACCTGGTTTAAGGGATCCCTCACCTTGTTCAGTACCGGAGGTGCGGTCTATGCCTTGTCAAAAATTGTCACTGCATTGATGCCTTTGCCGGCGGGCCATTTTCTCGCCGACCCAGCAACCGGACATTTGTCCGTGCCGCTTACCTCGATCGCGATCTGTTTGATTGTCATCATCATCACCTTCGTGGGTGGTTTGTGGGCCGTATTGATGACTGATGTGCTGCAGTTCGTCATTCTGACGGTGTCAGTGATTTTTGTAGTGCCACTCATTTTGATAAAGGTCGGTGGATTCGGCTCCTTTGTTGAGCAAGCTCCCGATGGGTTTTTGGCTCCTGTCGCCGCACAATATTCCTGGTGGTTCTTGATCGGATGGATGATCATTAACTTCTTCATTTTTGCGGGTGATTGGGCCTTTGTACAGCGTTGGGTCTGTGTGCCTACGGAGAAGGATGCGAAGAAAGCAGCCTACCTTATTGGGGGGCTTTACTTGGTCAGTCCTATATTCTGGATGATTCCGCCGCTGCTTTACCGCGTGATCCAGCCCGGCGTTGATACTGAGCAGGCCTACATCCTGGCCTGTAAGTATGTGCTTCCAGCGGGTATGCTCGGTTTGATGGTTGCGGCAATGGCTTCAGCAACAGCCAGTATGGCGACCACGCGTTTGAATGTGTATGCAGGAGCCTTTACCGAAGCGTTCCATCGATTCTTCATCAAGGATGCCTCTGAGAAACGCCTGGTTTTTGTCGGTCGCGTAGTCACCATTCTCTTGGGATTTTTTGTCATGGCCGGTGCCTTGATGATTCCCAAGTACGGCTACACGGATTTCATTATCGATATAAACAAACTGCTTTATGTGCCGTTGTTTTTGCCAACCGTATGGGGACTGTTTTCCAAAAAGCTCCCACTCAAAGCGGTATGGATAACAACCGGTATCTGCTTTGCCGTATCCTTCGTTTTCAAGTTCGGCCATCCATCAGATGGATTCCTGCCGAACTGGTCTCTCTACGAGTCTTTTCTACTTCCATTGCTACTCCCTAGTCTTGATTGGGCACAGGCAAACAAAGGAACCGCCGACCTGATTGTTGGCATCCTGTTACCCTTTATCATTCTGCTCTTCTTTGAATTATTTTCGAAACAGGAATATCCTGGATGGGCACGGGCCGAGAAAGCCAAGCAGGATTTCCATGAACAACCAGCTGCTCAGGTTTACACCTTGCCCGGAAAGATGGTGGCCATCTCCTTAGTCGTTATTGCCGTGCTCATGGCTAGTCTGGCCATCTTCAACGGGGCCGAAGCAGCCATTTTGCTAACCCTCACTTTAGTGCTGTTGGGCATTGCGGGTGTGCTTTTTTACTTTTTGAGTAAGGCCGATCAAAAGGCTGAGGACGGCACTGTCGGAGTAGATTGAGTCTAGCTGTAGGAGGGGCTTGTTATGTTGGTGTCACTTCGATCGAAACTGCGCTACGCTTGTTGAGGTGTCGTCGCAAAGTGCTCCTCGGTAACGCCCCGATCGCTCGGCGATCGAGCCCTACCTCTTCTGACACCTGACACCCGAAACCTTTATTACTAGTCCCATGACACCAACAAAAATACGACTCACCTTCACTCTGGTTTTCGCCAGCCTCTGGACTTCTCTCGCTCACGCGGGTGAACGTCCCAACATCCTCTGGATCGTCATCGACGACATGTCCGCCAACTTCGGATGCTATGGTGAGACCACCATCGAAACACTTGAGGTTGATCAGTTAGCTTCCGAGGGTGTTTTGTTTACTCGTGCCTACGCCACGTCCTCCGTCTGTTCGACTTTCCGCTCGGCCATGATCACCGGCATGTATCAAAACTCGATTGGAGCTCATCACCATCGTAGTGGTCAAGGAGAGCACCGCATTAAGTTGCCCAAAGGCGTGCGGCCAGTTCCCGAGCTGTTTAAAGACGCTGGCTATTGGACGTGTATTGGAAGTGGAGTCCCTGGGCTCGATCATCGCGGCGAGCCATCATCGACCCATGGCCTGGGGAAGATGGATTACAATTTCGACTTCGATTTGGACATGTATGACAGCAACGACTGGGCGGGGCGTGGAGACGATCAACCGTTCTTCATGCAGGTTCAGTTAAACGGTGGAAAGATCCGCGGTGACTCAGAGGCAAAGAACTGGGAAACGGTCGAGCGGATGAACAAACATTTCGGAGGCGCCACCGATCCGGATCGAGTCCAGCTACCTCCATACTATCCGCGTGATCCTGGTATCCTGCGCGATTGGTCCACCTACCTCGATAGTGTTCGCATCACGGATTGGCATGTCGGTCGTGTGATGGATCGTTTAAGACAAGAGGAGTTACTTGAAAATACCTTGGTCATATTCTTTACCGATCACGGAATCAGTCACGCCCGCGGAAAGCAGTTTCTTTATGATGAGGGAACACACATTCCACTCATTATTCGTGGGCCTGGAATCGATGCGGGTGCAAAACGTACCGATCTGGTAGAGCACATTGATGTGGCTGCTGTGTCATTGGCTGCCGCCGGTATTGATATTCCAAAATGGATGGAAGGGCAGGATATCTTGGCATCCAACCATGTGGCGAAGAAGGCCGTATTTGGAGCCCGTGATCGTTGTGGTGAAGCGGCGGATTGGGTCAGGTCCGTTCGCACCGATCGTTACCTTTATATCAAGCACTTCTATCCTGTACGACCCCACCTGTTGCCGAGTCAGTACAAGGAAGCTAAGTTTATCATCCAACGTCTACGTGAGCTGCATGAAGCAGGAAGCTTAAGCACGTTGTCAGAGAAACTGCTCTTCTCTCCGACGCGTCCTCCGGAAGAACTTTTCTTATACCAGGATGATAACTGGCAGATCGTAAACCTGGCTGAAGATCCAAAGTTTGCCGATGTGTTAAAGACGCACCGCGCCCACTTGGATGATTGGGTCGAACGTACCGGCGATCCCGGACCCGAGTCACCGGAAGTCTACGTCATGGAAACCGAGCACCAAATGAGTATCACGGGTAATAAGGACACGCGCGAAAAATACCGGCAGCACACCGAGCTCTACAAACAATGGGTTAGGGAAGGGAAGTAGGCAAATGCCTGCTTTACGCCCTGATTTCTATCTATAAGCAAATCATAGTCTCAAAAACCGACTGATATTTTATCCCCTATGATGAGGATTTCAGAATGAGCTCATGTAGGCTGTCGGCCATGAGTTTATAACCTGCGGCATTGGGGTGGATCATGTCGCTTTTAAGCGAGGGCTTCCGAAGAATCGATCTGATTGATTTTTGCTCCAAGGGCAATCGATATTCGTCAGCGAGATCTTCGTACAAATCTGGAACGGATAAGGTAAGTCCTCGTTGTGGGACTCCAATGAGAACGATATCGGCTCCTGTCTCCTTAATGAGTTGGATCATCGCATCGAGATTCTTTTTGGTTCTTTCTCTGGGTTGCTTCTGAAGCATATCGTTTCCGCCATAGCACAGCAGGACTAGATTTGGTGTTGTTTTCTTCAAGATCGCTGGAAGACGTTGTAATGCCGCTGTAGTGTCTTCTCCGTTAACTCCAAAATTGGTGATTTCACAATTAAGTAGTTTGGATAATTCAGCTGGATAGCTTTCGTTCTCACTGACGCCAAGCCCTGCTGTGAGACTATCACCTACCGCGATGATCTTAGTGTCTGGATCTACTTTTTCTATAACTGCGCCGCCAGAACATCCCAGTAGGAGTAGGAGCCCTGTAATTACAAAAACTGCGATTGCTGATTTCATCTGTCTTATCGAACGCCGATAGTGCTAATCGTCGGCACCTCTGGTGCTCGCGAATTGGCCAACTGACTGGTTAGATCTATTCATTGTTCAACTTCCTGAAGGTTTGGATTGCTGCAGAGTGAAATTATTTTCTCTCTTCTTCTAATGCTTGGCGGAACATCGTAAATTCAAATCTAGTTCCAACATTGGTCCAGTAAATCTCCTGATCCTTCTCGCCCTTGAATCTGAAAGCTTTGTATTCATCGCCTGAGTACTCAGCAGGACTTATAACTCTTATTTCTATCCATTCCGTAGGAGCCATCTCAATGTCACCAAGCTTGTCATTGGACCTGTGATGATCCGATTCAGTGTTCTCTGAAATGACTTCAAGAATCCCATCAACAGGCGAAAGGTCTATTGGCGGACGCTTCGACTGGCTGCAACCTGAGAAAATCAGGCAGCCGATGATGAGGGCTATGGCTGAATTACTTTTCATCTAGAAGTACTAATATCCTGCACTATTTGCCGGATAACAAAGATGAGATGGAGGGTAACAAAGAGGGGATTCATTGAGGGAACTCCAATAATCACCGGGGATACAGGCGGAGCAAGGTGAAAAAGGGGGAGATATTTAATCCGGGATTTCAGGCAAAATAGGGGTTCCTGAATGCTCCTGATCCAAAGACAGGTTAACAATCGATTATTTCTGTTATTCGGTCCTTTGGGGAATTGAAGGGAATTCTCCTCGGCTTCTGATGAGGGAATTGTTTGAATGCTGGGGTTATTTGATTGATGATTCCGTTTGGATGATCCATCTAGTTTTGTTCTCAAAATGACGTCTATCCCTAGAGTTATTCCAATCCTTGTAGCCGTGGTTTCGGTTGCGGTATCTCCGGCTTTATTCGGCCAGGTTGATTTTGCCCGGGACATTCGGCCGATACTCAATGCGAATTGCACGGAGTGCCATGGAGGTGTGAAGGCCGCTGGCAATGTTTCTTTTGTCTACGAAGACCGGGTGGTTAACTTCAAAGGGAAGTCTGATTACACCGTGGTGGTTCCGGGGAACCTAGAAGAATCAGAATTGTTTTTCCGGATCACGACGGATGATGAGGATGATCATATGCCGCCGCCCGATGAGCATGAGTCTTTGTCGGCCGATGAAGTAGCCTTGATCAAACAGTGGATTGAACAAGGAGCCAAGTGGAGTGAGCACTGGGCGTTTGAACGTCCCAGAAAACCTCCGGTTCCTGAAACGGCATATGATGACAAAGCTCAAGGTGACTTAGATCACTTTCTGTTTCGCAGGCTCGAAGAAGAAGGACTGGAGCCAAGTCCGCTTGAATCACCCGGGCGTTTGCTGCGTCGCCTGAGTCTAAGTCTTAACGGCTTGCCACCTGAGCTGATGGAGCTGGAAGTATTTGAGAGGGATTACGCCAGTGATCCGGAGCAGGCTGTCGAAGATGCCGTGGATGATTTGATGAGTCGCCCCGCCTTTGGTGAGCGTTGGGCCACGATGTGGTTGGACCTGGTGCGTTATGCTGATTCGGGGGGGCTAGGGCAGGACCAGAAACGCACCATTTGGGCCTACCGTGATTGGGTGGTGAAGGCTTTCAATGACGATCTGCCTTTTGATCAATTTACCATCAAACAACTCGCCGGCGATTTATTGCCCAAGCCGAGCTTGGACGATCTGATCGCGACCGCTTGTCAGCGCAATACCCAGACGAATGATGAAGGCGGAACTGACGATGAGGTTTTTCGCGTCGAGGCCATTGTCGATCGTATCAACACGACCTGGCAGACCTGGGGCTCCGTCACCTTCGCCTGCGCCCAATGCCACGATCATCCTTATGATCCTCTGCGTAATGCTGACTACTACAGCTTCATGGATTTCTATAACAACACGGCGGACTCGGATCTTCAGAAAGACGAGCCGTTTGTGAAAGTGCCTGAAGAGCGGGATCGCTACGAAGAGGTTATGGCCTTGCGCAACCAGATCCTGAATCTTAAGGAGGGTATTTGGGATCGCGGTATCAGCTTGCGCGACAAAACCAAATGGCAGGGGCTGAAACAGCTTTCTGTTAAGGCGAATAATAACACCGCCTACGAAGTAGTCGAAAAATCAATACACGACGAATTCCAAACCGTAGGTACCGTCGCGACTAAAACCCATACCATCATTGAAGTGCCCCAGGCTAGCTTCGGAGAGAAACCCGTCACGGCCTTCCAGCTTACGGTGCTGCCCTACGATCCTGAGAATGCTGTCCACAGCCCGGAGTGGGGGTTTCTTGTCGAGGACGTAGTTGCAAAGATCATTGGCGAGGATGGTTCGGTAACGGATTTCTGTTTTAAGTGGAGTGTACCCGATGTGCCATACATGCCGACGGAGCCAATGAAGTTGATTGGTAAAAACGGAGCCGGTTGGGGAGCAGATTCACGCATTCACTATGCGCGCAAACTGGTCCTGGTTCCGGAACAGCCCCTGGAGCTTAAAAAGGGTGATACGGTTTCCTTGCACATTCATTGTAATAAGACAGGGCATGGTAGCCATCCCATGTCGATCCAGCGGGGGAACCTGGCGAGTAGCTCCGATAAGCGTTGGACCCGCTTTGGCAGTTGGAAGAGCAAGGAGTATAAGCTGCAGCGCGAAATGATCCAGGCAGTGGATCGGCTTAATGATATTCCAGGAACGACGGTCCCGATCATGGCCAACCGTCCTGAAGAGCTCGCCCGTCCCACTCACATTTTTGAACGAGGGAATGCGATGGAGAAGGGCGATCAGATATTTGCTGCGCTTCCGGATTCGCTCACCAAAGTGGCGCGAGCGCCCAAATCCCTGGACCGACTTTCCATGGCGGAGTGGTGGGTCTCAGATAATCATCCACTCACATCAAGGGTGTTTGTGAACCGACTCTGGGAGCAATTGTATGGAGTTGGGATAGTGCCTACGCTTGAAGACTTTGGTTCGTCGGGAGAGAAACCCACCCATCCTGAATTGCTTGATTATCTGGCAGTTCGTTTTCAGAAGAACCATGATTGGAGTGTTAAAGCCATTCTCCGGGAAATGGTTCTCAGTCATGCGTTTCAACAATCCTCCCGTGTCACTCCCGATCTGGTTGCTCGCGATCCTGACAATCGTCTCCTGGCTCGCGGACCCCGTCTCCGGCTAACGGCTGAGATGGTGCGTGACCAGGCCCTGGCCGTGAGTGGTTTACTTTCACCCAAGTTAGGAGGTCCTCCGGTTCATCCTCCACTGCCGGAAGGTGTGTGGCGTCCGTTTCTTTCCAGGGATTTGTGGGAGACGCCTGAGCGTGGAAAAGAAGACCGTTACCGCCGTTCGATCTACACCTATATCAAACGAAGCATTCCGTTTCCGAGCTTTGCTTCTTTCGACGCGCCGTCGCGTGAATTTTGTAATCCCCGTCGCCTAACCTCTAATACTCCGCTCCAAGCACTGGTGACGCTGAACGACGAGACTTTCGTCGAATGCGCCGAAGCGCTAGGCCATAAGCTTGAGTCCAGTTTCTCTGACGCTCCGGAGCTGGGGCTATCGCAGGGCTACCGCCTGGTCACTGGACGGGCTGCTAACGAGGCACGTTTGTCGGCATTGACTCAACTGTATGAAGAGGTGAATATGAAGTCTGGTGAAACTGCCTGGACAGTGGTCGCGCAAGTGCTTCTCAATCTCGATGAAACCCTTACTTTCTAATGAATCTGGAAACCCTAGTTGATGAAGCCCGGTTGCGTTCTCTGAAACGCCAAACCCGCCGCCAGTTTCTATCTCAGTGCACCACGGGCCTTGGGGCTATGTTTCTAGCTGGGCAGGCTCAAGCTGCCTCGGGTGGAACTTCGATGCCTCACCACGATCCATCGAATCCATTGAGCGCCCTGGAACCGCATTTCCCGGGAAAGGCCAAGCGTGTTATTTACCTTCATATGATTGGTGCTCCGAGTCAGTTGGAGCTGTTTGACTACAAACCCGATTTGCAACGACTCGACGGACAGGCTTGCCCGCAATCGTTCCTCGACGGGAAGAACTTCGCCTTCATTCAAGGCACGCCCAACATGTTAGGCCCACAGTTCCCATTCCAGCAATATGGAGATTCGGGAGCCTGGGTGTCCGATCGGCTGCCGCACTTTTCGGAAGTGGTCGATGATGTGAGTTTTATCAAGACCCTGCAAACGGACCAGTTTAACCATGGACCGGCTCAACTGATGGTTCACTCCGGGCAACCTCGTATCGGTCATCCATCTATTGGTGCCTGGACGACGTGGGGATTAGGTACAGAGAACGCAGATCTTCCGGGTTTTGTCGTGCTGCTTTCGGGTGGTCGTATTCCTCGTGTGGGTAAAGCGCTTTGGGGCTCTGGTTTTCTGCCCTCTGTTTATCAAGGGGTGCAATGCCGTTCGTTTGGGGATCCCGTGCTGAATGTTGCCAATCCTGAGGCTATCTCTCGCGATGTGCGTAGGTCTGCCTTGGATACGCTGAAAACGCTCAATGAGCAAACGCACGAAGATTTTGGCGACCCGGAAACCCTGACCCGAATTGCTCAATACGAGATGGCCTTTCGCATGCAAATGGCAGTGCCGGACTCCATGGACATCGAGAAAGAACCGGCCCACGTGCATGAGCTTTATGGCACGGAGCCGGGCAAAGAGAGTTTTGCCAACAACTGCCTCTTAGCCCGACGACTGGTCGAACGGGGTGTGCGCTATGTCCAACTTTTCGATTGGGGTTGGGACTCGCATGGAGCTGGCATGGCCGAAGCCCTCAATGGAGGATTTCAGGACAAATGCCGCGAGATGGATCAACCCATGGCTGCCTTGATAAAGGATCTAAAAGCCAGAGGACTTCTTGAGGATACGCTTGTCGTATGGAGTGGTGAGTTTGGCCGAACACCCATGCGTGAAAATCGCGGTGGAGTAGAAATGAAATTAGTGGGACGTGACCACAATCCGGGCGCCTTTACGGCTTGGATGGCTGGCGGTGGAGTTAAGCCAGGAATCACCTATGGTGAAACCGATGAAGTAGGTTACAGTCCTGCCGTGAATCCGGTTCCTTTGGAAGACTATCATGCTACGATGCTTCATCTACTCGGCTATGAGCACAAGAAGCTCAACTTTCCTTTCCAGGGATTGAATCGTCGATTGACGGGGGTCAAAGATGCGCGGGTCATCCATGATCTGATTGCCTGAGTCGGAAATCGGGCCAGAAGGCAACCAAGTTAGCACAGGGCTATTTGACGATGAAAATGGGTTACGTAAATGCAGTTTATTTTCTGATCGGAACAGTCATTTTGTTTTATAGATTTTAATCGGCATCGCGAGGACGCGATGGCCCTACCTATCCAAGTTAGCTTATTATTTCTTCGTTTCCTTCATTATCTTATGTTCAAGTTGTTTTCTTTAGGAGTGGTTAGATTTCGACTCGCCTGGCAATCGAGCCCTGCCTTTTCAGTTGTATTGAATAGCTGCTGGGATCCTCACTGAACTTTCGCTATCTTACTGTTTTGGGACAAGCGTGGCTGTCAGATAGATTTTGATGATCAAGGTTCGACCTCTTTCCGATTTGTCTCTTTAGTTTTCTATTAATCATGAATGCCCCAAAGATTTCGTCTACGCCTCCTCGTCGTTCCTTTCTAAAGTCCATGCTCGCTGCAAGTGCCGCGCCGCTTGTGGTTTCGCCTCGTTTGTTTGGCAGTGATGCTCCTTCGAACAAAATCACGCTGGGTTTTATTGGAGTGGGGGGACATGGGAGTAGTTACAACCTACCATCTTTCTTGCAGGAGGACGACTGCCGAGCAGTGGCTATCTGCGATGTAATGAAAGATCGCCTCCATGCGGCCAAAGAGATCGTCGACAAGCATAACGGAGATACGGCTTGTAAGACCTATTCTGATTTCCGTGACCTACTGGCTGACAAGGATATTGATGGGGTCGTTATTTCCGCACCTGACCATTGGCATGTAACGATGGCTATTTTGGGAATCAGGGCAGGGAAGAAGGTCTTTTGCGAAAAACCCACCCTGACGATTGGTGAAGGACAGGAACTGTTGAAGGCAGTTAAGAATCATGATGCCGTCTTTGCGACGGGTTTAGAAGATCGGTCCGTAACCCACTATCACAAAATGGCTGAGGCCGTTCGCAATGGTGCGATTGGTGAGCTGCGCTACATCAGTGTGGGTCTCCCTATAAAACCCATTTTCCCCATCCTCGATCCGGCACCGGTCCCTGACGGACTGGACTTCGATCTATGGCTGGGCCCCGCTCTAGAACGTGAGTACAGGCCTGGTATAACCGATGCTCAATCCTGGCGTCAAATTCGTGATTTTTCCGGAGGCTCGTTAACTGATTGGGGTGCCCACTTAATGGATACGGCACAGGTGGCGAATTTCGCTGAGGATTCTGGTCCGGTTGAAGTTTCGGGTTGGGGGACGATTCCACCTGATTCGATAAACTCCGTTCCGCAGACCTATGAGATCAACTACACCTACGCCAATGGGGTGACCATGCATGTGAAGTCTGACAAGCCCTCTATACGGTTTGTTGGTAGTAAAGGGTGGGTAGGTAATGAAGGCTGGAAGGGACAACTCAAAGCGAGTGACTTGAATATCTATCGCAAAAAATACGATCCGTCTAAAAATAAGATCTGGCCAATGCCGCCCACAGAGCACCGAAACTTTCTCGATATCATTCGCTACGGAAAACCGGCTAACTACTCTGCACATGCCCTTCATAAATTAAGCAATTCCATGCATATTGGCGCCATCGCCATGGAATTGGGTCGATCACTGAAGTGGGATCCGGATAAGGAAGTGTTCAACGATTCCGAGGCCAATAAGTTGCGATACCGCAAACGCCGCGGATCCTGGGTCTAATTGCAGATACTGCTTTGTCTTAGATTACTCCCATTTTCAGTCAACTGTTGACTTAAATACCTATCGGCATACACAGGCAATCGTTGAATTCTAGATGTATTACCCCATCAGTTGTGGCGAACCCTAACTACAAATTAAGCATGCGCGATATCGCCAAGGAGGCGGGTGTCTCAGTCTCCGCGGTGTCGTTGGCCCTTCGTAACAGTCCCAAAGTCTCTAAAAAGCGTCGTGACGAGATCACTCAGATCGCGGAACGCATGGGCTATGTAAAAGACGGTCGCATTTCCGAGTTGATGGAGCACCTGCGGACTAATCGCACCGATCGCAAATTTTCCAAGTTGGCGGTATTGATTCCGGAAATTACCAAAGCACAACTCACTACCTATCCCGTCCCTCATAAATTGATGAGTGGCATGGAGGCTCAGGCTCACGATAGTGGTTACGAGTTGGATGTGTTTTATCTGCCGGAATTGAAAGCTAGCCCAAAGCGATTAAGGAATATTCTTATCTCTCGCGGGATCCAGGGTGTCATCGCGATGCCTTGGGTGAGTGGAGTTGGAACCTTGGATCTGGACATCGAGACCTTTTGTATCTCAACCGCCGGATACAGCATTATCGATCCGATGGTGAATAGAGCCTGCACTAATTATTTGCAGATGATGGATGAACTCATTGAGCAGGCCTGTCGTCTCGGATATAAACGTATCGGATTTGTCATGACATATCCTCGAGGTGGTATTGGGCATAAGTTGTTTGCCTCTTCTTTCCTTTATTACACATCCCTCATCGAAGAGTCTCGTCGTATTCCCATTCTCCCTAAGAGTGAAATTTCTCCTGAAAACATACAAAGCTGGATGAAAGAGTATGAGCCGGATGTAGTCATTAGCGACGGCTCGGTATACAATATTATAGTCCAGTTGGGGTACAAGATTTCCGAAGATCTTGGATTTGCTGCACTCGACACAGCCAAGGGCCCGGACGATGCATCAGGTGTTGATCACCGGCATGAGGTCGTGGGGCGTGAGGCCTTCAAGCTTGTGCTCTCAGATTTAGCTTTGAATACCAAAGGGATCCCGAATTCTCCGAAAGTTGTTTTAGTCGACAGTCACTATCAGACAGGATCGACCTTACGTCGGGTAGGCCGAACATTGGATGTGCGTATACGAGCTGCAACCTATCACGACTCGGACGGCGCTGTGACACTGGTGAAGTGACGTTCTCCATGGGTAGGGACTCATCGCCTAGGCGTCCGTTAATCAGTTTTAGGGAAACAGGCGGTCCGGCGGTCCATCCCTACCTTGTTATTCCTAAAACCCCCGATTTCATTCATCGAGGTTATCCCGCATTTCCACATCCTTGCAGTTGATTAAATCGAATAGAGGAGCCTCATTCCATTTCGGATCATGGTCCTCCTTTTGCTCAATTCCTCCATGCGATCTGCCCAGACGATGAGATTGTCGATTAAGCGTCGGTCTCTAATTGAGCATTCGGCCGTCCATGTTTATAGATGCGGCGGATTTCACCCTGAGTCAGGGTGCGATTCAGAAGAAAGACTTCGTCCATGCGACCACGAAACTCTTTGGTCCGTTCACCGTGAAGTTCTGTTCGGTATGAGCCCAGTAGGCTATTACCTGGTGTTACGAAAGTCGATTCATCAAAGCGTCCCGTAACCGCTCGTTGTCCGTTTATCCACGTACGGCCCACCTTGTTTTCTACATCGATGACGGCAGTGAGGAGAACCCATTGACCAGTAGGAATGGACGCACCTGTCTTTTCTTTGCGAACACGGGGAAAGACTGCCGGAATGAGGGTATCGCCGCTGCGGGAAATCTGTAGGTGTAGAGAGCCTTCCTTGTAATCCATCGAATTTAAAATTGAGGTGACTGGTGCATCCAATCGATCCACATTTACCCAGGCACCGAAGGTAAATTGTCTGAGCTCTCCTGGGATATTGATTTCAACGGCGTCATTCGCTTGGTCAAATAATAAGGCGCGCTTGCCCGGCCAGCGACCGGTCACCCAGCGGGCCCCTTCGATGGTGCCGTGGATGGATGGGCTGTGTGCGGATTCATCCTTGAGGGTCGTTTGACTGTCATTGGCGGAATTGAAAGAGAAGTAGAGCAGGGCGTCTTCGTCGTTTCGAAGCTCGTTACTCATCGAGAGCCAACGATTGTAGCTGACGTCTGCGGGAGTCAGGTACACATCCTGGGCTGGTGCTTCGCTGGGATTGATTTGCCCATCATGGATCTTGGCCGAATCTCCCACCTCGAGTGAAGCGATGGTTTCCTTGGCACGGTGTTTATTCACGTTTACTTCTCCATCAAAAACGTGCACTTCACTGTCTCCGGATGATCCATCTACCGATACTCCGAACTCTGTACCCAGATCCTGGATATCTACATCGGGCGTTTCGATGACGAAGCCGTGGCCACTATCGGGGGCAAACGCGCGAATGCTGCCTCGGCTTAATCGCACGCGGAATGCATCCACGATCTCAAAGTCGGCCGGCGCCTTCACCGTCATGGAAACGCCGTTCCGAAATTCGACGGAAATCATGCCACGCATCAAAGAGTAGGCTTGGCTTTTTAAGATTCCATCTTTGGGCGTGGTATCTTCTGCGAATACCGCATTGGCTTCATCCTGGATAACGGCGACAGGTGACCGGCCGTTCCAGGCGAACAATACGGTGGCAATGAGGACGATGGCAGCCGCCACTTGAAGAACTGGCATTTGATACCAGCGGGGTTTCGCTGCAGCCGCCGTGTGGCTTTGCCCGGAAGTCAGGGCAGAAATTTCTTCCGTGGCCAGGAGATCCTGTAGTGTTTCGCCGTCCAGCAGGAACTGGGATGCGAATGCACGATGGTCTTCGTTTTCGCGCAGAAGGTCGTTTAGCTCTGTACGGTGTCTATCATTGAAACGGCTGCCTTCTCGTGCAGCTATGAGTAACTCAGCGATACGATTGAGCTGCTTGTCGCTGTTGGATTTAGAATGTGGTTCGTTGCTCATGGGATGTTAGCTGGCGGCTAATTGATTTTCGATGCATTTGCCCAGGGATTGGCGCAGACGCATCATCATGACTTTTATAGCGCTGAGGCCTCGGTTTTGCTGCTCAGCGATTTCCTGGAAATTGTAGCCTTTGGCGTAATGAGCAGTGAGTGCTTCCCGGTGATCGGGCTTGAGTTTAGTCAGGCATTGTTCGAGTGCATCGCGCCGATCAATTTGTTTAGCCGAGAGCTTTTCAGTGGTATTGGTCATCGCTAGTACCACATCGTCGTCGAATACCAGGCGGTCACGGCTCTTGTCGCGCACGTAGGCCAGGATTTCAAAGCGTGCCACGGCAAAGGCCCATTTGAGAAACGGTGTATTTGGATCCCAGTCGCCTACCTTTTTCCACAAGACCAAACAGACTTTCTGGAACACATCTCGGGCGTCTTCATGATTGCTAATAGAGGCCGCACAAAAGCCCCGCAAAGCGGATTGCGATTCGGTAAAAGCACGGATGAATTGGTCGTCCGGGAAAGGCTGCACTGTATTGTCTTCGGCCATGGTGTTAACTAATTACTCCAGAACTCTCCCATAGGGTTACATAGACATCAACACCCTGCTTGGGGGCCTTTAGGGCTTGGCAACGGTTGAGACATTGGAGTTGTCATTTAGTCTTCGTCCTCTCACTTTTTCGATCCTCATGTCTCGAGCTTTTTATATCATCCTTATCAGCGCTGTGTCCGTAGGTGTTGGTATGGGGGCTCGTCAATCGCTTGGACTTTTTCTTCAGCCTATCTCTGAGTCGCTTTCAACAGGTCGTGGAACCTTCAGCTTGGCAATCGCAGTTCAGAACATCCTGTTTGGATTGCCATTTGCCGGAATGCTCGCCGACAAAATCGGTCCTCGTTGGGTGGTTGTGGGAGGTGCTGTCTTGTATGCGGCTGGATTTGCGATCCTCTCAGCGGCTTCATCGGTGTTTACTTTGTATTTTGGAATGGGAGTGCTTGTCGGACTGGCTCTGAGTGGAACTTCCTATGTGGTTGTGTTGGGAGCGGTTGCCAGAGTAGTCCCTGCCGAGCGAAGGAGCACTGCCTTTGGGATTGTTACTGCAGCTGGATCGTTTGGCACGTTCGCTGTGGTGCCTGGCATGCAATGGCTCATCAATGCTGTTGGGTGGGAATCGACTCTCTGGTACGCAGCTGTCTTGGTCGGAATAATTGGACTTTTCGCGCTTGGTTACCCATCCGGTAGCACTCTTTCGAATACGGATCCGTCAAATACCGAACCTCTTGGGAAATCTTTGCGGAATGCCTGTACTCACTCGGGCTACCTGTTGCTCAATATTGGGTTTTTTGTCTGTGGGTTTCATGTCGCATTCATCGCAACTCATTTGCCGGCCTATCTGGCCGATCATGGCTTACCCAAAATGATTGCTGCCACTGCGCTCTCCCTTATTGGGCTATTCAATATGGGTGGTTCCTATCTTTTTGGCCGGCTGGGTGACCGGTACAGGAAAAAATATTTGTTAAGCATCCTATACGGAATCCGAGCATTAATCATCTGTTGTTTTCTTATCGTTCCCGTTACCAACGCCACTGCCCTTATTTTCGCCTGCTTTATCGGTTTCGTATGGCTCGCGACCGTTCCTTTGACGAGCGGAACAGTGGCTCAAATATTCGGTTCAAGGCACCTGTCGTCCTTGTACGGAATCGTCTTCTTCAGTCATCAGCTGGGAAGCTTTTTAGGAGTATGGCTGGGTGGTCGTATTTACGATGCCTCAGGCTCCTATAATCTCGTTTGGATCGGAGCTATCATTCTTGGATTCGCGGCAGCTATCATTCATCTACCTATAAAGGATGCTAAATTTCAGTCTGCTGAAAAACACAGAGCAGGCTAAAGGCGTCAGACCTGCTGATCTTTGGAACTATTGAACAGCCTTCAATTCGCTGAGCAATCGCCTCACGACTTCGGGATGTCTTCCAGCAATGTTGTTCAGTTCTCCAATGTCCTCGTCCAAGTTGTAAAGTAGCGGCGGGTCGTGACGGTCTATAGGTGACCGCTCCCGAGTATGGGGATTAGTGGGTTGCCTGGTCGTGCGATGGATTTTAAAACTACCTGAACGATAAACGTCCGGGTTGTAGAACCAGGTCGTGCGCGGGCTGGGTTTTCCTTCTAGCAGAGCCGGCGTTAAGTCGGTGGACATCCAACCGGGTTTTTCTTCAGGCAGGGATTGTGCGCCAGTCAAGGTGGCGAAGGTAGCATAGAGATCGAGGTTCGCTGCTATGCCATCAACCGTTCCAGGCTTGATCTTCCCCGGCCAATGAAAGATGCCCGGTACCCGGTAACCCCCTTCCCAGGAAGTTCCTTTTTCACCACGTAGGGGTTTGGCCGTTCCTCCATGTCGTGGGCCGAAGACCGTCCAGGGTCCATTGTCGCTTGTGAAAATGATGAGGGTATTATCTTCGATACCTGCTGCTTTAACTGCTTTTCTTACTTCGCCAACGGACCAGTCGATTTCTTCGACCACATCACCGAAAATACCTGCGTCGCTTTTATTTTGGAAGTTTTTTGAAGCGAAAATCGGTATGTGAGGCATGTTGTGGGCGAGGTAGAGAAAGAAGGATTCATCTTTCTTATCTTCGATCCACTGAACGGCTTCTTTAGTATAGCGCTGTGTAAACAGCGATTGGTCGGCAGGATGCTCAACGACATCGCGACCGCGAATCAGCGGAATCTTCCAAGTAGTAGAGGTCGCGTTATTGAAGGCTTCGAGCGTTTGCTTAGGTGGTCCGGGAGCATCGTTAGACCCCGGAGTTCCATAGTGGTAATCAAAGCCGCATTCGAGTGGATGCATAGGGGATTGGGTAAAATCCTTGGGGTAGCCAGCCAGGTGCCACTTTCCCAGGATGGCCGTAGCATAACCTTGACGTTTCAGCATTGCAGGCAGAAGAATCGAGCGATCCTTACTGAGCGGCTCTTCACCCAGGAGGGCAGAGTGACGCCCACTCATCAATCCGGTGCGGCTTGTAACACAAGCGGGACCCGAGGCGTAAAAGGTGGTCCATCGCTGACCTTCAGAGGCGAGCTGATCGATGTTCGGGGTCTTGATACTTTCGTTGCCGTAGCAAGACAGATCGCCGTAACCAAGGTCGTCGACGAAGATGAGGATGATGTTGGGTCTTTCGGCAGCACCGAGATAGGATGCGCTGAGGAATAGGAGAGCGAGAAGTAGACGGAGTTTCATATGTAATCAGACTTATTCCATCAAAGTACTTCTGGCAAGGTTCAGTCCTTGAGGCTCAAACTTTCTTCCTCTTTTGGAAAGTCACTTGTTAACTTTTTGCCTTTTTCGGGTATTTGTAGAAGAACGATTCAGCTCATGAAGAATACCCCAATCAGTCTCCTCCTGTTTATCTGTTTATTGGCGCTCGGACCTTGGATCAGTCTGAGAAGTGCAGGACCTGCCTTTCCGCAGAACATGCCCAATACAAAACCGGACCATCCGTTGAGTGCGGCGATGGAACGGAACTACGATGCCTATTTGGCGCCTCGACCGGAAGACAATGAGCTCTATACCCAGTTCAAATACACTGAGTTGAAAGGGTTTGATTACAATGGAGGTGATAGAAAGATTACCCGACGGGATCCCTCCAAAATCATTCTTCACGATGGCAAATACTATGTGTGGTACACCTACCGGAACACGCCGACGTCGCCACAAGGTCCCGAGAATTCCACCGACGCGATCCCGGCTCGCGACTGGGATTTGTGAGAAATTTGGTACGCCACCTCCGCCTCCTATCTTGATCGCATTCAGTCCAGGTGGTAATGGTCAAGGAATTCTGCAAAAGCTGAAGGATGGAGTCGAAGAAGCTGGATGGTTACTTTTTGGCAGTGCATGCTTTGTTAAGGATTTGATCCTCCCTTGACGCTTCGAACCGTCTAATCTTGTTTCCTCATCGTCTCCATGATTGTTCAAATACTCCTTCCACTCATTCTCGCCTTCATCATGTTTTCGCTCGGCCTTGGCCTGCGTAAACTGGACTTTGCCCGGGTACTCACCTATCCCAAAACATTTGCGACTGGAATAACCAATCAACTGGTATTGCTGCCGCTCATCGCGTTTGGACTTATCAAGGTGTTTGGCTTTACCGCGGAAATAGCGGTAGGGATTATGATCATTTCCTTTTGCCCGGGAGGAGTAACTTCCAATGTGCTGACCAAAATAGCCAAGGGAAACACACCGTTGTCGATTTCATTGACGGCCGTTGTCAGTCTGGCATCTGTGATCACCGTGCCGATTCTGGTAGCTCTGTCGGTCGGTCACTTTATGGGCGTGGATGGGGCAGAGGTGAACATCACCAAACTGGGTTTCACGATGTTCCTCATTACAGCCGTGCCGGTGTTGCTCGGGATGCTCCTGACGGCAATCAAACCTGCGTTGGTCGAAAAAATCTCCCGAGGTGTTTCCCGAACTGCGAATGTGCTCTTCGTCTTCATTATCTTGGCAGCGCTGGTCAAAAACTGGGATGTTTTTTATGGAAACCTTCCGACGCTTGGTCCGGCCTTGGTGCTACTAAATATGGTCATGCTGGCTCTCGGCCTGATCAGTAGCTCTTTAATGAAACTGGACTCCAAGGATGCGTCGACCATCTCAATCGAATCGGGTGTTCAGAATGGTACGTTGGGAATTGCCGTGGGTGCACTCATTGCCTTAAATGCAACCGAGCTGCTGCCACCGACCACCTTACCGTCGGTGGTTTATAGCATCGTGATGTATGTCGTTACTGTGCCATTCGTTCTGTGGCGTCAAAGAATAGCTCGTTAGAGATTAGCCCCAAAGCAAGCCAGCCGACCTTCCCGGGGCTTATTTCTTTTTGAGCAGGCTTTCCACTTCTCTATAGAAATTGGCTTCATCGTAACTCCTGCCATCGGAGATGAATACCTTGTTTAGCAGGTTGAGTGCTTTCTTAACTGATGTGAGTGAGTTGAGTCGTTCTTTGACTTTAATTAGTAGATCCTCTTTGGCGGATGGATTACTCCGGACACTTCTTACTTTCGCGATCGCGTCCTTCATGAAATCCGACAACTCCGTCTCTGACTCCCAGCTCAAAGTTTCGGTTAACGCCTCAAATGCTTTTTCCTCCCTCAAACTCAATCGGTTGTCGGTATAAGCCCCTAGGATGAGCAGATCAATGATTGCCTCGCGTTCATCCTGGGAAAGACCGTCTCTGCTCGATGCGCTTTTGTCTTTGTTGAACAGTTTCTCGAATAATTTCATTTCATTTCGTTTGTTTCCAAGAAGGATGAATACTAGCAGGAGGGAACCAAAATGAATCTGAAGTGCTCCTGTATTCAATTCAAGAGGGAATCTTATTCTTGATTTTCGGCTTTTGGCTTGTCGGGGCTGAAGCAACGTCGATCATAGATGTATGCCTACACCCAATTATTCTCGTAGAAACTTCCTCAAAAATAGCTTGCTTGGTGCGGGTGCGTTACTTGCCGGGCGCCACACACTGAATGCCGATATCTCTTCGGGGATTAAGATCACTAAGATCCGTCACTATAAGGATCCGAACTACACCAAACCGACTTTCGCACAGGCCCGTGACATTGTGGTGGTTGAGACCGATGCGGGGATTTCGGGTATTGGTGAAGGCGGTGCGCTGGAGATGACGCAGAATTGTGCGGAGATGCTCATTGGAGAAGATCCATTCCGCATTGAGCACCTGTGGCAGAAGGTGTATCGACAGTATTTTTATCCGTCTGGACGTGAGCGACTGCATGCTGGAGGGGCACTCGACATGGCCCTCTGGGATATTAAAGGGAAGTATTTGAAAGTGCCGGTATGGGAACTCCTCGGAGGTCTAACGCGAAAACACATTCCTTGTTACTCAACAGGCTTCCCAAGCCAAGGTTCTACGAAGGAAACCGCACGGGCCTGCATGGAAGCTGGCTTCTATGCTTATCGAGTTGGCACCGTCTCAGACGGCGAGGTCTATGATTCACATAAGTTCCTCGACGAAAATTTGCGCTTCTACGAAGAGGTGCGGGAAGGGGTCGGGGAAAAGGGACAGTGGTGCACAGACTTTCATACCCGTTTTGATACCGCCGAGGCAGTGACCATGGCTCGGATGATTGAGCATTTGAAACCGGTGTTTGTAGAGGATCTGGTGCGCTCTGAGAATCCAGGGGTCTACCGCGCTCTGCGTGACCGCATCAACGTGCCTATTGCTGTAGGTGAGCACTTTGGGGATCGTTGGGATCTGAACGAACTGGTTGAAGAAAACCTTATTGATCATTCCAGGGTGACCTTACCCAACGTGGGTGGTATTACCGAGATGAAGAAAATCGCTGCCCTATGTGAGACCCATTATGTAGGAATTATTCCTCACTTCACCGGCCCGATTTCCACGGCGGCCTTGGTGCATGTATTGGCCTCGTCCTCTGGATTTGTCATGGCCGAGCTGACCAAAGATGGACCGGCTAAGATCCCGTATTTGAATGACGACTATCTGAGCTTTAAGAATGGAAAACTCTATCCGAACGAACGTCCGGGGCTGGGTGTTGAGTTCTTCCCGGATAAAGTCAAATTGGTGAATGAGATTACCAAGCCGTCGTCTTATGATCATCCGGTCTTTGAGCGAGGGGATGGATCTATCACTAATTGGTAGGGGGATGTTTTGAACAGAAGGTAACGAAGAGAACGAAGATAACAAAGAATTAAGCCGGTCGCTTCGCTTGAGAACGCCGAGCTTGGTTGTGGGCATGTAACGGTAATCCTTTGTGTGCTCCGATTTGATTCTGAAGGGCGAGTGTGCCTGCTAAGGTTTTCGACTCGCTTTCCTGTTTAGATAGTTATTTGTTTTATTGAAATATAGTTTCCTTAACAATAGTTTCTATGGAAACAGTAGTGAGTTGTGTGAAGGAAAACTCTACGAATTTCAAAATGGGGTTGGGAGGGATGATGCGAAATGTGTCTTACCAGCTCCATCAGTTATTTACCAAGGAACTGAAACGCAGTTCTGTGACTGTGGCTGAATGGGCCGTTCTAAGGCTTATTTATTTGAGTGGAGGTACCATAGCGTCGAGTGAGATTGCTCATTCTACAGGAATGACGCGTGGGGCTATTTCAAAACTGATCGATAAGAATACTAAGAAAGGTCTCATCTTGCGCACAGAATCAAAAACAGACCGTCGTTATCAGGACATCAAGCTCACTAAAAAAGCAAACGACCTTGTCCCTAAGCTCGATAAAATGACGAACACACTGAATGACCAATATTTCTCCTGTCTCAATGCAACTGAACGGAAAACGCTTGAACATATTCTGCAAAAGATAGCTGAGAAAAATCAGTTGATTGAAGTCCCTGCTCAGTAACTTTCCCTCTTGAACCATCATCTAAATTTCCAACGCCTTATTACTCGTAATGAACGATCGAAATCTCCCCAAAAAAAACTCGCGAACTTCATAGTCACCATTTCGATTCGACCATCTGGAATGATTTTCAGTTTCGAGATGACGACATCATCATCGGAACCTATGGAAAAGCTGGAACGACTTGGATGCAGCAGATAATCGCCCAACTCTCGGTTGGAGGTGATCCTGATTTGGAAGTTTCAGAAATGTCTCCGTGGATGGATCTGCGAGTGCCGCCGAAGGAAGTTAAACTTCAATTTGTCGAAGAACAGTCGCATCGAAGGTTTCTGAAAACTCACCTGCCAGTGGATGCTTTGGTATTTTCTGAGAAGGCCAAATATATCTATATCGGCCGCGACGGACGCGATGTCGTTTGGAGTTTGTATAACCATCATGCAAACGCCAATGAGGGTTTTTACGATGCTCTCAATAAAACACCTGGTCGGGTGGGGCCTCCTATCGAGCCTCCCACCGACGATATCCGTCAATACTGGTCGGATTGGTTCGAGCGTGATGGTTATCCTTTCTGGTCTTTTTGGGAAAACCTTCGGACTTGGTGGGCGATAAGAGATCTGCCAAACGTTCACTTTGTCCACTTTGCCGATCTCAAGCAAGACATGTCCAGTAAGATACGTCGGATTGAAGAATTTTTGGAAATCCCGATCAACGAGTCATCTTGGCCTTCAATCCTTGAGTATTGTTCATTTGATTGGATGAAGGAAAATGCTTCGAAGACAGTACCACTGGGAGGAGCCTTTTGGGAAGGAGGACCCAAGGTCTTTATTCACAAGGGTATCAATGGCCGATGGACAGAGGTGCTGACGGAGGAAGATTGTGCTGAATATGAAGCGAAATCTGAAGCGGAGTTGGGGCCGGATTGTGCTGACTGGGTCGCCAAGGGAAGTTTCGAAAAACAATCGTAAACGACCAGGAGCTAATAGACCACTTTTACCGGCCTACCGTTTTGGTTCCGTGCAGATTCATTCGCTGCCAAAGTAACAGCCAAGGTTTTTAGCCCGTCTTCGTAGGAGGAGAGGATGCCTGAGTCGTCTCCTGATGATACAGCTTCCAGGAAGGCCTTATTTTGAGTGATGAAGATGTTCTCTTCGCTCGGAATGTGTTCGCGGTCCTCTTCAGCAGAATGAATCGTGCCTTCATAGCCCCAACCCGTAAGAGCAATGCGATGGTTGCGGGAGGACAGGCTGAGTCCGATGCCACCACCAGGGCTTTCTGGGTGACCTCCAAGAGGGAAACAACCGGTGGCAAAAGAGGCGATTGCGTCAGACTTAAAGCGGGCGTTTACGACCATGGCATCGTCCACCGTCTTGTTCTCTACCTCAGGCATGAATCCATCCGTGGCGTAGGCGCTTACTTCTTCCACTTCTCCCATGGTGTAGCGACAGATATCCAGTAGATGGGTACACTGTTCTGAAAACTGACCTCCTGATTGATCGAATTTGCGCCACCAGGGTGGGGGAGGCATTTGAGTGGTCCACCATCCACGAGCAAGGATACCTTGATTATTTTCCTGGGAAAGTAGTTCCTTGGCTCGTTGAACCGATTGGCGATATCGATTTTGGTAAGCCACCGATACGATGGTACCAGCGTCATTGAAATAGCCATTGATAGTTTGGGCTGTCTCCAGCTTTTGGGAAATCGGTTTTTCTATCAGTACACCTTTTACATGTTCTGCGCAGGCTTTCTCCAAATCACCGTGCAAATGTGGGGGTAATAAGATGAACGCGGCATCGAGGGATTCCTTCTGCAACATGTTCAACCCTGAGTCGTAGGTGTTGGCTTTCCAGGGGGCAGCCAGTTCCTTCGCCCGTTCTTGGTTACGCCCTCCGATGGCGGCTACTTCAGCTCCTTCAATTTCCTTGAGGGCCTTAAGATGTAGTTCCGTGACCCAACCTGTTCCGATGATTCCGATTTTCATATGCTTGTAGTTTCAATCGGTGAAAGCTTCTGGCGTCAAGCGGCTCAATATAAACGGATCCTGGGATCGTCATTTAAAATATAAAAATCCGCCCCCTTTCGGAGGTGGATATGCTTGGTAGTATTTCCAGGACGTCCTAGAAATGAAGCGAAACGGTACCTCCTGGTAACGTATTTCCCGTGACTACTAAGGGCGTGCCCGCACCTCAAACGGGTATAACTGGTTCCTGAATGAGGAGGCGTCCGTGGGCGCCATATGCTCGTAGATATCTAAATCTGACACTGCGACGCTGGTAGCACCGTTCTCCAAAAAATATTGCTCCGCAGCGCTTGCAATAACTCGCAAGTCGTTAAGAACCGAATTTCCCAGAGACGTTTGTTCGACCTTGGTGAATGCTGGAATTGCCAATGCGGCAAGCACTCCAATATTGACCTCCTCGATCATTATCTCAATCAACATGAATCCATTCTTTTATGTTCTTTCATGTATTTCCTATCTACTATTATGTTGTGGTGTAAGTATTATGATGGCTCAAAGTAAACTCGGAGCTACACGTCTGGAACGGGTTAAGTTTGGCGATTGTAATAAAAGAAAGCAACTTGCGCCCGCTCCGTCCTTCATCCCAAGATGTTCTTCTTTATTATTCATGAAACTGCTACCTATGTTTAAGCAAAGTTTGTTGTGTTATTTATTGTTTGTGGGGGCTATCTGCTCGGCCCAAGTTACTCCGGATGGTTACATCCCGGTTGAGGAAGGGATAAGGGTTCCTTCAACCTGGGGCGTATCATGGCCTTATGCCGGGGGATATGCGCAGGTGATAATTCAGGATGGAAAGTTTACACTGTTTTTTTTGGATGCTGATCGAAAGCTTCGCCGGGTTAACGACATTGAATTGGCGCTTGTTCACGCACGGCAGGTAGGAAACAAAGGCCTGTTTTCACCGTTTCATCTTCAACGTAGTTCCAACGGGTTGTATTTTCAAAACCAGCGTCACGTGTATGAACCACACCAATACGACGTGAAAGTCGATTTGAGAAAGATCGTGGGAAACAAACATCGATTCCGAATGAAGCGCTCAGAAAAAAGATCTGATTTGCGGAACGTAAAAGATTCGCTGGAAGTAAAGCGCTTGGATCAGCGAGATTGGCCTGTGGGACAATGATCCGGAAAAACGTTGCTCTGTATTGTAGGCTCGCTCAATAGTTTGCCTTCCTTCTTTTCCTTCTATCTCGACTATGCCTCGACTGATCTTCTTTCAGGTAGGCGTTTTTATAAGCGCATTTTTGCTGTTCTCACTGCAGTTGATCACCGCTCGACAATTACTTCCGCTTTTCGGTGGGAGTATTATGACCTGGGGCACTTGCATGATCTTCTTTCAGGGATTGTTGTTGGGCGGGTATGCGTTCGCTCATTGGGGATTGAAGAAATTCGGTGTGAAGAAATACACACGGCTTCATTGGTTGCTATTATTGTACGGCCTCATCTGCTTTCCTTTGCAACAACTTGAGTTGGGCTTCGAAGGATTGCCACCGACCTTGGTGCTGTTGCTATTGCTGGCGGTTAAAACAGGTATCTGCTTTTTCGGCTTATCAACCATTAGTCTGGTGCTGCAGCGTTGGTTATCAGCCTCCGATCTCAAAGAGAGTGGAAATCCTTACATTCTCTACAGCCCCTCCAATCTGGGATCTATACTCGGCTTGTTATCTTACCCGTTCGTAGTGGAACGCTTGCTTCGTCTAGATGCTCCAGGTCTGCCCTCCATCCCGGCTGAAACTTGAATAAGCACGAGGAGGGTCAGTCGTCAAACTGGTGTCATCGTAATTGGCTGTTCGCATAACGATCTTCCAATCGTCGGGTCGGTCACCGGGTGCGATGTTGCCCTCATGCAGGAATACGCGCTCATGCACCGGTTGAGGTATATAGGACTCAAGGTCCCATTCAAATAGACTGCTACTGCTTAAGATAAAATGGTCTCTGGATCCTCTCGGGTCCGCGGCCAAAGTGTTTCGATGTGCTGGCAGCAGATACCGTTTCTTTCCTCCAATTGTGGTTTCAACGATCCCTGCATTGGTGATCAATGGACCTGTGTAGTTCATAGACAATTCGACTGGCGTCCAGGTTCGGCCACCGTCCGCAGTGAACGCAGCTACGAGATGTGACTCTTCGCTGTTTTCCTGTTTGATGGAACAGCGCATAGCAAAGCACCAAACTACGTTCTGGTCTTTCGGTTTGAAGAGCACCGGGTTTGCATAAGCAAATTGAAGATCTCCTTGCCACTTGTTGTGATCGAAAATGGCAACGGGTTCATCACAATTCTCACCATCGTTGCGTGTGACCATGGCGAATATGTCTCCCATATCTTTTTTACCGTTCGTCATCGCTCCAAACACGACAATCAAGTGCTTGTTCTTCCATTGGGTAATAAAAGGCTGCCAAACCCTCCAAGAGTCCGGGTGTTTTTCAACATGCCGAAGTTCCCGCACCTCGGTTACATCACCTTTGTAATCCGTCCAGTCTGCCTGAACAGCCAAGGTGCTGAGAATGAAAAGTAAGAATCCGGGAAGATGTGAGAGTCTCATGCCATAAATTTCTAGAAACAGTCCTCATCACCGCCAAGGAATTTTTGTTAAGAAAAGGCAGTTGTCATTCCTCGAGAGGTGTCGACCGGATTGGAATTTCGTTGCGGTTCGAACAAGGGCAAGCAGCGTTTCTATGGTATGGATTCTGATAAGTCACCGCCTCAACGTTTTCCCGCTGAAGACGTTTATAACTTTGTTGAAGCAGTCCTGCTAAAATCCGGTGTTGAAGACCATGCTGCCCAGGTGACGGCCCGTGGCCTCTGGCAAACTTCGCTGCGAGGCGTAGATTCGCACGGCATTCGCTTATTACTCCATTATGTTCAAGGAGTGCGTTGCGGAAGAGTGAACCCTCAGGCCCACATCCAATTTGAAAAGACAAGTGCAACAACCGGCCGAGTAGACGCTGACCATGGTTTCGGTCATGCCGCTGGAATGTTGGCTATGAAACAGGCCATTGAAATGGCTAAAGAATCAGGGTCCGGGCAAGTTGCGGTTTCGAATTCCAATCATTGCGGGTCGATGGCTTTTTACGCACTGGAAGCAGCCAAGAACGACATGATTGGTACTGCCTATACCAATGCATCTCCCAACATGCGATCAGCAAACGCCACCACCCGTTTCTTTGGAACCAATCCTATTTGCATGGCTGCTCCTATGAGTCGAGAAGGTCCGTTCTGTTACGATGGAGCTACGACCATGGTTGCATTGAATAAGATCCGAAACATGGGTGACCAGGGACAGGATATTCCAACCGGCTGGGGAGCGGATAGTGAAGGGAGGGATACCACTGATCCAGCTGAGGTCAGTCAGTTGTTACCGATGGGTGACTACAAAGGCTTTGGTTTGGCGATGATGGTGGATATCCTGTGCGGTGTGATGACTGGAATGCCGACAGGAGATCAGGTGACTGACATGTTCAGAGATCCCAATTCTGAAAAACGTCATCTCGGTCATTTCTTCACGGCTACTCGGATAGATGCTTTTCAAGAGGCCAGTCAATTTAAGGACCGGCTACAGGATTTGGCGGATCGGATTCGTCAGCAGCCCAGACAGGATCCAGATACCCCGGTCATGATTCCCGGAGATCCGGAGAAAGCCTATGAAGCCGATCGAAAAGAGCTTGGAATACCTATCAATGAAGCTGTTCTAAGTGATTTCCGGAAACTGGCTGAGAAACTGGAGCTTAAGATGTTTCAGGGGCAGACCTGAAGTAGCCTGGTTATCCTGTGTCGTTTTCTTGTGAGAACGCCTCGATTCAAATCTCATCCTTAAGAGATACCTCTTCCAAGAAACCACTTGGCATTTTTGTTCTGCTTTAGCATAGTAATTCTGTAATGAGGCGTCATCGAAGTTTAGGAATTTTTGAGTCCCCTGTTTTTTATTGGGCTACTCTTTTCGTTTTTATTTCTACGTTCTCTGCTTCAGCTGACCCATCCGAGCAAGTAGCTCCGGCAGAAAACTACCTGTTTACGGGGCTCGATATGTATTGGGTGGAAGGAGGTCAGAAGTACCGCGTTCAAGATTTCTCGAAGAAGCGCGTTCAGATCGTTAAAGATGGAGAATTGGTTTCTGTGCGGAAGGGCGGTAGTCTAATCTATGCGTCCAGATCGAAGGTCTCTCAGCAAAGCCTGCAACTCAGGATTGATAAAATATCGACTGAGTATAGTAAGTACCAGGCTGATTATGAAGCTCTTCAGTCAACGTTTTCCCTTCTAGCTGTGGAAAGTGACAGCTTCGATCAAAATGCCTCCAGCTTTTTCGAATCAGGCGACCGATATTCAATCGTCATGAATGGTGAAACGGTTTTATCGGGAGCATCCGTCGAAGCCATGGAGCGTACGCAAAGCAATATCGAAAATTTTGAAAACGTACGCACAGACCTTGAAGACAAAATGAACAATGCGGCTTCACTTGCTGATATGGTAAGAATTCAAGGTGAGCTCCGGCTACCTGCCGGAATTCATGAAGGCTTCATGATGCTGCTCGTCAGGTATACTTCCGCGGGGAACTCCAGTGTGAAGCTTCAACCGGTTCACCGGAGCTTTAAGCATGATGGAGGTGACTCACCGTTTGCTTTTAATTATGCCATTTCTGGGTTTCCAGCAGGATTCCATGTGGAGGATGTGGGCATCCATGTTTTTTCAAATGGGAAAGAAATTCCTCATCAAGAAAGCAATGGATTGCGGGGCATGTCGGACCTTGATTATTTTGAGTATCTATTATCCAAATACAAGAAGAGCTCAGGAAGAGAGGAGCCGGTTTTATTTCGACCTCTCGATGCGGATGCCATCGTTGAAGTGGCTCCCTCCAGGAATTTGGGAAGCATCAAGATTGAAATGGTGGTGCAACCCGACGGATCGACTCGCGTAGACTATTTGAATGTGGGATACATTGAGGACCAGCAGCCACTGGTTGCACTCCTGGAGGAGGCCCGTTTTTTTCCTGCGATGGAAAACGGAGCATTAATCGAGTCTACCTTGTTTGTTCCCTTAAGCAGTCTTGTCCAATAGATCGGGCTCTCTTCTTTTGCTTCTGCAAGATACGCTCTTGCATTGAAATTTTGAAACAAGCTATATCAATGCCCAATGAGTTTTCTTTGGAATGTGTATTACGTCTTTGGGAGATCCTTTTTCCTAATAGTCTTACTTGGTCTTTCTGTGCTTGATGCGCAGGAGTCAGCATCACCAAACTTTTTAAACGATAAGAGGAACGTGGCTTGGGGTCGAGCGATGGGTCATCACTACTTCGACATTCATTTTGAAGAAGAAGATTTCTTACCGGCTTGGCCCAATTCGGTGGTGGTCCATTTGAATAAATTACTCAAAGTGGCAGCCAGTAAGGTTGAAGGAACTCGGCATCAGGAGCATGTCGACTATGTCATCGAAGGTTTTGATGCTTTTCGAAATTTGCTAAATCAGAAATAGGGATTCAACGCATGCATCAACTCACTATTTACATGTTCCTTGTTTTGATTTTGAGTTTTTTGGCTTGTTCGGAGCCCGCTGACCTGGAGTCTGATTCTCAGGTCGTTCTTTCAATCCCCAAACTTTCTTCCGGCAATCCCTCGGCTGGCAAGTTTGTCAAAGTTACGGCTCCTGAGTATGTCGGCACCCATGTTTATCATACGATTTATCTTCCGGATGATTGGAGCGCTGATGGAGAACGCTTGCCCATCATCTTCGAGTATACCGGAAACTATTTTCCTAAGTCCGGTTCAACCGGGGAAGTCAAAGACGCCGGGTTAGGCTTTGGTCTGTCAGGAGGGAAATACATCTGGGTATCTTTACCCTACATTCATGAGAATCATCAGGAGAATCAGGTGACCTGGTGGGGGGATGACCAAGCCACGGTGGAGTATGCCAAGGTTAATGTACCTAGAATTATCGAAGCGTATAACGCCGATCCCAATGTCGTCTTTCTCTGTGGCTTTTCGCGTGGAGCGATTGGTGTTAATTATCTGGGGCTCCACGACGATGAAGTAGCTAAACTTTGGACCGGATTCATTACTCATGATCACTTTGATGGGATCAAAGAGTGGGGCAAAACGGAATGGGGTTCCCCGTTTGAGAAATACCAGGCTGAAGCTACGGAGAGATTAAAACGAGTCGATGGTCGTCCTTACCTGGTGTGTCAAAATGGCGATAAATATGGCACGGAAACATTTGTGCGTGAGCGACTGCAATCCTTAGGCAACTTTACTTTCATCGATGTGCAAACCGCTAAGCTATTTGGCAGTTTTCCAAATGATATCGCGGCTCATCCGCATACAGACAGGTGGGCTTTAATTCCAAGTGAGTATCGAAGGTTGGCATGGGGATGGTTCAATGAGTTGACCATCGAATGAAATAGTTCGATAAGTAAGGAGTTCTTCATTGTTCGGGGCTTGTTTCCAGGGTATGAAAGTCAAAGGAATTGGAGATACTTCCAGGCAGATACCAACAGTGCACCTGCTAGTAACTGGCTACCGAAAAGTCATTCGTTTGGGCTGGCAGATCTATCGTCTCAACATGCTTCAGGTCTCCGCCTGAATCTATCTTGAAAAATGAGAGGGTCTGGTCGCCCATTTGGCGCGTGATTAGATAATTGCCTTTGGGAGAGACATCAACCTTCCAGGGAATATCACCTGTTTTGCTTCTACTGATTGGGCTGAGCTTGCCTTCGGTATCCACGCGAAATGAGAAGACGCTATCCTCGTCGCCGTTGAAGTCGCGCAGGGCTACATAGAGGAATTTTCCGTTTGGCGTCAGGGCGATGTCAGACGCATGGAGGTCCCGCTTGCCTTGTTCGAAAGGCGAGCGGCGTGGGATGGTAGGAACGTGTTGCCGATCGTTGAGCTGTCCGTCTTCGCCGATCTCATACATACTCACTCCGAGTTGTTGTTCGTTGCTGAAGTAGAGGAGGGGTAAAGTCGGGTGGTAGGCCACATGCCGTGGGCCAAACATGGCGGGCGGTTTTGCGTTGAACGGCTCCAGAGGAGTCAGCCGTCCGGTCGTTTCATCAAACGCGTACTGGTAGAGCGCGTTGTTGAGCTTTACGCAGGGGATATATACAAAGCGATTATCGGGGGTCGTGAGGATGCAATGGGCTTCTCTTTTTGGAGACCTTAAAAAGTCCGCTATAGCTCCGACCACTCCGTCATTATTTATATTATAAGTGGAAATTTGTCCGGTGCCGTAATTGACTGCCATGAAATAGCGACCCGTTCGATCGACGCTTGTATAGCCGGTGGCATGAGCCAGCTTTGAGGAGCCGATCACATGCAACTCACCGTTTTCGGAAATCCCAACCGAGGCAGCATGGTTCTCTCCTTTACTGCCTCCAGTAATAATCAACCGTTTATCAGAAGTTTGAGTGGTAATCCCGGAAGGACTGAATGGCAGGGGCACTGAACGCTTTTGACTGATGGTTACCCCTTCGGCTGCACCGTGAACCGTGAGGCTGAGAAGTTGTTGGTTGGGTTTGTCTGGCACGAGTAGCAGAAATGATTCCTCAGCGATAGTGAAGCTGTGAATCAATAGCGCGATTAGGCCGAATAGGGTTTGTCTTATCATGACTCGTTTACTGCTCGTTGGAATCGTAAGCTCCGCTCGTTTCACGAATACCCGTTACATGTTCACGCGCGGTTCTTAAATGATTTTGAAGCGTTGTATTTAAGTCCTCTGAATCGGGTGGTGCCTGCATGTGTTCGAAATGCCCAAACTTATCTTCTCCTCGTGCAAGAATGACGGGTTGCTGGAAACCATCTTGTTTCACCGACGGGGTCATGTAGCGAGCTACGAATCCGATACGCGGCTTGTCGCTGAAGTTCGCTTTCGAACCGTGAACAATGTTTACATGATGGAGTGACATTTCGCCGAGCGCCAGTACTACATCGGTTGCTTCCTCTTCGGTGACTTCGACGGCAATTTCCTGGCCGCGACTGAGCAGGTTATTTTCAGCAAAGGTTTCTTTGTGCGGCTGAATACTCAATTTATGGGACTCTCTTACCACACGCATACAACCGTTGTCTGTTGAACTTTCCGATAGCGCTATCCAGGCGGTAGTTATGCTACCTGAATCAAGCCCCCAGTAGGTAGCGTCCTGATGCCAGGAAATAAAACCGGGATCGTGTGCTGGTTTTGCAAATACACTGGTCGCCCACAATAAGATGTTCGGTCCCGAAACGGATTCGATCGCGTCCAAAATGTTGGGGTAAGTTACCAGGTCATAACCCCATCGGTAGTTTAAGAACAATTGGTGAAGTTCTTCTGTTTTCGGAGACCTGCCCAGGCGCTTCTCGATGTCGGCGAGTCCTTGGGTCATGGTCTGGACTTCCGTCGGGTCAAGCACCTGAAGGGGAAAGAGTATACCCTCGTTTTCGTAGGAGTTTGTTTGGTTTGAAGTAAGGCTTCCGGACATCGTGTTTTGAAACTAGAGCCTTCAGGCATGGAATGGCAATTATAACGCTGAAGTCGAACCGCAAGGAATCATATTTAACTTTATCTAGATCCGCTTTGGCTATTCGATGAATGTATGTCGCAAGAAACATTTGATGTTTGTGTAATCGGAACCGGTGCCGGAGGAGGAGTGATGCTGCAGGAGCTAACCGTAGCCGGTTTCAAGGTGGTGGCTTTGGAAAGAGGTCCGAAGTTAGACGTCATGGACTTTATGAGCGACGATGAGTTGTCGATTCAGATTCGTGATGAACTCTTTTCGCCCGGGCAACTTGAATCCTGGAGACCAGATGCGGATAGCACAGTGCTCGAGGGCAAGTTCAACAACCTTGCCTATTGTGTGGGTGGAACGATTACTCACTGGGGCGCTTGGACTTGGCGGTTTCGAGAGGATGAATTTAAGGTGCGTTCCACCGAAGGGCCGGTAGCCGGAGCGAGTTTAGTGGACTGGCCATTTGGTTACGACGAAATGGAGCCCTGGTATGAAAAAGCGGAATGGGAGTTGGGTGTATCTGGACTGAGTGGAGCTAATCCGGTGGAGGCTCCTCGTAAGAAAGGTTTTCCCAATCCTCCACATCCTGATACCGCAACCACACCGCATGTCAGGCGCGCACTAGAATCGTTAGGCTATCAACATTTCCCGATGCCCATGAGTATCAATTCTCAGCCCTACAATGGTCGCCCCGGTTGTTCTTATGGCGGATGCGTGTGGTGGCTACGGATGTCCGATTAGTGCCAAGGCTTCAACCTTGGCCATTCATATCCCCAGGGCCATAGCGAGTGGAAACTTGGATTTACCAGCGGATGCTCGAGTGACTGAGATTGCTACAGGAAAAGATGGCAAAGTGAGTGGTGTTCGTTATCTGGATGGGAAGGGCGAAGAACAGGAAGTGAAAGCCAAGCAGGTCATTTTGGCTGCCGGAGCGATTGGTTCACCACACCTGTTACAGCTGTCCCAATCCAATTCATTCCCGGACGGTCTGGCCAACTCGAGTGGACAGGTGGGTAGGAATCTCACCTACCATCATTTTCCTCTCGTCTTATATACGTTGGACCAACCGACTTTCAATTTTACCGGAATTGAGGCACTGATCGCTACTGACGATTTGCATCCCTCGGATCCGGGGCGAGGCTTCATTCGTGGCGGGGTGATAACCGATGGGAATCCTTTTGTTAAACAACCCTTGGGCTATGCGCTCGGTGCCTTAAACGGCCATCCGAACCTGAAGCGAGCCTGGGGTTCAGATCTGAAGCAGGCGTTGCGAGATTTCCCAAAACAGGCTCAGTTGACCGCGATTCTTGAGGACCTGCTGGTGGAGTCAAATCGAGTCGAGCTTGATCCAGATTTAAAAGATAAAGATGGTCTTCCCGCTCCAAGAATCACTCACAAACAACACCCCAATGATCTGGCTATGTTCAAGTGGTTTGAGAAACGCATGTTTGATTTAGCCGATAAGGCTGGAGCGATTACCAGTTGGGCCCCGGCCAGCAGCTATCGTTTGGTTGATGATTCGTCAGCCATGCAGGGAAGTGTCCATATCCATGGCACTTGTCGTATGGGGGACGATCCGAATAAATCCGTTGTCGATCGTTGGTGCCGCAGCCACGACGTGAAGAACCTCTGGGTGGTCGATGGAAGTTTCTTTCCGACGGCTGGTGGCTATAATCCAACGCTTACGCTTATGGCCAATGCTCACCGGGTGGCCGATCACTTCATAAGCGAAGAGAAGAAAGGAAATTTATGAAAAACGGTTCGATTGGCGAGGGACGAGTGTCCAGTGGGGATATTCCCATTAAAAAACCAAATATTTCCCGCCGGGATTTTATGGGGCAAAGCGCAGTTTATGGAGGAACTTTACTCGCTTGGCTGAATCTGCCTCGACCTAAAGCGATAGCAGCAGCTCATTCCTCTGGCGAACCGGTGACCTTTTCCTCCACTCAATGGAAAACGGTTGAGGCCATCACCGGTCGTATCATTCCAACCGACCATGAGCCTGGAGCGATAGAAGCCAGCTGCGTGAATTTTATCGATAAAGTCTTGGCCAATGAAGACGAGGCGCAGAAGTCGGTTTATGAGAATGGGCTGATGGGATTGAAAGCCGTTTCTGAAAAGCGATACAACAAAGGCTTTCTGGACCTCCATCCTGACCAACAATATGACATCCTCGCGTCCCTGGAATCAGATGAGACCGATGAATGGCCGGACAGCGCAGGAGCTCCCGGTATCTTCTTTGCGACGGTGCGAGGGCACACACTGATTGGCTTTCTTGCGGACCCAAAATATGGAGGCAATCAAGACTATGTTGGCTGGAAGCTCATTGGCTATCCGGGGCCGCGTCACCATGCAGGTGGGTTTACCGCGGATCAGATGCAGGGAAAAGCACCGATCAAGGCGGTTTGGGAGTAGGCTAGCATGCGGGTTCATGGTCTAAATCCAGTTGATTGAAGATAGAGCCAGATTAAGTTCCAAGTTTTTTGAAGTGCATCGTCGATTGAACTTTTCAAGTAGAGATGGCTCTGCATGATGTGCTCTCTCTTTCGGTTTATAACCTACAAATTTAGCGGCTATAGGATGTTGGATTTTTTGATGATTGCGGCCATTGTTGGCCTTGGAATGCTCATTTGGGACTGTATCGAGGTGGGACGCAATGATGCGGCTAACCTGGTCAATGCGGTGTTTGGTGCCCGCGTTTTAGATCGCCGGACGGCCGTGTTTATTGCCGGTGCGGCGGTTATCCTGGGAGCGACCTTTTCATCCCCGGTTATTGAAACGGCCCGAAAAGGCATCTTCGATCCCACCGTGCTGACCATCCAGATGGCCATGGCTATCTACATCAGTGTTTACTTTGTAGACACCGTGTTGCTTTACGGCTTTTCCAGTTTCGGTATGCCAGTAAGTACGACCGCTTGTTTGGTGTTCGAGCTTGTCGGTGCTTCCTTGTTCTTGGCCGGTTTCAGCAATGTAAATTGGCCCAAGGTTGGTGAGGTGACTACCGGGATCGTCGTTTCGATCGTGGTGAGTGGATTTGCCTCGTTTATGGTCATGCGAGTCTTTCGAGGGGCTGTTAGGGACAAGGCAAAAGATCGAGATACCGTGATGCTTCATGGACCTTGGATTGCTGGAGCCATTTTTACCTGGCTGAGCTGGTTCATGGTTTTCAAAGGATTGAAAAACGTGGAAGCCGTTAAGCTGGTCCAAACCGAGGTTTTTCAAGAATACGGGATCACTCTTGTGTTACTTGCCATGTGGGGAACCTTTACCCTACTCACACACCTCTGTTTAGTGATCTTCAAGAACGCCGGCTACAAGCACCTCTTTTCAGTTACAGCTGTCTTGGGAATGGTTTGTATGGCGTTTGCTTTTGGGCAAAACGATTTGGCAAATGCTGCGTCGCCAGGATTGGCTAGCTTCACGCTATGGCAAGGCGGCGGAGAAATGGGGGATTTCGCAGATCTAAGTTCTAAGATCCCTATTTCAGCATGGGCTTTGTTTGGCTGTGGTGTCCTTATGGCTTCAGGCATGTTAACCGGTTATGCGCAACGGGTAACCCGGGCTCAAGTAAACACCGGCAGTCAATTCGATTCGGTATCTCTCTACGCTCCCAATTGGTGTAAATCTCTGGCGCGCCTTTTCATTAGATTGCGTGGCAATGCCAAGGAAGTAGCTCCTCCTTCCGAAGTAGATGGGAATAAAAAGAAGATTCACTTTGATACTTTGCGTGCTTCCGTTATTACCGGAGTGAGTGCGAGTGTGATCGCTTTCGCATCCGGACAAGGGCTGCCCGTTTCAACCACTTATGTAGCCTTTGCTGCTATTCTTGGATCAGGGTTTTCGGACCGTGTCTTTACCCGGGGCGAAGCCGATACGAAGTTAGGTCGGGCTATTTGGGTGGTTAGCTGTTGGTTGATTGCCCCCATCATTGCCATCGTAGCGACGGGATTTGTGGCCAACGTGATCTATCGTCTTTCGATTGCAGGCTTAATCATCTGCATATTGCTCAACCTTGTTGGGAGATATATTTTTAAACGCCGCTCCGACGCCCACGAGCAGAAATACCACAAAGCCTAGTAGGTTCTGTTTAAAAGTTGAAGACTCTAAAACCGTAGGGTGCTTACTTTTTATCAGGAAAAATCCCGAGCCGATACGCCTTCCCAATAGCTGAAGGAGCGTTTCTCACTTGTAGTTTTTCGTAGATGTGACCGACGTGGGTATCGAGCGTGGAATAGCCGATTTCAAGTGTATGCGCTATTTCTTTTTTGACGAAGCCTTCGCCAAGTAGTTTCAGGATTTCTAACTCTCGGTGCGAAAGTTCAATTTCTACATTTTGTTTTGGCAGGTGCTGTTGAAGGTTCTCCAGAACAAATCTCGCAACATTCGTATCCAGAGATGCTCCGCCTGTCATGACGGTCCTGATACCTTGGAGAATCTCGCTAACAGTAGCCGATTTACGCAAATAACCCCAAGCCCCCAAAGTTATGGATCGGAGTAAATCACTTTCACTATCGGACTGTGTAAGTATGATGATTCTTGATTGTGGGCTGTATTCTTTGAAATAGGGAAGGGCATCAAGGCCACTCATGCCTGGGAGGCTTAGGTCCAACAATAGATCTGTCTTATCAATATTTCTAAGACAGGGAACCATACCCTGAAAGTTCAGTTAGACGATGGGTACGTTGGCGGTTGGATCCGGTTATCGAAAATACGCCTTACACCTGCGCGCTAAAGAAAGTCGGTTTATTTGCTTCCTGCATTCAGGGAAATGTAATCCAATCAAAACTAGCTATTAAACACTTCTATCTATGAGTAAATCGACCTACGCTAAGCTTCTTTGGTCATGCTTCTTATTACTATTGCCTCTAGGGGTTCGTGCTGAGAATCAGCCCAATATCTTGTTCATCTTTGCCGACGATTGGGGATGGGGAGATCTCAGTTGCCATAGACACCCTTACGTAAAAACGCCCAATATCGATCGCTTGGCAAAGGAAGGAACCGAGTTTTATCGATTTACGGTCGCCAGCGGCGTGTGTTCTCCGAGCCGAACCGCGGTTATGACCGGGCATTTCCCCGGGCGCTATAATATAGACGGTCATTTCGCCTGGGTGCCGAGCAACGCCAAGCGGAACATGCCCGATTGGTTGGATGTAGGAGCACCTAGTTTGCCACGCTTTCTTCAAAAAGCAGGTTATGCTACCGCGCACTATGGGAAGTGGCACTTGGCGAATGATATGATTCCTGATTCACCTGAGGCAGGAGTGTATGGGTATGACGAATACGGTACTTTTAATAGTTCGGGTGAGCAGATGCCGGTGCATGAGGATTCGATGCATGCCAATGCGTTTATCAACCAGGCGGTTGCTGCTGGGAAACCATTCTTCATCAATCTGTGGCTTCACGAGCCTCATACGCCATTTCATACCGTGCCCAAGTACGAGTGGCGTTTCAGACACCTTGAAAATAGAGAAGATCAAATCTACGCTTCTGTGTTATCCCACGCGGATGACCGCATTGGAGAAGTGCTGGATAATTTGGACCGCTTGGGTGTTACCGATGATACCCTCGTGATTTTCAGTTCCGACAATGGACCGGCGCGAGCGTCAGGACCGACCGAGCTAGGATTGAACTACGATACCGCCACCGGTGCTGGTTGGGGGATTGCCGCCGCCAAAGGAATTACCGCTGGTCGAAAAGGCTATAAAGCGTCCCTTTATCAAGGGGGTATCAACGTGCCATTCATTGCGCGCTGGCCTGGAAAGATTGAAGCCGGAGAGATCGACGATAGCTCCTTGATCTCGGCCGTGGATCTTCTTCCCACATTTTGCGAAATCGCCGGAGCCAAGCTACCTGTCGGATATGAGTCGGATGGCATCAGTCAGGTCAGTGTCTTAAAGGGGAAAGCTACTTCGACACGCGAGAAGCCACTCTATTGGAAATATGAGTCTCCCTGGCCTGCCAGGGACAGTAAGCCCGAGCACTGGGTTTCTTATGCGATGATGGATCAGCAGTGGAAGCTGGTGACTAATCAGGATGGCAGCTATCTAGAGCTTTACGATATTGCCTCTGATCCCTTTGAGAAAAGGGATCTGAAGCACTCCCAAAACAGTGTTGTGCGTGAGCTCAAAGGGAAGCTGAATGCTTGGAAAGAGAGTCTTCCAGCTGGACCAACGGGAGACGTATTCTCTGCTGAGCGAAAAGAGCTATAAGTCCCAGTACAGAGTGAATTTACATAGGCCCTGAGACTATCTCAGAGCCTATCCCGTATTTACGGGATGGGCGTAATCCGAGAATTTGATATTTTAGGGATACAGTCCCCAGTCTCATATACCTCCCATCTAAATATCTCCAATCAGAAATTTACTCCAGAGCTGCTGCTGACCTGCTTCCATACCCAAAAAAGATGGGTTCGCGGCGTTCTGCTTACAGCATAGTGATCCTATCAATCGTTAATTTAAGCCTCTCGACTTGCCGAAAATTCTTTGATAACCCATACAGATAATTTCTCAAATCTACCCCACCAATGAATAAGCCTACTCCATGATCTCTAAATCCCTAGCCCGCCCCTTGTTGTACATCAGTGCACTGTCACTCTTATTGACCGTTGTTTTTGCGTTCCTCGGTAATTATCCGGTCATGGGAATGATGGTTGTTCTTATGTTTGTAATGTTGGGACTTTATTTCCAGACGTCTACAACACTGAAAACCTTTACCTTCACTTGTTGGGTTTTTGCCTTTTTCTTTGGCGCCATTGTTTTTCCCAAACTGTTTATCGAGATCGGTGGATTTAAGTTAAGCATTCTGATCGTCCCACTCATTCAGGTCATTATGTTTGGGATGGGTGCGACCTTGAGCCTGGAGGATTTTGCCCGCGCCTTGAAAATGCCCAAGGCGGTCGGACTGGGAATGTTGATGCAGTTTAGCATTATGCCTATATCCGGATGGATCATTGCCACCGCGTTTGGATTCGATCCGGAAGTGGCAGCGGGGATAATTCTGATTGGGAGTTGCTCCGGTGGGGTGGCCTCAAATGTCATGGTTTACTTGTCCAAGGGTAACGTGGCCCTGTCGGTTACGATGACCGCCTGTTCCACCATCGCCGCTCCCTTTGCAACTCCGTTTGCTATGAAGCTGTTGGCCGGTAAGTTGATCGAGATCAAGGTTTGGGCCATGATGCTCTCTATCATTAATCTGATTATCCTGCCTATCGCAGCCGGGTTGATTACTCATTATCTTTTGCATTCAAAGATTAAGGGGAATATCTGGAGACCAGCCGCTTTGGTTTTGGCGGTGATTTGCTATTTTCTCGCGCAATCAATTCCTGCTGCTCAGACCCAGCTCAACAGCATGTGTGGTGCTTTCGTTCTTATGGCTATACTCCGTCAAGCATGGTTGGATAAAGGGCTGCCTCTAGTGTCCATGGGTGGCATCATCTACATTATCGCCATCATCGCGGCGGGATCCCGCTCTGAAATTCTGAGCTTAGGAATTGGCCTGTTTGCTGCGGCCCTCATTCATAATCTGATAGGCTATCTTCTAGGCTACTACGGAGCGCGTGCAGCAAGTCTGGACGAACCAGATTGCAGAACCGTAGCCTTTGAAGTGGGCATGCAAAATGGTGGTATGGGCACGGCCCTGGCCATCGATGTATTGAAAAGTACCAGCGCGGCGTTGGGGCCGGTCATTTTCGGAACCTGGATGAATATTACCGGATCTGTATTGGCTTCCTTCTGGAAAGGTAGGATTCCTGAAACTGCTGCCCAGAATCAGCCTGACGAGAACAGCAATGCTTAAAACCACTAACCCGTTTTTTCTGCCATACTGCTGCTTGCCTCCTAGACTGTTATCTTCTGCTACAATGTAATTGAGTAGACTGGGAAAATGTTGGTTGATCTCTTCCTCCCGCACGGACGAAACGTTTTTCGTCCCCTCAGATTGAGTGATGATAATTACAGTCCTGCAAAGAATCTTGAAAGGGTGTGAGCGCGTGGATTTCGAAATTCTAATTTTATTAACAGACCAATTCCCAACCCACATATCCTTTAATCTATTTCGGTTCTAAAGCCCGAAGCGAAACCTCCCCCCTCTTCCCTAAGAATTTACCATGCCTCGATGTTTAATTTTAATATTCCTTTCTCTAGTTGGAGTATTGAGTGCTTTTCAGTCCTCTTCGCAGTTAGCTGCACAAGCTAACCCGACACCTGAATCTGGTTCAGGGACTTTCTCGGTCCGCATGGTTCAAGCTTCCGCCCCTCCGGTTATCGATGGTAAGCTGGATGAGGCGGTTTGGGAAAAAGCCGCGGTGATCACCAATTTTACTCAAGTACGGCCCATCGAAAATGTAGCGCCAACGGAGAAGACGGAAGTTCGGCTGCTTCAAGACTCTGATTTCCTGTATGTGGGTATTCGTGCTTACGACTCAGAGCCGGACAAGCTAATTGCCAAGGAAATGCAGCGCGATGCCAGCCTGAGGTCTGAAGATCGGCTCAGCTTCGCCATCCCCGTCCACATCTCCTACCGCGACACCATTGCCCCAGGTCTGCTGAATGACTTGCAAGTCGGGTAATTCGACCGTGTTGAAGAACCTATCGTTAATGGGGGTCAAATCGAGGCCGTTCGTAGCGGACACGTCTGTGAAAGTGGGATTAGCGGAGGCTGCCATCATGCTAATCATTGTAAGGCACAGAGTCGCCCACACGGTCACACTCCGACGAGAGTGAGATGGACGGAAGTCTTTGATTCTAACCATCATCGAGTCCGCGCGCGATGGGCTGCTTTTTCAATCTGAACGAGACGAGAGTTAAATGAAGGGTGGGTAGAGAAGTATTCGGGAATATCCGATTCTCCTAAAGTCTTTAGTCGCTCGAATAGGCGAACGGCTCCTTTGGGATCATAACCGGCGGCCATTGCGAGTCGTATGCCGAAGTCGTCTGCCTCGTGTTCATTGTCGCGCGAGTACTGCGTTTTAAGGAATTTCAGTGTGGCCTGCTTGGCTGCAGCTCCTGCGAGTCCACCGACACGCAGCCATTTACTGATCACTTGAATAGAATGATCGGCTATCATGCGGTCAAAGGCATGCCCTTTCACAACGTGGGCCATTTCATGAGCGATAATAAAGGCGAGCTCGTCTTCATTGCGCTTACAGAAATTCACGATGGCTTCGGTTAGAAATATATATCCGCCCGGTAGCACAAAGGCGTTCACCTCGTCTGATCGCAGGACCGTGCTATTGAAGCGGTGAGGAGAATTGATCCATTTGGCCAGGCGCTTGTGAAGGACACCTGTAAATTCAATTTCGACGAGCTCACTTTGCGCAGTGACTTCATTGGCCATCTGATGGCCCAGCTTATATTCTGATGCGATGCGTTCTTCTTCGGATCCGAGTAAGGAATCATAGAGCCAACGGGACTTATTGTAAGTCTCTCCGGCTTTTCTTCCAAGTCCCTTAAAAAATGAATCCATTCATGTATCACACTACCTACGATAAGCACCGGCAATGACAAAGCTCCGTTTCGAAATCAGCGGTAGAACTCTTGATTCGGATCTAGATGACGAGCTCCGTAAACCACAGGAGGAGCGCCGACTTCGAGCGCCCCTAAATCGGGAGCTTTTCCAGTGAAGTTATCATTCACGTTAGGAATAACCACTGCGGCATCGACCGCATTCCCGTTCGAGTTGAGATTAAAGTTAAGATCCACTGCGTGATACACGCGTCCAGGCATTTCACCAAACGACGTACCTACCGGTCCTTGGATCGGTTTTTGTAGATCTTCAAAGTCATCATAATCGACAATGATACCGTGCTCTTCGAGGCCACTCGCTTTTCTCAATGCTCCTAGGGTTTTAAATTCTTCCCACTGCCCTTGAGGCGTCAGCCACTTGAATTGACCTTCCGGACTCTCTGGGCCGCGATTGGGACGGTAGCCGTTATAGTCAGCAATCGAATAGCTTGTCGTATACGGAAATCGATAAATATGGGTTGGCCCATCCGCTCCCAGAATTAAATTGTTCCGGTAGTTCGAATTCGGGTGTCCGCCACCCCCGTTGTTTTCTGCAATGAAAGTGTTATGATAAGTGGTCAGGCCTGGTACGCCTCCGTGAATCTTAAGGGCTCCTCCTTTTTGTATATTGTAGAGAACATTTCTAATATAGTAAGCAGGGCCACCGAATACGGGTTGAGCACTGATTCCGCTCTGTGCGGTGTTTACACCTCGGTTCCGCATAATGCGAATATTGTGCACACCGCCATCTGCCTCCACGAAGTCATCGACCTGGAGGTGCAGGTCATTGTTGTAGATATCAATCGAGACTGCTTTTAATTCCTGTTCCTCTTCGGGAGAGCCGTAGGTTGAAACGCCTATGGAATCGTGGAAGTAGGCGATGGAATTGTAAGCAATTACGTGACCGGATCCGTAGACTTTGATGCCATAATAGGAATCCAATAAATGAGTCCCGTAAGGAATGTGCCCCTCCCGGTGAGCCGTCCAACCATACACTCTGAAACGATCATCGCGACCAATGAGGACGTTGTCTTGAAACAGGAAGTTTTTGGAGCCGGCATATTCTGTCCGAAGGCCTTCACCAACCATCTCAAAGCGACAATTGCGAACCGTCAGATTACTGGCTCCTGCCAGATGTTTCCGACCGGCTTCGAAAACCCGATCCACATTCCGGAAAGTGAGCCCCTGGAAAATGTGATGATCCGTCGCCATGACATTAAATAGATTAAGGGCCCCCTGCCCATCGAAGATCACTTCACCATCTCCGGCTGCTTCGATTACGATGGGGCGCTCAGCAGTGCCTTTTTGGGTGAACCAATAAGTCCCATCGAAGGGGATGTTGTGCCAGTCGGGATAGTTTTTAAGAACTCCCTGGTAGAGTCCCCCGTGAATTTTTATGATATCTCCCGGCTGTACCGGATCCTCTCAGTCTTGCACCCATCGTGTCAGAAAAAGTACGTGAGCTGAATCCAGAGCAGCCACTTAACCAGTTTCGGCTGATGGAAACTTATCTTGATAACAGCACAGCGATTGATCGATTTCGTTCCATCCTGATTGGTCTCTTCGCCGTAGCTGCCCTGGTATTGGCGAGTATTGGGATTTACGGCGTTATTGCCTATTCGGTAGAGCAAAGGACTCACGAAATGGGTATACGCCTGGCACTCGGTTCGAAGCGTAGTAGTTTGATTTGGATCATCCTTCAGCAAGGCTTAAAATTGACCCTGGCAGGGGTCGCGCTGGGTTTAATTGGCAGCTGGATGCTCAGTCGAATTATTGCCAGTCAACTTTACGGTGTTACCACATCTGACCTGCCTACCTACCTTGTTGTCGCCACCATTCTTACCTGTGTGAGCTTAGTGGCCTGCATTGTGCCTGCTATGCGAGCTATGCGAGTGAGCCCGATGCAATCTCTGAGGGCTGAATGAATTCATTTCTTTGCTGGAACTTTGATGATTACTTCCGTCTAAAAGTACACCGTTAACCAAAAAAGAGGTTTCGTTTTGGTTCCAGTCTGTGTTGGCTGTTTGATATCATTTCATGAAAGTCTTAGTAACAGGAGCAACCGGTCGATTAGGGAGCAGTATCTGTCGGATACTAGTGGAGCAGGGGATTGATTTTGTAGCGGTGGATCGAGTATCGGATGATACTGTCCAATATCCCGTGCAGATCGTTGATCTTTCTCAAAACGACAGCGTGGATTATCTATTTGAGGGTGTAGATGTATTGGTGCATCTGGCTAATCACCCGAACTGGGATAGCGCTTCTCAGGAAGAGGTCTACACTGTCAATTTGAGTATGAATATGCGGATGTTTGCCGCTGCAGCGAAACAAGGGTGTCAGCGTATTATCTTTTCCAGCTCGGTTCAAGTGTTGGATGGTCAGTTGCCTACTACCGACCGAATGTCTCATCCGAATTTTCTGCCCTATCTTCCTTTGGATTCAGAGATGCCGGCGATACCGCTTAACAGCTATGGGCTTAGTAAACAGGCTGGCGAACATATGCTGGAGTACTTTTCAAAAACGGCGGGGCTCACCTGTGTGGCCATCCGTTTTCCTCTGCTCATCGATTCAGCCATGCTGGAAAGCTCTATTGAGCAAGGGGGTATGCCACGTGGAAATCCCTACGATGCCTATACCTACCTCCCCGTTTATTCGGCTGCGGAAGTGATGGTGTGTGCTGCCCAAGCCAATGTAGAAGGTTATCAATGTTACTTTGTTGCCTCAAAAGATAATCTTGAGCAGAAATCTGCCCAGGAAGTGATTGCTGAGGGCCTGCAAGATGTTCCCTGCAAGAAACCGGTCGATGAACTGGACTCCTTAGTCGATTGTTCTCGAGTTGAAGCTGAACTTGGTTGGCGACAACCGCAATCCATGAAAGAGTCCTTTGAGAAGTACCGATCTTTCAAAGCCATTAGACCTTATTAGAAAATCTGTGAAACGAACTATTTTACCTCTAGTCGCCTTAGTATCCTCAATATCGGTACAACTCATTGCTTCCTCTCGACCCAATGTGGTCATCATTCTTGCCGATGATCTGGGTATCGGGGATGTGTCAGCCTACAACGAAGCATCTGCCTGGGAAACCCCGAATATTGATAAGCTGGCTGCAGCCGGCATGTCATTTTCAGATGCGCATACGGGCGCCGCGCTTTGCACACCGACGAGATACGGAATTCTTACAGGTAGATACGCTTGGAGGACGACGCTAAAAAGTGCAGGTTACAATGGTTACTCTTCCCCGTTGATTGAGGATGAACGTTTTACCATTGCTGAGCTTTTTAAAGGGGAAGGGTATCAGACGGCCATCGTTGGCAAATGGCATGTAGGATGGAACTGGCAGCTCAAAGGCTCGCAGATGGAAACCTTTGATGACCGGACCGTTCCGGTGATTGATTTCAATAAGCCGATTAAGAACGGTCCACAGTCACAGGGATTTATTTATTCCTATGGAACCATGGCTTCCTTGTCTTCACCTCCCTTCGTTTGGGTTGAAAACAGTATGCCGACCGCCATTCCCTCGAATATCTCAGTCAATTACGATGAGAAGGCCTTTTGGAGAAAAGGTCCCAAGGCGGATAACTTTGATCACGCGGAAGTGCTGGGTGATATCACCGACCGGTCGATCGAGTATATCGGGGAACAATCAGGTTCGGACGATCCCTTCTTTCTCTATGTAGCCATGACGGCACCGCATGCCCCCATCATCCCCAAGTCAGAATGGATTGGAAAAAGTAATGTCAGCGCATACGGGGACTTTGTTATTCAAGTGGATTACGAAGTCGGAAGAATCGTCAATGCGATCACCCATAATGAACGACTCGAGAATACCTTGATCTTCTTTACCAGTGACAATGGGCAGTCACCGCGTGCGGACTTTGATGACGACGAACTCCCACTCGCTAATCACAAAGGCAGTTACATCTATAGGGGCAAAAAATTTGATATCTTTGAGGGCGGGCACCGGGTGCCCTTTATTGCTTCCTGGCCTGGTAAGATTGAGAAGGGCTCTAGCTCCGATGAAATCATATGCACGACCGACTTCATGGCCACAGCAGCGGATATGTTGGATGTGGAGTATAAGGATGACACCGCCGAAGACAGCATCAGCTTTCTACCCGTGTTAATGGGGGAGAAATACAATCAGCCTCTACGTGAAGCCACGGTTCATCATTCAAGTGACGGCCGCTTTGCCATTCGCCAAGGCGATTGGAAACTCATCCTTTGGCCTGGTTCGGGTGGTTGGGCCTTTCCGGCAACCGAGGAAGACATGAAGGGGTTGCCCGAATTCCAACTTTATAACCTTGTGAAAGACCCAGGTGAAACTACCAACCTTATTTCCAAATACCCTGAACGCGTCACAGCGATGAAAACCTTATTGGAACAATACGTGAATGAAGGCCGGAGTACTCCAGGCAAAGTTCAGAAGAATGATGGGGCTAAAACTTGGGCTGAGCTGGATTGGATGAATTGATTTACCCTCTGCGGTATTTCTCGATCGCCTCATCATCCAGAGTAACCCCAAGTCCTGGTTTGGTCGGCACCTTATAGAGGCCGTCCTTCATGGTGAAGGGTTCCGTCATCAGATCGTCCTGGATGACGTGTGTGATGCTCACGCAATGTTCAACACCTGGGAAGGCTGCTGCCTGATGAGCCTGGAAAACTTGAGCTACGCCTGTGAAAATGCTGTGTTGGACCCAGAGAGGAATCCCGGTCACTTCGGCCATGAAGGCGCGTTGCACAAAACTCTTTCCGACAGGACCGCCGACTACAAAAGCATCCAGTAGCTTTTCGCGAACGAAGGGCATCGGGTCTTTCGGCATATGCTCAGCTAACTTGAGTGGAAAACGACCTTTGAGTTGGCGAAACGGTTCAATGGTATAGCGCTCGCAGGGTGTCTCGATAGCGAAATACTGAGGAAAGCGTGTGAGTCGTTGCCCGTATTTAATCGCCCGCTCAGGGGTTACCCAAGTGCTGTTCGTATCCGCCCAGATTTTTAGGTCTTCAGGTACATTTGAAGTAACCGCTTCGGCTTGTTCCACCGGATCTTCGAAGTCCCGGGCTTTTACTTTGTGTACGCGATAGCCCAAGTCATAGCCCAGTTTTGCTTCCGAAGCCATTAAGTCGGGAGGGAAGCACTGACTCCACCAACTTTGAACGATGTGTGTTTTTGGTTCTGACGCAAATAAGCGAGACACGGGTAGGCCGGCGGCTTGACCGATCAGGTCGTAAACAGCCATCAGGATACCACCCAAGCTGTCATCCAGTAGAAACTCCCAGGGGGATCGACCGATCAATCGTTTACAAATGGCTTCCGCTTTCGGAACACTTCCGAGTGAGTCTTCCACATTGAGAAGGGCGTCACCCACACCCACTAATCCTTCATCAGTATACAGTTTTACTAGAGTTGAATCGTAGTAGTCGCGATGGATGCCTTGTTGGCGGTATACCTCCGCGAATATCTCCCTGACTCGTTCGTGCATGTGAACTCGAACGGGAATGATTTCAAATCGAGTGATACGCTGACTCGTTGCGGAAGCAGGAGTTGCGGCATAGACACGCCCCAGTGCGAGTTGGGTGGCTGCCAGTCCTCCACTAGCGGCGAGCAATCTCAATATATTACGACGTGAATACCTGCGCATAGCTTAGAAGGATGCTCCTCTGAATACTTATGTCAATGGATCTGGATATCAGCTTGGGCCGTAGGCTCTTATCTCGTAGATCCCCACTACTTCGTCTCCATTGGCTTGATCGACTTGAATGTGAATGGAGCGGACTTTGACGGGGTCAAAGCTGTGGCGGCGAAGTTTCTGGTAGTTATCCAACACTTTTGCCAACACCGTTTCTTTGCCGTTTTTGTCGACGCCGATAACCTGGTAGTCACGAATGGATTCGGGCTGTGCTCCGGAAATCATTTCGTTTTGCAACCAGATCAACGAAGTCATAGTCACATCGCGGTGGAGTCCGGTGTCGTGTGAGATTTCAATTTCGCTGATTTCTACGGTTTGCTTCCAGTCGAGCTGTAACCAGATTTTCTGATCTCCCAAAGGAGCCATCCAGCGATGCTTATATTCGTCTGGCTTATCGTAGGTTTGTCCCGAAAGGATATTCTCGGGAGACGTATTGGAAGTAGAGGCAGAAGCAGTGACCGTGGCTTTGCGTGCAAGGTCGGATTTGTCTTCGTTCTTTGCTTTGAGGATCAATGCTCCATCTCGAAGCAGTTGTTGCTGGAGCGCCTTTAAATGTTTCTTGTTTTCTCTGAGTTTTCTCGGAGACAGGTCTTTATCCTGGCATTGGTGTGCAGCGGTACCTGTGGCTTGTCCAATCACCGCGCAGGTCAGCATGACTCGAAGCGAGGAGAAGGCTACATGACTTGCACTGACGTTACGTCCCGCCATGAGGAGGTTGTCCACATTTTTTGAATACAAACTACCAAAGGGAATATTGTAGGCTTCCGGATATTTGATCTGTTGTGCTGGGATGCGATCCGTTGCATCGAATCCTTCGGCAGGGTGGTCGTCCAATGACCAGCCGCCAAATGCGACTCCATCACTGAATTGCTTCCAGTCTTCCGTAACATCTTGTTGAGTCAGAACGGTATCACCTATGAGGCGTCGAGAGTCCCGTTTGCCGGGGATCATGCCAACGGTATCGAGTGCCCAGTTTTTGGCGGAAGGAAAATTGCCGCTGTTTTTTATGTAGTCCCAAACGCCCAGTACGATGGATAGGAGCTCGAAACGTAAGCGCTCGTTGTCACGGATGGTATCATATACGCCTCCCAGTTCGATCCACCAATAACCATACTCCCAAGTGTCGGTAGGGGATTCCACACCGCGCAATTTTAAATCTTCACTTCCTATACCCCGTGCCCATGAGGGTGCCTGATAATACATCTCTTTGTCATGTTCACGTGCAGTAAACAGGATCGATGATCCTTGTGTGCTTCCCAAGGTATCGTAGTCCGCCAAGGACTCTCCGTATTCTTTGGAAGATTCTCGGCCAATTTTAAATTCCGCACCGGCTTCCATTCCAAGGCGACTGTCACCGGTGGAGTCTACGAATACCTTACTGGCAATGTGATAAAGATGTTCGGTCTTGTCGCAGCGGGCCCAAACGGAGGAGATTTTGTCTCCTTCCTTTTCAGCACGATAGACTGCGGTATCCAGGAGTAGCCTGATATTGGGTTCACGGATCACTTTGTCGTAGAGCAACAAGTCCCAAATTTCCCAACTGTACTGCTCATTGTGGTAGGCATTCTCCAAACAGATCTCTTCAATGATTCCACCTTCCCGAAATCCGAAGCGGGATCCTCGCGGATGCATTTTAACTTCGCTACTGGAATTTCCGCCTAGACGACTGCGATCCTGAATCAGGATCACTTTCGAACCCAACCGACCTGCACTGATTGCTGCACAGACTCCGGCAAGGCCTCCACCGGCAACCAGCACATCTGACTCGAGATGGACCACCCGCATATTGGGATCATTGGAGGAAATATTCGGCTTCGCATCATCGGGTGCCAACTCATCGATGCGAGGTACTACGTCTTCGCGTCGAACAAAGGGATCCTTATCCGAGGCCAGAGCCTGTGGCGCTTTGACCAACATGCTATAACCGGTAAATGCGGCTGCTCCTGTCATAAATTTTCTACGACTCCTAATCGGGATGTCCTGCGATTTTTCGTTTTGTTCGCCTATGGTATTCTGTCTGATTGAGTATGACTTTCTTCTATCGAAGCTCCAGTTGTTTTCTCTTCAAGTTCCGTCAGGTAATACAGTAAGGCTTTTTCAATCAATTAGACAGACGGTCAACGGTTGATCAGCTACAACCTAACTCGAGCTTACTTCGTCAGAAATACGTCGCTCATGGTAGCAGCGATGAGAAGGTCTTCAAATTTGTAACCAAGTTCTGGTTCTGCAGTCACGAGTTCATCCACGATTCGCTCGTCGCCGACAGATAGTTCGCGCCCCGCGCTGTACTCAAGAAATTTAGTAATCAGACAGCGCGTAAAATAATCCGGGTTTTGTAGCAGGTAGTCTTTAATGGATTGCGGTCCGTTTAGCTGGTGACCTTCGGGTGTAACGGAGGCAGCGTCGATCGGCGATGGTTCACCCAGGTAGCGTTCCCGCCAGCCACCAATGCCGTCGTAATTTTCCAGCGCCAGGCCTAAAGGGTCGATGTCGCGATGACATTTTGCGCATGTATCCAACTGTTGGTGGAGTGCGAGGGTTTCTCGAATGTTGGTCGCCTGACTCGTATCGATATCCAGGGCTGGCACATCTTTCGGTGGAGGCGGAGGTCTTTTCCCAAAGAGGTTCTCCAATACCCAGACACCGCGAAGAATGGGTGAAGATTCTACACCGTCGCCTGTGACCGTTAAAGGACCGTGTAGGCCCAGGATGCCACCCCGTATGCGAACATGAGCCGGCGTCCCCTCTGGGAGTTGAGTGAGGTCGATGCGATCAGGTTCCGGCCAAATGAGACTCTGCCTTTGGTCAGCTGCGATTCGATCCAGCGCGCGAGCACCTTCTAATCCCCAGACGGTTTGGATGGCATTGTTCGCATAGGTGAAATCGGAATCGATGAAGGTACTAATGGGGAGGTTTTTCCGGAGTATTTCTTCGAAAAACCGTTCGGTTGAACGAACGAAACCATAGCGCACATTGTCATCCCAGGTGTACCGATTATCGCAGACATTGATCGATTCAACGAGCCGATTACCCAGCCACTGTCCGGTGAAATGTTTGATGTACTGCTGAGATTTCGGATCAGAGAGTAGGCGCTTGATCTGGGTCTTTAAGATATCCGGTTGAGACAATCGCCCCTGGTTGGCCAATTGAATGAGTTCCTGATCGGGCAGGGTGCTCCAAAAGGTATAGGAGAGGCGTGAGGCGAGCGCGTGCTGGCTAAGTGGGGTAGGTTGATCCTTGGGTTCAGCTTCGCGGTAAAGAAAAGCCGGTGAGCACAATATACGACGAATGCCATAATGCCAGGCATACTCGGGTTTTCCGACCTCGCGACCGTGATCAATAACTGAAGTAATAAGTGTTTCTTTTTCATCGGTGGTTAAGGGGCGGCGATAGGCCTTTTTTGCGATTGGGATTAATAGGCGTTCCAGTTCGCGACGGTTCAAACGAGGAGGGTAGGTGCCGAAAAAGTCGTTTACCCGGGGGAGAATATCGACAGGGCCTTCGACTTTCATTTCGCGCAATTCTACGGTGGGCTCGGTTCGAGCTTTAACGGCTTTAATGTCGACATTGACAGCCCCTCTATTGACAGCGACCTCAGTGAATTCATCGACTCCCAATCGGTTGTCACAGTAAACGTGAAAAGTCTCTCCCGCTTCCATGTAGATTTGTGCGGTGATCCATTGGGGGTCGCCCGCCGGGACTTCTATTTCGCCTACTGGAGTCGCTCGATGGCGAATATAGCGCTTGGGAAGTTGTTCTTCGGTTGGGTCAAACGCATGGAAGCTTAAGCGAAAAGGTTTCCCGTCTGCTCCCGTTTCAGCCTGGGCATTGGCCAGGAGGTGGACGTGGTAGACTCCGCTTTCAGGAGCAATAAACAGCGGGTCCCAAAGGGCGCCGACCCATCCGGAATAATTCAGGCCGGTAAACATGAGATACTCGTTGTCTGGGCCAAACCAACGGCGTCCTGCATCCCCACCTATTTCACCCACCGTCATATGAGACTGGTAGCGCTTCGAACTAGGCAAAGGGACCATACGGTCAGCAATAAGGGTTGCCACTTCATGGTAGGCTTCCATTACCGCTGGAGAAAGAAATACACCTTCCGGCATGGTATCGAATTCGGCCTCTGAGCTGTCATCCGGAAAGGAGGCTGGCAAATTTATCATACGGATGCCAAAGAGATCACGCACGGTATTGAGATATTCGTTTCGATTGAGGCGACGTAAGGGTGTGCCTCCTACGGGCGCTTGTTGATCTGCCTCCTCCATGGCCGCTTCCAGCTGCGCAAGAAATGCTGCAAGCGTTTCTTTGTTGGGATGTTTCTTAGCCTCCTCTTCTGGCATGTCTCCCAATTCAACATACTCGTAGACGAGGTCCCATTGTTCCCGGCTATCTTTGTCAGTCAGATCCCAGTGGAGATTATCTATGCGGAAGTCACCCTTTTCTTTGGCGGCATCGTGGCATTCGAAACAATAAGTTTTGGTGAAGTTCGAGATGGGTTGGGGTGCCTCACCTACTAAGGGGAGGCATGTAAATGCTAAGGGTATGGAAAATCTAAATACAGTCATCTTATTGTTCTGAGCGGCATTGCGGGGACGCAATGGCCCTACCATTAAATGGTGGTGTTTGAGGGAAGGTGGTAATCGCTCGCTGTAGCGGTTCGATGCGCCCGCGACGTATAAGCACCTTCCTCACGGAGTTGAGATGTTGAGGATGACGACTGATAAGCGAAGGCGCGCACTTTTGTGCGTAAGTGAGCTGGGAAGGAGGAACACTCGGCATGTCAGCCCGAGAATCCGTGCAAAGCATAGATCCAAAATGATCCATTTGTAATTTAGTCATGCACAATCCCCTGTGGTTTAATTTCCCTTTGCGCGGATTCGGTGAGGAATGATGATTATAGGAACGCTGCGTTCAGGTTGGACTGACTCGTCGCAAATCGGTCGGATTCAAATCCCATCTTCTGTAACACCGTAACGTAAAGATCGCAGGCCATTTCGTTTTTATTCACCTGATCATCTCCACAGGAAAGGTGTCTTTGGTGTTTATAACCTCCTCCAGCGATCATGAGTGGGAAGTCTACTCGTCTATGTTTGGAGGCGTCGGCCATGGCACTGCCAATCAATAAGGTGGTATTGTCGAGCATACTGCCTCCATCGACATCGGTGGTTTCCTTGAGCGCCTTCATGAACCTCGCTGCACCGTTCATGTGGGCGGTTTCGATCGCAACGAGATCATCCACCTTGTTTTGTTTGTTTCCATGGTGAGAAATATTGTGGTAGCCATTGGCCATCAGATTCCCGTTCAGCATGAGTGCCCCATCAGCGAGAGGAATGGTGAGCGAGAAGACCCGACAGGCGTCATTCTTGATCGCTAAGGCCATGAGGTCCCACATGAGATCCTCATTTTGAATCATCATGGAGTGAGCTACATTCTCGTCGGCTGGAAGTGAGAATTTGGGATCGGGTGTGGCGTAAGGTTTGTCCAGCCAATCACGACGGCGGGCTAGTTTCTTTTCCACGTCGCGCACCGAACTAAAGTACTCATCGAGTTTTGCCTGGTCCTCGTGATTGATGCGAGAATTCAGTCGTTTCGCGTCTCCAGTGACCTCGTCGAGCAGGCTGCGACCCGATTCGAGGAGGTATTGTTGGCGTTCCATGCTGGCGGCATCGCCTCCGAAGACTTTTGAAAACAATACACTCGGTCGAATAATAGGTGGTAAGGGGATACCGTTCTGATTGAGTGACATGGGAGCGTTAAACCGCTGCTCACCTGCACAGAGCTGTATGGATTCATAACGAGTATCTGCTCCCAATTCGGGTGCCACGTATTGATCCAGTGAAACGCTCCGGAGGACCTGTCCGGTAAAAAGAGTATAGACCAGGGCGTGTCCGTTCCCAGTCGGACCTTTATGATCGAGTCCAGAAATGGTGGTGAGCTGATCTCCAACTCCCAAATCGTCGAATGGTTTCAGCAAACGGCCATCATCGCCGTTGGCAAAAAAAGCAGGTTTATACCATCCCAGCTGTGTGCCTACGCAAACCAATCGCTTGGGCGATTGAGTCTTGGGAGCACCCATAGAAAGGGAAGGGAGTACAGGTAAGGCAATGGCTCCGGCTACTGCCTGAGAAGCAAAACGGAGAAAACTGCGACGATCATGTTGGGTAGAACGCATAGAGATTGGAAGGTTTGAAGGGATTTTGTCCTCGCACCCCATGGTTTGTCGAGATCGGATATTCGGGGCGTTAATCGACTGATTTTATGCGGCCAAATAGTGTTTTCAGATTCTCAGGGTGCTTGTAGTCCAGAACCTGCATTCCATCGGTCGTGGGAGTTAGCGAGTTTATCGAACTCCAGCTTTCTGGAGTCAGCAGCTCACTCACCTCCAGTTCGTAGTTTTGTCCAGCAATCCCATCGAAGGAAATTTCCAAATATCCACTGTTTGCCTGAGTAACGGTGGAGCGGAAGAATGACCTTGAATCTGTAGGATCGGTGCCAAGGCTAAATTCTTTGAGGTCCGAATCAGGATCACCATCATAGTTAGCGTTATTTTCACCTGTGGTCGTCAAGTCTCCAAAATAGGACCGCTCCCATGTGTCCGGCAGTTGATCATCATCCGAGTCGGAAATATTGAAGATGGCATCACAGAAGGTGCTCCCGTCTTGGGATGATACAGCCATACCGATATGGATTTCTTCGTCCATGTCTATGCTCTCGCTCGCGAGTTGTATCCAGTTTTCCCCGTCACTTGAATAATGCCCGGATATGGTATTACCCAAACGCTCGACCTTGAGCCAGTAGGGTGTTTGAAAAGCGATTGGATCCTTCGTCTCAGTCTCACCATTAGCTGAGGAGCGGTGTTGAAACTGAAGCTGTCCATTGCTGGTCAATAATAGTGACGCCGATTTTGATCCCGCATCCAATGATTCTCGTATCATCAGACCCGCCTTGGAGTTGTCTCGATGGAGTATGCCATCTATGCGCGTGACGAGTGATCCGTCTCCGGAAAGGGGTTTGAAAGCATAGTGAAAGCTATCACTGGTTCCACCGATTCCCGTGCCTGATCCACAGACGGTAAAGTTACTTTGCGACTGAATAGTCTTTCCGATTGCGGTTGGGTTGCCAATGTCCTGACTTTGCCAAATGGGATGCAGGGCTCCCGATGTGTAGGCTGGGGTGGAGACTTGGTCCCTATAGATTTCACCGGTTGAAGTTAGTTGCCCTTCACTGAAAAAATCCCCCGTCCCGCTGAATGGCTGAAACCACGCATACCGTTCCACGTAACCCAAAGATTCCAGATAGGGGAGCGCCAACTTCATGAATTCATCTTGAACGTTCGTTACGCGATTGGGATTTGCGTTAAACTCCGTAATCCAAAGTGGCCTACTATACAGGTGATACGCATTGCTCAGGTATCGTTTGAAACGCTCGAAGACGGCAGTGGCGGGAGCGTTTGGACTTCCTGCAGGACTGCTTCCCCAGTCGTACCAGTGCAGCGCTACAAAATCGATCCGAATGTCAACTGCCTCCGACTGATCGATGAATCGGGATAACCAGCTAGTTGAATTTCTCGCTCCTTCCTCCCGCGTAGCTGGAGATCCCAAGCGAAGTCCTGCTTTCTGCAAGTTCTCATAAAAACCGACCGCGGTCGCGACATCGCATAAGTTGCTGTATTGTCCGCTTTGATCGTTACAGTTGTCGGATTCGTTGAAGCCAAGTAATTGGCTGACCTGATCCATGGCCAGATAGTTGGGGATGGTTTCGTCGCTCGCTCCTCCTGCTCCCCAGGACATGGGCACATATTCTCTGCTCTCTAATGCCTGACCGGCTTCCACATTAAATCCCCACCGGTAATACCAAGATGCATTTACGCTGGGGTTATCGCTCAAATCTCCACCAGTCCCTTTTTTCAAAGTAGGTCTCCAAGGCACGACCCTGAGGAATGAAATCGCATTTTCCAATTCAGGAGGAAGTGTTTCAATTACCAGATCAGCGCCATCCGCTATGTATGTTTTTCCTGGCCCCAATCCGGTTGCTTCATCTGCAACGATGAGCATGTGGTTAGCCGCTAATCGAAAGGAAGAGATGGTGTTATCCAATCCATCTGGAATCTCTGAACCACTGTAGATTGAGAACGTATTGGAAATGATGGTTTCGCTCCCCTGTAGTTCAGCTTGGTCGTAGACGGACAAGGGTGAAGCCATAATCAAACTGGGAAACGCGAGCAAGAATAGTAAAGGTCGTCTGATCATAGTCATAGCATATTTGTTCACAGCTATGCGTAATTAACCAGAAAAATCAGAATAACTTCCACAGTCGGCTATCCAAAAGGAATCTACCGCATTGAATAAGTCCCTGGTAAAGATTCTCTTTCTAAGGCAATAATGCTTCTATCAATCTCCGCGGTTCTCGAGCGGCAGCAGTTCAATCAGCTGATTGGGACGACCGGAACGTTTCTTGATTGTAAATGCGTCGTAGAGTTGGCCCGTTGCCGTGTAGGCTTTGTAATGCAGCTTGCTGGTCTCTACATCGATGACCTGGTAAAGTTGAGTATCCTGAGCCAGGCGTACGGCGTAGTCGCCTTTAGTGATGGGATACATCTTGGGGCCACTGACGGATACTACAAAAACCGTTCCGATATCGGGATCGTAAGCCTGTTGATATCCCTCTGGTACATTAACCAGTTCTAGCCCTTCTGGCAATGCACCCGTTCTTGAGTAAGAGTGATCGTGCCCGTTAAGTACCAGGTCGACTTTGAACTCGTCGATGATGGGTTTCCAGAGCCCTCGTAATTCCTTGTTGTCACGGTCTCGAGCTGGCGAGAACATTGGGTGGTGAAAGGTGAGGATGGTCCAACGATTGGGGTTGTTGGTTAAAACATTTCGCAACCAGGGAATCTGCTCTTCTTGTTTTCGGTTTGAGTCGAGAGCAACAATACGGACGTCCTGGTAGTCGATGTAGTAACAGGTTTCTTCTAATTCCTCTGGAGCATTTTGGAGAGGGAACGCAAACTGGGGACGCCAGTGAGTGCTTACACGGGGCTCACCTTCATTGCGAAGACGATCGTCCAGTGGATCTCCGTCGATTTTGCTGCCCAGGATATTTTGCGGAGTGTAGCCGGTTAAGTCTGTGAATCCTTGATCGACTTCGAGGATTTGATCCTTGTTGTTAAAGCTAACCATCGCCGTTTTTCCTCCTTCTGTTTTGGCTGTAGCCCGGTAAAGCAAGTCCTTCTCCAGTTCCTCTAAGCTGATGTCTACTGCAATGGTTCGTCCATCTTTGGCTGTCCAATAACGCTCATTGTTGGGGCTTCGATTGTGTTTGTAATATTCGTGGTTACCCGGAACTGCGATCACGGGGACGGTTCCATTGACCCAGGCAGGAGCTCCATGCCAGTCACCCCACTCGGAATCTTTTTCATCGAGATTGATGAGATCACCTGCATGCAACGAAAAAGCAGCTCTTGGAGCATCGCGGAAGGCTTCACGGAAGACACGCGACCAGTGCGTTTTTACTTCATTCTGGGCGTCTCCGAAATAAATGAAGGTAAAGGGCTCGGGGGCTGTGCTTGCAGTTTTGAAATGAAAATACTCACTCCAGTTTAGCCCGTCACCCACTCGGTAGGTATAAAGGGTATCAGGATCGAGCTCTGTGAATTCAACCGTGTGGTAGTTTGCCTCATTGATATCACTTTTGAAGGTGGTGGTTACTGCATCCCAGCGATCGGGTTTCAAGGCTCTTCCATTACTGTTGGCGATGACCAGCTCGGCAATCCCGTGTTTTACGGAGCTATCTGTTCGCCAGGTAACCGCCTGGGTGGTTGCGGGATCACCGTTCCAAGTCAGCACCACGCGTTCGGGAATCGGAGTAGGCGCGTATGCCTTTAAATCGGAGTAACGAGTCGGTTTCCAGTCGTGGCTGTGCGCCGAAACCAGCTTAGCCGATACTAACAGTATACAAAGTGAGAATAGATATTTCATAGGGTATGGTAAACGATAAGAATCCGAAATGGAGCCCGACTTGTCGATGGGATTTCTGTCATTCTGAAACGATATTTTGGGAACCGTTACAATATTACGGGAAATCTTATGAGACTTGCGAGATGCTGAATCGCATTCCAAGCTAGCTCCAACAATGGTTCCCCGAATTTGTAAACTACCCTGCTTGATTATTTGTTCAGCTATCTTGGCGCACTTGGGTGTAGCCCAGAACAATGAGGAAGATTCACCCTACCTGGATTGGGTTGAACCCAACTTCCCGTTCTTTTCTTCCGTATTGGATGCCTCGAGTAGTAAGCCTGGGTTTTCAGAAAGAAATATTACACCGCGTGGGCTCATATTGAATCTAGGGAATGATCATTGGGTCTGTTTCGATACGGATCTCCTTCGTGTAGCTGCCATTTGGCAGGGAGATGGCGTGACACCCGATGCACTCGCTACTAAGTCCTATCATCCTTGGGGAGGAAAGACTCCGGGTGGTCAAGTTCCATTGCCGCGGCCAGTTGGCGACCTTTGGGTGGCCAATGGCATCTATCCGGGCTGGCAGGAGGGAAACAGCATCGGATTGGATGATCCACGAGAGCGAGCCCCTTCACCAGAAGAAGTTGGGCGAGGGCCCTTGTCGGAAAAGGAAGGCCGTTTCAAAGCGGTGAGATTGGTCGATGAAACTGTCGTGTTGGAATACTCAGTCTCAGGTGCTCAGGTACTTGAACTTTTTGCTGTAACCAAGCAGGGTGATCATTGGGTCGTGGAGCGGCATGTTGAAGTTGGCCCTACTCAGAATAGACTGTCACTTTTGCTTGGGTTGAAAGGTCAGGCCGGAGTAACGCTTACATCTTCTGGTAATAAGGGAGTGGCCCGACTTCGGGAACAAAAGTCTGTCTGGGTGGCCCGTGTTCCGGCTCATGATAAGACGATTCAGTTCTGTGTTACCTACACGGAAACAGGACCAGCACCTCAGATGACCCCCAAGGTCATCCCGGGTGGTATATCCCAGCGACGTTGGCCGGAGTCAGTTGTTACCCAAGCCCATTTGTCGACAGAGTCAGCTTCCTATGTGGTTGATAACATTCCGATACCTCTGGAAAACCCCTGGCGTCGAAACATTCGTCCGGGAGACGTTCAATTTCTCAGCGATGGAACGGGAGTGCTCCCATCTATAGATGGTGATATCTGGTTGGCTCATGGCCTCCAAGATTCTTTGAATAAGATCCGGTGGACGCGTTTTGCCTCTGGCTTGCATGAACCGATGAGTGTGGTGATTCGGAATGACGAGATTTATGCCTTTGATAAAAATGGGATTTGGCGACTGGAAGATACGAATTGCGACGGAGAAGCTGACGTGCACGAGCTGTTTTCGAACGCCTTTGCTCAGACAGGCGACATGCGGGAATTCCCAAGCACGATCCGACTGGCACCAGAAGGTGCATTTATCATCGCCAAAGGCGGGCAACAGAAAGCGACTTTAGGAAAACACAACGGCAGCGTCCTGCGTATTTCCGCTGATGGAAGTCGGTCCGAGGTGTTGGGTTATGGATTTCGTCAGCCAAGTATTGGTGTTAACATTCGAACCGGACTGGTTACTTCAAGTGATCAGGAGGGCCAATATATTCCGAGCACGCCGTTGCACATTGTTCGCGACAAACAATTCTATGGTTATTTGTCAGAAGGATTACATGAACGTGAAAAATACCCGGCGCCTATTGCTGAGCCGCTTACCTGGATTCCCCATGCAGTAAATGCATCGGCCATTTCACAGATCTGGTTGTTTGGAGCTCAGATGGGGGCTTTAAATGATGCATTTGTGCACATCGGGTTTAATCGTCCTGAACTCTTTAAGGTGCTGTTAAACAATCGGGGCACAAAGCCGCAAGCGTCGGTTATGAGTATAACCACCGGTTTCGATTTTCCCCCACTAAACGGTTCGGTGAATCCAGTGGATGGTCAGCTCTATATCGCTGGCTACCAGATCAACGGGTGGGGCAATGCACTTAACAAACTATCTGGTCTCGGACGGGTGCGTTACACAGGTACAACCGTAACACTACCAAGTGAAATTGCTCCCATGGACAAGGGCGTGCTTTTGCGATTCGATGTCACTCTCGACCCTGAGCAAGCAGACGATCCTGACAGTTACTCGCTGGCGAGCTGGAGTTATGTTCGCACACACAGGTATGGATCAGCTCAATACAGAGCCGATGGTGAATATGGTATTGATTGGCTCACACCGAGTAGTGCTTATCTTTCCCGCGATAAGCGCAGTGTTTTTATCGCTGTGCCAGAAATGAAGCCAGTGATGCAGTTACGAATGGGATGGTCGCTCAAAACGGTAAATGGAATAGCATTTGAGGACAACGCGTACACAACACCTTATTCATTGCCGGCATTTGACCCTGTGGCTGAGGGCTTCGAAAGTCTTTCGGTCGATTTGACTCCTCGCGCTGCAGCCAAACGGGAAACGGGCCCGGTGTCGGTTGAAGAAGGACGTCGACTCCATTCGTTAATGGGCTGCGCTGCCTGTCATTCAGCTTCGACCGAAGACATGGCCAAAGTTGGACCTGGCTGGGGAGACCTCTACGGAAGTGAACGGGAAGTCGTCATTAACGAAGATCGAACTACCGTCATGGCCGACGATGCTTACCTTCGCGAATCCATCCTCGAACCGGCCGCTAAAGTTGTTCGTGCTTTTGATAAAAGCGAATATGCCATGCCGAGTTACGCAGGTGTGTTGACCGACTCACAAGTGGAGTCATTGGTGCTTTTTATTAAGGCGATCAAAGAAGGAGAGCATTGAAAAACTTGAGATGAGATCATTCGTCTGCATAGGATGCTTTTTACTTGGAGCCGGGACAGTGATGTCACAGGAAGTACCCACAGTCACGGGGCCAGGTCCTCATCAACGGCTGAATTTTTATAACGACAAATTTGGGATCGAACGAACGATACTGTCCACAGACGACTGGGAGATTCGAAGAAAGCAAATCCTCGAAGGGTTCGAGGAAGCTGCAGGGTCGCTTCCGAGTCGTGTTCAATTGCCTGACCTCGACGTTCAATTTCGTGAGAAGGTTGAAACCAAACTCTACACTCACCATACCATCGACTTTGCTTCGGAAGCAGGAGATCGAACACCGGCTTATCTCTACATCCCGAAAGGTATCACAGCCGGTGAACAGCGACCTGGCATCGTCGCGCTTCATCCAACCTCCAACATGGGTAAGGGGGTCGTCGACGGACAAAGCGAACGGCCCAATCGGGCTTATGGGAAGGAGCTCGCCGAACGAGGGTATGTCGTAATTGCCCCGGACTATCTTTCTTATGGCGATTATGCCGACTACGATTTCGCCAACGACCGCTACAAAACAGGAACCATGAAAGGTATCTGGAATCACATGCGTTGCGTGGATCTGTTGATAGCAAGGGACGATGTAGATTCTGATCGTATCGGGAATATCGGCCATTCCCTCGGTGGTCATAATGCGATCTTCCATTCCGTCTTTGATGAACGTGTGAAAGTGATTGTGACCAGCTGTGGTTGGACCCCCTTTCATGATTACTACGGAGGAAAGATCAAAGGCTGGACCAGTGATCGATATATGCCGAGTTTGCGTGACGATTATCATCTGGATCCAGGAAAGGTGCCCTTTGATTTCTATGAGCTTGTTGGTGCGCTCGCTCCTCGCGCTTTTTTTTCTAACTCACCACTTGGTGATGCAAACTTCGACTACCGTGGAGTGGAAAAAGCGGCTGTTCAAGTCCGGCGAATCTACGAGTTTTACGGTATGCCAGACCGCATGCGTATTGGCTATCCCGATGCGGATCACGATTTTCCGCTAGAAGTCAGGGAGGAAGCTTACCGCTTTATTGACCAGTGGCTCGCGAGAGGAACTTCCACGGACCAACGCTGATTTCTAGTGCAGTTAATTTAGGAGTGCCAACACATTTTCTGGTGGGCGTCCGATAACCGCCTTGTTTCCTTTTACGAAGATAGGGCGCTCAATCAGAATGGGATTCTCGGCAAGGATGGTCAGCCATTCGCCGCGGCTCAAAGAATCCATCATCGACAATCCCAGCTCCTTAAAGCGTTTCTCATTGCTGCGGATGATTTCTTTAGGTTCTACACTCAACTTTTTGCACAAAGCATCCAGCTCGTTGGATGTCGGTGTTTCTTTCAAGTATTCAATGACGGTTGCATCTACGCCATGCTCTTCGAGTAGTTGCTTGGTCGTGCGGCTTTTGCTGCAGCGTGGGTTGTGATAAAGTTTGAGTATTTGCTTAGTCATAGCGTATTTCAATTCGAGTTGTTAGTTTGGGATCTACGAAGGTGAAACTGCAACGTTTCCATGTGCGATAGAAGACTTTTTATTAGAACTAATGATTCGTGTCTTGAGTTTCGGTAAAATCGATTTCTTACTCGGTACTTTCACCCGAGCTTAACCCCATGAGCGACGTATTTAACTCCAATTACCCTTCGATCGAACATCTACGCGAACGCGCTCGCAAACGCATGCCTGGATTCGCCAACGACTATTTGGAGGCTGGTTGTTTCTCGGAGATCAATTTGCACCGAAACACCGCTGACATTCGCGAAGTTCAGCTGCGCCCCTTTTACTTGCGCGACTATCCAGGTTCCGATCTGAAGACGACCTTGTTTGGTAAGACCTATGATGCTCCGTTTGGGGTTTCCCCCATCGGGTTGCAAGGGCTCATGTGGCCAAAAGCAACAGAGATACTGGCCAAAGCAGCCAGAGAAGAAAACCTTCCATTCGTTTTGAGCACGGTTGCGACGGCGAGTATCGAAACGGTGGCGGAACTCACTGAAGGAAACTTTTGGTTTCAGCTTTATCATCCGGCGGAAGATGAATTGCGCGACAAGTTGTTGGACCGCGCCGCCGCTGCAGGTTGTGAGACATTGGTCATCTTGGCTGATACGCCGACTTTCGCTTACCGCCCCAAAGAGATACGCAATGGCTTGTCCATTCCGCCTAGAATGACTCTGCGTAACATCATGCAAATGACTACTCATCCGACTTGGTCATTTTCGCAGCTTGCAGCTGGAGCTCCGGAGTTTAAGACCATGAAGCCCTACATCCCCAAAGGACTCAATATGAAGCATCTGGGCTTGTTCATGAATAAGACATTCAATGGGCGTCTCACCACCGATAAAATCAAAGCCATTCGTGATCGTTGGAAAGGGAATCTGGTGGTCAAAGGAGTGGTGACTGATGAAGACGCTGCCAAAGTGATCGAGCTTGGAGTAGACGGTATCATTGCTTCCAACCACGGTGGACGTCAGCTCGATGCAGGCCAGTCGACGATCAAGCCAATGACTCAATTAGTCAAAAACTATGGCGACAAAACGACGATCATGTTGGACAGCGGTATTCGCTCTGGACCCGACATTGCCTGTGCTCTTGCCAGTGGCGCCGAGTTTACATTCCTCGGCCGTTCATTCATGTACGGAGTATGTGCTTTAGGAAAGCAGGGTGGGCTGCACACCATCACCATGCTCAAGCGACAACTCCAACAAGTCATGGAGCAAATCGCCTGCGAAAAAGTAGACGACTTTCCCAAGCACTTGATTGAGGATTGATACTATTTGAACAAGAGGAAACGAAGGAAACAGAGACTGAAATTATGGACCTCTGATATTCGGATTAGACTTCTGTCATTTAAGTAATCGTATTCTATGAAAGGTTATGCCATTTGTATTTGGTATGCATCCGCTCTTCGCTAAAGCTAATTCATTAACGGGTGAAGTAATTGCTGGAGCCATTGAAGTTCATAGAGACAAAGGGCCAGGATTAATTGAAAGTATCTATGAGCGGTGTCTAATCCACGAATTGGAGCTCCGGAGTCTTAGCACGGTCAGTCAGCAAGTTATCAATGTTGAATATAAGGGTTTTGTTTTCGATGAGCCGCTTCGTTTCGACATCCTGATCGAAAATTGTTTGTTGGTCGAAGCTAAAGCGGTTAGGGAACTGCTACCGATCCATAAAGCTCAGCTCTTAAGCTATATGAAGCTTCTCGATGTGCCTTTGGGGCTCCTGATCAACTTCCATGAATTGAAACTTACGAATGGTGTGTAAAGATTAATGCTTCCCAGTGCGAATCAGGAATAACTTTCTGTATGGATATCATCAACCTAGGAAATGAGTTGGTGCCTCTAAACAGAAGAAAAGATAACAACCGAAATTGATTCATTGGCTCTCTGTTTCCTTCGTTTCCTCCTGTTCAAAAAAATCCGTCTTCAAATACTCTTCAGGATTTCTTCCATCAGTCCGCTGATCTTGTCCTTGGCTGCATTGGCGGCTTCAAAAACTTCTTCCTCGGTGAGGAGTTGGCCAGAGAGTCCGGCCGCTTTGTTACTTATGAGTGAGATGCCAAGTACTCGGATGCCGCGACTTCGAGCGTAGATCACTTCCGGAACCGTCGACATGCCTACCGTGTCGATTCCCATGGATTCATAGGCTCGGATCTCGGCTGGTGTTTCAAATGAGGGACCGGGGTTAGCAAGGTAGACCCCTTTATGAAGTTTTACCCCTGCATTCACCGCTGCCACTTCCGTTTTATCCCGCAGTTCTAAATCATAGGCGATACTCATGTCGGGGAATCGTACGGTTCCTGGTTCCATCGGCCCGATTAAAGGATTGTCTCCCATGTTGTTTACGTGATCGGTGATAAGCATCAGGTCCCCTGCATTGAATGCAGGATTAATACCGCCCGAGGCGTTGGTCACAATGAAGGTATCGATTCCCAGGTCGGCCATAAGCCGGATAGTCGCCGTTACTTCCTTCATGCCATAGCCTTCATACTTGTGGAAACGTCCCTGCATGCAGACCACTGATTTCCCTTCAATCGATCCCATTATCAGATTCCCTTTGTGACCGGGTGCTGTCGATTGTGGAAAACCGGGAATGTCGGAGTAGGGGATAGTCGCGGCATCCTGAATACAGTTGTCTGAAAATTCATTGAGTCCGGATCCAAGTATCATGCCAATGGATGGGTTTCTTCCCTCAGCTCGTTCACGTATATAGTCTATCGTTTCGGTCATCTTATAGGTGTTAGGAGATCGCCAGGTATAGGTCAAATATAGAGGGGGAGTTCGCCAGTAAACTGCTGATGGGGCATTAGCCCGCTAGATAAAGGGTCGTTAAGCGCACCATCTAAGCAGTTTTGGTCCTCAGTTCGCAGACAAAGTTCTGTGTGCTTAGGCTTGGGTATGAAAATGCAGAATCTGGATAATATTAGAGTATTCTAATGTTCTTTATAAGAAGTAGTACTTATACTGATAAATCTGTGTATTAGTTTGAGTAATTTTAAGAATTGAATGTTTTATGAGTTATTAAAATGTTAAACGAAACAGGTAGAGAGATAAAAAAGGAGTTCCAGAGTAACGAAGCGCTCTGTGTGGGCTTGATTGGGATTTTCCAACTCATCGCCAACAAGTGCCGATTCCGTATCGTCTGCACACTTACCCGTGGTGAGTTTTGCGTGAACGACATCGCCGAAATCATTGGTGAGACGAAAGTTTCTAACATCTCTCAACACCTTAAGATGCTGCGCCTTGCCGGTCTCATTTCCTCCCGCCGCGAGGAGAAACGTGTGGTTTACCGGCTGGCGGACGATCGCATCCGTGGAATGGTCGAATATTTCCGAGGTCAATATTTAGAAAACAATTCAGAGGAGAAAGAAGAATCATGAAACGTTTACTCATACTGGGAGCCGGCACGGCTGGAACCATGATGGCCAATAAGCTGAATGCAGCTCTCGATCTAATGGATTGGGAGATCACTATTGTGGACGAAAATGAGACCCACTATTACCAACCCGGTTTCTTGTTCATTCCTTTTGGTATCTATAAGAAGAAGGATGTCATTAAACCGAAACGCAACTTCCTGCCCTCGGGTGTAAAGGTAGAGTTTGCTGGTATTGAGGTCATTGAGCCCGAGAAGCAAAAGGTATCTCTGAACAATGGAAAGAAACTGAATTATGATTACCTGATCATTGCGACCGGTTGCGATGTGCACCCTGAGGAAACTGAGGGGATGGATGGAGACGCCTGGAAAGAAGTGCTAAGCTTCGAAGGTAACTATCATCGGCGAAGAACTCACAAGCTAGATATGTCGGTGGAGTCGAATGAGATTCGTATTGAAGTAGTCAATACGCATGGGTGTAAATCTGCAAGAATTTATGAGGTGAGGGTTTATTCCTAGAGTTTTCTAGGTATGCAGTCCTTCAAAGCTGGAAGTATCGGATTGTATATTACTCATTCAGTTTCATCCTAACTCTTTAGTTAGATGATCCGCGTTTTAAGTATATCTATTTATTTACTTTCATTGATCGGGTGGATGCAGCTCCACCCTGCAGGAGGACTGTACGGTGAAACAGAGCAAGTGCCTTTCGAGTTGGCGGACGAGGCGCCTTACAAATATATTGGCCGGACCTTCACGGGCGACTTTGCTACGCCTCCTCATGGTGAAGCAACTGCAACGGCTGTGGGACCGGGAGTCATTTTGACGGCAGCTCATGTACTGTGGACGAATTCACCCAATACAGTCCAATTGCCCTGGGAAAACTATCGTCGCTGGCACCCTGGAGTTGCTTCGCAAAATGATCCGTCTTTTACGAACGTGGTTTCCATCGTGAGCCTCACTGGATATGCAAATGCCATCGACGTGTATGATCTCAACCAGTATGATGGCGCTTCTCCCATGGAGGTGTTTAACCGCGACGCTATGGTGCTGCTCTTTAGTGACGATTCGGCTACACCCTATGGCTTTGCCCGGGCGCATCCACGAGCTTATCAGTCTGGATTTCTTTATGATAGTAATTTGTATGAGGTCGTGGGCTATCCGAGTGCCAAGTATCCACAAGGAGATGCGCGGGGATGGAAAGTTCACCGGACAATAAGCAAAGAACGCCAATGGCTCAGCGAGCGTGGCGAGGATCAATTTGAACCTGGTTACCGCTATAGGAATCGATTGTTCAACGGAGGCCGAGCTCTGGATACGGAGGCAGGTAATAGTGGAGGTCCTCTAATGGGCCGTGGACAAGAAGGTGAACCTTGGTTGATCAGCGGTGTGGTAGTCGGTCAGAATTCATTATTTCGTGTGATGGATGAGGAGCTCTCTGATTTGATCGATACTGCTATGGTCAGTCAGGTCGAAAACAACCAGTCACGTTTTCGTTTTCTAGAGCCGGAGTTGGAGGCAGCCGAAGGGGCTGAACAACCGGTGATCCAGGTCGAACGAGTAGGGGATTTGACAAACTCAGCTTCAGTCAACTTAAGCTTTGCCGATATTCAAACGACGGAAGAGGTCGATTATCATTCTCCTGTTACCTTGGAGTGGGAAGCCGGTGAAGGGGGTGCTAAAACGCTCGAGTTTGAAATCGTCGACGACGATAAACGCGAGGGAGACGAAACGCTGGTGGTGATGCTTGAACCCGATAATGGTAGTGCCCTAGATGCGCCTCATACTGCGCATTTGACCATTCATGACAACGACCTGACAGAATCACTAGACGAGTGGGAGGATCTACCAGCGTTCAAAGGGAGTATTGTTTGGAAAGTTGTGTTTGGTGAGGGTAAATTTGTTGGAGCAGGGGGACGTGAGCTATCGTGGTGGTCCCATGATTTTGAGGAAACCGGTTTTGAGGAATTCCCTACCTTCTCATTCCTGGACAATCTGTATTACTTGAACGGAAAGTTTATCGCCACAGGCGTGGATTCCAGAATCGTTGTATCCGAGGATGGAGTGGATTGGGAGGTGGTAAGTGTGGATTCCTTCTATGGTGTCGTGGATGTGGCTTATGGAAATGGGAAGTATGTAGCTGTGGGAGGATATACTTCTCCTTATAACTACTTGGATGACCTGGGGATGGCCTGGTTCTCCCCCGATGGATATCAATGGTCGCTGATCTATGACCGTTCCCATCTTGAATTCGAGGGTGTGGCATTTGGAGCGGGTCAATTTCTGGCATGGACCTGGGAAGATCTTTATCGTTCTGCAAATGGTGAAACCTGGACTCTCGTCGATGATCAGGATGGATTGCCCACGTTCCTCGATGTGGATTGGGGTGATGATGTGTTTGTCGCAGTAGATGTTTCTGGGGGCATACTCACCTCTGCTGATGGGGTACAATGGAACCCCACCGCTATCACTGAAGGTCTGCCCTTGTATAGCATTACCTACCGAAATGGTTATTTCGTGGCAGCAGGAAGGAATGGACGCATTGTTACTTCCGACGATGGCGGGCAAAGCTGGAAAGAGCGCTATCCTGGTATTCAAGAAACTTTGGTGCAGGGGGTTGCCGCAGCCGGTAAAATGATCGTGGCCGGTGATAACCGGACTTTAGTAGCCGATTTGGGAGAGTACTTTGAATTTCTTTATGAGCCGGAGTTCATGGAGGTTTCGGCAGGGGAACTGGTAGAACTCTCCGCCGAGTTTGTAAGCTCATCCGAGGACGGAATGAACCTGCAATGGCAAAAGGACGGTCTCGCCATTTTGGGAGCCACCGAAAAGACGCTGGTTTTGGAATCTACCTATTCGGTCGATGCAGGTGAATATCGATTAGTAGTGACTTTGGATGATCAGACTTGGTTCAGCCCGACCATTCATCTCTCATTGGATAAGCAACAACAGGCACCGGAGTTAACCGAGGCCGCCACGCAATCCAGCTATGGAATCAGCCTGGCATGGGATGATCAATCGGCTCACGAGGAGGCTTACCGTGTTGAACGCCGAAAACAGGGAAGTGAAACTTGGATCGAGCTTGTGAACCTCGCTGCTGACAGTACTCGTTATACAGATCGCAATCTAACTCCCGAGACTGCTTATCAGTATAGAATCTCGGCTGTGGCTGGCGAGGATGTAGTCTCCGTGGTCACTGATGTGATTGTTACCAGGGAAGCGACCAATCTGGTCAACCTTTCTACCCGTGGGTTGGTTGGGAAGGGTGACGATGTCATGATAGGTGGTTTTGTTATTCCAGAGGGACCTGCGATGACTCTCTATATTCGAGGTCTCGGTCCGAGTCTTCAAAGTAGTGGGATTTCTAATACGATTAGTGACCCTTTTCTGCGGCTCGTGCAAACCGGCGTTTCAGAACCTCTAGAGGTGTTGAATGATGATTGGGTGAACTCTTCGGATAGTCAGGCGATTGTGGATTCTGGGCTACCACCTCCTGAGGATAATGAGAGTGCGATGTTTGTGACTTTGGCCTCAGGCTCTTACACGGCGATTCTTAGTAATGAAGGGGAGGAAGCGTTAGGAGTAGGATTGATTGAAATATACGATATCACGGAAGGCTGCGAAACCTGTCGCTTAACGAACTTATCTACCCGGGGGGTTGTAAAGGGTGGTAATGATTTGATGATTGGCGGCCTCGTCATATCGGGGGCAGCTCAGAAACAAATCCTGGTCCGTGGACTGGGCCCCAGTCTGACTCAAGTAGAGGCGACTTTGGCTGATCCTGTTCTGAAAATGGTGAATGAGGCGGGTGATGAATTTAGTATCGATGATTGGGGTGAATCGGACAGAGCCGTTCAATTTGCCGAGCTTGGTTTGCCGATGGACCACCAAAAGGAAGCAGCCGAAATTTACCAGGTCAGTGAAGGGGCATACACCTTTCAGGTAAGCGGCAACGATGAAGGAGAAGGTGTGGCGCTTCTCGAGATCTTTGAAGTGGATTGACGGCAACTTCAAACGCATGCTACCTATCGGAGCTGCAAATAGATCAACGGTTGAATCGAATAAGGCTCGCACGGAGATCAGGGACAGATAAACTGCGTGAAATATTTTCTTACTATGCTTACCCCAGATAAAATAGAACAATACCATCGCGACGGATATATCAGTGTGGAGAATGTACTCAGCCTCGCTGAAGTAGAGGAACTCCGCAGCGTCACCGATGATTTTTTAGAACAGTCCCGCCAGGTGACAGAAAATAACGATATCTTCGATCTCGAGCCTGGGCATACCACAGAAGAGCCGAAACTTCGGCGACTCAAAGCACCTATCCAAGTGCATGATGTATATCGCAGAACCCTCCATGACGAAAAGATTCTGGAAATTGTTTCCCAGTTAATTGGTCCGTCCTTTTGGACCAATGGAAACAAGCTGAATATGAAATCAGCCGGGGGAGGTAGTCCGGTTGAGTGGCATCAGGACTGGGCCTGGTATCCGTTTACCAATGACGATCTGCTGGCTGTTGGGGTTTGTATGGATGATATGATGGAGGAGAATGGTTGCTTGTTAGCGATTCCTGAAACTCACAAGGAGCGAATTCTAGATCATCATAAGGATGGCCAATTCGCCGGAGGGGTAACCGAACCAGACTTCGATGATTCAGGAGCCAAAAAGATCGAGGTGAAGGCCGGCGGTATCTCTATCCATCACGTACGTGTCTTGCATGGGTCGCTGCCAAACCTTTCTGTGAATCCCCGTAGACTCCTGCTGTTCCAATACTGTGCCAGTGATGCTTGGCCACTGCGAGGTATCGAATGGAACGAGTATGTTGCTAGCCACGTGCAAGGTGAACCGACGAATCAACCGCGCGTAACGGACGTACCGGTCAGGATACCGCTCCCTCGTCCCAAGCATGCCGGTTCCATTTACGAGACACAAAGTGTCATGGAGAAGTCGACCTTTGGTGAGTCGACGACCTGATGGATGCCCAGCGAAGAACTTAAAAAATTACTGGACATCCGTTGGTCCAACCGACCCGACCCCGATCGGACGGTTGAAGAAGTTCGGGCGGCTGACGAACCTGATCCAGGTTGTAATCCTCGAGCGGGAACCACCTATGAATCGGTCGATGCTGAAGGTGTATATTGCGAATGGGTCACTTGGGAGACGCCTACTACAGATAGTCTGTTTGTCTACCTTCACGGAGGCGGTTACTACCGCAGTACGGGGCCTGCCAGTCGAATGGCGGCTTCGAACTTGAGTAAGGTCTGTGGATGCCGATGTCTTACCGTTGATTACCGACTGGCGCCCGAGAACAAATTTCCAGCTGCGGTGGATGATGCTTATGCGGCTTACCATTGGCTCCTAGAGCAGGGGATTTTACCCAATCAAATCGTAGTCGGAGGTAGCTCTGCTGGTGGCGGATTGACTGCAGCTCTTTTAGCCAAGCTCAAGCTGAATGGCGAAGCAATGCCAGCTGCAGCCGTGCTTCTGTCTCCATGGACTGATCTTACGCAATCAGCTGAAACCTATGTGAGTAATTCGAGTGTCGATCCTTCAATTTCGAAACGCTATCTCGATATAGCTGCAGAACGGTATTTGGGTGATGAAGATCCGAAGCATCCGCTGGCTTCCCCGGTGTTTTCCGATCTTACTGGGTTACCCTCTCTGTTGATTCAAGTGGGAAACCAGGAGACCATGTTCGGTGATGCCATGGCCTATGCCAACAAAGCGCGGCTTGCCGGAGTAAATGTACAATTTGAGGAATTCGACGATGTACCTCATGCCTGGCATAATAGTGAGCAGGTTGTTCCGGCGATCCCCGAAGTTTGGAAAGCGCTTGATTCAATCGGAGCATTTTGTCGGGCACATGGATCTTAGCAAATAAGTGGCACATGGGCGTTGACGCGAATGCTAGTTGTCTCAGGCTCAACCTGAAATTTAAATAAATCCTGCATGTCAGAAACAGAATTTAAGAGTGCTGCCGTCCTTGGATCGGGCAGTTGGGGAACAGCCCTGGCGATTGTCCTGGGCGAACGCGGTATACCAACGACCGTCTATGGTATTGAAGAGGATGTTCTGGAGGACATTAATGAGAACCATACGAACTCCAAATATTTGCCGGGCACAGAGCTACCTGAAAACATAAGTGCTACAGCCAATATTGCCGATATCGTCAACGAGCCGCTTGTTCTCTTGGTCGTGCCTTCACAGGTTGCTCGCCTGGTCATCAGTCAATTGAAGGACGCTGGCGCAGGACCAAACACTACTTTCGTAGTCTGCAACAAGGGGATCGAATCAGACACAGGTTTGTTGATGACACAATTGCTGGCAGAGTATTTTCCTGGCAATCCGATCGCTGCTCTTTCAGGTCCGACTCATGCGGAGGAAGTAGCCAAGCGCATGGCCACGGCGACTGTGATTGGTTCGGCCGATCATGACTCAGCCGTCCGCCTTCAACAGGCATTTACTTTACCCTGGTTTCGATCCTATACTCGGGAAGACGTCGAGGGCATTGAGATTGGCTCCACAGTTAAGAACGTTTTCGCCATTGCCGCGGGAATCGCAGAAGGTCTCGGCCTAGGTGATAACGCCAAAGCGGCGATGGTGACTCGTGGTCTAGCCGAAATGATGCGCCTGGGTACTGCCCTCGGTGGCAAAGCCAGCACCTTCCAGGGCCTCAGTGGCGTGGGTGACCTGATTGTTACCTGCTATAGTCAGCATAGCCGGAATAATCGTTTAGGACGTATGCTGGGAGAGGGACTGTCTTTGGAGGAAGCCAAGGAGAAGATGACTCAAGTTGCTGAAGGGCTTCCTAATGCAGAGAGTGTTTACAAACTGGCAAAAAAGACCGGTGTTCGTACTCCATTGATCAATCAGACCTATGCTGTGCTTTATCAGGATAAACCTGCCCGCCAGGCACTGGCTGAATTACTCAGTCGCGATCCACGTCCTGAAAGTGACGCTTGATCGGATTTCTGCTGGGACCATTTGAGAACGATCTTCTGGTTCTCAAACTTTTTGGATAGTGTTTCTCGTTTGCTAGATCTTGTAATCTAGTTCCGGTCCTTCCCCATGACGGGCGGGTCCCGCATAGAAAATGATCAACAGTGTTATTGCTGCCAGAAAGTAGGCCGACGAGAACTCAAATGGGAAAGTCATTGCACGACCTATCACATCATTGCCGGCTGTATCGCCTAATCGCCATGGCAAGTAGAGGGATCCGCTGGGGAAGATGGAGTGGATAATTCCAAACAGTGAGAATACGCCTGCAATTCCCAGGGTGATGGCAGCACGAATGATTTGCCGATCGATGATAAAGGCAACGGTGGCTCCCCAGATCATCGCGACTAGAATGAATCCCTGTCCTAAGGCTCCAATAAGTGCGTACTCCGCCAACCATTGAGGAGGCATGATCTCTTCGGTCTTAGCCAAGACCGGTGTCAGGGTATCCGAATTGGCAATACCGATTTGAGTGATGCTCTCCTTGAGCTGGGCTGCACTTCGCTGGACATGACCATAAGTGGTTTTCAGGTGAGTGAAGACGTAATTAAAGATGGCGGGAACGATGGCCAGGATGACGCCCTTGATGTGTCGAGATGGTGTCAGTTGGAAGCTCAGTCGAACCATGTCGAATCCAATGAGGATCAGGATGGGTTTGACGACAGCTCCGGGGATCAGATCCACCAGAAATCCGATAAATCCAAAAATCCCACCGAGCCCTATCGCGATGCCAGTTGTCAGCGTATAGGCAGATCTTGCCCCCATGCGTTTGTAGGCAGAATGTCCAAAGTAAGGAGTCGATTGAGCAATGCCTCCGCATAATCCTCCAACCAAGGTGGCCAAGGCGTCTGCCAGGATAATATTCCGGCTGTTAAATTTATCACCCACCAGTCGAGCGGCCTCAGTGACGTTTACGGATCCAGTGAATACCAGAATTGCAAAAGGCGCGGTAATGGGAAGGTAGATGAGGCTACCAGCGAACATTTCCTTAAAGCCTCCACTGCTGATGACGGGAAGATTGAACCCTAAGCCGTCAAAGCCAGGTAGGGCAAATTCAGTTCCTATGCGTCCGAGAATACCGGTCAGTCCTAAGAAATAAAACAAGATGGTTCCCACCAATACGGTCGCTGCAGCTCCGGGGATATTGAAGGGAAATTTGTGAAGAGCGATCAGGGTGAAGATCAGTATGACCAACGAAACGAGCCCCACGTAGGACATTTCGTAGATGCCTAGAAAAGCATGCACGCCCAGCCAGACGAGACCAATCCCTGCTAACGAGCCAACCAGTCCAGCTGCCGGTACGGCTTTCTGGATCGGTTTCGCGAAATAGGCTCCTACAAATTTGATGACGGCCATCCAGAGGGTAGAGCCGATTCCAATATACCATGCCAGCTGAGCGGCCTTGTTGGGATCACCCAGTTGATCATTGAGCAGTGTGAAGGCGGGAAGCATCACCGCCACGGCAACCGCAACGGTAGTCGGCATGTCGAGCCCTAGCGGCATCGCCGTGAGCTTCATGTTGCCTGTCCGCTTGGCTGCGCGGAAGGCCATCCAGGTGTAAAGCAAGTCGCCCACCATGACTCCCACCGCCGTTCCTGGAAGTATCCGCGTGTAAACAAATTCCTTGGGCATCCCAAAACCTGTCAGGATAGCCGAAAGCACGAATAAGTTTACGACGTTGTCGAGAAAGAGCGCGAAGAAGGCATTGATATCACCACGCGTGGCCCACTTGTAGGTGGTAGCTGTCATTCAGGATGTTGGAGATGAATATCGGAGCGCATGCCTCCATAGAACGGAAGTCCAGTACTTGGCGTCAAGCTTGTAGGACCGGGGTGTATGGATTCGGCAGCAAGCTACCTTCCTACATTAAAGATCGGACCGAAATGGTAGGAAGGTAGCTTGCTGCCGATAATTCCTTTTTACGGATGCCATTGATCTTATCCGATCTCGCTTGCCTTCCATACAGTGAAAGCTACATTTTTTCAAAGTTACACCTGTCTGACTCTATGAAACCCTGGGGGATTATTTTTATTTTTGTTTTTGCCTGTACTTCTTTGCAGGCCATTGCACCTGAGGAGCTGGAGTTTTTTGAAAACAGAATCCGGCCGGTCCTGGCCGAGACTTGTTACGAGTGCCACAACAGTGTGAACAAATCCAGAGCGGGATTGGCTTTGGATTGGAGTGAGGCGCTTTTGGCTGGAAGTGACGATGGTCCCGTCATTGTGCCCGGTGACCCGGATGCCAGTGTTTTGATTTGGGCGATTCGACACCAGGATGGTTTCGATATGCCAGAGGAAGGTCCCAAGCTGGAAGACAATGTCATCGCCGATTTTGAGGCCTGGGTAAAAATGGGTGCACCGGATCCACGGGACAAGCAACCGACGCAGCTCGATCTTGATAATGCCATCGCCTGGGAGACGCTCCTGGAAAAACGCAGCCAGTGGTGGTCGTTCCAGCCGCTGCAAAAAAGTCCCGCCCCAAAAACCGAGAATGAGGCTTGGAATCAAAATGAAATTGATCGCTTTGTTTATGATTCAATCTCGACCCAGGGGTTAGAGGCTCAGCAAGAAGCCTCTCCTGAAGTCCTGGTTCGTCGCCTTCATCTCATTCTTACCGGGTTACCGCCGAAGCCTGAGGTTACGAAGGCCTTCATCGCGAATCCTTCGATGGAAGCCTATGAGGCCTTAGTGGATGAATTACTTTCCAGTCAGGCCTATGGGGAGCGGTGGGGACGTCATTGGTTGGACTGGTATCGTTTTTCGGAAACGCACGGAAGTGAAGGCGATCCGGCTTTGCCGCATGCGAGTATTTACCGCGATTACATCATTCGAGCTCTCAACGATGATGTTCCCTATAACCAGTTGTTAATAGAGCACATTGCTGGGGACTTGCTGAAGCGTCCTCGAATCAATAAGGAACTTGAGTTAAACGAAAGCGCGATTGGGCCCGCCCATTTTCGGATGGTACCCTATGGTTTTGGTGTAGTGGATGCCTACCAAGAGCAGATTGTAAATATCGACAACCAGATCGATGTTCTCTCGAAGGCCATGTTGGGGGTCACAGTATCCTGCGCTCGTTGCCACAACCACAAATTCGATCCCATTAGTCAGAAAGACTTTTATCGCCTATATGGGATCTTAGTCAGTACGAGGCCCGGTACTCGTAACGTAGATACGAAGGAAAAACAGGCATTGAATAAACGCAGTCTGCAGCGCCTCAAGCCAAGAATCCAAAAAGCATTGGCTGACTACTGGTTGGATGAAGTGGATGGGGCAGTGGCCAAACTCAGCTCATTTTCATTCGAAGAAAGCGAACAGGATCTGGCTTTGTTCAAGGATCTTAAGCAGGCTCGAAGAAAGCGAAAGCAAACACTGCCTGAGGACAACGATGCATTGGATGCTTTCTCGTTAAAGTTGGAAATGAATCAAGTGGGTGCCTTTCATCCTTTCGCACCAATGAAATTCTCGGAGGAAGTGCCAAGAGCCTGGCAGCAGCTAATCTTAGAACACGAAGCTGCCTTGAGTGAGTTTGACGACGCTAAGTCGAATGCAACCTTCTATGCTGATCTGCGTGACCAGAATACGGTCGATAGCTGGTTTTTGGAAGGCAATGGGCTGAATCCAAAAGTGAGTCCTGCCGGATCGTTTGCTATCGCCGGCGAGGGGCATTTGGCAATCACAGGGATCTATCCCCGCGGAGTCTACAGTCACCTGATTTCCGACAAGCACAGCGGAACCTTTGCATCTCCCAATCACCTGGCTGAAGGAGATTGGAGTTCTATGAGAGCGGTAGGTCGGAACGGTGCGATTCGCATGTCCGCGCGCAATTATCCGCTCGAGCAAGGACTTCATGCTTACGAATACGCGGGCAATGGAGCGATGCAGTGGTTCCCCTTGAAGAAGTATAAGTTCTGGAACAATGACCTCGTGCACTACCAGATCTCAACTGCTGGGGATAAGCCCGTTAAGCATACATCGGGTCGCTCATGGTTCGGGATTACTGAAGTTATTGGCGGTCAGATAGAGATGCAAGAGCTGGGGACACCGCTGTATACTTTAATAAAAGATCCGGAATCCGTTCAGGATGAGGAATCACTACTGGAGGCTTACCGAGATGCGCTCAGCGATTCGATCAAGGCCTGGAGACGTTCCCGAGCATCGGATGCCCAGGCTCAGTTTCTTAGTACCTTTGCTCGGTTCAACTTATTACCCAATCATGTGGAGGAACTTCCTGCCAAGCTGCGTTCACTTATAGAAGAGTACCGTGAACTTGAAAATGAAATTCCCGAGCCCACTCGTGCCCCTGCGCAGCTCGAAGGAGATGTGATCGACCAGCCTTTGTTGAAACGGGGCGAATACAAGAATGCCGATGATCCCGTGTCACGGCAGTTTCTCGAAGTATTTGCTAACAAAACCTACTCAGCTAATAACTCAGGTCGGCTTGAGCTTGCCGAGGATATCGCCGGGACCACTAATACCTTGAAAACTCGTGTTCTGGTCAATCGTCTTTGGAGTTATGTATTTGGCCAAGGTATTGTAGCAACTACCGACAACTTTGGTCGGCTTGGGAAAAAGCCAACTCACCCCGAGCTCCTCGATTATCTGGCTCTCGATTTCGAAAAGAACGACTGGTCGATTAAAACCTCCCTCAAGCAAATGGTAATGAGTCGGACCTTTCGTTCCGCTGGTCTCGCCGCCGCTGGAGTGAAGGAAAAAGACCCTGGTAATGCTTACTATTCCTTCTTCTCGCCGCGCCGCCTGGATGCAGAAGTGATCAAAGACTCGGTGAACTTCCTAGCCAATGAAGACTATGAGAGATCTGTCTATCAAAAGGTGATTCGCAACAAGCTCGATCCCTTCCTGACCACCTTCAACCTGCCTATTCCGACTACAACGATCAGTAAGCGTGATAGCACCAATATTCCTGCCCAGGCACTTAGTATGATGAATGGCGAATTTGTTCAAACTGCTTCCAGGCAATGGGCTCATCGTTTAATTCAGGCAACCCAAGGAGTTTCGGTAGCTGGAAAGATAGATGCCTTCTTCTGGGATGCTTATGGTCGATCTGCTAATGAGAAAGAGCAAGAGCAGTTGAAGGACTATTTTGATAGTATCGATGAATTTGATACTGCGATGGAGAACATTGCATTTGCCCTAATGAATACGAAGGAGTTCATGTATCTTTACTAGGAAATGAATCAATACAACAGACGCGAATTTTTAAAACTTACTTCGAAAGGAGTGGGGGCTTTAACTCTTTCCAGCTTGATTAATTCCGTCTCGGCAAGTTCTGGTTATTTGCCTAAGTTGCATCACCGAGCAAAAGCCAAGTCGGTCATCTTTCTTTATATGTCGGGTGGGGTCTCTCACGTGGATTCGTTTGATCCTAAACCATTGTTGCGCGAGTTAGATGGTCAACCGATGCCGATGGAAGTTGAGCGTACCCAATTTGATAATGTGGGCAATATCATGGGTTCCTTCTGGGAGCATAGGAAGTATGGTGAGTCAGGGATTGAGATGACCAATCTCTTTCCAAATATCGCCGAGCTGGCCGATGATATGGCCATTGTACGTTCGTTGACAGCCAAGTTCAGCGAGCATGCCCAAGGAAACTTTTTCATGCATTCTGGGTTTCCATTTCTAGGTTATCCTAGTGCCGGCGCCTGGGTGAATTATGGTTTGGGGACAGAGAACGATAACTTACCTGGTTATATCGTTCTACAATCAGAAAATTCCGGGGCTCCCCATGGAGGAGTTAGTGTTTTTGGGAATGCCTTTCTTCCCGCCACTGCCGGAGGTTCGATTTTTAATGTCTCGGGTGCCAAGGCGGTACCCAACATCGAGCCAGCTCTGCTCAAGCATGAACAGCGAAAGGCATTGGATATCATAAAATCGCTCGACTATGGATTTGCTGAACGAACAGCAGCCAAAGATGCCGTCCTGTCGTCGGTGAAGAATGCCGAGACCGCTTATTTGATGCAAGAGGCCGTTCCAGAATTAACAGATATTTCTGGTGAATCGGATGCTACTCTCGAAGACTATGGAGTGAATGATTCCATGTGGTATAAATCTGAATATGCACGACAATGTCTCATGGCTCGGCGTCTCGTTGAACGAGGAGTGCGTTTTGTTGAACTGTCCTGCTGTCCGTTTGAAAAAGGCGTGCAAAAAGCGAATCCCTGGGATCAGCACAACAAGATTGAGATCGGCCATGGAGCGATGGCATCCCAGGTGGATAAACCCATCGCGGCTTTGGTGCGGGATTTGAAACAGCGCGGATTACTAGACGACACACTTGTCGTCTTCTCCGGCGAGTTTGGAAGGAACCCGTTTGCTCAAGACATTGGCCGAGACCACAACCCACAAGGCTTCTCTGCCTGGTTCGCAGGAGGTGGAATGAAAGGCGGAACAGTGATGGGGGCGACTGATGAGTTTGGTTATTACGCCGTCGATCAGGTTTCCAACATCTATGAATTGTGGGCCACTGTGCTCCATCAACTTGGCATCAATCACGAGAAGCTCACCTTCCAATACGGAGGCCGCAATCTCCGATTGACTGACGTCCATGGAAAAGTCTGGCACGACCTCATCGCATAACGCGATGATCCGTTTTGCAGGCAAGCTGCAATTTCAAGTGTCGGCGTTCAGTGGTCAGGAAAAGGAATCGTCCTCGTCCTCTTACTCCTCTTCGTCCTTTCCTGTCGCGAACATGTTTGTTCCTACAGTTAACAAGAAGTAATATTCAGAATTAAAGTAGCCACAGTCGTAAGACTGTGGACCAACTACGAATCCTAACCAGAGTGCTCGATGGTGTCACCACCATCGCTACGACCTTGTAGCCTCGGTCAATAAACCATGGATGTTGTTTTAAAACTTAGCCACGTCACGAGTCGGTGAAGAATTGATTGCTGTAAGATTTAATTTTTATTCGTGTCTATTGGTGTCCATTGGGTTCTTGTGGTTATGGCGCTTCGCTTGGTAGTGGTTAACTGCTTTTAATGATTTTAAAAGAGCGTTTCCTCTATATGCTCCAAACTCATTCAGGTACTTTATGAATCAACCCCATCATTCTCCTCATGTCCGATAAAAAAGAACTTCGATCAAAAGGCTGGTTCGGGCCGACCAATCTGGAAGGATTTATTCACCGCAGTTGGATGAAAATGCAAGGGCAGCCGGAGGATATGTTTGATGGCCGTCCGGTCATAGGTATCTGCAATACCTACTCCGAATTGACTCCTTGTAATTTGCACTTCCGTGATTTGGCTGAGCGAGTCAAGCGAGGTGTGTATGAGGCGGGTGGATACCCAGTTGAATTTCCAGTGAGCTCTTTGGGGGAGCCACTCATGCGGCCCACCTCCATGCTGTTTCGGAATTTGGCGGCCATGGATGTGGAAGAAGCCATTCGAGCGCATCCGATTGACGGAGTTGTGCTTATGATGGGTTGTGATAAAACGACCCCGGCATTGTTGATGGGGGCTGCCAGTTGTGATCTGCCTACCATTGGTTTGTCAGGTGGACCGATGCTCAATGGCAGGTTTCGTGGTGAGACTATCGGCTCGGGAACAGATCTTTGGCGTTTCAGTGAAGACCTGCGTAGTGGGAAAATGACTTGCAGCGATTTTGTAGCTGCTGAGGCGGGTATGAATCGTTCGGTGGGTCATTGCATGACCATGGGGACTGCGTCGACGATGGCGTCTTTAACCGAAGCCTTAGGAATGGGACTGCCAGGCAATGCCGCCATTCCAGCGGTTGATTCCCGACGCAACCGTATGGCTCAGGAAGTGGGTCGACGCATCGTTCAAATGGTGCATGAAGATTTGCGCATGTCGCAGGTCCTCACGAGGGAAGCCTTTGAAAATGCCATTTTTACCAACACTGCGATCGGCGGATCGACCAATGCGGTGATTCATCTGATTGCTCTGGCAGGTCGGGTTGAAGTGCCTCTCGATCTGGATGACTGGGATAAACTGGGACGAGATATTCCGACCCTGGTAAATTTAAAACCGTCAGGAGAGTATTTGATGGAGGACTTTTATTATGCTGGAGGTTTGCCTGCGGTCTTAAGAGCTCTGGGAGAAGCGGGTCATTTACACAAGGAAGCGCTTACCGTGAATGGCGATACCATTTGGAAAAACAACGAGGAAGCGCCAAATTGGAATGAGGACGTCATTCGGTCGTTCGATAAACCCTTAGAAGAGAAGGGGAGTATTGCTGTGTTGAAGGGCTCGCTTGCTGCTGACGGTGCTGTGATAAAACCATCGGCAGCCACTCCAGACCTTTTGAAGCATCGTGGACCCGCAGTCGTATTTGAAACGATTGAACACTATGCCGAACGCATCAATGATCCGGATTTGGACGTTGATGAGAACTCTGTTCTGGTTTTGAAAAACTGTGGTCCGCGTGGTTATCCTGGGATGCCCGAAGTTGGCAATATGGGGCTGCCACCCAAACTCCTGAAGCAGGGGATCACCGATATGGTTCGGATATCGGATGCTCGCATGAGTGGCACGGCTTACGGAACGGTTGTGTTGCACACCTCACCGGAGGCGGCTGTTGGAGGAGCGTTGGCTTTGGTCCAGGACGGGGATATGATTTCTTTGGACGTAGAATCTCGAACACTTGACCTGGATGTGACCGAGGAAGTGTTGGCTGAGCGGAGGGCCAATTGGTCACCGCCTGAACCTGCCATGCATGGTGGTTACCAGAGGCTGTATGTAGATCACGTGCTCCAGGCCGATAAAGGAGCGGACTTGGACTTTCTTGTTGGGAAACGCGGGGCTGGCGTCCCGCGGGTGTCGCATTAGTCATAACGTTCTTCCTCCTCTTCCTCTAAATTGTAGCCACGGTCGTAAGACCGTGGACTTCCTCTGACCTTTCGATGGTGTTTCCACCATCGCACCATTTATTTTTTCCACCATCCTCAACCGTTAACCTTCTTTTTGATTGATGGGCATAGGTTGACTCCTGTCTAATAAGGCAAAACCGAATTTCACTTAAACCCCACTCTCAGGAGGACCTTTTATGTCAACGACTGCAATAGCACCCGATACCGTTCAAGCATTCACCGCCGATGATTTCTCGGCACCCGAAAAATTTACCAGCTTCTGCCATAATGGTGGACGGCCTTTAGGCGGCATCATTGGAGGGAAGCAAGTCGCAGGTGACATGAACGCGGTGATCGATGCGATCAACCCCGGAACTAAGGAAGTGCTGGCCCGTGTTTCTGAGATGGGCTACGACGATGTGAATGCGGCTGTTGAGGCTGGTTATAAAGCTTATCATGGGGGATGGAAAAATACCTCCGTTGAAGAGCGCGCGGCGTTGATCATGAAGATGGTGGAGCTTTTTGAGCGCGATCTCGATGTGTTCCTGGCCTGTGAAATTCTTAATGGAGGAAAGGTATCTGAATTAGCGGAAGGTGATATGGGAGCGGTTCGCGGTTGTGCCGAGTATTTTGCCAAGATTTCGAGTACTGCCCAGTTTGGTGACAGTCCAATGATTCATCCGGATCCGGGTGTGACTGCTTATACGCATGTTGAACCTTGGGGAGTAGTTGCTGGAATCATCCCTTGGAATTACCCGGTGGTATTAACGGCCTGGTTTATGTTTCCAGCGCTCATGGCGGGAAACTGTATATTAATAAAGCCAAGTGAAGAAACACCTTTGAGTGCTCTCTACTTTGGTAAGTTGGCAGAAGAAGCAGGATTCCCTCCTGGGGTGATCAATGTGCTCCCTGGCCGCGGAGAATTGTCCGGTAAGTTTATCTCCGAGCATCCTGGTGTTCGCTATATTGCCTTCACTGGATCACCCGGAGTAGGTCAGAGTATTCTGCAAGCAGCCGACAAGCATGGCACGCGTGTGAAGCGCGAAATGGGAGGCAACGGTTCCGCCATTGTATGTGCCGATGCAGATCCTGAATTGGTTGCGCGTATGATTGGCAAACGAGTCAATCAGCACTACGGTCAGACCTGCTGCACCATTCACCGTGTATTTGCAGAAAAATCCATTTTTGATGACTTCCTCGGCGCCTCCGAAGCTTTCTTCAACGAACTAAAGATTGGTAATCAGGCGGAGAAAGGGACTCAGTTAGGCCCCGTAGTGAATTCCCGCCAGCCACAGCGGATCCTTAAGGGAATCCAATCGGCTATTCACAAGGGAGCCGAGGCGATTCTGCCTGGAGGTCACGCATCCGTGGAAGGGCACGATGGCTTCTATTTGAAACCGTCCCTGTTAAGCTCTCCTAGCGGATCTGATTGCAACCCCATCGAGATCTTCCATACCTTTGTGAATGTTCAACCGGTTGATTCGGTCGAGGAAGCGGTTCAGTATGCGAACAATACCCATTATGGTTTGGGATCCAGTGTCTGGACGAAGGATCTCGAGCTTGGACAACGCATTGCCAAACAATTCCGGGACGGATCGGGTCAGGTCAATTGCCACAATAGTGGTGCCTACGGTATTCCTTACGGCGGACAAGGTATCTCCGGAGGACCTGGTGGTGGTGTGAACTGCGAAGATACTCTTCGCGATTACCAGCAAGTTAAGGCGATCTTCGTTGAGGATTATCCGGGGTAGGGCCAGCGGAGCTGGAATCTTTCTTCTCCTCGTCCTCTTACTCTGACCACGGTCCGCTCGGCGATCGGACCCTACCTTCTGAGCTTCCTACTTTTCAGTGAGGGTAGGGCGCGATCGCCGAGCGCGCAGAATTCAGAAGAACAGGTAGCTGCGTTTGCGCAACGCCGACGAGAAAGTAAGAAGAAGTGGTTAGCTCAACTCAAACCCCTTGTACCCATTTTTAACTACGTCTTCGCATTTCTTGACGTAATCAGGATATCCAAGGAAGGGTAAGAACACCTTGGGTTTTCCGGGAATGTTCTCGCCATTGTAATAAGATCCGCAGGTTCTAAATAAGGTTTTGTGTGCCAGGAGTGTGACTAATTTCGCCCAGGAGTTCTCTGCTTGGGTCGTTGCCTCAATCGTTGTGTGTTGATGAGACCTCAGGTGATCAATCGCTTCAGCAATCCACTCTACATGTTGCTCAATAGCGGGAATCATATTGGAGAGTACCGATGGACTTCCTGGACCTGTAATCATAAATAGGTTTGGAAAACCTTCGGTCATGAGTCCGAGGTAGGCTTTCGCTCCCTCTGCCCACTTGTCATTTAAGGAAAGACCCTCTCGTCCTCGAATATCCACGCGCGCGAGCGCCCCTGTGATCGCATCAAAGCCTAGAGCGAACACCAATGCATCGACTTCGTATGCCTGCCCGTTTGTAGTTAACCCTGAGGGTGTGATCTTCTCAATGGGTGGTTGGCTGATATCCACCAGCTCCACATTTTCACGATTATACGTTTTGAAATAATCGGTATCGACACAGAGCCGTCTGCAGAAAGCGGTGTAGTCTGGCGTAAGAAGTTTCGCGGTTTCCGGATCGTCGACCATTGCCTGAATCTTTTTCCGCATAAACTGAGCGGCTGATTCGTTAGCATCCTCATTTCGCATGAGGTCTGCGAATACTGCTCCAAAACCTAAACCTCCGCGCGCCCAAGCTGCTTCGTAGGCTGCTTCCCGTTCTTCATCACTGATTGCAAGGGCCGACGTTTCAGGAGAAGGAACTCTCGTTCCAAACGTTTTCTGACTGTTTTCTTTTCGGAACGTATCGTAGTCCGCTTTGATCGCAGCGACCTGTTCGGGGTCCAATGGCTGGTTATGCGCTGGGACCGTATAGGTGGGGCGCCGTTGAAATACGTAAACCTGCTCTGCTTGCTTGGCAATTTCTGGAATGCTTTGGATGCCCGAGGATCCCGTTCCGATAACCCCTACTTTTTGGTCTGTAAAATCGACGCCTTCTTTGGGCCATTCAGCTGTCAGGTAAGACTCTCCTTGAAAGGAATCGAGCCCGTCAAACTTCGGCTGGTTCGTTACCGATAAGCAGCCGGTAGCCATGACAAAATATTGGGCCGTGTGGGAATCACCTGGGTCGGTTTGAATCTGCCAGTGGTTGGAGGATTCGTCGTAGTGAGCAGCAGAAACCCGCGTGCCGAACTGAATGTCCTTTCTCAGGTCGAAGCGATCAGCCACGTGGCTGATGTAGGAAAGGATTTCCGGTTGAGTAGCGTAACGCTCAGTCCACTCCCAGTCTTGTTGAAGATCTTTATCAAACTGGTAGGAATACTCCATACTCTGGATGTCGCAGCGGGCACCAGGATAACAATTCCAATACCAGGTGCCTCCTACCTCATCTGCAGCCTCGATTACCAAGCAATTCAACCCCATGTTTCGAAGTCGATGAAGCATATAGAGTCCCGCGAAACCAGCGCCGACAATGATGGCGTCGAAGTTGTTTTTTGAAGATGGACTTGTTTGGGTCATGGATGCTGGCTCATTTTCCTGAGGTTCTGTTCGGCAGCAAGCCACCTCCTACACCTGACTATTCGATACAAAATGTAGGAGGTGGCTTGCCACCGAATGGGAGTTTAAAGAAAATTGTTTCGCATTTCGGATCAGTCGCTCCTCCTACCTTCAATCAGTTCCTTTGCCGCGTCGAGTCCAACTTGGTAAAAGTTGTTCACCGCATCTTCCCCGCCACCTTCTTCTTCACTTTCCCAAACCGAGTGGTAAAGAACGACCGTACTCTTACCACCGTTTGTGGGCGTGCAGCGAATAGTAGCTCGGTAACCAATCGAGTCGAACATCCCTCCGCGATACTCGTAAACATAGTGCAGGTCTTCTGGATCGAGTGAGCTGTGAACCAAGTCTTCGATGTTATCAATCTCCGAGCCAACGATGCGATTCTTCCTTCGCAGGACGCCGTCCTCATTCGCGATGGATCCTTCTGGTGGATCTTCACAAAGTGGATGCCAATCGGAGAGGGTGTAAAATCCAACTACGACTTTGAATACTTCTAACGGGGGAGCGTAGATGACTACGTGTTGGGAGGCTGAATACATAAAATGGTGACTGGGTTGCGTCTTTTTATTTTATAATTCACGATCCTCAGGGTTGAATAAAAGCCAAATACCCACTTTGCTTTACCCTTTTTAACGGACCATTCTTCATCTCGCCTGTGTTATCTCCAATTATAAATTATCATTTCCTCCCATGCAGCGACTGATTGTTTGTTGCGATGGTAGTTGGCGGGATCTGAATTCCGTTTACCCTTCGAATGTCATCAAGATGGCGCAAGCGATCACTGAAAAGGACGAGGATGGAATTCGGCAATCGGTCTTTTATGGTGAAGGGCTGGGCTCCAACACCAAGAGCCGTATCCGGGGAATCCTGGGCTTAGGTTTAGATCAGCATATTTTGGAGGCCTACAAGTTTCTTGCGCTCAACTATCATCCGGGGGACGAAATTTACCTCTTTGGCTTTAGTCGCGGAGCTTATACTGCGCGGAGTATTGCCGGATTGATTTATTGCAGCGGTCTAGTGGATCGTCCTTACATGCGCAACATTCCCGAAGCTTTCGAACTCTATCGGGATCCGGATACCACGCCGAGTTCTTCCAAAGCGAAGACCTTTCGTAAAAAGCATGGTGAACGCGCACCGGTGGAAGTGTTAGGCTGTTGGGATACGGTGGGCGCGCTGGGCATCCCCTTTCAGATTCCCGGTACGGAAATGGACGATGAGTTCAACCAGCGCTTTGCTTTTCATGACACCTGCGTAAACCCCATGGTGAAGTTCGCCTTTCATGCCAAGGCTATTGATGAACTTCGCTCGGTTTTTGAAGTCACACCGATGCAAGCCTGTAAAGGATCAGGACAAGTGGTTGAAGAAATGTGGTTTCCCGGGGATCATAGTTGTATAGGGGGAGGGAAGTTTCCTAAGGCACCGCTTTCGAATCGCTGCTTGCTTTGGATGTTTGAACGCATGGAGGCCCACGGAGTGAAGCTGCTAACCGATCTTTCTCGAATAGAAGACGGTGTCGCCTGTGACCATGCCATCGATTTTGATAATCAGATCAAAGGCATGTATAAACTGACTGGAGCTAAACTCCGATCCATAACCGGAAGCTTTGATCAATTAGACATAAGCGTAAATCGTCGTTGGCGAGACCGTCCTGACTACCGGCCCAAGAATTTGAGTCGCCGTTTCAGGAGTAAGCTGGAAGACTGGAGTGAATAGTCGTTATGAAATATCTTAGCTCTTTTGCCTTATTTCTTTCTATCCCCCTCTTATGCCTCGGGCACTCCGAGATCTGTTCCATCTATATGGAGGAGATGCTTGATGAAAGTACCCTCGATGTGAAGGTGATAGACGATTGGCACCGAGTGGGAGGTGCTGTGCCGACTCGGCAAAAGTACATGAGCATTAATGTCGGAGAACTATGGCCCGGGCAGCAGTACCGCGTGCCGGTGCGTTTGATAGTGCCAGCCGATCGTAAGGCTACAGGCTTTCATTTAACCGGTGGTAATAACCTGAAAAGGATTCAGCAAGATACAGAGATTCGTGGGGTAGCGATTGAGTTGATTCGTGGTGGCGTGGGTCTTGTTCAAACCATTGTCCAGAATCCCAATACCTGGGGACAGGGGCCTTTGGGCGATGAAATGAAAAAACGGTTTATCGAAACCCTGAATACACGCTACTCGATTCAGTTTTGGGGCTGGCCCGCGGGACTCTGTCGGGCGATCACGGCTGCTTATGCGGAAACAAATTATTTTGAAGTCGGTAAAATCGCTGTGTCGGGTGGGTCCAAAAATGGTGCCTCGCCTTCTGTGTCCATAATTCATGACCGTCGAATAACGGCTCAGCATGCGAATGTTTCACCGCTGTGGGACTCTCCGCTGAGGATGGGGGATAAGGAAGCCTGGGAAGCATTGAATATTGAGGATCAGGAGTATGCGCATCGCAAAGGGCTAGACGAAGACCTCGTAACGAAGATAACCCGGCATTTTTTTCGTGGGGGATACTTTGGTCCGGATTACAATCCCGATGCAATGAATGCCGGACATAGCTGGGAGCAGTTGGAAGAGTTGGCCGAGCGAATGGCTGATCACGTTTTTATTTCCCGGAATCTCGATGAGCTAAGGGCTAGGGGAGTGGACCTTTATTATCATCCCGGAACGCATGATTATGTATGCTTCGATGTCGCTTGGGGTGGTATCCACCATCCCGATATCCCTGTATATTTTGCTGCGAACACAGGCCACGGTAAGAAAAAGCGTCACCCCAAAAACGCCAGAGATGAAAGCAATCAGGCGGCTTTCTTGCTCAGTCATTTCTTTGACGATGTGGATGAGCTCCTGGAATCACCCCGGATTCAAACACGTTTAGAAGATGGAGAGTTGTCTGTCACTGTTACCTTTCCTGAAGGCTCGGTTGCTGAATCTGGAGAAATCTGGTGGATGAATAATCGAGGGTCTGATGGGAGTGGCGCCTACCTCGCTGAACTCATTCCGGATGAAAATTGGCGTAAGATGAAAGAATCCAATACTGGATCAACCTGGCAGGTGAAAGTTCCTGTATCTGCAGACGCCTTGCACATAGATGTGTTCACCAATCATCGAAAGACGATCCGGTATAATGGGCGTGATTATCCGACCTACATTTCAAGTCCCTACACGCGTGTTGTCTTTGATTAAAGAGTAGCACAGGCTTCCTAGCCTGTGTTTTGAAACAACGACTTTCAATCGATCGTGAAAGACCGATTTTTAGAGAAAACAACGTCTTTACGACTGAATCCCCATTCTTAAAGCCTACACAGGCAGGATGCCTGTGCTACTCTAGAACTCCGTTATCTCCGGTTACTCCTGTTCAAGCCTACAATTCCCCCAACAACTTTTCCATCAAAGGATCCTTCGTACGTTTGCCCCAGTAGTGGAGTGCGAGGCTTAGCTCGGCAATGGTGGTCGTGTCTTTTGAGTCTGCCCATCGATTATCCGTTTCGTCAGGGTCAGTAGGAAGGTGATAGAGCTCTGGTTCTCGCACGGTAGATAGAATCAATTTCCAATCGCCTTTAACAATACAGCGTTCCTCACCCTTTTCCAGGTCGGGCATGTTGGTGCTTCCGCTCTTATCAATGAAGGGGATGTTGACCATAACCAGAGAGGCGCGACCCTTGTCTGTCCGTCCAGAGATCTGATTGCCCAGGTTTACTCCGTCCAGACTCGGCCGTGCAACTAGCCCCATCAGGTTTGTCATGGTCTGATAAAGGTCCACCGCACTGATGAGTGCTTCACTGACCTGACCTTCTTTAATGACTCCCGGAAAACGCATTAGCAAAGGTACCCGTGCAGAGATGTCGTAACAGAGACGCTTATCGTGGTCGTTCCAACGGTGCTCGAAATTGTGCCCATGCTCCGTGGTGAAAACTACCAGAGTGTTTTCTGTCAGTCCGTTGTCGTCTAAGGCCTGAAGTAGATCACCCGCCGCATCGTCGACCGCGGTGCACATGGCATAGTAGATTCGACGTCTTTCATCGTCCGGATAAATATCGGCATACATGTCCTCATAGGATTGAGGAACGGAGTAGGCCGGGTGGGGCGGATAGTAGGAAGCAAAGGCAACAAACGGCTGATCGGGATCCTTGGTCATGAAGTCAATCACATCGGGAGTGATCACTTCCGTCTGGTAAACCATTTCCCCTTCGACTTCGTAGTAGTGTTTTGAGCCGCGCCCATCCCCGGGGTAGGTGGGCATCTCGTCCCAGGCATCGCGGGCTGGGTCTCCCAGGTGCCATTTTCCGAAATAACCCGTACGGTACCCGTTCTCCCGGTACAAGTCAGGTAGTATGCGGACATCGGTATCCAGGTCCCAGGTGTTTTCGATCACACCATGATTGTGCGGATAGAGCCCCGACATGATCGCCCCACGATTGGGGGCACAAACCGGTTGCGCCGTGTAAGCTCGATTGAAGCGAATCCCTTCCGTAGCAATACGGTCGAAATTGGGTGTCATCACCTCTGCTTCACCATAGACTCCCACACCATCGCGCCGATGCTGGTCTGTCAGGATAAACAAGAGGTTGGGCATTTTGTTTTCCTCTGCGTTCGTCTTTGGAATGATGCCAAATGCTAGGATAGAGACCAGCAGGACCAGGTGGTAGCTTAAGTGTGGTTTCCAGTGACCAATTCTCATTTCTCAGATGGATCGAAAATCTGGGGTGTTCAATTCGGCGGCAAGCCACCTCCTACACTTACGATTCCAATTATGAACTGTAGGAGGTGGCTTGCCGCCGAATTTGACTGAGGTTAAATTTGCGAGACCGACGATGCAGTCATGATGATGTCCGTGATGTTAGAAACGGTACCAGCATAACGTTTGTTCTGTCTCAGTTTTACCCAAGCAGGGTCGGAGCTGAATTTTTTCCAGTTGGCTTCCCGCTCTGCGATGTCCTTGAAGGCGAGCATATAAATAAGGTTCGGCATCAATGGGCCAGCCATTGTGTGTCCGAAGAATACAGGGTGAAGTCCAACATCGCGGAAGATCTCTATTTCGCCTCCTTCGTTAAACATCTCCACCTTGAGGTCACTCTTCATGCGATTGTGTGCTTCGTAAATGCGCATTTCAAAAATGCGTCCATCCACGCCTTTCACAGCCTTCGGGATTTCCAATTCTGGCATATGTGAGAAACAGCTCATGAGGGTGGTTTCCATTCGTTCGTAAAGCTGACCTTCTATCGTAGTATCAGACGCAGCTTTGAAGGCATCGGTAGCCGACAGTTTCTTCCAGGCGGTCGAGAAAGAATCCATATCCTTGTGAGGGACCAACATGTATACGTCTGCACCGTGTGAGCCGTGCTTCGGCTTAAAGACGCCAATCGGATTACATCCCAGTTTATTGAGGCCAGGGATGACCGTATCTCCTAAGTATTTTTCCAATGTGCGAACCGCTGGTCGGTTACGAACCACAAAACGGATGAGTTCGAGGTAACCCGCTTGTTGGCTTTTATGACCAGCTCCCTGGAGCAAAGTGCTGGTGCTGGCGCCTGCAACGGCTGCGGTGGTAATGAATGTGCGTCTGTTCATAGGTGTTGTTAAGAATTGTTACTGGTTTCTAGTTATTGGGTTATTCTCATAAATCCTATTAGGGAGGAGCTAATCAGGAGTTCATACAGTTGAGGAAGGGAAGGCAAGTTTTGAAGGAATATCCCCAGTTAAATTGTAAGCTCGATGGTTGATTTATGTCCTGATCTTTTAAAAACTCCATGCTCTTTCCCAATGTTGTTTATCTATAGAAAACTCTGCCGTTCCTTCTTTCAACCAGGAAAGTTGAGAACCTATGTTGCGTATGCTGTCGGCGAGATCCTCCTCATCGTCATCGGTATCCTAATCGCGGTGCAGATTGGTGATTGGAAAGAGGCTAGGCGGTTGGATCAGCAGCGCTCGGAGCTGATCGAAGATTTACAATCCGATTTTCAGACCAACCTTGAGAATCTCGATGAGACCTTGGAGATGGTGGAAGGTAACATGGCGCACATTGATGCGTTCCTGGCGAACATCTTTGATGAGGATAAGCATCTTACCGCAGAGGAGATGAAAGAACAGAGCACTCGTTCGTTTGCTCCGTTCGTATTTAGACCACTACTCGGAGCGTATAACACGGCCATTTCTTCAGGTACGATGACTTTGATCGACGATCCGGACTTGAACGAGTTGTTGCTCGATTACCAAGAACGCAGCGGACGTTTTGATCATTACAATGAAATGGCGAGTAGCGAATTTTTCCAGGGTGGCGTGCTGGACATTCGCAAGCAAGTGGGCAGCCTGGCAGGCTTTCAACCCGCCGGTGGAACTCCTCGCAAGGAGTTGACCTACACCGCCGATGTCTACCGGGAATTTTTTCGTCAGAAAGATGTCTACGCCGTCTACGAAAACTTTTACCTCATGAAACAGCTCCGCTGAAACTTCCTGAAGGATCTCAAGGCACTCACCGAAGACATCTTAGTCGCTCTGGAAATACTTGAATAAAAGATTTAAACAGGAGGTAACGGAGGAAGCAGAGATTAATGCTATGCGCACTAAAACCGCCTGCTACGTTCGAGGACGCTGAGAGCGCTGAGGAAAACAAGAAAAACAACTCTGCGTTCTCCGCGCCCTCTGCGGTTAAGATTACGCCGCTGCTAGCCCATTAGTGATGATAAGCGTGTATTAGCGGTTTAAAAAATACGTCGCTGCTAGATTTTAGTACAGCCGTATAGAATCCTCTCGGCTTCAGGCTCTTCGCTCTATGCTGGCGCAGCTCAACCTTTTTTAAACCCCAGATACGCCATCACTTCTTCATCGCCCTGGAGTGCACCTTTCGGTCGAGGATGTTCGTCGTTAAACACTTTTAAGTCTTCCGGTGGCAGGATCGTTACGAAGCTTTCGTCCCAGCCTTCGTTGTAGGGGATAGCTTTGCGGCTGAGGCCGAAGTGGTGGGCAAAGAAACCGTAGGCGGCGGCGCGTTTGGAGATGCCGTAGTCGTGACTCTCGAGGGGGAGGTGCACATTCTCGGCATTGTGCTCGGCGTCGTAGAGGGCGTAGACCTTTTGAACGTAGGGAAATTCAATGTTGGGTGTGTTGCGGGTCCAGTCAGCACCGTTAGAGACCATGAGCAACGGACGTGGTGCCGCCATCGCGCCGAACTCTACGTTGTTGGTCTGGTGCTGGTTACTCTTGTGAATGGCCATGCCGCTTTCGCAGACGCAGCCGCCAAAAAAATGAGCGGATATCTGTACTATGGGTGCGGATACGGTGATGCGGTCATCAATGGCGGTGAGGACAAAGGTTTGGGTTCCACCGCCAGAGCCACCGGTCATGCCGATACGTTTGGGATCTACGTCGGGACGCGATAATAAGTAATCTAGGATGCGGCTGCTGTTGAATATTTGGAGTAGCGCCGCGATGGGCATTTTGTGTGTCGTCTGAGTCGACTCGGCATAACCGACCATGTCGTAGGCAAAGGCAATCGCACCCATACGGGCGAAAGCCGCACAACGAATCTGCATATAGTCGGTGAGGCGTTTGTTGGCCAGGTGACCATGAGGGTTGAGAATGGCCGGGTTCTTAGCCTTCGGTTTGAGCGGCGAGTAGAGATTGCCGGTTATCCAGAAGCCGGGAAAACTTTCGATGGCGATATTCTCGACCACATAGCCGTCCATCTCACGACGGCTGTGAATGATGGGGTTAAAGTTCCCTTCGATCTTGGGCATGTGATCCCAATGCAGGCCGCCAAGGATCCCTTGCTTAATTTGTGCCTTCCGCTTTTCCCAGGTCTTTTTGTTTTTGTAGGTGGAGGCGAATTCCTTCAATTTCAAATTCGCCTCTGCAGGCGTCCAGTGATTGCCGATACAGAGCAGCTCTTCGGGCGCGGCCTCACTCATGGGTAGGAGCGCGGCGCTAAGGCTGGACAGGGTGAAAAGGAAAGCGAGGAAACCTGAAAAGAAGATTCTTAATGGGGTCTGGGTAGTCATACAGAAGTGTATAGTCGGCATGAGCTAGGTTTGGAAGTTAAATGTGGAAGATCGTTGTGGCAGGGGTGATAGAGTAGCACAGGCTTCCCAGCCTGTGTTTGTTTCAGGGCAGGTAAATTATACTTAGCATTTAAGGATAACGTGAGTGAGGTGCCTCTGGAGGCTGTTGTGAGATGCTGTTCCACTACACAGGTTGGGAAGCCTGTGCTACTTTATCTTTTAATTTTGCTCTTATCTATGTGGCCGCTAAGTTGAGCCCATGTCCTTTTCCCGTCGTGATTTTTTCAAAGGATCTGCGGGGCTCAGTGCGCTGGCCCTCAGTAGTCCCTCTTTACTTCAAGCCGTGGATTTTCCCGGAGCTGCCAAAGATCTTATTGAGGTAGCCCAGAAGCCGATCCTTTATCTGGAGGGTTTGAACGAACCGGTGATCATTCAATCGATCGATCTGCTGAAAAAGGATCGCCAGTATTATGTGCGTGTCCGGTCCAAGGACGGGGCGGAAGGCATTTCCGTGGACAATAACCGGGCCAGCATTTTGGCACCTATTTTCCTCGATCGAGTGGCTCCGTTTTTCATCGGTAAGGATGCGCGTGATTTGGAGCACCTGCTCTGGGAACTCTATCGCTGGCGCAGTAACTACAAATTGCAGGGGCTGGCTTTCTGGAGTCCGGTGGCCTGGTTGGAGTTTGCGGTGCTCGATTTACTGGGTCGGGTGGCGAATAAGTCCATGGGCGATTTGCTGGGTGGAGTGATTCGAAAGCGGATCCCCTTTTATGTAGCCAGTGGACAACGTGATTCCACACCGGAAGAGGAGGTCGAATACCTGCAGGGCCTGATCGATGAAACCAAGGCCAAGGCGGTAAAATACCGGGTGGGTGGTCGGATGAGTCGCAACGAAGATGCCATGCCTAATCGGACTAAAGAATTGATCCCCCTGACGCGAAAAGTCCTCGGTGACGACATTGCTTTGCATGCTGACTCCAATAGTTCCTATGATCCGCCCCAGGCCATTGAAGTTGGGAGGATGCTGGAAGATATTGGAGCGGTTTATTTTGAAGAGCCCTGCCAGTTTGATCGTCTGGAAGACACCAAACTGGTGACAGACAGGTTAGCCATCCCCGTTTCTGGTGGAGAGCAGGAATACAGTCACTGGCGTTTCCAATGGGCCATTCAGAATCGAGCGGTAGATATCGTTCAGCCTGATCTTCATTACTACGGGGGCATGATCCGTTCCATCCGTGTATCGCGTATGGCCGAGTTACGCAACATGCCGACTACCGTGCACATCTCTGGCGGATTTGGATTTATCTACATGTTGCATTTCGCATCGCGAACGAAATTCATCGGCCGCTACCAGGAATATAAACGAAACATCCAACGCTACAGTGACTGGTTTGATCCACCGCTTCGGATTGAGAATGGTGATCTGATTGTGCCTCAAGGACCCGGTGTCGGAATTGTCGATACGAAAGCCGTTTTGAAAGGGGCAGAAAAAGTAAACGTTTAGCCAAAAAGGATATGTCAGGAGTAGGAACTAAGAAAGTTTATGAGGATGATCGTTTGATTGTGTGGCATCTCGATCTGGCTCCCGGTGAGCATGGCGCTAAGCATACTCACAAGTTGGATTATCTGTTTAAAGTGATATCAGGATCGACTTTAGAGGTCTATGGGGCGCAGAACGAACTGCTCGATACGGTACAACTGGAACCAGGAGGAGCCCATAGTTTTCACATCATAGGGGACGAGATTCATGGTGATACCCCGGGTTATCCGGTCGTGCCCGCTACGCATAGTGCGAAGAATGTGGGCACCGAGACCTTTCGTGAAGTATTGGTGGAGTTTAAGGGGTAGCGTAGCGCAGGCATCTTGGCTTTGTAGGGTTCGTGAAAGTGGATATCATAGGGGGCGAGATTAGTTGGTGTGATGTGCTTATTCCGCTTGTTCGCAGGCATTGTTTCAAAACACAGGCAAGATGCCTGGGCTACTTTTCCCGGAACGCTGAGCACCAGCTCGGCCATCTTTAACCATCCTTGAAGTAAATTTGAAATCCTTTGGTAACGGCGCCCTCGGCGAGGTCGCCCTACCTTTCTTAAGGAATATTGATTCTCCTACACCCGGAAGAAGACCTTTTTCCGATACAGCCAATAGAGGATCAGCCACTGGATGAGCACCAGGCCGCCAAATAGAATAAACTGTTGTGTCGCTTCGTTGCTGAAGAGGTTGGCGAAGCCTTTGAAGAAGAAATTCCTACTGGCATCGAGTGGAATCCACCACTGAGCAGCATAGATGGCGATGGAGTTCATGCCAATGGGGACAAAGACCCAACCGAGCCAGCGAAGTCCCCAGACGTCCATGACGGTGTAGAATAAGGAAAGTAATATAAAGGACCAGCCGCCGGCCCAGAGAATGAAGGAAGGGGACCAGAGGTCCTTAATGATGGGAAAAGAAAAGCTCCAGATCCATCCGAGGATGAGGCAAGCGAATCCGGCGATCAATAGCTCTATGCCGCAACGCAGGTCAGGCGTTTTGTAACTCTTGATACGTTGTCCGACCATCCCGCCCAGCATACCGAGCATGCCTCCGGTCAAGATACGGATGGTGCCTTCGGGGTCGTAGAGCTCGCGATAGAGATTAGTGGTGATGAGATTGCGATCCAACCAGGCAGCCAGATTGTTGTCAGGAGTAATGGCGTCGGCTTTGCCCGGGTAAGGGAGGTAGTAAATGGCCAAGTGATAGAGAATCAGAACGCCGAAGAATAGGATCAGCTTATGTTTCCAGTTTTCAATGTGGAGGTTGAGGCTGGCTCCGATCATGTAGCTCATTCCGATCATCCACAGCACGGTGTAGAGGCGGAGCGCTCCTGCTTCGAATTTGAAGAAACTATAGCTCAGGCCAATGAGAACAATGATGAGCGAGCGTTTGATGATTCCCCATTGTATTTTCTTTACCGTTACGCCTTTGGCTTTTTGAGATAATACCGAGTAGGGGACTGTGACGCCTGAAATAAATACAAAGAGGGGGAATATGAGGTCGAAAAAGCGGAAGCCTTCCCATGCAACGTGAGTCATTTGCTCTGCCAATGCCTCAATCCAGCTTTCCGGAAATCCCAGCATTCCAAAGAATGCAGCCACTGCGCCGGCACCTCCAATGATCCAGAACATGTCAAAGCCCCTGAGTGCGTCCAAGGATACCAGACGCTGCGGCTTTGAGGAGTCGTCTGAATCGGTCATCAGAGCCTTACGATGCGTCCGGCCTCCACGCTCTTGACTTCTGCTTCAACGATGCGGATGGAATCTGCGGCTTCTGTTGCTGTAACGACACTAGGTGTCTCTCCCGTGCGGATACATTTTGCCAGATAAGTCATCTCCCCTTTGTAGCCATCTGGTCCGGCGCATTTTACGGCCTTAGGTTCAGGTGGTTTACGATTCCCTTTGGCTTTGCGGTAGAGCATCAACGGTGCATCAGATCGGCTTGGATCATAGTCGGCCGTAGCGTGCTCGAATTGTACGATGTAGCTCATGCTGAAAGGTTTGGTTTCGGCGGAGGCCCAGCTTCCTTCAGCGGTAACCACGGGTCCACCTTCATAAATATAACGGGTGTTTACGTGATCGATACATCCGCTGGGGCCTGTCCAACCTCCGCTACTCACTCCATTGGGCATGCCAAAGACGTAGTGAATAAAGTCGGTGTCGTGCAGGTGAAGATCCAAGATGGCACCTCCAGAGAGTTTACCATTGAGGAACCAACCGGGAGGAAAAGCTCCGACGCGTTTGAATTCCGCTGCGATGACTTTGCCATGGGTACCTTTCTCAACGACTTTCTTCAGCCAGGCCCATTCTGGCCAAAAACGAAGACACATAGCAGGTTGGAAAAAACCCGCTCCTTTGTCTGCAGCACGAGCAATGCGGCGTGCATCTGCAACGGTGCGGGCGAGGGGCTTTTCACAAAGCACATGTTTGCCCGCCTTGATAGCGGCGAGTGCCAAGTCGATATGAAAAGGAGTCGGGACGCAGATATCGACCAGGTCCACTTCGTCAGAATGAATCAGCTCCATGGGATCGCCGGTTCCTTTGACCCTTGAGAAGTCGATGGATTTGGCTCCGCCTTCCATGTTTGACCAGGAACCGGAAAAGTCGCCTGCGGCGCGCTTAGGATCGGTGTCTGCTACCATACTTAGGCGTGTTCCACGTATACCTGCCCAACCGGTCAAGTGCATTTGGCCCATCATTCCAAGGCCGATGATTCCAACTTTAATCATAACTGGTGTTTTAGTGTAAGAGTGTTTCTAAATGGTTTTTTGCGGCTAGGATATCAGCGACCCGATCGTCGCCCGCTTCGCGTTCGATGACCAGTGCGCCTTTGTAGTTTGCTCGGTTCAGAATCTCCAAAAATGCTGGCCAATCCACTTCTCCGGTACCGACAACTACTTCTTCTCCCCAGGTGCCAGGAGTTTTTGTCTTATTGGCATCTTTAATGTGCACTTGCTGTAAGTAAGGGACCAGGGAACGCAGCCCTTCAATGGGATCCCCTTTATCGTAAAGGATCATGTTGGCGGGATCAAAGTTCACTCCGACATTCGGGGCTGCTAGATCGTCAAGGAAATGGGATAAATGGCTGCCTTCTTCTTGTCCGGTTTCGAAGGATAGCATGATACCTGAGTCGTCAAAGAGGGTTGCCAGTGTGCGTAAGCGGGTAATGAGTTTCTCATAGTCGGGATCGTTCTGATCCTCGGGCAGGAACCCTGCGTGGAAACTTACCAGGTCCAGGCCCAGGGAGCGAGCGGCTTCGACCACATCCTTGGCAATTTGCTGGTTGGCCTCCCAATGCTCATCGGGAATGACTCCGCCGGTTTGCTTGATCGTCTCCATGGAGGTGTAGTCTTCGCCCACTGTTCCAAACATGCCCGATACGATTTCGATGCCGGCCTTGGCTAGCTCGACACCGATGGCGGCGCCTCCTTGGCTACCACGATGGTCGTTGAGGGCAAGTTGCACCTTGTTGAGGCCCAGGGATTGGACCATGCTGACGAGTTCGGCGGTGTCTTTTGGCTGGAGGGACCAACTGCAGACGGCGATATTCTCTGCGGGAGTGGATGAGTTCGACATAAGGGTCTAAGCTTCTCAGGCCGATTTGTGTCTGGCAAGAACTCTCCTTGATTCGATCCTAATGAACCCCTTTTTGTAATTCTTTACGCTCCCGGCGCATATGTTCTCTGAAATTACTGGGTGTGGGAATCTCCTCTTCAAACAAGTAGGTGGCGATTGCTTCCAGGTCCTCATCCGGTAGCAGTAGAGGAGGCATGATTTTAAAATTGCGGATGGCACCGGGCATCATGGTTTTTTCCTGGGTTGGGTTCTTAACCCCTTCCACAACGGCTGAAACAAAACCTGCTTTGTCTTCCTTGAAAAACTGACTGTAGTGATCCTTAACCATAGCCATGGGGGTTGCCAGCATGGGGTCAGTGAAGCTGTTTTTATGGCAGGCTGTGCAGATCGTGTTGAACTTAGCTTTTCCGTCTTGAGCCAGTTCGCTTAAGGTTGTGGCTTCTTTGGCAGTAATAGGCTCGGCGAGGCGATCTTCAATGGCTTGGACGCGGGCTTGAAGAGCTTCCAGGTCTTTTTCGAGACTGGCGTGACCACTCGACCAAAGTGTGTATGCGAATGCGATTACCGCGCAGATGCTAAGGCTAATAGATTTCATGATCTTACTCTAATGGTTTTTAGGTGGGCGTCAGCTTGTGGGGCCAAGCATTACCTGAGATTATATTTATTTTGGAATTTTCTAATAATTCACGGAGTGGACGAATTAGGTATTCTCATTTGACCTGCCTTTCGGGATCTCCAAGGCTCGGGTTTTTCCTCAGAACAACTCATTCTATGAACTTTAGACTCATTCTCCTTTTTTCCTGTCTCGTTTTTGGTTTTATCGGATGTCAGAATAACGACTCCCAAACCGCCTCCCGCCCTAATGTGCTTGTCTTTCTGGTCGATGACATGGGTGTGATGGATACTTCACTGCCGTTTCTTACCGATGAAAATGGGCAGGCGAAAAAGTACCCATTGAACGAATACTACCGGACGCCGAGTATGGAGCGTTTGGCGGCACAGGGGATTCGGTTTAATCAATTTTACGCCATGAGTGTATGTTCGCCGACCCGCAATAGCATCATGACCGGGCAGAACGCCGCGCGGCATCGGGCTACCAATTGGATTCGGCCTGATTCAAACAATGCCGGTCCTCAGGGACCACCCGATTGGAACTGGGATGGACTCAAAATTGGGGATGTCACCTTACCTGGTGTATTGAGCGAGGCAGGTTACCGGAGCATTCACGTGGGCAAGGCGCATTTTGGTCACCGAGAAGCTGAGGGTGCCGAGCCATTAAATGTAGGGTTTGATGTCAACATCGGCGGTGCCTGTATGGGAGCGCCAGGCAGTTACTATGCCGAAGACAACTTCGGCTGGGGAACGAAACGGGAGACACATGCCGTGCCACATCTTGAAGCTTATCACGGAAGCGATACTCACTTGAGTGAAGCCCTAACTATCGAAGCTAAAAAAGCACTCGATGAGGCGGTGGGAGCCGATCAACCCTTCTATTTATATTTTGCCCACTATGCCGTGCATTCCCCCTTTCAGTCGGATCCGCGCTTTGCTGCAAATTATGTGGATTCTGGAAGAGATGAGCGGGCTCAGGTCTTTGCTACTATGATTGAAGGTATGGATAAGTCATTGGGGGATATGATCGACCACTTGGAAACGCTCGGAGTGGCTGAAGATACCTTGATTCTCTTCTTGGGTGATAATGGATCCGATGCTCCTCTTGGGCATCAGCATGAGGTGGCCTGTGCCGCTCCGCTTAGAGGAAAAAAAGGTGCTCATTACGAAGGGGGCATGCGTGTGCCTTTCATTGCAGCCTGGGCCAAGCCTAATCCGGATAATCCGCTGCAGAAGGAGTGGTCGATTCCGGCGGGGGCCATTCAGCCACAAGTTGCCAATGTCACCGACCTATTTCCCACCATTCTCAGTTTAACTGGAGTGGATACTCCTGATGGACACGCAGTAGATGGCAAAGGTCTCGCCAAGTTGATGTCTGGAAGTGCGGACGCATCTCGTGAACAGACATTTCTGATGCATTACCCTCATGCGCCACACCGTAGTGATTACTTTACTGTGTATCGGAATGGAGATTGGAAAGTGATTTACCACTACCTGCCAACAGAGGTGTCAGACGTCTCTCACTATCAGCTCTATAACCTGAAGGATGATCCCTTTGAATCGACCAATGTTGCAGATCAGCATCCTGAGAAATTGAGGGCTCTGATGAAAGGGCTGGTGATGGACTTGATCGCTCAATCGGCACTTTACCCGGTGGATGAGCAGGGGAATGCGATCAAGCCGGCGATACCGTAAATAGAGTAGCACAGGCATCTTGCCTGTGTGTATTTCTAGAACCTAAACTGGAAGAATGACTTGAGGTTCGGATAAGGATGAGAGTGCCGTCGTACGTATTTTCTCATTTGAGGTGCAATCAAACCAACCGGTGCCTAAAGCTTGATCGAGTAAAACACAGGCAAGATGCCTGTGCTACTTTGTGTGCTTCACCCTAACTCGAAAGTCGTAATGCCAAAGATCTTGTTCCAGTCGACCTTGGGTGCCGTTCCATAATACATGCGTGCGCAGCCGAAGACTTCTGTGAGGCCGTGACGCTTGGCAAGGATTATAGCCGAGCTGTTGATTTCCGGGACATCGAGATTGATTTGCATCCCAACGGCTTGACTGCATAGCGCTTGCAAAAGGGCTTCTGCTGCTTCAGCATGATCGGCAAATAGGGGTCCAATCTTACAGCCTTTTCGGCATCTCCGAATCAGGCCGTAGCCTTGGATATGGTCCTCTTCGACGTAAGCAAATGCCGTTGAATCGGGTATGTTTACCTAAGCTCTGGTAAACCTTTCGCGATCAATTCCGAATCGCTTCGAATCATACTCATTGAGGTGATCAAAGGGAATTTCCGAATAGTGAACAACTTGCTCAGCCATGAGGCCTGGTTTGGCAATACCCTGCATTCGCAAATTACGATGAGTGAATTGGAAGCCCCCCTTGGCATACCAGGCCTGCATGTCAAATACGCCATCCATGCCTATGGCCGCTTCGGACTGCAGTCGTGATGCTAATAAATCCCTCCGATGAAACCAGAGTTTGGTGCCGATCCCTTGTCCTCTGAGTTCGGGTTTCACAATGAAGAATCCCATGAACCCATAGTATCCGTTGTACGAAACAATTGATCCGGACGCGATTAGCTCTCCATCCTTTTCTATACCGACAAAGCCATCAGAATCTGTTTCCCAGAATACATCCGCGTCGTGTTGGCCAGGATTCTACCCTTCAGCAGCAGCCCACTCAACTGCGATATCCAATTCGTCGCGAGTGAGTTGCCGGATGTTGAGGGAGTCGAGGTTCATGGGGTAATCAAGTTTGCCTACTTCAAATACCGGTCATTCAGTTTCTTACAGGACCAGAGAAGACCGCGAGTCACGAGGTCGAGGTAACGATCGTCTTGCACGGTTTCGTCATAGTGGCCCAGCGTGGTACTGAATACACGGCTGTCGTGATAGACGTTGGTCCAAACAACAACGGCTTCCGCGTCTTGGGCTGGAATAGTTTCTCCCCGGCGCTTGCGCTCGGGCTGATGTTGGAACCCTTGGGCCAACCCTTTGGCGCCTTTGAATACCTGCACATTATTGTAGAGCTCTTCTGGGCCTGTTGCCCAGTCTTCCATGCCCTTGGTGATGGCGTGTTTCTTGGCGGTGAAATTTACTACGATCGGTTCTTTGGGGCCATGACCACTGGATTGAATGCCCAAGTAGTCAAACCAGAGACTGCCGTCTGTTCCCGCTTCGGTTGGCTCCCTGTGATTGCCAACGCGGTAGCTATGCATGGCACAATGTAAATTAACTCCGGGGATCCCGTTGCGGTGAGGCGCTAGGACGTCCTTAAGGGTGGCGACATCGTTCATGGCTGCGGCACACTCATCATGTATGATGACATCGTAGCCCTTCGCATAATCCGGATTTCCGTAGAAAGGAAATGGAGGGGCGGTGGTGGTATCGTCACTGTGGACTTGATCGACCACCAAATGAGCCCGGGCTTCCAAGCCCTTTTTGAGAATGTTCTTTTGTGTGGCATATGCATGGCAGCAACCACCGGTGATCAAAAGTACCTTCAGAGGTTCGGGGTCTTTTTGTGCATGGCTTCCCAGTGAACTTGCCAGAAAGAAAATGGCGCTGAGCGTCAGGAAATAGAGAAAACGGATGTTGTGTTTCATGTAATCGGGTAGGGTAGTGTACGAGTTATTTGATCGAGGAAGCTGAAATTATTCATCTCTAATCTGCAACGACGATTTTTCCGCTAATTCTTGAAGGGTCATTGAGGGAAGCCCTTCTGACTTAATATTTCCAATGCCTTTATGAAGCAATACTTGGCGGTTCTCATGTTCGCCGGCTTTTTCTTTGTCGAGGTAGTAGAGATCCATGTGCCAAAAGGTTCCTTCCTTGTTGGGGAGGGCACTTCGTAATGCCATCGACGGGCGCATACCGGTCAAATGTTTCATATAAGCGATCACGATGGCGTTGGCCTCTTCTGGCTGGATACTGTCGAACGTGTTGATGGGAAAACTATCCTCATCGCTGCGTTTGCCGAAATTAGAATCTACGGTTCCAGGTCTGGCGGAGGACCAGTTTTTCTCTCCATCATCTCTCAAGAGAAAGAAGACGGTGACGATGAAAAACACAGCCACCGATCCCCAGATCACGACCTTTACTTCCATGGAATGGTTGATCTCTTTTTCTTTGTGTCGGTCGTCGCGTTCTTCGATGACACGTTTTCTTTGGTGAGGGCGTCTCATGGGATATGGCTGGATTAAGGCGCTCTAAAGGGGGCGCACCCAGATGTTTCTAAATTCAACTTTGCTGTCGTGCCCTTTTAAGGTGATGGGTAATTCGGATGGGTGAGTCTTGTAGGGCGCAATTCCCCGGTGAAGGGTAGGTCCCCAGATTTTTTCATGGTTTTGAACCAAAAGGCCATTGTGGTAAACGGTCACATAGGCAGGTGAAACGAGACGCTCACCTTCAAATACAGGGGCCGTAAATGTGATGTCGAAGCTTTGCCATTCTCCAGGTTTGCGACAGGCATTTACCAAAGGGGGTGTTTGCCCATAGATGGATGCGCATTGGCCATCGGCATAAAGCTTTTCCTTATGCATGGGGTGGGAGTCGAATATTTGGATCTCGCAGAACCCCATGAGTCCCACTCCGTTGTTTCCGCGATCGGTAAACTTAATGGATTTTTCGGTAGGCACTTTAAACTCCAGGTGGATCTGTGAATCACCAAACGATTCCTTGCTTACGAGCACGCCTTTCTGTGCGACTAGAATTCCGTGTTTAACCGCCCAGGTTTCAATCGGGTTCCATCTCTCCATTGAGCTGCCATCGAATAATACAACTGCATCGGTCGGTGGAGGCGTAGTGATCGGCAAACTGTCGACGTGTGTCGGTTTGGGGCGTGAGTTGTCATGCACCCGGTAATTTATCCAACTTAGATAGGGGGTGTCTTGGTAGCCTTGGACGCCTTGTTTGTTTTCCACCAATTCTGCTGCCGGTAGGCTCATACAGGACAGAATGGCTAATAACAGAAATTTTGTGCAAAAAGAGGTGTAGTGCATACCCAATAAGCTAAGTTCGAATTTACCAACTTAGTCAATTAATTGGAATGAGTTCAACCAAACGGAGGTCCATGGCAGCCGTTTTCCTGAGACGTGTAATATGAATCTTAAGACTCTGCGGTTCCGTAGATGCAATCTTAATAGTACCAACTCTGTGAGCTTCGAAGTTCTGGAAACTTTTTGTGTCCTTAACTTTGAACCCAATGGATTCTTCGCCAACCCTTACTTCTGCTGAACTGCCATCCTGATCCCGCCCACAGGCTTGATGGATTACGACACGATATTTGCCTGGTTTTGCTACCTGAAATAACCACTCAGGATAATCCTTAGGTTGGGTCCAATAGCCTAGTGTGTTTTTGCTTGGCTGAGGCTCATAGCGAAGTCGTTCTCCCACGGTGATGGCCTGGGATGCATGAAGCGCCACCGTTCCTGTGTCGTCTGGCATTGCAACCATGGCTTTGCCGGCACGCATGGGTTTGCCCTGTGTTTCAATCATGACGGTGCTGCCCGCAAGGTTTCGATTTTTTCCCAGGTCTATTTCCCAATGAGTGGGGTAGGGCTGTATGGCTAAAGCGGTTTCTTGTTCTTCCTGCTTCAGGACGACGCTTTTGATGGGATTATTAAAACGGGCCAGTTTGAGAGTAGGTCCCTGGGGGGACTTGTGAATGGTAATTTCAATTCCTGATTCCAGGAATTTGAGAGAAGTAGCCAGATCATTTGCGTAGGCCTCGCAAGAGAGGGCGACTGATAGAAAACTGAGGATGAGGGAGGTATTTAGACCTTGAGTCATTGTTGGGTATAATAGTCGCATATGTTTGCCCGACAAGCATCGAGCACTGCTTTCTTGCTTATGGAGTTGAATATCCAAAAATCCCTTCTAGTCTCAGAATTCCTATTTTTAGCATGAATACTCTGAAGACAATTACCCTAATCGCTCTTTCATTTGCCGTTTCGTCCTTTTCCGCGTTCGCCGTAACTCCCAAGGACCTTCCTGCCGGATTTACCACGCTGAATATTGGAGATCAGGCACCTGATTTTTCTCTGCCGGGCACAGACGGCCGACAATACACTTTGGCCGACTTTGGCGGATCGGATATTTTGGTCGTTTATTTTACCGGCACCCACTGTCCTACTTCCCACGGGGTGATGGGGCGTATGCTCAAATTTGTCGACGACTACAAAGATGAGAGTTTCAGTTTTGTAGCCATTAACCCCAACCACAATTCGGGCCTGCGACCGGATGAATTTGGGCATACCGACTACGATGAATCTTTCGGGGACTCCAAACGCTATGCCGAGGACTATGGTTGGACCTTTCCCTTTCTTTATGATGGAGAGACTCAAAATGCAGCCAAGGCTTACGGATGTTTGGCCACACCTCATGTTTTAATTTTCGATAAAGATCGGAAGCTGCGTTACAACGGTCGTTTCGATGATTCTCGATTTCCGGATCCGGAAACAGTAAAGCACCCAGACGCCCGTAACGCAATGGAAGCGCTTTTAGCTGGCAAACCAGTGCCTGCCGAAACCACCCGACCGCACGGATGCTCCACAAAATGGAAAGAACGCAATGCGCATGTGGTCGAGGAGGAACAGCAGTGGCAGTCTTTCAAAGTGACCATGGAGGATATCGATGCAGAGGGGATTGCAGCTCTCCGCAAGAATGGCACTGAGAAACTTCGACTTATAAATGTATGGGCCACCTGGTGTGCTCCCTGCGTCGAAGAATTCCCTGATCTGACAGCGATTGCTCGTAAATTCAGTCGCCGTGAATTTGAATTGATTACTATTAGTCTCGATCAACCCAGTATGAAGGGGAGAGCGGAAGCGTTCTTAGGAAAGTATCGTGCAGTGATGAGTGATAAGTTACGCAAATCAGTTGAGGTCGAGGGGCGTATGACCAATAACTACCTCTACGCGGGTTCTAGCGTCGATGACCTCGCTGAGGCTTTGGATCCTGAGTGGCCTGGGCCTATTCCGTATTCGATCCTTGTTAACCAGGAGGGGGAGGTTCTCTACCGCAAGTTGGGGAAGATTGATCCAGAGCGTGTTCGTAGTGTGATCCTTGATACGCTCACCCGTCACTACATTCCTGCTGAAGGCTGAACTTATTCTTAGTTAATAGAAATTTATGTATTCTTACCGCTTCTTTTTGTGCCTATTATTGTTCTGCTTTACTCTCTCGAGTAAGCTGTTGGTTACTGCCGCAGTTCCCAATATCGTTCTCATACTAACGGACGATCAAGGATGGGGAGCGACTTCCGTCCTCATGGATGAGGATGTTCCTGAGTCGAGGAGTGACTACGTCAGGACGCCTCATCTAGAGAAATTAGCAGATCGTGGTGTGATTTTTTCTTCTGCTTACGCTCCACATCCCAATTGTTCACCGACCCGTTATTCGATTCTCACTGGAAAGAGTCCTGCGAAGTTGCAGATGAGCGATATCGTAGATCGACACAGAGGTCATTTTTTTGAAGGCAATCGAGTGATTCCTCCACCGCATGTGAATGATATTGCGGACGAAGAGATCACAATTGCTGAGTGGATCAAACAACACCGTTCGGACTACGCGACGGCTCACTTTGGTAAGTGGCATATTAATGGAGGGGGTCCGGAGCGGCATGGATTTGATGTAAGCACAGGAGCGACTGGTAATAGAGAAGGAGGTAGCGAAGATCCAAATCCTAAACGCATTTTTTCTATAACTGAGCGTGGCAATGAATGGATGGAGGAACAGGTTAAAGCTGATCGTCCATTTTATATGCAATTGTCTCACTATGCGACTCACTTGGCGATTTACTCTTTGGATTCGACCCTAGAGGTGGTTGAGAGTAGGCAGCCCGGCGAGCGTCATGCGCTGGCAGGGCATGCTGCCATGTCTGAGGATTTGGATTCCGGAGTTGGTATGACTATTGACAAGATCAAAGAGCTCGGCATCGAAGATAATACCTACGTTATCTATATTGCAGACAACGGCAGTTATCCACTGAACAATCCGGGTAATACGAATGGTCCATTGCACGGTTGGAAAGCCACAACCTGGGAAGGTGGTATACGTGTTCCATTGATTATTGCGGGCCCTGGTATTAATCACAGCCGAAGTCGAGAACGAGTTATCGGCTGGGATTTATTTCCTACCATCTGCGATTGGCTAGGAATTGATTCTCTGCCAAATGGTATTGAAGGCGGCAGTCTAAATGCTGTCCTCAACGGAGAAGGGAATGCATCTGTTGAGCGAGAATATCCATTTTTGGTTGTTCATTTTCCTCACTACCAGTTAGCAAAGGCAGGGCAGCCATCCACTGCTATGTATCAAGGGAACTACAAGCTACTTAAATTTTGGGAGACCGGCGAGTATCATCTTTATGATCTCGATAAAGACTTGGAGGAGACCAATGACCTAGCCGGAAAGGACACTAATCGTGTGGTACGGATGAGTCGCCAATTGGATAATTATTTGAAGGCGATTGATGCTGGTATCCCAACCGTAAATACGCAATTTGATCCAGGCGAGGATCCGGGGCGAGAATACTTAGGTATTAAAGCCCGCCTTATGAACGAACCCTATTTCTTACTACCCTAAATCAAGAACCTATGAAACTACTCAAACTACACTTGGCGTTTATCGCCTTACTCTGTCTGGCAGGTAATTTGTTTGCCCAAAACCAACCGAACATTCTTTTCATCTTTACTGATGACCACTGCGAACAGGCGCTGAGTGCGTATGACCCGTCTCGCATGTCGACCCCCCATATGGACCGATTGGCCAATGAGGGTATGAAGTTTACACGTTGTTATGTAACCAATGCGATTTGTGGTCCCAGTCGGGCGGTGATTCAAACGGGTCTATACAGTCACTTGAATGGCTTCTTCCGCAATGGGATCACTTTTAACGGTGACCAGCAGACGTTTCCAAAGCTTTTGAAAAAGTCTGGGTATCAAACCGCTGTGGTAGGTAAGTGGCACTTGGGTTCTACGCCGCAGGGCTACGATCACTATGATGTGCTAGTGGGGCAGGGACCATACTACAATCCTCCCATGATTACCCAGGACGCAAATGGTGAGCCCGTTACGAAGCAAAACACTGGCTACACCACCGACGTGATTACGGACAAGACTCTCGAATGGTTGGAGAATGATCGTAAGCGCGACAAGCCATTCATGTTGATGTATCAGCACAAGGCTCCTCACCGTGATTGGAAGCCTGGCCCCAAGTATCTGAACTGGTTGGATGACGTGACCATTCCCGAGCCAGAAACGCTATTTGACGATTACTCCGGTCGCACTCAATCAGCAGCTCGCAACGCGATGGAGATCAAAACCCACATGAACGCTCGTGATTTAAAGCTCGAGCCACGCGGCAACCTCAATGATGAGCAATGGGAAATCTGGAACCGGGCATACAAGGAAAAGAATGAAGCTTACCTGGCTGCATTGCCTAACATGACCGAGAAGCAAATTATCCAATGGAAGTATCAGCGATATGTGAAAGATTACCTGCGCTGTGTGAAGTCAGTGGATGATGGAATTGGCCGTGTGCTCGATTACTTGGACGAAAATGGTTTGGCCGATAACACCGTCGTCATCTACTCATCTGACCAGGGTTGGTATTTGGGAGAGCATGGCTGGTTCGACAAGCGTTGGATGTATGAAGAGTCATTAAAGACTCCGCTCATGGTTCGTTGGCCGGGGGTTGTGAAAGCGGGATCTGTGCGCGATGAGATCGTTTCCAATCTCGATTTTGCTCAAACTTTCCTTTCGTTAGCCAATGTAGACATCCCGAAGAACATGCAGGGTCGTAGCCTCGAAGATTTATTCCGTGGTCGTGAAATCGACAACTGGCGACAGGCATTTTACTATCACTACTACGAAAACCCAGGAGGCCACAACGTCGCTCGCCACTATGGGGTTACCGACGGCCGTTATAAGCTGATACATTTCTACCAGCTGGAGAATGAGGAGATTGATGATTGGGAGCTTTTCGATCTTGAGAAGGATCCTGAAGAAATGAATTCTGTGTATGGGAGTTCTGAATACGCGAAGATCCAGAAACAGAAAATGAATCAACTCACTCGCTTGCGTGAACGTTATCAGGTTCCCGAAGAAGATCCTGCCTTTGAACGTCGCCGTCGCTAATTTATTTTATGAAACCGATTCTTTTTCTTTGGGCACTGCTGTGCCTTTGTACTATCAGTTTAGCTGCCGAGCGCCCCAATGTGCTAATCATCTTTACCGATGATCAAGGGTACTACGATGTGTCCTACTACAACAAGAAGGACATCGAAACTCCGGCAATCGATGCCTTGGCCGATGCTGGAATGCGTTTCGACAACTTCTATGCTAATTGCCCTGTGTGTTCTCCTTCTCGGGCCGCTCTGCTTACAGGTCGGCAACAGGACCTAGTCGGAGTTCAAGGCGTTATTCGCGATCTTGAGCTCAATACCTGGGGTTATTGGGATCCGAACTCAACCTCCATTGCCACGGTGATGAAGCGCAATGGGTATCATACTGCCTTAGTTGGAAAATGGCACCTGGGACTAGAATCACCAAATCTGCCTAGCGATCGCGGGTTTACCCACTTCAAAGGTTTTATCGGGGACATGATGGATGACTATTATCATCATCGTCGTCACGGTCACAACTTCATGCGGTTAAATTACGGTGAGATTGATCCCGAGGGGCATGCCACGGATCTATTTTCCCAATGGGCTGTCGACTATATTGGCGATGCATCTGAGGAGGAAGAACCCTTCTTTCTCTACCTTGCATACAATGCGCCTCACAGTCCTATCCAACCACCGGAAGAGTGGGTGAAGAAGGTGATGAAACGTGAGCCAGGTATTACTGAAAAACGAGCCAAGCTTGTAGCGCTTACCGAACATATGGACTACGGAATCGGACAAGTCATTCAATCGCTCAAGGACAATGATGTATATGAGAATACTTTGATCATTTTCACTAGCGACAATGGAGGCTCCTTGCGCTATGGTTCCGACAACGGACCCTTGCGTGACCAGAAAGGAACTGTCTACGAAGGCGGTCTTCGCGTCCCGGCTGTCGTTGTCTGGGATGGCAAAGTGAAGGCGGGCTCTAAGAATTCGCACACCGCCATGACCATGGATGTCTTTCCCACAATTATGGATGCATGTGGTATTGATTGGGACGGCCCGATTGATGGAGTTAGTTTTGCACCTGTGCTCGAACGAAAGCGCGTTGATGTCTCTGATCGCGCTATGATCTTTTCTCGTCGTGAAGGAGGTGTGACATACAACGGAAAAACCATCGAAGCGATTCGTATAGGCGACTATAAGTTGCTGCACAATTCACCCTACGAATCATTCGAGATGTACAACATTGCTAAGGATCCTTACGAGAAGAACAACCTGCTCGAAGGGAAGACGATCAACGAGTACGCAAAGGTGCCACATTTTACGGAGCTAAGAGCTCGCCTGGCGCTCCATTACCAACTGCGAGGTAGCATTCCCTGGCAGCCTCCGGCAAAGTAGTCTAAGTTCTTACTCTTCATCCTCCTCTTTCTCTTCCTTTCGGCGGCGTTACTACCGCCGCTACTTTACGCCCAGAGTTCGGCGCCCTCGGCGAGGTTGCCCTACCTATGAGTCCGATTTCTAAATAGAAGGGAGGGACGGATCGCCGTTTTGAGGAACGGAGTGACGACACCAAAACCGTCCTAAATAGTTTGATTCCCATCACTGGCAAGATGCCCGTGCTACTTTATCTCACATTCCGCTCTTCAAATTACCAAGTAGGACGCCACCCATTGTTGCGATTCAAACGCCGATCAAAGTCCACTTAGCTGTTTTGTTCCGGGGGCTGGTTCACGCAAGTAGAAGATACCGAGTAGAACGGCTACGGCGACACAGAGCTGGGCGATGGTGAATCCTTTGCCCATGCCGATCTCCTGGACCATCAAGAGCATTCCAAAATTGCCGACCTACCAAAGGACGCCGGTTATCATGACTCGGCTGTAATCTGTCAGGCTTTTACATGTAGGCCATTTACGCCCTAGCACGACGAGTATGCAACTTTCTACGAATATACCAACCGCTAGAGGAAATGCGGTTATCCATTCGTTCACTTCAGGGTTTTTTCGCGCAAGATAGCTGGTCGGAATAAAATAGCTGCCCCATAGAATACCTGTAGCAATAGCGCATGCGAACCCGGCTTTGATGTGTTTCGTTGTGGTGGGCGAGTCCTTGGTTTGCCCGGAGAAAATGATTAGAAGTACACCCCCTATTATCATCACGATTGAGGCCGCCGAAAGCGCAAGATTTAGCGGGCCGGTTTTTAGAAACTCACCAAAAAGAATCATTCCCCAGGCAATGCCTGAAATAATGTTCAAGGGGGCCCAGGTGCCTATCGCCTTGGCCATGCCAATGGTAGATGTGGCTTAAAATGCACACATGCCAGCGATAGCCCAAATGAGTCCGCCCAAAAAGGGGAAGAGGAATAGCTCTATGCTCAGCTTTTCCACTCCAACAATAAAGAGAGCTATGGTCGCAAGGATCAGGTTGCCCAGAGCGACATAGAAACTCCGAGTTTGCGGATTAGGCAATGCGACTTTTTCAGAAGGGGTTAGCCATACTCCCCAAGCAATTACAGTGATGAATGCGTAGAGGAGTCCAAGAGAAGTCATTTTGGCAATGTGGGCTGAGGGACCTCTCTCTTCAAATCAATCTGTGTTACCTTTCTTACTCTGCGATCTCCTTCTCGAACAACTTCCTTTGTCCCACTTGTGTCCGCTCTTTCTGCACAATGGTCGGTGCATCTTCACCCGCCTTGTCCATCTCGCGCAGTAGTTTGTCTCTTAAATGATCACAAACCGGACCATGCGATTGGAAGTCTATGAGATTCTGCAGCTCGTAAGGATCCGTATTCAAGTCATATAGATAGTCTTCCTCGTAGCTGTCTGAGCAGGATTCGGTTTCTCCGTCCTTATCGTGTGCAACCACTCCATATTTCCATCGTTTGGTTCGAATGGCGCGGCCTACCTGTGATTCGCTAATTTGGATAAATGCAGCATTGTCCCAGTCATCGGTGCTTCCACGAAGACGCGGCATTAAAGAGCGACCGACCATCACTTCCGGAGGTTCTATGCCGGAAGCATCCAGTAGGGTCGGAACCAAGTCGATGAGGCTAACCACTTCCTGTCGACGGCCACCCATTTCAAATCCAGGACCCGAAAATGCGGTTGGTACACGAACGGAAGCTTCATGGCCGGAGCGTTTATACTCGTCGTTCCTGGTCTTAAAATGACAGCCATGATCAGAAGTGTAGAGCATGATGGTGTCGTCCGTTAGATCCAAGCTCTTCAGCGCATCTTGGGTACGGCCCAGTGCTTCATCCAATCGCTTGATCATGCCCAAATACCCACCCAGGTGTTGGCCGCTTGTCCCGCCAAGCTGTTGCAGGTCAGGGGGCGTCCATTTACCGGTGTACGGTTCGCGGTAACCATCCGGAGGAGGGTAGTCATCCACGTGATTCTGGTGATGAGGTTCTAGGTAAGATACAAATAGGAAAAAGGGTTTGTCGTTATCTTTGTGGTCGTCGATGTAGCGAATGACGGCGTCCGTTTGTGCGTCCACACGGTAGCCTGGTAGCTTTACCCGTTCGTCATTCTCGTCGAAGAAAATGCAGTCGTAAGCATCGGACACAAATTCGAGAACGTTCGCACCGAGCCAATACTCATAGCCGCCGCGCTCATGTTTAGGGACGGCGCCTTCAGTTGTGCCGAGGTGCCACTTGCCAATGTAGCCGGTCGTATAGCCTGCCTCTTTGTAGTATTGTGGTAGAGTCTTGAGGTCAGGATTGAGGGGAATCCCATTGCGCCAACTGCCGGTCTGCGTGGCGTAAAGCCCGGTTTGCAAGCAAGAGCGTGCGGGACCACACACGGGTTGACAGGTTATGCTGGCATCAATGTGAGTACCATGATCTGCCATGCGATCGAAGTTGGGTGTCAGGTTGAGTGGGTTGCCATGGGCACCCGTTGTATCCCAGCGTTGCTGATCGGTGAAGAAGACGATGACGTTTGGTTGCTTACTCATGTAGGTGTCTCAAAGAGGTAAGTATTTTAGTAAATGTGTAAATGGTGGTTAGTAAGTGCCGAGAGGATGGAGTATCATGTCTGACTTACAATCTTATCAGTCCTTTTTTTATGTTACCGTTACAGGCGAATCAGGTTGTTGTTTGCGAACAGATTCCCCTTCAATCCACGACGATCCAACCAGTGTAGAAAGTGGAAACTGAGGAATGCCTCGTTCGTTATTGTGAATTTGATTGATGACCATATCTACGACTGCTTCGCCGGTTAAGTTGCTGTGCTGATCCATCCCGGCGATGTTCGGCCGTGACTCACGCCATTCCAATTGGGCAACACCGACATCTTCTGGTATACGAACTCCCATGTCTTCCAGCCAGTGGAGAACAGTATTATAGAGAATAAAAAGGATATCGGGATTGTTTTTCTCAAACCAAACCTGGAACGCTTTTTTGTCCTCCTCTAAAGATCCCCAATTCATGAATGGTTCGATGTGTTGATCTTCCGGCAGCGTTTGTTGGCCACTTAGAAAGCCTGAGGTGAAACGTTTCTCTACCAATTGATCTATGACGTCATCCAAGACCAAGGCTGGTCGCTTATATCCGAGACCGATGCCTCGGTTGACAGCGCGACGAGCCAGGTCGTAGTGGTCAACACAACAGAAACTCAAAGTAGGGTTGCGGGTCTGCACACCGGTGATCGCCACTGGGAATTCCTTCCAGACTTTGGTAAATGCTTTTGGCAGTCGATTGGTCGACATGAGGCCGACAATGACGAGTCCCTGAATGTTTCGAGTCTTGAGGATGCGAATGAATCCGTCAGGGGTAAGCTTTGGGTCATGGAGCCAGAAACGATCGAAACTATAGCCCCGTTGCTTGGCTCGGCTCTCGCAGCCCTTTACGTAATTGGGAATCGTCGGGTGAGAGCGGAGCGCGTCCTGGTCCTGGTGTGCGTTGATCAATGCCAGTTTGGCTTGAAATCGAGGGGTTTGACTGGCCCTCAATTGAGCCATCAGGTGGGAAACAACCGCATTCGATTGATAGCCCATTTCTTCCGCTGTCTTTTTTATCTTATTGCGGGTTCTTTCCGGAATCTGCGGGTTATTGCGCAGGGCCAGAGAAATGGTGTTTTTAGAGTAGCCTAACCGTTCGGCGATGGCTTTAAGCGTAACTCGCGCCATGGTTCTGAGTATCAGCTTTAAGACATTACTGTCAAGTAATCTGGAGCTTTAGTCAGAGCCAGCCCAACCCTACTTTTAAAATCAGCAAATTACACTTTATGGCCTACACAATTGGAATCGATTACGGCACCAACTCGGTGCGAAGCATTTTTGTTCGCTGCTCGGACGGAGCAGAATTAGGAACATCTGTATTTAATTACCCGAGTGGTGAGCTTGGCATCCTTCTGGATTCCTCCGATCACAACCTCGCTCGTCAACATCCAGGTGATTACGTTGCCGGTGTAGAGGCCAGTATCATTGAAGCTTTAGCAGAAGCGAAGGAAGCCGATGCGGAATTCTCCGCCGACATGGTGATTGGCCTCGGTGTCGATTCCACTGGGTCTAGCCCAATCCCGGTAGATGAAAACAATCAGGCGCTTGCGGTCCAGGAGCCCTGGAAAGGAAACTTGAATGCGGAATGTTGGCTTTGGAAGGACCACACCAGCGTAAAGGAAGCAGCTACGATCACTGAGCTGGCTCGTGAGCACCGCCCACAATACGTGGCTAAGTGTGGAAATACTTATTCTTCGGAGTGGTTTTGGTCGAAGCTCTGGCATTGCTTGAATGTGGATCCTGATCTTTTTGATGCGGCTTACAGTTGGGTCGAATTGTGTGACTGGATTCCTGCGATTCTTGGTGGAGTAACTGACCCGAAAGCGGTCAAGCGAGGTGTCTGTGCCGCAGGTCACAAAGCCTTCTATGCCGAAGATTGGGGTGGGCTTCCGGACAAGGAATTTTTATCGATGCTCGACCCGAAGTTGGCCGACTTGAAAGACCGTCTTTATGAGAAGGCTCATGATGCCTCTGAGATCGCAGGCCATCTTTGTGATGAGTGGGCTGCTAAGCTCGGGCTTCCAGCTGGTATCCCAATTGCTATGGGTGAGTTTGACGTCCATTACGGTGCCATCGGTGCCGGTGTAGATGAAGGCACCTTGGTAAAGGTGATCGGTACTTCCACTTGTGATTGCGGAGTGGTTCGCGCGGACAAAGAGATCGCGGACGTTCCAGGAATCTGTGGTATCGTAAAAGGTGCAATCCTTCCCGGTTACTTTGGTGTCGAAGCTGGTCAATCAGCCGTTGGCGACATCTTCGCCTGGTATGTAGAACGTGTTTTAAAAGGCGGGGGTGAAACGCATGCTCGCCTGACCGAGGAAGCGTCTGAGTTGAAGCCAGGTGAAAGTGGTCTCTTGGCTCTCGATTGGAATAATGGGAACCGCACCATTCTGGTTGATCCACTTTTGTCGGGTCTCCTTCTCGGGCAAACCCTACACACCTCCCAGGCTGAAATTTATCGTGCCTTGATTGAGGCGACTGCATTCGGTGCTCGTGCCATTCTTGAGCGCCTCGACGAATACGGCGTGCCCGTTAATCGAGTGGTTTGTGCCGGTGGTATTGCCGAAAAGAATCCCATGCTGATGCAGATCTACGCCGACATAACCGGGCGCGAAATGCTCATCTCAAGTTCCTCGCAGACGTGTGCCCTTGGATCCGCTGTGGGTGCTGCCGTAGTCGCAGGTTCTGAAAAGGGTGGGTATGATGATTTCCAATCTGCTCAAGCTGCGATGACGAGCCTGAAGGATGAATCTTATAAACCCAACCCTGAGGCCCAGGCAGTATACAATGATTTATTCGCCGAGTATAAAAAACTCCATGACGCATTCGGTGGAGTGGGGGGCTCTAACTTAGGTGGAGTCATGAAGCGTCTTCTCGAAATCAAGGATGCGGCTAGGAAGGGGTAGTTGTTAACTCGATACGTGTATGAACTTATTCGATTTTAGTCACCAGAAGATATGGTTTGTAACCGGAAGTCAGCACCTGTACGGCCCTGAAGCTTTGAAGCAGGTAGGAATGAACTCCCAAGAGGTGGCTGAAACGCTGAATGCAGCACCGTCTATTCCCGTTGCTATCACTTACAAAACGATCGGGGAGACACCGGCGGAGATTCGCGGAATCATAAATGATGCCAATCACGATGCGAACTGCATTGGCCTTATCTTTTGGTGCCACACCTTTTCTCCAGCCAAGATGTGGATCCTGGGGTTAAAGAATCTCAACAAACCTTTTCTCCATCTTCATACTCAGTTCAATCGAGATCTCCCCTGGGGTGAAATCGACATGGATTACATGAACCTCCATCAGGCAGCCCATGGAGATCGGGAGTTTGGTTTTATCAATGCCCGCATGCGCAATCGTCGCAAAGTGGTTGTTGGGCATTGGCAGGATTCAATCGTTCAGGAAGAGATCGGTGTATGGTCGCGTGCTGCTCGTGGATGGGCTGATTGGCAGGGAGCTCGCTTTGCCCGTTTCGGCGACAATATGCGTTATGTGTCTGTAACCGACGGTGATAAAGTTTCGGCGGAAGCGCGCTTTGGCTATGAAGTCAATGGATACGGTGTGGGTGATTTAGTTGAACATGTGAATGCCGCTTCCGATGCGGACATCGATGCCCTTTGTGCTGTCTATGATGATCAGTACCAAGTGGTGGAATCTCTCTGCAAAGGTGGCGACCGCCACGATTCGTTGCGTGAAGGTGCTCGTATCGAAGTAGGACTGCGGTCCTTTCTCGAGGCAGGAGATTTCAAAGGATTTACCACCACCTTCGAGGATTTGCACGGTTTACGTCAGCTTCCAGGGCTGGCTGTGCAACGGCTTATGGCCGATGGCTATGGATTCGGTGCTGAAGGAGATTGGAAGGCTTGTGCATTGCTTCGTTTGATGAAGGTGATGGGGTATGGTCAGAAAGGTGGTACTTCTTTTATGGAGGATTACACCTACCATTTGGATCCTGCTGGAAACAAGGTACTCGGCTCGCATATGCTTGAGATCTGCGAAACGATTGCGGATGGCACACCTTCCTTGGAAATCCATCCGCTTGGTATTGGTGGTAAGGAGGATCCCGTTCGTTTAGTCTTCAATACACCTGCAGGTCCTGCAGTGAATGCGACCATCGTGGATCTTGGAAACCGTTTTCGTCTGGTAGCGAATGAGGTGGATGTTGTTGCTCCTGACGAAGACCTTCCAAAGCTTCCGGTTGCTCGAACAGTTTGGGAGCCCAAACCGAATTTCAAAACTTCAGCCACTGCTTGGATTCTTGCAGGTGGATCTCATCATCCGATCTTCAGCCAAGCCCTGGGTTCAGAAGAACTTGAAGACCTTGCCGAAATGGCAGGTATAGAGTACCTATTGATTGATGGAGATTCTTCAATTCGTGGAATCAAAAAAGAACTTCGGACGAACGAAGTGTATTACCATAGCGCGGAGGGAATTAATCACGCTGGTTAGGCGGATATCTTTTATAACTTGATAGTATAATGTAGGAGCAAATTTATTCGCGACTCGGAACTCCAAGGGCAATTGGGTCGCGAATAAATTTGCTCCTACAGAAAAGTCTCTGAATGTAGATAGAAATTATGAGCGATAACTTTTTAGCCCTTCGCGAGGAATGTTGTGAAGCAAACAAGCAACTTCCGAAACTCGGAATCGTAGACCTCACTTTTGGTAACGTAAGTGTCGGTGATCCAGAACAAGGTGCTGTGGCGATTAAGCCCAGTGGTGTTCCTTATGACTCTCTGACTCCGGATGATATTTGTGTAATGGATTTCAATGCGCAGCCAGATGAGGACTTCGAGATGGATCTTGATGAGGCTAAGCTCTATGGATCTATGAGACCTAGCTCAGATACACCGACCCACTTACGATTGTTTCAAGCCTTTCCTCACGTACGTGCCGTCGTGCACACGCACTCCAGGAATGCGACAGCATTTTCGCAAGCGGGACGTGGTATCCCATGCATGGGTACGACACATGCCGATTATTTCTATGGTGAAGTTCCAGTTACTCGGCGCATGACGCCTGAAGAAATCAGCCGTCACTATGAGTGGGAGACAGGCAATTTGATCGTGGAGACTTTTGAGGATTTAAACCCTGAGCAGATCAATGCGGTGTTATTGAATGGGCATGCCCCTTTTGTTTGGGGAACCTCAGGCGCCAAGGCCGTGGAAACGGCTTATGCATTGGAGATCATTGCAGAAATGACCTGGAAGAACCTAATTCTGGACCCCCATTCGAATTCACTTCTTCAAGCGCAGCTCGATAAACACTACTTGCGCAAGCATGGTGAAGGTGCATACTACGGGCAAAAATAAATTTCAGGGCTAGAACTCATTAACCATTCTTCAAGAAAAGCTGACCATTTCGGTCGGCTTTTTTTGTGTAGATTGGTAGATGTATTCATTGGACGATTACAGAGGCCTAACTGATCGATTGTGAGTTTATTGATTCCTTATCCAAGAAAATGGATTTGTGGGATCGTTGCGCAACTCGACCAGTAAAGGGGCTTCCAAGCCACCTTGAGTGAGTTGGATGCGTCCTATTCTATTTCCAGCATTGGGGAATGGAAGATCAGCTATCCACTTATGGCCGTCGCCATGAATGAATAGAATGGGTTTCGTAAAATCGGTGCTCGTTGTTTGGTCCAGGTATTCAATGAGCGGACGGAAGGCCTGTTTCTTATAGACAAATTCATTATTGAGCCGTGACCCTGGGTTGGCATGAGCGAAAATCACCGCGGCGAAGGCCTCATCTGAGTGCTCCTTGAATTGGATCTCCAACCAACGGCGGTCGTCTTCAATTCTGGATTCCCATTCCTCCCAGTCGTGGACTTTTCCATTCACCAGATTTATGCCGAGGAACAGAACGCCATCTCGGATAAATGCGAAATTCTCGTCTCGTTCGGGTTGATGTGCCGCGTCCAAGTCATGAGTCCAGTTTTCCTCGAAACGCATGAAGTTGGATTCCCAGAGCTTCCATGCTTCTGTAGGATTCGTACAGTCATTCCATTCATTGTCGCCAGGAATGATGAAGACAGGGTGGGTGCTGGTTTTTAAAATCTCGGCCACGGACTCATAAACCTCAGGTTCACAAGGTGGTGCCCCTTTTTTAATGTCCCCCACATGGGCAACAAATTCGATAGCCGTGTTCTCATTTAAGCGGCTGATTTGCTCTCGTAGGATTACCTTTTCACCCTCTATCTCTTCTGGGGTAAGTCCGTAAGGCACGTCTCCCATTACCGCGAAGGTGAAGAGGGGAGGCGTTGTGGGTCTACTGGGTTGGAGGCTATCAGTTTGATTGCTGCAACTGGACGAGAGTAGTAGAACAGTTGGGAGGATGAACCAGTGGATAATTTTGCTACTCATATATTCTTTTTCTAAGGCATAGGAGCATTCATCTATTTTATCCAAGTCTCCAGCTTGTTTTGTAGTTCTTCGCGAATTTCAGCTTCTTTCAAGCAGCGTTGGATACAGGTCGACATGGACGATGGACCGGAGCAAACGCTGGCAGCTTCCTTTGAGATTGATTTATTGGTGATTGCGACAACAATTCACGGTGGCCGTTCTCAAACCCCGAGCGGCGACTTCACCTCTATCACAAAATACCCCATGAATCGTCGAAAATTTATCAAACAACTAGGACTTGGCCTTGGTGGCCTCGGCTTCTGGAGTTCCTTTCTTCCTCATCACCTCGCGGCCAAGCTTCCCAAGAATATTAAGATCATTGATCTGAAGGCTTGGGCGGTCGGTATCGAGGCCAACCAGGTGTTCGTGAAGATCTACACCAATGAAGGTGTGACCGGCTTGGGCGAGGCTTCGGTGCATCGTAAAACGGGCACAACCTTGGCTGCTTGTTTGGAGTTGAAAGATGTCTTGATGGGGCACGATCCGACACGGATCGAATTTCTCTGGCAGGGTATGTTTCGTTGGCCACGCTGGCGGGGCGGTCCCGTGCTGAACACGGCTATTAGTGCGGTGGAGATCGCTCTCTGGGATATTCTGGGTAAACTGCTCGATGTTCCGATTTACAATTTGCTTGGTGGAGCGGCGCGGGATAAAATCCGCCTCTATATTCATGGTCATACTCGAGAAGACGTTCAGTTTGCTAAGTAGAAAGGATACTCAGCAATCAAGACTGGCCCCCCGCTGAATATGGTGAATGATCGCTTGCAGTTCCTGTGGGATTTGACGGCTGCAGTCGATAAATTTGCCGAATTGCGCGATGAGGCCGGTCCCCATTTTGATATTGCGACGGATGCCCATACCAAACTGACGCCCATTCAATCCCTGCAATATGCAAAGGGCATTGAAGAGTTTCGTCCACTTTGGCTAGAAGAACCGATCAATATTGAGTTTAATGATTCCCTTCAATGGTTGTCAGAACGGACGACCGTTCCGCTTGCAACGGTGGAACGTCATTTTACTAAGTTCGACTTTGAAGATCTCATCAGTCGTCATCTGGTATCGTATGTTCAGCCTGATGTGATTCAGGCCGGTGGTATTTCGGAAACACGAAAAATCTGTGCCATGGCCGAAGCCCAAGGCATCCAGGCAGCCTGTCACAACCCATCGAGTTTACCTTGCACCTTGGCATCATTGCACGTCGACGCGTGCACACCCAATTGTGTGATCCAGGAGTCAAAATGGAAATTCGTCGAAGGCCGAACGGGTTGGGAAGATGACATCTTTATGGGCACCAAGCTGAAGTTTAAAGATGGATACGCGATGTTGCCGGACAAGCCGGGTTTGGGCTGTGACTTGGATGAAAAGATCGCGGAAGAGCATCCGTTCGAGCTGGTCAACCCGCAGACGGTTCTGTCCGCGACTATTGATCTGAGCGCTTTGATCGGATGTGTGCAAAGATGTGGTGAAGTTAGGATGATAATGGATCCGTGAAGAATATGCTGTAGTCGTTGGTTTTCGATTGCCCACAGCCTGAAGCCTACATGCCGAGTGTTCCTTCTTCCTGGCTTGGTCACGCACCGACGTGCGCTCCCGCGCCAATCATTCGTTAAGCTCGACATCTAGATCTTCTCAAGCTGCTCAGATGATACGTCGGAGCTCGTAGGGTGCGTTTGTAGGAGCTGCTTTAGCTGCGGTATGTTACTCATATACCTGTCGATCGGCAGCAAGCTACCTCCTACGTCTATCTATTGGTCAGGGATAATCGAAGGCGATTGAACGCTTGAACTAGGAGGAGGTCGGGGCATAGCCTTTATAAATGCTTAGTGCTTCCAAGATTATCGATGCGATTAAAGCCCAGGGGGTGACCCATGTGGTTGGATTGGCGGATAACTTGTGCCGGGTGTTGTTTGAGGGGTTACAGGATGAGGAATCGCTTGAGATCGTGCATGTGAGCCGGGAAGGCGAGGCCTTCGCAATTGCTTCTGGATTGTACTTGGGGGGAAAGAAACCTCTGATACTTATTCAGAATACGGGCTTCCTGGAGTCGGGGGATGCGTTTCGCGGAACGAGTTGGATTATGGAAATTCCTCAAGTCATGCTGATTGCCTATCGAGGATTTAAGACGCTGGATCCGGATTCGGAGAGAAGGGACACGGTTGCAGAATTTACGGAGCCGACACTCAAGGCTTGGAATATCCCTTATAAAACAATGGTGGGCGATGAAGATATGCCCATGATTGAGCGCGCATTTAAAATTGCTGAAGTTACCTCTAGACCCGCTGCGGTATTGATTGCGGAAACGACAAGCTGACTATGTTGAATAAATATACCTGTTTGGAAAAGCTGGCGGCCCTTCGGAAAGACGAAGTGGTGGTTACCTGTATGGGATCGGCAAAGCCTTGGGAGAAGTTATCTGATACCGCACTCGATTTTGCTTCGGTGGATAGTGCGATGGGGCATGCCGCAGATTTTGCACTTGGACTGGCCATTGCCCAGCCGGAGCGACGGATCATCACTATCAATGGGGATGGGAGTATGTTGATGTGTCTGGGAACGTTCGTAACGCTGGCTCAGCGTCCCTGTGAAAACTATTCCATGATCATCATTGAAAACGGTACTTACGAAGTGACTGGCAATCAGACCCTGCCGGGCGCAGGCAAGATGGACTTTGAAGCGATCGCCCGGGGATCAGGTATCGAAAATGTGGTTACAGTTGAAACTGAAGAGGCCTTTGAAGACTGTCTGCCTCGGGTGTTTACTGAAACAGGTCCAGCGGTATTTATTTGGAAAGTGGAACGCGGTCAGGAAGGTGTGCCTAAGTTTGAAATGAGCATAGCCAATCGAGCAGCACGCTTGAAGAAGGCGTTGGAGAAGTGATTCTGTGGATGATAAACTAGAGTAGCACAGGCTTCCAGCCTGTGTTTTTTCGAAAACGCACGATTTTGGATTAAAGGTGATCCGTTCTGGTTACTTGACCCCAAGGAAACTTACACAGGCTGGGAAGCCTGTGCTACTCTACAACCGTCGGCAATCCCACCTCACGGCTTTCGCTTTCCCTCGCTGGTTTAAACCGTTCTGTTGGGTGGGCTGTCCTCACCTGCTCCAGCCAGAACACACCATCGTAGGGATAGCTGTTTCCGCGCGTGGATACAAAATCGATGTCTCCGTCTTTATCGAGGTCCATGGGGATGAACTTATCGAACATGCCGCGAATACGGCGTGAGATGTCGTGCCTGATCCATTGCCCTTTTGGATCACTCGGATGTTCAAACCACGCCAGTCTTCCTATGTTATCATCAGCGGTTTTGTCAGTACCGTCGTGATCCCTGGGAGAGCCACTATAAGTACCAGTCAGTACGTCGGGTTTTCCATCATCATTGATGTCGGCAATAACGATTCCAATCAACATGTCGGGATAGGTGGTTCCTATGGGATATGCTTTCCAGGGATCTGAGAAATTTTCTGGTTGTTCAATCCATGCAAACTTCCGTTTCGCAGGACTGTGATAGACCACGATATCCAGGCGACCATCCTTGTTGAAATCGTGAAAGTCCACATTCACTCCGGTAATTGGGTAGGGTTCATCTCCCTCAAAGGCGTTGATCTCATGTTCCTTGAATGAAATGGGCGTTGTCCCAAGGTTCTCAAACCAGAAGATCCGTTCTTCCCACCGGGATGCCCCAAAAATGTCCAGGTCACCATCTCCATCGAGATCTACTGGTCGCGAATTTTCCGGTACCAGTACCCGGCTGAGCTCATGCTCCTCCCAAGAATCACCATCGAGGAAATCCCCTTTTATCTCAAACCATGAAATAGGCCACTTCTTGTCCCTGCTGGCATTCTGGGTGCCTTTGTTAGGCGCTACGATTTCGTATTTCCCGTCCTGATTGAAATCGGCAAAAAACGCGCGAATAAAGGATCCTCGGTTTTCAGTGATTTTTGGGATCACGCGTTCCCACTTTCCGGAACGAATATTCTTACCTGGGTTTTGGAAATAGATGAGGTGTTCAATTTCACACGCAGCGATGATGTCGGGCCAACCGTCTCCATTGACGTCTGCAATATCAACGTCTTCCGCTGCGCCCGCTTCCGGTCCCTCGGCCAATGTTGCCAATTCCCACTCATTGGGATCGCTGCTTCCGAAAGCTAATCGAATGTGCCCCTTGGCAATCCCATCGTATTCGATGTCTGATTCGTGAACAGAAACGATGTCCGGAAAACCATCCTGATCTAGGTCTCCCATTGTCAGACCATCGCTTCCACTTAGCTTTACGCCATGGATATCGGCCGTGTCGATCAGATGTTCTTTCCAAGAGATGAACTGACCATCGTCGGCTTTAGCTTCAGATAGGCGGGAAGCAACAGGTGGATTGTCATCGGCGGAATTTAAGGAATCACGACATGAAGAGAAGATGAGAGCTGTGAATCCCAGGGATAGGATGTGAATGCTTCGTTTTTGTATGATCATCGGATTCCGTATAACGGCAGAGCGAGGACGCTCTTGCCCTACCAAATTAAGAGAGAGATGGTAGGGCTACTGCATCCCTGCATTGCCGTACGTTATGTTAGGTTTACCAAGTTCGTTCCTTCAATAACTCCTCGATTCTCTCCAGAGACATGGGGAGGTCATCCTTTGTTTTTAACCAACCTTCAAAATCTTTTTCAATGTTCTCAGCCCAACGGGTGTCGATTTGGCCTGGGGTGTAGACTCCCGCCTTGAGTCGAGCAAAGCCAAACTCATCGCGAAGTTGAACGATTTCCGCTGTTTCTACAATTCTCTGAGCCAGGTGAGGAGGGATGACTATAACGCCTTCGCGTTTTCCCAGGATAACATCGCCGGGCATCACCACAGTATTGCCAATGTTGGTTGGGATGTTGATACCAGCAATGGTGGATGCCCAGTAATAGCCAGGATTCCAATTGCGGACGAATCCATTAAATCCTTCGATGGCTTCGAGCTGTTCCAGGTCGCGGATTTCACCATTAAACAACACACCGTTTCCGGATTTGGCGTAAATGGCATTGGCAAGATTTCCACCGATGATGGACCTCCCCCGGATGCACATGCTTCCAGCCGCGTTCGAACTGGTAATCATATCCTTCGTTTCGAAGGACCGACCACGCCTCCTCGATATTTACCTTCTTCATTCGCTCTATGATATCGTCTGGCACTTTGGGGCGACCGTCATCAAAGCGTTCGCCTGTCCAATCAGGTGTGTAAGCGATGAGTCGCTCCTTCGTCATTTTTAGCGGCATAGCCAAAGCTGCCTGACAGAGGAGGATAATAGGAATCAAGAGAAGTGTTAGTTTTTTTAGGGTCATGATTTTGGTTTTAAAAATTGGATATTGAGTTATGCCGACGCTTCAGCCTCTGCGTTTACGGCTTTGATGAGTGCTCCAAGATAACCGTAGCAAAAGGCAAAACCTTGGCTGCCATCCGGATCGTCCGGGTGCTTAGGTACATGGTCTGGCATGATCATGTGTTCGTATTGGACATCACGCAGGGATCGCATGACCTCGAGGAAGTCCATGTCACCATTATCCGGGTACACTTCCTGAAAGTTTCCCCAGCCGCCTTTGATGTTGCGCATGTGCACATTGAAGATTTGGTTTCGATTACCTGCGTAACGGATGAGTTCGTGGATTTCGGTATTCGGATCTACCATGCCTTCTGCGCAGGATCCCAGACAGAGATTGAAGCCGTGCATGGGGCTGTCTGACAAATTGGCAAAGCGCTTGATGCCGTGCATGATGTCGGGGCTGTTCCAGCGTGTGATTCCCTTGAAACCTTCTGGAAGCGGAGGATCGGCGATGTGGTTGCCGAGTTGGACGTTGTATTCTTCCGCTACTGGAAGTAGTCGATCGAGTAAGTAGACAATACGCTCGAATACGGTATCCGCATCGACCAAGCCAGCGTCTGTAAGGATCTTTGCTTGCTTCATGCCGATGGATTCGTCCCAGCTCGAGTAAGTGGCGTTCCCTCTCCCTACGGTGCGTTCGGTGCGGACGACGGGAAGGATGGTTGTGTTGTAAAGAAGCGCTCTGACACCTGTCTGTCCGGCGACGGAGATCATCTGTTGGATGAGCTCGATCTCACGATCCCGTTCCGGGCTTTTACCCAGCATAATATTCGGAACGCTCACTCGTTCGATACCTGCGGAACTGAGGGGTAGGTGATAGGCATCGATAGAAATGTCGTATTTGGCAGCCATCTCTACTCGCCGCTTGGCGTCGTCGATATCCCAGCCGACACCTTCGATGAACGTGGGTGCTTTACCATCGATGTTTTTGATGCCGTGGCGGGCTTTGAATTCCAACTCCTTGATGGTGACATCACCACGTTGGCAGCCGATGTGCATCTTGGCAGCTTTGATCTTGGTTTTGGCTGAAGACTGTGTGCAGGAGACAGCGGCTCCGCTAGCTGCGGCCGCTGCACCAGCGGTGAGTAATTTGGCAAACGTTCTACGTTTCATGTGTTTGGGGTATGATGTGTTGAAAGGTTTGGGGTTATGAGCCTGCTTGAGCTTCGGAGGCTTCCATGTCCTGTTTCCAGTTTCTGTAAATCGTTTTCAGCTCGTTAAATGTTTCGGGGTGGAAGTAGCGGAGGTCACGATGTTCGCCGGGGTCTTCATCCAGATTGAATAAGAATTCACCATACTCAATCTCGAAAAACTGTCTTCGGGAGAGGCGCTTTAAAGTGGGTGTCATAATAGGGTAGTGTGGGTTTCTGATTGAGAATTCAGGGGTAGAGGTACGGGATCACCGATATGGTCATTTCAGCGGTTGAGGTCTTGTAGGGCAACACTTTCCCATGGATAAACGTTGTTTAGTAAACCTGTAGTGGAGTCGGTTCTTGATGTTGGAGATGGCCGCCCTTAGATTTTCTCACCATTGTTCGATCTCATGAAACGCTTCTTTCCTCTACTCCTTTCTTTCCTCTGTCTTCTTTTTCTCAGCCAAGGGCTCTTTGCCACCGATGCTCACTACAAAATTGCACGACCGGATATGGAGTTCAAAATCTTTCAGTTCCCTCACGATGCCATGCCACGCATTGATGGAGATGCTTCAGACTGGGCCATCGTGCCGGATTCGTATGTCTACGATACAAGCTTGCTCAATGATACGGAAGATGGACATGGGACAGACATCGATCCAGAGGACCTAGACGTGAAGGTTACTGTTGGTTGGGTGAAAGGATTGAACCGACTCTATTTCCTTTATGAAGCCCACGATGACTATTGGGATTTCGGACGCTTTAATCCCAATGGTTACCTGAATGACATCTTTGAAATTGTCGTGGATGGAGATATGTCGGGTGGTGAGTTTATCAATAATCAGAACTTAATGGCTGGTCGACCATGGTCTGACGGTGGTCCTGAGGCGATTGAAAATTACACGCGCTTTGCCGGCAATCATGCCCAGAATTATCACATCTATACACCGATGGTAAATAATGCCTGGGTTTTGGTTTGGGGAGGTCAATCATGGATCTCAGAGTTTCCACATTCGAACTATGCCTTTGACTACGATTTTAAACACGGGGAAAGCGGGAAACTCGTATTAGAATGTTGGATCACTCCCTATGATTACGCGCCTTCATCGGGTCCTGAGAATGCCGTGGAATCTCAGCTCAAGGAGAACGAATTAATTGGCGTGTCCTGGTCGATCCTGGATTTCGACGGAGATAAGCGAGATGGTCATTACAATTTGGCCCACAATGTGTTGATGGTTAAAAATGCTGATTATGTATGTGGTTTTCGATTAATGCCTATCGAGCCTGAACTACAGCCTGATTTATATGCAGAATGGAACTATCAGTATGTAGACCAGGATCGCCGAGTGGTGGCTTTTCAGGATGAGTCGATCGGTGAGATTGATTCCTGGTATTGGGATTTTGGAGATGGTACGAGTTCCCAGGAACAACACCCTATTCACACCTTCAAGGAATCGAATATGCGGACAGTGATCACCTTAACGGTGAAAGGTGCAAAGGGGGAATCCAATCGAACACGCTATTGGGAAGTGTTGTTGAAGTAGAAGGTAACCACGAATGGACAAAAATGAACACGAATATCAATCAGACTAAACCTTAGATTTTTTTTTCATACAAATTCGTGTCAATTCGTGTGCATTCGTGGTTAATTTTTAACTAATGCTCTTTTCTCACCTCAACCAACTAGGATAGTTTTCCAGCCAGTGCTTCTTGGGATCGTAAGGGAACTTTTTGTCCGCGTCATAGATAATTTCCAAACCGAGTCCGGGGCCTTTGGGGACGTTGGCGTAACTGTTCTTTACGACGATGGGTTCCTTAAAGAGCCCGTTGCGGAAGGGGTTGTAGTGGCGGCAGGATTCGAGCGCTTGATAGTTGGGAATCGCTGCTACTAGATGGATATTGGACATCCAGGTTAATCCACCGTGCCAGTTGTGGGGAACGCAGGGTTTGCCATGGAGATGGGCATGTTGTGAGATGTAACAACCTTCACTGAGTCCAGTGGTGTCGCAATCGGGTTGAACGATGTCATAGGCACCGGATTCGATCCAGTCTTTGAATTCAAATCGATCGGTCATGGTCTCTCTTCCGGATATGGGCACACCATTGGCGGCCTCGCGCACTTGCTGATGCCAACGAATGGCACGATCGATGTCTTCCGGTTGGCCACTGCGGCCACCGCGTACACGACCCCAGCGATCGACGGGTTCTTCGATCCAATGAAATTTTAATTCTGCTAGTTTGGGAACCAACTCCAGTGCTTGGTCGATACGAACCCGCATATTAAATTCGTGTATGAGTTCAAAATCATCACCCAGCGCATCGCGTAATTTTTCGAGAAAGGGCAAATACTTCTGAATCGTCATGTTTCGCTCGAAATGTTCGGCGAAACGAAACTTCATGGCATAGAAACCTTCTTCTTTGTAACCAAGAGCTTCGTCGATGAGATCTTCCGGACGCTTGTCAAAATCCCAAATGGTGCCGCAACTTGCGTAGTGCTTGATACGGGTTCTTGGTTTGGTATTGGTTGCCAGTAATTCGTAGACCGGCTTGTTCTTTGCCTTACCGATTATGTCCCAGCAAGCGACATTGACGCCGGCCCAGGCCATGGCTTTGTTGCGTTCGCGGTGACTGGGTGCGATCACCTCCACATCGAATGGGTTCTTGCCCACCAGTTGTGGTTTGATGTGTGTCTCGGTATACTCTTTGACAAATTCCGGGCCACCGTAAGGGCTGGGGCCGCCAATGCCGATGATTCCCTGGTCGGTTTCAATTTCGGTCAGGATGGTGACGCCTACGCCGTACTACCATTTTTTAAGTGGGTAGTCGCAGGAGAACAAGCGGACGCGGACATCGGTTATTTTAATATTTTCCCGTTCAATGCCATCGAGGGGATTATTGCGTTCGTGATTGCTGTGAGAGGCAGCAAAGGATGAGGATTTGGATCCGGCCAAAAGACCGGCAGTGCCAAGGGCTGTTGACCCAAGGAAGGAACGTCTTGAGAGACTCATATTCGGGGTGGGGTAGGAGTTTATGAATGCTCAAAAAGGAATGAGATTTTTGGACCTCATCTACCTCGAAGCAGTCAATTAATGTGTGTATTCTTTTTAGCCTCCTTAGCTAAAACGGTCAACGGCAAAGAGGAATACTAGTGGAATATCTCTATTCGTAATTGCTTTCTCAAATATATCCGATGATGGCTTTGATCGAATTATAAGAAGCCCAGATCGAGAGGCAGAAGAGGAAGGCCATGACTGCGTGCTCCCACCAACGGTTTTTGAAATTGGTTCCGATGAAGGACTTTTTCGAAGTCATCAGCCAGATACCACCTGACAGCACCGGAAGAACAATGACCCCTGCAGCGTTGACGATTATCGTCAGGGCAACAAAGCCGGGTGTGCCGGGAAGCATCCAGACCAACGGCGAAAAAATGGTCCACAGAGCAACGATTTTGAAGATGCGTGTAGTTTCAGGTTTAATTTGTTCACGATCTTTCTTCCTAAGAGATGATGCATCTTGAACCAAGTAGCCAAAGCCCAAGGCATCTCCAAGCACGGAGCTGAATAGAGCTCCAAATACACCGAGGTAAAAAATAATCTCTCCCCATCGACCGAGTGTGGTCTTTAATAAGTTGGCTAAATCTTCAATCGAGCCGACCGTTTGACCGGTAGGGTGAAGGATCTCGGCACCAATCGTCCATACAGCCAGGTCGAGAACGATTAGGACACAGACTCCAAACGCCAGGTCGTAGAGTTGCAATTTACGATACTTGGGACCATTCCACTTTTTCTTTTTGATGAAGTAGGGGTAAAACAAGTTGGTGATGGATCCTCCCACCGCCCCGATAAGAGAAGTGACAACCAACAAGACTCCGAAGGAACCTTTGTCCTCAGGTAGTGAAAAAAGGAATACACCTTTTGCCGCTTCGACTGGATTCGGACCACTCCAGAGGGCGACGCCCATGAGAGAGAGGCTGAGCAACGCTAGGATAATATAGAAAACAAATTCGATGCGGTCGAATGCACCTTTGAACATCAGAAGAGCTGCGACGCACATCCACAAGGTCGCCCAAACCCAAGGAGGACCTCCACCGAAGATCTGGTTACTGGCTTCGCCAATCCCTTTTACGAAATAGGCGCCGTAGAAGTGACCGAGGATGATGGCAACCGCAGCGATGAAGATGGGCATCACTGGGTGGATGCGATTGAAGCCTTCCATCACTGATTCGTTGTGCTGATTGCAAAGCTGGTACTTCGCCAAGATGGATACAAAAATGAAGCGAACGCTCAAGGCGAGCGCCATGGCCCACATCAAGGCGTAACCATAGTTGCCTCCAGCGACGGCTGCGTCTACCAGATCACCGCCTCCCAACCAAGTGAGAGCAATGACGATGCCTGGCCCCATGGAGCGCAAGTACTGCCAGAATGTTTTAGGTACAGGAGGCGCGTCGTTGGTATCAGTCATTTGGGGTATTCGAGGAAGAATACCCAATGTGGCAGCTATGTCAGCGGGTTGCCACTACTTTTTCCTTTTGAATTCCGTGGAAGCAGTTGCCTGCTTTGTTACCAGCACTACCCAATCTTCGTCTGTATGGGACGGTGGTTTCCCAAGGGAAACCTTTTTGCCGGCCGTTACAGATTTGACGGATTCATTCAATAGCTTTCCACCTTCGCGTGGGTTGTACCACTTGACCGAATACTTGCCTTGGGCTTCGCGTAAATCGATATCGGTGGTGCCGCCTTCGAGCAAGTAAACCACATAGACTTCGTCTTCACGACCGAGGCAGAAACGGGTGTTCTCGTTGGCTGAATTACCGACCAGCTCGTTGCGGTTGCGCATGCGCCAGAAGGGGATGTCGTTATCATAGAAAAAGTTGATGGCGTAACCACAGTAAGTCCAACTCAAGTCGCGACTGCGGAAGTCTTCAGCGAGAAGATCATTTTGCGGTAATTGATATCCGAAATAGTATTCTACTCCGGCACCGCCCGCCATGAGATTACCCCATAGTGTGTATTTACGGATGTGATGAACATTGTATTTTCCGAATCCGTCATCGGTGCCCCATCCATCAAATCCATTGTATCCGGGATCAGGTGGGACGCCTTGATTGGCAGGATTTTGCTCATCGTTGGCTACGACCCATGGTTTACCAGCAGCCTTGGAAGCTTCCACCCAGCGCAGGGTTTGTTGATGAACTTTGTGCCAGGGGTTCTGCAAGGATGTGCCCGTTAAAACAGATTTGTGTCCAATGAGAGAACGGTAGACTTGTTCCTGCTGGCTGGGGAAGGAGTGAATGACGATGTTGTGGTCGTAGGGATCCATGTTGAGGATATACTCGGACATCGCATTTTGTTCTTCGTAACTCTGAGTATTCTCTTCTCCCAGGTTCCAGTTAAGAGCGAGGTTGTGGCTGTAGCGAGCAATGAGCTCACGTAGATACAGTTTTCTTTCCGGACCCATCGCACCGCCGTCCAAGGATTCGGGGATAATGACTGCATCTTTCTTTGAGCCGCGACGGTTGTCATCGAGTTCGTTCTCCTGAAGTTTGAAGTGAAGATAAATGCCTTTGGCCTGAGCGTGTGAGAATACGATGCCCCACTGATCGAGCTTGGAAACGTCGTAGTGGAACTTGGTGTCACGTTGTACAAACGGCCAGATGTTGTCTCCGTCGCCACCCGCATTGTAGGTGAGGAAGGAGAACGCGTTAACTCCTTTCGAAGAGAGGTAGTTCATGGCGCCGATGATGTTCTTACCTTTGCCATTCTGCCAGGTTGGGTCGCCCTTTTCGTAATCCTGTGCATGAGGTGCCCAGGTCTTTAAGGGGACCTTAGATTTAAGGGCTACGGTGTCATCGAAATCCGTATAGGCGAGAATGGTCTCCGGAGCATCGGGTCCGGCCTTGAGATAAAAGTCCCCTGACCCAGCAAAGCGGAGGTAGTGTCCACCCACATATTCGAGCCGACCCTTGGCACGGAAGTCGATGCCTTCTTTGTCGGTTTCCTCGATATCGAAATAGCCGTGGGCGCCGTGGTAGGGCTTCAGGTAGGAATCCACGGATGGATCGAGGGCTGCGTTGTCGCCTTTTACAAAGGATACGCGGTAGCTCCAAGTCCCAGCCTTGTCGGGGGATAGATGAGCTCGCCAGTGGTAACCGGCCTCAGCAGAGGTTTCGGCGGCCATACCGTCTCCAGCGAAGTAGCCAGGGACGGTGTAGACGGGCACGCCCGACTCATGGGCGAACGTGACATACATGCTGTAGTCGATAAAAGGATTGGGCTTGTTGTCTCGTTCGTGCACCCAGGGACCGCGTTGAGTGAGCATAACATTGTGCCAGGTTTTGAGTTCACCCGAAATAGTTACCTTGCCGTCACCATCTTTGCCTCGGGGTTGAACGAGGTCGGGGCCGGTTTGTTCGAAGGTTTGCTTGGAAGCAGCCACAGTTTGAGCGCGGCCTGGATCCACCTCGCGAGTGGAAAGGACCACCTTTGCCCAACGTCCGCGCGTGCTAGTGGTTGGAGTGGTATAATGGACACGAGACTTCACTTCGATGATCTCGCCCTCGTTGATGTTCACTCCGCCCCAGACGGCTGTGTAGCGTGGACCCGTTTCAGTGGTTTGCTGTGAAACGGGTGCGGTAAAAATGCCGACAGAACGACCGCCGATAAGCACCTCGTAATTTGAGGAACCATCGTTTTCGCCCACCGTGTGTAGCTCGACAGTGAATCTGGCATTGCCAGCCGGAACCGTGGTCTTGGCGGAGGCGTTGCGATGACCCTTACTTGGATCGATGGCCAGCCATTTGTCTTGGTCGACGTAGTAATTGCTACCTTCGATATCGAAGTCGGTAGCGTTGAGTAAGTGCTCTGTTTGGCCTGAGAGTCCTAGATTCGTCAGGATGCCCAGAACCATGAGTGAGAAGAGTAGTTTGATCTTCATAGTAAAAACTTAAGGGTATAGTGTTAATCTCAACTGGTCAGACCATTTGGAGGTTGGTCAAAAAATCAAGCTTTGGTTGGCATTTTCTGCAAAAATAGTGGGGTAGATGTCTTCCAGACCTTTGATGGCAGCCGGAAGAATGAATTTGTCTTTCTGCCATTTATTGGAAGTGACGCCGTGATGTTCAGTGTCGGAACCAGAGATCATGGATTTCCAGTTGGGCGAGCTGGATGTAGGAAGCACGCCTCTGGCGGTCAATGTGTAGGCACCGCTTTTCATGATACTGTCCATGATTGGTGTAGGGGAATTCTTAATACCGTCAGGGCTCATGCCATCGATGCCGATGACGATTACACGTTTGGCGGAGAGGGGATTATCCTGAGGTTTTTGGCTACAAGCGGTGAAGCATAAGGCGGCCACAGATGAAAAGGTAAGAATGGTTCGGAGCTTCATAGTGGGAGTAATAGAGTTTCTGGGGTGAAACTTGGAGACGTTATCGCGGGAAGGTCAAAGGCGCTTCTATGGTCGCGTTACAAGGATCGCTCAAAGAAAACTTCTCAGTTGCCTATGGGAGGGGGGCCGTCTGGAACTATCCCTTCATAGACGTAATCACCTTTGCGTTCCTTAAACTCGGCTTTGATCTCTTTGACCTTCTCTGGGTTTTCATAGAGATCGACCATGGTCATCGACATGGTCTTGGCTGCGTGAAGCATTCCTTTGTGCCCGATAGACATGCCTCCACAGGCGGCGACTGCCCAGGAGTGCCAGGGGGTGTCTTTGGGGGCCACGGTTGCTGTCATTCTTAGTACGGGTAAAATAAAACTAACATCTCCCACATCGGTCGATCCACCACTGGGATGTTTTTGGGTTTCTTCCAAGGGAGTTATGCTGGCATCCAGTCCTACCTCTGGTTTTCCCGTCGCTTTTTGGATGGCCTTGGCAAAAGCGATTTCTTCGTCGGTGTATTGGATAGGGCCGAGGAACTCCAGATTGGCTTGCGTGAGCGCTCCACCGGTTCGATTGGGGAGCACTTCGTGGATTCCTGAAACGAGTGAGACCTTGTGTTCTACATTGGCCAGAATGGCTGCACCTTCGGCCATTTCCGCTACTCGATTCCATACTTCGACCATGCCGTCTCGTTTGGAATCCCGAACTCGAACCCAGATGCGAGCATAGTCGGGAACCACATTCACAACCTCACCGGCAACTTTGATATCATAATGAATACGAACCGTTGGTTTCACGTGTTCGCGGTAGTAGTTAATTCCGGAGGCATAGAGCTCGAGTGCGTCGGAGGCATCCCGTCCGTTCCAGGGGTCAGCAGCTGCATGAGCCGCTTGTCCGAAAAATTCCACTTCGAAATCGACCATGGCAAGGGAGCTTTGTACGTGAGCTTTCGTTTCCGCGTTTGGATGCCAATCCATGACCACATCCACGTCGTTAAATAATCCCGCCCGAATCATCCAGAGCTTTCCGAAGAATTGTTCTTCTGCCGGTGTTCCGTAAAAGCGAATAGTTCCTTCGAGCTCGCCGGCCTCTATGAGCTCCTTGATGGCGACGGCGGCACCCAGGGATGCCGTTCCAAACATGTTATGCCCACATCCATGACCTGCACCTCCTTCTTCGAGGACGCTTTTAAACGGAACGGCTTTTTGAGACAAGCCGGGCAGGGCATCGAACTCTCCGAGGATTCCAATGATGGGTTTGCCTGATCCATATTCGGCCACAAACGCGGTCGGTGTCTCAGCTACCCCTCGGGTGACTCGAAAATCATTTTGCTCTGCGTAGGTAGCGAGAGCTTCCGAAGATCGATTCTCCTTAAAAGCAGTTTCTGCGTAGGCCCAAATACGGTCACTGATATCAATCAGGTTTTCCGTATTGGTATCAATGGAATCGATGACCGCTTGTTTGTGCGGGTGATCGTGTGTCCTCGCAAATCCGACTGAATCGGTAAAGATGATTGAGAGAGTAAGAATTGAACGAATAGAGAAGAGCATCCGTGCATTATCAGGCAGAGTACTTGCTCTGTCAATTTTCCTAGAGACAAGGGCAGTGACACCCTATGACGAAACTTTCTAGAGCTCTTTGATCTTCAAGTTGCGGAACCATACACGGTGGCCGTGATCCTGAAGAGCGATATGGCCTTCTCCAAGTGTTGCGAAGTCTTCCCACTTACTGAACTTGGCGTTGGCGATCTGTTCGTTCCATTTTACGCTGTGCATTTCGTATTCCGTGGTTTTCACACCATTGAGCCAATACTCGACGTGGTTGCCTTGAACGACAATGCGGCTTTCATTCCACTCGCCAATGGGTTTGGTTTCGTCGCTTGCGGCAGCTTCAATCGCATAATTCGAAGCCGTGTGCTCTTTCGGGCCCACGGGCTCTCCTTTGCCGGATCGAAAACCAAAGTTGTCTAATACCTGGTACTCAGGGCCGGTGAGGTAAGGCTGTTTGGGACCTTCTCCAACATGAAACATCACTCCTGAGTTGGTACCTTCTTCGACCTTCCACTCGAAGTGTAGGTCGAAGTCATCGTATCGGGCTTCAGTAATTATATTTACGTGGGGGCTTTTCTTTGGACGTCCGACCAAGTGTAGTACGCCACCTTCTTCGGCAACCCAAACTCCTTCGATAGAGACACCATTATAGCCACGCCAGCCATTGAGCGTTTTGCCGTCAAAAAGGGAGGTCCATTCATCGTTGTTGCTCGATGCCTGGTTTTCAGGTGCTTTCGTGCAAGCGCTTAAGGAGAGGAACAAACAGGCAACGGATAATAGGTAGTATTTATACATGTGACTTAGGGGGGATAATGTTAGGATCCAAAATGTGAGGAGATTATGAGCTCATAGCAATTTTGAAATCAGTTCCTGAAAACTTGGTAAAAATATGTAAATGTCAGGCACACAATTGTGTCGAAGAGACTCTGGCATAGCTTATTCGTTATGTTTCTAAATTCGATAAACAGTAAGACTACGCAGGCTCAACGGGGCTTTACCCTCGTCGAGATCATGATCGTGGTGACCATAATCGGTTTATTGGCAGCCATGTCTATTCCGGCGTTCAAGCGTGTACGAGATCGCGCGCAGGCGAGTCGAGTTGCAAATGACTTTCGAATTTTTACGGACGCATTTCAAATGTATGCGTTGGACAATGGCACATACCCACCAGACAACACCAAAGGTGTGGTTCCTGATGGAATGGACGATTATTTGGACACAAACGTTTGGACTGAAGAAACTCCCATCGGTGGAAACTATAATTGGGAGATGGGCGTCCAGGGCGTTCAGGCCGCTGTGTCAGTTCAGAGCGTGACTGTTGATAATGATGTCCTAATTCTCATAGACAACATGATGGACGATGGAGATTTATCGAACGGCATTGTTAGATCGCGCGGTGGCGAAGGTGTCATGTTGGTCATTGAGGGAAACTGAAGATCTAAACGCCAAGTCCTAGTCGTAACGACTTAACCGCCACTCAGCCTCTTAACGGCTCTGGCAGCTTTACCCCATATGTTCTTACCATGCAGGAAAGTATTGGCATTATCCATCTTCAGGGCCCGATCCTCTTAAATCTTGCCCCAAAAGTGAAGGTTTCTCCTAACAGCCTGTTCTTTGTCTACAGAAAATATGTAGTGGGACTGTTGTAGAATTCGATTTTCAGAAAGCTCCTCCAAGTCTTTGTCATCAGGGAAGAACGGTTCCTGTAATATTTTAGAAATCTGTGAGGGATCATTCTCCAGGGACATTATATGATCCACGATTTCATCAAGCGATTGGTAATTGTGGCAATTGATAAAGCGTTTCGAATTGAACTCTCTTCCTATATCGGGATTGCACCAGTAAATAGGTATAGTATCTGCAGCTAATGCGTGGATGAGTTTTTCGGTTGTATAACTTTTGGTTGAAGCATTTTCGCAAGCGATTGAAAATCGGTATTCTTTTTGAAATTCGATTTTGGGTTTGGTCCAATCGCCCCTATATGCATCACCAATCTGTTCATCGATATTTCTTAAGTGCGCACCTGCCGAATCAACTTTTTTAGTTGTATGAAGTTTTTCAAAGAGGTGATCCCTGAATGGATGCCCAATTTTATTTGAGTAAATGAAATTGCCGAACCTAGGTGGGAGATCTTCCACATTTGATTCGCTGGTTCTAGATCGCCTTCGTTTTAGTAAATCTTTGTATTGATCGTAGAGGAGGTATTTGGGAAGTCGTTGATAGCGATCCTCGAAATCTAACCAATGGTAGCCAAATGAAAAATCGCATAGATTGAAATCGGGGATTTCGTTTTCTCCGGGTAAATAGATTCGTATGCAGTCCTCATAGTTTAAGAAATCAAATCCGAAGGTTCCATAGATCACATAGTCCGGTTTGTCCTGATCGATCTCGATGTCGAATCGTTTTCTAAGCAGTGCCTATATCCTAACCGGATTGAATGGTCCTGGGTAATCAGTAAATGCTATTCGTACGGGATTCATAGTATGAGTGGCAGGTCGAATTTGCAGTTATTTCAACCCGATTTTGGTATCGAATTTTGCTTGGGATTGATTTGGTTAAGGAAAGGCTATCGGAAGCACAGCTGATACGACACCATGATAGTTTAGATTAGCTGGTTGTGTCACCAGGGTTGTGTGAACACAGTCATTTATTTATCTGGGCTCTCACATTTATATTTTATTCAACGTTTTAATTATACCCATGGCTAGTGTTGCAACCTAGCCTGAATCGTTCGAACTTCCAGTATCCATGTAGGCTCCGTGGTAGATGGGCTGTGATCAGATTCAGAAGTGAATCTGTTAAGAAATCCAGGAAAGCCATTAGATTCAGAGCCTGAACGAGTTTATGGCTAAAACGTATCCATAATTTTATGAATGCTCCTTTATTGCGGAAAACGATTTTTTAGTCAATGCTTCCCCGGGGTTGTTTGTTTGTTTGTTTGTGATCCGTGGGGCTCCGCTGCTTGGTATAAAGATCCTGTAATGGATCATGGGTACAGAAGATTGGCCTTCTTATTCGTCTCTTAAGTCGTAGCAAATGAGACGTGAACCCATGGTTGTTTGGTTCACGAATAGCAGGCCTTTACTTACGGTGGGTATGCCCCAGGTTTCCGGTGCATGGAATAGTTGAGTTTCAGATAAGATCTTTGCTCCTTTTGGTGACAGGTCTAACCAAAGCAGCGTACCTTGAGCGCCAATACATAAGAAAGCGCCATCGACCCAAATTAAACCGGCACGTCCTAGCCGTGCATCTTTGAGTTGGATGCCGTCTCGCCAGAGCTCTTTCCCCGATTCAATTTCGTAGCAGACAATTTCGGTTCCGCCGGATCCACTTACTCCGTATAAATAACCTTCGTGGGCCACGGGAGTTGTAAATTGACTTTTGAATCTAGGCGCCTTCCAGCGCAAAGTTCCTTCGCCATCCGGCTTGAGTTCTATTAGGGCTCCGCCTTCTGTATAGCTTTCCGAAATGAATACCGCATTGTCGACCACGACCGGAGAAGCGGCATTGACGGAAGCAAATGCTCTTGCCCTCCAGGGGAATGCGGATTCGAGATTTCCATTGCCTGGATTTATACTAAGCAAGCCTCCGGTAGGTGGCCTTACCATTCCACCTGCAAAGACAAGTATGCGTTTTTCTCCATGAATAGTAGCAGGTACGGGAGAGGCATAGCCTGCATGCCAGTCGTATTCTGTGCTCCAGATTAACTTTCCTGTACGTTTGTTGAGGCTGACGACCGAGTAATCGCCGCCCGCATTTATTATTAATTGGTCTTCGAATATTAAAGGGCAACTACCGCGGCCAAAGAAAAGAGGAGCCGTGCCAAATTCCTGATCGAGCTTCATATTCCATTTGATTTCCCCTGATTTAAGGTCGAAACAAAATAGGTCTCCTCGTACCCCAACTGTGAATACGAGGTCTTCATCTATCAATGGGCCAACTCTTGGCGCATCGCCTACGCCATAGTTTGAGCCTAACTCGACAGGATAATCATATTTCCAATATCGTTTCCCTGTTTCGGGGTGAAGGCACTCAATTGTCTCTTTGCCTTTCAATTCATGGATCATGACCAAGTAGTCGCCAGAGACTGCAATGGGGGCGTGGCCGTTTCCTTTTTCGACTTCCCATACCTTTTGTGGGCCCGTGGGTGGAAACGACTTTAGCAGCTTGGTTTCCTTCGAGTGTAAATCGTGATTCGGTCCCAGGAATCGTGGCCACGTGTCTGTTGCGGCCTCCGAGGAAATGGCTTTAGGAGGAGCAAAATAGCTAAGTCGGTCGAACGATTCAGGCGTTGCCGAGGCGATGTGGACAACGATGATTAGTATGAAAACGGTTGCTGCTTTGAAAGATATGAACTGCGCCATGAATCAGGAAATGATTTCAGGATGAGACTGTAGCTTGCGTTGGATTAAAACGAGATTAAGTATGGCTGCGTTTGGTGTACACAGACTATAAAATATACGGACCAAACATACTTCGGTCAAGAAATAAGCCCAGTGTATCCAAAATATCTGACGGATGCTGTTTCTCTATAACTTGATAAATGCAACCGCGTTATTGGTATTCATCGGAATGACGAGCTGATGCTGTATCGAGTCGTAACACATCGATGCCGCACTAGGGATTCCGGTTGCAATGACCTCAGCCTCATGACCAGGACGAATACGTGAGACGCTACCGAATTTTACGCTGCTTACGTATTTCGTACCGTCTTCCAGGACTACGACTCCATCGCTTCCACCTTCTGCTGAATGTTCAACACGAACGACATCTCCACCAGGATTGTAGGTGATGACTGAATTGTCGTTCACATTGACCACCACTATGTTTCCGTCCATGTCCATAGCTACTCCGTTTGGAACGTTGATAGGATTCCCTTCTGCAAATACAGATGAACTGCCATCTGTATTCACTTTAAAAATTTTTTCTGGGTTGCGCGTATTCGAAGCATAGACCGTTCCGTCATCGGCGACAGCAACACCATTCAAAAACGTGGCACCGGGAACGTGGACTGATTTGATGGGGGTTCCGGATTTTAAGTCAAAGGAACGAACATGGTCCACGTCGACCGTGTAAAGGATACCATCTCCAATGGCACTGCCAAGTGGGTTGTTAAGAACTAAGCCATTTCTGGATGCGCCTATCCATTTCGTGGTGTGAACACTGCCATCTGGATTGAGGAGCGAGACATAGCCATCGTTCTTTGCTGGATCGCTGCGATCACCCGAATTCATGGCGAGAATGAGATTTCTTGCTGGGTCGAAAGTGGTACTCTCGCAAAATTGAAAGCTGCCGAATACTTTGACATTGTCCGACATGGGACCACGCAGTCCCGCCTCATTTACGGTGCCTATAGGTTTCCCCGCCGCGAACTCCCGGGCTTGGACTTGGCTACTTACTCCCAAGCCGATCATCAGGGGTAGCGAGGCTGTTAGGATTTTGGTTTTATCTGAAAAAGAAGAAATGAAGTTCGTGCGCATTTACTTTGGGTTGAGTTGTTTGTGAGTTGGGAATCGCGATTCCGAAAGACTATTTTAAATCCTTCCAGGGGATCATGATCAACTAGAAATAGGAAATGGTTCCTATAATATAGTTATGGTTACTCCACTGTCCCTCTCGTTGAGTAGTAGGTCAGAATTCAAATTGGGTTGCCATTGTCCATTTCTAAGGGTATGAACAATCTTCGAGACTTCTAAATATTCCTGGGGATTTACACCATCCTTATTGTTAATTCGGAAACCCTATCATGCTATGAAATTACCCCGCTTCCGTCCTCTGTTTGCTGTAGGCCTCGTTTCGTCGGTCATCGTGTTAATGGCTCAATCTGCAGTTGGAGTTGAGAACTTCGAGTCTGCTCAAGTGGTCGATACTTCCGTCCCGGAATATCCGGTTCGATTGGCCTATGAAGGCATCTATAATGGAGGAGCTCGCTTAATTGTGGGTATCGATGAAACCGGAGAGCTGACCGATGTGTTTGTTGAGTCATACTCACATTCAGAATTTGGTCGCCTGGCCGTGAGGTATATTATTCCTTCCAGCTAAATTGAATGGAGAGCCCATCACCTCCATTAAGACGATTGATTTTCACTTTGATGATAAACGAGGCGTTTATTCGGTCGGCGGTCCCGAATCCTTGACCGCGCTTCTATACACCGGAAACAACCAAGATGCCAAGCGGACATACAGTCCTGGCGACCTGGACAAGGAACTGGAGCCTATTGAAATGCCTGCACCACTTTATCCTGAAGATCCTAAACACTCGGGGGTGGATGGCTCTGCGACCCTCATGTTTTATGTGGACGAGCGGGGCCGCGTAAGAATGCCTCACGTGACAGAATATTCGCAGAGCATCTTTGGCGAGTCGGCTTTGCAATCAGTTAAGCAATGGCGATTCGAATCACCTGTTATAGATGGGAAAAAGGTTTCTGTCCTAGTGAAACAACGGTTCGATTTTAAAGGGGCGTCTGGGGAAAGTTGAGCGTCCTGAGTTTTTAATGATTCCGATGCGAGTTCGATTTCTCATTCATATGTTAGTGACAATTATGGAACTGTTCAGATGATCTTGGGAACTATAACGCTTATGAAACGTTTCTTCTATCCCGTACTTCTTGGTTTTACTGTTATTACATTTCTTGTGTCCGCGCCCGTAATCGCTGTGATGGAGAATGATTGGCTTACTTGGCGTGGTCCCTATGGAAATGGAACTGCCAAATCAGGTCAGGTACTACCTACTGAATTTTCGGAGGCCCAACACGTAAAATGGAAAACATCAGTGCCAGGACGGGGCCATTCATCACCGGTTGTGGTGGGGGATCAAATCTTTCTCACAACCGCAAGAGAAGATGAAGGTCGCCAATCGGTTCTCAGTTATTCGTTCTCGAGTGGAAAGTTGCTTTGGGAGAACGTGCTAATTGAGGGGCAATTACCGTCGAAGATTCATCGAAAGAATACCCATGCCTCGCCCAGTGTTGTCAGTGATGGAGAGCAGCTCTATATTGTTTTCTTTGTGAAGGGCGATCGCCTGCATCTCTTCTCTTTGGATTTGGATGGAAAAAAATTGTGGCGCAAAGATGTGGGCCGTTTCTATCCCGAGCGTGATTTTGGCTATGGTACTTCACCCGTGCTAGCGGCAGGGAATGTGATCGTTGCAGCGGAGAGCCAAGGCGATGGATATATTGCTGCGTTTAATTGCGATACGGGAAAGGAAGTTTGGCGTAGCGGCCGTAAAGCTTCCCGTTCATCGCATGGAACGCCAGTCGTAGCCACGATCAACGGCACTGAACAGATGGTGCTCAACGGTGCAGATCGAGTGGCCAGCTACGATCCTAAGAACGGCTCTGAATTGTGGGCTGTTGAGGGTGGAGATCCACTGATAGCCAATACAGTCCTATGGAAGGATGGTGTGGTTTTCGCATCCGGTGGATATCCTGGTCAGCAGACTTGGGCGATCGACGTGGCCAAACAGAGTGTCATGTGGAGCCAACCCGTTAAGTGTTATGAACAGTCCATGGTTCTTGTGGACGATTATTTATACGGTATCGCCGAGGGTGGGGTCGTTCATTGTTGGGACATTTCCGACGGAAACTTGCGGTGGAGAGAGCGATTAACCAAGGGGCCGGAAAGCGCATCACCCATTTTGGCTGGAGGACACATTTACCACGCCAATGAGAATGGAAAAGTGTTCGTGATTAAGCCTGATCCTGATGAAATGAATTTGGTTGCTGAAAACCAATTGGGTGACGAAATATTTGCCACCCCCACCATACTACGGGATCGCATTTTAATCCGTGCTGCTCACTACGAAGGTGACCAGCGAGCTGAGCGTCAGGAAATTCTTTACGCAATCGGATTATAGGTCCTCTTGTTTGTTAGCAGAAAAAACTGCGGAGGGGTTTTGAGTCCTGCGTATCGTATGTATCGTGATTTTATTCAAAACCTGGATAATTACTTTTTAGGCCTTTACACTTGGGCCCCTTTCCCAAGAAATACATCCACGATTCATCTGTAGGAAAAACAGTTGATAAATTTGAAGCCAATTCAATTACCCTACACATTCAAAACATCTATTAAGGAATTACCATGGCAGATCTAGACGACATTAGAGACGGCGATAACTTCGGGCTCAATACCCCGGCTGACACCAGCTCTTTCTATCTTAAGGGCATCAATAGCACCGATTGGGGAATTAAGAATCGCATGTCCCGCATTTTTAACCGCAAGTCTGGACGCACAGTCATGCTGGCTTTTGATCATGGTTTCCTCATGGGCCCCACCTCGGGACTCGAGCGCATTGATCTCTCCATCGCTCCTCTTGCAGAGCATGCCGACTGCCTGATGGCGACGCGCGGAATGATTCGCTCTTGTATTCCTGCCGACAACACGAAGCCCATTTGTCTCCGTACCGATACAGGAACAACCATTCTGACCGAGATGAATCACAACATTCTGATCGATGAAGCTGAAGCCATCAGTATGAATGCCTCGGCTATGGCTGCAATGATCGCTGTGGGTGACCCAGCAACCGAAGCCAGTACGATCGCTAACATCAGCCGCTTGGTCGATATCGGGCAGAAATACAGCATCCCAGTCATGGGTGTGACTGCTGTGGGTAAAGACATGGCTCGTGATTCCCGATACTTTGGGATGGCTGCCCGCGTGTGCGCTGAAAACGGTGCCAGCATTGTGAAAACTTATTATACCGAAGGTTTTGAAAACGTGGTGGCCTGCACACCGGTTCCTGTCGTCATTGCTGGTGGCAAGAAACTACCGGAAATCGAAGCACTCGAGCTTGCCTACAACGCAATCCAATGTGGAGCCGCGGGGGTAGACATGGGGCGTAACGTATTTCAGTCCGAAGCTCCTCTCGCCATGATCAAAGCTGTTGGCGGGGTCGTGCACGATGATCTCAAGCCAGCAGAAGCGCTCGAACTTTTCAATGATTTGAAGAACGCCTAGTCAGAGCGATACATCTAACATTTTTAAAGGTCGGATCTCAGGATCCGGCCTTTTTAGTTTAAGTTCGAGGCAGGCCGCTAACAGGGATTTCTCGATTGGGATGGGGGAAGGTCTATGGCGACGTTTTAGAAGCCTAGATAATTAATTAAACAGGTTTCTGCCTTTTCGGTAGACCCTCTCTCGTAAGAAATTTTCGAAGTAAGGATAGCCTTTCGCTTCAACGAGATTCCAAGTGGTACTATGTTCTGTGGAACTTGTTTGAGGCATTTGTATCACCTGCTCAATTTGAGCTTTGCGCAAGGGATTCATGGCCGAAGTAAAATGGAGTGCGCATGGCAAAGAACCGTTTGAAGGAGTCCAATTGAGTTCCGGAACGAATAATTGAGCCGGTTTTACATATTTGGTGTTTTTGCCATAGGCATGCATGGACTGTAGGCTTTGCTCTATCCATATTTTGGATTGGAAAATGGGGCCTTCAAACTCTTTTATTAACTCTTCGATGAGCGCATAATCATAGCGTTCAGGGTTTGTGCCTATGATTCCACTATTCAATCGGTCATGGATTTTTCGTCCCTTCCTGAATCTGGAAAAGAATAAGGTTGTTTGAGACATGAAATAGGCATGTCGGATACAATCCTGCATAAAGATGGAGGTATCTGTTTCTTCCCATAATACATTCAAATTGCTTGGCCGCATGAGAAGGACGTCCACATCGAAAAATACTAGACGTTCCTCTGGACTGTTGATTGGAACCTGGAACAGTTTCTTAATTTGAGGATAGTGCCTCAACAGCTTTAAGCAGTTCGGGTAATCGGACAAGCGGTCTAGCGTGTTCTGTTCGACCTGAGCCTTGTCTGTGAACTCAATGTTACTGGAAATTTTCTCGAGAGCAGAACGGTCAGAATCACTCAGACTTCCATCGCTGAACATCCTGATGCCATCGATTGTCGTTTGTGAGTGTTTTAGAAATTGTCTGAGAAACAATTCTGTGAGCTCAACATACTCATGGCTGGTTAAAAGTGTGAGTACCCTGTTCAAGATAATGTGCCGGAATATTCGGTTAAATAAATGGAGATGCTCATGCTCCAAAATGGCAATGATCTAGGAAACGGTGACCACGTTACAGGTTTCATCATCAGGATTAAAAATGATCTTGGCGGTACCTTGTTTCAACTGAAGCTGTACCTCGGAAATCTTTTCTTCAAGCGAGTACACCTTGTCGCCATAATCGGTTCCTTCGCGAGTTACGTATTCGGCAAGTAACGCACGCAGTGTTTCGGGGGGAAGTTTCTGATACGGAATGTCCAATGGGTGAGTCCCTTCGTCGATGGTCTGATTGTTTTCCTTACCCTCGGCCAATGTAAGGCATTTGGGTCGCCATGACGGTCATGAATTGGACGTTGGCATCAAGGGGAAGGCTAGCCATATAAACTACGGCTCGTGCGACTTCTTTGGGGTCTATGGTGGGTTCGGGTACCGTTTCACCGTTTGGCTGGAGTTTGCCTTCCTGCATACTCGTCGTTCTCTCCACCAATGCATTTCCAATGTCGAGCTGACCACAGGCGATATTGTATTTACGCCCATCGAGTGAGCTGGATCGGGTAAGACCGGTAATGGCATGTTTAGTAGCTGTGTAGGGAGCAGAGTTCGTTCTAGGGACATGGGCCGAGACGGAACCGTTGTTGATGATTCTTCCGCCTCGGGGGTCCTGGTCCTTCATGATCTTGAAGGCTTCCTGTGTGCAGAGAAACGAGCCGGTCAGGTTGATATCAACGACAGCTTGCCACTCATCGTAGCTCAGGTCTTCCAGGAGACCCGACGGGGCTCCGATGCCAGCGTTGTTAAAAAGTAAGTCCAAACGTGCGTAGCTTTCCGATGTCTTAATAAACAAGGCTTTAACTGAATCCGGTTGGCTCACGTCCGAGCTTATCGCCAGCGCACTTCCGCCCTGTTTCTCTACTTCAGTAACCGTTTCATGTAAGGGTTCCAAACGCCTTCCTGCGGCGACCACGACATAGCCTTCTTTAGCTAAGGCTAGAGCTGTGGATTTTCCTATGCCACTTCCTGCACCTGTTATGATGGCTACTTTCTTGGATTCAGTCATTTGCTTTTGTCTTTTCTTCTATCGGTGTTTTCTAACGAAGCGGCTCGTGCATACTACAAGTGAATGTATTGCTTTCGAAATTCAACAAAGTCCTCAGTGTCACATTGAGTATGAATGGTCATGCGTTTGCGATAAGGAATGTAATTTCCAATGTACCAAGCGTCATTGCGATAGTAGCAGAAGTTACTGGGATTCAGCATCAACTAAACGGTACCCATTTGTATACTTAAATTAAAAACGGGGTTACGGTCGAATAATTCGGTTTGCATCCCCCTTGTCCAAGAATCTGGTAGTCGTTTTCTTAGTTCACGCTACTTACACTTTTGCTAGCTTCCAAGCTCCACGGAATTCCCTTTGTTTCAATAGGTCGTTGGCTCCTTTATCGTTCTTGAATCGCTCTCGCTCAGAATCCCACTTCAGTGTTCGGCTCGTCTTAACCGCGATATGGGCAATCTGACAAAGGGTGTCTGATTGCATGGCAGTATCGATATCGCAGATGGCTCGTTTGTTTTCCTTGATGGCCCTTATGAAATTCCCCTCATGATGGGTACTCATAGGTAGCCGGATGGGCATGGTACCGGCCTTGTTTAAAGGATCTCTCTGTAAGTTCAAATCCGCTTCCAAACTACCGCGAGTTACAAAAAGTGAGTCGTCCTCTCCCACAAATCGAAGTCCATGTTTTTTGTCGGATGGGGGACCTACAAATTTTATGGGCGGTGCCTGGTCGTATTTGAACTCAACATTCCAGTTTAAGATCGCGTCGCAGCTTCCTGTTTTTGGAAAACTACCGGTTCCTCGAATTTCAGTCGGTCCCTTTGAGTAATGACCCGTTAACCATTGCGCGATATCCATATGGTGGATACCCCAACATGATATCATACCCAGCGAGAAATTTGTCATGTTCTCATGATACGCGCGTTTCAATTTGGTTTCGTTAAAATCCGTTACAGGAGCCGGACCTATCCATTGGTCGTAGTCCACATAGTCGGGAACGGCTTGCTTAGGCAGATCTTCTGCGACCATACCGCCCGGCACCGCAACCTGAATCTCTTTCAGCTTTCCTAATCTGCCGTTCAGTGCCAATTCACAAGCCCAACGGAATTTGAGTTCTGAGCGCTGTTGTGTTCCAAACTGAAATACGACGCCCTTCTTCTTAACGGCCTTCTGCACGCGTTTGGCTTCTTCGAATGACATCGCCATCGGCTTTTCGTGGAAAATATGTTTCCCATTCAATATGGCGTCCAAGGAAGGAATACTGTGCCAGTGCACTGGTAAGGCCATCAACACCGCGTCAATGGAAGGATCTGCGTTAAACGCTTTGAAGTCGGAATAGACCTTTACGTCTGAAGTGCCATAGGTCTCAGCAATTTTGTCTTTAGCGGTTGAGATATTTCGCTGGTTGACGTCACAAAGGGTAGTTACACGAACATCATCCAATCCAAGGAAATTGACCAAATCAGCTCTGCCTCGAGCACCCGCACCCAAAACGCCCAAAGTGATTTTATTGGAGGGTGATACCTGTCCGTTCAATCCCAGCACATGGCCAGGAATGATTTGAGGCGCTATGCCGGCAGCCAAGGTGGCCTTGAGGAACTTGCGCCTGTTCACGCAACTTGGTTTAAATTTTTTCATGACCCAAATACTATCGAATTCAGTAGGAGGAGTCAACCTCGCCATCGATGAGTGTTTGGATAAGAGATTCGGCTCCGTTCATTGCGTTCTAGGATGATTAATTTAACAATCCAGGGCTACTCCTGAGACGCTCTTCTGCAGGTCATGTCCCATTCGGGTACTTGAAGTTGATATTAGAAATACTTCCCTGATATCGGTTTGGTACTTCGTAATCCCCAATCGGATCACCCGTATCTGCCCCAATTTGGATGGTGTCAGATGGTTCATTTGAAATTATTCCGGTTTTGGTTCGACCCACCAAATCTTTGTTTATCTTAAAGAACACTTCTCCATTTGCATTCCACTTAACTTCTATATCTGAATTTTGTTCCAAAGGCGTTTCGGCCACCATAATCTCGCGATCGCCATTCGCACAAACCGCAAGGGTAGGCTTCCCATTCTTGAGATAAATACTAAATCCATTGTCGCGATCACCGTGGGCAAAGATAACTCCGCTATCAGTATCTGCAGTCACGGTTCCATTAAACTGAAGGTTGCGGCCATGAGCGATTTTGGGTGCACGAAACGCCGGAAGATCAAGCCATGATTTTCCCTTAAACCACAAATGGTTTTGATCACTATTCACACCATGGTTCTTGAAGCGTAATAGTTGATTACCAGCCATGATGGCGACTGTAGGTCCAGGGGCCGTGAGTGCTTCGTCTGCATCGTAATCAAATCCGATCTCGTGGGCCCATTTTGCAACTTGGGACGACATAGCTGTGGCGCGCTCCGGTTGCTTCTGGAACAGGTTCATAGTTTCACCTTCATCCGCTTCAAGGTCGTAGAGCTGAGCTTCGCTCCCATCCGGATTAACCATGAATTTCCACCGACCATCTCGCATGGAGAAGGTCGGGCTTTGGTACTCGCTCCTCCCACCTTTCAGTAGTGCATGAGGGTGACCATACTGCCAGAAAACGGGCTCGGGTCGCCTGGATGGTTTTCCCAGCAATACATCGCTGCGATCGACACCATCCAAGTTTTCCTCAATTGGCACTCCCACGAAGCGACACAAAGTTGGAGACATATCAATCGCACTCACGACACTTGTCGTGTCTTCAATCCCCGCAGGTATCGTACCTTTCCACCGTGCAATAAAAGGCATACGGACACCCCCTTCAAATAAGGACCATTTTCGTCCATGATAAGGGCCAGTGAATCCGGCAGGGTATCCACCATACTGATACTTATTTGGCCAATCGGTTGGGCCATTGTCGCTGGTAAAGATAATAAGGGTCTCTTCCGTGAGTCCGAGCCTTTCGATGGCTTCGACGACGCGCCCAATTTGACGATCCAATTCTTCCAACACGGCAAGAAAATCTCGTTCCGGAGGGTGATTCGATACAGGTTCATATTTATCGGCAGTACCGGGGAAGGGTTCGTGCTTGTCGTGAACATCATTGGGAAACAGGCGTACATAAAACGGCTGATTCTTGTGTCGTTTTATGAAATCAATCGTGCGATCTACCTGTATCTGAATTCGCTCCCAGCGAGTGCAAGGTATTATTTCTCCATGGCCCAGTTCACGCGCTCGAGCAACACCGTTGGGATTAGAAATAAGCCGATCTCCTAAACCCTCAAAGGAAACCAATGATTCATCAAAGCCATATGCTTGAGGCAGTGGAGCATCGTCCACATCTCGACCACCTCCCATATGCCACTTTCCAAAATGGGCTGTGGCATAGCCGGCTGCCTTTAATTTCTTAGCGGTCGTCGGGGCGGAAGGATCGAGGTAGTTGGCCATCCCGCGGTTAGCATTCCCCGCACGCGAGTTGAGGAAGGAATGGATTTTCCAGCGTCCTTGATACTGTCCGGTCGTGAGAGCCACCCGTGAGGCTGAACAGATCGGAGAGTTTACATAAAAATTGGTCAGTTTGATTCCTTCTTCTGCCAATTGATCTATATGCGGCGTTTTCATTAGAGGATTTCCAAAACAGCTCGGATCCGCGAAACCCATATCATCGATAAATATAAAGAGTATGTTGGGCTTTGCGTATGCCGGCGCAAATAGCGTGATTGAATAGGCTATCAAGAATAGGGCTTTAATTTTCATTCTCTGTGGTATGGTACTTGTATCTAGTCAAACTTGAGAGTCGGACCTACCGGAAGTCGATACTTCAAGTAATCTTCATGCATGTCGGAAAATGATGGCAGGGGTTGTCGGCTATTTACTTTGTCACGAACTAAAACGCTTCGCACTATTTCTACCGAATTCGACAGTAGAGGAGAGAGGCCATCAAATGAAACTGGATCATGAAACTGATCTCCATCCCCAGCCTCCGTCGACTGGGTAAGTAGGTAAGTGGAGTTCTTTTTCAGTTGGACCCGATCCATCAGTTTCAAATAACGAAACTCACCTTCGAGAAAGCCAGGATTGCCAGCCTCAAGTTGTACCGAGGCAATTTCCTTAACTCTCGCTTCGTTTAGTTCGAAGAGCTTAATAATATGCGGAGCCGCCAACGTGCTCTTTTTCCCGCCGGGAATGGATGGTGAATCCCGATCGAGCTCGGTTGGAACATTTCGGGCAGGACGCACAGGAATATCTTTATCGTGGTCGTCCCACATGCCGAGGTGAGATACATTCCTCGTTTTAAGCATCCGGAATTCGTACCCTATGTGACCGCTGATATCGTTTCGCAAGTTATGCCAACCATCATCTTTAATCAGCTCGTTGTCATCTTTAATGACCAGGTCTCGAGCATATCCGCGATTATGAATTTTTAATAGGCGTTCACCCATCGCTATGGCTTCCTTGCTCGGCGGCTCGTCCTTGAAATCACCCTCTTCATACGGATTAGTCGCCAGATCATATAGGATGGCGTAATCCAGACCACCAAGACTTCCACCTTTAATAGACGGATTTGCCAGCCCTCCATTGAGCACCAGTTTTTTCGAGCCCACACGAATCGCTAGAGCATCATTCAGATAGGGTGTCCCTAAATTGCAGAAGAATACTCTCGGGCGTAGATCCTCAATCTTTGCCTCACCACTCCAGTAAGCGAGGGAATCATGGCTGTCCCGCGCTTCATTGGGGCCAAGTTCGTGGCCCACTACTGATGCAATGGTTGCATAGAGGTCTGTATGGGAAAAAAGAGTACGGTTCAGTCCACTTTCTAACTTGTCTTTCCAGTAGACCATAAACGGAACGCGGTGTCCTCCTTCCCAGATCTTCGCTTTCTTTCCTCGTAAGCCACCACTTTGTTGTACTCTGACATTATTCTCCACGCCCGTTAGATTGGGGCCGTTGTCACTTGTAAATATGATCAAGGTATTTTCGATCAGCTTGTGACCCACCCAGCGAGGATCATCCGTGCTACGCAACGCAGCTAATAATTTGCCAAAGATCACATCGTTTTCCCACACCATGTCATCGCGATCCGAACCCTGAGTCCCATCAGAATAGCGACTCTCTCCCTTAATTTTTGTGCCACCAACTATTTCAGGAACAGCAAATTGACCCCCTACGTTTCGTTGGTTGTGATTCGCGTTGGGGACGAAATAGAGGAAGAACGGTTTTTCTCCCTCCTGCGCACGCTGATCAATATAGCTCTCAATTGCCTTCAGGTAACGAGGGCCCAGATCCCGTAGGTCCCAACCCGGTTCGGCCAGAATCTTAGCTTCACGTTTCTTCATGCCGATGAGCTTCATCGTACTGCGGTCGCTATGCGAATAACCGTCGTTAACGAGTATTACCCGAGGTTCATTGTCGAGGGGATCCTCGGTATTACCTGCGACTCCATAATATTCGTCAAAACCATGATGGGTTGGACCGTCCAGCATCGGTTTTGTGAAATCCACATCGTGAAAATAAAAATTTGTAGCTGGTTCTCCGTCTCCATTGTCAAAGTCGATTCCGACATGATACTTGCCGATCCCCATGGTATGATAGCCTCGCTCCTTTAACATCCCGGGTAGGGTGGGCATCTCCTTGTGAATCATCGGCGGGTTTGGTCCGTGCGGCAACCAGCCTTGGTGTTTCAGGTAGGCACGGTGAGCAAAGCGTCCAGTAAGCAAGGAATATCGGGTTGAGCTACACATGGATGCAGGTGCGTGTGCATCAGTAAAAACCATCGCCTGCTTGGAAAATGCTTCAAGCTGAGGGGTCTTCAGCGTTTTACTGATAGGAGCCGTATGCTTCATTAGCCGCACTCCCAAGTAGGCACTGGTATCGCCGATTCCCATGTCGTCAGCCATTACCAGAACGATATTCGGCTTCTCCGGGCGCTCCATCGACTCTGCTGACAACGGATGCAATATTAACGCAAACATCAGCAAACTCTTCAAACGATTCATTCCGCTAATCATTTAGGCGATGCTATAACTTCTCAATAAGAACTATTCCCAAAGTCAAAATAGTTTGAACCGTCGTATCAATAGCCTCGTTGCGGGCAAGGGCCGAGTGGGTGTCCGTCAATTTCGATCTTACTTGGGTACGCTATGACTTATAATTAGTGGCTTGAAGCTGTACGCTTTATCTTTCCTATGCAGGCTGCCATTTCATCCGTCTGCTCTTCAATTGAGGACACTAGCTTCAACTGCGTACGGCATCGGTCCAAGTTGTGACTTTCTCGATGCGTTTTGAAATACAGGTCACCCTCAAGGTAGTCGGTTAGGAAACGGATACCAATCTCCAGGGTGATCAGTTTCCCAGAAAAAGGTAGGAGTTCTAATTCTCGAGGAGTCAGAAAGTCGCCTGCAGATTCAAGATATCCTTGAGCCAGCGCTTGGAACATCTCCGGGCGCACAACGACTTTTGAGAGATCCTGTTCATCTTCCAGGGCGGGACTGGTGGATGTGCGGATCAGGTCTCCGAAATCATAGAGCGCCGAGCCGGGCATCACGGTATCAAGATCGATCACGCAGATGCCTTCCTGGGTTTCGTCGTCGATCATGACATTGTTGAGCTTCGTATCATTGTGTGTGATACGCTCTGGGATGTTGCCATCGTTGATGCCGTCGATGATGATGCGTGTCTCGGATTCCCTTTGAGTGATAAACTCAATTTCGGCCTGCACGTCGTTGGCACGGTTCTGAGTATCCGCTTCAATGGCGGCGACCAAGGTCTGATAGCGCTGTACCGTGTTATGAAAGTCAGGGATCGTTTCTTTCAATCGTTCGCCGGGAATATCGACTAAGAGCTTTTGGAAATTTCCGAAGGCTCGCGCCGCTTCAAAGGCTTGCTTCTCATTCTCCACAACGTCGTAGGTCTTGGCTTTCTCAATGAAGATATACACCCTCCAGTAAGCGCCTTCATCGTCGACTACGTAAGCCTGGTTACTTGCGGATGGAATCAAAGTCAGGGCACGTCGAGATGCATCATCGATATCGGCCAGGCGGTCATGCGAGTGCGAGAGGACCCGAGAGACATTATCCATCAACAATGCTGGATCTTTAAAAATGTTATGGTTTATGCGCTGAAAAATGTAACGCATGGGAGTGCCGCCCTGATTATACTCTGCTGCAAAGGTATCATTGATATGGCCTCCTCCGTAAGGAATTGCATTCATGAATTCTCCGTGAATGCGGAACTGTTTCCCTACCGTTTTGATGTGTTCTTTGCTTACCATCTTCTTGTTTTGCTATTTGGCTCTAAAACCACTCTGAAAGTCAATAGTGTCAGGTAGTAATGTTGTTGAGGTTACTGAGTGAAGCACAACTAACTTCTATTAAATTGATCCAGAAACCGATGCCGCTCCTTGGCGATTTGATCCTGGGGTTGGTAGCCAAGCTCTCGAATCGCTGGGGAGATGTCCAGGAAGCCACGGAAGTCACCGTCGATGTTGTTGGAGGCGCCGTAGGTAATGAAGAATCTCTTTGGGCCTTCGTAATCAACAGCTAGTCCAAACAGTTGAACCGCATCGCGAGGTGTCAGGAGAGTGCTGCAATAACGTAGGCAATCGACTTCGGAATTCCCAGTAAAGGAACCAATGCGAAGGCTGATGAAGCGCATGCCTGCAGTATTCACTAAATTACGGCCAGCCACTTCCGCCATGCTCTTCATAGCGGCGTACCAACCGTCAGGGTTTATCTGGTCGACTGTGGAGAAAATTGGAGGGTCATTTGCATGCTCGTTCCAGCCAGTGATATGATTGGTACTGGCGAATACGATTTTTCGGATACCTGCTTCCTGTGCGAGTTGAAAGAGGCGCATATTGATACCGATGTCGGTAAGCTCGAGAGTGTCCTGTCCAACATTATTTGAGGGAATGTAAGCTAAGTGTACGAGCACATCCTGGTCCCCGCACAATGCCTTCGCAAAGTCGTAATCTTTGATGTCACCCATTTCGCAGCGCGAGCTTGCGCCTTCTATGGGTCTGCAATCGGTGAGAGTCAGTTCGTAGCAGACTTCTAATTCCCAGGCTTTCCACAGGGTGGTGCCGACTAGACCGGCCGCTCCGGTGACTAAGACGCGAGATTTGTTTTTCATCAGCTTAGTTGGATGTAGTTCGGATAGGTTCTTTTTGCCCCTCGTATTGAACTTCTTCTATGGTATCGAATCGCTACTCGGCCGACTGGGGTGGTATTGATCGAAGATATGCGATCAGTGCTTCCAGGTCCTCGTCGGCTATTTGTTGATACCAATAGAAGGGCATGGCGGGTTGCAGCTGCCGTCCATCGCGGCTGCTTGCTTGTGTGATCGCCTTTTTGATTTCCTCATCCGTCCAGGCGCCGATTCCGTGCTCGGGATGTGGTGAGATATTCGCAGCCATAGCGACGATTTCTATACCATGCGGCTTCACAAATACATTTCCACCCGCGCCGAGTCGGCTTAGATCGGGACTCCCTTTGACTAGCGGAGTATGGCACTCCATGCAGTGACCTAATTGGTTGGCCACATAAGCACCGTAGGCGACGGTGTCTTTCCGAGAGACGTCGGGGACACTTTCAACAGGTGGGCCATAGGAGTCGGGTAGGGGGATGTTATAGCTAGATTTTGGCAGCTTATTATGCACCGGAGGGACCGTTCGCAGATACGCGACGATGGATCTAACGTCGGTGTCTGACATGTCGCGATAGACCCTTATGGGCATGGGTGGTCCGATGACCGTGCCGTCGGGTCGCACACCTTCGCGGATGGCTTTAATGATCTCTTCATCGCTCCACGCACCAATTCCGGTTTCGTGGTCCGGCGTGATATTTGGTGAGTAGGCCGTGAACTCAGCTCGGTCGACCTGGAATGCGCCCGCCAGGTGCATGTCACTGATTGGATGATGGTCGTCCCCCCTCGGCGTGTGGCAGTTGCCACAGGCCACCATGCTATTCACGAGGTAATCCCCTCGGGCGACCAGTTCCTCTTGCTCATTTGCTTCCGCGCTACTGGAAGAAAGACAAATTACTAGAAGGAGCGTTGGGAGATGCGACTTTGGCTTTGTTGATGATTGAGATTTCAATTGTAACAATTTTTGTGGGATAAACGTTGAGAGATTAAACGGGGAAATCTCGTTCGAATGATTTGGAGCTGGATGGATAGTTATTGGATCTTAGTGATGTCATTTTAGCCATTGCAAAAGCTAAGGACCACCAGATTGGATTCCTTCTGTTCTTACAGCTGATCCAGTACTTGCATTTAACTTCTTAGAAAACATAGCTCATTCCAATGCTGATAAAAACCACAAAATGGCTCGCCATAAGCGTTACCTTACTCGCATCCATCCTGTTAGGAGGTCTTAACGCCTACGCCAGTGAAGAAGCGGATTTTGAAGTTATCATGTTGGGGGTGGGGTCACCGCCACCGCTTATGCATCGCTTTGGTGCTGGAACGCTCATCAAGGCTGGAGATAAATACCTGTTGGTAGATTGTGGCCGCGGCGTTACCCAACGTTTGTGGCAATTGGGCGTTCCTTTGGGGCGTGTGGATGGTTTATTTGTTACGCATTTGCATTCAGACCATGTCATCGGGATTCCAGACCTTTTACTGACGGGTTGGTTGAGCTCTCCTTTCGGTGGCCGAAAAGGCAATTTCAACGTCTGGGGCCCTGAAGGGACCCAATCGATGATGGATCATATCCGTCTCGCTTATCAGGGTGACGTGGATATTCGAGTTAAAGATCAAGGATTCACTTTAGAGGGTGTGACACCCAATACCGTCGAAATCGAAGCTGGTCTTATTTATAATCAAGACGGCGTCAAAGTCACCGCCATTGTGGTGAACCACGGTGAATTGATCAAACCTGCCTATGGCTATCGAGTGGATTACGATGGCAGGTCCGTTGTGATATCTGGGGATACCAAGTACTATCCGCCGTTGGCAGAAGCGGCCAAAGGCACGGATCTTTTCATCCATGCGGTGGGCGCGGCCAAGCCTGAGCTATTGGCGTCCAAAGATTCTTGGAGAGTCATTCTCGACCATCATACTGAACCCGAAGATGTTGGTCGCATATTTGGTCAAGCTCAGCCAAAAATGGCCGCTCTGTATCACTACGTGACACTTACGAATGGTGAGATTAAGCCTCCGAGTTTGGGCGAGATTTCGGCTCGCCTGAAAACGACCTACACGGGTCCGTTGACGATGGGTGCTGATTTAACCCGCTTCATAATTGGAAAAGATAAGGTAACCGTTATTCCACCGCAATAAACGGTTAATTGATAGCCTCACCAAGGCCGCATCGATTTAAGATGCCGTGTTTGTGAGTATGCAATTGCGGTTCTGTCCTCCGTTTCGCCGGTCTTCAGGATTACCACCTCGGCCTCCTCGTGCTGCCCGGATTAAGCTAAGCTCCGTTCTTCCATTCGAAATCGCACTCAGCGACAAACATGTCTTGTTTTAGCGCTGCCTTCAGAGCGGAGGTGTCTTTGGATTCCATCAAAGGCATCAGTGACTTAAACCTTTCATGCCATTGTCCCTCATACTGTTTCCTGAAGCTAGAACCGCTTCCCATGTCCGGGCGCCTGGTCAGGGATTCTGCATGATACTTTCTTGAGTAGAGGACTTCTTGCGAGTTGCCGAAGTCATGCAAGCTTAGCAGCCTCAAAAAGAATTCATAGTCAGCCCCGATGGGTGTTCTTCCATCGAATCCACCCAGGCTTTTTATGACCTCTGTTCTGACTACGATGGAGCCGTTCATCGCGATAATGGGGAGATGCGAACTTTCTACGTAATCTGCCACGAAATCGTTTCGTTTGAGTAAAGGCTGATAGAGAACCTTTCGGTGATACTCCTGGGCCTTATCATCGAATTGGATGGGGAATTCGCTTTCGATGGTCGGGGTTATGGACGGGTCCACAAAGAACTCGTCTATTCCGGTGCCACAACCCGCCATCTGAGGATGGTCTTTCAATAGTTCCAACTGTTTCTCAAATCGAGTATCCCAGCTATAATCATCTGCATCTTGGTGCGCGTAAAATTCTCCATGGCAATAATCCCTGAGGATTCTGTTTTTCGCTGAATAAGTTCCGCCGTTTTCCTTCAGGGTAATCAGGTGAAGACGCGAATCTTCGGAGAGCATTTCTTTAACGATATCCGAAGTATGATCGGTGCTTGCATCGTCTACCACGTAAAGGGTGCATATTCCCAAGCATCAATCTAGTCTCAGAAGAAGCACCCGGAGGAATACTCAGTCTTGAAACGAAAAACGAATTAGAGGAAACCTATGATACGTTTAACTATTGTACCTATAACTATCCTATCCCTTGTGCTTACTGCCTTGTCCGCGATGGGAAACAGTAATGTTGATCCGGTCGGCACCTGGAACATCGAAATTGCGGCTCCTGATGGCTCAACAAAGAAGCGGGTAGCCACGTTTACAAAACAAGAAGATGCTTTAAAAGGATCCCTCTATAATCCGGATAGGGACATGAACTTGGACTTAGTCGTCGAGCGCGATGGATCCGAAAACAAGATCCGGTTCACCATAAAATTTGACGGATCATCGGTTGCCTATGCAGGGAATATAGACGGAGACAGTATGAGTGGTATCGTGTATTATGATATCAATGGTCGAAAATTCGACGCCAGCTTCTCAGCCACCCGTAAAGTAAAAAACTAAAGCCTGGGTGGAACCTGGGAATCGACGCTGGCAAGCAATTAAAGAGCTCGAAACAACCAGTTAACGATTACCCAGGGAAACTATTTAACCCTCTTCGGCACAAGCGGAGGCATTTTTCTGAATTGTTAAAAGGCTAAGTAGGGTCACTGGAAAACCCACCCTTCTATCCCACGAGGTTTCACTACGCTTCTGACCGTACCATAAACCTTATCGTTTGCCATGTCGCACCTTGATGGGGTTTAGTCATCCCCATGCATCGTTTCTCAATCCTCTTTCTGGCTCTCTTTTCTTATTCTTTGGCCCATGCGGAACAACCGAATGTTGTCATTCTGCTAGCCGACGATCTGGGCTACAAGGATATCGGTAGCTACGAAGGGCCGGTAAAGACTCCGGCGTTGGACAAGCTGGCGTCGAATGGCACCAGGTTCCAAACCTTCTATTCGGGATGTGCGGTGTGTTCTCCCTCGCGTGCGACCTTGCTCACCGGTAGGCATCACATACGTGCAGGCGTGTATAGTTGGATCAATGATAACAGTCAGTATTCTCACTTGCTGGAACGAGAGCTAACGATTGCCGAGTTGTTGAAAGACCAGGGTTACGGCACGGCTCATGTAGGCAAGTGGCATCTGGGCTTGCCCACGGATACCTACGATAAACCGACACCGGCCGAGCATGGTTTTGATTACTGGTTTGCTACCTGGAACAATGCCAATCCGAGTCACCGGAATCCAGATAACTTTATTCGCAACGGGGAGCCAGTCGGAGAAATCAAAGGCTACGCCTGCCAGATTGTGGTGGACGAGGCGATTGCCTGGCTGGATGAACAGCACGATTCTAGTAAACCTTTTTTCTTAAACGTCTGGTTTCATGAGCCGCATCAGCGTATCGCTGCCCCGGATACGATTGTTTCTGAATATGGAGAGCTCAAAGACCAGGCAGCCATTTACTCGGGCACGATTGACAACACCGACCGGGCGATTGCACGACTCGTTGCCAAGCTGGAAGCGATGGGTGTGTTTGAGGACACACTGATTATCTATATGTCCGACAACGGCAGTTACCGTGAAGAGCGCACGGGGAATTTGCGTGGAAAAAAGGGTGCTAACTGGGAGGGCGGCATTCGCGTGCCAGGTATATTTCATTGGCCGGGTAAAATTAAGAAAGGGCAAGTTCAGCAGGAACCGGGTGGTATTGTAGATATATTACCGACCCTATGTGGTTTGCTCGATATTGAAGCGCCTGCGGACCGGCACATAGATGGTTCCAATCTTACTCCCCTGCTCACGGGGAAGAAGACATTCAATCGTCACCAACCGTTCTTCTGGCATCTGCAACGATCCAATCCCATTGTGGCTATGCGCAGCGGCAACTATTCACTGGTAGCGGAACGTGATTATGAGTTGTCCTTGGACAATATGTTCCAGGAAGCATGGATCCCGGTCATCAAGTCCGGGGAGTATAAAAACTTTCAGCTGTTTGACCTGAGCAAGGATCCGAGCCAGGAGAACAATATTGCTGCGAGTGAACCGGCGCGAACCGAGCAGTTAAAGCAGCAACTCTACAAAATCAATGCCAGCATCATGGCCGACGGCCCGGACTGGCACCTGCGGAATTGAGGCCCTCCAGCGCGTCGTTACTTTAGGTTGGATATCCCCCTTACCGCCACTCAGTTAAACAGGAGTAACCGTTTTCCTTAGCGCCCGATAGTTGAATGCTTTGCTTCGCGAATCGTGCGTTCTGCGGCAATGCCCAGAATGTAGCCTTCATCCAGGTTCTGTTGCACGACCTCTTTTACTTTTTCGACGTAGGCTTCATGGCTGGGATAGAGTTGATTAAGGGTTTCTTCATCAAATGGTTCATGGCTGCCGTATAGCCTGCAAAACCTATAGGTCCCCGGATTCATGCCGCTGTTTTTCGCAGTGTTTACTTCGTGGGCTGCAAGTCGAATACCACCCAAAGCGTTGCCGTATTCGTCCCGGCCTAACACCAAATTGGGTTTTATCTGAAGGATGACCAAAGGCTCTGCTGCGGGAGGGGGTGTATGATCCCGAACCCAGTGGTGCAGGTGTTCGTAGGCCGAATTGAGCGTATCGCTAAAAGGAACTCTGCTGAAAGCGGGAAAATCGCAATCCGGCGTTCGTGGAGTCACCTTTTCATCCGGCTTGCCCAAGAGTGAATTGCGAACTTTTCCATATTCCATTTCAAAGTGAATATCCACGTGTGAGGTTCCTGCGACCTCCCAGTAATGAAAGGTATCGGTGTTTGGCTGACGAATGGCTGCCTGCCAGATCATATCCGATTCCGCCATAATTTTGAACACCTGCACCTTTAAATCATCGCGAATTCTAGCACCCCCTCCATGGATCATGAAACCATCGTAGATCGGATCTAACGGATGCATATGATTCAAGTAGGCCACCAGACGGTTGGCCGACTGAGAATGCCCAGTGGCAAGGATGAGCTCCGCCCGCAATCCGCCTAGAATGTCTAACTGACCTGACTTCGTAGGCTCGCCCTTGCGATGGATCGCCCGGCCTACCGCAGAGAAAATATCGAAGGAGAGGTCATCTTTATCCACCTTGCCACCGTTCGTAACATCCAGGCTCCCGTAGCGTTCCGGACTCCAGTCTTTCATCGATTGGACCCCCCATTTGCTGAACCGAAGCTGATACATAAGCATAGCCTTCACGGATAAAATGATCTCCAGACATCCACCAGTCGATGTCCTTGTCCGGTCCCGCTGTCACATTGTTCCACTCGACGATGACCATGCGGTTAAAGTTGGATGCACTTTTCGGGCGCCTTACGATGAGTCGGGTCCGGTAAGGATGCCCCGAATCAATGATTTCTCCGGTTTGGTTTGCCGGTCGAGTATATCGATTGGCCAAACCTTCGATAAAGTGTTCTTCTGCCAGGTATCCATTCGCTTCCAGTTCTATGGCCGAGGCACTATAGATAGCATTGTGTGAGGTTCAGGGCTCTTCGGCTGCGATGGGTCCGGAAATCGTAAACTCAGAAGTGGATTGCGAATAGGCCAGGGATAACTGAAAGGTCAGAATAGCGACCATCCACAAAACATAGCTTTTCGATTCATTCATAGTTCTTTGGGTAATTAGCTTTCATGGTGTCTAACGCTCCTGTCCTCCTATAGATTATTTCCGGGTGACATATACGAAGAATGCTCCTGACAATGGATCCCGGTAGGCCCTTTCCAGCCAAGTGTAAAGTCGTATGGGACCTTCCTCGAGTTGGAATGTGAAGGTGGCATGTTTGTCGTCCGGACTCACTGACTTTCTCTGCACCTCTTTTCCCAGCTGTATCCGAACTTCCCCGACAGGCAGGGCGACACCGGGTACACCCCAGCGGGCCTTGTCTCCCGGCATGGCTGGAAGGCCTTGTGTAAATGAGGCGTTTGCTTCTCGAGGCCAGCGGCGAAGTTCAAACTCGTAGTTGCCTGTCTCGGCGACCTCCAGCATCCAATAGCTGTTCTTGCCCACACCGCTGCGAACCTGCACCTGCTGGTCGACAAATACATCCAGCCACTCACAGGCGGATAGCATCATGGGGTTTTCGCGATCGCTTCCTATTATAACTGCTTGTGGTTCATTGGCCACTTCCTTCACATCCTCCCACCACGCATCCAGGTGAGCACGCATTCTGGCCGCCACCTCAGGGTTTTGATCTATCACATTGTTCTGCTGCAGAGGATCCGTATCCAGATGGTAAAGCTCGCGGTCCTGCAACATGCGCCAACGTTTCCACAATACGACGCCGCCTTCCCGGTATATCCGGGAGGGCGCGTCGGGCGAGGGATACTCAAAGCCAAATGGTAAGCGACTGTAATTAATCACCACCATGCGGTCCTCGGGTGGTGACTGGTGCTTCCCTCGAAAAACAGGAGTTAGATTCACGCCATCAAAACGGGGCGTTTGCCGCAGTTGGATTTCACATAGATCAAGTAAGGAGGGCAAAATATCCTGGATCGTGGTCAGGCCGCCAATATCGCGCGGCTTTCCCAGATCGCCGCCAGGCCAACGCAGGAAAAAAGGCACCCGGTGACCGCCCTCCCAGAGCTGGGCTTTTCTGCCACGCATGCCAGCCGGATAATACCGGTCTCCAAAGGTAGTTCCATTATCTGTTTGAAATATAAGTATGGTATCTTCCTCTAGTCCCTCGTCCTCGAGAAAGCTCATCAAGCGTCCAAGGTTGTTGTCGATATTCAGGATCATACCAAAATAGCCGGCCAGGTCATCCCGACGAACTCCGGGAAAGTTAGAGAGTTCGTGACCTTCCATTGCAGCATAAGCTTCCTTCAGTTCCATCTCTGGGGCCCAGAAAGGACTGTGTGGCGCATTGGTCGGGATGTAAGCGAAGAAGGGTTTATCAGCATCCGCCTGGCGTTTGATCCAGCTCATCGCTTCCCTGAAAAAGGCATCGGTAACATAACCCGGTACCTGCTCCCGTTTTCCATTCACCATGAAAGTGTCGTCAAAGTAGTCGTTGTCCCACCAATCGCCAGCAGAGTTGATGTGTGATGAAGGAAACCAGAGTGTTTCATCGAATCCACGATCTTCGGGTCGGAAGGGGTAGTTATCTCCCTGATGCCATTTGCCGAATATCCCGGTACTGTAACCGGCGTCCTGAAAAAAGTTGGCCATGGTCGGCAACTCGGCACGAAGCAAGGTGCGTCCGGAACTGACATTGATCGCGCCGTTTCGGGCCGCGTCTAATCCGGTGAGCAACTGACCTCGACTTGGCGTGCACATGGGAGCGGCATGAAAATCGGAAAGCCGGATGCTTTGCCCATGCAGACGATCCATATGGGGTGTATTCAAAATGGGATTACCATGCACCGAAATCTCTCCGTAGCCCTGATCGTCGGTCATCACGTAAACGACATTGGGACGGGCATAGACCGAAACCTGGAAGAGGATGAGGGTAAGCAAAGAATGGACTGAGAATTTACTCATAAGGTAGTTAGCTTCATAAATCGGCTCCGTGTTCTCCAGCAAAAAGAGAAACAGAAGCGTATTGTTAATTGATCCATAAACGCCAATTGAACTTGTAACACGAGGGCAGCCTGAAATAGTTATTCGAGTTATGCCTCGAGTCCGTTTTTCTAAACTGGTTTCACCCCGGCCTTGTATCTTCAATCCGTTCGCCCCCCTACTGGTGAGCTTTATATGCCTATTCGCAGTTCCGGTCATCGGCGACGATAGCCAGAAAACCGGTGAATGGGACCGTATCTACACCATTCATGTCCTGCGCCAACTGGCAGATCCGGTCCTCGTTCCGCTCAGCATGAATGAATTACATCAATCCGTACCGAAGCGAGACTGGGAACTTGAACAAAACAATTATCAGACCTCACCGTTACAGGCATTTGTTCGGGTCCTTTCCGGAATCGGTCCTTGGTTATCCTTAGGGGCTGACGAATCGGAAGAAGGTCAATTGCGGGCGGGCTACATCGAGCTGGCCCGAACCGGCATCATTCATGCCACCGATCCGGATGCAGCCGATTTCATGTTTGGGGAAGCGGCACGGGACCGCATTGTTCACGCCCACAATCTGGCCTATCCACTCGTGGTGGCCCGCGATCAATTATGGGAGCCACTGAGCGACAAACAAAAAGACAATGTAGTCGCAGCCTTAAAATCCCATCGACCCTTCGAAGCCTTTCCCGGAACCTGGCTTTGGTTTTCTGCCATCATTGAAGCGGCCCTTTGGGAATTAACGGGCGAGTGCGAGATGAAGCACATCGAACGAGCCGTGGAAAGCTATATGGGCTGGTACGTCGGTGACGGCTATTACACGAACGGGGACAGCTTCAATTGGGACAATTACAACAGTTATGTAGCCCAACCGCTCATGCTGGAAGTCCTTCGCATTTGCAAAGACCAGGGGCACCCACTCGGTGACCATCTCGATAAAACCAAAGCCCGCGCCTTCCGATACGCCGAAGTTCTGGAGCACATGATCTCCCCGAAAGGAACTTTCCCCGTGATTGGTCGTTCGTCCACCTATCGCTTTGCTTACCTGCAACACCTGGGCTATGTCGGCGCACGCGTCGAGTGGCCGGAAGTGCTCGATCCCGGAGCCACCCGTGCTGCCATGACCACAGTGATCAAGCGAATGATCGAGGCGCCCGGTACCTTTGACGAAAACGGGTGGCTTCAACCCGGTTATGTTGGACATCAGCCTTCTGCCCGGGATCGCTACAACAATACAGGTGCGCTCTACAATTGCACCCTCGGGCTCGCCCATCTGGGCATGCCGGCCGACCACCCATTATGGACTGCGCCCCGAGCAAAGTGGTTTCAGCAACGGGTCTGGAGTGGCGAAGATGTCGCTAACCAAAAAGCTTACCGAGAATAAGCACGCTTAGTTGGAATACTACGTTTGTGCGGCGAGCGGATATTCCGCTTCCCTTGACGAGTTTTGAACCATTGGCCATAAAGCTCATCATCGACATCACCTACGGGAACTGAGACAACTAAAGGGGGCTAACGAGCGTAGCGAAACCAAAAAAACAGAAGTGATGGGTGACTCTTTTAGCTTCCTTTCGCCAAGTATCAACTATCTCTAAGGAGCTTGTATCCTTGGTCTCCTTCCATTCAAATTTGGCACATGTTCTATTCTACATTCAAGCGTTGGGTGCTTCTACTATTCTTTTTACCGTCAGCCATATGGGCCTCCACTGAGCTTCCAAGAGCAACTCCAGAATCCGTAGGTTTATCGTCCGAACGATTAGAACGACTGGATGCTGTCATGCAGGGGTATCTTGACCGCCATGAGTCTGCCGGCGTGCTGACCTTGGTGGCCAGGAAAGGCAAGGTGGTTCATCTATCCCCACTGGGAATGCGTGATCTAGAAAATGGAGCACCTGTGACCGAAGATACCATTTTTCGAATTGCTTCAATGACCAAGCCCATCACTTCGGTCGCCTTGATGATGCTTTACGAAGAAGGTCATTTTCAATTGCGAGATCCCATCTCGAACTGGTTGCCGGAATTTGAAGACATGGAAGTGGCCATTCCGGCACCTCCTGATGAGCGATTGTCCACCGCCTACAAAACGGTACCAGCGAACGGTCCTATCACGATCCAGCATTTATTGACCCACACTGCTGGCCTGGCCAATACCTACCGGGGCCTTACTCAACCGGATTATAACAAAGCATTGAATAACCTTCCCAGAGGTGAACCCGCTCGCCAACGTCTTCAACGGCTCGCAGAGATTCCACTGAATTTTCATCCAGGTGAGCATTGGGAGTATGGCGTTGCCACCAATGCGGTGGGGGTTCTGGTGGAGGAAATGTCCGGTTTGACCTTGGATGAATTCTTCAAGCAGAGGATCTTCGGTCCTATGGACATGAACGATACGCATTTTTATTTGCCGGAATTCAAACTTTCACGATTTGCATCCCAGTATGAACCAGACGACGATGGGAAACTTAAATTGGTTGAGGCACCCACTGCTGAAAGTCGCTATGTGCGCAAGCCTCACACTTTTTTTGCGGGGGCTGGAGGGCTTGTGTCTACGGCCCGAGACTATTTCCGTTTTCAACAAATGATGCTTAACGGTGGCGAGCTCGAAGGCGTCAGAATTCTCAGTCGAAAGACCGTAGAGCTAATGACGGCAAACCATATCGGGGATAAGCCCGTCTGGTTGTATGGTGCCGGTCATGGTTTTGGTTTGGGCTACGGTGTCGTTACGGATCTAGGAGAATCGGCTGCTCTGCGAAGCAAAGGTTCTTACTATTGGGGCGGCGCATTTTGCACCTTGTCCTGGGTGGATCCAAAGGAGGACTTGGTGGTTGTATTTATGAACCAACTACGACCCTACACGCACATCAATATTCGACCAGACGTAATTTCGATGACCTACCAGGCAATTATTGACTGAGCGGTAAGCAAAAAAAAGAGTGCTGCCGAGGGAACCCTTTTCACCAATCCCTGTGTACGTTCATTTAATTTTAAAGGTAAGCGAAGCCCATGGTGACACAAAAAGTCTTATGTCCCAGGTCTATCAGCGGAAGTTCTATCTTGATGGCAGGAAAACAAACTTTAGTCTCCTCTCCGAATTATTAACCTGTGCGGGAGTAGGGGAGACGTTGGATTATTTAGTTTCCCATCCATAAAACTATGACAAGTATTCAAAATAAACCTATTAGATTCCTGGCTTCGTTTGCCTGTTCTCTGTCGCTGTTTTCACTGGCTCTTTTCGGGCAGGATAAAGCACCGACACACGCGCATGTGTCTTATGGCCCCGAGGACAGGCAATGGCTAAATCTCTACCTGCCAGATGGCAATGACCCTGCCCCGGTATTTATTTACGCTCACCACAATGGCTCTACGGCTGATGACGTCAAAAAGGCTTGGGCTAATCCCACGCTAGCCGGCGGCACTGCGATCGTTAGCTGGGAATCCATTGCACAAATGAAATCACCCGAACATTTCTACACCTGCGCTGCGGATGCAGAAGTGATGTTTGATTGGGTTAAGGACAACGCCGATACCTACAACCTGGATATCAACCACATCATCATTGGCGGTCAGTCGCGGGGCAGTATTGTGAGCTGGCAATTAGCCCACAGCCAGAAACCGGGCATTGTCGGCATTTACATGGGGCAGGCTCTGCCAGGAAGAAGCCTCACCGAGCAGGTATTGGAGCTCATTACAGCAGACGCTCCCCCCATCTTCCTAGCCTATCGCAAAGAACCCGGAGTGGTGGGAGATATCCATGACCCTGCACACGGTCTGAAGGTATTGGAAAGATATAAGAAACTCGGCATTGGCGAACGAGCTGAGCTAGTGCATAGCCTTAATGACACTGGTAATAATCAGGTCATCCAATTTCTTCCTGAATTTGTAGCTTCGGTGACAACTGATAAATCCCAGGAATGAACCAGCTGTTTAAACATTTTCCTTACTACCTCCTTTTGATGGGGATCTTCCTTTGCTCAACCGGTGTGTATGCCGTTCCAGCCGATGAGATTGACTGGGGATGGTCCATTCCGCCGACGTTTCCCAACGAAGCCTATGGCCCGAGAATCGATGTTGATCCTGAGCTTACCGGGGATAATCATTTGTTCGATGTCTGGGCGCCGGACGGGGAGGGTCTGTACCCCGTTGTGATCTATTCCCATGGAGGGGGATTCGGATCTGGGGACAAGATCAAGGCAATCGGTAGTATGCCGAAACTGGCAGAAGATAAGGTCGTTTTTATCAGTATTAATTATACCTTAAAACAGGGTCCCCAAATTGCGATCCAGGATGGTATAGACGCTGTCGATTATATAAAAGCGAACCACGAAAAGTATAAAATCGATCCTGAGAAACTATTTCTGAGCGGGAATTCCGCAGGCGGTATCATGATGAACCACATCATATACGATCGTAAGACGCCAGGCGTCTTAGGCGCATGGCATAGCGCGTATTACAAAACTCAGTTTGCTGATCTGAGTGTAGACAACCTCAGAGCGGTAGGTATTCCGATTGCGATAAAAATGGGCAAACTGTATCCCGAAGACCCTGGCCATAGCCCACTTGCTGCCGTCAAGCTTTTGGAAAAAAACGTGGCCGCCGGAAATTCTGGACTGTGGATAGGCGTTCCTGACGGTAAGGTTGAACAGGTATGGTTGGATGGAAAATGGATTAAAAACGTGAGTGACGGCATTGATACCGGAGAGAGTTATCCGGATATGGCAGAATGGATCCACCTCACCGTTTCAAACGCCAGCAAAAGTACTGGGGAAAAATAATTACGAGAGAGTGTGTTAAGAGCATTTGTATCGATTTTTGGAAGCCACTAAAAGCGAGGATACAAAGAAGCACTCTGTTGTTCGCTCTACTGGCACACAAAAATCGACTGTTATTCCACCATCAAAGTGGAATATTATTCTAACCTATCGTTTTGGACGCTTTTCAAACTCAGCGTAAAGAGGTGTACCTGATCCACCACTACCTGGTGGAATGGCGGCGTTGTGCTCAGGGATCCAACGACTAAGGTCCTCCATAAGGGGGCGGTGCTCCGGATTACCAGAAAGGTTGACGCGTTCGTGTGGGTCCTTGCGGTGATCATACAATTCTTCGGAGCCATCATCGTAGCGGATGTAGCGCCAGTGTTCAGAACGGATGCTATGGTTGTTGGGACCAAAGGTGGTAATAGCCGGACGTCCCCAGAAAGCGTTGGGTCTCGTGAGTAACGGCCTCAGACTAACACCATCCAAATGCTTCTTGGAAGGCAGTGAACAGAGATCTACTAGAGTGGGAAAGATGTCGATGAGTCCTACCGGCTTCGTTAGCGCTTGACCAGCGAGCAGCTCTGGTCCCGCGATCATCATGGGTACCCGAGTCGATTCCTCCCAAAGCGTTCGCTTGGCCCAATGCATTTTTTCGCCTAAATGGAATCCGTGATCGCTCCAAAGAACAATAAGGGTGTTGTCTCCTGCACCACTTTGCTCGAGACCTTCCAATACGGTTCCAACGCAATGATCGACATAGGAAATACAGGCTAAGTACGATTGCACGAGTGGTTTCCATTCATTGGCTCCCACCACCCAGTCGTGTTTGGGTGCCACATGCCCCCAGGTCAGCTCTTTGGCATAATCAGAAAGCTGGTCGCGATCCGTGGCCAGTACCTCCGGCATTTCAAGTGTTTCCTGAGGGTAAAGGTCAAACCATTTTTGTGGCACATACAACGGGACGTGTGGATTTGAAAATCCGATGGCCATGAAGAAGGGTTGATCTTCCTCCGCCAACTCTTTCAAGCGATTGGCCCCCCACAGTGCGGTTTGGAAATCCTGGGTATCTTCATCTCTGTCAAAATAGGGGCCCCAGTCCCAAGCGCGACTTTGGTCGAATGATGCCAGGCGTTTTTTGGGTCGAGGTAAGGGCAAGCTGGCTTGCACAATTTCGTCGAAGGAATCTTTTTCTTCTACAAGGGACTTTCCATGAAAAATCTTACCGCGCGTTGTCAGGTAATAGCCCTGGCGTTTAAAATACTGAAAAATCGTTTCCGCATCGGCATTTTCGGAGGCACCTCTCAATCCAGGTTGCAGAAAGTAGATGCCGGTATTCGAAGGGAGCAGTCCTGAAATCATGCTGGCCCGTGCCGGATTGCAAATAGGAGCTTGGCAATGGGCATTCAGGAAGGTGGTTCCACGTTCGGCCAACCGGTCCATGTTCGGAGTTTTTGCCTGAGGATGCCCACCGTAAACACCTACCCAGTCGTTCAAATCATCAATAGCGATGAATAGAACATTCAGGGGCTTTTCCTGAGCTGAGTTTATCGAACCAGGCAAGGAGGACTGAAGGTATAAAGGGGAAGTCAGAAGGATAAGTATGTAGGCAAAGCGTTTCATTAAACAGCAAACCGTACGAGTGAACCCTAAGGGATACAATTCAAACTTTGGTCTTGTTGAGAATCATCCTGTCTCGCACTCCTGTAACCCAGCTGATTGACGGTTTGAAATTGATTAAGCTAATTTACCTAACGACACTATACATTAAGAATTGAACTATACCTCCCATGCATCAATACATGCTTCGCCTTCTTCTTCTGGTCGTAATTATCCCTGCAGCCTTCGCCGAACGACCGAACATTCTATTTCTTTTCAGCGATGATCACGCCTGGCAATCGATTGGTGCCTACGACGGCCTGCTAAAGGATGTGGCACATACGCCACACATCGACCAGTTGGCAGAGGAGGGGATGTTGTTCAGAAAATGTTACGTGGCCAACGCACTCTGTGGTCCGAGTAGAGCGGCCATCCTGACTGGCAAGTATGGTCACAAGAATGGGATTACCTGGAATCGAAAAGGAACCTTCGACGGTTCTCAGCAAACCTTCCCAAAGATCATGAGGGCCAACGGTTATCAAACAGCACTCATTGGAAAGTGGCATTTGAAGTCGACTCCGACCGGCTTTGATTACTGGGAGGTGATGCGGGGGCAAGGTCGGTATTACAATCCCTTACTGCTTACAGGGGATATCGGTGGCCAAAATGACGAGCGAACTGTAACGGGCTACAATTCGGATATCGTCGGTGACCTGAGTATCGAGTGGCTGAAACATGGCCGGAGCAAAAGTAAACCTTTTGTACTGATGTCTCAATTCAAAGCGACCCATCATGGTTGGTGCCCAGGTCCGGAAGAATATGATCTTTATGATGGTATCGAGATTCCTGAGCCGTCCACTTTGTTTGATGACTTTTCTTATCGGGGAACGGCCATACGCGATCAGACGTTAACGCTGTATGAGGATTTGAGGGAAAGCCTTCTCATCGGCGACCCTGGCGAGCTAGGGCAACTGAACCCCGATCAACGTGTTGCCTGGGACGCCTACCGATCCAAGTTTACTACACCGTATAAAGCCATGAATCTTGACTGGAATGACCCTAGTAAAGAGCTGTCCCGGTTTAAGTACCAGGCACTCTTAAAAAACTTCCTGGCTGCTGGAGCCGGCATAGACAAAAATGTGGGCCGTATCCGCGCCTTTCTGAAAGAAAACGACCTGGCTGATAATACGATCGTCATCTACATGGCCGACCATGGCTACTTTTTAGGCGAGCACGGCTTTTTCGATAAACGCTTCATGTATGAGGAATCGATACGAACCGCTTTCATCGTTCATTGGCCAGGTATGGTGGAAGAAGGCGTTGTTAATGATGACGATATCGTATCCAACATTGATATCGCAGAAACGTTTCTGGATATTGCCGGAATTGAAATACCTGAGGATATGCAAGGCAGGAGTTTGGTCCCCGTGCTTCAGGGGAACACCCCCGAGGATTGGAGAAAATCTTTTCTTTATCAGTATTTTGAAATGGCCAATCATCACGTGTATCCACATTTCGGAGTCACCGATGGTGCCCACAAATTAATCTATTATCATGGCCAAAACGAGTGGGAGTATTTTGATCTGGAATCAGATCCTCAGGAACTGGTCAGTCAATACTATGTGCTAGAACATCAGGACACCATCCAGGCGCTCAAGAAAGAGCTGGTCCGTCTTCGTAAATACTACGAATCCAACGATCCTTCAGGACCTGATCTGAACAAAAAAGGCGTGTGGCCTTGGGAGAAGCGCTTGAAGCCGCTTTGATCCAGATCTCTATCCAACTCGTTCTATTCCTTAGGTAGAATATCGACGACGAGTGCCCGCGTTTCTTCCTCGTAGGGGTTGTGCCACCAATGCGTGTCGCCATCCTGTTCGAAGGCTACGCTGCCTGGACGATGGTGAATGGCCTTTTTGCCGCGGTATTCGACTGCGACTCCGGAGAGGATTAGGGCAAGTCCCGGACGGTCGTCGTGTTGATGAACGGCGACCTTGCCGCCGGGTTCGATGGTGATCAGACGAACGCGCGCCTGCTTGCCTTCGAGTTCCCGAACGGTTTTCAGGTCGACGGCGCCAATGAGCTCGGCGCTGATGTTGATGCTCTCGCTCGGACCCTCGTGGGCTAAGGCAGCATCGAGTTTCGTTTCAGCTTCTGGCACCACCGACTTTTGATGTTCGTGCGCATCAGCGTGTGCACGCGAGAGAATAAGCAGGGCTGCCGAGGAAAGGACGAGGGTAGTGAAGATGGATAGTTTCATGGAAGTCTTTGGTCGTTTTTGGAAATGAATAAAAAATAGCATATGACCTGAGGTCTTAACTTTTTACAACACCTTCCGTCTTCTGAGCCTCTTTCCCTATAGCACTTGCAAATCATTGGACCTGCGCGTTGTATTCGTAATCTCGTTGTTAAATCAGAAACCCAGTATTCCTGCCTAATTGAGTATGATCAAAAACCTACTATTACCTCTAGTCACCCTGGTTATGATTTCAGGTTGCGCGACACTGTCCGAAAAACCGGATCCTTTCGTGGGAGTATGGGAGATTCAATTTTCACAGTCTCCAGGAGGCAATCCAAACGCCACTCTGATGATTAAAAAGAAAGAAGGTGTCTACTCGGGTACTCTCTCCAATCCAACCGGCGAATACAAATTGAACGAATTGTCAATCGAAGCGAATGGTGTCTTAAGTGCTGGTATTAATTACCGGGGCTATTCTGTTGAATTGAGCGCCACCATGGATGGGAACTCAATTGCCGGACAAAACGATGTCCAAGGCAGGACTTTCGAATTCACAGGTGAGAAAGTGGAGTAGTATTTCTCTTACCTGAAAAAAAGTTATATAGTATTTTAAAGAATGAATCCAAAGCGTCATCCCTTTTCAATTGATACCCCTTGAGATGTCCCTACACTCGGTAGACTCTGTTTAAGATTCCTAAGCGATTGGTTTGTAGTAATCTTTCCAGCCTTCTCGGGGCTCTGGTCCGTCGAGGATTGCTTGGGCTCGGGCGTTCCCTCGAACGCGCTTCTTTTTGCGATCGAAGTCAAAGCTCTCATTCAAATACTGACAAGTAACTCCGAGATGCAGCAACTGAGTGAGTTCTCCGGAAATGCTAAAGGGTGAAGTGGTTTTCCCATTACCCAGGCAAGCCTGCACGAAATTCTCCTGGTGGCTCTGAGTCACTCTCGGCTGCTTCACGTACTCTGCGTATTCTTTCATGGTCACTCTTGGCAGCAGGTGTGACGGCTTCGCGTGACTGGCACGGTAAATGGCGAACTTGCCATCCTTGCGGTGGAGCAAGGTGGAGCCTGTTTCATCCAAGTTTGGATGCTGGCTCGATCCGTCTTCGCTCTTGTCCCAGTATTGTTCGTCCACGACTGGTTTGGCTCCGTAGCCGTCGGTCCAATCAAGGTCGACTGCCGGTAGGTTTTTCCCACGCTTCGGAAACTTCATGGATAGTTTGGAGAGTCGTGGAAAGATGATCTGATTGTGGTCTAGCATCTCCAGTTTCTCGACTCGATTAGGCAGGCCAAGTTTCAGGTAGTCGTGGACGAAATCAAGAATGTGGGCGCCCCAGTCTCCAAAGATTCCGCATCCGTATAGATAGAAAGCGCGCCAGGTCTGTGGATGGTATAAGTTGTTGAACGGTTTCATCTCAGACGGTCCACACCAGAGATCCCAATTCAAGGTTGAAGGGATTGCCTCTGCAGTGGGGTACTTCTCTATCCTCTGGTCCTTTTCATAGAACCAGATGCCTGGATGTTTGAAAGGTTTGAAGAACGCTTCGATCTTGTTGATGTCCTTGATCGCTCCGCCCTTTACGAGCTGCTGAAACTGGCTAGCTCCACCAGAGGTGTGTCCCTGGTTACCCATCTGGGTAACGAGCTTGTATTTCTTTTCGGCCTGTATCAACAATTCGGATTCACGGAATGTATGTGTGAGCGGCTTTTCTACGTAAACATGCTTTCCGCGACGCATGGCCTCTAGCGCGATTACAAAGTGCGTATGATCCGGTGTAACGACACTGACGGCGTCAATATCATCCCCCATGGTATCCAGCATCACACGAAAATCGTCAAAGCGTTGAACATCAGGGAAAGCGGCCAGCGTTTTCGCCGCGCGTTCGGAATTGTAGTAGTCGACGTCAGCAAATGCCACGGGTATGGCGTTCCCTTCCTTGCACAAACTTGTAATCACCGCGTTCCCGCGATTGCCTACTCCGACACAGCCTAGATTGAGCCGCTGGCTGGGTGGCACATTGCCTTCTGAATCTTTCTTACCCAAAGCCAGATAAGATGGCAAAACGGTAAAACTAAATGCGGATGCCGCTGATTTTCCAAGGAACTTGCGGCGCGAAACTTTGGAGCTTTTTTGCATGTGATGATGCTTACGGTTAGAGTGGTCATTGCTTTTGACAACACCTTTTTGCTTCTGAACCGTTTTACCAGTCGATCTGCATGCTCTGTATCAGGCAGGGTGTCTGCCACACCAGTCGTTAGTCTCCCTGTTCCCGTTTTGAGAAGAACGGATTTCGGTGCCATCGGTCTTGTATACAAATTCTAAATACCTGGGGTATCCACGTGGCAAAAGATCAATTTAATAAAGGCCATGAGTTCCTCCTGGCTTTATTCGTTTCATCATCTTTGATTCTGCCGGTTGTTTCGATCTTGTCTGTCTCCGCGGTTGCCTCCTTGGTCACCGCCTCGGTTCCCCCGTGCTTCGCGATTACGTCCACCACCTCCACCACGTCGGATTTGGGGAGGATTGTTTGGGTCGTAGTTAGGATTCACTTCTGGGAGGTCGGCACCGATGGCTTTGAGCCGACTGAAGAGTTCGGATTCCATGGCTGCTGCCAACTCGGGCTTTAACTTGGATAGGTCTTTGCTTTCTCGAAGGTCTGCAGCGAGATTATAGAGTTGGCTATCTTCCGTTTCGTAGAAATGGAGAAGTTTGTAGTCCCCTTTAATGAGCGTGGAATGAGGGGTGTCACCCTGGTAGTGAGGAAAGTGAAAGACGAGGCCTTCGCGGGAACGGGTAACCGGTTTATTTTCGCCTGCGAGTAGATGGGTGATGCTGCCGCCTTCGATGTTCTTAGGCAGCGGCTTATTATAACCGGCCCATTCGGCAAAGGTGTTGTAGAAATCGTAACCGACAACCGCCTGGTGCGACCAGGAGTTGGATTCAATACCAGGTCCACGGATAAAGAGAGGCACACGGATGCCGCCTTCGCGCACATCTCCCTTACCACCGCTCAGTGGGTTGCGACCTCCACCGCCACCCCCAGCGCCGTTGTCAGACATGTAAACGACGTAGGTGTTGTCGGCGATACCAAGCTCGTCGACTTTCGCCATGAGGAGTCCGATGCCTTCGTCCAGGTTCTCGCCGAGAGCAGCACGTCCAATTGAGCGTGCATTCCCATTTCGCATAAGCTTGCTGTATTTCTCGACCGTATTGGGTCTGGCGTTTTCCGGGTAGTGGAGCGCGTTGCAGGAGAGTTGGATGAAAAATGGTTTTTCTGCTGCGGTGCTTTTCTCCATGAAAGCCGCCGCTCGCTTTCCCATGCCAAAGATATCGACCGGGTTGTCACCTTTGTGTGGGGCCGCGTGTTCATTTCCGGTTTCACCGTCGCTTTCATCGTAGCCGTGGACTTCTGGGCCACCTCCATTGATATGCCATTTCCCATAGTGCGCAGTAGCGTAGCCTGCTTCCTGCAGCAGCTCGCCAATGGTGAATTCATCGTTGGTAATATTGCGGATATTGGGTGGAGGAATGAGTTTAAAACCGTCCGCAGCCGTATAAGGCCGGCTGGCCTTGGTCCAGTGATTCTGACCGGGGCTTTTACCATTCTGCAGACTGAGGCGGGTCGGGGCGCATACGGAGGCTGGGGAGTAGCCTTGACTGAAGCGCATGCCCTGTTCGGCCAGCTTTAGAAGGTTCGGAGTCTGGACCACCTCGCTTTTGGAGTTAGGGATGTCCGGGTGCATTTGTACGGACGTCTCGTTCCAGCCCTGGTCGTCGGACAGCATGAAAATGATGTTGGGCTTGTCCGAGGCCAAAAGGCAGAAGGCTAAAGGATGAAGGAAGAGTAAGAGTACTGTTGAGATGATTTTTTTCATATATAGAGCAGCTTGATGAGGTGAAATTAATCGGCGCCCTAGGCGAGGTCGCCCTACCTAATTCAAATAGAGGTAGGGAGCGATTGCCGTGGATATTGAAACATTTGATCAGGGAATGGATCAACTGAAACGCAGTTATTACTTGGTGTTGCCATTGGCATTGATTCTGGCTGTCAGTGGGGCTTGGTTGATCGCTCAACGTTCACTCAGGCCTGTGAACGCATTAACACGAGCTGTAGAAGGGGTGACAGAGGTTGGGTTAGATCAGCGCATTGAAGGTTCGGGGTATGAAACGGAGTTCCAGCGTTTGATCCGGATGCATAACGAGATGATGGGGCGATTGGAAAAGGCTTTTTATCAGGCGACCCGATTCAGCGCAGATGCCTCTCACGAATTAAAAACCCCTTTGGCCAGACTGCAGGCAGAAATAGAGGCGGCGCTCAAAAATGCCCCACAGGAATCGAGTGATCAACAGGTGTATGCAAGTTTATTGGACGAAATCGAACGATTGAAAGGCATTACGGAGAAGCTGTTGCTATTATCAACTTCGGATACGGGAAAGTTAAAGCTGACCTTAGAGCCGGTTAATCTGAGTGAAATGCTCAAGAACGTGGTGGAGGATTGTGAGGCGAGAGCCGAAGACCGGGCTATAGATGCTACTATCCCAGAAGATGTATTCGTAGAAGCAGATACAGTGTTGTTGGAGCAGGCGATCCAAAACCTGGCAACCAATGCCTTCCGTTACAGTGATCGATAAAGTGAAATTACGTTTTCACTAGAGGTGAATGGTGATCAGGTTTCCATCCGTGTCCAAAATTCAGGAAAACCCATAAGTGAATCAGACCAAGATCGAATTTTTGAGCGCTTCTACCGGGTGGATGCGGCCAGAAGAAGCCGGAAAGGGGGTGTGGGATTGGGCTCAGTTTATCTCGGGAAATCGTGCGAGCACATTCTGGAGATCTGTTTCTAGAAACGTCTGATTCGACGAAGACGGTCTTCGTTGTGGAGTTACCGGCTTAGAGCAAAGAGCCGAGGGGCTGGAACGACGTAATTTTTTTAACCGCTAATATACGCTTATGTTCGCTTAATTTTAATGTCATAAACCCGATCAACTAATACTGGCCGTTTAAGCGTACAATAAGCGTGGTTGAGCGGTTTGAACTGGACCATGAATGTGTCGGGACTTGGTCCCTCGGTACCCCGTGGCTTGCCTCGGGAAGTAGCATTTTTAAGGGTATCGGGTTCATTTGTATTTCAATCTAGGCCTCTACAGATCATCGATTAAGAGTAAGATTAAGATTAAGAGTAGGATTGAGCTTACTGCTTATCGATAGGCTGATGCATTTCGATCGGCGGGCCTTCGGTTTGGCCTTTGGTCCAATCCATTAGATTGTCCAAACGAATTTGACCGTGGGAGTAGTAGAGGCCGTCCAAGCTATTGAATTGCTTTTTATAGGCAGTTGAGCGACCTGCCTTCCAATTTGGGGTGGTCGGTTGGGGAAGAACGCTTTTGAAAAGCAGGTTGGCGGTTTCTTCGCCGATAAACTGATGGCCTTTGATAGACGGATGCACGTGATCAACCAGAATGCCTGATCCTATTACCATTTCTCCGGAAAAGTTTCTGAGTAGTGGCTGCAGGTCTAGAGATGGTATGTTGTTTGACTGGCAATAATCATTCACGAAAGTCCGCATGGATGGGAGTAGGCGCAGTGGACAAATGTCTTCGTTTAAGGCTTCTATAAAATGATGTTCAGCCTTTGCGAAGTTGGCCAAAGCCAGATAACAATGTGCGAGCGAGTAATGCGCCAAAGCAAAGGAGGGGTCCAGGTCGACGGCCCACCGGAGGCATTCAGCTGCTTTTGCTACATCCGTTTGATAGAGGTTCTCGGCCTGATTTACGTAATCTTGAAATGCCATCTCCTCCTCTTCACTTAGATCTGATCGGTGCTCAGACTTGAAGGGAGGTGTGTCTTTTAGGTTCGCAGGTGGGTTGAGCACAACGAGGGGGAGATCTGCTTCTTGAATAATCGTATGAATTCTTCGAATGTTGTCCTTAAAGTGAGCAATGACTCCTTCTCTCCATTGCGGATCGCGATGGTAGGCGCTTAGGCCTCTTTTGTAATCGAGGAAGGCATCTACTTCCAATTTAAGAGTGGGTTTTTTTAGGGATTCTTTCTTGGCTTTGGCTCCGGTGGCTGATTGATACAGGCTGTCCAATGCTTGGTAACTTGCCAGGCCCCGAAGAACTTTCACTGGACCGCCAAGAGATCGTGCGAGTGGTTTGATGGCGCCATAGGTACGTGCTTCGAGGAATTCGTTTTGCCCCGCGCAAAGGATTAGCAAATCGGGTTCGTAGTTCAGGCATTCTTTGAGGATAGGAACGAGTCGATAACTGGCGTAGGAGATGCCTCCGCAATTAACGACTTCGAACTTCTTATTTGGATGAGCGAGCTCCAAGTTGATCTGTAGCCACTTGGGAAAAGCGGTTTCGATCGAGTAGGGGCGACCTTGAACGGTTGACCCCCCTAGAACAAATATCCGAAACGTATCCGAATCTTTGTGACGTGTAAATCCGTCACTCACAAAGTAGGTACTCCTCTCCGGTCGTAGCTCGTATCGGTTAGCTTTTGAGTTGAGGGCAAATAATGGTTCCACCGCGCTGAACCCTATAAATGGATCTTCTCCCAAATCCTCACCACCAAACCCCGCCAACTGGAGTCCCCCTTCAATCAAAAGCACCAACAATATTCCAAACCCCACCGCCTGCAACCGTGTAAGCCAGCGAGAGACGGACTGTGGTTTTGCGTGGGGCATTTTGAAATGGAAGAAATGTAGCAATGGTGGTAACACCATTGGATCGATCAAAGGTTAACCGAAAGAGATCACTTCTATTGTCCATGATCTCACGATCATGGCTACAAATTATTTATAGCTGTTCCTTGAACCATTGGCGTGATGATTCGCGATTTTAAGAAACGGTTCTGCGAACCGTTTCTTAAAATCACTCATGTCTTAAAGCTTCGATGGGATCCAGCTCCGCCGCCTGTGACGCCGGATAGATGCCAAACGCAATTCCGGTCAGCCCGGAAATTCCAAAGGCGAGGGCTACCGACCAGGGAGTTATGATGGTGACCATGTCGGTAGAGGCCGAAACCAAAAGAGGAACCAGTACTCCTAGCAATACACCGATCGTTCCGCCCCCAATGGAGAGAACCACGGTTTCAATCAAGAATTGAGTGACAATGTCTTTCTTCTTGGCACCGAGAGCGCGACGCACACCGATCTCGCGTGTGCGTTCGGTGACAGTAGCTAGCATAATGTTCATGATGCCAATACCTCCCACCAGCAAAGAAATGGCTGCGATGGAGCCAAGAACGATGTTGAACATGCGCTTGGTGGCTTCCGCTTCGCGAAGGAGTTGTAGAGGAACGATAAGTTCAAAATCGTTTTGATTGTGGAAACGTTTGAGCAGACCCTTTATCTGTTGCTCTGCTGCAATGACCGATTCAGTCGTCTCCATCTTTACAATGATCTGGTGCAGTTCGACTTTTTCCGCACTGAAACTACCAGCGTTGCGTCGAATGAGGGTTTCTCCAAAACGGGTCCTTGCTGTGGAAAGGGGAATATAAACGTTGTTGTCGAGTGGTTCGCCCTCCATCTCGTCTTTTTGAGGTCGTTGATCAGCCGTGCCCGTTTCGTTGATCAAACCGACTACCTGATAATAAACATCCTTTACGCGAATTGTGGATTGAAGAGGTGACTGATAAGGAAATAGCCGAGCTGCGAGGCCTGAAGTGATTATGCAGACATTGCGCTGGTGTTTTTGATCGACCATCGTAAGGAATCTTCCTGCTACCAAATCCACTTTTTGCATGGCAGTGTAAGATGGCAAGGTGCCTATGACTTGGCACGGTTCCTGATTCCGATTAAAGCGCACGTTGTCCCGAATAATTCTCATGGGTAGCACGTTGCTTACGTTTGGGATCGTAAATTGTAGGCGTGAGGCGTCATCGTAGGTGAGACCGTATTCTATGCCAAAACTTTTCCCAGAGGTATTGTTGTCATCCTGCGATTCCGGAGGCTTGACGCTGTTGATAATGATGTTGGTCGATCCGAGTCGCTTGATGCGTTCCTGAGCCTCGTGGGAAGCGCCTTCACCAATTGCCAGCATGGCAATGACCGAGCAGACTCCAAAGATCATTCCCAGCATGGTCAGTCCCGAACGCAGCTTGTGCAAAAGCAAGCTCTTAACACCGAGTTTTACGGTGTTGAGAAGTTGGTGTTGGGTTAGGTTTAGTTGGAACATTTATAACGGGGCGCGAGGCCCAGCTTCGCCGAGGCTACGATGGGCAGGCTAGGGGCGTGGGACGGATAACAATGGTTATAGAAACAACCGCGGGTTAAAACTGCTCCTGTAGCTATAAATTCAAATATCATTTTAGGTGCGTTGTCGGTATTCGTCTTTATCGACCCGTCCATCTTTCATGCGGATGACACGATCTGCACGGTAGGCAATGTCGTCGTCGTGAGTGACCATGACGATGGTTTTACCCTGGCTGTTGAGTTCGTCGATGAGTTCAAGGACCTCTTTGCCGGTTTTAGAATCGAGGTTTCCAGTTGGCTCATCGGCCAGAATCATCAGGGGGTCATTGATGAGAGACCGAGCGATAGCCACGCGTTGTTGTTGACCACCCGACAATTGGGTAGGGCGGTGATCCAGTCGGTCCTTGAGGCCGACGAGCTCAGCGAGCTCTACGCATTTATCTTCGTAGTCCTTCAAGTTCACACCTTGGTAGAGCAAGGGAACTTGGATGTTTTCAATGACCGTCAATTGAGCGATCAGATTGTAAGATTGAAAAATGAAACCAAGGCGTTTTCCGCGGATAGCTGATAGAGTATCGTCATCCATGGTAGCGACATCCTCTCCTCCGAGATAGTATTCCCCTGAGGTCGGACGGTCCAAACATCCAAGGATATTGAGCATGGTAGACTTTCCGGAACCGGAGGGGCCCATGATGGCAACGTAAGATCCTTCTTTAATCGCAACATCGACTCCTCTTAATGCCCGTACTTCAATTTCACCCACCTGAAATATTTTTATGATATTTCGGATATCGATAATGGTTTTGGGATTAGAAATCATCGGAATGGATCTTTGGATTCAGGAGAGGTCTTTATTTACACCTAAAGCTTGTAGGAGGACTAGCTGTCGCTCTTACCTCGTGTTTTTTTGTCTCCTTTGCCTGATTTCTGACGTTGTTCATTCTGAGGGCTGCGTGCCTGTTGTGTCGGTTTAGGCTCTGGTCGTTTGCTCGAGATCGAATTTTTTAGATCTATGTTTTCTTCTTCATTGAGAAGGGCACCTCCCAGATCATCTCCACTGTCGACCGGAGGGGCCAGGAGAGTACGATCTCCGGAACTGAGACCTGACTTTACTTCAATGAACTTGTTATTGAACAGTCCGATTTCGACGGGAGTGGCTTTGGGGCCACGAAGCCCTTTTACGTAGCAAACCTGTTTTCCTCCCAACGTGGTTACGCACTGTATAGGAACTTTAATTACGTCTTCCAAATTGGTGATTACGATCTCTGCTCTTGCCGATACTCCAGGTTTCACATCTGGCAATTCATCGGTGATTACGATCTCAGTCGAATACACTTTCAGGTTACTGTTTCCGTAGCGACTTTGGGCATCGGGAAGAACCGCAATTTTGGTGACTTCTCCTCGGAAGCGATCGTCCGGAAGCGAATCAAGAACGATAAAGGCTGTCTGGCCAACTCTTACCTGATTTACATAGGATTCGTGTACTTTAATTTCCACCTTCATCTGTGAAGTATCAGGAATTTTTACGATGGCTTGGCGTTGACGAATGGTGGCTCCTTCCTCGATCATGGATTCATTGCTATAACGACTTGAGCTCATGGCGTATACGAGGAGTCCGTCTTGCGGCGCATATCGTTTGGTAGCCGCCATTTGTGCCTGCAGTTTGGCCAATTTGACCCGGCCTAGCTCGAGTTGGCGTTTATCAATTTCAAGTTGAGATTCGGCCTGTCTGACTCTGCTGTCGCCCTGTGTCTTAACCCTTACGAGTTCCTGCTCCGCTTCCTCAAGATCCGCTCTGTATTCCGCTTCGAGTTTTTCCAGGTCATATTGGTTAAGCATCTCCTTCACGGTCTGGGCTTGTTCCAGGCCCATCTGTTGATTGATTACTGAGAGTTGATCCCGGTCGAGATTGCTTTTGGTCTCAAAACCCTCCTCTTGCAGTCTTTTCGACCACTCAAGCCTTTCCTCCGCCAGTTTTAAAGATTCCTGAGATGTGATGATTTCGATATCTGCATTACGAACCTCCTGAGCTTTTTCGATTTTCTCAAATTTTTCCAAATCCATTTTGGCGAACTGTACCGCCAACTCGGCTTGACGTATATCACTGTCTCTTGAGCTTTTCGTTATGACCAGGTCGGTTTCTGATCGGACGAAATCAGCATTGTCATCCTCAAAGCGAATTAACTGAGCGTTGAGAGCATTTTCTACGTCCGCGATATCCAACTCCACAATGAGGTCGCCTTTCTTTACGTAACTTCCCTCGGGCACGATGTAGATAATACGCGAATTGCCATCGACCTCGTTGCGCACCGTTACTTCGTTGACCGCTTGAAGAGTCCCGCCTTCCGTAACGGAAACCAGGAAGTCGCCTTTAGTTACCTTATAGTATGAATATGCATCTTCTCCATCACTTCCGCCACCCAAAACCGAAAATAGAAGAACTACCAGCACCAGGCCAATGACGGTCGAAAGGATGGGTCGCTTTTTGGCAAAGGGGATAATGAAATTTAGCGCTTGTTGAGACCTCGCTTTAACTTGGTTGGCAGGTCTTTCCTGGGTTTCGTTTCTATTCATCTTATTGCGTGAATAATTCGTCTGGGGTCATAACTTCTCCGTCATCAGAAATGGTAGAGGACGAACTACCAGATCCTATTCCTGGAGTGAGGTTGAAGGTGCTGGCTTGATTGAGCCAAAATTGATTCGTACCCGTGTTTAGGATACCTAGTTGAAGTAGGAGATCTAAGCGGGATTCGAGGTAATCGACCAACGCTGCCGTCTGGGCATTTTGAGCAGCGATAAGGTCATCTTGCGCTTCTTCGAGGTCCCTGTAAATGGCATTTCCTGATTCAATGGAAAGTTGTGCTCCCGATACTTGTTTCTCTGCCAGAGACACGGCGTTGGTTTGAATCTCGTAGTTTTGGGAAAGGCGCTCGAGCTCGCGGATGCCTTCGTCCACCGTCGAACGTAATTCGTCCAGTGTTAGACCCAAGCTGCGCAGCTCGGACTCGAACGCGATGAGGGATGCCCGATAGAGGTTACGCTCCCGCAAGCGATCGAGGGGAAGATCCAGTTGTAAACCCACCGATCGGCGGATGTTATCAAAATCAAAATCGGTATAGTCGGTCACTCCCTCGCTGTCGATGGAGGCATTGGCAAATATTCCGATCTGGGTTTTCAGTCCGTTGGAAGCGACACGCACATTCCGCTGAGCGTCTTCATACTGGTCGATGGCGTTGAGGAGAGGAAGTCGGTGATCAACAGCCAGCTGGAATCCGTAGCTCGAGTTTAAGTCTAGAAGGACTAGGCCGCGCTCCTGGAGAGTTTCCATTTCGGCATCGACTAAGTGTAAATCGACCGTCTGAGGCAGGCCGAGGGTGATTTTAAAATCATCCAGCAGATTCTTATAGCTCACCACGGCGTTGATGTAGCGGTTGCGTGCGGAGAGTTCGGCCTGTTCTGCCTGATTCACATCGAGCGCTTTTTCCCGGTCTATTGAACGCGCCCTGAGGTAGCGAGTCGCTACGATACGCGATTGGTAGTTGTTGTACTCGTTGTAAATGGTATCTTTGCGCTGAAGGAGGCGAAAGTAGTCGAGCACGATACTGGTGGCAAATTCGTTTTGGAAATGGCTGAAATTGCGGATAGCGTAGATGACGTTGCGTTCCGCTTGTATGAGTCTTGCCGCAGCCACTTCTTTACCTGCGCCTCTTAGCAGGGGTTGGAATACGCTGAAGCTGAGGGTAGAAGCCGCTGTTTTACGAGGATCTCCCGTAAGAAACCTCAGAACGTCTGTGGCCATAGAGACACTGATATCGGCTCCCGTTGAAAGCATCTGACCAACGCCTACATTCGTATTTGCTCCTTCGGTTTTTTCCCCGTCGGGGAAATGGGTGCGATTGCCGGTGCCCCGTGCAAAAAACTGGGGACTGAAGGCATGTTGCTCTCCGGTCAGAGTCAGTGCGGTGAGGTAGAGCTGCTCTTTTTGTGATTGGTATCGTCGGTTCTGCTTAATCGCGAGATCAATGGCTTCTTCGATTGCGATGGTCTTACGAGTGCTCTGATTCCGTTCGGCAAAAATGTCATCCGGAGTAATCTCATCGGGGTCCACGCCTGTATAGGGTGTCTCGATGGAAAACTCTGAGGTACTACCAAAAATTTGTTCCTCTACTTGGGCGACGATTTGGTAGACGTCGCTGTCGGCAGCATTGCGGTAGGCAGTCGTCGAACATCCAACCAGGAGGAGTAAAAAAGGGTAGCCGGCTACTCCTAGGAGTAGCCGGCTAGTTCTCAGGGCAGAACGCATATGCATTAAATTCCTGTAGTTCTAGAGGTAGAAACAAACAGCTCAGCCAGGATCCCTGCGCCGTTGGAATTTATATATCTTTCTTTAGGGATTCTAGTGACCACTCTGTAAAATTGATTAGGATAAGGATGAGATGATTGGAATTAGTTGGAGGCGACTTCTGCGTGTTTGGTAAGCAAGCGGTCCGCTTCTCTTCTAACATCTTTGTTTTTATCAGTCGTAGCTACTTGCTGGAGCCAATCAATGAGTTCCGGATCTGGGAGGAATCCAGACAGTGCATCGACTGCCTCTTTTCTGACTCTGGCATTGGGGCTTGAGGAGGAAGCTTCCAGAATTGCCTGGGCGAATTCAGGAGTATCTACACCATCAAGGATGTTAAAAATCTCGGCTTGGAGGTTGAAGTCACTGGTTTTGTAATACTCCTCCACCATTTTGCGGGCTACATCGTCGGAGCGTTTGTCGCAGGTCTGGAGGATTCTTAGGGCAACCAGTTTCCACTTGGTATTCACTTTATCATCAAAAATCATCCCGTGAGCGCGCTCGATATGCTGCGTGGTGGGATTCATGAGCCCACGTACTGTCATGGTCCAACGCATGCTTTCAACCAGGTGATTGATGCGATCCTGATCGGTGTCTAACAGAGTGGTGAGTTCCGTTTGTGTAGGAGTGCTCACCGTACCGTCGCTAGCGACCAGATCCGTCTCGTAAACCCTTCCTTTTAAATGGGCTATTTCCCGCTCCAATTCAACAATGCGCTCTTCAGCCGTTGTTTGGGAGGTGTCCTGCTTGGACCAGTCCACTGAAATTGACAACGTCGCGATGGAGACGACCATCGCGACGATTGCAATTAGGGTAGATACTGATGTTTTCACAGAGTGTCGGTTTTTCTTAGAGTGTTGATATTCTAACAGGGCTCACCTTACCGTGGCCTTACCAGAATGGGAAATAATGGAGAAATTGGCCCCCAGGCTGGACTTTTGGGGCAGTCTCGGGCATGGATTTGGCGAAAAGGGCATCGGAAAATATATGAAATTACTCCTGGTTGAAGACATGATTTACCTACGCGATTCGATTGCAACCGGTCTCCGTAAAGGTGGCTATGCTGTGGATGTGGCCAGTGACGGTGAGGAGGGCCTTTGGATGGCGGAATCGGGGGACTACGATGTCTTGATTCTGGATATTATGCTTCCCAAACTGGATGGTCTGGCACTGCTCGAGCGCTTTCGCGAAAGGGGTGGCGAATCGCTTGCTCTGATGCTGACAGCCAAAGATACGCTCAAGGACAAAGTGGCTGGTCTGAAAACGGGAGCCGATGATTACTTGGTAAAGCCGTTTGCCATGGAAGAGTTGGAGGCACGGGTAGAGGCGCTTTGTCGGCGAAGGTATGGAGTTTTGAAGACTGTGATAGAGTCGGAGAATTTATGCGTCGATCTGGCCATGAAAGAAGCGAGGCAAGGGGATCAAGTAATGCCTTTTAAACCGCGCGAGTACCGAATACTTGAATACCTGGCCATGCGTCGCGGAGAAGTCGTTTCTCGTATGGAAATTGAAGCGAAAATTTATGGCGACACGGATGAGGTTCGGAGTAACACCATCGAGTCGGCTATCTCATCCATACGCCGGAAATTATCAGAATCGGGAACGCACTGTCCCATTGAGACACGAGTGGGGCTGGGGTATATCTTTGTTGAATAGCTTATCTTCAAAGTTTCAAACGCCTTTGAAAGTGCAGGATATAAGTAGTTTAGAAATAGTTAGTTATGAAGAATAGGATTGAATATGTAAATTCCACCAAGAATCTCTGTCTAAGATGCACTTTCAAATGTTAAAACCGACATGTGCTAATATCTGCGTTCCAGCCCGCGATTCGCTTGGTCACGTAGGTTCCTACGCTCCCGCAGGGAATTGCGAACTGCGCCTTGATCTTCATCACATCTCAGTTTTTTGAATCCTTTGGGTTATGTTATCGATTCGAGCCAGGCTGGTCTTACTGACCATGTTAAGTATCGCTGCGATTTTTGGAATCAGCGGCACGGCGATCTATTACTATGAGCGCAAGAGTGCTATGGAACGCTTTGATCAACGATTGAGAGTGCAGGCTTATTCGATCATGACGGCGACCTACCAGCGGCGTGAGGAGCGTGTGGAGGTCCACTTCACCGATCGGTTTCTGCATGAATTCAATAGTAATCAGAAACGAGCGTTCTACCAGATCTGGAAAAATGACGATGAGGTTGTGAAGCGGTCCGAGTCTTTGGGGGAACGGGATCTACCGAAACGATTTGGAAAAGAGCGCGAACCAAGATACTGGGACATGGTTTTGCCCAACGATTTGAACGGGCGTGCGATTGGAGTGCGCTTCGAACCGCGTGTGCGGGGGAATCGTGAGCAGGATTACAATAAGGGATTCCGGCTAATCCTTGTAGTCGCCACCGATATCCATGAAATCGAGACCTCCATGGCCAATCTCCGGAATCTGTTGTTGTTTGGTGGCATTGCGACCCTTGCCCTTTCGCCTTTGTTTGTCCTGATGGCACTCAGCCGTGGATTGGGTCCTCTTAAAGGATTGGCAGGTCGTATGGGAAAAGTTGATGCGAGTTCCTTGGGTATCCATTTTGAGGAAAGTCGTTTGCCGGCAGAATTGAAGCCTATTGCTAAGCAGTTGAATGACCTCTTTTCGCGTTTGAACCAGTCCTTTGAACGGGAACGTCAATTCAGTGCCGATGTTTCCCATGAATTAAGGACGCCGATTGCTGCGATGCTAAATATAGCCGAGGTTGGAATGAAGTGGGGCGAGGGTGAGTCGAAACAAGACTATGAAGCCATCCGGCATATTGCTGAAGAAATGCAACAGACGGTTACTCAGCTTATGGATCTCAGTCGCGTGGATAGCGGAGAAGTTGAGCTCAATGTGGAATCGGTTTCTTTGGGTGAAATGGTTGAGCAGATTTGGGGTCGGCATCAATCGATGGCCGTAGAGCGAGGGTTACAAGTCGACCTGGGAGATTTTGAAGGAGTGATCTGGGATGTCGACCGTTCGATGTTTGAGCGGATCGTCGACAATCTGATTGAGAATGCTGTTTCTTATACCACTGAGGGGGGACGTATTGAAGTGGGTGTCTCCGAGGATCAATCAGCCCTGATTGTGAGTAATAGTTGTGAAGATCTTGTGGACGAGGATATGGAAAAGCTATTCCAACGATTCTGGCGAAAAGACAGTTCGAGATCCAGTTCGATGCATCGTGGTCTGGGACTTTCCGTGGGATCTGCTTACGCTCAATGCTTAGGAATGGGACTCGAAGCGTCTTTGATAGATGGAAATTTCCAGATGCGATTAGCTCCTGGATGACCGCCTAGGTGTTCTCTCAGATTGGCCTCACGACAGGCTCGCTTTTTTAGAGACCCCCCTTTTTTAGAGTATCGAAAATCACATGGATACCCCCGAAATACCTCTGGAGTCGTTGGATGCTGCTCGTGTTGCGGCTCTTCTTGGTGAGCGCTTTTCGTTACAAGTGCTGGTAGAAGTGGGCGTGGACCTTTCAGGCTTAGATCCACTCTTTGATGATGAGGTTCTGGTCGAAGAAAGTGCGGGCCAGGCTCAGTTTACGGATTTTCAAGTAAGGGACGGTTTACTCCAACGATTGCCTTGGTCTTTTCGGCGCAGGTGGAGTTTGAAACTGGCGGAGAGCTTGGAGAAGCTGAAAGGCAAGCCGGGTAAGTTAGGCGAACTGTTTTTGTCCGCACAGGATTTTGATCGCGCCCGTCCTTATCTCATTCGCGCTGCAGAGATGGCCTGTATGGCCAATGAATATTCAAAGGCTCTGGAGTTATTGCGCCAGGTGTTCGCAACGCGGACAGATTTGCGTGTAAGTCATCTTGATGGGGTAGAACGATAGACTCTGAAAGAGTGATAGGAATATGAGTATCTACTATCCCAGAATCTGGCAAGGGTTGAGTCAGAGGCCTCCTGATTAGGGTTTTTGATAAGAGACTGTAAAAATATACTTTGGAAGGGCCTCTCCAGTCCTTGATCTGGTAGCACCTATTTTCTAATCCCATTTGCGGCCATAGATTTTGGTTTTCCCAAAACTTTATCTGCATGGTCAGTCCGGCTTGGATATACGTCTGGCCGGGGTTGCAGGTGAGAGAAAACCGGTCAGGCGGTCATTGTACAGGTGGCCGCCTGATCATTTTCTAATCCAGGCTTGAGTCCCTGCGGTTTGGGAACTCAAGTGAGCGGGTATGGTGTTTCGTTTGTCAGCCTTGAAAGTCGCTCGTCTGCTTTGGATAGTTGTGTCTCTTGTATTTGTATCGGCTTGTACCGAGGTCCGGGAAGAAACAGAAATCCTACGGGTGGGCACCAGTGGAGACTACGAGCCCTTCAGCGTGTTGAATACGAGTGGAGAATACGCAGGATTCGACATCGAGTTGGCCCGACGTTTTGCCATTGAACACGATCTGGAATTGGAATTGGTTCCTTTTAAATGGGCGGAGCTGGCTGCTGATTTAGAAGCTGGCAAATTCGACTTGGCCATGAGTGGGGTCACCATTCGCAAGGATCGATCCCTGCTTGGTCAATTCAGTGTGCCGACCGCCACGAGTGGTGCGGTGGTTATCTTGCCTGCTCATTCGGAATTGGAAACCCTGCAGGCGTTGGATAACCAAGCTGTTCGCCTCGGGGTTAATCTTGGCGGTCACCTCGAACGGGTCACACGAAAGCAATTCCCTCGAGCGACAATGGTCACGAGTTCTGACAATCAGGCCTTACCCAAGATGTTGGAAGAAGGAGCCATCGATGCGGTTGTGACGGATACGATGGAAGCTCCCTATTGGTTATCGCGTTTGAAGGGTGCCAAAGCCTTAGCTCCCTTTACCCAGGATTTGAAAGCGGCCTGGGTGCGGGCTTATCAATCCGTCTTAGTTCAACAACTCAATGCATGGCTCGTTGAGCAAGAAACGAACGGAAGCTTAGGGGCCTTGCGAGAATCATTGCTCCCTCCCGGAAATGATGCAAAAACGGCGGATCCATTTTCAGCTCTCTTAGCGGCGATGGTTGAGCGGCTGTCCTTGATGTCTGACGTTGCGGAAAGCAAACGAGCAACCGGCAAAGCCATTGAAGACCTGGAGCAAGAGGAACGTGTTCTTCTCGCAGCTGTGGAAGGCGTATCCCAGGAAGCAGAAAGGCGGGGAGTCGTTCATCCAGATGTGACAACAGTAGAACAGTTTTTCCATGCTCAGATTGAGGCTGCCAAGGCGATCCAAAGACAGGTGATGAGGCAAGCGGCCAGCACAGACGAGCCTCTTGATTTAGTGAACGATATACGACCTGCACTTGTAAGGATTAGTGCACGGATCAATCAGTTGATCTGTTTGCTACCAAGTGCAGTTACCAAGGATGAACAGGAAGTTCTGGAGCAAATCAACCAGGCTCTGCTTGTGTATGGTTTGCCTGATAAGGAAGAGAAGCAACTTACCACTGCGTTGTTAGCTATAGCTGGATTCTCGAGTTCTTACTAATTTTTGAGCAATTTCATAGCGGTTCCATCTGAGGGATTGACTCTTAAGTTTTACAGGGTCATCCAATACGATTCCGCAAATGACTAATTCCCTAAGACTCGTCTCGTGTTTTGTACTCCTTGGATTCCCCGTTATCTTGGTATCGGCGGCCAATGTACAGACTGTTAAACCTGAACTCCGCGACTTGGTTCGTGAAACAACGCAGCCTGCCACAGCACAGGCCTTCTATTCAGCCGATCTGGGTGTGAAGGTGACTGGTTATGTAGATTCTGTTCCGGTAGATATTGGAGATGAGGTCAAGAAAGGCCAGGCATTGGCCGTGATTGCAGCTCCTGAGATATCGGAGCAACGCAACGCCCTTAAGGCGGAGGAGCGGGAACTTGCGACGAGTGTCCAGGCAGCTGAGGCTAGTCTAACGGCCGTGGAATCAGAAACATCCCGTATTCAGGATCTGGTCAAGAAAGGCTCTGTGACCAATAAAGCTGGCGATGAGGCACGCAACCGCCTGATTGCTGCTGAAGCTGAGGTAGCTGCCGCCAAGGCCCGTCTTGGAACGGCGACCGCTCGTTTGGCAGAAGTGGATGCCCTGATTGCTTATGCCACGATTACAGCACCCTTTGATGGGATTGTTACTTATCGGGCGGTTGATCCAGGTGATTTAGTCCAGGCTGCTGGAGGATCCAAGGGCGGTGAAACCCTTCTTCGTGTGGCCCAGGTAAACAAGCTTCGAGTCGTGACTCACGTTCCTGAGGCTCATGCAGTCTGGCTCGATATCGGTGATGCGGTTGAATTGGAATTTGATGCCTTTCCTGGCAAAGTCTTCAGTGGAAGAATTGCTCGCAAATCAGGTGCCCTGAATAAAAGCACACAACGTATGCAGGCGGAGATCGATTTGGATAACAGCAACGGTCAACTGCTTCCCGGACTCTACGGTCGCGCGAAGATCAGTTTGGAAAAGAAGTCGGGAGCCCTCGTGCTTCCGGCAGGAGCCGTTCGCTTCGGCCAAGGTCCTTCTCACGTATATGTGGTGAATGGTTCAACCGTGAAACACCAACAAGTGACCATTGGCTTGGATCACGGTGAGTGGGTGGAAGTTACTTCCGGCTTGTCCGGAAATGAGCAAGTTGTGAACGGAATGATTGGCCGCCTAGCCGACGGTGCAACGGTGACCGTTAAATAACCGCGATCCTCACCGGATAGCTGAACAAAAGAATTAATTCATTTAGAAAAGATCGTGGTTTTTCTTCCAAGGAATTCAAATAGCTCGGCACAGCGGGGACGCTGTCGCCCTGCCATATTTAATTGGAAATGTAGGGCAAGAGCCTCCGGCTCTGCCGCTCATAATGGTTCGCTATTGGCGATGCCTTCAAACGAAGAGGAATATAAAGCAGCATAGTATTATGAGTTTGGTCAAATTTGCCCTTAAGAATCCTTTCGCGGTTTTATCCGTCGTCTTAGGATTATCCTTTCTTGGTGTTGCAGTTTATCCGCAGATTACTGCAGACATCCTTCCTGACTTTAAGAAGCCGGTTATCATGAGTTACTTTTCCTACCGGGGTCTTCCGACCATGGAGATGGAGAAGTCGGTGACCTCTCGTGTGGAGCGCGCCCTTACCCTCGCTGGCAAACGCGAGCGCATCGAGTCTCGCACCATGCCGGGTGCTGCGTTGATGAAAGTTACTTTCCAGGCGGGTGCCGATCCTTCCGCGGCGATGAACGATATCTTCAACTATGAGTTGAGTGATATGTTTCACTTGCCCCCTGGCATTGAATTTCCGTTCACCCTGAGAAGTGAGCCATCCAACATGCCGGTGATGCTGGGAGCCATTTCGGGAGAGGGTCTGAGTGAATCACAGCTTTACACCATTGGTTACTACGCGGTTCGTAACAAGATGGGTGGCCTGAAGGGCGTTCAAATCCCTCACCCATTTGGTGGCAAGTTCCGCCAGATCATGACCTACCTCGAGCCAGGGAAGCTGGAGGCTCACAATCTAACTTTCACCGATGTAGTCAATGCCTTGGCTCAGCAGAATCTTGTCTTGGCAGGCGGTAATCTGAAAGTCGGCGATTTCGACTACCAGGTACACCCGGTCAATACCCTGCAGACGACCCAGGACATCGACAATGTGGTCGTAGCCGTTCGTGAAGGGCAGCCGATTTTTATTAAAGACCTGGGACAAACCAAGGATGACTCCGAGCTTCAGTACAACATCGTACGAGTAAACGGAAGTCGGTCGGTATACGTGCCGCTTCTTCGGGAGCCTGGAGAAAATACCATACAGGTGGTTGACCGTGTTCGTAAGGGAATTGCACGAGAAATTCCTGCGATGAAAGCCCGGGGTGAAATTCCTGAAGTGACCCAGGTAGATTTAGTCAGTGACCAGTCGACCTACATCCGCAAGGCGATTAACAATTTGAAAACCCAGGTGATCCTCGGGGGTATCCTGGTGGTTCTCATAGTAGTATTTTTCCTGCGGAAGCTGCGGGCGTCCCTGGCCATCCTGCTCATGCTTCCACTTTCCATGCTGATTGGTCTTCTCGGATTTTATTTTACCGGTGAAACCATCAATGTGATGACCCTGGGTGGGCTGGCGCTTGCCATGGGAACAGTGGTGGATGCCGGGATTGTCGTGGTCGAAAACATCATGCGTCACCGAGCTATGGGTAAAGACGCCGAAACCGCGGCCGGAGAAGGAGCCCAGGAAGTAGCAGCCCCCGTGTTGGCTGGAACGATTACCACTTTGGCGGTATTCGTCCCTGCAATCTTCCTCTCCGGAATGATTAAATTTCTCTTCCTGCCGTTGTCGCTCGCTGCCGTGATGACCATTACGGCCTCTTACTTTATCGCCATGACCGTCGCTCCGGCGTTCTGTGCCCGTTTCCTCGGAAAAGTGACCGGGAAGGCGGCCGCGTCCAGTGTGGATATCGAACACAAATCCGGCGGCTTTTATGCGGTAACGCTTCATAAAGCGATGCGTGGTGGGTTCTTAACTGTGGCTGCTATTGTTGGAGCTACGGCTGGTTGTTTTCTCCTGGTTCCCGCTTTGGGATCAGAACTGTTTCCCGATGTGGATGCCGGCACGTTTGAAGTGCGCATCAAGACCATCCCGGGAACGCGTCTGGAAAAGACGGAGGAGATCGTAGCACGTATCGAAGACTCCATTAACGAGACGATCACTGAGGAGTCCGTTCAATCGATCATTTCCAATATCGGTATGCCGGTAGGGAAGGGTGCCGGATTTTCAACCATCCTCAGTTCCAACTCAGGACCGGACACGGCATACATCATCGTTAATATGAAGGATGATCGTGCCAAGAGCACCCTAGGCTTCGTAAAAGAGCTGCGTGCCAAATGGGCTGAAGAATTTCCCAATGAAAAATTTCTCTTCGTAACCGGTGGTATCGTGAATGCTGCTTTGAACGAAGGCGCACCGAGCCCCATCGATATCGAAATTAAAACCGGTTCATTGGATGCGGGCCGAGCGGCTGCCGAAACGATTGAGGCAGCCATCCAAGGCGTCCCTGGAGCGGTGGATATTCAGATCGCCCAGATGCTAGACTATCCGCAGCTGGACATCGAAGTGGATCGCACGAAAGCGGCTTTATACGGGCTGACTCAGGAGGAGGTCGCCAAGAACGTGCTTACGGCTTATGGCTCGAGTGCCAGTTTTCAGTCCATGATCTGGGTCGATCCCAAGTCAGGTACCGATTTCTTTATCGGCGTTCAGCTTGGAGATAACGAAGCTGACTCCTTAGATGAGTTAAGAAACCTGCCTTTGCGCATTCAAACAGACGAAGGCCCATCCACTATACCTCTTTCGAGTATCGCCAAGCTCAAGCGCGTCAACATTCCTGGTGAAATTGCCCATGCCGACATTTCTCGTGTGAACAACGTGTATGTGAATGTTGAAGATCGTGATTTGGGTTCTGTTGTAGCTGATATTGAAAAGCGCTTGGAAGATGTGGAACTTCCACCGGGTGTGACCGTATCCATGCAAGGTCCGGTTATGACCATGCGTGAAGGTATTTCTAAAATCGGGTTCGGACTCGTTGTTGCCTGCGTATTGGTATTCCTGGTACTCATGGCTCAGTTTAAGTCTTTTGTGGATCCTCTCATTATTATGCTGGCCGTTCCCTTGGCTATGGCCGGCGTTGTGGTTATCCTCTTTCTTACCGGCACCAACTTGAACATCCAGAGTCTCATGGGAGCGCTCATGTTGATCGGGGTGGTGGTAAACAACAGTATCTTGTTGGTTGAATTTGCGAACCTGCAGTTGAAACAAGGCAAGACGCCTTTCGAGGCTGCCTACGCTGCCGCTCGCATTCGGGTAAGGCCCATTGTTATGACGTCGCTCACTTTGATCGCATCGCTAGCACCCTTCGCGTTCGCCTTGCTTCCAGGGAATGAGGCGATGATTCCTTTAGCCCGCGCGGTTATCGGAGGTATGCTGGTTTCAGCGGTCTTAACTCTGCTGCTTATCCCGAGTGTATTTGCTTTGGTTAAAAAGAGCTCTGCTTCGAACCTTCAATCGCAACCTGCAGTTTAATTTGTCATGAAACTGAAATCACTCATTGCCTTTCTTATTTCTTCAAGCCTGGTTGCCACATCTACCTTGGTGCATGCCGAGGTGATGCAAATCGACCTCACCAGTGCCTTGCGTCTGGCCAACGACCAGAACACGGAGCTCGCGATTCAACTTGAGCGCGTCAAGCGCGCCGAGATCGGCAAAGATATAGCCTGGCACCAATGGCTGCCAACGGTAAGAGCTGGGTTCGGTACTTCTGATCAAAACGGTCCCTTACAAAATACCAATGGATCCACCATCGATGCGGATCGGAAAGCTTCGTCCAAGGGATTTGGTCTTCCGACCGTAGGATCTGGATTGGCTCCTAAACCTGGATTGGCTCTCGAGCTGGATTTGGCCGAGGGCATCTTTCAGCCCTTGGCTGCGACGCAGAAATTAAAGGCAGCCCAGGCGGAAGAGATAGAAGCACGACAGAATCTGGCGTTGGAAGTTGCAGGAGCTTACTACGAACTTGTGCAATCGCAGCGCCAAATGGCGATCGCTGCCGAAGCCTCGGATAATGCAAGTAATCTGGCCAAAGTTACCGCCGATTTTGCGGAAGCCGGTGAAGGCCTTCAGGCCGATGCCGAGCGTGCCGCCGTAGAGTCATTGATCCAACAGAATAACCTGGAGTCGGCTCGTATGCGGTCAACCGGGGCTTCCAGTCGTTTGGTTCAGCTTTTGCGCCTGAATGAATCCGTGGAACTGGCAGCTGTCGATTCCATGATCGTTCCCTTGAATCTGTTTCCTATGGAACCTCAGTTGGACTCGCTAATAAATAAAGCACTTGCGAATCGTCCGGAACTCAAACGTTACGAAGCCTTGGTAAAAGCTGAACAAGCGACGCTGAAACAAGAGTCTTGGGGACTACTCATTCCGAAGCTCGGTGCAACCTATTCGGATACCCAGTATAAAGGTCGAATCAGTGGAACGTCTTCCAGCTACGATGATCGTGATGAAACGAGCGTAGCTCTTTATTGGGAGCTCGAGAATCTTGGCTTCACCAGTTGGGCCAAAAAGGAAAGCCAGCAATCACGTCTGCGTGAAGCACAGGCTCGTGAGCTGCAGGCCGAATCGGATATCATTGCTGATGTGAATCTCGCGCTCGCTCAATATCGCGCCGCTGGAAAGCAGGTCGAGTTTCTCAAGCAAGCCGTTGATCGTGCCCGAAAAGCCTTTGATCTCAGCACGGAACGTATTTATGAGAACCAAGGCCTTCCCCTTGAAGCCCTTCAAGCCATGAAGGCTTTAGAGCAAGTGGAGTCTATGTATCTCATCGCATCCGCTCAACGGAACCTGTCGCAGCTTTACCTGCTAGCCGCCACAGGCGACGAGATTTAGCTGTAGTTTAGAGTGGCACGGGCATGGTCCGGTCTTAAAAAATCCGATCATGTCGTCATTATCATTCCTCGGAAGTGCCTGTGTTTGTTCCTTGAGCGCACACAGGCAAGATGCCTGTGCTACTTCGTCCCATACGTCCCCACATGCCCGCTACGTGGCACGGTCACCGTGTACGATTTCCCACTTTCAGCTACTGAGATAAACAAGTGATTCGCATCGCAGTCATCCCCTGACTTCAGGTTGGCGATCTTGTCTTCGTCGGTATTGAGGTGATCCTCGCCATCTCGTGTGCATTTGTGAACTTGGTAAATGGCCTCTATGCCGGGCGAACTACGTAGACCTGCAACTGTTTGTGGACCTGTGCCTTTGCGGTGGGCATTGTTCATCACTGCCACTGTTGGTTTGATGCTGTGAATGAAGTGTGTGTTGTTGGAGCGGTCCAAGCCATGGTGGTCCACCTGGTAGACATCGACTTCACCGATGAGGTTGTAAGGAGAGACCAGTTTTTCCTCCAAGTTCCAGGAAAGGTCTGCCGCATCGAGAAATTGAAAATCACCATACTCGAATAACATAATCACCGAGTTGGCATTGTGGCTAAGGTCTGGCTCCTTTCGGTAGTAACCTTCGGCGGGTAAAGGATTCGATTTGTTCAATCCATTAGGCTGCACATTGCGCTGAAGGATCCCTTTGACTATGGCTGTGAGTTTGGGGCCTGTTGAGGCTTGTTTTAAGGGAAGCTCATCGCCGGGTGTAAGGACTAGTCGGGCTTCGCATTCAAAATTCATATAGGCTTCGCCAACCCGTTCGCGGTCCTGAGGGCGAACACCCTGATCATAAAGGGTGCCAATCGTTATCAATTTCGCTAAATCGGCTGCTCCTCCATAGTGGTCACGATCGAAGTGCGTCACCACCAAGTGATCGATTTTGGAGAGCCCGGCTTCTTCCCGGATCAGTTTGTTTATCCGTCCCGGATCTCTGTCGCCTGGCAGACCGGTATCAATGAGAATAGATTCCCCGGCCGGCGTGATCACCAGAGTCGCCGCTCCGCCTTCTACATCCACCCAGTAGATTTTGAGCGTATCTGCCAGAGCGGAGGAATGAACGATTAGATTAAGTAATAGGAGTAGGGGTAGAAACTTTCGGAGATGCATAGTTGTTTCTCGCTCTTTCTTTCGAACGGGTCAAGGCAGCGTCGGTATGTAATAAAGTTTCTGTATTTTGATAAGACCTATTAAATTGGATTTCTAGACGCCCCGTACATAATCATAATCTAGTCTGGCTTCTTCACCGTGCCCCTCGCCTCTCGCACTTAGCCCCGATTATTTCCACTCTCAACTCCCAACCCAACTCCCCCTTGAATAGTGTCCTCTCCCGTTCCCATATGGACCAAGACGCTCCTTCCATTCCAGATCAAGAAAAGGCCTCTGAAGAAAACGAGGTCCAAGATTCAACAATAGGCAAAGAAAGTAGCCGCGGTCGCGAGACCGTGGAGAGTACGTCTTCTTTAGGCCAGTTCTTGGCCGAGTTGAAGAGAAGAAGAGTCATGCGGGTGGCAGCATCTTCGACCGGCTGCGTGGTAATCCGCGGTTTGATGCGTTGTTGGAGGATTGATTGATATGAGTGGCGAGAGACTTCAGAAGTGGGCTTTGACGGCTGAGATAATTGGAGGGATTGCCATTCTGATCTCCCTAATCTTTGTTGGCTACGAAGTCAGGCAAAGCACCAAAGAAGCTGCCCTGAAAAGAAACGCTCTTGAGGTATCGTCTTATCAAAACCTTATGGAAGGTATTATGGGCCTGAGCCAACCATTAGCCTTGGATGCTGATTTTGCAGAAATCAATCTAGAAGCAATAGGCGCAAAGAGCGAGACATTAACTCAACTGGAAAAGCTCAGACTAACAAGTTTTATGGTAGGATTTGTAAGACATGGAAGCATGGCCTTTTTTCAGTACCAAAGAGGAGTGATTGATCAGGAACAACTTGATTCTGTCTTGAGTTACTCCGTTAAACCGGCTTGTTCGCCGGTTCTAATCCGGGGTCTTAGGTGGTTCCAACATCAACCATTGTGTCCATGCGTTCGGGGAGGGCGAAGGATGGGGTGGCTAACCGGATTTGAACCGGCGACCCCTGGTACCACAAACCAGTGCTCTAACCAACTGAGCTATAGCCACCATAAAAGGAGGGGTCATAGTTGGAATCCGAGGTCCCATGTCAACCCCGATTATAGAGAGATTTTGGTGTGGTAGCTGGGACTGGCACTGTGAAGAGGGCATTGGAGCGAGGTTCGATAACCCTGGTCTTGCTTCCGGACGTCAATACTGCGAAGTTTTCAAGCTCAATTTGTAATCTACCCTGATTCTTCTTCTCTATGAAACTTCGTATTTCCTTGGTCGTCCTGTCGCTATGGGGCTTGTTCGTTTCCTCACTGTCTGGAGCCGACGAACGACCCAATGTCCTATTTATTGCGATCGATGATCTGAATTCCTGGGTGACTCACCTCGGTGGGCATCCTCAGGCCATCACACCAAACATTGATCGTTTGGCCGAACGGGGAATCACTTTCGAAAATGCCTTCTGTGCGGTGCCTGCTTGTGAACCCTCTAGAGCGGCCTTGATGAGTGGGCAGCGACCGTGGTCGACGGGTGCCTATTTGAATGGGGATGAATGGATGGAAATTTTTAAGCCTGGCCAAGGATTGTCCGCTCGTTTCAAGGAGGCTGGATACCATACCGTCGGGGCTGGAAAAATTTATCACAGTGGCGAACGGTTCGAGTCTGAATGGACGGAGTATATGGATTCTTCCAAACTGGGAAATCATGGCGGCGTTCCCAAGAACCAAGGGTATCATGAACCCTTGGTCATGGATATTAAAGATGAGGATATCGCCGATTGGCACTCGGTTAATTGGTGTATAGAGCAGATGAATACAAAGTCCGATAAGCCCAAGTTTATCGCCGCCGGTTTGAACAAACCTCACTTGCCGTTTGCTCCGCCAAAAAAGTATTACGATGCCTTTCCTTTAGAGGAGATTCAATTGCCACCGTACAAGGTAGACGATCTGGACGATTTGTCGGACGCCGCAAGGAGGATGGCGATTCATAACACCGACTTTGCCAGATTCCAGGAAAGCGGTCGATGGAAGGCTGCGATTCGGTCCTACCTGGCTACCTGTGCCTATACGGATATGAATGTGGGGCGTCTGCTCGATGGATTGGAGAATAGCTCCATCGCCGATAACACGATCATCGTCCTCTGGGGTGATCATGGGTGGTCATTCGGCGAGAAAAATCACTTTCGAAAGTTTGCCCTTTGGGAGGAGCCGACTCAAACGCCCTATGTTTGGGTGGTGCCCGGCATGACACAGGCAGGGACTCGCTCGTCCACACCTGTTGATTTGATGAGTGTTTATCCGACGCTGTGTGAGTTGGCCGGACTTAAGCAACCGGAAAACATAGATGGAATCAGTATCGTTCCCTTGCTGAACGACCACAACCAATATTGGGGTACGCCGGCTATCACTACGCATGGACGTGGCAATCATACTGTTCGCAGCGAACGCTGGCGCTACATTCAATATGTCGATGGGACGGAGGAACTTTATGATCACACCGTTGATCCAAATGAATGGACAAACCTCGCTTCAAATGCCAACTACGATGCTATTATAAAACGCCTTAGTGCCTGGCTCCCGGCAGAAGAAGTCCCTGCGTGGCCCGAGCGAGAAGACTAGATCTCAATTTACTGCCCAATGAAGAACTGCATTACAAAAACTACGTGCGCTGTGGGAGCGGGTTTATTCCGCGATCACACGGTGCAGCCTCAGAGCAATCGCGGGGTTAACCCGCTCCCACAGTTTTCTGCTGTTCTTTTCTGTCTGCTTGCATTCGCCTCGCAGTCAATCGCCGCTGATGAACGCCCCAACATCCTGCTCATGATGGTGGATGACTTGGGTTATGCTGACTTCGGTTGTTACGGTAGCGAAATTCAGACGCCAAACATCGATCGACTAGCCAGCAATGGGCTTCGGCTGACTCAGTTTTACAACACCGCCAAGTGTCACTCATCACGACTCGCCCTCCTGTCGGGGCAATACAGTCGCTATGCTGGTGAGAGTGATTTTCGCAACGCGGTAACGATTGCGCAGGTGTTAGGCAAAGCAGGCTACAGTACTTCGATGACCGGGAAGTGGCATTTGGACAAGCAGCCGACAGACTATGGTTTCGAGCAATACTGGGGACACCTTTCTGGCGCGACCGACTTCTTTGCTGGAGATGACACCTTTCGCAAGAACGGCGAGGTGTGGGATGACTTCGACAAGGATGAAGACTTTTATGTCACCGATGCGAACGTGGATTACGCCATCGAGTTTTTGGATAATGTGATAGAAGACGACAAACCGTTCTTTCACTACATTGCTTTTAATGCTCCTCACTATCCGCTACACGCTCCCAAGGAAACCATTGAGAAATACATGGGCCGCTACGATGCGGGTTGGGAAGTACTACGTGAAGAGCGACTGGTGAAACAGAAGCTGCTCGGGCTATTTCCTTCTGACTTGGAACTAGCCCCTATGCCCGAACATGTTCCGGCTTGGGATTCACTTACCAAAAAGCAGAAAAAGTTTGAGTCCTTTCGTATGGCGATTTTTGCCGCGATGGTCGATGAAGTGGATCAGAGCATTGGTCGCATGATCGATTACCTGAAAGAGAAGGGTGAGTACGAAAACACTTTGATCATGCTTGTCTCCGATAATGGTGCCTGCCCATTTGAACGGAGCTCCAGTATCGACATTCCACCCTGGGAGGCGGGGTCTTACTACCTCTACGACGCGAGCTGGGCGACGGTTGGGAATACCCCATTCAAGCATTACAAGCAAACTCAACACGAGGGCGGAATCTCCAGCCCTTTTATTGCCCACTGGCCTGGGAAGATTAAGAACCCAGGCAGTCTGGACGGCGAGCTTAGTCATTTGATAGATATCATGGCGACATGTATTGAATTGGCGGATACAAAATATCCGAAGAAAAAAGGACTGAATCCACTCCAAGGGAAATCACTGCTTCCTGTCTTTGAAGGCAATAATCGTAAAGGACACGACGAGCTTTGGTTTTCATTTGGAAACTGCCGTGCGATGCGAGAAGGCGACTGGAAGCTCGTCAGCTTTTATCAGCACCAGTGGGAACTCTATAACATTGCGGAGGATCGCCTGGAGCAAAACGATCTGGCAGCAAAAATGCCGAAACGAGTCGAAGCGATGAAAGCCCGTTGGTACGAATACGCTAAAGGAACCGACATGAAAGGCGACAAGCAGATCGGTCCGGTGAAGAACAAACCATCACCTAATAATCAGGGGAGCTGGCATGCTCCTGAAAAAGTGGCTGATTGGAAGATGCCCAAACTATGATCTTCACGATTGGCCCGTGACCTTAAACGCTTCGAGATACATCAGCGGTGTAGATCTTCTCAAACTAATCGATTCAATCCTCTAATGGCTGAACCTCAACAGGACAATCATTTTGCGCAAGAAATACAGTCGTATGAGCGCCAATTGAAAGCCTACTTGATCAAAAGGTTTCCCACCTTGGAAGACGTTGATGACATCGTTCAGGAGGCTTATGCACGGCTTTTGAAGGCTCACGATAAGAAGCCTTTTTTCCAGTTATCAGCACTCCCTTTAATATGAAGAATTTTTGTATTCCCTTCCTGATCTTGGGATTGGTTGTTGGTTGTGCGGATCCGAAGTCAGATAGTTCATCCGAGAAAGCTGGGGAAATGAATATCCTCTTCATTATTGCCGATGACTTACGGCCTGACATGGGGGCCTATGGCGATGCAATCGCAGTGACTCCCCACCTCGATAGCCTGGCCAGTCAATCGGTAGTCTTCAACCGGGCTTATTGTCAGAAGGCTGTGTGCTGGCCTTCTCGAAATAGTTTCTTCTCTGGACTTATGCCGGCCTCGTTGGGGAAGAAGACGAATGCGAAAAACACCTTTCGGGCGGAACATCCGGACATTGTAGCTTTGCCACAGCTCTTTAAGAACCACGGCTGGTATACTCAAGGCTTTGGAAAGATTCTACACAATGGGCAGGACGACCCGGGTTCCTGGTCAGAACCTTGGTTTGAGCCTGAGTCCCTTCATTATGCAGCTCCTGAAAATGTGGACAAACATCCCATTATCAATCGTTCAGTATCTGAGAATCGGGTGAACCCGTTGTTTGAGGCGGCGGATGTGGGAGATGAAGCCTACGAAGATGGGCTGACCGCCCAAGCTGCCCGTGAGGCGATACGTGCCGCTTCCGCTCGAGAAGATCCTTTCTTTATGATGGTAGGCTTTCACAAGCCGCATACACCATTCAATGCGCCGAAGAAATATTGGGACCTATATGAGCGGGAATCGATTCCGCTCGCTGAGTACCCAAATCCGCCTCAGAATGCGGATCCTCTTTATGCGGTTCATGAGTCCAGGTATGTTCGTAGCTTTAAAGATATTCCCCAGTCAGGGCAAATGCCTGATGATCTGGCCCGAGAAATTAAACATGCCTATTATGCCTGTATCAGTTATGTGGATGCGTTGGTAGGTGGGATCCTGGAAGAGCTGGAAGCAAGTGGGCAGCTGGACAATACGATTATCATATTTACTTCGGATCATGGTTATCAGCTGGGAGATCACTCCTTGTGGTCGAAGCACACCAATTTCGAATTGGCCACTCGAGTACCTTTGTTGGTTTCAGTCCCCCGTGCTTCGTCACAAGGCAAATCGATGAACAGTCTGGTAGAGCTGCTCGACTTGTTCCCGACACTAGCTGAGCTGTGTGGCCTATCGCAACCGGACCATCTCGAAGGTAGAAGTTTTGCTGCCTCTTTGTTGGATGCTCCATCTATAAAACGGAAAAGTGCCTACAGTGAGTATTCCAGGAATGGAGCTATCGGACGTTCCATTCGTACCGACCGATTTCGCTATATTGAATGGCAAAGTCTGAAAACGAAACAGGTGGTTTCTCGTGAACTCTATGACCATGAAAATGATCCGGGAGAGAATGTAAGTGTGGCTGGGGAAGCGGCTCATGCTGCTTTGATTGAGGAATTGTCTCAATTGCTGGCAACCAGAATGTAGCGATGCTGGTGACAGCATCGACCCCATGATTATAATTTCCATGGTGTATCCACCATGGCTACCATTTTGTTTCGCTGTTTATACACGTTGATTTCGAATTCCATTCTATCGAAAGCTATTCTCCTGAATGGTATCGCTATTCCGAAAGATGCCTCAATGATCCAAGGCATCGTCCAACGAGGTCCATGCTGAATCATCCTATTACTGCCAAGGCTGCTGTTGCCGCCATTCTCATCACTGTGATGTGGGGCGGGAATTCACCCTCCATAAAAATAGCGCTGGAAGGATTTCCTCCGCTCGCATTGGCAGGCGTACGTTTTTCACTGGGAGCGTTGACGGTTCTTGTCTGGGTTTTGTTCGCACGTATTCCTCTAAAACCTACTCGTAATGAACTACGACTTCTCGTTTCTCTTCTCGTCCTGTTTGTCCTGCAAATTTATCTACTGCACGCTGGCACACGTTATACCTTGGCGGCGCATTCGGGTGTGCTGATGTCTACCAATCCATTCTTCATCACCCTGTTCGCGCATTTCTTTGTCCCGGGTGACAGGCTGAATCGTTTCAAGGTCGGTGGAATGATACTGTCCTTTTCCGGGATCGTATTTATTTTTGGCGAAGGAATCCTGACATCTGCTGCCGATTATCTTTTCGGAGATGCGCTGGTTCTTCTCAGCGGCCTTTTATTGGGGGCCCGTCAGGTCTTCACCAAGTCTCTTACTCAAAAAATCCATCCTGCGCGGCTCTTATTCTGGCAGGCGGCTCTCAGCCTTCCGGTCTTTTTTGCCCTGAGTGCCATTTTCGAGCGCGGAGCCAGTATTGAGCTGAATACTAGAATAATTTCAGCCGTTGTTTACCAAGGTGTGGTGGTTGCCGGATTATGCTTTATTTTTTGGACGGTGTTACTTCGGCGAATGAATGCTAGTAGGCTTGGGGTCTTTGGATTTGTTTCGCCTATCTCTGGAGTTATCATCAGCTATTATTTATTAGGCGAACCTATTTCTAATGCTCTTCTATTTGGAGTGCTCCTGGTGGGGCTGGGAATTGTGGTGGTCAACCTTCAGGGGACTGACAAGCCGCCCGTTAGAAGTATAGGCTAAAGGTTAACCTTTCACATTTTCCGCTTTCTGTTGACCTTGGAAATCTAGCCCCTTGCATAAGCGGGCATGGAAGGGGATGCAGCAATACAGGAGCGTATTCAGGCGGGGCTCGAGGCGATCGAAGCTCAGATTCCTCTGTTTAATAAGCTGTTTGGTCGAGTTGAAAGCCAGTGGAAAGCGGATCGCTCACGTGTGACGGAAGCGGATCTTACCATTTCTAATGAAACCGAGGCACGCATCCTGGCGGCATTTCCTGAAGATCAATTTTTTTCTGAAGAGACGCAGGACCAAACGGAGCCGGTGCCACTGACGTCGGAGTTTGTTTGGATTATCGATCCCGTCGATGGCACGAATAATTTCGCGATAGGGATGTCCATGTGTGCTATTTCCTTGGGTCTCCTTCGCAATGGTGTGCCCGTGTATGGTTTTATCTACGACTTTTCCCGCCATACTCTGATGCACGGGGGAAAGGGGTTTGGAGCCTTCGATGGAGACAAACCCATGGCCATCAGCCAGAGGACAGAATCGAATGAGCTGTTTGCGGCTTTCGATGGATTTTCAGCGGAACGATTATTCAGCTTGTTAGCTGCTTTGAAGGGGCAGGGCTTCAAGTTGCGCAATGTAGGGAGTGGCACTCTTCACTTGGCCTATACCGCGAACGGATTGATGGATGGTTCTTTTAGTAACCGGGTCAGTATTTGGGACGTGGCCGCGTCGATTGCGTTATGTGAAGCGGTAGGTTCTGAATTCAATGAATTTGGTGAGTCATTTTTTCCGATGACTGAGTTTAACTTAAAAGAACCCAAGATGTATTTTTACGCCGGAACGCCTCATTTTTGCCGTTTGGTAGAATCTGTTTGGAAAAAGGCGGGCGTGTTTCCAGGATAGCCCATTGTCCCACATGAAAATTGAAGCCATTTATGTATCTCCCGGCCACGATTTCTATGGTCGCTATGGTAAGGAACGACTGGACCATGGTGTTGAGTTGCTGACGTCTGTTAACTGTGTGGCTGGCAAGGGTCTGGAGGGAGATCGCTTTTTTGATTATAAGGAGGACTTCAAGGGACAGGCTTCGTTTTTTTCATCTGAAGTGGCAGATGCACTTCGAGAAAAAGTTCCTGATCCTTATTTCGAAAACTCTGTTTTTCGTCGTAATATTATCGTCCGGGGAATCGATTTGAATTCGCTGATTGGTAAACGGTTTCAGATTGGGTCCGTTAAATTTGAGGGAACTCAGGAAGCGGCTCCGTGTGATTGGATGGACTCTGCGGTAGGCCCTGGGGCTAGAGCCTTTTTGGAAGGCCAGGGAGGATTACGAGTGCGTATCCTGAGTTCAGGTACCTTAGGCGTGGGCGAATTAGACCTACTAATATTGGACTGAAGCCCTGTTGGTGACCCATTGTATCTTGATGTAGGTCAAGTTAAGTTAGGCCCCCTATGAGTATAGTTGGGGATGCTAACGATATTGTCAGTCTGTACCGGCTGCCCGAATCAACCTGAATGTCACTCATGCAACTCATAGTGCATGATGATTCACATGGTGACTTTCGCAAGTCGTCGAGGGTGCCTGGCATGTAGTCGTTAGCGTAACTCCATTTAACTTAGGATTTATGAAACTGAACAAGAGAACTACCATAACGCGTCTCGGAGGTACTTGTGTCCTTCTTGCTGCTTTGACTCAAAGCTTGTTTTCTCAAGCGGAAACAGAATTCGGAAAATTTACAGGAGACTTTCGTGCGCGTGCTGAATCAGCTGATCAGCAAGGACGACCTGCATCGGATGCGTTGACGCTGAGATCGAGAATTGGATGTCAGTCCCAGGACTTCGAAGGCTTCAGCTTCCTGATTGAAGGAGAAGATGTCAGGGCGATGGATGAAGATGATTACAATCCGTATCCTGTCGCGGGAAAAACCGTCATTGCCGATCCGGAGGGCACCGAACTGAATCGGGCTCAGATTTCTTATAAGCAGGATGGGTTTACCGGCACGGTGGGTCGCCAACGCATTATATTGGATGGCGCTCGCTATGTTGGGAATGTGGGTTGGCGTCAAAATGAACAAACCTACGATGCCGCGACTTTGACGTGGAATGACTAGGAATCCGGATTCAAAGGATTCTACGGTTACATCGACAAGGTGCACCGCATCTTCGGTGACGATGCTCCCGCCTCTGCGATGCGTGAGTTCAAGAGCGATTCTCCTTTGTTCAACGGTTCCATGATGACCAAGGGCGGAGCGAAGGTGGTCGGGTACGGCTACTTGTTGGATTTCGACAACGCTGCTGCGAATTCAACCGATACCTTTGGTATTAGTATTTCGGGAGCCGACGAAGTTGGCGATGGCCAGAAAGTCAGCTACTATGCCGAATACGCCACCCAAAGTGATGGAGGCAACAGTCCACTCAATTACAGCACTGAATACTATAATGTGAATGCCGCTACCACTTTCGAAGGCATTACCTTCAAGGGCGGTAATGAAGTGCTCGGTAGCGATAATGGGGTCGCATTCAAGACGCCGCTTGCGACATTGCATGCCTACAACGGATGGGCAGATGCATTTTTGGGAACACCCGGTCTAGGGCTGCAGGATCTCTATGTTTCCGTAGGGACCAAAATTCAATCCATTTCAGGCATGCTCGTCTATCATGATTTCGCATCGGAAACCGGTGGAGTCGACTTTGGCCACGAGATCGATCTAGTCATTACGATTCCTGTTGATGACCGGTGGAAGATGATTGTCAAAGCCGCCACCTTGGATGCCGCTGGCGGCATACCCGACAACGACAAGTTCTGGTTCGAAGCTGACTTTTCTTTTTAATTCGTTAATTGAGGAATGATTTAGAGGCGGCCTTGAGTGGGGGCGCATTTTTTTAATCACTGATAGCAGATGAATGTTGATGTCTTCTACGGTTGTGGAGTGCAGAATTCGATTCTTTGTTGTAGGAGCAAATTTATTCGCGACCCTGGCGTAGATTGAATTACGAGTCGCGAATAAATTTGCTCCTACAATTAGCTAGTTGCTCTTCAGCTTGTGATTTTTTCTCAGCTAAGAAATCGCTTTCAATTGTTGGATTGCCCCAATCGTGAGTGTTCAAAGTGATTAGAAATATTACCTAGTATCGGAAGTGGATTTTTTGCGCTAAAAGATCAGTGTAAATCGGTGCCATCATTGGTTTATAATAAAACATCTTTAATAGCTAATTACTGCCTCTTTCCTCACGCAATCTCCGTGATCACGTTATCAAGAATCATGTTCTCGATCGCACTTTCGCAGAGACTGACGAAGGTTTCTTCGATCAAATTGAGTTTGCGTCCTTTTTGATAACTGATGCCCCAGCGTCGCTTCAGTTTGGTGCGGCCGAGAGGTAGACTGACTAGAGAATGTGCTTCCAGTTCATTCCTGACAATCCAAGGTGCGAGAATACCAACACCCATACCGATTTTTACCAATTCCTTGATGGCCTCCATACTCCCGAGTTCGATGAAACGATTAATCTTCAGCTCTTCTTTGTTAAAGTAGTTTTCGATTAGTCGGAAGGTATAGCTGCCCTTATTGTAGAGCACAAAGTTTTCATCCGCAATTTCATTTCGTTTGACCCGCGACGCGACTGCCCAGGGGTGAATAGGCGAGGTAATGAAGCGTAACTCGTCCTGGAATAGTGGATGGAAGGTACATTTGTGAATGCCTTCAGGTGCCATAGTAATGCTGATGTCTGTCTTGTTTTCACAAACTTCGTCAACGGCATTGGGTGTATCAGCGGAAACGATCGTAATCTGGCACTTTGGAAAGCACTGTTTAAGCTCCCGCAATACCGGTGGCAAAATATACTGGCAGGCCGTGGTGCTGGCTCCGATGCGGAGTCGACCTCTCCCTCGTTGGTTCAACTCATCCATTTCTAACCTTGCTGCTTCCATATCTTTCAATATCTGAAGGGCGGATGGAAGAAATCGTTCACCTGCTTCGGTGAGGTGCGATTTTTTGCCGACCCTGGCAAAAAGTTTACACCCCAAGTCTCCTTCCAGGCTTTTTATGGAATGAGAAATGGCCGATTGGGTCACAAATAGACCTTTGGCCGTCTCTGTAAAGCTACCGGACATGGCCAGTGCAGCGAAGGCCAAGAGTTGTCTGCTATCGAGTGGTGTGGTCATAATGCGTGGCATATTTTGAGTATTACCACCTCTGAATGAATTTTTTTCATCAAAACAATAGCTAGTGGCATGCCATGGGCTTACAAATAGATGTGAATTCTGCAAAATCTGCTCAAAACAAGAAAACGATAGCCTTTGGCGGCGGAATTATAAGGCGTCAACCCATTCGTTTGGGTTACATCCGATTGGTTGACTGTGCGCCTTTGGTCGTTGCGCAGGAATTCGGAATCTTTCGAGACTTCGATCTTGATGTTCAATTAAGCCGAGAGGTGGGTTGGGCCTCTGTGAGGGACAAGATCGTATATGGTGAATTGGATGCATCTCAGGCTCTGGGCCCCATGGCCTTTGCCATCTCATTGGGCCTGGGATCCCTACAATGTGATTGCGTATCCGGTCTGGTGCTAAATTTTCACGGCAATGCCATTACTTTGTCTAATGAGTTGGCTCAAAGAGGTGTTACGGATGCTAGTTCCTTGAGAGATGAGGTGCTTCGAGCTCGGGATGAGAAAGTTTATACCCTCGGGGTTTTTTATAACCATTCGTCGCACAATTTCCTGCTTAGACAATGGCTAAAAAGTGGCGGCATAAACCCCGACAAGGAAGTGGAGATGGTTGTGCTTCCGCCCAATCAGATGGTACGTAATCTCGCTGCCGGAACCATCGACGGGTATTGCGTCGGAGAACCCTGGAACTCGCTTGCCGTTCAAAAGGGGGTTGGATGGACTGTTCAGGTGAGCTCCGAACTTGTACCAGGACATCCTGAAAAAGTACTAATAGCTCGTCGGGAATTTGCTGACTATAAAGCTGAGGTGCACACGCATTTGATTTCCGCTTTGTTGGAGGCTTGTCGGTTCTGTCAGGATCCGGAGAACCGCTCAGATATCGTCGAAATGCTTTCGCAAAAAGCGTATTTGAATTGTTCAGCTGAACTGATTGAGCCAAGTTTTTCTGGGCAGTATCAGCTTTCTAAGGACAGGGTTTCCAACTTTTCTGACTTTAATGTATTTTCCTCGGAGGATTCAAATGAGCCGACTCGGGAAAGAGCGCTCTGGATTCTTGATGGAATGGAAGAAGCGGGACAACTCGAAGGTTATCGTCTTGCGTCCACCAAGCTTGCTACCCGGGTTTTTAAACCTGAGATCTATCAGGCCGCCTGCGGGGTGGCCGGGAAGCTCTCTTCCGCGCGCCCTTAAATAGCTTAGCGCAGTGATCTATGCATGCTGCTTCGCCCCAAATGGTTATCCAATCTGGTAAACTCGGTGAAGAACTGGCTGAAGCTTACGTTCAGAAGCTGCGCAAGTCGAAGTGTTACTAAGCTAACGTGCATTGATCTTTCTGATGCTCAAGGAAACGATTTAACAACTCGATAAAACCGTGGGTCTGCCGTCGCTGGATCAGAACCGTGTAACTCATAGTCAATGGCTGTTCTGATAAGGAGTCGCTCACTTGGATTCAGGTCTGACCATCGAGAGAAGGATTACATTCTACATGAAAGGTGAAACCCGTTTCCGATTCCCAACTGATACCGGCTTGGATGGATTCGTTTAAAGAAACCGAAGTGATTGAATAAGGAGTGACTTCAACATCATCTAAATTACCGACATTTCCCAAGGACCAGATGCCGTTGATCGAACCCTGAGGAGTTCCCAGACCATCTGTATAGTCGGTTGTGCCTATTTGTGTGGCCGTTCCAGTTGCATTGAATATAGTCGCAAATGGATTTGGGACAGTGGAGTCATTATTGATATGATTAAAAAGCTGCCAACGGTCCTGCGACTGCCGAGAAGAGGCTCTTATTTGTACGCCGAACAGATCCTGTTGCGCTTGATCAACTGAATATAGTGACAGGAATAGGCTTACGAAGAGAATTAGAGATGACTGCTTTTTCATGGAGGGTGCTGATCGAATCGCCCTCGTTTTAGGGAGTAGGTCTTTTCTTGGCAAAATAAAATATTTAATGAACTTCTCTCCTTTTATACGTGCCACAATCGTAGTGGTTTGTTTGCCTGTTTCGATGAATTTATCGGATAAGTTTGAGGGAGCGGTAGCTGAATTCGACAGAATGAATGCTCAGGACCCCAAGCAGCGTGAAGTAAATGGAGAGCAAATACCTTACGAAGTATTTTTTGCTGATTGTATGACGCGTTGGATTCTCAGATTGAATCCCGAAGCATCTGAGGTCGTGCAGCTGGCGGCTCGTTGTCAGCATCTTTGTCGTTGGGAGATTCCTCGTAAGAGTTATCCAGAAGGTCGAGTGGGTTACTTAACCTGGCGGAAGGATCTAAAGAGCTTCCATGCTGAGAAGAGCGTCGAAGTACTTGGTAAGCTTGGCTATGAGGACTCAGTACTTGAGCGAGTGCGTGCTATAAACTTGAAGCAAGGTCTGGGGAAGGATCCCGAGGTTCAATTGGTTGAAGATGCCTTATGTATGGTTTTTCTGGAGCAACAGTTCGATGACCTGATTGCCAAAACAGAAGAAGCCAAAATGGTTTCCATTATTCAAAAGACCTGGGTAAAAATGTCTGAGCAGGCTCAACAAGAAGCCTTAAAGCTAAAACTCAGCGAAGAGGGTGCTCGTTTGATTGGATTGGCGTTGAGCTAAGCCCATCGTTCATTGCTCATGAAAGCCGACTTTGGAAAGACTGCTTCCGACTACCAGAAACACCGGGCTGGATTTCCGGATTCGTTTTTTAGCCGCCTACAGAACGAGGGACTGATTGAGGGATCAGAAACTTTAGTGGATGTGGGATCTGGGACTGGAACCGTCGCAAGAGGGTTGGCAAAGATAGGCTGCCAAGTCACTGCCATTGATCCTTCCTCTGAAATGCTCGGTGCTGCTTTAGGGATGGCCAAGGAAGAAGGCGTGGTGATCGATTGCCTTCAGGGCACAGCGGAGGAGACGGGTCTCAAGGATCATTGTGCCGATGTTGTAACGGCTGGGCAGTGTTGGCATTGGTTCGATCCTGAAAGTGCGTTCAAAGAGGTCCGGCGAATATTGAAACCCGGTGGCTTATTGTTAATCGCTCACTTTGATTGGCTTCCCATCCATGGAAACGTGGTCTTGCATACGGAGAAACTGATCATGGAGAAAAATCCATCCTGGAATATGGGAGGTCAGGTCGGGGTTTATCCTGAGTGGTTCAGGCATCTGAATGAAGGAGGGTTCTCAGATATCTGCAGCTTTTCCTATCAAGAGACGGTTAACTATTCTCACGAGGCTTGGCTTGGAAGGATCCGAGCAAGCGCCGGTGTGGTCGGATCCTTATCTGAAGAAGAAGTCGTCGCGTTTGACGAAGCGCATAAGCAGATGCTGGAGATACATTTCCCAGAAGATCTGCTTTCGATTCCGCATCAGGTGTTCTTCATTCACGGACGAAAATAAGTTTGCCCGGGGTTGACTCGGAATTTGGATAGAGATCCAATACTAGCTATTAAATGGATATCGGAAATTTAGGACCTGGGCTCTACGAAGCTTCTTGGATCGGATTGGTCTTCAATTCGCATTCCGAGTGCTTCCAGTTGACCTTTGTTCTGTTTGCGAAGCCAGACTCCTCGAACAAGGCTGATAAGGTCACCAGGACCTTATGTTTGAATGAAAAATACGAGGAGTGGGTGACTGATTTTGCGATTGCTGCTGGGCTTTGTTATTCCAAAAGCCAGCCACGGCAGTGCCTTCCAGGTAGCATTGATATCGATTGTGATGTATCGCTTAAGGCTCTGCCAGGCTGCACCAAGCGTGCGTGCATCCATCAGATACACCTTGAGGATGTTACCTTTGAAGTGCCGACCTCGACTGGCGTTCCAAAAATCTCGGAGAACTAAAAGAGGCTTAAGCCGACAACTGTGTTTCCAGAGCCAAGGGGTAGGCGACCCGGAAGCAGGTGCCTTTCTTCTTGGTTGATTCTACCTCTACTGTGCCTTTGAGGAAATACTCGGTAAGGAATTTGATGCTGTAGGTTCCCAGGCCACGAGTACTCGCTTTGGTCGAATAGTAAGGCTTAAACAGATGGCTTTGCATTTCTTCGTCTATGACCGCTGGATTGTGAATCCAGAATTCGACGAGTCCTGTTGTTTTTCCTTCTCGGCAACCCAAGGTGATCACGTCTCCTGGCTTGGAAGCTTCTATCGCATTCTTAACAAGGTTAGTTAGAACACGGCGCAGGAGAACTGGGTCAGTTGAAAAGAGAATTTCTTTGGAATCCTGGGAGACCTGTAACTTTACTTTGTGGTCTTTCTCAACCGGATAGAAATGGGCTGCTAATTTTTGGATTTCTTCAAGGGCCTGAACATCACAGGGGTGTGCGGACATCTTTTTGAGCTCCATGGTTGCCACTGCTTGTTGGGCAGATACTTCGAGTCCCAGCTCTTTGGAGATCATGTTAATGTTCTCCGTCCAACGGTTGATACTCTCAGGGTTCGTATCCCCTTTCTTGCAGAATTGATTGAGCAGCTCTGAGTTGGCGATGACTTCGGTCACTCGATTTGCCAAGTCATGCATGAAAAGGTTCTGAAGTAACTCTCTCTGTTTCGTCTCGGTAATGTCCTGAACGGTCAGGAGAAGACGAGGTTTGCCGTCAGAAAAAATCTTTTTCAGGGATGCTTTCAGTACGAAGCTATCTTCCTCTGAACTCGTGTATTCACATTCACCCTGAATACCCAGGTGCAAGTTCACATTCTTCGGGACGAGTCCTGACTCGAAAAAGCGCCCCAAGAGCTTAGCTTCTATAGAACCAGCAGCTCCGTTCCATTCATTGGCTTCAATCAGCTCGTTTAGGCGGTAACCTTCAACTTGAGATATTGAATACTTGTTCAGCCAGGATAATGCGCGCGCATTCGCTCGTATGATTTTGCCGTCTACACCCAATAGAAATACTGGGTCGGGCAAACCATTCAAATAAGGATCCGGCGTGTCTTGAGACAGAGTCGACGTTGCATTCGAGAAGAATTCAATTCTCGTTGCTCCACGCGATAACACAGGTGGTAGGGCCATGGTTGATTGGATAAGTTGGTAAGGCTGGATAGGCCTCTGTCGTTGGGTTTGAGATTTCTTGCGGATCTCAATAGCTGGGGCAGGATTTGGTAAATGGATACTATTTAAGGACCAAAGTAACGACTTCTTTGCTTCAGAGAGCTCCCTTAGGCTCTTTTAGGGGTTTCCCTTAAGGCCTGGTTCGTAAACTCACTCTAATCGGAGCAGGGAAAGTTATTCACGCAGTTATTCACAGTGGAAATAGCGAGTTAGGTCCGCTTTGGCTAAGTCTCTTGAAAATGGCTGCCTGGAATCCCTGATTTCCTGAATGGAACCGGTTTTCAGGGCCCTGAATTTGGTGGAATCCTCGCTTGCATTTGGAGAAGTGAATACCCATTTTGTGCCGGTTTAATTTTTTGAGATATGAACGACGGTTATTCTGTAGGTATTGTAGGAGCAACGGGTGCGGTTGGCAAAGAGCTGATTCGCCTGTTGTATGAACGCAATTTCCCCATTGGAAATTTAAGATTGCTGGCTTCCGCCCGTTCTAAAGGTAAAACCATTACCTACGAAGACCATTCCTTCGAAGTTGAGGAAGCGACCCCTGAGTCTTTTGACGACTTGGATATTGCTCTCTTCAGTGCTGGCTCAGGTATTACGAAGGCCCTGGCCCGCGAGGCTGCGCGTCGTGGATGTGTGGTCGTCGATAACAGCTCTGCCTTCCGGATGGACGAAGAGGTCCCCCTTATAATACCTGAGATCAATCCAGATGCGGCCAAAGCTCACAAGGGCATCATCGCAAATCCCAATTGTTCAACCATTGTGGCATTGATGGCTCTTTACCCGATGCACAAGGCGTTTGGATTGAAGCGTTTCTTTGCTTCTACCTACCAGGCCGTTTCAGGAACTGGGGCGGACGCCATTGTTGAATTGGACAATCAGGTGAAGGCTTTGGTAAATGACCAGCCTGTTGAAAAGGAGGTCTATCCTCACCAGATCGCTTTCAATGTGCTGCCTCATGTAGATGTTTTCCTCGAAGACGGTTATACCAAGGAGGAAATGAAAATGTTGAATGAGGGCAGAAAGATCATGGACTTGCCTGACCTTAAGGTTAGCTGCACTTGTGTACGCGTGCCGGTCTATCGTGCGCATTCCGTATCCATTCAGGCTGAATTTGAGCGACCTGTAGAAGTGGCTGCTGCGAAAGAGGCTGTTTCAAACTTTCCAGGAAGTGAATTGTGCGACGACGTCGACCATCTTCAGTATCCCATGCCTATCGATTATTCTGAAAAGGTAAACTGTGGTGTGGGCCGAATTCGTAAGGACTCAGCTTTGGAAAATGGCCTCTCGCTTTGGGTAAGTGGAGACCAGCTTTGGAAGGGGGCAGCACTCAATGCTATCCAAATCGCTGAATTGCTTCACGAACGCGGTTGGGTCGGTATTACAGCCCAGTAAATTTGGTCGTGAAAAAGCGTGGAATCTGAGCTCAGAACTTTTTGGATTTAGTGCTTGATTACGAACAAAACAGATGGCTTCCTATCCCACCTTATTTGGGGGCGAATAGCTCAGTTGGTTAGAGCACCTCGTTTACACCGAGGGGGTCGGCGGTTCGAATCCGTCTTCGCCCACCATTCTAAAGATCCATCCACATGAAACACACAATATCCGTTCTGGTTGAGAACAAGTTTGGAGTGTTGGCCAGAGTTGCCGGCATGTTCAGTGGTCGAGGTTTCAACATTCACTCGCTTAATGTTGCTCCGACTCACGATCGTACTCTTTCACGGATCACCGTAGTGGCGGTCGGAGACGATCAGGTCCTGGACCAAATTATAAAGCAGCTCAATAAGCTGGTTAACGTGATCCAGGTATTGGATTTTAAACGTGGCGAGGCCGTTGAGCGCGAATTGCTTCTAGTTAAACTAGCTGCAGATTCAGATAATCGCTCTGAGATTATTCAGATTTGCGACATTTTCCGCGCCAAAATTATCAATGTTAACAAGGATTCACTCATCCTTGAGCTAACTGGAGACGAAGGAAAAGTCCGTGCGTTTCTAGAGATGATTGAGCAATTTGAAATTCTCGAACTTTCCCGCACCGGAAAATTGGCCCTCGAACGGGCTAAGAATTCTAAACCGGCGCAGTAACCCAAGTTTTATTCAAGCACCTTACAGCCTCTGTAAATTATGCCAGCGAAAGTATACAAAGACAAAGACGCAAATATCGCATCGATCAAACGCAAGACCCTCGCCGTTATCGGCTTTGGTTCACAAGGACATGCTCATGCCTTGAACCTGAAGGAAAGTGGTCTCAATGTGATCATCGGACTTTACAAGAAGAGCAAATCTATCGCTGTTGCTAAGAAGCAAGGTTTCGAAGTGTTCGAAACAGCTGAAGCAGTGCGCCGCGCAGATGTCATCATGATCGCCGTTCCTGACATGAAGCAGGCGTCTGTCTACAAGAAGGACATCGAACCCAACTTGACAGCTGGTAAAGCCATTATGTTCACCCACGGTTTCGCAATCCACTTCGGATTGATTGAAGCTCCTAAGGATGTGGATGTAATCATGGTGGCTCCTAAGGGCCCAGGACACACGGTCCGTATTCAATACCAAGAAGGAAAAGGTGTTCCTTCTCTGATCGCTATCCACAACGATGCTTCCAAGAAGGCCAAGAGAATTGCTCTGGCTTGGGCGAAGGGAATCGGTGGAACTCGCGCTGGTGTTATCGAAACTACTTTTAAGGAAGAAACCGAAACCGACCTCTTTGGTGAGCAAGCCGTTCTTTGTGGCGGAGCTTCTGCTCTGGTCACTGCCGGATTCGAAACCTTGGTTGAAGCTGGATACCAGCCAGAGATGGCCTACTTCGAATGTTTGCACGAACTAAAGCTCATCGTCGACATGATGGTTGAGTCTGGTGTTGCGGGCATGCGTTTCTCTATCTCAGAAACAGCCAAGTATGGTGACATTACTCGTGGACCACGTGTGATCACTGCTCAAACCAAGAAGGCTATGGGCAAGATCCTCAAGGAAATCCAAACGGGCAAGTTTGCTAAGCAGTGGGTTGCCGAATACGAAGCCGGTCTTCCTAACTACAAAGCTTTGCTTAAAGCGGGTGAAAAACATCCTATCGAAAAGTGCGGCGGACGTTTACGCGGCCTGATGCCTTGGGTATCCAAGAAAAACATCAAGGGTGTGCAAGCTGCTTACTAAGGTTCATTTCTGATTTTTAAGATTTTAAGCGCGAAGACTCCCTGAGGTCTTCGCGCTTTTCTTTTTTAAGTACCGACTCTAAGACTATCCATTCGAATCATTTGTTGTGTCTAAAACGATTACATTGGCCACTCGAAAGAGCCCCCTGGCGCTTGCTCAAACCCGGATGGTGGAGGAGGCAATCATTGCCGCTTTTCCTGGGACTGAGGTGATCCAATCTCAGATGACGACTACCGGCGATCAGCGGCTGGCCTGGTCATTGGAAGAGAAGGGCGGCAAAGGACTTTTTACCAAAGAACTTGAAGTCGCTATGCTTGAAGGGCGTGCCGACCTGGCTGTGCATTCCGCGAAGGATATGCCTACAGAGATGGAGCCTGGATTGGTACTGGCCGGATTCTTGCAACGAGCACCTGTGGAAGATGTGTTGGTGAAGCGAGACGGCGTTGATACGATTAAAACTCTGGCAACGGGTAGTCCTCGAAGGCGTGCCCAGGCAAAATTGTTTTTACCGGATGTCGAATTCCTGGAAATACGTGGGAATGTCGGCACTCGATTAACTAAAATCAAAGATGGGCATGCAGATGCGACGATTCTCGCCGCAGCTGGACTGAAACGCTTGGGCATATCTGAATGGGAAGGCGTTCAGTTTGAACCCCTAAGCCTAAATCAAATGATTCCTGCTGTTGGGCAAGGCGCAATCGCGCTACAGTGTCGAGCGGGTGAAGAGGAGCGCTTCAGTGCTTTGACCGACCCGGCCACCGACGTGGCTGTCAGCATTGAGCGTGAGTTCCTCACCATGGTTGAGGGTGGTTGTCAGACCGCATTTGCTGCGCATTTCGTTGATAACTCTTTGCTCGCATTCCATGAGGATGCGGGGCGATTCAGCCTTTCTTTTAATTCGCTGGATATGGATGAAGTTCGCGAAGCGATTCGTCTGACCCTTGGAAAGATTGAATCATGACTCAGGGAATGGTGTATCTCGTCGGAGCAGGTCCCGGGGCTTCAGATCTCGTGACGGTTCGTGGTAAGGAATTGATCGAAAAGTGTGATGTACTTGTTTACGATTATCTCGTCTATGATGAGTTGCTGACCTGGACTCGAAGGGATTGTGAGAAAACTTATGTAGGCAAGAAATCCGGATACCATTCGAAACCTCAAGATGAGATTGAGAAGCTTCTGATTGAAGAAGCTAAAGCGGGAAAAATGGTCGTACGCCTCAAGGGTGGTGATCCATTTATTTTTGGTCGTGGCGGGGAAGAAGCCGATGCACTGCTGAGTGCTGGGATTGATTTTGAAATTGTTCCTGGAGTATCGGCGTCGATGGGGACCGCAGCTTCAATGGGGATTCCCTTAACACATCGGAAAGACAGTTCCTCGGTGGTGCTTGTGACTGGCCATGAAGATCCTGAGAAATCTGAGTCGGCGATTGATTGGAAGAAGTATGCCAAGTTGGATGCCACGCTGTGCATCTATATGGGGTTGACCAAACTCGACTTCATCGTGGGGCAATTGATCGATGCTGGAATGAGTAAGGATACTCCTGCCGCAGTCGTGCAATGGGCGACGCTTCCAACGCAAGAAAGCTGTATTGGAAAGTTGGGCACAATTTTGGAAAGTGTTAAGGAGGCCAATATAAAGCCGCCGGCAATGATTATCATTGGCGAAGTCGTAAAGGATGCTCCGAAGCATTCCTGGTTTGAGCAGAAACCACTTTTTGGAAAACGAATTGCGATCACAAGAACGCGTCAGCAAACCAGCGAATTGATGCACCGACTTCTACAGCTGGGAGCCGAAGTGCTTGAGTTGCCATTGATTCGTGTTCGTTCAGCGGTGGATGAAGATGTTAAGAAAGAGATCTTCGGTGAATTAGGTTCCTACGAATGGATTGTGTTCTCGAGTCCCAACGGTGTTCGCTTTTTCTTTGAGACATTCCTGAGTGAATTTAAGGATCTACGTTCGATGGGCTTCATGCGGATTGCCGCAGTTGGACCGGCTACCGCTAGAGAAATTGAAAAGTTTCACTTGCAAGTTGAGCTTGTCCCGGAAAAACACACGGCTGCCGACCTTGCCCAGGCTTTGATTGATACGGAGGCTATTGAACATGCGAAGGTATTAGTTGTGAAAGGGAATCTTGGGAGTGATGACTTGATTAAGCCTCTTGAAGAAAAGTGGGCAATCGTTGATCGCTTCGAAGTTTATAAAACCGAGGCGACGGATCTGAGTGAAAACCGGGCGGCTCAGAAATTCCGCGAGCTTGGTGCCCATGCCATTACGTTTACCAGTGGTTCCACCGTGCGATCTTTTGTGAAGCAAGCCAAGGCTCTGCAATTGGCGGAAGGTGCACAGACGCCTAAAACGATTTCAATCGGTCCACGGACAAGTAAGGTCATGAGCGAATCTCACGTGCCTTTGACTAAGGAAGCTCAAATATCCAGTTTGGATGGTCTAGTTGAAGCCATCGTGGAGGAGCTGGGAGAGTAATCTTTTTACTTCAACCACAGATGAACACAGATTTACACAGATGTGAGAAGGGCTTTGAACTTTATCAAATAATCTGCGGTCATTTGAGTTTATCTGCGGTTCAAAACCTAAGTTTATAATGAACGTTCCATTTTTAAATTTTCATCAGACCCATCAGGAATTAAAGCCACAGTTGATGGCGGCACTGGAAGAGACGCTGGATTTCGGACAGTACATTCTTGGGGACCAGGTTGATAAGTTCGAAAAGCAATTTGCCGAGCTTATGGGTGCTGAAGAAACTATTGGGGTAAATAGTGGTACTTCAGCTCTACATCTCTGTGTGCGAGCCTGTGGTGTTTATCCAGGAGATGAAGTGATCACTACGCCGTTTACCTTTATGGCTTCGTCCTGGTGCATCAGTTATGAAAAAGCGATTCCCGTCTTTGCTGATATCGATCCGGAAACTTATATCTTAGATCCAGAGAAAGTGGAGGCGGCGATTACGGAGAAGACGAAAGCGATTGTTGTCGTTCACCTGTTTGGGCAATCAGCTCCCATGGATGCATTCATGGAGTTGGGCCGAAAATATAATGTGAAGATTATTGAAGATTGTGCACAATCCCACTTAGCGGAATACCAAGGTCAAGCTACTGGATTGATTGGCGATTGCGGAGCTTTCTCATTTTACCCCACTAAGAATCTGGGGAGTCTTACTGAAGGAGGTTTATGTGTTTCCAAGGATAAGGCCACCTGTGATCAGATTCGCTTATTGCGAAATCATGCAATGCCTGATCGCTATACCTATTCGGATGTTGGCTACAATTATCGGATGGAAGGTTTCGCCGGCGCAGTGCTTCAAGTGAAGGCCCAATATTTGAAAGCTTGGACGGCTCGCAGACGTGAGATTGCTGCGCGGTATTTGAGCGGTTTTAAACTCGAAGGATTTCAACTGCCACCTGTGATTGAGAATGCTCAGAGCGTCTATCACCAATTTTCTGTGTGTCACTCTGAGAGAGAAGCGTTTGTCCAGCATTTGACTGAAGCAGGTGTAGCCACAGGCCAATTCTATCCAAGGCCCTTGCATTTGCAGCCAGTTTACGAAGGTCTTGGTTATAAGGAGGGGGATTTTCCGGTGTCCGAGCAGACATGCCGCGAGATTATTAATTTGCCAATCTACCCTGAATTGACCGATGAGCAGGTAGACTATGTCATCGAAACGGTTAACTCATTTCAGGGATGAACACCCCTCGGGTAAAAGTTTGCGGCATCACCAGGCCAGAGGATGGGCAATTAGCTCTTTCCCTTGGAGCAAGCTACCTTGGTTTCATTCTTTATTCCAAGTCACCTCGCTCAATCGATCTTGAAGCATTTACTTCATTGAATGCCTCTTTGACGGACAGCTTTCGAGTGGTCGTGGATGTGCGTCCAGACATGGATCAGGTTAAGCGATATGTTTCGGCAGGCTTTGATTTTTTCCAGATTCATTTCTCTGATGTCCATGAGGGGGAATATCTGGCGGAGCTATCAGAGTTAGTAGGCCGCGATCGATTGTGGCTCGCTCCCAAACTTCCTCCTGAGACGTTATTCCCAGAATCTCTTTTTGATTACACGGATAACTTTTTAATGGATACCTTTCAAAAAAATGGATTCGGTGGAAGTGGAAAGACCGGAGACTGGAAGGGATTTCGTCAGTTAAAAAATGATTACCCTGAAAAAACCTGGATTCTTGCCGGGGGATTAAATCCAGACAATATCGAAGATGCGGTTAATCAGTCTGAAGCTGATATAGTGGATGTCAGCAGTGGCCTTGAATCGAGCCCTGGAATCAAAAGCGCAGACAAGCTCAGAGCATTTTTTGGCAATCTTTCAGCCTAGTCGAAAACAGGGCCTACTTATTCCCTGTTGGATTCCAATCAAGCCCTTGGGCAAATGACCAAAGCTTTGCATCAATCAGACAGCCTTCTGCTTGTATTCGCTTCAGTTCGACCAACAAGGTCGGTAGTGGAAGCGTGAATACTTCAATGTTCTCATCCGGTTCGTGTCTCGTCTCGGCTTGGCCTTTTACATCGATGGTCACCATGGATACAAATTCATCTGTGAGACCCGGTGAACTATAGATGGGGGGACCCACTTGGATTACTTCCCCGTAATAACCTGTTTCTTCTTCCAGCTCGCGAGTAGCAGCTGCTTGAATCGATTCACCTGGATCAATGAGGCCTGCGGGAAACTCCAAAGCATAATTGTCTATGGGTGGGCGGAATTGTTTGATGACTACCACATTTGGAATGTCATCTGATACAACTGCGATAATGACGGCTGCACCGTCTGAACCTGTTCGTGCGGCATATTCCCACTCCCTCGATTCACCCGATGAGTTGGTGAACGTTGTTTCGTAGAAATTAAGCCATTTCCCTTCGTATTTAGTTTTTCGTGGCATTCAGGATAGCAGTTGTGAAATGAGCAATTGTTGTAGGCCTCCGCTGAATTTCAATTGAAATTAAAAGAGTGGTGCCGATCCGCCACGATGGATCGGCACCCGTTTGTGGATATTGGCCAATAGTCCAAGAGTAACAGTGCAAGAATGCTGCCGATATTCTCTTTGGCTGTTATGTGCATAGAGATCATGGGGTTAGCGATTTGCCCTCCGCTAATCCGTTGTGTGATTTGGTTAATTACCCCCAAAGGCCTGATAAGATGATGCCTTAATCGGTAAATAATTCCCATCAAGATTGACGAGTTTGTAAGGTGTTGCCTATCTCAGGGACTTATCATCATGAAATCGAATTCTGAACCCGTTCCACTTACCCTACTGTCTGGTTTCCTTGGTTCTGGAAAGACCACATTGCTCAATCGTATGCTGGCTGAGTGCGGCGATCAAAAACTCGCATTGTTGGTGAACGACGTTGGGGAAATTAATGTGGATGCGTCTCTTGTGAAGACACAGCTGAAGGAGCTCGATGATTCCGCGACCCAAATGGTCGAACTGTCGAATGGGTGCATTTGTTGTTCCATTCAGGGGGATATGGCGGAAGCCGTCCAAGAACTCGTTGAAAATAGTGGGGCCGATCATATTGTGATTGAAGCAAGCGGAGTGGCCGAACCCACCCAGGTTCTGCAAGCGCTTTATGCTCCAGACTTATTTGGAAAAAAGGTGACGGATATTGCTCCTATTAATGCATTGGTCTCTGTGATTGATGGTGCTCTTTTTATCAAGGAGTGGAAGCGCATCCACAGTTCGGATACATCGAAAGAAATGATTCGCCCGGATGATGAGCAACCGGTGTTTGAGCTGATGGTTGAGCAAATCGAATGTGCCGACTATGTCCTTCTCAATAAGAAAGATCTGATCACCGAGGAAGAAGGAGTTCAATTGATCAGTATTGTTGCCGGACTCAATGCTCGCGCCCAAACCATACTGGTGTCTCAGAGCGAAACCGACATTTCTGCTTTGTTAAACAGCCGCGCTTTTAAGATGGAGGACACGATTAGTGCGCCTCGCTGGACACAGGAATTGGAGCACGAATCAGATTCTGACTCACCGAGCTTTGCTCCGCAGGATGCAGTGACAAATCAGTCTATGATGAATCCTTCCAGCTTTGAGGGTGCTGAGGCTGATGGAGATTCCGATTTTGCGACCAAGTATGGGTTGAGTACCTTCATTTATCGAAGCCGTATCCCATTCAAAGCTCCTAAGCTGAGTGCTTTCTTAGAGAAGCAGCATGCAGGCCTACTTCGTGTAAAGGGATTTGCCTGGATTGCAGAGCGTGCAGAACAAGTTGCACTGCTATCGATTGCTGGTGATGTGAATCGGTGTGATTTTATCGGTGACTGGTGGGCTACTCGCTTTGAGAAAGGCCAAGTGAAAAAAGATCAATTCCCCGAGGAAGTTCTGAAAACCTGGGAGGAGCCTTTTGGTGATCGGCGCCAGGAGATCGTTTTTATTGGGATTGGTATGGATGAAGCCGCTATCTGGGCGGCGCTTGACGAGTGCCAGCTTCAATCAGAAGATTTTTCATGACTTGAATCGATCACCTGATGGATCCGGAATTGTGAAGAACTGTTAAAAATTTATTTTAACATGAGATCAAAAATTGATGTTCGCCCCTTAATGGCATGGGTTTGTCAGGTGAAAGAGGCAGTTCGCCGCTCCTTTTAATCCTATCATCCTTTTAACTATGCCTGTTTATTCTTACCGCGTTGTGAACCAAGATGGCTCCAGAGGGGAGCATTTCGAAGTTGAGCATTCCATGTCTGAACCGACCTTGGAGCAGCACCCGATCACGGGTGAGCCTATCGTGAAAATTATGCAACCGCCCAATCTCGGTGTGAAGCATACGGTCGGTTCGATTGAAAAGAAGCTCGATAACAAGAACGTCGAGAAAGCCGGTTTTACCAAATACGAGAAGGACAAACTCACGGGTAATTATTTCAAGTCCGCGGGTACCAATAAAGCGCTGCCCGAAACCCTGAATACTGGGGCGATTCGGAGCCAGGTTGGATAAGAAAAGAGGTCGACTAGATCTCGGCCAGGGCCGCCTTCAATCCTTCGGCATCCTTTGCGCCGCCCATTGCAAAATCGGGCTTACCGCCTCCGGACCCACCGAGTTTTCCAGTTAAGGATTTCACGATGTCTCCGGCCTTGTGTCCGGCGTCAATCGCACCTTTGGAGCAAAGGGCCAGAACGGTTACCTTATCACCAAATACACCCCCGAGAACAACGACGCCTTCTTCGATAGACTTGGAGATTTGAACAGCCAACGTTCTTAGGTCATTCGGGTTGGCGACTTGCACTTGTTCGACCACCCATTTGAGTCCCTCGCGGTCCTGGGCAGAATCTGCCAAATCAGTTGCTTCGTTAGCCGAAGCTTTTTGATGAAACTTCTTAAGCTCTTTTTCCAGGGCAGCCTTGTCCTTAAGCAGGTTTTCCAGGCGCTTGCTGATTTCGTTCGGAGGGCAGGCTAGTTTCGTGGAGATCTCATGCAGAGATCCTATTTGTTCTTCGACAAAATTGAAAGAGCTGTCTCCGACAATAGCTTCGATACGTCGAGTTCCTGCAGCGATTGCCGACTCAGAAAGAATTTTGAAAAAGCCTATCTCTCCGGTGGCACGAGCATGGGTGCCACCGCAAAGTTCAAGTGAGTATTCACCAATATCAACTACACGAACAACGTTTCCGTACTTCTCGCCAAATTGAGCGATTACATTGTCCGGCTTCTCGTCGTAAGGTACTTCATACCAATTGATGAGCCCATTCTCCCAGATCAGCTCGTTTACTATACGTTCGATCTTCTTCAGTTGTTCTGAAGTTACAGCCTCGTAATGATTGAAATCGAAACGGAGTCGCGATGGGGTTACCAATGATCCGGCCTGACGCACATGAGTTCCCAGTACTTCTCTCAACGCGTGATGCATCAAGTGGGTAGCCGAGTGATTACGTTGAATAGCCAATCGGCGTTCTCGATCCACACTGACGATTACGGGTTCGTCGACTACAAATTCTACATCCTCTTCTATTCTGTGCAGAATATGACCATGGGAATCACGCGTGGTATCTTTGATTCTGAAACTCTTTGCTCCGGCCTGCAGCAATCCGGTATCTCCAACCTGACCGCCCATTTCAGCATAAAAAGGGGTTCGCTTCAGTAGCACTAATGATTGGCCATCTTGTTTGATGACTCTCTGCACGGTGGTCTCGTAGTTCTTTAGATTCTTGATGTTGAAGCCTACGAAATCAGTAGCTTCTTCGTCAGAATCGCTGACCACTTCGATCACACTTTTCTTTTGGGCATCCTGGGATCGTTTGCGCTGCTCCTTCATGGCTTTGTCGAAGCCATCTGAATCGACGGTTAGGCCTTTTTCACGAGCAATAAGCTGGGTAAGGTCCAAGGGGAATCCGTAGGTGTCGTAGAGTGTAAACGCTGCTTTCCCGGAAATTTGATTTCCGGCTTCTTGTGTGATTCGATCCAGCAATGCCAGTCCGCGATCGAGCGTTTTTCCAAACGCTTCTTCCTCTGAACGAATGACGCGTTCAATGACTCCTTTTTGTTCAACGAGCTCAGGGTAAACAGGTCCCAGTTTATCCACTACTGTGGGAACTAGTTTTTCGAAGAATCCTGTTTTCAGTCCCAATCCATTACCAAACATGATGGCTCGTCGCAGGATGCGGCGAAGCACATAGTTCCTGCCTTCGTTGCCGGGCAGTATTCCGTCTGCAATGGAACAGGATAAAGTTCGAATATGATCTGCGATGACCCTGAATGCCACATCAACCGATTCCTGGTCCGACATATTCTCTGCAGACTCGGGAAGGGTGGCTTTGTATTCTTTGCCTGAAAGACTGCTCAGCTCATCAAATATCTCTTGGAATAGATCGCAATTGTAGTTGCTGGGCGCTTCGCTGAAATCAGTGAAGTTTTTGGTAGTCCCCATGATACCGCAGACGCGTTCGAAGCCCATCCCAGTATCTACGTGCTTCGAGGACAATGGAACAAAGGTTCTCAGCGGAGTTGCATTGAACTGAATAAATACCAAGTTCCAAATCTCGATGCAGAGCGGTGAATCCTTGTTTACTAAGGCACCCTTCGTATCTCCTTCTGGAGTCAAGTCGACGTGAAGTTCACTACAAGGACCGCATGGTCCTGTCTCACCCATCATCCAGAAGTTATCCTTCTTATCGCCCATGACAATGTGGACAAGCGGATCAAGACCCTCGCGTTCGAAAATCTCTTTCCAGAAATCGTAGGCTTCTTGGTCAAACTTTGCCGGATCTCCTTCGTCGGGTTGGTAAACGGTGGCGTAGAGACGATCCTTGGGGAACTTCCATACTTCGGTGAGCAATTCCCAAGCCCATTCAATCGCCTCTTTTTTGAAATAATCTCCGAATGACCAGTTGCCGAGCATTTCAAAGAAAGTCTGGTGGTAGGTGTCGAATCCGACGTCTTCCAGGTCATTGTGCTTTCCGCCTGCCCGGATACATTTCTGTGTATCTGCCACGCGGGTATGCAAGGCTGTCCGCTCTCCCAGGAAATAGGGTACGAAGGGGTTCATGCCCGCATTCGTGAACAACAAATTCGGAGCCGTCGGTAACAACGGCGCTGAGGGAACGATCTCGTGTTCCTTGGATTTGAAGAAATCCAGGAATGATTGGCGAATTTCTGAAGATGTCATGATAAGAGAAATCGACTGCGGTGTACTCAGTGAAAGTCAGTCCAAGAGGACAACATTATGCTGCTTCTCGCAGTTTTTAGGATTCTGAGGAGAAGCTTTAGGAGATTTTTTATAATCCTGCAATAATTGCGGCTTCCATATCTGAGGTGGAGGCTGCATTTCCTCCGAAAGCGATGTCGCCCGTGCGAGTGCCAACTTTGACGGCGGATTCTACGGCTGCTTCGATCTCATTGGCCGCTGCGTCCAGTCCAAAGCTGTATCGTAGCATCATAGCCGCACTAAGGACCTGGGCACAAGGATTTGCCAGGTTTTGGCCAGCAATATCGGGTGCGGTTCCTCCAGCAGGTTCGAATAAGCCAAACGGATGATCTAAACTATTTTTGCCTGCCCCGAGACTGGCGGAGGCCAACATTCCGAGTGAGCCGCATATCACGGCCATTTCGTCGGACAGAATGTCACCAAACATATTTTCAGTGAACAAGACGTCGAATTGGTTAGGGTCGCGGGCCAATTGCATGGCTGCGTTGTCCACATACATATGTGAAAGCTCCAACTCAGGGGCCTTTGCAGCGACGTAATCGCTGACGGTCTTGCGCCACAGAACAGAGGTTTCCAAAACATTAGCCTTGTCTACTGAGCATAGGCGTTTGCCTCGCGACTGGGCAGTTGCAATCGCCACATCTGCAATGCGTTCGATCTCAGACTTCTTGTAAACCATAGTATCGATCGCTTCGATATCTCCGTCCTCAAGCTCCTGAGTACTCTTGGGTTGTCCAAAGTAGATGCCTCCAGTGAGCTCTCGGATACAGACAATATCGATGCCATTGGGAATACGATCCGTCTTGAGTGGAGACGCTTCTGTAAGTTCAGGATAAAGCAGACCTGGACGAATATTGGCAAAGAGTGAAAAAGCTTTGCGAAGGGGGAGTAAGGCTGCGCGCTCTGGTTGTTCCTTAGGAGGTAGAGATTCCCACTTTGGGCCTCCAACAGAGCCAAACAGTATGGCGTCTGCATTCTTACAAATCTCCAGGGTTGAATCAGGGAGGGCTACACCGTGGTTATCAATGGCGATTCCGCCCACATCAGCGTGCTCGAATTCCAGCTCGAACTGGTGCTTCTCAGCAACAACCTTCAATACATTGAGGGCTACGTTCATGACCTCGGGTCCGATTCCATCGCCCGGTAAAACAGCAAATTTAAGAGTGCTCATTTGATATCAGTGACTTTGAAAAGGCAGGGACACTCTCAGGGAAGAGATGCGAAATCAAGGATCTTGTTAAGTGTCTTTTCAATTGATTCGACTCAGGCCGTCCCCAATCTGACAGAGATGAAGTTTTTCTCCCAAGCACTTGGTATGGCAGGCACCAATTTCTATCTCTTTCTCGATGAAGAGTCGAACAAAGCCGTGCTCTTTGATGCCCCTGAGCAAACCTGGGAATTGTTGGAGCAAGCGAAGCAAGAAATGCCATTTGAGCTGGAGGCGTTATACCTCACGCATGGTCACTGGGATCATATGTGGGATGCTTCGAAATTCTCTGATGCAGGTGTGCCGGTATACGGGCATAGTGATGATAAAGAGCTATTTGAAAATGCCGAGGCCCAGCGAGCATTCCTGGCGGGTGGAAACAAGGACCTGAGCTCGGTAAAGATCGACCATTGGATCGAGGTGGGACAACCGCTCACGATTTTGGAGAACCAGGTGGAAGTGCGCCATGTGCCGGGTCACTGTCCTGGTAATGTGTTGTTTTACCTCGAGGCAATGAAGCTCGCCGTGGTTGGAGATGCTATTTTTGCGGGCAGTATTGGTCGCACGGATTTGCCAGGTGGTAGTATGGAGGTACTCGAACAATCCATACGGACTCAAATATACACCTTGCCAGACGAAACCCAGCTCCTCTCCGGACATGGTCCTGCAACGACGGTCGGTCAGGAAAAGGCAACGAATCCTTACGTACCTGACGTGGTATGACGAACGAAGGCTACATGCAGATGGCCTTGGATGAGGCGAAGAAAGGATGGGGGCTCACTGGGACCAATCCTATGGTAGGGGCGATCATTGTAGAAGGTGGGCAGGTTGTGAGTCTAGGCTATCACGCACGCTTTGGCGGCCCGCATTCTGAAATTGAAGTGTTGAATCATCTGGGGCGTAACCCGTCTGCCGATGCGGTCATGTATGTGACTCTGGAACCGTGTTGCAGTACGGGTAAGACCGGTCCTTGTACACAAGCGATTATTGATAGCGGCCTTAGAAAGGTTGTTATAGGATCGATTGATCCAGATCCCAGGCATCAAGGACGGGGTATAGCCTTGCTCAATGATGCAGGTGTTGAAACCGAGGTCGGTGTATTGGAGGGTCCTTGCGAGGATTTGAATCTTATTTTCAATTTTAGTGCCAAGGAAGAACAGCCACTGTTGGCTGCTAAGACCGCTATCACTTTGGATGGGAAAGTATCTACGCGTAGTGGTAGTTCTCAGTGGATAACAGGCGAGGAGGCACGAGGGGATGTTATGCGATGGCGCAGGTACTTTCCGGCTATTGCTGTCGGATCTGGGACTGCGTTAGCCGATAATCCAAGTTTGACTAGCCGGTTGGAAGATTCAGTTACGTGTGGAATTCGGTTTATTTTTGACCGTCGTCTTAGGACCCTTGAGCAGCTCGACACGCTTAAGATTTATAATGATGCCTTTAACTCGAAGACGATTCTTGTTTGCGGCGATGAGACTGATGTTCCGAAGGCCCTTGAATCTAAAGGGATCCGGGTGTGGAAACTTCCACTGAAAAGCGAAGCCTTTTGGAGAGGATTTAGAGAAAAATGCCGTGAGGAATCCATCCACGGAATCTATTTTGAAGGAGGCCCAGGTTTGTTGAGTGAATTGCTCGGAAATCAAGAGCTGAACTACTTGTTTGCCTACCGAGCGCCCAAGTTCTTGGCTGACTCGGATGCACCTGCATTTGTGGGAGGACAATCGGTGGATCAAATGTCCGATGCCTATTCTCTGGAAAAGGTTCAGCATGGAACCTTCGGTGACGACCAACTAACTCGAGGATTTATCAACTATTCTTAACTATGAGTACGCTCTATTTAGCCACTAATAATGACCACAAAGTTAGGGAACTGTCTGCCATGTTTGAGCGGGAGGAGTTACCCATAGAAGTAAAAAGCGCGGCCGCTATAGGTGGTATGCCTGAAGTTGAAGAAACTGAATCCACCTTTGTCGGAAATGCTACTTTGAAAGTCATGGCTCTAGCTGACCGATTGAGTGAGGGAGAATATGCGTTGGCTGATGATAGTGGAATTGAAGTGGATGCTCTGGATGGCGCACCTGGAATTTATTCAGCCCGTTTTGCGGGCGAGGATGCCAGTGATTCTGCAAACTTGGATAAGTTGATTATGCTCATTTCAGGTGTTCCTGAAGAGAATCGTGGCGCGCAATTTGCCTGCAGTTTAGTGCTGGTAGATCATCAGGGCACTCGCACCCAGTTTTCAGATATTTGCCGTGGGCATCTGATTCCGGAGTCTGTTGGCGATAATGGCTTTGGATACGATCCTGCTTTTATTCCAGAAGGATATGACAGCACGTTTGGAGAGTTAGATTGGACCGTTAAATCCAGAATCAGTCACAGGGCCAAGGCCCTACAGCAACTCGTCAGTTGGATGAGAGAAAACCTGCCGAGTTAAATGGCTTCCAGCTTCTTGCAGACATCATTGATAATGAAATCGGGAGTGGACGCTCCTGCCGTTACACCAACTTTCTCAAAGTTAATTATCTCGTCAAGGTCCAGGTCATCCCAGGTTTCGATGTGGTAAGTAGGCAACTTCTGCTGACGAGCAAGTAAGGCCAATTTCCGTGTATTTGCTGAATGTTTGCCTCCTATCACCACTATGGCCTCAGCTCCTTCGGCTGCTAGTTCGACAACACCTGTTTGGCGTTCTTTGGTGGCTCCGCAAATGGTGTCCATGATGACAGCTTCCGGGTTATTTATTTTTAGATGCTGAGATAGCTCCTCGAACTCATGGGTGAACATGGTCGATTGAGAAACCAGGCAGACAGGGCCAAACTTCGGTAGATTGTCGATGTCTTCTTTGGTCTGTATCACATGACCTTTCCCCTCTGTATACCCCATCAAACCAATAACCTCTGGGTGTTGAGGATCGCCAAAGATGACGGTTGAATAGCCCTTTTTGGCATGGAGTCTGATTTTGCCAGCGATGATGCCCACATCCGGGCAAGTCGCATCGCGGAATTCCATATCAAGATTCTTGAGGTACTTTCGACGATCTGGGGAAATTCCATGGGCACGAACGACCATGATGGGTTCGTCTTTTTCTTCGTGCGAAACTTCGACTGTCGATTTGCTCTGGTAGTCGCCTACTTCACGAATGCCTTTCTGAGTCAGGCGATCCATCATTTGCTTGTTATGAATGAGCGGACCGTCTGTGTAAACGGGATGGCGGCCGTCGTTTGCAAACTTTGCGGCTATGTCAATGGCTCTTTCTACGCCCCAGCAAAAACCGGCGCTCTGAGATCGGATGACTTTCATACCCTCCCTTCTTGAAGCGGAGTTCGACTTTGTCAACGACCACTGATCGATTGAATTATTCCAAATCGTCCAAACTTGAAAGAGAAGCCATCAAGTTTAGGGCCCTGTTCGTATTGTGACTGGCCAGCTTTTGGGGAAGAGGGGACTTTTAAGCGTATTTTTCATGTCTAAAATTCCGAAACAGAGGTTTTAATAAATCGGACTGATCCATCGTGAGTAGCTCCCATGCCTTTGAAGAGTGATTCGTAACGATAGTTTAAAGTGAACTCTATGACCTCGATGCCAGCGGAGTTGATAATATTGGTAGCAGTTGGTGTGACGAATAAATCCATGGTATGGGATTCAAATTCCCCGTTACCGTTGTCGATGATATCGAGCAGGATGTTCTTATGGTTCTCCACATTTAGACTTAGGACATCATCAATCTGGATTTCGTCACCCTCTGTTAAAGAAGATATACTTTTTGTGGGAATCGGGTGAGTCTCCGGGTTCTCCAGAACTTCTATCAGCTTATGGTATTGTACGCCCTTTATCTGCTCCACGTATCCTTGAAGCACCGTTCGAGCAGTATTGTGCATCACATTTGAGTGTGCCAGCTTTTGCGTTTGCACGAAAGCGACTGAAGCTGATGTAGCTAGAATGGAGAATACCAGTAATCCCATTATCACTTCCACTAACGTAAATCCCTTAACATCCCTTTTCTTCATACCCCAACTTCCAATTTATATCCTGGGCGAAATTATCCGACTAGATTGTTGGGTAAGACGATAGAGCTGTCTTAATTTACATCATTTTAAAAATACTTTACAAAAAGTACCGTTTACCTAAATGCCACCTGAGGGTTACCCTCTAGTTTATGTAAAGGATAGGAGTGCGGCTTTACGTGACTATTTTGAATCAGAAACGCTGATCCTCTCATGACCCATCTCCAGACTATTGATCAACTACCTGAAAGTAATAGGCAATTTGACGTGCGTGCGGACTGCTTTCCGGTTGGCTCGTCCTGGGTGAAATGTGCTTTCGAGAATCGCGTCGATCGCTGCCCGTTCCAGCCCTGGGTGTGGGGAACTGAGGACTCTTATTTCAGAAGTGCTTCCGTCTACATTCACATAAAATGAAAGCTGGACGACACCTCCGATTCCTTGTCGTTCAAGATTGGGTGGATACTCTGGGGTCGCCATTTTTTTAGGTTTGGGTTGGCGATCTAGTTTGGGCTGACTGAAGTTGCCTTCGCTTATGGTTGGTACCTCGCTAGCCGTGAGGGGAACCATTTTGAGGACTGAACCAGAAGAGGAATCTTGGATGTGTAAAACATTGTCCTCGATATGTCCGGAAAAGATCTCCTTCTCGCCACTCTTAATAGAGAATTGGTTGTCCTTTGCTTCGTAGTCGAAGCGAAAGCTGCGAAAATATTTGGGATAAGGATCGTCGTTGCGTTTGAATTGGATGAGCTGGATGTGTATCCGGTTGTCCCCAGTGATTGAAAATTGACGTATGTGATTTCGATAGGCGTCACTGATTTCAGCTGCCGAGCTGTCTCCTGAGGATTTTCCGCTTCGTCTAGACTCGAGTGTGAAATCAGTGATCTCCTGAATGGATTCTTCTGAATATTTCCAAAAGCCTTCGAGGTCTTCCGCGCTCAATTGAACGCCGAAGCTCGACAGGAAAATAAACAACCCAATAGGGGAGAAGCGCTTTTTCATGCTATCAGTCTTCGGATTACACGATTTGAAATCCTTCTTTCGAGATCGGCATGGTGTGGATACGTTTCCCGGTCGCATTGTAGATGGCGTTGGTGACTGCGGCTACCGCCGGAGGGAAGGCGGGCTCGCCGAGTCCGGTGGGTGCGTAGTCCGTGGTTAACCAATGAATGTCGATCTGCGGTTGTGAAGGCATTCTCAAGAGTGGATAGTCGTCGAAATTCGATTCGCGAACGGCACCTTCTTCGAAAGTGATTTCCTGACCGGCCAAGGTTGAAATCGCATCCACGATGGATCCTTCCACCTGGTTTTCGCCACCGCTTTTATTAAGCAGCATGCCCACATCGCAGGAGGCTACTACGCGATCTACTTTTACTCGGTTGGAACTATCGACCGTCACTTCCGCTACTTCGGCAAAATAGCCGAGGTGGCTATTGTAAAATGACAAGCCCTGGCCTTGGCCCTTTTTCAGCTTACGTCCCCAGTTCGCTTTCTCAGCGACGTGCTTGGTGACATTGATCGCGCGCTCGGTGTTGAAGTCACGAGCAGTCTTTTTGCCTAGGTGTCTTGGTTGTCCGAATTGCTCCAGAAGGAATTCCAGGTGGTCCCGTTCAGCGGCTTCAGCCATTTCGTGGATAAAACTTTGGAATACCCAAGCTACGGAACAAGACGTGGGTGCTCTCCACCAACCACATGGAATAGTGAGTGGAACTTGATGCGTTTCCATGCGTACGTTTGGAATCTCGGGTGCTTGTATGTTGCCACCTCGAATGCCGCCCCCGCGTACGGGACGACCATTGTCTTTGTTTGTAAATACAATGGTTCGATCTTGTAATCCCGTCAGCCGGCCTTGTTTGTCCAGAGTGCCTTTGAGGTTGTGGAATCCTCCGACCCTGAAGAAGTCATGGGCCATGTCGGTTTCCCGGTTCCAGGTCATCTTGATCGGCGCATCCACCTTGTGAGCAATTGCTGCTGCTTCACACACCCAGTCGTTGATCAGTCGTCGGCCAAATCCACCTCCTCCGCGGAGTTGTTTGATGACTACGTCTTCTTGCTTAAGACCTAGGATTTTGGAAACCGGACCGGCAATAGCTTGAGGTGTTTGCGTGGGCGCATAAATCTCCATTTTCCCATTCCGGAACCAGGCAGCACAGTTTTGTGGTTCTAGATTGGAGTGTGACAGAAATGGATAAGTGTAGTAGCTATCGACTACCTGATCTGCATCGGCGATGGCTTGGGCCATGTTGCCTGTTTCCTCAGAGGCTGGACCTGGCTTGGAAGTTACTTCCTTGGCCATTTCCTTAAAGTCTCCCCATGACTCATTGGAGGCTTCGCTTTTGTCCCAGGAAACCTGTAACGCTTTTTCTGCCAGAAACGCTTGATAGGTGGTTTTGGCAACAATCGCCACACCAGGCTTTAGCTCACCGTCGACGCTATTGCCTTCAATGACGAAAGCATCTACCACACCTGGCAGGTTCTTCACTTCATCCAGATTGGCGCGTTTGACTTTGCCATAAATGCTAGGGCACTTCACGGAAACGGCGTTCAGCATACCAGGAAGCTGAGTATCGATACCGAAGAGTGGTTGACCGGTAACCAGAGCGTGATTGTCCACGCCGCCTACAAATTTGCCAAGTAGTTTAAAGTCTTTGCGATCTTTAAAGCTTAAGCTTTTAGGGTCTGGAATGGCTTGCTTTGCTGCAGCACTGGCCAATTCTCCGTAGCCGAGTGTTTTTCCGTTCGACTTATTGATGACCTGTCCTTGATCGGCTCTACATTGCGAGGCATTTACTCCCCATTTTTCAGCGGCGGCATTTACGAGCATCGTTCTCGCGGTTGCTCCTGCTTCACGCATTGGTGTCCAGTTGCGAGGGGTGGATTGTGATCCACCTGCGGATTGGCGACCGTAACGTTTTTCATCAATATCTGATTGGATAACAGAAACGGATTCCCAAGGTACTTCGAGCTCCTCCGCGATGATCATGGGTAGGAAGGTTTTTACCCCTTGCCCAACTTCTGGATTCTTAGCCGCAATGACGACGGTACCGTCGGGTTTGATTTGCACATATGCATTGAGTGCTGCGGCACCTTTCTTACTGCCGTGATGAGCCGCTTCTGCCCGCGGTGTTCCACCCATCGCAAAGGCTAAGACCAAACCACCTCCTGCTATCCCTGATAACTTCAAGAATTGGCGCCGGGCCATGTTGGTATCTACAGAGCTATCGTCCAATTCATCGTAGTCTTTGATTCGCTGAACAAACTCAGCTGGCATATCGACGTCTGGAATCAACTCGTAGTCATAAAGATCCTTCTTCATCGTGCACCTCCATTCTCAGCTGCGGTGTGGATGGCTTTGCGGATCCGTTTGTATGTCCCGCAGCGGCAAATGTTTCCTGCCATCGCATTATCGATATCCTTATCCGAAGGCTTTGGATTGATGGCGAGGAGCGCGGATGCATTCATCATCTGTCCTGCCTGGCAGTAGCCACATTGAGGGACGTCGTGTTCCATCCAGGCTTCCTGAACCGGATGCAAGGTGTCCTCGTCCTTGGCTAAGCCTTCAATGGTTGTAATCATATGGCCTTCAACTGCCGACACTGGCGTGCTGCAGGATCGGATGGCTGTCCCGTTTAAGTGGACGGTACAAGCACCACAGAGGCCCTTGCCGCAGCCGAATTTAGTGCCGACCATGCCGAGATGGTCGCGCAGTGCCCAGAGTAGGGGAGTCGTGGGATCGATGTCATCGATTTCTCGATTTGTCCCGTTAACCTGAATTTGTATGGTTGCCATAGGGTAATTGAATGAAATGTTTAGATTTTCTAAATAGTCGCTTTAAGTAAGTCAAAGTTCCTTATGCACGAAATTTGGTCACAGCTCAAATTATGGATCGAAGCCGAACAAGCTTTTGCCTTGGCTACGGTGGTGAGTGCCCGCAATCCCTCCCCGAGGGGAATTGGATCAGTCTTGGCTATCTCTGCAGATGGGAAACACTTTATTGGATCTGTCAGTGCCGGTTGTATTGAGACGGAAGTCATCGAAATGGCTGTCTCATGCGTGGCGGACGGAAAGACCCGTTGGGCTGAGTTTGGCCCGAGCCAGGGATTTCCCTGGGAAGTGGCATTTTCGTGTGGCGGCAGGATTGGGGTTCGCGTGGAACGCTTTACTTATGAAACCAAGCTAGTGGCTTCACTGGTTGCGTTGCATGAAGCGCATGGAACTGGCGTATGGTTGTCGGGTGATGGCAAGCAGGCATTGCTACTGGAAGACGGAACAATAACGGGTGATGAAAGTGACTGGGATGAGTTCACGTTGCAAAAGGCGCGAGAGGTCATGATTAACGAAGGCCACACGTATGAAATTGGGGAAGGTGATTCAAAGATACTCCTGCGATTAATAGCCCAACCCTATCGATTGTTCATTATCGGAGCCGGTCATATTTCCCTTAGCCTGGTTCATTTCGCGAAAGCGCTAAACTACCAGACCATCGTCATCGATCCTCGGGAAAGCTTTGCTCAGGAAGAACGCTTCGAAACAAAGCCCGATCATTTGATTCAGAAATGGCCGGAGGTCGCTTTGAAGGAAATTAGATTCACTCCCTTCGATAGCACGGTGATGCTGGCTCATGATCCGAAGATTGATGATCAAGCTCTGGAGATTGCTTTAAAGAGTGACTGTTCTTACGTGGGTGCCTTGGGAAGTCGCACAAGTCACGGAGCTCGTTTGAAGCGATTGTCTGCCAAAGGATTTGATGCGGCTGAGCTGGAACGGATTCATGGACCGGTCGGTCTTGATATTGGAAGTACTACCCCTGCCGAGATTGCTGTGAGTATTGTAGCTGAAATGGTGCAGCTTAAAAATAAGCAGAGTTTCAAAAATCAGGTTGAAGATACCGCAAAAGGATGACCGAAGACGCTGGATCCATTTGCGCCATCATTCTCGCTGCTGGGGAATCTAAGCGTTATGGCCCCGAAAATAAGCTGTTGGTTGAGTTGGATGGAGTTGCTGTATTGGAACGGGTTGTTCGATGTATCCTACACAGTGGTGTTTCGAAGATTTGTGTAGTGACCGGCGGAGATCACGAAGCTGTGGTTTCATTGCTCTCAAATTACGAGATCGATTGCGTGAATAATCCTAATTGGAAATCTGGGATGGGTACTTCACTGGCAAAAGGCGTCCAGGGAATCGATCCACGGGATTTCACGGGGATCATGGTTTGTCTGGGTGACTTGCCTTACCTGGAGCTTGGATCTGTGAAGCGAGTTTTAGCACGATTTTGCGAACTGAATCGTAGTCGAGTTGCCCTACCTGTTTATAATGGCAGGCGAGGACATCCGGTTGTGTTTCCAATTTCATATATGGATTCATTAGCCAAGCTGGAATGTGATGAGGGAGCCCGATCGATTATCCAGCAAGCGAGTGAGTATTTAGAATTAGTGACGGTTGATTCTGGTGGTGTTGTTCGAGATTTAGATTTGCCAGATGATCTGGTAAATGCTGAGAGCTGAATGGCTCCTTTAGTTCAAATCTCACGAAACGTTTCGTTATCATTGAACAGAGTTTCCGATTCTCCGCTGCAATTGTCATCTTTATATATGGTATGTAGAAGCCGTGGCAGTTTAAAGCGACCAGCCTGATAGATACACCGGTCAATGAACTAAGTGGTTTCGAACTCCTATTTGCCTTTTTCGGATACTCGCAAGAGCTATCCATTATCATAGTCGCGCTCCAGGTGATGGGCGCTTTATTGTTGGTAGTGAATCGAACCAAGTCGATGGGGGTGCTACTGCTCTTGCCAAGTCTGTCCTTATTGACACTGCACATTTCGACTCCATCTTTACCAATTCCAGAGTAGCATCAAGTGGGCGCGATCGGCACCGGTTTGGCCACCGGATATATTTTTTTAAAGCATGGATTCTGTATTCGAATAATAGGGAGGATTTTTGAGGGGACGAGAACGATTTTTAATGACGTTGACCCCTGCTAGGGCGAATTTAAATGTCGGGACAAAACATGGACTGGAAGGAACAGGCAGCGGAGTTGGAGCGGTTATTACCTGAATGCGAGGTAGCTGTTCAGTGGCGTGTGCGTGAACAGGTTGAGAGACTGTTGCCTCCCAGAAATCCAAAAGCTGTGGAAAAGAAATTGGCGAGCTTCTTAGCCGATGCTAAAGCGTCTTCCAAACGATGCTCCAGGCTTTTAGATTCACTCCCTGATATTACGTTTCCAGATGCATTGCCTATCTCTCAGCACCGGGAAGAGATCCGTCGAACGATTCAAGAGAATCAGGTCGTGGTCATCGCTGGTGAAACAGGATCCGGAAAAACCACTCAACTTCCGAAGCTATGTTTGGATGCAGGGCGTGGCGTTAAGGGTAAGATTGCCTGCACGCAGCCGAGAAGGATAGCGGCTTTGTCAGTATCCCAGCGCGTAGCGGAGGAACTGAAAGTTCCCTGGGGAAAAGAGGTCGGGGCCAAAATCCGATTTACGGACAAAACAGGAAAGGATACGCGCATCAAATTTCTGACGGATGGCATGCTTCTCTCGGAGATTCATGGAGATCGTCATTTGCTGGAGTATGACACGGTGATCATCGATGAGGCTCACGAGCGAAGCCTCAACATCGACTTCCTTCTGGGCTACATGAATCAGCTTAGGGAAGAGCGACCGGATCTGAAAATTATTATAACTTCCGCAACCATCGATACGGAGGCATTTTCAAAAGCCTTTGGCGATGCACCGATCATCGAAGTGTCTGGTCGTATGTTCCCAGTGGACCTGGAGTATCTGCCGCTGGAGGAATTGCTCCCTGGAACAAGTGCCAATTATTTAGATGGTGCGGTGGCTGCGGTGGAGCAGCTGATTGAGGAACACAATCGTGGGGATATTTTGGTTTTCTTTCCGGCAGAGAAGGATATCCGGGAAACACGAGATGTATTTATGGGGCGTCGATGGAAGCATGTAGAAATATTTACTCTATTTGGAAGACTGTCATCAGGCGATCAGCAGAAAGTATTTTCCAGGAGTGGTAACAGGAAGATTATCCTATCTACGAATATAGCGGAGACATCCCTCACGATACCTGGCATTCGTTTTGTAGTGGATACTGGATACGTGCGCTTAAGTCGGTACAGCGCCGGAACTCGAACGCAGCGATTGCCAATTGAAGCTGTCTCCCAAAGTAGCGCTAATCAACGGATGGGGCGATGCGGCCGTGTCGAGAACGGTATTTGTACTCGCTTGTATTCAGAAGCGGATTTCCTGAAACGACCTGAATATACACAAGCTGAAATACTGCGTTCCAATTTAGCGGCTGTTATTTTGAAGATGCTCGTCTTTGACTTAGGTGATATCGAAACCTTTCCGTTCATTGATCCTCCGAGTCCAAGAGCCATTCAATCCGGGTACCAGCTTCTGGTTGAGCTGGGGGCCTTGAAAGGTAGAAAAAAAGGTGTCGATGGTCAGGCTTCAGGAGCAGATGCCAAATATGAATTGACCCCTTTGGGTAAGAAGCTTGCGCACTTGCCGGTGGATCCCACGGTGGGTCGAATGATTCTGGAGGCTAAGGAGGAAGGAGCTTTAGAGGAAGTTCTGATCATTGCGGCTGGATTGAGTATTCAGGATCCACGTGAACGACCTGAAGAAAAACGCGAGCAGGCGGATCTGATGCATAAGAAGTTCAGGGATGACTCCTCGGACTTTATTACGCTCTACAATATCTGGGCCGCCTATCACGACGAAACGGAGAAGCTGACGCAAAACCAACTGAGGAAGTTTTGTAAAAGTCATTTTCTCTCATACCTACGTATGCGCGAGTGGTGGGACATTCATCAGCAATTGCTTTTGGTGATGAAAGACTTGGGTGAATATCGAAAGAGTCGAAAGAATGTGGATTACATCGCGATTCACCGATCGATTGTTGCCGGGTTGCTCAGCAATGTGTGCATCAAAGATATGGGCAACCACTATCGGGCTGCCCGCAATCGCAAGACGATGATCTTTCCCGGTTCGGCCTTGTTTGATAAAAAAGCCAGCCGAGAAATGCGCAAGAAGAAGGCCGGCGAGCAAGCGCGCGATGTGATTGAAGGGAATACGCCGGACTGGATCGTGGCTTCGGAAATCGTAGAAACCGGCCAAGTCTATGCTCGAACCGTTGCGGGCATCGATCCAGCTTGGTTGGAGAAACTGGGAGCGCATTTGATCCGACACCGGTACTCAGATCCACGGTGGGATGAAAAGGGTGAACGTGTGGTGGCAAAACAACGGTGCATTTTGTTGGGTTTGGAAGTGGATGTGAAGCGAGTGGGCTACGTAAAGGTGGATCCGGCCGCGGCGACAGAGATCTTTATTCGTGAAGGCCTGATGGGTGAGAGTTTAAGAACTCAGCTTAAGTTTCGTGAGAAGAATCAGGCCTTGATTGAACGTGTGGAACAAAAACAGGCACGATCGAGGATGACGGGATTTTTCGGACTCGATGAGGCTTTGTATCAATTCTACAGCGAGCGTATCAAACAAATGGGTTCGGTGGCCGACATGCATGCCTGGTTGAAGTCCCATCCTGAAGATGATCTGTTAATCTCTGAGGGAGAATTACTGGGTGAATCGGGAGTCGAAGTTGATGAAGCACAGTTTCCTCAAACCATTCAAACGCCCGAAGGTGAACGTAGACTTCACTACCATTACAAACCGGGAGAGGAAAAGGATGGTGCTACACTGAGTCTGCCATTGCATGCTTTCGATTCTTTCCGGCCGGGTGCTCTTGATTGGATTGTTCCAGGTTATCTGGAAGAGAAGGTGGATGCTTTGCTCCGAGCTTTGCCGAAGGATGTCAGACGGAAGCTTTTCCCTATTGGTGAAAAGGCCAGTGAGATCATGCAGCTTCTTGAACCTGGAGATTATTCTCTTAGTGAGGCGCTGACAGTCATCGTTAAGGAAAAGTATGATGTGGGTATCCCTTCGGTTGTTTGGGATTATTCGGCGATTCCCGATCATTTGAAAGTTCGCTTGGAAGTCGTGAATGAAAATGACGAGGCCATTGCGAGTGCTCGATCGATGGATGACATTTCGGTAGAAGTTAAAGCCAAAATCAAAGATGCTGAGAAGAAGCACCGGAAATATGAAAAAGATCGGGATGCCTGGTCGGTCGCTCAAAAGAAATGGGGACGAAAAGAGGTCACGGAATGGGATTTTGGAGATTTACCGGAACGGGTTGAGGTGAGTCATTTGGGTGGAGTACCCGTTTATGGATACCCTGGCCTTGGAAAGGGTGAAAGCGACTGTGAGGTTCAGGTTTTTAAATCCCTGGCTGAAGCCGATGCATCAACCAGGCAGACTTTACCGAAGCTTCTCGAAAAGGTCCTCCGTTATGAGCTAGCCTGGTTGCAAAAGGATTTAAGGGATTTGAAGCAATTGGCTCCCTTGTGCGTTACCTTTGTTCATCAGGATACGTTGCTGAAGCATAGCTATGTTCACCTGTGCCGTCATCTCTATCGATCTGACCAAGTGTTGCCGCTTAAGCAGAAAGGATTCGAAGAACTGGTGCGACGAATTCGAAATGAGCTAAAAGGCCTTGTTCCTCAATTTAGTGATTTGCTTAAAATCATTTTTAAGAACCGACAGTTACTTACTGTCGAGAAACGAGGTTATCCTGGAATGTTTGAAGACTTAGCGCAATTAATTCCCAAGGACTTCTTACTGAAAAGACCCTTCCTCCAACTTAAGGAATATCCTCGCTACTTCGAGGCTATGCAAATCCGTCGCAAGCGGTTCATTAACGATCCTCCCAAAGATGCTAAACGTGCGGAGGAATTAAATAACTATAAGCAGCAGTATCTGGAGTGGTTGAGTAGTCCCGATTTCCCCAAAGCTGGCCTGGGCTTACTTAATCAACTCAGGTGGTTGTTGGAGGAGTTTCGTGTGAGCCTCTTTGCTCAGGAATTGGGAACTCCCGTTTCAATCTCGCCCAGGAAAGTGGAAGATCAAATCGATAAGATAAAGCGATTGATTAATCCCAACTCATTGGATATCAAACCGAAGTCGAAACCGGTTATCGATTTAAAAGAGTTTAAGATTGGTCGGGATTTTTAATCTTCTTCCTTCAACAATTCTGAGTGAAATAGTAAACTAGCAAGGTTCAGCGCGTTGGTTATGCAGGTTACAATCTTTGAACAGATCATACTCAGAATTTCGGGATGACATGCTGAGTCTGTTCCGGTCTGCTTTGCATCCGGTCTTGTCGTCGCAAGGCTCCTCGGAACCTCCCTCCAGATTCAATTACACACACAAGTGCGCTCACTCACCTCTCGGTCGTCATCCTCAACATCTCATCTCCGTGAAGAAACTGGATTGGTAAGATCCTTGGACGGCCTCGCTTGACAGTCCAAGCTCGCCTCTCATTTTAACGGCTATGCTTCCCTGGTTTCAGGACGGAAAGTTTCCGCTTTATTTGGCACCGATGGCCGGATTTACCGACATCGGCTTTCGTACCCTGTGCAAAGAGAAGGGAGCTGATGTGGTCGTTTCTGAGTTTGTGTTGGCCGATGCCATTCTACGTGGAGATTACAAAGTCTGGAACTCGATTGAGTTTACCGAAGAGCAACGACCCATGGGGGTGCAAATTTTCGGGTCTGAAGCGGACACGATGGCGGATGCAGCCAAGAAAATCGTGGATCGTTTAAATCCTGACTTTATCGATCTTAATTTTGGTTGTCCGGCCAAGAAGGTGACCTGCAAAAACGCCGGTTCATCCCTTCTGAAGGACCTACCCCTTTTGGGTGAGATTTGTCAGGCAGTTGTCCGAGCCCTTCCCGATTGTCCTGTGACTGCAAAAATCCGAATGGGTTGGGACAGCCAAACCATTGTCGCTATCGAAGCGGGCAAAGTTATTGAGGATGTAGGTGTCCAGGCTTTGGCGATTCATGGGAGAACCAAAGCACAAGGGTACAAAGGAGATGCGAACTGGGATGTGATCCATCAAGTTGCTGAATCCATTTCGATCCCGGTAATTGGAAATGGTTCAATTGGTTCCAAATATGATATTTGTAAGCTACGTGAACAGTACTCGATAAGTGGATTGATGGTTGGCCGAGCTGCCCTTGGTAATCCTTGGTTGTTTCAGGAGCTAAAATATAAAGTAGACGACCGGGTCGCTCCACCTGAGCCTTCAATTGAAGAACGCTGGGAATTAGTAGTTCGCTACTCGGAGATTATGAAGGGGCACTACAGTCATTTGCGTGAAGACATGTTGCTGGGGCTAATGAAAGGCCGGATGGTTACTTTTGTCGCCGGCTTTCCTGGAGCCCGTAAGTTGCGCAATCGGATGAGTCGCCTGAAGTCTTGGGACGAATTATACGCGTTGAGGGATGAGAGCTTGTCCACTGTCGAGCTGAGAGCTTAAGCATAAAAAATCCCGGCTGTTCTTACAACCGGGCTTTGTATCTAAATTGTAACTACCTGTATTAAGAGGCTGCCTGATCGCCGTCGTTCGAAGGCGCAGGGAACAAGTGTACGTCTGTTTGAGGATAAGGAATGGAAATTCCTTCTTCACCAAAACGATTAAATACTTCCTCTTGCACATCAAAATAAACGTCCCAGTAATCAGCGGCATTTACCCAAGGGCGAACCACGAAATTAACACTGCTGTCACCGATTTCGGATAAGCCGATGGTGTAAGATGGGTCTTTGAGAACTCGCTCGTCATCGTTGAGAATGCTTTCAAGAACGCTACGGACTTTCTTTAAGTCGTCGTCATAACCACATCCGATGACCAGATCTACGCGACGCGTAGGTTTGGTTGAGAAATTGGTGATTGCTCCACCCATGATTTGAGAATTCGGAACAATAATGACCTTGTTGTCTGGTGTGCGCATTACGGTCGTCAGAATCGTGATTTCCTCTACGATTCCAAAAACTCCACCGCCATCAACCGCATCACCCTTTTTGAAGGGACGGAACATGATGATGAGCACGCCTGAGGCAAAGTTTGCCAGAGAGCCTTGTAGAGCCAAACCAACAGCTAAGCCGGCGGCACCAAGAATGGCTACGAAGCCTGTCGTTTTTACACCCAGGTAGTCCAAGGCTGCCAAAACGACACAGACCATCAGGACCATGTAGACGCCGTTTCCTAGGAACGAAACTAGTGTTTCGTCCATGTTGGCTTTCCCCATGGCCTTATTGACTAGATTAGTGATTTTGCGAGCTATCCATTTTCCAATTACGAAAATGACGATCGCTACTACTAGTTTGATTAATAAATCTAGGCCGTCTGTTTGAAGCCAGTTTACAACTGTATCGATATCCATAGTGCTATTGTTGAGTTAATGTGAAGAGATTTTGAACAAGTTCGATTTCCCTATTTTTCCCGGGAACAACTGGTAAAACGGGATTACTGTATTTGATTTACCGATACAAAGCGACACTTTTTACAAAGATTTGAAATTGCCTGAATCGTTGGTCAGATTATCTTACTACAATTTATTGTAGAATCCCAACATCCTATCATTATGAAACAACCTATATCTTTAGGGACGTTTGTACCTGCAACGCTCTTGGTGAGCTTAATTTTACTCTTTGTTTCTCCGCTCGTTTTTGCTGGGAAAATTGAAACCAAAGACGGATCCGTTATCAACGGGAAGATTCTTTCGATTGAGGGTGGAGTTATCAAAGTTGAAACCTCCTATGCCGGAGAGCTTTCCATTAAGAAGTCTGAAGTGGCCGTGTTTTCTTCTGATGAAACGATCAATGTGTCTACAGATGGCGGCAATACCTTCAAGGGAACTGTATCCGGGGAAGGTGATGCCATCAAGATCGCTGCACAAGGTGGTACGTTTGAAACATCCGTTGGCAATGTAACTGCAGCCTGGCAACCTGGCGAAGATAGCCCGAAGGAAAAAGCATTGAAGGCCGAGATCGCAGCCAACGAGAGAAAGTGGAAGTTTGACGTGAGCGCGGACATCAGCGGAAAGTCTGGAAACTCTGATCGTTCAGCGGTAGGTGTTGGAGCCACTGCAGTACTTGAGGGTAAGCAAGACCGACTGATGTTTTATGGATCCATCGATAACGCTGAAGAAAATGATAACACCACGGCTGATGAGATTAAAGGTGGAATCGATTACTCGTCATTCTTCTTGGACAGCCTCTCTTAGTATGTTCGTGGAGAGATGGAAAAAGATGATATTGAATTGTTGGATCTCCGAGCGACTGCCGCGTTTGGTATCGGTAAACATGTGATTCGAAAAGACGACCAGAAGCTGGAGTTTCGCGGTGGTCTCGCCTATCGCTATGAGAACTTTAACGATGGATCTAAGGTGGAGTCGCCAGGTATTGATTTAGCCCTCATTCATTACAAGGAACTCAATTGGGGAACGCTTAATAATCTTCTGACCTACAATCCATCCTTTGAAGACTTTGGGAATTTCAGAGTCTATCATGAAACGTCACTGGATTTGCCAGTTGGAACGAGTGAGTTTTGGAAGCTACGTATTGGTGTCAACAACGATTATAATTCTGAGCCAGTCCCTGGCTTGGATGAAATGGATACCACCTACTATGCTCGGTTGCTGCTGACCTGGCGCTAAGCTCCTAGGCAGTTCAAGTTACTGATTCTTCTCCAAGCCACTTTTTGAGACTCTCAAAGGCTTGGAGGAATAATTGGAAAGCCAGGTCTTCTGGTTTGATATCTTTGGGGTGCATCCAATGAACCGCCGCAACTTCCTCGGGATCGATGATGGTCTCGGTTGCTGAAGTAGTCGCTGTGTAGAAAAGATCCAAGGTGTCGTAGGTGATTCCGCCAAATGCGTATCGGTTCGGAGAGCTACAGAGGTATTTGAGTTTCTCAATGGGGATGCCTACTTCCTCTTTGACTTCCCGGATCAGGCCTTCCTCAGCCGTTTCATTTCGCTCTAAAAATCTACCCGGTAGTCCTAGCTTTCCCAAACTGGGTTCGTGTGCTCGTTCCGTCATGAGTATTCTCCCTTGGGTATCACGAATGAAAACCCCAGCCGCAGACGCGATGTTGGGGTAGAGCTTAAAGTTACAGGAGGTACAATGCCAGGGCTTGAAGGATCCGGCATGGAACGTTTTGGCCCCGCAGTGAGGGCAGTAGGGGAGCTCTTTAGATTCAGGCATTTAAGATGATGAGCAGGACGCCGAAAAAGCCCAGAGTGGCTCCGGCTACTTTTAATGGGCTAAGTCGCTCTTTGAGGAAGAAGGCTGCCAGGATAAGTGTAAAAAAGACGGATGTTTGATTGAGAATCGAGGCGACTGAAACAGAAGTATATTTAAATCCTACAATCCAGGCGAAGAGTGCCAAGTAGGATCCCACAAAGGCTCCGATGAGCATCACCTTCCATGGAAGATGACCTTTGAAGATTTGGATTGAGTGAAAGACACGTCCTGAAAAAACCGTGAATAGAAATATTCCGGTGGTTCCTCCGAGTAAGCGAATACAGGATACCGTGATTGGAGATGCATCGGTAAGGATCGGTTTGGTTGATACCATCCCCACTGCCATGAAGAACACCGCAGCAATGCCGATGAGAGTGCCTCTGATCAACTGGTCTTTAGAAATCGCATGCTGTGGCTTCTGATAGATAGCCAGAAGGATACCTACGAGTATGATGAGGATTCCGACAAGTTGAAGAACTCCAATTTTTTCCTCTAGAAACAGTAGGGAGAGTAGGATGACAAAGGGACTGAAAAGACAGGCCAGGATTGCGTTCCGCCCTGCGCCCAGAATCTTTAATGAGTAGAGAAAAAGTGTGTCTCCAACCGCTATTCCCAGCATTCCGGATATTATAAGGATGAAGATATCACTGCTTGAAAGCTCTCCCTGTGCATCGAGGTCTGGGAAAGCCAACCAAGTCAGGAAAAAGAGAATCGTCGCGAACGAGTTCTTAAAGAGGGCCAATTCAATCGCTGGTATGCCGCGTACTGCGACACGAAACAAGATGGTGGCGCTGGCCCAAAAAAGCGCGCACATCAATGACCAGGTTTCTCCCCAAAATGGCATCTGGGGATTAGGGGCGGGGGCCTCACTCAGGTCAACGGGTTTTTAGGAGATAGAAGAGGCCTTTTTGTTGCCTTGGCCGTGGCCTGCCTCCTTGATAATCTAAAATCAAATACTGACTACTTATGAGCATTCATCTGGTGATAACATTTATGGGAAAAGACCAACCTGGATTGGTTGAGTCGGTCGCTTCAGTGGTGGCCCGCGAGGGGGGCAATTGGCTCGAAAGTAGAATGTCCCATTTAGGTGGGCAATTTGCCGGAGTCTTGCGTGTAGCCATTGAAGAAGCAAAGGAAGCCTCCCTATTGAAATCGCTTTTGCAGCTGCAGGAGTCTGGCTTGAGTATTACAGTGAGATCTGAACTAGCTGCTTCAAGTCAGCTCAAGCGATCCCTTGTGACTTTAGAGCTCCTTGGGAGTGACCAGGTAGGCATTGTAAGTAGAATCAGTGGTTTACTGGCGAGCCTGGATGTTAATGTCGAGGAACTGCATACAGAACTCACTACGGCCCCGATGTCTGCTGAACTGCTGTTCAAAGCGAGAGGGTTGCTGCAATTACCAGCCAGTTTGGCTCCTGAAACGTTACGTGACGAATTAGAGGCTGTGGCCGCTGATTTGATGGTCGACCTGCAACTGCAAAGGGAGATTTAAAGTTTCCAGGTCCTGTTTATTGGGATAAGTTGATTTTCTTCGAAGGGATTTTGCAGTCCTGGGTGTTATGCTCTTCAAACCCGAATATATATGAGAATACGTATCCCAAAATCACTTTCCTCTTTCGCCCTTATTATCCTTATTAATCTTGGTCAAAGCACTGCTTCGACTGCGGTTGAAAACTTTGAATCATTGGAAGTTATCCATTCGGTGCTTCCGGCATATCCGACGGGTATGACTTTTGAAGGCATTTTTGACGGATCGGCCCAGGTTATAGTGAATGTAAATGAGCTGGGCGAAGTTGAAGATGTATATCTAGCCTCCTATACGCATCCATTGTTTGGGAAATTGGCCGAAGAGTACATCCAGAAATGGAAATTTAAGCCTGCAAAACTCAACGGTGAGCCTCTATCCGTTATTAAGCCATTTGATTTTAAGTTTGAAGATCGCCGAGGTGTATTTTCAATGGGAATACACGAGGCTGCCGCTTCCAAATTACGGTTCTCTAATTTCGTCAATGGGAAGCGGATTTATAGCCCGAGGGAATTGGATGAGATTCCTGAACCCATCTCTATGACAACGCCCTTGTATCCCGCTGAGTTTAAAGGAAAAGGAATCGAAGGTTCTGCTACCGTTCTTTTCCATATCGATGAAGAAGGGAATATTCGAATGCCTCATGTGACAGAGTATTCTCACGATAGTTTTGGAAAAACGGCGCTGCTCGCCGTGGATAAATGGAAATTTAATCCCCCCCTTGGTTAATGGGAAGCCGGTTTCTATCCAGGTCCGTCAAGTATTCAAGTTCCAAGAAAATAAGAATTAGAAAGACCCGGTAATTTTGCACCCAAACAAACGTTTACCCAATGAGTAGGAGGAGTATTGATCTCCTCCTATTTATGTTACTTAAGCCTTAAGAGGATATTCTAACCTGTTGCTTGGTCCGGAGTGGCCGCAATCCGATCTGTCTCTGAAAACTTGGGTAGCAGGGCTCGTTTCAATTGTTTGCGAGTACGGTAGAGGCGAGTTTCAACGCCCTTAGTGCTACAACCGACTATTTCAGCGATCTCCTTGTAGGAAAGGCCTTCATGCTGGTAGAGTATTAATGTGGTTTTCAGATCGTGCGGAAGGTTGCTAATTGCCTTTTTTAAGTATTCAACCATGTCGTTGGTCGCTGCGCTCGTGTCGGGGGGTTGGCTCCGAATCAGAAGGATCCGTTTTTACCGTATTTTCAGACTCTTCAGCTGAATTTCTCATGTTAAGTAAGGCAACTGTAGGGTGGCGTCTTTTCCAGCGGCCAAAGTTGCGGCATTGGTTGGCCAAGGTCGTGAAAAGCCAAGCTGAAAGGCGGGTATCTGGTCTGAATTTGTCTTTGTTCTTATAGACTTTTACAAAAGTTTCTTGGACGAGGTCTTGTGCATCCGTTTCATTTTGCACGTAGCGCCATGCAAAGCTGGTTAACGGTCGTTCCCAACGATCCATGATTTCGTTGAGAGCGGAATCTCTTCCGTTTCTCAGCTCCTCCAAGAGTCGGAGGTCTGTCTGAGTATCGTGGGGCTTGGATTGAGGAAGTTAAAGTCGATTAAGATTCTTCCGGTAGGCTGGTTTTGAAGTCTTTGAGTAATTCGTCGAATCGGGCCTTTTGATTCACGTTCATTACATCCCCAATTTTAGTTAAAAAGCTTTCAGTAGATGAGTCTCTGGTTTTATCGAGGTCTACCTTATCCTGTAAGTATTTGTAGAATGCGATGAAATCGATGCGGTCGTTTTCTACGCGTTCTTCTTCAAGAGAAGCGAGCCGTTGTTCCAATACTTGGATTTGTTCCTCCAGTTGAATGACTTCTGGCTGATGATCTCGGTGCATGGCTACGACCACTTCAAACTGTTCTTCGCTTAAAGACAGATAATCCTGAATCCAGCTCAACTTGCATTCCAGGGTATCCTCTTCGCAGGGCTTGAATGAATTGAAATAGAGGGAGTGGGCGAACAGACCAGCGGTCAGGCCCAGGACAATGGTAAGAATGCTGCTTTTCACTGTGTGTCCTTCTTTTCTAGAAGCTGAGTCCGAGCTTCAATGAGCTGAATGTAGTTTTGGGCCAGTTCCTCCGTTCGAATACTCGAACTACGATCCAAGCGAAGTTCTGCAATCAGAATGCCGCAAACGATGCTCGCGGCTACAAAAGCAGTGGCTCCTAATGGCTTTGAAATTATTTCCAGTAGTGGTGATAGCCAATGTCGATAGGATTGGGCTTTTCTGGAATCTTCCGCAGCTATGCGGGTCCACACACGCTTTTTGAGTTGAGGATCAGAGGCAGGTGCATTCTTCCATTTCCTCAACAAGAAATCCAATTCGTTTTTATCGCTCATATTCTATAAGCATAACTATGCATGAGTAATAACCCCGCGGAGAGTCATTACCCTTCAATGAATTAAGCGAGGTACGAAAAAGCTTCAACAGGATTTATATTTAACCCTGAACTCTTTAAACCGCCGACAATTCTACTATTTAACTCGTGCTGGTCGGGCGGACAAATGGGGCACTATGCCGATGCGGAGGCGGTGTGATGCCATCCTGTTTAGCCAATAGGTCCTCTGATAACTGAGCATTTGCTCCGGCAATTGCATCTTCAACTTGCTTCAGTGTTTTAACTCCCAGTACTACGGAAGACATAGCTTGCTGTGCTAAGGTCCAGGCGACGGTGTATTGAGAAAATGGAATACCTGCTTCTTTTGCCAATGCTTCAGTGGCTTCTAGCTGATTATAAATGCCTTCTTCAGGATTCGATAGCCAGTTGGGGTTTTCCTGCATCCGGGATCCTTCAGGGATTTCCTGCCCTCGCTTGTATTTACCGGTTAGCAGCCCACCTTCAAGGATTTGATAGGGTGTGACACCGATGTTGTGCTTGTCGCAAAATTCAAGATCGATGTTGAAGTGGCGTTTCAGCATACTGTAGGGGATTTGAGAGGACACCGGTTTGGGCCACCCATGTTTATCTGATAACCAGAGCAACTCGCAGAGATCGAAAGCGAAGTGATTGGACACACCAAAAGATCGGATTTTCCCCTGGCGGACAGCCGTTTCAATCGCACTCAAGGTTGCTTCTAGTGGTGTATGTTTGTCGGGCCAATGAAGAATGTAGAGGTCGATGTAATCGGTGTTCAGGCGTTTAAGGCTGGCATCCAGCTCTCTTCCAATCGTGGTAGGGGAAAGTCCGGCATCTTGTGGGCCAGGACCGAGTGGTGCGCCTACCTTGGTCGCGAGGATCACCCGGTCTCTTCTATCTGAAAGAGCTTTTCCGAGTATCTCTTCTGCGACACCGCCCGAAGAGCCCAATACTCGATTGTAGCCTTCGTAGGCATTTGCCGTATCTATAAAGTTGATACCCAAATCAATGGCTCCATGAGTTAATTTTATCGCATCGGCCCCTTCAACAGGCGAACCGTAGGTCATTGTTCCGAGACAAACAGGAGATACAAGAAGGCCACTTGAGCCGAGAGATCGAAATTTCATAGGTTATGAGTTTTGGATTAAAGTCTTGGTGGATTAAATGGCGACGTTGGGACCTGCCCATTGACCGTTTTTCTTAGCTTTGCGCTCAGCTCTCGAATGGTTTTCGTATAAGCTGGGTTTGATGCTAAATTATTGAACTCGTTAGGGTCTTCAAAGTGATCATAAAGTTCCACTCCTTGCTGGCCTTCATTCCATTCGTTGTAACGCCAGCGATCGGTGCGAATGCTGGCACCCATGACAGGGAGGCCGTCACCTGGGCGGAGCACTTGGGTGAAAGCTTCGCCTTTCCATTTCTTATTAGGATTGTTGAGCAAGGGGAGCAGGCTTTTCCCTTCAGCGTCCTTTGGTGATTCCAATCCGCAAAGTTCTGCTATGGTTGGGTAGATATCTACAAACTCGACAATTTGTTTACTGGGCTTGCCGTTTCCTTTTTGGTTGGGGCTATAAATGATTAAGGGCGCCGAAGCTGATTCCTCAAACAGGCAACGTTTTTGCCAGATGCCATTATGTTCTCCCAGATTATAGCCATGGTCACTCCAGAACGCGACAACCGTGTTATCTGCCAGTCCCAGCTCTTCCAAGGCGTCTAATAATCTTCCAACCTGTGCGTCCACAAAGCTTACATTGGCATAGTAAGCCTGTTTGGCTTTAAGGACATCTTCGATGGCCAGGTTGTAATTGGGGACCGGGTTGTTGTGGGCAAATGCGATTTTTGGGATGTCTTCTCGATCACCTTCCGGTGCGTAGGGTATTTTGATTTTTTCTATTGGGTAGAGGTCCCAATACTTTTTCGGAGCTACATACGGTGTGTGTGGGCGGAAAAATCCTGCGGCCAGGAAGAACGGCTTATCTTTATTTTCCTTCATCAGGCGAATAGCCTCCGTGGTTATCATTCCATCCGTTTGCTCCTCATCTGTTCCTTCTGCAGCCAGCCAACTCAACGCTGCACTGATTTGTCTATGCGGCTCCAGATTGGTGATGAGATGCTCTTCGTCTTTGTCTCGCCCTTTGGGGTTTACTACCTGATTCCAAGAAGCGGGATCGTCTAAGCCATTGGTCCCTATTTGTCTGGGGACGCCATAGTGGTATATCTTGCCCACTCGCATGGACTTGTAACCGGCCTTCTGGAAAAGCTGGGGTAGGGTAACTGCGTTTGGAGCAGCATCTCGAAAGTGAACTTCCAGGTCGTAGACCTTGATCGTATCGGGCCGTAGACCGGTCATCAGCGATGCACGGGTAGGATTACAAAGGGGTATCTGGCAGTAAGCGTTGTCGAATCGAACTCCCATGTTTGATAGACGATCCAGATTTGGCGTTACAGCGATCGGATCTCCAAAGCAAGCGATTGAGCTGGTCAGGTCATCCGCGGCGATGAATAGAACGTTTAGTTTCTCTTCTTTAGCGGATAGGGCACCTGAGAATACGGAAAGGAGAGTAAGAAAAAGAAATATAGTCAGTCGAACCATGAAGCGATGGGATTCTTCCAGATTTGAAGAAAATAGACATCGTTTAAAACAAGCCCGCTTGCTTCAAGTGTTTAACTGAATTTACAGTCTATTTCTTCCAGACCTCGCTCTGTTCGGTAATTGCTACATCCCACGGTTGATCGGGATTGGGATCGTAAATGGGATCATTGTCCCTCTCAGGAAAGGTGCTGATGAGGTCTGACATGCGAGCGAGTGCAGCTTGGGCCTCAGGATCGCTGCTTGTTATCAGATTCGTTTGTTCGTCAGGATCAGCCAATACATCGACCAGCTTCTCGGGCTCTTTCTTATGGCTCACATACAGCTTAAAGCGTTTCTCACGAATCACTCGGTCGCGAAAGGCATAGGCGTTCTCCACACCGTCTTCGGTGAGAGCTGCTTCGTTTCGACCGCCCATGCCAAGCATCCAACTCCGTTGGCTATCTTGGCTTTTGCCCAGAATGAGGTCGGCGAAGGATTTCCCGTCGTAGGTATAACCCTCTTGGAGCTTTCCGCCTCCGAGTTCCGCAAAAGTGGGTAGCAGATCTGTGACATCGATGAGAGCATCTGTCTTCACGCCTTCAGGAACCAATCCCGGGCTGTTGACGATGAAGGGTACGCAGAGTCCTGGTTCAGTTGTACTGGCCTTTGCCCCTTTTACGGTTCGGCCATTTTGATGGCCGGTAATTTCGCCCGTGGTACCATTGTCAGTGGTCCAGATGATGATAGTGTTGTCGCGAATACCAAGGTCGTCCAAGGCTTGTACCAATTTTCCCAATACTTTGTCGGTGTAGCGAACCATGGCCTTGTGCTTATCCAGATCGGTTTCGACATCCCGTTCGTCTGGAGTTGTGACGAATGGAGTATGCGTGAGTACCATGGGGTAGTAGAGGAACATCGGGTCGTCTTTGTTCTTCTTCATGAAGTCGATGAGGAAGTCGACAAACATGGTTTCGCCGTACTCACCTTCACGGATGAAACTACCTTCTTTGGTATGAATGTAGGGATCCCAGAATCGTTCATCGCTGGGTGGATTATTGCCTTCGCCTCCGGTCCACATGCAGTAGTCGTCAAAGCCAATTTCAATCATTGCTTCGGGTTGCACCCGGAAATCGTTAATCTGCCATTTGCCAGCAATGGCCGACTTGTAGCCCGCATCTTTCATGACCATGGAAATGCAGGGATTGCGATTCCAGTCGTAATGGGCACCCCCTCCCCAGCGAGGAACGTCCCAATGGTTCACCCAGCCATGACGATAGGGATATTGTCCGGTAAGAAATGAAAGTCTGGTAGGGGTGCACTGAGGCATGACATAGGCATTCGAGAACTGCATGCCTCCAGCGGCCAGTTGGTCGATATGGGGTGTTTCGATATTTTCACCACCGTAGGTTGATACCCATTCTTTACCTAAATCATCGACCAGGATAAACAGGATGTTAGGTTTGCTGGAAGGAGAACTATTGCTTTCGGAGCAACCAACGAAAATCGATAGAAGCCCAGTTATGAGCGGAAAGAGAACGATAAGTTTAGTGTATTTCATGTTGTGCGAATTTTGAAATGGTTTACCAGATCTGGGAACGTCTTTTCAGGAGTTCAGGGTATTGGGCATCTAAATCTTTCACTTCCTGTTTGATGGAGAGCAGTTGTTGTTTTAGATCTTCCGCAACTTTGGCGTAGGCTGGATCGTTGTAAACGTTTTGTTGTTCGTAAGGATCTTTTTCCATGTCGAACAGCTCCAGCCTAGCTGGAGTAGAAGCCGGTTTGGTGGCTCCCCAAGAGGAAACCTGGTGCAGGTTGGCTTCGTTAATTTCTTCACCGGGTCCATAGGCCCAGATTTCGTCCATGCGTGGATGGAGTGCCAATCCGTAATAAAAGATGAGTTTATATCGTTGGGTGCGCAGGGCGTAATGCGCTGGTATGTCGTGATGAGCACGATGCATCCAATAGCGATAGTAAGTGGATTGCCGCCAATCATCGGGTGTTTGCCCTCTCAGGTTTTGACGGAAAGAACGACCTTGCATGGCTGCGGGAGCTTTTACTCCGGCGAAATCTAGAATGGTCGGGGCAAAGTCGACATTGTTGATGATGTCTTTGTTGATACTATTGGCTTCGATTTCTTTTGGGTAGCGGGCGATAAATGGCATGCGCATGGATTCTTCAAATGCCCAACGCTTATCCACGTGATCGTGTTCACCAAGCATCATGCCCTGGTCGCCGGTGTATATGATCAGGGTATCATCCTCCAAGCCTTCCGATTTAAGGTAGGCCAGAACCCGACCTACATTTTCATCAACTCCGGCGACGCATCGAAGATAGTCTTTCAAATACCTTTGGTAGGCTGCGCGAGTTTGTTCTTTCTTGGTCATGCCCGTGATGTCCAACGGACCACCTGGCCAAAAGTCGTTTTGCATGCGAGCTACCCGGTTTCGTATCTGATTGGTTGGACCCAAAGTGCTACCGTAATTTCGTGAACCGTCGGAACGATCACTTTTATCTTCAAACAGGCTGTGGGGTTCAGGGATCTCGTCATCTGCATAGAGGTCGTTAAATCGGGGCGCATTTTCCCAGATGCCATGGGGCGCCTTGAAGTGACACATGAGGAAAAAGGGTTTGTCGTCGTCCCGTTGTTCCTTGAGCCACTTCAGTGTTTCATTGCCGATTACATCACTGGAATGGCCTTCGTAGGGCTCACCGCCCTCATTGTGGTCTTTCCAAGGTTTTCCTTTCTCTTTGAGAAGAGGGTTAAAGTAGAGGCCTTGACCGGGGAGGACTTTGTAGTAGTCAAAGCCGATCGGTTCAGAGTGTAGGTGCCATTTTCCTATGATGGCTGTTTCGTAACCCGCCTGTTGCAATTCCGCTGCTAGGTTGGGTTGGTGGTCGCGATCCCAAGTATCCACGAGGGTCATCAGTCCGTTTACGTGACTGTATTGACCGCTTAGGATAGACGCGCGGCTGGGCGTGCAAATGGAGTTGGTACAATAAACATTCTTGAGTAATATGCCTTCGTTGGCCAGTTGATCGATATTTGGGGTGGGGCAATATTCTTTCAGGTGACTCCCATAGCTGCCAATGGCCTGATAGGTATGGTCATCGGACATAATGAAAAGAATATTGGGCTGCGAGTCTTTTGCTTTGACTGATGGTCCCCAAGCTAATGCGAGACCGGTGAAGATACATAAAACCACCGAGATTGAATGTGGGGGAAAAGTACTTTTCATATTCATAAGTTTAGGCGACTTGGTGAGGATTGAGGAAGCACATTATCAATAAAAGTACATAAAAAGCCCTCCCCGGTACTCCGCGGGGAGGGCTTTCCGAACTACAATATATACTAGATTACAAATCGAAAGAGGCTGATAACAGAAATGTGCGAGCTTCGTTGGTTGCCGCACGCGAACGGACGTAAAATACGTCGGTTGCGTTGTCGATGTTGAGGCCGAAAGTAACGGGTTGGTCACCGATCATAGTTGGGTATCGTGCAAACAAGTTAACTTCGGTGTAACCGTCTTCCGTTACAAAGCGGTTGGCGATATTACCGAATTGCTGGATAGGGCCATCTGCGTGAACCACACCACCACCGAAGCGGAGCCCTTCCATGGGTCCATCTTCAACCGTATAGTTTGTGAATAGTGAGAATCGGTGTGGTGTCGCACCTTCCAGGCGGAGGCCGGTTGCTACATCGCCTACTACTACTGCATCGATCCAGCTATAGGAGGCTACAATGTTCCAGTTTTCCGTTGGATTGTAGAACATTTCCAGCTCGATGCCTTCACTTTCGTCAGAGGTCACGGATTGATCGGACATAAAAGTGACTGGATTGAAGTCCCGTCGAACAACGTTGTCTTTTTGAATGTTGAATGCCGCAATAGATCCACTGAGTCTCCCGTCAGCCAGGTCAATGAATTTGAATCCGACTTCAATGGCATCACTGGTTTGCGCGCCAATAAGTTCACCTGTATCAGGGTTTGATCCACTTTGTGGTTCGAATGCATCAGCCATATTGGCAAAGAAGCTTACCGTTTCATTTATGCGATAGACACCGCCTAATTGAAAGTTCGTGTCACTGCCTTCGAGTGAAGCGTTTGGAAGACCTCCCAGTAAGGTGGATCTTTGGTCGAACTCAGTACGACGAATACCTGCCAGGATATTGAGGCGGTCTTCCATGAAATACATATTGTCTGTAGCATAGAAGGTATCGATGTCCGTATAGGTGCGGTCATTGTTGTTGGTACGAATACCAAAGGCTCTCAATTCTGCAGGGCTAGGCACATCGTCTTCCCAGATTTTCACACCGTTGAGAATATCATCTTGGTATAGAAATTGGCGGAATACTTTGCCGGTTCTTGCCTGGATATCTTCAAGGATTGCCTGTTCGTTCGCTCTAGCTCCACGTAAGCGGTAGCTGCCTTCTCCTCCTGCTGTTGTTTCGGCTTTGCGATAACCAATTAGAAGCTGGTGTCTCACCGCTCCGGTTTCGAAATCGATGATGTCATTGATCGTATGAACTTCGTCGCTGGATCTGCTTTGGTTTATGGTGTTATTGGCGTCAGATATCTTATTGCCTGGGTCAGCAGAATTCGGACTGAAGGTATTGAATTCACGGAAACTAACAACCTGGTGTGTATCGTGGAAGGTATATGTGTATTGTAGGTTGTGTGTTTCACTGAATGAGTGGCGAAGGCCCATTGTGAGGAAGTTGTTATCGGAATCGAAAATATTCCCAGGTGTGGACGTTACGTATTCTTCAGGAATGAAAGAGTTGTTGTAGCGAGTGTTCGATTCATTGACTCCATCTACGTTGTCATCGGTGTCTCCGTCTCCATTCAAGTCGGTAGGGGTTCTTTCAAATGACCAGGTAGCCCGTTGAGTAGGAAATCCTTTCTGATGGTTATCTCCGAACATGAATGAACCTTGGGTTTTATCGGTAAAGTCGTAAGTGCCTGATACTCCGAGGAAATTGGTTTCTTGGCCATCCACCCAGCGCCAACCATCGTGGTCTTTGTATTCAGTAAGAACACGCAAACCTAATTTGTCGTTCATTGCACGGATCGTGTAATCCAGTTTCACTCCTACACGACTGTTACTACCCGCACTTAAGGTAATGTAACCACCAGCTTCTGCTTTCGGCTTTTTGGTGATGACATTAATGAGTCCTCCTGGATCCGATTGGCCATACAAAGTATTGGGACCTTTTACTACCTCTATCCGGTCGATGAGGTGGGGAGGAATGTAAAGTCCACCGGTAACACCATCAACCAACAGGTTCCGGTTACGGAAACCGCGGATGGAAAATGAAGATGGGCGAGTGGCGCCTAAATTGTTCCGCGTCGTTTGTGTAATGGATGTATTGTAATCCAAAGCCTCGGTGAAATCACCGATCAAGCTATCTTCGAGAAATTCCGAAGTGATAACGTTGATCGACATAGGCACGTTCATCAGCGATGTCCGCATACCTGTGCCGGAGATGGTTACCGTGGATGCATAACCGCCTTCTTCTTCTTCAACAGAGAATGGGTTAAGTTGATATATATCGTCCTCTTGGGCGAAGCCGGAAACCCAGCTGAGCGCTAGGGTGCTGGCACCAAGGCACAGCAGTTTATAGTAGTTTTTCATCATGTTCGTTTAGTTTAAGTGAGAAGATTCTGAGATTTGATAGTCTGGGATGAGACAAGCTGGAGGATAATCCAACTTGGGGGCTTGACTAATGGTATACTATGGTAGGTAGCTGGTCTGATGAGGTAAATCAGTCAACTACTTAAACAGTTAAGTTTCCTTAAATGCTGGGAAATATATGAGAAATAAAGAGGCGTCCGAGGTATTTAATGTAGGTTTTGGTGTTTGAAGTAGAATTTTTGAATGGTCCCAATGTGGGGCTTACATTTGCCATTAATTTCCTTGATATGGAGGGATCTGGCGTAATCAGGTGCTGGATACGCTTTGCTCTAAGCGCTCAAAAGAGTGGGAAGCTTAAATGTTTAAATAAGCCCAAACGCGTAAAAAGTAAAAGGTTCTCCTAGGGCTTGGTAGCTGACGGTACTCATTATATACTCCTCAGTGTTCTGCTTTGAATAAATACAATTTACTTATTATCACCCCCGACCAATTGCGCTCAGACTACCTGAGTAGCTTTGGTCATCCATCTATTGGAACTTCGCACATCGACCGATTAGCCAGCGAAGGTGTCCAATTTGATAACTGTTATTGTCAGTCACCTTTATGTGCCCCTAGTCGGGTCAGTTTTGCTACTAGTACCTATGTAGGAGAGCATGGTTGTCGTAACTATTGGTCGACGATTGAGCCACACGTGCCAAATCTCGTTTCGACGCTTAAAGGTGAAGGATATACGACCGGTATGTTCGGTAAGAACCATTTGTTTACTTATGACAAATTGGGTGAAATTTGGGATACCTGTAGCGAAGTGTGTCTGGGGAACTATGACAATCACCCAGACTACAAGCAGGCTTTCAGTTCTTTCGAGTTAGATCAGAATCATGAATACAATGTTACCGGTCGTCTGACAGACGAAGCGATCGAGTTTATGGGCGAAGTGGATAAGCCATTTATAAGTTGGATCAACTATCAGGATCCACACCCTGCATTTACCTGTCCCACGCTTTACAAGAATATGTTCGATCCGGCTGATATCGAATTGCCGGAGTCGTTTCTCAATTTCGATAAAGAAGGACAACCTCAGCGAAACGAAGTGTGGCGCAGACACTCGCAAATGGAAGATTGTAGTGAGGACGATATGCGCCAAGCGATTGCTACCTACATGGGGCAGATTCGCTATGTGGATGACTGCGTGGGGAAGTTGACTGAGTTTTTAGAGACGAAAGGCTTGGCCGATAACACGGTGGTCATGTTCTTTTCCGATCATGGGGAGTTGCTTGGTGACTTTGGAATGACTCACAAGCTGCCCGCCTTCTACGATTGCCTGACAAAGATTCCAGTTATCATACGCCACCCTGATGGTCGGTGGGCTGGTTCCCGCTTCGATGGGCTTGCAGAAGAAGTAGACTTAGTGCCTACGCTTTTAGAAATGCTTGGAGTGGAGGCACCACCTACGATGGTGGGTCAATCCTGGGTGGAGGCGTTTAACGCAGGAAACACGAATGGAAAAGAGTCCATTCTTTCTGAGGCAGGGGGTGGGGCACCTACCGTCAAAGAGCCGATTCCTGGGCATGTGATCAAAGCGCCTCAAATTCCAACCAGCTTCGGTCCAGGCGCCATGATTCGAAAAGGTGACTGGAAACTGAGCATCTATCACGATGATCAATGCGAGTTATATGATCTATCTGAGGATCCTGATGAACTGAATAATTTGTATGGAGTTGACGAATACGCAGCTATCCAGAACGAATTAACCTTGGATCTGATGAAGCGTCTTCTTGGAGTGAAAGTGCGCGATGTCGGGCTGGAATGGCCTACAGAGAAGTACCCGATCGATGTTCGTTTTGAAGCGCTTCAGAAAAGGCATTTGGATCCATCAAATATTACGGGTTTGAAATCATCTTCCAGTGATATTTCTGTGTCCAAGAAATCAGGTTAATCTGATGACTCCTATCTACTCTATCATGAACCGTATTCTTCTTCTTTTTTCTTCCTTCTTAATAGTGCTCGCTATGAGCAGTGGCTGTCAAAAACAGGTAGAGCAGCAAGAGGAGGATTTATACGTTATGCCTGAACGTATGGAGGAATGGAATGACTGGCGGTTTGGAATGTTTATTCACTGGGGCGCCTGGTCTCAAACCGAGATTGGTTACATCTGGAAGATGGTTAATGAGGAGCCTCGCGAGATTGGCGAAACTCGTTTCGATCTCTACAAGACCTTTAATCCAAGCGAGTTTGATCCTAAGAAGTGGGCACGTGCTGCCAAAGAGGCTGGTATGAAATACGTGGTCTTTGTGACCAAGCATCATGATGGCTTTAATAACTACGACACACAGTTATCGGATTTAAAAAGTACCAATCCCGAGGTGCCTTACAGCTCCGACCCGAAGGCCGACCTTACCAAGGCAGTAGTGGATGCCTTTCGCGCAGAAGGATTGGCTATTGGTTTGTATTACTCTCATATAGATTGGTATCATGAGGACGCCCGTTATTTTTCACGTGACTATTGGGACTTTGATCCAAGCCGTATTGATTCGGACCCAGAATCCTGGAAGCGCTACGTAGACTTTGAAAGAGGTCAAATCGAGGAGCTACTGACCAACTATGGTAAGATCGATATGCTCTGGTTCGATATTTCCTGGCCGTTTGCAGAAGGGGGTGAGTTTTCGCATCCACAGGTGGAGAAAGATGTGGAAGATCTCTTGCGTCTAATGAAGAAGCTACAACCGGACCTCATTTTTAATGATCGAGGAACCGGAAAGTATGGTGGCTTTTACACGCCTGAGCAGCAGGTGCCCGTTGCGGGGCTGCCGGGGAATTGGGAATCCAACATTACTATAACCAACAACCGTGGCTATTGGTACAAGGGTGAAAACGTCAGTGCCAAATCGAATAAAGAGCTTATTCGCATGCTGGTCGATATTGCGTCTAAGGGCGGCAACTTTTTGATGAATGTGGGGCCTCGTCCCGACGGTGAGCTGTCGCAAACGGAGTACGATGCCCTGGCGCGGGTCGGGGAGTGGATGTCAGTGAGCGGCGTGAGTATTTACGGTACTCGGAAAGGACAATTCCTTCAATTGGAGTGGGGAAAATCTACCACCAACGGTTCGACCATTTATCTGCACGTTTATGATTGGCCGGCGGATGGTCAGTTGAGAGTACCTGGTCTTTTAAACGAAGTCTCCAGATCCTATCTACTCGCAGATTCTAGCAAAACGCCACTTTCGGTAACTGCGGATGGGAAAGACAAATTGATCACGCTGCCAAGCAGTCCTTCTGATCCCGTGGCGTCAGTGGTAGTTGTTGAAATAGATGGAGAGCCGGAAATAGATAATATATATCGGCAGCTGGCAAACGAACCAGTCGAGCTGGGCACCTACTTTGCTAATTTGCACAGCAATACTGCGAGCTACAATTTTGGTTGGGCTACTCGTAAAGGAAACTTCCTTCAGGATATCAAAAGCACTGCCGACAGGATTAGCTGGGAGGTCAGAATAAAAACTCCAGGTAGCTATCGGCTGGATTTGAAATACGCAACTCAGACTGACCAGGCAGGTAGCGAGCTTTTCGTCGATGTCGCAGGCCAGACACTCCAACATAAGGTCGTTGGGACAGCCGATTGGACGGGCAATATTTTACAGGTGCAACGTCAGGAAATGGATGAAGGGGAGAGGCATAATAACCTGTGGCTGTTCAAGGATTTTGAGCTAGGTGAAATCAAGTTTGAGACCGCCGGGACCTACACGCTTGTTATCAACCTGAGTCCATTGCTGCCGATTGCCTTATGTTCCTGAAGTCTGCTACCTTGACGCCGGTTCGCTAGCCATCACATGCTGGCAATTCTCTTCTGCTATCCCAAAGGCCTATGAAAATCCATATTATCGATTTCCTGATTATCCTCTTGTACTTTATCGGGATCATCTCGCTTGGTTTGTGGATATCGCGAAGGCAGGCTAAAGGGGGTAGGGAATTCTTCCTGGCTAATAATTCGATGAAGTGGCCTTTCATTGGTGCCTCCTTATTCGCTACCAATATTTCCAGTCAGCAATTTGTTGGGCAAGCTGGTTTGGCCTTTTCTGTCGGGATCATTGCCGGTGGTTTTCAGATTGTTGGGGCGACCTGTTTTATCTTTCTTTCCGTCTTTTTCATACGCACCTACATGGGGCTGCGTTTGTCAACTTCGCCCGAGTTTTTTGAGAAACGTTACAGTGGCCGTTGCCGAACCATTGTTTCGTTCATGAACCTGATGATGATTATTCTGGGTAACATTGCTGCCGCTTTATATGCGGGCGCATTGGTGCTAACGAATCTTCTCGGGTGGGATACGGGCGAACATGCAGAGAAGCTTTATTGGTTGTCCATTTTCTTAATTGGGATTGCTGCAGGAACTTACACCTTAATGGGAGGGCTTAAGGCCGTCATCTATTGCGATTTTGTTCAAACAGCAGTCCTTGTTTCGGGAGGAGCTTTCCTTTTGATTTTCGGAATTAATGCGATCGGTGGCTGGGATACGTTGGTAGCAGCCATCGACGGAGATGGCCGACCCATGTGGTCTTTGTACCGGCCTTGGGATCACGACTTTGGTTGGTTACCGATGCTTACCGGTGGATTGATTTTAGGAGTGCACGGCCACTGCACAGATCATGACTACATTCAGAGAGCTTTATCCGCAGGTAGTCTTTATCATGCGAAGATGGGTGCGCTGTTTGCAGGGATTCTGAAGACCCTGGCGCTATTTGTAATTGCTGCTCCGGGAGTCGTGGCGGCTCAATACTTTCAAGGTCAAAATACCGGAGTCATCGACAATGCTTATGTGAGCCTGCTTACGAGTGTGATGCCGATTGGTTTTCTTGGACTTTGCTTAGCGGGTTTACTCGCTGCGATCATGTCCAGTGTTGATTCTGGGCTTTGTGCCTGTGGCTCTCTCTTGGCCTACGACTTTTTTGCCAAGATCAAGAAAAATGCGACTGAACAGGAGCTGTTAAAGAAAGGGCGAATCATCATGATCGTTCTGTTGATCGCCTGTATGTTTATCGCGCCCTATATTCGTAATTTCAAAGGGCTCTTTAATTACCTGTTGGCGGTCTGGGCCTTTCTGGCTCCGGGGGTGTTCGTTACCGTGCTCTTTGGGTTGTTTTATAAAAAATCTACTGAGAAGGCTGCCTTCTATACTTTGGTGCTTGGTTGTGTTCTAGGCTTCGCTGCTTTCTGCGTTCTAAGTCTGCCAGGTCTTGAAGGAGTAAAGAATAGCCTGCCTGCCTTTTATCAGAACAAGCTCAATCTCTCTCCTGTAATCACAGCACTCTGTGCATTGACCATGTATTTGGTTAGCAATTACGGCGGAAGAACCGAGCAAGACTATACCAACTTACTTCAAGTGAAGAACCTGTCCGAAGACTTAACCATGAGCGATGAGGAGACAAAAAAATACCGTCGCTTCATGGTTGTGCTGATCGGCTTTCTTCTAGTCGTAATTGCCTGCTTCTCGCCGCTGTTTTTTTAGGAATGGGATGAAGTTTTAATCGTAGGGCTCGATGCTTGCATCGATGCCTGTCTTGGTCGTTTGGATGTCTTCGAGGGATTTTTCTTTCTTAGGTAGGGCGGGATCGCCGAGCCCGCCGTTGGTGAAAGAGCTTCGGACGGCTCGGCGATCCGTCCCTACCCAAAACCTATATTGTATAGAACACGCTCATTGAGTTGTTCGGATCAAAGATTCGGAAAAGATGTGTATAAGGTCCTAGCAAGATGCCTGTGCTACTTTAACAATTAAGTAATTTAGTTGTTTCAGCTTGTACTATCTTCACACTGCTGGAGAACATTACGAACTACTCTGTGAAGAACTCTCCCCAAAGAGTGCGACTAAAGGATATTGCGGAAAAGGCTGATTTGAGCGTCGCCGCAGTTTCCATGGCACTGAAAAACCACCGGTCTCTGCCCACCGACACGATCGACAGAGTAAAGGCTTTGGCCGATGAAATGGGCTATGCGCCCGACCCTGCTTTATCTGCTCTGGCCGCCCATAGGAGTCGCTTGCGTGTCACAAAAGACTTTTCGGTGATTGGCTTGGTATCGAACTGGTCAAGCGAAGATGGCTGGAGTCAATTGCCCAGTGCTCAGGAGGTCATAGAAGGTGCCAAGGCTCGTGCTCTTGAGTTGGGCTTCACCATCCATCATATGTGGTCGAAGTCTGAAAATCTCTCTCCTTCTCGATTTGATCAGATACTTCAGGCCCGTGGAATTCGTGGTCTTATCTTGGCCCCCTTTGAAGATCCGGAAGATCGCCTTGAATTTGATTGGAATCAGTACTCGGTGGTGACTGTCGAGAAGCCCTTTAACTATACGCACTTTCACCATATTATTCAGAATCATTACTCCGACCTATTGTTGGCCTGGCAAAAGATTCGTGAGAGAGGGTATCAGCGAATTGGGCTTGTTGTGCGCGAAGATTTATCAAATCGATGGGGGCATCAGTGGGAGTCTGCTCACAGCTTGGCCCAGTTTTCCGCCAATACGCGGGAAGAGACCATTCCTACGCTGCAATTGAAAGGAACCGAGAAAGATGAACACACGAATATGGTGAAGTCCTGGCTTCAGCTTTTTAAACCTGAAGCAGTGATCAGTCGCTGCGATTGTTTCTTTGAAGCTACAACTGATCTAGGCCTTAAAATTCCAGATGATATAGGGTACGTCAGTCTGAATGTCACGGATGATGTCGAAGGCGTTTCAGGGATTCATCAACATCGAGATTTGATGGGTGCAACGGCGGTCGATGTTTTAAATAGTCTGCTCCAGCGAAATTTCCGAGGAGAACACGAAGTGTCTGTGGGCACTCAAGTGGATGGTTCCTGGAAAGATGGAAATACGTTACTCCATCAATTTTCGATTCAATCAGATCATGCGACTAGCTAAGACCACTTCTTCGATTATAGGTTTTATTCTGGTTTGTCATTGGCAGCTAGCCAGCGCTTACGAGCCCATCAAGGCAGACAAGGGCCTACTACTCTTTGAGGATGACTTCTCCAGATCCGAACTGGGACACGGGTGGACCAGCCATCCTAATTCGTTTTTTATAGAGGGGTCGGCCATGAGAGCCACGCAGCTGAAGGATGCCGGACATGGTGCAGTTACCCGTGCGATATTCGATTTTAAGGACGTTTGGATTTCTTTTGATTTCAAATACGCAGGAGGGGAGCGCTTTAATTTTGTGGTCGATGATAAAAATGACAAAAGCGTGCATGCGGGTCACATTTGTAGGCTGACTCTGAACAAGGGCCGAGTGATTGTGCAGGATGATAAAACGGGGACCATGAACCTGAAGATCCGAAGTCAACGGTTGGCAGGTGATTCCTCTCCAGAATTAGAAAAGCTACTGGAGACCAAGCACTCCGAGATCGACTTCGAGTTCAAAGATGAGCAGTGGTATCACATGGATGTGCTGATTAAGGGTGATCGCATGGAAGTCCATTTGGACGGGAAATTCCTGCTTGGGCACCAGTCTGAAGGCTTCGCTCATCCCACTAAAACTCAGTTTGGTTTCACTGTGACCGGGCAGTCCATTTACTACGACAATGTCGTAGCCTGGAGCCTGAAATAGGATTCAGCTAGTTTTCCAAATTTTCGGTCCTATAAGTTTCCCGGAATCCCTAAAAAAAACTCTCGAAAGAGGCCTTGACAGCTTCCGAAAGCTTTACAGAACTAGTCGGCTTACTAGTGCATCCCTAGCTCAATTGGATAGAGCACCTGACTACGGATCAGGAGGTTGCAGGTTCGACTCCTGCGGGGTGTGCCATTTTATGTCCTGAAACCCCTTTGAAATGGGGATTTTTTGTTTTTTGGCTTATCCCGCATAAAATCCGCATAAACAGCCCCTAAAGAATCTACCCCTATTCACTGCGGTTTATCATCCGGAAACCAGGTGTTCATTCCTGTATCACAGCAGCCGTCAAACAAACACGCTTCAGCCTGCTCATTACTCACGTATCCACGGTCGTCCTTTACCCGATCGACGATCGATTCGACGATGCCGTCCAGGGCGATCTTGTTGACCCCTCGGACCTCGTCTTCTTGGACGGCTAGCATCCTCGATACATGGCTAGGTTTCCGGAGACGGTTACCTCCATCGGGGATCGTAGCCCCTCGAGCACTTCACTTTCTTCGTTGTCCATTCACTACCTCTACCAATCAACCTGCTGCCAATTCAATTTTAAAGAAAGTCCATCGAAGCAAAAAAATAAATTGCAGAATTACACATCCGACATAAATATCAGACTTGAGCTGCATAAGCTCCTAACTCTTGCTCTGCCAACGCTTTCGTCTCTTCAAACTTTTCAGCCCAACCCGAGAATGAAACCGAACAAACGACAATAGCCGCGAGGCAACTTACAAATCGGGAGGCAGTGGAAAACATAGCGCGGATCATATCTTCTTTTGACATCACAGCTACGCCCCATTAAGCTCTCTTTTCACCTATGAGATTATTCTCCTTCATCCTACTCCTTCTCAGTCTCTCGCAAGCGGTCTTCTCCCATTCGGGCCGCACCGATTCAAAAGGGGGACATTGGGATCGGAAGGCAGGAACGTATCACTACCACAATCAGGGAACCACGCCAAGAACCTCTGTTCCCAACTCCCCTAAAGCGTATTCAGAAAGCTTTTACCAAGAGCTATATGCCAAAAAGCTAGGAGGCAGGACTGAAGTGACTATGCCTGATGGCACTCGCTGCGACATCCTAACGGACACACACGCCATTGAAGTGGACTTTGCGGACAAATGGGCAGAGGCCATTGGACAGAGTCTTAATTACGCTATGCAGACAGGCAAGAAGGCTGGCATTGTTCTGGTGCTTAAAGACAAGGGTGATGAGAAGCACTTGGAGAGACTCAGGAAGATGGCAAGACACTACTCAATGGACATTGAGATTTTTCCGCATAGAGCATTCTAAACTGGCTTTACAGGATTAAGATAACTCTTGCTGTTTCTTTCGGCCCTATGTAGAATAGTTTATCAAATTCATATAGCTAATGTTAACCTGAAAGTATGGAAACTGAGAAAAGAAATCTAAATAAAGTTAAGCTGTACGTGGCGGCATACACTCTTCTACCGTTCGGGACATTTCTTCTGTACGCAAGACTGGCACAGAAACCTTTAGATGTGGTTCTACCAATCATCCTCGCTTTTGGAGCTGCAGTAATAATTTGGTCATTTGCAGCGTTTTTTTTGATAAAATGGCTCAAATTAGATCTTTACTTCAAAGTTTCAAATGTAGTTTTCAAAAATGTTAGTCTAGCTATCCTGACCCTTCTAGCTCTTGTTTTCTTTTTCATTTTTAATTCTTACTCTGAGTCAGGTCAGATGGCGGATGATTTTCCCGAGACTAGCGATACCCAATTATCCGGAATTAAGCAAGTTGCCGCCGCTGGAGCGCTGTCTGTAGGGCTTTTTTCTTGGTATGCTATTGTATCCTTAACAACACTACTAATAGATTATTTTAAAAAACTATATAAAGTCACTAGTAACAAACTTCCGGAAGTTCAAAAATATGCAAAGGATCAATATGATCAATCCAGCCTTCCTCTTAAGAAGAAACTAACGAGAGAAAAGCTACTCGCTGAGTTAGCGGATCTTGGTGAGGTTGAGCCAGAAAAACGTGCGTTCACAAAAGCCGATTATCAGTCCAAGAAAAAAGACATCGATGAAATTGCTGATTTGGAGCGTGAGCTTAAGATCAAAAAGCTTGAGAAAGAGCTCCGTGAACTTAAAGATGATTCACCACCCAGCTGATAAGACAGTGTTATGGTGGTTATTGGCTTGTTGGCCGAATTGTTTGGTGAATGGGATAAAAAGGAGATGCGAGGACGTGGGGGAACCCAAAGACCCCCAAGCTCAAAGAACAAAATGCCGTGGGACTGATAGCCATTAGCCCACCATTTGTCCCATCCGTTCTCGCACCTTAGCTAGCGTCTTCTCATAGTCTTCTTGGCTAACAACATTCCTAGTGAACGTTGTCTCTTTCCTCCGCTCCTCAATTCGGTGAGCTTGTTGCCAGCTCTTCTCTTTTGCCGTCGATACGTAATACACATCGCGGAAGTTGGGCTTCAATTTTCCGCTCTCCATACGCTCCCTGACATCCTCAATGATGTCCTCCTCAAGGCTGTGCAAATTAAGGAATAGCTCCTTGGAAAGCCTCGCCCCAACTTCGGCCCATTTACCCAAATGATCAGCGTACTCCATCAAGGTTTTCTTGATGGTTTTGTGGCAGATTTTGTGTCGCTTTACCATTTGGCTCTGACTCACGCCTAGACAAAACAGGTAGAGGATTAACCCAACCTTCTCAGGGTTCATCCTGCTCAAACTCTTAACACGCTCCTCCTGCTTCTTGCTCGCGTACTCATGCACCGCATCAGCGATACTCTCCTTCAACCCTGTGGCTTCCAATATCAAGGTACCATTATAGCACATGAACGCCGTGATTGCCCTTGGAAACCCATCCCCTAGGGCAGAAAATTAATCTTCTATGAGGAGGCTTCAGATGGTAATTCTTCTGAATGAACATTGATCTAAAAAGTGTCTTCTTCGGAGCTTTGCTCGGAGGAGTTTTTGTTGCCGCAGTTTTATCTCTTATGGCTCCCAAATCTGATGGTAATCAGGCTTATGGTGTCAAACAGGGAGTTATTCTCAAAGGAGGACCGTATTTTAATGAGCAGGAGCAAGTCCTCAATGCATTTGTTGAAGCCTTTGTGGAAGGAAATGCGGAAGACTGTTCAGAATTATATAGTGAAGATACAATTTATATGATTCCAGAAACTCCTGTTTTAGAAGGAAGAGATGCCGTCTTTGAGAGTTATAAAGAATTTTTTAATAACAGAGAATACGAGATTATAGAGATGAAGGAGCCTGTATCAGAAGTTATTAATTTTGGAGACTGGGCTGTGATTAGAGGTACTGGAATGGATAAAATCAGATCAACAGACGGAAAAGAGTCTGAGAAGACTTACAAATGGATGATACTTAGTCAGAAGCAAGGTGATGGATCATGGAAAATGAAATGGGACATTTTTAATTATGACGCTAATTATTAGTTGTTGTAGATTTGAAAGAGTGAGTAGCTATCCCATTTTTTGACATCCAAACTGTAGAGTCTTGGAAGCATGATGGTAGTGTTTCTGGTGGAGATTGGGAGCTAAATGGCAATTGGCATCAAAGGCACTAAGTAATACCGACAAATAGAGGGGAGCGGCCCCTCCTAAAGAACCGTCCCTCACATGCATTCATTATGCTGCCTAAGGTTCACCCTCCCAGCATATTTGGGTGCTTCTTAATAATTTCCCCCAGTATCTGTACAGACTGTTCCATCTGCTCTTCCGTGAGTTCCTCCTTCAGTTTTGTCAATATTTGCTCCGCACCTTCAATGTGTTTTGCAAAAGCTACTATGGCCCAAACTCGGGCAGCAACTCTGTCTTTCTCTATCCCCTCGCCGTTAAAGTGCATTTGTGATAAATAGAAAGCAGAACTACCGTCTCCTTCCCTTGCGGCTAGGTTGAACCAAAGAACTGCTTGCACACTGTCTTTCTCCGCCCCCCAGCCATCTCGGTAAATAGTACCCATCGCCCACATTGAATCAACGTGGCCTGCCTGAGCTGCCTCTCTAAATAAAGCTACTCTCTCCTCTGATGGCGGCTGATCCTTTTCTTCAGCCAAACAAAAATTAAGTAGCAGGCAACTAACCAGTGATAAAACTAAGGGCTTAGGAAGCATACCAGCTTTTGACATAATGGCTACGTCCTGTCTACCCTTCTTTAAAAAAAATATTTCTCTTAGTGGGCGGGGTTTCCTAATAATATGGTTATGAAAACAACAGCACTATTTTGTCTCACCGCTTATATCGACGAGTTATTCCTTACTTTAGCGACCAGAATGAGACGGATGACTGCTTTGCTATCAGATCGACCTCAAAACGGACGAAATTCTGATCCCCATTGGTCACGTAATCCACAAAAAAGACTTTCATTTTGCTACCATTACGAGAGAAAGTCCCCATGTGCGGTGTACTCACAGTGTTACCCTCCTCCAAAATAGCTTCAGCAGTTCCAATCACCGTTCCACCTGAACGCTCCCCGCAATCCCCACGGGACGCGTGTTTATACTCATGCGTTAGAGTAACAAAGCCATAACCTTCTACCTTGCCCTCCATGAACACTGTCATTGTGTCATTTCTCTGGCCTATGGCCGTTATTGTGAAAGCTCCTGTTCCATCGGGATTACCTAAATCTAGATTCATCCCTTACAGTCCTTGTATAAGCCATTCATTGTCAAGGACTGTAGCACTCTGCATGTGACAATAATGCAAAATACCGTCCTGTGGAAAAGAAAGAGCGGCCCTCCCACAGACCGCTCCCATATCTCTTCTCTGCATTTGCCTGAGGATCGCTCTGCGAGCGTTTCCAAGAGCTGTACCCCTTATGGGTGGTCTTAGTCATCTAGACTAAGCGTTTGTTCCAGACATCTCGTTAGGTTAACTAGCCTCCTCTCTATCGTTTGGCCTGAGGGTGTGATGGGATAACCACAGCTTCTTCCCCTCATTCCATATGCAGTAATCAACGAGAAGCGGGTGCTTCATTAGCGACATGAACTTTTGGTCGTTCAGGTTGATCTGTTTTCTGGCGGTCCGTTTGCTCATCTTGTTGCTGTTCGCTTCAATTATTTCCACAAGCCTTTCGGCCTTATCGGTTTTTTCCCGATGCTCTTCCGTGGTCATAATCTCCAGCATGTTTTCCAAGTGCCACTCAACAATTGAGCAGGCGTTTTCGGCCAACGGGAGATCGATAACAGACACGCCTCTTATCACAGCGAGGTTTCCCGCCACTCTGATCGCCTGTTCTGGCATAAGGGGTTTTCTCCCATTCAGGCCGAACCGGTTCAAACGGGGGACATTGACCCCCTTGACAGAGACTTATGGCAACGGTCCTGAAAGAATGCAGAAGGGGTCACCTATTTCTTTCCTGTAGTTTAATTGTAACTACGGATTTGTTCCGAGTTTCCATTCAGTAAATTGATGTATCTTCTCAGCGTCATTCTGCTTCATCCATGCACGTAAACGGCGATCGAGATCCTGTTGAATCTCTTTCGTTTCGGGTGAGCCAAAAACATTCCTCAGCTCATCCGGATCATGGAGCAGATCGTATAACTCATGAGCATTTGGCTTCTTCAAGTGCAGGACCAGCTTCCAGTCATGGGTGCGAATCATACGCATGGAATCCTCGCTTCCCCGATAGCGTGTGTAAGCGTGCATATCATAGGCATCGTACAAGGCATCCCGCCAAGGAACTGCTTCCCGCCCTTGCAACAGCGGCAGCAGACTTAGTCCGTCGAGTGGCAACTCCCTGCGTTCAAGTTCGAGCATATGCAGAAACGTAGGGAAGAAGTCCATGAGCGATACCAGTCGATTGCAAACCGTGCCTGGCTGAACCACGGACGGCCAACGCACGATCAGAGGAACCATGATTGAGGTATCCCACATGTTTGGCCGCCGTAGAGGATTCGCGATCTGCATTCCATTGCCCTTGCCTTCCAAGCCGCCGTGGTGTCCGACATTGTAGCCGTTATCGCTGGTGAACACCACCATCGTCTTAGCTTGCAAATCGAGTTGTTCCAACGTCTCCAACAATCGGCCAATGTTGCGATCGACTTGCGTTACGCTGGCGTAGTACTCACGCGTAATCTGCTCCAGGCGTTCGGGCGGCAATCCGTCGACCTTTGGTAAGGTGAGAGGTTTATCCTCATAGTTCGCCATGTCCTCCTCGGGCACGGGTAGGTAGGCCTTGTGCGGGGCTCGGGTAAAATAGAAAAGGGCGAATGGCCTGTTTTGGTTTTCATTGATGAAGTCGATCGCGTCGTCGGCGATGAGATTGGCGCAGTATCCCTCGAATTCTCTCTGCTCCCCGTCCTTGTACATAGTCGGATTGAGCGGGCTGATGCCACCGTCATGAAACCCCATAAAATAGTTGAAACCGTGGTTGGTTGGAAAGTGCTCTTGCTTATGCCCCAGGTGCCACTTGCCGATCAAACCAGTCTCGTATCCGGCGTCGCGCAACACCTCGGCGATCGTGGTTGTGTCCTGCGAAAGACCATTGAGGATATCTCGCTGAATGAAATCATGGACACCCACCCGATGACTGTAACGACCTGTCAATAAAGTGGCCCGCGACGGGGAACACACGGGCTTGGTGTAGGCCTCAGTGAACAGCATCCCTTCTCTGGCGAGCCGATCCATGTTCGGCGTCACGCATTCTCGATTTCCGTAGACGCCGACCGACCATCGGGCTTGGTCATCCGTGTAGATAAAAAGTATATTGGGCTTGGCGCCCTCGGCATGCGCCTGCGGTAGAATCGCGAGCCCCCAAACGGCAATGATCGTGAGCATGTGTTTCACGGGCTTCCAGCGCAATCGTTTCCTCATGACGTCTAAACTGGGCGGTTGACCCAATGTTGTCGAATGCCAAAATGCCTTAACCTATTATCGCTCATCAACTGAATGCGCTGGCGACTGGCTCAGTCGCCCGAACATGACTGCCAGTGTATCCAAACAGAATTGACTTTCTAGGCGTTCTTGGAATTGAATCAACTATGCGTTACCTACTTTACGCGGTTCAGTTTTTTGTAGCCATTAGCTCTATACTAAACGCTGAACAGGACCGGCCCAACATCCTTTGGATAACCTGCGAGGATTCCAATCCCCATCTTGGAAGTTATGGCGACACCTACGCCGTTACCCCGGTTCTCGATCAGTTCGCGACAGAGAGCGTGCGATACACTCAAGCCTTCGCGTATACAGGCGCCTGCTCTCCCAGTCGCTCGTGCCTTATTACCGGCATATATCCGCTCACCTTAGGCACGCACCAAATGCGAACAACGATGCCTCTTCCGCCGACCGTGCGCTGCTTCCCGACCTTGCTCCGCGAGGCTGGATACTATACTTCGAACAATTACAAGGAAGATTATCAGTTCGTTGTTCCCTCGGGGACATGGGACGATTCGAGCGACCAGGCTCACTGGCGCAATCGCGCTCCGAACCAACCCTTTTTCTCTGTATTCAACTTAAAGGTGACTCATCAAAGCCGCATCTTTGCCGATACGGCTTCCTATCTTGAAAACACCCGCCGACTGACACCCGAGCAAAGACGCGATCCTAGCCAGCTCACGATTCCACCGATCCATCCGGACACACCAGAGTTTCGCCGGGATTGGGCTCGTCACTATGAAAATGTGACCGCCATGGATTACCAAGTAGGGGATATATTAGCGGAGCTCAAGGCTGACGGTCTGGCTGACGACACGATCGTTTTCTTTTTCTCCGACCACGGAACGGGCATGCCCGGTATCAAGATGTGGGCTTGGGGACCTAGCCTTCGCGTTCCGTTAATCATTCGCTTCCCGCCCAAGTGGCGACACCTTGCGCCTGCGGCACCCGGCGAAAGCGACGATCGTCTGGTCAGTTTCGTAGACTTCGCGCCAACCGTACTGAGCCTCGCAGGTATTCCTCAGCCACCCCAATTTCAGGGTTATGCCTTTCTTGGTTCGGACGCGGCGCCTCCACGCGAGTTCATCTTCGGAGGCAAGGATCGTCAAAGCGAGATCACGGATACCATTCGATACGTGCGCGATCACCGTTTTCAGTACATAAGAAACTTTCGGCCTCACCTGCCACACGGCCAGTTCATGAGTTACAATTGGCGGATGTCTAGTATGCAATCTTGGGACAGACACCATCAGGAAGGCAAATTGAGCGGTCCCCCGGCGCGATTTTTCGATAGCGAGAAAGAGACGGAAGAACTCTACGATGTTACCAACGACCCATGGCAAGTCTACAATCTGGCTACGAACCCGCGTTACAAAAGCAACCTTAAGCGTCTGCGAACGGAGCTCCGCAACCAGATGGTTTTAGCCAATGATCTCGGTTTGTTGCCCGAGAATGAATTACACCGCCGATCCCAAAACCAATCGCCGATGCTAATCGGGAATGACCCACGCCTTAATCCACTTTACCGCCTTATGCTCGCTGCTGATTTGGCTAATGCTAGGGATCCTGCGAATCTCGATGAATTGGTCTCATTATTGAGCGATAAGGATGCTGCAATACGCTGGTGGGCTGCCACCGGTCTTCTTTCGCTTGGCGCGACCGCACTCCCGGCTCGGGACGAATTGCTAGCTGCAACTCGGGACACAAGTTCAGACGTACAGCTCGCTGCCGCCGAAGCGCTCGCTCGTATGGGGGAAACGGATACAGCGTTAGCCACGATTCGGGAACTGCTCAAAGTAGACAATGTATTTACTCGTCTTGCAGCCCTCAACTCAGTCGAACGTCTTGGTCCCGCCGCTGTCTCTTTGGTGACCGATGTCCAGAGAGCCGGAATTAGCAACCCAACGCAAAAGGACACTGCTATTTACGTTGAACGCATGGTCCGCTACCTCCCCGAACGTATCCTCAACAATACACACGAGAAATATGGGCGGTTCTAAGTCGATCTCGGCCTAATGCCAAATTCAAAAAAACATTGGAGTCTATTCCGACTTTATAAAAATCACTCCGAAGGGGCCTAAAGCGGAGCATATGGGATCATGTCTTGACTCTTAATAGAATGGACATCAGATAGAGGTCATACCTAGAGAAGGGTATGACCCCGTCTACTGACCTTGTGGCATATTGGGGAGTCAAAAAGATAACATGGAGGGGCACCGCATTCTCGTGCACGCGACCAGCAGCCACTTTCCCCAGTTCGCCAGGAATTTGAATACAGGCAAGCCATTAGGAACGAGTCAGGAAATGATCGTGGCCGAGCAGACGGTTTACCACTCGGCGGAGCTACCGTCCCATGTGGTCCTGCCAGTCATTCCGTAAATGCCAGGTCAACACAGCAAACGAGGCTAGTTCGTAATCAAAAAATAGTTACACAGCAGAGTCTATTGCTACAGACCGAGCGAGGCACCAGGTCGGTGTTGAAGATCCTTGATGATTCACCTACAAAATGAATAATGATCCTTTTTGCGAAACTGTCTTCAGATCAACTCTAATTCGAAATGGTTATACGATTAATACACCTTCTGATTGCCCTGGGCGGGTTGATGTCCCTGAACCTGACTGCGGAGAATAAGCCCAATATCATTGTCATCCTGGCCGATGACATAGGCTTTGAATGTTTAAGTAGCTATGGGAGTGAATTCTACCAAACACCCCATCTGGATGCACTGGCAGCGGGAGGAGCACGCTTCACACAGGCTTACTCGCAACCCATCTGCACACCTTCACGGGTGAAAATCATGAGCGGGAAATACAATTTCCGAAATCATGATGGTTTTGCCACTTACCCCTTCGAAGATGCCACGTTTGCGCAAGTGGCGAAGCAAAACGGATATGCAACTGCGATAGCCGGCAAATGGCAGCTCTCATCCGGCGATCTGAAAGGTCCGGAAAGAGCCGGATTCGATGAATACTGTTTGTGGCACTTTTCTGAACCGATACTTCCAGGTGCCGATGGTGGGATCCCCGAACCGTTACCAGAACCATTCACCAGGAAAGGTTCCCGCTACAAGTCGCCCAAACTCTTCGAAAACGGTACCCTATTGGCTGATACGGACGAAAAATATGGGCCCGATTTAGTAACGGACTTTTTATGCGATTTCATTGAGCGAAAGAAAAACGAACCTTTCCTCGTTTACTACCCCATGATGCTGGTTCACAGCCCCTTTGATCCAACCCCGGATAGTCCGGACTGGGAAAAGAAGGATCCAAAAAGAGGCAACGGAGAGCACTACCGGGACATGGTCCACTTCATGGATAAAATGGTCGGGAAAATCACGGCCAAGCTCGAGAAGGAAAACCTCCGCCAGGACACTCTGATACTATTTACCGGAGACAACGGAACCTCGGTGCGGATAACATCGCCTTTTCCAGGGCGAGGAGAAATTCGCGGTGGAAAAGGCAAAATGATCGATGATGGAAACCGGGTGCCTTTCATTGCCAATTGGCTGGGAACCATAAAACCGAAATCGCTTGTGCACTCCATGGTAGGATTTGCAGATTTTTACCCGACGATCGCAGAATTAACCGGTTCAAAAATGCCCAATCAAATGGATGGGAAAAGCATTCTTCCCTTGCTGAAAGGTAACACCGGCAATGCTCGCCCTTGGCTCTTCCAATCCTATTCTGTTCATGGACCCACCACAGCCCCCTTTCGCTGTTTTGCCCGGGACGCCGAATGGAAGCTCTATTCGGATGGCTCACTCTACAACGTACCGAATGACTGGTTAGAGGAACATCCGGTAACGGGACATGAAGGGGAAAAGGCCCGCAAAAAACTACAAAAAATCCTGGATCAGATACTAAAGGATGTTCCCAGAGAATTGATCGATTGGGGATCCTCCGATTGAAGCGGCCTACTCGGCAATATCCGAATGTAAGAGAGATTAAAGGAGAGAGATTAATAATGACAAAAATATGAAGGTCCTCACTAGAAGCTATATTTTCTGCGTGGCGTTTATTTTGCTCGCATGTGATCAAAGTTTTTCCGCCGGCTTAGAGAACCGGATGGAGGGTAGTAGAGCAGGTGCCCATCCCTTGATCCATGAAGGTCTTTTGACCAATCCCACTGAAGGTCTAGTCATTGGCAATGGCGATCTGGCAGCCAGTGTCCAAATTTTTTCCAATGAGCTAAAACTGAATCTTGGCAAGAACGACGTCTGGGACACTCGCTATAACAGCCCGAGCAAAACCGAGGAGGTGGCGGTGACGCAGGATGAGCTGATTGCCTATGTGGAAGAGCATGGCGTCGTGTCGCCGAAGTTCTTGGACAAGCCGAAGAAACAAGGAGAGCCTGTCGTTCATTCGCCGCTTCGGGTAGGTGCGATTCGTATTGCGCATCCGGGATGGTCGGGGACAAAGGCGCGCTCAATTGTCAGGATCGACCGCGGAACGCTGGAGGCGGAATACCAGTTCCCGAGTGGAACCTTGCGTTTCACTGCCTTTATCCATCGCGAAAAGAATCTCGTCATGCTTCGCGCTTCGGCGGAAGGACAGGGTATTGGGGGGTTGAATATTGCCGCCTGCCACTGTTGTGCGCTTGTTTCAGAAACGTCCTGCGAGCACTTCAACTGCTATCTGGATCGTGGTCTTGTTGCGGGAACAATTGAAAAACCTGAACTGGGATATTTCTCTTTTCTATACAATAAATAGGCGATGGATTAATTCATGAAATTCGAAAAACTTCAAAAATTATATTTCAATGCAGACAACGGGGCTTATTCGATAGTCACGAAGGATGAGCGAAAGAAAGGGCAGATAACCATTACTGAAAATGACAGTGAGGCAGCGTTGGTTGTAGATCATTTTGGCGAAGATAAAATACCCCGAACCGGATCGAAGGGAAATCCGCTTGTGATTAACGTTCGGGCGAGAAATGGAACTGAAGGGGTTGGCGAGCTGACGATCAATTTCCCGAAGTCCAAGGGCAACGAACTTCGCGTATACCGGAAAAGTGAATACGGGTTTGATTACGAGGCCGGTGAAGTATGGTTTGTGTTTCGGCGAGGGGCAGAACTGGTTATTGGTAGCCTGCCGGAAAACGAATGGCGGAGTATCGGTACAAACGATTCTTCGGATGCTTACTTTCAGGAAGAAATTGAGAAGCCCGGGTTAGATGCCGTTCCGTCGTTTGTTGAATTTTCAGGCCGGAGGATTCCGAGGGACCCCAGAGTTTCCAGGCTGGCCCTCGAGCAATCAGGATTTATCTGCGAATACTCAGGCGAACCGACTCCGTTTATTTCAAGAGTTACGGGAAATCCTTATCTGGAGGCTCATCATTTTATTCCGCTTGGATTACAGGACAGTTTTAACCGAAGCCTGGATTGCGTGGAAAATATCCTGCCGCTCAACCCTTTGTGGCACAGGGCAATTCACCATGCCGAGCCCGGCTTCGTTCGGGATATGTTGGATTCGATGTATCCGCAACGGCGGGCTTTTCTGATGGATTGTGGTGTGGATCAGGCGAACTTGGTGCGTCTCTATGGTGTAGAAGAAATCAGGTGAACAAATTTACACTTAATCGCGCTTGACTACGTGACGTGACGTATGTGACGTTACATCGATTATGGCACGAGGATCTTCAGGTAGAATAGTAATTGATGTGACACCCGAGTTTAAGGACGAGTTATACACCGCCCTGGGGAAAGAGAACAAGACGCTCAAAGAATGGTTCCTCGATAAGGCGAACCGGTTTTGTGATGAAAGCCGTCAGCCATCCCTGTTCATAGCCGCCGAAGATCAGGCCACATACTCTAGCAAAGATTCCTCAAACTAAATCCCGATCTCATGATTGCTCATTCAACTGCTAAAAATAAAATATCTGAGGGAACTCCTTACGCTAAAACCATGCGCGTTAATGGCAAGGTGACTTTTCAGGCTCCAAGCAAAGGCTCACTCATTATTAACTTTAAAGAAGCCCTTTCCCTTATCCTGGCCACTGAGTCCGCAACAGAGTTTGATATCCACGTGCGCGAAGAACTTCCCGCTATTGTTTCGCACTGGCTGCAAAATCCGAAAGAAACTCCCGTTCTCCTTGATATGTCGTACCGTGATAAATGGTTGTCGGTAGTCAGGAGTCACTGCGAATTGAAGGTAATAACATTCGGATTCAATATGCCTAAGGAGCGAAAACACCCTAGGCCAATTCATATCGATTTTTCTGATCTTCCGTTTCCCCCGGTCGCAAAGCCCAAATTTACTTTTATTGACTTGTTCGCAGGGATTGGAGGATTTCGAATAGCTCTTCAAGGGCTTGGCGGAAAATGTTTGTTTTCCTCGGAGTGGGATCGCCATGCGAAGGAGACTTATTTTCAGAATTATGGTGAAGTGCCATTTGGAGATATTACTAAGCTTAGTGAAAAAAAACTTATTGAAAACCCAGTTGATATTCTTGCTGGAGGCTTTCCATGCCAGCCGTTTAGCAGAGCTGGTGTTTCCGCAAGATCCTCTTTGGGGCAAGAGCATGGTTTCTCATGCGAGACGCAAGGACAGCTGTTCTTTGATGTCATCTCTATGGCTAAGATCCATAAGCCTAAAATTCTGCTGCTCGAGAATGTTGGTAACTTATTAAGGCATGATGGTGGCCATACATTTGCTACCATTAAAGATAGAATTGAGAATGATTTGGGTTACCACTTTTTTAGTTCTGTTTATAACACAAATGTCCTTGTTCCTCAAAGTCGTGTTCGTTGCATCATTGTTGCATTCAGGGAAAAACCACCAGCAAATTGGGAAATGCCGACGCTTCAAGGAGAACCATTGGCATTAGGAACGATTCTTGAAGACCTTCATTACGATTCGAAGTACACTCTCAGCAAAAAAATGTGGGACGGCCACATTCGTCGAAGTAAACGCAACGTGGACCGAGGTGCAGGGTTCACTGCTTATCCGAAAGATTTGAGTAAACCATCAACAACTCTTGTTGCTCGATATTATAAAGATGGCAAAGAGTGCCTAATTCCTCAGGAGAACCACCCTGATCGGATTCCACGAATGCTCACCCAGAGAGAATGTGCAAGATTACAAGGGTTTCCCGAAGAATTTGAATACCACCGGTCTAAGGTCGCTGCTTATAAGCAATTCGGAAATGCAGTTCCAGTTCCTCTGGTAAGTGAAGTGGCTAAAGCGGTATTACCTAGGCTGTGAAGGGTTTAAAAAGGTATATTGAATCCGCAGATAAGAGTGGAAATTTTTCTACTACGGAAAGTTCAGTTTATTTCCAAAACAGTAATAATAAGCGGTTTGTTTTACTGATAAATGATCTTGAGGAATACCTTAAGTAAATTTGGAGGAATGGAGACCAATTTGATGCACTGTTGGAATCAGATTGGACTTACGAGGAGAGAAAGTATCGGGCGGTTTTCAAAAAAATATTAGGGAAGCTTCATCCAAATTCTGTTTCTGCAAACTTAGAGAATCAAACGAAAAGCGTAGTCAGATTACTTGAGCTCTATGCTGGGTTTAGATTGAAGAAACCCGTTGATGATGAACTTCGAGATCCCATTGTCTTAAGATCCGAATCATTGGCAAAATTGTATGAAAACAAGGATTTGCAGTATCAGTTTGAGAAATGGCTACTAGGAGAAGTCGATAGTGAATCCAGTAGAAAGAAGTATAGCAGAGATGCTATTAAATCAACTTTAAGCAGAATTGCTAAATCTAACCTTTATTCAGTAAGGTCATTCTTGGAATTCAAGCTTCTCAGAGAGAAACTTGAAGCGAATGAAGAATACAAAGATATAAATACTAGAGGAAATGGGATGTACCAATCAGCGCTTAACCACTATGCTGCTCTCTTGAGCCAAACGCATCGTCAATCTGGTCGTAAAGCATTCGATCCTCCCAGGCGTGAGTCTCGTCTCCGATCACGATGTGCGGATTGAGTCCATCCATCTTCTTTGTGTCTTTCGACAACGGGACAAACTTATTGCCGAGTGGATTATACCAGACCGACGCCTTGCCGGTCTTGATGCGCTCTTTCAATCCGGGCGTCACCTCGATCATTCGCTTGGAAGCGTCCCAACAAATAGCGGCTTGGTCTCGTTTGGAAGCGATGGAGTAGATTTCCGCGCCCGGTTCTTGGTCGGCAGTCAGGCCGAAGATTCCGACGCCTGCGCCCACGGCGGTCTTTCCGTTCTTCCTGGGAATCTCGGTATAGGATTCTTTGTAACGCCTGCCACCTGTTTTCTTTTGCCAACCGAAGACGCTGCCAATTAAGAAGGTTTGCCAAGGTTCCAAGACGAAAGGCTTCCCGGCGAACTGTCTCCCCTTGTGATGTCGGAGCTTCTCGATGAAGTTGATCACCCGATCCCCCGCGTCGGTGTCCCAAACGAACTTGCTCCGCGAAAGGTCGCGAAGGTGTCGCTCGCAAGCTTGCCGATGATACTTGCACGCGAGGATCTTTTCCTCGGCGATGCCTTCGGCGTATTTAGTTATTGGGTCCAAAATGGTTTCTTATGAGTCGAAGAATTCCCCGAACGGATCATCCGCTCCCAGTCCTTCGCTCGTTATTCGTTCGCGTGCAACGGGGGTGCAGCCGAATTGAACAAGATACTTGGAAATCCGATCCTCCTCTTGCTGAACAATCAAAAGCAAAACGTGCTTCTTGTCTCCGAACTGGCCGGACTCCAAGAGCTTGTTTCCTAATTGCTCGCATGCGTTTTCTAATCGATCCCAACAACGGCACATCAATTCAAGTGCGGTCAAGTCGGTTTCGGTTAGGGCTCCGATGTTGAGGCACGCCTTGCCGATCGTCTTCCAGAATTCCGCGCCGGGCTTCTCAAGCGTCTTCGGCGGTTTCGGCAACGTGCTAAGAGAACTTGTCTTCGGCTTTTTCTTGGCGGGCGTGTCTTTCTTACGCTTGGCGATTCCGGTTAGGTTTCTAACCGAACTGGGTGTGGGCGGTCTTCCTTTCATAATATTTTTGGTAAGTTGGATTTTTGGGAAACGGCTATTTCCGCGAAAAAAGTTCTTTTGTTACGGCGCGGTCTTAGCGGCTTGCTTCCCTAGCTTTTGAATGCCCCCTACCTATATGCCCGCAAGCCTTCTCTTATGGATTTCGAGTTTCTCCTTCATCGATCTATATTCGGCTGCTTTTTCCGGGGGATCCCACTGCATGTTGAAGAAGAACCTTTCTTTATGTTCAAGCATCAGATCCTCGAGTTGTTTGACTTGCAGGCTAATTTGATGGGCGGTTTCTGCCTTGGTTGATTGCTGAATTGCCGCGGGGCCGCTCCCTCCACTTGCCTTGCATTGCTCAATCCTTTTGATGGCTCTGCCTTTCATCATTGTCCATCTGGTCAAGAGATCGGACAGTTTCGATAGCCAATAGTTTGTCCCTCCCTTTTGCATTTCAGATTCTTTCATGTCGTAGAAACGTTTCATGAGTCGACAGTCATCTAGACTCGGATTGAGCTTTAGGAATAACTCCTTCTCTTCCTCTTTAACACTCGCCTATTTCTAGCAGAGCGGAGCCAGGACTCGGCGTTCCTAGTAAACAAAAAACCCCGGCTTTCACCGGGGTTTTAAAAGTTAAGGGTTATTTAGCCTCAAGCGCTTGCGACCTTGGGTATATCGGCCGGGATTTCCACACTGTGGGTATCCTTGCGTTTGACCTTGCTGAGCCGGTGTTTGCGACGAAGCATACGGTCCAGCTTATTGACCATTTCATCGACCGATTTGTAGAGGTCTTCGGTTTCCGCGTTAACATTTAAGCCGGGTCCGCGCATCTCGATGTGACCTTTGGCGATGTATTCTTTGAGGTTGGTGACGTTCTGGTTGTACTCGAGCTCGACCCGAAATCGAATGATTTGATCATCGTGATTAAAAAGCTTTTCGGCCTTTTCGTGCACGATGTGTTTCAGGGAATCAGTGAGATTGATATGGCGACCAGTGATGATAACGTCAGGATTTGGCATAGTTATTTCCTTTTATTTGGAGGTTAGCGAAAAGTGAGACATCCCAATGCTGTTTGGTATAGAAACGACACAGCTTGGCATGAGAGGAAGGGGACGATGAAAATGGGAAGACGGGCTGAAATAATAAGTCATTTCTGAATTTTAAACGTTAGACGTGTTGTTCTGAATTTGCAACCTTTCTCGAACTTTTGAAGGTCTGCTTCTTCTGCTTTTAAGTTTTTTTGATCCAATTGCTGTCCTTAATCTATGACTAAACCTGCTTCAGATGGTTCCGGTGATAAGCCAGAACTTATTGACCCAAATAAATTCCCTTCGTGGATTGTTGAGGAAGATGAGGGCATCCTGGCAATCAACAAACCCGGGTTGATTGTCTGTCATCCCTCTAAGCAAGGGCCTTGGTCCAGTTTGATTGGAGCTAGCCGCGAATATTTACAGCAGGAGCTTGTCCATTTGGTTCATCGCCTGGATCGGGAAACCAGTGGCATTTGCTTGCTGGCGAAGGACAAGCTTCGTGCTCGGCACTCACAGATGGCTTTTCAGAATCTGCAAGTAACCAAGGAGTATTTAGCCTTGCTTGAAGGGGAGCTGGAAGAGCCCATCGATGTGAACAATCATTTGGCCAAGGATTTGGAATCTGAAGTCTACATTAAGCAGGCTGTGAGGAAGTCTCGGACTTCAAAGCGTGCCGAGACCCGGTTTGAGCCGCTGCTCGTACGCAATGGTCACACATTAGTGAGAGTTGTTCCTAAAACGGGGAGGAAGCACCAGATCCGGATTCACGCGCAGCATCTGGGGTATCCTATTGTAGGGGATAAGATCTATGGTCCGGATGACCGGCTCTACCTGGAATTTATTGAGCAGGGTTATACGTCAGGTATGGCTGGAATCCTTGGGTTTTATCGGCAGGCTCTACATGCGCACCGTGTGCACTTCGACGCTCCGGAATTTAAACGTAGTTTCACCGCTCCTTTAGTGGAGGATATGGCCGTGGAAATTAAGAAGCGAATGAACTGTTCCGATGAGGAGCTTGCCCAGCTTATTGGCTGAGTCGTTTACGCTGGCAAATGGGATTGTTCCAGCTCATCGAGCTTTTCTCGAAGCAACTGACTGATCGTGGTCAAATTTTGTTTGGCAGGAAGGGTGTCTGGCAGTTCGTCCAGGGTGTTCACGGCTTTATTCCAAAGGTCCGAAACAAAGGTGATGCCTGCCTCATAGATGCCGTTTGATTCAAGAATTCTTCTTACTTCAGTTCCATTCCCTGTGCTCAATGCTTCCGTCAGTTGATCGGTAAGGCTTTGGTTTCTTATTTGGAAAAGCTGAATCAAGGGCAAGGTGGCTTTGCCGGTTACTAAATCAGTGCCTAGCGTTTTCCCAATCTTTGATTCGTCCCCTATGAAATCGGTTAGATCATCATAGGCTTGGTAAGCGATACCCAGTTCTGATCCAAACTTTCTTAAGGTATCGCAATGTGCTTTGGAATAACCAGACAGTAATCCTCCCAAATAGGTAGAGATTGAGAAAAGCTCTCCCGTTTTCATATCAAGCATCTCCAAATATTCGTCGAGCTCGAGCTTCCAGTCGCCACGTCGAAACGTTTGAAGGATCTCTCCTGAGCAAACTCGTCGTGTGGATCTGGATACAAAGCGACAGACTTCCACGGTTTCGAATTGGGAGGCCATGTGGAGGGCGTGCGAAAATAAGGCATCCCCTAGCAGCACCGCTGTGTGCTGTCCGTATTTGGAGCTTATCGTAGGTTGTCCTCGGCGTTTGTCTGCGCCGTCCAGAATATCATCGTGAACCAAGGTGGCAATATGGACCATCTCCACAACGGCCGATACCTGAACTAACTTTTCTAGCACTTTTGGATCTTCTCCATCGCCAGAGAGAAAGACCAGCGAAGGTCGAATGCGCTTACCACTGTTTTTAAGGCAGTAATCGACCAGGAAACGTATCTGTGGCTCAAAGTCCTCTACCTGACCATTCAGGAAGGCGGTCAAATTGGCCATGGGTGCGGCCAAGCGTGCTTGGAGACTTTCTATAGTATAGGTATTCACGGAGCTTTCCGGAGTTTTTAGCAAAATGAGGGTAGAACATGTGTTGGAAAGAACAAAGTTTCAAGTAGCGAACGCAAGATGTCTGATCTTAGGTCTATATTTCTGCAGATCCCGCAATTTGGCTTTGCGATTTTCTAAGAATGGACTGACGATGTTCTCTTATGTCTGACAATGTGATGGAAGGTCTCGGTGATGATCCGGTCGTTCAATTCTCTGTTTTTCTTGAAAACAAGGTAGGTAGGCTCAGCGAGTTTACCCGCTTGCTGGCAAAGAATTCAATTCACCTCATGGCGATGACGGTCTTGGATACAACCGATAGTAGCATCGTCCGTATTGTTGTGGATGATCCTGATCAGGCTAGCTCCGTGCTCTTTCTCGAAGGTTATTCCTTTACCCAGACAGTCGTTTTGGCAGTTGAGCTAATCTCAGCGGAAGAGGTGCCCGCGATGCTCTCTAGTATTCTAGCTGCGGAGATCAACGTTCACTATCTTTATCCGTTCATTTCTCGTCCAGCTGACCGATCTGCGGTGGTCATGCATCTTGAGGACCTGGATATGGCTGCCAATGTACTGCAATCAAATCAGTTCAATGTGCTATGTCAGAGTGATATATCCCGTTAGTGGATAGGGCTTGTTTTTCTAAAGACTTGAGAGACCAGCGTTTTCTGTGACAGGAACACAGATTTTTCCATTTTAAATCCCGAATTGGATAAGACAGTTTGATAGTCTGCTAGTCTTCGGGGTTTCAAACCAGTCAGCAGACCAAATATTGAGTATAGTAGTCTGAGAGTGACTCGTGCTCTCCAATTTCCAATCCGAGTATCCGTTGGAATGTGAAACTCTGAAACGAGGAGCTTCCCGTTGGGTTTTAGGCCTCCGCTTATTTTCTCCGCAATGAGTTCAAGCTGTGCTTGCTCGAAACCATCGAAGAAGAATTGTGCAACCACGACATCAAAGCTCGCGTGATTAACAGAGCACTCTAAGATATTTTGCTGAATGTTGTGAATGCGGTCTTCTTTAGTTCTGGCATTTCCTCTCCGCTTCTTGGCCTGCTTGAGCATTGAGCTACTGGAGTCAATGGACGTAATTTGAATCTCTGGAAATTGCGTTAGCAGGTGTGTTGAGAAGCGTCCATTTCCGTCCCCAAGAAGTAAGGCCTTACTTGCTGATGCAAACTCGCCGATATTCGTCTGGCGGCATCGCTGCAGTTGCCTTCCCAGCAGTAAGTACTCCCAGAATGAGTAGGAGCTCGCTAGTAATGAATAGTTGGCAGCTTGATGGGCCGTGTCAGTCAAAGAAAAGGCTGTTACTCTGTTTCTGAAAACTCAATGAGGCTCATTACTTTCAATCCGGATTCCGCGAGCAATTTGGATCCACCAAGTTCTGGTAAGTCGATCACCGCGCTGACTTCCACTACGGTTGCATTGAGACGCCTAAACAAGTTACTTGCAGCCAGGAGTGTTCCCCCAGTGGCAATGAGGTCATCTACTATGGCAATGCGTTCGCCTTTGGTTGCTGAGTCGGTGTGTACCTCGATGGTCGCTTTGCCGTATTCAAGAGAGTAATTTTCGGTGACGGTTTCGAAAGGAAGTTTTCCTTTTTTCCGAACCAGGATAAAAGGGAGGTTCATTTTGTTGGCTACGGCTCCGCCAATGACGAATCCTCGAGCATCCACTCCTGCAATTCGATCTACGCCTAAAGCTTGGTAATGGTCGCAAAAGGCATCCACAATAGTGCTGAAGCATTCAGGTGTTTCAAAAAGCGGAGTTACGTCGCGAAATCGTACGCCGGGTTCTGGCCAGTCGACGACAGTTCTTACATTGGATTTGAGTTCTTCCAGAGTCATGGTTGGGAGCAGGTTAGGTGGGGTTCAATTGCAAGCTGGTTCCAGATCAATACATTATGAATGCAAAAGGGCCTCCCTGATGGGAAGCCCTTTTGTTAGAAATTGATAACCAATCTAATTATTTGGATTTGCTTTCAGTTTGGCCTTAATGATCGCATGAGCTTGGCGTTTGTATTGGTCGCCACGAACAGCATAGCTGTAATCCCACTCCTCGATTTCTTTATACTTATCCAGCTCGGCACGGAGTTCCGCTTCAACGCGTTCCTGCTGAGCGATTGCTTCTCTACGTTTTCTCTCGAGCTCTTCCTGCTGACGCTTGAGCGCATCCGCCTCTTCTTTCGCTTTTCTTACTGCGGCTTCCGCAGCGGCTAGCTCTTTATCGCGTGTTGCTGAGGCGGATTGGCTTTGTGCTGAAATTTCAGCCTGACGCTTTTCTGCAGCTTCCAAGGATGCCGCTAACGCATCCAGACGGGATTTGGTTTCAGCCGCCAGGCGTTCGGCTTCCGCACGGGCGGCTTCTTCAGCTTCCAGACGAGCCGTGACCTCGGCAATCTTCCGCTTTTGCTCATCCTTGGCTTGTTGGATTTGTAGCTCGGCCATGCGGATGGCTTCTGCTTTTTCAGCTTCCAGGGCTGCGAGTTCAGCAGCTGTCTTTTCTGATTCTGCTGTATTAGCCATGTCGGAAGCAGCGGAGCTGTTCTCAACGACAGCCTCACCGGCTTCGGAGTTAGAACCCGAAGGTTTTTGCAAAAATAATATCCAGCCTGCCAGAGCAAAAATGACAGCGATAACAAGGATGATGGTGTTTTTATTCATTGGTAACTTGGGTTAAAATGACAGGTCGTGACGCTGACGAAGGTTACGCTAAACGGTTACGAAGAATTAGGTTAAGGTTGTGGGATTTCGATAGAGGATTTCAGGTTTTACGCGGAATTACAAGGCTATGATGATCTAATTCCAGAGTCCAAAAAGCGGATTTCCCGCAGGGTTATTAGCTGTTTGTTCTGCTGGTTCCGATGGTCGACCGAATGTAGAGACACATCGTCGAAGGAATTGTTCTCAATCACGAATGGGGTGTGGCATATTCTGTAAACATGAGCCTCTCCTCAATCGGTCGTGGCTGATCGAAGGTGTAATGGCCGATCACATTTTCTTTCAACCAATCGTGATCGCACATCTGAAATCAAATGAGGCCCCGTAGACAGGTAATATTTGTGTTAATTCAATGGATTTGTAGGTTTCCTCTTGTTCCCCGGGACACGCTATACCGAAACTTAGCCTCAATAAAATCAGTTGTGTTCCAGGAGTCCCTGATCAAATAATAAATTGAGTTTGGTGTATGGAACTCCAAAGCTAAACCGTTATCTCATCTATCCTATATGTGGCGATTTATTCAAAACACCTTTAGCAGTTTCCTCGGAACGCTGCTCGCTCTTTTCATTCTCGGATTTGGAGGGTTCTTATTGCTCCTGATCGTGGGGCTTAGCTTTCAGCAGCCGGTAGCTGACATTCCGGACGAAGCGGTGCTGGTCGTGGATCTCTCGATGAGCATCAACGATAAGCCCCCTTCGGTTACCTTTGATCAGGCGTTACAGGATGCTATCGCAGGAAGTGCAGTTCCACAACTGGGTTTAAGGAACCTGCTCAATGCCATCAAGTATGCCAAAACGGATAATGCGATCAAGGGTATCTACCTGACCGGAAATCTACAATCGGTCAATTATGGCTCTGGCTACGCAGCGGTCAAAGAGCTGCGCGAAGCACTCGAAGACTTTAAAACTACCGGGAAACCGATTCATGCCTACGTTGTAAATGCCATGCAGCGCGATTATTACGTTCTCTCATGTGCCAACAAAGTGTCCATGAATCCTTTCGGCGAAATGCACTTCAATGGCTTGGGTATTGAGATGATGTTTTATGCGAACGCCTTTGAGAAATGGGGTATCGGGGCTCAACCGGTTCGTGTGGGTACGTTTAAAGCCGGGATTGAGCCGTATGTTCAAGATCATATGAGTGAAGCCAATCGGGAACAGACCATGGTATTGATCGAAGGTCTGTGGGATTCCATGGCGAGTGATGTTGCAGAATCACGTGGCATAAATCCTGAAACCTTGGATGAGCTCGTCGGTGCGAATCGATCGTTTGATGCTGAATCTGCCAAAGCAGCAGGTCTCGTTGACGAGCTGGTATATTTTGATGAGATTTTGGACGAATTAAAACGTTTAGCTGGAGACGACTCCGATGAACGCACTTTCAGTCAGGTCGATATTGCTTCCTACATTGAAGCGAAACCCATTCATGGTGACCGAGACGCGAACGACGAAATTGCTGTTGTTTATGTCGAAGGGGTTATCGTTGGTGGAGAAGGGGATTCGGCCCAAGCGGGGGGAGATCGGATTGCCCGTCGACTCAGAAGCATACGTCTCGACGACGACGTAAAAGCGGTAGTTCTCCGCGTGAATTCTCCAGGTGGAGGAGCCCAGGCATCTGAAATAATTCAGCGTGAAATTCGCCTGCTTAAAGAAAATAAACCTGTGGTAGCCTCAATGGGATATGTGGCAGCCAGTGGTGGTTATTGGGTATCCACTTATACAAACCGTATATTTGCGCAGGAAAATACCATTACCGGTTCTATCGGTGTTTATGGATTGATTTTTAATGTTCAGGAGATTGCCAATAACCTTGGTATCACTTGGGACTATGCCGGCACCCATGACTATGCCGGTAGTTGGACCACCACCCGTCCACAAACCGAGGTTGAAATTGAGCAACTCGAAGAGTCGACCTCATGGTATTATGATCAATTTCTCGAAAAGATTGCCGATTCTCGTAACATGGATGTCGAGTATCTAGACACCGTGGCTCAGGGCCGTACCTGGCTGGGGAAAGATGCCTTGGACAAAGGGCTGGTAGATGAAATTGGCGGACTCGATGATGCCATCGAGCATGCTGCGGAGTTAGCCGGACTGTCGGAATACAAAGTGGTTGATCATCCCCGTGGAAACAATCTCGACGAAATGCTTCAAGCTCTCCTGGAAGGCCAGGAGTTGGATGTGTCAGTGGATCCTGCCACGCGTCTGCTGCGGACCTTTCAGAGGGAGTTAGATTTGCTCAAGTCCTTCAATGATCCCCGTGGGATCTATCTACTGCCAGAGATCAATTTTCAGTTTTTGAAGTAGAGGGCTCATCCCAGTGCCATTTCTCTTGCGCTTTCCTCCCCCATGAAAAGGGTGGGTAAATCATGGCGCAGACCTTTACACTCACTCGCGATACCAAGGCCACACTTATTCCAGCTGGAGACGTGTTATCTCTTAAAGAAGGCTTAGAAGTCCAAGTTACACAGGCACTAGGCGGCACTGTTACTGTGCAGGCCAATGGTGGACTGTATCGGATCGGTTCAGCTGATCTGGATGCCTTAGGTGAGGAGGGGCAGGCAGCATTCGCGGAAGAGGAAAAAGAAACAACGGTAGTTCCTGGCGAGTTCTCTGAAGACCAGGTATGGGAATCACTAAAGACCTGCTTCGACCCTGAGATTCCAGTCAATATTGTCGATCTGGGACTCATTTACGATTTGAGAGGTGGCGAAGTAGCAGCAGGCGTGCACGACGTATTTGTTAAAATGACCCTCACTGCACAAGGATGTGGTATGGGTCCGAGCATCGCCGCCGATGCCCAGCAAAAAATTGAAAGCCTTCCATCCGTCCGTTCTGCCCAGGTAGATATCGTATGGGACCCTGTCTGGACCCCCCATATGATCAGTGACGAAGGCCGTAAGGTTCTGGGGTTGAACTAGGTCTATTGAAGTTGTTTGAGACGATCATAGTCTCACTATACCAATCAATTTGTATAGCGCACACCTGCGACTTCCCGAACGCCCACGATAAGATTTCGGATTTGACGGGATAAAGTTGTTGAGCTTGACGACTGAGTGGTGAGGGAGCGCACTTCGGTGCGTGACTGCTGCCACGATGAAGGAATACTCGACAAATTTTCCCGAGGATGGGTTTGGCCGACTATCTATTGGCTAGAGCAGGCATTTGGGCTTCGGAGTTTTTCTTTATTTCCAAATCCTCCCAACCCCATCCGTTCAAAGCCGAAATCTAAGACCAGGCTTCGCGCCATTGCTCAGGATGGTAGCGCCCCTCATCCATTTCGATGATGTCGAAATCCGTCAACAACCTTGGATCTGGATTTACTCCGTATGACTCCATGAGCGCCGGTATAAATTCCTCCGTCTCATCGTCACGCCAGCCCCGCTTGCTCATAAAACTATTGTAGATCAGAATCTCCTCATCGGTCAGTCGACGTCCCTTTTCAAAATACCACTCAAGTACCTCTCGATTTGACTTCCCGGACAGCACTTCCTTCTTAACAAAATCGTATTCGACCCAAAGGTACCTGCAAGTTCGGCCGTCAAAACCATCGCCAAGCATATCAAAGTAATCCTCAGGCAAATCTCCTGAGGCATGCAGACGAATCTTCGAGCACATTCGTGCAAAATAGAATAGTTTTCCTGTTTTTTCCCAGCAACTTGCTAGTCCTTCTATTCACATAGTGAATAGGACTACAGTGCCTCAATAAGGTGCCCAGAAAAATCTAAGATGGGAGGGGTCTAAGTTCCACATCGCTTAAATCTGGACAGGTAAGGAACCGCTCCTTTGTTTAGGTCTCTTTATTTACTACTGAATGGACTGGATCGATAAGTTGGAAAAACGACTGGGTGGCTTAACTCTAAGTAATCTCCCCATTATTATCATTTTTGGTCAGATCGCGGTCTGGCTATTAGTTTATAGTAAGGTTTATCCTGCTGAGACCCTACTTCTCATACCTTACAAAGTGCTTCAGGGGGAGGTGTGGAGGTTATTTACCTTTCTATTTGTTCCCGAGTTAGGATGGGGTCCGATCTTTTTGCTTTTGGGCTGGTATGTCTTTTGGTTTACCTCCCAGGGACTCATCGCTCAGTGGGGCGCCTTTAGATACAATCTTTTTATTTGGATGGGGTTGTTGTTCACCATTCTCATCTCATTTGTCAGTCCATTCAATTGGTATACCAATTTTTATATTGAATTATCGGTGCTACTCGCGTTCGCAACCTTGTACCCAAATTTTGAGTTCAGGCTTTATTTTCTCCTTCCGGTGAAAGTAAAATGGATTGCCCTGATCAGTTTGGGAATTCCTTTGATTAATTTCCTGAACGGCCCTTGGTCTGTGCGCTTAGTCATATTCGCATCTCTTGGAAATTACATGCTTTTTTTTGGTCGGGATCTCTACCGAACTCTCTATTATCGAAAGCGTAGAATTGATCACCAAAAAGACACTCAGGCTGCTGCTGCAGAAGCATTTCACACCTGTGCGAGCTGTGGGGCTACCGACAAAACCAATCCTGAACGGACCTTCCGTTATAAAGAAGGGGAAGGCGTCTGTGACGTTTGCTTGGCCAAAGAACCGGACGCAGAAAGCTGATTTATAGATATGTGGCGGCATTGCGAGGACGCAATCGTCTCCGACTATTCCGCTTCTCAGTATCTCAAAATATCGACACCCGGATCTTCCACTTCGTTGGCAATGACGAAGAACACCAGGTGGTCCGTTTCGCTGGTGTTAAACAGGCGATGATAGGTGCCTTTCGGCTGGTAAAAGCAGTCACCTTTTTTGATGGGGAATTCTTCGTCGCCTCGACACATAATGCCTTCGCCTTCCACGACAATGAAAAATTCATCCATATGCGGATGGGCGTGTTGAGGACAATTGTGATGCCGAGGCAGAATCCTCGTCATTTCTACATCAAAGGGATGAATGGGATTACCTTCTTTCCCAGAACCCAAGGCTACCGATACATGTCGTCGAAGGCGTTTGTACTTCTGGTTCTCGCCCCAGAAATTTTCAGATTCTCGGACATCATCTAAATTTACGATTGGAGGAATAGACATGAAGAGCACCGTAGTGATCTCCTCTCCCCCTTCAAAACTTAATTCTGCTCGAAGGTCTTAATGTCTGGAATTCCCTTCTTACGATTAGCCAATCGGACAATCCAATAAACGATAGGAGTAGCGAACGAAAAGATTATCAGAAAAACGATCCACAGTATTTTTAAATTGGATGGTAAATCTGTTCTCCTAGCTACACTAATGAGTGCACTTATCCATAAAGGAATGAAACCGAAAAGAAACAATACAATGAGGATTTCCATCGGCCCGAGGCCTTGAAGGAATGCGAGTGTCATGGGGAGTTGAGTTGAGGGTTCTGGATGGAAACTGGCTTATGCCAGCTCCACAAGTAATCGATCCATAACCGCTTTGGTCATGGCGACACCTTGCATGGGTGTCTGATAGCTGCCTTCGTACTCGATGCCAATGTAGCCGTGATAGCCATACTTCAATACGATCTCGAGGCAGCGTTTGAAATCGATGACCACTTCGTGTTCTCCGTGTTTACCGCGGGATACATTTGGATTAGGATCTTTTGCCCAATCGTTTGCCTTGGCGCTTACCGCCTTGGCGTGAGGCATTAGGTCTTCCATACCTTGGTAGATATCGTAGTGTTCGCCGGTTTGGCGATTGATGGTAAAGTTTCCAAAATCGGGCAAAGTTCCACAGCGGTCGTGGTCGACCATCTCCATGACTCCGCTTAGCCATTTTCCGTTGGAAGAAAGGCCTCCGTGATTTTCTACGATGACGTTAATTCCACGCTTTCCTCCAGCCTCACTGAGTTTGTGCAAACCATTGGCCGCGAGTTTCTGTTGTTCTTTATAACTGCCCTTGCTTCCTGCGTTCACGCGGATGGAGTGACACCCCAGGGTTTTGGCCGCATCCAGCCATTTGAGATGATTTTCAACGGTTTGATTGCGCTTGGCGTTATCGGGATCACCGAGCAGTCCTTCGCCATCTACCATGACGAGTAGGCTTTTTACGCCTTCGCCGTCAGCCCGCTTAATCATCTCTTTCAAGTAGGCCTGGTCTTTGGCTTTGGTTTTGAACATCTGATTCACGTATTCAATCGCATCGATACCGAACGAGCGGGCGGTCTTGGCGAAGTCGAGATTATCGAGCTTGGAATACCCACCGCGTTCGAAAAAGTGTTTATTCTTTGGGTTAACTAGGTGTTCTGGTCGTTTATTCAGATCAATTTTCTGAAACTTGCCCAGATAAATTCTATCGATGGTATTGAAGTCGAAATCAACCATTCCTCGGTTAAATTTACTAAATCGGCAGCAAGCTACCTTCCTACAGTTTTCGTCGATCGTTTGATGTAGGAGAGCAGCTTGCTGCCGATTCCTATTTATCGCCTAGCGGAGTGCGATCTTATGATGGCTTAAATTTTCGGATCCTGATTCTGTAATAAGGTAGTTTCGCTCGATGCGTACGCCACCGATGCCTGGGATGTAGTTTCCTGGTTCTAGGGTTACGACATCTCCTAAGAGCAAAGTATCTGTGCTGTTTGCCACAATGGCAGGGGGTTCAGGGTGTTCTAGCCCGAGTCCGTGTCCGGCATGACTTGGTAGAGGTTCGAAACCTTTCGCTACCATGGTATCAGAGCAGAGATCGAAAATGGTTTTGCAGGAGATGTCAGTTTTCAAAGCTTCCTCACCAGCTTCCAGACTTGCGAGGCAAGCATTCATGAGCGCTTGCTGATCTGCAGAGGGTTCTCCTACTGCAATAGTGTTGGTAAAGTCACTTCGGTAACCGTCCAGGATCACTGAGTAGTCTAGAATGTATAAGTCACCTTCCTGCAGAGTGTACCCGATGGGTAGACCACCTGCTTTGGGTAGTTCGGCATTGTTAGCTCGGAAATCACCGTACACCACGCAAGGTCGTCCAGCTTCTTCTAGGACAGCGGCATGAACCGCTCGATAGACATCCATATCCGTTACTCTCGGGCGAACATACTCAAGTGCTGCCAGGTGGCCGGCTTCGCACGCTTGCATGCAGGTCATCAGATGCTCGACTTCGTCTGCCTCTTTCTTGCGTCGAAGAAATTTGATGACATCGCCCAGTTTGATGTTCAGCTCTGGTTTTCCTTCAATGGTTTCCAGGGCGGTTATGGCAAGCGAGTCTTCTTCCACGGCCCCGTTTCTTAGATCCAAGGTTCCAAAATGTTTCTTCAGGGCGATCGCCTGTTTGGAGTCTCGGTTTTCCACCGAGTTTTCCCCATCGTACCAGATTTCTGATACGGTTTCGTCTACATAGGCTTCACCACTCAAAGACTTGAGTGTGAAATTGTCGGCGAGTGCAGTAGCTTTTCCGGAGCGTTCCAAATGCAGCCATACGGTTTGACTGGCTGAGAAGCTGACTGGATTAACCCAGATGTTGGAGAAATACTTAACATGCCGAGGATTGGATATGAGCACCCATTCGACCGAGTCGGGTAGGGAAGCCCAGAGTCTTTCTCGGCGTTTGTTACAACCTTCTTGTGTTAGCATAAGTTTAGTTCGCTACAACGTTTAGGATTCGTCCGGGAACGTAGATGACTTTTCTAACCGTTTTCCCTTCAATACTGTTTTGCACACGTTCCTGACTCAACCCGAGGGCTTCGACATCCTCTTTGGATATGTCGGCTGACACCATGATTTCACCCCGGTGCTTGCCGTTTACTTGAAGGACGATTTTTACCTCGTCGGAAACAAGTTTGGATTCATCGAATACGGGCCAAGAGGCATCACTGATTGAACCACTCCCTCCCAGACGATTCCAAAGTTCCTCGGAAATGTGAGGAGCAAGCGGGTTAAGCAGTTGAAGGAAGTTCTTAACGGTTTGCTTAGAGTAGGAAGATTCTTTAACGAGTTGATTAAGGAGAATCATCAATTGAGAAACCACGGTGTTGAAACTGAGGCGATCAATGTCGTCTGTTACCTTCTTGATCGATTCGTGGAGTAACTTATCCAGCGCCTTATTCGTCTCTGGGCCGTCGGTAAGTTTTGCATTTAGAGAGCCGTCCTCGTTGACGACTTCTTTCCAGAGGCGTCTCAGGAATCGTGATACGCCTTCGATGCCCTGGGTATTCCATGGCTTCATATCTTCAATCGGACCCAGGAACATTAAGAACAAGCGGGTGGCATCTGCGCCGTAGCTCTTGATTAATTTATCGGGATTAACCACATTGCCCCGGCTTTTGCTCATTTTATGAGAACGGGCATCCACTTTGATTGAGTGATCTAACTTCAGCACCCAGCTGTCACCTGCCTTCTCAACTTCTGATTCCTCCAGGGCCTTCGGTGTTAGGTCTTCTCGGTCCTTGGCGGCGTCTGAAGAAACGGCGTTTCCTTCATTGTCCTGGAACAAAGTGAACTCCATCTCACCGAGTATCATTCCCTGGTGAATCAAGGATGGAAATGGTTCGGGGTTCGGAGTCACACCTTCATCAAATAACACCTGGTGCCAGAATCGTGCGTAAAGCAGGTGTAGGTTCACGTGCTCGGCTCCGCCGATGTAAAAATCTGGAACACCCCAGTACTCTGCCAGTTTTGGATCGATGACCGCGTCGGTGTTTTTGGGGTCGCAATAACGAAGGTAATACCAACATGACCCAGCCCATTGTGGCATCGTATTGGTCTCTCGGGTACCCGTTACCCACTGATCGCCAGCTGGCTTTTCGTTGGAGCGGGGCAGGGTTTCGCTGGTTTCAATATTCAACCAAATTTCTAGCCATTCAGGCACACCGGCGAGTGGGCTTTCTCCTGTGCCAATGGGTTCGTAAGATTCCACGTCGGGAAGCTCAAGTGGCAGTTGGTTTGCTGGAACAGGCAGGGCGTAACTCACTTCACCGTCCACCTCAAAAGTGACAGGCTCTTCAGGTAGAAATTCGCTAAATGGGTTGTTCTCAGCTGCGGTCGCTTTTTCGTAGTCTTCTTTGGATACCCAGCTTACTGGAAAAGGTTCTCCCCAGTAGCGCTGTCGTGAGAAAAGCCAATCACGCAGCTTGTATTGAACACTCGCCGAACCCAGTGACTTCCCTTCGAGGTCTGCGATGATCTTTGCTTTTCCTTCGTCGGAAGATTGGCCGGTGTATTCCCCGGAGTTGACCATCGTTCCTTTGCCGCAGAACGGAAGAATAGTTTCCTCGCCTTTCGCTTTTGCCGCATCGTCCTCAATCACCTGGAGGATTGGAATATCCATCGCTTCCGCGAATTCGAAATCTCGTTCATCGTGGCCAGGAACAGCCATGATGGCGCCGGTGCCATAGCTCATCAAAACATAGTCTGCCACCCATATGGGGACCTTGGCTCCATTAACCGGGTTGATGGCATAGCTTCCTGTAAATTCTCCCGTTTTGTCTTTGGCCAGGTCTGTCCGTTCGAGGTCACTCTTTTTAGCTGAGTTTACTCTGTATTGCTCAACTGCGGATTTCCGGTCTTCGGAAGTCAGTTGATCGACGAGTGGGTGTTCTGGAGATAACACCATATAAGTGGCTCCGTGCAGCGTATCCGGACGAGTGGTATAAATGCGTAGTTTGTCATCGTGACCATCGATCGCGAATTCGACTTCGGCTCCTGTGGAACGTCCTATCCAGTTCTTTTGCAGACGGATCGAAGAATCCGGCCATTGCAGGTTCTTGTGGCCTTCCAGAAGTTTCTCCGCATAAGCCGTAATTTTCAAAACCCATTGGCGGAGTTTGCGACGCTCGACCGGAAAGTTTCCGCGTTCTGATTTGCCATCCACAACCTCTTCATTGGCCAAAACGGTTCCTAGTTCCGGGCACCACCACACAGGTTGTTCAGATACATAGGCCAATCCACGTTTGAACAGCTGGAGGAAGATCCACTGGGTCCACTTCATGTAGCCCGGATCCGTCGTGTTGATCTCGCGGCCCCAATCGATTGCAAATCCCAGCTTTTGTAATTGTGGGCGAAAAATCTCCACGCGCTGCTCGGTTACGATCCGTGGGTGAGTGCCGGTTTTGATAGCAAATTGTTCAGTCGGCAGTCCGAAGGCATCCCATCCCATCGGCTGCAGCGTGTTAAAGCCATTTGATTTCTTATAGCGGGCCAGAATATCAGGTGCCGCGTAATTGATCGCATGACCGATGTGAAGACCGTCCCCGGATGGGTACGGATACATCGACAAAATGTAGTATTTCGGCTTTTCCGAAAAGTCTTCGGCCGTGAAGGTCTTGTCTTTGGCCCAAAACTTTTGCCAGCGCGCTTCTATTTTACTTGGATTGTAATCAAAGGAATTCATCAAAAAGTCAGATAATATGGACCAATTGGGCGGTCCTCGTGGAAAGAAAAGGATCTAGCTTGATAGTTTCCGATTCCCAGTCAATAACCCAGACTATGATTCCCAAACGGATCTATTATCTACCCGTTATACTATTTATTGCCCTGTTTTTCACGGCTTGTGAAACCACCCAATCTGTAAGCAGTACGGATGAATCCGCTGAGGTGGGTTTCAAGCGTTTGCTGGAGGCGGTCGTTCGCATCGATGTTCGAGAAGTGACCTATCGTGGAGGATCCAAGCAGAATGTGAGCGGCGTGGGCTCAGGTGTGATTATCTCTGAGGAAGGCCACATCCTCACCAACGCTCATGTAGTGTCGACCTTCGCCGAGGAGATTCGGATCACGTTGTCTAATCTGGAGCGTGTGAGTGCCGAGCTGATTGGCTGGGACCACTGGACGGATCTGGCTCTGCTCAAGCTGGACTTGGATGAACTCGAGGAGCGAGGACTGAGTTTTACCATCGCTGAGTTTGGTGACTCCGATGAAGTTTATCCCGGGCTAACAGTATTTGCAGTAGGAACTCCCAACGGATTAACCAGGACCGTGAGTCGTGGTATCATTTCCAATACTAACCGATTCTTCGAAGGTGCGGATGGGGTTCGCGGATATGAGACCGGCTACTTCAATACCTGGCTTCAAACCGATGCGGCCATCAATCCAGGAAACAGTGGGGGGCCACTCGTTCGTGAGGATGGTAAAATCATCGGAATTAATACACGGGCCTATTTGGGCTCTAACAACCTGGGTTTTGCTGTTCCTGGCAAGACCGCTCAGTTTGTTCTCTCTGGCTTGTTGGAGAGTGAGGAGATCGTACGTAGTTACTCTGGGATTACACTCGGCCCGATGCAGGACCTGGAAAACTTCTACAATCTGCAAGCCAACCAAGGAGTGCTTATTGAGAGCGTAGATCCTGGATCGCCGGCAGCCAATCAAGGCATTCAGCCAGGTGATATTCTTTTATCATTGGATGAAGATCTGGTGGACGGACGTTTTCCTGAGCAACTTCCTCCCATTCAAAATACGATTGCAAACTACTCTGTTGGATCCGAGATCGTTTTGGACCTAAATCGACAGGGACAAAGCATTACTAAGAAGGTAACCACCGAAAAGCTCGAAAGCCGAGTGGGGGAAGAGTGGGCATTCGATAAATGGGGCCTCAGCCTGCGTGAAGTAAGCCGTGCGTATGCCCGGGAAAATAAACTGGAGTCCGATGATGGTTTCCTCGTTCTCGGATCCAAAACCGCATTCCCCGCTGCCAAGGCTGGCATCCGTTCAGGAGACATCATTTCCAAAATCAACCGCGCTCCGGTGGGGACCATGGATGAGCTTAAGCAACGCCATGAGGAATTTACGGACGATTCGGAACCCTTATTTGTTGAAGTGACTCGAAATTATCGAACCTCCCTCTTTATCTTAAAACCATGAAACGATTATTGTTAACCTTGGCTGTTTCTCTGTTGGGAGTTTCGGGCCTAAATGCCGATCCCTATCCGGCAAATCTTCATGAGCTGGTATTAGAGCGTTCCAAATCTGTCGTGGCTCTTGAATTTGTAGTAGAGCGCGAAATTGATCGCCAGCAGGGGTTCGCCTATGGGCTCGTTGTCGATGAGAAGGGCACCATAGTGGTCCTTGAAAGTCTGATTCCCACTTGGGTTCCTGTGGATAAGATGAAAAGCTTTATCGGTTATACGCTACCTCATAATGACAAAGAGTATGATTTAAAGTATCTTGGAACAGACTACCCATCCGGGTGGCATATTCTTTCATTTGAAAATGGATTGCCTGAGGAATTTACTCCCATCTCTGCTTTCGATCGAGGCATTGCTAGTATGGGGGATCCGGTATTCGGTATTGGAGCCGTCGGAAAGGATATGGGTTTTGATCCTTTTGTTCTGACTGCTCGCGTGGCTCTTACGAAGAAGATGCCTGATCGCCAAGTTATCATGCGTGATGACATCGCCAATCCCGGTTGCCCCATTTTCAATGTGGAAGGGGCCTTTGTAGCTTGGGCAACGGATCCGCAATCCTATCGTCGCACGATGAATGTAGGGCGCGAAACCCTCACCGTAACTTTGAGCAATCCTGAAGAAACATCGGTTGCGCTCAGTAGTGATGACTTCTTTGCCTACTTGGAAGATATTGATCCCGCTAATGTGGAAGGGCCACGACCCTGGATCGGAGTTTCTGGTATGCAGCCGATTGATCCTGATGTGGCAGAATTCCTGGGGATCAAAAACCAATCAGGCATTGTTTTGAGTGAGATACTCGACGATAGCCCATCGAGTCGTGCTGGTTTGGAGAACAATGACATTCTGATCACCGTCGACGGGGAGATCCTTCCTCGATTTCGTCCTGACTATTCGGTAACTCCTTACTTCCAAAAACTCATTCGCCAAAAAGCACCTGGAGAGACCATGACTGCCGAGGTGATTCGAGGAGAAGAAAGGAAGTCATTCGATGTGGTTGTTGGTGATGGTCCAAAAGTGGTCCGAGAGGCTGATTATCGTTACTTCCAGAAACTCGGGTTTACGGTTCGTGAGTTTCTCCTAACGGATGGTATCCGCCGAAGACTGCCCAAGTCAGACATGAATGGGGCGATTGTGAATTTTGTGACTCGAAGCTCCGCTGTTGAAACAGCTGGTCTGCGAATGGGAGATTGGATTAAACAAGTCGAAGGGGAAGAGGTTTCCTCTTTTGATGATGTGCTTGGTCTACTTGATCTTGTTGAGCAAGACGAAGAAAAATCTGAGTTCGTATTGCTCGTCGAGCGGAATAATGAAACCTCTTTTATCCGGGCACAATTGAAGTAAATGTTTACGGGCATCGTTGAAGAAACTGGTACCATCCTGAGTTTTGATCAGGAGGAGGAGGCCTATGTACTCAAGATAAAGGCCGAAAAGGTCCTCGAAGGCATAGCTTATGGGGATAGCATAGCAGTGAATGGTTGCTGTTTGTCAGTCACTCAATTCAACGCTGAAACCGGTGAGATTCAGTTCGATGTCCTTGAAGAGACGAAACGTCTGACCTCTCTGGCCAACCTTGCTCAGGGTAACCTAGTGAATTTGGAACGAAGTCTGTCCTTTAATGGCAAAGTGGGCGGTCACTTTGTCACGGGCCACATTGATGCGACCGGTGATGTCGAAGTCATTGAAAAGCGTGGAAATGATTTTTACCTCCGTGTATCCATACCTGAGGAACAATCCAAATATGTCGTTTGGAAAGGTTCTATCTCGCTGGATGGTATTTCACTGACCGTTGCTGAAGCGAATCCCACGAGCCTTGCTGTGTGGTTGATTCCGACTACGATGGATATTACTAACCTAAAAGAAAAGAAGGTGGGTGATCCCATGAATCTTGAATTTGATGTTTTGGGTAAGTATGTTGAGTCACTAACGATGGGAAAAAGGAATGCGGTCTAAGATCGAGTCAGTCGTAAACGAACTAAAGCGCCTTAAACAAGAAGGTGTTGAAGGTATATATGTGAGCGACTCAACGATGGCAGGGTTAAGGGCATCCGTGGGGACTGGAAGTGCTTCTGCAGCACCAAGCAACCCGACCGCTGAATCATCTGCGACACAGGCGGTACCCAAAAAACGGGCACAGATGGGAGAGTCATTAGAATCTTTGGTCAAGAAAGGACCGATGGAGACGGCTGCTAAAAAAGCGACGGCTAAAGCTGCCCTCAATCAACATGGCAATCCCGTTGCTGCCATACCTGACACGCCGCCTGAAGTGAATTTTCACGAAGGAGATAAGCAAGCCCAATGGGAAGCTTTAAAGGAGCAAGTGTTGAATGACCCTGTTTGTCAGGAGCATTTGAATCCCGGTGCGCAAGTTGTTTTTGGAGTTGGTAGTGTCGACGCAGACATCTTTTTTTGCGGAGAAGCACCCGGAGGTGATGAAGAAAAGCAGGGAGAACCGTTTGTCGGAAAGGCCGGGGCATTACTTACTAAAATCATTACTGCGATGGGACTCAGTCGTGAGCAGGTCTACATTGGGAACATCATGAACTGGCGACCTGAGATGCCAACCCCGGTGGGGAATCGTCCTCCTACGCCTGAAGAAATGGCTTACTGTTTGCCATACCTGCGTGCGCAGATCGAGGTGGTAAAGCCAAAGATCATTGTGGCGCTCGGAATGACGGCGGTGAATGGGTTATTAGGTCCTGACCCAGCACGTCGTATGGGAGCCATTCGGGGACAGTTTTTCGAATTCCAAGATTTACCGCTACTGGTCACCTACCATCCGTCCTACTTGTTGCGCTACGCTACGATGAAGACCAAGCGTTTGGTTTGGGAAGACATGCTCTTGGCAATGGAAAATATAGGTCTGCCGATTTCTGAAAAACAGCGGGGCTTTTTCCAATAGTCTTCTACCCAGGTCATGGCTGATTCTACTGAGAGTGTTTTCTTTCATCCGAGGTATGCCGATTTGAGTGAAGAGCTGAAGGATATCATGTTTGATCCGGAGGCACTTCAAAAAGCCGGGTTGATATTCCGAGAGTTGAAAGGACGCGGAACCACCTATTTTTACCATCTAGAACAACAGTCGGTGGTTTTACGTCACTATTGGCGTGGAGGTTTTATGCAAAATGTGTCTAAAGATGCATACGTTTGGACTGGTTTGTCGAAGACACGGTCGTACAGAGAGTGGAAGCTGTTAGAACGGATGGCGGAGCTTGGACTGCCGACCCCTCGCCCCGTTGCTTTGCAGATTAAGCGGACCGGGCTTTGCTATCGCTCGGATATTGTGACCGAAGAAATTAAAGAAGCTGAGTCGTTTTCCGAAATCCTAAAGCAGAGGCCCGCTACGAGCGACGAGTGGCAACTTGTGGGCGAGACCATCAAGCAGTTCCATGAGAGCCAGGTATTTCATGCGGACCTAAACGCAAATAATATCCTACTGACTAACTCTTCCTGCTACTGGATTGATTTTGATCGCGGACGGATTCAAGGAGGAGACAGATGGAAAACCGCGGTGATCGCTCGGTTGAAGCGCTCCCTCGAAAAGCTAAAAGGCAAACATGAAGCGTTCTGTTTTACCGAGAATGATTGGGAGAAATTACTTAGAGCGTATGGGAATCCATCTATTCCCACTGACTAGTAAGTCAGCTAAGTTTCTGGTCCAATAGAAACTTCTTCAGCGCTCTTTTGCTTTTTAGGTGATAGATCTGGGTAGAACCTGAGTATTTGCTTACGAGTTTTCTGAGTTTTGGGAGAGCGTCCCCATTAACCTGATAAACCGTTTTTAATACGCTGATTGTTTGGCCTCGAAGAGGACAATTTTTTTGGATCTTAACTAACTCTGGACGAATCCAAGCCAGTATTTGTCTTTTGAAAGCCCACCACAGATGGATGTGGAGGGGGAGATCCACTAATACAATTGTATCACTGCGTTTAAAGCGTTCCTCAATGGTTTCCATGGCCCCCCAGCCATCGATGATCCATTGATCTTCATCTATTATATCGGTAATGGTATCCACCGCTTCCTCTCGAGGAACCCTTGTCCAGTTTTCTCGCCATTGAATGTGATCGATTGAATGGTAAGGGAGATTGTGGATACGTTGTAGCGTCTCGCAAAGCGCTGTTTTTCCGCCTCCGGCGTTACCAATAACTGCAGCTTTTCTCATATTACCTGATTAACCTTTTCCTTAGAGTCTAAAGCATTCTCGCCTTCAGTCTGAATGAAAAATCAAATACACACCGGGTTTGGCTGATATCCGATGCTGGTTTGCCGAGTTGATTGCGAAAAGGCCAAGCCTCTAATTCCGTTTTTGAGCCAACGTTTAGAATAGCGAAGTTACAAGGTTTAATGATTGGCCTGGGTGTAGTTTAATGGATTCCATTAGGAGGAAAGTAGGCGCGCGATTTTCTTTTCTCCTAGCCATTTCCCCATCCCAAAGTCTGGTGTGTTCCCTTGTCTTTCAGTTGTTTAGAGGAGAATTGAGGAAGTTAATGATTAAGCTATTGCCAACCTGTATGGCTGTTTTTCTGCATTTTTGTATGCTTAGAACCAATACTTCGAATGTTGGAACAAAACAACGCGGTTCGAATAATGGTTACTCAACGAACAGTGCCAGAGAGTAAATAAAAGCGATCCACAATATGTTGAGAATAGAAAAAGTGATCATCACTTTTCTCTTATGATCTCGATCTAGAGTATAAAAAAATCCTAGAAGGTAATACACAGCCATCAGGTAGATAATCAGTGATACGATATCCATCAGAATCCCCTGGAAAAAGAACTTAGGCAGAATCGACAGAATACCGCTTATCAGTATTATCCCAATCGGCCTCATAATGTCGCTCCTGACATCGATCCCTGCAATCAAGGTCAATAGTAGCGCGAGGATGACTCCGCTAATTCCTATCCAAAATATGAGAGTCATTGATCTACCTAAACCTCTCCAATCCCAAGAATCCAATCGGGTGGTGCGTTGATCCGCTCGTGGCTAAGTTGGCAAGGACTTCTCCCATGACACTGCTAAATTTGTATCCATGTCCGCTGAAGCCGGCTGCGATAGTCACTCTATCATTATCTGGGATTTTATCTACAATGAAGTGTTGGTCTGGGCTATTCGTATAGAGGCAAGTGCAAGAATTGAGAAGTTGGCCGGCTGCATCAGGAATGTATTGAGCTAAGGTGTTTTGAAGTGCTTTGAGTTCAACGTCCGTGGGTTTAGCAATGGCCCTGCTTATATCTTCTAGGGGAACCGTATCACCGGGCCTGTGTTCGGCAATCTTGACTCCTTTTTGTCCAAGCAGGATGGGAAATCCATAATGTCCGTGAGGAGCGTCCGTTTCGATGAACCAACAAGGGAAGTTGTCGGGGCTGAATGCTTCGGGATCGATCTTAGGTTCGAACCAGGCTTGAACTTGGCGAGTAACGGTTAGTTCTACCCCAAGGTTCTTTAGCATCTTATTCGTCCAGGCACCGGTGCTAATAATGAGTTGGTCTGCGTGAAGGGTGCCTTCTGCGGTGCGAACTTCGACACCGTCGTTTGTGGCCTTCCAATTGAGAGCGGGTGTATTCGTCAGAATCATGGCGCCTAAACCGGAAGCCTGCCAAGCATGCTCAACGATCGCATCCTCCGGTCTTAAGTATCCGCCATCAGTTTCGAAAAAACCTTCAAAGCTTTCATTTACTTGGAAGGCTGGATAGTCGGATTTGATGGCTTCTCCATTTAGGTGACGGTGGGGAAGTCCATGTTCTTTCGCGGACTTCATTGAACCTGTTATTACCGAGTTATCTGATTCGCAGAGATAGAGCGCGCCTGTTTTATTTAGAATAGGTTCCTGAGCTTTCTCCTGAAGTTCCTCCCACAGCTCATAAGCGCGTTCTAGCAAAGGTACGTAATTGGGGTGCTCGCTATAGGCCTTTCGAATCATCCGAGACTTGCCATGATGGGATCCGTGACGATGTGGAACATCGAACTGCTCTACGCCAACAACTTTAGCTCCACTCTTGGCCAAGTGATAGCATGCAGCTGAGCCCATGGATCCTACCCCAAGGACAATAACGTCGAAATGGTTTTCTTTTGGGTTCATGGTCTTAGGGATTCACAATAACAATAGGGATAAAGAGGGAGGCTGCGCCTAAGATAAAGATCGAAATTGAACGAGAGATAGTAGTTGGGAGTAACTTGTGAGCAACTTGGGTATAACATACATCGATTTTGATTGCAGGATTCACACGCTGAAATCACGGTGTGGAAAAGCATATGGGAGAGCTTCCAGCGGGGGCTGAGACAAAGGCGCGAACGGCCTTTAAATCCTTTGAACCTGATGCGATTAAGACCGCCGTAGGGAATCCGTGCAGAAGAGAGGCTCTAAGCCGGATTACTTTAAATGGGGGTTGAGATCGTGTCCTAACACGCAATCTACGATGTCCGAAAAAAGCAATCAACTCCAATCCACCGACCACAGTCTGTTTCCAAATTCTAGACGTATTTACGTTCAAGGTAGCCGCCCCGATGTTCAGGTTCCTATGCGAGAGATCGCCCTCCAGGATACTCGATTGCCGAGTGGTGAACTGCAAAGCAACGATCCCATTCGAGTCTACGACACCAGCGGTTCATGGGGAGATAATAAGTTTCATGGCGATTGCACCAAAGGCCTGCCAAAACTTCGTGAAGGTTGGATACTTGAGCGCGACGATGTAGAAAGCTACGAAGGCCGTAAGGTAAAACCTCAGGACGATGGCTACCTCTCGGATGTGCACAAAGCCTCTGCTGCACTGAAGGAGGATAAACGACAGTTTGTCGAGTTCGAGAGCGATTCCCCGCGTGTTTACAAAGCAAAGCCTGGGCATGGCGTAACTCAGCTTTACTATGCCAAACAAGGCATCATCACTCCTGAGATGGAGTATATTGCCATTCGCGAGAACATGAAGTTGCAGTCCTATCGTGAAGGACTGGAAATGTCAGAGTCCGCCGGACGGAACACTTTGAACATCCAGCATCCGGGGCAGCCTTGGGGCGCTTCGATTCCCGAGGAGATTACCCCCGAGTTCGTACGATCTGAAGTAGCTCGTGGACGTGCAATCATTCCTTCCAATGTGAATCACCTAGAGTTAGAGCCAATGATCATTGGCCGCAACTTCTTGGTCAAAATTAATACCAACATTGGCAACTCTGCAGTGGCTTCCTCCATTGAGGAAGAAGTGGAGAAAATGCGTTGGTCGGTGAAGTGGGGTGGGGACACGTTGATGGATCTTTCCACTGGGAAAAATATTCATCAGACACGTGAGTGGATCTTGAGGAACTGTCCGGTTCCAGTGGGCACCGTACCCATTTATCAAGCACTCGAAAAAGTAAACGGAAAAGCAGAGGACCTGACTTGGGAAATCTTTGCTGACACCCTCATCGAGCAAGCTGAGCAAGGTGTCGATTACTTCACTATTCATGCTGGTGTGTTGCTTCCATTCATTCCTATGACGGCCAAACGTATGACAGGCATCGTTAGCCGGGGTGGTTCAATTATGGCCAAATGGTGCCTGGCTCATCACAAAGAGAATTTTCTCTATACGCACTGGGATGATATCTGCGAAATCATGGCTGCTTACGATGTGGCATTCTCTATCGGAGATGGCTTGCGTCCTGGCTCCATTGCGGATGCCAATGACGAGGCTCAGTTCGCCGAGCTCAAAACTCAAGGTGATCTAACACGGCGGGCTTGGGAATATGGCGTTCAGGTAATGAATGAAGGACCAGGGCACGTACCGATCCACATGATCCATGAAAACATGGAGAAGCAGCTCGAGTGGTGTGATGAGGCTCCCTTTTATACTTTAGGGCCTCTGACAACCGATGTGGCTCCAGGTTATGACCATATCACAAGCGGTATTGGGGCAGCCATGATTGGTTGGTATGGCACAGCTATGCTTTGTTATGTAACTCCGAAAGAGCACCTCGGTCTACCGAACAAAGACGACGTCAGAGAAGGTGTGATTACTTACAAGATCGCTGCTCATGCCGCGGATTTGGCGAAGGGCCATCCGGCGTCTCAATACAGGGACAACGCCTTATCCAAAGCACGCTTCGAGTTCCGATGGGAAGACCAGTTTAATCTATCATTAGATCCTGAGAAGGCACGTTCGTTTCACGACGAAACGCTTCCGCAGGAAGGTGCCAAGTCATCGCACTTTTGCTCCATGTGTGGCCCCAATTTCTGTTCTATGAAAATTACCGAAGATGTTCGGAAGTACGCCGAAGAGCAGGGAGTTTCCGAAGACGAAGCGCTTGCTCAGGGAATGGCTGAGAAATCGGAAGAATTTAAGCAGAGTGGAGGAGAGGTTTACATCTCCAATTCATAGGAGGGCACTACGATGACCATTACGGTTAACGATGAAATTCAATCGCTGGAGGATATTTCCTCCCTGCATGATCTGTTGCAATCAATGGCGTTGGTTGAAAAAACTGGCATTGCTGTTGCGGTCAACGAGAGCGTTGTGACTCGAACTGCCTGGTCTGAATGCGCTTTAAGCGACAGTGATCGGGTGACCATTATTCAAGCGACGCAGGGCGGCTAAATGTTGGATCCTATTGTCATATCTCCGGAAGCTGATTACCCCAATGAACTGGATTGGGTCATAAAGCTTTTTGAGGCTGGCATGAAGCGATATCACCTTCGCAAGCCTGGCATGACAGATCAGGAAGTCTTTGATTACTTGCAGGCGATTCCCCGCGTGTGGAGGCCCTTTGTTGTGCCTCACCAGTGCCATGCACTCGTTGATCCTATGAAGTTGGGCGGCTGGCATTTTAAGGACGATCCGGTGCAACTATCTAAAGCTGGGCAATGGCGAAGCTCACGCGAAGCAGGGCAGATGATGAGTCGCTCCATTCATTGCCTGGATGATCTGAATGAGGATTTGAGTGGCTGGGACTACGTGTTCCTAAGCCCGGTTTTTCAGTCTATATCTAAACAAAATTATGGCCCCCAATGGGAATACTCTCAATTGAGTGCTGCCTTACAATATTGCAAAGATGCATACCGCACCAAGGTGTATGCTTTGGGAGGAGTTGATGATGCACACATCTCCAACGTGGGTGAAATGGGATTCGATGGTGTGGCCTTATTGGGAGCAATCTGGACTTCTCGCTATCCGTTAGCATCTTTCCTGCAAGTCCAAGAGACATTGAACCTGATCGAGCATACATGAGCCAGTTTCTTCTCCAGTGCATAACTTTGGATGGGATAGAAATGTCGCATTGCGATCAGGTCAGCGCTCTCTGCGAGGCCGGAGCAAAGTGGATCCAGCTGCGGATGAAGGAAGCCACCGAAAGTGACGTAGAAAAGGTCGCTCTGGAGGCATTGAACATCTGCGAAGAACATGGAGCCTTGTTGATCATTAACGATTATTTGGACGTCGCTCTCAAGGTAGGAGCGGGTGGGGTGCATCTCGGGACCTCGGATACTAATTGGAAAGCCGCGCGTAACCTTGCAGGCCCGGACTTGGTCATTGGTGGAACTGTTAACTCATTGGGTGATGCTCGCGAAGCATTAGCCAGTAAGAGTTTGGACTATGTCGGTGTCGGACCCTTCCGGCATACCAGCACCAAGAAGAACCTTGCCCCAGTATTGGAGAAGAAAGCGTTTGCTGAATTACTACAATTTCTAGGCGACCTGCCCAAAGTGGTAATTGGAGGGGTGCTGCCAGAGGATTTGCCAACGATCTCTTCCATGGATGCTGAGGGTGTTGCTGTCTCTTCGGGTTTATTCGGAGAAGGATCGGTGGCTGAAAATTTAAACAACTATTTGGAGCAATGGCCGGATGAAGGCTGAATCTTAACCTTGGATGTCGCATGACAGAACCACTCATTATTGCTAATCGAACCTTTCATTCCCGTCTGTTTTTGGGAACGGGAAAATATGCATCGGGTCAAGCGATGGCGGAAAGCTTAGCTGCCAGTGGCACCGAACTGGTGACCATGGCGATGCGTCGAGTGCGCGTACAGGGAGAGGAAGATGCGATCATGGATTATTTGGATCAAGATCGTTACCAACTGCTGCCCAATACGTCGGGTGTGCGTGATGCCAAGGAAGCGATATTTGCAGCTGAGCTGGCCCGAGAGGCGTTAGGAACCCACTGGCTTAAACTGGAAATTCATCCAGATCCGAAATACTTGATGCCCGACCCTGTGGAGACACTCAATGCCACACGTGAGTTGGTAAAACGAGGATTCACAGTATTGCCATACGTTCATGCCGATCCTGTCTTGTGTAAACAGCTGGAAGATGTGGGAGCCGCAGCAGTCATGCCTCTAGGTGCTCCTATCGGTACCAATCAAGGGCTGGAATCGCGACGGTTTATTGAGATCATTATTGAGCAATGTGAAGTGCCGGTGGTCATCGATGCGGGATTAGGATCGCCTTCCCATGTGGCTGAAGCTTTGGAAATGGGCGCCGATGCAGTTTTGGTAAATACAGCTATTGCCGCCGCCAAAGATCCCACAGCTATGGGTGCCGCTTTTAAGCTGGGTGTTGAAGCCGGTCGCCTCGCCTATGAAGCAGGTAAAGGTAGAGTGTCTTCCGAAGCGGTTGCTTCATCACCGTTAACCGCTTTTTTGAGTGCGAAGGACTAGGGCAATGGGGAACTATATACTAAGACTTAACCGACCGATTAGAGATGGTGAGGTCGCGAACAAGTTTGCTCCTACAATTGAATTTCGACCCGCATCTGTAGGAGCAAACTTGTTCGCGACTTTTGCGTCACCGAGTGTATGGATCGCGGCTGTAGCGGATCGAATATGGCGATTCCATTCTTTCAAATGTAGGAGGTAGCTTGCTGCCGAACCCAGGAACATGAGCTTTTTAGAACAGTTTAATCAGTATCGCTGGGATGATGTCTCAGAGAGCATCTTGGATAAGACGAAGGCGGATGTGGAGTTGGCATTAGGGAAAGAAAAAGGCCGCCTTGGGTTGGAGGACTTTAAGGCTCTTATCTCTCCGGCAGCTGCCCCTTTCCTGGAAGAAATGGCCCAGCGTAGTCATCAGCATACGGTGGAACGTTTTGGACGTGTCCAGCAGTTGTATGCTCCCATGTATTTGTCGAATGTATGCAGCAACATTTGCACGTATTGTGGATTTAGCGCGACCAACCGAATTCCGAGAAAGATCCTTAATGAAGCGGAAATTCTAGAAGAATACCGCGCGATTAAAGCGATGGGTTTTGATCACATCTTATTGGTGACTGGCGAAGCGAATCAGCGAGTAGGAGTTCCCTATTTGCAACGGGCGTTTCAATTGGCTCGTGAATTCTTTTCGAGTATCTCGATGGAAGTGCAGCCACTGGAGCAGGATGCTTATGAAGCATTGGTGCCCTATGGGCTTAGTTCTGTTTTGGTGTATCAGGAAACTTATCATCGCTCGGCCTACGCAGATTATCATCTGAAAGGCATGAAGTGTGACTTTGACTATCGTTTGGGTACACCCGATCGACTTGGAAAGGCGGGAGTAAAAAAGATTGGGCTAGGGGCCTTGTATGGATTGGAAGATTGGCGAACCGACACATTCTTTGTTGCCCTTCATCTTTCTTATATGGAACGGAAGTATTGGAAATCCAGGTACAGTATTTCCTTTCCCAGAATTCGACCCCATGAAGGTGAGTTTCAGCCTCGGTCCATAATGAGCGATCGCAATTTGGTTCAAGTGATTTGTGCCTATCGATTGTTAAGTCAGGAATTAGAACTTTCACTGTCGACACGCGAGAGAGAGTCCTTCCGTGATCATGCAATCCGTTTAGGGATTACGACGATGAGTGCCGGGTCGAAAACAAACCCCGGCGGGTATACCGTGGACCCGCAGACGCTGGAGCAGTTTGAGATTTCGGATGAGCGGAGTCCTGCTGAGGTTGCTGCTATGCTTCGACAAAATGACTATGAGCCCGTCTGGAAGGATTGGGATGCCTCTTATGATGGCTACGAATCTCTTAGAGTTTCTAATGTTTAGGAGGTTGATACAATGAGCGAACTAACCCTTCAGGAAATTGAGCATTATCAGAGGCATTTGAGTCTTCCACAGTTTGGGGAAGAGGCACAGTTGAAGTTAAAGAATTCGAAGGTGTTGGTCGTTGGTGCCGGTGGACTTGGGTGTCCTGTTTTGCAGTATCTTGCGGCAGCGGGAGTTGGAACTTTAGGTATTATAGATTTTGACACGGTAGACGTATCCAATTTGCAACGACAGATATTGTTTACAGAGGAAGATGTCGGAAAGCCTAAGGCTGAAGTGGCTGCAAAGCGCCTTCACGCGATGAATTCCTGCATCGAGGTGGTCATAATTCCAGAGCGATTGACCGCTGAGAATGCATTGGCTCTGTTTTCTGACTACGACTTGGTCGTAGATGGGTCAGACAATTTCACTACCCGTTACCTGGTAAATGATGCCTGTGTGATTGCAGACAAGCCGCTTATCTATGGTGCTATCTATACCTTCCAAGGACAGGTGAGTGTGTTTAATTATCAGGGTGGGCCAACTTACCGTTGCTTATTTCCAGATCCTCCTGATCCCAAGGATGCGCCCAATTGTTCTGAGATTGGAGTCATTGGAGTATTACCGGGATTGATTGGGACGCTCCAGGCTTCTGAAGCGATCAAGGTGCTTACAGGAGTTGGTGAGCCATTAAGTGGAACGCTTCTTCTTTTGGATGTCCTTTCCATGAAGCAACAAACGGTCCGGTTCCAACGAGTGCCCGAGGCTGCTCATGTCACCGAGCTGAAGGAGATTGAATTTAGCTGCGAGTTAGAGCCAGTGAACGAAGATCGTGAAGAAATTGATGTGCAGGAGCTCAAATCCTGGATGTCGGAAGGCCGAGACTTTCAATTGTTGGATGTTCGGGAAGGATGGGAGCGTGCGATGGCCAAGATTGACTCGCATCATATTCCTGTGGGGGAACTGCTTACTCCGGGAAGCGACTTAGTATCACATGGACTGAAGGAGGATAAGCCGTTGGTTATTTACTGTGCCTCAGGTGGGAGAAGTTTGATGGCAACGCGCCAACTGAGGGCTCGTTGCAATGCTTCAACCATCTTAAGCCTAAAAGGTGGTATCGGTGCCTGGGCTCAAGCCGGAAACTAGAGTTTTATGCCTCGTCCATATGTCATTACGATTTCCGGATCAGATGCTTCTGGTGGAGCAGGGCTTCAGGCCGATAATCGAGCGATATTGTCCACCGGTGCCTTTCCACTGAATGTAATAACGGCGCTGAGTTTACAGACAGACCGCGGAGTTGAATCGCTAGACCTGATTTCAGTGGACTTGGTGAGGATGCACCTTCTGGGCCTTTTAAAAGCTTATCCTGTTTCTGTTTTAAAAGTCGGAATGCTTGGGAACGCCGAAATCGTGCAGGTTCTGGTGGATGTGTTGGAGCAATACAGGGATTTGAAGGTCGTTTTAGATCCTGTCCTGCGTGCTACAAGTGGGCGCCCGTTATTAGATCAGGAAGGTTTTAGCCTTCTAAAAGACCGACTGCTACCTAGAATATTTCTTCTGGCGCCAAATCTTCCAGAGTTAGTTGCATTCTCTGATTCGAGCGAATTAGGCACCGAGGAAACTGAAGCCGGGGCTGTTGCTGCTTTGTTGGAAACCGGATGTCACGCTGTTTTAGTGAAGGGAGGGCATGGATTAGGTAATGACTGTGTAGATCGACTGTTTTGGGCGAATGAATCCCAAGATTTTACTTCTCCCAAAGTGGATACTCAGAATGCACGCGGAACAGGGTGTGCGCTAGCCTCGCTTATTGCGGGTGGCCTAGCTAACGGTCTTGAACTTCAACCTGCTATTCATAAAGCCAAGCTTCGTTTGCACCAATCCTTGATCGATAGGTCAGATGAGGATTGGAAGGGGCATGGTCCAGGATTTTTGTGATTTTGGTTAAAAAAGGCTCTATTGTTGCATTGTTATCTAAAGTTTGAGGATATTTGTAACCGGATTCTTCGTTGGTCCGTTTACCACTAGGACATCTTCTTCTCGTTAACCCACTCGCATATGAAATCAGTACTATTACGCCTCTTTCTCGCATTAACGCTAACCTTCGGATTCTCAGTCTTGCCGCTATCTGCGCAGGACGAAGAGAACAAGGAGGAACAGAATGAAAATCAGCGTGGTCAACGCGGTCAAGGCGGTGGGCAGCGCCCAGGTGGTCTTGGTGATATGTCGGAAATGACAAAGGAAGAGCGCATGGCTCACCTCAATAAACTCATTAACACCAATGTGGTACAGATGATCGACGCTGCTCAGGTTCGCGAAGATCAGCAAGAAGCCTTTGTAAAAGCCCAGGCCAAATTTGAGATAGAACTCATAAAAGTTCTGGGGCAGATGCAATCGGTAGGTCGGGATCGCGATAAGCGTCAGAAACTGATGCAAACCAGGATGAAAGCCACGTCTGCTGTGGCTAAAGAGGTGAAAAAAATCCTAGATAAGGATCAGTTCAAGCTCTACCAGGCCAAAATGAAAGAGCGCACCCCTCAACCGCGAGGCGGTCGTAGACGTTAATTGCTACTGGAAACTTTAAAATTTAAACGAGTCGGATTTTCCGGCTCGTTTTTTTTGTCCACATAACCTTTAACAGGTGGATGCAAGCTGACCGTCAGCGAAATTTTGTGAGCGACAATCATTCTGGTATTTGTCCGGAGGCCTGGCATGCCATGGCTGAAGCCAATAGTCATCACGTAGATGCGTATGGGAGGGATCAATACACCGAAAAGGTATGTGGTCTTTTCAGGGAAATGTTCGAAACGGAATGCGAGGTCTATTTTGCCTTCAATGGTACGGCTGCCAACTCACTTGCCCTCGCCAGTATTTGTCGTTCGTACCATAGCATTTTGTGTCATCAAATATCTCACGTTGAGACTGATGAGTGTGCTGCTCCTGAATTTTACACGGGTGGGGCCAAGGTTTTACCTATTGCTGGTGAACTCGGGAAATTGAACCCAGTGGGTGTAGAGGAGGCTGTTAAAAAGAGGACCGATTTGCATTTCCCAAAAGCGAAGGCCTTGAGCTTAACCCAAGCGACAGAGGTTGGTAGCGTATATAAGCTGAATGAACTTAAAGCTCTTAAGGACACGGCTCGTGAGTTGGGGCTAAACATTCATATGGATGGCGCTCGATTTGCCAATGCAGTTGCGGCATTGAGTTGCAGTCCGAGGGAAATGATCGCCCAGGCAGGCGTGGATGTCCTTTGCTTTGGTGGCACCAAAAATGGGATGTCCATAGGTGAAGTGATCATTCTATTCAACAACGAGCTGTCTCAAGAGTTTGATTTTCAATTAAAGCAAGCCGGCCAATTATGTTCTAAAATGCGTTACTTGTCAGCACCTTGGTTGGGTATGCTACAAGAGGACGTGTGGCTCAAGAATGCGAAAACCTCCAATGCAATGGCTCAGCGTTTGAAGATCGGAATGGAAGAAATGGGTGTCGAGGTCTTGTATCCCGTCGAAGCCAATAGTGTGTTTGCCAAGCTTGATGATCGTTTGATTGCTGGGATGCTTTATCGCGGTTGGAAGTTCGTGAAATTCATTGCAGCTGGTGGTTGCCGCATCATGTGTAGCTGGGATACAACTACGGATGATGTGGATGCTTTCCTTTCAGATATGCGAGAGTTGCTTGGCGGCAATGAAGATCGTAGTGGGGAAGTTGAAATTATGAGTCATTAACTTGGATATGGTATGCTGATGGTCAGAAAAATAATTAGGCGGATGGGCCGATTTAAATTAAGTTTGTTTTTATTTCTTGGGAGTCTGCCAACCTTTCTCTCCGCCCATAAGCTAGAGACGGGGCAGGCGGTGCTTACAATAACCCCTGATTTGGTTTGGATACTCGAGCTTGAGGTCAATCTGACAAGGTACATTCAGAGCAATCCGGAGTTGGCCGAAAATGTTCGTCCCTATTATAATGAATTAGAGTCAGAAGGTGTGTTTAAAGACGTACGGTTCAGTGGTTGGGAGCGTGTGTTCATCAATTGCGAGAATCAGTTTAGGAAAGAGATTCAAGTTCTTGAAGACGAAGAAAGAATTCAGAATTTCGAACTTTGGTTCCCTCATCCCTCGGAATTATCGGATCAAGCTTTTGAAACGATGCAAGCGGAGGGATTACATGTGAAAGTCTTCGCTACCGGTAAGCTATCGACCGAAGAAACGCTCCTCCAATTTCGGTTCCCCATGGATATTGAAGAGGTCGTCTTAACTACTTTGAAACCAGAGGTTCAATGGGTGATTACAGGAGAATTCAGTGAGCCCATATCTATGGGAGCGGGGGCTGGCTTTTCGTTTGAAGACGAAGGCAGGTCATCTGTCTTTCGTTATTTGAAAGTGGGATTCATCCACATTATTCCGGAGGGATTGGATCACATTCTTTTTGTGATTGGATTGTTTTTGTTGGCTGCAAGATTCAGGCCTCTCCTCATGCAGGTGACGTGCTTTACGCTAGCACATACTTTGACGTTGGGCTTATCCATTTATGGAGTGATTTCCTTACCTTCGAGTGTGGTTGAACCATTGATCGCTTTGTCGATTGCGTTGGTTGCATTGGAAAATGTGTTCACCTCAAAGATTCGACCTTGGCGACCCGTGTTGGTGTTTTTGTTTGGTCTACTTCACGGTTTAGGCTTCGCCGGCGTGTTGAGCGAAATTGGGCTCCCGCGGGATGAGTTTCTATTCGCCCTCGTATTTTTTAACATAGGAGTCGAGTTGGGTCAGCTATTTGTGATCGTTGCGGCCTTTGTATTGATCGGTCTCTTCCGTAAGAAAGAATGGTATCGAGCAAGGCTTACGGTTCCTCTCTCCTGCATCATAGGCCTGGTGGGGCTTTATTGGACCGTCGAGCGAATATTCTTTTAAGAAGCCTCGATCTTGTAAACGCAGCGCCGTTCCCCTGAGAGTAGATGTTCTATGCGTTCTACTTTGGAACTTTCACCAAGAGACTTTTGAAATACTTTGAGTTCCGAATCGCAAAGCCCAGTGCAGTTTTGCGCGGCACGGCAAATGGGGCAGTGGTTTTCAATTAAGAGAAACTGTCCAGTTTCTGTTTCCTTAAACTCAGCCATATAACCTTCGGAGGAGCGGAACTGAGCCAGCTGTTTGACTTTAGATTTCAAATCTTCCTTGGAATCCAATTGCGCCTTATAGTCTCTGACTTGTTGGTTCGCTCGGTGGTCGAGAACTTTGTCTAATTTATCTTTGCCAAGTGTTTCCTCGATGCCGGCAATAAAATTGAGGAGCAAATCGTTGTGTCTGTCCGGGAAAAATTGTTCAGCCACTTCTGTAAGCATCCAGATTTTGGCAGGACGTCCAATGGGTTTAGACTGTTCTTTGAAATCAACCCAGCCGCGCTTTTGGAAGCTATATAAGTGTTGCCTGACTGCCATGGCCGAGATCCCCAATTTTTGAGCCAAGGAATTGGAGTCTTGCGGACCGGCCGTTTTTAGCAGGTGCAGGATCTCATCCCTGGCTTTGGGTTTCGGCTGTGGTTGGCTGGCCATAATCAACTGCCCAATTTAGAGCTCGCAGTAGGTTTATAAAGAAAAATCTTGAAAAAGTGCGGATGCCAAGATGCAGGTCGGATCAATCATTGACAGTTCATTTCTCGAACGACTGTCTTTGGAACTTATGGGAATCAATTTGTCAGAAGACGACAATGCTACAGCGCTTTGTGAAGCCATCTCCTTTATCGCAAATAAAGGATGGGCACCTGGTACGGGTGGGAACTTTAGTGTCGTTGTAAGTGAGAAACCGCTTCAGTTGCTAGTGACTAAAAGTGGTGTCGATAAACACAGTGTGTCTCCTGATGAGCTCTTGCTCGTCAACCGTTCGGGAAAGGTGTTGAACAGTCGAGCGAAGCCTTCAGCTGAGACACTGCTTCATGCCATGATCGCTCGAGTGACAGGTGCGTCTTGTATTCTGCATACACATACTATTTGGAATACAGTGATTTCCTCACGCGAGTCAGGTCCTGTCTTAGAGTTGACTGGATTCGAAATGCTCAAGGGCTTGGAGGGAGTTAAATCGCACGAGCATGTGGAAAAGGTTCCGATGTTTGAAAATTCCCAAGATATTCCGGCTCTGGCACGAAAGATAAGTGCCCGCATGAAAAAGGAACCGGACATGCATGGCTTTTTACTCCGTGGACATGGGTTATATACCTGGGGAGCTAGCGTTGCTGAAGCTCGCCGCCATGTAGAGATTTTTGAATTTCTCTTCGAAGTATACGGTCAGCTGAATTAAGAAGGCACTTTACACGTATTTCTTCGTTACTAGTGTCTGGGCATGGCTTTGTTACGCATACCTGAGGACGATACAGTGGTTTCCGAGTTCGATGAAGTTCGGTCTCAACTAAAGTCGATTAACATAGACTATGGTATCTGGAAAACGGATCACGAGCTTCCGGATAATCCCTCCAATGATGATATTTTGGATGCTTACTCGACCGAAATCGAGCGTGCAAAAGCTGAAGGAGGGTATGTTACCGCCGACGTTATTGCGGTTCAGGCAGATACCCCTGGTCTTGATGCAATGCTTGCCAAATTCAGTTGCGAGCATTGGCACGATGAAGATGAAGTTCGCTTCATCATCGACGGCACTGGAGTGTTCCATATCAATCCTGGCGAGGGTAAGCCTGTAGTGGCTTTAGAGGTGAGTGCTGGAGATTACATTCGGGTGCCTAAGGGAACTTTGCATTGGTTCGACCTCTGCCAGGATCGAACGATTAAAGCGATTCGCTTGTTTCAGGATCCTTCTGGCTGGACACCCAATTACACGGAAAGTGGTAAGGAAGCGACTTTCCTCGAAGTGTGCTTGGGGCCTTCATTTATTTCATCGAATTAATCCACGTGAGTTTACCCGCTGAGGCTAAAGTCGTTTTGCTCGATATTGAAGGAACGACCACTCCCATCGATTTTGTCTACAAGACTCTTTTCCCGTTTGCCCGTGCGCAAATGGAACGGTTCATAAGCGAAAACTTTGAATCTGTATCCGCTTCGATTGATTTGTTAGAAGCTGATCATGCTCAGGAGAAGGAAGAGAATGTGCCTTCCTGGGAACGGAGTCCATCTGCCGCCGCAAGGTATGCGCTTTGGTTAATGGATCAGGATCGGAAGGCGACCGGATTAAAGTCGCTGCAAGGGCTTATCTGGAAAGCGGGTTATGCTTCGTGTGAATTGAAGGCTACGCTCTATGACGATGTAGAGCCCGCGATTCGTCGGTGGCATGAATCAGCTAAGCGTGTTTGTATTTACTCTTCAGGCAGTGTGCTTGCGCAGAAGTTATTATTTGCCCATACGGTAGCCGGCGACCTGACTAGTCAGCTCGAAAATTATTTCGACACGACTACAGGTCCGAAACAAGCGGCGGAAAGCTACCGAAAAATTGCCGAAGCGCTCCATGTAAGTTGTGAAGAGGTCTTCTTCTTATCGGACAGCGTTCCAGAATTAGACGCGGCATCTGAGGCTGGATGTTCGGTTGGCCTCGCGGTGCGAGATGAACTCCCAGAAAATCCTAATGCTTACCCGATCTACAATGATTTTGTAGATCTCTGATGTTCTGACTCTCGGGTAGCGATTAGAGCATCGCCCGGACCATATCGCGCTCGGTACGAAGCTCATCGATGGTCGCATCCAATTTGGACTGACCAAACTCGTTTAGCGGAACGTTCTGAACGATTTCCCATTCATTTCCATCTGTGCGAACAGGGAAGGAAGCAATGAGTCCTTCATCCACGCCATAACTTCCATCGGAGGCCACGCATACGCTGGTCCAATCACCTTCTGGGGTTGGAGTTGTCAGAGAGCGAACGGTGTCTACTACCGCATTTGCTGCAGAAGCTGCCGAAGAAGATCCACGAGCTGCAATGATTGCTGCACCCCGTTTTTGGACGACTGGAATAAAGGTATCTTGTAGCCAGGCTTCATCGCCGATCACCTCAGCTGCGCCGGTACCATTGATCTTGGCATTATAGAAATCCGGATACTGCGTCGCCGAGTGGTTGCCCCAGATAGTCATATTTGAAACGGCGGTGACATTGACTCCCGCCTTTTGGGCGAGCTGAGTTTTGGCGCGGTTTTCGTCTAGACGTGTCATGGCAAACCAGCGATTAGTTGGCACGTCCTTGGCGTTGTTCATGGCAATGAGGCAATTTGTATTACACGGATTACCAACAACCAGAGTGCGTACATCAGAAGCTGCATTATTTTGGATCGCTTGTCCTTGGCCTGTAAAGATGCCTCCGTTGATATTTAACAGATCACCACGTTCCATACCTGGGCCGCGAGGAACACTTCCTACTAGTAGGCACCAGTTTGCTCCGGCGAATCCTTTTTCTGGGCTCAAGGCTGGCTTGATGTCTTTTAGAAGGGGGAACGCGCAGTCGTTCAACTCCATCATTACTCCCTCGAGAGCTTTTTCAGCTTGAGGGATTTCAACCAAGTTTAGAGCAACTGGCTGATCTGCACCAAACATGGATCCGGATGCGATTCTGAAAAGAAGGGAGTAGCCGATTTGTCCGGCCGCTCCAGTAACTGCAACGCGAATGGGTGAGTTCATAGTAATAGTTTTATAGAAGTGGTTATAGAATTATAAGCTGAAGAATCTCTGGCTAATTGCAAGAAATCGGACCAATTAACTGAAACGAGGTGCCAAGCTCGCGTGGAGTTTCGCCAAAGATTCGACAGTGGTTTCCCAATCGATACAGGCATCTGTTATGGATACACCGTGTTGAAGGTCTTCTTTCGGTTGAGGAAATTTTTGATTTCCAGCATTGAGGTTACTTTCGATCATTAGACCTATGATTGAATGATTTCCCTGCTGAATTTGTTCAATGACCGAGTCCACGATTTTGGGTTGATTCTCATGGTTCTTCGCACTGTTGGCGTGGGACGCGTCTACCATGATGGCTTCTTTCAATCCCGCTTTCTGCAAGTCACCTTCATATTTGGAAATATACTCAGCTTCATAGTTTGGCCCAGTTGTTCCGCCGCGTACTACCAGGTGACAGTTCTTATTCCCGCGCGTAGTTACTGCGGACGAGATACCATCTTGGTTAATACCTAAGAAGGTTTGTTCGCCACTGGCTGCCTTAATGGCATTGATGGCAGCAGTCATCGACCCGTCGATACTGTTTTTAAATCCTAAAGGCATGGAGAGACCTGATGCCATTTGCCGGTGAGTTTGGGACTCGGTGGTTCGGGCTCCGATGGCAGACCAGGAGATCAAGTCACTGATATACTGCGGTGTAATGGGATCGAGAAGTTCTGTGGCCGTTGGAACTTCCATCTCGATGAGCTTTGAAAGAAACGAACGTGCCGTTTCCAGTCCCTTTTCAAGATCGCACGAGCCATCTAAATCTGGATCCATGATCAGGCCCTTCCAACCAAGAGAAGTTCTTGGTTTTTCAAAATAGGCGCGCATGACAATGCAGAGACGATCTGAGAGCTCATTAGCAAGGCTCTTCAAACGTGACGCATATTCGATTCCGGCATCTACATCGTGGATAGAGCAGGGGCCGACAACCACCAGGAGTCGTGAGTCATCACCAAAAATGATGTGCTCTATTTCTTCCCGTGATTTAGATACAAATTGTGCCTGATCTTCGGACTTGGGCACTCGATCACGTAACTGCCCTGGGCTGGGAAGTGAAATCGTGCTAAGGACGTTAACGTCAGTAACTTGCGTGTGGTTTGAAACTGGTAGCGATTCTGAGCTCATGGGATTCTTCGGTCTGATGCCGTTCCTGGAAAAATAAAAGGAAGGTTACATACCTGATTCCCGAGGAGTTCCAGCTAAAAAACGCGGATCAGGTGTTCCTTTTCGGTTATCATATAGGGGGCGTCGGGGTAGGGCGGTCATAGGATGGTTTGAGCTAAGCTTAAGCTCATAACGGGGAACCTGGAATCCGAAATTAGCTGAGATAAAGTCCCTCCAAACCACTGGCATTGGATTCCTAAATACCTCGTCTCTGCCATTTAGGCATAAAAAAAGGCAGGATGCCTACCCCTAAGCATCCTGCCATATTCTTCTTCTCAATCAGTTACCCCAAGTCTCCTTATTCAGGAGATGGTGAATTTGAAGATTGCTTTTTTAGCAACAAAGTCAAGTAGGGATTTATAAAAAATGAAATATTTTTCAGAAGCCAGCAATTTAGGAGGTTTTTGAGTATCCTTTAGGATGAGAATAGGTGAATTTCAGAAGCAATGGGCTGTTTACTGCACTCATTATTGTGTCTGACCAAGGATGTTTACAAATTCTACAATCCTGCAAGAAGCCGAATATATAAGGCTTTGGATAATGAAGAGTGAAATCTGCAAGAACTGATTCTCGGTAAATTCGAGATATGCGTACAAAAAAAGGCAGGTTGCCTACCCCTAAGCAACCTGCCATGTTCTTCTTCTTAATCAGTTACCCCAAGTCTCCTTATTCAGGAGATTGTTCTTATGAAGGTTGCTAAATTAGCAACACATGTCAACTGTTATTCTAACTTTTTATTTACGCTAAATGTTACCTGAATTGACCACCAATGGTTACCACGTTTTTCATCCGTTTTCCTGGGTTTTGGCCGAGGGAGAGGACGCTCACGAATTCTTGCAAAGTCAGTTCAGTAATGACCTTTCTGGACTTGAGATAGGAGCTGCTTGCTATGGACTCTGGCTGGATCAAAAAGGCAAAGTTCATGGAGACAGCCAGATTATCCGAGACGGTGAGGAGCGCTTTTATATTTTCAGCTACTTCACCAAAGCGGATGATCTGATTGAAAAGTTGGAAACATTTATCGTAGCGGATGATGTTGAGCTCGAGAATTTGGGATCCGATGTAACTGGAGTTTCGTTGTTGGGATCCTCAATTGAGGAACTTGACGCATTAGATCCTGGTTCAATCTCGGAAATGGACCTGATTCGCCTCCCTGGAAGAAGAAGCTCACGACCTTCGTCGGATATCGTTTTGCCAAAGGAGAATTTGCAAAAACTGATCGATTTGATTCAGCGGGGATGTTCGGTTTCCGAATTGGATGAATCGATGATGGAAGGAGAAAGGATTCTTCATCGTATTCCGCGAGTTCCTAACGACATAGGGCCAAATGAATTGCCACAGGAAGGACGATTGGAAAATGAAGGGGTGAGTTTCACTAAAGGCTGTTATTTAGGGCAGGAAGTCATGTCGCGACTTCACTCGATGGGACAAGTTAGAAGATTGGTACAATTAATTGAATCGGCGGATGCTATACCGTCTGGAGATTTTCTATATCATAAAGGGAAGAAAGTAGGGGTAGCCAAAACTTCTTTTGAGTTTGAAGAGCGTTTTTTCGGGTTGGCATTGGTAGCCAATATTGTGCCCGATCAATCTACGCTTCAGTTTGGTGATGGAAATGCTTCCGTGAAGGTTTATCACGCTGATGCCAATCATGGATAAAACCGAGGAGCAACTTATCGATTTCTTCAGAAGTTCTGGGGCGAATGAAGCTCAATCGAAGGTCATGGCCAAGCAAATGATCAAGCGAGCGGCTCAGTTGTCTGAGGAGCGAGGTTGGTCTGATGTGGAGGCCATGCAGCATCTTTTAAAACTCTTCGTAGAGGCTCAGCAGGGCTAGTTCATTTTCGCTTTCTTCCAAATCACCCGGAAGTCCTTTATTTATTAGGTTTTTGGAGTGATTTATGGGTTGACGGTGGAAAATTAATCACCTTCGTTAATCTGCTTTATACCTTAATCCTGGGGCTTTGAAAGGCTGCCTGTTGCAGCTCTGAGAAGTTCCTAATTATCAAAAGCCAAAATACCAAAAATATAAGCCTGGATGAATAAAGCTGAACTTATTCTCAACGTCCAAAAAAGCCTCGGCGGGGACACATCAAAAGCACAAGCAGAAAGAGCTATCGACGCAGTTCTTGACGCAGTAAAAGCTGGCATCAAGTCAGCTGGCAAAGAGGTGAAAATGAAGGGCGACGCTTCTAGCGCCGTTGCTGTTCAACTCGTTGGCTTCGGAACTTTTTCCGTAGCTCGTCGCAATGCCCGTTCTGGTGTAAACCCAGCCACTGGCGAAAAGATCAAAATTAAAGCCTCTAAAGGCGTGAAGTTCAAGCCAGGCGCAGGTCTCAAAGGACTCCTGTAATTGGATTTTAATTACTTCTATAAGAACCCGTGGCGATTTCATCGTTACGGGTTTTTTTTATTTCAAAACTTCCATGCCTCCTAATACTGGCCGCATGATTGATCAGGTCCGCGAACTATTTAGAACGAGCTTTGGAGAGGAGCCTACTGTGATTGCTCGTGCTCCAGGTCGTATTGAGTTTGTAGGTAACCATACCGATTACAACGGAGGCGATGTACTGGGGGTTGCAGTAGAACAGGGGATTGTTCTGGCCGTGCGCAAACGTACTGATCGATTGGTAAAAGGAGTGAGCCACAGTATAGAGACGGCCTTTGAATATTCGTTGGATAATCTTGAAACGCGGCCTAAAGAATCCAGCTGGTCGCGTTATCCCTTGGGAGTTGTGTGGGCAATTCAGGAGCATGGGCTCAAGTTCGAGCAGGGATTTGATTTTGCAGTCATATCCAATGTCCCCAGTGGAGCGGGAATGAGTAGTAGTGCTGCGCTGGAACTCGCCACTGCCTATGCTGTTCTTGAAGAATCTATTCACGAATTCTCACGAAAAGATATTGTTAGAATATGTAGGTATGCAGAAAATCATTACGTGGGTGTTCCTTGTGGGATTCTTGATCAAGGGGTTTCAGGATTCGGAAAGAAAGATCACTTGGTCTTTATTGATTGTAAGAATGAGTCCTTTGAGAATGTACCCATTCCACCGAATACTCACTTCTGGATCTTTAATACCGATGTGAAGCACAGTTTAATTGATTCACTTTATTCCGAACGTTTTTCAGAGTGCGGCGAAGGCTTCGAGGTCGCCAAGAGTTTACACCCTAATATCGAATGTTTGGTCGATTATCCGCTCAATGAACTAGATTCACTCGGGGAGCACTTGGGGAGTAACCCGTATCGTCGGGTAAATCATGTGCTGAATGAAAATCAGCGAGTAAAAGATGTTGTGAAGCTATTGGGTGAGCCTGAAGTAGACCTACATGTCACGGGCAGGTTCTTATTTGATTCGCATGCTAGCTCACGAGACCTCTTTAGAAATAGCACGGAAGAGTTGGATTATTTGGTATCTCTATTAGAAGGCTACGATCAAGTCTTCGGAGCTCGTCTGACAGGTGGTGGTTTTGGGGGAGCTGTTATGGCTTGGACCTCGGCAGGTTTTTCAGAAACCGATGCGAATGCGGTAAGCTGTAAGTATGAGCGGCGGTTTGGTCATCCTGCCCGCATCATACATTGCGAGAGTGGTGATGGCGCCCATATTACCTGGAAGGAATCGAGTCCCTAGCATTTTCTTTTCGTGACCAGGTGCGGTATCTTATGAAGATACTTTTTTCGACCTGCAGCGGGCAATTGATTCTAGAACTGGAAACTTATTCGGGGAAATGGCTTAAGTTGTTTCCTGTCCGTCGGGACCTGAAAATACTACTGAGTCAAAACCCAGCTGAATTGCCCAAAGTAATCATCCACCATGGGTCCTAGGTAGAGGTAGTAAAGAAGGCTTCCTGCGGCCAACATCGGTCCAAACGGGATCTCTCTCCCAATCATGCCTTCGTCATCCTCACTCGTTTTCTTCTTAGGAGTTACCAGCTTGATAAGCTGAATGATCATGATTGCGATAGTGCCCAGAACGGCTCCTCCAAAGAGACCGAAGATGGCACCTTGCCAACCGCAAAAGGCACCTATGGCTCCCATAAGTTTTACGTCTCCAAAGCCTAAGGCTTCTTTTTTTAGTACCAGCTCCGCAAGGATCATTATCCAAAGAATGATCGCTGATCCTATCAGTGCACCTTGGATGGCAGTAAACGCCCCCTGGATACCTGCTAGAAGGGCGTGTTCTGTTTGGATATGGTGTATGCTTGGTACGAGGGCAGATAAAATGATCCCGATAATAAGGCCACCGATAGAAAAACGATTGGGAATGATCATATGGTCCAGATCGATGAATGTGGTCGCAACCAATATTGAGATCCAAACCATACCCGCGATAGCTGCTGGAGCTGGTAGTAACAGCCAGGATGCTAGAAACAGCACCCCCGTCAGAAATTCTATGGCTGGGTAACGAATGCTGAAAGGGGCACCACAGCACGCAGCTTTTCCCCTTAGAACTATCCAAGCCAAGATGGGGACGTTTCTATGAAATGGAATCGGAGTGCCACAAGCTCCACACCTTGAAGGTGGGTGGGCGATAGAAAGTCCTTCGGGTATCCGATAAATACATACGTTTAAAAAACTGCCGATGCAGGCGCCCAGACCAAAGCTGAGGATGGGGAAGAACCAGGGAGCTATAGATTCAATCGAGTCAATGTATTCCTGCATGGATTAAGTTGGGTTAAGTCCGGCCCTGGCGGCGTCGAACATTGTCTTGGCGGATGGGTTTTTTTGAGTCCAGATACTAAGGGATCTTTCGCCTTGATAAGCAAGCATACCCAGCCCATTTGTTGCCTGCATTCCTAGAGATTCAGCTTCTTTTAACAAAGCTGTCCTGGCTGGATTGTAAATCATATCGAAGACCAACGTCGAAGCGGGCAAATTACTTAGATCAGCAGGGGTAGGGTCTTCTGGCTTCAGTCCCAAAGAAGTAGCGTTTATGATCAGGAGTTTGTCTGAAGTGTTTGGCAAGGGTTCACTCAGTTTACAGGTATCTACCGTGGGGCGTTTTCTTAACTTATTGAGGACGCCTTTAATGCTATCAAGTCTCACAATGGTACGATTGGCCAAGGTGAGTGATTGGACTCCGGCTTTTGCACAAGCGATGGCAGCCGCGCGTGCGGCCCCTCCTGCACCGAGCAGAATGACGTCCCTGTCTTGTAACCGAATTTCGAATTCATTCTCAATGGCGGAGGTCATGCCGTAGAGATCGGTGTTATAACCGGTGTATCCATCCGGGGTCCACAACAGCGTATTGCAGGCTTCGGTGAGTTCCACTTCGGATTCGCCGATATTCACCCATTGGGCTGCAAGTATCTTGTGTGGCACTGTTAAATTCAGACCACGGAATCCTTTTTCATAGAACTGCTTGATGGCTGATGCGAGATTATCGGGTGAGACATCAAACTTATAGTAGGTCCAATCAGAGAAAGACGGATTGCTTTTGCTGAGCTCTTCTAATGCTGCGTTGTGCATGGGAGGGCTCAGCGAATGTTTTACCGGATGTCCAAGGACTGCCAAGGAAGTGCCGCTCTTGGGCCATCTTTCCAAGTCTTCTATCGCGTAGAGTTTGCTGCTAGATAGATCGTTTTTCAAAATGAGCTTCAAACTCCGTCACAAACGATTGATACAGGTCGGCTTTGTCGTCTTCGAAAAGCAAGCGATACTGGTGAGCCAGGTTGCGGCAGCATCTGCAAAGGACCGTTCCCACGGGACAAGGCCCGAAATGCCCGAGGTCTGCTTCCAATTCGTTTACATCTAAGAAGCGTAATAGATCTTCGAGTGACCTGAAGACTCCGTTTTCAAATACATCAATAAAGAACGGTTCCACTTCCAGATAACAACCGACCATAAAGCGTCCCGGTATGGCGACGGGTTCCAGTTCTAGTTCCAAACGACGAGCGACCATCAGGTAAACGATGGAAAGGCTAATCGGTAGTCCCTTGCGCGTTTCAAAAAGCGTGTGGATAAAGGTGTTATCTGGGTTATCAAAATCTGATCGGTTCCCTGTAAAACCATACTCGTGGAAAATGACTCGGTTGAGAATGCGGCAACGATCTCTTGGGCCCAGGGGAGAGGTAAATAGTGTCTGGCAACGAAGTGTCATTTCGTCCAATCGCTCCATAAAGTCCGTGATCTTAATCTCAGGATCTTCAGTTCGACTAAGTAAAAAATACCCGGACTCCAGCTCGTAATTCATCGACTTGATGAAGCGGCTGAACATATTATTGGGCGAATCCTTATCCAGAGTCTCCAGAACTGCGATGGCATGCTTTCTCAGCTCGAGATCACTGCCTTTGCAGAGTTCGTTCAGAAATGCACGGCCCGCCGTTCCGTGGGAAACCAGTTCATCAATTAAGGCATTCCGCACCGAAGGTGATGGGTCATCTAAAAGGCCCGCAATTGCTTTTAAACGGGCAGCAGTATCCGTTGGGATGGGCACTGTGTAAGTTGGGTAAAAGGATTAAAAACTGTCTCCACAATTCGCTTTGTAGAGGAAAAGTCAAACCGGCCTTTGCCCAAATAACGCTGACCCGACTCGAATGCAGGTACTCCCGGCTGCGATAGCGGCTTCCAGATCTCCAGACATTCCCATCGAAAGTTCCGGTAGCGGTTTGCCTGTTTTCTCTGAGAGTTGGTCTCGAAGCTTCCGTAGATTTTCGAATGCGGCTGTTGCCCTTTCCAGGGTGGCAGGAAGGGGAGCGATGGTCATTAAGCCCTCTATCTTGAGAGCCCCCATATTGAGGATTTGCTCTAAGGCTCCCTCGGTTTCAGCCGTATTGAAGCCGAATTTGCCAGGATCTTCTCCGGTATTGACCTGCAGGAGAATCGGGAGCTCCTTGCCGATTTCCTCTGAAAAACGATTGAGCCTCCGTGCCAGTTTGACGGAATCGACACTTTGAATCGCGTCGAAGTGCTGTACGGCTAATTGAGCTTTGTTAGATTGTAAGTGGCCGATGAGTTCCCAACGAGCATCGAAAGTGGCCCTTTGAATCTTATCTGCCGCCTCCTGAATCCGATTTTCTCCTAACAATGATAAACCCGCTTGGACCGCCGAGGCTGCTATCTCAAGTGGAAATCGTTTGGTAACAGCCATCAGTTTCACCGCTTCTCGGGGGCGATTGCAGTGGCGGCAAGCAGCTTCGATACGCTCGTTTAGAGTGCTCAGGTTCTTGGTTAAAGAATGGCTAAGATGATCCATAAGAATTACTTTAAAAAGATTTGCTTATTAATTAGAAACAGTTATAGCTTAAATCATGCATATCGAAAACCTGAAGATCTTTTCCGATCTTGTAGAAAGCCAAAGTTTCTCTAAAGCAGCAAAACTGAATTCGATTACCCAATCTGCGGTGAGTCAACAGCTACGGGCGATGGAAAAGCACTTTAGTATTCTGATCATCGATCGAAGCCAAAAGCAGTTTAGGCTCACTCGTGAAGGGCAAAAGCTCTATGACTCGGCTAAGGAGATCCTGCATCGCTATGAGAAGCTTATCAGTGAGTTGCAGGAGATGAAAAAGATCATCAGTGGGAATATACATATCTCGACTATTTATTCGATTGGTCTGCACGAACTGCCTCCTTACATCAAAAACTTCCTGCAAAAATACCCTTCGGTAAACGTGCGCGTTGAGTATCGACGGTCCAACCTTGTTTACGAAGATATCCTTCATAATTCAGTGGATTTAGGGCTCGTTGCATTTCCAAACCAGATGCGTCAATTGGAGGTGATCCCGTTCCGAGAGGACGAACTCGTTCTCATTTGTCACCCTGGGCACGAATTGGCGAAGCAAGCTGAGGTAGCAATTGAAGATTTGAGGGACTGCAAAGTGATCGGCTTCGATCAGGATATTCCTACCAGAAAGGCTACTGATAGCATTTTTCGCGACCATCAGCTCGATTTGGAGCCGATCATGGAATTCGATAATATCGAGACGGTTAAACGGGCTGTTGAGATTGATGCCGGCGTGGCCATTGTGCCTCAGGCAACGGTACTTCAAGAGATTAAGCAGGGAACCATTCGCAGGGTAGGTCTAAAAGGCGGTAACTTCACTAGGCCCTTAGCTGTGATTCACCGGAAGGGGCGTGTACTTACACCTGCTATGAAGAAGTTCATCGAAATGCTGACGGGAGTAACTGCAGAAAAGGAAGAAGAAAAGAAGTAGACCTCGCGGTAGGATGAAGTGTCTTTAAAAAAAGGGCCTGGCAAAACCCCAGATGCCAAGCCCCCTTAATTTCTAACTTATGTACTACTACCTAACACATTTGTGTGGCGAACAACCACAACATGACTACAAACTTCTATTGTGTGTCTTCTAGCATCCGTGATGCCAATTTCACGGAAACGTAGAATCATTTCTATTTTTTACTGCGAATCAGATTTGGATAAACCTGAGACCTCGATCGCATGATCAATAATTCCTACTAGAGCATCTAGCTGCGGAAAAATGTACAGCTTCTGTTCGACCAAGCATAGAAAAATTCTTTCTTTTCCTGCCTTGATGACCTAGACCTGATTGTATGCCCACTGATCCGTTACTAGAAGTTAAGAACCTGCGCATAGTATTTGAGTCTCGCTCAGGACAAAACGAAGCGGTCAGAGGAGTCGATTTCACCTTAAATGCGGGAGAGACCCTCGCGGTAGTAGGAGAGAGTGGTAGTGGGAAATCAGTTACAGCGCTTTCACTATCTAAACTATTGCCGGGACCACCTGCCTGCCAGGTCAGTGGAAGTATCCAGCTGGAAGGAAAGGACATACTATCGCTGCCAGAGAAGGAGCTGTTGTCCGTCCGGGGAAAAGAAATCGCATATATTTTTCAGGAGCCTTCTACTTCATTGAATCCCTTCTTTTCCGTTGGCTATCAAATCGCAGAAGCCATCAAGCTGCACCGTCCCGAAGTGAAGGATGTGAAAGCTGAAGTGATTAATGCCCTCGACCTGGTTGGGATTCGGATGCCCGAAAAGCGATATAAGGATTATCCACACCAATTGAGTGGGGGAATGCAGCAGCGCGTCATGATTGCGATGGGACTCAGTTGCCACCCAAAGGTCTTAGTCGCTGACGAACCTACGACTGCTTTGGACGTGACCATTCAGGCTCAAATCATGGATTTGATGCAGGACCTGAAAGAGAAGCTCAATATGTCCATTATTCTCATCACTCACAATTTTGGTATCGTCGACGGTTTTGCGGACAAGCTGATCGTTATGTATCGTGGGAAAATTGTTGAAGCTGGAGAGACGACTCAGGTGCTTTCCAATCCTCAACATCCTTACACGCGCGCACTGATTGCCTGTATACCAAAATTGGGCGGGAATCGCGAACGACTTGAAACCATCGACCATAGCAAGCTTGCCGGTTAATCTATGTCTCTCATCGAAGTAAAAGATCTCAAAGTTCACTTCCCCATTCAGGAAGGATTTTTTTCGAAAACGAAACAGTTTGTTAAAGCCGTAGACGGCGTGTCCTTCAAAATTGAGAAGGGATCCACCGTGGGTTTAGTAGGCGAAAGTGGTAGTGGCAAAAGTACTATCGGCAAAACGATTGTTCGGCTGAATGTACCTACGGCTGGGGATATCCACTATCAGGGGCAGTCCATCATGAGTCTGGGTGAGAGTGAATTCTTTCCTTACCGGAAAAAGATTCAGATGATCTTTCAAGATCCCTACAATTCACTGAATCCTCGGATGACGGTATCCGGAATCATCAGCGAGCCGCTGGACATTCATTTCCCGGATATGAGTCCTTCCGTAAAAGACGATAAGATCGCAGAGCTATTGGTCAAAGTGGGCCTTCAGGCTGATCACCGAAATCGTTACCCTCACCAATTTAGTGGTGGGCAACGACAGCGTATCGGAATTGCTCGCGCTCTTTCCGTAGAACCCGACTTCATCATCTGTGACGAAGCGGTCAGTGCCTTGGATGTATCCGTTCAGGCGCAAATCATTAATCTGCTACAGGACGTGCAGGAAGAATACGACCTTACCTATCTCTTCATCGCTCACGACCTGGCAGTCGTCGAACACATCAGCGACTTTGTTCTGGTCATGAGTCAGGGGGAAATCGTGGAGCAGGCCACGGCCGATGAGATCTACGCCAATCCACAAGATCCCTACACCCAGAAACTCCTGAATGCCATTCCCAAAATGCCGACCATCAATGCTGTGGGGCTGGGCTAAGTTATACCTCTTAATTCGTTTATGAGCGTCTCCTTGGAGCCTTTAATTGAAAAACCGTTGGTCGATCCAGCACTCTTTGCATTGGATCCGAATCTGGTCTTTCTAAACCACGGATCATTCGGCGCCTGTCCGCATGAAGTATTGGCTTATCAATCGGAATTGAGACAGCGCATGGAGCGACAGCCCGTCCATTTCTTCCAGCGCGAAATGGAAGCTCTCCTGGATGAAGCAAGGTCTGCGGTGAGTGAGTTTGTGGGTTGCGATTCTGACGACCTGGTTTTCGTGGCCAATGCGACTTCTGGTGTGAATACAATACTGCGATCCATTCCCTTTGAACCTGGCGATGAGCTTCTTGTATCCAATCACGAATACAATGCCTGCCGGAATGCGATTCATTTCGTGGCGGACCAATGTGGAGCCAAGGTGATTACCATAGACATCCCGTTTCCCATCGCTTCCGAAGATGAAGTGGTGGAAGCTGTCATGAATTGCGTAACTGAAAAAACGCGACTTTTACTTATCGATCACGTGACCAGTCAGACGGGCCTTGTGCTCCCGATTAAACGAATCATTGACCTGCTTGAGGAGAAGGGAATCGAAACCTTGATTGATGGTGCGCATGCACCCGGAATGATTCCGCTCAACTTAAAAGAGTTGGGGGCGACCTACTATACGGGAAACTGTCATAAATGGATATGTGCACCCAAGAGTGCAGCATTACTATATATTCGTAAGGTTAAACAGCAGCAAATACGTCCATTATCCATCAGTCATGGAGCCAATTCACCCCGCACCGACCGTTCCCGTTTACAGATCGAATTTGCTTGGATGGGGACTCGTGATCCAACTTCCGCTCTGAGTGTTCCTTTTGTCATTAATTACCTCAATGACATCGTTCCTGGTGGATGGCCGGCCTTAATGGACCGCAATCGACGACTGGCTCTCAAAGCACGCCGAATCTATTGCGATTCTTACAATGCCCCGATGCCGTCACCGGACAGCATGATAGGTTCACTTGTTTCTATTCCTATCTTCGACTCTCGTGCTCCCAAACCTATTGAGAACTATTTGTATTTGGATCACTGGCAATACGAGCTGATTAAGCGTAGCTCAATTGAAGTACCTATTCTTGCATGGCCCGCGTTTCCCAGGCGTCTGGTTCGGTTTTCCTGCCAAGCCTACAATTTCTTGTCCCAATACGAACTCTTGGGAGAGGCGATCAAGGAACTGGTAGACGATCAGTTCGTAGAGTAGCACAGGCATCTTGCCTGTGTTTTATTCAAAGTCGTCCCGTCTCTTCAGAGTAAACCGGGAGGAAGTCCCATCCTTCATTCTGTAGGGTCGTTCATTCTGACACCCGACACCTATTCACTTTGCCTAATCCTTTGGCGAAGCAGCTACTCTACCAACCTCCCATGCTTTCTCAGAAGCTCTTGCACCTCCTCATGTGGCAACGCCATTACGGTGTGGTCATCTCGCCCGGTCATGGTTTCAGCTGCAACTAATGCATTGATGATGGCTTCTTCGGTTGCCAAGGCCACGGCTGAAAAGAGACCACTGATATGGTCGTTTGAAAGTGCGCTGACCAGAGCCACACCGTCCTCGGTGCTTTTCGTTTCCGCATTGGCGGTGGAAAAGGCTATGAAAATATCGCCGGATCCGTTGCCGGAGGTTGAACCGGTTCGTGCCACCCCCAGACTCACACGGGTGGCCATGCGCTTGAGTTGCACGGGCAGCAGGGGTGCATCAGTGGCCACAACAGCGATGATGGAGCCCGTTTCCTCGTAGAGATCTCTTCCATCCGTGTAGGGCGCATGATCGGTGAGTGTTTGTCCGATTGGTATACCTCCTATGAGTAGCTGATGGCGTCTTCCAAAATTAGCTTGTACTAAAACACCCACCGTAAAGGTACCCGCTCCGGTCTTCATGATGCGCGAAGCGGTCCCGGTGCCTCCTTTAAATTCGTAACAGACCATGCCCGTTCCTCCGCCTACATTGCCTTCACGGATGACACCCCCTTGTGCTGACTCAATCGCCTCCGCCACGTGTTCGTAACCCACATGAAATCCATTGATGTCATTCAAGTAACCATCCCAGGTTTCGCCTACAACCGGTAGCGACCAGGTGGTGTTGTAGGTTCCTTGTTTTACTTGCCACTTGAGGACCGCTTCATGAACCGAGCCGACGGAGTGCGTATTCGTAATCATGACTGGGCCTTCCAGATAACCCGATTCCTCCACCCAGGCCAAGCCAGTCATTTCGCCATTGCCGTTCAGCGCGTAGGATCCCGCAAAAACCGCATCGTCTGGATCACGACCTCTTGGGAATACAGCCGTAACCCCCGTTCGGGCAGGCCCTTCTCCCACCTCAAGCTTACCGTTTCCTTTAATTACCGAGGCATAGCCCACTTCGATACCGGCAACATCCGTGATTGCATTAAGCTCTCCGGGAACTCCTGCGAAAGGAATGCCCAGGTCGCGGGCTCGAGGAGCTGAGTGAAGATAATGAGAGATGAGAAAAGCAACGGTTACCAAAAATGCCGTTCTAGGATGTTTGAGATATGGTTTTATCATGAAGGAAGAATCCAAACTGGAGAGAAACGACTTAGAAGAGTTTTGGGAAATCCTTTTTTAGTTTTTTCAATAAATCTTTCTTGGTGCCCTCGAATAAATACATCTTTCCTCGAATGGCTTTCGTTTCGCCTGGCTCGAGAGGACCCACTCGAATGGACAAGTGCATGCACTTTTAGGGATTGTGGCCTTGAGCGGTTAGGAAATCTTCCCAGACGATGGCCATGGTTTGAGAGCGGTCTTCCGATTCGCGTACCAGTAATCCTCGGTGAGCATTTCGCTTAGAAATTGGCCATTTGTGGTGCCAGACAAACTGATCGTCGTCTCTTTGCTTCTCTCAGCTTTCAATCGCTGGCAACAAGGCTTGGTTAAAATGAATTTCACGTGGGGCATCGCCGGCCAGGAGGTCCAATCCATCTTCGCCGTAAAAGTATGTATGGTCGTGGCTATCGTCCAAAAAGTTCGGGTTGGGAATGGCGTCCGTTCGCTTGGGGCCATCATAGCCAGGATTGAAGCAGGGGATTATAGACGCAATATCCGGCCAGTCACGATCGGTGGTGTTCGTTACCTTTAGGAGAAGTTCCGCTCCATCCTCCACAGCAGTGACACTGAAGTCGAACTAGTCCCCACTGGTTTGAGCGTAGCTTTGGGTCGATACCAGACCCCACTTCCAATCCGCAAGACCGGTGGTGTGTTCTCCTTCATGAACCGCCTCAAACATATTCCATTCATAGAACCACAAGTAGGCAAAGAGATCTTCGACTGTGGGCGATGTGAGTTTTACCCCTCGATCCCAAATGGATAGTTTAATGGTTTCTGCCGTGATGAAGGAGCCCATACAACAGGCGAGTAGGGAAATCAGGATCGTTCGAATCATAAGCTTTGTGACTTTTACTTAGCCTAAAGGTGGAGGCAGGACAACGGATTTCTGGTTTCAAGATTGATAAGGCTCCTGTGAAGAACCTAAGCTATTTCCATGATACCCCTGAGAGCACGCTTCCTAGTCCTATCCTTTCTTTTAGTTCTGCCATCCATGGCCCAGGCCGAGCGCCCCAATATCCTTTTGATCGTATCCGATGACCAGGGCTATAACGACCTCGGTCTCATAAACTCCGAGATCATTACTCCCAGTCTTGACCGCCTGGCCAGGGAAGGTACGCGACTAACGAGTTTTTATGTGGCCTGGCCAGCCTGCACACCGTCCCGCGGTGCCTTTCTCAGCGGGCGCTACCCACAGCGTAATGGCATCTACGACATGATTCGTAATGAAGCACCTGACTACGGATACAAATATCCGAGTTGGGATAAATACAATGTGACCTGGGAGCGTATAGGAGGGATGGATACACGTGAAATACTGCTTCCGGCCATTCTGAAACCTCAAGGCTACGTTTCTGGTATCTATGGAAAGTGGGACCTGGGGATCAGTAAACGATTCCTTCCTTTGGCCAAAGGCTTTGATGATTTTTTCGGCTTGGTGAACACCGGGATCGATTACTACACCCACGAGCGCTATGGTGTTCATAGCATGTATCGGAACAACGAGCGAACCGAAGAAGATCGTGGAGTCTACGCCACCTATTTATTCGAGCGAGAAGCCCTGCGGTTCCTGGATGAACAAAGTGGTGAAGATCCTTTCTTTCTATATGTGCCATTCAACGCACCTCATGGATCCTCAGCGTTGGACCCTAAGATCCGTGGTACGGTCCAGGCTCCACCGGAGTTCGAGGCCATGTATCCAGAAGTGGATGAACTTTACACAATGGGGGAACGATACGGTGAAAAGACCTTGGTCTCTTCAAAGCAGAAACGTTACCGCGACTACCGCGCTGCGACTACTTGCATGGATGCCTCTATCGGCAAACTCTTAGACAAACTGGACGAAAAAGGACTCGCCGAAAATACCATTGTCATTTTCTTCGCCGATAACGGTGGGAGTGGGGGAGCTGATAATTATCCTCTGAGAGGTAATAAATCACAAACCTGGGACGGAGGGGTTCGTGTTTTGTCACTCGTCCGATGGCCTGCCGGTGGGATTCCTGCGGGAGCCGTGAACGATGCTTTTCTGTCCAGCATGGAACTCTTTCCCAGTCTGGCTTCGGTTACCGGAGCGCAACGGCCCGAAGGTGTCATCCTCGATGGATTCGACTGGTGGTCGACTCTGCGAGGTGAAACTGAAAGCCCCCGCACCATGCTGTTTTGGAAACGACAGAATCGCCTGGGCGCTCGCGTCAATAACTGGAAGTGGGTCGACATGGAAGGCACGAGTGGCGGCCTCTTTGATTTGTCCAAGGATATCGGAGAAAAACACGACCTTTCGAAGGAGCGACCTGAGATCCTGGCTATGGTAAAAGCTGAATTCGATGCCTGGTACCAGGAAACGATGATCGACGCCGAACCTCGAGGACCATTTAAAGATTTCTAATTTTTCTACTCAGATACTTCCATTGGATTCGGTGATTTAAAGGCTAAGAAAGCCGCGAGATTCGGCAGCAAGCCACCTCCTGCCTTTAAATGATAGAAGCTTTATTGTAGGAGCAAGCTTGCTCGCGACCCGAACGTTTTATGAGTTTCAATCGCAGCTCAAGCAGCTCCTGCTCATCTTACTGATTTCCGAAGGACGGCAGTCCCGCAAGAGCCATGGAGATTTCTTCGTCTGGATACTCGTAGTCGATCAATTTTCCTGCATTGAAGTCGATTTAGGCCTGCATATCAAAATGGCCGTGCCCACAGAGGTTAAACAAGATCGTCTTTTCAGTGCCTTCTTCTTTGCAGCGCTCTGCTTCGCGGATGGCACCGACCACTGTGTGGTTGGCTTCTGGTGCAGGGATGATTCCTTCAGCTTTAGCGAATTGTAAGCCTGCAGAAAATGTTTCGAGTTGATTGTAGGACGTTGCTTCAATGAGCCCCAGTTTCATGGCGTGACTGACCATGGGTGCCATGCCGTGGTAGCGAAGCCCACCACTATGGAAGCCACGCGGTACGAATGTGCTACCGAGAGTGTTCATTTTTACCAGTGGAGTCAGGTGTCCAGTGTCACCAAAATCATATTTGAGTGGGCCCTTTGTCAGGGTAGGGCAGGCGGCTGGTTCCACAGCGACGATTCGGATATCTTTTCCGTCGCGAATCATGTCTCCCATATACTGAAATGCCAGACCGGAAAAATTGGAGCCTCCGCCGGTGCATCCGACAATGACATCCGGGTAGTCGCCCGCTAGGTCCATTTGTTTCTGTGCTTCTAGTCCAATAACGGTTTAGTGAAGCAGCACATGATTTAAAACGCTACCCAGGCAATACTTGGTATCTTCATTTTGGGCGGCCACCTCCACGGCTTCTGAGATAGCTATACCGAGGGAGCCCGAACAATCCGGATCGTCAGCCAATACCGCACGTCCAGATTCGGTGGTATCGCTAGGGCTGGCGATGCAGTTTGCGCCAAAGGTCTCCATCATGCCCCGACGGTAGGGCTTTTGGTTAAAGCTCACCTTCACCATGTAGACCAGGCATTCGAGTCCGAAGATCTGACAAGCTAGGGCCAGTGATGAGCCCCACTGACCGGCACCGGTTTCAGTAGAAATCTTTTTCACTCCCTCCTTCATGTTGTAATACGCCTGAGGGATGGAGGTGTTGGGTTTGTGAGAACCACTTGGGCTAACGCCTTCGTACTTGTAGTAAATTTTGGCCGGCGTATCGAGGGCTTTCTCCAGTCGGCGGGCACGGTATAATGGGGTACATCTCCATTGCGCTAGAATTTGGTTTACCTCTTCGGGAATCTCGATCCATCGGTCTGTTGAGACTTCCTGTTTGATTAGCTCCATGGCAAACAGCGGAGCCAGGTCGTCGGGGCCAATCGCTTGTCCTGTTTCAGGGTGTAGAACAGGGGGAAGTGGTTCGGAGAAATCCGCAGTCAGGTTATACCAGGCTGTAGGCATATCCGTCTCATTAAGGAGATATTTAATGGTTTCCATGGTGCATGAATATCAGCTCCTCATGGAATCGAAACAAGCCGATTCAGCTAGTCGGCGTGCTTATTAGCAATCTGAGTTGGCTTAATAAGCGGATACTATTGCTAACTGGTTTGAATCATCTGACTAGTTGCTTGCAACTTGGCCACCGTGAATTCCATCCCTACTTCTTGAAGCCTTGATACATCAAGCCTTACCTCACGAGACTCTTCAAAAAAGCCCGACTCACGGGAGTCGGGCTTTTCATTAAAGATACTGCCGATTCGATCTATCGGGTCCCAAACTTGTAGATGGTGGTTGTTTTATACTCTTCCCCTGGCTTTAGCACCGTGGAAGGAAAGTCAGGTTGGTTGATGGAGTCGGGATAGTGCTGTGTCTCGAGGCAGAAGCCATTACGAAAATTATAAGCTTTGCCCGCTTTACCGATATTGGAACCATTGAGGAAGTTTCCGCTATAAAACTGCATGCCCGGTTCCTCCGTCCAGACTTCCATAAAACGACCCGAGGTGGGTTCAAAAACAGTGGCAGCCAAAGCCAGATCACCATCTTGATTATCGAGCACCCAGTTGTGGTCATAACCTCCGCCGAAGCCCATTTGCTCATGGGTGTTACTGACCCGTTCGCCAATGGCATGAGGAGTTGTGAAATCGAAGGGAGTGCCCTTTACAGGAGCAATTTCTCCAGTCGGTATCAGCCCCGCATCAACCGGTGTATAGTTGGCGGCATTAAACATGAGTACGTGGTTAAGGATATCCCCGTTGCCCTCTCCCTTGAGATTGAAGTAGGAATGGTTGGTCAGGTTAACCGGAGTCGCCTTGTCAGTGGTTGCCAGGTAATCGATCTTCAACGCGTTGTCGTTGGTGAGCCGATACCATACAGTGACATCCAGGTTGCCAGGATAGCCTTCTTCGCCATCCACGCTAAGGTAGTGCAGCTTTAATCCGGGAACATTATTCTCGATGAAAGGCTCAGCATCCCAGACAACTTTGTCGTAACCCACGGTTCCGCCGTGCAAGTGGCAGGGGATTCCAGCAGGTTCATTGTTCGTGACCAGGTTGTAAGTGGTTCCGTCTAGTGTGAACTTTCCATCCGCAACCCGATTGCCAATACGCCCGATGAGGGAACCGAAGTAGGGCGAATCCAAAATGTATTCTGCGACGGTGTTATAACCGAGGACTACGTCGTCCAGGTTACCTTCACGATCTGGGACAAACAACCTTACCACAGTGCCTCCATAATTGGTGATGTCGGTTTTTACCCCATTGGCATTGGTTAAGGTATAGAGAGCTGTGTCCACGCCATCCTTGGTCTTGCCAAAGGACTGCATGGTGATGGTGGCCTTGTTGCTTGCGAAGGCAGTGGTCCAAACCAGGGTAAATAAAACGAAAAGAGAAAGCAGAGATTTATGTTTCATAGAATACAAAGGTGATTTTCTTTAGGAGCTGCTTCAGCTGCGATTTACTCAACATCCATGTTCGCTCCTACAAATTATGAAATGGACTTTTCCAAGCTTCGTAAAGTGGGTTTTGTTTATTTTAAATACTTCCTTTATGTTTCCGTAATGTAAGCCTCCCCCGCGATCAACTGAATGTTGTTATTCCTGAACAGAGCCATGAAGAATGTAATGAAAGGCTGCTTCTATGATTGCATATATCTTGGAGCAGAACTAGGGTGATACTCCTAAACCTTACCCTATGGCAAATTATACCCTGTCTATTAATGGTTCGCAGCAATCCGTCGATGCGGACCCCTCCATGCCCCTCTTGTGGGTGCTGAGAGATCTTTTAAACATGACCGGCACCAAATACAGTTGCGGTATTGGTCAATGTGGCGCCTGCACCATCCACTTGAATGGCGCGCCGATCCGGTCCTGCACCTTCCCGGTTTCCGGAGCGGTTGGTCAATCGATCACCACCATCGAAGGCATCGCAGTCGCTGGTGGCCAGTCCGTCCAGGAAGCCTGGAAGGAAGAAGATGTTCCTCAGTGTGGCTACTGTCAGGCGGGACAAATTATGTCTGCGACCGCGCTCTTAAAAAGTAATTCGAATCCTACCGACGAAGACATCGACGCGGCCATGACCGGGAACATCTGCCGCTGTGGTACCTACAAACGCATCCGCAAGGCGATTCACCTGGCAGCAGAGAAGGGAGGTGCGGCATGAGTGTAAGCACAAAACCATTTAACCGTCGTAATTTTATTAAGGTATCTGCCGCCGTGGGTGGAGGTCTGCTTATTGGTTTCCGTTGGGGTATGGCCTCGGATTGGGACGCAAAAGGGAGCGGGGTTTTTAAACCCAATGCGTTTCTGAAAATCGATCGCGATGGCAGCGTGACTTTAATGAGCCAGAATCCCGAGTGTGGACAAGGCATCAAAACTGCCTTTCCCATGATCATCGCTGAAGAGCTGGATGTAGACTGGAAGGATGTGACGGTCGAACAAGCGCCGTTGGATACCGACGCTTACGTGCGCCAGGTAGCCGGAGGTAGTGGTTCGATTCGTTCCAGTTACACCGTGCTTCGTGAAGCGGGTGCTTCCGCTCGAGCCTTACTGGTAGCGGCTGCCGCCAAACAATGGGGGGTCAAGCCAGGCCAATGCTCGACCAGGAACAGCGTGGTTTCCTGCAAAGGAAAGAACGCTTCCTATGGCGATCTTGTCGATGCCGCTAGCAAATTACCCGCTCCCAAGAGCGTAAAACTGAAGGACAAGAAGGACTTCCGGATCTTTGGCACACGCATCCCCAATTGCGACAACGACGGCATCGTCACCGGTGCTCAGAAGTTTGGCATCGACACCCAAACCGAAGGCATGCTCTACGGCGCCATTTCTAATCCACCGGCCCACGGATTGAAGCTGGGTGGTTTTAACGACTCGGCTGCGCTCAATGTACCCGGTGTGACCAAGGTCATCAGCTGGGATGACAAGGTAGCCGTTCTGGCAACCTCCAACTACGCCGCATTTAAAGGAAAGGACGCACTCCAGATCGACTGGAAGGAAAATGGGGTGCGTGAAAACACGGCCCAGATTTCCAACGATTTTGCCAAAGCCGTAGAAAACGGAAACGGCGATACCAAGCGTAAAGTGGGCGACGTCCATGCCGGTTTGAAAAAGGCTGCCAAGGTGATCGAAGCGACTTACGAAGTGCCGTTCGTTTCTCATGCACCCATGGAACCCATCAACACCTACGCGGATGTTAAAAAAGACTCCGCTTATATTCTCGGTCCTACACAGACGCCGGAACGGGCCCGTCAAGCTGCCTCACAAATACTCGGGATTCCAGAAAGTAAGATTAAGGTTGATATGACCCGTATCGGCGGAGGTTTTGGCCGGCGGTTAAAAACCGATGCGGTGGAAGATGCGGTCAACGCATCGAGGCTGGCCGGTGCTCCAGTCAATATTGTCTGGAAACGAGAAGAGGACATGCACGCCGGAAATTTCCGTCCAGCGGCGTTATACAAATATCAGGCTGGCATCGATAAAGATGGCAATCTGGATACTTGGTACATGCGTTCAGCCAGTACCTTTGAACGTGGTGCGGTTCGTGCGGAGAATTTCCCGAATGGGGGAGTGCCCAACTACCAGGTTGATACCTTTGCCATTCCTTCCAAGATAACCAGCCAGGCTTGGCGTTCGCCCCATCACAATGTGATTTCCTATACGGACCAGGCCTTTCTCGAAGAGGTGGCCAAGGAGCTAGGCAAAGATGTGCTGGAGATGCGCTTGGAACTGCTTGATCGAGCGATTCACGATCCGCAGGGTAAACTGGATTACGATCCGGTCCGCTTGAAGGGTGTGCTGGAGGCCGCGGCAAAGATGGCCAACTGGGGCAATGCTCCAAAGGGCGTTGGTCAAGGCATTTCAGCGCACTATTCTCACCACTCTTATGTGGGGCAAGTCGCCGAAGTATCAGTGGAAAACGGCAATTTGAAAGTGCACAAGTATTACTGCGCCGTAGATTGCGGACAGCTGATCAATCGCGCGGGTGCTGAGAATCAATGCGAAGGGGGCATCATCGATGGACTGGGCATGGCCTGGTTCGGCGACATGCCCATCGAAGGTGGTTCATCCAAGAACTTGAACTTCGATAGCTACCGACTCATTCGCATGAATGAAGCCCCCGATGTCGAAACCAAGTTCCTCGATACCGATTTCCCACCCACCGGACTCGGCGAACCGGCCTTGCCACCTGCACCCGCAGCCGTCGCTAACGCCATCTTTGCCGCTACGGGTGTGAGGGTTCGGAAGCTACCCTTTGTTCAGAACAAGTTGGCCTAACAATAATTGCGCTATCTCTTCCTGGGAACGCCAAGCACCAGCTTCGCAAAAGGGTAGCTGCGTCCCCGCAGTGCCTCTCTCATCAGTAGCCACGGTCGTGAGACCGCAGACTCAAATGTTCATCACCGACCTACGGTTTCTCGGCATAGCTGGAAGCTATGGCCCTACCTTTTCAGATCAGATTTAATAATAATGGTAGGGCGCGATCGCCGAGCGCGCCGATTCTTACGCCATTCGCCAAACTCAAATTTTGAATGAACCTCTCGTCTCTCGCCCTGCGTCCCACGCCTCGTCCCTAATGCGTCAACGAATACCCCATGCCCTTGTCGATTTCGTTGATCAAGGGCTTACCATTCCTGAAGCGTTCCAGATTCTTCAAAAACAAGCTTAAAGCCTCATAAGTGTAATCCGGTTGGTCTCCCGAACAATGGGGAGAAAGAATAACATTGTCCAATTTCCAGAGCTCTGAGTTTTCCGGTAAGGGCTCGGTTTCAAAGGTATCCAAGCCTGCGCCCTTTATGAAACCATTTTTAAGGGCTGCGATCAGGGCATCTTCATCGATATGCATCCCTCGACCCAAGTTCACGAGATAGGCGCTCGGTTTCATGAGCTCAAATTGTCGTGCTCCTAGAATATTGCGTGAATCGGGAGTACTCGGTAGGAGACTGACGATGTAATCGGCTCGAGGTAACAATTCATCCAACTGATCCCGGCCGTGCATCTCATCAACGAACTCACAAGCGCGTTCCGGTTGGCGTCTTATGCCAAGCACACGGATATCATGGGCCTGGGCCAGCTTGGCCACTTGTTTACCGATAGCGCCAACGCCGAGGATCAACATGGTCTTTCCGGCGATGGTTTCCATGGGAGCTCCTGGTAGGGTGCCTTCCCATTTGCCTTTGATCTGATTGCGAAGGATTTTAGTAAGTGTTCGCTCGTGAGCCAGAATCAAGGCGAAGGTATGTTCACTCATCGGGATAGCGTGGATTCCCGAAGAATTCGTCAGAACCATGGGCAGGTTCATGTAGTCCTCGATTTCCCACATCCAATCCATGCCAGCGGAAAAGGCATGATGCCATTTGAGGCTGCCGTTCAGAATGAGTTCATGCGGCGGCTTAAAGCCGGCACTGATTTCCACTTCGGCTAAGCGTTCCGGATTATCGTCCAATGGTTTTCTTGTCATCCAGAGCTCATGGTCTGGCGCCAGTTCACGGATTGCTTTTATTTGGTCAGGATTGACCTCGTCGGAATTTCTCAGGAGTAGAATAGTTGCCATAGCGGAGTTTGGTAGGCCTAATTTAAGTTTACCCAAGTGATACCCTTATGAAATGCAAACTACTTTTTCTTAGCCTCTTAGCATTCTACTCTCTGCTCTTCGCTTCTCTGCTCCAAGCTCAAGACAAGCCAAACCTCGTCCTCATCATCGCTGACGATGCCACCTACCGTGATCTTGAAGTCTACGGTGGCCAGGCCAAGACACCGCATATGAACGCTTTGGCCAAAGAGAGTCTGAAGTTCAATCAGTGCTTTCAGGCGGCGCCCATGTGTTCGCCGACTCGGCACAACCTATACACCGGCATCTATCCGGTCAAATCCGGAGCGTACCCGAATCACACCTACATTAAGGAAGGCGTTAAATCGTTACCCCATTATTTAAAGCCCCTCGGCTATCGGGTGGCGCTTTCAGGAAAAACGCATATCAATCCCAAAGATCAGTTTCCCTTTGAATATTCAGATCGCCCTTCTCCCGATGGAGGCAATCCAAGAGGGGATCCCGACTTCGATGCTATCGATCAGTTGTTTAAAGAGTCCAAGGAGGCTGAGACGCCCTTTTGCCTGATCATTGCATCGAAGGAACCGCACGGCCCGCTTAATCGGGGAGATCCTTCCATCTATCCACCGGAGTCTTTGAAGCTGCGTCCTTTCCATGTGGATACGCCGGAGTTCCGCTCAGAGTTTTCTAAATACCTGGCTGAGATCACCGTGTTTGATGAACAGGTGGGGGAGGCCTTGGATTTATTAGATAAGCATGGGTTGAAAGAAAACACCCTGTTTGTGGTGCTATCCGAACAGGGGAATGCCTTCAGTCGGGCTAAATGGTCTTGTTACGAGGACGGCGTCAAAAGCGGCTGCATTGTTCGCTGGCCCGGGAAAACGAAACCCGGAACCGAAACCGATGCGGCCATCGAGTATGTCGATATCGTGCCCACGTTCCTTGAGGCCGCCGGAGCAGACATCCCAGACGTGCTGGATGGGAAGTCCTTTGTTCCGGTCCTTACCGGAGAAGCCGACGATCACAAAGAATACGTGTATGCTCTTCACACTACCCTGGGTATCCAAAACAATGGTGGAGCCTTCGGTATCCGTACGGTGAGGTCTTCCAAATACCGCTACATTCTCAATACGAATCCTGAGAACCAATTTAAATGTGCCGTAGATCGTGGCAAATGGATGCAATCCTGGATGGCCAAAGCCGAAGCTGGTGACAAACACGCCATCGAGTATGTCGGGCGCCACCGCAATCGCCCCGAAGTCGAACTCTACGACGTAGCCAACGATCCTGACAACATTCACAACCTGGCCGACGACTCTAAATACATCGCTGTTAAAGCCTCCCTCCGTGCCCGCCTCGATAGCTGGATGAACGAGCAGGGCGACCTGGGTCGAGAAACGGAGCTGACTGCAGAAACCCGTTTGTTTAAAAACCGGGATAAATAGTTCTAGTAAAGCCGGCTGTGCCGGGGACCGCTAAATTACGCTAATTGACGCTAATATTGATCAGACCATAAATGATAGCTGCCACTAATAACCCGCTAACGGCTAAAAGCCCATATGCCACTCCTGTCAGCTTATTTATGAAGCCTTGAAATTCCTTGGAGTCATTGACGTTTGGAAATTCCATTTCCGGAATATCTTTCTCCAAAAATTGGCAGAGGGGTTCCCATCCTTGGTCGACGGAATAGATGAGCAACTTATCCTCAGGTACCTCGGCCCTGACTTCTTCGATGTGCTGATTGTAACGAGCGATGGCTTCTTCTCGATTTACCAGAGTCTTTTTATGAGACCGGTGCCAAATCAGCTTACGGCACATCTGCGTCATCTTCCGCATTTTGGGGATGAAAAAGGCCAGCACCTTGAACTGCCAAAGGGCCTCGGTTTTGTAGATCGTATTGATCGTGCTCTTATACCAGGCCTCAGGTCCTTTCGGATGGAGCGTTAAGACCACCTTGGCATCGGGGTACTTTTCGACCAACTCCCGCCATACACAACAAGCGGGATTATCCACGGTCGCATCGTAGTTTTTAAACACCTCGTGCCAATCGTGTTGTACGCCTTCCGCTGCATGGGCCACACGATGCCAGAAGTCCAAGTGATGCTTGTTCGCTTTGTTCTCCAGAACCTCGAACATGTGATAACAGTTATACCCCAGCTCGTTCAGTGCGGTAAATGTAGAGAGGGTTCCTGTGCGGCCAAAGCCGACGCCTATGATTTTCATGTTCGTTTTGGTAAAGAACCTAATCTTCGTTTTTCAGATCCATAAAATCCTGTCTTATTCATGCGCTATTTAAAGTCTTATCGGTTCAATTCTTTCAAAAGGGGCACGAAACAAGGAGATTTTTATGGGGAGACGAGTGGAGAGAGCGTTGAACTTCAAAAACTAGGAATATTCTAGGGTGATTGAAGGTTTGAATGAGCAGGCTTTGATTCGTTTTTGGACTATTTAGGGACAAAAAAAGGACCCACCCTTGCGGGTGGATCCTTTTTGTTTGGGGTAGGAAAATAAGTTTCCAGTGCGTTAGGCTTCCATAGGTGCATTGACACCACCGGTGGCCCGCTCGGTTTCAATCGACTTGGGTTTGTATCCGCCGATTGATTTGAAATACAGCATGAGCAGCAAGTAGATCACCGCCATGGCGAGCGGGATAAACGAGTCTGCTTTCAAAGTCTTCCGGTCACCTATGATGCTCGCTTCCGCAACCAGAACTTGGTCGGGTGTTTGAGCCTCAGCGGTTTGAGCATCGGAAAGCTTGGTTCCGTCCAGGCCAGTCACTTCTTTGAAGAGGGTGAATGAACTGGAAGTTTCTGCTTTGTATGCTTCGTAGATGGCAGCGTTGGTTGTTTGAAGATGCTCCGCGGTGTAGCGGTCCTTAGCGTATCCTAATCCTGGGCCACCGAGCATACCGGCAGACATCATACCGATTCCACCCATAATAGACATGGCGATGGCGCCTGTCTGTGGGAAACGGTCACCCACCACAGCCAACATGGTTGGCCAGAAGAAGGTTTTACCAACGGCGTAAATCGCCAATGCAACCATGGCTCCCACGAAGGTGGTGATGCCACTGACCATCTGGAGTCCGATCACAGCAAGAACAGAGCAGATGAGAAGCAATCCAATGGGAGAAATCTTCAGGTTCTTTTCAATGAAGTGAGCGCAGAATCGCAGAGCGAACATGAGCAAGGATGTAAATACAAAGAGGATCTTGCCCTGAGCAGGCGTCAGGATGTTTCCGGTGATGTTTTGAATCCATCCATCCGTACCCAGCTCAACAGCACCTACGAGTGCGTGGGTTACAAAGAGAACAAACAAGAGGAAGGAACCAATCGAGAACCCGGTAATGACACCGACGACTACGAGGAGGATACCTCCAATGATCCAGGAGACTGCACCGGGTAGTCCGAGAGCTCCTGAAAAGAAGAGAACCAGCAAGTAGGCCGCCACGGCTGAACCGAGAATACCCACTTCTTTGAACATGTCGCCCATTTTGAGGCCTTTGGCAGCTGCTTCTGATTTTGGGAACTTTTGTCCCATAAATGCTACACCATAAAGAATGGTTGGGATAAGGAAGAGACCGAGTTGGATTTTCCAGCTGAATCCGCCTTCTCCGCCCATCGTCCATCCGATGAGTCCACCAATAACCAAACCAGCAGGCCATGAGGCGTGCAGGATGTTGAGGTAGTGGGTGCGGTTTTTCGGGAAGAGCGTTGATACCAACGGATTGGCAACAGCTTCCAGGGTTCCGTTTGCGAGAGCAAAAATAAAGGTGCCCCAATAAAGGAACTGGTAAGCGGTCATTTGCTCCTGCCCCGCTGTGGCCCCAAAGGTAACCAGCGCGGATGCGACGTGGAAAACAAACGCGGCTAAAACGAGTTTGCCGTATCCGATCTTATCAACGACGACACCGCCAATGATAATACCGAAGCAAAAGCCCGTCAAGCCGGCACCACCAATGGCGCCAAGTTGTGCACCGGTGAATCCGAAGTCGGCTGCCCAGTTTGCCAGGATGCCGCCACGGACACCAAAGCCTATTCCGGCAGCGAGAATCGCAAGAAAACCGGCCCAAAGTAGCCGTTTTGCGTTAGGCGCTATGCCATTGTCAGTGTCATTACTCATATTTGATTAATGGTTTATTATGGTTGTTAGAGATGAGTTCCGCGCGGACATAGCTATAGCAGCTGTGCATCCTCTTGGAGCTTGGATCGATTATTAGAAATTACGGATGGATAGAAAACTGTTTGAGAACCAGGGTAGGGCTCTATGGAAAGAAATCTCGGGGGCTTGTCCACTTCATAAGTGATTCTTGTTAAAGATTCGGGGGTTTTTTCACCTATTTCAGGGTGTCCACATTTTCTGGATACTTAATTCCCTGAGCCAATGGGTAGTAAAAACACTTCTTTAGTGAAATTTCTGAGATTGAAACAGGTGCAAGAGACCTACTTAGTGGTTAGCTAATGAAGCGTATCAGTATATTAGTCATCCTCGGCCTGGTGGTGTGGGCGGGATTCTATCTGCGTTTCATAGACCTCGGCCAAAAGCCCATGCACACCGATGAAGCGGTAAATGGCGTGATGATCCAGCAGAGTCTGGCAGGTGAGGATGTGCATTTCGATCCCGGTCACTACCATGGCCCCTTGTTGCGTTATCTGTCGATTCCGGTGGTAGTGATGGCAGATGCCATTGCCGGAGATGGACTTACGGAAGGCAGTCTACGCTGGCTGACTGCGTTGGCAGGCGGATTGGGGGTTTTGGGGTATATCTTATTCCGGACCCAGGCGGGAAGGGATGGCAGCTTCGTTGCGCTGGTGTTTGCGGCCGTTTCGCCTCCTATGGTGTATTATAGCCGGTACTTTATCCACGAATCTGTCTTTGTTCTGTTCTCTTTGATCTTTCTTTATTGTGTGTGGCGCTTCTTTGAGGAGAAAACCCTGCGCTTTGCCATCTGGACGGGGGTGATGGCTGGTCTTTTGCACGCCACGAGGGAGACCGTCGTCCTGGTCCTGACGGCATCGGTCATAGCGTTGCTTGTTTCATTTGGAAAGGACTGGAAGCAACAACTTACCTGGCTGGTATCGAAAGAGGGACTGCAACGGCTGGGCGTGGGTGTGCTTAGCGGTGCGATTGTCTCGGTTTTCTTTTACTCGGCCTTCTTCACTTATTGGCAGGGGCCGGTGGATTCGATGCTTACTTATTTTAATTATCAAACGCAGGCTGGGCATGAAGACAGCTGGTATTACTATCTGGGATTGATCCTGGGTGAACGAACTCCGGTTAGCTACTGGGGGCAGGTTTGGATTCTGATCCTGGCTGCGGCTGGACTCTGGCAGGCCTTTGTCGAAAAGGAGAGGGAAGCGCCCCGCTTGCCCTACTTCAGGTTCATCGCGAGTTACACCTTGGTGACCACGGCCTTGTATTCGATTATTTCCTACAAAACGCCTTGGTTGATGCTCAATTTTCTCGTGGGTTGGATCTTGTTGGCTGGCATCGGTTGGGTCTATTTGTGGGGCAAACTTCGTTCTGTTCTTGTTCATGCCATTCTGGTGATTGTGCTACTGTTTTCGTTGGGTCATTCCTTGCGCCAATCCTGGTTGTTAAGCTTTCGTTTCTCGGCCGATCCACGAAATCCGTTTGTATACAGCCATACCTCGCCGGATTTAATGAACCTCGTTGAGCGTATTGAGCGCTTGTCTCAACTGCATCCGGATGGAACAGGGATGCGGATTGATATCGCGGGCATAGAGTATTGGCCGTTGCCCTGGTATTTGAGAGAGTACCCGAATGTTGGGTACTGGGAATCTTTGCCCGAAGATTCAGATGCTCCAATGAAGGTGTTCAGTTTTTCTGGTGATCAGGAAGTTCCGGAGCTTGATCCCGATGCCTATATGTCAGAACTGCGTGGTCTTCGGGAGAGCGTATTTCTTCTGACTTTTATTGAGATGGACTTGTGGAATAAGCAGTTCCCTTCCGAATAATGGCAAACGAAATCCAGAGCTTTCGTCATTTCGCCATGAACACCTGGTTTGAGGTATCCATTGCCGGGCAGGAGAGTGACTACGCTCGCAAGGCGGCCACGGAAGCCTTTCATGAAATCGATCGCTTGGAAAATCTACTGAGTCGTTTTCGCGAGGGGAGCGATATTGATATCTTGAACAAAAAGGGTTCGAAAGAGCCGGTGCGTGTAACGGAGGAAACCTGGGACTGCCTCTTGACAGCTTTGGATTTGGAGATCCTAACCGAAGGGCGATTCAGTGTCGCTTTTGAGTATTATATGGAGGCAACTCATCGAGGTGAAAAACCCGAGGTGGCCAGTTGGCTGGAGATGGATGCGGATAGGAAGACCGTGCTGTTTAAGCAGCCCGAGCTCATGATTGACCTTGGTGGTATTGGTAAAGGATTCGCCTTGGATTGGGTGGTTGAGCACCTCCAGGATTGGGAAATCGATTCTCTGTTGATTCACTCGGGCACCAGTAGTGTGGTGGCGAGAGGGAGTCGGGATGAATCGGGTGGCTGGCCTATTTCTGTGGGAGCCGATGAATTTCCTCAGGAGATTGCCCTGAACGACTTGTCTTTGAGTGGTTCCAGCTTGGCTGTGCAAGGGGCACATATTTTGGATGTGAAGGCAAAGAGTTTATTGGATACTGAACGGCGAGCCTGGGCCTGGGCATCCAGTGGCGTGCTGTCGGACGCTTTATCAACGAGCTTCATGTTGATGGCGCCAGATGAAATAGATGCGCTTTGTCAGCGGGCTCCAGGACTGGGTGCGTTGGTTGTGGATCCTGCGCTGGAACCGACCAAATACGTGTTTGGAGTGGCGAATGACTACGTCGGGTAGGGTGCTATCGCCGAGAGCGCCGATAGCAATGTGGTACGTTTAAAACGTAGCGATTGTCATGAGACCATCGACAAGAAGCGGTACGGGCGTGTTCGGTCCACGGTCCCACGTCCGTGGCTACATTAATGATGCTACTCTTTGTTAGCCGTCTTGGCGAACAGCTCTCGGGATTGGTGTAGAATACTAATGAGTTTATCTGGGTCCGAACTTGCTTGCAGGGCGTTCCGCATTTCCGAGTCATTAAAATCGACGACTGGATTTCCTGGCACCCAAATATCCTCTGCGCTCATCATATTGTAGCGCCAGCGGCCAAATTCTGTGAGATCAATCGCTTTGGCCCAGGTCCAGAGTCGGGCAATGTCCTTCACATTTATCTGCTGTGGCAATTCGTTCCAATCTGGAATGCCTTGGTGCCAAGTGTCGTACCAATCCGGACCGCAAATGTTTTCAACTTCGTGAAGGATACGATTGAGAGCAGGGGCAATGGTTGCTGATACATCGTCAAGTTGTTCGACTGCCTCTATGTGAATATCGAAGTTGGAAGGTTCAGCGGCGCCACAGCTCAGTGTGTGGACCCTTGGGTCTGCCAGGCAAAAGAGATCATTGAAAGCCATCGGGTGAAGGGGAGCACATAAGTCGACCAGCTTTTGAGGTGGCTTGTAGAGATGTCCGCCCTTGTCGCTAGGACTGATAATGAATATGCCCATATCCTGCTGGGAAGCAGCTTCAATGGCAGGCTCATTTAGCTGGTTTGTGAAATACCAATGTAGATTCACGTAATCAAATTGGCCTGTATTTATAATTTTTACGATATCCTTGGTAGAGCCGTGAGTTGAAAACCCCAGGTGTTTGATCCGTCCTTCTTCCTTCAGTTTTAATGCTGCTTCGAGGCAGCCGCCTGGTCGGAGAGCGAAATCGATGCGTTCCTTGCTATTCAATCCATGCAAGGCAAACAGGTCTACATAGTCCTGCTGCAGGTAATTCATGGACTTATCAAATATAGCGAGGAATTCAGACTGTGTCTTCTGTGGAGCTACTTTTGTTTGTAGAATGATGGATTCTCGCGGGAATTGCTTAAGTGCATACCCCAATTGCATTTCGGAACTACCATAGCCGCGGGCGGTTTCGATATGGTTGATCCCTTTCTCCAGCGCATAGGCCATGATGGCCTCAATATTTTCCTGTCCTTCTCGCGGAACGGTATCGAATGGAATGTCGTCCCACTTGTGCTGATAGCGCATGCCACCGCAGGAAATGACCGGCATGTTTAGTTCTGTCTTTCCGAATCTTCGATACTTCATAGCTGCCTTACAAATTTCATTGGGCTTATTAGTTGTAACTCAAATGAATTCGCGCTACTATCCAACCTTCTTCCTCAAACTCAATCTATGAAAGTACCCGTTTCCACCTTATTAGCAGAAAAAAAAATTAAGGCTCTGTTCTCCTTAGAATCCTCAGCTACTGTGATGGAGGCAGTGAAAGAAATGAATCACCGACAGGTGGGATCATTGATTATTTTGGATGAGGGTAAGCTAGTAGGTATATTTACGGAGCGGGATGTTCTACGAAGAGTGGTGGTTCCAGGTCTTCCTGCAGAAACGACTTCTGTTGCTGACGTCATGTCCAAGGAGGTCGATACCTTTGGCCCGGAGACGACAGTGACGGATGCCTTGGCTCATATGAATGACAAGCGGCATCGCCATATACCGATTATGGAAGGGGAGGATATCTTGGGTTTGATCTCGATTGGAGATATCACCCGCTGGTTGTCAGCAAATGCGCAGAATGAGGCGCAAACGCTCCTTAATTACTTCACCGGTACTTACGGGGAGTAAGCTGCAAAACGAAGCCGAACTGGCAGCCATATATGTACACTTGCAGGAGGGGGCTTGCTCCCGATCCTAAGCTGTTTAGACGTACGATTCGGGAGCAAGCCCCCTCCTGCAGTTGCCTCGATAAAATTGATTGAGATGTGGGCTGACCCCGACCTGGCCCTACATTAATCAAAGATATTGATTTTCCGCCAGGGGCCCCAGATCCAGCGTGCTGTCAGCGTCAGTCCCAGACAGGCGATGTAGAGTGTGGTCATGGACCAAGGGCCAAGCGCGCCATACTCGGGATAGAAGTTCACCATGAAGTAACCTCCTCCGCAGAGAACGACGGTAGAGAATCCCATGAGTGCAATGGCAGGGAACTTGGTGTCCCCAGACCCTTTTAGAGCATGGGAAAAGGTGATAAACAAAGCATCGAATAGTTGGAAAATAGCTGCGAACAGCAACATCCACCGCCCAGCTTTGACCACTTCCGGGTTGTCTGAAAATGCCAGGATAAATTGATCTCGGAAAATGAAGTAGATAACCCCGATGGTGAGCATGTAACCCATAATCACCTTTAGGGCCAGGAAGGTCAGCTTGTTGGCTTTTTCCAAATTCCCTTCTCCGATGGATTTGCCGACCACTGCCGTCACAATAAAACCGACTGCGATGGCTGGCATAAACGACAGATGCAGGTAGCGAACAACGATGGTATTGGCTGCCAAGGGTTCAGTTCCAAATAGGCCGATCATCCAAGTAAGAATGATTCCCCATGTAAATAGATCCCACACGCCCTGAAGGCCACCGGGGGCACCGATGCGAAAGAGCCGTTTGGTCATCTTCCACTCAAAATAGGGTTTAGCCGTATGGTAAATGTCTCTAAACTCTTTCTTCCAGAACAGTGCGAAAAGAATTATGCATTGGCAAAGAGTTGCAAACACGGTTCCCCAGGCAGATCCGGCCACACCCAGCTCCGGAAAGATCCAGATTCCGAATATGAGGAAGTAATTGAATACAATGTTCAGGACCGAACCTGTTACAGCCGATATGAGCAGATAGTTGGTACGATGCAGTCCGGTGAAAAAATTGCTCACCACCATCTGGGTGAGGTAGGGAATGGCTCCCAGAAGACTGACTTGAAAGTAAACGACCTCATACGCCTGAACCTGCGGGTCATGTCCCATGAGCTTAAAAAAGGGAATCGCAAGCTTCCAGAAGATAGGAAGCAGGAGAGCACCGTAGACGATCGCGATCCACAGTGCGTTCCATGTATATTGTCCACATCCTGGTTCGTCCTTCTGTCCGAGGCTTTGGGAAACGAAGGTACTAACGACTGAGAAGAAGCCCCAGCCAAAGCTAATGAGTACGAAGTATGCGAATCCTGCGGGCATGACCGCAGCCAAGGCTTCATCCCCCAGATGCGATACCATAAAAGCATCCGCAAACTGCATGCCGGTGATAGCGAGGTGAATGATGATAAGCGGCGTGGCCAGCTTCAGCATCGATTTCAACTCGACCCGGGCATCGAATGTAGATTCTTGTTCCATGGTGTTAGAGGGCGCTTTGAGAAAGGGAATCCCAAGAGGAATGGCAGGAGAATCAATCAGGTTTAGTTTAAAAAACAATCGTAATCGCATGGAGAAACTAAGAAGCTGGAGGGGTGTCTAATTCTTTAAATCCTTGTTGTGATTTTGACCCTCTTGAAAATATTTAACTATAAACCTTCTATTATCATGATTGATACCATCAAAAAAACACTACTGGCCGGACTCGGTGCCACTGTTATTACTGCTGAGCGAGTCGAACAGGCCATGGGCGACTTGATCGAAAAGGGTAAGCTCAATGCTGAAGAAGCTCGCGAGGTTGCCAATAAAGTCGTGGAACAAGGGAAAGAAGAATGGGAAAACTCACGCCAGGAATTGGCTGAGACCATGAACGATTTCCTGAAAGAAGCCAATGTGGCGACTCGCGATGCATTAAGTGAACTTTCCAAACGCATTGACGATTTGGAAGAACGCCTGGCTGCCAAGGCTGAAGATTAAGCTCTTACTTTGAAACCGCTCACATTCTTGCGCGATGCTGTCCGCGCAAAGGAAATCCTTACAGTCCTGGTCCGATACGGATTTGGGAATTTGTTAAACCAGCTGAACCTTCCATCAGGCTGGATTGACCGCTTGGTTAACAAGGCGGATCATCCATTAGGCCCGTGGGAGCGTATCCGCCTGGCAATGGAGGAACTGGGGCCAACTTTCGTTAAAATGGGCCAGGTCCTGAGTACCAGGACCGATAGCTTGCCTGCTCCCATGATCGAGTCGCTTAAGCAGCTGCGCGATCGTGTGAAACCGGAATCCATTGAAAAGATTCGCACCACCTTGGAGGCTCAACTGGGCGCAGACATCGAAAGCGTTTTTTCAGAGTTTGACGAAGAACCCATCGGCAGTGGCTCGATTGCTCAGGTTCACAAAGCGGTGCTTGCTGAGACAGGTGAGGTTGTTGCGCTAAAGATACAACGGGCCGGTATCGAAAAAGCCCTTACAGCTGATCTTGAAATTTTGGCCTGGCTTGCGCGGGAAGCTCACGAGCGTTTAGAGGATGTGAAGCCCTACAACTTGCCCGGGGTTGTCAGTCAGTTGAAGCGGAGTCTTTTGACGGAACTCGATTTTACACGGGAGTCCAACTTTAGTGACATCTTTAGTTCTCGAAACACCTTTAAGAAGTATGTCTTTGCCCCCAAGGTTTTCACAGAATTCACAACAGAGAGACTCCTTGTGACCGAGTATGTGGAGGGTGTTTCTCCTGAGGAATTTTCTGGAACCGACGAAGAGAAAAAGCTCTTGGCCAACCAAGGTGGGCGTTCCTTGTTTCATCAAATAATCCGTATTGGTTTCTTTCATGCCGATCCTCATCCAGGGAATGTGATCATTACGGATGATGGGCGAATTTGCTTTATTGACTGGGGCATGGTCGGGCAATTGACCCAACAAATGCGTTTCAATCTCGCTGATCTTCTGAAGGCAGTGATGGCTCGCGATGTGGAGCACATAGCCTTTCGTGGCAATCGTATGGGGAGGCAATTGACTCCGGTTGATATCAGTCAGTTGGAAATCGATATTACGCGAGCGTTGGATAGGTTCGGTCCTGAGATTAATGCGCGGGACTCAGGGCGAATTGTGCTGGAATTACTCCACGTTTTCGGTGTTAACGGAATCTCCCTAGCCGACGACTATCTGATGTTGGCCAAGGCTATCATATCCATCGATCAAACGGGGGTGAGCTTAGATCCCGAGTTTAATGTAGCTAGAGTAGCGGCTCCGTTTATTCGTGATCTGGAAAAGGAGCGTTGGCAACCCACTCACTTATTAAAGAAGCTGTACTGGACACTGAGCGATGGCCTGGGTCGCATGGTTGAATTGCCAAGTAACATTCAACGTGTGCTTAAGCGCATCGAGAATGAGGATATATCGCTCAATCTTCACCATAAGGGCTTGGATGATCTGACCGATTCGATTAACAAGAGTGCGAACCGGCTGGTTTTGGCAGTGATTATTGCCGCGTTGATCATTGGTTCCTCGACGGTTATCACGACGGGTGTAGAACCTCTCCTTTGGGGATTTCCTGCCATCGGGATATTGGGTTATTTGATTTCTTTCGTGTTCGGAGTTTGGGTAGTCTTCGATATTATTCGAGGTGGGGGGCATAAGTAAGTCCTCTGTGGCCAATTCGATTCCAATCGATAGAAGATTCACCATATTGATACTGTAGAGAATGCCGGCGAAAGCTGGGTGATACGTGGTTGGTGCTATGACCCCACATTGAAAGTACGTAAATGTTACTACGATTCTTCAAACAAGCGTGTTCGCCTGGAAGGTTTTGGTTTGGAGAGTCCGGATCTGGAGGATATCTACGGCAAGAAGGCAAGAAGGCAAGAAGGCAAGTCGTTGTCGTTTCGAATTTAGGATTCCTGGAACACATCCGAATGGTTACATCGCGCTGACACATGGCAAAGGGCAGGCGACCATTATTCCGTTAGCCAATTTGGATGTCTTTATTAATTGAGTCCGGGTTCTTACTCACCATTTTGTGAATCGAATGTACTTTGGACGTTTTGAGATTTTAGGACCGGGCAAAGTGAAAAAAGTGATCTTGGGTAAAGGGACTTCCAAGGACTTTAGAAGTGTATCTATTTCGCGGAGAAAATTTTATCATGAGCCCAATTCTCAGATCATTTTGTTTCATTGTAATATCAGGAAAGGATGGGATATTGATCATTTGAATCCATTCATCGTTTTTGACGATGGATCGGTTGAGGTACTCGAAGACGTTGGCAATACGGCACGGCAAACAACACCCACCTACCTTTTGGTTCGAGACTTTTTCTCATGGATTAACGAACATTCAGACACGCTCAACGTGGTTGAAACCGGATCTCGTGCCCGTTCGGGAAATATTTCTCGTAGTCGGATTGATGAACGACACCATTATGTGGGAACTGATTTGATGGACGGTGAAAATGTCGATGTGGTGGCAGATGTTCATCAGCTGTCTTCTCACATTGAACCAAATTCAGTGGATGCAATATTCGGTCTTTCGGTAGTCGAACACGTGGCTATGCCCTGGAAGATGGCCATCGAGTTGAACCGCGTTTTAAAGCTCGGAGGCCGGGCCATGTTCATGACCCAACAAACTTGGCCACTCCATGACTACCCATTTGATTTCTGGAGGTTTTCGGAGCAGTCTTGGAATACGATTTTCAACCACCATACTGGTTTTCGTGTAGTTGAAGCTACCATGGGGGAGGAGAGCCGTGTGTTACCGGAATTGCAGACTTTTGATACTCGATTCGGAATGGATTCTGTCGGATTTTTGTCCTCCTGCGTAGTCGTCGAAAAAACAGGTGATACAGAATTACAATGGGATGTTCCTGTGGAAGCTGTTTATCAAGGACACTATCCTTCTGGAACAAAAGTAGGTCTCCGTGATAAATAAGGACCTTGCGTGAGATTGCAGGAGGAACTTAGAGTAGGTGCTATGGTCAATAGGCACATGAATCGATTAGGAAAGCTAGTGGCAGTGTGTTTGTTATGTAGTTTCGTTTTTCCTGTTGTTGCGAAAGAGTCCGATAGTCCAAGAATACTTAAAGATCGTCCTCGGGTGTTTTTAGGGCCTTACAATGATCGTGCAATTGATCACTATTACTACGGCTATCCAAGAACGGGCTATTATTCTCATTTATACAGTCCCTTGGATTTTTACGGTCCGATGATTCCAAGTCGTAGCTCTGTTTCGTTCGCCATGGGTTCGGATGGTTATATGGGTGCTAGCTTTTCAACGACTCAACAAATACAAGGCACCAACGTGTTGTTTTCACTCAGCTCTCGATGGGAGGAAGGAGATGCATGGTACCTGCCCGGATATCGATATAGCCAAAGGATCATTTCGCCTCGTTTCAGTTGGTCCAATGAGAATACATTTATCTCCGTTGGAGTCGATGTAGGGGATTACAAGTTTTCTAAAAAGGATCGAAACCGCATGGAGCAACCTAGAGTGGTGCAAATGAACGCATCGCCCTTTCTGGATGCCAATGAGGATTTCAGCTATGAAACGGAGATTGAATCATTCCACGTAACTCTGGGGCATAAGTTTGGAAATCTCGGTGAAATCTATCTTTCCACTTACCAAGACGATAATGGCCATGATTCCTTAACCGCTGGACTCAGTCGGACCCTTTACAAGTCTCGGAATGGTCGTGGGGAATGGCTTCCTCCATTGCGTTAATCGAATCGGCTATTTCAGGTGAATCGCCAACCAGATGGCATCTTCGCTGGTGTGGGTGACGCGGTGTTTTTCATGGCAAGGAATGAATAAATAATCGCCTGCCTTGAGAGACCGTTCTTCTCCGCTTTCATAGAGTAGCATACTCTGTCCTTGAGCTAAGAGCACCCATTCATCTGTCTCCTGGTCGTACCATTCACCTTCAGGAGTTGCTTTTCCAAAAGAGACGATTCGCTCAATGGATATGTCTCCCTTTTGTAGTAAGTTATCGAATACTTCTTGGGATTTATTTTCAGGAAGCGAGTCGAATAGATTGCCTGAATTTGCAGACATTTCAGCGCGAATTCTTCAAGAATACATCTCCACCCGGACGGGTATCCAAACGCATTTCTTCCTGAAAGAGGACCGCCATGCCACGAAGCTTGCGAGAGATGTCTCTATCAACCACTCGCTTCTTTTCTCCGGGATCCTTTTCAAGGTCGAAGAGGGTGAGGGTAGGGTTTAGGTAGAGCTTCCAGTTTTTCCAGCGCACAGCCGACAAGGCTCCTTGGCTCCCATGGTAGAAAAACGCATTCAGGTATTCTTCACGAGTCATTAGAAGGTCCCATTCGTAGGGAGGATCCCAACGCCGTTGTAGTGGGATGTCGGTGTTCAATGCTGATCCTTGCCCGGCATTGGGCACGACTTCGGTCTCCCCTTTTAGAAGGGGCGTGATGTCTCGGCCATCGATCGGTTGCTTTTGCTCGATCTTGATTCCAGCCATGGTTGCCAGGCTCGGATACCAATCCATGGCGCGTACGGGTTCACTGGATACGTAGTTGGAGCGAATGCCGACTCCGGGGCCCCAAGCGATTGCCGGAACACGAATGCCTCCTTCAGAAGTCGATAGTTTTCTTCCTTGGATGGGTTGGTCGGCATTGCGGCCAGGACCACGGCCATTGTCGGACGCGTAAATCACAACCGTTTCCTCGTCCAGGTCCAGTTCCTTCAGTGTGTCAAAAATGCGGCCTACGTTGTGGTCTAGTTCCTGGATGGCATCGCCATATTCGCCCCAGTTTGAAGTGCCCTTGAAAGGCTCACTCACTCCAAGTGGATTGTGCAGCATGGTGTGAGGAAGGTAGAGGAAGAAAGGTTCGTCTTTATTTTGGGATATAAACCGAATGGCTTCATCTGTGTATGCTTCGGTGAGCTCGGCTGGATCTGGTGGGCGTTTAACCACATCGTCATTTCGCATCAGAGGAACACCGCCTTTGTCTTCAAAGTATACAATCTCCACCGGGTCCAGATTGTGAAGGAGCCCGAAATAATGGTCGAAGCCTTGGTTCTTTGGCAGAAACGGTTCTTCGAATCCCAGGTGCCACTTTCCAATGCAGGCTGTCTTGTAGCCTTCCTCTTTGAACAACTCACCCAGAGTAACCTCATCCGGGTGTATACCGGAGCCGGAGTCCGCTCGATGGACCCAGATGTGGTTTCCAACTCTTCTCGGGTACGAACCGGTCAACAGGCCCGCTCGGGAAGAGCTGCAGATAGGGGCAGCGGAATAATAGTCGGTAAACCGAATGCCTTCTTTGGCCATTTGGTCGATGCGAGGAGTCTCAATCTCAGTCGCTCCATAGCAGCCGAGATCGTAGTAACCTTGATCATCAATGAAGATGAAAATGATGTTGGTCTTGGCATAACCAAAGGTAGTGATGAGGAGGAAAAGGAAGGGTAGGAGTCTCATAAGATAAAAGAAAGGCATACCTTAGCTCCTATCTCGGATGATACTCAAGCCAGGTCTGTAGCTTTCTTGTGTATTTCTTGAGGAATGATTTCCCCAAAAAAAAAGATGTCCAACAAAGCTTTTACCGATTTTATTAATACAGTTGAATCCGTTTGATAGAATCTAAGACTCGAAACAGCGAGCTGGTGTAGGACTTTGATCAGGCATTTGCCTTCCTTCGGCCGGAGCAATTGGTTGTATTTGATTTATATTACATAAAGGGAATGTCCCATTACGAGGTGAGCGAATCATTTGATATGCCTTTGGGTATTGCGGCTGTCATAGCAGATGCTTGTCTTTGGATTGTTTTAGACCGCGTCTAAGGGAACGAGCAGTGTCGTTTTATTTACCTACCTCTAAGGTAGGGGCGCATCGCCGAGGCGCCCGTATGACAGGTGAAAAGTTCTTAAGGATGTAGCGTTGGTGAAATCGTCGACGACTAAGGCCGATTTCGGCAGCAAGCTACCTTCCTACAGTAAACAATCGAACAATAATTGTATGATGGGAGCTTGCTCCCGATTAATGCTTTTGTACGAGATCGTACCGTCCGTTGAGTCGCGAATAAGATTGCTCCTACAAATGGGCGATTAGAGCGCAGAAAGAAGAGAAAGAGGAAGAAATTGGCTCGGGAAATACTAAGGATCTAATCCATCAAGCGAACATTGTACTGCCTTACGGTAGGTTGGTAGGTCTTCCAATCCAGGTTGGCTTCTTTGCCATAGATCCCCACAAAGGAATCCCATGGATTGTAAACAACTACTTCCTCTCCTTCGTCTCCGAGAAGGTCTGCTGGCACGCAATGATACCAACCGCGTCGTTTTTGACCCTGTGGAGTAGGGAGTCCCGGTAGAGCTCCAACGATTGAACCATCTCCGTTCCATAATGAGCCTCCATTATAGAGGAGAGCGGTCTGTCCAGGTCCGTTCCAGAATACCGCTTCCATGCCCGTATTGTTCGGACTGTGATTTAACTCAAAACGCCGCAGGATCTTACCCTCCTGGCTAACAATCATGACTGGAGTCGCGTGCCCATCGTATCGGATGGCCATTTCAGGTCCCGGTGATTGTGGATCGAAGTCTGCTACCCGCAACTCTTGACCATGAGGAACCAGGTCTTCACCCAGCTCGAGAAGGATCTGACCTGTTTCGTCCAGAATATGACCGAAGCCAGAACCAAAGGCGCGCATGGTGCCATTGTCCCAGGGAGCAATGGTGACGGAGTCCATGTTGCGGCCGAGCTGCTCCTCCCACATAACCGAACCATCGTCATCGAGTAAAAAGTAGCCGCCATTCACCTCATCTTTGCCATCCCCATCGATATCACCCACGGATGGAATGTAGGCTGGGCATTTCGTGTATTCGTCCCAGGGGTTGGTGTAGCTCCAGAGGACATTTAAATCTTCATCTATAGCCAGCAGGGTGGTTCCCAGCTTTACCACAAAGTCGCGGGGGGAATCCGTTCCGCGTAAGTTGCAGATGAACAGGCGTTGGTGAACCCAGTTGGGACCTTCACCATGAGCGGCGAGCAAGGCTGCTGGTGCAGCTTCTTTTTCTACGATGCCGGTTTTCCCATCTCGAATCTGTATGACCACATCGCGCATGCTGTTCGGCGAGCAAATAATGGTTGGGTCGTGCCAGAAGCAAATAATCTCGGTCTCACCATCTTCATCGATATCGTGAATGGCTACGGGCCCAGGTCGGGTGGGTTGCACTCCGCCTTCGCCTTGTTGCCAGAGGATCTGGCCGTCTTTATCAAAAGCGCCCAGGAAACATGGCTTCATGCCACTTCCATCATCCTGGACGTCGTCTTGGGATCGATAGACCAGAAGATCTACCTGCCCATTGTTGGAAAGATCACCGATGCGGATGTCGCCGCCGTAGATAATGTTTTTGGGTCCTTGGGTTAGGAAGGGCTCAGGGACACTTAGTTTTTTGATTAATTGGGGATCTGAAGTTTCGGCAGCATGACTAGAGCTAATCGTCAGGAGTCCAAAGAGAAGTGAGAGCAAATACGGAGCGACCTTACTCATGGCTTTAGCTCTAAAAGATCCCACTTGTTTCCATACCGGTCTTCAAACACCGCAACCGTGCCATAAGGCTCCTCTCTTGGTTGCTCCAGGAAGCGGACACCATTCGCCTGAAATCTCCAATGGTCGCGCTTGAAGTCGTCTGTATGAAGGAATAACCAAACACGGCCTGCACCCTGTTTTCCTACGGCAGCTTTTTCCTCGTCGGTCTTGGCTTCTGTCAGCACGAGTCCTGTTCCTTCGTCATGGCCTGGGCTAATGACGACCCATCGTTTTCCGTCACCCAGGTCGGTGTCTTTCAGAAGCGTAAAACCCAAGGCTCTTGTATAATAATCTTTAGCCTCATTGTAGTTAGGCACGAGGAGCGAGACGTATCCGATTTTTCGATTCATATCTCGATGAGGTGTTTTTGTGGCTCGGGAATGTGGTCGTAACGGAGTTCTCCGCCAATGACTCTCATTAAGACTCCCTTCTTTTGATTTTCTTTCCCAAAAAGATATTCGTCCTCTGGAACCGGTATGTCTTTCATATCTGCTTCGGTCTTATCAAAGAGTGCTTTTAGGCGTGCAACCACTTCCGGGTGTTTTGCGGCCAGGTTCGCTTGCTCGGATGAATCAGTCTCCATGTCAAAGAGCATCATGGGTGATGGTTTCATTCCTGTCGTGATACCCGGGTATTCACTCGGATCAGCCTGTTCAAAAGGGGCGATAATGGTCACGCCATCGGGTGCCCTGCGGTTAACTCGTTTCCGAGCTTCTTCGATGGGTAAGTTGATCATGTTGACCGGTCCTGGATTTAGGACATGCAGTTTCCATTTCCCAGATCGAACGACGGCCAAGTTACTCCCCCGCATGCCGAATATGGCTTCGTGTGGACTTGCTTGGGAATCGTTTTGCATCATGGGCAAAATATTGCGCCCATCGATCGTTCTATCAGCGGGCACTTTACTGCCGGTAAGGTGGCAAATTGTAGGCAGAATGTCGACTGTGGCAGCTGGGTGATGATTGACGACACCTGGTGGAATAGTGCCCGGCATGTAGGCGATCATCGGCACTCGAAGTCCGCCCTCCCAAGTCTTCCCTTTCATACCACGTAATCCGCCGGTTGACCCTCCATAAAAGGGACCGTTGTCGGAGGTGAATATAACCAGTGTGTTTTCCTTCAAGCCCAGATCATCAAGGCCATCCAAAAGGTGACCGACTGAATGATCCAGTTCTGCAATGACGTCCGCATAGAGATTGTCAGGAGTGTTTGGAGTATAGAAATTGTCAGACATTGCCAGCGGTTTGTGGGGCATGGCATGGGGCAAATAGACGAAGAACGGCGTGTCTTTGTTTCGTTTGGCAAAGTCGAGTGTCAGGTCGGTGTAAAGCTGGGTGAGTTTCCCTTGGTCAACCGGGTATTCGGTGACCTCCTCATTCTTAACCATTTGTACCGGAAACATGTCGTTGGAGTAGAGAATGCCTTGGTATTCATCAAAGCCTTGAGTTCGGGGCAGCCATTGTTCTTTGTGCCCCAAGTGCCATTTGCCATACATGGCTGTATTGTAGCCACGATCTTTTAGAATCTCGGCGATGGTGATCTCAGATGAGGGTAGTCCAATGTTGTTTTGCCCGGCATCCGGAGCCGGATTGAGAACCACGGTGTGTCGAAAGGGATAACGTCCTGTCAGAATCGTTCCTCTTGACGGCGCGCAGTACGGAGTTGGAACGTAGAAATGAGTAAGCTTTGCACCCTCGGCCACCATTTGATCGAGGCGTGGTGTCTCAAAGGGGCTATCCGGGTAGAAGGCTCCTACATCTCCATAACCGAGATCATCGGCAAAGATGAGTATGACGTTGGGTTTCGCCGCTTCAGCATGAACCAGCACGGTAGCAAAAATGAGTGAGATAAAAGCTACTAATCGCTCATAGTGACATCTGCGGTTAGGGTTGTTCATGGAAATCTTAGGGCCTCAATAGTTAACATTAGAGATTCAATGTTTCTGCCTCAGGAAGGTCAATCATCTCGATTAATCAGTTCTTCTTAATTCTTGATAAGCAATCTCTTTTCAAGGTAGCCTTTTCTCATTCATAGGATTATGCTTCGTTACGAGCTTGTTAGAAATGAAATCGGTCGGGATACCAACAGCTTCGAAGACTTTCGCGAGTTTGAGAATAGTGTGCTTGCTGATCCGGATGTTACTGCCATCGAAGAGGGACCTTTAACCAGGCGTGCTTATTCGGTCGTCTTCAAATTGTATAGGCGATTGGGTCGATCCTTGGGGCTTCGTCCTCCCTTTCAATTGCCGAGTAATCCCTCATTCGATTGGCGAATTGCTATTCTGGGAGGCCTTGCTTTTCGTCGCTGTCCTAACTTCGTGTTTAAGGGAAGGAAGGCGGCTTATTTGTATGATTCTTTTGAACCTTGAACGACGGCTGATCAGATTAAGCGCTTTGTCGAAGATGCAGGGATATCTGTTCTCTTTGTGAGTCATCCCGATTGTGCCGGCGAACTCGATTCTCTCATTGAGAACTGTCGTGTATATTACATTCCAGAGGGAGCAGATCCTAACGGTTATAAAACAGATGCGCCTAAGACGATTGATCTAATTGCGTTTGGAAGAAAGAACTACCCACATCACAATGCCTTGCTTGAGGAACTGGATCCGAAGGTTGTCTATCAGTGTAGTTGGCTGGATACCCGTCAGGACTTTTTGGATGCATTGGCGGCCTCCAAGATCGCTATCAATTTCCCCAGAAATATGACCGTGGATAATTGTGAGATCGAGATGTTAACCATGCGGTATTTTCAGGCCATGGGAACAAGATCAATCTTGTTGGGGCATTGCCCAAAACTGCTCAAAGACTTGTTTGGATACGATCCGGTCATCGAAGTGGATATCCAGAATCCCGGTGCGCAGGTACAGGATATCTTGGACAATTATGAGGACTATATTCCCATGATTGAAAAAAATTATCAAAGCTTCATTCAGGGACATACATTCTCGCATAGATGGAATAGGATGAAACAGGTTCTAGAGGAAACACCTTCCTGAACACGCTATGAAAGACCTTCCGAATTCATTTTTTCCTGATGATATTAAAAATCAACGTATCCTTATTGCCGGCGGTGGCGGATTTATTGGCGGTCACTTAGTCGCCGATTTAATGAAGCGAGGGTGCACGGATATTGTCGTTGCTGACATCAAACCAACGGAGCAGTGGCACCAGATCTTCTCGAAAAATGAGAACCAGGTAGCTGATTTTTCTAAAGAGCAAGAATGCATGCGCTTGGTCGAAGGTTGTGATAGGATTTATAATCTTGCCTGCAACATGGGAGGGATGGGTTTTATTGAGTTTAACAAAGCTCTGTGTATGTGTAGTGTACTTATCAATACGCATTTGCTGGATGCGGCTCGTCACCATGGATGTAAGAGGTTGTTTTTCTCATCGACGGCCTGCGTTTATGCTGCCGATAAACAGCTGGCTTCAGATGTAGCTGCATTAAAAGAATCAGATGTTTATCCCGCCATGCCGGAAGATGGCTATGGATGGGAAAAGTTATTTTCCGAACGCATGTGCAGACACTACATGGAGGATTTTGATATCCAGACTCGGGTGGCCAGGTTTCACAATGTATATGGTCCATTTGGAACCTACGATGGGGGTCGTGAAAAAGTGCCGGCTGCTCTTTGCCGGAAGATCATTTCAAGCAAGCTGAGTGGAGACCATCAGTTAGAAATCTGGGGCGATGGTGAACAACCCCGTTCATTTATGTACATCGATGATTGTATTCACGGGATCCACTTGATCATGGAATCGGACCACTGGAATGAGCCCATCAACTTGGGGAGCTCTGAAATGGTTTCAATTAATCAGCTCGCTGACATCATTGAGGACCTGGCAGGCATCACCCTTCAGAGGAATTACAAGTTGGATGCCCCGAAGGGTGTCCGTGGAAGATCCTCGGATAATACACTGATCAACGAAGTGTTCGGGTGGGAACCCTCCATTTCACTGCGTGAGGGTCTGGAGAAGACCTATGACTGGATCTTCGAGCAAATTAGTTCAGGGTCGACTGCCCTCAAATAAGAGGGAAAGACGGAATGGTGCTAAAGCTCTTTAACCTTGATGTTGCGGAAGTGAACTTCGCCTGCCTTGCCAGAGTGAATTTGTAGGCTGAAAAAGCCTTCCGTGTATTCTTTGGTTTTCCAGTGAGCAGCAGGCACGCCATTAAGCCAGGTCTTGATGGCATTGCCTTTGGCCCGAACGGTGAGTCGATTCCATCCGTCTTTTTTCATGGCATTGCGAACTTCTTTGTGGGCTTCCAACCAAAGTGGGTAGATCCACCCGCCGGCGCTTTGACCGTAGATGCCGCCGGACCAATAACGTTCTTTGGAAAATGCCTCCATTTCAGCCTGAGGGCCGAAGACGGTTTGATACTTTTTATTCTTTCCTTCACCGGGTCTGGCTTGTCCACGAAACATAACACCGGTGTTTCCATCCACTAACCACTTGAACTCAGCTGTGAAAATAAAGTCGGTATAGTCATCCTTCATGGTAGACAGATAGGTGCTGGGTGATCCCGGGACGGTGGTGCCTACAATTACATCGCCTTCGGCTTCAAATGTGCAATAGCCACCTAGAGGTTCCCAGTCGTTGAGGTCCTTGCCGTTATAGAGACTGACAAAACCCTTCTTCAAGCTGGGCTCTTTAGTCTCATTGATAAGCATGTCCCCTGCAGAAGGGATGTTTTCCTGCTTTTTATAGACCTCGATCCACTTCTCTTGTGATTGGGCGATCTTGTTGGCGAAGGCGCCTGAAGTGAGTGTGATCAGGGCAAGAAGAACAATGTGTAGCTTTTTCATAGGTAGTTACTTCGGTGACTAGTGGAACATGCTTTGCGGAGAATGCAAAGCTTAGGTTTTAGTCTTCACACTCCGGATCCGGTGGAGGTACCGCCTTGGCTTCTATACCTGAATTCAGGTAGGGCTGTTTCAGTGGATCATCATTCATGGAATCAAAGGCTTGCTTAAGCGAATGGTGGGCAGTGGCTGCTTCTTGGATCAGATCTGCTCTCGATAAGTTCATTTCCTCAAGGGGGTCTTGCCGGGTATGATAAAAGCGACCGTCGCCATACAGCTTCCAACTGTCGTTGAATACAAATCGAGCTGCCGGCATGGGTGTATTGAAATAATCGGCTCCCCATTGTGGATCGTAATGCATGAAAATGGAATCCCGGGTGTAGTCGGTCTCACCCTTGGCATAAGGAATCAAATTTACACCATCCAGTTCTGTAGTCGTTGGCTTTCCTGCTACTGACTGAAGTGTGGCATAAACGTCCAGGAGTTCAACCAGACCCTCCTTTACGGTTCCCGTTGGTACCTCTCCTTTCCATTGCATGATATAAGGAACATGGGTGCCCGCGGTTTTGGTATTCCATTTCCCTCCAGTGATGGATTTCCCGTTCCGCATCGATGTTATTTGCGGATGCGTGCCATTATCGCCGATGAACCAGATCAGGGTGTTTTCCGTGAGCTCGTGTTCGTCCAGCTTTGCAAGCACCCGGCCGATCATTTTGTCCAGGTAGGTCATCATCCCGGAAAACTTTTCCTTCGGTGTTTCCGCATCCAGGCTATCGGGCGTTGTTGTCCACGGGTCGTGAGCCAAGATCGGATTGTAGTAGACGAAGAAGGGTTCATCTTTGTTTCGGTCAATGAAGTCTAAAACGTAGGCATTAAGGATCGTGGGTCCAAAGTCGTCTTTGCAGTACGTTTTGTTTTCGTGATTTAAGGTGAAGGTGGGCTGCCAATAACGACCCCCTTTCAAGGTGCGTTCCAATTGCCAGACGATGTGCTCATCAAAACCGAGATCCCAGGGATATGAACCCTTGCCTCCATACTCCATATTGCCGGCCAGTTGCCATTTTCCAGCAACGACACTTTCGTAACCAGCATCTTTCAGGTATCGGGGAAGGGCATACAACTCAGGATCCAAATGGGCGAAGGCCTTGTAGTGTTTGAAGTTGTGGGTCCCTGCCAGAAGACGTGTTCGACTGGTAGTACAAACGGGAGTGGCGTGGCCTTGGTCGAAACGAACACCATTCGTAGCCAGTGAATCGATGTGGGGAGTGTCATACCCACCTCCATAAGCGCCAATGGTTTCCACACCAATGTCATCTGCGAGGATGATGATGATGTTTGGGGGACTTAAATCTGACAGTTTATCAGATGATTCTCCAGTGCCACAACCAACCAAGGCTCCAGCCAAACCAATGGCAGTAACAATATGTTGGAAGTGTTGAGAAAAATTCAAAATCAAACTCTAAATTTCTGACACGTCCACGGGTCGGTTCTCGTGATAGGACTTGGTGGCGGCGAGTGCTATGCGTAGTGCCTCGACTCCGTCCTCTGCAGTGATGGATGGAGGATTCCCGCTGATTACATTCTCTATGAAGTCTGCCAATTGATCGACATACGCTTTTTCAAAGCGTTCGTAAAACCCAGGAACCGTATCATGAGAGATATTATCCTCCTTCATCACTTTGATCGGGGTCTCCTGATCGTAGCCCAGTTGAAGCGTCCCCTCGGTTCCTAGAAGTTCCGCGTAGATGGCGTAGCCGTAAATTGCGTTTCTTGAGAGGTCAATGGCTCCAATACAGCCACCTTCGAAATACATATTTACGATGGCATTGTCTACATCACCAATCTCTTTCATCTCGGGGTAGGCCAAAACACCCGCTACGGTGTAGACACTCTTTACGTTCCCCATCAGGAAACGGGCTACATCAAAATCATGGATGCCCATGTCCACGAAAAGTCCACCGCTAGTCTCTGGTCTTAAATAGTCCAAAGGTGGGCGCTCTCGGTCGCGAGAGGTAGCTTTATATTGTACCCGTTTCCCAATGACGCCATCCTTTACTTTTTGTTTGGCTGCGATGTAGGCATTGTCAAAGCGTCGCATGAAGCCCATCTGGAAGAAAGCTCCTGTTTGTTCCATCACCTCTTTGATCTCAATGCATTCGTCGATGCCTAGAGATAAGGGCTTTTCACAAAAGATGGCCTTTCCGGCTCTGGCCGCATCGATGGCATTCGCTTTATGGTAGCTGGTTGGAGTGACAATGATGATAGCATCAATCTCGTCGTCCACTAGCATATCCTGATAATCTGTGTAGTAGCGTTTGGCACCGTATTCTTCCGCAACCTCTTTGGCAACTTCCTCACGCACGTCAGATACGGCTATGAGATTGGCTTTAGGTAAGCGGTTTGCGCAATAGTTGGTATAGAGGCTGCCCAGTCGTCCCAGGCCAACCACGCCGACATTTACTTTTTTTGACATAAATAGTTTTGGTTAGAAATTAGTTATACTCCACTGTAGGCGTTGAAACCACCATCCACCGGTAGGACTACTCCTGTAATGAAAGCGGAACATTGTGATAAAAGAAAAAGGGTCGGCCCAATCAGCTCATTTTGATCGCCGAAGCGATGCATGGGGGTCAGTTGCAAAACACGCTTGTAGCGGTCGGTCATTTCGCCGTCTTCATCGTAAGCAAGGAACTTCAGTTGCTCAGTCAGGAAAAACCCAGGTGCGATGGCATTTACGCGAACTCCCGCTTCAGCTAAATGGACGGCCAACCATTCTGTAAAATTACTCAACGCACACTTTCCGGCCGAGTAGGCAGGAATTTTGGTCAAAGGACGATAGGCATTCATCGATGAAATATTGAGAATAGCTCCTCGCTTTTTCTTCACGAGTAGTGGTCCCAAAATCTGAGAAGGAAGCACGGTGCCCATGAGGTTTAGATCCAAGGTGAAGCGAAAGTCATCCTCCGGGAGATCGAAAAATGAGCCTTTCAAATCTTTGGCATCCGGTGAGACTTGTTCGATTTCTGTGGAAGCCTTAGGGCTGTTTCCGCCAGCACCATTGATGAGGAAATCAAGCCCACCAAACTGATCCACTAATTGATCTCGGGCTGCTTCGATAGATTCTTTTTCCAAGACATTGCATGCGATGCCTGCGCTTTTGATTCCGTGTTGTTCGTTGAGTTCTTTTGCAAGCTTTTGGGCCTTCTCCTCATCGAGGTCCAGAATGGCAACGTGCATGCCATTCGTTGCCAAGCCATGGCCTAATGCATGGCCAATCACGCCGGCACCACCGGTGATGGCGACAGTTTTGTTTCTTAGATCTTCAAATGACATGTTAAATGTATTGTATGATTAGTCGGTTGTTTCCTGTTGTTTCCCATAGCGGTTTGAAATGAACACCTCATACTTTTTATGAAGCCAGGTATGTGCCCACCAGCAGAATGCAAAACAGGTAGCTATGGATACCAGAAACCACAGCCAGAAATTGGGTGCGACAACTGCGTCTGAGTAAGCAAAGCCCACTTTGGAAAAGATCACATAGGTCAAGCTGGCCAATGAAAGGAGTACGGCGCTGATCAGCATGCTGTATCTCCATGGCATCATTTCAACCTTCGGCGCATGGCGGTGTGTGAACGCCTCATGGTGTGGCCATATGCGTGACCAGAAAACCACGATTCCCGTTTCAACCAGAAAGAGAATACTGAAAGTATGCATCCAGTGGATGGGCATCGTAATACCTACTTTTTCAAATCCCCATACGAGTATGTAATAGGTCACGATGTGGAAGATGATTACAAACTGAGCCGCTCGATGAGGGATTCTTAGATTCTGGGCAAACAGTCCGAGGATAATCAGGCAGGCAATCGGAATGGCGATGAATCCAAAAAATTTGGCGATGAAAATAAAGATACCCTCTGGAGCCTTGATGAGGTTAGGGGCTCCGAGAATGGTGAAAACAGCGGCGACTACGGCAAACTTCTTGGCTACGGAGATGAGTTGGTGATCATTCGCAGTTTTGTTGATCAGTGGTTTATAGATATCGATGGCAAACATCGTCGCCGACGAATTAAGCAATGAGTTGTAGGTGGAGAATACCGCACCAAGCAGCACCGCAATAAACAATCCCATCAAAGGGGCCGGAAGGGTTTCGGCGACCAATGCCGGGTAGGCCATGTCGCCGGGAGTAATGTCGGGTCCTAATAAATGAAATGCTATCAGACCGGGTGCCATGGCCAGGAAAGGAATCAGGATTTTGAAGAAGCCGGCCAAGAGCAGTCCCTTTTGACCTTCTTTCAAACTGGCAGCTCCTAGAGCACGTTGAATAATGAACTGGTTGGTGCCCCAGTAAAAGACCGCCATGATCAGTAACCCTGTGAATACCGCCGAAATGGGAATGGCATCGAGTTCATCTCCAATACCAATGGCATTCAGCTTATACGTGTGAGTGGTGGTGATTTCTTTTAGGGCATCCATCACTCCTCCGCCTAGCTTGTTGCCCAGGGCCATTAGGCCAAAGATCGGTATCAGGCATCCCATTACGAGTAGCCCCAATCCGTTCAGCGTATCTGAGATGGCCACTGCTCGAAGGCCACCGAATACGGCATAGATAGCCCCAATGATTCCAATGATGACGGTTACAAGCCAGAGCGATTGAATCTGAGACAGTCCGGTCATTCCTTCCACATTGAGAATCTTCATCAATGCCAGTGAACCCCCATACAAGACAGACGGCGATAACACGAAGATGTAGCCGAACAGAAGTAGGCCTACGACCATCCTCTGAGTGCCTGACCCATAACGAGATTGAAGAAACGAGGGCATGGTCGCAAATGCTCCACCAAGATACATGGGCAGAAACAATACCGCCAATAGAATGATGCCTCGCACCGCCCAGATCTCCCAGGCCATAGGCGTCATATTACCCATGTAGGTCATTCCATTCTGACCAATCAGCTGTTCAGTCGAAATGTTGGTTAAGAGCAGCGAGCCGCCAATGAAAAGTCCGGTTAATCCGTTTCCTGCGAGGAAGTAGCCACTCGATGTTGATACCTTTCCTCGGGTTTTGCTCCAGGAATACCAGGCAACAAATCCCATGAATGCGATGCAGGAAAAGAAGGTCAACACGAGCAGCTTATATAAATCTTATTTTCTCCAAACGTCTTCGTTCCCAAACCATCGAGAAGTAACGGTCTTTTCTCGGGTATAAAAGCGAACGCCGTCGCGGCCTTGAATGTGTAGGTCACCAAAGAAGGACGCATCCCAGCCGCTGAAAGGAAACATCGCCATTGGGGCAGGGACGCCCACATTGATGCCGACCATGCCGGCTTTTACCCGATGTTTGAATTCTCGGGCTGCACTCCCCGAGGTGGTAAAAATAGCTGTGCCATTTCCAAATGCGGAGGTGTTGGCCAGATCCAGGGCTTCACCCAGATTGCCGGCTCGCAATACGCTCAGTACGGGGCCAAACACTTCCGTTTCGGCCAAAGTCGATTTCGCTTCGACTTCATCCACGACTGTTGCGCCCAAATAGAAACCATTCGGCGCTTCATCAATTTTTGTGCCACGTCCATCGCTTAGGATTTTTCCTCCCTGGTCTGCACCTTCTGTGATTAATTCAGTAACGCGTTCCTGATGTTCACGTGTGATTACGGCTCCCATTTGAGGTTGTGGATCGCGATCGGTTGGACCCACTTTCAAACTCTTGGCGGCATCGACGAGTTCGGGAAGGACGGTTTTAGAAGCATCTCCCACGCAAACCGCATTGGCGATAGCCATGCAGCGTTCCCCAGCGCAGCCAAACGCTCCACCCATAATACCATCTACGGAGGTCTTTACGTCTGCGTCGGGCATAATAATGACGTGGTTCTTGGCACCTCCATTGGCTTGGACGCGCTTCCCATTTTTGGTCCCCGTTTCGTAAATGTATTTTGCCACAGGAGTAGAGCCCACAAATGAAATAGCTCGAACGTCGGGATGAGTCAGTAGTGTGTCCACACTTTCCTTACCTCCATGAACAAGGTTGAGAACACCTTTAGGGAGCCCTGCTTGCTCAAGCAACTGAATGAGTCGGATCGAAGTGAGTGGGACTTTTTCGCTGGGTTTGAAGATAAAGGTATTCCCTGAAGCGATAGCCAGAGGAAACATCCACATAGCTATCATGGCGGGAAAGTTGAACGGAGTAATCCCGGCGCACACACCGAGTGGTTGTCGGATCACTTCGCAGTCGATACCTCGAGCAATGTTTTCGAGGTATTCTCCTTTGAGTAGCTCAGGGATACCGCAGGCGTATTCCACGCACTCGAGGCCACGTTGGAGCTCGCCGCGTGATTCGCCCAGGGTCTTTCCGTGTTCCAGCGAAATGGTCCGGCAGATGGAGTCGAACTCCTGTTCTAGAAGGGTACGGTATTTGAAGAGCACTCGTGCGCGTTCAATGGCAGGAGTTTCCCACCAAGCGGGAAAGGCATCCTTGGCCGCTTGAACGGCGTCGTTTACGGTCGCTGCATCTGCCAGTGGTGACTCAGCGATAACGTCCCCGGTTGAAGGGTTGTATACGGGACTGGTTGGAAGATCGGATCGTTCCGTCCATTCGCCGTTAATGAAGAAAGGGCAGGGCTTTAATGCCTCTGTTGTAGTGCTCATAATGGTTTTGATAAATGCGTTAGACCAGCATGTGGCTGCGGATGTCTTTTAATAGGCCTTCGTAGCCTTCGATGAAACCATTGATGGTATGAATGGATGCGCCATAGCTGGCAAACTCCTGAGGTGTCATACCGTCTTCATCGTAGGCCTGCTTAAAGTCATCAAATTTCATCAGATCATTGAAAATGGTTTCGTCCATCGCTTCTTCAAGGCTCAAGCGTGGTTCGATATCCGCATCCTTGTATTTATTCCACCAAGGGTAGGGGATGGATTGAAGTACGTCCGTACCTATGATTTCAGACCAATTAACTTGGTTTCGGTAGGCCGCGGCAAGGAGTGTGCTTTTGTAGCCTCTTTCACGAAAGATTTCTGCTGCTCGTTTGAATACTGCTACGCCTCCCCATTCGAGGGATTCAGGATCTACATCTATTCCGCCAGCTGCGAACGTGCGTTTGAGTTGGTCATCCACACGACCGATCATAATGGTAATGTAGGGATGAATTGAGTTGGGGTCTTCGGCTCGTTTCAAACCACGCTCTATAGCTTCTGCTGCTGCGATTGCTTGGGCGACCGAAAAGGATACGGTGACGTTAACGCGTATGCCTGCCGCTGTCATTTCTTCGTATGAAGCAATACCAGCTCGGGTAGCCGGCGCCTTGATGGCGATGTTGGGTGCCAATGCGGCAAGTTCTTTCGCATGCTCTACCATGCGCTCGGTATTGTTGTAGTATTTCGGGTTTACCTGCAGGCACAGGTAACCTTTCACGCCGTTGGTTTGTTCATAAACCGGAAGTAAGAGTTTTGAAGCATCGGTTCCGACACGGGCAATCAATTTCCAGGCAATCTCTTCCTCGCTGTCGGAAGGATTGTTCTGAATGAGCTCTTTAATGACTGGAATCCAGCGGTCTGGATCTTGTTCAACAGCTGCTGCTACGATGACGGGATTGGAGGTGGCACCAACAGCACCTGTCTGCACGGCATCGGAGAGTTCAGTGATGTCACATGAATCGTTCCACCAATCGGCTCCAAGGGCCTGCATGCGATGCATGTTGTTTTTATTGAGAGTCTCTGTGTCTGACATAGGTATCGTGGGTTTAAGAAATTATAATCCTGTTTTGTCTTTCAAATAACTGCGTGCCATGGACGCATATTCCTTAGGGTTGGCTTTTTCCGGATCCTGTTCGGCTTCAATGACGAACCAACCGGTATATCCGTGATCCGCAAGTCGTTCCAGAAGTGGAGGGTAGTCGACGCCGCCTTCGGGATCTCCTGGTACGGTATAGACTCCGGCCCTCACGGCCTGACCAAAGGATAGCCTTTCTTCTCGAACTTGCTGCACGATGTTTGGGCGCACATTTTTCAAATGCACGTGTGCAATCCGATCGATGTATTTTTCCTGAACACGTGCCGGGTCAATTCCCGCGAACGCTAAATGCCCCGTGTCGAATAACAGGTTTAACTTACTTGTGTTGGCCATGAGTCCGTCCAACGCAGCTTCCGACTGAACGACCGTTCCCATGTGATGGTGGTAGACGGCAGGAATGCCAGCATCTGCTGCCAATTCACTGAGCCTGTCCAAACTCTGATAAACTCGCTGCCATTGTTCCCCGGACAGGTCGATCAGGTCATCACCGAATTTCAAAGGCTGCGCCTCGTCTCCATGAATGGCATTGCTGCATTCAGCAAGGATGACCACAGAGGCATTCATAGCTTTGAGGAAATTCAAGTATTTGAGGAAGCTCGCTTCCTCTTCTTTGTAGGGATTTTCTCCGAAGTAGGTGCTGTGCCATCCTCCGACGAGTCGGAGATGATGGGCATCCATGAGCGGGCGTAGCTCGTCGGGGTTTTTTGAATACTTATTCCCCACTTCGGTTCCGGTATAGCCAGCCTCTTGCATGTCTGCAAAGCACGACTCTAAAGGAATGTGTCCACCCAAATCCTGGAAGTCATCATTGCTCCAGTTAATGGGATGAACCCCCAGGGGATTCTGTAATTCCCGAAATTTATCCCGCATACTCAATAGTAGAACTTCTGGTTCTTTTTAGCTTCTTCGTAATTACGGTGAGATTCCTGAACCTCTGGGATACTAGAACTGCCAGAAACTGGAACCTCCCACCATGAGTAGCCTGGAATGTTGGATTCACGGCGAATTGGCACGTAGATCATTGTGGTTCGTGTCTCTTCCTTGGCTTTGCCCAGCGCGTCAATAAGAGCCTCTTCGCTTTCAGCCCGATAAACCTTGGCACCCATACTCGCCGCATTGGCGCAAAAATCGATTTCAACAAACTCACCTTCTAGGCGCTTGCTATCCTCTTTGCGGTGACGGAATTCATTTCCGAAATCGGTTCCACCGCAGCTGGTTTGTAAACCCCTAATGCACTGGAAGCCATGGTTGTCTAGGAGGACGACCGTAATCTTCAACCCTTCCTGAATAGACGTCAGAATATCCTGGCTCAGCATCATATAACTTCCATCACCAACTAACGTGTAAACTTCGCGATTCGGATCGGCCAGTTTAACACCCATAGCGCCAGCAATTTCATAGCCCATGCAGGAGAAGCCGTACTCAGAATGATAGTCTAGAGAGTCCTTGGAATTCCACAGCTTATGAATATCCCCTGGGACACCTCCCGATGCGTGAACCGTGGTTGAGTTTTCATCTGCAAACTCATTAAGAATATGAATGACCTCACTTTGGTAGAGAGGGCCCTCTTCATTATCGGGATGCACGATATCGGCGTGAGTGGTTTCCCACTCGGCTTTCCAGGATGAGAGATTTTCAGAGTAGTCATTAGCGACCGAATGGCCGGCCAATGCAGCGGTCAAATCCTCCAGGACCGCGCGCGCATCGCCAACCAGTGGAAATGCCCCATGCTTGTGCGCGTCCATCGGATTGACGTTGATGGCGATAAAACGCACGTCGAGATTTTGAAACTGCGATTTGGATGCAGTAGTAAAGTCAGATAGACGAGTGCCAATATTGATGACTAAATCGGCTTCGACCGCAGCGCGGTTGCCGGCCAAGTTACCTGTGGCACCGACAGCACCCAAACAAAGAGCATGACTTTCCAGCATGGATCCTTTTCCGGATTGCGAGACAACAACAGGGATGCCACTTGCTTCCGCAAAAAGACGCAGTGCCTCTTCAGCTTCTGAGTAATGAACACCGCCACCGGCTACGATAAGGGGTTGCTTCGCTGCTTTGATCTGGCTGATCGCTTCCGCCAGTGTGCTTTTCGCCACTGAGTTGCGGTTTAGATTATAAATCCGTTTTTGAAATAGGTGAACAGGAAAATCATAACTTTCAGCCTGCACATCTTGTGGCAAAGAAACAGTCACTGCACCTGTCTGGGATGGATCGGAGAGTACTCGCATCGCTTCAGGCAAGGCAGTCAGCAATTGTTCCGGACGGTAAATGCGATCCCAGTATTTGGAAACGGGTTTGAAACAGTCATTCACCCCTGAGTCTTGAGTATGAGGATTTTCCAGCTGCTGAAGAACGGGACCGGGAATGCGGCTTGCAAAAATGTCACCTGGTAGAAGCAGGACAGGAAGACGATTTACCGTGGCGGTAGCAGCTCCGGTAATCATGTTGGTGGCGCCAGGGCCGATGGAGGATGTACAGGCTAATGTGCCGAGTCTACGACGCGCTTTGGCGAACGCCGTGGCCGAATGAACCATGCACTGTTCATTTTTACCCTGGTAATAAGGGAGGTCTGTGCCCCCATACTCTTCCAGGGCTTGTCCCAATCCTGTTACGTTACCGTGTCCAAAGATTCCAAATACACCATTCACTAGCCGATGCTCTTGGTCATCTCGAGCGATGTATTGATTCTGTAGAAATTTTACAATGGCTGCTCCTACTGATAGTCGTTCCGTATTCATAACTTTCCTTAATCTTCTTGGGGTTCCCATCCTTGGTTGGTCGGGTCGAGCGTCCAGGCATGGTCTTCAGTAAACTCAAATCCGGTGTAGGGGTTGCCTTCCAAGTGACGGATCACCCACATATACCACATGCCATAGCCAGGTGCTGATACCTGAGCATGGTCCAATTGCGGAGGGATGATCATCGTATCATTTTGTTGTACTTTGAAAACAGCGTCTCCTAATTCGGCATGTCCGTAACCTTGGGGTTCAGTAAACCGATAGTAGTAAATTTCCGGTTGATCATGGTGATGGGGTGGGTAACTCGACCATCGGCCCGGGTAGTTTACGACTTCACCAATGACCAGGTTGGATTCCGGGTTGTTCTCATAATCAAAAATCAAACGAACATTTCGTCGGCAGGCATCCTGAACCTGTCCCGCTCCTCTATATTCGGGAGATAGGGTCTCAGGAGTGAAGATGCGCACATTGAGTGACTTGTCGTTGTCTGTTCTGGAGATCGCCCACTCAGCTTCTTTCCCTAAGTTTTCGATCTTCAGTTCGGTGTTGGGACCTATGTGAATCCCAGAAGGTGCTTCATCAAAAATCGACTTGCGACTGAGAGAGGCGCTTTGGTCTCCGGCGCTTACTTTGACTTCGCCACGTAAGAGGACCCATACTGATTCTTTGGAATGGCTCTCTTTGATCGTCTCGGCAACTTCCTGGACACGAATCCCAAAATCAATTCGAGTATCAAGGCCTCCGACTTCGGTATCTCCGGCAGCGGTGACCTTGTTGTAACCGGAGTCATAGGGCTCAGCCGGGCGAGGGATAAAGTGAGAAGCGAGGTGTGCGTTTGAATGTTCCATAGAGAAGTGAAAATACGGGATCTTACTGTCCCAGAACTAATACCAAATCCATTTTCCTGTAAACGTTAACATCTAGTATTTATGCTGTGTCCAACCAATTACAAAAATGGATATCCGTTGAGAGGGATGGATATCATTGGGACCTTCTTTAGTATGACTTTTTAAGGACCAACTGAGGCTTTAATCCATGTTTCTCGATGGGCGTATCCGAATTGCAAAGCAGAACGGAAAACTCATTAGCATAGGCGACGTCTTCGATATCGCGAGCGAGTTCGGCATTATAGGACGGCAATAGAGCATCGTTCTAAGGTCGACTGGATACAATTGGCCTGGTAAGGTCGATGCTCTCATGAGCGCCGCTACATTTTGTAGCCACGATCGTGTTCACGACCGAAGGGAGAAGGCCTGCCAATTGTGGATCAGTTGTGTAAGAAGGAACTAATTTGCCTTCAACCAGTCGAGTATCCGCTGGTTGAAATCTTCCATGTGCTCAAAGTGGAATGCATGTCCAGCATTGTCATAGAAGTAGGTGTCGCAGTCAGGAATACCTCCTGAGACTTCCTCTGCCATCCACATGGGAGTAAAGATGTCGTCCTTGCCGCCGATCACCAGGCACTTCTGTGAAATATTAGGAAGTTGATCTACTACGTCGTGAGTGGTGCAAGCTGCTGCCTGGCCTGAGAGGCCATGTAAAGGTTGTGGATTGGGAGAGACTCCGAAACCGGCGCGACCTTCCAGCAAGCTGGCGTAGGCGTCTGCATTATCCCAGAAGGGTTTTGTGAAAATCAATAGTTGGATCCACTCCATGAATTGTTCTGGGCTCAAGTGGGCAAAGCAGACTTTCATGTGCTCAAAAATCGACTTGGCATATTCATCGCAATGAGCCCAAGGGCACATCAATACCGCACTCTTCACTTTCTGAGGATGGCGCAGGCAAAGTTGCTGAGCGATGATGGATCCCATGGAAACGCCAACGACTTTTGCTGACTCGATTCCCAGGGCGTCCATGAGGCCGGCGTAGTCGTCAGCCATCATCGCGCTGTTGTAATCGCCTTCTGGTTTATCGGTCTTACCAATACCACGATTGTCGACCATGATGCAGCGGTAATTCTGCTCCCAATGACCTGCGTGTGCCTCCCAAACAGCTCCAGGGGCGGTGATCCCCATGATTAAAATAAGCGGGTCACCTGAACCGCTCTCTTCGTAATACATTTGAATTCCGTTTGTTTCGACGTGAGGCATAACTAATTGATTCTTGGGTTAAAGTGTTTCTTCGATGTTCAGATTTGAGCACGCATCAACTGAGAAGAATCCGCAGTTTGCTGAGCCTGTTTCGGCGGATCAATACTTAATTGGTCTGAAAGGATTTATTGATTTTTGGATAGTGAGAAAAGGGTAGGGAAAGAGCGTCCCGAATGGCACTGCCTTAAGGCACATTTCGATAAATTCGTGGGCCGTTTATCTTCCAATGGGTCAAACCTTGAATCGGTTGACTTCGCAAGCTTCGTCAAGATTACAAGGAATGACCCCGACGCCGGTTTCGTATTAAATGATCTTCATAAAATACGCTTAAGGTAGTGCCATTCAGAGCGGGGACGTGGACGCTCTTGCCCTACCTGTCTCAGAAATTACTTCACTTTAGTTTCACCGACTTGGGTAGAAATCCGAGATCGAATACATAGGCTCCATCGAGATCAGCATTTGTCCAATTAGAGCCCATATCATCTGTATAGAAAGTTCCTTCTTCGAACGTAGATGCCCACAATCTATGAGGGATATTGGAATCAAAAACAACTGAAGTAATGTTACTGGAAGGGAATTTAGAGCTTACTTGTTTCCAAGTCCTACCGCTATCGTTTGAGAGGTGAACGCCAGTCGTCCAGCCACCGGCTGCCAGATTTGCATTATTATGAGGATCCACTGCGACACCATATACGTTGGCTTTCTTCAAGGCTGGTGCAGTAGCTGCCCAGCTTTTTCCATCGTCCTTAGAAATCCAAACGCCTTGGCCTTCGGTGCCTGAGATCCAGAAATCTGGGTTTTTCTCATCTCTTCGAAGCCGAAGCGCTGCCACTTCGGGGAATGATGTTATGCGGTCCCAACTGGCTGCCCTGTCATTACTCTCAAACAGACCGGTCGTCGTGGCCAGTAGCAAGCGGGTAGTATCCCTATGATCGATGACAATGCCTTTCGAGAAATATTCGGGCAGTCCTTGATTGGATGCCTTCCAGGTATCACCGCCGTCCGTTGATATTATCACCCCCCAGGCTGTGGCTGCATAAACGAGCCTACTATTGTTTGGATTAATGGCGATTTGAAGAACGTCACTCTCACGCCAACCGGTGGTCATTCTCCAGGTCTCGCCTCCATCTTGAGAACGGACAATGCCGTTTCCGCAGGCCAAAAAGAGGGTATTAGAATCGGAGGGGTCAACCGTGGCACTGCTGATCATTTGTATCTTTGGGCCTAAACGTTTCCAACGACTGCTGTCCTTTTCATACATAAGAATACCGCTATCGGTAGGAATCGAGCTGGCCTGCTGAGCCTTGGTCATGATCATTGCCACGAAAAGATCCGTTTCTTCGGCCGGTTTTTCTGCACAGGCCGTGAAAGTCAGCGCTGCAATAAAGGGAAATAAAATGGAACGGGATAGTTTCATTAGTTTGTGGAGAAAGTGGTGCTGCTGGTTACGTTTTTGAAATCGAGGTGGTAGCTTTCCGCCCCATGCTGAATCTTTAGCTGCTCGCTTTCCCGTTTGGCTTCAGAGAAGGGGCCTTCGAACAGGGGCCAGTTCTCATAGTCTACGGTGTCGCCGTTTATGACAAAAGGTCCGTCATAAGTGGCCTGTAGGCGTGTGCCGCCTAGTCCTGTGAGCTCAACGGTCGGTTTCGGGTCGAGCTTGAAATCTAAGGGAAGCTTCACGATGGCTTTTTTGAATGCATCAATTGAGCCGAACTCTGAAACCGGAGCTATTTGAACGATGTATCCATTATTTAAAGACTCACTGACATAGAATTCACTTTCACCGGCTAGCTCGGCAAAGTTCGTGCTTACGAAACCACCTGCTCCACTTTTTAGGAGTCCTGTCCAATCGACCGGTCTCCATTCACCAGGGGCAAATGGACGGTAGGCAATGTAGACGGGGCCACCTTGAGCGAACATCCACCCTGAGCTATCCTCGCTGCGGTGGTTGAGCGCGTCGGTGAAAAGAGTCTGGATGTGTGGAAATCGGTTGTCTTCAGGAATTGAATACAAGGCGATTAAGGTCGATTCGTGTTGGTAGATCCGTTCGTAGGGGGAACCGCCCTCGAGTTTGTCGGGAGAATCATAGTCCACCTTGGATCGAGCGATCAGGTCGGTCACCGTATCCCAGTCGGATACAAAATACATGGTTCCTTCCAGTGGGTTGGAGTAGGGCTGAATGCCAAACATAGTGTTGGCGGTTTCGAGGGCATTGTCATCGCGCCACTTGAGGCTCCAGGTTTGCTGCTGTATGGGTTGAAGTATGCCACCGTGGGAAGATCCCAAAACGTAGTCGGAGTGAACGTAAGTGTATTTATAAACGGGTGTTGTGATGCGACCATCGACTTCGAAAGCATGGGGTCCAGCATTTCGCAGTCGCCAGCGAGTGCGCTTCAACTCTTTCTGTACATAAGCCTCATCGCGGTCAGATGCGATGCGGTGGAGGATTGCGGGTGGTGTGTAGCCGCATAGTGAGAGGATGATGTTCCCTCCATTATACTGCACTTCACTTTGTCCCCAGAATAGCCAAGCATGACGGGTCGCCGCTGTTAGCGCGGGTCGCATGACGTAGCGTGGGTAAAGACGACTGTGAGCTCCTCCGTAAAGGCCATCCAGGTTTTCGGCTGCAAAATCTAGAATGACATAGTCGAGCATCATGCGGCTCAGTTCCCGTATCTCTGGATCTTCCGCCCATCCGTATAGTAGCCCCAGAGGACGTAAGTATTCCTCGATGTAATTGGGTGAATCATACTCGCCTTGCCCGTAGGAAGTGGTGACCTTGATCCAGTCTTTCAAGAAGTCTTTGGCCTCGGCCATATTCTCCTGGGCCGACTTGCCATTGTACCAAGCTTCGGGGCCAGAATCTGGCCACATCTGACAGGCGAGATAAATACTGGCGTAATACATGACCCAGTGGTTTTCCGTGTCACCTCTGAAGGGGAAGTAAGTCCGCCAGAGCTCCTTCATAAAATCCCAGTCTTCATCATTCCAAACATCTTGACCTGCATACATGGCCAATACCATGGGGTGCATCCAAAACATACTTCCCGAGGGAGGATTGTTGACGGTGCGAAGTCTTTCCCTTGCCCACTCTATGTTTTCCCCTTCTGAAACATTGGCTGCAATAGTCCACAGGCTTCCGCTCATAGGGTCGTCGGGTGTGGTAGTTCCAAGGTAGTAGTCGATGGTTTGCTTGCAGCGATCTTGGAATGCGGCAATGCGGTCTGCTTCACTGGGCCATTCGTTTGCTATGAGCAGATTGCTTCCGCAAAATGATAAACTAACAGCGCTGAGTAAAAGGGTTTTCCGTATCAGGGATCTTAAGGAATAGAACATGAGAAATATTTAGGGTTGAGCATGGTTGTTAGGACTCTTTGAGCAAGAGAAGATCTTTGACCACACTCTGGGGGGAGTCTGAAAGAGACTCTCCAGACTGCACGTGCCGACGCGCTTTATTGTAACTATTGGCATAGCTAGACAGATTGACCAAATCTATCTCATCGTTCACGGCATGAAAACCGGCCTTGTATCTATCAGTTTTCGAGAACTCTCTGCCCAAGAGATCATCAGTCTAGTTGCCGAACATGGGCTTCAAGGTATCGAGTGGGGTGGTGACGTGCACGTGCCTCATGGAAATCTGGACGGGGCTCGTGATGTGGGACGAATGACTAGGGATGCGGGACTCGAAGTTGCTTCCTATGGATCCTACTACCGCTTTGCCGATTCTGATCCGTCTGCCGAGGATGAAGGTCCGTCATTTGAAGCTGTGCTGGAGACGGCAATCGAATTGGGCGCTCCGGCAATACGGGTCTGGGGTGGATCGAAAGGCCCTCACCTTATGAAAGGTGATGAGTATTCCGTCTTTTGTGAAAGGGCGCATGAAATAGCCGATATGGCTGCTGGAAGGAATGTCCGAATCGATTTTGAGTTTCATGAGAACACCATCACTGAAACGCCTGAATCTACCGTGGAGCTGATGTTGTTGCTTCATCATGATAACTTAAGAACTCTCTGGCAGCCACCTTTGCAGATCTCAGCTGAAAAGCGATTGGAAGGACTCAAGAGGGTTCTTCCCTGGGTAACAAATGTGCATTGTAATCATTTTGCTCAGGAGTCATGGCCACATGTCCAACCCTTGGCGGATGGTGAAGAAGAATGGAACTCATACCTAGAAGTTCTAGCTCAGGATCGATTGGAACGATGGGTTCTAATTGAGCTTGTAAAGGACCATGACCTGAACCAGTTCCCGAAAGATGCAGCTGCACTTTCCGGTTGGTTGTATTCTTAATAGATCTCCTTGATTGCTTCCCTCATCGCTACCAATGTTTCATCAATATCCGCTTCTTGATGAGAGTAGGTGATGAACCACTGGTCGTTGGCAAAGATTCCCTTGGTATAGAGTTTGTTGAAAAGATTACGGTGGAGTTCTTCTGCTTTTTCTCTAGCAGGGCTGAAGTCGATGACCGCTCCCTGATCGACGCCGATCGTTGTGGCTGGAAAGTCGGTCTCTTTGAAAATGGATTCGAATCCCTGTCGAAGCATTTTCCCCATTGATTGGATATGAGCATGCACCAGTTCTGATTCAAAGATATCCATGGTGGCACAAGCCGCTGCAAGGGAGAGGGTTTCTCCTGCATAGGTAGTGGTGATGATCGTCTGGTCCAGTGTGTTCATCCATTCATTTGTGCCAGCGTATGCGGATAGCGGGTACCCATTTGCAATTCCCTTGGCATAAGCGGCCATGTCGGGAGTCACGCCAAAGAATTCAACTCCACCCGCTTTGCCCAAACGAAAACCGGTAAGGACTTCATCGAAGATCAATGCGGTGCCATGTTCGGTGCACCTCTTTCTAAGATGTTCGATGAAAGATGGGTCGGGATTTAAATGCCATTCATGTGGAACGGTGATTGCAGCAGCCAAGTCAGGGCCATGGTCCTTAAACACCCGGTCAATGGCTTCTATGTCGCCATAGCCGATTTCGTGTACAAATTGCTTTAAGGTTTCAGGGACTCCCGGTTTAGGCCACTGAAAGGCAAACCAGTCATGGTAGCCATGGTATCCGATGGTGAGGATATGGTCGCGCTGGGTTTTACTTCGAGCCAGGCGAACGCAGCAGGTGCAGGCATCTGCTCCCGTTTTCATGAATCGAATTTTATCGGCCCAGCCGAGCGTGTGAAGAATCTTCTCTGCGGCTTCCGCTTCCAGTGGACTAGACATGCTGAATAGCGTTCCCAGTTCCATCTGTTTACGAACCGCTTCATCGACCGCTTCATATTGGTATCCCAGAATGATGGGCCCCAAAGCCGCACGGTAGTCAATATACTCCCGCTCATCCAGATCCCACATGCGACAGCCTTTGGCCTTCTTAATGAAAGTGGGTCGCTCTTCTATTCCATCATGTCCGTAGCGCTTGGCATTGGTCTGCGAGGCCCAGGGGATAGTGCGCAGGGCTCGTTCGAGGTGTTGTTGGTTCTTTGAGGTCACTCGGAATTGATGCCGGAGCTTTGTTTCAAACTGACAACGGCGTATTTATAATTAGTTAACCACGAATGGACACAGATGAACACGAATTGCTAAAGGATAAAGTGACTGCGTTGTATAAGATTCGAGTCTATTCGTGTGCATTCGTGGTTAACTCCTTTTTATAGTTTATAGTATCGAAACTCGTGGTTCTCGGGTTGTGGTTTTTATTTCAGCCGCGAAGTTGCCTGTGGCTAAATTCCAGGTATTACCGGATTGTTGGAGCTGGATAGTCGGGGCGGGTGACTTGGCGCCCTCGGTGGCGACCATTACGGTTAAGATGTGGTGAGTTACGGCTTCCTTTGAGTGGACTTCAATACAGGGGAAGTGACCGACTTCGGTATCAATCTCGAGTTTGGCTTCTCTTGGAGCTGCTTCGTTATCCGAGGCGACTAGACCATGAAGTTGGGCGTTCGGACGTGAAATGGTGAATCGTTGTCCTTGGGCACTCACAACACCATTGCCATCCGCATTGTCAGGATAGAAACGAGCGTCGACCGTTTGTGGGCGATACCGAAATCGTACCTGATCCATCACTACAAGCACATCGGGCTTTGCGAAGAGGACCGTGCGAAGCACTTGATGGGCGTGATAATTGTCGAGTATGTACGAGGCACTGGCATCACTGGTCCACCAGACATGGTCGCCATGGTCTTCGTATTGAAGAATGTTTGCATAGGCTTTGCTGTCGTTGGTGCCTTCCATGCCATCGAGGTAAGGATGCCCTTTACCATCTAAAAGCACGGCGTTATGCGCTCGAGTAAATCTCATTTTCCAGCCTTCATGCCGCCGGTCGTAGGCAGCACCTACATGGTCATTCAAAAGACGTTCGCCGTAATTCTTCCACATGACATGATTGCGATCGGCATGCTCATGATTGGCAGGTCCTCCGCTCTTAAAGGCAACGATGGAATCTTTGGCTTCCCATCCACTGCGGCAGATGACCCAGTTCAGATCGTTAAGAACGTTGAGTATCTTTTTGCCAGGTGGCTTGGAAGCTGCTTTGGGATCATACCAGAGTATGTCGAAAATCCAGACAGGATCGCCGGCATGGGTCGCCGCATAGCCAGCAAGCGGATTGCCGCTATATTGGCCAGCCAATGTAACGGCACCTGGGTTTACACTGCCACGTGAATCGCTGAAGTTGACGACGTCAGGCGTGCCATCGGCTTTTTTTCCGAATTGCATGTACATGATGTAATCTAGCATGCCATCCAAGTTCACATGCTCACCCCAGTCGATGTCACCAACGAGCTGACTATGCGCATGAATAAACGGCATGGTCGTACGCATGGAATAAGAGAGGTAGCTGATGCCTTCGAAAAAGGAGCCGTCCGGACTAAAAAGGTCCAGAAACCGTTCGGTGCTCTTGACCGCGGTTTCCAGCCAAAGCTCAGCGCGATCATCGATGCCTTGCAAGGCGAGCGCGCCCAGGCCTAACGCTCCTGCAGGTGCTGCTCTCAAATTGTTGGCGCCAAGTATCATGGGCCATCGGTCCATATTGATGTCATAGTAGCCAGCATGCTGTTCATCAAAATCCCAGCCTTTCACCGTCTCTGGATGATCCATGTCGTAAACGGTGTTGTAACAGGGAGCGCAGCCTTTGTCGGCGATCGCTTTCATCAAGCGCTTGTCTAGGTCTTCACTGATCTTGTCCCCCAGTACTTCCCGCGCGATCAGCAGGTGAACCGCGGTAAAGGATGCCCGTTGGATGCCGACGATTTCCGTTCCGCCATCACGAAAGTAATCCCAGTAGGGACGAGCTATCATGACTTCAATACCATCCAATATCGATTGCTCACGTTCTTTGTTTGGGTTCACCAGATACACGGCCAGGCTATCGTCCATGGCGCGCATGGCGGTCATCAGGTCACGAATGATTTCGCCCGTCTCGCTGAACTTGGCCATTGCTTCATTCAGAACGGAGGGATCATTAGCGGCCCATTTGTCAAACAGCGGTTTTAACAAAGGCGTCTTGGCGTTGGCACGGATACGCGGAAGGTCTGACTCTTTGAAAAAGAGGCGGATACGTCCGTTCGATTTATGATGATTGGCCGAGAGTTTCGTTAGGGGTGATAATCCGGCTAGTAGAGCGGTTGTACCGCCGATGCGAAGCAGTTCACGTCTGGTCATGATTTAAGTATCTATATGAGTGGTGGTAGAAATGTGATGTCTCATTGCATAGAGACGCACCGATTTTAAAATGAGTAATCCGATGCCTACAGCGAGTGCTCCGACTATTCCGTTGAGCCATCCACCGTCGGTAAAGGTGGGAATGGTAAGGACCAGAAGTACCGCTCCCAGACCGATGGAAAGTATGCCCATGATCTGGTAAGCTTTAAGACCTTCTGGACCAACTTTGTGATCCTCGTCGGCATGGGCGGGTGTTTTGAGATCCTGTTCAAAAGATTCGACACGGTCTTTAAATGAGCCTTCTCGTCGGTTTAAAAATGCTGATCCAACAAACACGATCGTGCAGGCGAAGAGTCCGAGCAAGGCATTGAGTTCGTAGCGAGTAAGATCGAATCCGAACCAACTGGCATTCATGTCGGAGAACAATATATTCATCACTGTGACTGATTTTCCGGACTGGATCGCTGCGGCTACGCCAATGCCTAAAACGGATGCTACGCCAACTCCCACTGAAGCGATTGCTGACCACCAAGGTGTGCGCGTAAATAGGATTCCAAGAAAGACTGGAACGAAGAGAGTGATTTTGTAGAGAGATTCGGCCTTCATATAAACGTCGAAGGCTCCGCCGTATTTTTGAATGTTAAAGGCAATCCAAATGGCTATGACTCCGAGCGAAGCTACGACGAACTTACCGACCCACAGTTGGTTTTTTTCTGTGGGTGTGTGATTGCGGACTTTCTCTGAGATGGGCACAAAAACATCTTTGGTTAATACTGCGCCTAACCAATTAAACGTCGTATCGGTAGAACTCATGGTGGCAGCGAAAATGGCCGCTGTTAGAAGGCCCAACATGCCATGAGGCAGAATAGCCAAAGCTAGAGTAACAAAGGATGCCTCTTCAGGTTTTGCCAAGTTCGGCCACAGTTCTCCAATATTCGGGAAGAGAATGGGTGTTACCAGGATAGGAATGATCCACAGCATCGGCATGATCATGGAAAGACCACCGGCCCAATAGGCCATTTTCTTGGTGTCACGCTCGTCGGCGACGCTGTAGTAGCGTTGAGCAATGTGCCAATTCACATTATAGCCAAAGACAATGTAGATGAACCAGGTAGGCCAAAAGAGCAGGGGCTTCCCATCGAGGTTGATACCGAAATAACCTTCGGGCGCTTCACTGAATAATCGTGTGATTCCTTCAAACGGGTTTCCTCCACCCAAGTGAGAATAGGCCAAGGGGGTCATGATCAATGTGATCAGCAGTACGATGATGAATTGCACTGCATCCGTAACCATGACGGCCCACAAGCCGCCCAAGGTTGTGTAGGCGACTATGACCAGGCCTGTTACCAGCATCGTCAGTTGAAATCCACTGCAGGTGATGGGGCCCAGGCTATATATGGTTTCACTGATCCCCATCGCGGTAGAGATGAAGATACAGAGGGTATAAATCATGATTCCTAGCACAAGTGTGTTGGGCACGACTGCTAGGAGGGTGTAAAAGTAAGTGGTGCTTTGTGAGTAGCGCCTGGTCAGAAACTGCAATGGAGTATCGAGACGTGTGCGACGCCACCGAGGACCAAAGACCCATGCGCCGATCAGGTAAGCCGGCAGGGCCATGCTAAACAGGAGTAGGGCGCCTCCGCCATTGCCGTACGCGATGCCGGCAGCTCCCACGAACATAAAGGCCGAGAAACCGGAAATAAAAAGCGAAAGCATCGACAAACGCCAGGGAATGCTGCCACCTCCTTTGAAATAGTCGGCCGTACCCTTATTAAACCGAGCTACGTAAAAGCCCACCCCAAGAACGGCCAGCATGTATAAGCCGAGCACAGTAAAATCGAGGCCGTTGAGAAAAGTCAGTTCGGGCATTGTGTCCACTCCTTATAGAAGCGGAAGGGCTTGGGGCGGGGGACCTTCCCGGGAGTTTATGGTAAAGCCTTAATTTTCTTCAGGAGGAGAGAAGGGGAAAGGCTCTTCGTTTAGAAGACTATCAATCGCTTTGTTGAATCGCTCTCTTGCCAGGTTGGTTCCTGCGTAGGTTAGATGATTATCGTCCAGATAGTAGACCTTTCTACCTCGACCTGTTACAACCATCTCCTCCTGTAAAAAGAGGTCTGCGATAGGAAGATAGTAGTATTGGGATCTTGAATCGATATACTCCGAAATACTCGAACGTACGTGATCCCCTCGTTCCTTATAGTAGCTTGGCCACAGGATAGAACCATCCTCTTCGGGGTGCTTATTTAGGAAACTGAAGAACTCCAGGAAATTTCGGTTTCCCACACGGGGTAATGATGGAGCAGATTCTACCAGAACTACCACTATATTTCTCAACACAGATTTCATTTCGATATCAACTATGTGGAATAGTCACTAACTTGTTTTTTGTGGGTCTGTCATAATTGTGCTTCGGTTTGCAATGATTCCGTGGATGAAGATGAACTCTTGCACGATGGCTTGCCACTGCAAGCTCTGCAAATGGAAATCGTGATATATTAGGTAAAGGTCACTTTCAATCTGGTCGTCTTGTCGACGGTTGTCTGACTTCGGATATAGTTGCTTGTACCTACTAAAAACTGCTCAAATGGTTCACTCTTCCCTTGTATTTTAAGATCTTGTACGGTTGCCCGTTCTGGGAGTAGAAGGTGAAGCTGAACATCGGACTGAGCTGTTTCGATCTCGAGATTGATGCCGTTGGCAGTTTCTTCGTACTGGTAAGCGAACTGGGCGCCCGAAGCTTTGTAGCCCATAGAGCATTTGGCGGAGGTCACGCCTGCGGCGGACCAACGCGGACAGAGACGAACGGTGTCGAGCATGCGGCCTTGGTCCTGTATGCCGACCAAACCTTCCATGAAGCCATGAAGCATTGAGGAAGAACCCCAGCCATCGGTCGGCATTGCGTCGGGGCTGGTACTATTATCGATAGAGGATGCTGTACCATCTGGGAAATACCAGAGGAACGTTTCGTCCTTCTCTTTGATCATGGAGTAATACTGGCGCAACGTTTCGACGCCGATTTCTTCGAATCCATTTTCCAAATACGCACGGGCAAGTTCGCCACCGACCAAAGGCATAATACCTCCATTGCAATAGGCTCCAGGGACCATTTTTTCTTCGCCGAACGCACCGTTTGGAAAGCCGGGATGGATGGAGAACCACTCGGCGAAAGATCCGGTGGATGATTTACGGTTTTGATATTCCTGGAGGATGGATTGTGCCTGATCCAAGCTCGTGACACCGCGATTGATATTCATGGGATTGGAGAAGCTTAGTTGACTCGCTTCATCCAGACCCGGAATATCCATCTCTGTGATCTTGACGAAGTGAGTGTAGAATTCGCCATTCCAGCAGAGTTTATTCATGCGATCTTTGAGACCTTCCGCGAATTGCTGCCAGTGGGTTGCTTTATCTCTGTTATCGAAACGGGAGAAAAGACGAGCTAACAAATGGCATGCCTCATAGTAGCCGCTGTTGTCCCCATGCATGATGCCCCAGAAGGTATTGTCATCGATTTGGAATTGAAGCCAATCGTGTTTGCCTGCGGTATAAGCAAAATCCCATGAATCAATGGTGTAGGCTCGTTTGACGAGCTGATGCTTCTCATCCCATCGACACGGATGGGTAAAGACATAATTGAGGGCCGCTTCCAGTGAAGGAAGGAGTCCTTGGACCCAGGCATCATCTCCCGTCGTTTGCCAGGCGAGGTAGGCTGCTTTGACGTAACGATATTCAACATCGGCCTCAACCGGTACGCGCACGTATTTGACCCAGTTCTCCCTCTCGGTAGGGGCTGCTAAGGGTTGGTCGGTGAAAAAATCAAAAATTCGTCCGTTCTTTGCCTGAGTCTCTGCAAAATGGGTGACCGCGGAGGTCATATCTTGCTCAAAGTGACGAGCTCCACGAATGATATCGCTGTGATCCCGCAACCAGATGGCGGGACAATCTGGAGACCGGTATCCATGAACGGGTACGCCGTCGATCACCATGTCCATGGTGTCTTCTTTGAGGAACGCTTCTATGCGGGGGTAAAATTCATCGAATTCTGGACGACCGGTGGAGATGTGGGTAAGCTTAGACATGTTAGCTGAATGACCTATATAAATTGTAACATTAGAGTGGCAGGATAGAGTAGTGGGTCGATTCTGCAAAGGAGTTTACGGTATATCGAGACAGACGTTCCGGTTGGATAATGGGCATTGCATTATTCCTTATCAAACTGTTCGGTTATCTATCACCTTACCCCGTTTGCTGAATGGAACTATTTGGACTGCATATTCTCGATATCATTGTATTGATTCTCTACTTGGGGATTATCCTCTGGTTAGGCAAAAAGGCGGGCGAAAATAACCAAGACACGGATGACTACTTTTTGGCGGGTCGTTCATTAGGTAAGTTCTACCAGTTTTTCCTAAACTTTGGATCCTCGACCAATTCAGATCAGGCAGTTGCTGTAACCCGTGAAACGTACCGACAAGGCGCGGGAGGGATGTGGATCCAGTTCCTGGTGCTATTTATTACTCCCTTTTATTGGTTTACGACACTCTTCTTTCGTCGGACACGCGTGACCACACTGGGTGATTTCTTTACCGAACGATTTCAGAGCCCTTTGCTGGGAGGTAGCTTTGCCGGATTTACTCTGATTATGGCCTTTATTGGTGGAGGATTGGGCTATATGGTGGCTGGTAAGACGATGATGGCATTGACGCCAAAGCCGTTTGAGGCGCTTTCCCACGAGCAGCAGGTAACCGTAGAGGAATTTGAGGAGTATCAATCACTTTCCAAAGTCTCATTTTCGGATAGGACGGTTGAGCAGGAAGCTCGCTATGATGTACTCTACCAAAAGAATGTAAAGGGTGAGCTGAAGTCGTTCTATTCCTACACGAATCCCGTTGTTTTTTATATTTTCTACGGGTTGGTGGTCGCGATCTATACCATTATGGGCGGATTTCGGGCGGCAGCTATTACCGATGCGATTCAAGGTTTTCTGATCATTATATTTTCTGTACTGCTCATTCCATTGGGGTTAAATAAACTAGGTGGCTTTAGCGGGCTGCATGCGGCAGTCCCGGAATTTAATTTTGAACTGTTTGGTTCGGTTACGCTGAGCGAGTATGCCTGGTATACCATCATGGCCATGTTCTTCTCAAATTTGGTGGCGATCGTTGCCGTGGCTCAGAACATGCAAGTGGCCGGTTCGGCTACTACAGAGCAGGTTGCCCGCTTTGGAATGATCGGAGGTATGTTTTTCAAACGTTTCCTCATGCTATTCTGGGTATTGGCCGGATTGATTGCTTTAGGGCTTTATGCCGGCAAGATTCATGATCCCGATCTAGTGTGGGGAGTGATGAGCCGTGACTTACTGTTGCCAGGGGCAGTGGGGCTAATGTTGGTCGGGATTCTGGCAGCCAATATGTCTACTTTGGATGCTGGATCCGTCTCCAATTCCGCGCTTTTTATTCGTAATATTTATCAGCCATTGAAACCGGGGTTGTCCGAAGCGCACTACCTGACAGTTGGTCGAATCACTATCGCTGTCACTCTGCTCGGTGGTATCGGCGCAGCCGTCTATATCGATAATCTTCTCGATATCTTTAAATACTTGATCACTATTCCCGCCATTTTTGGAGCTCCTATTTGGTTGGGATATATTTGGCGGGGATTGACGCGGAAAGCGGTCATGATTGAGGTGGTAGTCTGCTTTACCATCTTGGCGGTTATTCCGAATGTATTTCAGAGCTGGAATTGGGCCCGAACCCATGAAGCATTTCTTGTCCAGACAGATGGATATGCCGAAGGATATAAGACTCCTGCAACGGCCGTGGATGTGACCGCAGGACGTGCAGCCGAAGTGGGCGACACCATCATGAAGGAAATTCGCGTGGAGCCTAGAGGTATCTTTTTTGAGAGTGTAGCCCGTGTTAATCCTGAGGACCCGAATTCACCTCTCATGGGCTTTGGTCGCTTTGAGGCTGAGGTCTGGGTCATGAGTTGGTTAGGAATCGATTTTACATCCTGGAAGAAATCTCAACTCGTAGCGGTTCGTTTCTTCTTCAGTGCCTTCTTTCCTTTTGTGATTCTGTTCCTGGTATCCTTTTTTACGAAACCGGCAGATAGAAAGCACCTGGATTATTTCTTTGGAAAAATCTACACTCCGATTCAGAAAACGCCTGAAGAGGAAGCCGCGGCGATTGCACGGGTGGCCGAAAATCCAGAGCTCATAGCGCATAGAAAGATGTTCCCTAACAGTAATTGGGAGATTGCGAAACCAACCAAGCTCGACGTAGTGGGGTTTGGTGGCAGTTGGCTCGTGGTAGGCTTTGTGGTCTTCCTGCTATGGTGGATGGTGAATTTGGGTGGGTAGGGCGTCTTCGTTTCTCCTACATCGATTTAAAAAGGGTAGGGCGACCTCGCCGAGAGCGCCGTTTCAAATACCCTAACTCGCCACAGCAGCCTTATTCGGCAGTTGTGCACTGGCACCATCTTTCCACTCTCCGCGAATCAGAGTTACTGCTGGATTCTCGGTTGGCCCCAGGCTTTCATGGGCCAATTTGGTTTTCAGGATGTCGATGGCTGTAGCACCGATCTTCCTGTAGCCAATGTGAACGTGTGCAATGTCGTCCGTAATTTCTTCAGCAGGTCCTAGGGCGGCAAATGCGATGTCTTCAGGGATTTTCATTCCAGCTTCTTTAAGCCAGCGATAATGATCCATGTTGGAGCTGTATACGACCTCAGGTTTGTTTTCCTTAACCCAGGACAGCAAATCATCCTTGTCTATACTTTCCTGAAGCAACGGGGGAATACGGTCTGTTTCCTCAATCCCTTGCTGATACCAAGTGAGGTAACAATGGTAGAGGTGGTTGGAGCGCTCATCCTGAGCTGTGGTCTCGCAGAAGCCTATACGATTGAACCCTTTTTCTTCGAGATTAGCAATGCCGACGTGCATGGCTTGATAGAAGTGGGGGTGAACCTGGTTGAAACCTAGCTTGGCAGCGACTGAGCACGTGGCTACTCCTTCAAAATCATCGTGAGGAAAGGAGAACACGTCTTTGAGCTCTTCCACGGGGAGAACTACTACACCACGAATGCCTCGGGTTTCCAAAATTTGCACCATACGCTCTTCACGCATATTGGGTTCGTGGAGCCAGAAATCTTCAGTCTTAAAGCCAAGCTCTTCGGCATGTTTGATGGCTCCTTCTCTGATTAACTTTGCCTCGGCTCCGAATTCTTTAACGGGATAGGGTTTACCGTTCAGTAAAGCAATGACGGGCTCTTCCTTGCTGATATCGCGCTTCCGAAGATAGCGCATAAGTTCAGTCAAGTTGGGATCAGGAGTGTAGCCTTGTCGGAGCGCGATTTCCTTAATCCGTTTGCGCGTTTCTTCAGCGACTCGCGGATGGTCACGCAGAGCCATTGAGACAGTCATCCGACTGACACCTGCTTCCTCGGCAATGGTTTTGCATGAAGGTCTTTTGGGCTTCATCTTGAAATTGTAGTTTGGTTAGGACCTACTTCGCAGGAGGCGGGTAAGAACTATAAAAAGGTTCGGTTCAGCTAATGGTCAAGGGGAAAGCAGGAGGTGGTTCGCTTATGAGCTGCAATTGGTCATGGTATTTCAACCGTTTGTCGAGTTTCATGGGATTGACTGACTGCATCCAGTACGACCGTGCCTTCGAGGGCTAGTTCCGGTGGAGTTTGAAAGGGTTTTCCGTCCAATAGGTGGTTGGCAATATCCTCATAGATGTGTGCTTCGTCGCCAAATTGTTTTCCAGTCAGAGGATATTCCTGAGTTTCGATTTCTTCAGGGGTGTTTGGGTTGGCCTGTTTGACGGTAACGGTTTCGCCGTCTGAAATGATAGTGCCTCGCTTACCTTGAATAATAAAGCTGGGGAAACGATGGACGGATTCTGTGAATTCTGCGATTCCTCTCACACTGTTTTCAAACTCAAGAACCGCCAAGAAATTGTCATCGGCGTCGCCAGCATTTATGACCTGCTGGAGTTGGCCGAACACCCGCTTCACTTTGCTTTCTGCCAGACCAATGATGGGTTGAAGGATGTGCATTCCCCAGTTGAGCAGATAGCCACCTCCAAATCGTTTCTCAGTTTGCCAATCATCTCGATACCGAAAATCAGAATAATAACGTCGGATGAGAAATACGTCTCCAATTACGTTCTCCGCCAATAGTCCTCGGATACAGATGTAGTCGGGAGCCCAATACATAGGGATCCAGGGGAAGATCTTTTTTCCGCTTGCTTCTTGAGCTGCGATCATCGTGCGTGCTTCCTCTTGGTTAAGAGCCCAGGGTTTAGTGATCACGGTGTGTAACCCTGCTTTAAGGCAATCGCAGACAATGTCTGCATGGGTATCCGAACGAGTAACAACACTGACTATGTCCAGTGACTCCTCGCGAATCATGCTATGGTAATCGGAGTAGGTCTTACAGTTGAGCTCTTTGGCGGCTCGTTCGCGGTTTTCGGTAGCAAGATCGCAAACAGCAACAATTTCAAAACGCTTGTCTGATGATAGGCCATAAGCGTGAGACAGTCGTCCGCTAATGCCATAGCCGATAATGGCTGCTTTTATAGGTGCCATTTAGTTTCTATTAAAAATTGAATGTGTAGGAGGGGAAGCCTCTTAGACCGATATTGATTTCAGTCAGATGTATCTCGGTGAATATATACTGATGAAATATAAAAACTGATGGTCTATAAAACAACCGGCCCCCAATAATGGGGGCCGGCTACCTAATAATTTGATGCGATTAATAATTAATCAAATCAGAACTCCAAAGTACCGGTCAGGCTGACCAATCGACCAGGAAGGAAGCGGTAGAGCTTCGTGCTATCTGGGTTTACGTAGATTGGAACAAGATCGTCGTTACCGAAAAGATCTTTGATGTTCAGCTGAATTGTGAGGTCGTATTTGTCACTCAACTGATACTCAGACCGGAAGAACATGTCTACAAAGTCCATGCGTGGAGCATAGAAAGGTCTGCTTGGATCAAGCGCGTAGTTGCCAAAGGAGTTCTGTGAAACCCCGAAGCTAACACCTGCACGATCCTGCCAACGATATCCGCCACCCACAGTGAATTCACCTAGGAAGCCTGGAATCATGTCGTTGTCGCGACCGAAACGGTAGCTAGTGTTGAATGAGGCCCGGTATTTGCGTTGCTCGATAGAAGGAATGCCTTCTTGGGTAACAGCTTCAGCGACTGGATTTACGATACTATTTTGTGCTCTTTCAGCGAGAGTCTCGGTAGAATCGTCATCAATGAAGTAGTTTTGTGCAAATGAGCTATTAACCCAGTTTGGAACCACGAAATCTTCAACGTAATTGCGAAGAACAGGGTAGATGTTTGAAAGAACAGTTTCCTGTTTTCCAACATTCAAGACCATCGTCCAGTTCTCGTTTGGATTGTATGCAATTTCCAACTCGTTACCTTCAGCAGTGAAATCCTGTGTTCCAGTGTCACCGGAATTACGGTTGGAGGTAGCTTCAGCATTTGCCCAATCAGGAACAAATTCGTTCAGGTCGATGACTCCTTGTGGGGGAAGTACTGCTTGTGCGTCACTGATTCCGAAGCCTTGAGCGATGTTGTCCGGATTGTCCAACTGACGTGCTAGATTCAATAAGATTCCTTCGTTGGCAGAAACACCACCTTTGTCGAAGGAATTATTGAGAATGCCAGTTTCGAACCAGTTCAAGCGAGCAACGAACATTCCATCTCTAGCGGAAAGAATAATACCTTTTTCCTCAGTAGAACCTACAATGTCATCAACAGATCCATTCAGGACATCTACGCGTCCACCTCGAGGTTGGAAGTTGTCAGACTCTGACATGTATACAGATAGCTCATTCCCATCGCCGAGAAGATCTTCGAACATATCGGTGATGTGCCAAGTCGCACTCCAAGAAGCACTGTCTTGGTTTGCATCCTCTGTAAGGTCAGCGGATTGTGGCCCAGCCAGGAAGGTCGGATCGTTCGTGTCGTCGCCTTCACGTGTGATCCCGGTTCCTCCAGGTGCACTGATTGAAGTTGAGCGCAGACGGTCTGAACGCCAGGCTCCCATAACAACCACTGAGTTATCCCAGAAATGCTCCTGAGCAACGATCACCCGAGAATCCAACTTTTCAAGACCTTTGCCAGCGTAGAACGAGGCAGGGAAGTTGTTGTTATCATCCAAGTTGAAGGTAGTTGCATTGAAGTTTACGAATCCATTAGCGCTCTCACTCCAACTATGCCATGGGACATTTTGGAAAGGACGATCGCGTGCTTGACCAAAAGGAACTGCCCCGATGTTGGCGCCTTTCAGGTCGTTGATTGAAGTGGCACCGAGGTAGTCAATGCTTGAATTATGAGGTAGGGAGTAAATGGAACCTGTACGGATTGAAGCCCAACTAATGGCTGTATCGCCTTCCAGGTTGGAAACCACTGCAGCTGGATCAATTTTGTAACGTCCATAGGACTGCAAATCTTCAACTTTGCGTTCTTGATATAGTCCTGTGATCTTTAGGCTTCCAAGAATGCGGGTCAGCAGACCGTCTTCAAAGAAATCTTCAGCATGAAGGTCAACAAACGCTGTTGCGCGAGTTGAATCTCGATCTGCAGCCAGGTTGTTTCCTTGCCACCAACCGCCGATAACTGGCGTTCCAAAATTTGGATTCGGAATAGGAGGGCCATCTGCTTCGCCATTGGTTGTTCCGATCAAATACATGTTCGGGTCAATGTATATGGTGCGTTGGCTAAGACCTTGCAAAGGATTGGATGATTTTGAGAACCAGTCCTGTTTGAATGTCGCAACTTCGAATCCAACTTTGTTGTCCCACCAAGTGCCTTCTAAAGAAGCATTGAATAAATCCCAATCAGAGTTTTGTGAGTGGGCTCCACCCGTATAGAGGTGATTCTGGTAGTCAAAGATGCTGCGGTCGAGAATCTGACTTCCTACAAATCCACCTGCGAAGAACCCTGAAGTTCCAGGTGCAGCTTGTGCGCCGTTCGGGTGGTATCCCCATCGACGGATAGAATTCTCTCGGACGCGAGGTTGGAAAAGCATCATTTCACCAGTTACATCTCCACCAGGAGCACCGCGGTTTCTGCGAACGAAGGTGTTACCTCCGAAAAATGGTTCTCTGTCTGTAGTGTTGAAGTAGCTTACAAAACCACTGGAAGTTCCAGGTGCAGCTAGGTCGAGCCAGCGATTGTTTAGAACTCCTTCCACAAAATAACCCTTGCCACGCCAAAGGTCAGAACCCTGTGCGCCGCCCATGGAGATAGGTTTACCCATTTCAATCCATGGTGTGATACCATCGTTGGGTGGAGTGTAGTCAGGATTTGCAGAATGCTTGTCTCCCGTTTCATAACTCATGTGGAAGCGCAAATTATCGCTGATGTCCCAAAGGAGCGATGCATAAATGCGTTCGTCCTCTCCGAAAGCTTCTTCTTGGCGATATCTGTTATCAGCAACTAAACCAGCTACCATGATAGAAAGCTTATCTTCGATCAAAACATGGTTGTAGCGGAATGAGCTGCGAAATGAACCATTTTGGTCAGTGCGGAAACGAACACGTCCGCTATTGCCAAACAGGTTCGCGCGAACGGTGGTGTTGTTTACAATACCACCTGGGCTACCGATTCCGAATAAAGCGGAATTAGCGCCACGCTGAACAGCGATACGGTCAGTGTTGTACGTGTCAAATGCAACGTCTGTGATAAAGTAATCACGAGTCAAGTCGGCTGCTGCCAGACCACGAATCCGAGTGTTACCACCACGAGGACGGTCAGTTTCACCTTCAGGAATCAAGCTACCGGCTGTTGATTGGTAACCAGAGAAGTTACCGTTAGGACCGGAAACTTCAGTATTCGGGGTGAAGAGGAGCACATCCATCATGTTATCGGACGCCGTGTCCTCGAGGAACTCCTCGTTCACAATAGAGATAGATGCTCCAATGTCTCGGAGGTTTGTGTTCAGGCGAGTTCCAGCCAGTGTCGAAGTGGCACTGTAACCAATGTCACCAGTTTCATCCACCGTAAAAGGGGATAAGTCATATACCTCTTCTTCCTGTTCCTGGGCGTTCAATCCTCCAAAGGGGATCAAGGCTGCGGAAAGGAGCCAGAGTGATTTGTAGTATCGTTTATTCATAATCAATCGAGTTATTAGGATTATGCCTTGTATTATCTTAGTAGAAGGTCGTTTGTTTTGAGTTCTAGTTGATTTGTAAGGTTTGTTTGGTGAGGGCCATTAAGCATTAATGGCAAGCGCTGAAACCAAGCTCTTTTGGGATCTTCGCGTGTATCTGTGAGGAGCATAGTAGTAATGTTCTCAATCGAAGTTGTTTAAGTTGCCTGAGTAGGTTGCCCAAACGATATCGATATAAGCTAAAAGGCTAAAAAAAGAGGGCTATTCTGCCACCAGAATTGTAGTTTCCTGTAAAGCACTGTAAAACTACCCCGTTTGTCGAGTAAATATAGGACTTAGAGTGATTTTATGGATTGATTCCCGGGACTCGCCACATGTAGTCCGGATCGATGAAGGGTTTGTCGTCTTCTCGACCCTCCATGAGATCAATTTTTCGTTGGAGTAGCTCCTCCAGGTTTTCCCCGTAAATAAAGGTGGTTTCACCAATGTCTGAGAGGTGCATCCACTCAGTTTCGGCTGTTTGGACATGATTGAGTAATGCCTTTGCATTCTCCTTCTCATCTAAAACGATGTCTCGGGTCAAAGTCTGGCATCTGCTCTTCATTGATTCGTCCTTCGCTTCGATGTAGCCATGAACCCCTTCGATCCAGCCTGCAATATTGCGCTGGCACCGGTACCAGCGCTCGGTTCCAACAAGACGATCATACATGTGGGCATAGACCAGACGAGCTGGAGTCCCTTTGGCAAGAGCATCCCGTCTTGATTTGGCAAGTTGCACAGCCTCATTGATTTGTGGCAATACATGCTCCGTAATCGCTTCTTTGCAGCGCTGAGCGTATTCGGGGTCGCAAAACTCAAAATTGATCTCACGACGAAAGTCGACTCTTACCCGATTGTTCACGTGTCCGAGGTGAAAATCCTCGTAATAGGCGCGTTCCTCTTCGCTGATGGCTTCAATATTCGGGAGGAAAGGACGTACCAATACGCGGTACCAGGTGCTCCACATCGAAAGCACACTTACAGGCGGAGGGTAGGCACGGTAGGCGTTGTCGGCACTGCTCCAGATGGATACCAGGTGATCGGCTTCTTCATCACCCACCCATGCCCGTGCACGATTCTCGAGAAATGAACTCAGGTTTAGGGAAGGATCGTTTTGGAATGCTCGCAGGATTTCCTGGTTGATGTTGTAAGCGGCCATTTCTGTGGAGACCGTTCCGGTTAAACCCGCTGCATGAGCAAACCCCTGTTTGTGGATGGCGATTAGGCGTTCGAACAACAGCTTAGGATATACCGGTGCTAATACGGGTTCTTGGTTGCAGAAATTGCCGGGACTGAAGTAGAGGTGAGTATTTGAGCCTTTGGCTTCGACGGCTTCTCGTGCTTCGCTTTCTTCGTCTGAACATTGATTGAAGATACCGCAGAAATTAAAGTCGTTCGCCCAGTCATAGCTGGGGTGCTTATAGCCCAAGTCGAAGCCTTTGGCGACGAGTGAGTTCACTTCTAGATCAATGCCCTCTTCCAGCGATTCTCTAAGGTAAGGATCCTCGACCCAAAACATCTCGCTTCTCAGAGTGGCAAAAAAGTTGGGATTTACCCGCCGACCTGCATCGCGGAGGGTTTTCATGAATCGAATGATGTTCGCCGCTGCGGATTTGGCTATGTCGTCATCTCCTTTGAATTCACGGATCACATAGCCGCCTCCATTGCGCCCGACATACAGAGAACTTGTATATTCGAATCCGGCACCACTATCGTTCGACCACACAACCATGTAGTCGATGTTGGGTGCTTCTTGCAGGATTTTCTCCAGCATTTCTGCGTAGTGATCGAGGACGACCGGGTGGGCCGTGGTCAGATTGTATCGTGGACGAAAACTGCGAAGTGGATGGTCGACCCGTGCACCTCGTAACATGGGGTAGCGTTCCAACAGCTGATCGGGGACGCTCCTGGGCTCAAAGGAAAGAATGCCAGCTCGAAGTCCATACTTCTCAGCTAATTGGGCAGATTTTTTTAGGCGATTCAGGTTAGCTCGGAGGTACTCGAACCGATAGATGCCTTTGTTGAGTTTGCTGTAGACGAATTGGTCAAGCGCCGCGCAGTAGGTGTAAAGCCGGTACAAGAGTTCGTCGGGGGCAGCCTGCTCATAGGGAAACGTAGCCGCCAAGCCGTTGACTTCAACATGGGTGAATCCAAGGCGTGCCATTTCTCGGATATGTTCCTCCATATTAAAGCCTTTTGCGACGCGGCCATGATTGTTGAGTAAAGAGTCGTAAGCCGGGCGAAGGTGTTTAAAGGCTGCTTTGAGAAGAATGCCTTATTTTAATTCAGACGCATTCCTGTCAGACCAGTCGTCTAAGACCTGGCAGGCGAGGCGGTAAAGGAACCAGGTATGAGAGCAGTAAAGTTCGATGACACCTTCCTCTGTGATTCTTACGAACCTCCATTCCTCGGTGTCTGATGTTGGGATGGAGAGCTGGTTCGCTTCCTCGTTGCTCAGAACGCCGATCCTTAGGTTAGAATCGCTTGTTTTATCAGTGCAGATGGTGGCCTGTTGGTTCGCCTCTTTTTGGATGAAAGCGGCTACTGTGTTTTCCACTGCAATGTCTGGGTGAGATACCGTGATCGTTTTGGTTTGGGATAATAGCTGCTTAATGTTCATCAAAGTTTTTTAGGGATTGGTCTGAATAATGGAATGCCGACCTGCGGGGAGATCTTGGAGCGAAAGAGAGTCGCCGTTGGGCCAATGGATTTTGATAAGATCAGCCTGATCTGCCTGACCTAGAGCCGCGTGAACAGGAATCATTTGCTGCTTTCCTGAGTGTCCGTAGGGACCCAGGGCTTGACGGATTTGCCTTGTGGGCGGTGTTGAAGGATCTCCATCGAGGTCAGCCACAATATGGACTATCGTTCCATAGGCTTCACGGCATACGCCCTTTTCCGGATCACCGATTAAATGGAGTATTATTGAGGCTCGTCCCTGAGTCGCCTCATTGAGGAATAGGCGGGCCGAAGGTTTTGGTTTTTCTTCGTCACTCGAGGTTGCCGTTAAGGTTCCGGAACTGATGGAAGCTTTCCGTCGTTGATCTGTTGTTAGTCTGTTGAAGCTTTGGCCTTCCAGTAGATCGAGATCCCCATCGTCATCAATGTCGCCCAGCGAGGGCATTCCCGCTCCTACATGATCCAGTCCAAGCTCATGGCTGACATCTTTAAAATGACCATCGCTTTGCTGGTAGTAGATACGAAGTCTTTCAGCATTTGGGGGAGGGTCGGGGTAATCGGATGAACAGAGTATGAGATCTAATCGCCCGTCGTGATTTAAATCGGCCAACTCCGAGTAAATGTCGCCTTGGTTATAGGTCTTATGAATATCCTCAAGTGTTTCTCCTTCTTTGGGAAGCGCTGGGATTCTATCAATTTTGAGTGACTCAGGAGACGTAAAGTCTACTCGGCCTGTTTCGCTTAATTGATTTACCAGGAATCGTGATCGGTCTGATGAATCACCTGCCCAAGCGTGAATGATGGTTGTCAGGAAGAGATCGAAGTCTCCATCGTTATCAATATCGCCAATTGCGGTATCGAATGTGTTGCCGTTGGACCTAAAGGGAGGTTCGTTTTGTCGATGTAATCTCTTCGTTCCATCCGAATTGAATCTTGGCCATTTTGGATAGAGACCATGGCGAATTTTATCTCCATCCAGGTGAACTTCAGGAGCAATGTTTCTGCCATGTAGGCTACTACTGATATCCTGGGCTATTGCTCGTTGCTCCCTGAGCACTGGCTCGGTCGAGCTCTCTGTTCCGGAAAGTTGCCTCAGGGGCTCCCTCTCTTTTAGCTGGTAAAGGCGATTCCACCGCCGACCGTAGTTCAACTCGAGTAAGTGTGGGATGCCATAGTCCAGGCGAGGGAGTGCAACGCCGTAGGTCGGTCGGCCTCCCAGGTCGTCTTTAAATGAAGTGGTATGGTTTTCGAGGGGCATGGGCCAACGTGCAAAGGCTGAGCCATCTTCGTTTTTGAACTGCAAAAGAAGGTCATTGGAAAAGGCCTCATAACCGGTGAAGTAGCATTCGTACCAGTTTCCCAAATACAAGTCTGGTAGTCCGTCGACATTAACATCTCCAACGGCAATCGCTCGAGTAGTTGCAGAGGAGGCAGCTCCAATGATCACGGGTTCTCCAAAGCTGCCATCTCCGTTTCCCGGTAACCATGCTGTGCGTGTTGGGTTCTCTTCAGGGGGTTGATAGTCGTCTTGCTAGATATCTAAGTAACGACCTATAATGGCATCTGAAATACCGTCGTTATTCAGGTCAGCAAAGACCAATACATCGGCCCGTGAGAGCGCTGGGAGCCCCGTGTTTGTTTTCTTTGTTAAATAGGGTTGGCTTCCTCCTTCGGAAGCACCGGTATGCATATACACGACGGGGCTTTCCCTGTGATTCGTCTCTGGTAGAAGAACGACATCCGGCCAATGATCGCCATTCAGGTCGTTCAGTTTGACACGAGAGGTGGAGTAAGATTCTAGTCCCGCCTTGTTCGTAATATCAGACCAATACCCGAGGTCTTGCGCAACCAACGCGCAACTAAAAACCAGGCTGCTGGTGACTAGCAGAGCTCTTAAATACATCAGTCGGAGTCATTCGCAAGTTTCTGAGCATGCTCAAATAAAAGCTTTAGTCTTCGAAGGTCTTCTTTCGTCGATTCGATCAAGGGAAACACATGGGTCTCGAGCGTTAGGTGCTCAACGGGCCGATCTTTAAACAAATGCTTGAGTTGCCCCAGCCAGTTTACGCCACCGTCACCAATTAATCGGTTTTCCCATTTATCTGGCGGAATCGGTATGGCGTCCTTTATGTGGACATTTTGAAGATACGGAAGGACCGCGTCGTAGCCGATAGGGAAGCCTGCTTCTCCACAAACAACGGCATTAGCAGGATCCCAGTTAATTCCCACATGATCCTGGTCGATGGCTTTCACAATGGCCGCTGTATTTTCACCAGTATCGCAGTAGGATCCTGGTTCGTTTTCCACTGCGAGTTTCAAATTATATTCACCAGCTATATGGCCTGCTTCTTTCAGTGCGGAAACAATCGCCTCCGAATTGACATCGGCTTCCCGCATAAATCCAAAGGTAATTAGAGTCGGTGACTTCATCTCCTTTGCCATTTCACAAGCTTTAGGAAGCACCTCGTCCATTTCCTTTCGAAGAGCATCTGTATCGCTCAGATCGATTTTAAAGGTTCCGGGCGTCACCGCCGTTACTTCAATCGTTCCTGCCTCTACGAGCTGTAATATTTGTTCGTAGCGTCTTGGATTGAAGTTTGGAACGCGGTGCTCGTAGTCGTCCATGCACCGAATTTCATATTTGCGAAAACCGAGATCGGTTCCGATGCGGAAGGCCTCCTCTAGATCGAGGGAGATTTCATCACTTAGAATGGCAAGTTCCAATGTGTTTGGGGTCGAGGATTGTTTCAGTAAGCTTCAGAGTGAAGTCTGGCTGTATTTCTGATCCGCGTACTGTTTTAAGCCAAACTTGGCGGTGTTTTTCAGTAAACCAAAAGGCCTTTTGCTTCCAAGTGCCATGGGGCCTTTTCTAATCAACTATTCATAACCTCCAGGCTTGCAGGATGAGTCCTATTCGGCTGTGGGGTTGCCGTCCGCATTGCATTACTTAGTTTCTATTCACTTACAGTGTCTACAGCGCTCACATTGAACTCGAATATTTATTCACTCCTCAGAGCCCCTGATATGGGCCTGTCTTGTACCATTGGGAGTTTAGTCTAATGGAAGAAAGCTCGAATCATGCGACCGACACTGCAGCTCCTATTCGAGTAGGGCTCATCGGTGTTACGGGTTACGCCTATTCTTATTTGGGTGAACTAAAAAAGCTCGTTGATAAAGGATGGCTCGCCTGGGGGGCGGTTACGATTATCAACCCTGACGATGCTTCCGAGCAAATCGAGTATTTCAAATCGCTCAATATTCCCATCTTTGATGATTACCGGGACATGTTGGAGAATGAGGATGGAAATCTCGATTGGATGTGTGTGCCTACTGCCATCAGTTGGCATACGGCCATGACCTTGGATAGTCTGAAGCGAGGAATCCCTGTTTTGCTTGAAAAACCAATCGCTTCAACTTTGCAGGAGGTGCGAGTTATTCAGGAGGCTGAAAAAGTATCCGGAAAATCCGTGGCTATTGGCTATCAATATTACTACTGTCCTAAAACAGCTGAAATCAAACAACGCTTTCTTGAAGGTGAAATTGGCGAGATAGAGCGCATTGATTGTCTGTGTCTCTGGCCGCGCGATGATGATTACTACCATCGGAATGATTGGGCTGGTTGTGTGCATGATGGACATGGTTTGGTATTGGATTCTCCACTACACAATGCGCTTTCGCACTTGGTGAATCTGATTTTGTATTTTGCGGGACCTGCTATGGATGAACGAGCAGACTTGCTCGATGTGACCGCCGAGCTTTATCGCGCAAAGAGTATCGAGAATTACGATACTATACGATGTGAAACACATCTAAGCACAGGTGCACTCGCTACTATGTTGCTTTCTCACAGCACAACCAATCGCTTGGATCCTGAGATTCGTATTCAAGGAACAAAAGGTAGCCTGGTTTGGCGCTTTGGTGGACCTCACACGCTTCACACTGAAGAGGGGACGGTTGATCTGCCAGCGGAGAGCCCTCTTGAGGTTCGTTCCTATATGTTTGATAAAATCGTCCGTGGGCTACGCGGAGATAAAACAGTTTCTTACTGCTCGACTGAACTGGCGAAGGGAGAAGTGAAGTGGGTGAACGCAGTTCAAGATGCTGCAGCCGTTCATGAGATTCCATTGGAGTATCGCAGGCAGCTTAAGGGTGACAATGGAGAATCGTTTGAAGTCGTGGACAAGCTGGACGATTACGCTGTTCAGGCATTTGAGAAACAATGCTCGTTCAAGACTTTAGGCGTTCCTTGGGCAGTTGAGCCTGGATACCTGGATCTTTCGAATTACACCGATTTTCAAGCACGCCATCTGAAAGAGTACCAGTCAGCTTCGGTGGTAAAATAAATGTGACGGCATAACGAGGATGAGACTGTTCTGCGGACGATTTAGAGAAAGAATGCAGAGTGACGTCGTCTTCGAATTGCCTGTAGCAATGTATTTCATTCGCCTCTTACGGATCGACGGTAGCTGGAAGGGGGCATTCCTTTGATTTGACGGAAGGTCTTCGAAAAGTGGTATACATCGCAGAACTCAAGCTCTTCGGCTAATTCCTTGAAGTTGACGGACTCACGGTAGATGGCAGAGCAGGCTCGATCAATTTTTCTTTGCCGTTGGAACTTCGCCGGTGGAACTCCGGCGTGTCTGGTAAACTGCTTGCGGAAATTCTCGTAGCTCATGCCTATTTCTTTCGCTACTAAGGTCGGCTGCATCCATTTCGAGTTTCTGGGCTTTTCCAATAGCTCCTTGCTCGTCTTCAGCCATTGATCCTCTTTCCGGATGGGACGTGGGGCTTCAGTGATCATTTCAACTAGCAGGCTGCTAAACTGACTGATCGTTTCGATGGCTGACTGGTTATTTGGATGGGTGGAGGTAGCTAACATTCGGTCTTTGAACTGTTCATTCCAACGGGTAGCAGAATCAATTTTGCAGAAAGGTTGTTTGGAATGAATCGCTTGTGCGCTTTGCAGCAGGTCAAATTGAGGTCCGTCGAATACCATATAGCTTTGTGACCACCTGGATCCGTCTAGTCCTCCGTAGGCGTGGGCCAGTTCTGGGGTGACGAATATGGCATGGTCTTTTTGTAAAATCTTGGATCTGCCTTCGCTATCTTTGTAGTACACCTCTCCTTCTAAAACTAAAACAAGCGCATACCTTCCCAAAATACGCATTTTTTTCTCTGGAATGTAGTTGTTTCCGCTTAGTTGACCGGCGAGCCAAAGAGTTCCTATGTTAGATTCTATAGGACTATTTAGCCAATCTTGCGTTGATCTTTGCATTTCGCTCATTATATACCAAAATATACAAATAAAATCCCATTTCAACCATTCATTCTTAGGAGCTATTAGAGTAAAGTAGTTCGTATCCTTTGCGTAACCAAGGTCTTGCCATGAAAGCACTTTCGTCACTTCCCCAACTTTATTCCTATGATCACCCTCTGAGTACCGACTCTGATAAAGTAGGGCAACTTAGCGATTCTTCCGATGCGGCCGAAGACTTCGATGAGCTTCGCAGGCGCGTATCAGAGGATGGCTATTTGTATATGAAGGGGTATCTTGACCGAGATCGGGTGCTCGCTGCCCGCGCTTCTATCGTTCAACGATTGGCTGATGCTGGAATGATTGCTGATGGAACCGATCCAATGGATGCCATATGCGATCCTGAATCTGGCTACGGTTTTACTCCAGAAATAGTGGATAACAATAAAGAGGTGAAGGAGCTCTTGTATGCCGGGCAGCTGACTGACTTTTATCTTCAACTCTTCGCCGAAGACATCCGTCACTATGACTTTACCTGGATGCGCGCTATTGGTCCAGGCAAGGGCACGAATCCTCATTGTGATCTACCATACATGGGAAGAGGGACTCACCAGCATATGACTTGTTGGATGCCTTATGGAGATATTTCCTATCGGTTAGGTGGACTCATGATTTTGGAGGGCTCGCACAAGCGGATGGATTTATTGAAAAACTACGTCTATCGCGATGTAGATACCTATTGTGAAAACATTCCTGGCCACCGTGAAAAGGCCGAAGATGGCAAATGGAGTTTTACAGGAACGCTTTCACATAATCCACCCGTGTTAAGAAATAAATTCGGGGGCCGTTGGCTGACTACTGAATTTGAAGCGGGTGACTTTTTAACCTTTGGAATGTTTGTGGTTCACGCATCGCTCGACAATCGTTCGGAGAATCGATTACGCATCTCAAGCGACAGTCGTTATCAGCGTGCCAGTGAGTCGATTGATGATCGTTGGATTGGGGCGAACCCATCTGGCCATTCCAAAGCTGGTAAACGCGGTCGAATCTGTTAAGTAATTTTTATTCCAAAGCTGTATGGAAGCATCAACTACATCTGAAGGAAAACACAATCCTGGGAATCGACGCCTGGCCGCCGTTCAAGAAATGGCTGCCTTCCAGCGCATCCTCTTTGAGGTGGAGCGCGAATTTATACGCACCGCCACCACGCTCATTTATCGAGTAGGTGATATCGAATTGAAATACCTGCTTTGCCAGCACGTCTGGGAGTCGGCTGGTCATGGTCGCTTTCTCCGTGAACGTGGAAGGGAAATGAGCGGCTTTGGAAAAGGCGATGCAGTTCGTGACTCATTTAGAGGTATTTTTGAAGAAGCCACCCTGGCCGAAGACCCGTTGGATTCTTTGTCTAGTTTTTATAGAGTTCTGAAACCTGCACTTCTTTCTGCCTACCGACAATACCTTGAATTGACACACCACTTGGCCGACTGGCCATCCAGGCGCTTGGTTGAGGAATTTATTATGGATGAAGAGCGCCATGCCTCTGAGATGGAAGCCTACCTTGAAGATCGGGAGGTCCGTTCACTGGAAGTGCGAATCGAAACTGCTCTCGCTGCATTGGGAGGCTGGTTGGGCAAGGACAAAATAGCTGTATTGCCCGACGGATTTGAGTGGAATTACCATACTGAGACATTTCAGCATCCCACGATCTGTAACCGTGGAGACTTTCCTATCTGCTCCAGTGTGTTTAGTCATGACCCGGATGAGACACCTATCGTCAGGCAGTGGTTGGAAGATCCCGAGACCGACGCACGGGTGATTCGCTTAATGGTCTATGTGTGGCTCATGATGGAGCTCGATGCGGTAGATTACTTGGCGACTGTGTTTTATGATACGCCTAATGCACCGTTTGATCTTCACTTCGATCTGGCGAGGCATCTGTGGGATGAATCTCGTCATAGTGCGTTTGGGTTCCGTCAGCTACCGAAGCTGGGAGTGGACCTGAGTACCCTGGAGCATTCTTTGGACCTCTATAACATTCTCGTGCAAATGACTCCGCCGGAGCGTTATGCGATGATGACGATGGAGTTCGAGGCTGGTAGCTTCCCGATTAAAGCCTTGGTTATGGATCGAGTTCGTGAGCTGAACGACTTCGAGGCCGACACCTTGCTGGCATTTGATCGCAACGATGAGCAAAATCATGTGCGCTATGGTCACCAATGGCTACCGGAAATTATGAAGCTCTTTGGTGAAGAACGACCGGTGGAAGATTTTGTGGAGGCTACTAAAAAGCGGTTTGAAGAGCTTGCTGAAGAATTTGGGGGTCGAGTTCCGCATAGTCTGCCGGCGGATACTCGATTAACTGGAAAAAAGATTTTAGAAATTGCCGGGGTGGTATAGTGTGTTGTGTTATAAATTCCTTATATAAATGCGAGAGCGCCGAATGGTTTTTTGCAAGGCTGCTACGCACACTAGGGGTTGTTAGCCCATGTGGTCGTAGTGAACGCCGCAAACAGCCATTTGCCGTTTCGCCCACAGGGCCGTGCTCTTTTTGCGCTTACCAGCGTTGGGCCGTGTCGTTAGGGTTTAGTAACCCAATCGACACAACCCGCCTTGGGGAAGCGCAAAAATTGATAAGGCATTTATGTAAGTTATTTCAACAAACCACACTTTGTAATTGATTCTGAATACACGATGAACCGACCCTCTGGCCTCTATAGTGATTTACGTCCGGTAGAAATTGAAGCGATCCTGAAAGCGGCACCGATTGCCTATGTGCCTTGGGGCGCTCTTGAGTGGCATAGTCATCATGCGCCCATTGGATTGGATTCGGTGAAAGCGAAAGGTATTTGTAAGGCAATCGCGCAAGAGACGGGTGGGGTGGTGTTGCCTGCTATTCCCATGGGAGTAAATACGATCAAGCCGTTTAAGGGCTTTCCTCACTCTATCGATATTTCGGCCGACCTAGCTTCGCGAGTAGCAGAAGAGTTTTGTCTCCAATTGGGCGATGAAGGTTTTAAAGTCGTTATACTGTTTACCGGGCACTACCCGCCAGAGCAAATCGACGCGCTCCAAGTGGGAGCAGATAAAGCGACTTCCGCCCCTGGCACTACGCATTTTGAGGTCTGGGCAGATCTCCATTTTCTGGGTGACGATTTTCAAGCCGATCATGCTGGAGCTACTGAGACTTCCTTTCAGATGCATTTTGTTCCTGGCTCGGTAGATGTTTCATCCCTTCCGGATCGTCCGGTGACCTTGGATGATGATGGGATTACGGGAAGAGACCCACGTGAGGCATCTGCTGAAAGAGGAGCTGAGCAGCTAGCCGTTGTTGTTAGACGTGCTAAGCAACGTTTAGATGAAATTCTGAAGGATATAAATTTAGAGTTATGAATTATCGTACACTGGGTCGGACCGGTTTAGAGGTCAGTGAAATAGGTTTGGGTACATGGGCTCTCGGGAGTGGTATTTATGGAAAGGTGGATAAAGATGCTCCAGCCAAGCTTATTCAGGGTGCCATTGATCAGGGTATCAATTTCTTTGATACCGCGCCTTTGTATGGCACAAAGGAAACGGATGGCGTTTCGGAAACGATCTTAGGGGAGTCATTGGAAAGTCATCGAGGAGAAGTCATCATTTCAACCAAGTTTGGTCGGACGAGTAGCAATGTGATTCCGGGACGATTTTATGCAGCTGAAGCCAGGGAGTCTTGTGAAGCCAGTCTCCGGCGCATCGGAGTAGATGCTTTGGATGTTTTATTTTTCCACTCACCGTTTAAGCCGGAAGAGATCCATGATGATGTATGGGCAGAATTATCTAAACTAAAAGATGAGGGCAAAGTGCGCTTCCTCGGTCACTCCGTTTCGTTGTTTGATGATACGGCTCCCATGTCTGCTCAATGGATGAAGGATGGGTTGATTGATGTTATTCAGGTGGTGTTGAGTCCCTTCAATCGTGAGGCCCGCTCCTTGATTGAAACGGCAGAAGCCTGTGATTGTGGGGTCGTTGCAAGGGAGTGCTTGGCGAATGGATTTTTAAGTGGAGCTATTCGGGAAGATACCGTGTTTCCTGAGGGCAGCTTAAATGCACGATATTCCAGGGATGAGATTGCTGAGCGTGTGGCATACGCCAATCAACTTTCTGGAACCATGCTCAGTGATGAAGTTGAGAACTTGGTCCAAGCGACTTATCGTTGGGTGTTGGATCAATCTGGAGTTTCCCTTGCGCTTTCTGGTGCTAAAGACCTTGGAGAAATGGTCGATCCAGTTAAAGCCGCAGGCCTATCAACTTTTAATGAGACAGTGATGAGTAAGGTTGAGGAAATGCACACGCAAGATTTCGGAGCGGCTTAACGTTTTGTCTATGGTCTTTCGACCATCGCTACTTGTTGTAGCCCCGCTGGTGACAGCGTGGAAATGCTTTGGAAGGATTACTATTTACTGAGAGTGCTGCACTGAGAGGAAGAGAAAGAGGAAGACGAAGAGAAAGATTTGTACAAGAATGTAGCCACGCTCCTTCACAACCTATGTGAGAAGGTCTGACAACAGCGAGGGTTTATTGGTTGCGGGTCTACCTCGCCAAGTACCCGCCATCCACCACCAAGTCGCTGCCAGTCATGAAGGAAGATTCTTCGCTGGCTAGAAACGCGACTGCAGAAGCAACCTCCTCTGGACGACCTTGGCGTCCGAGCAAATGCATGGCCGAAGCCTTTTTATTTTCTTCCTCCTCATCGATTCCCAGATCTTTTCAGGATTGAATGAAAGCGCTGGTGTAAATGTAGCCCGGACAAATGGAGTTCACGCGAATATTCTTTTTGGCCAGATCGGTTGCCCATCCACGGGTCAGGCCACGGATGGCAAATTTAGTTGCGGTATAAGTGCTAAAGGTCGGTTGCCCCACGAATCCGCTGACCGAGGAGAAGTTGATGATGCTGCCTTGGCCAAAGTCCTCCATTTGGGGAACCACGTATTTGGCCATGAGTGAGGCACCACGAATGTTTACCCGGGTCATTTCATCCCAGTCTTCAGTACTGGCGTCGATACCTTTGAGGATAAAACGTGCAGCTGAGTTTATCAGGATGCTCGCTGAGCCCAATTCTTCTTTTACCGCGTTGCAAGTGGATGCGATGGCCTCCTCGTCTATGAGGTTGACCGTCCAACTTCGACAACCAATCGCAGCGGCTTTTTCGGGATCCTCTTTGATGTCCAGCAGTGCTACTGAGCACCCTTCCTCTGCTAATCGTTTTCCAGCTGCATAGCCCAGGTCACCCAGGCCCCCTGTGATAATTGCCACTCTGCCTTCTAGTCCTTTCATAAAATATTATTTCCTGCTGATTTTAGGGGAGGGCGACCTCGCCGAGGGCGCCGATTCAGTAACTGCTCGTGGGTGATGTCGTCATTACATTCCTTGGTGCGGCGATCGAGCCCTACCATTTTAAAGACTCAATTTTTCGTTATTGTTTTCCCGGTAACCAATAAACGCGATTACTAAGTGCGTCTCCAAGCCCTTCTCCTCTTACTCCGTCCGTATAGATCAGAGCTGGCTCTGCTGGCATCTCATTGAAGCCCGTCGGACGTTCGAGATTGGGCATCCATCGTGGTTCTTTATTGCTGGGGGAGTCGAAGGTTTCGCCGACAAAGGTCTCTCCCCCGTCCTGCGATCCAAAGCGCACCAATTCCGTGGTCTCTTCGCCCCAGTCGATGCCGTCTACGGCAATGTGCATCATCGTGGCGGCAACGGTAGGTTGGCCGGACGATCCAAACGATACGCCGCCGTGCATGAAGATATCCCAATCGCGGTATCCTTCGGGCAAGAATTGATTCATATGCAAATGCCGCCACTTAGCTTCACCTATCGGTGATGCTAGGTAGCTCTGACTCGTATCCTGTGTTCGAATACTGTAGGGTACGAATGGTTTTCCTTTGGGATCCACTCCAATTGATCCTGCGTTAAGTACGCGTCCTTCTTTGGCGCGGCCACTGGCTATCGTATCAAATGTATCGGCTGTAGCAGGAAGTTTTACCGACTGGCCGTCGGAGCGGGTCCATGTAATCCCGCCGTCTGGGCTGGAAAGGTAGCCAACCGTTGTTAGAGGGGAAATCGATTCATCATCCGGCATCTCGTAGATACGGGCGGCTAGATGAAGCGTATTGTGATTCGGGCCCCAGGCGAGCGAGCCAGCAAATTGTGCATAATTTCCATGTCGGGAACTCAAGATAGCCCAGTTGCGAGTCCAGGCTTCATTTGGCCTCTTCGACCACATCTCGAGCTCCCAGGGTTGATTCTCATAGCTACGTCGCGCTGTCATAATTAAGGTGCCGTCTTTGGCACAGACAAGGGCCGGGTAAGTTAGGTTGAGTCCAAATTCTTCGTAGGACGTCCACTCGGAGGCATCATTGGGTCTTACTGATTTTCGATACCGGAAGGGGTGATGGTGAGAGTAGAAAAGAATGTGCAGATAACCTTCTCCATCGATGGTGAGTGCCGGGCCACCGTGGTTATCAACTGCCTCGCCGATGGTCGAAGCCTCAGACCACTTATCGGTAGCGTGGTCTAGTGTCCGGATGCGAATACGAAACCCTTCCTTGGGTGTATCCAACCAGGCTACATGTGTTTTCCCCTGATAGGTGATGATCTTGGGGGATTCCAGGTAGGCAGTCGCTCTTCCGGAACCTTTAGAAGACAAGAGAAAGCGGTCATCAGCAATGCATAGGATAGTGGCTGACAAGTACAGAAACCCCAAGGCGATCCATATCTTGGTTTTAGGAAATCGGCTTTTCATAGCTGTTGGATTAAATATCGAAAAACGATTGGGCATTACACATGGCAACGGCATCTCGCTGTCCTCTGGGTAGCGATGATAACCTTACTTTGTCGAATTGTGCTTGCGCAACCTGCAAAGGGGAAAGTGAACCGAATAAGATTCGTGAAACCGGTATATCTGCTTTGAGCACACGAAGAGTGTCTTCCCACTCAGCGAAACTGGTATCGGTGGAGAACGCACCCTGTGTTGTTGAAAGCTCTTTAAGTTCGTGCACTCCCAAGCCTTGTATGAGCGGATGTAATTCAGGGGCTTTGTCTAAGAAGCCTTTTATTTGTGGAATGGATATCGGTTTAATGGAAAGGGCAGGATGTTCCTGCCTTTCGTCTACCAATCGTGCGGTTATGACCAACTTCAGTTTTTTCGCTGCGAGTTCCTCTATGAGCTTTTTAACGGAAGCTGAGCGCAAGGAGTAGCCATGATAAGCCGGGAGCAAGCGAACCGCCACTACGCGGCCATGATCCGAAATCTCCTCCAGATGTTCTTTCCAGGCAGGCGTTGCTGGATTGAGAATGGGTAGCGGACGAAAGGAACGTAACATTGCCAGTGCTTTGAAGTTTGCTCGATTCCCAGGCATGGGGTCCGTTTGAAATACTGCGTCGAACGGGGATATGAGAGCTTCATTGATCTCGTAACCTACACGACTCACTCTCGGGGCTTCAGAATTGACCGAAGAAACCGAGCCAAAAGGCCAGGAGCCACTCCACGCGTTTGTATCGATAAAATTCATACGAGCTTTAATAGCTTGGCCGCGTTCTGGTAGAAAACGTTCTCTTTATCTCCGCTTGAGATGGGTGATCCCGATACTTGACCTATGGCTGCTGGGAGGTCTCGGATGGGGAGATCTGATCCATAGAGTACCCGTTTGGATCCGAGGTTGGTAACGGCATGCTCTACGATTCCCGCTTCGGGGGAGCCTCCGGACGTATCGACCCAGAGATTATCAATTCCACGCGCTGCCAAGACGCCCCGAAATCCGCAGCCGGTTAGGTGGGCCATGATCACTCGTGTATTGGGAAATCGTTTGGCCAAGAGGCAAGTATCCTCCGGATCCGAATGGAAAGAGCGCTTTTTAATTTTGGTTTGGCTCCAGGTGTGTTGAAGCACGGGAACATCGTAAGCTTCTCCAGCTTCCATGACGGGTTTCATGCAAGTATCGCGGGCGTTGTTGGCAATCTCGAGCTTCAGGCCCTTAAATCCTTTTCCGCCGACACAACGATCGACTTCGTTTCGCACGGCACGTTCTCCGAGTGTGGGGTTGAGATAGCAGAAGCCAATGAAGAACCGAGGAGCGATGGAAACGATCTTCGCTGTTTCGTTGTTCAGTGTTTGGATTTGTTTTCGACTGGGAGAGGCTCCGTAGTAGAGGACATCTCCTAGGGCGATCATCTTCTGAATTCCAAATCGTTTGGCCCGTCTTACTAGCGCTTTCACCTCCGTAGTAGATCTTCCATCGCCCATGAAAACAGGGTGGGTGTGGATATCGATGATCGGTTTGTTGTAGCTGAGTTCCACGGTTGTGGGTGAGGAAAGCGGTTTTTTCTAATGACACTGAAAATTCGAACCTGAGATAAGGGCTGAAGGAGCTTACTGTAAAACCTGGCAGCTTCTCCTCAAGGCTTGCCGGATGTGGAAGACTTCATCACCCTCTCTATCATTATGTTGCAATCCATTCGTTTCTTTTTCCTCAATTATCGCATTCTTTGCTCAGTAGGTGTCCTAGGTTTGATGGTTGGCCTTCAATTGCCTGTCCAGGCTGACGACTTTGATCCCGAAGGGGCTCTGGCCGACCGCAGCATCGAGCTTCCCACGCCAGCCAAATCGATTGCCAATTATGTAGGTGCGACACGGATCGGGAACACCATCTTTTTATCCGGTCATTTGCCAAAGCAGGACGATGGTTCCTATGTGCTGGGAAAACTAGGAGAAGATCTCTCGGTGAAACAGGGCTACGATGCGGCTCGCCTTTCAGCCATTGCTTTGATGGCAACTCTCAAAGCTGAGATTGGTGACCTTTCCAAGGTTAAACGCGTCGCAAAAGTTTTCGGCATGGTAAATGCCACCGATTCCTTCAAGGATCATTCAAAGGTGATCAACGGTTGTTCAGATCTCCTCGTCGAAGTATTTGGTGATCGTGGACGTCACGCACGAGCGGCCTGTGGATTTAGCTCACTTCCGCTGGGTACTGCAGTTGAGATCGAAATGATTGTGGAAGTTGAGGAGTAGGCTATGCGCTCCTAGTGATCTCAGCCACCGCCTGAATGACGCGATCACAATCGTCATTGGAATTGAAAATGTGCGTGGATACCCGAACCGCGTTTAGTCCCTGTTCCGTTACTTGACGACACCTGAGGCGATACTCTCCCATCAGTCGGTTCGTCATTGTATTGAAAGCAATTTTAGAGCTACTGAAAGTGGTGATCGAACGACGCATCTTTGGGTCGCGGGGAGTAAGGATCTTAATACTCGGGATCTCCATAAGCCCTTCCTGTAAATAGCTGGCGAGATCGGACCCATAGGCTTCGATACGATCTCGGCCAATTCGATTTTGAAATTCAATGGCGACTTTTAAGCCCTCCACGATCTCTGTGTTGCGGGTTCCATATTCGTGTCGCCGTGCAGCATCCACGAAATCAATTTGATCAGGAAATTTGTATGTTGGAGCCGAGTGAGCGCCTAAGTGACTGCATTCAACTTCTTCCAGCTTATCCTTGTTAATATAAAGAATTCCGGTTCCTCGTGGCCCGCCCATCCATTTGTGGCCACTGGTCGCGTAGGAATCGCAATCCATGGAGCTTAGGTCGACGGGAATCATTCCAGCCGTTTGCGCACCATCCACATGAAACCAGATTTCATGCTCCTTGGCTAAGGCACTGATGGCTGGGATATCGAATAAGATACCCGTGGGTGCGGTGATGTGGCTCACTTGTATTACACGAGTGCGAGGGGTGATCAAACTTCGGATGCGATCGACTGAAGCTTCCATCGTCTTTGAATCTGGATCAAAGACCTTAACCTTGATTCCTTGGCGTTTTTGTCGGTTCAACCAGGGAAAGGAACCTCCTGGGTGAGCATGAGACTCGAAGATGACTTCATCGCCTTCTTTCAGTTTTAAACCTGCGGCAATGATGGAGTTCGATTCAGTGGCGTTGCGCGTAAAACAGATTTCGTCTGGGTTTGCCCCGAGGTAGCTTGCAGTTGTTTTACGTCCCTCATCCATGATGGCGTAACCGGTCTCTGAGATACCTTGCAGTTCCATTGTTTTGGCTTGCACCGCATTTAGGACTACTGAAGGTGCGGGACCGAGACCTCCGCAATTTAGGTAGACACGATCATTAACCAATGGAAATTGTTGTCGCACTGCCGCCCAGTAGTCTGCGTTTGCTACGGATTCAAAATCTGGTAGCTCTGCTAATGAAGTTGCAGATTGGCATCCGGACGTAAACATGGCTGATGCACCCAGTCCGAGTGCGCCAATAAATTCCTTCCTATCCATGGCTTAATAAGTCTGCCCTTAATTGATTTCGGAATCTTCAGCTCGAAAGTCATCCTCGATCTGAGCCGCCAGAAAAACGAAGGCTGCATAAGCTGCTACATTCTGAGCGAGTTCCTCAGGATTGATTTTATCGAGCGTGTCGTTCGGTGTGTGGTGTAGATCAAAATAATCCCAACCATTCTGTTGCAGTGACACAATGGGAACTCCCTTTGCTTTCAAAGCTCCCACGTCAGGTCCGCTGCTGGCTTTGTTATCGCCCTTAGCAATGCCCAGGGGACGTAACACGTCTGCGATTTCCGAGAGGTAGTTCAACTTCTCTTCTGCAAAGAAGCTGTTGAATTTCCAGATTTTCCCAGCTCCAAAATCGGATTCGGCAGCCACGATAAAGTTATGCAGTTCATCCGCATGGGCATCTGCGTAGGCTTTGGCACCTACCAGTCCGACTTCTTCGGATCCCCACATTACAATTCTGATGGTGCGTTTGAGTCCGTTGGGGTAGTGATCTTTGATGAGTCGGGCAGCAGCTACAGTGATTCCGATTCCTGCGCCATCGTCAATGGCTCCTGTGCCCAAGTCCCAAGAGTCTAAGTGGCCTCCGATAATAATGACTTCCTCCGGCGATTCCGTACCGACAATTTCGCCAACTACATTCCCTGAAATAGAAGCGGGTTCGAATTTAGGGGTCAGTTGAAGTCTGATTTGAATGTTATCGGTTCGTTCCAATGCTCTGGTCAGTTGGTCAGCATCGGGAGCGGAAAGAGCAGCGGTAGGAACGCTATCAATTTCTTCTGTGATTTCGGTAATGGTTTTCATTTGCCCTGTGTGGGCGAAACGATGGCTGGACGTTCCAACGGATCGAATAAGTGCACCAGCGGCTCCTTTTTTATAGGCTTCGTAGGCGGTTTGGCGACGTTTGCCTACGGCAACTCCGTAACCAGAACCATCTTGAGTGCGTGTCATGATTTCATCGATGAATACGATCTTCCCCTTCAGGCTTCCCTGTGGTTGGTTCTCCAGCTCTTTAACGGAGGAAAATCTTATGAGCTCACCCACTACACCTTCTTCGGGTGTAGCCACACTTCCACCCAATGCTGTAACAGTAAGTTGTTGTGGGAATGGTGAAACAATTTCTGCGCGTTCTATACCTCGTTCCCAAAGTGGGACTTCGAACGGTTCTACATGCACGTTTTCAAAGCCGAGTTCTTTCAGTTTGGCAACGGCCCAGGATCGAGCCCGCTTTTCAGCTTCGCTACCAGCCAAGCGAGCTCCGACTTCAGTAGTAAGCGATTCCACCACCTCGTAAGCGATGTTCTCTTCCAGCGCTGCTTCCGATAACTGCTGAGCCTCCTTAGCGAGGGATTTTGAGATGCCTTTGCCTTGGACTGAAAGAAGGGGCATGCAAGCGAATCCTGCGAGGATTGGAGATAGGAGAAACTTGGAGTATTTCATAAAATTGTCTGTTGGGAGAACGATCCGAAACCTGCAAGGTAGTCGCAATTCTAATCTACCTGAAAGTGTCACATTCCCTTTGCTTTACTAAAAAGCGAGAGTTGGTATGGTCATCAGTGCTTCAATCCTCCTATAACATTAGTCGACTTACTTTATGGATTTTCAAGTATATCAATCTTACTGGGGAATGACCGACTTGCCTTATATGGGCGAAGAATGGTCTAGGGAGGACAAGGTCGCTCAAATTGCGGAAGCAGATTTCGATGGAATCGAATTTATGATGGAGGAGCCGGAGCATTTAAAGGTCATGATTCCTCTTACGGACAAGTTTGATCTCAAACGGGCAAACATCGTGTTTCCTTGGAGTTCTGAGGATTTCAAGGAGGATGTAAAGGCGGCCCAGGAGGGTGGGGCTACGCACATCAATCTCCAGCCTATGCCTATGCCACGCACGGTTGCAGAATGCGTGGATTATGTTCGGGAGTGTATCGATATTGCGGGTGAGGCAGGCATACCTCTCTTTTTCGAAACGCATAGGGATCGGATGACCACCGATATGTATTTCACATTGGATCTGATCGAAGCGGTTCCAGAAATGAAACTGTGTGGAGATCTGTCACATTTCCTAGTCGGTCGTGAGTTTGCGGGTCCACCCATTTCTGCACAGAATCAAGCTTACATGACTCAGATTGTGGAGCGCTGTGGACTCTTTCATGGCCGAGTGGCTTCTCGTGAACAGGCACAGGTGCCGATCTCATTTCCGCATAATCAAATTTGGGTCGACCTCTTTGCCGTTTGGTGGGAGCAGGGATTTAAAAACTTTAAAGCCACCGCACCTGAAGATGCCACGTTGACCTTTGTTGTCGAATTAGGACCTGCCGAATACGCCATGCAAGGTGCCGACGGCAATGAACTATCTGATCGTTGGGTAGAAGCAAAAAGGATTAAAGGTTTGGTCCGTGAAATTTGGGAACATTGTTAGATGTCGGATAAATTACGTCTGGGTATTACGGGTTCCGATGGAAATGTTGGAACTACACTTAGGGCGGGTCTTTCAGAAGACTATGATTTGCAGCTCAATACTCAGAATGCTGTCGATTATGAATCGACCAGGGCAGCCCCGAAAGCCAAGCCCAAGGATATTCCCAATGTCATGTAATATCCTTGAGGGATCAGTGAGAGACTTGCTCGTAAGAACTTAAGTAGTTGTTCCGTCCTTTGTTTTACCTCTCTAAAGGATGGAACAGGCTTAATATTCAAGTTGAGCTCATCGAGTTTCTCTTCGATGGAATGCCGTTCTTCTCCCGTAAGATTTCTTTCGTCCAAGCTGTTTAATATGCCTAGAATTCTATGATAGTATTTCTTCTCTGATCGTTTGGTGGATTGCTCCAGGAGTTCTTCGAAGATTTGCGATGATTGGTATATTTTCATGATGTTTTTGCCTAGTTAGTGCCAAAAATCAGAATTTATTACACCCTTCACAAAAAAAAGTTCGAAATAGATGAAAAAAGACCCGTGAGCTACTGGGTAGCTGCACGGGTCAAGTTACAATATCAGTTCAATAAGTCTTAAATTCAGGCTCAAAATTTAATGGTTTGCTGAGGCAAGGATCGTAGGCTTCGAAAGGGCGATAGCCGCATAGTTCTTGGAATCCTTTGTTTTCTTTACGACTCGAACAGGAAGGGAGACCTTCACATCGATTAGGTTTCCGTTTTGATCCTGCGCTGGCTCAAATCGCCAGTGTGGTAAAACTCTATGCATCGCAGCCTCGAGGCTTCTGAAATCATTCACTTGTGGACTAAACGCCCCTTTGATGATGTCGTAGGGGCGACCAGCGGTTCCAATTCTTAAAATCAGTTCGGCTTCTTGCCCTAAGGACCGCCTGCTTATTCGTGGTGAGACTGCTTTCGACACGGTTGGCGTTGAAATTTCTTCTACCTGGAAGGTCGGGAGATCATGGCTTTTCTCAGCGCTGTTAAGTTTATTTTCATCTGTTGCGAAAACGCTTTGAGAAAATAAAATGGAGGACACGAGGGTGGTTATTAGGATGTGTTTTTTCATGTTTTTAATTCCGTTATTTTTGAGTAACCCGAGAGACTTACGACGAGTCGCAAAAATCTTTCGGTTTTTTCAAATTAGTGGCGGAATTCTGGAAATATTACACCCTAACGAGGATTTTTTTAAGATCGAGGCTATCGAGACCTCAGAGCTTTACGGATAATCGGTTCGAATACATCTGCCTGACGCATGAAACCTAAGTCGTTCGGGTGGGAGGCATCTGTGGCACCTTCGCCATCCAGTCCCAGGAGCTTATCGCCCGGGATATAAAATAGCTTTTTCACGCCCTCTTTTTTAAGCGCTTTATAAGCTCGCTTAAGTGCCTCATGATTTTTGTCGTGATGCATATTTCTCGCATGAAGTATCCAGGAGTTTGTGTTCCTGCGGTCTTCAACTAGAATGATGGGAGTATCGGGACGTGCTTCTCTAAGCTGTTTTACGAGAGGTATACAACGTTCATCGATCTGCTCTGCCCTGAGATTTGGATTACAGTCGATTACATAAACGGCTGGATCGATCCGGGTTAGGTTAGCTCCGACTTCTGCTTCCATGCGTCCATTACCAGAAAAACCAAGATTTATGACCGGACGATCAAAGCGTCGGCCAAGGATAGCCGTGTGAACCATGCCCGGGCGAGAGGCGCAGGCGCCGTGGGTGATGGATGTGCCGTAAAAGACAATCGGTTTAGCCTTACGCGGTGAAAGGCCGTTAAATAATGCTCCTTTAGGGACGCCTATTTTTAGGCTATTTACTCCATTGAGCAGGGGGAGATAAGCCGCAAACTCACGCTTATCGGGCGACATCTCTTTTATGATATTAGTTAGGACATCCTGAGAGTCGGGCATGGTTACTTCTACCCAGCGCCACTTTCCTTTTTTATCCCGGGCATATAGATCGAGCCCGCTCACTCCAGTGGCGGGCATGTGTGGCATGGCGAGGTCTTCATCCAATAGTGTGTAGTCGACCCAGATTTCAGTAGCGTCGGTTTCGAAGCGAGCCATCATGCCCGTGCTGTCTCGGCTTAAATCCCAGACTTTCTCACGAACCTCCGATTCGGCAGAGGCGGGTAAGCGATCGAACCAACGAGCACGAGGTTCATTTTCCCATGCACGGCCTTCTACGCCCCATTCAGTGACGTCATACCAATCAAGTTCGATTGGGATAGTTTCGCCTATAGGTTGAGCAAAGGAAAGTGAACTGAAAGTTATTACTAGTATTATAATGAAAATGAATCGCATTCGTGTAGGGAGTTTTTAGTTGTTTGAAGAAGAGAAGTTTAACGAATACAGATCTGCATCCTTCAGCGAGATTCTGAGGCGCACAGGTTTACCAGCGAGTTTGTTTAAGGATGAATCACTATCCCACTCAATGGTGCGATCAAGTTCATCCCCAAAAACAGGAACAGACTGATCGAGTGTGAATCCAGGGATGGCTTTTCCGTACTCATCTTGGATTTCTACGCGAACTTCTCCGGCAGCAGAGCTAGCATAATTAATGGAAAGCCTATCTCCTTCGAAAGTAAATAATCGGGTGATCGCTTCGCCGCCTTCGTAAGGAGCGGAGAGGGATGCAAAACCATCGAGGCGTAAAGTATAGCGTGTTAGGTGTGAACTATCCTGCCCGTAGTGAGACATCCGGTACATAAACAATTCTCGTTCGTTGCCCTGGATGACACCGAGCGCAGGAGTGTTATCGCGAGCTACCCAGTCCTGGAGTGTTTTACCAGGACGTATGAAAGCTTCCATAAAGGTTCGATCGTAGCGGTGTCCACCGCGGGTGGTCATGAATATCGAGTCGCTGGAGGCTTTGCCATAGTCGGGATTGTCGACCAGCTTTTGGGACTGGCTCTTGCTTACAGCTGCTTTTTCAGGGAAGAATCGTTTGGCTAGAGCGATGTAGATGTGCGGTGCACGTTCGTAAGGGTGTGTTCCATTTGTATACAAATGCTCTTGGGCTGTACCGCCGTATGTCATTTCAACTCGAGGTCCCCAATTGATGAAATCCTTCGAAGTTGTTCGTGCAATCGTACGGAAACCAGAATACTCGGTTCCTGTCCAGGTTCGGAAATAACAAACGTATAGTTGCTCACTTTCTGACCAGAAAGCCACATTATGGGAATCGAACATGCCATCGGTAAAAAAGAAGTCGTCGCTGTTTCGTTTCCAGCGTATTCCATCTGCGGATACGAAGGAAACAAGTCCATGTTTCTTATCGCTGGCAATCGCCTTATATCGCTCTGATTGTGGTATTCCAGATCGTGTGTCGAGGAAAGGGCTGAAGTTGTGACACCAGACCTCTTTCTCCTTCAGGATGACATTGTTATTCTTGGAGCCCATTAATTCAATGAGTCCCAGGTTTGGCTTGGTCCAGTTTATGCCATCCTTGGATTCGGCATAACAGGTCACGGCTCCGAATTCATCACCGACTCCCGGAAGTCCTCGGTAATACATGCGCCAGATATCTCCATCCTTGATGATAGTCGGGTAGGCCGACCAATTTCCCTCCCAGGGCTTGTCGAAGGGCAGGGCGATGCCTTCCCGTTTTGGCTGGTGGAGTTGTTGACTCGCATTGTGGAGCTCATCGATTAAGAACTGATCGACAAAGAGTTCACGTCGCGAACCGATGTCTACTACATCCGCTCGTCCTCCATCTCTGGTTGGTAAGTTCCAAATCGTTCCCAGGATTCCTGGTTTCTTTCGGTTGGGGTGAGGTGGTCCAGGTTCCAATATAGTGTCAGGAGCTACGTTGGGTTGGTAGTAAACAGAGAGGATCCTACCTGGTGACAGCTCGATTGATACCGGGTAACCCAAGTCTTTATTTAAGGCATCATCTCTCAGAATGTATTCATCGTCCAAACTCCAGTTGATTCCATCCTCACTAACTGCGGCCCGTTGTCCATAGGGAGGGCGGCGATGGCCATAGGTCACCATGACGCGGTCGTCTGATAGCAGGGTGAGGTGTGGTGGAAAACCCCAGAGTGGAGTTTCATAGGGTTTTGCCCAGGTCTTACCATTATCATCCGAATAACTTCCCCATAGTTTACAGAGTGGCGATTGGTCGTTGTAGGGTTTGGCCGTTGCACGCGTCATGAGGATGATGCGTCCACTCGGCAATTGAAGTATGTGCGGTTCTCCAAAACGAATTTTATCCGACACTTCCGGCGGAGCTTGAAGTGTCGCGATGTGATCCCAGGGAGTTTCTGGATTGGGAGTCGTGTATATTGCCAATTTCTCTGGATGCTCTCTATAAGATGCCACGAGTAGTGAGCCATTTTCTAACTGCAAACCTCCGTGGATCGAATCAGTGCCGTGCTCCGGATCAGACCAAGTATAACCATTGTCCGAAGAAATAGTCTGAAAGGCACGATGAAGATGAGTCGCGTTTTTATATTCCTCCTTGTTGACGTAACCCTGCCACCGCTCGAGAAGCTCTCTTGGGTAGTTTCCTTCGTTCATTTCAGTATAAGTCGTTTCCGGAAATCGAACGGAACGCAGATGTGTGAGTAGACGACCGTCCCGTAGGACGGTGATGCCCGACTCCCGGTCGTCGACGATCGTATCAAATATGATGGTAGGGGGTGACCAGGTTTCGCCATTGTCGGTTGAGCGAACCATTAGGATTTCACCATTGGGCCCCATGTGTTCGTCCGTCCGCGTGAAGAGAATCAGAAGGTCACCGTTTTCCGCTCGGGCTATTGCCGGCCATGCAGAATAGGCGTCCCGCTTTTCGTAGATGCTTATATGTTTCTCGATCTCAGGATAGTTGGAAGCGGAGGCTGTGAAATGGCTGCCAAGCAAAGCTATGAAAAGGGAAGAGGAGAGTAAACGCACAATGGTATTCATTCTAATGAGATTAGTTGAGAGACCCGCCAACACAATCAAGGACGCGGTTTACAATACAAAATAATCCAAATGTAGCGAATGGATCCGTTGGTGAACTATTCGCTTTTGAGGTAGACCCGTTTCTCCCTGCTCGCTTTTCGTCCAAATTGAGCGCGCCGTATCTAAGCGATTACCAACGCTCAAGTCTCCCATAGGAGGTTCCAAATCCGCAATTGTGAGCAGGTCTACTGTCATACTATTCAAAGCTTCTCAGCTTCAGGTGTAAGTCAAACCTTGGAATCCATCCACAGTCTTTGCTTCGTATTTAAAGTAAAGATTTGGCTTAGAAATTTTCAGGAACGGCAGCCATGCAAGAGGCCGGTGTTCCATCTGCTTCCTTGAAGACTTTGAAATATTCTTCGGTGGAGATCACCGAATTCTGCGAACTTCGGTAGTGATATTGTAGTGCCCGTCTGCGCTCCGAGGAATTGTTTACCGGTGTTTGGTGGGGGAGATTGCTATGGAACAACAGCATGCCACCTGCCTTGAGCTCGATAGGCAGAGCCTCAGTTCGATCAAACCGATCAGGAAGGATTTCGCAGTCGAAAGTATGATGGTGTTTGAGTGGCCCTAAGCGATGTCCTTTGGCCAGCACATGCATGCATCCATTTTCAGCGCTCGCGTCATCCAAGGCTATCCAGACACCAACTACCTGATCTAGGCTTTCAACACAGAAGTAAGCGTTGTCCTGGTGCCAGGGTTTTTCCACGCCACCATTGGCTGGTTTTACTAGGGCCATCGATTGGTAAAGTTCTAGTGCATTTCCTAGAACACTTTTAACGGTCCCCATGACTTTCGGATGAGACGTGTAAAGCGATTTAAACAGTACTGATTCATCCTGAAAGTGAGCTGTCTTTCTGACCTTCTGTTCTACTTCTTCGACATTATTAGGATCGGGGTCGAATCCTGGTTCCAATAGTACCCAGCAAGGACTGGTCTTCGATTTAAAGGAAGCACCTGAATAGTTAGTCTTCTCTTTGGATGCCGGGTTAAATTCGGCTACATCCTCATTGAAAGCGTAACTGAGAAATAGAGTACGTAAGTCTTCACGGGCTTGTTCAACTTCTTCTGGGCTCAGTGCATTCTCAAATGCCAAGTATCCGGTCTCCCAGTACTCATTTAGCTGTTCCTCGCTAAGTGCTGTTGGGCAGTCAGGGTATGTGGGACTGTTTTTCATGGCTGGGGAGCCTTTGGATTCGAGTCCTATTTGTCCAAACTTGTGAATGCTTTCCGTAAGACAGGTTGAACTTCTAGCTCCCCATCTTTTTTGCAGCTTCCACAATTGCCTCGATGGTTGGGCGTTCGCGGAAGTTTTCTTCGCGGAGCTTGGCGGTAATGGTGCCTTCCTTATTTACCAGAAAAATGGTGGGGTGAGGAATACCTTCCGCTCGTCCGGCGCGCACCTTGGTATTGCGGATCTTGTAAGCATCGATCGCGGTGCTACTGGGATCTGAGAGCATGGTGAACCCAATGGATTTCTCTTTGGAAAAGCGTTCGATCACATTGACGGAGTCGTAGCTTATGCCGACCAGGGTTATTCCGGCTGCTTCCAGAGCCGCTCGATTTTCTTCGAGACCGACCACCTGATTTTTACAATAAGGGCACCAGTCAGCAGAGCGTTAGAACACCAGGGCCAGATTGCCATGTTCGGCGGTGAGATCCGCCAGGGATACTTTGTTGCCGGCTTGGCCATTGAGGTTGAATGGAGCTGCTTGATCGCCAACCGCGAAGCCAACTTCATCGGCCTGTAAATGACCAGCAAAGCCCAGTGTAGATATAAAAAGGATAATTTTGAGGAATGTTTGCGTTTTCATAATAAGTGATTCGGTTTAATCTACTAGGCAGAACTGTTAGGACGCAGTAATTAAATGCGTATTCCTGACAATACCGTACTGATGCGCCCATACTACCGTACTAGTCCGAATATCCAGTCGATGGGTGGTCTGTTAGGATGGGGCCATGAAAACACAAATATCTAACCCATCTATTGTTTCTAACATCTCTCGATTAAATAACACGCACATCGAAGAGGCGGCAGCGGTTCTGCGAGAAGCCTTTGCGGAATACCCGATCACTCAATACATGTTTGAGGGAACTGACGACGGTCCTGACCGATTTGGCGTGATGTTTAAGTATCTCATTCAATCACGGCTGGTTCAGAAATCTCCTGTCCTGGGCTACCGAATCGATGGTGAGCTGGTCTGTGTCGCCGTTCTAAGTGAACCTGGCGAGGGATACACTACTCCCGAGCTCGATGCTATGTGGGACCATGCATCTGGAGTCATGGGTGACGTAGCTATGGAACGATTTAACAAATATGGTGATATTTGCGATGAGACCATTCCTTCTGGACCCTACCACTACTTGGGTATTTTAGGCGTTTTGCCAAAATGTCAGGGACAAGGCATCGGTCGCCGGTTGTTAGAAGTCGTTTTATAAGAAGTGGGAAGTCACCCCGAATCGCGAGGTGTATGCCTCAATACGGAGACTAAACGAAATCTACCTTTCTACAACCGATCTGGCTTCAATGTTTTCAAAAATACACCAGTCGATAACATTCACACTTGGGGCATGGTCTGGGAAAAGGATTTGGATATGGCCAGACTCAGATAGACTTGCCAGCGGGTTGTCGGTTCTTAATGCTGGTGGGCGATTTTCAATCTATGAAGACAACTACCCAAAGATTAATCGTACCGACAGCGCTTTATCTCATCCTTTGTCTCCTTACGAATACCGCAACGGCTCAGGAGAACTGGAAGGAGCTCTATTTCCCGATTGAGGATACCGAGATTCCTTATCGATTGATGACGCCTTATGGTTTCGATGAGAGGGAAAGCTATCCGGTAATCGTATCATTGCATGGTGGCGGCGGACGTGGCACGGACAACCAAAAGCAATTGAAGGTATGGAACCAACAGTTGGCCGACGAACAGCGACGGAAGGACTTTCCTTGTTATGTGGTAGCCCCTCAATCAACCGAATTGTGGAATGAAAATCATCTGAATAAAATCAAAGCTATTATCGCCGATCTACCTTCGGCTGATAGCAAACGGATTTACGTGATGGGGCACTCAATGGGCGGGCACGGAATAAATATTCTTTTGCAAGTGGATCCCCATTACTTTGCTGCCGCGGCTCCTTCGGCCGGAACAGGTCGGACCGATGACAATGATTTCATCGAAGCTAAAATCATTAAAGATATCCCCGTTTGGGCATTTCATGGTGATAAGGATACGGTGTGTCCCTACGGGCCTCAGCAGAAATTATTTGCTGAGATGCAAGCCCTTGGCGGAAATATGAAGCTCAGCACGTTTTCTGGAGACGGTCACGGCATCTCTGGTAAATTTATCACTGGAGCCGATAATGGTACCACCCAAAGTGCGAGTGACCGCTGCGATCCTGAGGCTGATTTTATGACCTGGTTATTTAGTCACTCGTTGGATCACTAATCTGGTTGGCTTCCCAGGTCTGAACCAATTTAGCGAGTATCTCTGGGTGCTGTTTGCTCAGGTCCTTGGTTTCGCTGACATCATCGGTAAGATTGAATAATTCGTCTTCGTTGTTCTCGCGCACGAGTTTCCAATCACCCATGCGCAAGGCCTTGGTGAAGAACAGAAACTCGTGCTGCTCTTGTGGGCCTTTTTGAAACAGGGAAGGGAGCATGGAAATCCCACTGGTAGGAATGGTCGCTGGTTTTCCGGCTAGTTCGGTAAATGTTGGCAACATATCTGGAAAGTAGGAGATGTGATCCGAAGTTGAACCGGGCTGAATTTTTCCGGGCCATCGTGCAATCATGGGCACGCGCAATCCGCCCTCGTAATGGGTGAATTTGGTTTCGCGGTAAGGACCGTTTCCATCAAAGAACTCAACATCGTTTCCGCCCTTGCTTGGTAGGACACCGTTGTCGCTGGAAAATATGACCAGGGTATTGTCGTCCAGTCCGAGCTCTTTCAATCGCTGCATTATGGTACCGATATCCCGATCCATGCGCGTAATCATTGCCGCACGTGTCGACAGGGGTGCATCGACCGCAGCATAGCCCCATCCGTCGTAGAAGTTACCTTTAGCGGGAGGTGCCGGTTTCTCCGGCCATTGGCCTAAATACTCGTTCAGCGAATCTTCGGGAACGACAAACTCCAAGTGAGGAATGGTGTAGGGTAGATAGAGAAAGAAGGGTTGCTCCTGATTCTCATCTATGAATCGCAAAGCGTTGTTCGTAAATTCGTCGTGTATATACACGCCCTTGCTGATGTCTCCGTAGTGGCCGTCTTTGCGCAGCCCTCGATTTTCCGGAATCTCAATTTGCTCTGTGTTTTTCCAGATGCGTTCAGGATAGTAGTAATGAGCGTAGGTCTGGTCGACAAAGCCGTACCAATCATCAACCCCCTGAGCATTTGGGTCAGTGCCCAGGCCCCATTTTCCAAAGGCACCGGTGGTGTAACCCGCTTGCTGCATCAGTCTTGGCAAGGTCTGTGTATTGGGCTGGAGCCTTTGCTTCTGGCTGTAGGTATCGGAATTGCCGATATGCAAACCGGTAATCAAAGTGAAGCGGGCCGGCGCGCAAATGGCGGCTCCCGAGTAGTGCTGGGTAAAGCGCATACCTTCCAGGGCCAGGCGATCGATAAAAGGCGTTTTGATTTTCGTTTGCCCATAACAACCGACTTCTCCAATACCTAAATCGTCTGCCAGGATATAGATGATATTAGGTCGCTTGGCTTCGTCTTTGGTCGGTGAGCAAGCGACAAACAGGAGTGTGAACAGGGAGAATAGGGGCAATAAAATATGCTTCATTGAGGAGATGCTTTAGACCCCGCGCGAACTTCCTTCAATAGGAAATCTGTAAGTCCAATGTATATGGGCAATATAGGAGTAGATAGTCCTCATTGGTGAAAACGCATTGCATTCTCGTAGTTAGCCGTTGTTTCCTCTCAGCAATGACTAGAAAACTCTACCCGATTCTTGCCGCTCTACTGGGAATGGCTCTCTTTTCAAGCTCGACCTTTGCACAAGGAGATAACTCTCATGTGCCCATCATCAAGGAAGGGCCAGGCCAACCCAACATCCTCTGGATCTGCATCGAAGACACCAATGCCTGGATGAGCTGCTATGGGGATAACGTGGTCGATACCAAACACATTGATAAGTTGGCCTCAGAAGGAATTCGTTTTGATCGTGCCTATATGAATTCGGGGGTATGCTCGCCAACACGCTCAGCCATCATCACCGGTATGTATCAAACATCGATCGGTGCACACGAGCATTATAGCTCCTTCTCCAAGTGGAGAGGAAATGTGATGGAGAATTGGGCGTCGAATCATCTCGGTGTGAAGACTGTTCCAGAAATCATGAAAGCGGCTGGGTATTACACCTTCAATGAAGGCAAATTTCACTACAACTTCGTCTTTGATCCGGATACCCTTTATGATCGTCACGGGGGCAACGGATATAAAGGTGCGAAAGAAGGCACGGAGTGGAGTGACCGCAAGCCGGGACAACCGTTTTTTGGGCAAATCCAACTCGTGGGTGGGAAGTTTAAGAACGCGAAACCGGTCGTTAAGAATAAAGACGTTCCAGTTCCATCCATTTATCCGGACCATCCGATCATAAGGAAAAATATTGCCTACCATTACAACACTATCCTGGAGCTCGACCGTGAGCTGAGTGAGATTGTAGCCGGATTGAAACGGGATGGTCTCTACGATAACACAGTCATATTCTTCTTTTCCGACCATGGTAGTTTGATGCCGCGCAGTAAGCAGTTTCTATACGAGGAGGGGATTCGTGTGCCGTTCATTTTGCGCGGCCCCGATGTTCCTGTTGGTGAAGTCCGGGATGACCTGGTGAGTGGTATCGATATCTCGGCCACGACCTTGGCTATGGCAAACATTCCGATTCCCAACAACATGCACGGCATGAATATGATGGCGGACGATTTTCATCGGGATTACATCCTGGCTGCTCGGGATCGTTGTGATTACACGATTGATCGTATCCGCGCTATCAATACAGGTAGGTATAAATACATTCGGAACTTCATGACGGATAAACCGTACATGCAGCCCAACTACCGCTCAGAATCAGAACTCATGAAGTTTATGCACGACGCGTATGAGGCCGGAAACCTAAATGAAACGCAGGCCCGCTTCTTCAGCGATCACCGTCCCGCGGAAGAACTCTACGATTTGAAGAATGATCCAGGCGAAAAGAACAACCTGGCTCACTCTTACAAACGCGAGCATGCCATTCAATTGGCCAAACACCGTGATATCCTCTATAACTGGATCATTGAAACGGATGATAAAGGACGTTTTCCAGAAGCAGATGATGCCTTACGCGCCGTTCTCGACCGTTGGGGCGACGATGCAGTGAATAAGGAATATGAGCGTGTGCGTTGATTCGTAAGTACTTTTGAGACCAATTTTATCTGATTCGTAGGATAGCAGGAAGTATTTCTCTTTGCCTGTCTCAATCTAAATTTGTTTTTTGTGGCCCCGTTAGAGGTAAGGCTAAACAATTCCTGTAATCTATGAAGTTTTTAATTATCTTTCGCAGTCTTGCTACCTGTATTTTTCTACTTATCGGGATAACTTTAACGCTTGTCGCAGAACGTCCCAATATTGTTCTTATTGTATCCGATGATCATGGAACGGATGCGCTGGGTTGTTATGGAAATCCGGTGATTCAAACGCCGGTCCTGGATACGCTGGCCGCTGATGGTACGATCTTTACTGATGCTAATTGCACCACTGCCAGTTGTAGTCCCAGTCGATCAGTTATCTTGAGTGGCTTGCACAATCATAGGAATGGTCAGTACGGACTTGAACACACGTTTCACCACTATCAGTCGTTTGACGATATTAAGAGCCTTCCAGTAGCGCTTTCTGAAAATGGCTACCTCACAGCCCGGATCGGAAAATTTCATGTTGCGCCTGAATCAGTCTACAAATTTGACGTCGTTCTTTCCGCAGGTGCTGCGAACGATCCTAAAACGATTGGGCGTAGTCCCTGGGAAATGTCGGAGGAATCGAGACCCATTATTGAAAGTGAAGATTCCAAACCTTTTTTCCTCTATTGGGCATCTGATGATCCGCATAGGTCGAATGCTTTTCTTCCCAATGGTCTTCCCACATTCGATACCTATCCGGAGCCGAATAAGTTTGGCAATCGTGAGGAAGGTTATCCGGGAATTCATCCTGTGGTTTATGATTCCGATGATGTTATCGTGCCACCTTTTCTACCGGACACGGCGGCCTCTCGTGCTGAGATTACGGAGTATTATCAATCGGTGTCCCGACTCGATGAAGGTATTGGGCATTTGATAGATATACTCAAAAAGTCAGGGAAGTACGATAACACGGTTATCATGTATATTTCTGATAACGGCATTGCCTTTGCTGGAGCCAAAACGACCTTGTACGAGCCTGGCATGCGACTGCCTCTTATCGTTCGTGAACCTGGCCAATCTAAAACAGGAAATGTTCAGGACGCGATGATCTCCTGGGTGGATCTTGCTCCAACTATTTTGGATTATGCCGGTGTCGACGTATCCGATATGGAATTACATGGTAGATCTTTCAGGAAAGGCGTTAGCGGAGTGTTGTCTGGCTGGAATGCCGTTTATGCTTCCCACACGAATCATGAGGCCACGATGTATTACCCGATGCGTGTTTTGAAAACGCGCCAGTACAAATTGATTTTCAATATCGCCCATGGATTGGAGTTTCCTCTGGCGAAAGACCTTCTGCAATCTCCCACCTGGGTATCGATTCAAAAGGAAGGTCTTGATCTCTATGGGAAACGTTCGCCACAGGCGCTTCTGCATCGTCCACGTTTTGAACTTTACGATATGGAGAATGATCCAGACGAAGTTAACAATCTAGCAGGACTCGCAAAATACCAGACCATTCAGCGCGACATGGAAGCTAAGCTAAAGGCTTTCCAAGACAGTACTAAAGATCCCTGGAATGTGAAATGGGAGCGGGAGTAGTCGTAGGGTGAGGCAGACGGAATTTATTCTGCTGATAGCGCAAAGAGTAATCGATTGATTGAAACGTGTCCTAGCGTTTGCCGCGGACCGGTTTACCCATTGTAGCTCGCCATTCGGTGTACCGTTGTTTCATCGCGGTTACCCGTTCCGGGAACTGGTCGATGAGGTTGGTGGTTTCACCTACGTCTTCTTCTAGATTGTAAAGCGCATAGCCTTCTTTGAGCCAGGTCCGTTCGAGTGGGTCTATAACTAGCCCGTCCTCGCCCAATTGGTAATATTCATACTCCTTGTCGAAATGGAGCAGGAGTTTCCAATTGCCTTCTCGATAAGCCCAGGAATCTTTGCCGGTATCCCAGAACTGTTCCAGGTGAAGTTTATCCACCTCGCCTTTGATGAGGGGAAGAAGACTCTTTGAGTCTAAAGCTTTCTTAGGCTGCGCTCCAGTGATGTCAGCGATCGTAGCAAATATATCGCGATGGGTAACGAGCGAGTCCTTACGTTTTCCTCCAGAAAAGCCCTCTGGCCAACTGACAAACATGGGGACTTTGATTCCTCCATCGGCGATACAGTATTTGTATACACTCAATGGACCGTTGTTTGCATAGGATTGGTGGGAACCTCCGTTGTCGGATGAGAAAAATATAAAGGTGTTTTCTAATTGTCCGGTTTCTTTGAGCGCTTGGGTAATTTGTGCGATGGCTTTGTCTACCATTTCCAAGTGCGCGAGGTATTTTTTTCGACCGTAGGGATCGACTTTCACCAAGTGTGCTACATCGCTGTACCAGGATTTGTAATCCTGCTTTTGAGGATCCCAGTAGGGGTAGTTCCAGGACTCTGCTTCCGGATCGCGATTGAATGGGTATTTAGGAATATCGTATTTATCCGCATATTCATTAGGCACAGCGGTCAGGAGAGTATGCACTGCATTGAGCTCAAGTTGCAGATAGAAAGGTTTATCAGCGCTACGTTCGATAAAGGCCATCGACTCCTCGGCGAATACTTCCGTGGTTGATGTATTTTCATAAGACACCTTTTCACGTCCACGGGTGAGGGGGCCCATCCAGAAGAAATTGGGTCTTTCTGTGCTCCCGGGTTTGCGTGCTTCATAGACAGCCTTGTCTTTTTCGCTCAGCAGAAAGAAATCCCAGGAGTGATGTTCGAACCCCAGGTATTCATCGAAGCCATGATCGAGGGGAAATTCTTTGACTCCTCCATTTAGGTGCGTCTTTCCGACCTTCATGGTTTGGTAGCCTTGGTCGCGAAGCATTTCGGCTATGGTTTGTTCATCCTGAGGCAGTCCTCCTTGTCCATACCAATAGGCACCCCAACGAGTCTGGTAGCGACCGGTCGAGAATCCTAGGCGTGACGTGCTGCAAATGGGCGAGCTTGCGTAGGCATCGGTGAAGACCACCCCGGATTCAGCTAGGCGGTCGATGTTGGGTGTTCGGACATCTTCAGCGACAACGTCTTGAAAGCTCACATCTGCATAACCGAGGTCATCAACCAGGATACAGATGAAATTGGGTTTTTGTGTTTCGCCTGAAAGGCTAAGCGCACAAATGAAGGTTACGAATATTCTTAGGTAGTTCATTGTTTAAATTCTGTGATTCAAATTTTGGGGAGATCCGGCAGAATTTGTTGGACGCACGCAATGTAGAAATAATTAGTCAAAAGACTGCAGTCGCATTAGATCGGCATTCAATCTGAATTTCAGAAGGCAGGCTAATGAGCTACGCATTTCAATCATGACAAGCTTGGCCGTTCAGGATATGAATGCCAACCTTATACCCGCACGGTGCGGGAGAATCTCTTGGCTGTTTGACCCAAGTATTAGCACATCTATCGAATAGATATGTCAGTGATACTTATGAGGTATTGGACTCCTATTAGTCCCAATACAGAGTAACTAATTGAGAATGAGTTCTCTTAATCTTCAGACTCTTCTTTAGCTGAATCTTGGTCGGAAACTCTCTGCTCTTCCGCTTTGGCAGCTTTTGCCTGCTCGCGTTCTAACCGCTTATCGCGCTTTCTCTGTTCACGCTCCCGGCGTTTGTAGTCTTTGCTTGGTGTATAAGCCATCGTAATTCCTATTGGTTGGGATTCAGTTTTGGATTATCTGATTTTGGATACTGAGTCAGCTGCCTCGCTGAACTCAAAAATTTGATCTTCGAACTAAGGCATAGGTGACTGGCAAGAGCGTCAAGACCGTAAATAATCTCCAGGGAATAGAATTGATGCTCTAATTGGCCATTGAATCCAGAACTGGGGCTTCTGGTGGGCGCTGATTCTTCGCCTATTCCTCTTAGCTTGCTAGCTTCACCCTTTTCCCGTTTCCCAGCCCCAGCCTTTGGGGACCTGTCCTCCGCCTTTGTAATCAATGCTGGGCTTAACAGGAGGGAGCGTTGCCACAAATGCCTCATAATGCTCTCGCATGCGATTCACAACTTTAGGGTTTTTAGCGGCCTGGTTCTTAGTTTCTTTAGGATCCTTTTTCAGATCGTATAGATGCCAGCCATCTGGGTGCTTGACCATTCGCCAATCCTTCCAGCGCACTGCATATAGGTTGCGGCGTGGTTCGTCAGTGGGATCGGCGTTGTGCCAAAAAATAAATTCGTGGGCATCGCCTTTCTTTTTACCATTTAGATAGGGCAAAAGATTTTCACCGTCACAGCCGTCCGGCAAGGGTTTGCCGATGGCAGCGGCCATGGTGGCGTAGAAATCAATCGTGGCTGTCAGACCATCATAGGTGACCCCGGGTTTGATGGTGCCAGGCCAGGTTATAATGGTGGGAGTATGAACCCAGCCTTCCTGTTGAGTGTCAGGTCCTTTGCCACCTCGATAGGGCTCTGAACTTCCTCCGTGCCCACGGTTTGCTCCGTTGTCACCCGTGAAGAAAATCAGTGTGTCTTCCTCGAGGTCGTGTTTCTTGAGCATTGCTAACAGTTTCCCGACGGCATCATCGACTGCGAGAACGGCGCCTTCATAAGCGGTTCCTTTTCCGCCTGGTATGCGATCCCGATAGTGCTGTGGTGTGTTTTTGACGTTGGAGTGAACGGCGAAAGGAGAGAAATAAAGAAAGAAAGGATTGTTCGCGTTCCGATCTACAAACTCAGCCATGTAGTCGCCATCAAGGTCCGTCAGATAAGCATAGCTGCCATCTTCTCGCTCGCGATCGTATTGAAAGCCGGGTGCATTCTTCGCCACTTCCGTAAAACCCCGTTGGTGAGGTCCTTGACCGTTCGCACCGATATCCCATTTGCCCACTTGTCCTGTCACGTATCCAGCATCTCGCATAAATTCGCCCATGGTGGGGTGGTCTTCTGGTATGGGCAGTCCGCGCGCCATTCCTGACTTACCGAAGCGCTGGGCATACATACCGGTTATCAGACTGCATCGACTGGGAGAGCAGGGTGGATTCGTGATGTACGACATGGTGCACTTGGCTCCCTCATCGGCCAGTGAATCGATGTGCGGTGTAGGAATCCGTTTATTCCCAAAACAGGCAATATCTCCAAAACCCAGATCATCAATGAATAGTACTACTACGTTGGGCTTCTTTTTAGCGACCTGTTGTCCTAGGCTTAAAGTTGGGCTCAAGCTGACCGCCATTGCACCCGCTGCAGTTGTTTTAAGGAATTCTCTTCGGTTCGGATGTTTCATTATTGTAGGGTAGTGGTTGTATCAAATCGGGCGTGCGATATCGTATCTGGTTTTAACGTATTTCTCGAATCCGTACTGTTCGAAACTCAATAGGGGTCTCTTTGCTTTGTAGACCTATGTGTCCGGTTGAACGGAGTAACCCAGGATGCTCTATTAGAATGTCCTTCGGACATTGGGACAGCTGAACATCCTGAACTGAAATACCGTTCACGCTTACCTGGCAGTGCTCAGCTTTGCAAAAAACAGTCATTCGTTGCCACTTTCCCGGTTTCTTTGCTGCTTCTTTGGAGGGAGGCGAAACCGTGTAAAGGGCACCCATGTGGCGATCGTGCGACAGCTTTTCCTTCAATTGCGCGTCATGCATGTCAGCGATTTGAATTTCGTTCCCCAGGTAGGCAGGACTTTTCTTTACCAGGGGCGTGCGGAAAAAGACGCCGCTGTTACAGCCCGGTTCGAACTTAAACTCTACTTCCAATTCGAAATCAGAAAATTCTCTTTCATGAGCGATCCAACTGGCATTGCCGCTTTTTCTTCCTGTATTGACCAGCGTTCCGTCTTTTACCTCCCAATTGTGCGAAGTGCCATTGACGCCTTCCCAGCCGGTTAGGTCCTCGCTATTAAAAAGTGATATCCAGGGACCGTAGCTTTCTTTTGCTACAAGTTTTAAAGCAGGAAGTAGGGAGGCCGCGACTAAGTGGATACTAAGGCTTTTGATGAACTGTCGACGTGGGAGATCTGAAGTCATGGTGTGCTGCGGGTAGATGAATGGAACGGTAGTTTAAGTACTTTGGCAAGTGCCGGTTTTATTGAATTCAGATTATTTTTTGTATTCACAAAGTGAGCACGGGGATGTGTTAGTCGGATGGTCGTTCGTCTCGGTGGCAGATTATTACTCGTTGCTTCGGTGCTGATAGTTGGATTTCTTATTAAACGAATCCCTAGTGAAATTTGATGACACGATCAGAAGAGATACGAAACTTATTGAGTCTGACTCCGGATGAGGTCCGAGAAAAAGCAGAGGGCAGGCTAGTCGTTTTTCCCTCTATTGATCAGCTATACCGGCATTGTGCCGACTCTATCGCGGATGAGATAATAAAAAATAACAAGGCAGGCAGATCCACAAAGCTCATCCTTCCTGTGGGCCCTGTTGGCCAATATCCGATTCTGGCCCAGCGAGTGAAGGAGGAGGAGATAAGCCTGGCGACCTGCTGGTTCTTTATGATGGACCAGCAATGCGACCAAGATGGCGTTTGTTTGCCTTCTGATCATCCTCTCAGTTTTCGTCGAGTATTCGATGAGTCTTTCACGCAGCATCTGGATGAGCCTTTGCGCATACCTGTCGAGCAGTTGATTTTTCCATGTCGTGAAAATTTGCCTGATTTGGTCGGAATGATCGCGGACCTCGGAGGGATCCATATAACCTATGGCGGTATCGGGATTCACGGTCATCTGGCTTTTAATGAGCCTGAACCCAATGTGAGTGAAACAGATCCTCGCATAGTTGAGCTAAACTCATTTACACGCACCATTAATGCCGTTCGATCGAAGGTGGGAGGGAATCTGGAAAATTTCCCTCGCTTCGGAATCACGCTTGGCATGCGACAGTTATTAGGAGCAAAGCGCATACGGCTTTATTGTCGAAATGGCATTGATCTGGATTGGGCGAATACAGTATTGAGAGTTTCTGTATTAGGTTCGCCTGGAGATGATTACCCAGTGACTCACATTCGTAATCATCCGGATTATCAGGTCATGACAGATTCGGATACGCTGAAACAGCCGCAGGTTATATTATAGGCTGCTTGGACTCATGCTTCAAGAAAACCGGTGAACTCCAACCCCATTGGTCATTGCGCTGTCTTACTCGCATATAATAATTATGCCCTTCTTTACTCTCATCTTCCCATTCACCGTTCCATTTCCACTGGTTTGGTTCTGGTGCTCGATTGAAGCGGTAGGCGGGTGAATCAATGTCCTTTAATACACCTGAGCGCGCGCCCTTCATGAGCTTTGCCAGCGGCCATTCAACTTTTTTGCCGTTAAGATTTGCCCACACCATTCCGTTGCGAGGCATCTTTACTTCTATGCAGACCCCTTGAGACATATTGGTGGAATTATTGGGGTTTCCACTAGTTACTGTTTCGAATGTTACGGCCTGGCTTCCTGACTCAATGATTTTACTGGTGTAGTAACTGCTCATAGCATCTGCCTCTACGGGGGAGACTACCTCCTGTCCACGGAAACGGGGCTCGACGGCCAAAATTTCGCCATCTCCTATACCTAGTTCTGCTAGCCAGTTGCAGGATTTGTGGCGTGCTCCCCATCCCAATTCTAAATAAATTTTGGTGTGAACCATTTCATTGGCTGATGGATTGGGAGTATCCATTTCATATTGTGAAAAGCGTTTCACCAGAACGCCGTCTCGCAAAATGTCCACGCAGTCAATGGCCCCACCGGCTTGCAGTGCCAATTCGATCTTTCGTTGTTCTTCAGCATCGATTACCGAGCCCATTGGCGTACCATTTACCTGGAAACGCAGATCCATACGGTCACCCGTGAGTGCAAACATGCGGCGTTGTAATAGTGCCTCCCATACATCTTCTCGATTACCCGATGCTGCCCAGAGTCCAGTCATGCCATGTCCATAGCTTCCAGGGTGAGCGCTATGATGATCGGTGCCTCCTGAAAATCCAATAACATGCCCCTGCTGTAACCCGTATTGGATGGTGCTTTCCCAATCACTGGGTCCCATCGAATGGAGAAACGGTTTGATGTTTTCCGAAGACTCGGAGCAACCGTGCATGGAGAGCATTTCTACGAACGGTGCAAACTCCGGATTAAATGTGTTCCAGTCGATACCGCGTGTTCCCTTGAGATATCCAACATGGTGGGGTTGTGCGATTGAATCTTTTCCTTGCTCACGCAGTGTCCTAAGTTGGTTGTGGAGGTCGTCCAAGTCTTTTGGATACAGGATGTCTCCATCGAAATCCTTGTAGAGCATGTTTCTGTCGCCGTCGGAGCAGTAATGGACTTCGAAGCCTGGAAACACGACAAAGTTTCCTTCGTCATTATACTCTTTCAAAGTTTCCATCATCTTAGGCCAGCCTTTCTTTAGCTTGGCAAATCCCTCTTCATGGAAGTCGATGATGTATTGAATATCTTCGTTGGGTTTCGGCATGTCCGGCCAGTGAGCATGACCTGTGATGCTTACAAAATCCAATCGCTCGCGAGCATTGCAAAGTGCGTCCTCCAACGAGCCATGTGCGTAGGAAATACCGCAATGGTTATGCATGTCACCGAAGAGCAGTTTAAAATCACTGAATGAAATCATGAAATTATTCTTAGGGTTATTCGGGTAAGTCCTCACCTTGGGTCTCAGGTGCGTATCGTACAATGATCAAGCCCAAGAGAAAGAACACGCTCAGCCAAGCGGCCGTTTGATTGGTTGTAAACCCCATAGATCCCTGCATCCATGCTGTTAGGAACAACACCGGCGCAGCTATGATACGTCCCAGGTTAAAACACAAGCCGCCTCCCGTTCCTCGCAATCTGGATGGAAATAATTCAGGAAAGTAAATCGCGTAACCGGCATGTATGCCACTCACCAGAAATCCGAACACCGGCAGGGCCCACCAATAAAAGCCAATACTCATATCGGTAAATAATCCAAACAAGAGGGCACTGCTTGCGAATCCTCCAATGAAGAAAAAGGAAAACGCTCCTCGACGCCCGATTCGCTCACTGACGGGCCCAAATGCGAGCATGCCTAACAGCCCCCCTGTCATGACTAGGAAGTGGCCTTTCATTTCGGTCTTTTTGATCTCGCTGAAATTCGCTTCCAGTGCGGCCGCATTATCGACCATAGATCCTTCGTTCTGAGAAACGACTTCTCGCTCCGCAGCGCTTCTCATCAGGTTCCTTCCATAGATCTTTACACCCCAAAAGGTGGCCAGACCGATCGCTGCTAGAGCGACGCCGACTAAGGTTCGCCTTCGAAGTTCACCTTTAAATAAATCACCAATTCTCCCAGTGCGTTTAGTCGGATCCGTTTTCGCGATCTCGCGCGCTTTCTTCCAGCTCTCCGGTTCCTTCAATTTTACACGAATCCAAATGGTCAACAACGCGGGAAGGACACCAATCCCAAAAGCCAGCCGCCAGTTTAGATCCGGAATCGCTTCCGTATTCAGTGCAGGATTTCCCACAATGAAAGCACCTGCAGCAATAGCCAAATAGGAGCCCAAAGTGCTGGTTGCATGAAAAATCCCCAACGAACGGACGCGTGCCCATTTTGGAAAAACCTCTGCCACCATCGCGCTGGCCACGGCCCATTCTCCGCCCACGCCCATAGCAACAAAGAAGCGCAATACGATCACTTGCCAGGCCTCTTGGGCAAAAGCGGTCATGCAGGTAAATATAGAATACACCAGGATCGTAATGACCATGGTGCGTGCCCGGCCAATGCGGTCACTTAGCATTCCGAAAAATACGCCGCCCACTGCACCGCCAACTAGGAATACCCCCAATGCAATTTTCGCTACGGCATCTCGATTATCTGCCGGAACGTCTGGGGGTAGGAGGGACGCCATCATTTCGTTCATACTGGTAACGAAAATCTGACCTTCGAAAATATCGAAGATCCAACCCAATGACGCGATCAAGAGTACCAGCCATTGATAGCGGGTTACGCCTTTCCACCACGGGCTGTCCTTTGTGCGTTTGGTAGATTCGCTCATGGTTTGAACCTTGTGGCTAAAACCGCATATGACTTAAATGATAAATCCTTCAAGCGATGCTTCTTTTAATCTAAAGTAATCTTTCTGCTATCTGCATGATAGCGAGAGCGCCTACCTGATTCGTAAGACATTTGAGCCATGATGGTTGCTACAGCATGGCGATAGCCGGCTTCCAATGGAGCATGGGGCTCTGCATTTCCGCGCAAGGCTTGGAACCAATTTTGAAAATGGTCCGGGCGCTTAATATCCTCGACCTCGTTTTTGCCTCGGATGGATCCATCGCGATTGATGCCACCTTCAGCGGTGTAAATTGCCGTGCCGCGGCGCTCAAGTTCAAGGGTTCCTTTTTCGCCGAGTAGTCGGGTTCGATTGCCGCTACTGTTTCCAAAATTGGTTGTATAGGTAACCACCGTGTCTTCGGGGTAACTCCATATCGCATCGATCTGGTCTGGAGCAGTGAATTTGTAGTCATCTTTCCAGGTGTAAGTACCCCCGTGGCAATTACAGGTTTTCGGTATGCTGAGACCGGTCAGGTAATGAACGAGGTCGATATAGTGACTGCCCCATTGTGGCACCGGTCCTTGGCAAAATTCATAGTAGCCATACCAGCCCGTATAGAGAACGGGGTCGAAAGGTTTGTCCGTTCTTCCATTGGTGAATTCATCCCAATCAAGGTCTTCCTTTCTGACAGTTCGATCGACTCGTTTGTACCAATAAGGTTCGGCCGCATTGCGTACCTGTTCCACACGAGAGAGGTGACCCAGAATACCTGTTTCCATCAGTTTTTGTACCCCCACGTTGGAAGGCTCGGTGCGTTGTTGCGTACCGACTTGCACGATGATCTTGGCTTCTTGGGCGGCATCTACCGCCCGCTTAAGTGCATCGAACTCAATACCCAGTGGCTTTTCCGCATAACAATGTTTGCCAGCCTCGGCCACCGCTTCCAGGTGAAGCGTATGAACATGATCAGGAGAAGCGATCATCACCGCGTCCAGATCTTTCATCTCCAACATGTCCCGGTAGGTCGAAAATTGCTTGGGACTTTTTCCAGTGTAATCCTTTACATTGGCTGCAGCTTTTTCTCGAGCCGGTTTGTAAGGATCGCATACCGCTACGACTACGAGGTTCTCTCCTTGGGCATGCTGTTTCACATAGCGCTGGTGAGTTCCGAAACCACGTTGTCCACAACCGATTTGGCCGATGCGAATGCGGTCGTTGGCTCCTACACTGCGCGTGTAGGAAGAGGCCGAAGCTTTGAGTGGCAATGCACCTAGCGCAGAGGCAGCAGCATGGCCTAGAAAAGTGCGACGTGAGATAGAGTAGGGTGATTCTTTATCTTGTTTCATGGGGTTTAGACTTGGGTTCGAAGAAACGACTAATTCAGATTCAAAAACCTTATCCGAATTGAGCAACCTCTAAACTAGGTTCCACAGAGGATCACCTAGACTCCCTTCGCCTATCAAAATGAAATCAGCTCCGCGCCAACAACGTCTTATTCTGCCGCATGGATTACAAAAATAATCTATGAACTAACGCTTTGGCTCCCAGTGAAACGTCTCACCTGTCGTCACAACCTTGAGGTCGGTGAACGAAGTTCCTAAGGGTGCGAAGGTTTTAGGCGCTTGAGAAATCAACTGGCTCATGGTTTTTACATAAGCTGCGTCATCGGCCAGGTTCTGCCATTCTTCCGGATCCTCATTCAGATCATAGAGTTCTTCAGAGCCTTCATGAGCTCCGCTTGAAGTTGGGCTTTGTTCACTTCGTATTCCTTTCTCCGCATGGGCTTTTCATACGGATAGATGCCACTCTTGTACAGCTTTTTCAGGGTAGCCTTTTTAGATTCACATGGAGCTACTTCAATGGATCCATGTACGAGGTCTGGAGCTACCTGTTCGGATAAGTCTTCAGGTAACTCTATTGACTTCTTAGGCATGGCGGGGAGGAGGTGTTTCTTCTATTCTTTCTCAGATGATTCTTTTTCGGTCTTTTTCATCTTGCTGTGTCCGAAGGCCTCGATCATTCCCAAGTCTGTTTGTAGTCGAGGGTGATTCGAGCGTAGTTGTGGAAGGTTGGGTCGGTCATTATGGTTCGGTAAAAAGCGTAATCTTCTTCGCACTTAGGACAAGTCGTAATGCTCGCAAAATTGAAGATACCTTCCCTTAAATGGCTCCCCCGTAGATGGATCTAAAATGTGGTGAAATTTTTTAGCCCGTTCAAAGCGAGTATTGATCCAAAGTCATTTTTTCGTAACCCTAAATAAAATGAACGATTTCCGAATGAATAAGTTGAGCTCAATGTTCAGCACTTGCCTGCTCTTTCTGTTAATGGCGGCCGTGGGATTGTTCAAAATCCCGGCATTTGCAGAGCCCCAAAACATCCTGATCATCACGGCCGACAATCTCGGGTATGGGGATATTAAGAGCTACAATCCGGACTCGATGATCCTAACTCCACGGCTGGACCGCCTGGCAACAGAGAGTGCACGATTAACAAGTTTCTATACGGCATCTTCCACTTGCACGGTGTCGCGAGCCTGTTTGTTAACGGGGCGTATTCCGCAACGTCATGGCTTGGACTATCAACTGCCAGGCTTGGAAGGTAATTATGGTGTGGGCTTGAATCAGAATGAGGTGCTGATTCCTCAGGTGTTGAAGGCCGCACCCGAGCCCTACGTCACGGGGTGCTTTGGAAAATGGAATATTGGTTTCGCCGCAGGATCGCGTCCGACGGAGCGAGGATTTGATGAATTTGTCGGGCATGCTTCAGGCAACATGGACTACTATACACATAACTACCGTTTGAAGCACGACCTCTATGAAGGCACCGAGGAGTTGGACCGGATAGGCGAGTACGCTACGGACATCTTTGCCGATGCTGCGATTGATTTTATTGAACGACGTTCAAAAGAAGAGCAGCCCTGGTTCTGTTACTTACCCTTTAATGCCCCTCACTTTCCCAGTGCCAGAAACAAGCAGCCTGGGGAACCGAATATTTGGCAGGCTCCGGATAGGGCTTTTGAAGCCTACGGTTGGTCGCCCGAGGAACAGAATTATGAGAAGCGGTATGCCGCTGTGGTGACTGCTCTCGATCAGGCGATTGGTCGTGTGCTCGATGCATTGAATGAGGCAGGAGTCGCAGATAACACCTTTGTCTTCTTCATGTCTGACAACGGCGGCTTTCGACTCGATCGTGAAGGCATCGACATAGGCATCAACGACCCATTGAGGTCGGGGGGTGTCACCTGTTGGGAGGGTGGTATCCGTGTGGTCGCCATGGCTCGCTGGCCTGGGCAGATTCAAGAAGGCAGTATCATCGATGAAACCCTCTGGTCCCCTGATTTGATGACTGCTTGTGCGGAGCTCTCTGGAGCTGATTTGCCGAGTGGGGTTGTATTCGATGGTAAAGATCCTCTCCCTATTCTGATGGAGGGAGCCGAGTCAGAGCATGAGTCCTTGTTTTTTGTGTATCGCAATCATGCCGCTTTGAGGGCGGGTCACTGGAAGATTGTGAGAGTCGATCCTGAACATCCCTGGCAGCTGTACAATTTGAAAGAGGATCTTTCAGAGTCGAATGATTTGGCGCAACAGAGGCCTGAAAGGGTAGCGAAGTTGGAGGAGTTGTTCAGGGAGTGGGGAGATTCATTTTAGGAGCAAATTGTGTTTCGCATCGCTGTCGGTCAAAGCCTCGGTAGTTCGCGATCTCTATGTCTTAGAATATTCGGGTCGCGAATAAATTTGCTCCTACAGAAGAAATGACGGGCTACAGTTTCAACTCCGCCTTCAGCGCCGCGAAACTAGACGGATCGATCTTTGTCTCACCTTCGTTCGTTTGCTTGGGGCCAGGAGTACTTCTGCCATTTTCAACGTACGCTTTCAGTAGCTGATAAAGCTCTCTTACCTTGTCGTGATTCGTTGAATACACGTTGGTCGTTTCGCTCGGATCGTTTTTAAGGTTGAAAAGTTGAATGGGAGGTAGGCCAAGGTCTCTGGTTTCATTGGGTCGTGGATAACTCCAGCCTCCGGAACCAGGGCAGAGCAGTAGCTTCCAGTCGCCCTTACGAATGGCAAAGGATCCATTGATTGAGTGGTGGACCGTTCCCTCGCGCACTTGTTTGGCTTTGCCTTCGAGAGCGGGAAGGAAACTGACACTATCTTCGGCGGCGTTGGCAGGAGTGCTGGAATTCGTGATATCGGCCATGGTCGCAAACAAGTCTGTCAGACAGATAGTGGCGTCAGAGGTTTGACCTCCCTTAATGCCATTGGGCCAGTTCGTGATAAAGGGCACCCGGTGTCCGGCCTCATAGGCATCAGCTTTGTTGCCTCGGTAGATGCCGCCCGGTTTGTGACCCGCATTTTCGAGTTCTTCGAATTCAGCTCGAGGAGAACAACCGTTGTCACTCGTGAAGATAAACAGGGTATTGTCGGCCACACCTGCCTTCTCCAGGGTTTCCATAATCTGACCCATGTGCCAATCGACTTGCATGACAAAATCGCCATACATGTTGGTGTTACTCAGTCCCATGAATTCTGTAATGGGAAGGATCGGTGTGTGTGGGCTAGGTAAAGGCAGATAGAGAAAGAAAGGTTCTCCAGTCTCGGCCCGCTCTTCGATGTAGGTTTGGGCACGCTCTACGAAATTAGGGGTCACCAAGGTGTGATTGAAATCGGATGCAGTGGGACCTTCGCGCCAGAACCCTTTATAGTCGTGGTTGACGGTGATACGATTGGGTGGGGCAGTAATTTTGCCGTTTTCCACATAGACATAGGGCGCCATATCGAGTGAGCCGCAGTGACCATAGTAGTAATCAAACCCAATCGCGTCCGGTCCATTGGTCACAGGTGCGCTGTAATCAATAACTTCTCCGTTCTTTAAATCAAACCGGTCACTGGCCGTTCCTTCTTTAAACACAAAATCCCAACCCAGGTGCCATTTGCCTATCATGGCGGTATGGTAGCCTTGGTCCTTCAGCAAATCGGCCACGGTGTATCGGTCGGTGTCTATGAGGTGTGTCGATGAGCCGCCGAGCACGCCACGTTTCAGCCGACTGCGCCAACTGTATCGCCCTGTGACCACTCCGTAGCGAGTCGGTGTGCAAACACCGGATCCTGAATGAGCGTCGGTAAAACGCATGCCTGCTTCGGCAATGCGATCTAGATGGGGCGTATGAATTTTCGATTCGGGATTATTGCAGCTCAAGTCTCCCCAGCCAAGATCATCGGCTAAAACGTAGACCACGTTTGGCTTGGCTGCGGAAAGACCAAGCGAGAGAAGGAGGAGTGAAAAGAAGCTCAGGAATAGTTTAATCAGGGTATTCATAATATCTCCATTAAGTTGACCCCTCATCCCGACGGTGGCTAGTCTTTAAATATGCGTATTGTTTTTGTAATTCTTATTATGGGCATTGGGCCGTTTATCCTGTTCGGGCAAACCTACCCAAATCCCTACCGGGCGGTGGATACTTGGGCAACATTTCCAGATGGTCGGAAAATTGGGGCCGTTGGGGATGTGCAAGTCGATCCCGATGGTGTGCATATCTGGGCCGTCGTTCGTTGCGATAGTGCTGAGCGGGGTCGCTTTGGGAATGAGTGCCTCGACTCCGACCTGGATCCCATTGTGAAGTTCGACGCCGAGGGTAACGCGGTGGAGAGCTTTGGAGGAGGCATGTTTATTTGGCCACATGGACTCTTTGTTGATGAGGAGAGTAATGTGTGGGTGACCGATGCAGTGAAACCATCTCGCACTCCGGAAGGCACGCGTGGGCACCAAGTGATTAAATTTAGTTCCACCGGTGAAGAGCTCATGCGGCTCGGCATCCCTGGAAAGGCCGGGAAAGGCGATTATCAGTTCAATTCTCCAGCTGATGTGGTGATCGGGGACAATGGAAATATCTTCATCGCCGATGGTCACAACCCCGACGGCAACAATCGGGTCATGGTTTATAATAAGGACGGAGAGTTTCTGCGCAGCTGGGGACAAACGGGTTACGCTCCTGGTGAGTTCCATGCTTTACATGCAATGGCTATTGATAAGAAGGGCCGGCTGTTTATTGCAGATCGTTTTAATAACCGGCTTCAGATCTTTGACCAAGATGGAACCTTTATTGCTCAATGGACGCAGTTTGGTCGTCCGAGTGGTGTATTCTTTGATGATCATGGAAATATCTATGTCTCCGATTCCGAATCCGACAATGTGCAGAATCCTGGGTATGAGATGGGTATACGCATAGGCGATGCAGAAACTGGGTGGGTCAACTACTTCATTATGCTGCCCAATGGAGATCCACGTTTTACAAATGGTAATGGAGCGGAATTTGTAACGGTCGATGCCGCAGGCAATGTGTATGGAGGTGAGCCTTTTTCACGAACCGTTCAGAAATATGTGCGCGTGCGCCCTTGATTTTGAGGGAGATAATATGCCAGTTAAAGGTAGGGCGTGATCGCCGAGCGCGCCGTAGTTCACTTACTTCCTAATCAAACATGCAAACTCCAAATATAGCTACTTTTGATTCTTCCTTGCCCGATGACTCGGTTGAAGAAGAGGGAGAGATCGCAAAACCCAATGGGTCTGTGCTCGGTGAGCTTATTGCCGCTGAACTTCGTGAAAGTGGATGGAGTATATCAGTCGTCGAGCAACGCGGTAATACCGGGTGGTCATTCTGGGGGAAGCACAAAGGAATTAAGTTTTGGTGTCTACTCGGGTATACGGATCCATGGATTATGATTGCTGTGGATCGTCGTTTTTTCCTTCGCCGTTGGATCGGAGGAAGTAGCGCATTCCTGACCTTACTTCACGAGATGAACCAAGTGCTGCAAGGTATTGAGGAGATCTCCAAGCTCGTTTGGCTTACTGAATCGGAATATGAAGCGGCCAGAGCATCTCCAGTTTAAATAGACACATTGGTGAGAGCAGACCGCGAAGCAGTGGAAGGCTCTGGGGAAGATTCCCAAGCCGAGAGCTTTTAAGATTTTCATTTTCTCTATCCTTTCTAGAGTCTCGGCTTAGCCGAGATTCCTACTCGCATTTAATCTACCCTAAGAAAATTCACCGAATTCACTCGGTTCCCTATGGAAGGCCTTTTTATTACTTGGTGCCCTCAGCTCTGCGCTCGTTGCTTCTCAGCCGAACGTCCTTTTTATCTCCATCGATGATTTGAACGATTGGGTAGGTGGCTTGGACGGCCATCCGCAGGCTATCACACCGAATATGGACAAGCTCTTCGAGCAAGGCCTTTTGTTCAGCAATGCCCATTGTTCTCAGGCCGTTTGTACGGCTTCTCGTAACTCGCTGCTGAGCGGGCTCCATCCATCCTCGTCCGGTTGGTATGGATCAACCTCGGCGATGCGAAGGTCCTTCGACGACGTCATGGGCGACCACAAGATGCTGCCTCAACATTTTAAGGATGCCGGTTATAAAACAATGGCGATTGGAAAGATCTTTCACAGTGGAGTCTCTGATTACAAAGACCGCACCGATGACTTTTGGGATGAGTATGCGTCCGATTACAAAGTACCCAAAGAGCTAAAGAAACGAGGAGACGGTTACGGCGGGACGAAGTTTTATCCATTCCCGAAAGAGGGGAGCCAGATCGTAAATCACTACGGTGAAGCATTCGCTGATGGTCATTCGCTTTGTTATGGAGCTCTCGAACGCGACGACATGCCCGATGGTAAGATGTTTGATGAACTCATATCGGATTGGGCGGTCGACAAGCTCTCTGAAGATCACGAAAAGCCATTCTTTTTGGCGGTAGGCTTTGTACGCCCCCACGTTCCTTACACGGCACCCAAAGAATTCTTCGATTTGTATGATTTGGATAACATCCAAGTGCCATCTTTTCCGAATAACGAAATGGCGGACATACCCATCATGGGGAAATCGGTGGCCTACGGAACGATCAAGACGGGTGATTACTATGCGGTTGTTAATTTGAGTGATAGCTACTGGAGGGAACTGGTTTATGGATACTTAGCCTGTGTCTCCTTCGTCGATCACGAGCTTGGGAAGGTGTTAAAAGCGCTGGAGGACAGTCGCTACGCCGACAACACGATTGTGGTACTCTGGTCGGATCACGGTCAGCACTTGGATGAAAAAAAACACTGGCGCAAACAAGCCCTGTGGGAGGAGTCGACGAAAATACCGTTCTTTATAAAAGCTCCCGGGGTAAGGGATGCCAAAGTGATGACCAATCAAGCGGTCAGCCTGCTGGATATTTATCCCACTTTAGTTGACTTGTGCGGACTGCCTGCGGCACCGAAACTGGAAGGCAACAGTCTACGTCCTTTACTTGAGAATCTAAATGCCTCCTGGGATAAACCTGTTCTCAGTACCTGGTATTACGGAAATCACTCCGTGCGCAGCAATGATTGGCGCTACATTCGTTAACGCGATGGAGGGGAAGAGCTCTACAATCACCAAACCGATCCAGGTGAGCATGATAATCTGGCTAAAAACCCGAAGTATGCGTCAGTCATTGAGGCTCACAGAAGTTGGTTGCCTAAGAAAGACGAGTTACCCGCTGGAACCACCGAATGGAAACCAGACAAATTGGATAGGCGGGTAGCAACTTGGCAGGAAAACAATTCCGTACCTGAGTGGTTGCGGTAAGAAAATCAGTCTGAAGTGGATTTGAATGTCGTTGATATTCTATTCGGCAGCAAGCCACCTCCTGTATTAAAATTTACGATACGAAGTGTAGGAGGTAGCTTGCTGCCGAATTGGAATTCCCGGATAGTAATCATCTAATACAAACAACTTACATTTATGGAGCGCATAACACTAGGAGACAGCGGCTTGTCCGTTTCACCCATTTCATTTGGGACCTGGCAATTGAGCCCGCGGTTCTGGGGGGAGCAATCGAAAGACGATGCCATTTCGGCCATGAAGCTGGCTTTCGATAATGGTATTAATTTTATCGATACAGCGGAAGCCTATGGTGACGGGTACGCGGAGACGGTGGTAGGAGAAACCATCAAGGAGCTGCCCCGTGATGAGTTGGCCGTAGCGACGAAAGTTTTTAATCATTTTAATTCAGACGGATCCCGTTATCCTGACCTGTCTGCTGAGCATATTGCGAAGCGCTGTGAGTTATCCTTGAAGCGGATGGGAGTCGATACCATCGACCTTTACTTTCTGCATCTCTACGACCCACTAACTCCCTATGCTGAAATTGCGGGCGCCCTCGAGAAATTAAAAGAGCAGGGGAAGGTTCGGGCGTTTGGTCTAAGTAATCATTCCGTTGAACAATGTCGCGGACAACGTCGGTTTGCTCCCTATACCGTGGTTCAGCCTCCTTACAGTCTGATCGATCCAGAGGGAGAAACGGATATGCTTCCCTACTGTCAGTCATAAAATATAGGGGTTATGATTTATTCACCGATGCACAAAGGATTGCTCACTGGTAAATATACCGGAAATGAAACCTTCTCCGACTTTCGATCTAATCATCCCGATTTTCAAGGCGAACGATTTCAAGAGTTGTGCGCCAAGGTCAGGAGTTTGAAGCTGATTGCGGATAAGTATGATCTGAGCATCTACCAATTAGTTCTAGCTACCACCCTTATGCACCCTGCCATTCAGGTGGCCATCTGCGTAATCAAAACACCAGACCAGATTGAAGAAGCGTTTGGAGTGGCCGGTAAAGTGCTATCGCGCGAAGATTACTTCGCCGTTCGCAATACAGTGGGTCCAGGTAGTCCCAAGCCCAAGGATGCCAGTGGTACCCGGGAATAAGCGTTCCTAAACCCTATCATGCCTCTCTGTCACGGGTGTGTCAGGAGCGTCTGGCAGTTGAGATTTTGAAAGACCGGCTTCTTCTCGCTCGATGAGCGCATTGATATCCGGGTGGGGATATAAGGTGAGTGCTATGGTCTGCATCAGGCCGCCTGTATCGACGCTCGGACATTAGAAGTACTGGATGTTTATGGGAGATGGAGGCAGTCGATTATCGTTTGTTAGACAACCTGCTTAGGTGATGACGAATATATGAATCATTTAAGACTGATGCAATTGATCGAATATTCTCGTTCATGATGGATCTTGATCATCTGATAGTAACTATCAATCACATCTTATGAAATCATCTTCCCGTAATCTACTCTTACTTTCTTTAACCGCTTGCTCTCTCGTTGTTACCGGATGTTCTAACCCTGCTGACAAAACGGAGTCGGCCACCGTCTCTGAAGCGGTTGAAGCTGTTAAGGCCGTTGCAGAGGCCAAAACCTACTCCATCAGTGCTGATTCTACGATTGGTTTTGTTGGATCAAAAGTATCTGGCAGTCATGACGGCGGTTTCAAAAGCTTTGATGGCACCCTTGCTGTAGCAGACGGCAAGATTGTCGCGCCGAGTGCAGTGACTATTCAGATGGATTCGCTGTGGTCTGACAGTGATCGCCTAACAGGCCATCTGAAGAACGAAGACTTCTTTGAAGTAGAGACTTTCCCAACCGCGATGTTTGCTATCACCTCTATGAATGGATCTGAAATGACAGGTAACCTTACATTACACGGGGTTACCAAAAGCATATCCTTTACGCCTGAAGTAATCATCTCGGATTCAGAAGTAACTTTAAAGGCCGAGTTTGACATCATGCGCTTCGACTGGGGTATCGTTTACAAAGGTAAGGCAGATAACCTGATCCGCGACGAAGTCGTCATCAAGCTTGGCGTAAAAGCAACAGCAGATAGCTGAGTTATAATATCTTCGGTTAAACCTTCAGAGATTTTTTTCGGCAGCAAGCCACTTCCTATGAAAGGCGTGTCGAAAGCTCAAATGTAAGAGGTGGCTTGCTGCCGATTTCTAATCCTTTAAGGTTCCACATAAATCCGCCCCTGCATCATGGTAAAGTGGCCTGAATAGGTACAGATGTAGGGATAAACTCCAGCTTGGTCCGGAGTAAATTCTATGACGACCGTATCTCCAGGATAGGCCAAATTAGAGGCTGCAAGGATGCGGTCCTGCTCTTGGCTGGAATAGGCTTTGGGATTTAAGTTCTGGGGAATGAAGTCATCCGCCATGGCGGAAAGGGCGGCAATGCCAACGGGTTGGATGTCGGCTTCGTTTTTCACGATCACCATATTGTGAGACATCTCACTGGCATTCTTGTAGCGTATAACTAAGCGTTCACCTGCTTTCATCCGAATCTCAGTCACATCGTAGCTTAAGTTGATGCCGCTCGAACTCATGCTCGCGACTTTAGCTCCCGTAAGGTCTGTTGTTTCGACTTTGGGTGTCGTTGCCGCAGATTCAGCAGTTGCGCTTGCGACTACGGAAGAAAGATGAGCGCTGTGAGAGCTTGCCGGTTGGGTCGCTTGATCGCCTGCCACTCGGTGGATGGTCTTATGGATGAATTGTTTCACTTCTGAGCCGTCTGCTGCTTTGAGCGTGTAATCGATCGCCATAACAAGCCCCATCGGCGTGTTGATTATGTCTGGTAGACCAGGCAACAATCCCAGGCTCGTTTGGACCAGGTCCTGACGAAGGCTTGGGATATGGAATGTTACGGTCTTTAGATCCTTGGAAAGCTGTATGGATTCAATGGTGACAGGGTCATGCGATGGTTTTCCTACTTGGTCAGCTGAGAATACTTTACCGCGCGTCCCGTACTGACTCGACCAGGGGTAGGTCCACTGATTGAGCGAATAATTGCTGGTATCCGTGGCAGACGCCTCATCGAATGGTTCGGCGAACTGAAGTTTTAACCCACCTTTCTGAGTGTCGATGGCGACCGGCATGTGCAGCGGCTTCCCCTTATAACGAATACGATTGAAGGTGCCCCAACCGCCACCATGACTGACTGATTGCCAGCTGGTTAACCCTGCTACATAAAGATGCCCGTCAGTGTGAAAGCGACCATGAATGGTGCCAGACTGGAATTTTAGCGGGAGGGTAAAATGGGATCCTTGCCACTGATCTTCGACCTCTTCATTCAGGACCATGGACAGAGTGCCCCGTCCATAGGAAGTTACTAGCAGGTTACCATGCAGTTCTTCAGGCCAGGAGGAGCTAGTTATGAAAATCGGCGCTGACGTTGAGTTGTCCTTAAAGTGCGGCACCCAGGCTATGGGTTTTTCAAAATTGGTGGGTGTGGGTGTTTGGTGGGCAGATGGAATGAAACCGTGGAAGCCACCTTCGCGAATCCGGTGTACTTTGCTGGTGTGTACCCAGTTTCCTTCGTTGTCACTATAAACGATTTCATCATCCGGGCCAATGGAAAGGCCGTTGGGGTTGCGCAAGCCGCTAGCGATGATATCCAGGCGACTACCATCCGGAGGCAGGCGAAATAAAACGCCATGGTGCGGGGTGACCTCTGCATTCACTCCGTTCCGGAAGGGTGGCCAGGGAGTGGCTTTGGCGAAGTAAAAGTTCCCTTTCGAATCAGTGTCCAGATTCATGGTGAAGGTGTGGAAGTTGGTCGCAGCCATCACCTGGTTGTTGAAGTTTTCGTAGAAGTCAGCTTCGCCATCTCCATTACTATCATTTAGGATGGTGATTTGATCTCGGCCAGTAACATAGATTCTATCATCGACCACCTTCACCCCGTGCGGTTGGTTAAGACCGGTCGCATAGCGCTTCCACTTAAGTGTATCGGTATCACCTTGCAAACCATCGACAATCCACACCTCACCACTGAAGCAACTCAGGACGGCACGACCATCTGAAAGAAAATCGACACCCGAAAAGCGAAGGAATGAATTCCAGGGATTGTCAATGGGTAAGGTGAGTTCATCAGAAACGAAGGGCCCTTCGTCAGTCCCTGGTTTGATTTTGGTTTCGAGGATTTCCCATTGTGCATTTCCTGGCTTCTTGAGTTCGCTTAAGGTAGGGACCGCTTTGTTGCGGGAGATAAAAGTTCCCATGTAGCCAACTTTATTTCCAAATTGAACGGGACCCATGGCGAGTTCTATACGGGATGGCTTGTCTGAGGTAGGTAGGTCGAGAATGAGGTGGCGATTGTCTATTCTCCATCGGGCGTTTTTCAGAGGACCACGATATCCAATCAGACGGGTTTGTTTACCGGTACGAATGTCGATGATTCCATGGTGCTCGGATAGTTTATGTCTGGCGAGTGTCGTGTTTGAACCATCCGGCACTTGAATTATCTGGAGCGATTGCCGTTCTTTGAGTGGCCTCAGATTCAAGGTTCGTGTGAAAATCGCACGATCCTCAAAACGTTTATATCCCGGAGATTCCAGGACTTCTGTTTCACCAATCGTGTAGGCAAAGACCACCTGGTCATTTTGCAGATACATACCTTTGTATGCTCCTTGGCTTTTCGGAATGGGGCCATATTTCCAGGGACGAGGATCGGAAAAATTGCCATCCTTGGACCAACCTGGACGTTGTGCGGTCATGAAATGCATATAACCATCCGGGCTTGGCCATTTCTCATAGCCATCTCTGGCCGGATACCATTTGAGAAAGCCTCCCGTCCAAGCTGAAGCAACTCTCAATAGATCCGTATCGAAAACCATCACTGCCCCCTCATCTTTGCCCACTCTAACTGCGATACCTTTGTAGACGAAAATACTCCGAATGGACATAGGATCAGTCGAAATAGTCGAAGAGACAAAGGGGCCATGCTCCATCTCGTTGAGAGGGCTGGGCGGACTTTGAGCTTGGGCCTGGCTAAGTAGCAGAAGCCCTAGGAGAATAGAAAAGATCTAAAATTTGTGTGGGGCATGGAGACGTGCCATAAACTAGTGTTTATCCATACATACTTATGAGGCAACAAAATCCTCCGATAGCTTACTTAAGGGCCTGTTTATATAAGTAAAGCGCTACGGCAATGAGTAAGGAAAAGCCTATCCATGGCCCCATCGTACACAGTGTCTCGGCACACCAAGAGGTTAGGCCGTTGTAAGTATCACCCAGTGACACCCATTGCTGAGCGGCCACGATAAGGCCCGCTACCATAATGCCCATGAGAGCCTCACCGGTTATTAGTCCACTGGCGACCATTATACCTTTGTCTGACTCTTCATTCGAGGCAGGCCTTTTACGTTTTACAAAGTAACTAAGGAGACCGCCGGCAAAGATAGGGACGGCGAGTTCGATGGGTAAGTAGATACCGACAGCAACTGCCAGGACCGGTGCTCTGATATTCGCTTTTTTGGCTTCGAGAATTTTATCGATGATGATGATGACCACCGCAATGGCGGCTCCCAGGCCCACGAGTCCCCAGGGTAGTCCAGCCGAGTTCGTGTCGAGTATGCCTTTAGTCACCGAAGCCATCAGGCTGGCCTGAGGTGCACTAAGTTCAGGAGATCCAATGGTGTAAGCCTGGTGAAGCAAAGTTAGGACAATGGGAATAGAGGCGGCACCGATAATGACCCCGATGAATTCCATAACCTGTTGCTTCCAGGGAGTCGCTTTGACCAAGTGCCCGCACTTGAGGTCCTGCAAGGTATCGCCAGCAATTGCCGCGGCGCAACAAACGACAGCACCTACAAAAATGGCAGCGGCAGGAGCCATTTCGCTTTTGCCCATCAGGAAAAGCAGGACAAAGGAGGTAAACAGAAGCGTGGCGATGGTAACTCCACTGATTGGGTTGTTTGTCGAACCAACCAGGCCGGCCATGTAAGCAGCAACAGAGGCAAAGACAAATCCTGCAACCAGCATGATGGCGGTCATGACCAAAGCGATAATCGGTTGGTCGATCACTCCCCAATAGTACCCAAAAAGAGGTACGGTAAGCACACCGACTCCCGCGAGCACCCAAGGCATGGGGATATCGCGTTGCTCCCGATCGATGCCGGCTTCACTGGCACCCATTTTCTTATAAACTTCAATTCCCGATTTAATGCCATTGAGGACCGGTTTCCAAAGACTTAACAAGGCATAGACGCCACCGGTTGCCATAGCGCCGACTCCCAAGTAGCGGATCTTGGTACTCCAAAGTGTCCAGGCTGCACCGGCCGGATCGGTCGTCATCATCGAGCTTACGGTTTGATCGCCGATCATGGTGTCCGGGTTTAATATCGCATAAAGGGGGATGCCGATTGTCCAGGAGATCATTCCGCCGATAAGAACCAGGCTTCCGATATTCAACCCCACTATATAACCAACTCCGATCAGGGCAGGAGACAGATTGGTTCCTGCATAACCGATCCACTTGCCAGCCAGAAGTTTCGCGCCTTCCAACGCTTCGCCCCAGATGTGTAGACCAGATTGTAGGAATTTAAAGAGCGCTCCGATGGCGGCTCCGATGGCAATGATCTTGGCTCCATCGCCTCCTCTTTCTCCTTCCTTGAGAACTTCAGCAGTAGCAAGACCCTCGGGGAATTTGAGATCCGTGCTTTCAACGATAAAGGCACGCCTTAGTGGGATACAGAAAAGCACTCCGAGGAAACCACCAAGACAAGCGATGAGTGCAACCTGCCAATAATTAAAGGTATCCCAACGACCTAGCAGGATAAGTGCGGGAATCGTAAAGATGACACCCGCGGCCAATGACTCTCCTGCACTCGCCGCGGTTTGAGCCATGTTGTTCTCGTGTATATTGGTTCCTTTGTTACGACCTCGCAGCAAGGTAAGGATGCCCATCGAAATAACGGCAGCGGGAATACTGGCGCTCACTGTCATTCCGACCTTAAGGCCGAGGTAGGCATTGGCACTGGCGAGCGCTGCGGTGATAAAGATACTTATTACTATGGCGCGGAGTGTGATCTCTTTCATCTGTGCTGAAGAGTGGACGGGCGCCTATGGGGGGTCAAACCGGAATCAGGGCCAAATACCTAGGCCATGCTCTTGAGAGCATTCACCAAAACATCCATGTCCTGAGTCGAAGTGAACAGGTTCGGGGATATGCGGCAGCCGTGAACATCGTTGCGGTTGATGGCGACGGTAAAGATCTTATGTTTCTCAATGAGAATTTCGGCCATCTCCTGTGGTTCCATGCCTTTAATACCGGCTGTGGCGATTCCGCAGGATCTATGTCTTTCAATCGGCGTGTATACTTCCACGTGATCCATTTCCCGTGCCTGATCGGTCCAGTAATTTTGAATGAAGCGAAGACGCGCTTCTTTTCGTTCGATTCCTATCTTGTTCTGAAATTCGATTGCATTGCCTATGGCCACATCTGTATGGGCTGGGTGGGTACCGGTGTGGTTCAGTTTCAGGATGTCATCTTCGCCTGTTGGTTTTTCTGCAAAGGCCGGCCAGACGTTTAAAGCCTTCCCTTTCCTTGCGAAAAGGAAACCAGCTCCGAGAGGTGCGCTCAACCACTTGTGCAGACTGGTGCCATAGTAATCGCAATCCAGATCCTTGATGGAGAACTGAAAATGTCCGAATGCATGCGCTCCATCAACTAGCACATCCACGCCTCGTGCATGAGCCATATCGCATACTTTCTTGATCGGTAAAATGTGACCTGTAAAATTGATGATGTGGGGGACCATCAGTAAGCGAGTTCTGGGTGTGATGGCCTTCGCATAAGCATCCACGATATCCTGGTCGGACGATGGGTGCATGGGAATATCGATGACTTTACGAACGACCCCGTATCGCTTCTCTACCAACTCAAACATATACTGCATGGCCATGTAATCCTGGCCCGCGTAGATCGCCTCATCTCCGAATGACCAATCAATGCCTCCGGTCACGGTATCGAGGGATTCGGTCGTGTTTCGAGTGATGATAAGTTCGTCCGGAGTGCAATCAGCCATCTCGGCCAGCTTGGCAGTTACCCGGGCTTTATTCTCCAAACGATAATTTCGCATGTAGTAGGAGCCGTGGTAATTTACTTCGCGAACATGCTTGATGAAATGCTCCAGTGTCTCCTCCGGTTGTATGCAGTAGAACCCGCTCTCTAAATTGATATAATCGGGCTTCAGTCTGTAGGATGCTCGTATCTCACTCCAGAAGTCTTCGTCTTTGGCAAGGGATTGAGCGTTGCTGCTTTCAGCCGCTGCCAGAATGGAACCCAGACGACCCCATACCGGGGCGGAAAGACCGAGCAGTGTCAGGCTTTTGATAAACTTACGTTTGTTCATGAAGGATTATCTGGGAGCATCTTGGATCTTATTATTTCAGATTGCCATAACAGAATCTTGAAATGGATGGGTTGTGTAGGAGAGGAGCTTGCTCCCGAATCGACTGCTCAAAGACTTTTCTAATCGGGAGCAAGCTCCCTTCCTACATTTTATTTTACAGAAAACGTCTTTCGGCTTGGAACCTAACATGGCAGCAACACACAGTATAACTTTGTAATATGATATTTCGCCGACTTTCCATTTCTTTCATTCTTATTTTTATTCCTATGATTGCTGCATACGCGACTCCTGAGCTATTAACCTCCCCACAAGCTAAGATCCTCGTTTGTGGCGGAGCCATGATGAATGGAAATCACTTTGCTGATTCGGTGATCCCGGCAATGACGGAGCACTACGGTGAATCCCAGCATGTAGCTCTGGTTTTGCACGCAAATCATCCGGGCGATCGAGATAAGATGGAACGGCGCTTGAAAGAGGCATTTGCTCACATAGGAGTTCCACAAGCGACCTCACTCCATCAGATGGAAGTGTCGAGGACCCTGGATTTTCTCCGAGAAGTGGATGCGATCTTCATTGGAGGAGGGGATACCTTTGCATTACTTCGGGATATGAGAACGACAGGTCAGCTGGAAGTCATTCAGCAGCAGGCTTTAAAAGGAATACCGACAGGAGGAACGAGTGCAGGAGCCAATGTGCAAGGACCCGTTATTGGTACCACAAATGACTTTCCGGTTAATGATATTGCTACACGTGATGCCTTGTCTTTATTTCCGGCTTTGATCAATCCCCACCATCCTCAGTCAGAAGACGAACAGAGATTTGCCAGCCGTGAGTGGAAGATTCACAACTACCGACGTTGGCATCCAAACGAAATTGTTTTGGCCTTAGGAGATCGTTCGATTGCCGTATTGAAGAATGGCAAAGTGACTCTTCCCTTGGGCCCCGCCTGGCTTTATAACTCTGAGGAAGCTCGCTACCTGGTATCCGGAGACGCGATACCGGAGTTGGATGTGAAGTAAATCGTTTGGTATTTGGGAACTGTAGGAGCGGGTTTACCCCGCGATCATTCAATAGCCTTTATTCAATCGGGGGATTACCGAGGAGGATTACGACGACACCTCAACAAGTGGAGCGCGGAATAACAACCCCCTCCTACAATTAAATCCTATAAAACTTCTCCGCGTTATCGTGAAAGAGCATCGCCCGCTCTGCATCTGAGAAATCAGCTGTGATCGCATCGTAAGCATTCCATACCGTTTGGTAGTCGCTGAAGAGGCAATCTACTGGAAAGTTACTGGCGAACATACAGCGGTCAGCTCCGAAGGATTCTATGAGATCGATCACGAATGGTTGAATGCTCTCCGTAGTCCATTGATGGTCGCACATACCAAGACCGGATATCTTGGCAGCGACATTGTTACAGGAGGCAAGCTGCTTCATGGCTGATCGCCAGGCGTCGATGTTCTCAGGATCCCGATCGGCTGGCATCCCTGCATGATTCAGAATGATCGGAATGTTTGGGTAGCGTTGGGCGAGTCGGATCGCGACCGGGACTTGATGATAGAAGATTTGTAGATCAAAGCTGAGGTTGTGGGCTTCCAGAAGGCCATAATTAGAGCACCAACTTTCGTCCTTCATGAAATCTCGTTCGGACATGTGCCACGCTTCATTGGGATGTCGATTGAGGATCTGTCGAATACCGCGAACGTTTTTGTATTGGCAATGTTGTGACAGGGTTTCTCCTACATTAGGATCCGCCAGGTCCGCGAAGGCTACAATCGCATGGGGATATCCTGGCGATTCGGGATCATCAGCCAGGCTCTGCAACCACCGTGACTCTTCAACAGGATCGGATGGATCTCGAAAGCACTGAAGATGTACGGACTTCGCGAGTTCCCAGGGTCCGGCCTCTGAGACAATATCCGGTGGAAAGTAATCGCGTGGAAGTTGGGATGGTTTTCCCCACAGTAATTCCAGACTCTCGTCTGCGAGCCAGGTGTATTTGTCGTTGGTTACGTTCCAGAAGTGATGATGTGTGTCGATAATTTTCATTGGAGTATTAGTTCTCTAAATTGAATTTATTTTTCGCCATGCTTGATGGGTAGGGCGATTTCGCCGAAAGCGCTGTTCTCGTTACGGCCCGTGTTGGTGTCTCACTCCGTTCCTCGAAACGGCGATTGAGCCCTACCTTTTTCAGCGTATTTATGTATGGTTTAATCAGTATTCCAAATTCGTAACAAAGATTGAGATCATTGGGCAGTAAATCCTCCGTCTACTGGCACGAGGGCGCCAGTCATAAAAGAAGCTTCAGTTGAATTGAGAAAGTAGACGACATTAGCAATCTCTTCAGGAGATGCAATTCGTCCGAGAGGGATCGTATCCGTCTCGGCTTTCCAGGCCGTTTCCTTATCGCCATCGTAGTGTTTATTACCGAGGTCCGTGAAAATCTTTTCTTTCAGAGGTGTCTTAACAGTAGCCGGGCAGATGGCATTTACACGAATACCAAGTGGACTCAACTCCACTGAGAGAGACTTTGCCAGTTGTGCGACTCCTCCCTTCGATGCTCCATAGGCAATCGAACCTGGTTTGCCTGCGAACACTTGGTCTGAAGCCATCAAGACCATGCTACCTTCTCCAGCGTCGCGCATGTAAGGAGCCACTGCTGCCACCACGTAGAGTGTTCCTTTCAGGTTAATATCGATGATTGCGTCGATATCTTCATCTTTAAGATCAAAGAGACTCGATAGGCGTTGGATGCCGGCATTTGAAAACAACACCGAGGGTGGGCCGAATGATTCAACTGCGCTTGTTACGGAAGCTTCCACCGCTTTTCGGTTTCGAACATCGGTTTCAAAAAAGGTGACAGTTCCGTGATGATCTTCCTGGCACAGTTTCAGACTGGCTTCTTTTTCAATATCGAGTAGTGCCACATCAAAGCCCTCTGAGGCATACTTTCTTACTGCGGCAGCTCCAATACCAGTGGCACCGCCTGTGATTATGGCTAAAGGCATGGTTATTTTTGTGTCAGTTCTTGAGATGAGTTTGTTGGTTTAGCCAACGATACAAATCGACAGCAAGCTACCTCCTACACACGAAGTTCGAAACTCAATTGTAGGAGGTAGCTTGCGGCCGAATTTAATATCTACGGGTTTCATTTGTTCGTAAAAAGGAAAGCCAGCTCTTTCTGGAAAATGTCTGTTATGCGTTCCACTTCTTCCCCGGGAACTCGCGACAGCGGCCAACGAACATCGGGCGTCATGGGTCCCCAACCACCTGCAGTTGCCAACGTTTTGTCCAACGCGCAATCGGCATACCTGCCGCGGATGTGGGCTATGGCTTTATCGAATACATCGAAAATGTGGGCTTGCTCTTGAAGGGCTTTTTCAGGATTGGATTGAATGAGATGTCCAAGGCGAACAGCGCCCTTTGGAGAGAGGCAGGCCAGGTTGGAATAGCTGCCACTGGCACATCCATGGATGATTCCTGTGGGAAGTCGTACCCCAGCAACAAATACACTTACCTGGTCTGCTACCTTTTGCATCTCCTTGTGCCAGGCATCGTCGCCCCCTGCCACCTTGATGCCGATGATGCCATCAATGGTCGAAACCAATTCAAACCACTCTTTGTGGTTCAATACTTTGCGGGCGTTAGGTGGATTGTAGACGACAATTGGGATGGGTGCGGCCTCAGCCACCATTCGAATTAGAAAAGCTGCGATCTCCTCTTGTGTGTGGGGAATCCGCTCAGGCAGGATGACTTGGAACGCGCCTGGTAGCAGGTCGCGAGTCTGTCGGATTCTTTGCAACGATCCACTTGCATGGGCATGGGAAGCACCGATTTGAAAAGGGATACTTCGCGCTTCACAGAAGTTGGCAATCGTTCTTGCCAGTTTCAGGAACTCCTCCTCACTTTGGCTAAAGAATTCTCCAGCTGTTCCATTGAAATAGATGCCGTCAACTCCGGCTTCCGCAAATATGTCCAACTGTTCATCCACGTGCTTCCAAATGATCTCGTTTCGCTCATCGAGCGGGAGAAGAATGGTAGCCCAGGTGCCTTTGAGAGTTTGCGGGGTGAGTGGATTCATAGCTGATTAATAATCTGAGCTCGAAATGACACCTTCCATGCTCTCACGAGCATGGCTACTTTGTAGCATCGGTTCGTGTTCACGACCGGAGGGAGAAGGCCTGACAACCGATGACCGATTGACTGAATCGTTTCATCTATTCTGTTCATATACCACTACTCCAAAAATTCCTCGCTGTCGAACTGTAGGCGAACGATATCCGGTGAATTTCCAAAGAGTGCTCAATAGGTGAAAATGTTTAAGAGTTTTCTGTCATCTTTTTCCACAAGAACAGGAGCTGTATAATACCCGTCGGTCACTTCGCCTCGTTCCTCATTATCTAATACAAAGTGTTTTTCGACCTTGAAGGTTTCAGGGTCAAAACGAAGCAGTGCCATTTCCATCGGGATCTCACGGTAAGGAGGTGGAAAATTCCGCCCCATCAGAAAATAGGCTCCGTCGTAGGTCATGAGTCGTGGACGTCCGATGTAGGCACCGATGGACTCGTTGTTCTCGGTTAGGTTGGACTCCTTAATCAGTTTGAAATGCTCATCAACCTGGTGGAGGGGCACCATCAAGTCGTAACCTCTTGTCGCCACTAGAAAACCGCCCTCGTAAGGAAGCAGACTGCTTTCGTTAATACGGATATCTCCAAACTCTTTGCTCAGGTTGTTAATGAAGTTCCAAGTCTTTCCATTGTCGTCCGTATAAAGGGCATCCACCGTGCGTCTGCCTCCTGCCAGATACTCGAAAGTCATTATCAAAGCATACAGGCTTTTCCCTATGATCACTGAATCGAACAAGTATCCGTATTCCACGCCGTCAATGATACCGACGCGTTCGAGTGGGCCAAAGCTCTCGCCATTATCTCGACTGATAGCACCGAGTAAGCCCATGCGGAAATGCTTCCCCTCTTTATCCAGATGCTGTGCGTCGATGTAGTTCCCCAGTGATCCATCAGGAAAACGTACCCATTGTCCCATTTCCATGATACCTTCGGGGACGCCTAGGTGAATGGGGGCTTGAATGGCTTTACCGCTTATGAGGTCGAAACGTACGATCTCAATTTGGGAACCTGGATCCCAGCCATGATCGGTCCCTCGCTTATAGGCCAGCATGATCTCATCTTCGCCGGAGGAAACGATTTAAGGGAACGCCAGGTAGTCCATCGTTCCCGTTCCACGGTAGGAGGCGATGGTTTCTTCGATCTTATAGTTTGGCGTGAGCGGAACCGGCGCCCTTGGTTCTGCAGCAGTCAGCCATTTTGAGGCCAATAGGAAAATGACTATGTTGGAGGATTTGTTTCGAAATGTCATCTCACTTCAGAAAGTCAGCGCTGTCGAATTGCAATCGAATCAGATCCGGAGAACCACCGAAGATAGCCCGGTAGTCAAAAACGTTCAGGAGGGTGCGGTCAGGCCCTTCAAATATAATAGGGCAGGGATAATATCCGTCGGTCACCTTAGCGCGTTCAATGTTATCCAAGACAAAGTGTTTTTCGACTTTAAGGTCTTCGGGATCGATTCGGAAGAGTCCCAACTCCATGGGGATCTCGCGGGTTATCGTTCTCCAGTTGCGGCCAATCAGGAAATACTCACTACCATAACTGAATAGTCGTGGCCTGCCAACGTAAGAGTCCATGGTAGGCGTATCGGTTGTTAGGTTACGTTCCTTGATAAGATTGAACTCACGGTCCACTCGATGCAATCGCTGCTGGTTATCGTAACCACGCGTCGCTACCAGGAACCCATCATCATAGGCAATCAGGCTGCTTTCGTTGATTCGAATGTCTCCAAATTCTTCGCTCAGGTTTTTAATGAAATGCCAGGTGCCTCCATTGTCATCGGTGTATAGTGCATCGACCGTTCGTCGACCGCCCTCCAAGTATTCAAAAGTCATGATGAGGGCATAGACACGTTGCCCCAAAGTCACGGAGTCAAAGAGGTAACCGTACTCCACGTCTTCGATAGTACCGACTGGTTTGAGAGCATCAAAGGTCTTCCCGTTATCCTTGGTAATCGCTTGCTGTAAACCGATGCGCGTATGTTTTCCGTCTTCTACAATCTGAGCGTCTATGTACGTGCGAAGCGATCCGTCCGGAAACCGGATCCATTCACCCATTTGCATGATAGTGTTGGGAATGCCCAGTTGGATGGGTTCCCGAGTCCTCTTTCCGCTTTCCAGATTAAAGTGAATGACTTCAAGGACAGCCCCTATGTCTCGAGCATGAGCATTGCCTCGTTTGTAAGAGATGAGAATCTCGTCTTCGTTAACTGGAACAATGGCGGGGAAGGCGACGTAGTGGTTGGTTTCCTCTCCTCGGTAGCTTACCAGTGCCTCTTCTTTGATAAACAAAGGACTGGAGGGCATAGGTGGCTTCGGCTTGGTCGCATGGGAGCAAAGAGGGATTAAGAAGAGAGTGGGTAAAACCGATTTCCAGGGTATCATGAATAGGTGATACCATAAAACGAATGAGGGTTGTCAGCAAAACTTATTGTTCTGTAAGTTAAATAACGGTGATACCGTTATGTGTCTTGCCTTTTTTCTCCAGATTCTTCCAAGCCCCATACTATTGATTGTTTCTACACGTCTTTTCCTGAGTAGGCCATTTTGGTCTTTCGTTGTATTTCTATTCTTTCCACTGCTCGCTCAGGCGGCTGAAAGTGGGCCAGCTGTGAGCAATCCAAGTTCAAGCGGACTGGCCGTTATCGATTGGGTGATTATTGTTGGTTATGCCTGCTCGACACTTTTTCTGGGCTGGTGGTTCGCGCGGAAGCAGAAAAACACCAAGGAATATTTTGTAGGCTCGGGAAATATGAATCCGTTGCTGATTGGCGTTTCGCTGTTCGCCACTCTGCTTAGCACGATCACTTACCTGGCTGCGCCTGGAGAGTCGTTGGGTAAGGGGCCGGTTTATATGACCAATCTACTTGCTTACCCGTTTATTTTCCTGGTGGTAGGTTTTATCCTCTTGCCGATTTATATGCGGCAAAAGGTAACCAGTGCCTACGAGCTGCTTGAAAACAAACTCGGGATCAGTATTCGTTTGTTGGGTGCCTTCTTGTTTCTGGCGCTTCGCTTATTCTGGATGTCGTTACTGATTTTCCTGACCGCCAAGGCCATCACCATTATGATCGGGGTAGATGAGAGCTACATTCCCTGGATTGTTGTGGTGACTGGGGCCTTTGCGATTACCTACACCTCCTTAGGCGGATTGCGCGCTGTTGTCATCACCGATCTTATGCAGACGCTCCTACTCTATGGAGGGGCGCTATTGGTTATAGGAACGATTACCGTGAAGATGGGCGGCTTTGGTTGGTTTCCCATGAAATGGCAAACAGACATCTGGGACTCTCAACCCTTGTTTAGTCTCGATCCTTCCACGCGTATCACCGTGTTTGGTACCATTTTGTCAGTATTTATTTGGTACTGCTGTACTTCAGGCGGAGATCAGGTCTCCATCCAGCGTTTTATGGCGACCAAGGATGTCAAAGCAGCTCGAAAGGCGATCGCAAACTTGCGATGATGTGGATGAGCAATCCGCAACACCATGATGAGGAAGGCTCCCGCTGCGCAGAGGGTTGCGAGAAGCAGCAAGCGTTGATAGGTCATCTATACCGGTGACGGCAAGCGGATCGGATCCGGAAGTATACCATTAAGAGGTAGGTCTTCACCCAATTTGGAGCGTAGGGCCTCGAGCTCTTTTCTTAGTTCATTGCGCTTGGCCTTGTAGTTGGATTGGCCCACCAGATTGTTTAGCTGATACGGATCCTTCTTTAAGTCGTATAGAATCCAGTCACCCTCCATGTGATAGGCGTAAACCCAATCCTTGGTGCGGATGCCACGCCAATCACAGCCGGGGCCACCTCCGTTGTGGGTGTTGAAGAGGAAAGCCGAATCACGTGTCTCTTTGCTTTTACCATAGAAGACCTGTGATTGATCAATGCCTTGGACCTGTTTAGGAATATTGGCTCCGGAAAGGCCGAGTAGGGTCGGCATCAAGTCGACGGATGACACGATCCAGTCGCGCTTTTGACCGGCTTTGATTTTTTCTGGATAACGTATGATAAAGGGAACGTTGATCGATTCCTCCCAGGGGCGCTGTTTCAGGCGGTGGCCCTGCGAACCCAGCATATCCCCGTGGTCGGAGGTGAAGACGAGGATGGTATTGTCAGTCAGCCCATGCTCTTCCAGTTCGGCTGAAATACGGCCAACGCATTCATCAAGGCTTGTGACCATCGCGTCGTAATGGAGCAGCTGGTCTTCATCTTTTTTGGCGCGAGGGGGCACGTTGGGTCGATCTTCTAGGGCTCGCCCTTCATACTGTTTAACAAAACGATCGGGTGCTTTGTATGGATTGTGAGGTGGACCGTAAGAGACCGCTAAAAAAAACGGATCTTCGCGATGCTTTCTAATATACTCAATCGCTACATCGGTTTGCACATCGGGTTCCCAGTCGTCGACAACGACGGGTTCAGTGTCGTCATTGATCCAATACTCCGTATCGAAATGTTTGTGAGAGCAATTCCGTACGGCCCAGAAATTCCAATTGCGGCGATCTTCCTTGGCGACCGGGTTGTTACGGTGTCCTGCCAGGTGCCATTTGCCGATGTAGCCCGTGTGGAAACCAGCTTCCACCATTTGATCGGCAATGGTGGTTTCGGAATTGGGTAGCTTTATGTCGTTATGAACGACGCCCGTGGCATGACCGTATCGACCTGTCATCAATTGCCCACGGTAAGGGGTGCAGACGGGCGAAGCGGCAATCATATTGGTTACCAGTAACCCGTCGTCCGCGAGTTTATCCAAGTTGGGTGTGATGACCTGTGAATTGCCCATGCAGCCCATATCGTGAGCTCTCATTTGGTCGGAAAAGAGAAAGATGACGTTAGGGCGCGAGTGATGATCGGCACGCAATAGGGCAGGAGTGGTTGCTGTTGCTGCGATGCCAGCTGCGGCCGTTTTAAAGAAATCTCTTCGTTTCATTTTTGGGTATTAGGGATGTATGGACTGAATAGTGATTCCATCAGGCGGATTGGGTAAAGCTATCGAATCAGTCAAGTTTCCTGTATAGATCGTAATCTTGTCCCCCGGAGAGGATTTGTAAATAGCTTCTTCGACTGGGTCTTCATAGCCGTTTGAAGTGGCTTGTTTTGAAATCCACGAACTATACCAGGCTTGTGTGATGCCTTGTTTATTCTCTCTTCTGACAGCGGTAGGCATTTTAGCGTCCACCCGTTTTAACCAATTCAATAAAATCGATTCGAGTTCGGCCTCCACAGATGAATGCGCTCCTGTTAGATCCTTCTCTCCAGTTTCGCCTAAATTGTCTTGGAGGTTGTATAGTTCCTTTTCCGACATGAAGTAGCCATCTTCTTTTTCTCGTCGGGATTGTAAACTGTCATGGTCTTCCCAATACCGGATGTATTTGTAGTTATCTTTGATGACGGCGCTGTAGGGAGCTGAATGTTTGTAATGGGGGACATGCCAGAAAATGGCCCCGTCGTCGTTAGCTGTAATGGGATCGTTTTCACGATGGACATCTGATTCTGCAGCTTGGAGTAGTGGCACCAAGCTCACACCATCGATTTCTTCGCTCGAAAACCCAACGGTAGAAGCTTCCTCAACGACAGCCATTTCAATATGCGCCAATTCCAGGATGGTTGGAAAGAAGTCAGGGCCGGTGACAGCAAGCTTACTTGTTCTATTCGCGTGTACGCCTGGCCCACGGGCAATTAAAGGAACCCGCGTTCCACCTTCGTAGGCGTGAGTCTTTTCGCTACGCAATGGATTATTGCAGGTGTAACCATTTCGTTCTACGCCACCATTGTCTGAGTAAAAGAAAATGATGGTGTTTTCTGCCAAACTTTTGCTTTCAAGATGGCTCATGATTTGCCCAAGGCTTTCGTCGATACTCTTTACCATAGATGCATAGGTAAACGATGTATGGAAACTGCTGCTACCGGAAGGAGGCTCAATCTCATGTCGCTCATCGCTTCCCCAACGAGCTTTGAAGAGATCCGCGTGAACTTCCTTGTCCTTGCTTGTTATCCGTCTATCACCGTCGGAATCCCATCGTTTGGCCTTCATGGGACTATGCACGCCATAATGTGACATATAGAGGAAGAAGGGGCGAGACTGGTCACTGGCCAAATCGATAAACTCTAAGGCCCTGTAGGTAAGCGCATCTGATAGGTAGGTAAGTTCCTTAAAGTCGTCGGCCTTGGTTGAGCCTTGAGGCCAATTCTGCGGGTAGCGTTTTTCCGGTGATTCCAGGTTTGGAAAATAAACGTCGCTCCAGTCAGAGCCTCGGTAGAAGTCCCAGCCAGGTCTATCACCTCCTGCCGGTGCTCCTCGGAAGCTACCGCCGATATTGTAATCGAATCCGTGAGCTTCAGGTTCGAAGCCAGTCGCTCCTTCGCTGTAAACATGCCATTTGCCTATGGTACAGGAAAGGTAGTCTTTGCCATTGCTCGAATTCGATTTCAGGGCTCGTGCAATAGAGGTTTCCTTTTGTGGATCCAAATTTCTTATGAGGTCCGGTTCTACGGGTTCAGCGAATTTCATTTCCTCGACCTTAAACGGTCCCATGCCTTGTTTCTGGTCATGAGTATTGTTGTTGGTGAATCCGATTCTTGTGGGATACTTTCCGGTCAGAATGCTCGCTCGTGAGGGTCCGCAAAAAGGGCAGGCTGCGTAGGCGTTGGTAAATCGAATACCTTCGTTCGCTAGTTTTGCGATATTAGGTGTGTAATAATAACGACTATCGAATTCACCTCCTACGTTTTCGTAGGTTTCACCATTGGGTCCCTCAAAACCATTGATGTCGGTCCATCCAAGATCATCCACCAGAAAGAAAATGATATTGGGTCTTTCCGGTGGATCTTCTGCTTCTGCATTTTGATATGCGAGAAGGCTGACCCCAAGAACCAGGGCCGCACAAATTCCTGAAAAGCTGTGGAAAGCCCTCATGTCAATCCAACCAAGGTCTCCAAATCTTGGGCATAGTAAATTCCTCGGGTACGGATGTTTCTGAATTACCAGCAAAGCCGTGAGGAGGGTAGGAGGCCGCACGGTAGGCTTCGATTTTGGCCACCATCTTCTTTAGCACTTCTGGGTGACGGTCTTTAAGATCCGTTTTTTCGTAGGGATCTGCTTCGATATCAAACAGGTGTATCAACATTGATGATACGCCGTTGACGGGTTCCTCTGCGCTTATGACTAACTTCCACTTGCCGTCGAGTAACGCAGCTCGTGTGGGTGCAATGTGGAGCGGGACCTCCTTGCGCGATTGTTTGGCTCCCTTTAGAATGGGGAGCACATCCATGCCGTCGATGTCTGAAACGTCTTGATCTATGATTCCGGCAAGTGTAGGTAGGATATCTACCATATGAATGACTTCATTGATTTTCTTTCCGCCCTCCAAATGGTCGGGCCAATGGATCACGGTAGGTACACGGATGCCGCCTTCAAAGAGTTCCTTTTTGCCGCCCCGGAGTTTGCCGTTGCGCGCGCCGAATCGGATACGTCCTCCGTTGTCCGATGTGAACATCGCCAAGGTGTTTTGTCGCATTTCTTTTGATTCCAATGCTTTGATGACTCGTCCGATTGCGACATCCATGGCATCAACCATACCGGCAAAAATCCTTCGACTTTCATCTTCGATGTGCGCGTATTTCTTCACGTATTTGTCAGGTGCCTGCAGTGGAGTGTGGGGTGCGTTAAAGGGCACGTAGAGAAAAAGTGGTTGATCGGGATCGTGTTGTTCGATGACGCGGACGGCTTCATCACCCATCAGGTCTGTTGTGTAGCCTTCCTCCTTCAGCATCGCGCCGTTGCGGTGCCAGTCAATGCCGCCCAAACGATCGTGAGTGAAATAATCTATCATACCGAGGTAATGACCATACTGGTGATCAAATCCGCGATTCTGTGGCAGGAATGCCTGTTGGCTCAACCCCAGATGCCACTTGCCTACGATGGCCGTAGCATAACCCGCGTCCTTGAAATACTGGGGGAGCGTCTTTTCATTCAGATTTAATCCATAGACATCCCAAGGGCGAATCACGTCGACTTGTAGACCGAGGGTAAAAGGATACTTTCCGCTCATGAGTGCACCCCGTGTGGGTGAGCAGATGGGCTGCACATAAAAGCGATCTAGTTCCAATCCCTGGCTAGCTAAGCGATCCAGGTTCGGTGTTTCGATCACACTGTCGTGAAACCCAACGTCCTTCCAGCCGAGATCGTCCGCCAGAAAGATAACAACATGAGGTTTTTCAGCAGCCGCTAGCAAGGGAAGAAGTAGCAGGCAGATAATGGAGGCAAATTTCTTCAATACCATATTATTGTTCTGACTCTAGCTTCCGCTTAAGTCGATCTCGATTTATATCACTCAATTGAACTGGCGCAGGAAGTTGATTTGCATGCATAGTGTGTGCTCATGAAAAGGTGCTTTGTCTTATGGCTGTGTTGTCCGATGTTTTGCTTGCTGACCGCTTGTCAGGAATCTTCGACTGACCCGGTTTATAAAGCGATATCTCTCCTAGGTGTTACCATGGTTGTGGATGGCCAATTGACTGAGAAGATCTGGGAAGACGCCTATTGGGAGAGAGGGTTTGAATTTCCCTGGCTGGCGATGGAAACACCAACGACAGAATTCTGTAGTTTGAAGAGTGATGACCGTTTGTATTTCGCTTATAAGGTAAAAGATGACGATATCGTGTTTGCTTCTGGCCCATTCGAAGACGAAAGAGGCGTTGCGAAAGGGGATCGCGTGGAGATCTTTTTTGCCAAAGACGAATCCTTGGCAAAATACTATTGTCTTGAAATCAGCCCGAAGGGCCGAGTGATGGATTATCGGGCATCCCATTATCGACAGTTTGACCATTCTTGGACTTGCGAAGGATTAGAGGTCGCTGCTCAGGTATTGGACGATGGCTATGTAGTAGAAGGAGCCATCCCTTTGGAAACCTTGAGGTCATTGGGACTGATAACACCGGGAGAGAATAATCGCATTCATACAGGTTTATTTCGCGGAGAGTTTAGTCATGGTGTCGGTGATTCGATCGAACAACGTTGGATCAGTTGGATCAGGCCCGCATCTGAGGAGCCCGACTTTCATATTCCTTCTGCCTTTGGGCATTTTGAAGTCTCTGGGGGTGAAAAATAGCTTTTTAATCCAGTCATTTTACCGTCCAAGAACTTCGCGTTGAGTAATGGCTCTAGATTGTGAAAGAATAAACAATCTTTTTGAGCCAAGATTACTTGGTCTAAGAGACAGCTAATCATCATGAACCGCAGAAATTTTTTAAGCACTTCCATCGCTATGGGATTGAGTGGTGCCAGTGTGCCACAGCTATTTGGGCAATCGAAGCGGAGCCGTTCATTAGATCAGCTATTAGAAGACTGTCGCTCTCAGTTGTTTGATAAGTATCTGCCTTTTTGGGAGAAAGGGGGAATTGATGAGGCAAATGGCGGATTCATGTGTTACCTTTATGAAGATGGTTCGGTGGAGAATGACCGAAAAGATATTTGGTACCAGGGGCGCGGTATTTGGGTGTACGCCTACCTTTACAATGAGATTGAGAAGAATCCCAAATGGCTCGGGATTGCTCGCAAGGCTCGAAACTTCATGGTGGAGCACATGCATCGGGGAGACGGAACCTGGCTCGACACGGTGGATAGGATTGGGAAGCCGGTGAGCTCTATTGCGATTGATCGAACGAACAATATCTACGGTGCCCTTTTTGCAGCAGTGGGTTTGATTCAGTATGCTAAAGCAACTGGCAGTGAGGAGGACATCGAGCTGGCTCGTCTCTCGATTCGTAAATCAGTGAAGCGGTATGAAGATCCTGGTTATCTGGGCGTGCCCGTTCAGGGAATCGAGGCCAGTGGCCTGCGCGCACAAGGGCATTCGTTTATGCTGGTTTGGGTGGTACCGCAATTATTGGAATTGATTTCGGATCCGTGGTTGGAAGCTCTCGTTGAAGAGCACCTCGATGCCGTTGAGAATAAATTTTGGCATCCGGACTATGGAATATCAAATGAGTATTTATATCATGACTATTCACGGATTCCTTCACAGGAAGGATTTATGGTTCCTGGTCACAGTATCGAAACCCAATGGATGTGTATGAATGAAGCGCTCCGACAAGGTGAGGAAGGGAGACGCGACGTATTCAAGAATCGGATGCGAAGGCTGGTCGAAATGAGTTGGGATTATGTTTACGACGGAACTTGTGATACCGCTTATCAGGCGGTCACCGTTGGTGATACACCCGCTGGATCCGTTCTGGATGTTAAAACGATGTGGGCCCAATCCGAAGTAGCACTTGGTTGCTTATTTGCTTATGAACAAACGGGTGAAGTCTGGGCTCGAGAATGGTTTGATCGGAGCTGGAACTATCTCCAGCGAACCATGCTGACTGACCATGGAGTGTGGAGACAGGCGGTGGATCGTCGGGGAAGGGATAAGCAACGGGCGGGTATTTCAAATGTCCGTCGTGGGAATTTTCATCAACCTCGTTGTTTGATGTATATGATGAAGTCACTTGAACGAATGAGTGCACAGCCATGAAGCTATTTGATTTTCAGGTGAATGGATTCGGCGGGGTCGATTTTCAATCGGACTCGCTAAGCTTGGAAGAAATGCAACACGCGGTGGATGTGCTGCATGAGTATAAGATGACTTCTGTCTTTCTGACTTTGATAACCGATCGAGTTGATTCGATGTGCCGGAAGTTAGAGCAAATAGAGCGGATGCGCGGTCATGATCGACGAATCGCCGACACTCTTTCTGGCTATCACGTCGAGGGCCCTTGGATATCGACAGAAGCTGGATATCATGGGGCGCACCCAGTGGAGCTGGCCTGTAAGCCGACTTTGCAGGATTACCGCGCGCTGCGTGATGCGGCCGGAGGCCATTTAAAACTCATCACCCTGGCCCCCGAAGTCGATGGTTGTGAGCCGATCATTGAAGCGGCGTGTGCCGATGGCGTTCGCATTAGTCTAGGGCATACCAATGCTTCTGAAAGCGATATTGATAGGGCCATCAAAGGAGGAGCAACGCTGGCAACCCATGTAGGGAATGCCGTTCCTGCTCAGATGCACCGGCACGATAATGTAGTTCAGCGGTTATTGGCTAGGGATGAGCTCATCTGCTGTTTGATTCCAGATGGCATTCACCTGCCACCCTTTGTCTTACAAAACTTCTTTCGAGCGAAACCTGAAGGTAAGGTATTCTTTACTACGGACTGCATGGCTGCAGCTGGGTCTCCTCCTGGAAGGTATACGATCGGTCCGCATGAACTGGAAGTAGGGGAGGATGGTATTGTTCGTTTACCTGGAGACACTCGATTTGCTGGTTCATCGCTAACGCTCGATCAAGGAGTTGAAAATATTATTGATTGGCTCGGCCTGGATCGGGAAGAAGCAATACGTCTTTGTTCGACACATGCCGCTGAGCATTTTGGAATTAGCTTATAACTTTTATGTCAGACTCGAATCATCCTTCACCTATTCGTGAGCTCTCATCCGATGCTCTTAACTCGGCCGTTTATCCTAACCGTGATGACATGGGGAAAGCGGCGGCTCTTTATGCCATAGATTACCTGAAATCGATTCAGGACTCGAAAGATGAAATTCGCATCGTTGTGGGTAGCGCTCCTTCGCAAGATGAATTTTATCATCATCTGTCCTCGTTGCCTGAATCCGAGGAGATTCAATGGTCCAAGTTCACTGTTTTCCACATGGATGAGTATGTAGGGATTAGCGCTGATCATTCTGCCAGTTTTCGAGCTTACCAGCGCGCGCATTTTGTGAGCAAAGTTCCCCTCAAGGCATTTCATGAAATCAGAGGGGAATCGGAAGACCCTGAAGCTGAATGCAAGCGATTGAGTGGGCTACTCTCAGAGGCGCCGATCGATTTGGCTTGTTGTGGAATAGGAGAAAACGGGCACTTGGCCTTTAACGATCCTCCGGTCGCTGACTTTGACGACCCGGTGGAAGCCAAGGTGGTGGCGTTGGATGATATTTGTCGTCAGCAGCAGGTGAATGATGGTTGTTTCCCTGATTTTGATTCAGTGCCGACCCATGCCATTACGCTTACCTTGAAAGTCTTCAAGGAAGCTAAGGTTCTGAGCTGTGTAGTTCCGTCACCGACCAAAGCAAAGGCGGTAGCAGCCACTATTAACGGTCCCATCTCAACCGATTGTCCTGCTACCTTGATGCGTTTGCATCCGAATGCTCGGATGTTTTTAGAACCGGACTCAGCGGCGTTGGTTTGATTTGTTTTAGCTGTAGGAGCGGATTTATCCCGCGATTATCCTGATGCTTATTGGTTAAAAAATCCATCGAGGGCTAAGCCCGCTCTTACAGTTTCAATTTTTCCAGTTGAACTAACTGAATCTCGTAAGCGATCTCATCGGTCTCAGCTGGACCTGCTTGTCTCCGAGCAGCACGAATCTTTTTTCCCTGAGTCGGATCTATAGTTTCGACCCATGCCACGGTGTAGAGGTGGCCATCGGCGCCCATCGCAATGCTCTCGGTAAAGAAAATGCGACGTCCGGTTTCCAAAGTAAGCGGACCATGGTCCATGAAGCTTTTTGAATCAATTTGGTAGGTGAGCAAATGTACGGACGATTTTAAGTCTACTCTGCCTTGGACCTTTTGGCCAGGAGCATGCCCCAGGTAGTAGAGGGTGTTGTTCGGTCCGAGCATGAACCCAAGTTGAGTCCGCATAGGATTTCTTTGAGAATCTTGAGATACCCCATCTGCTTTGAAGGAGTGAATCGACGATAAAGAGTTCTTGGAGGGTGAATACTCGAAGAGTTGTGTGCTGCCTCCGTGTAATCCCCAGAAGCTGTTCGTTTTTTCATTCCATAAAATGGTTCTCCAGCCCTGCCAGTAATAGTGGGGTTCTGGAAGGATTTTAAAGGCTGGATCCCGATCGGGAACGACTGAGTTGAGATCAAGGTCGGTGCTGTAGTAAATCGGACGCTGCTTACTAGTATTCAAATTCCAAACACGGCCTCTGTCCGTGGATCCGTATAACGTCCCTTGTCCATCAATCCCCAGCTTCCGGCAAATGAAACTCCATTCACTTCCCAGGTGGCCCCATTCTCCTCGCTCCTGGGTGGCTCCCCAATTGCGTAATTGTTTGTCTTTGAGATTGTAGCTGATCAGGAGTCCGGTCGGCCAGGTAAGTCCATAGAGGGTTTCGGTTTGTTTATCCAACTTCATGGTTATGATACCTTCATTGGGAAGTTGCAGTTTGGCTATTGCCTCGAACTTTCCGCTTTTCAAATGGTAGCGAACAAAATGACCTCCTGGATAGGGAGAGCGACCTTTCGGATTCAAATTGGGCAAGTTGCCGTCATAGGAGGAGGTATGAGTGGCGAAATATAAATAGCCTTCATGCTCAATGAGACCTGAATGGATTTTGCCATGTGGTGTTTCGCGGTCGATTTGCGTTCCGAGGATGTCTTCCAGATCACCTACCTGTTTAGTTTTTTCGCTCTCAGGATCAAATTGAAATATGCGAGCGGAAGATTCTTCTTGGTGAGTACTGACTGAAAAATAGAGCTTTCCGTCTGAAGCCGCGGTTAAGCTATGGTAATTACAATCGCCTTCCAGAAAACCTGGATCGAACAACTGTGTTTCCACATTCCCTTCTACGCATATCCCGAGTAAAAAAATGGACTGGAGTAGAATTAGTCTGAACGATGATTTAACAAAATTCATTTCTGGTCTTTTGCGGATTACCATTTTCGTTACCCCTTTGAGATCCAATACACGAAAAGTATGATCGTGATGACGCAGAGCCAACCCACTGAAAAACCCGTAATGGAACGTTTGCTGGGAATGGGGATTTCAAGATCTGTTTGCGGAAAGAAAACAGTCCGGGGGAGGGGGGTTGAGCCTTCGGGTAATTGGCAGGGGTCCTCGGTTTGTGGCTCTTCCTTATTCACGGGAGTTCTCAGAAGTGCGTAGAAGCGATCTATCTTTTCAGGATCGGTCGGACGAGTGAATAGACTGACTATCACTCCCGCCAGAATACCAGCTGTTAGATAGAGGATCATTTGCCAGGGGAGCGGAATCGTTGCGACATCTCCTACTTGAGTAACGATACCCATAAATTCAACGCCTGGGATATTACTCAACCAGCTGGCGAAGAATGATTGTGTTCCCAGCCACCACGCCAGTAATGCGCTGAGGGTCGATGCCCAGGCTGAAGCGGGGGTAGCTCGTCTCCAGAAAAATCCAAGCCAGAAACAAATACCCATCATGGGGCCAATTTTCCAAAGAATTTCTAATCCTTGAATAACTCCATCGAGCCAATAGGCGTAAAGTACCCCTAAAATCACTACGCCAAGAGACGCGATTCTTGCTACCCAGAGGTAATGTTGGTCGCTTTTCTTTGATGCTACAGGTTTGTATACATTGCGGGTAAATAGAGCTGACGCTGCGATCATAAATGAATCGCATGAACTCATGACGGAAGCGAGGAGGGTGGCGATAAAAAGTCCTAAGGCGCCCGGTACCAATTTGGGGAGGAACTCATTCGCTAAAAGACCATAAAGGTGATCGGGATGAACGTCTCGTCCAGCAAAGTAGGCGACGCCGGCTAAGCCAGTAAGACACCAGGCGACCGTGCAGAACCGTTTAGTAAAGCTCCCAACCATGAAACCGAACTGGCCGTCTTTCTCAGTTTTTCCGGCAGCGCAATTGGCCAGGATGTGGGGTTGAGTAGCTATGCCGATCAAAGCATTTACTGATATGACTGCGATATAAAATACACCGATACCAGCAGGTGCGGCCAAGGAAAACATCGTTGGATCAGTGATCGTTGCGCGCATGCCTTCCATGCCTCCTACAGCTGCCATAACCGAAGGCAGAAGAAGAAAGGAAAAGAGGATGGTCAGGATGCCTTGAACAAAATCGGTAACAATCGCCGCGCTAAGTCCTCCTGCGGCTCCGTAGGCAACAAAAAGAACTGTCATAAAAGCAATCGCCAGATTGGGATCAATAGCTCCTCCGCTTGCTCCTGAAATCACCGCACCCGATCCTTTGAGCATCAACCCAATGGTGGTGATCATCATGCTCATGCTTATCAGTGCATACAGCGTAGCTACACTACGATTATATCTGAGTTCAAAAATGTCTCCTGTGGTTAGCGCTCTAAATCTGCGCATCACAGGTGCAATCAACCAATAGAATGGAGTACCGAAGAGATAAAGCCACTGATACCAGATGCCAGACAGTCCACTGGTATAAGTTTTGGAAGCGACTCCTACGGCCTGGTCCGAATGGGTTCCGCTCCCAAATGCATGCAAAGTCAGCATCCATTTCCCAAATCGACGAGGCATGATGAAGTCATTCACTCCGCGGACCTTTTTCATTGTGTATATGCCCAGAAGCGTAACGCCCAACAGGTAGAGCAGAAGAACGATGATGTCGAAGAAGCTTAGGCCTAGCATAGAAGAGATGGGTCTCAAAATGGAACAGGCGATTGGGAACCAGTCTATCGCCAGATAAACAAAACCAATTGATGGTTCGAAGACTGGCGTATTCCTTGGTTACTGTAAACCTCACACTCGCGGAGTGAGGATCTACTTTTTTGACTTTAGGCGTGAGCTAGGCTTCGTTTTTGAGGCTTCATGGCCCTACAGAGGCGGCCAGGGTATTTGGCATAAAATGGCTGTTTACCTAGATTGCGTTCAATCAATTCATTTTCGACTTTGAACAGTTCATTTTCACCAATATCGTTCTCATCTGGAATAACAACGGAAGTTGGATTCTTCCAATTGCAGCTGTGTCGAAGTGATTCAATGTAGTTGAACGGCGCTGGTGTTAGTCCTGCATTATAAATGCGATAGCTATGTTCTGTATGTCCATCTCTGCGAAGTTCCTGAAAACAAGGATGCCAACCGCCAACCGTTTCCAATGCAGATCTTGTGAAGAAGTTAACTTGGGCACTCCCGTAATTTGCATGTCGAATAACTATTCCCTATTCTGTTTCCGTCGAATTCTGTTCGTGAAGTAAACGCTCTGGTCCATGTAAGCTAAAATGATGTATGCCCGTGGTCTTGAATGCTTCAATATGTTTAATGAATAGATCCGAATCTAGGACTTCCACGTCATCCTCGATGAAAAAGTAAAAGTCGTATTCAGGCAGCAAGGACACAACACGGTTTTTTGATATACCAACACCCTCGGACTCATCGGCCACGATACAGTCTACCTCCAATTCTTTTGCGAGTATTAAGCTCTCCTTGTTGGCAGGTGCGGTTAATCCATCGATGGAAGCAACTAAGTCAAATGCTTCCAATTCCTCCAGGCTACCTTTGATGCACTTGAGGTTTTTTTTGAGCAAGTGTGGGCGCTCGCAGGTCGTGAATACGACCAGGGAATTTGCTTGGTTTCTTATTCCCATGTGAATGGGGGAGGATTTGAGAGCTTACTGTGCGGAGTTTAGTTAATTGGCTACATGTACTCTGCATAAAACAGATTAGGACACGTTTCAGGATTGATGAGTTTCTCACACCCTTGGATAGATATCTTTATGCGTCTCCCTTTTATCATAGTTATTCCGCGATATTTACGTTCTCTTTTCAATTTTTAGCCGAAAACAACTCTGATTCAGATGGCATTTGGATTGAAGTGAGGGAATCAATACCTTTGAATCCTGCTTGATATGAAAGCTACCCCGGCAACTCTTTTCTTTTTCTTTTTCACAAACAGCCTACTCTCCAGTAGCGTAAACCCACAAAACGATTGGACGCCACAATACCCAAGGGAAGAAATAGCTCCTCGGTTTTCTACCACGGAGGAGGGGCATCTAGTCCTTAGCTCTGAGCAATCCGGTACCAATGGCCATTGGAGGAAAGTATTCCCTGTTGAGGGTGGTAAAAGTTATCAATTTTCTGCCTGGCGAATAGCCGAGAACATTCTTCATGAACGCCGCAGCTGCGTGGTGCGGATCGAATGGTATGGCTCCAATGGCGAGCTTGTAAAAAGTCCTCACAAGGTGAACCCGGTCTACTTGGGAAAAGATACTGATATGGCCCGGCCCGATTATCCAAGAGATTGGGAGCGGCGAAAAGATGGCTCCGTACTGGTGAAGGACACCTATATGGCTCCGGCCGATGCAACTGAAGCGCAGGTTCAACTACATTTGCGTTGGACTGAAGGTGGCAAGGTGACTTGGAAGGAGGTCTCTTTTGCGAAAACGAAACCATTGCCGCCTCGACTGGTTAAGCTAGCTGCGGTGCATCACAATCTGTCTGGCGATGGCAGAAACACGATCGAATCAAATCGAAAGATGGTGGTGCCATTGATCGAGGAGGCGGCTCGAAAAGGTGCCGACTTGGTTGTCTTGGGAGAAATGGTTTCCTGCAAAGGAGTAACGAATATATTCGCTGAAGAAGCTGAGTCGATTCCTGGACCGACAACCGGTTTCTACGCTGCGGTGGCAAAGGAGAATGACTGCTATATTGTGCTTGGTCTTCCCGAACGAGATGGTCACGAAGTATACAATGCATCCGTTATGCTGGGACCTGAAGGAGAGCTTGTGGGAAAGTATCGCAAAGTAACACTGCCGCGTGAAGAAATCCAGCAAGGGATCTCACCAGGCTATGAGTATCCGGTTTTCAATACACGTTTTGGAAACGTAGGCATGATGATTTGCTACGATGTCTTCTTCCCTGAGGTGGCCCGGGAGTTGGCTATGAATGGGGCCGAAGTTATCGCCTTACCTATTTGGGGAGGTAACCCCATGCTAGCTGCTGCCCGTTGTGCCGAGAATGGGGTTTTTCTCGTGAGTTCCACCTATACCCATCATGAATCGAATTGGATGAAGACAGCCATCTGGGACCGGGAAGGAAATCGCCTTGCCGAAGCAGATGAATGGGGAACCGTTACGATAGCGGAAGTCGATTTGAACAAACCGACCTACTGGCCATTCATGGGCGATTTCAAATCACGGATTCAGCGCGAGTCGCCTGTGAGGAGCGCAGAAAAGGACGGCTGAGTAAACTGGAAGTCTATTTAGCTTTTTTCACCGATGCTGGACCGCGACCACTTTTCCACAGAACAATATCCTTAACATCGTTTTGCGATGCAGGGCCGGAGGTGCTTCGTCCGGCGTGTACATCCTCGGTCATGAGTGCGAGCAAGCGCTTCGCGATGTTGGGATGACTGGTATAAAGATTGGTTTTCTCACCGGCGTCTTTTTCCATGTCGTAGAGTTGAGCTTCCAATGTACCAGCTTCAACTTGTCTTTCATTGGGTGCCGACCATCCGCCTGATCCTCTGGCGAGTAAGAGCTTCCATTTGCCATGGCGGTAGGCGAAATGCCCTGAGTTTGAATGATGGATGACGCCATTGCGTGTAGATTCAATCGGTTTGCCTGACAGCGCTGGTAGAAAACTGACGCTGTCTTCACCACTACCTGAAGGGAGCCTCACTCCGAGGATCTCCGCAGTCGTTGACAATAAATCTGTCAAGCAGATCAGTTGATCGCTTTTTGATCCAGGTTTTACATAACTCGGCCAGCGCACGATGAATGGGATGCGATGACCACCGTCCCAGAGATCAGCCTTGGAGCCGCGCAAGTGAGCGGAAGGAAAATGACCTTGTGCTTCGAGTCTTTCAATACCGGCCGCCTTGGAGGTGCCATTGTCGCTGGTAAAGATGACCAGGGTTTTGTCTGTCAGACCTTGTCGCTCGAGCGCTTTTGATACTTCAACCACGACGTGGTCAGTCTGCATGACAAAATCAGCGTGTGGGCTAAGGCCGCTTTTGCCCTGCCACTCGGGACTCGGTACGATCGGGTTGTGGGGTGATCCGAGTGGGATGTAGAGAAAGAATGGTTTATCCTTACCTGCTCTGGAATCAATGTAATCGACCGACTTTTCAGTGAGCCGGGGCAGCATATTGATCTCATCATCGTGTTCAATGACTCGATCATTCTCGATGACGGCCTTCATATTTCTCGCATGATGAAACCCATGATAGAAATCGAAACCCCGGGTAAGGGGTCCATCAGGAATCTTTGCGCCAACAGGTGGGGTTTTGTGATCCTTTTTTTGGTAGGCTTCTCCTGATACGGGATCGTGATACTCAAAATTTAAATGCCACTTTCCGATAATCGCCGTATCATAGCCTTGGTGCTTTAGGAAACTCGCCACGGTTGGTCGATCTTCCGCGATCAGGTTGGGAGCGAATCCAGTCACGACGCCTTTTTGTAACCGTGTGCGCCAACTGTAACGGCCGGTCATGATTCCGTATCGTGTGGGTGTGCATACGGCCGAGCCGCTGTGTGCCTCTGTAAAGATCATTCCCTGGGCCGCCAGCTGATCGGCGCCAGGAGTAGGGATCTTGGACGTTTTGGGAGCCAGTGCATGAATCTCACCGTAGCCAAGATCGTCGCAGATAATGTAAACGATATTGGGCTTTGAGCTCTCGGCAGCTATGATTGCTGGGAAGAGTCCTGAGAGTAAGAAGATTAGAATACGGGAAGTGGGTAGTATGATTTTCATTAGAGTAGGAAACTTATGGTTATTATCGGTAGCTAAGAGAAGAACAAATAATCGTTTCAGTCACCTAGGGGCATCGATTGAGAATCGGATGTCTATGGGGTGGGAAGATCTTAAGGATTTGCCAGGTATGTCGTTGATTCTTTTTCGGCAATGATCACCTTAGTCATTTTCAGAAATGGGTATCACGGCGCGATTGAGTCGATGAAAGCCCTGACTTAATATGATTGATCAAGCGCTACGAGACACATTTCCAACTATAACTGGCGATACTTGGGCAATATTGACCGAGTGGGCCGTCCTGTTGCGTGACTGGAATGAGAAGATCAATTTGATCTCGAGGAAGGATATAGATCACCTTGAAGATCGGCATTTGTCGCACTGTTTAGCTATAACAAACCACCTAAAGCTCAGGAAGGGTGCTCGGGTAATGGATGTGGGTACAGGAGGAGGCTTCCCGGGGATATTGATGGCTATTTGCTATCCGGAAGCGCGCTTTACTTTGATCGATTCAATTGGCAAGAAGATCACGGTCGTTCAGGATATAGCTGATAAACTTGGATTAAAGAATGTCGAGACACGTCATTGCAGAGCCGAGGCGGTGAAGAAGGAGTTTGATTTTATTACGGGAAGGGCTGTGAAAAACCTGCAAGAGTTTTTCAGCTGGATTAGAAAAAATCTTCGTCATGGAGACCGATGCTCCATTCGTAATGGTGTGCTTTATTGGAAAGGTGGCGATTTAGATGACGAGTTTGACCGCTTGGGATTTCGACCACGCATGACGATTCGGCTGCAAGATGAATTGGCTGATCCGTTTTTTGAGGAGAAGTATATTCTACATTTTGATGTGCGAAATGTGCGTGCTGGTAGGTAGACTGAATTCTCCATTTGGTTGGAGTCCATAATCCATCAATCCTCAAAAAATCTACTGGAATAAATTACTACTTCTTACCAACATCGTCCTCTATATTTTAAATGGATCTCTATGAGTGATCAGGCATTGAAAACAGAAGGAGGGAAAACCTCCAAAAGACGCGAGACGTGGAACCACACCACGCCGGTGGTATTTTCACCCTTATTCGATTGGCCTCCCAATCTGAAGGGCTCCATTCTAGCGTTAACCAAACGCTGGGTGACTATCTCGAGGAATGTGCTGTTCTTGATGATGGCTTGGCTCGTCTATCGATTCTTCTATCCTGATATGACACACCTGCAGTCCTTATCAGTTGGTTGGGTAGGTGCCATTTTTCTGAGGAATATTCTATTCATGCTGCTGATTACGGGAGGCCTGCATCTGTACTTATTCACCTTTCGTTTCCAGGGTAAGCGACTCAAGTATGACCATAAGGAAGAACTGGATAAGAGCCGGAAATTCTCATTTAAAAATCAGGTTTGGGATAACATGTTATGGTCCTTGGCAGGAGGGGCGACTATTTGGTCGGCCTATGAGGTGTTTTATTTCTGGGGACTGGCCAACGGAGTTATTCCAGGTATTAGATTTCTCGTTCACCCGGTTATTTTTGTGCTGTGGTTGTTGGTGATCCCTGTTCTGACGTCCTCTCACTTTTATTTGATTCACAGATTGCTTCATTGGCCACCGCTCTACCGGAGAGTCCACAGTGTGCACCATCGCAATATTCACATTGGTCCTTGGTCCGGTATGTCGATGCACCCGGTGGAGCAGCTCATCTACATTTCATCCGTGCTCGTTCATTTTGTGATTCCATCTCACCCCGTCATATTTTTGGTGCATATTTATGGCCGGTGCTTGGGGCCTTCATTTTCTCACTCAGGATTTGAGAAGTTACTCGTGAAGGATAAGAGTGTATTGGAGGCGGCCGACTTTCACCACCAGTTGCATCATCGATTTTTCGAATGTAACTACGGCACGGTCGACGCTCCCTGGGACCGTTGGCTTGGATCATATCATAATGGATCTGATGAGGACACCGTCCGCGTCCGGGAGCAACGCAAGCGAATGTATCGAAACAAGCTGCCGGCTTGATCGTTTTTGCGTACGAACCCCACTTTCTGGCCTGACGATTAATCCTGAAAGTCTTTAGCCTCGTTAGATTCGAAATCTTTAACCGGGAGCTAAATTTCCTTACTTTTGATTGGTCTGACAGATATTAGAATGAGTAAGGCAATGCCGCTGTGGTGGAATTGATTGTAACTGCCAACTTATACTCTATCATATTATGATCTGCAGTTAAGCAGATCCCGGGAGTACACTGCTATGGACATCATTAAAGAAAATATTCGTATCGCGATGATCCACAACGATCTGGAAAAGGCTCCGCATTATTCGGTTCCGGAAGGATTCTCCCTCCGTATCTATCAACCGGGATACGAAAAAGCGTGGGTCGATATTCACAAGGCAGCAGATCCTTGGAACGATATCGACCTCAACTGTTTCGCTGAGATATTTAGTGAGCATCCATTGCCTCTGGCGGAACGACAACTCTATCTGTTTGATTCAAACAATGAACCCATCGGTACTGCTACCGCTTGGGAGCGTGAGCGGGAGAGGACGATGTGTGGGTCGGTGCATTGGGTAGCCATCCATCCAGCCTATCAGGGAAAAGGGCTTGCGAAACCTCTTTTAAGTGCAACCCTCGCCCGCCTCATGGAGGTCGGTTATGAGGATGCCTTTCTTTATTCTTCCACCGCTCGCATGCCTGCTATCAATCTGTATTGGAAATTTGGATTCAGGCCGCTTATAACTGATCACAACGAAATGGAAGCTTGGGACAGTGTGACTGCTCATTTACTGATTGAATAGGGCAGAGCCCAAGTTAGTTCATTGCATTTTTTAGTATTCTGCTATCGCAAGTTTGTGACGTAGAGGTAGAAATACATGCATTATGTTAATAGACATACGAATCTACCAAACCAAGCCAGGGATGCGAGAAGAGCATTTTGACCTTTACGAAAAATACGGTCTGGCTCCTCAAAGCCGTATTCTAGGAGCACCCTATTCCTACGTGAAGTCGATTGAAGATCCCAATGAATTCATTCTCATGTGGAGTTACGAAGACATGGCCGATCGTGAAGCCAAGCGTGTTCTCATGTGGAATGATCCAGAATGGCAGGTGTATGTAACCCACAGTAAAGCCTTGGGGGCTGTGGTGTCGCAGCATAACAAATTGGTAGAAACGGTTTAAGTCGGCTGAACTTCTCCGCTGAACTCCTCTTCCCGCCTGAAAATCCGACGGAAGAGCTGCTGACGAATTAAACTTCCGCCAAGGTATGGCTGCTGCCACCAAAGCTATCAGTCTCCACTCCGAGCTTGTGAAGCATGGTGAGGTAGAGGTCTGAAAGGGGAAGCTCTTCGAAGTCCATTTCTCCGCGCCAGCCAACATCGGTGCGGATCCCGGAGGTGGCTTGGTTGTCTTCATTGCCAGAGCCATACTTGAGATACTGGCCGTGCTTGAAGCCCATGTTCTTGCCGCCGGCGAGGATCAATGGGTAGTTACGAGAAAGGTGGAATGCGCTCGATGCGGATCCGAATAAAAGGACGGTGTTGTCCAGCATGTTGCCGGTGCCTCCAACCTCTGGAGTAGATTTCAGCTTGGTAAGGAATCGGCCATATTCTTCACTCAGGAAATTACAGTAGGTGCCAAAGTTTTTATAGCCATCTGGTTCCTTGGTTTTGTGACTGAGTTGGTGGGTTAAATTGAATCCGATGGCACGTGCGAGGTAGTCACTGACCCCCACGCCATTTTCCCGACCGAGTTGGTAGGTGACCGTGCGAGTAGAGTCGGTTTTGAAGGCCAGGTAAATGAGCTCATACATCGTTTGCAGATAGACACGTGGATCTTCTGGTGTGATATCGAGGGTTAGATGGTCGACATCAACTTGAGGGAGCGGAATGTCCATCCAGCGTTTGGCCTTTTCGATTTTGATTTCGGTATCGCGAACCGAATCCAGGTATTCTTGCAGTGTTTCTTGGTCGTGCTTGGACAAGCTTCTTTTTAAAGAGCGTGCATCGGCAACTAGGTCATCCAGAGCAGACTTGCTCATGGCCAACCGGCGGGCTGCATCTTTGCTACTCTTTACGAAGAGCATGTCGAAGATATGCTTCGGCTTGTGTTCCGCAGGTATGGGCCGGCCTTGTTCATTAAATGAAATAGTGTGCGTACCGCGTGGAGACCCAGTACCTCCGTCTGTAGATAGAACCATGGATGAGAAACGGGTATGTTCTCCTTCCTGTGCAGCAAATAATTGATCCAGTGAAATACTGTTTTCATAATCTCCGTAGTCTCCCGTATCAGCTCCGGTAAGAAACTGATCTGCATTCGAGTGACCGTGAACACTTCGTGCTGCGGGGTGGGACAATCCACCAAACACGGTTACTTCATCGCGCAAGGGCTCGAGTGGATCCAGGCACTTGGTAAAGGTAAAATCTTTCCCTCTACCATGAGGGAACCAGCTCCAATCCTGGTAGGATGGATCCTCCTTCAGTGGCATGGGCACACCATCTGGCATGTAAAAGGCAGCCAAACGTTTTTTGTTCTTCGGCTTTGCGGCATGTGCCAATCCTGAAAAGGTTTCGAAGGCAGGGAGGGCAAGGGCGAAGCCGCCCAGACCTCGAAGGAATTTACGACGGTCGATAGTGGCTAAATTTACTTTCATGACATTTGGGGCGAAGGGCGTGTGACTGGGGTATAGCAGGTTTTAGGTTTCTGTGTCCGGGTATCCAGATTACTTGGTGAGGAAAAGATCGGTAGTGACGATAAGTGAAATGAGGTCTGCAAGTCCATCTCCTTTATTGCGGAGTTTGGCGGTGATTTCTTCGATACTGGCGCGGTCGGAAAAGCTGAGCGGACGACCTAGGGCGTAGGTGGTTAGCTTATGAGCCATGGCGCGGGCAAATTGATCCTGTCGATTCTCAAGCAGGAAGCGTTTTAGGCCGTCGATACCATTTAGCTCCTGCTTGTTGAAAAGCTTACTGGATGCGTCGACCGGTTTTTCTCCAATCGTTTCGCGCCAGCTACCGGTGGCATCAAAATTCTCAAAAGCTATCCCCCAGGGATCGATCTTGGCATGACAAGAGAAGCAGGCTGGGTCGTTTCTATGATCTTCCATGCGTTCCTTGAGTGTCATTTTGAGTATCTCAGGATCACTTAGGTCAATTTCGGGTACAGCTGCCGGCGGCGGCGATGGTGGATCGTTGAGCAGGCTTTCGAGTAACCAGATTCCTCGTTTGAGTGGATGAGAATCTTTGCCATCGGAATTCATCGCAAGTAGCCCCGCCTGCGTCAGTAGGCCACCTCTAACATCCTCTGGCTGGAGGGCAACTTTTTGGAAGGCAGTTCCATAGACTCCAGGGATTTCATAGTGCTGAGCCAGTCGTTCATTGACCATGGCATAATCAGCATGAATGAAATCCATCACGCTACGATTCTCGCGCATTACTTCTTGGAACAGGGCGATAGACTCGTTTTGCATGGCCTCTTTTAAATAGTCATCAAAGTCACCATACAGGTCTTCGTCCACATCCAGGTAATCGAGCAATTGCATGCCCAACCATTGACGAACGAAGTGTTTGGAAAATCGCTTGGCTCTAGGATCGCTTAATAGGCGTTCCGTTTGACGAGTAAGGACCCGGGGATCGCTGAGCTTTCCCTTCTTTGCAAGAGTGAGGAGCTCTTTGTCTGGCACACTCGACCAGAGGAACATCGAAAGACGTGTCGCTATCTCATAATCGCTTAAGCTTGTTTCGCCTTGCTTGCCTTTGGCCGGTTCTGATTGGACCAGGTAGAGAAATTGAGGGGAGGAGATGACGCCGGCTAGCACCTCGATCATCGCTTCCTGGAAATCATCACAGACGGGACGTACTTCTTTGAAGAGTTTGAGCTTTTGATCGATTTCCGACCTCGTGACAGAGCGCCTCCATGCACGTGGCATAAAGGATGCCAAAACTTCTCTGGCGTACTTGCTCTCATTGCCTTTGTTTCTGCTGTCTACAAAAATCCGACTGTGTGACTCAGGTGGCCATTGTGGGTATACCGGGGCCGTAACTTCTACATAGTCGATTTGAATGCCTGATGTTGATTGTTTGGAGTCATCTTGGTGAATGTTCTGAAATTCCAGAAACTCGGTTGGATTAGGGATCTGTCCCATCTTCTGGATTCCGCGAAATAGATTCCTAGGTGTCTCGCCTAAAGGAATAGTCCATTCATAAATCTGTGGATTGCCTGGTGCAGCCATGATTGCCGTATCCTTAACGCCAATACGTCGAATACCTTCTGAATTGTTGCTGGCCTGGAATCCAAAGAAAAGTCGCAGGCTAGGGTAACTCTCTTCCTCGGTAGTAGTACGTGAGGCGCGAACGCGGACGCGAAGATCACCGGTGTCTGGGAGCCAGTCTCCCAGATCAAATTTGATTTCCTGTTGAGCAGGAACGATGGCTACTTGCGAGGACGGAGGAGGCACATCTGGAACTTCCGCTACAGGTGCATGTGATTGTTTTGCTCCATGATAGCGGTAGGCCGCTCTATAACCCTCGCCGGTATTCAGATCCAGATAGTGAGCCTGATTTGTGTTTTTTGCGTACCGTTGAGTTTGCTTTTCAATTTCTTCTTCACGCTTTTCCGGGGCGAGTTGTTCTTTTCTGATTCGATCATCAATATCCGTAACGATCCGCTTCCGTAACTTCTCCATGGCTTCACCAATGTGAATGGAATAAAATACCATGTCCGGACGCACCCCACGAACCGTTGCTTTTTCCAACGCGCTTCTTCCCAGCTGTCTGTATTGCTCAAATTGCTTTACCGACATTTGCAGCATTTCTGAGCTGTTCTGAAACCCATCCTCCGAAGCCGTTTCCGGAGGTAGATTCTTGGCGAAGTCGTAGGGGAGTCCCAGTAGGTCCTGCAACGCATAGTTATATTCGTAGCGCGTCATGCGCCGGAAGGAGGAATGGCCTTCTTCGCTACGACGAACCTGCGAAGCTACTTGAACCTCCTTAGTCAGCCAGTTGACGATCGTTCCACGGTCTTCATCGCCCATTTCAAAGTCCGCATCTTCCGGAGGCATTTCGCCATTGGTTATGACATCCATAACATCCAACCACCACAGTTCGTCGCCACTGTTGATCAGGTCCGGGTTCAGTGTGTCTATTCGAAAATCTCCTTTTTGTTTATCGGGACCATGGCATTGGTAGCAGTTATCACTAAGTAATGGCTCAATTTTTCTGTGAAAGGCCTCCAGGTTGGCTTCAGGCACGTTGCTAGATGCGACTGGAATAGTCTTGTTTCGATAACTCGATCGGAGTGCACCGTTGATCTTAGCTTCATCTAATGACGAGGAAGCAGCATGAGCGTATGTGGCACAGGCGCTCAGCAATGCACTGATAAATAATAGGGATCTGAACATACTTAGGGTAGAAGGGTATTGTTTGGAACTAATGGAATATCCAATCGGGAATGTCTAACAATAAAATCGTTACCAGTTTGTGAATGAGATCAACAACGCTGCGCTTGATACTGCTTCGCAGCAACAGGCTAGAACTACGTTCTAACAGGAATTAGTCTGAATAGAGACGTTTGATCTCTAGCTTAGGAGATCCGAAGTTTATTAGAAGTCCTTGTTTGAATCGTCCAGCCTTTAGATAGTTGATGAGTTGAGTGGAATTATTTGGATGCAATTCTTTAGTCGCCTTGAGTTCGATAACTATTTCGTCAGAAACGACAATGTCGGCGAAGTAGTGACCAATTGGGTGGTTTCTAAACAGCACTTCAACTTTTTGTTCTCTTTTGCTATCGAGACCCATTTCATCCATTACGAGTTTTAGCGCTGTTTAATAGACTTGTTCGAGAAAACCATGACCAAGTTCGTTATGAACTTCGTAGGCTGCTTTGATTGTTTGGGATGTTGTTTTAGTTTCCATGAATTGTAGATATTTCAAATCATGTGGAAACTCAACCGAATCTTGTTGGAGCTTTGCTCCATCTTGTTGACGAAGTCATCCAGGCGCGTAGTGCCGATGTTTTAATATCGGTGTAGTGAGTGGATCTTAAATATCTGCTTATTCTTCCATCAAACCGCTAAGGGTCGGCAGCATTGCCTCAGACCATAGGTCGTAGCCATGCGCGTTGGGGTGCAATAAGTCGGGCATGATGTCCCTGCTTAGTATTCCTTTCTCATCCAGAAAGGCCGGTCCGATATCGAGGTAGGTCACCCATTCGGGGAACTTATGGTTTTCCAAGACCGCATTGGTATTGTCGACAATAGCGCGTTTCTCTTCACCCGGATTGTTGCGAGGAAAGACGGCCAGAAGCAGAATCTTGGTCTGTGGCAGTTTGTTGTGAATCGCATCGCACACGGCAATCACGCCTTCTGCAATCTCAGCCGGTTTATTAGCGCTCCAGTTATTGGTGCCTATCATAACTACGGCTACTTTTGGAGCAATGCCATCAAGTGCCCCATGATCGATGCGCCACAAAACATGCTCGGTCTTGTCGCCACCAAAACCCATGTTAACTGGATTCCATTGTGCGAAGTCCCGTTTCCAAACCGCATTGCCGGTTTTTGGGTTATCAAATCCATGGGTAATGGAATCACCCAGAAAGACTAGATCTACTGGGTTCTTTTGGATTTTCACCAGGATCTTGCCGTGACGCTCCATCCAGCCCAGGTCATCACGGTTCTTCCAATAGTGTGTTAGGCGCGGAACGGGTTCGATGGCAGTATTGGCTAATAGGGTTTGCTGAAAGGAGAGGCCTGAAAAAAGAATGCCGAGCCCGAGTATGAGTCTTAAGGATTTCATAATGAATATCGTGGTACTTGGCTTTTATTCTGGGAGAGGATTTGGGGAAGTCTAACTTTAAGTGATTGCTCTCTCAAATCCTCGACTGATTTTCACGATGATCTTGTCTCATGTAACTAATTTCATAACCTTTATTACATGAGTCGCTATCCTATCGAAATTCATGGTTTGGTCATTGCTCCTGAGCATCGAGTATTCGGCGCAAGTGGTAGGGATGTAAGTGGTAGGGATGTAAGTGGAGCGGACCTGATCTCAAGAACGAGTGTGAATGTGATTGCGGGCTCCGGTATCGAAGGTGATCGCTTTTGTCGGCACCGCCCGGACTACAATGGGCACGTGACTTTCTTTAGTCAGGAGGTTTGGGATGAAGTGAGGGATATACTTGGATTGTCAGAGGCCATGGGCCCTGAGCTCACGAGAAGAAACGTTATTGTGTCCGGTGTTGATCTGAAGGCTCTCTACGGAGTTCCTTTTGAAATAGATGGTATACGATTCCTGGGTACGATTCATTGTGCCCCCTGTCCGGCTATGAATCGAGTGTTTGGGGATGGCGCCACCAGGGCGTTGCGTGGCCGAGGAGGCTTACGTGCTCAAGTGAAGACCGATGGAACCTTGAGCGTAGGACCTGCGGATTTGGTCACGAATGCCTCATTCGATCCAGAGAGTGCAAGTGCTCAACCCATTCCGCCTAAGCTTCCTTAGTCGATCTAACTTAATCGATTTTCTCCTCGATTCTCTTTCTGGTGAATCGTCACGGGCCAGCCTGGATATTGATTGGACGCTATGCTATCGGTGGCATCGACCATGAACTTGAAGCAATCCAGATGGTAGGTGCGAGCCTCGGTATCGATGGTGACAAGCCCAAAGCCACTGGCTTTTTGGTGGGCAAGCTCGTAACGGTTTTTCTTTTTACCAACTTCCGGATTACCCACGGCGTAGACGTAAACTTTATTGCCTAGTCCGTCATTCATTTCACCCGTATTGGGATTATCATGACGGGGACGATTCTTGTGCGGCATACCAAGTTCGTCGGGTCGCCACCAACGAGGATAACCTGCGGAGATGGCGGGTACGCAAAAGGACCAGTTGCTGTCTCGCTGATTGTCGACGCCGTATTGAACTAAGGATGTTAGGTGTTGATCACCATTCACGTGTAAGGGCATCGCTTCGCGCAAAATATTTATCGCATTGTTTCGTGCTGTCTGTGGCCAACCACCACTATCGAGATCGGCTTTGAGATAGTTATTAACTTTTCCATGATGCGTAGCCATGCCAGCGAACACGGTTTGGCTGAGTAGGACTTTCATTTCATGACCGCGCCAATCCTTGGTCCAATGTTTGAGAAAGGCTTCCTGGCGATCTCCAAGGAGTTTAAGCCCGGGTTTGTCTAGGGTTGATGTATCAAAGTCTGGATCCGGGACATGATCAGCGCGACCAGGGCCGGTATCCACATTCTCAGGACCATTCTTGAATTGCCGATCTCCCAGAATGGCGAAGCTCACATTGCCGTAGACCATATCTCCGTAGTAGACACTGATGTCCTGTTTGACTGGAGTCGGGTCAAAATAGTCAGGATGATGCCCGGCGTTAGTACGGTGAACGGCATTTACCATACGAGCGGGTTCAATATAACCGCCTTTGCTGGAAGTCCCACCAGCGGTATTCTTCATGGCTGCGCCACCTTCGCCCCAGATGTTTCCATGAAAGACATCATGATCGTCAGGAATGCATAGTGTGGGGCGATCACGCATGGATTCTCCAAACGCCCACCCGAACATATAAAACTTACGGAGATAGTTGTGAATGGCCAATCCAGCCGGGTTGCGAATCAGTCCATATCCTCCGTGGTTCTCATAAAGTTGGTCTCCGGAAAAGTAGAGTAGGTCAGGATCGAGATTAACCAAGTTGTTGGCCACAGGTTCGTAGGGGAACCCATAGTCCTTTTGGCAGGTAAGTGCACCCAGGCGAAGCGGTCTGTCTTCAGGGTTGGCTTTAATTATGCCAGAACGAATATGATCACTAGTGGAGCCATCTGAGTGATCTTCACGGTAAACCAATTGGAAAGCTGTTTCCTCTTTTTCATTCCAGTTAGGAATGCGGAAGATTGCGGTCCAGGCATCTTCGTCGAAGCTGGCCGTGCTTATAGTTGTCCAGTGACCATTCTTTTGAATCTGCAATTCTACCTCCTGGTTGCTGTCTGGTCCCAACGGACCTGAAAGCGCACTCAGTTTTAGGACAAATCCTTCGTCACTCCGAGAATCGCTAAGTGAGTACATCGACCAAAGGATCGGACCAAACTTGCGTTCTGAACGAACGGTGAATGCATCGCCGGAAACATCCCAGTGCTTGAAGGCATAGCGAGCTCCTTGTTCATTTTTCAGCTTTGCATCGAAATTACTGACCAGAGACACATTGCCAAGTACGGCATTTTGTTCAACCGATGTGGAGAGACTAGCGATCTGTGAGCCTTGTGCAGTGGAAACGCTTAGAGTCAGCTTGTAGTCATTGCTTTGCGATTCACCTTTTAGATGAAGCAGATAGCCGGCGGAAGGATCAACGCGAACAGCCTTGCTTGCTTTTCCCAGTGTAAGTTGGCCGTTGATGACTCCTGCATCCACGCCACCGTTAGAAAAACTATTGGAGCGGTACTCATTGAGCTCGCTTTTTCGGCCCACTCGGAAACCGGCGCCCCCGTCTTTCTTTCCGCCTTCAACGCGTTGGACGTGAACAGACATTTCCAAACTGCCACTCGTATTTTCCAGTTGGTGCGTGATGAGTTGTATATTGCGGTCACCACCACCGGTTCTAGTTTCAGCGGCTCCATTGGAAACGCTCCAATCTTCCATGGGATTCGCCCAGAAGGACTCTCCCAGGAAGGTCCTGTCTTTTGTTCGCTGCCAATTGCTTTTGAAAGTGCTCGAAGAAGAGGTAGCAGATGAATTATTCTGCGCATTGCTGGTCCGTGCCCAGGCGAAGGGTAGGGACGCCAGGCCTAGCAGTTTTATAAATAAGCGACGGGGTAGTTTTGGTATGCTCATAGGGTAGTGGTAGTAATGTGACCTTCTTGAGTTAAGGATCTGATCGAATAACTTTGAAACGGTAGAACGGTTTTAAAGTCAATGCCTCAAGCTTATAGCTTGTCGTGTAGGGAGTGATTCTTTCTTCGGGGTCCTTTGCGATTTATACGCACTAAAAGGTAGGGCAAGAGCGTCTCGCTCCGCCGCTCTACCAATCTTGAACAGAAGCAAACAAAGGGAGCGAAGAATGTCTGCACTCAAAATCTCTGTTACCTCCGTTGCCTTCTGTTCAATATTAACTTTAATTAGGTTCTAAGAGGGGCCAGAGAAACTCGTTATTCTAATTTATTGGAGAACCGCTTTCGCGTCCTTTTGCGCATTTCGTAGTAGGGTTCCTGCCTATGGCGTATAGCAGACCTTAATCGCTTCTTGATTCCTCAGCATCTCTACCCCTTCGGCATATCGCTCCAGCGGAAGTGTGGCGGTTATCAGAGGATCGAGTCGTAGACGGCCTTCCACTATATGAGCTAGGGCAGTCCTTGCCGCAGCTCGATTGTGAGCTCCGTAGCCAACCAGGTGAAGTCCGCGGCACCAATGGGTGAAACCAAAATCTACATTGTCGCGAAGGACACCGAACAATGCGACTACGTCCACCGTCCGATGCATGAGGTATTCGACCGAAATCTTGAGGCCCGTGCAATCCACGGCCAAATCAATCGCCTCTGGGCTAAACCGATTGTGCGGAAAAGCTTCTTCGTTAGTTGGGTCCAGAACACGATCGGCGCCCAGGCTGCTTGCTAGTTCACGTCGGGATGCGGTGGGATCAAACGCTATCACTTCTCTCGCTCCGTAGGTCTTGGCCAGTTGAACTGCCAATAATCCGGCTGGCCCTAATCCGGCTACCGCAAAGCGAGTACCTTCAATGGCCTTCACGTTTAGGATCTGATCGAACGAAACCTGGATGCACATCGCCAACTCCAGGGATGCGATTTCTTCAGGTGCTAAACTCGCTGGTATCTCCAACAGGTTCCCAATATCTGCGACGACGTATTCCGCATAACATCCTTGTGGAGCTCCCGCTTGGTCCTGCCAAAGGGCAGCTTTCATACCGATGGTAAATGGTTCTGAGTTCGGTCCTGCGGCAACCACTTCGCCCATAGCTTCGTGCCCGGGTTGTCCGGGTGTGTATGGGTATTCAACCGTACCTCCCGGAACCATGGAAATGCCATCCATTATATGGAGGTCCCAGTGCGGACAGGTTGCAATGCCTTCTATCTTTAAGAGAACTTGCCCTTCGCCTGGCTCAGGGATGGGCAGTTCGACGATTTCGGGTCGGCCTTTTTCAATGTATTGTATCGCTTTCATTACCACTCCAGAACTACCCCCATAACCGGTTCGCTTTTTGTTTCAATGAGTTTCCAGGCTTTTGCCGCCTCAGCAACGGGAAACCGGTGCGTAATGAGTGGCAGTGTTTCCAGGGTGCCCTTGGCGACCAAGTCCATGGTTTGCTCCAGGCGATCAGGAGTAGCTCCTGAGACCAGGTCGATGGAAAGTTCTTTGTAACGGGGGGGCTGCAGCGCCATGCAATCCTCGGTACCGTAGAAACCCGCTGACACCAGGTGCGCGAACCGTCGCATGCTATCCCGTAGTTGATCCATCACTACTAATGAACCTACTGTATCGACGCCTACTTGGATACCGTCTGGAAATCTCTCTTTGATGGCTTCCACCCAGCCGCCTTGATTTTCTAGCATCGTTTCGCCTTGTTTGAAGTGAGCAAGCCGATCTTCGTGGCGACCAATCATAATGACTTCTGCTCCTCGGGAGGCCAACATCTGGCCAGCCCATTGACCTACGAGTCCATCTCCTACCACCACTGCTGGTTCTCCTGCTTGGATGCGTGGTCGCTCACCACAGTTGTAACCTACTTGCGTTAAAACCAAGCCTGAATAAGCGACCGGATCCAGTCCCGGGGGAATCTTTATGGCTGCGCCTCTTCCGGAAACAGAAGGGGAAATATGGCCGCCGCGTGGTTCAAACATGTTGTCGATTTTGCTGACGGATACAAAAACGGAGTCTCCTGGAACCAGGTCGTTTACTTCGGACCCGACCCAATCGACAATTCCAACTTTCTGATAACCAGCTGCGACAGGGAAGGGAGTTGGGTCGCCAGGTCTCCAAGGTGTGTCCCCCTCAATTCGTTCTCCACGTAGATAAGATCCTTCGGTTCCATTGCTGATCCAGGAGTGGGTGATATTGACCACGATATCTCCAGTGCCTGGTTCAGGGCAATTGACCTCTTGGAAGGAAACTTGGTTGGGGCCAGTAAATACGACAGCTTGGGTCTTCATATGCTAATTATATTGATTACGGCACTGCAGGGATGCAGTGGCCCTACCTTTAGTGTCGATTGTGGTAGGGCAATCGCGCGTGCCCTGTCACAGCGAATTGGCGGCGGCTGGTCCTCGCGATGCCGTCGATGTTCTGTGAGTAAAATCTGCCGAGTTTGGTTCAGTCGTCCAAAGTCCATACATTTTACGGTATATCTCAAATCGAAACAGTGAACGCTTTACTCCTACTAGAGAAGCTTTGAAGATCAAGCGGTTCTTCTTTCACTATGAGACCCATCCCATTTCTAATTATCTTACTAGCCTGTGGAGCCTTGTGTGCGAAGGCAGTTGCTCAGACTGCCAATCACGACTTCTATGTTTGTGCTGCCGTAAACAAAAACTACGTAATCGGTTCGAAGATTGTCACCACCAGTGGCATTCATCTTCAAACTGAGTCGGGTGAGTGGCAGCATGTAGGCATTAATGATCCGAGTATTTTTCAGGTGTCCTTTGATCCGCGCGATCACAATGTATTTTATACAGCCGCTCTAAATGGAGCCCTGCGGACATTGGACGGAGGTGAGAATTGGCGCATCTTAACCAGCTGGGACATTACTGAGCCAAAGGACATCTGCGTAGATCCCTTTAATCCAGACACTGTGTATCTGGCCCATCCTGGCGGAATTGCTGCTTCATTTGATCAAGGTATGACATGGTCGCCCATTGAGAAGGGCCTTCCCGATCGTGGAAAGTACACCCAGACCATTGAAACAGATCGTTCACGCGAGGGGCGCATTCTGGCGGGTTGTGAATCGGGGATTTATATGACTACGAATGGAGGTAAATCCTGGCGTCGGGTTTTGAAAACGAAGGAAACGGTCAATGACCTGCAACAGTCACCCCACAATCCCGATACCTGGGCTGCCGTGACTCAAGGGGATGCGGCATGGGCTTCCATCGATGGGGGGAAAACCTGGAAACAATTTCCCGATGTTCCTGGCGATGCCGCTCTCTACAATATTACTTTTGATGCCACGGACCCCAAACGATTGGCGATCGGAAGTTATACCTATGGAATGATGACTTCGGAAGATCGTGGAGGTAGCTGGACCTATCGAAATGAAGGGTTGCCGGATCCACATCGTGTGTGGCGGGTAGGAGTTCACCCTGATACAGGGCGTCTCTATGCTAGTGTGTATCAGAATGCTTTATACGCTTCGGGCGACTTCGGGCGGACTTGGCAAAGGGAAGGCTTGGAGGGGTCGGCCATTAATAGCTTTGTGTTTCTGAAGAAAGGGGGAGCAAACGATGCTAAGTAAAATAAAAGTCTTCTCTACAGTGATATTCCTGATCGGATGGTTTGCTACGTCTTTATTCTCTCAAAGATCCTACGAAGGACCGCACCCGAGTTTGGAAGTGATTGAGGATGCTGCTCAACGCAGGTCCGAATACCTGGATCGTGTAAACGAAGTGATCGAGTGGCGGGCCAATGTGGTTGAACGGGGTGATTCTGAGAAAATGGATCTATCCTCGGTATCTGCGAATTTGCTGTTGGGGCGGAAGTTGGAGGAATGCTCGGCACGGGTCATTGAAATAATGGAGACACCCGGCTCAGGGCCGTTTTGGATGCTTCCTTTGGTGGCCGTTACTTTTACTGGAAAGGAATTGCTTAGCGATGAGGCTCACGCAGCCATACGAGAGACTTGGCGTTCAGCTTATCAACTACGTGGTGACACCGAAAACCATTTCGCCATGTATTACACCATGCTTTATCTTGTATCCGAGCTGTATGCGGATGAGCCGGGTGAGACCTGGTATACTGGAAAGAGTTCGCAGGAGAACCTGGAGGAGTCACGGGAGTATCTTATCGATTGGATGGATATCATGACGACCATTGGTCAGGGAGAATTTAACCCCACCAACTACATGGCTGAATATTCGATCCCCATGCTCTTTTTGTTTTCCTGGGCAGAAGATCCGGAAATGCGTATTCGTGGAGAGATGGTTTTGGATTGGTTGTATGCCGGTCTCGCCGCCAATACCTTGAATGGAATTCTTCGTGGCCCCAATGCCCGTTCAGATGACAGAGCAATTGTAGAACGATGGAACAGCCTGGCGTCTGTATTTTCCTGGCTCAATTTCGGCAATACGCCGCCCATACGAGGATTCAGTTGGGGCAACTATTATTCACTCGTGGCAAAGAACTACGAAGTTCCCGAGGTCATCTACCGAATAGCTATGGATCGTGAAGGGCCGTTTGAGCAGCGTGATCTCAAGCGTTCTCGCCACAAATGGCGTTACAGCGATGTAGGAAAAATGCCGGTCTACAAAACAACCTATATCACCGATGACTATGCGGTTGGTTCCTACCAAGGTGGTATGGCCGATCCTATTCAAACTCACGTGTGGGATGTGACCTGGGCAACGCCAGATCCGCGTGGCATTCATCCGACGATGTTTTCAGTTCACCCATACTCAGCCTCAAAAGGCATGCAGACTTACTTCAATGTGCGTCCCGATACCATGGTCACCGCTGTGGCCGCGGAAGGAAAACCCTCCTATGATGTGGCAGATAAGTTGTTAGGCTGTTCACCTTACGAGCAGGTTGTTCAGGTCGAGGATACGATCATTGCGCTCTACGATATTCCCAAAGGAACGCGTTTTGAACAAGTGAACGGATTTTTCTCAAAGGATCTTAAGCATATGACCGAAGATGCGTCGGGTTGGATTTTTGCTGAGGGAGGAGATACTTATTTAGCCTACTATCCAATGGCGCCTTATCGCTGGGAGGCGCATATGTCGTACGCACGTCTTCCAAATCTTGGAAATGGTTATCGCTATGAGCGAGTTGAAAGCGGTAGCCAGGTCCTGGTCAGTCCGCATCTTAAAAATGGCACGATCGTTCAGGCCGCTTCAGTATCTGAGTTCAAGAGCTTTGATCACTTCAAGCAGACCATTCGTGAGCTCCCACTTGAAGTGCGACTCAATTCGTCTCCAAAAGTGACCTTCAGAACCCTCCGTGGAAAGCAGTTGGTATTCGAGTTTGGAAAAACGCCTTCGGTGAATGGGAAACGTATCGATTATTCGAAGTGGAAATTATTCGAGGGACCGTATCTGAACGCGGAGAAAGGCTCCCGGAAATTAACCATCACTCATGGGCGCCTGGAGCGTACCCTTGATTTCAATACGTTGACGATATCGGATCAGGTATTGGCACGTTAAAAAAGGGTAGGGCAAGAGCGTTCTGAATGGCACTACCTTAAGCGTATTTTATGAAGATCATTTAATACGAAACCGGCGTTGGGGTCATTCCTTGTAATCTTGACGAAGCTTGCGAAGTCAACCGATTCAAGGTTTGACCCCATTGGAATGTAAACGGCCCACGAATTCATCGAAATGTGCCTTAAGGTAGTGCCATTCACAGCGTCCTCGCTCTGCCGTGTATTTGTGCAGGCTATGGCGGCAGAGCGGGACGCTCTTGTCCTACCAATAAAATGAATTGCCAATCCCGTTCTTATCCGTCCCGGGGTCTTTAAAACATGACGCTCTCTAAAAGAAGAGGGCGCCACAACTACAACTAGAACGAACTAATAGATACTACTAAACTTAATAGCCTTTAAAGTGTACCGGATCATCTTCCTGACGGTAACGCGTGACGTAGGTTTTGTTACTGGCTGCCAGCTTGAGAAATTTGTCGAGGGCGACCACTTCGACTGGGCCTTCCAGGTTTTCAACCACGGTGACCAGGCTGTTGACATCGTTTGACTCTCGCACGTGGACGAGCAAGAAATAGGGCAGGTTGCTATTGAGAGCGATGAGCTCATTGAGGTCCGCAGTGACTTCCTCGCGCGGGCGCTTAGGATCGATATAGTAATCGTAGGAAATCATGGGCTGATCTCCTCGCAGGTCCCGTGTGCGTGCTGGGCCATAACCATTGATGAATCCAATGACATCAGGGAATGCCTTGTAGTAAGCATCAACCGTTTCTTCCCACAGATCGACCGTTCCTACATTTCCATCAGCGACGGAGTTATCCATGATCTCCATGACATGTTCATCGAGAATCTCCATCATTTCCTTGGCTTCATTCATGAGGACCGGGAAGCGATCTTTGGGGATGTTGTTCGGATACATGTAGCCGGGGCCGGATAATCCGCCGATGAAGTAGTCGTTGGGAGTCGCTGATTCATGGAAATACTCGAGAGCCGCAGGGGAGAACTTGGTCCAGTTCATGGTCACCTGCCAGGCAAAGGGAAGCTTTCCACGTCCTGGTTTGGTCCAAACGCCAATGCCGATGCTGTCAGATTGAACAAAGGACATGTAGACCTTCTGCTCCGCCTCCAGTTTTGCATCGAGATCGACATGGTGGTTGTTGGTGAACTTAAAGCCTTTGGTGAACTCAAACTGACAGTTGTAGCTCAGATTTGGAAGATTGTGCAGTCCTTCCATTTTGTGGCCGTAGCTCGAAAGGAGCATGGTAGACTGCTCCTCAGTATCCGTTCCATAAGGATGCCATCCGAAGACGGTGGCTCCGACGTTTAGGTCCTCAAGTAATTTTCGATTGAGGGCCACTTCGTCGGCTTCTTCCGGGTCAGCCGACAGTTCATGAAAGAACATCTTTTCGCGAATCCCCCAATCGGCCATGGCCGGTTGCATGACGCGGCCGCGATGACCACCCATAAGCAAAATTTTATCCCGGTTGCATTGATCCCAATAGCGCTCGATGGCATCGGCATAGATTTCCGCATGCGTCTGACCGGTGTAGCGGCCTCGTAGATCGTCGATGAGCTTTAGCCCATGTTTTTTCACTAAAGGAATTAAGTCCTCGGTGACCACTACTGCGTCTTCGAGACCGGCAATGGTGAAAGCTACGTTGGAGGTCGTTCCAATGTCCTTGTCCCAGACCACGTAGCCTTTGGCGTACTTCTTGAAAAGACCCAAAGCTTCATCGGCTGTGGCTACTTCTTCGAATCGGATGCCATGCTTCCGTTTGTAGAAATCGTAGAGGGGTTCTGTAATCTCCCATTGGAAGTCGGGTGGATGAACGATGTAGAGGCGAGCCTCGTCACGATTGGCCAAGCCCTGAAGACTCACAAGCATGGCTTTTTCGGGCATGCCACCTGCCGTGTTCCAGTCGCCATCGAAACGCATGACATAAGCATCCTTAGATGGCTCAGCCTGTGAGCAGGCCCACAGCGTCGTGAGAGTTAAAACAGAAAGAAGTGAAGTTCTTAGAAAAGCTTTCATGATCACTATGGGCGTGAGCTGTCTCCTTCCGGAAGTTTGGTAAACCGATAAACAAGCGGGTTGTTCCGTGTTGAATGAAGTTCGATCAGCGTGAGTGTGTCTCCGCCGACTCCAATCCGGTATTCACTATAGATACGTATCGAGGCATCCCCTTGAGACACTTCTACAGGAACCAGGGCTTCGACTCTCAGGGTTCGACCTTCGTCTAGCCATTCTGCTGAAACGGGCGTTTCCGAATCCTTAGGAGGGTAGACGGCCATGTGCCGCTGCTCGATTCGGAAAAAAATGGGGATTTTGACTACTTTGCGCGTGTTTACCGAATTCGTTTCCACGACCCTAGTGGTTCGCCAACGCATATCGTGCGTTATATCCACGGTTTCCCCATTCGTTTTGAGGACTAGATGCATGTTGGTATAACCATCGAGAGCGGAGCTTCGGTCTGGAACCAGTTGCCAGCGTCCGTCAAAATGGGATTTCGCTGCTGAAAGTCCACTTGGCAAGAGGACGGATAGCAGGGTTAAGGAAAAAAGAAGCGCTTTCATGGAATAGCTTTTAGAATCCTTTATCCAAGGCTTCAGGGAGGCTATGCAAATATCGTTTTACTATAAAAACTAGAGGAATGGCCTTTGGGGCTTAAGCCTTTGTTTGCTCTGTGGAGTCTCAGCTGCGAATTCACCGGTAAACCATTAAGAGAGTATTTGCCCAACAGAATAAGCTCTCGACCTTCGAGTCATCAGTTTATCCTCGATTGCGACCGTAAAGGATTTTGCTTGGACCAGAGCAGTCATAGTTTCGCCTCTAGTTGAGGTGATAACCTAATGGAATTCCGAAACTATATTTCATAAATATCACTTATTCTAAGTTTGACTGATGTGCTGATTCCCAATGACCTGGTACTATGAATAAACTAGTTATTGGACTCTCCTCATTCCTAATAACAATCTTCAACCTTGAGATCTGTTTTGCGGATCAAATAACTGGTCCGGGAACGAACCTGGCCCCATTTGTGGTTCCCACCGCAGAGAATTCTGACATCGATTTTTATTCGATTGTGACCGCTGCGGATGGCGAACCGATGTTCGACGGTTACTTCCACACGGGTTCTGCTGACGGAACAGCCGCCTACGATAACGGCGATGGGACGTTTACCATACTTGTAAACCACGAGATTCCCTACATCCCAACGATCACAGTTCCATTTCCACTGAACGCCCAAGTTCCTTCCTATGAGAACAAACTACGAGTGCTCGCTCATGGTGGGCAGGGTGCTCATGTTGCAAAATGGATTCTTAATCGGTCCGACCACGCAACCGATCCTCTGAAGGTCATATCCGGAGAGGATCTGATAACCTCGGTCATGATTTGGGATAAGACTGCAAACTCAAGAGCGGGTGGATTGGTTGTTTCCCCTGCGGAGAACATCACCGTCCTTTGTTCCTCTGACATGGCTCTCCAGGCAGCATTTTACAATTCGAGAACAGGCAATGGTACACAATCACGTATCTACATGACAGGTGAAGAGTTCTCGCCCTTCGATGTAGCAGCTGGAATTGCCGAATCCGTGGGATTATCAAGAGAGCTGGTAGTCTCCCAGATCAAAGGCTCGGATTTCGCACGGCTCGATGGTGGACGTCCTTTCGCCATTATGGTCGATGGCCTGATTAAAAAGGAAATCGCCGACCAGTTGGACATCAGTCTACATACGGTGAATTCTCACATCCGTAGCATTTACGACAAACTACATGTGAAAACTAATACTGCCGCGGTGGCCAAAGCCATCCGGGAAGATATTGTGTAGCCTCCTTTCAAATCACTCGATCGTGTGATAGTATTTCCGGCCATTATTATATATAGTGCTTACATGTCTTCCATTATATCTACGTGCACCCTGTTCTCAAGAGCGCTTCCATTTGTGGCTACGATGTTGACCGTATGCGTGTTCTCCTCTGCCTCGGCCAATCACCACAAATCACCCGATGACACGCCGCCGGAAGGATTCCGGAGCCTGTTTGACGGCAAAACGCTGGATGGCTGGAAAAAGATGCCTCGGCTCCCCGTTCCAAAGTATCCTGGGGCTCCCTTTAACGTGGATCCCAATGGGGAATGGATAAAAAACGCTCGCAAAAACGTCGGCAAGTGGACCGCGGTCGACGGTGCCATTGTGGGAGAGCAGGATCCGCCGGCCAGTGGGGTGGGGGCCTATCTGGTTTCGGAGGAAACGTTCGACGATTTCGAGTTATTGATCGATATGAAACCCGACTGGAGAACCGACACTGGTTTCCTAATTCGCACAGCGCCGGGCGGGAGTCCCGGACTTCAGGTTTTATGTGACTTTCGTCCTCAAGGTGGGATTGGAGGATTTTACGGAAATGGTCTGGCCGGTATCCATGGCATGTCCTTTGCCATCGATGCCATTGTGGATGAGGACAGCGTTCCGATTCGGGTCATTTCAGCGGATCCGAATAAAGGTCGTGCAGAACTCCGTGACCAGACTCGGGCCATTCTCAAGTATGCCGTGGACGTAGAGGAATTTCTGAAGGTTTGGAAAGTCGGAGAATTCAACACCTTTAAGGTGCGTTGCGAAGGCCGCATTCCGACCGTGACAACTTGGGTAAACGGACTCAAGATCGCCGTGCTGGATTTGGCCGAAATCGAATGGCCGAATTATGATGCGGAAGCCATCGCGAAAATGACCGGTGGCAGGGGCCACATCTCTCTGGAAGTCCACAACAATGGTCGTAGGGATCCTCAAGGCCAGGAACGCTGGTGGCCGGGGGCTCAGGTACGTTGGAAAAACATTTTTATCAAAGAACTCTAATGCTGATTCCACATTTCATTAAGCCATTATCGATATTCGGTTTGGCGGCTTTGTTATCGCTCACTGCTTGTTCCAAAAAGCCGGAGACCATCTCCCTGTTCGATGGCAAGACCCTGGATGGCTGGCACGCCATTCCACGCCTCTACGCTCCCAGAACGGAGGAATTCGACAAGATTCCATCCGGCAGATTAAAGGATGCTGTCGTCCAGCATCACCGGGAGCACCCTGAAGCCTACATGCGTTCCAAAGTCTACAACCTCGGAGTGTGGAAAGTTGAGGATGGAGCGATTACCGGTGGCCAGGTTCCAGGAACGGTTCTGGGTGCCTACCTAATGTCTGATAAGAAGTATGGAGACTTCGACCTGACTTTCGAAGCCCGGCCGGACTTTCCAACCGATACCGGAATTATGATTCGGGCCCATGAAGTTGGAACCATTGGATTTCAGATATTGCTCGATTACCGCCCGAACGGAGCCATGGGAGGCATTTTTGGAAATGGTCTTTGGGGATTTCGTGCATTCCCCTTCGTGATCAACGGAGACGAACAAGCGAACTATAAAGTCACCAACCTCCGGGAAGGACATCTGGATAGACCGCAATTCAAGCCGGAATACGCGGCCCCGATAGAAGACTTTCTTAAAGCATGGAAACTGGATGACTGGAATACCATACGTGTACGTTGTGTAGGAAAGATACCGGTTATCGAAACCTGGATCAATGGGGTACCTATTGCAAAATTTGATACGGCCAAACTGGGAGACCATATCGATGGATTTGATCCGGAGTTTCTGAAAGAGCGACTCGGAAGCAAGGGGCATATAGCCCTCGAAGTTCATGACAGTCCCAATAGTCGGGAGCGTTGGGCCCCCGGTGCGGTCTGTCGCTGGAGAAACATCCAAATTAAGAAGCTGTAGGGGAATTTTAATGACACAACCTATCGCAACACGTTTGGTTCAGAAGCTTCGGGTTTTCCTGTTGCTACTGGGTGTTTCCTCGCTTCATGCTCAATCGGACTCTGTCAGCTTCAGTCGTGATATCCGTCCGATTCTGTCAGGTAAGTGCTTCAAGTGTCATGGACCGGATCGTGAAACGCGCGAGGCGGAATTCAGACTCGATCAACGTGAGAGTGCGATTCGAGCCGATATCTTTGTGCCAGGTAATCCCGACGAGAGCTGGATCCTGGATGTGGTAATGTCAGATGATCCTGATTTGCGTATGCCTCCAAAGGGTGATCCCTTGAGTGAGCAGGAAATTGCCCATCTACGAGCCTGGATCGAGGATGGAGCCGAATACGAAGCGCATTGGTCGTATCAGGATCCGAAGTTAGCGAAACGTCCCAGAGTGAAAACCCGCAGGTGGACTAGTAGTCATCTGGATTACTATGTCCTGAGTCGCATGGAAGAGCTGGGCCTCAAACCAGCACCCAAGGCAGACCCAGCGGTTTTGCTGCGACGCCTCTATCTTGACCTTATAGGTCTCCCGCCCTCGGTGGAGGAAGTCGAGGCCTTTGAAAAGAAACCAACGAAAAGGAATTTTGAGGCGCACGTTGACCGATTGCTGAAGTCACCTCGTTTCGGAGAGAAATGGGCCAGCGGTTGGTTGGACCTGGCTCGTTACGCGGATTCCAATGGCTACCAGCACGATGACCTGCGGACCATGTGGCCCTATCGTGACTGGGTGGTGGATGCCTTGAATGCGGACATGCCATTTGACCAGTTTACTATTGAGCAACTGGCGGGCGATCTGCTGCCGGAGCCAACGAGTAGTCAGTTGATCGCGACCGGATTTAATCGAAATGTGCCCGTAAACTTTTCGGGAGGCACAAAGGTTCCTGAAGTGCGCGCCAATGTGTTGCATGACAGAGTGGCTACCACCGGGGCAGTCTGGCTAGGTCTGACTCTAGAGTGCGCTCAATGCCACGATCACAAGTTCGATGACATTTCTCAGAAGGAATACTACGAACTCTACGCCTTTTTCAATAAGGCCATTCGCGAATTCGATCAACAAGGTGATGGCATGTTTCGCAAGCATTTCATCGGAAGAGATGTGCTTGTATATGCAAATGAGGCGGACGAGCAAAAGGGACAAGAGCTCGAACGAGAAATCGCCTTAGTAGAAGAGCGAATAGCGGCTTTAGTGGAACGGAGTGAAGAAGACTCAAGCCTGGTCGTGAGTGAAGAAGTGGTTCTATTGAACTTTGAAGGAACCGACCCTTTTAAAAAGCACATTGCAACAAGACCAGCCACTACCTCGGTGGTAGAGTATGTGCCGGAAGGTGGAGGAGCGTTTGCAGGCAAAATTGTGGCGGAACCAGTAACGGAAACCAAAGGCTTCTTTGGAACCGGCTTTCCCATTCCCAGCAGTGATCTGTCCGGCAACAGCGAAATCTCTTTCTGGATCAATACCGACATGGTCAGTCAGTTTAACCTTCAGGTTCATTCGGGCAGAAGACAGGCGAGTGTCTTCGGGTTTTCCACCATGGAATCTGAGCCCGAAACCTGGATCAAGGTCGTAGCTCCCCTGGCAGATTTCAAGAAGCCTGAGTGGTCCACCGCAGCGGTGGATTGGACACGTATTGATAAAATTCAGATCACGGCCTACGGGAGTGGTCCCTACGAAGGTCACTACATCATGCTCGATCAAGTGCGGGGTGTAACCTCCTCGGAAAAAGCCTTGCTTGAAAAGCGAGTAGCAGATCTTCGCGTGCAATTGACCGAGCTCCAGACCGCTTCCATGGTGATGCAGGATTCCATGGAGCCATCCCAAACCCACATCATGATGAGAGGGGACTACACCGCGCCAGGTGATCCGGTTGAAACCGGTGTTCTGGAAAGCCTGCATCCCTTGGATCCCGATCTACCACCGAATCGACTGGGCCTGGCCCAATGGCTGGTCGACGAGGATAATCCGCTGACGCCCCGCGTGGTCGTGAATCGCATCTGGGCGGAGATCTTTGGTCGTGGAATTGTCAATACACCAGAAGACTTCGGTATGCAAGGTGAGCTCCCAAGTCATCCACAATTGCTCGACTGGTTGGCGATTCAGTTCGTCAAGAACGACTGGTCCGTGAAGGACATGATCAAAACGATCGTCCTGTCATCTACCTATCAACAAAGCTCTGCTGCTTCGGCTGAAAAGATCCAACAGGATCCGCAAAATGTGTGGCTTTCCCGGGGACCACGCTTCCGACTTTCCGCTGAGCTAATTCGCGATAATCTCTTATCCATCTCCGGTCTGCTGTCAGACAATATGGGCGGACCTGGCGTGTATCCTCCTCAGCCGGAGGGTCTGTGGAATCAAATCTCCACCGCAGATGTTACGCACTATCCGACCTCCGAGGGCGAAGATCGATACCGCAGAGGACTCTATACTTTCTTGCGACGCGGCAATCCCAACCCCATGTTTCTGAATTTCGATGGCTCTGAGCGATCCGTCTGCACCGTCAATCGGGATCGCTCCAATACCCCCGTCCAGGCTCTCAATCTGCTCAATGATCCTTCATATGTTGAGGCAGCGCACACCTTGGCAGATTGGATTGTTACTCAACCTGGAGATAATGAGAGCAGAGTAGTCGCAGCATTCCGAGCAGCGGTATCGCGTAAACCTTCAAAGGACGAGACAGCAGCTTTGCTCGCTCTCTATCAAAAACACAACTCCTGGTTCTCAGTCGCCCAAGTGATACTGAATCTCGACGAGACCCTTTCAAAGTCATGAACGTTTTTTCTAAACACATCCAAGGCATCAAAAGACGAGAGTTCCTGAAACAAGGAACGCTGGGAATTGGATCGCTTGCGCTATCTCATCTGCTGAGCAAGGAGCTCACAGCATCCCCATTCGGCAAGGCTACGAAGGACACGTCCAGCCTTCCTCACCACACTCCCAAAGCGAAACGTGTAATCTTTCTGCATATGGTGGGAGGTCCGTCCCAGATGGATACTTTTGATCCTAAACCCGAGCTGGATAAGTGGGCTGGTAAAAGTCTCCCACCCGAGATCACGCGCGGCCAGAAATTTGCTTTCATCACTCCGGATGCGGGAGTCATCAAGTCTCCCTACAGTTTTGCTCCCCGAGGTGAGTCGGGTATGATCATGTCGGAGTTGTTTCCTCACCTGGCCACCGTTGCGGATGAGCTGACGATGATCCGTAGCATGAAAACCAACGAGATCAATCACGGATCGGGAGAGATGTTCTTGCACACCGGACACGGTCGCTTTGGTCGACCGACCTTTGGAGCCTGGACATCCTACGGCTTGGGAACGGAAAACTCGGATCTTCCATCCTATGTTGTGCTGAAAGACAAACCACCCAATTCCGGGCCGGCAGGATGGGGCAGCGGTTTTCTTCCATCCAAGCATCAGGGAGTACTATTTCGAACGGGGGAAAAACCACTCTTCTATCTCGATAATCCGGAAAAGGTTTCCATGGAACAGAGAGGTGATGTGATCGACACCATCGGCCAACTCAACAACCACGCCTACAATCATTACCAGGATCCGGAAATCCAAACGCGCATTGCCCAGTATGAACTGGCTTACCGGATGCAAACCTCAGTTCCCGAACTCGCCGGTCTAAATGAAGAGCCGGAACACATCTTAAATATGTATGGCCTCGATCACGATGGCCAAGGAGGGGACTTTGCTAAAAACTGTTTGCTTGCCCGGCGATTGGTTGAGCGAGGGGTTCGTTTCGTCCAGGTTTTTAACAAAGGCTGGGATCACCACGCCAACATCTATGGTGCGTTGCCACGACAAGCCGAGGCCGTCGATCAGGCCTGTGCAGGACTTATCACCGATTTAAAACAACGGGGCATGCTGGATGACACGCTGATCATTTGGGGTGGCGAGTTTGGCCGGACCCCCATGGTACAGGAACATAATGCCGGAACGGGTGAGCTAACACCACCGGGCCGTGATCATCACAAAGAGTGCTTCAGTATCTGGATGGCAGGAGGCGGTGTGAAAAAAGGTTTCACCTACGGCAGCACCGATGAATTTGGATTTGGCGTCACTGAGGACGAAGTTCACGTCCACGACTTCCACGCCACCTGCCTGCATCTCCTGGGGATTGATCACGAAAGATTAACCTATCGCCACCAAGGTCGTGATTACCGTCTTACTGATGTTCACGGTCACGTCGTGCATGATATCATCGCATAGAAGGTTGAGTTGATTAGGGAAGCGGATTAATGACAATGCTCCTAACTGCTTTGAATTTATCGTTTTTCCCATCTACCTTCTAAGATGTCCAACCATCCAACTAATTAACAAAAAGTCTCTTATAGAATTTACCCTGATTACCGCCCTGTTGTGGGGATCGATGATCTCGGCTGCTCACTCGGCGTCGCTGGATACCTACGGTGGCTTCACCGATATCAATGGAAAGGAAACCGGCTTCTTTCACGCTGAAAAGATCGATGGGCGTTGGTGGTTGGTTACACCCGAGGGCAATGCCTTCTGGGGGATTGGGATGGCCCATCCGGTTACGGATTATATGCAGGGCGCTATCACCTTCACTTATGGTGGCGACCAGGAGGCCTGGTTGCGAGGAACCATTCAGCGGATGCGAGACTTGGGGTACAACTGCGTGTGGAGTGGCCCCTATTGTCCTGAGCGCATGCGAGTGGGTTTTGTCGATAAGGAATTGGCGGAACGCATTTTCGCGGAGAGCGAAATCCCTTACGGGTTTCCAATCCCGCTCATCAAACACAATGTCGAGTTAAAGCCAGGAGAAAAACAGCCTGACGTATTCAGTGATGAATACATTACATACGTCAATGACCTCGTCGCCAAATACGTGCCCAAGCTGAAGGACAATCCGTGGATAATGGGCTATTATTACGGGTTTGGATCTTGGGATCGAGAGGTTGGCTGGATAAATTCTACGATCGAGCGAATCGGCAGTCCCGGGCGATCCCGCCTACTGGGCCTGTTGGAAGACCGCTATCAGGGTGATATCGATTCCTTGAACAAAGTTTACGGCACAGAGTTTCGGTCCTTCGGACAGCTGAAGCAGTCGGGATCTCTAGTCTATCCAGAATGGATACGGCTGCTCAAAATGAGTCTCGCGCAAATGCCCGACGAGCTGGGCGCTCAAGCAATGTTTGATGATGCTCAAGTCTTGCTGGGCGAGATCATCGAGCAGGTCTATCGTCTCGGGCATGAGGCCATCCGGAAGTATGACCAAAACCATATGATTTTCGGGTCCTATGTCAAAGAGGCCACTTTGAACATGGATATGTGGCGACGAGTCGACCCCTACATCGATGTGATCGCGCCTCAGCACGTCAGTAAGGTTTTTCCTATTCGGCAAGTCGTGGAAGCTCTCGATAAGCCGGCTCTCATCAGCGACCAGCCGTTCGGAAACGTGTACGAGCCGAATCTCATCCGAAAGGGCGGGACGCCTGGCCCGGTTCCTGACCACATAGACCGGCTCGTTCTTTACGATATCTTATCCGATCGAATCTCTCAGGATCCGGATTACATTGGAGTAGATTTTTGCGCCTGCCTATTCGATCAGTTCCCAACCGAGAAGGCTTATGATCGGGGGCAACCAGGCTTTTACACAATCGATGGCGAGCCTCAGTCGCACCTCATAAGAACAGTACAACAATTTAATACGCGGATGCTGGACACGGTAAAAGTCTCACATGAAGATTCCACAATCCAGGCTTTGGATACAAAGTTTCACGAAACGCTGCAACGATATCGCCAAGTGGTAAGTGACCGCAGAGCCTTTCTTAGAAAGAGTCCCACGATTGAGTATCCGTAGGGTTTGAGTAATCAGTGATCAGTAATCGGTGAACAGAAACGAGAGATTAGTAATAAGCATCTAAAACCAAGAAATTTATGAATCGTAGACAATTTATTGAACGCTCCGTTGCCGCAGGGCTGGGACTAACGCTGGGATCCCGGTTGATGGAGGCTGCCCCGGCCAAGACGACACAACTAGACTCCGAAGGCTTTTTTACCTTGGGACAAGTGGATGGCCACTGGCTGTTGATTACCCCCGATGGAAAACCGTTTTTCACCTTGGGCCTGAACCATATCGATCCGGCCAGTTTGCGCTATCCGGAAAATATCCATATCTGGGAAGACAAGTATGACGGCAGCACTATAAAATGGATTGAGGAGTCGGTAGTTCCCAATCTTAAGGCCTGGGGTTTCAACTCCGTCGGTTGGGTGCAGGAGGTCACGGTTCGAAAATGGCGGCACTCACGCCCCTTTACGGTGGATGAGTATAGAGCTCTGGATATGCCATACTGCCATCTGCTGCCTTTCATGGAATCGCATCAGTGGGAGAAGCATACCGTGCACTACGACTTCTTCAGTGACGATTGGATTGAACGTTGTGACTACATCGCTCGAGATCACTGCGCGGAGTTGAAAGACGATCCCAACCTGATTGGTTATTTCTACAGTGACTGTCCCACCTGGACCCACGACCGTGCTGAGAACAAATGGCGTGGACCGATCTTTGACCCTAAAAAGCTCGATTCTGAAACTGGTCGTGACGAGCTGAGAGCCCTGGCCAAGCAGTATTATAAAACCACGCACGACGCCATTCGCCGTCACGACAAGCATCATCTGATTCTGGGCGATCGTCTTGAAGCGAATGCCCATATCGCCATACCACTGATTGAAGCGGCCTCGCCTTACATCGATGTGCTTTCGTTTCAGGACTTTCGTGATCCGATCAAACACCTGGAATACTGGCACAAGGAAACGGGCCTGCCAGTGCTACTGGCCGATGCGTCCGGTATTCAACGAGGGGAGAATAATTTCACACGGGCCGACGGAAACTGGTATGCGAAAGTAATGGACGGATTAATGGAGAATACGGGATGCATCGGTTTCCACCTCTGTGGAGCTTACCAACGCAACAAGGCCAGGAGGCGAGGGCTGCTCGACGAGTTTGAGAAGCCGGATCTCGAAAACGTTCAGCTCATTCAGGCCGCCAATGAAAAAGCATCCCGTTGGATGCAAGGATTGCGGTTTCACCGTAAGGAGCTGAGGGAGTCGGATTAGCCTATATCAATTCTCTAGATTAGAGATAGTTGGTGAAATAAGGGGGGACCACTCTTCGCTATGCGGCAATCGGGCGAAAGATTAAATTGTTAGGAATTTAATCTAAGTGTTTTTCTCTGCCCTATAATTCTTTATCAAATGAGGAAGAGGAAGAGTTCCGAGGAAAGAAATGACGACAAGACCGGGCACGCAGTAAACCGGAACAAGAGGAAGAACTTAATGGTACCCAGGGCGGGAATTGAACCCGCACGCCCTCACGGGCAATGGATTTTAAGTCCACAGCGTCTACCTATTCCGCCACCTGGGCCCATTAAAAGAAAGCGAAGTTAGTAAGGGCTTTTCTCAGTGCAAGCCTTGATTGTGGGAGATTGTGACTCGGCGGCTTCGGCGAAGCACGCCATACCTAAAACCAGCCTTTGACGATCTCTTTGAGTTCATCGACTCCTTGCAAGCCGTAGTAGCTGATGGCCCAGAATACGCCGACGTAAAGGAGAACAGCGCAAATGGCTAAGCCGCAGGAAGCGAGCATGCCGAGACCGTCGTCTTCGGTCATGGCGACACCGATGACAAATATGACCATGGCGGGGGCCGTGTTGGTTAAGGGAATGGGCAGAATCATGAGGCAGGCCATGACGATAATGAGGATGCCTGCGAAAATGTGACCACTCTTGGCCAGGACCCATCCCCAGCGAGGTTTGATGAGGTGTTCCACTTTGCCGAAAAATTTGGAGGCGGTTCCGATCATGCGTTCAGCCATTTTGCGACCAATCCGTTTTTTAGCGGCCCATTGGGGGAGCCATGGAGATTGTCGACCGGCCATCATCTGGATGGCCAGGATGGTGATCATAATGCCAAAGGGGGTGCTGTAGCCCGGAGCTGGAATGGGCAGGGCACTGGGAAGGGAAAGGATGATAAAAAGGAGTCCGAAGCCCCTGTCTCCCAGAGCATCGACGAGGTTGGACATGGTGATGCCCTCGTCGTTTCCATGAAGGAGGAGGCCTTTTAGGTCTTCGGATAAATTACTATGCGCCATATTGGATATATCACCAGATGTCGGCAAACGGTTGAAGAAACAAGTTGTGACCGTTCATTTTTAGCGGTGAAAGTCTGTATTTTCTAAAAGTTGGGAGATGAGATGCAGTCAGTTGAGTTTCATTCTTTTCCTATGGAAAGAAAAATTTCCCTTTCCTTTCCCGTGAAAGTAGTAATTCGTCTGAGTTTTACATTTTTGCACACTCTATGAGCCATTCTCCAAAGTCAGTTGCCATTTTAGGTGGATCTTTTGACCCGGTCCACCTGGGGCATATATCCTTGGCGGATGAAGCGTACAAGCAATTGGGGTTAGATGAGGTTTGGTTCATGCCAGCCGCCCAATCTCCATTGAAGAAGCACCAGACATTTCTTGGCGCTGAGGAACGGATTGAACTCCTGGAGGCAGCTGTTTCGGGGAATCCTGCCTATAAGGTGAATCGCAGCGAAATTGATCGTGGGGGTGTTAGTTTCACGGTCGATACGGTGAAGCGACTTAAGGCTACCCATCCGAAAACGGAGTTCAGTTGGATAATCGGCGGTGATCAGTTGCAATTGCTCGAAAAATGGAAAGATATCGAAGAGCTGTGCAGCTTAATGAAGTTCAGTGTGAAGTCTCGACCTGGATACGAGATTGACAGAACAAAAATTCCTGCCATCCCAGGGTTGCGATTTTCGGAGGTAAAATCCCGCATCTTGGACATCGCCTCATCCGACATTCGCCGTATGATCGCGGCTGATGAATCGGTGAATCACCTGTTGCCAACAGCCGTTCACGAGCTTATCGTGGCTAAAAAATATTATCGAGATTAACCTAAAGTTTCAATCGACTGCAAAAGTGAAAGATATAAATGATTGAATAATAGCGCGTAATGGAAATTTGTATCCCGTATGCAGAATTAGTGAAGAGGACGAAATCTAAGACCCGCTTTTGCAGTCTAAATTCTGCATCCGCGAATAACAGCGTTGCAGCTCACAATCCGCTTGGTCACGTAGTTGTCTACGCTCCCTCGCATTTTCGCGAACTGCACCTTGTTCTTCATCACATCTAGAATTTTTTAAACTTTTACGTAAATATATGGATTTTAAGGAGATTCCTGAGGAATTAGAACTCGTCCTCAAAACGACCATCCGTGCATTGGATGACCGAAAAGCAGAAGACTTAAAGGTGCTCTATGTCGGCGAGTTATCCTCGATCACCGATTTTTATGTTCTGGCCACCGGTAATTCCGAACCCCATCTGAAAGCTCTGATCAACAGTGTGTCCCGTGATATGAAGGATGAGAAGATCCAGCTTGTCGGCAGTGATCTGGGGCAGGGGACAGGCTGGGCTGTGATTGATGCCTTCGATGTCATGATCCACATGTTTTTGCCTGAGCAGCGTGAATTCTACCAACTAGATGATTTGTGGAAAGACGCCGAGGCGGTTGATCCGGAGCAGTTTCTAGCCGTTGAGGCTGGGAAATGAGTCCTTGCAGTGGTCAGTGGTCAGTGAATTCGGCTTCTTTGTCTTCCTTTTACTCTTTGTCTTTCTCTCCTGAATGTGTGCCTTCTGTCTTTGTGCAAGGCTAGCTCTTAACGCGGTTGGCGAAGCCTCTTGAGAAGTAGATAGGTGTTCAGTTATCCGTGATCCGAAGTGGGAGCTCAGTGTCCTTTGTAATTGGCTCCTACAAAATACCTTGTGAGTCCCTAAAACGTATAGATCATCGAGCTGCTTAGCAGCGTTTCTTTCTGAGGCACGTTTCTCGCCACAATATTGTCGAAGCTGTATTCGTAACCTAACCGGACGGTGAAGCCATTGGTGATTTTACCGTCCAGCTTGACTTCAAACCGGTAACCCCAGTTTTCATTATCATCGGGTGCTATATAGGCTTCAGCTTCCTGGACTAGTGAGTAGCTCTTGCCGATGTCATAAACAGAATCCTGGAAGACGGAAGTTAGAAACTCGAACCCACCTAGATCGCTGCTGCCATTATTGAAGTCTTCGAACTTTATCGCAGCTTCACCACCCACTGAATATTCAAAAGAAGGTGAGACCTTTTTCTTCCAACCTCCACCGAGGCCTTGTTCGATCATGTGATTGATTTTTCTAAGGGGATCCCGGCGGTATGAGGAAGAAGCCTGGATGAAAAGGTCTCTTTGCTGTTGTCGGCGAAATCGAAAAATACCGCTGTAGCGATCAGCACTCGTATCACCATCTGTTTCGCTGTAACGGTAGTCTGAATCTAGTCGGTATTCACTTTTTCCGTTTTTCCAACGGCTGTTGTAGAAGATTCGAAAGTCAGTCTGATCCCTGCGGCTGGCTCGATCGGTGAATGAAAAACCGAATCTTGAGTTCATCCGCTTCAATGTTTCAACCAACTCCTTGGGTGTGTTCCGCACGTAAATCGGAATTTGCTTCACGATAGGTTTAACTCCGGATGCCTCTCCCTGATCTTTTGGTTCGAGTTCCTTGGGTTCCTTTGACTCCGCCAACTCTGGTTTGGAAACCTTTTTCGTTTCCTCAGCTTTTGGCTTCTCAGCTTTAGGCTCAGAGCTGGCTATAGCCGGTGCCACTGGATGCTCGAGCAAGGGCCATTCGGCGAGGTCTTTCTTCGCAATCTCGATCTCACCCAGGATTGGATGACGCAGAGTGAGATGGTCATCCGATTCAACGACGAGATCGCCTTGTAAGCGGTCGCCATTCTTCAGGAAAATTTCAATTCCCGAAAGGGAGGACGTGGTGATAATTAAGGATAAGAGCAAGCAAGCAGGTCGCAAGTGCATGATGGGCCTATGTATTTGCACGAAGCTTTTTCAAAAGCCTAGGATAAAATGGATGGTTTTGGGATTATTTAGGGCTTCAATTAGTCTTAACTCCTGAAAAATCAAGTTCCCTTCTTATTTCTCGAATAAGTTGCACTAAATCCTTCGGAAATCGTTCTAACTTCATTGACTCCACACTTGGCTGTTACCTTATTTATCTGGCCAAAATCGGGGATCTTTTTTCCGATGGCCCGTCTTCCAGCCCTATTGTGCGCATGAAACTAACAAAAACCGCATTGTCCGCGATCGTATCGGTGATCCTGTCGCTGTTCATCGCTTGTTCAAAAGAACCCTCGGTGCAGAAATACAAGGTAAGCAAAACCGCCGTGCCTCAAGCGGATGTCATGGCATCTGCAGGTGCAGGTAGCGGCACTGTAACCGACACGGGTTTACCTTTTACCTGGGTAACTCCAAGCAGTTGGGTGGAAGGGAAATCCTCATCCATGCGCTTGGCTAGTTACGATGTGCCATTATCGAACGGAGAAACAGGAGACTTCTCGCTGGTTCAGCTCGGAGGTGGAGCAGGGGGAACCATGGCGAATATCAATCGCTGGCGTGGTCAGATTGGTCTCGGTCCTGCCCAACCGGAGGAATTGGCCCAAGTGGCTCACCTCCATAATACAGCCCAAGGTCAACAGTACCTGCATATCACCTTGATCAATCCGGACAATCCATCCAGCGCGATCGCGGCTGGCATATTCGAGCAACCCGAATTTGTTCTTTTTGCGAAGTTTACCGCTACGGCAGCTGGCCTTGAAGAAGCACGACTAGATTTCGAAGCCTTCTGTAACTCAATCGCATTTAAAAATCTTTAGACCCAGTTGTATGAGTGATAGAAAGACAAAATCAGGAGCTCAAAAGCTCATCGATTTCCTGGCGACCCCGGAAATCTTTTTCTATACCGCGATCTGGATGATCGTATTGCTGGTCTTTGGAACAATAGATCAAAAATACGTGGGGCTCTATATGGCCCAGCACAAATATTTCTCGTCGTGGTTTGTGTGGGTAATTTTCCCAGGTGGTCGATTGGCCATGACGGTGATGTTCGTTAATCTATTTTGTAAGTTGGTTTTTAAGAGCCCATTACGGTGGAATCGATTTGGAACCTTGGTGACTCACTCGGGCATGCTGCTGCTGCTGCTAGGTGGATTTTTTACTGCTTACTTTTCAAAAGAAGGAAGAATGGTAATTCCTGAAGGGGCGACGACTTCCTACTTTGATGATTTTCACATCCTCGAGATCGCGGTCATCGACAAATCACCTGAAGATCACGACGCAGTCATCGCTTTTTCGAATGAATACATTCAAGAGGGTGCTGTTATTTCGGATCCAGACTTTCCGTTTACAATCACCTTGGAGAGCTATCATCGCAATGTAGACCTTGGTCAGATGGAAGGCGAAGCCGCTGGTCATTTGCGAGGAGCTGCAAAACGGTTTCAGCTTGTTGAGAAAGAGCTAAAGCTGGAGCATGAAACGAATATGGCCGGGATGCTCATCTCGATCAAAGGGTTAGATGGCGATGCAGATGGCACCTACCTGGTGTTTCAACACATGAGAGTGCCTCAAGTAGTTACAGCCGGTGGAAAGGAATACGTGATTGAACTGCGAAACAAACGCTATCAATTGCCTTTCGCTGTTGAGCTGATCGACTTCGTGCAAAAAGTTTATCCTGGGACCAATACACCTTCGCACTACAGTTCACTCGTAAATGTCGTAAGTGGCGATTTTAAACGGGAGGTATTGATCTCGATGAATGAACCTCTCCGCAATCTCGACTACACCTTTTATCAATTCTCCTTCTTTGAGGAGACTTCGGATGAGGGAACTGTGCTTCAAGTAGTGCAGAACGCCGGGCGCAATTATCCTTACATCTCGAGTTGCATCATGGCGCTTGGGCTCTTCCTCCATTTAATCATTCAAGTTCCAAAATTAATCGTACGGTCCAAACATAAAAAGGAGGTTTCGGCGTAATGAAAACATTTCTGTTAAGCTTTATTGTTTGCCTGGGTGCATTAGTCGCTCATGGGGGGTCTTACGAGTCACCCGTCAAAGCCGGAGATCTGGCTGCGTTGGTCGTTCAAGATCAAGGCCGTCTCAAACCTTTGGATACGTATGCACGGTCGCAGCTATTATTGTATCGCAGTAGTGCCTCCATCGACGGGCAAAAGGCTATTGATTGGTTGTTGGAGTTGTGGCTGTTTCCCGAAATTGCCTATGAGCGTAAGGTGTTCAGGATGCTGGACGAAAAAGATGCGATCATTGGATTGGGAATCGGTTTCAATCGCAAGGATCCTTATTACTCTTTCCGCACCTTGAGTGAGGCCATCAACGAGCGTATGGAATCTTTGCGCCAGTTGAGTGAAAAAGACCCCGAAGCTAGGACGCGAGCTGAGACGCAGACCTTGGTCGTTTATCGCAAGGTCATGCAATACTTGGCGCTTAGCAGAGCATGGACAGCCCTGGAAGCGGACATTACGATTAGTAATGCAGCGTTAGCTGATGCTATCGGTCTGGAAGCTGGAAAAGCATACACTTATCGAGAGTTCATGGAATCGCGCGAGGCTTTGGCGGCTGAACTACAGGCGTTGCAGGGGCGGCAAGCGGGCGATGACATTAATGAAAAAGAAAGTGCCATGGTGGGTCTGGTTCAAGTCTTGCAAGTCAAGATGGCAGATCAGTCCGCGGATATATTGCAGGTATTAAAGCCAGAAGGAGATCAAGAAGAAAGCCTTTGGACATCCGTTTGGGGCATCATGGATGGGCGTGTTTTTTCAGATTGGGAAGCGTCGCGAATCCAGGAACTGGAAGCGATCTATGCGGCCTTTAAAAACGATCCATTCGCGGACGTGTCCGGGTTGGTTGAAACGGCCAATGCTTCTTTGACAACCGATGTGCGTTACAGCTCTGAGTTATTCTATAATAAGTCTAATCTGTTTTTTATAAGCACGCTCCTTTACACATTCTCTTTTCTTCTTCTGCTGCTTAGCTACATGTTCAATAGTAAGTGGTTAAGTATTGGTTCGCTTGCTTGTCTAGTTGCTGGATTATGTATCCATATGGGCGGCATAGCGATGCGTGTCTATATTATGGCTCGTCCGCCGGTGGGCACACTCTACGAGTCTATTATCTTTGTATCCGCATTTTTGGTACTGGTGGCCGTCGTTATAGAATTTATTCGACGAGATACTCTGGGACTGATTCTCGGATCCGTTGCTGGTGTCATACTCAATTACATTGGTTCGCGCTATGCATTGGATGGAGATACCAATCAAATGTTGGTTGCGGTATTAAATACCAAGTTCTGGTTGCTGACTCACGTTCAGACTATTTCGATTGGTTATTCAATTGCGCTTTTGGCAGGTCTAGCAGCCCATGCCTATTTGTTCATTCGCGTGATAAAGCCTGATGATCGGGAACAGCAATTGAGTATATTTAAGGTGTCTTATGGCGTTGCTTTAGTCGCGGTGTTCTTCACCACGTTTGGCACAATTCTTGGAGGTATCTGGGGTGACCAATCCTGGGGACGCTTTTGGGGTTGGGATCCCAAGGAGAATGGGGCGTTACTCATTGTTCTGTGGCTCTTGGCGGTCGTTCACGGGCGACTGGCTGGTCGTTTAAAAGAATTGAGCTTCTCAGTAGCCTTGGCTCTTACGCCGATAACTGTGGCTGTCGCCTGGTTTGGGGTGAACCTACTACAAGTGGGCTTACACAGTTATGGCTTCGACGATGGAACGGCCAAGAAGTTACTATGGTTCTGTATTTTTGAAGTGGTCTACGCCTTTGGTTTGGGATTCTTCATTCATTTCAGAAAGAAGTCCGGCAAAAGGTCTACGGGAAACAAGAAACTTAATACGTCTCCTCAAACCAGTTGAGGATGGGATCTCTGATTTCGTTGAACCAGAAGGCAAGTGAGTCTTTGTCGGCTAGATCTATGCGAACGGAGCTTATTTGTCCGTTTCACTGACTGGACAGTCTATCGATTACAGCTTGTGTACTGATTGGGTTCTTCTCGCCATCAATAAACAGAATGGGTTGAGCTGCTTTCTCTGTCAGTCTGACGCATTTCCTTGCCATCAAGTTGAGGAATGAAAACGTTAAGGCATGTCCTGTCGCTATATCCCCTGTATGGCTTTCCTTTCGGTTTGCTTATTCTTCCAATCGTGTGGTGTTTTGAAAAAGCCGATGGCTGGCCAGGGAGTTCTGGTAGGGGAAGTCACCGATACGACGGCCCTCGCTCAAGTTCGACTGACTGAGTCGGATACTTTGGTTGATGGCGACGTACCCGGAATGGAGGGAGTCGTGGTGTTCACCTTGATTCGTGAATCCGACCAGAAGGAGATCAGCCGAACGCAAGTCGACGCAGTGGAATTTCGTGACTTCATTGCCCGAGCAGCGTTTGACGAGTTAGAGCCGAACACCTCTTATCGGATTGATACAGAGATCGGGACCAACCTCCGTATGATGAATGAGGGTCCTTCTGCACATTTTAAAACGCATCCAGGTAAGAATATGTCAGTGCCTGTTCAGTTTGCCGTGGTGACTTGTATGAACTATGCCAAGTTTCACGGCGACAACCGGATCGATAAAGAAATCCATCTTCTCCATAACGCGACCGAGTTGGCGGATCCCTATGATGGTCCTGATAAGCATCTTGGGTATCCTGGACTCGAAACACTCTTAAAAATTAAGCCCGACTTTATAGTCGGTGCTGGTGATACGGTTTACTACGATACGCCGAAAGAGCCCCGCGCCGAAACGGTGCCGGAGATGCGCCAGAAATGGCACGAGCAGTTCGTCCAGCCACGCTTTCGTGATTTGTTTGCTGAGGTTCCGACGTTCTGGGAAGTCGACGATCACGACTATCGTATTGATGATGGAGACATCACGGGAGATTATCTGCCTACACCGGGGGATGCTCGGCGCATGTTGCTGGAACAGTTGCCGTTTGGAGAACATGGTGACATGGATGTAAAGACCTACCGAACTTACAGAGTTTCTAAAGAGCTTCAGGTGTGGTTCGTGGAAAACCGGATGTATCGATCTCCCAATGCCATGGAAGATGGACCCGAAAAAACCATTTGGGGGGCAGAGCAAAAGGCATGGCTCAAGCAGACACTTCAGGCAAGTGATGCTCCCTTTAAAATAATGATATCTCCGACGCCGATGATCGGTCCTGATTCACTGCACAAGTTCGACAATCACACCAATATTCTAGGTTTTAGGCATGAGAGGGATGAGTTCTTTAAATGGCTGGTTGATACCGGAATTGGGCACGATAATTTTTACCTGATTACGGGTGATCGTCATTGGCAGTATCATTCGATTTCTCCAGAAGGAATTCAAGAGTTCGCCTGTGGTGCTTTAACGGATACCAACTCTCGGCTGGGAGTGAATCCGGGAAATCCGAATGGAACGGATCCGGACGCACTCGTGAATCAGGTTTATTCCCAGAATCCTAAATCGGGTGGATTCCTTTTGGTGAGAGTGGAACCAAATGGAAGTGGAGGAAAGCCAGAGCTCATCTTTGACTTCCGAGACGAAAAGGGTGTGAAGCTCTATCATCAATCAAAGCAATAAGGGAATGATGAACCATCTTCGAATCTTCTTACTGGTTTCATTCCTGTCGGTTTCGATTAACCTCACAGCTCAGATACCAAAGCAGCCCAATGTATTATTTATCGCTATTGATGATTTAAATACTCGTCTTGGTTGCTATGGCTTTGATCGCATTACGTCTCCCCATATTGATCGCCTGGCTTCAGAAGGAGTGCGCTTCGATCGTGCCTATTGTCAGTATCCCTCATGCGGTCCCAGTCGAACGTCTGTGTTAACTGGACTGCGTCCGCAAACAACCGGCATGATCAATAACCGGATGTCCTTTCGTGAGTTGGCTCCTGACGCGGTGACCTTGCCACAACTTTTTAAAAAGAACGGCTACTTTACCGGGCGCGTGGGAAAGATTTTTCACCAACGGGTGCCATTGGATATTGGCACGAGTGGCCCCGATGACCGTGCCTCCTGGCATGAAGTCGTAAATCCCAGGGGTCGGGATGTAGATGACAAAGATCTTATGACTATTTACACCCATAAATTGGCCATTACTGACACGATGGGTTTTCTCAAAGCGGAAGGCGAAGATGCCGAACAGACCGATGGGAAAGTGGTGGATGAAACGATTCGCATGTTGGAACAGCGGAAAGACGAACCCTTCTTTATCGCTGCCGGACTCTATCGTCCGCACACGCCCTACATCGCACCCAAGAAATATTTTGAACTCTATGACCTTGAAACAACCCAGGTTCCTTATTTGCCTCCCGAGTATCGTGACACGGTTCCGGCTGGTGCATTGAGCTCGACCGCAGATTGGCCTAATTTCGGAACGACTGAAGATGAAGCACGCGATTGTATACTCGCTTATGATGCCTGTATTTCCTTTGCGGATGCGCAGATAGGACGCTTACTCGCGGCAGTCGACCGCCTTGGCTTGCGTGACAACACCATCGTCGTTCTGTGGGGAGACCACGGGTATCACTTGGGTGAACACGGACTTTGGCGAAAGAATAGTTTGTATGAGGAATCCGCTCGAGCTCCGTTGATTTTTCGCGTTCCTGGAATGGAAGCCTCTCCAAGTGGCAGTCCCCGTATCGTAGAGTTCGTGGACATCTATCCGACTCTCGCAGATTTGGCAGATCTTAATCCACCGAGTGAGCTGGAGGGAGTGAGCTTACGTCCGTTGCTGGAAGACCCAAAGATGGCCTGGAGTCGACCTGCCTTTATCCAAACTCTTTATCTGGATACACCTGGCTATAGTGTGCGTACCGATCGATGGCGTTATGTGGAGTGGGGGACCGCAGGTGAAGCGGGGTTCGAACTTTATGACCAAGCGTTCGATCCACTGGAAATGAATAATTTGGCTGGTGATGAACTTTACCAGGAGGTGTGCGTACAATTGAGCGCTTTGGCAAATCGGAACTGGCCATCGCGCTAAGAACTTTGAACATCATTAACTATGAGTGCAGAAGCAAAAATTAAAGAACTTGGACTGGAACTTCCACCCCCACCACCTAAAGGCGGTGTTTACAAGCCAGTGGTGGTTGTAGACGGCCTGGCCTATTTTTCAGGACATGGACCCTACAAGAGTGATGGATCCTTGTATGTAGGAAGAGTGGGCGACCAAGTAGACCAGGAATTTGCAACTCAGGCTGCGCGGCAAACCGGGCTCGCCATCCTAGCTACTTTGCAGGACCAGCTAGGCTCGCTGGATAGAATCAAAAGTGTAGTGAAATTATTGGGACTCGTGAACAGCGCTCCTGATTTTTACAGTCATCCAGCCGTAATCAATGGCTGTAGTGAACTATTTGCAGATGTTTTTGGTGAGGACGCGGGTGTTGGTACTCGATCCGCTTTCGGTGTGGCTGCTCTTCCTGGAAATATTTCCGTGGAGATTGAAGGCATCTTCGAGGTTGAGTAACCTGGGATTGGAAGACCCATGGTGTTACGACCATGACTACAATAAAAGTGTAGCGATGCTCGTGAGAGCATTGATTAAGTAGAGCACACAAGTTTGTTGTGAATTCTCCAAAATAATCCCCAGAAATTATGCTTTCTTGGATCCAAGTCGAAATAGCCTGGAACCACACAACCTTTAAATGGATAGTCCTTCCAATTCTCGACCAAGTTTTTGCGAATTGGATTTTGCAGTATGTAATGGGCAACTGATTGAAAGGCAGATCTCTCCAGTTCTTCTTCCCGAAGCACATGATCATGTGCCTGGGATTGTAATTTATGGGGACATATTAACCCATTGAACTCCTTCCTGAATAGCTTCGTAAATCGGAGTTGATCCGATGACGCATCAATTCCTGAAATGAGGAGATGAATGTGGTCGGGCATTAGACAGTAGACCGGGCAGATGGCGGAATATCTCGCCAGCATATGACAGAGAAGTTCTCTGAATGATTGGTGAAATGAGGGGGTCAACCATCCAGTGTTTCGGTTGTGGATGGTGTGGGTCCAAAAAACGGAGACATGTCCCAAATATGCCTCTTTGGTTAATCGTGGAAGCGACCGTTTTTCAGGGGGAGGCATGGTCTAGATTCCATGGTCTTACGACCATGGCTACAACGCAAAAAACATTTTTGGGTAAGGGTATGTTGAAAGGTCCATGGTCTTACGACCATGGCTACGACGATATTGTAGCGATGCTCGTGAGAGCATTGAAAATGGGTTCCGCTTGACTAAGTAACGGCTTCACGTCCATTAACTAGCCACTTTTTTCAAGATGAACGCCGACCTTCCATTGCCCGAAACTGAGTTGCTTGCACCTGCGGGTTGCTACCCTTCCTTGCAGGCGGGTATCGCTGCGGGTGCTGATGCCGTGTATTTTGGCCTGGCTCAGCTTAATATGCGGGCCCGTTCCAGACGCTCGTTTGGCGTGCAGGATTTGCCCGAAATAATGGATATTTGTCGTGAGGGCGGAGTGAAAGCCTGCTTGACGCTGAATACCTTGCTCTATGACCACGACTTGAAACTTGTTTTCAAACTGCTTGAATCAGCGGCTGAAAACAAAGTCGATGCAGTCATTGCTTCGGATATGGCCTGTATCATGCGAGCGCGTGAGTTGGGTCTCGAAGTGCATTTATCGACTCAGCTCTCTGTATCCAATTTTGAGTCCTTCAAATTCTACACCCAATTTTGTGACCGCATCGTTTTAGCGCGTGAGTTGAACCTCAGCATGATTCGTAAACTCTACGAACAGGTGGTTGAAGCTGATTTGCGTGGCCCCAATGGACGCCCCGCAGAAATCGAAGCCTTTGCTCACGGTGCATTGTGTATCGCGGTGTCGGGTCGTTGTGGCATGTCTCAATATACGGACAATGCCTCTGCCAATCGTGGAGCCTGTGTTCAGAATTGCCGTAAGGAATACGATGTAGTCGACAAGGAGACCGGTAAGAAGCTGACCATCGACAACAATTTCGTCATGTCTCCAAACGACATTTCTACCATCGATTTTCTCGACCAACTTCTGCATTCCGGGATCAAGGTTTTGAAAATTGAAGGGCGTGGACGAGCTCCTGAATACGTGCATACCGTGATCACCGCCTACCGTAGAGCGATCGATGCTGTGCATGCTGGTACCTATAACCAGGAGTTTGTGGAAGAGCTGCTCGTAGATTTGAAGTCCGTTTATAACCGCGGGTTATCCGATGGTTATTACCTCGGTCGTGAGCAGGGTTGGTCAGGGAACTACGGTTCTAAGGCTACCAAGCAAAAGATTCAGGTCGGTAAGGTTTCTCATTTCTACAACAAGCTCGGTGTCGCTGAAATTACCTCGACAGGGAAAGTTAATGTCGGTGATGAATACGTCATCATAGGTGATACCACTGGGGTAGTGGATGGGAAAATTGAAGAAATGCGTCTGGATGCAGGCGTCATCGAAACTGTGAAGCCCAAAGATGTCTTCTCTATTCGCGTATCTAAAAAGGTGCGAAAGAATGATAAGATCTATCTGATGAAGCCGGTCGGCACCTAATGCCAGAATGCTTAGAATTATCCATAAACAACCAGAATGCATTGGCTGTGATGTCTGTTGCGATGTGGCGCCCAATTATTGGTTTATGAACGATGAAGGGTTGGCTGAGCTACATTCCATTCTCAAAGTCAAAGATACGCTCCAGTTTGGCGAAGGGTTTGAAGAAGACCGTGAAGCGTTGAAGGAAGCCGAAGAAAATTGCCCAGTTAATATTATTCGGATTGAAGATTGAGGCTAAGGGTTTCATAAGCCTAGCTGCATTATTTTGATTATGCCGGAAGCACCTATACATTTAGTCGGACTCTTTATCTTTATCACGATCGGTCTATGGTATGGATTTCGTATCTCGTTAATGCGGGGGATATACCAAGATGGATCTATACCGGCCTCCAAGGGGCTCATGATGTCCTTCGTTATCGGCGTTTGGTTGGCGGGAGTGGCAATGATGGCTAACCAAGGCCTCCTGCAGGATTTCGATAAGTCTCCACCCATGATTTTAGTCGTGGTGGGGATGTCACTCATCATGACGATTGCAGTCGCTCAGTCTCGGATCGGTTTGTTAGTCATCAAAGGAGCGGGTATCACTTGGCTGATTACTTTTCAGGGCTTCCGGGTATTGGTGGAGGTATTTTTGCATCAAATGTATTTGGAAGGCGTTGTCCCGAAACAAATGACCTACACCGGACTCAATTTTGATATCCTCGCTGGGCTGAGCGCTTTGGTGATGGCCTACCAGTTTTCTCGAAAGAAAGTGGGCGCTAAAGCTATCTTTGTCTGGAATGTGCTCGGGCTGCTTCTCCTTATAAATATTGTGGTGATTGCGGTTCTTTCAATGCCGCTCCCATTTCGATTTTTCTTCAATGACCCCGCCAACACCTTTGTCACTCATGTGCCTTATGTTTGGTTACCTACGTTTCATGTGCAGGCAGCATTGTTTGGCCATTTGTTGATATTCCGTGCGCTAGGTCGGGGCATGGTTCAAGACTGAGTATGCCCGACAAAAGTTATACATTGTTGAGGCAGGACGGGGATGCGCGTCGCGGCGTTTTTCATTCCTTTCATGGAGATGTTCAAACTCCATTTTTCATGCCTATCGCAACCGTAGGAGCGATCAAAGGGGGCGTAGAAGCTATGGAGGTCCGTGACCTCGGGTTTGAGCTGATCCTGTCCAATACCTACCACTTGCATGTGCGACCCGGTGAAGAGCGTGTGAAGGCCTTTGGTGGCCTTGCTAAGTTCATGGGGTGGGATGGTCCGATCTTAACTGATTCTGGTGGATTTCAAGCATGGTCCCTTGCGAAAATGAATCAGATCACAGAAGAAGGAATTACCTTCAAATCGCATTTAGATGGGAGCCCTATCACCCTGACTCCAGAAAGCGTGATCGATATCCAGCGTTCGCTGGGGATTGATGTCGCGATGGCTCTTGATGAGTGCACGGATTATCCCTGTAGCTATGACAATGCCAAAGCGTCCATGGAGCGCAGTATGCGTTGGGCTGCGCGATGCAAGAAGCACTGGCAAGACACGGGGGCCGATGAATCCATGTATCTCTTTGGGATCGGGCAAGGTTCCTTCTTTGAAGACCTACGCTCCGAGTCCGCGAAGATTTTAGCTGACCTGGATTTGCCAGGTTATGCGGTTGGTGGAGTGGTGGTTGATTTTACTCGAACGCACGAAGCTATCTTACCCTCGATGCCACATCTGCCCAAGGACCGTCCTCGCTACTTGATGGGGGTCGGTACGCCACTAGACATTCTCAATGCGGTTGAGCTGGGTATAGACATGTTTGACTGTGTTTTACCGACACGAAATGGGCGACACGGAAAAGTATTCACCACTTACGGCGATGTGAACTTAAACGCGGCCAAGTGGAAAGATTCGGACCAGCTCATCGATGAAGAGAACGACCATCCCGTGAGCAAAAAGTATACTCGCGGATACCTGCGCCACCTCTTTCATGTAAATGAATCTTTAGGCGGCCGTCTCGCAACTTTGCACAACCTGTCCTTTTATGGGAATCTGATGAAGGGAATTCGTCAGAGTATTGACGAGGGTCGCTTTGCGAAATTCAAAGCCAACTTCATCGAGAAGTATAGTTCGGGAAATGCCTGATATGGAAACTGCCGATTACGATTTCGTGCTTCCTCAAGAGTTGATTGCACAAGATCCTGTTGTTCCTCGAGACCATTCGCGGATGATGGCTTTGGGTCGGGCGACGAACTCCATCTATCATAAGCGGTTCTACCACTTGCCTGAGTGTCTTCAAGCGGGTGATGTGTTGGTTATTAACGATACCAAGGTGGTGCCTGCCAGATTGTTTGGCACTATTCCCGAAGTCGGATCAGGAAAAGTAGAAGTTCTCCTGTTGAACGAATCCGTCCATGGGACTCAACGGGTCATGGCGAAGCCTGGGAAGAAATTCCAAGTTGGGAGATCGGTGGTATTCGATGACCAACTACAGGCTGAAGTGGTTGGGCTGGAGGAGGATGGTTGCCGCTTGCTTCAGTTTAATTGTTCTCCCAGTGAACTTCAACTTCACCTGGATCGCATCGGACATGCCCCGATTCCGCCCTATATTAATCAATCTACCGCCACCCGAGAGCAGTATCAAACGGTCTATGCGCGTGACCCTGGAAGTAGCGCAGCGCCCACCGCGGGTCTTCATTTTACGCCCGAAGTTTTTAAAGCATTGGAAGAAAAAGGAGTGACGGTGGAGAAGGTAACCCTGCATGTCGGCCGCGGCACTTTTCAAGACGTTAAAGCGGATAAACTCGAAGATCACGTTATGCATTCTGAGCATTATGAATTAAGCTCAGAGGTAGCGTCTCGCTTAAATGAAGCTAAGCAGGCCGGGCGAAGAGTGATTGCGGTGGGTACGACTTCCGTTCGAGTGCTCGAGAGTTCTGCGAACGAAGCGGGTCTATTGACTCCTCAAGTATCGGATACCGAAATCTTTATTTACCCAGGATACCGTTGGAAGTTCGTGGATGCACTGCTGACAAATTTTCATTTACCAAAAAGTACGCTCATTATGCTTGTGAGTAGCTTTGCCGGACAGTCCTTTGTTCAGGAAGCTTATTCAGAAGCCATCCGTGAAAAGTATCGTTTCTTTTCGTTTGGGGATTGTATGCTCATTCAATAATACTCTTATTTCTTCATTATGAACATCGACATATTTGATAATCCAAAACCAGACCGTGATTTCGTAATCCAACACGTTGCTGAAGAATTCACTTCGGTATGTCCAGTTACCGGACATCCTGACTTCGGCAAAATTAAGCTCACCTACATTGCTGACGAGAAGTGCATTGAGCTGAAGACTTACAAAGAATATCTTCAGGGGTTCCGCAATGAAGGGATTTACTATGAGGCCGTTACAAACAAGATTCTAGATGATCTGGTTGGTCTCTGTTCGCCAAGATGGATGAAGATCGAAACCATCTGGACCGGTCGTGGTGGTATTCACTCCAATATTACGGCTGAGTACAAGAAGTAGGCTTCTTTAGTTTAGCCTGTTGGAGGTCGCAGGACTACTATCAGGTGTCGTTCGGTGACAAGCGAAGTTCTGTGGTCGGTTTGCTGCGTGAGTCTTCCTCGTCGACTGCAAAGAGCTTATGCAGTTGGTAGCCGGCTCGATAGTCGTATTGACTATTCTTAACTGTCGAATTAATGGTCCTCAAGATGAGTGGATCGGCACGTTGCGACCATTCAGGATTGAGCCAGACCGGACGTTTAGAAAGTTGGTCCCCCAGTGTGGCTTCCCAGAACTCGATCGTTTCTGCCTTATCTACGATCACCTTGAATTCATGAGCGAGCGCCAGGTTTTCGTCCAGTGGATGTTCCCACTCTTTGGGACTCAATGTAATCCAGTCAAAGGATCCTCGGATGGGATAAGCCCCAGCAGTTTCCAGGTTGACCTTGAGGCCTGCGGTTTGGAGGGCGTGGGTTAACTCGGTCAAATCATGAATACAAGGTTCGCCGCCTGTGATAACCACGATGGCAGGCTGATGTTCCTTGGCCTGAGCCACTAAGGCTTCAACACTGATTTTTTCAATGGTCTCGGGTACGAAATCAGGATGCCAGGTTCCTGCAGAATCGCACCAGGGGCATTTAATGGGGCAGCCAAAAAGTCGGATGAAAAATGCGGACTTTCCCATGTGGCAGCCTTCTCCCTGCCAGGAGTAAAACGTTTCATAGATCGGTAAAGATTTCATCCTACTTTAATCTCCAATCGTTGCTGATCATGACATCAAGAGTAGGTGCCTCAGTGCTGTATTCAGTTGGATCTTCCACGCCGGCCAGGTGAAATGCTTCTCTGCGTTCAATACAAGTACCGCAACGACCGCAGTGCACTTCTTGTCCTTCATAGCAGGACCAGGTTTGTTCAAAAGGAACATTGAGCTCAGAGCCGAGTTTTACGATGTCAGCTTTAGTAATATCAACGAAGGGTCGGTTTAAATAGACTTCCTGCCAATCGGCTAACCGGATCGCTTTATCCAGAGCTTCCGCGAATTCATTCCGGCAGTCGGGGTAAATGGCATGATCTCCCGAGTGTGCGGCATAGGAAACGCTGTCCGCTTTTTTGGAGACCGCCCAAGCAGTTGCGAGGGACAATAGAATCATATTCCTGTTAGGAACTACGGTAGACTTCATGTTGTCCTCTTCGTAGTGACCATGAGGAATCGCTATGGAACTGTCCGTCAGGTTTGATCCTTCAAGAAGTTGATTGATGGAGCTAAGATCTACCTCGCGATGTTCGATCCCAAGAAGATCCGTATGGATCTGAGCGCATTCCAACTCTTTGCTGTGGCGTTGACCGTAGTTCACGGACAATGAAAAGACCGATGCCTCGGCTTTCTTCAAGTGATAGAGGAGGACGGTCGAGTCCAAGCCTCCGGAATAAACGATTACAGTTTTCATGGAAATTCAGTGCTTTATTGCTTCGGTGCAACGCCTGGGAATTTATAGCAGGCTCGGGAGACCATGGATTTTGACCTTACTTTGGCAACCTTATTTTGGAGGGGTGAGGGACGGGGGCGAGAGACGAGGGTCGCGTGGGAATGAAACCTAATCTTGATCCTGGTTCTGATCCTGATCTTAATCCAAATCTATTTTTGTTAACTTATGGACTCCACCGCAGCGCTTACCGCACAATGCAGAGAGCAAGCCCTTGAATTGGGGTTTGATGTCTGCGGTTTTTCGTCGGTGGATGTGGAGCTGCATCGGGACTATTATCTAAAGTGGATTGAGGAAAAACAGCATGGGACGATGGAATGGATGGAGCGGAATAATGACCGCCGTCTTGAGCCTCGAAATATCTTACCTGAAGCTCGGTCCATTGTGGTGGTGGGTTTGAATTATTACCAAGATGCGCCAGAGATGCGTGGGACGATTGCCAAATACGCTTTAGGCAAGGACTACCACAAAATTATGTATAAACGCCTAAAGCGATTGTGCAGTTGGATGCGTGAACAGGGAGGGGCTCAGAAGCCCTATGTCGATACAGGGCCCGTTCTCGAGAAACCGATCGCCGCTGAAGCCGGCCTGGGATGGGTGGGAAAAAGCACGCTCTTACTTCACCGAAAGTTTGGAACGTTTATGTTTTTAGGGGCGATAGTAACTACCTTGGATTTGAAGGAAGATTCAGTAGAGAATAACCATTGCGGATCCTGTACCCGATGTTTGGATATCTGCCCAACCAATGCCTTTCCTGCTCCTTACAAACTGGACGCCACAAAATGTATTTCCTACCTGACCATTGAGCATCAGGGGTCTATTCCTATGGAGTATCGTGAAGCCATCGGTGATCGAGTCTATGGATGCGATGATTGCCTGGATGTCTGCCCCTGGAATCGTTGGGCGCAAAAGACTCGGGAAGCTCGATTTCTATTTCCTGGCCTGCCTGACCTGGCCGAGACCTTGGCTTGGGATGAAGAAACCTTCACAGAGCACTTTCAAAGGACGCCTATAAAGCGACTTAAGCTGCCACGCTGGAAACGAAATGTCTGTGTGGTGTTAGGCAATATCGGAACGAGTAAAGATCTGAAAGCCCTTCAACCTCTCGCTCAATCAGAGGATGAGATGGTGGCTGAACATGCTAGATGGGCGATAGACAAAATTGAGGAACGTTCTTCTGCTTGCAAATGAACAGTAGGATTCAAATCAACCTGAGATGGATAGGGCCACTGCACATGTCTCGCCGTATTTTAAAGAAGCCGGATCCCTGCAGTGCCGACTTCAGTTAGTCGTGTCATGAGCCAGCCCAACTACAGTTCATTCCTGGATTCGTTGCGTGATTCACCATTAGCGGATTGGCGTCCTACACTGGAAAAGCAAATCCAGCCCAAGCTCTTCGAATCTAATGACGGACATCTAGAAGGGTGGTTGAAAGCGCTCGATTCATTGCCCGGATTTAACTGCCAAAAAATAGAACTTGCTGCTGAGCTCAAACTCGAGGGTTTATGTGATTCGTCTATAGCTGAGTCTACGCTGAGGACCTTTCATCCCTGGAGAAAAGGGCCGATGCACCTGGGAGGGGTCGATATCGATACCGAGTGGCGCTCCGATTGGAAATGGGATCGTCTCAAAGATGAAATAGCTCCCTTAATAGGTAGAACGGTTTTAGATATTGGTTGTGGGAATGGCTACTACCTCTACCGCATGCTGGGAGCTGGTGCCAAGCTGGCCGTGGGCATTGATCCTTTCCTGTTATTTGTCATGCAATTCTGGGCGATTAAACACTTTGAGCCTGAAGTGTTGCCAGCTTGGGTGCTTCCATTGGGTTGGGAAGACCTGCCAGATGTGTTACCCCATTTCGATGCGGTATTTTCTATGGGCGTATTGTATCATCGACGTAATCCAGATGCCTTTCTTCGACAGTTACAGAACTACATTCGACCCGGAGGTGAGCTGATTTTGGAAACGCTCGTGATCGAAGGCCAAAAGGGCGCAGTACTCGTTCCAGAAGGTCGCTACGCCAAAATGAGGAATGTGTGGTATATTCCATCGGTGGCGACGCTTGAGGCCACACTCACTCAATCGGGCTGGGAAAAAGTTCGTTGTATCGATGTTACGCCTACATCCATAGATGAACAACGATCGACCGATTGGATGACTTTCGAGTCCTTGCCTCATTTCCTGGATCCCAACGATCAGACAAAAACCATCGAGGGCTACCCGGCACCCGTGAGGGCAGTCTTTCTTGCAAATAAACCTGGATAGCGATTTTCGGCCTCGTTGATCCAATTTATTATTGGATGAGAAGTTTTCCGCTAACTGAGGCAAATTGCTACTTAATCCAACCCTTGTTCTGGGATTGGCTGGCGTACCAGGCCAGGAAAGCGGCGACTACCAATGGTATGACCATCATCATAAGGAGTTCGCCAGCGGAGAACTGTACTTTTCCCGCGAGATTAAAATTTGGTATCAGGTGAATCATTACGCCTAGAAGAGAGGCCACGAATAAATACAGCGCTGCGGCTTTCCGCATCATAAGTAGAATGCAACCAATGGCTCCGCCAAACACGGCCAACGCAAATGAGATGGTTCCCCAGATTGGGCGACCGTTAATGATGGCTTGGTGCGATTCTGCCATCGAAGCGACCATTTTAGGACTCATCTGGCCGAAGAAATTGATGACACCCATCAGATTCCAGATTAATGCAAGAACAGCGACGAGCCAGAAGCTGATGTGGGGTTTGTTTGAGCTATCGGTCATAAAGAATTTAAGGAGTTAACCACGAATGGGCACGAATGAACACGAATAAGTTAAGGAACTGGGAAACCGTAAGATACGTTTATTTCTCCTTTTATTTTCGTAAAGTGGTTTCTCCTTTAATAGTTTAAGATAGAGCTGTTAGAAAAATTCGTGTCAATTGGTGTCCATTCGTGGTTAATTTTTTATCTGCTCAACAGATTCACCACTCGAGTCGTTTTTCGTTAGGACTCAGTTTGCCTGGGGTGCGTAGATTATTGCCAGTGGTTTTCGTTAGCTTGTCGCCTAGCTCTTCGCGGTAACGGTCCGCGGCGGCAGAGAGTTGTTTGAAGATTCCAGGATACTGGTCTTTGACATCGGTGGTTTCTGCTGGGTCGGCATCCATATTGTAAAGGGCCAGTTCAGCCGTGTTTGAGTCGTACTTAACAGGGAAACCATCTTTACCGCCTGGGCGTCCATTGAGTGCGCTATATCTGTGTGGGAAAACCAATTTCCAACTTTCGGAGCGTATTGCTTGAAGCTCACCTCTTCCATAAAAGGGAAAGAACTCATGGGGTGTTGCATTGCTCCCTTGGAGGAACATGAGGCTGCGAATATCTTTTCCGTCAATTTTGTGAGCAGGTAGCTCGGCACCGATTAGCTTGGCGATGGTCGGAAGTATATCTACGGTTGAGCTGAGAGCGTCGCAATTCGTGTTGGCGGGGATACGCCCCGGCCAGCTCATGAGGGCAGGAACCCGGTTTCCGCCTTCCCAGTTGGTGTGTTTGAAGCCGCGGTAGATGCCAGCGGAACCCGCATGATCTCCATAGGAGGCCCAATGGCCATTATCGGTTGTGAAAATAACGAGTGTGTCTTCTCGGATGCCATGATTCTCAAGGGACTTGATGACTTCGCCGACTGACCAGTCCAGTTCCATGACTACATCACCGAAGAGTCCGGCTCCGCTTTTTCCCAGAAACCGGTCGCTGGCGAAGATGGGCACGTGGACCATGGAGTAGGGCATATAGATAAAGAAGGGCTGCTCGTGGTTTTTATCGATAAACTTGAGGGCTGATTCCGTGGCCCAACGGGTGAGCAAGGCTTGATCCTCGGGTTGGAGGTCTGGGTTTACTACCTCCTCGTCCTTCACGAAAGGGAGGCGTTTATAGACTTTGAAGCGCTCAGGGTCATCGGGAGCCAGGTGTGCGTATCTAGGGTGTTGGGGCCACATGTCGTTTGAGTAGGGGATGCCTTCGTATTCATCGAACCCTTGGCTTGTGGGTAAAAACTTTGGGTTATGTCCGAGGTGCCATTTGCCATACGCCGCTGTAGCATAGCCTTTTTGCTTCACGAGCTCAGCAATGGTCATTTCGTTGGGATTGAGCCCTTCGATGGCCTTAGGGCTGTAGGCGCCGTTGATACCCAAGCGGACGTTGAGAACTCCTGTCATCAAGGCTGCTCTGGAGGCCGAACAAACCGGGGCACTCACGTGAAAATCAGTGAATCGTCTGCCGCTATCCGCCAGAGCGTCCAAATGGGGAGTCGGGTAGTCGCGGGCACCAAACGGGCCAATATCGGCGTATCCCATGTCATCTACGAAAAATAGGACGATATTGGGTGAATTATCGCGGTCTGACGCGGCTTTCAGGCTGATGGATGAGGTTGATAGCCCCAGCAAACACAGGGTAATTAGAAGTCGGGTAGCTCTTGATGTCATTGACCAAACACTAGGTCAGGCGTGGCCTGGAATACAATGCGCGATTGGCGTAAATTTGTAAAATTTGGCCATATCAAGCTCATTTTTTGTTTCTTACTGTGAGTTGCTTTTTTCAAAAAGCATTTTTAGGAAAGTGCTATGTTTATGCGTGGAATCGTGTTCACATCACTCATTTTAGCCAGCCAGCTCGCTTCTGCGGACTGGACGCAATGGCGTGGATCTGCAGATGGGCAGGGCGTCATCACTGGTAAAGCACCGGTCACAGAATGGTCTGAAACCAAGAATGTGATTTGGAAATCTAAAATTCATGGTTCGGGGAGTTCTTCACCCGTGATTGTGGATGGAAAGATTTACCTGACAGCCGCTGACCCCCAGACAGATAAGTTTTTCCTGCACTGCTATGACCAAAAGACAGGTAAGCAATTGTGGGAGCGAATCGCGTTCTGGGGGGAGCCGCTCGAGAATTTGCATAAAAACAACACGCACGCTTCAGGATCAGCAGCTACCAATGGTGAAGTGATCACCACGCTTTTTGGGCTCAAGGATGCGCTTTGGTTGGCCGGTTTTACCTTAGATGGTAAAAAACTGTGGGATGCGGAAGTAGTTAAAGTTCAATCTCAGTTTGGTACCGGAACCAGTCCTGTAGTTTACAAGGACAAGGTGATTGTTATGAACGACATGGAGCCGAACCAGATGATTGTCGCCTACGATATTAATTCAGGCAAAAAACTCTGGCAGACCCGACGCAATGAAGCGAACAAGTCCGGTTTGCATAGTTACTCCACTCCTCGCTTATTTAGTGTTCAAGGAAAAGACCGTCTCGTAACCACGGGTTTGGAAAAGGTGGTAGTCTACGACCCTGAAACTGGGAAAAAAGATTGGGAGATGGATGCGGGATCTAATGTTACCGTCGGAACACCTTTGATTAATCGCCGTTACCTTTACGTAAACGGGGGATGGCCTCAGTCGGGATCCACAGCAATTGATTTGCGGAAGAAAGAGGTGATCTGGAAGAATCGGGTCAATACTTACATCTCTTCGATGGTTTTTTATAAGGACCATATTTATGGTACTACCAACCGAGGCGAATTCTCCTGTGTAGATGCAAAGAATGGTATAGTGGTTTGGAGAGAGCGTTTCAAAGAAGATGTTCAGGCATCCCCATTTGTTGCGGGAGGGCATATTTATCTGACTTTGCGCGGTGGGGTGACTAAGGTTATTAAGGCTGATGGAGATAAGTATGTTGAAGTATCCGAAAATGAGATACGGGGGACGACGGATGCAACACCGGTCGTGATTGATGGCCTGATTTATTACCGTGGAGACGATACGCTTTATTGTATCGGAAAGTCGTGAATACGAAATGCGCTTCGAAAAATTTAATAGTGCTGGTAAGTCTTTTAAGTCTGTTAAGCACGGTCAAGGCCTTTCCCAGTGATTGGCCCGAGTGGCGCAGCAATGGTCTGGATGGCGTTGTCCGGGAAGTTGGGTTTCCAAAGCAATGGTCGGCCGACGAAAATATTCTTTGGGAGGTAGACTTACCTGCACCTGGAAACTCATCTCCCATCGTTTTTGAAGATCGGATATTTGTTACTTGCGCAACTGAAGACGGAGCTGAGCGAGGACTACTTGCTTTCAATCGGGGAGACGGAAGCTTGCTCTGGCACCGGAGTATTTCGTATCAAAACGACGATCCCACTCACGCAAATACATGCGCTCCCTCGTCAATCAGTCGTCAAGCTCGACATCTAGATCCCATCAGAGCCGCAGAAAGAGCTCGCGGGTATGATGAACTCACCGATTAGCGATTGTGGAAAAGTGCCTGTTATGGGATTTCTAGAGTAGCACAGGCATCTTGCCTGTGTATGTTCCGCAAACTAACGCTTCCGATGAGCTTTAGTTTGGTCAGGAAATCCAACCCAATCGATTGCGAAACAAAATCCTTGTTCCACTACACAGGCAAGATGCCTGTGCTACATCCATAAATCTACCTAATCGTAAACCCTTCGACGAAGTCGCCACGAAGTACTGTCGTTCGTGGTTTAGTCAGCTCACCACGTTCGTTGTTATACAAACGTTCCGACACAATGTTAGTTGCTACCTCTGCCATTTCTTCGTGGCATTGGCGATAGCCAGAACAACCATCGGTGCGTGATGACCAGTTCAAAACCATGTAGCCAAATTCATCTGGAACTTTGTAACCCAGGCTCGTGAAGTAATCTAAGATTTTGGAGCGAAAGGTGATGATGACATCCGGCTTGTATTGTTTGTGCCATACGTGCATGGCTTCGTAATCCGGTTTTTCAAACAGTAGCTCGGGTTTATGTATGTGTAAAATGGGTACGCGGTCTTTTTCTTTGATGAGCCTATTTTGATATTCCAGGAAACCTGCGTTCCAAAGGTGACCGCCTCTTGTCTCGTTTTCAGAGTCGGTGATGAAGCCTGGGCGTTTGTAGCCGCGCTCGCTTAAGAAATCGAGGATGTCCTGCATGCACCGAAAATTATCGTAGAATACGCTGGGTATGTTTCCCAAGGGATCGGAGAATCCGATTGAGGCGACTGCAAACGGAGACCAGTCTAGTTTTAATGGCGTATCTGAGAATCGCATGGGTGCGAGTACCAGGCCAGAAATTTGACGGTTTAATAGGACTTGTTGAATACGTTCATTCGAATAATAGGCTAAATCGAATTCCAGAAAATCAAAATCAAAGCCGAGGTCTGAGGCGCGTCGCTTACAGCCTTCATGGAATCGACTGCCGATGTGCCATTCCACGCGTTTGTCTTCACGCTGTTCATCATAAAAAGTAGAGAGCAGCCCTATAGTGGGCATGGAGCTTTTCCACTCTTTCGACCTTCGAACCCGCGCCATATTTGCATTAACCAGTGGATTATTCCGGTAGCCCATTCTCTGGGCTATCTTCTGGATGCGTTCTCGTGTGATGGCCGGTATCCGTGAATTATTTCTCAGTGCAAGTGACACGGTTGCTTTGCAGACACCAGCGGCTTCGGCTATGTCCGCAAAAGTGGGGCTTTTTTTGGAGCTATTCTGGAGTGATTTCTTGCTCATAGGGGTATTTGGCTGAAAATAAGGAGACTGAAGGAGTGATTTACTTCCAATTCAATAGAACATACCTGTGAATGCAACTTTTGAAACTTCCAAGCGAATTAAGGGGTAGGGTAACAGGTTGAAGTTGAGCCGGATTTCCGGATTGTTAATGCTTCTCGAGGATGTGGTTAGCTCATTTCCAATTTCTGCCTTTTAGTATCTATCAAATACCAGCCTCTTAAGACCCATTTAAAATGTCACATGGGTGCGATTCGTTTAGATCCCACATTAGTGGTGAGGTTTACGTGACTATTGAAACTCTCCAAAATTAATTGGTTCTTAATGGATTCGTAGTTCGTGTCATCCCATAAATTATTGAATTCCCAGGGATCTGTTTCCAGGTCAAAGAGTTCACCTAATCCATGGTCGTGGTAGACGACCAACTTGTAGCGCTCGTTTCGGTGCATGGTAGCAAAGGCTCCACTGCCACCGGTAAAATAAGGATCCAAGGCATCAAAATATTCGCAGCGGGCATGGCTTCGTATCTGAGCGCCCGTGTCATCGCTTTTTAGATAGGGCATCAAACTCTTTCCCTTGTGATAGTCTGGGATCTCTAATCCAGCTAATTCTAGCAAAGTTGCTGAGAGGTCCAGGAGTTCTACAAGTCCTGAGCACTGCTTGTTGCTGTTAAATTGATTTGGACAGGAGAAAATAAGCGGAACCTTCACGAGTCCTTCGTAAAAGCGACACCCTTTGAACATAAGACCATGATCGCCTAATGTTTCGCCGTGATCCGATGTGAAAATGATGACCGTGTTTTCCCGTTGGCCTGTTTCGTCGAGGGCTTTGAGTATCCGGGCAAACTGATCGTCGATCTGGGCGATCATCGCATAGTATTTAGCCTGAGCTGATTTGGCCTGATGTTCTTCGGGGGATCGAACCTCTCCCTGGAAATCTACTTTTTCCAAGGCTTTCTGGTTCTTGATATCGGATTCCTTAAAGTAAGGGCCGGGCATATCTTCCGGATCGAACTGGGCGTCATACTCGGCTGGTGGAATGAAGGGTGGGTGAGGATCGTAGACATTGATGTTTAGCATCCATGGCTTTCCATGATCCTGAGAAATATAGTCGATGGCGCAGTCCGAGGCCCATTTCGCTTGATGGTATTCGGGACGGACGCGTTCTGGTGAATTTCTCATCTCATCCAAACTCTGTCCCTGCTCGCGAACCCAGTCTGCGTATTGATGAGCGCCTTCGGGCCAATCATCACGTGGGGCATGGGAGTGTTGCCAGTAAGTGAATCCATCATTCAGTCGCGGTTCAGGCCTTCGGCCAGCGCTGACCAGGTGGAATTTTCCAATCAAGCCACAGGCATAACCCGCATCCGCAATCAGCTTGGAGATGAGTGGAATATCTTCGGGGAATGTGTCGTTCCCGTTCCGTGTATTTCTCGTTCGACTCGGATAGAAGCCAGTCATCAGGCTGGCTCGGCTCGGTGTGCAAATGGGGCTTTGGCAATAGGTGTTGGTAAATGAAACGCCATCTCGAACGAGCTGATCCAAGGTGGGAGTTTTCACATGCACATTTCCTAGTGCGCCGATGGTATCAAAGCGTTGTTGGTCAGTACAGTACCAAAGAATATTTGGGCGTTTCATTGAAGGGCCATGGGGTGTTTTCAGATCATCACTGTGGATCAAAAGGCCGTATCGAACGATTTAAATGCTGCTAAACGCGTTGAATGCCTAAGATTTGGATGATAAATTTTAATTGGCAGAATTTATTTTGCTAAACGCGTTTAGCAGATGGCCTCTTGTGGTTTTCCGTGAGAGAACGATTTTAGTTAACGAACTTAGAATTAAAGCCCCGCACTACCTCTTAGACGATTTCTATGCAGTTTTCTTAACGCTCCGCGGGGTTAAAAGCAAACTTCTACTTATGAAAGCAATACACCCAAAAGATTATATTAGAATACTCTTTGTACTCGTTTTGTCCTGCGCTGTTATTAGTCAACCGTTGCTGGCTCAAAATGAAGACGAAGAGGATGTATACACCTTGAGCCAGTTCCAGATCGATGAATCTGAAGTTCAGGGTTACTTGGCTACCAGTACGCTCGCTGGTACTCGTATCAAGACGGACTTAAAAGATTTAGGCTCCGCGATTTCAGTGGTGACCGAAGAATTCATGGACGACGTATCGGCCACGGATGCCCAAACGCTCCTGTCCTACACCCTGGGAACGGAAGTGGGAGGATACCAAGGTAATTTTGCCGGTGGCTCGGAACAGCGACAGTCCCGCATTTACCTGACCGATGAAAGAGTCAATCCCCAACGAAACCAACGGATTCGTGGTCTCGGATCCGCTGACTTAACCCGCGGATTCTTCCTCTCCGACATTCCTTTTGACACCTACAATACCGAACGGGTCACCGTCAGTCGTGGCCCCAATTCTTTGCTCTTTGGTATTGGTAGTCCGGGCGGGGTCATCAACAACGCCACCAAACAAGCCTTGCACGGAGAAGAGTTTGGTGAAATTGGTGTTCGGCTCGACAATTATGGTAGCTGGCGCCTGAGTTTCGATTATAATAAACCTCTGATTGAAGATAAGCTGTCTCTCAGGGTCGCCATGCTTGAAGAGAGTATGGAATTTAAACAACAACCTGCCTACGAGGATCAGTCTCGCATCTATGCGGCCCTGGACTGGATTATTGCTGAAGGTAACGGCAATCTGACGCGTTTCCGGGTCAATTATGAAGACGGCGAACAGGAAGGTTCTCCCCTGGAAGTCATTCCACCTACCGTGGCCTACCATAACTGGTTTGAGCCGATTTCTTCGAATATTTCTCAATACACTGGTGTGGAGGCCGATCCGTGGGTGATTTCGCCCAGCGAAGGGGGCACGTGGCAGTTTCAGGCTCTTCATGATAATCCCCTGGTAACCCAAAATGATGAATCCAAGGTATTTACCAATGTGCACCCGACCATTTTCCGTCACGTGGGAATCAGTTACACCACCCGCGGGGCAACCGTTCCAGATGTAGGTGGCGGTCTTGGCCTGGGCGGCTATAACGGCTTGATTCCGTGGAGCCCGAGTCGAGACACACTGGCCAGCACTGGCCTAGTGGGCACCCCGGTTGCTCAGGGCCTCCCGGATGACACACCGGTGGGCGGTTTTCGGGACTGGCATACGGTCAGCCCTTATGCTGAGGGCTATGCGACGGGTTTCGTGGCTCCCACCCTGCAGAATCGCGATGTGTTCGATTTCTACAACCACATGTACAGTAATGGACTGGACAATGTTGTCCGTGAATTTGACGCCTTAAATATCGCACTGGAACAGAGCTTCTTTGATGGGAAGGCCGGTATTGAAGTCGCTTTTGACGAACAATCTTATTTTACCCATGAGAATTTCCCTTTTTCAGGTGGTAACGGTACCAGTTCAGCCGGACCCTACGATATTTATGTGCACAACTCAGTTTACCTGACCAATGGACAGCTCAATCCAAATCTTGGCCGGGCCTACACTCGGGTTCGAGCTCCACAACAGTTTTATAATTGGAGTGATCGGGAAACCTTTCGTATCACCGCCTTTGGCGAGGTCGATCTATCAGAAAACGACGGTTTCTTGGGTTGGTTGGGACGTCACCGCTGGACCGGACTCTACAACGATTACTCCCTGGATACGTTTATGCGGAACACAAAGGATCAAGGGGATAGTAATGAGATCGATATGAATTCCACTCAGCAGGCCGGCTCTCAAGGACTAAGACACGGCCGGCGAAATGTTAACATTATGGCCTACACCAGTGAGCAGTCATTGATTGGCGTCCAGTCCATGGATGATGTGCGACTTCACCCCATCGATTTTGTAATGTATGAACCAGGATTAAGCTATAATTACGCCTGGGTGGATACAACGGGAGCAGGAGACCGCATGATTCACACCAACGAAGTGTTTATTAACCGCATGTTATTTAATGAAAACATCAACCAGACCAACATTGAAGCCAAGGCACTTGCCTGGCAGGGTTACTTCCTGGACGACACCATCGTGGCCATGTATGGATACCGCGAAGACGATACGGAAAGTTTTGCCAGAAACCCGGCATCTGAAGCGAGCGCCAGTCAATATACCTCTATAGGGGAATATAATCCAGAATTCACAAAACTCTCTTCTACTCCAGCACTGGTGGAAGACGGCGACACCCAAACCTGGAGTGTCGTAGGCCGCCTGCCCGAAAATCTGTTAGGGGAGATGCCCTTTGATTTTCAAGTCCACTGGGCCACATCGGAGAATTTCAATCCGATCGGACTGCGCAATAATGCGTTGGGTGAAACCATTGGTCAACCCACTGGCACTACCGAAGAATATGGCTTCCAGTTCAGTTCGAAAGACAACCGATATGTGATTAAATTAAACTGGTTTGAAACCCAACTAGCGAACGTCAACGCCGGGGTTAATTTCAACTTGGCTAATCACGTGTTCAACCGAATCAACGAACACCGCGACGGTGAGCAAAGTGGCATCGATTGGAATGAGCACTTGATACGCCTTCCCGGAGGCGCAGATCCGGCGGGACACCCTATTCAAACCTACGATCAATGGTATAGCGCCACTTTGAATTCCATACCTTCAGTATTGAGAGACATTGTCAGTCCCCAGCAGGTGGATAACGACGGAGATGGGATGTGGGATGAATATCAATTTGATTCCATTCCCAACCTTCGTTCAACCCGGGATCAAAAGGCCGAAGGTTTTGAAATCGAATTTGTGGCCAATCCAACCGCGTCCTGGCGTTTGATGGCCAACATCGGACAGCAAGAGACGGTATTTTCTAATACCGCTCCCGTCATGGCTCAACTTACACAGGAATACGTTGCCGCTATCGAGGCCAGCCGTATGGATGAACTCCAAGAGGATGGAGCCTTCCAACGGGATGAAGAGACTTACAGCATTAATCTCGGAAGAGGTATCAGAGGTCCGATTGTTCAAGCCAGAGCTCTTGACGGAACCGTATCCAACGAACAGCGCGAATGGCGCTTTACCGGAGTAAGCACCTATCAATTCCGGGAAGGAGCACTAGAAGGCTGGGGAGTTGGTGGTGCCGTCCGCTGGGAAGACGAAGCAGCAACCGGCTACGTATTCAGTGTGGATCCCGAGACCGGTGCCCCGCTTCCGGATGTCAATCGTCCCTATTACGATGATGGACTGTTCAGTGGAGATCTTTGGTTTACCTACAACACCATGATTTGGGATGATAAGGTAGACTGGCGCCTACAGTTGAACATCCGCAACTTGGTCGGTGAGAGTGGAAACATTCCGGTCAGAACCAATCCGGACGGACAAGTGGCTGTTATTCGTATCCCCAATCCTCGCACGGTTTATCTTTCAAGCACCTTTAAGTTCTAGTCTCGTTTATAGTCTATTAAGTTAATTTAGCTCCGGGTATTTTATAATATCCGGAGCTAAATGTTTTTAGGAAATGAGGCAGGATACTCTCAAAATGCTCCTGTGGAACCATGGTTCTGTGTGTATTGTATAATCCTTCCTTGGTAGGTCGATACGGATAGAATCAGTTGTTAAACGTGTTTAGCAGATGGTGCCTTGAGATTCGCTCCGAACGTTAGATTTTAGAAAGTGATCATCCCCAATTCTACCTCGAATTTCTACAACAAAGCTTACCCCGACCTCTCAAACAAGGTCCGACGTACCCAAAACAAACTCCTACTTATGAAAACGATACTCCATAAAGCGAGCAAAGCGCTTGCCTATGTACTGCCGCTTTTTTGCGTGATCGTGATGCCCTTTGCATCCGCTCAAGAAGACGATGATGTCTACAATCTGAGTCTGTTCCAGATTGATGAAGAAGAAACTCAGGGTTACTTGGCTACCAGTACGCTCGCTGGAACGCGGATTAAAACCGACCTGAAAGATCTAGGTGCTGCTATCTCGGTGGTTACCTCTGAATTCATGGATGATATATCCGCTACCGATGCTCAAACGCTCTTGTCTTATACAAGTAATACGGAAGTCGGCGGCTTTCAGGGAAACTTTAGTGGAGCCCAGGCCAGCAACCGAAGTCGTTTTGTTGATAATGACTCGAGAACTAATCCCCAACGTAACCAACGTATTCGTGGGCTAGGTGCCGCTGATTTGACTCGAGGATATTTTCTGACGGATATCGCTTTTGATAGTTACAACACTGAGCGGGTAACTGTCAGCCGTGGACCCAATTCACTACTTTTTGGTATTGGTAGTCCTGGTGGTGTGATCAATAACGCGACAAAGCAAGCCATTCACAATAACAACTTTGGTGAACTGGGAATCCGTTTTGATAACTACGGCAGTTGGCGCGCAGAAGTTGATTATAACAAAGTAATAGTCGAAGATCGGGTCTCCTTGCGCGTTGCACTTTTAGAGGAAAGCCAAGAATACAAGCAGGAGCCAGCGCACGAGGACCAACATCGCGTATACGCTGCACTGAATGTCGTCTTATCTGAGAATGAAGCGAGCGACTTTCTGGATGCCACCATTTTTAGAGCCAATTACGAAAGAGGTGAGCGCTCAGGTTCACCGGTGGAGGTTATTCCTCCATCTGTTGCATACCATGGTTGGTTCGAACCTACTCCCTCTTCGATTTCACAGTATACAGGTTCAGTGCCCGCCGCAAACGCTCGTGCTCCTGGCGATGGAGGAACCTGGGAGTTTCAAGCTCTCCACGATGATCCACTTCATATTGGTTCTGTGGGAAGTAGTGAAGCCGCCGTTGGTACCAATGTTCACCCCAGTAATTTTCGCCACAATGCGATTTATTACCCCGGAAAAGGCGCTCCTGCGAATGTAGGTATTCCTGGATCAAACATTCAAGGTTACACGTCCTTGATCCCATGGAGAGCTAGCCAGGGTGATACCATAGACAGCACAGGATTAGCAGGTAGTCCGTTGGCTGCTGGATTACCAGGCGACACTGGGGTTAATGATTTTCGGGAATTTGCTACCAATAGTCCTTATGCCGAATCTTATGCTATCGGTTTTGCGGTTCCTACCTTAAGGAACACAGATGTATTCGATTACCGAAACAAGATGTATACCAACGGATTGGACCTGGCGATTCGTGATTTTGATGTAATGAATTTAGCATTGGAACAAAATTTCTTTAACAATAATGCCGGTATCGAAATTGCTTACGACGAACAAAGTTACGATACTTATCAGGACTTCATCTTTTCGGGAGGACTCCAGCATAGTAGTCGTGGAGAGTATGATATTTATGTCATGAATTCCACCCACTTGATCAATGGTCAGCCTAACCCAAATCTGGGTCGTGCATTTACCGCTAACGCGGGAACTCAACAACAATTTGAGCAAATTGATCGTGAAACATTTCGGGTCACGGCTTTTGCCAAACTTGATTTAACAGAGAACGACGGGTTTCTTGGAATGTTGGGGCGACACACTTTTACCGGCCTCTACAACGACCATACCAAGGACCGTCATTGGTGGACCAACAGAGACGCGACGGGCAGTGATGAGTTCTCTATGAATTCAGCTATGCAACACCAACTGGGTGGAGGTCGCAGAAATACCAATCTCACAGTATTTACCAGTGACTCTCTTATTGGAGTTCAGTCCATGGATGATGTTCGCCTTTATCCCATTGATTTTCCAAGACCACAAGTGGGAGATACCTTTGAGTATTTATATGTGGATACCACTCCCGCGAGTAATGCAAATAGCAACGGTATTAGAGACCGCAGTCTTAAAACCGGTACTATTTATACGACTAGCTACTTGCAGGACGAAAACATCAGCCAAAACAGCATCGAAGCGAAAGCTTTCGCTTGGCAGGGTTACTTCTTGGACGATCACATTGTAGGTCTTTATGGCTGGCGCGAAGATGACACCAAGAGCTTTGCCCGTGCCAATGCAACTGAAGTTGGGTTTTCGCAGAGACTGCCAGACCTGACGCACAATCCGGATTACGCACGACTTTCCAATACGCCTTCTTTGGAAGAAACCGGGGATACAACCACTTGGAGTGTAGTCGGTCGTTATCCAGAAGTCTTATTTGGAGAGCTTCCATTTAATCTCCAAGTGCATTATGCAGAATCCGAGAATTTCAACCCGATTGGCCTTCGTAATAGTCCGCTGGGAGTTCCTATCGGTCAGCCTACTGGTACGACTGAGGAATATGGATTTCAAATTTCCTCGGATGACAACAAGTATGCGATCAAGTTTAACTGGTTCGAAACGAGATTAGCGAATTCTAATACAGATCCTGCACTTACAACAAACTTCGCGAACCATGTGGTTGGTCGAATCAATGCGTACCGCGATGCTCAGCAAGGAGGATTCACTTGGGCAGACGAGCTAACTTGGGTAGAAGGTCCTCTAGAAAGTTATCCGCATCAGAGCTTCGAAGAGTTTTATGCCGCTTCATTGGCTACCATTCCTTCCGAACTCGCTTCTGTTGCTAATCCTAGACCTGTTGATGATGACGGAGACGGGGAGTGGGATCGTTATGAAACAGACAGCATCCCCAACGTTCAGTCTACTCAGGATCGTGTCGCAGAAGGATTCGAAGTTGAGCTCGTAGCTAATTTCACTCCGAACTGGCGCATGATGATGAATATCAGTCAGCAGGAAACGGTTCAGTCGAATACCGCCACGATTTTGGCAGGGCTTGCAGAAGATTATGTGTCTGCTGTTCAATCAGCTCGACTCGGAGAAACCGAACAAGATGGATCCTTGGGAGCTGACTCAGAAGCCTATGAAGTTTCACTGTTGGGCGGATTGCTCGCGCCTATCCGCGGTGCCAAAGCTTTGGATAATACCGCTTCGAACGAACAACGTGAGTGGCGTATTACCGGTGTAACCAATTATGAGTTCACTGAAGGTCGCCTGGATGGATTCGGTATTGGTGGAGCCTTCCGTTGGGAAGATGAAGCAGCTACCGGTTATGTATTTCAACTCGAGCCCGAAAGCGGAGTGCCTGTTCCTGACGTAACACGCCCATATTTTGATGACGGTCTGTTTAGTGGGGACCTGTGGTTCACTTATGGACAACGTATCTGGGATGACAAAATTGATTGGAGCATCCGGCTCAATATCAGAAACCTGGTGGGTGAAAGTGATGACATTCCAGTGAAAACTAATCCCGATGGTCAAGTGGCTGTAATTCGAATTCCGAATCCACGCACTGTCTACCTTTCTAATACTTTTAAGTTCTAAGTTAAATTGTACATAAAGCGTTTGTATTGTAGTTCTATATGCTTTGCCGTCACCGCAATTGCGGTGACGGTTTTGCATGTTATCAGTTCTCTGTCCGCAGCTGAGGTACCTGCCTTTCAGGTAGATGAACAAAAAGAGCCGCCTACTTGGGCACTCTATGAGCGGCAGCTGATCGATACGCTCAATCAAGCCGGTATCGAGTTTTATGATACTTATGTATTGGAAGATGGCACTTTAGAGTGGAAGGAACGTTATGAGGGTGGGATGAATTCGTCCGACGATGCCTATGAAGCGTTTCGCGGGTATTCATTATTAACCGCGCTCGGTGGCTCTAAAGAGATCGACCGGCGACACCGCTACGTGTGGGAAGGTATTACCAAGCAGTTCGCACGGTACGGGCAAATCTACCGGGAGTTTGATTCGAACTGGGATTGGATGCACCACGGAGAGGGATATATTTCACTTTATCCGATGGGGATGGTGGAGCCTGACGATAGTAAATTCATCGATCGATCGGTGAGGTTCGCTGCGATGTATACGGGTGAGGATCCTGAATCTCCCAATTGGGATCCTGAGCATAAAATCATTCGGTCTGTCATGAACGGGAGCAGAGGCCCAAAAATGGAGTGGGTGAAACGCGACTGGATTCCTACCAATGCCAATCTCACTTACTACCCGTTACCCTTCTTTGATATCCCAGGCGTGGACGCTTCAACAGCTTGGATCAATGATCACCCGGATAACGATCAATTTGCACTGTTGGTTAAAGCGATGAGCGATCGCATGGCTAAAGGTGATGTCCCCATCAACCTAGCGGCGACCGCTTTAATCGCCAATGCCTACCTTTATACGGGTGAGGAAAAATACGTTCAATGGGTCAAGGATTATGTGGGCACATGGGAACGCTTAACCAAAGAGAATGGTGGCATTACTCCCGACAATGTGGGGCTCTCTGGAAAGATCGGTGAATACACCGGTTACTGGTGGGGTGGCTACTATGGTTGGGTATGGCCGCGCGGTGGAACGGATGTTGTTTACGCGACCTTAACTTCTGCCAAGGTTGCTACACTGATGACCGGGGACACAAGCTATGGAGAATTGCCCCGAAGCCAGATGGCGGTCATGCGCAAAGAAGGTAAACTGGAAAACGGCAGGTATGTAATGCCGATTCGCCATGACCAACGGGGTTGGTATAACTTCTCTTCTGAAATACCTTATCCCTATGTGAATCTTTGGTACCTTTATCATGACGACGATGATTGGAATAACATCGAGCGTTTGGCAGAGGCAGAGCTAAAACGAAGCGGCCACATCAGTGACCCTGATTTGGGCTGGGCTTATTTCGTGCGCGGCAGGAATCCGGATTATCCCGTTGAAGCATTCCAAAAGGATTTTCGCTTTGTGGCAGATAGGATGAACACCATCCGGGAGGAAAACGGTGATCCGGAAACCTTTGTTGATAATAAATGGATTAATCACGATCCCGTTCGCATGGACAATTTGGTCCGCTTAACGATTGGCGGAATGCCCATTCATAAACGGGGTGAGATGCTCCATGCCCAGGTTCGATATTTTGATCCGAAAAACAAACGGGCAGGGCTCCCTCAGGATGTAGCGGTTCTTGTATCACGTATCGAGGCTGATTGGGTTCAGATTGACATCAGCAATCTCAATCAGTTCGAACGCAGGCACTTGATGATTCAGGGAGGCACCTACGGGGAGCATCAGATCAAATCGATTCAGATAGGTGATGGAGCCAAGGAAGTGATCGATGGGCAGGCGTTGACTCTCGACTTGGGACCCGGAGCAGGTGTTTCAATTAAGCTTTCTTTGGACCGTTATAAGAACAAACCCAGTTACGATTTTCCATGGAAGGACTAAGAATTCCATTCGGCAGCAAGCTACCTCCTACTCCTCGATTCGGCTATTTGAATGTAGGAGGTAGCTTGCTGCCGATCAGATCAAATCTGTGGTTAAAGTCGTTTGACAAAAGAACCATGCCAGAAAGTAGCTATTGGAAATTGTTTCTCCTGTTATTTTCATCGATTCTGATGAGTAACAACTTATCTGCGCAAATGGGCTCTCCCGGGCACGGAGAAACCCAAGCCATAGGTCTGCACCCGACCAATCCAATGATTTTGTACGCAGGAGCTGCCAAAGGCTTGTGTAAATCAACCATCGGAGGAAAAGACAACTGGCCGACCGTAGGACTCGATACTTATTCTCCTCGAGCGATAGTCGTCGGTCAGAAGAATCCTTCCATCGTTTATGCAGGCACTCATAAAGTGGGAGTCTACAAGTCTTCCGATGGGGGCGATTCTTGGGACGAAGTGAATTTGGGAATTACTTACCCTGAAATTCGAGCGATGCTCATCCACCCCAAGAATGATAATATTGTCTATGCTGGGACCGACGGAGGAGGGGTCTTTAAAACGCTTAATGGCGGCGATTCCTGGAGAGAGATCAATCATGGTCTAATCGACAAGGTCATTCGTTCGATGGCTATGGATCCTCGTGACTCCGATGTCATCTATGCAGGCACCTGGCATGGAGTATATAAAACAACGGACGGTGGAAAAAATTGGTCGGCTGATCCTGAAGGGCTCTTCGATGTCGATGTGCGAGCGATAGCGCTCGATCCATCGAACCCGGATATCGTTTATGCAGGTACTCAGCCTCGCGGTGTTTATCGATCCGAAGATGGTGGGAAGACCTGGGCGAGAGGAAAAAATCCTCTGATGGAGCATATTGAATCGATGGCCATCGATCCAGCAAATCCAGGGCATGTCTATGTAGGTACGAGAGCAGGTGTGTTTGTAAGTACCGATAAAGCGGATACGTTTGTGACAGCCGGACTCCGTTGGTCCAACATGGCTTGGACGCTAATTTTTGATGCGAAAACAGACCCACCGACCTTGTATTATGGAGGAGTGGGAGGAGTTCTTAAGACGACGACTCGCGGCGTCCAGTGGGATGTGACAGGGCCTATTAGACCTTAACGTCTCGTACCTGATCGAATGACTGACGTTCAACGAAACGCTATTAAGCACACCCTCATTGCTGGACTCATCCTGGTCTCGATCTTTCAGTATGTGAAGTTAGGATCTGGCTTAGGAGAAGAATATCCCAGAAAACCCATACGCGTCGTGGTACCCTTTCAACCCGGCGGAGGATCGGACACCTTTGTTCGGATTGTTCAAAAGGCTATCAATGATGATCAACTCATGCCTCAACCTTTGGTAGTGGTCAACAAGCCGGGTGGGGGAACGTCGATTGGAAGCAGCTATGTGAAAGACGCGCGCGCCGATGGTTATGCAGTGCTCTGTTTGCACGAAGCCTTGATGGTGGCAAAGTCTAACGGACAATCACCGAACGGTCCCGACGATTATGAAGTAGCTGCTGCCACCGGGGAATTTGGTGTAGTGGTACTTGTTTCCAATGAATCTCCTTACCAAAACCTGGGAGATCTAATGGAAGCCGCCAAAGCTCAACCTGAGACCCTGAATTTTGGCATCAATTTCAATACCCCGACGCATTTTTCAGCTATTATGCTAGAGAATACGCTACCGGGAGCTCGCTTCCGGTTTGTCGCAACAGGTGGAGGTGCGCATCGATTGGCCGGAGTCATGGGAGGACATCTCGACGTCATCATTTTGTCTATCGGGGAGTATGTCCGATTTAAGGAGAACGGATTGAAGGCCATCGCTTATCTTGGGGAAGATCGTCTAGATTCTATTCCCGACATTCCAACCAGTGCGGAGTTGGGCTTTCCTGTTTTCAGTGCGAATCTTCACTATTGGTGGTTTCCTAAGGGTACAGATGCATCGATCGTAAATTTCTTCGCTGATGTCATGGGCAAGGTGATGGCCTCCGATTACGTGCTTCAACGTACGGAGGAGCTGCAGATTCTTCCACGAATCATCGTGGGAGATGAGCTGAGTCAACGCATTGACGATCGCATGGAAGCGTTTGGAAAAATCAAACCCGAGCATCGAATTGAACTGCCTGACTTTGAAGTTTGGACGATGGGATTTGTGTTATTGTTCGTATTGCTTGTATCGGTAAGCCACTTCCGAAACAAGCAAACCAAAGTCGATACGACATCTGAGATACGATTGCGTTACGATTTCGCTTTTGGGACCTTAGCGATGACGATTGTTTACGTATTGATCATGGGACTGGGGATAGTTCCATTTATTTGGGCGACCATCATCTTTGTAATGGTTGCTGGGCTATTTTTGACAGGCATGGATAAGCGTAAGTGGGTTTCCATCGTAGAAGTCGCTCTGCTCATGTCCTTTGGACTGCATTATGTCTTCACTCAATTGTTCACCATCGATCTGCCCTGATGATTTTTAGATCTACTTTGAGTTATTCCTTACAACAACGTACGGCATCGCGAGGACGCGATGTTATTCTGCGCTTCGCTTGTAGATGTGTCGGCATTCGCCTCGGTAGCCCTACCATCTCTGGCAATTATGAGTTAGGGCTACTGCGTCCTCGCAGTGCCGCATCTACGACATTGTCAGGTCAAAAGAGTACCTCTGCTGCTTAAACTATGGAAGCAATTCAAACAGCGTCGGCTTATATCTTTAGCGTCCAAGGAATGATGCTCGTGGTGATCGGCACCATACTGGGAATTACCATGGGAGCCATCCCCGGGCTGACTGGTGCTATGCTCATCGCACTGACGTTGCCGTTGACCTTCAATATGGATCCCATCAATGCCTTCATCCTGCTCATCAGCATGTATGTCGGTGCCATCAGTGGTGGATTGATTACAGCTACCTTGTTGCGTATGCCTGGGACACCTGCGTCGATCATGACGACGATGGATGGCTATCCCATGGCTCAAGCGGGCAGGCCTGGCAGAGCACTCGGATTGGGAATTACCGCATCATTCGTAGGAGGTTGTATTTCCTGGTTGTTCCTTATTACTCTATCCAAGCCAATTGCTCTCTATTCTACTAAGCTGGGGCCTTTTGATTTCTTCGCGTTAGTATTATTGGCTCTGGTGTTGATTGCATCAATAGGAGGCAAGTCAATGAGTCGGGCCTTTCTTTCAGCTTCACTGGGCGTTTTGGCATCACTGCCGGGTATCGATAAGGCAACGGGAAATCTGCGCATGACCTTTGGTTTCGAAGAGCTGAATGGGGGGCTTAAGTTATTACCCGTGCTCATCGGAATGTTCGCCATTAGTCAGGTCATTTCTGATCTCACCAGGATGGAAGAAAAGATCACCATCATCCCATTAAAGCTTGCTCGTGAGATGTTGTTCAGTTTGAAAGACTGGAAGGATCAGGCAATCAACCTGATCCGTTCTTCTTTCATCGGAACGTGGGTGGGAATTCTTCCTGGCATTGGCGCCAATATCGGATCGGTATCTGCCTACAGTGCGGCAAGGTCCTTAGCGAAGCCTGAAGAACAAGCCAAATTTGGGGAAGGTTCCGAGACGGCCATAGTGGCATCTGAATCCGCCAATAACGCAACCATTGGTGGCGCCTTGATCCCATTGGTGTCATTAGGGATTCCCGGCAGTGTGGTCGATGCGATCCTACTCGGCGGATTGCTTATTCATGGACTTCAACCGGGACCATTACTGTTTCAACAGAATCCAGAGATGGTCTATACCATCATGGGTTCGATGTTCGTATCCAACGTCTTCATGTTTCTGTTCATGCTAGTGGCGGTAAAGCATATCGCGAAGTTGGCTTCCTTGCCGCGGAGCTTGTTGATGCCGGTGATCTTGGTTTTCTGTATCATTGGATCGTTTGCTCTGTCTACGCGTATGTTTGATGTGTGGACCATGATATTCTTTGGGTTACTCGGATTTGCTTTCGAGCGGATGAAAATCCCTCTGGCACCTTTTGTGATTGGATTTATTTTAGCCCCTATTGCAGAAGAGAATTTGCAAGCCGGCCTCATGGCTTCGAGTGGTAGTTTTCTGCCGTTGATTCAACGCCCTGTATCTTTGATTTTTGTGGTAACCTCGTTGCTGTTACTCACAGTCCCATTGTATAAGAGATTTAAATACGGCCCAACAAAAAGCCCATGACCCACACCATTTTCAAAATCACAACTGATGTGAAAGAGTTCCCGCTCAAAGAAGGGGACGGAACCGACTCCATTCACACGGATCCTGTCTATTCTTACATCGTAACTTACTTGCATACGGATACCTCTATCTGTGGAACCGGTATTGTATTCACGCTTGGTGCTGGAAATCAGGAGATTCGTTCTCTGATTGAGGGCCTGGTTCAACCTTTGGTCGGTTGCGAGGTAGAGGAACTGATGTCTCGGTTTGGGAAGCAGGTTAAGCAGTTGGCTGAGCATCCTAGATATCGTTGGTTGGGCCCACATAAGGGTATAATTCACCTGGCATTGGCCAGCATCACCAACGCCTGTTATGATCTCTGGGCAAAGGCTAGGGGAGTGCCTTTATGGAAACTACTGATTGATCTGACTCCTGAGCAAATCGTTGATACTTTGGATCTGAGCTACCTTGAGGATGAGCTGACGAGAGAAGACGCGATTCAATTGTTGAAGGAAAATCAAGCTGGTAGTGAAGAACGTGCCGGAATCATTGAGAAAGGCTACCCGGGTTATGATACTTCAATTGGTTGGTTCAATTACTCGGATGAGCAGGTAAAAGAAAACGTTAAGAAGGCTGTCGCGGCTGGATTCGATTCCATGAAGTTAAAGGTCGGATCTCCTGAGACGGAACGAGATGTTCGTCGGGCTTACATGGTGCGAGAAGCTGCCGGTGACGACGCACGAGTGATGTTGGACGTGAATCAGAGCTGGTCCCTGCCAAAGGCCATTTCAACCTCCAAAGCTTTGGCTGACATGTCACCGTTTTGGATAGAAGAGCCGACTCAACCCGATGATGTGATTGGCCATCAAGCCTTGGCCAAGGAGATAGCTCCGATTGATATCGCTCTAGGCGAGCACGTTTCGAACCGGGTGATGTTTAAGAATTTCATGCAGGCCAAAGCGGTAAAGTATGTGCAAGTGGATTGCACTCGCGTAGGGGGTATCAGTGAATACATTACAGTGAGTTTATTGGCACGCAAATTTGGACTGACCGTCGTGCCACACGTGGGTGATATGGGACAGATCCACCAACATCTTGTTTTGTTTAATCATATTACGCTTGGGCAGGATGCCTTATTCCTGGAACATATCCCGCATTTACGAGACTACTTTTTGCATCCGGCTATCGTTGAAGTTGGCATTTACAAAACGCCTCAGGAACCCGGAGCGAGTTCTGATTTTGTTAGCTGAATCAATCATTTAATAATCAATCCAATCATCATGATCTTAAATAAAGTTACCCGTTCAATCATCTGTGTTGTTTATATTCTTGCAGCCGCAGGGTCGGTTTCGGCCATGCCATTTTCCTTGGAAAGGGAAGCGATGATCAAATTCACGCCTCATTGGGAGGGAGAACGTTTCCCGAATGGGCGTCCAAAGGTATCCGATAGTATTCTTGAGCGTATGAAGCTTGTGGATATCGAAGCTGCCTGGGTGGTTTTGAGAAATGAAGGCTACGAATATCAATTTGAGGAAGGCTGGGAGCATGTTCACCCTGGTGAGATACTCTGTGGTCGAGCGATGACAGCGATGTACATGCCTCTGCGAAAAGACGTCAATGAAGTGGTAGACGCGCAAGCTGAGGTGGACGGTCATTCCGGAGGCCAGGTTACCTGGCCCATCGACATGCTACAGCAGGGTGATGTTTATGTGGCAGATGTTTACAATAATCAGAATGATGGTGGCCCTATTATTGGAGCGAGCTTGGGGACGACCATCTTTGCAAATTCAGGAAACGGAGTGCTTTTCAACGGAGTGGCTCGCGATCTGGAGCAGCTTGAGAAAATCAAGGGATTCAACGGTTTCGTGCGTGGCTGGAATCCCAGCTTCTACTGGGCATCCATGATTACTGGTATCAATGTCCCGGTGAATGTGGGCGGCGTAACCGTCATGCCGGGCGATGTTATCTTGGGTAAGCGTTCCGGTATCATTGTTATTCCAGCGCATTTGGCCGAGAAGGTTGTGAAAACTGCGGAGCTTATCCGCCTACGCGACCAATTTGGCTTTGAGCGAATAAAGGCGGGCACCTATACCGCAGGTCAAATCGACGCTCGTTGGTCGGATGCGGTTGAAAAGGATTTTTCCGGTTGGCTCGAAAATCACATGGATCGTCTGCCGGTTCCTAAAGAACAAATTCAGGAGCTGCTTAAGGAGAGAACCTGGTAGGTTACAGTTCGTGAGAGTTTTTGTGATCGGATTTAAACCCTTGATATCCGAATAGGCTTCCGCATGTTTGGAAGTTGCCCCGACCACCAACAGTTAACCCAGTCTCTACTCTATGGAATTCGATCTACTTGTTCGTGTGCCGGGCCGTACCCGCATTAAGCAAGCTCTGGCTACTTTTCTTCACTTGGTCTTTTTAAGCGCTTCAGTTGGTTTGTGGGGTCTGACCGAGAAGCCCAATATTATCCTTCTTATTGCTGACGACCAAGGTTGGGGCGACGTCGGCTATCATGGCAGTGAAATTTCCACGCCGAATATCGACCAGCTAGCCAAGGAAGGCCTGGAAATGAACCGTTGGTATTCCTACCCCTGGTGTGGTCCTACTCGTACCGCTCTTTTAACCGGTCACATTGCGGGTCGTCATGGATCCTTCTTTGGTGGCGCGAATCTGACTCATGATGAGCCATTATTGAATGAAGTGCTGCAAGACGCGGGCTACATGACTATGACCGCTGGAAAGTGGCACTTGGGAAACAGGACGAAAGCGGATTTCCCTATCAACCGCGGATTTGATCATACCTACGGTTCTCTGGGTGCTGGAATTGATTACTATACCCATGCCAGCGGAGAAGTGAGGGATTGGGCTCGTGATGGAAAAACCGTATTTGAGAATGGCTATATGACCGATCTTTTCGGCAACGAAATTTGTCGGCTGATCCGGGAACGGGATCCTTCCAAACCCTTCTTCACCTACGCGGCATTCACCGCACCCCACACGCCACTTCAGGCACCGCAGGAATATATCGATAAATACGCTCATATCGAAGATGAGAATCGCCGCATTTATTGCGCCATGGTTGAGGTTCTGGATGTGGCCATTGGCAATATTCTGAAGACGGTCGACGATGAAGGTATTCGTGATAACACTCTGGTGTTATATTTTTCAGATAATGGGGGTAATGTCCGTGCTGGGGGAGCTAACAATGGTGAATTACGGGATGGTAAAAGTTCTCTCTACGAAGGGGGAACTCGACTTCCTGCTATCTTTCGCTGGCCTGGCAAAATTCCTGCCGGAGCAAAAAGCGAACAACCTATGGTGGTCCATGATCTGTTTCCAACCTTGGTGGATGCCTTGAGTCTCAAAACAAATCTAAATACTCCGTTTGATGGAGAGAGTTTGTGGGATGTATTGCAGACCGGGAAAACCCGGCCACGCCAAGCGGATCTTGTGATCACTGCTCCTTATGGGTATTCTGTTCACTCAGGGGATTTTAAGCTGATTCACACGAACCTGAACAAGAGCCAAGCCGACCTCGAAGAATCGGTTGAGCTATACAAAATTTACGAAGATCCTAACGAAAACAGCAACGTGGCCGGGGATTACCCGGAAGTGGTTAGTCAAATGATTTCACGCACGAAATACGTTACACCTTGGATCTACGAATCTAGCATGCCGACACGCGGACGCTTTGCAGCAGGTGGTCCTGCTGGTCGTGGACGTGCAGGTCCAAATGCTGCTGGTCCTCGAGCTCAAAACGGTCAGGGAGGTCCTGGTGGTCCTAGGGGTGGCGGTCGCGGAGGTGCTGGCCCTCGTCGTGGAGGTGGAGGTGCCGATTCGGTTCCAGTGACCCGTGACAGTGACAACAACATCATCCATCTTCACGAATCTATTTCAGGCGATTAGTCTGTGATTTAAAACTCTATTAGCCTGTAATCTTCTTAATCATATACCCAGCTCGAACATGTACAATAAAACTCTACTGCCCCTGATGGGTGGCTTATTTCTGATCGCCGTTTCGAACCTCATTGCCACAACGACAAAACCCAACGTCATTCTACTTGTTTCCGACGACCAAGGTTGGATGGATGTGGGGTATCACGGCGGCGAGATATCTACTCCTAATATAGATCAATTGACCAAGGATGGTATGGAGTTGAATCGATGGTATTCCTACCCGATTTGCTCTCCCACTCGAGTGTCTTTGCTCACCGGTCATATGTCCATGCGTCATGGTGTTTTTTCGCCGATTCCAGGTAATATGACCATTCCGCATGATGAGCAGCTGATGAGTGATGTCTTTAAAGATGCTGGCTACATGACCATGACGGCTGGCAAGTGGCACCTCGGAATGACTCATAAACGAGATTTTCCTATCAACCGTGGGTTTGATCATACCTATGGTTCCTTGCGTGCGGGACCAGACTATTGGACCCATGGGCGAGGTGAGCAAAAGGACTGGGCGCGTGATGGTAAGACTGTATTTGAAAGCGGATACATGACAGATCTTTTTGGAAATGAGATTTGTCGCTTGATTCGTGAGCGTGATACGTCGAAACCCTTCTTCACCTACGCAGCATTCACTGCTCCCCATACTCCTTTGCAGGCTCCGCAGGAATACATTGATAAGTACGCTCACATTGAAGATGAATCCCGCCGTATTTACTGCGCTATGGTTGAGGTTTTGGATGTGGCCATCGGCAACATTCTCAAGACGGTCGATGACGAGGGCATCCGCGATAACACGATCGTAATGTTCTTTTCTGATAACGGAGGTGCTGCAGGTGCCGATAACGGGAATTTTCGTGGAAGAAAAGGTACTGTTTATGAAGGTGGCACGCGCTTACCGGCAGTCATTCGTTGGCCCGGCAAAATTCCGGCCGGAGTGAAAAGTGAGCAGCCTATGGTTGTGTATGATCTTTTTCCAACTCTGGTGGAAGCGATAGGATTACCCACGAATCTCAATACACCCTTCGATGGAGAAAGCCTTTGGGATAACTTGCAAACAGGAAAAGCTCGTCCTCGTAAAACGGACATGCTCATTGGGAACTCAACAGCCTATGCGGTCCACTCTGGTGAATTCAAACTGGTTCATTCCAATATCAACAAGCATCAGACTGATGTAACTGAAACCGTGGAATTATTTAGCATCTTCGAAGATCCCTATGAAGAAACCAACCTGGCAGATCAATATCCGGATGTAGTCAAGAAAATGATGGCGCGTTCAACACAGGTTGCTGAATGGGTCCGCGAGGCACCTCAGCGAACCAACCGACGTGGCGGCCGTGGTGGTGCCGGCGGTGCCCTTGGGGGTCGAGGTCCCGGCGGCGGTGGCCGTGGAGGTCCAAATGCTCAAGGTGGGGCTGGAGGGAATACAGATGCTGTTGGAGGCCGTGGTGGCCCTGGTGGAGGTCGAGGTGGCCCTGGTGGAGGCCGAGGTGGGCCAACAGCCGCTCCCGCTCTGGACGCTAATGGGAACATCATTCACATACACGAATCCGTGCCAGGGGAATGAATCACAATCGATACTGTTAGTTCTTATTGTCCAAATTCGGCTTTGGCATGGGTGCTTTTACTTTGTCGCGCCAAGCTTGCAGTTTGGCTTGAAGATTGGCGGCTAGGGGAGGGCGAGTATCAGCTTGGTTGTTTGTCTCTCCCGGGTCGGAAATAAGATCGTATAGTTCGAGGCGACCATCTTCATGAAACTCCATGAGTTTCCACTGCCGTTGGCGAATCGAGCTTACAGGACTCGTCGTCTGGTAGTAGTGTGGGTAGTGCCAGTAGAGTGTAGTACGTCTTAGACTTGAATCAGGATTCTGCAAGGTGGGTGTTAAGCTAATGCCTTCGACGTCACGATTGTGATCGGAATCACCAGTCAATCCTGTCATCTCTAAAATAGTAGGGTAGAGGTCGGCGGTTATTACCGCTTGTTCCGAGATCGATTGAGGCTTGGTCACGCCGGGCCAGTGAATAATGAGGGGAACTCGAACGCCGCCTTCGTAAAGAGAACCTTTTCCAGATCGAAGAGGGGCATTGGAAGTAACGGTTTGACCGTCGTAGTTATTAATGAATCCACCGTTGTCTGAGGTGAGAATCACGATGGTGTTGTCCGCTACTCCACTGTCTTCAATCGTTTGTCGAATGCGTCCGACATTGTCATCGAGTGTTTCATGCATGGCCGCATAGTGTGCGTTGTCATGATCCATGCCTGGGTGGATGGCATCTTTGTATCTCTCAGCGACCTCAGGCTTTCCCTCGATCGGTGTGTGCACGGTATAATAGGACATATAGAGAAAAAAGGGCTCGCCCGCAGACTGTGTGATGAATTGTACAGCTTTATCAGTCAGCCGATCGGTTAGATGCTCGCCTTCACGATCTTCCGTTGCGTCTATTCCAGGAATGTAGCGCGGGTGAGCACGTTCACCTGATCCCCAGGTACCTCGATACGGAAAATAAAAGGTGGGGGGTGCTCCCCAGAAGCTGCCTCCAAAAGTAAAATCAAAGCCGTGAGTTTCCGGATAGTGGGACGCTTCGCCTAAATGCCATTTGCCTACATGGCCTGTTCGGTAACCTCCTTCACGCAGAACTTCCGCAATGGTCACTTCTTTGTGGGGTAGATTGCCTTCAACTACAGGTGGGGTAAGAGGACGATTCTTTTGTGGCACACGGCTAGCCTCGTGCCAGATGGTCATGTTCAACTGGGCTGGAGATTTGCCAGTCATAAAAGCTGCCCGTGTAGGGGTGCAGACGGGGGCGCTGGCATAGGCCTGATTAAATTTCATGCCGTCTGAAGCTAACTGATCGATATGAGGAGTTTGATGAAGGTCGGAGCCGTAGGAACTCAATCCAGTCCAACCCATATCATCGACCATGATGACCACGATGTTTGGTTTATCTTGGGCGTGAGTTAATACCGAACTTAGAAACAGAACGGGTATGATAAGTAGTTGGATAAAACGTCGCATGGAAAACTTAGCGAATGGCTATAGGTCGCAGTGTGAATCCTGCGGTGGTTCCTTTGATCTTGTTGGTTGAGCACACGTAGGCGAACTCATAAACTTTATCAGCCGCTAGATCGTCCAGGTAGTGTAACTCTCCGATGTGCACTCCCTGGCGAATGAGCAGGTAGTTGTGGACGGGAATGAAGGTATTGTACTCTTTGACAAGGGCATCCATTTCCTCAGGTCGTGGGGCTCGTTCTAAACCGCTCGTGTCACTTCCGATCAACATCGAACCTTGTTCTTCAACGAGCCACTTAGCACCTTCGAGCGTCAATCCTGCTGTGTCGTGGGCGAGAATCTTCTCCCGATCTTCTAGTTTATCCCAATATCGGATCGATCCCGTCCGGAGGAGGACCACATCGCCGGGAGCTAGTTGCGTACCTTGTTTCTTAAGAGCACCTTGCAGGTCTTCAATTGTTATCCCGTAGTGTGGAGGTAGGACGGATACGCCTTTATAGCTGGCTACATCGATGAGTACTCCGCGAGCGATAATAGAAGGGATGGTTGTCGCATCGCATTTGCGAATGCCCCAATCACCACCCCAGTCGGCTTCTGTAAAGCCGTTGTACCAATGGTTGTCTTTGCCTTCAACCACATGACCCAGGCCATCTATTTGAGTGGCGACGTTGTCGTTAATAAATAAAGCGCAACTATGCCAAGCCGTTCCTCCTTCATCAGTAGGAAAGCCGCCCTGGCGTTTTACGCCTTCCGGAGTACGGAAGGTCATGATCTCTCCGGGACTGTGTCCCGGCCATTTGAATGAATCACGATCGTAGGTCACGCCCAGGTCATAGGACTTGCCCGACTTCGCCAGCTTCAGTGCGGCTAGTTTGCTGGCATCCGTCATTTCGTTCAGTGACCCCACTTCGTCTTCCGCTCCCCAGACCCAACCCCAACCGTTTCCTTTTTTCCATTTCTTCATGCCAGAATCGCCGGCGTAAGTTAATGAGGGTAGAAATACGAAGACAGTTAGTAGAGCCAAATGAGATATCTTAAATATGCGTTTCATGAGCTGTGGTTGTTTGTCGGATTAATTAAATTCTATCCAGTTGAGGCCGATGGTTTGTCCATCAGGTTGGTCAAAGTGCACTACGACGCAGACATTCGAAAGTCCCTTCGCATTTTGGAGGGAGGCGCCGATCTCGGAGTATGCATGGTTCTCGGTAACGGGAATTTGGATACTAGAAAGGAGGGGGCCGTTGGGGGATCCATTGCGGAGTTCGATACGGCCCGTTCTGGATCCCAGGTTGGCTGCGTTAGCGGTTATGTCGGTAATGCCCTCAAGGTCGAGTTCTTTCCAGATAATATAGTCGCCATCTGTGAAATGGCCGAGAATACCCCCGTCGCCAGCCATGTCTACGTATTCCATGCCCGAGGCTTCATCGTAAAGGGCCGCTTTCTTCTTACGAGCGTGAAGAATGACTGAGGATTCTCCTCTTAGGGGAGCAGCGTTACCAGATCCTTGGTCAGTATATTCTGCAGTGAGGACGAAAACACCTCCGTCAGTCCGGATGCCTTCTCCGGGGACGGGCGGTACTGTCCAGTTGTTAGTGGTGGCTCGTCGTGGCGTGGTCCACGTTCCTTGATTTCCTAACTTGGGAGCATTAGCGGATTCGTGCGTGAGTGACAAAATCCAGTTCACCATCTGGCGGGCTTGGTTGATATTGTGTTGCGGATGAGGGGGCATCGGAAGTTCTCCCCAGATCCCGGTTCCGCCAGACAGGATTTTTTGCGCCAGCATTTCTAAGGCAGCTGAATCACCGGTGTATTTATCCGTAACGGATTGGTAAGGCGGTCCTGCAGAGGCAGCGTCGGATAGGTGGCATGAGAAACAAGTGCTTTGACGCATCAATGCCAATCCGGGGTGGGTGAATTCGTCCTCCTCCTTGGATGCGTACCGACGGTTTCGATACTCCCCTTGAACGGCGACTAATGAAGGATTTACGGCCTCGCTGTCAACATCACTTAGCTCGACGGAATAAGCGATCTCTGTTTCCCAATCGAAAAAGGAACCGTGGGCAGGTTGAGTGAAGGTTAATTGAGGCCGTGCATTACCCACCTGAATCGTTTCTGTGACGGTATGCGAGCCACGACCAGGGTCTTCAGCTGTGAGTCCCAATTTGTACGAGCCGGGTTCTCTGAATGTATGAGTAAAGGTAGAGCCCTTGCTCTGTGCTCGGCCATCTACAGACCAGGTGTAGTTGAGCTGGTCGCCGTCCGCATCGGTTGACTCGGATGCATCGAACTCGAGTGTCAGCGGGTGCCGGCCCGCTGTTTCCAGCGCGTTTAACTTGGCCACAGGGTTTCGATTCCCTCGACGGTAAATAATACGGACGATGCGGCTATCCTGGTTTTCCCACCACATGTCACCGTATTCGATCATGTACAATGCACCGTCAGAACCGAACTTGATGTCGATGGGGCGTCGAAGATCCCGGTTTTGCATAAAAGGTCGAAAATCGAGGTCCTCAGTTGTTGGGTCAATGGTCTGGATCCAGTTACGCATCCATTCATAAATTAGAACACGTCCATCAAAGGCCTTGGGAAACTGGATGGTCGATGGAATCGAAGGATCAAAATGGTATACTGGACCCGCCATCATGGAACGGCCACCGCTACCCATAGTTGGAAACATTTTCGATTCGGTGCTGGGGTACCAAATGAGCGCCGCCTTGGCAGGTGGAAGATCTTTGGTGCCCGTATTGTTGGGAGAGTTGTTTTTGGGGCTAGCGGGATCGTAGCGTTCGATTTCCTCGTTCTTTTCAAAGTCCCAAACAGGTAAGGCTTCATTGTCCCCCACAAAGGAAGGCCAGCCGAAATTAGAAGCTTCGGTGGCAACGTTGAGTTCGTCGTACCCCAAGGGGTTGATGCCCAGCTCGGGTAGAATATTTGGTCCAACGTCACCGATGTAAAGCGCCCCGGTTTTGTCGTCGACGGCGATGCGAAAGGGATTGCGTAAGCCCATGGCATAGATCTCTGGATGGCCGTCCTTCCCATCCGGGAAGAGGTTGTCCCTGGGAGTCGTATAACTGCCGTCCTTTTCGGGATGAATTCTCAAGATTTTTCCGCGGTAATCGCGAGAATTGGCAGCCGAACGATAGGCGTCCCAGTTGATTCGATCAGGTCGCCTGTCTACCGGCAATCCAGGGTCGAAGTGACAGTTGTCACCATTACCGATATAAAGGTCTCCGTTGTCACTCATCCACATGGCGCCACCCATGTGGAATATGTGTTCGTCGTCGTACGGCCAGCTGAGCAGTTCAACTTCTGAACTCGAAGCCATATGATCGTCTTTAACCGTAAATCGACTGACGCGCATAGTGGTTGGTTTGTCGGCAGGGCAGAAAAGAACATAGAGGAAACCGCTTTCCAGAAAATCCTTGGCCACGGCCATACCGAGAAGACCGACTTCGCCTTTGGCAAAGGTATCTACTCCTCCTAACTGGAGTACTTCTCCCGATACTCGATCCCAGCGTTTTACGGTACCTCGAAATTCCACGAACACAATATCTCCGTTGGGTAGAACCTCCAGCTGCATGGCGTCGAGACTGGCGGGCACTAAAATCTCTCGTTCAAAGCGGTCAGGGTCGTAATCCTGGGAGATGGCTTCCTGCTGGCTGAATCCCATCCACAGGATCGATGAAAAGAGGACGATACGAAGTTTGAGGATCGAATTCATGAAAGCGGTTGATTGAGAAGAAGCCGTTTCGCGGTTTGGTCGCAAAGGGCCGACCTCTAAACTATTTCAGTTGTTGGGGCTTCCTCAAGCCTTTTGCCAGCATTCGAACGATATTTGTTTCCTTAAAAAAATATTTTGGATCGTATGTGGTATTCGGATACCCAGATCGGCGATTTACGAATAGCTATAATTCGTTGACACCGCTTTGTTTACTGATTGTGTAATGAACCTGCACTCCTTGATCTGATCTGCCCGAGAAAATGACCCTGAGATCCGTTCATTTCGCTACCTCTGCCCCAGGTGTAACGGCTGGTAAATTCATCCGTTTGGGCTGCGTTTTGGCTATGATGTATGTGTTGTGCACCAAGCTGGCTCTGGGAGCGGATTGGGACGCTGCTTCTGCATTCCCTGTCATCAAAGAATACTGCTTTGACTGTCACAATGAGGAGAAAAGAAAAGGAAATGTGAATCTGGAGCCTCTTTTGGCGAATCACGATTTTGGAAAAGATTTTAAACTCTGGGAGCTAGCCTCAGAGATGCTGGAATTTGAAGACATGCCTCCGGTCGAGGAAGAGCAACCAAATGATGAGGAGCGGGAGCAGTTAGTGGACTTTATTAGAGGCGGTGTGCAATCAGCAATTGAGGAAAATGCAGGAGATCCAGGGAAGGTGGTGCTGCGTCGGCTCACCAGTGCTGAGTATGCTTACACGATTCAGGATTTGACTGGATTGAATCTGGGCTTGGAGAAAACCTTATTAGGGGATGCCGTTGGCGGAGAAGGCTTTTCTAATGTGGGTGATGTTCAGTTTGTTCAAGACTCTACGATTGAGCAGTATTTGAAAGCGGCCAAACAAGTGGCTTCTCATGCGGTGATCGGAGCCGGACCATTGACCTTCTACGACAACCCTGGGAAAACCGGACAAGAGCTCTCTGCGATTAATCGTATCCAATCTATATACCAAGAGCATGGCTTTAGCACGGGTGCAGGTGAGGGAGCTGAAGCCTTTGGACTGGAGCGCTATCCGAAGGCCTTCTTTGCTGCATGGCGCTACAAACATCGTCGTGCTCTGGGGGAACGATCTTTAAAACTGAAAGACTTGGCCGAATCAGAAAACCTCGAAATTCGATTTTTAGAACATATCTGGTCAGTGCTAAATGAAAAGGGTCTCAGGTTTCCTTCTACGGAAATTGTGAAAGCCTGGTATGAACTTCCTCTACCGAACTCGGGACCTGACTCCAAAGAAGAAGCCATTCGACGAGCATGTTCTGAGCTTTATGACTTATTGCAGAGTTGGCAAAAAGCATTGGCGGCAAACTCAATAGACGATGAAGAAGCTCCCGCTTTGACAGAAAAGAACTTTCGGCCAACCTTGGACTACTCATTCAGCACGCGAGTAAACAAAGCGGAGAATGCCAAATATTCAACTGTTGAGATTTCAGTGGTCTCTGCAAGTGGTGAAGGTAAAGTTCCCGTTGTGCGATGGAAGGATCCTGAAATCGTTTTCCGTGAATCGGGTGAAACCACATCCACCGTCGTTCCCTTAGCAGAGGTTGTGACTGAAGAAACACGTGCTGCCCTCAAATTCGGCCATGGTGTAGATGGGATGCCTGTTGAGCCAAACGAGTTCGTTACCGTAGGTTCTCAGGTACTCACCGTTCAATATGAGGTGTCGGGCGAAGTTCGCGGCACGGCACTGCATGTTGATGTAGAACTCGATATTGAGCATGGGGATGATAGTATGGTGCGTTGTGTTGTTTTTGTTCCGCGCGTCGAGGGCGAGGAGGTTTCTGCAACAGGAGCTGCATCCGTTTTGTTGGCCAATCCTAATGGAGCCGAAACCGAAGCTCGAAAAAGAGGGGTAGCCGAATTCGCTCGCAAGTTGCCTCAGGTGTCACATCGCAAACCTGCTCCTTCCGATCGCGATCCTATCCCTGAACCTTTTGACAATACTTACAACAAACCGGAGCGGAATGCCTTCCATTACATCATTAAGTATCACCGCGATGATCGGTTTATTTATGAGAGTATTCTCGATTCCGACGGTCAGGAGGAGCTCGATCATGCCTGGGTAGACTTGCTGACATCCTTTGATTACCATGACACCTTCATTCGCTTTATCGCCGATAAGTTTGATTTGGAGTTAGGGGATCTTGCGATGGCTGATTTGAGTCAGAGCTGGATTGATGAGCAGCCGGTCGAAGTTCGCGATTATATTCAGAGTTTGTATGACAATCATAGCAATGCTCAGGCAAAATTGAAAGCAGCCGAGAAAGGACACTTGGAAGATACCCTGGTATTTGCCGAACAAGCATGGCGTAGACCTTTAACGCGCGATGAGCGGAAACGTCTTAAAACGTTTTATCAGCGTATCCGTGAAGAAGGAGAGTTAGGACATGACGAGGCGACTCGCTTGTTGCTGGCTCGTGTTCTAACAGCTCCTGCGTTTCTATACCGTATAGAAGAATCGCCTAATCGAAAGAAGATGGTTCCGTTGTCTGATTATGCCTTAGCGAGTCGTTTAAGTTATTTTCTGTGGTCTTCCCAACCTGATGAAGAACTTCTTCGCGTGGCTGCTTCAGGTAAATTGAAAAAGCCCGATGTTCTGGTGGCTCAGACCAAGCGAATGTTGAAGCATCCCAATGCTCGTAGGTTTGCCACTGAATTTTTTGGTCAGTGGTTTGGTTTCTATCGTTTTGATGAATACAAGGGGGTCGATACAACCAAATTTACAGAATTCACTGATTCTTTGAAGGCTTCCATGTATGAAGAAGCTGTCTCTTCTTTTGAGTACTTAGTGAGAAAAGATCGATCTGTTTCGGATATCCTATTTGCGAATCATAGTTTCTTAAACGAGGAACTCGCTTCCCATTATGGTATCGATCTGGCGAATACAGATAAGGGAGAACTCGTGAAAGTATCTGATCTGGGAGATCAGCACCGAGGCGGATTGCTTCAGTTAGGTGCAGTACTTACAGTGACATCCGCTCCGTTGCGGACAAGTGCAGTCAAACGAGGCGATTGGATTCTTCGGCGTATTTTGGGAACTCCCGTACCATCGCCCCCTGCTGATGTTGGGTCGATTCCTGCGGACGAAGTGTTACCGGATGGTCTCACCGTGCGACAGAGGTTGGAAGCGCATCGAAGCGATGCCTCTTGTGTGAATTGTCATTCGCGTATGGATCCACTAGGGTTTGCATTGGAGAATTTTGATCCTGTAGGACGCTGGCGAGATACCTATGCGGACGGGCAAGCAATCGAAACCTCAGGGACTCTCAATACCGGAGTCGAAATACCGGATCTCCAAGGTTTACTGAGTTACTTGGGCGAGAATAAAACCCAGGTAAACCGCAATTTGAGCGCTAAATTGCTGGGTTATGCCCTTGGACGCGCTGAAATTATTTCAGATCGTCCTTTGATCGATCAGATGGTGAAAAGCATCTCAAAGGATGAGCGATTTTCAAATCTTGTTGTGCAAGTGGTAACAAGTCCTCAGTTTCTCAATCAACGTGGCCGTGGTATGGATGCAGATATGGCCGCCATTGAACCTAAGAATGACCCAACAGAAGGCTAAGATGAAATCCCCTAGATCCAATACATCTATTTCACGCCGCAACTTTCTCCGAGGGGCGGGTGTCGCCCTGGCTTTGCCTTGGATGGAATCTTTACCTCTGAGAGCTGCCGAAACAGTAGCACAATCCGCAAGCAAGGTTTCGAACAGTCCTCCGGTTCGTTTTGGTTGTATCTATTTTTCAAATGGAGTGGAGCCCGCTCATTGGTGGGCTAAGAATGAAGGGAGAGGAACAGAGATCGGGCAGGGGCTCACCCCGATCGCTCCCTACCTTAATGATCTGAATTTTATTCGCGGGCTCTACAATGAGCAGGCTGTATTGCACAAGAGTGCCCATCTAGGCCGTGTGCCAAATTTGCTTTCAGGTGCCTGGGTAAGTACGGAACAGAGCGACCTTCGTGTGGGTAAGACCATGGACCAAGTGCTGGCGCAACAAATAGGTCAACAAACACAGATCCCTAGTTTGATTCTTGGGATTGAGCCGACTGAGCTGCGTCTCGAAGACGGCCTGTCGATGCTTTATGGATCTTGCATTTCCTGGACTTCAGATACGAAGCCGGCCATGAAGGAAATCTATCCGGCTCGCGTGTTTGATCAATTAGTCGGTGATGGTAGAGATCGCCGTTGGGACCGCAGTATTCTCGATGAAGTCTTAACGGACGCAAAAGGGCTGAAACGCAAAGTGGGTCGTTACGATCAGGAAAAATTGGATGACTATTTAGACTCTATTCGTGATGTTGAGAAACGGATCGAACATGCAAATCGTGAGCAGCGCTTGGAGGGATGGAGACCGTCTTTGATAGCACCGAATATGGAGCGACCGGCAGAGCAGCTTCCTCAAAATATTCCGGATCACATGAAGCTGATGATGGATCTGATTGTCTTGGCCTTTCAGATGGACAAGACACGAATTGCCACATGCATGTTAAATAATGATTTGTCGCAAATGAATTTCGGTTTCCTCGAAGGAGTGCAAGGTAGCTTGCACCTCGACCTGACGCACAATGGCAAGGATCCTGAGCTTGAGGCAATGTACCTAAGGACCAATCAATTTCACACTCAGCAATTTGCTTATCTCCTCGAACGAATGAAGAATATCGACGAAGGCGGTAGTTCTCTACTGGACAATTCGATGATTATGTTCTGTTCCAACTTATTCGATGGAGACAAACACCAGGCAGATCACATGCCCATTTTACTCGCAGGCCAAGCGGGTGGAAAACTGAAAACGGGCCGTATCCTTGACTATAAGGATTCTGGTGACGCGAATCGAAGAGCGTGTAGTCTTTACCTTTCGGTCATGGACCGTATGGGAGTTAGCTTGCCGCAGTTTGGAGATACCACGCGGCGATTAGCTAATATTTGAAGGTAGTTGGTTCTCCTAGAAGTAAAACTATAGCCGGAATTAAGCTGATTTACTGCTATTCTGGTAAAAAATAATTTAAAGGTACTCCGGGAGGATTTCCTCATTTTAACTTCATCTTAAGGGGAAATGATCATCGGACCGATTTCCCGGTTGGCCACAGTCGCAAATGAAGTGGCTAGTAAAGGTGATTATTCAATGCGAGCACAAGTCGATGGGAATGATGAGGTAGGGGTTCTGACTAGCACCTTTAATGATATGCTTAGCCGGATTGAAGATTCTGATAGTGATTTGCGTGAGGCATACAAACAACTGGAGAGCGAAGTTACAGAACGTGAGCGTCTTCAGGATGATTTGGTGAAAACCTCCCGTGTTGCTTCGGGTATGGCGGAGGTAGCTACCGGAGTATTACACAATGTAGGGAATGTGCTAAATACGGTGAATTTGTCGGTTCACAGTATTGAGGACCAATCAGGAGCCAGCCGTCTAACCCACCTGAGCCAGGTGGTGGATATCTTAGAGTCTCATCAGAGTGCTCTGGCCGATTTTTTAACGACTGACAAACGCGGGATAGCTCTCCCGGGTTTTCTCGCTAAGGTAACATCCTTTTTAAGGGCTGAAAACGAAGAGATGCGAGACGAAGTAAAACGCTTGGTCCGTAATATTGAGCACATTAAGGAGATTGTCTCTACGCAACAGAATTTGGCTAAAGGACTAGGGGTATCCGATGACTTGGATCCCGTTTCAATAGTAGAAGAAGCCTTATCCTTAAATAAGGATATATTTGAAAAGCATAGTATCGAATTAGTGAAAGAATTTGAGGGTGTGCCGACCATTTTAGGTGACCGACATAAAATCATTCAAATTCTTGTTAACCTGCTAACGAATGCTAGGGATGCCATGCAAGTTATTGATACATACCGCAGAAAGATCACCATTCGTATTCAAGTAATGGATTATGAGTCGGTTGGAATAAAAATTATCGATTCTGGTTTAGGAATTAAACCATCGGATTTACCTAACATTTTCCACCATGGTTTCACGACCAAAGCGGACGGACATGGATTTGGACTACACATGAGTGCATTAAGTGCTCAAGAGATGGGTGGTTCATTGAACGTCCACAGTGAAGGTTATGGAAGGGGAGCTGAATTTACACTTTGTATGCCACTCGCAACTGAACCCGCATTAGTATGAGCAGTCTATTAAAACCCAACAGAAGAATATTACTCGTGGACGACAATCCAGCGATCCACGAAGATTTTAAACGTGTACTCTTGAAAGATGATTCCAAAGCCCGAGATTTGGATGCAGATGCAGCGGCTTTATTTGGCTACGAAGAAGAATCGTGTGATTTTGGAGATACTCCATTTGATCTAGATTCAGCTCACCAAGGAGAGGATGCATTAGAGAAAGTTAAGGAGTCGCTGGCCGAAAATAATCCTTATGCGCTGGCTTTTGTAGACATGAGAATGCCTCCCGGCTGGGACGGTTTGAAGACCATTGAAGAAATATGGAAGGTGGATAGCTCCATTCAGATCGTAATATGTACCGCTTATTCAGATAAAAGCTGGAAAGAGATTCGAGATACATTGACCGAACGTGATCGTTGGATGGTTGTGAAAAAACCCTTTGATCAAATAGAGGTCTTACAGCTGGCGCATGCACTTACATCCAAATGGGATTTGAAGAAAGCTACAGAGCTTCGAGAGCAAGCACTTGAGCAGGTGGTGATGTCTCGCACTGAGCAGCTAACGGCTGCACTACAAACGAATTCTGATTTTTTAAATCATGTGAGTCACGAAATGCTGACTCCCATGAATGGTATCCTTGGTTATTTAGATCTCCTGTCTGAACCCTGTGATGAAGATGAAGAAGGTGAGTATGTACAGGAAGCCAAAGGATGCGGTGAACACCTGTTAAGATTGATAAATCAGGTATTGGCATACAATGAAGCAGGAGCTGATGAAGTGAAGCCTTTGGCGACTTCGGTGAATGTGCATGAATGGCTTCCTGGTATAGTCAATGATGCGATTCAGGAGGAGGCGAAAAAGAAGAGTCTAGGTATTTCTATAGATGTAGCCGCTAGCGTTCATAATCACTATCACATGCCGGATAATATTGTGGGCCGTGTTCTGACCATATTGGTAGAGAATGCCATAAAATTTACGCAGTCTGGCACCATTACCTTGTCGGTGGAGCCTAGTGATCAGAATGCTTCCGATTTATTATTCAAAGTTGCAGATACTGGAGTAGGTTTGAGCGAAGAGCAGTTGAAATTAATCAATATTCCTTTCGCCCAGATAGATGGCTCCTATACGAGAAGCAATGATGGGATAGGAATCGGACTTCCTTTGGTTCGTCGGCTATTAGGCCTGATTGGTTCTAATCTTGAGATTGAATCGACAGGCGTTGAAGGGACTTGTGTCTCTTTCTATGTTACAGCGGTTCTCGGAGAACGTATAGATCAAGCGATGTGAAAAGTTTAAGCTAAAGAAAACCAAGCCTGCTGGTTTTTACTGCTCTTAACCGCCTTTTCAACAAATCGGATGCCTGCCATGCCGTCATCGACGGTTGCATACTTCGACCCATCAGCACCTTTGTAATCTCCTTCTTGATACGCGCGAACATCTGATTCGAAGCATCTATGGAGTCGTGCAAAGGCATCGTGAAAGCCTTCACTGTGTCCCCAGGGAATTGTATTTTCCTGTAGTAGTTCAGCAGGCAATGTTCCCAAGAAATCGTCTGCTGCTAAATTTGGGTCCCGGTAGTAGGTCCGTACAGGTTTTTCGAGCGGAGAAACTATTAGTTTTTCCGATTCCTCCTGTGCCCAGCTAAGCGATCCCTTTGATCCAACGACTTCGATTCGTAAGTCATTCTTATGGCCGATTGAAATCTGGGATGCCCTCACCAGCGCTTTACCCCCATTGTTTAGACGGCAATAAGCGGTAAAGTGATCATCTAGATTATCCTCTTCATTTTCGTGCCACTTAAAGAAGCTCTCAAGGTGAGCACTGACAGCTTCAACTTCCAAGCCGGTAATGTAGCGTAGCTGCATTAGTGCATGGGTGCCAATATCCCCTCCGCAATTTGAAATACCGGAAACTTCTTTCCTTAATCTCCAGGTGTTTTCTTTGAAATCTGGATTGCTAGAACGAATCGCCATCCAAGCTTGAAGATAACAACTATCGACCCAACGAATGTCCCCGAGTAAACCAGATCGAACGATGTGGCGTGCAAGACGAGTCGTCCAGTGCCCGAGGTAGGTATGAGCCACACAGAAAGGTATTTGTTTTTCTTGGACTAGTTGACTGAGCGATTGTGATTCCTCGAAGTTTAGGGTGAGAGGCTTTTCGCAGAAAACGGGAATTCCGGCCTCGACAAATTTCTTGGCAGGATCGAAGTGTGCATGGTTTGGCGTCTGAATTAATACGTAGTCAACGCGTTCACTGATCGGCTTGCGTAATTCTGCTTCCAGCATTGCGTTGTAGTTTTCGTATCCCTGGATCGGATACGGCCATGTCTCTATTGCTTTTAAGGCTTTTTTTGGATTGGAAGATAGAGCTGCACAGCTCACCTTTCTGGTGCCATCCATAAATATCGCTCGTTGATGTGCGTTGGTTATGAAGCCTTTGTTTCCACCTATGAGTCCAATATTTAAAGGTCGATTAGTTGCCATGTAAGTGTTGAAGGATGGGGTAGGAGTATGCCGTTTCAAGAGCAATAGACCGAAATTAGCGAACGTAAACCAGCTTTGATCCATAGTTTTGGGGTAAATCAAAAGCCAATCATCCAAATTTTTGATGGTCTAGCATGATTACTAGGCCATGCTTCATTCCAACTATCCCAAGTATTTCCCTCGCCCTTTTATGAAATTCCGACCTTTTGCTGCTATTGTCGTATGTCTGGTGATGATTGTATCTTCATGGGTCGTATCTAGGTGGGCGGATCCTGAGGGGAATACACAAAAGGTGGATGGGCCTGGGGCTAATAAAGATATCTCGCTGAATGATGAATCATCGCATCATTCAAGTTCGCCGCCTTTAAGTTTAGCTTCTTATTCGATGGAGTCTATCCATGACTTTGAGGAATGGGTTCAAGGGTTTGTCGAATCCGAGCCTGGCGATCGGGACACCTTGATTGAAATGGGGGTATCCATCGCAAAGTCTCGACGGGCTGAGATGAAGGTGCTTATCCGGGAGGCTCCGGAATATGCACTGGGCCTGGCTCTTCCGTATAACCTTAGAAGGCCTTTACCTGATGTCGTAATTGCAGAGTTGGAAACTCCTATAAGCACCCATGCCTCCTACGAGCTTTTGGTGTATTGTCTAGACCCCGATCAGGAGGAAGAAAGGACGGAACGAATTGCAACTTGGGGTAAAGATGTATTTGAAGTTTTCACCTTTGGGGATCGACTCAATGTATCGACAAAAAATCACTTGTCTCTTCATGGGATTGCGATTGATGAAGTGATTGCCATGGATGATAATCCTGTTCGATTGCTTACAGAAACGGAAGCTATAGATTTGGATATTGCTTTCGAGAATGTTGCACTTGTTGGAGATCAGTATTATTCGTTCAAGAGCGAAGACGACTTGCAGAGGTTAAGTGAAATTGTACAAGCAGACGAGCGTGCTCTTGGGCCATTTCCTACCAGCAAAAGACTAGCACTTCAGGATAACGAAGTCGAAGGGCTCAGTCGGGTCCTGTTAAATGGCTCTTCTGGCGGAGCTGATTTTGAGCTTCCGGAGATGGAATCCGAGCACACGGAAGGTCCAAAGAAAATGCTCTACATACGGGCACGATTTTCTAACCAGGATGCCAACTATGAACCCAACAGTCTTGCGACCGTGATGGAGCGTCAGGCGGATTGTGAAGCTTACTGGTTTGAAAACTCTTACGGTAAATCGAGTCTGACCACGACCTTCACCGATGTGATCACGCTTCCCAACTCGGCTACCTACTATGCCGATCTTACGTCGGGTCGTTTAAATGCCTTGTTTAACGATGCGCTGCCACTGGTGAAAGCAGCGGGTGAGGCCAAGGGGCTGGACTGGGACGAAGCCAACTATGATTTCTACACGATGCTCACAACGGGCGGCACTTGGGGGTACGCTGGGGTGGCTGGTGTGGGGGGAAGACGTTCGCATCTTAATGGTGCTGGGTCATCCAATGTCCGAACGGCTTCCCATGAATTTGGTCATAACCTGGGTCTGCGTCATGCCAACTACTGGCGAACCGATTCTACATCACCTATAGGTAGAGATAGTATTCCTGGAGGTTATGTCGGAGATGCCGAACGAGACGAACGCATCGAATACGGTCACAAGTTCTCCGTGATGGGTGCCCAGAACGGCGGTGGTGACTTGAATGAGGGTCGTGGACACTACACGACGGGTGAGAAAGTCTTTCTCGATTGGTTGGTCGCGGACGACAATGATTGGGTGAGTATCGATCAGACGACTCCGGAGCCTATCCGGCTTTATCGTCATGATGTGGAGTCCGAATTTTTTGCTAGCATGACTTCAGGCGTTCCTCGAGCGATCAAGATCAATCAAGATTCGGGTGATTACTCCGAAACAAACAAGCGCCGCTATTGGTTAAGTTACCGTCGATTGCCCACCAACGGAATTGCTGAGGATTGGCTGAGGCATGGACTAGAGATCGACTGGCAACGGGAGAATTATGGAGGTGACGGATCTATCCAACTGGATATGACACCGTTCAGTCGTGACGATACGAATATAAACCCCAATGCAAGGAGAGACAATAACGATAAAGAAGATGGAGCGCTCATCATTGGCCGAACCTATAGCGATGAGATTGGCGACATTCATTTTACCCCCATCGCACAAGGAGGGGAGAACCCGAACGAATGGATCGATGTCCTTGTTCATCTCGGGACACAGGAAAACAATCAGGAGCCTGTGATCGAAGCTTTTTCTGCTTCTGTCTTAGAGGTAGGGCTTGGCGAGCAAGTTGATTTTTCTGTTAATGCCGAAGATCCTGACGGCGAAACTGTTTACTACGCTTGGACATTTGGAGATAATGCCATGGTGGTTGAGAGCCTAAATTCTGCCACAGCTTCAAAAAGTTGGGATTCGAATGGGTATTATCCAGTTAGGGTTACCGTTTCAGATGGTAAGGGAGGAACAGATACGAAAGAGATTATAATTAGAGTCGGTACTGTTCCTGATAGCTTTTCCATTTCGGGCCGTGTTATTCATGCCGGACTCCCTGTTGAAAATGCACGGGTGAATATTGGGGGTAATGTGCAGGCCTGGACGGATGGCAGAGGTCGCTACACACTACCTGGAGTTCGCTGGACTAGCAATTTGGTGTCCGCTGCAAAAGCAGGGCTGAGCTTTGAAGCACAATTTACCAACCCGGTTATTCTTTCTCCATTTGATGCAAATGGGAGAGATTGGATTGCCTTGGAAAATGGGAAAGGGACGGGATCTCTTCAATTGGCGATAACTCCCTATGAAAGTACGATGCCATTGGGTGCGATATTGGCCCTGAAGGTGTTTGCCTGGAATGAAAGCGGGGAGTCCGTCACTACCAATCCAACTTGGTCTGTATCTGGTGGTGGGACGATCGACCAGGATGGAAAATACACCCCGGAACAATTTGGTGGACCCCATACCATAACGGCAATCCAAGGAACTTCAGAGGCGGAAGCGTTTGTTTCGATTGAAGATGTCAAAGGCGTTGGAATTGTTTCACTAACTCCACAACTGTCTGAAGCGAGTGGTGAATCTGGAATCTTCCAGATACGACGTTATGGAAGTACAGAAGGGGTACTTCGTGTTTATTACAGTTGGGGCGGATCCGCTACCAACTTGGAAGATTATAATGGGTTGGTAGACTTCGCCGATATTCCTGATGGAATGACCTCTGTAGATGTGATGGTTGAACTCATAGACGATGCGATTGCTGAGTCTTCGGAAGAAATTTCTGTGACCTTGAAATCGGACACTGCCTACACGGTGTATTCTGCTGAGGCCGTAGCTACTATCGAGATTCTTGATGAAGGAGATCAAGCTCCTCTGATCGAGATTACTTCGCCCACAAGATCAGTTGCCATGGTACCGGAAGGTGTGGGGCTCTTGATAAGTGCAAATGTTACGGATGACGGTTTTCCAGATCCTCCTGGAGAAACGACCGTTGCCTGGTCAGTGGTTGATTCGCCAGTCGGTGGAGCCGTTGACTTCTCCTCGGCTGGCAACAACGAAAGCGTGGCTAAATTTAGCAAGTCGGGATTTTATAGAATTCGTATTGAGGCCAGTGATGGGATCAATTCAAGCAGTGTGGATCTCGGTGTGCATGCAGGTTTGGTTGCTGGAACCAATCCTTCCTCGGAAGCAGAAGTTGTGTATTTGCCGATAAGCTTAGGGGCAGGTCTTGTGTTGGAGGACGCACGTGGCGGAGATAACAACGGGACCTTCGAAGGTGGGGTCAGTTGGGAGAATGCTGAGGCCGGTGTTTCGGATGTGGCTATTTATCTCGATGGAGTCGATAGCCAGATCAATATAGAAAACGCCAACGAAATAAACCTGATAGACCATCGGGCTCGATCGATATCTCTTTGGTTTAAGGCGGAAGACCCTCTGAAATCTGGTAAGCAAGTTATCTACGAAGAAGGGGGTGGTATTCGCGGGCTCAACTTTTACTTGGAAAATGGGCTTCTTTATGTTGGAGGTTGGAATAGTGGCGGTAGTGGATGGGAAGAAACTTATTTTAGTACTGAGTTAACGGATACAGAATGGCATCAAGTGGGTTTGGTGCTTGACGCTTTGGAATCCAATGATGCACAGCCTGAGGCTTTTCGAGTCTTTCTGGATGGAGTGGAATTTGCCCGTGGAACGGCTGCTCCGCTGGATGCCCACAGTGGCAATATCGCTCTAGGTGCGAATCGTGGAAATACCCGCTATCACGATGGTAATAGTTCGGGGACTGAAGATCGATTTGCTGGGTATTTAGATGAGTTTCATTTGTGGAACCGTGTATTGAGCAACAGTGAGATGGGACAACTGTTTGGAGTGGGTTATTCAGGCCCTCAAGTGTCTCTGGCATCCATTAAATCGTTCAATCGGGCCGTTGTTATTCCTGAAGCAACGGGGCTTTTAATATCGGTGAATCAAACTGACGATGATGTACAAAATGATTGGACAGTGCTTTTTCCTGGTCAAGAGGACTCCGTGGAGTTTGTAGATGGCGGGCAGGGACGCAGTTTGGTTTCCTTTTCGGAGCCGGGCTTTTACGGTCTTCGGCTTTCTGCTGACGATGGGCGGCAAAAATCGGCGATCGATCTGAACATTCATGCTGGGATCAGCGAACCTGGATTATCTTTATCGGAACAAACGCTGTACTATTCGTTGGATGAAACAAGTGGTACGTTCATTCAAAATGGAAACGAAGGCTTCGATCCTGGTGAATTATTTAACGGGGCAAGTTTGTCGGATACAGGCGATGGCATTTCAGGTGCCGCGTTGATCTTCGATGGGGACAATGATTATTTGCAGATCCCTACGTCGGGGGGCATGGGTACTGATCCAGTCAAACGATCACTATCCTTCTGGCTTAATCCATCTGAGAATGCTTCTGGGGAAGAGGAAATGATATTTTTTCAGCGAAGCACCTTGAGCGGATGGAGCCTGTCGATTAATGAGAGTTTATTATCTTTGGCTGCTTGGAACAACCGTGAGCCTAGCTGGGGTGCTATTCTCCAAGTTTCTCTACAGAGAGATATGTGGAATCACGTTGTCGTTGTCTTAGATGGGGAACAGAATCAAATAGTTGAAGAGGGAATTCGTTTCTATCTCAATGGTGTGCTTTGCGAATTTAGCGAAGCTGGGAAATTGGACAATGTGAACGAAATCGCCTGGTTTGGTGCGATAGCTGAAGACGGACCGGTAGAACAAGCTTATGCCGGTATGATAGATGAAGTGCATCTATTTGATGGATATGCTCTTTCCATTGAAGAGGTCGGTCGTTTATACGCCTTAGGCAATATAAGTCCACTGGTGGATGCCGGAGAGGATATTCAAGGAATTTCCGAATTGGAAATTTCCTTAAATGGAAGCGCGACGGATGACGGTCGCTGGGAAAGTCCCCTGAAGTATGAGTGGTTATTTGCAGGACGACCAGGCGCTGGGTCGTTTAACCCTGGGGACTCGCTAACTACTCAACTGGAATTGAATGCCGGGGGATCTTATCCGGTGGCCTTGGCCGCATTTGATGGTCAGGTGACAACCTTCGATACGGTTACAGTCAGTGTCGATCAGCCGACTTATTTCGATTTATATATGGATAGTTATCCTAACTTGGAGGGAGCCGAACGGGACTACCTATCTGATCCAGACTTGGATGTATGGACGAATGTGGAAGAATATGGATTTGGGGGTTCACCTGATAGTTCCGATACCTCTTTCCAGCTTCACATTCGTTCCGAGCTAGTTCGAGAAGCGGGACAACTGTTTTTCGAATTTCGTTTTCCTCGAAGGCAGGATGCTGGATTACGTGGGCTGCGCTACGACCTCGAGTTTTCAGAAGACTTGTCCGCAAATTCTTGGATGGAAGAAAGTTATTCTGAGATGAGCATTTTTCCGATTGATCAAAATTATGAGGAAGTAAGAGTTCGTTTGGAGCAGGCAATGACGCCTTCTACTACACCTTTATTTGGGCGTGTGAGAGTTTTATTAAACGAATAAGAATAATTTGTGCGTTACGTTTGAAATGATTTATGCGTACATTCCCATAAGATGATTCGGCCATTAATAGTAGTTTTTGCATTTGTACTCGGTTCAGTTTCACTATTCTGTGCGGATGAAGTTCGGGTTCCTTACCAAGGTCCTTCCAAGTCAGGCGTCGATACGAGTACACTGACCGGAAAAGTCATGTGTGGATATCAGGGATGGTTTAATGCGGAGGGAGACGGTGCAAATTTAGGTTGGACTCACTGGAGCAGGAATAGATCTGAACCGTTTGCACCCGGCAATGTTACGGTGGATCTGTGGCCAGAGGTTTCAGAATACAATCAGGACGATTTGTTTGAGACAGGATTTGAATTCGCCAATGGAGAAAAAGCCAAAGTCTTCAGCTCTTATTCGGCAAGCACCGTGAATGTTCATTTTAAATGGATGCAGGAGTATGGAATCGACGGTGCCTTTGTGCAGCGATTTGCCAACGGAGTGTCGGATCCGGAGAAGCGGCATCATAAAGATGTCGTTTTGTCTAATGCAAGAGCAGCCGCCAATCAGCACGGTCGAACCTACGCGGTGATGTACGATTTGAGTGGGCTTCCTTCAGGAGGTGTAGATCGCGTCCGCAAGGATTGGCAGCTACTGCGTAGTAAAATGCATATCACCAAAGATCCTGCCTACCTTCACCATAAGGGTAACCCTGTGGTCACGGTTTGGGGTGTGGGATTTCATGGTGGCAGCAAACCACGCGCATATTCGTTGGAAGAGTGCCGTGAACTGATTGCTTTCCTGAAAGCTGATGGTTGCACTGTTATGTTGGGCGTTCCTGCGGGTTGGCGATCTCTGGATCGAGATGCGATTGATGATAAGCAGTTTCACGAAGTTCTGCAAATGGCCGATATTGTGAGTCCTTGGACACCTGGGCGCTACCGGGATCTTGAAGGCATATCTCGACATGGAGAACGCTATTGGAAACCCGATGTAAAATGGACCCAGGGTAAGGGACTCGATTACCTGCCCGTAGTGTTCCCTGGATTTAGTTGGCACAATCTAAAAGGAGCTGAGTTGGCTGCCATACCTCGATTAAAGGGTCAGTTCCTCTGGTCTCAGATCGTTGAGGCGAAACGATCTGGTTGTGAAATGATCTACGTTGCCATGTTTGACGAGGTGGACGAGGGGACTGCTATTTTCAAGTGCACGAACAATCCTCCTAATGCGAATGGAACATCATTTTTGACTTATGAGGGCTTGGTGAGTGACTTCTATCTTCAGCTTACAGGGAAAGCAGGAGAGCTACTCCGCGGCGAATTGCCCTTGAGCAACAATCTGCCCATAAGAAATTAACGATCCTATGAGAAATCAACTTAAGCAATTCCTGGCGGTGTGTTTGGCAATGGCCGCATCCCACTTATATGCCCAAGACCGACCTAATGTATTGTTTATCGTTTGCGATGATCTAAACACGCATGTTTCGACGTCCGACTACCCTTACATTTCGACTCCTGCATTCGACGAGCTGGCGGAAAACGGCATGACCTTTAAGCGGGCGTATTGCCAGTATCCGGTTTGTGGCCCGTCGCGGGCTTCATTTTTGAGTGGGCTTTATCCTGAGTCCTCCGGCGTGATTAATAATACGGCTGACATTCGTGATGAAAGACCCGGCACGCTTACTATGCCTCAGGCATTTAAGGAGCAAGGTTACTGGACTGCGGCGACAGGGAAGATTTTTCACAACTCCAAGGTTGATCCCGGCGAAGCAGTCTGGGATGAGCGGGCCTTTTATACGAATGACGAAATGCCGCTTGAGAAACAGGCACGCAAAGAATTCGAGGCAAAGCACGGATCTATCGATAAGAGAGAGAACAGACAGTTGTGGAAAGAATTCCTGCTCAGTTATGCACCTCAGACGATGAATCAAGAACCGGGGTGGGGGCCTTCAGGTCTCACCGATGAACAACATCGTGATGGAAAGAATGCTCAGCAAGCTCGCGAGTGGATTCAAAACGAGAGTTATGGTGACAAACCGTTCTTCATGGCGGTGGGTATTCATAAGCCTCATGTTCCGTTTCTCGCACCCGATAAGTATTTTGAAAAGTATCCAAAGGAAGGGCTGACGTTTGGTAAGCCACCTTCTAATTTCTGGGACACCGTGCCGAAGAGCTCTATCTCCAAGCGGTACGAAGGATTTGGATTCGAGTTGGGTGTTGAAAAGGATGATCTGCGACGTGAATACATGCAGGCTTATCACGCCTGTATCAGTTTTATTGATGCACAGATTGGATCTATTTTTGAAGACCTGAAAGAAAACGGGCTCTGGAAAAATACCATTATCGTTTTAACTTCCGATCATGGTTACCAGTTGGGTGAACATTTCATGTGGGGAAAGGTGACCTTGTTTGAAGTTTGTAATCGGGTCCCTCTTCTCATTCGTGTTCCAGGGCAGACAACGGCTTCCTCTTCTAGTCAGGGCTTGGTAGAACTGGTCGATCTCTTTCCGACTTTGGCCGATCTCTGTGGGATTGATACTCCTGCTTACCTGCATGGGCAAAGTTTGGTGCCTATGCTCCGTGATCCCAATGAATCTGGAAAAGAGGTCGTCTACACGATTGTATCGCGTGGCAAGAACCTGGGGAAAGCCATCCGTACAGATCGATGGCGCTATTCCAAATGGGCTGATGGAGAAGAATTGTATGACCTTCATAAAGATCCTGAAGAACATCACAACCTCGCCAAGTTGGAAAGCTATCGCAACACCTTGGGAGAGGTCCGGAGATTGTTAAACGATAAGCAGAGAGAAGCGGTTCAATTTCGCTGAATTGAAACCTTTCGTTCAATAAATGGTGCCGGTCATGGTCATTGCTTAAGCAAAGAGATCTATGGACGTCACTTGGCTCCTCTTTAATTGGTTCTTTGGAATCCAACAGTGTGAATCAAAGGAAGATGGTATCTTCGAATGAGTCTCTGATGAGAAATACCTCAATCATCTGAAGACGGTACATGCCAGTGCTTTGTTTGCCTTGGCTGAAGCTACGAGCGGTCAAGTTCCTCCAGATCAATTGAAAGAGGATGAGGATGCATTATTTCCCGCTCTTAGGCGCACTGAGATGAAATACAGAAAACCTGCGCAAGGTGCCGTTTATGCAAAGGCGATATTCGATGCTGAGGCGTGGAAGCTCTTTCTCGAAACCTTAGAACGAAGAAACCGAGCGCTTATGTCGATCCAAGTGGATCTCCTGGCTCTAGAAAACGTCTTGGTTGCGACCGATACTTTTGAGTGGTTTGTGGCCAAAACCACTTAACAAAAACTATTCGTGTCTCAAGGCATCGATCGGATCGAGTCGCGATGCCATGAACGCGGGATAAAGGCCGAATATTACACCGATGGCCGCAGAGACACCAAGGGATACTCCAATGATCCAGGTCTTGACGATGGTGGTCATGCCAAATTTGTCCTGTACGATATCGCACACACCATAGGCGATGCCGATACCTATAGCTCCACCCGCGACACTTAATACCACGGCCTCGATGAGAAACTGTGTTAGGACGTCGGTTGATCTTGCGCCGACAGCTACTCGAATACCAATTTCGCGCGTACGTTCAGTAACAGAGACCAGCATGATATTCATAATGCCAACTCCACCCACCAGCAATGATACGGCTGCCACAATCGTAAGAAAAGTGGTCATAGTCTCAGTGGTCGATGTAAAGGCTTCGGTAAGTTCCGATTGGCTGCGCACACTAAAATCATCCTCCTGGCCGTCGATCAGTTTATGGGCCAAACGTAAGGTTTGGGTGACCTCCTCTTTGGCTTGCTCCATTTGGTCGACATTGATGGCGCTTACGTAAATTTGACTGACATATTGAGAATCTCCGCGAAGCCGAAAGGCGGCAGTGGTTAACGGGACCAGCACCGTATCGTCCTGATCCTGGCCACCGGAGCTCTGTCCCTTGGCTTTCAATACACCGATGATTTTAAAAGGGGTTTTTTGAATACGTATCGTTTGTCCCACGGGGGCTACCCCTCCATACATATTTTCCACGACGGATGCTCCTAGAACAGCTACTTTGGTTTTTGCACGGATGTCGCGTTCAGTAAACATGGTTCCGTCCTCAATTTCCCAGCTCTTAATGGTCAAATACTCCGGGTCGACACCTTGGACGGAAGTAAACCAATTAGTTCCACCGCCGATGACTTGTCCGCTTGCTGTGACGATGCCGGAAACGGCCATCACGAGGTTGCATTGTTCGCGGATGATATCTGTATCTTTGATAAAGAGTGTTCTGCTGCTGCCGGCGCCTCTCCGGATTCCGCCCATGGAATTGGAGCCGGAACGGATCATGAGCAGATTAGTCCCCAGTGAATTAATTCGCTCCTCAATGTTTTGCTGAGCACCATCCCCAATCGCACGCATGACGATCACCGCCGCTACACCGATAATGATACCGAGCATGGTAAGGATACTCCGTGTGCGGTTCTTAAGCAGACTGCCTTGGGCGATGGCTAGAAGTTTAAATATTTTCATGTTTCGTGCTTAAATTCCGATTACACCGGAGAATTCCTCCAGTTCTTTGCGGGCATTACTGCGATCTGTGATTTGGGTGTCCCGGACAATGAGACCATCTTTCATTTCCACGCAGCGTTTGGTGAACATGGCAATGTCGGGTTCGTGAGTTACCAGGACAATGGTTATCCCCTGATCATTGAGTTCCTGAAATAGTCCCATGAGATCGAGGGAAGTTTTAGAATCCAGGTTTCCAGTGGGTTCGTCCGCCAGGATCAGAGCCGGATCATTTACCAGGGCGCGGGCTACTGCTACCCGCTGTTGCTGACCGCCTGAAAGTTGTTGCGTCTGGTGATCCATCCGATCGGCCAGGCCAACGCGCTCGAGGCATTGTGCGGCTTTTTTATTGGGACTGACTTTAGATCTTTTTCGTTGGTATACCAGGGGCAGCTCAACGTTTTCCAGAGCCGAGGTTCGAGATAACAAATTGAAACCCTGGAAAACGAACCCGATTTTCTCATTACGGATATTGGCTTGTTGGTTGCGGGAGAGCTTGTTCACGGCGACTCCATCAAGGAGGTAACCGCCAGATGTGGGCTTGTCCAAGCAACCAATGATATTCATGAAGGTTGATTTACCGGAACCCGACGCACCCATGATACTTACAAACTCACCTGGATCGATCGTGAGGTTAACCCCGCGTAGTGCATGAACCGGCTCAGCCAGTTCGTAGGTTTTCTTTAAATCAATGGTTTCGATGACATGTTCCATAAGGAAGTCTGAGTAAAATTAAAAGATTCCTCCACCGCGTCCACGACCTCCAAATGGATTTTGCGCTCGAGTCGCTGCTTCTGAAGTGGATGGTGTCAGTACTTTGGAAATGATTTCTCTACCTTCAGGAATCTCTTCGTCTCGTAGAGGCAAAACCTCGGTTGTTATGCCGTCTGTAACTCCGGTTCTGACCATCATCATCTTCAATTCTCCTGCATCATCTTTATACCAGATCGTGCCGATCGCTGCTCGGCCGCCTCCTCCTCGTTGACCTCCACCGAATCCGGCTCCGCCTCCTCCGGCAAACCCTTCTGGGCGTTGTCTGCGTTGTCCACCATCACCGCCTTGGCCACGCTGTCCACCTTCGCCACCACGACTTGCTTGACGTTGGGCTAGCATCTCCTCGCGAAACTTGGCTTGTACTTCCACCATTTCGTCGCTCATTTTCAGACTGAGAGCTGAGGCAGGAACACTTAGGACTTCTTCCACTTCATCGACTACAAAATCGAGTGTCGCAGTCATGCCTGGAAGGAGTAGGCGCCTTGGGTTTTCTGTTTCGACTACTACGGTGTAATTAACTACGTTCTGAATAACCGTTGGTTGTAGTCGGATTTCGGTTACAGTTCCTGTAAAGTTGCGCTCAGGGTAACTGGCTACGGTAAAACGGACTTCCTGATCTTTCTTGATTTGGCCGATGTCGCTTTCATCCACATTGGCCAGGATTTCCATGAGATTCAAATCCTCTGCAATGATAAACAGACGAGGCGTATTGAAGCTTGAAGCTACTGTTTGCCCTTCTTCGACATCGCGGTTGATGATCACTCCGCTGATAGGAGCTCGGATTTCGGCGAATTCGCGGTTTCGTTTGGCGCGATCCACTGAGGCTTCAGAGCTCTTCACATTGGCTTCTGCCGTTTCTTTGCCGATTTCGTAATTGAGGAAATCATCTCCTGAAAGGAAGCCTTTATCATAAACAGGCTTGAACCGCTCGTATTGGATCGTGGCTCTTTTGAGATTGGCTTGTTGGCGCGTCAGGTCGGCCTCTGCGCTTTTGACCTGGGTATCGAGGGTGCGAGGATCGATAAGTGCGATCAGGTCGCCTTCCTCGACGGTGTCATTAAAATCTTTATAGACGCCTTCGATGACACCAGAGACCTGACTTCCGATTTCTACGAGCTCCCGCGCTTCCAGAGAACCGGTGGCGGTTATCATGTTGAGAATGTTCTTTCGCTCAATCTTGGCGTAGTTGTAATTCTCTGTGGTCTCGCTCGTTTCTTCTTCTTGAAAGTAGAAACGATATCCACCGTAGCCGACGCCACCGAGCAGGATGATTATAATAATGAATTTTTTCATGGGAATTACTGTGATTCGGGGACTTGGGTATTCAGGCGATTAATCAGAAAGTTTTCGAGTGTTCCATCCTGGAGGGTAATATCCAGGCGGTTGGTAAAGAGGTTGAACCAGGATTCTTCAACCGCGACTGCTGCATCGAGGCGATTGGATCGGAGAGAATTTACATCCAGCAGGGTGGCGGCACCGGCATCGAATCGTGCCAGTTCAGCTTCCAGGGCGGCACCTGCAGAAGCCAATTGTTCTTGGGAAAAGGAAAGTTGTGCCTTGGCGGTATTGAAGTCTAACACGGCCTGTAGCAGGTCGGTGCGTGCATTCTGTTTTAGATCCACCATGTCGAACTTTTCCTGGCGGAGCTGAATATTAGCTCGGGCCACGTTGGTTTCGGTTCTTCGGCGATCGAAAATCGGAACGGAGAGGGTAAGACCTCCGGACACTTCAGGTTCCCGTTTGAAAAACTGACTGCCGAATCCAGCACTACGGTTCTGACTGGCATAGTTGGTTCGGAGATTGGCCGACGCACTCACCGTTGGCTTTTTTCCTGACTCAGCGATCCGGATACTCTGATTGGCTGCTTCGATGCGGTACTCTTGTGCGAGCAGGTCAGGACGTTTGATTATCCGGCTCCAGGATGATTGGACGTCGGGATCGGGCAAGTAATCTGTGTTTCCCCAACCGCTATTGTCGATATCGAGGAGAATATTGGTTTCGGGTGGGAGTAAGAGAAGCTCTTTTAGGAAATATAGACTTCTTTGGTGTGCCTGGCGGGCCTGGGCGAGACGACGTTCGCTGTCGGCTACCAGCGCGCGTTGGCGAAGCACATCTGCTTCAATCCGAATCTCGTTTTCATAGCTCACCTGGATTAACTCAAGGTTTTCCATCCTGGAAGCGAGCTCCTCAGCCTGGATCTCAATTTCCTTAAAGCGCAGGATGGCTTCCATGTAGCGGAAAATCGAATTGAAGAGTACAATCTGCTTAGATCGATTCAAGTCTTGTAGGCTGGCTTCCAAGACTGATTGGGCTTGGTTGATCGCGGCTTGTCGGGCTCCACCATTATAAAGCACCATATTGGAATTGAGGCTACCATTCAGAGAGCGAGAGGTATCGGCATCTTCCCAAACGGGCTCACCATCTTCGCCAAAAAAGCGAACTGTGCCTCCTGCTGATCCGGTGAGGTTGGGTTTCGAATCCGCTTCCTCGAAGGCTAGGTCGTTTTCTCTTAGTTCTACCTGCAGTTTGGATCTCTCGAGGCTCAAATTCTGGTTCAAGGCCAGGGAGATGACATCGGACAGGGCAAGCGTTCGAGTCTCAGCGTTGGCAATCTGGGCTTCTTGTCCATGGGCGCAGATGCTCAATAACAGAATGCAATAGGAAATGAGAATAGGTTTAGGCATAGGGTATAGCCGAAGGTTCGAGCTGTCGGAATAACGTTACGCTTTGAAATAAGGTTTCACTTTAATGGGAAATAAATGGATTTTTTGATGTTTGTGCTGACTAGGGTCCGAGTATTCAGATTTTCATTGCGCCGAAGCCCCCGAAAATTCACCGTTTTAGGCCTATACCCCGCTGATCGATACTTCAGATCCGCACTCCGTAAAACTCACTCCATATCCATCTATGCTTCTTGATTCGTTTCTTGTTTTTGGTGCATCTTCCTCCTGGCCGTTTCTAGTATTGGCTGCCGGTATTATTTTTGTGGTTCTGGCCATTGGTGTATTCCGTTTTCATGCGTTTGTCGCGCTGATTTTGGCTGCCATTCTTGTCGGTGTGCTATCCAGCTCGCTGCCAGGTGAAGGAAATCACGTTATTAAAGCGATCGAGCTTTCAATGGCCGAATTTGGTTCCACGGCTGGAAAGATCGCCTGGGTGATCGGTGTGGCGGCGATTATTGGTTTGTCCTTAATGGAGAGTGGGGCTGCCGACCGGATCGTGCGTGGACTCATCGGAGTGATGGGCGAGAAACAGGCTGGGTGGGCCATGATGGTTGCCGCTTTCTTCCTCTCGATCCCGGTATTTTTCGATACCGTCTTTTTCTTAATCATCCCCTTGGCTCAGGCCCTGGCATTCAGACTGGGGAAACGATATGTTTATTTTGTGATGTGCGTATCGGCTGGTGGTGCTTTGACTCACGGCTTGGTGCCACCGACTCCGGGGCCACTGGTTATGATCGAGACCCTTCAGTTAGATCTTGGCTTCGCCATGGTGATGGGAATTGTCTTGGGTCTACCCGCGGGTGCGTTTGGTGTTTGGTTGGCTGGCCGGATGGACAAGAAACTGAATCTTAGCCTCCGCGAAAGCCCCATGGTCAAAATCGCTGACCTGGAAGAGATCGTTCATAAAGATACCAGTGATTTACCTCCTTTTTTTGTTTCTATTCTTCCCGTTGTCTTGCCGGTCTTTCTGATTGCTCTCTTTTCCAGTGTGAAAGCGTTTGGTGGCGAGAGTGATTCCGCTTTGTATTCAACGATTGAGGTCCTGGGTAATAAAAACCTGGCGATGGCAATTGGAACGCTGATTGCGATTTGGTTGATGGCTTCGAGGCGCAAAATCAACATGCAGAAACTGTGGTCTGAGATGGATGCGCCCATTGCTGTGGCCGGAACCATTATTCTAATCACGTCAGCTGGGGGAGCTTTTGGTGCCATGATCCGTCATGCTGGAGTGGGGGATGCTGTAAAATCGGTGATGGAAGGTTCAAATATTTCCCTCCTTCTACTGGCCTGGATCATCGCGATGGTGATGAAAGTAGCACAAGGCTCTGGGACCGTTTCGATGATCACCACCTCGAGTATTATTGCGGCGATTATCGGTGTTGGAACGGGGGAAGTAATGGAGCTGCCTTATCACCCTGTTTATCTGTTCGCGATCATTGCCTTCGGTTCAAATGTCGGATCCTGGATGAACGACAGTGGATTCTGGGTGGTCTGTAAATTGAGTGGGTTTACTGAGAGCGAGACGCTTCGAACGTGGACTGTGATGCTGGCCTCCCTGGGTGTATTCGGTTTGATCGAGGTATTTATCGTAGCGAAGATTTTGCCGTTTAACGGTTAATTTAAACATATCTGTAGGAGCTGCTTGTTATGTTGGTGTCGCGTTGCTCAAAACTGCGCTTCGCTGGTATATGTGTCGTCGTATAGCTCCTCGGTAAGCTGCGATTTTTCACAAGTTATGGATCGCAGCCGAAGCAGCTCCTAGGTTTTATAGCAAAAAGTATTTTAAATTATATGAGTAACGACAATTTGAATTGGAAGAGTCGCGAGTTAACCGACGGCGAGAATATTGGCATCCAAGCTTTTTACTATGGTTTAGGCTGGGATCAGGATGATTTTCAGAAGCCACAGATTGGCATCGGGACCCCATTGCATGAGATCAACTTGTGCAATATGCATAGCCATGAAATTGGGGAATCGATCAAGGAAGGGCTGGAAGGTTCTGACATGCATGGGTTCCGGTTCGGTGTTCCCTCTGTAAGTGACAATATCACGCAAGGGCATGGTGGAGGTAATGCTTCGCTACCTTCACGCAATGTCATTGCTACGAGTACTGAAATGGTGACGACTTCGCATCGATTTGATGGATTTATCGGACTTCATCATTGTGATAAAAATGGTCCTGGCTTCGCTCTGGCTCTGGTGCGAACGAATTTACCTGGCTTCATTCTAAGTGGTGGCACCATTAAGCCGGGATGCTTGAATGGAGAGGATCTCACGATTCAGCATGTTTACGATGAGCAGGCAAAAGTTGAAGTCGGTAGCTCTACTCCTGAAAAGTTGTTGGCGGTGGTAAAGAATGCCTGCCCTGGAGCGGGTGGCTGTGGAATCGCCGCTTCGTTTAATACCTGGGGATTGGCCATGGAAGCTATTGGCTTGATGCCTCCTTTCAGTTCCTCGAATCCAGCGGAAGGAGAGGAAAAGCGTGACGAATGTCGTCAGACCGGTGAATGGATGAAATCCATCTTACTTTCAGGGAAGCGCCCCAAAGACATCGTTACCAAAGCAGCTCTACGCAATGCCACCGCCATGATTGGAGCCTCTGGTGGGTCCACCAATGGTATCCTTCATCTGATGGCTTTGGCAGCTGAAGCAGGGGTGGATTTCGGGTTACGGGATGTGCAAGCAATTCTACGTGATATTCCTGTCTATTGCAATTTTGCTCCCCGTGGTCGTGGAACTATGATCGATCTTTTTAAGATGGGTGGCACGCCTATGCTGATAAAGCACTTCATTGAGATGGGTGTATTGGATGGTTCGGTACCGACGTTGTTTGCTGAGTCCCTGGCTGATCAAGTAAAGGATGCGCCAGTTGTTCCTGAAGGAAATGATTTGATTGCTCCAGCTGGGCAGCCCTACAAATCGTTTGCCGACATGCAGATCTGTTTTGGAAGCTTAGCACCTGATGGCATTGTATTCAAAGTTTCAAGTCGGGCCGATCCTGTCTTCGAGGGCACCGCAATTTGTTTTAATGATGTCCCTTCCTTAGTTCAGGCTGTGACAGATAATAAAATTCAGCCAGGACACGTGGTGGTCCTTCGTGGTATGGGGCCGGTTGCCATGGGTATGCCGGAAGTGCTTGTCGCGACCTCTGCATTATCGACTCCTGAGTTGGACGGCAAGGTGGCCTTTGTATCGGATACTCGTGTGTCAGGCGTATCTCATGGAGCGATTGGAGTTCACTGCGCTCCTGAAGCAGCAGTGGGAGGCCCCATTGCATTTGTTCAGGACGATGAGCCTATTCGAATCGACCTTTTGAAGGGCGAGATCGATTGGCAGGGAAAGCCTGAGGGTAAGCCAGGCGGAGATTTCAAACCCTACGATGGGCCTCGAGTGTATTTGCGCGAATTTGCCAGTAGTGTCGCTCAGGCCGATCACGGATGCGTCAATAAATCGTTGATAACCAATTAATAGGGGCTCTATGACGCCTCCTTTCCAAGTCTCTAGCCTTCAAAGAATTTTTCGCAATGATTCAAGCAGGTAGTCCAACCATCGCGGTGATCGGCGACCGTAAACTCTGGCAGTTCATGACGAAGAATGATTTCTGTGCCGCCGTCTACTTTTGAAAGTTCAAAGCTGAGCACACTATGGTCTATAAAACCCTCCGAGCTCCAGGTCATGGAGAGTTTCCTTGGCGGATCAATCTCCAGATATTTTCCTTCAGGGGCATAGGCAATCTCACCGTCGGGACGAATCATTTTAAGGACATATTTACCTCCGGGTCGAAGATCGTATTCAACCTTTGCATGTCCTTCGTCCATGCCGGTCTTGAAGGATAGTATTTACGGAGAGATTGGGCAGCTCCTCATAGCCCATGATCGTTTCAAAGTAGATCGTCTCCTTCTGAATGGAATAAGCGGGAAGCCACTCAAAGGCCGCATCCGAAACAAGACCTCAATTTCGATCTTTTGATTGGAAGCGGTACACCATCTTAGTCGTTGAGGATGAGTATTCGAATGTCGAAGTGATCAAAGCGTTTTTAACCCCGACCGCAGCGAAGGTTGTCTACGCCGAAGATGGAGACCAGGCAGTATCGCGTGTAAAGTCTGATTCATCCATCGATCTGGTGCTAATGGACTTGAAGCTGCCCATTATGGACGGCATTACGGCAACCGAAGCCATTCGTGTATTCAATAGGGATGTGCCCATTATTGCACAGACTGCCTTCGGGGTGAGTCATGAACGGATGGAAACTTTGAAATGCGGCTTCAACGACTACGTAACAAAACCCCTCGATCGGGAGCGTCTCTTGAGCTCGATAGATCATCATTTGAAGCAGCATTAGCTTCGATTGAGATAAAAGAGGCGGCGCAAACCATTTCTGGCTGCGCCGCTTGTTACCTTAGGAATTTTCCAATTCCATACTAGAAAGTGTTTGAGGGGTCGTTTTACGAGGGTTGGTAAAGAGGGATGAGGGCAGATTGAAGCTTTCGTTCTATCTGTTTATTGAATGCGAAAGTTTACAGTAAATGTGTAGGGGATCAAGTTGTTAATTCTATAATTATAAATTAATCACTTTTGTAAAACCGATAAAAGACGCTAAGAATTATGTCCACTCTTCCGTTTATTCAACATGTTCCGATGTGCGATAAACAAAGAGTCTGGTTCGGTAAAAGTAAACATATCTCCCATGATCGATATGGTTTTTATATTACTGATTGTCTTCGTTGTAGCGGCCGTCTTTGTTGAAGAAATTGGCTTTGAAGCAACGACCCCAAGTGGAGTACCTGGTTTACGCCAGGAAGTAACGCCTCCCATGGGTGTTCGCATTGATGAGAAAAACCTTATTTACCTGGAGCAGAAGCTTTCATCGTTAAATTCAATACGTTCGAAAGTCGCACAACGCCTGAGTGTGAGTCCTGAATTGGATGTGATTGTTCGAGCAGCCCCCTTGACTGATGCCGGTATAATGGTGTCAGTATTAGATCAAGTTCGTTTTGGAGGAGTCGACCTCATCAGTCTTTCAGTGGATGCTGAGGAGTAGCCGACCCTGGTTTGGCTGCGTTTCGGTGTTGATATCGTAGAAATCCTTCGTAGGGTCCTGCCGTTTTCTATGATCGAAATACAAGAAGTCTTTCTCCAGTACGGCCCAAAGGTGCTGTTTAATAATATTTCCTCAGTAATCGGGACGCGTGATCGCATTGGCCTGGTGGGATCCAACGGTGCGGGAAAGTCTACTCTAATCAAGCTCCTGCTTGGTGAAACAGAAGCCGACAAGGGCAATATTGTTCAGCCCAGTTATGTCTCTCTTGGTTACTTGCCTCAGGATGGCATCGAAGTTTCTGGCAGGACTTTATACCAGGAAGTTGAAACCGCCTTTGAAGATATGCTTTCGCTTCAAGGGAAGATCGATGAAGCCGATGCTCAGATGCTCGAGATGGATACTTCTTCAGAGGAGTACTATGAACTGATCGATATGATTGGGGAGTGGGAACACAAACTCGAGGAGCATGAGCCGGAAAAGATGAAGTCCAATATTGAGAAAATGCTCTTGGGACTCGGCTTTGGAATGTCTGATTTGGATCGGGACACGGGAGAGTTTTCCGGGGGTTGGCAGATGCGCATTGCTCTAGCCAAACTCCTGCTCAAAGAGCCGTCGTTGTTGCTTTTAGATGAGCCTACTAACCATTTGGATATCCTGTCCCAGTTTTGGTTGGAGCAGTACCTCATTCGCTATGAGGGATCTATCATGGTCATCTCTCACGATAGAGCCTTTCTGGATGCTATCACGAACCGCACACTTCATTTAAGTATGGGGGAGATGAACTCCTACTCTGGAAATTACTCTTTTTATGAGAAGGAAAGTCAGGCGCATAAAGACCAATTGCGCAAGGCGCGTGACAATCAGGACAAGGAAATCGCTCGTCAGAAAGAGTTTATTAATAAATTTCGTTCCAACGGTAAAAAAGCATCCATAGTGCAGAGTCGTATCAAGGCGCTTGACAAAATGGAGCGTATTCAATTGCCGAAGGAGGAGAAGAAAATGTACTTTCGTTTTCCAGAGCCTCCCATTGCCAGTGCTAAGGTAATTGAATTAGAACGGGTCACGAAGACCTATGGTGATATCCGAGTTTTCGATAACTTGGACTTCCATATCGAGAAGGGGGACCGAATCGCTATTGTAGGTGTAAATGGTGCCGGAAAATCTACCCTGGCAAGAATACTTGCCGGAGTGGAACCCTATCAGAGTGGTGAGCGCACCACGGGGATCAATACGGTGATTGCTTACTTCGCTCAGCAACAAACCAACGAATTGAATCCGGAGAATACGGTTCTGGAAGAGGTTCAAAAGGCCGCCTTCGATGCCAATAATCAGGAGACCAATCCGCGAGCTGTCCTAGGGGCTCTACTGTTTTCTGGTGACGATGCTCTGAAGAAGACCTCTGTCTTATCTGGAGGTGAGCGTAACCGGCTCGCGTTGGCAAAGATGCTTACCAAGAGGGCGAATGCCATTATCCTCGATGAGCCGACCAACCACTTAGACATTCGAAGTAAAGAAGTGCTTCAAGAAGCCGTTCAATTATTCAAGGGAACGGTCATTCTGGTAAGTCACGATAGAGACTTCCTGGACCCGCTGGTCAATAAAGTGCTGGAAGTTCGGAAGGACGGAACCCGGATGCTCACTTGTAATGTAAGTGAATATATTGCGCGTATTCAAGAGGAGCAGGCAGTGAATGCTCTCTGATTTTTAGACCTTATTATTGCATCCAGGCACTATGCCTTCCAAGGTTTCTTCAATGTCAGAAGAACCCAATTATAAAGTCGACCTAGTGGGTGTGTTTGGGCACCCCGTTTCTGAAAACCCAACTGTCCTCATGATTGAGGCCGCTTTCCGTGAGCTTGGCTTGAATTGGCGGTATGTGAATTTTGAAGTACTTCCTCAGGATCTGGAAGCCGCAGTTGCCGGTCTTCGAGCCATGAATTTTAAAGGCATCAATCTTACGATTCCGCACAAGGTGGAAGTGCTACAGTATTTAGATGAGATCGCGCCTGACGCGAAATTGATGGGGGCAGTGAATACTGTTCGTCGTGAAGGCGATCGATTGATTGGAGAAAATACAGATGGTAAGGGATTTCTTAGAAGCATCCGAGAAGATGCGGGGATAGATCCAGCAGGGAAGCGAGTTGTGTTTCTCGGTGCGGGCGGTGCTGCCCGGGCCATGACCGTTGAGATGGCTTTGGCTGGCGCGGAGAATATTATTATCGTAAACCGTTCCGCCAATCGTGGAGAGTCTCTCGCCCAATTATTGAATGATCAGACTCCCGCGGAAGCTCAGTTTGTTCATTGGGATCAAATCTTTTCTGTTCCTGAAGGAACTGATGTTTTAGTAAATTCTACTTCAATCGGGTTGTATCCGAATGTTGATGACAGGCCCGATATTGATTATGACTCGATTGCATCCAGCATGGTGGTGTGTGATGTCATTCCTAACCCTCCCCATACTCCATTTCTGCAAGAAGCTGAAAAAAGAGGAGCCAAGACATTGGATGGTCTTGGTATGTTAGTCGGGCAGGGTGCTATTGGTTTGAAGATGTGGACCGGGCACGACGCTCCGGTATCCGTCATGCGCAAAGCACTTGAAGAAGTATTTGGATAAAAAAAAGGCCCTCCCGATTGGGAGAGCCTTAAGAAAGTTGCGATTATTAATCGAGACTAGTAGCGGTTACCGCGATCGCGATCGCGTCCACCTCCACCTCCACGGTTATATCCGCCTCTTCCTCCACCGCCTCCGCCGCCGCCACCATGGCGTGGACGTTCTTGGCGAGGAGTGGCCTCGCGACAGTTCATGTTGCGACCTTGGAAGTCTTGATCGTGCAGGGCTTCAATTGCCTGCCTGGCCTCGTCATCATTGGTCATTGATACAAAACCAAATCCACGGGATCTTCCAGTGTCTCGGTCTGTAATGATTTTTGCAGATGTCACTTCACCATATTGGGCGAAAGCATCATTCAGGTCTTGGTCTTCTGCAGACCAAGGTAGATTTCCTACGTATATTTCCATCTTATTACACTTTGCGTCATTGTTAAAAACAGAACCGACTTACGACGCCAAAGACCGACTTCTGCCAAAGGGCTTTCAGTGCCCTTTCAATTTAAGGCTGCATTCATAGCCTGCTAATCTCCTATAGCAAGGTAAATAAAGGGCTTTGTTTGGCCTGTTTTGAGGGGTTTAAAAGGGTGGTTTTACCCTAGGGAAGCGAAAATGCGACATAGGCATCACCGCTCTTGGTCCCCAGCTTTCCACCGCCACAAGCAATGACTACATACTGTTTGCCGTCTACGGAGTAAGTGGCTGGTGTCGCATAGCCTGCTGCTGGTAGCTTCTGCTTAAAGAGCTCCTTGCCAGTAGCGGTATCGAAAGCGCGAAAGTTTTCATCCAAGGTAGCGGCTATAAATAGCACTCCTCCTGCGGTGACTACCGGTCCACCATAATTTTCAGATCCAGTGGGCGGGATACCTTGTTCTGTAAGTTCTTCAAATTCACCCAAGGTGGTTTTCCAAACGTATTCCCCTGTGTTCAGGTCAATCGCATTAAGGGTTCCCCAAGGTGGCTTTATGGCTGGGTAGCCATCAGAGTTTTTCCATTTATTGTAACCCGTGTGACCATATACGACCGGTACATCAGATGATTCGTTGTCAGCTGCCGTTCGATTAACGGACTCTGCTTCAGCTTCCACAAATAAGTATTTGATGAGGGCATCAAGATCTTTCTCAGGCAAGAACCCAAAGGAGGGCATGATTCCCGCTCCTTGTTGGATCTTTTCTCTCACTCCTGTTTGATCGAGGTTTTTCTCTGCCAGCTTGTTGGTTGTAAGAGGAGGGATGATTGTACCCTGATTTTCACTACCAAGTCTGTTTTGTCCATGGCAGGCAGAACACATTTGCAGGAATACACGTTCTCCATTGGAAGCTCCGTGGGTCGCATTAATCATGGTTAATATCCACGGCATTTCGTTGCTGTTTACGTATAGAATACCTTCAGGGTCAGTGGCTTGTCCTCCCCATTCGGCGGCTCCATCGAATCCAGGAAAAATGATGGTACCTTGTTCGCTCGGAGGAGTGAACGGCATGTGGGGGCGCAGCCGAATGAATTGGTCCTGTAGCTCTTTCTGCTTTTCTGGAAACAGATCATTCACCAGGTCATAAGACAACACCTGGCGGGCAAAGGGTTCCGGCTTGGTCGGAAGTGGTTGAGTAGGCCAGGCGCTTTCTCCAGCCAGATCAGAGGAGGGGTAGGGCTTCTCTTCGATGGGAAAGAGCGGTTCACCCGTCAGGCGATTGAATACGAATACATGGCCGGATTTGGTGCTTTGGGCTACGGCTGGAACCTTTTCTCCGTTCCTTGCGATCGTTAATAAGTTGGGCGGAGTGGGGAGATCTCTATCCCAAAGGTCGTGGTGAACAAATTGAAAGTGCCAGACTCGCTTACCAGTGCGGGCATCCAGGCATAGCAAGGTATTGGCGAAAAGGTTCTGGCCAATCCGGTCGGCTCCATAGAAATCAGCTGAGGCTGAGCCAGTGGGGCAGTAAACAAGCCCGTTCTTTTCGTCGACAGTCATGCCCGACCATACATTGGCCCCACCACTATTTAACCAGGCGTCTTTGGGCCAGGTTTCGTATCCATATTCTCCAGGGTGGGGAATCGTGTTGAAGCGCCAGACCTGTTTCCCGGTTACTATATTGTAGGCGCGAATGTGACCAGGAATGGCTGGTAGGCCTTCACTCATGCGACCCCCGATAATTATAAGGTCTTCAAAAACCGTTCCTGGAGTCCGGATAGTATAGGAAAGATTGTCGACATTACGTCCGAGGCCTTTTTTCAAATCAACTTTTCCTGCTTCTCCGAAACTTGAAATGAGTTTTCCTGTTTTTAGGTTGATCGCATATAGGTAATGACCGGTAGCAAAAAGAAGACGTTCATCACTCCCTTGTTTCCAATGGGCCAAGCCTCGATTTATATCTGGCTGAGAGGAGGTTGGCTTTTCTGAGGCAGGGCTAAACTTCCACAGCGCTTCACCGGTTGCCGCATTCAATGCAATTGCGGAGACCCCAGCGGTCGTTCCATAGAGTATCCCATCAATAATAAGTGGATTACACTGAATCTGAGAGCGGTTATCTTCCCTGGCATCGCCTGATTGGTAGATCCATGCCACCTTCAGCTGCTTCACATTCTCCGTATTGATCTGATCCAGCTCGGAATATTGGCTTGATGCCTTATCCCCGAGATAGACAGGCCAATCAACGTCGGCTGCCGAAAGGTATATTTGAAATGAAAAAACGAACGAGAGTGCGAGTAGTTTGATGGCTTTATGTAACATGTGTTTCAACGATTCCTTAGCTTAGACAGGAGTCTCAAAAATTCGATGTAGAGCCAGACCAGGGTGACCAGGAGGCCAAAGGCACCGTACCACTCCATGTATTTGGGGGCTCCTTGGGCTGCTCCTCGTTCAATAAAATCGAAATCAAGCACGAGGTTCAGTGCCGCGATAGCAATGATGACTAAGCTGATGCCGATACCAATGGGGCCACTGCCGTGGATGAACGGCATATTAATTCCGAAAAAGCCCAGGATGAAACTGGCCATGTAGACTAAGAAGACGGCTCCAGTGGCTGCGATAAGGCCCGTTCTGAATTTTTCAGTGACTTTAATCAGTCCTGCTTTGTAGGCGCCTAACATGGCGAATAGCGTCGCAAAGGTGAGTAAGGCGGCTTGAAAAGCAATGCCTGGATATTGCAATTCCATGAATGCGGAGAACGCGCCGAGGAAAACACCTTCAGCCAGTGCATAGAGCGGAGCGGTAAAGGGGGAGGCTTTCGGAGCAAATGCGGTTATGAGGGCAAAGATAAGTCCGACTATGGCGCCTCCGATCATCCAGGGCATCATGGCTGCGGTATCTCCAAAGCTGATCACCTTTTTCCAGGACCAGATAAAGGTCATGGTCAGGACAAGAAGCAGGATGAACGTTTTGTTAACGGTGCCGCCAACCGTCATCGTGTTTGTGCCCGTGTAGTCGACGCGGAAGGCTTTTTCGTTGAGGGTCGGATTACTTGTTCTCATGGATTGCTCGGTTTGGTTATTAGCTGACTTCGGGGTTCGTAATTAAGATATTGATACAATGATCGCGGTTAAATTGTCACGTCCGGATTCTTCCATTGAATCCTTTATCAGACGTTCGGATGGAGGAAGGTCCTGAAAACGGGCAGGGGGATTGCGGACCAACTCCTCGAGACGACGGTCCCAGATTCCATCATTTATACCATCGGAGTTGATAATGAATCGATCGCCTGTTTCATACCCAACCGCTCCTAGCTGAGGTTCAACTTCGTTGGATTTTCCTCCGAGTGATCTCCAGAGAATTTGTTTTTCAGGGTGAGTTCGGACCTCACGTTCGTTAAGTTTCCCTTTGCGATGTAATTCACCAGGATGTGTGTGATCGTGAGAGATCTGTTTCAAACCGCCATCTTTAGGTAAGTAATAGATGCGGCTGTCACCTACATGGGCGAAATACATCCATTCAGGAGTAAACCAGCATAGGCTCAGGGTGGCGCCCATATTGCGACACTCTTCGTAGTGAAAGCTCATGCTCGACATCTCCTTGTCCACTTCCTCAAAGAGTTCGGTCATGAAGTCGTGGTAGCCTTCGGAGAGTCCCATGGCTCCGAGTCGATGACTTTGCGGTAGGCGCCGGGTGATATAATCAATGGCGATTCGACTGGCAAATTCTCCCGCGTTGGCTCCTCCCATCCCATCACTCACGGCAAAGAGAAGATCTCCATCTTTTTCTAAGGAAGCTGACCCTTCTTTACCCAACAGGCGAACTTCCTGGCCCTGGATGTTAATTGCGAGAAAGGAGTCTTCGTTGTTTTTCCTGAATCTGCCGGGATGGGTCCCACCTGACCAGCTGATCTTATCCATGCTTTTCAGCCTCCCGTTGCTGCCTCATATGCTCTTCGGCATCCTCGATGGTGAGTCCTTCTCCGGTTTCCAAATTGGTTGAAAACTCGAAATCAATAACGCAAAAACAGCCTTTATGGGAATCGTAGGTAATGTTCCTGGCAAAGGCGTCTTCATGGTGAACGCCGTATTGTTCCAGGGATTTAAACATCTGTGAGACCTTTTCTTCGCTGATTTTTGGGGCCAGCTGTCCGCAATTGGTGGTTACGATGTAAAGTCGTTCGGGGTCGGATTCGAGCAATTTGGGCACAAATGTACAGCCTACGGCATCCAGGTATTTCAAAATCCTAACTTCGTTCTCGAAACGTTGCTTTGCAAGGGGGCCTTTGTAGCGTTTATGCACGCGTCCATCAAAGCCTATGTGAACTTCAGCTCTTTTCGTATCTTTAATTTCCCTCATCTACGATTCTTCAAACCCCTAATCAAAATTAGTTATTTCCCCCATTTTAGGCTTAGAATTACATTTTATATTGAAAATAGGCATATTATTTGCTCCCTCTCGTTCGCGTCCCTGAATTGACGATCTCCGTTCCGCGGTAGGCCAGAAGAACCAGGGCACTTTCAACTAAAAAATAAAACGACAAGATAATGCCGAAATACAAGCTTGAATACCTCTGGCTCGACGGATACCAACCCGTGCCGAACCTCCGTGGAAAAACAAGAATCGCTTCTGAAGCTCCAACTTCTGTGGAAGATTTACCTTTATGGGGATTCGATGGTAGTTCTACTCAGCAGGCCGATGGCAGCGACTCTGATTGCATGCTGAAGCCAGTAGCCCTATACCCTGACAGCGGACGGAATAATGCTTTCCTCGTAATGTGTGAGGTTACATTGCCCAATGGCGATCCACACCCAAGTAACAACCGTGCCACCATCCTTGACGATGAGAATGCATGGTTCGGACTCGAACAAGAGTACTTCCTTTTCCAAGATGGACGTCCGCTTGGATGGCCGGAAGATGGTTACCCAAGTCCTCAAGGACAATATTACACCGGTGTTGGATATGAAAACGTAGGTGATATTGCCCGCACGATTGTGGATGAGCACCTTGAGCTTTGTCTCGATGCGGGAATCAACCACGAAGGTATCAATGCTGAAGTGGCCAAAGGACAATGGGAATTCCAAGTTTTTGCCAAGGGGTCTAGGAAATGTGCAGACGATATGTGGGTAGCACGTTATCTTCTTGATCGTCTTTGCGAGCAATACCAAATCAGTGTGGAATACCACTGTAAGCCTTTCCAAGGTGATTGGAATGGTTCTGGAATGCACTGTAACTTCTCAACTGAGCATCTTCGTGAAGTGGGTGGTAAAGATTACTTCCTCGCACTCATGGATGCCTTTGAAAAGAACAAGGACGAGCACATTGCTGCTTATGGCCCAGACAATCATCTGCGTCTGACCGGTCTCCACGAAACTCAGTCTATCGACAAGTTCTCATGGGGAGTTGCTGACCGTGGTGCTTCTATCCGTGTGCCTCACGCATTTGTAAATGACGATTACAAAGGTTACCTCGAAGATCGACGTCCAAACTCACAAGGAGATCCATACCAGATCTGCTCACGTGTTCTTAAGACGATCGCCGAAGTTCCTACTTCGTAGTATTTACGATCGCTTTCAAAAGGCGTCCCATTGGGGCGCCTTTTTTTTGTGCACAGGTGAGCGACACTGTTTCTGAAAATTGCGTTGCCTTCCATAGGGGGAGCAAATTTCGTTCGCTTGAAATTGAACATGACTGAATCTGATTCCAGCCAACCGCTCACAAAATCGTTTCCGTTTTTTTGGATTCTGGTGGGAGCGTTTCCGGCCTTTCTGCCCTTGGTCCAATACTGGGGGGACTTCTCCAAATACTTCTATATGGGAGACGAATGGGCGCAGCTTCATCAGATAGATGCGTGGGGCTATTGGACCTGGGTGTTCAGTTTCTTTGGCGAGAATTTTATGCCAGTCTTTAAACTGGTTTGGTCAGCGATCCTCCTTCTGGGCGATGGGAGCTATTTCCTATTTGTCATTGTCCTGTTTCTTATGCACTGGTTGGTCGTATTTCTAGTGGGATACTTGTTGAGGCAATGGGGATTGAATGGGTTCGTCGTTCTTTTCTCTCAATGGGTAATGGCACTGAGTCATACTCACATCGAGATTATGATGCAGAGCGTACAGATGTCTAATTTGCTCTCCTACTCATTCTTGTTGTTACTTGCGATTTATGTGTCTGATCGTGTTCTGAATAAAAAAGAATTCACGAACTCTTCCTGTCTCGTGATTGCTATATTATCCTTGTTGGGAGCTTTAAGTTTTTCCAGAGGATTACTAAATGGGAGCGCCGTGTTTGCTACCTTTGCTTTATTTCGTCTGTTTAAGAAGCCGATCACTGAGCGGTGGCTGGCTCCCGCATTTGCAGCCTTGGTTCCATGTTTGGCTGTGGCTCTTTTGACTGCATTTGCAGTATTTGGGAAAACAGGGAGTAGTTTAAATGGACTGCAGATCTCTGAAGTAGGAAAGCACTTCTATTACCACCTCTCTTTGAATCCATTATTTCAGCAGTTAGGAGGCTTGGAAATCAGTCTTGGATTATCGGTGAAACTTCTGATTGCCAATCTTGTGATTTTGGCAATGGGCCTTCTGTATGCCCGTTCCAGGCTAAAGGGATTCGTTGTCTTTTTTGTGTTCTTTTTTGTGGGGAATGGACTTCTCTTGTCATCGGGACGAAGCCACACCTCGATTGATACCGTTGCAAGTTGGCGTTATCAGTACGGGGTCCTGCTCTGTTTTGCGCCGATTGTAGCCATCATACTTGACCGTTTACTTGGTTTGATTCGAATTTCAACCGTACGCCTAGCTCTACAGATTGTTATCATTTTGTGGATTTCAGGTCGAGTTTATGATCAATGGGAGTATCATTCACCAGTTTGGTCAGAATCCCGTGGCACTGAAATTCGTGAAGCTGCAGCTGCTGAGCATATTGATCCGGAAGCGATCTCCATTTCGTGCTTTCAAGGAGTTAATGACGAACGAGCCATAGAGCTCATTGAGAAATACGATCTTCATTGAGTCGCCCTGGTTTCTTTGATCAGTAAACCTCGAGATAGGGATTTTTCTTTAGCCAGATTTCTCATAGGCTGTGAGCCACCTTTACTCCGTTACCCTGGATCCTGCAATTACCGGTGATGACAGTGATGCTGACCGGAATGATCTGGTCTTGGTTCTTGAGCACACCTTCGGCGTGACACCTAACAGCAACGAATACAAAAACGTTCCTGTATCAGTAGTATTGGTACATCCTGGAACGAGCCAAGAGCATGCTGGGTTGATTTACTTGCGCCCAACCGATGCGTTGGATCTGGAGTTCTCCATCGAAGTTACAGACGATCTAGGGAACTGGTTGGCTGGCGACGACCATGTCGAGGTTGTTTCAGTTCTGGATAATGGGGATGGGACGGAGACAGTTACGGTAAGAGATAAAACATCATTGGCATCCGTGGGACGCTTCCTCAGGCTATCAGTGAATCGTATCACTGAAAAGTTACTATACCCCATGAATAACAAGTTATCCCGCAGAAATATCCTTAAAGCAGCCGGTGTTGCTGCTGTTGCTCCCATCTTTCCAGCCATCGTTGGTTGTAATAAAACCGAGAACGTCTCAAAGCCCTGGCCTATCTTGGAAAGAGATGATACCCCTAAATTGTGCATGGGCGCATCTCGCATTGCTGATATTGCAAGCATGCGAAGAATCAAACAATTGGGTGTGGACCACGTATTAATGGGAGGTCCCGCGCAACCATGGACGGAGGCTTCGTTAACTGAGATTATGGATCGCTTTTCGGCTCTGGGGCTGTCGGTCATCAATATGATGATTGGGGGATTTCCTAATGTCATCTATGGCCGCGAGGGAAGGGATGAAGAAATCGAAAAACTGCAAGCGTCTATCGTTGCTGCCGGGAATGTAGGCCTTCCGGTTATCGAGTACAACTTTTACGCTCACCGTTTAACTGAAGGTTACTTCGAGGTCGAAGGTCGGGGTGGGGCTGGATATACTGGTTATCGTTATGATGATGTGAAAGACCTACCGCCAATCCCCGAAAAGGGAGAACATGATGCGGAATCCTTATGGGCGAACTTAACTTACTTGTTGGAGGCGATCATTCCGATAGCAGAGAAGGCCGGAGTCCGGATGGCGCTACACCCTAACGATCCGCCGGTGCCTGTAAGTCGGGGCAATGATCAAATCGTAAAGAGTTTCGAAGATTGGAAACGACTGCTTGCTATTGTGGATAGTCCTTCCAATGGCATGACCTATCACAGCGGTGTGACCAGTGAGATCGACGTCGATCCAGTCGAGGTGTGTAAATACATGGGAGAGCGGGACCGCATAAATCACGTGCATTATCGCAATGTTGTGGTGCATAAGAAAGCGGTCGATTACGTGGAAGTGTTTCCCGACGAGGGAAAGACCGACATGTTTGCGGTGATGAATGAACTAGTGAATCAGGGCTATAATCTTGGTATCTATCCCGAGCATCCGCGATTGTTGGATTACGACTGGGGTAATCCGCTTACGACCAATTCATATCCAGGCGGAGGCGGATACGCTGGATTCGCTTACAACATCGCCTACGCTCGGGCTATGCTTCAGGCCGCACTCGGTCAGTGAGAATAAATCATTGATACCGTCCTCGTTTTTACGGCAGTTTAAGTGATTCTCGATTTGCCACTTCTAACCATGAATCTATTCCGTTTTCGCTTCTTCTTTGTATTCACGCTTGGTCTCACGCTCCTTTGTTGTGGACTAACCGGTGCAAACCACGGAGGAAAATCATCCAAGCCCAATATCATTGTCGTATTTATCGACGACATGGGGTGGGGCGACTTTTCCAGCTTTGGGAATACGGAAGCTGAGACTCCCCATATAGATCGCCTTGCTTCAGAGGGAATTGCCTTTGAGCAGTTTTATGTGAACTCACCCATCTGTTCGCCATCGCGGGTGGCTATATCGACCGGGACTTATCCGGCCAGATGGGGGATCACATCTTACCTCGCGCACCGAAAGTTGAATGCGGATCGAGGTATTAGAAACTGGTTGGATCTCGATGCTCCATTTTTGGCTCGTTTCTTAAAAGACGCTGGGTATGCGACTGGTCATTTTGGAAAGTGGCATATGGGCGGGCAGCGCGACGTTCATGAAGCTCCGCTCATCACGGACTATGGATTTGATGAATCCATCACAAACTTCGAAGGATTGGGTGCTCGAGTTTTGCCCCTGAAGTACTCTCCTGGAAACAAACCACCTGTCCAGCATAACCTGGGTTCGCACGAGCTTGGCCATGGTCCTATCATCTGGCACGATCGAGCCTACGTAACTGAGAAGTTTGCGGAGGCCGCTGTGAGTTTTGCCAAATTTTCAGCCTCACAGGATCAACCCTTTTACCTTAATCTCTGGCCGGATGATGTGCACACGCCGATGCATCCACCTTTGGAGGAATGGGGAGATGGAAGTGACAGGCATCTTTATCTCAAAGTGCTGGAGGCCATGGACGAGCAATTTACCCCTTTGTTTAACTTGATCCACGAAGACAAGAAACTGCGTGAAAATACCATCATCGTAGTTTGTTCAGATAATGGCCCTGAAGTCGGCTTTGGTTCTGCCGGTCATCTGCGTGGACACAAAGCTACACTGTTTGAGGGAGGGATTCGGTCCTCTTTGATTGTGTGGGCGCCTGGATTCATGGAAAGCGCAGTGCATGGCACCCGGAACGATTCCTCTGTCTTTTCGGCTATGGACTTGGTTCCTTCTCTTTTATCGATAGCTGGAGTAAGTGCAGAAGCCGACTTCGATGGTGAAAACTTGAAAGAAACGCTTCTGGGAAACTCTGATGCATCCCGATCTCAACCCCTCTTTTTTCGGCGGCCTCCGGATCGTGAAGATTTCAGGCACTACACCGAATTGCCAGACCTGGCTGTAAGGGAAGGGAAGTGGAAATTGTTTTGTGATTACGATGGTGGAAGTCCGGAGCTCTATAATCTTCAAGAAGACCCGTCAGAGACCTCCAACGTGATTTCAGAGAATTCCGAGGTCGCGGGCCGTCTCACCCATGCTGTTTTGCGATGGAACGCCTCTATGCCGAAGGATAAGGGCGAATCCCTTGGTCAATGGGCTAGAAAATCCAGGAAACAATAGCGGAAATCATCCTCTCGGATGGAATTTTCACCGAATTCTTGAGTAGTTGTTTGGAGCACATCGAAGTTAATAGAGGTAAATAATCATGCTTATAAATTGGCTGATCAGGCTGATGTCAGGTCTCGATTCTTTCAGGATTCCCTTTAAAATAGAACGCTCCAGCCGTTTTTTCTTATGAATTTTATTTGTGAGAATTTCTCCTCTGTAGGGTTGAAATTTCGATTAGGTTGTGTCCCTATTGGAACAGATCCATTTACTACTTGTTCTAAACTCTACTTGGTTAAGGTCATTTATATGACCCCTTGATTACATTTTTACTTAACGAAACATGCGTATTAAGCACTGGGACAATTTTGCCTTTATTGCGGGTTATCACCTGCTTTTGCTCCTTTTATTTCCTCTATTCATTAAGCACTTTGAGTGGTCAGCGCTCGTGCTATGTGGAGTGACCTATATCTTAGGGGGATTGGCGATCACAGCAGGATATCACCGCCTTTTTTCTCATCGGTCTTACAAAGCGAGTCCTTTTTGGGAGAACTTAAATCTGTTTTGCGCAACCTTGGCCGTAGAGGCTTCTGCCCTCCAATGGTCCAACGATCATCGTATTCACCATACTCATGTGGATACAGAGAAGGACCCCTACAATATTCATCGAGGTTTCTTTTATGCGCACGTTGGTTGGCTGTTTGTTCATCATGAGCCTATTCAGGATAAATTGGTGAAGGATTTGAAGAAGAACCCTCGGGTAATGTTTCAGTTTAACCACATGCTATCCATTTCGTTGATCTCCAATGGACTTGTTTTTGCAATTGGTTGCTTCTTTATGCACCCAATCGCTGCCTTGGTTGCTGGTGTATTACTACGTGTATTTTTAATCCATCATTGCACTTGGTTTATCAACTCATTGGCTCACATGTGGGGATCGAAAACCTATGCTAAAGAGCAGACCGCGGTGGATAATGGTATACTTGCACTGCTAACCTTTGGTGAGGGGTATCACAATTACCACCACGCCATGGCCAATGATTATCGTAATGGTATTAGATGGTATCACTTTGATCCGACCAAATGGCTCATTTGGACTTGCAGCAAAATTGGAATAACTTCGGACCTAAAACGTGTTCACAAAGTTCGCCTTCAGAAGCTGCTAGTAAGAAAAGATAAAGACCTGCTTCTCGAGCGTTTCAAAACTGAGATCGACGAGAAAACGATCGAACTTAAAAAGCGCGCCGAAGAGTTGGCTAAAACATTTGAGGACAAGGCTTCAGAAGTCTTACGCAAAGTCCGTGAGCTCAAAGATGCGACCGATGCCAAGCGCGCTGAATTGAAGCGTGAGATTCGTGAACTAAAGCGCGAACTTCACATTCACTGGAAAGAATGGATCGAGCTTACCCAGTATGTGGTAAGAAATTATCAGCTCTCTCACGCCCATTAGCTTAGGAGTCTCTTCGGAACGCATAAACGTCCTGGTGATTATCCCACCCGGCAGGCTCAAAACCTACGCATGACCAATCGCCGGCTTCCGCGGCGAGCTTTCTAATGACTGCGTCGCTGGTTAGGGAGATCCCATAGCCCTCTTTGCTTTTATTATATTCAGAGAAAGCAGCACCTGATTCTCGATAGCCTTGTAGGAGTTTCTCAACGAGATCCGGGGTTAAAGAATAATTGATTTCACCGCGTGTCAGAAGATTTTCAACGCGGATCCCATGACTGGTAAAAACGCACGTGCCCCCTGGGTTTAGATGCCGAAAGAAGAAGTGGAGCAGAGATGCTATTCCTCCTTTATCCAAATGCGTGATAAGTGAGCCGCACCAAATCAGGTCATGCCTACAATTGAGTTCTAGCTCGTCAAAATCTGGCCTGGAAGTCATCGTCTTGGCTTTAAAAATGCGGGAGCAGAATCGATTAGCTTTTTTATCCAGGTCGGCTCCTTCGATTTGAGCGTGCGGAAAGGCCGCTTTTAAGAAGCGCATCACACGACCATAGCCACATGGAAAGTCTAAGATAGAACTCGGGCTAGTTAATCCGGAAGAAGCAATCACTTGTTGGATACACTTCATTGCTGACAGGCCTACTTTCAAGTAATGCTCTCCGCCATCCGTAACATATCCGGATTCATTCTTATGAACTCGAGGAGATATTTGTCTGAGCCAGGTTATTTCCTCTGAACTATAATTCTCCTTCTCGAGAAGTTTATCTACTGCGTTTTGGAGTGTTGGCGACTTTAAGGACTTAAGCATGGTCGCAGGATGCATCCACCAAGGTGGGTTTCTTTATTTTAGGTGAGGTGTGAGCGCTTCGTTCCACACTTCATATCCGGCGTCACTCATATGAAGCATGTCGTCAGCGAACAAATCTAAATGGAACTTGCCATCCTCGTCAAAAAACCGATCACAGGCCTCTCTGATATAGCTTATTCGCTCATCCTTGATGGCTTCCATTTCCAGTAAATAATTGAAAGCAAGTTCGGTTTCGAAAATGGCAGCGCGTTTTGGACTGGGTCGAGATGCCAGAACTAATAGTCTTCCGTTTGGGACGCGTTTGAATAGCTGTTGCGTAAACTTCCTGAAATCTTCGATGACCTGCTGTGCGGGTTTTCGAGCCCATAGGTCGTTGCTTCCGCAATACATCACCGTAATGGCTGGTTCATACTGAAGCACCGTTTCTTCAATGTAGTGATTAAGGTCGGAGATCTGTGAGCCTCCAAATCCGCGGTTGAGAGCCTTGAGCCCGGGAAAGACTTTTGGAATGTTCAAGCGGCGAATGCTTGAGCTGCCGACAAAGACAATGCCGCCTTTACCATGAAAGTTCTCGGCATCATCCACCCCGAATTCAGCGATGGCCTTGGCGTAGCGCTTGGGATCTGGATCTGCAGCCCTTTGTGAGTAAAGAGGCTGCAGAATAAGCAAGGAAGTACAGAGGGCTAAGAATAGGCGAATCGAGAATTTCATAGGCTATTTCTAGCCTGTGATTTCGCAGTTCGTCGTCGAGGCAAAACACGGATTTTACGGTATGATTGGAACTAATATTAAAATCTTTTCATTTAAATAAATCCTAGGACTATAACACGTTGAAAATAAGATACTTACTTAACTCGTATTCTTAATTACAAATATTATTAATTGTTTGTAACCTAAGTTTGGAAGTCTACGTTTCAGAAACATAGACGAAATTGCGTTTAACCCTAGCCATCTCTGATATACCTGATGCCAAAACATCATTCTTTGTACCCAGACATTTGTTTGGATAACAGCTCACATGCTGAACGGAGTATAAAACTTGCCCTTACGGTAGCCTTGTCTTCCCTGTTGCTACTCAGTGGGTGTGTTACGAAATCTCCACCAAACCAGTCCGATAAATTGGATATTACCGCCCCTGCCAGTTTCGTTTCCGATAACGACAGAGCTCCTTTCTGGAACGACGGGTGGATGCAGGATATCCAGGACCCCATGCTTCCTAAGATTATTGCTGAAGCATTGGAGCATAACTATAATTTAGTGGCCGCTGAAGGGCGTCTCGAAGCCGCACGTGCAACGGCTGTGATTCAGGGCTCTGGTAAATACCCCAGCCTGACACTCAATACCTCGGGAAACCGATCGCAGCGTAATAATGCGGGAGGGGTAGTTATCACGAGTAATCAGAGTAAGAATTTTGGTTTAAACGGAAGGACCAATTGGGAGTTGGATCTCTGGGGACGTGTGAGAGACCAAGCGTCTGCTGGTCTGGCTGACTATCAGGCTTCGGTTGAAGATTACCGGGATGCTCGTTTCTCAATAGCCGCCAATGTGGCTCGTGCCTGGTATCGGGCTATCTCTTCGGAGCTACAACTCCAGATATCCATTGAGAGCTTGGAAACCTTTGAGTCCAATTTAGAGATTATTGAGGAAAACTTTAAGCGAGGTATCGCGCGCGCGCTCGATCTTCATTTGATGCGGGCGAATGTCGCCAATTCTAAGAGTAGTTATGAGACTCGTCTGAGAGCTTTCGAAGGTGATCGCCGAACGCTTGAAATTCTTCTCGGGAGATATCCTGCGAATGAGATAGCGATCGCCAAAGAATTGCCGCAGATAAAGAAGTCGATTCCTGTGGGGCTTCCCGATGATCTCCTGAATCGTCGTCCCGACATCCGTTCTGCTGAACGCCGGTTGGCTGCAGACTCGAAGGGTGTCGATGTCGCGAAGAAAGCGCTGTTACCAGGAATTAATCTTAATGGAAGCTATGGAACGAGCACCCGGGAATTTGATCTTCTAACAGATGAACGATTTAAAGTTTGGAGCTATGGTTACAATATAAGTCTTCCGGTGCTCCAAGGTGGACGAATCAACGCGACCAAGGATCGAACCTATGCTGTCTATAAGCAATCACTGGCCAACTATCATCAATCGGTCTTGAGAGCTTTTGAAGAAGTTGAAACTTCGCTTTCAGATGAAGACTCTCTTTTCCGTGATGAAGAAGCGCTTCGTGAGACGGTCGTGGAATACAATGCGGCGGTTGATTTAGCCTGGGAACAATACAATCGAGGCTTGGTTGATATTATCACCGTCCTGGATTCCCAGCGTCGCCTCTTCAATGCCGAACGCTCTCTAATTGTTATCAGCAACCAAAGAATTCAAAGTCGAATCGGACTCTACCTGGCCTTGGGTGGAGGATTCGTTGACGAGGAAGAGGAACCCGAAACTTATTAATTTCCCATGAAAATACTCAGAATCTTATTACCCTTAGTTATCCTTGGTGGAGCTGGCTTTCTCGCCTACTGGATCATCTCTACGAAGCCGGAGCCACGGCAAAGAAACTTTACACCGGGTGCCACGCAAGTGGAGGTGTTCGTTCTTAAGCCGAGTAGCTACCAGGTAGAACTGGAAACGCAGGGCACGGTGCGAGCACGCACTGAAAGTACCCTGATTCCCGAAGTGCGTGGTCGTATCCTGGAGATCGGAGCTAACTTCCGTGAAGGTGCTTTCTTTGAAGAAGGGGATGTGCTCATGCGAATTGATCCCCGCGATTATCAAACCGAGCTGGTGGTTGCGGATGCAAACCTGGCTCAAATGCAACTGGCATTGAGTGAAGAAGAGGCTCGTGCGGAACAAGCTTACGAAGACTGGATACGTCTGGGGCTTGGTGAGGAACCTGGAGAATTGGTGCTTCGTACTCCACAGCTCAAACGAGCCAAAGCGAATGTATCTTCCTCTGAAGCTCGCCTGGAAACAGCCAAGCGCAATCTTGAGAAGACTGAAATTAAAGCCCCTTACGCAGGAAGAATTCTTACCAAGAACGTAGATGTGGGGCAGTATGTTTCTCCTGGAAATCAAATGGCTGAAATTTATGCCGTCGATTTTGCTGAGGTGCGCTTGCCGCTTACAGAAACTCAACTTACGTTTTTAGACTTACCAGAAATCTATCGCGGAGAGCAGCCTAACTTCAGAGATGGACCCAATGTGGTTCTTTCTTCGAACGTTGCCGACAAAACGCATGATTGGAATGGACGCATCACGAGAGCAGAAGGTAGTTTCGATACCCGTACGCGTCAGTTATTTATCATTGCGCAAGTCCGCAATCCGTATGGTCGGACTGATGACGAAAAGCCACCTCTAAAAGTGGGCTCCTTTGTGAAGGCAAAGATTCGTGGTGCCGTTCTTGAAAACGTGTTTGTGGTACCACGCCGTTTGCTTCGGGAAAACTCCTTTCTGTTAACGGTAGATGAGAATGATACGCTCCGTCGCAAAACAGTGGATATTGTTTGGCAGAATGATTCATCGATTATTGTGAATGGTGGATTGGAGCCAGGAGACAGGATTTGTTTAACCGACGTTCCATTTGCACTTGAAGCCTTACCAGTAGAAGCTACCGAATTGGACAAGCTTCCCTTTGAAGTTGAAAAGGTGGATGTAGAAGCTGTCGTGGCTCGCCGAGCGGCTGCCGCACCTCAAGGAGGAGCTGGCGGATTCTTAGGACAATTGATGTCGGCTATACCCGCAGACAAACCGATCCCCGCGGATTTAAAGGCCAAGCTGGAAGCTGCTTCTTCTGATCGCTCCAAGATGAGACCTGCCATGCAGGAGCTCCGCGCCTGGGCCGAGAAAGAAGGTATTGAACTGCCCGGTGGTGGTGGAGGCGGAGGTGGCCGAGGAGGTCGAGGCTAAATTTCCATTCTCCACATCTCATATTTTCAGTAAGTCTCCTATAGAAACAATTATGTCTCAGTCTTCGGATCAGAGTTAACCCTTACTTTAAGAACAATGCATGGAATGATCGCATGGTTTGCGCGGAACGGCGTAGCCGCAAATTTGTTAATGTTTGCAATTATAGCTGGAGGGTTTTGGTCCATAAAAGACAAAATTATTCTTCAAGAGTATCCTGAATTTCCACCGCGCGAAATTCGAGTTTCTGTTTCTTACAGAGGATCTACTCCTGGTGAAATTGAACAAGCCATTCTTACCCGGCTTGAGGAGGCTCTTTACGATATTGAAGGTATTGAAGAAATGGAGGGTCGCGCTAGTGGTAGTTCTGGAACTGTTACTCTGCTCATCGAAGACGGTTATAATTTAAGTGAAAAACTGGATGAAGTAACCAATCGAGTTTCTACGATTCGGACGTTTCCTCCAGAAGCGGAACGCCCTCAGATCGAATTGAGGTCACGGTCTGAGCGAGTTATCACGATGGTTCTTTCAGGCGAATTAAGTGAAAAGGATCTTACACGACTTGGAGAACAAATCCGCGATGAAGTTTCTAATGTCCCGGGTATTACTCTTGCATCCTTAAAGGCAGTTCGTCCCTACGAAATCGCCATCGAAATTTCAGAGTCTACGCTCAAGCAGTATGGTCTTACCTTCGATCAAGTTACTCGTGCGATTCGATCGTCGTCGGTTGATTTATCTGCCGGTAGTGTAAAAACGGAGACAGGCCGAATCTTACTCCGCACTAATCAACAGGCTTACGATTACGAAGACTACTCAGGAATTACTATTCTTACGCGACCTGACGGAACGAAAATTAAGGTGAGTGATGTCGCCAATGTTATTGATGGCTTTGACGAGACTCCGATTGTTGCTCGATATAATGGTGAGCGAGCCATTGCAATAGATGTATTCCGGACCGGGATGCAGAATATAATTGAGATTGGGGATGACGTTAAAGAATTCATTGCCATAAAACAACAGCAGTTACCCGAAGGCATTACCTTGGGTTACTGGTCCGATGATTCAGAACGAATTAAGGTACGCTTAGCTACACTTCAGGATAGTGCCATTTTTGGTTTTATTCTAGTTGTTATTATACTGTCTTTGTTCCTCCGGCCTACCTTGGCTTTTTGGGTCGCATGGGGTATTCCTATCGCTTTTGCGGGCACCTTCCTTTTGTTACCTTTCCTTGGACTTTCATTGAACGTAATCACCTTGATGGCATTCATCATGACTTTGGGGATTGTGGTGGATGATGCCATTGTTACGGGGGAGAATGTCTTTCAACATATGCAGCGTGGTGAAAAACCACTGGCCGCTTCGATCAAAGGTACTAACGAGGTTGCTATTCCTGTAATATTTGGAGTTATAACTACCATGGTGGCTTTCTTCCCGCTTGTCATGCAAGGAGGCACCGGTGGAAGTATTTATAAGAACATCCCCATGGTGGTGATTCCGGTACTGTTTTTCTCTTTGGTCGAGTCTAAATTGATTCTGCCGGCTCACCTAAAGCACTGCACTCACCTTGCTGACAAAACAACCAAACAAAATATATTTACAAAGTTCCAGCGTTTCTTTGCCGATGGTTTGGAATCGTTCGTTCTGAAATATTACCGACCTGCCTTGAATAAGGCTTTAATCAATCGGTATGTTTCATTATCCATCTTTATTGGACTGCTCGTGGTGTTCCTGGCTCTGGTTTTTGGTGATCGTATTGGTTACCGTCGCCGAACGAGCACTCCTCAGGATACCACGACTATCACTTTACTCATGCCTGCGGGCACCAACTTTGAGGTCACTCAGGAAAAGGTGGATATCATTGAAGCAGCTGCTTTGAAATTAAAGAAGGACGTCAATGAACGCTTTGATACCATTGTCATCCAAAACGTGTTTGCGACAGCTGGAGGACAACCCTTCGGTGATGGACGTCGTCGCGGTGGTGGGCCCTCGGCGGGCGTTGCTGAAATGGGTGAGATATTAATTGAGCTGACTCCATCTGAGACTCGCAGCGTTCAATACGGAGGTCGTGAGCTGGTATCCGAACTTCGGAATCTTGTTCCTCCAATGCCTGAAGCGGAAACTTTAAGTTTTTCATTCGAGCGGGGAGGAGGCCGAGCGGCAATGACCTTCCAAATTATTCATCCTGACGTGGATTTACTTAAGGAAGCTTCCGGTGATTTGCAGAGGAAGTTAGCATCCTTCGAGGGACTTTACGATATTTCTGATTCCTACGAACGGGCGAATGATGAATTTGAGTTGGATCTGAAGCCCGAGGCTGAGTACTTAGGCGTCACAGCTAGTAATCTTGCGCAGCAAGTTCGCACCGCATTTTTTGGATCCGAGGCACAACGCATTCAACGGGGTCGCGATGAAATTCGAGTCATGGTTCGTTATCCCGAGAGTGAGCGACGCTCCCTGGGGTCACTGCAAAGTATGATGATTCGCACCGCGAATGGGACCGAGGTTCCATTTGGGACCGTGGCCGATATTGTTCCCGGTAGAAGCTTACCATCCATTCAACGGATTGACCGAAAGCGGATTATTCAAGTTCAGGCTGATGGTGATACTGCAACATTGGATATTGAAGCCATTGAAGCCGAAATCCTGGACTCATACCTGCCTCAGTTGGCAGCAACCAAATATCCTGGACTCCAGTATGAAGTGAGCGGGAGGGCTGCTGAGGAGCGTGAGAATCAACGTCGGATGCGTATTGGTATTTACGTGATCTTAGCTGTGATTTACGCCCTGTTGGCGATACCATTTAGAAGCTACTTTCAGCCGATAATCGTTATGTCAGCCATTCCTTTTGGGGTGGTCGGTGCCATTTTGGGACACTACTTTATGGCCAAGATTTTTGGTTACAACAACGGTCAGCCGATTATTACCCAACAATCGATCTTTGGTATGATGGCTTTGTCTGGAGTTGTAGTGAACGATACTCTGGTGATGGTTCACTTCATGAATTCAAGAGTGAAGGAAGGTATGCCGCTTGAAGAAGCGGTACGTCTGGCAGGAGTACGACGCTTTCGTCCTATTTTGCTTACTTCCTTAACGACATTTTTCGGGCTTGCTCCACTCATGTTTGAAACAAGTCCACAGGCTGCAGTTCTTGTTCCTATGGCAATATCTTTGGCTTGGGGTATCGTCTTTGCGACTGCCATCACATTGATGCTTATTCCTGTGCTCGTGCTGGTGTATAACGATCTGCAAATGGCCTTCTATAAGCTCTACGATATTGATCCTCATGCTCACGATGATGATGAAGACGAAGCTTTGAGTCCTGCATGATGATTTCATGTAGGCCCTTAAATATTTTGATACAACCAATCCTATGCACGGAATAATAGCTTGGTTTGCACGCAATGGTGTTGCGGCAAATTTATTAATGATCGCTATCCTGGCGGGTGGCTTTTGGGCTGGATCCAGCAAAATCATCCTTCAGGATTTTCCAGATATTCCCTTTCGGAATATAACGGTTTCGGTCTCCTACCGTGGATCAACTCCGGGAGAGATCGAGCAGGCTATTGTTACTCGTCTGGAAGAGAATCTCTACGACATTGAAGGTATTAAAGAGATGGATGCTACGGCGAATTCGAACACTGGTATGGTTAGGCTGGAGATTGAAGAAGGTTACGATATGAGTGAGAAGCTCGATGAAGTGACCAATCGAGTATCTACCATTCGTACCTTTCCCCCTGAGGCTGAGCGTCCTCAAATCAGTCTGGTCAGTCGATCCGAACGTGTGATTACTTTGGTGTTATCCGGTGATTTAAGTGAGAAAGATGCAAAATCCCTCGGTGAGCAAATTCGGGATGAAGTTTCCAATCTTCCAGGACTTACCTTAGTTTCTCTGAAGGCGGTAAGGCCTTATGAAATAGCGATTGAGATTTCTGAACAGACGCTACGCCAGTATGGACTTACCTTCGATCAGGTCGTGCGTGCCATTCGCACATCATCTGTCGATTTATCCGCCGGAAGTGTGAAAACGGAAACCGGCCGGATTCTTCTACGCACGAATCAACAAGCGTACGATTACGAAGATTTTTCCTCCATCACACTCATCACGAGAGAAGATGGAACCAAGATTAAGGTCGGTGATGTAGCTACGGTAAAGGACGGATTTGATGAAACCCCCATCGTTGCTCGTTACAATGGTGAACGTGCCATTGCCATAGATGTCTTCAGGACGGGTATGCAGAACATCATCGAAATTGGTGAGACGGTTAAGGAATTTGTGGCTCAGAAACAGCAGCAATTACCTGAAGGGATTTCGTTAACCTATTGGGACGATAGCTCGGAGCGGATCAAGCTCCAGCTGAACACGTTAAGGGATAGTGCCTTATTGGGGTTTCTTCTGGTTGTAATCGTACTATCGATGTTTCTGCGGCCGACGTTGGCGTTTTGGGTGGCTTGGGGAATCCCTATCGCATTCTCAGGCACCTTCTTGTTACTTCCGTTTATGAATGTTTCCATCAACTTGGTAACATTGATGGCCTTTATTACGACGCTCGGTATCGTGGTGGATGATGCCATTGTGACGGGCGAAAATGTCTTTCAGCAAATGCAACGGGGTGTAAATCCGTTAACGGCTTCCATTAAAGGAACTCAGGAGGTGGCAGTGCCCGTTATATTTGGGGTCATCACAACCATGGTGGCTTTCGCTCCTCTGCTTATGCAGTCAGGGACACGGGGTAGTGTATTTAAAAACATCCCTATCGTAGTAATACCCGTTCTGTTTTTCTCTCTGATTGAGTCCAAACTTATCTTGCCTGCTCACTTGAAGCATTGCACGCATATGGCAGATAAGAATCCCAAGTTGAATATATTTTCACGTTTTCAGCGGTTCTTCGCCGATGGGTTAGAGACGTTTATTGTAAAAGTATACCGACCTGTTTTGCATAAGGCATTGGATCATCGCTATGTATCTGCTGCTTTGTTTGTAGGTGTCCTTGTTGTATTTATCGCACTCGTTTTGGGAGATCGTATCGGTTATCGTGGTCGTCCTACTATTCCACAAGATACCACGACCATCACATTACAGATGCCTGCCGGTACTTCTTTTTCGGTTACCCAAGAGAAGGTGGATATGATCGAGGCCGTTGCTTTAAAGCTAAAAAAAGATGTCAACGAACGGTTTGATGAACAAGTCGTTCGGAACGTATTTGCTACAGCTGGGGGGCAACCCTTTGGCAGCTCCCGTGGACCTCGTCCTGGTGGTCCTGCTGCGGGGGTTGATGAGTTAGGCGAAATACTCATTGAACTCACCCCTTCAGAAACACGGAAGGCGGCATACAGTAGTCGTGATCTCGTTCTGGATATGCGCACCATGACTCCTCCCATTCCGGAGGCGGAACAACTCAACTTCTCTTTTGCTCGTGGAGGTTCGGAATCTGCGATGACCTTCGAGCTTATCCATCCGGATATTGACATATTAAAAGCTGCTTCTGCGGATTTACAGCGGAAGTTGGTAACCTTTGATGGATTATATGACATTGAAGATACTTACGAGCGTGCGAGTGATGAATATGAGTTGGATCTCAAACCCGAAGCTGAATATTTGGGTGTAACTGCCGTCAACCTTGCTCAGCAGGTGCGCACCGCATTTTTTGGGTCCGAAGCTCAGAGGATTCAGCGGGGGCGTGACGAAGTTCGAGTCATGGTTCGTTACCCGGAAAAAGAGCGTAAATCCATTGGCGCTCTGCAAAACATGATGATTCGAACCCCGAATGGAACGGAGGTGCCTTTTGAGACGGTGGCAACCATCGTGCCTGGAAAAAGCTTACCTAGTATCCAGAGGGTGGACCGCCAGCGTATCATTCATGTTATGGCAGATGGAGATGCCGAGGAACTGGACATCGAATCCATGGAAACTGAGATTCTGGAACAATACCTTCCTGAATTGATTGCTACTAAATATCCGGGCATGCAATTCGGCGTTCGAGGGTTTGCTCAATCCGCTAGAGAGAATACCGAGGAAATGATTCTGGGGATCTATATCATTCTGGGGGTGATTTATGCATTACTTGCCATTCCGTTCAGAAGTTATTTTCAACCTATCATTGTTATGTCGGCCATTCCATTTGGAGTAGTGGGTGCTATTTTTGGACACTATTTCATGGCTGTGCTCTTTGGTTGGAACGATGGAGATCCGATTATCACCCAACCATCCATCTTTGGAATGATGGCATTGTCGGGGGTTGTAGTGAACGATAGCCTTGTGATGGTTCACTTTATGAATCGAAAGGTGAAGGAAGGCATGTCTCTCAATGAGGCCGTGCGAATAGCGGGAGTCAGACGTTTTCGTCCCATCCTTCTTACTTCTTTAACTACGTTCTTCGGCTTAGCGCCTCTGATGTTTGAGACGAGCCCGCAAGCGGCCTTCCTGGTCCCTATGGCCATTTCCCTTGCTTGGGGTATCGTTTTTGCCACCTCAATAACGCTCGTCCTGATTCCGGTGTTAGTGCTCGTTTATAATGACATTCAGCAAGCCTTTTATAAGCTCTATAACATCGATCCTCATACCCATGACGAAGAGGAGGATGAAGAAATTTTAAGTCCGGCTTAATACATTATGAAAGTGGCAATTTCTCATACTCTACGGCTTTTTTGGAGTATGTTTTGTCATTGTGTAATAAAGTGGATGCGCCTACCTTTTTCAGGTTTTTCAATGATTGTGCTAACCCCTAATCCCCAAGAAATATGCACGGAATAATAGCCTGGTTCGCTCGTAATGGAGTGGCCGCAAATCTGCTGATGATAGCCATTCTGGCCGGAGGAATCTGGGCTGGTTCCAGCAGAGTAATTTTACAAGAGTACCCGGATAGGACATATCCCTACATATCCGTTTCTGTTTCATACCGTGGAGCTACACCTGGAGAAATTGAACAAGCTATTGTTACGCGTCTTGAGGAAGCCCTCTACGATATTGAAGGTGTAAAAGAAATGACCGGTAGGGCGAGGTCCGGCTCCGGTTCAATTCAACTGGAAATTGAAGAGGGTTATAACTTGAGTGAAAAGCTGGATGAAGTGACCAATCGTGTTTCTACCATCCGCACGTTCCCGCCCGAAGCAGAACGCCCGCAGATCAGTCTCTATACCCGGACGGAGCGTGTTATAACCATGGTGTTATCCGGTGAGCTGAGTGAAAAAGAACTCACCAAACTAGGAGAACAGATTCGAGATGAAGTATCCAATGTGCCTGGGATCACGCTGGCGTCACTTAAAGCGGTTCGGCCTTACGAGATTGCTATCGAAATTTCTGAAGGAACTCTCAGACAGTATGGGCTTTCGTTTGATGATGTCACTCGAGCTATACGTACGTCTTCGGTTGATTTATCAGCTGGTAGTGTGAAGACGGATACGGGACGCATCTTATTGCGTACCAATCAACAGGCCTATAATTTCGAGGACTATTCCTCTATTACCATACTTACTCGCCCTGATGGTACTAAAATTCAATTAGGTGATATTGCTACGGTTATTGATGGCTTTGACGAAACGCCAATCATTTCCAAATACAACGGGGAACGTGCGATTGCTATCGATGTGTTTCGAACGGGCATGCAAAACATCATTGAGATCGGAGATGATGTTAAGGAGTTCCTGGCTGTGAAGCAGACGCAATTGCCAGAGGGAATCAAGTTGAGTTACTGGGGTGATGATTCGGAGAAAATTAAGATCCGTTTGGCGACGCTTCAGGACAGCGCAATCATGGGGTTCCTATTGGTCGTTGTTATTCTATCTCTCTTTTTGCGACCGACACTTGCGTTCTGGGTAGCCTGGGGTATCCCCATCGCATTTGCGGGGACATTTTTGATACTCCCATTCCTGGGGTTGTCACTCAACGTCATTACCCTTATGGCCTTTATCATGACCTTGGGAATTGTGGTCGACGACGCCATTGTGACGGGCGAAAACGTCTTTCAGCATATGCAGCGGGGTGAAAAGCCTGAGAGTGCAGCAATCAAGGGAACACAAGAAGTGGCAATCCCGGTTTTCTTTGGTGTGATTACTACGATGGTGGCATTCTTTCCGATCATGATGCAATCAGGCACCCTGGGTTCTATTTATTCGAACATCCCCAAAGTGGTCATCCCGGTTTTGTTTTTTTCATTAATCGAGTCCAAGTTGATTCTCCCGGCTCATTTGAAGCATTTTAAGCATCTAGCCGACAAACAACCGAAGCAAAATTTCTTTACGAAATTTCAGCGTTTTTTCGCGGATGGATTGGAACGTTCGATCTTAAAGTATTATCGACCGGTGTTGAATTGGGCGCTGATCAATCGCTACATTTCAACTTCCATTTTTGTCGGTTTTCTCTTCATCTTTGTGGCGCTTGTTTTAGGTGAGCGAATTGGTTATAAACGGCGGGCAGTTACGCCGGTGGATACGACGACCATTTCCTTGAGAATGCCAGCGGGAACAGTTTTTGAGGTGACTCAGGAAAAAGTAAATTTGATCGAAGCGGTAGCTCTCCGCTTGAAAGATGATGTGAATGAGCGCTTTGATACCACGGTGATTCAAAACGTCTTTGCCACCGCGGGCGGTTCGCCTTTTGGAGATGGGTTTGGCAGGAGGGGCAGTACTGGCCAGGCAGAAGTCGGAGAAGTTATTATTGAGCTGACCCCATCCGAGACGCGGGATGCTGATTATGGAAGCCGTGAACTTGTACTTGAAATGCGTAATCTCGTTCCTCCCATTCCGGAAGCTGAACAGCTGAGTTTTTCATTTTCCCGATTCAGTTCTGGAGGAGCCATATCCTTAGAGCTTAATCATCCGGATGTTGAGATACTTAAAGAAGCCTCCGCCGACCTACAAAGAAAACTTGGAACCTTTGAAGGTTTATTCGATATCACGGATTCTTTTGAAAGAGCCAATGACGAGTACGAGTTGGATTTGAAACCAGAAGCTGAGTATTTGGGGGTAACGGCTACACAGCTTGCCCAACAAGTGCGCACAGCGTTTTTTGGATCGGAGGCACAGCGGATTCAACGTGGTCGCGACGAAATTCGAGTGATGGTTCGTTATCCGGAAAGCGAACGTCGTTCTATTGGCTCCTTACAGAACATGATGATTCGAACTGCCAATGGCACGGAAGTTCCCTTTGAGACCGTTGCCGAAATTATTCCTGGCAAGAGTATGCCTTCTATCGAACGGATAGATCGTAAGCGTGTCATCCAAGTCAGTGCTGATGGCGATACCCAGGAGTTGGATATCGAATCGATGGAGACAGAAATACTCGAAGAGTATTTACCGGAACTGTCGGCGACCAAGTATCCTGGATTGGAATTTGGAGTGCGGGGGTATTCAGCCATGGCTCGCGACAATCAGCGTGAAATGATTGTTGGAATCTATATCATTCTGGGTGTAATTTATGCTCTGTTAGCCATTCCTTTTCGCAGTTATTTTCAGCCCATCATCGTGATGTCTGCGATTCCATTTGGAGTGGTAGGAGCTATTTTGGGTCACTACTTTATGGCCAAGATCTTCGGTTGGAATAATGGTATTCCTATTATTACCCAGCGATCTATCTTCGGCATGATGGCTCTTTCCGGAGTTGTTGTTAATGATAGTTTGGTAATGGTTCACTTTATGAATTCCAAAGTAAAGAAGGGGATGCCCCTCAATGAAGCGGTTCGGCTTGCCGGTGTTAAACGTTTTCGACCCATTCTGCTGACTTCATTAACTACGTTCTTTGGCTTGGCGCCGCTGATGTTTGAGACGAGCCCACAGGCCGCCGACCTTGTTCCTATGGTGATCTCCCTGGCATGGGGGATCGTGTTTGCCACGAGCATTACCTTGGTGCTGATCCCTGTGTTGGTTCTTGTTTACAACGACATTCAGCAAGCCTTTTATAAACTCTATAATATTAATCCTCACGTTGATGAAGATGAGGAGGAAGAGATGATGAACCCTGCATAATCTATCGAATTGAAAAAAGAATAATACATTAACTTCTTAAGTTTAATTTTATGCATGGAATTATAGCCTGGTTCACTCGAAACGGAGTGGCGGCCAATTTATTAATGATTTCTATCCTGGCGGGTGGTGCTTGGTCGTTAATGAGTCGAGTCATTCTTCAAGATTTCCCAGATATACCTGATAGAGGAATTTCTGTTACGGTAGAGTACCGTGGTTCCACACCCGGTGAAGTTGAGCAGTCGATTATTACAAGATTGGAGGAAGCCCTCTACGATATCGAAGGTGTTAAGGAGATGGACGCCACCGCTTCTTCCAATTCAGGCACCCTTCGTTTGGAAATCGAGGAAGGTTATAGCATGAGCGAAAAACTGGATGAGGTGACTAATCGAATTTCTACCATTCGTACCTTTCCACCGGAAGCAGAGCGGCCTCAAGTCAGTTTAGCAAGTCGATCAGAAAAAGTAATCACTATGGTCATTTCAGGCGATCTAAGTGAAAAGGAACTCAAGATCCTGGCTGAGCAAATCAGAGATGAAGTTTCGAACATTGCCGGGATCACGATGGCTGCTGTTAAAGCTGTTAGACCCTATGAGATTGCCATTGAAATATCGGAAGAGACATTGCGTCAGTATGGATTATCATTCGATCAAGTTACGCGTGCTATACGTACTTCATCGGTTGATCTTTCTGCGGGATCGGTGAAAACAGAAACCGGGCGAATTCTTCTGCGGACCAATCAACAGGCATACACCTATGAAGATTACTCGGCTATCACTATTCTGACCCGTGGAGATGGCACTAAAATTACCTTGAGTGATATAGCGACCGTTATCGATGGCTTTGATGAGACGCCTATCGTGGCTCGTTACAATGGTGACCGAGCAGTGGCTGTAGATGTTTTCCGAACAGGAATGCAGAACATCTTGGAAATTGGCGATGCGGTGAAAGGATATATTGAGGTCAAGCAGGAGCAATTACCCGAAGGAATTACCTTAACCTATTGGGGGGATAGTGCCGAACGCATCAAAGTCCGATTATCGATGTTGGTGGACAGTGCTATTATGGGATTCTTCCTGGTGGTCGTCGTCCTGTCATTATTCTTACGACCCACCTTGGCATTTTGGGTAGCACTCGGGATTCCCATTTCATTTGCAGGTTCTTTTCTGTTACTACCTTACTTGGGTATTACGATCAATTTGCCTGTCATCTTGGCTTACATCACGACCCTGGGGATTGTGGTGGATGATGCGATTGTTACGGGGGAGAATGTGTACCAGCACATGCAGCGTGGAGATAAGCCCTTGAAGGCTTCAATCGTTGGAACTCAGGAAGTAGCCGTCCCCGTATTTTTTGGAGTAATCACAACCATGGTTGCCTTTTATCCGTTGATGTTAATGTCCGGAAGGAATGGCGCATTTTTCGGTCAAATAACGTTGGTGGTTATCCCCGTTCTGTTTTTCTCGTTAGTTGAATCAAAGCTCATTCTGCCGGCTCACCTGAAGCACTGCAGGCACTTGGGAGAAAAAGATAAAAGCAAGAATCCTTTCATGCGATTCCAGCGCTTATTTTCCGGAGGACTTGAGGTGTTTGTCGTTAAAATCTACAAACCCGTGCTCAATAAAGCTTTGGTGCATCGGTATACCTCTTTTTCCATTTTTGTAGGACTTCTCGCTATCTTTTTAGCCATGATTGTCGGGGAGAGAATTGGATATCGTGAACGACCTTCATCCGTTTCCGATACTACAACCATTACGCTTCGAATGCCTTCCGGGACTACCTTTGAAAGGACCCTGGAAAAAATTACTATGATCGAAGAGCAGGCATTGCTACTTAAACAGCAGGTTAATGATCGATATGATGCGAGTGTGGTTAAAAATATTTTTGCGACAGCCGGGGGCCAACCGTTTGGTAGGTCTCGTCCTGGTACTGCGGGTAATGCTGCCGCAGGTGTTGATGAAATCGGCGAAGTAATTGTTGAGTTAGCTGAATCTGGTGCCACGGCCATCTCCTATGGTACCCGAGAGTTTGTAACTGAATTGCGCGAAATGGTTCCTCCTATTCCGGAGGCCGAGGAACTCACCTTTTCCTTCGAACGAGGTGGAGGAGGCGGTGCCATGACCTTTGAGCTTATTCATCCGGATATTGATGTGTTGAAAGCTGCTTCTGCTGAGTTACAACTGAAATTGGAATCCTTTGAAGGCTTGTATGATATTAGTGACTCCTATGAACGAGCTAATGATGAGTTTGAATTGGATCTAAAGCCGGAAGCGGAATACCTGGGAGTTACCGCTTCGAATTTGGCACAACAAGTTAGAACCGCATTCTTTGGTGCAGAAGCTCAACGTATTCAAAGAGGACGTGATGAAATTCGTGTGATGGTCCGCTACCCTGAGGCAGATAGGAAATCTCTGGGATCCCTTTCCAGGATGATGATACGAACAGCCAATGGTACAGAGGTCCCCTTTGATACGGTTGCCCAAGTCATTCCCGGCAAGAGTATGCCCACGATTCGCCGGGTTGATAGGAAAAGAATCATCCAAGTGAATGCCGATGGTGATACAGAGAAATTAGATATTACCGGAATGGAAACCGAAGTCTTGGAACAGTTCCTGCCAGAACTCGCTGCGACTAAATACACGGGATTGGAATTCGATGTGCGTGGACGTGCAGCTGAAGCACGGGATAACAATCGCGAAATGATTATGGGGATTTATCTCGTTTTGGGAGTTATCTATGCGCTTTTGGCCATTCCTTTTAGAAGTTATTTTCAACCATTGATTGTCATGTCAGCAATTCCCTTTGGCATGGTCGGTGCCGTATTGGGGCATCTTATTATGGCGAAGATATTTGGTTGGAATGACGGTGATCCCAGATTGTACCAATCCTCTATTTTCGGAATGATGGCTTTATCCGGAGTTGTCGTAAACGACAGTCTCGTGATGGTGCATTTTATGAATTCTCAAGTGAAAAAGGGTATGACTTTGGGCGAGGCAGTTCGCACAGCCGGAATTAGACGATTCCGTCCTATCTTGCTGACGTCCTTGACCACCTTCTTCGGATTGGCTCCTCTTATGTTCGAGGGGCATTCTACCGCTTCATTTCTCATTCCCATGGCTATCTCATTAGGGTGGGGGATCATTTTTGCGACCACCGTTACCTTGATTCTTATACCGGTTCTGGTATTAATAGCTGACGATTGCAGGCAGGCATTCTTCAAGCTCTATGATATCGAGCCAGAGGTGCATGATTCAGAGGAAAAAGAAAAGCTAATGACGCCAGCTTAAGTGTTCGATTGTACTTCCGGTATTCTCGAAGATGAAAGCATTTTAATAGGAATAGCATTGTCGAGTAGATGCTCTTATTCAGAATGCCCAGAATCCTAGCCTAAGAACCTCTTTTATAAATATCCTTAAAATATGCACGGAATCATAGCCTGGTTTGCGCGTAATGGAGTAGCTGCTAATTTACTGATGATTGCCATTCTGGCGGGTGGAGTATGGTCAGGTACCAATCAGGTCATATTGCAGCAGTACCCAGAAATGCCGCAAAAGATGATCACAACTACAGTGATTTATCCCGGTTCCACACCTGGAGAAGTTGAAGAAGCTATTTTAACGCGTCTCGAAGAAAGTCTTTACGACATCGAAGGAATTAAAGAGATGACGGCAACTGCCAGATCAAGCTCTGGAACCGTTATGTTGGAAATTGAGGATGGTTACAATATGAGTGAGAAGCTCGATGAAGTGACCAACCGGATTTCTACGATTCGTACCTTTCCTCCTGAAGCAGAGCGCCCTCAGATCAGTCAATTTTCCTTCGCAGAACGAGTGATTACGATTGTCGTATCCGGCGACCTGAGTGAACGTGAATTAAAGACTCTGGGTGAGCAGCTCCGAGATGAGGTCTCTAATATCCCGGGAATTACTTTGGCTTCATTGAAAGCAGTGCGGCCTTATGAAATCGCGATTGAAGTGTCAGAGCCCACCCTTCGTCAGTATGGTCTAAGCTTCGATCAAATTACTCGAGCGATTCGTACATCCTCTGTCGATTTGTCAGCTGGCAGTGTAAAAACGGAGACAGGCCGTATTCTGCTCCGGACCAATCAACAAGCCTACACCTATGAAGATTTCGCGGCTATTACTATTCTCACTCGTTCTGATGGTACCAAATTAAAGTTGGGCGATTTGGCCGATGTGAAGGATGGGTTTGATGAGAACCCGATCGTTTCCAATTACAATGGAAAGCGGGCCATCGCGATTGATATCTTCCGAACGGGAATGCAAAACGCCATCGAGATTGGTGATAGTATTAAAGAGTTTATCGAAGTTAAGGAGGATCAACTGCCGGAAGGTATTCATTTGAGCTACTGGGATGATGATACCGTACGTATCAAAGTTCGTATTCAAACCCTCATGGATAGTGCCACCATTGGTTTTATCTTAGTGGTGCTCATACTCTCCTTATTTCTAAGACCAACTCTGGCGTTCTGGGTAGCCTGGGGTATCCCGATTGCCTTTTCGGGTACGTTTTTGATGATGCCCTTTCTTGGGCTGACGATCAATATCGTTACCCTCATGGCCTTCATCACCACGCTGGGGATTGTGGTCGATGACGCGATTGTTACGGGGGAAAATGTGTTTCAACACATGCAGCGCGGAGAGAAGCCTTTAGCGGCTTCCATTAAAGGAACGAACGAAGTGGCAATTCCAGTAATGTTTGGGGTGATTACCACGATGGTCTCATTCTTTCCTCTGATGATGATGTCTGGGTTTATGGGGAATTTCTTCAGGAATATCCCTCTCATCGTAATACCAGTACTTTTCTTCTCTTTGATCGAATCCAAGTTGATCCTTCCGGCACACCTGAAGCATTGTTCGCACTTGGGGGACAAGGTTGAAAAGAAGTCCAATATCTTTATCCGCTTTCAGCGTAGTTTTGCGGATGGCTTAGAACGGTTTATTCTAAAAATATACCGACCATTTTTAAATGTGGCCTTAAACAATCGCTATGTATCCGTATCGATCTTTATTGGCTTTCTTTTCGTCTTTCTCGCGTTGGTTATTGGCGATAGAGTAGGGTTTAGGCGTTTTCTTTCCGTCCCGGATGATACCACCAAAATCTACTTGGAAATGCCAGCGGGAACTACCTTTGAACAAACGCACTCAAAGGTGAAAATCATAGAGAAAATCGCCTTGGAATTAAAGGAAGAGGTCAATGAGCGATTCAATGAAGTCGTCATCCAAAACGTGTTTGCAACCGCAGGTGGTCAACCGTTTTCATCACGTGGAGGTTTTCGAGGAGGGATTGCTGGAGTACCTGAACAAGGTGAAGTTGTCCTCGAGCTGACTCCATCAGAATCTCGAAAAGCTAATTATGGAAGTATGGAGCTTGCCACGGATATGCGTAACCGTGTTCCACCTATTCCAGAAGCGGAGACCTTGAGTTTTAACTTTGCTCGTTTTGATTCTGGGCAGGCGATTGGCTTTCAACTCATTCATCCAAATATGGAAATGCTGAAGGCTGCTTCAGCAGAGCTGCAGCGGCATTATGGAACCTACGATGGCTTATACGATATCAAAGACTCCTATGAACGGGCCAGTGATGAGTATGAGTTGGAGTTGAAACCTGAGGCGGAGTATCTAGGGATTAATACTGTTAACCTTGCCCAACAAGTTAGAACGGCATTCTTTGGCGCTGAAGCTCAACGCATTCAAAGAGGAAGAGACGAAATAAAAGTAATGGTGCGTTATCCAGAAGAGGCTCGTCGTTCCTTAGGTTCCCTTCAGGCCATGATGATTCGAACAGCCAATGGAACTGAGGTTCCATTTGATACCGTGGCGAGAATTATCCCAGGTAAGAGCCTTCCTACCATTACCCGAATTGATAGGAAACGCATTATCTCTGTGATGGCCGATGCGGATACGTTGACCACGGATACAGAAGCAATCGAAATAGAAATAGAGCAGGAATTTTTACCGAAATTAGCCGCAACAAAATACCCAGGTTTGGAATTTCAAGTGATGGGCTTTTCAGCAGATAGTCGGGAAGAACAAGCCGAGATGGTACAGGGCATTTTCTTTATTCTCGCTGTGATTTACGCGCTTCTGGCCATTCCGTTTCGAAGTTATATGCAGCCGATCATTGTAATGTCGGCGATACCCTTTGGTGTCGTGGGTGCCATAATTGGTCATTGGATCATGGCCACGGTATTTGGTTGGAACGGAGGGACTCCCATTTTGACCCTCCAATCAATTTTCGGGATGATGGCTCTGTCGGGTGTAGTCGTAAACGATAGCCTGGTTATGGTTCACTTTATGAACCGTAAAGTGAAAGAAGGCATGCCAATTAATGAGGCCGTTCGCATGGCGGGCGTTCGACGTTTCCGTCCGATCTTGCTTACATCAATGACCACCTTCTTTGGTCTGGGACCTCTGATGTTTGAAGACAGTCCGCAGGCGGCGTTTCTTGTGCCCATGGCCATCTCCCTGGCCTGGGGTATCGCATTTGCTACTGTGATCACCCTGGTCTTGGTCCCCGTGCTCGTTTTAATCTACAACGACATTAAGCGAGTATTCTGTGCCATATATGGTATCACTCCTCATTCTCACGAAGTGAAAGAGGAAACCTTGTCACCGGCCTAGCTCCAAGCTTGGGGAGCGCATTTCGGTGCGTGACTGTAGCCGTGAAGAATGAACACTCGACATGTTGGCCCTGAGGGTGGACTCAAAACATCTACCAGAAAATCGAATTTGAAAAAGACTTGTGGGCTTCTAAAACAGTGGACCTCTTTGAATCCACCCGCGACGTACGAATGGATCAGGAGGGCTGACGGAATCGAGTTGTTTGCTTTGACGATCGATAGGGGATGGAGCGCACATTGGTGCGTGACTGAGCCAGGAGTGAGGATAACAAGCAAGTCGGCCCGAGGGTGGACTCAAAATGCATTCCGTAGACAAGGTTTACGAAGAAGACTTTTGGACTTCACAAAACAATTAAGTCTCTTTGAGTCCACCCGCTCAGCCCTCCTGATCAGTTGCAGCCGCAACCACCACCCCCGACTCCAGCCCCGCCGTGCGCGGCTTCCCGAGTGTAGAACACATGGTCTGCCATAGAAGCTTCAAGAGGATCTCTGTCCGGAAGCATCGTGTATTGAGCGAGCGCTCCTTTTTCCCACGGTTCAACGGTATCGCAACCCCAGAGTAAACATGCGAGTGCAGTAAGGATGGTGGCTTTTAATAAGTGTTTTTTCATACTTACTCAGCTAAAAGGGTTTCGATTTCTTCACGGTAGTTGGCGATTGTTTTCTTACCTTGGTAACCTTTGTGGATGGAGCGAATCACTCCTTTTTTATCGATCAGAAAGGAAGTGGGCATGGCTTCAATTTCAGCTGTGCTGACGAGCTTCTTAGCCTGATCATGGACCAGCGGAAAACTGACGCCTGATTTATCAGCAAAACTCCGGTAGGCTTTTTCAGTGCTGTCGACACTGACGGCGAGAATGACGAGCCCACGATCTTTATAATCGGCGTAGATTTCATCCATAGCAGGGAAGGAGGCTTTGCAAGGTGGACACCAGCTTGCCCAGAAATCGAGAAGAATTACTTTTCCCTCCAAGTCGGGGAGCTCCCCAGTCATCTCGAAGGTAGACAGGTCAGGGAGTACATCTGACTCGTTCAATTTTGCCTGGACTTGACCTGCAAGGAAGCAGGTTAAAGCCAGGATAAAAAGGCTAATCTTAGATGCCCGAAACCATGTATTGATGTATTGCATATGAATCTAGACGTTTGAATTCGGTGTGTATGCAGCCTTCGGCTCCAAAAAAGGTATTAATTCGTTCCATGCCGGCCTCTTCGCCCAATAAACAGCAGGCAGTGGCCAGGATCCCTGCTTCGGTGCAGGTACGTGCCACAATCGTTGTGTGCTTCACTTTGTTCGCTATGGGATAGCCTTTTCGATGGTCGATCATATGACCGTAGCGCTTGCCATCGATTTCAAAAAAGCGCCGGTAGTCCCCGGAACTAGCCACGCAAAGATCTGTTAAAGCGAGACTTCCCCAACAGGTTCCTGGCTTACCAGGATCTTCGATGCCCACATGCCAATGAGTATATACCGGCGGTTTACCTAATGCGGCAATATCTCCTCCAAAATTGATTAGCACGTCAGTGAGTCCAAATTCTTTGGCGATGAGTGAAACGCGATCGACTGCGTATTCTTTTCCAATCCCACCAAGATCGAGCCCCATTCCGGAAACACTTAATTTGATGCGACCGGGCTCACGGTGAACCTTGTCCCATCCCACCAGTGCTTTTGCAGTTTCTATCTCATCCTGACTGGGTATGCGTGGTTCTTTCGCTTTGTAGTCCCAGAGTTTGATGACAGGTAAACTGGTGGGATCAAACAAACCCTCCGTTATAAAATGAAACTGATCACACAGGTCGAAAAGAGCCTCAGCCTCAACGTCGATTTCCACCCAATCCTTCCCTGCGGCCTGATTGATTTTGCTGAGTAGACTATCCTCTCTAAAACGGGTGTATGTGTTTTCAAAATTCCTAACCCACCGAATTGCCTTATCCTTAAATTGATTGGCCAGATTAGAATCAGTCGAACGAAACTGAATCTCGCATGGACAGCCCATGGCGGGGAAACTGACTTTAAACAGTCCCTTTTGAATATCTCCGGTGCTTAAGCTTTCTATCCGGAGATTGTCGTTTTGCTGCCTTAGAACCACCAGCGTCCCCCTGCGGTTAAAATGTTCGCATCGCTATAGGCACTGAAATGGGTAATCCCATCGAGGCCTTTCATTTCGTAGCGATTGTATTTGATGTTGAATTCCAAGTTCTCGTTCACGAACCAGATTAGCTTGGCGCCATAGGTGTGCGTCTCCATTTTGGACAAACGATGGTCTGAGGAATAGAAGGCGGAATTCTCGGGATTTATAAAATCAAAATCTGCGTTGGCGGAATCGAGGTCGTAGTAATAGTAATTAGCCGCTGATTGTTTATAGTAGCGATAATTTGGGCGAAGTACAACGTGTTCACTCAACTTCTGAAACCATTCCACGGATAAGGTGTGTGCGTCTATGCCCGCGTCGTCTGTGAAAAAGCGATAGGAAGTTTGAAGGCTACCTTTTGCTTTTTCGAAATCACGCAACAGCTCCGTGTAGAAAATCCACTTGTGACGTTCATCAGGACGATTCTCCCGGAAAGTAATAGGCAAGAAGAAGTCGGGAAGTATCTCTACGGTCTTTTGCACGCTCTTGTATGGATCACCTAGAAATCCATACTCTTTTCCATAGCTAATGTTGGTCGTCAACACGGTCGCCGGATCGATCACCTGCGACACTCCAATGAACAGGTCGTGAGAGGTCTTTTCATCAGGTTCGGGTAGGACAGGGGCGGTTAAGTCGTCCTTTAGCATGGAGTAGCCACCTTGCAGAGTTGTGTTGTTTTTATTCAACTCTCGCTTGTAAACCATGGATCCTCCTTTGGATTCATAGTCACTTTCATTACTGTAACTCAGCTCGAAGGTAAAGGCATGGTCACCCGTTTTGTGGTCCAAGGTGGTAATGATTGACTTTCGACGGTCCTCCAAACTCTCCAAAGGGACTTGGTTAGGATCACCGTCCGGTTGAATAGGCTCACCTGTCGGAGTCGAACCCGTAATGGTGTCAATCAATCCTACGACACTGAGGTTTGTATTAACACTGAGCTGCTTTTCAGCTCTAATATAGTGGGCTTCCACCCGTATCCTATCGTTATCCTCCTGATAATCCTCGTATTTGTAGGTGAGAGAATCTTCCGCCCGAATAGGCTTAGGACTGCTTGAAAAAAGATAAAGTGCCAAGAGCAGGCAATGGATCCGGGATTTCAACGGCATGTAACAGGTGGTAGTCAGAATGAGAGAAAATGAACTTAAGTTAAGAGCAGTCCTGATACAAATGATTATTCTTTAAGAAGTAAACGCGATCCTTCTTCTATTGGATGCGCGAATGTGGCATTTGTTCAGATTTTCTTTCATCAATTAAATTAATTCTGCCAATTAAGCCTTTTCTTCTTGGATATACCCGACAGATTTGCGTTTTTACTCAGTTTTTATGCCGGATCAACCGATATTGGTGACTTGCCCAAAGAGAAGCACACCCTACCTGGAAGCAGAACTGGAAGCCCTCGGATTTCCAATTAAGGATACGGTTGAAACAGGCGTATTCACCGCAGGGTCGCTGGAAGATTGTTGGCAGCTCAACCTGCAAAGTCGCACCGGGTTACGAGTGCTCTTTCAATTTGCGGAGTTTCGGGCTGCCGATGCCGAGACCCTTTATCAAAAGGCAGGAAAGCTGCCGTGGCATGAGTGGATATCGAACGATGGTTATGTGTGCATCATCAGTTCTGTGTTAACAGAGTGTATCGATAATACGCAGTTTGCCCGTATGAAGCTCAAAGATGCCGTTGTTGATCAAATTCGTGATAAAACGGGCCAACGACCTGATTCAGGCCCCGATCAGAATGCGACCGTGGTTTTTCTTTATTGGAGGGATGATCGGGTGATGCTCTATTTTGATACTTCAGGCCGGCCTCTGAGCAACCGAGGCTATCGAGTCCACCCATGGAAAGCTCCAGTACGAGAGACGCTCGCAGCATCTATGATCGCAGCAACCCGTTGGGACAAGGAATCTCATTTTATCAACCCTATGTGCGGAAGTGGGACCCTAGCCATAGAAGCCGCCCTCATGGCCCTTGGGAGACCGCCAGGCTTTCTCAGGGAAAATTTTGGATTCATGCATGTGCTGTCCTTCGATACAGAGAGGTTCAAAGAGTTCCGATCTTCGATTCCTAAAGCTACCAGGAAACAATTGCCGTTTACCATTCAGGCCTCTGACATCAATTCCGAAGCTATTGATGCAGCAAAGTACAACGCAAAGTTGGCGGGGGTAGAGCATCTGATTGATTTTCAAGTAGGAGACTTCAGAGACCTGGATTTACCAGAGGAGCCGGGAGTGATTGTCATGAACCCAGAATACGGCGCACGCTTAGGTGAGGAAAAGAAACTCGAAGGTTTGTATCGACAAATTGGAGACTTCTTTAAGCAAAAGGCGGCCGGATATTGGGCTTATGTTTTTACTGGTAATATGAAGCTCAGTAAACGTATTGGTCTGCGGGCATCCAGGCGTATTGAGTTTTATAATGGGCCGATCGATTGTCGGCTTTTGGAATACGAATTGTACTCTGGTACTAAGCGGATATCGTTTCGCAAAGATCGCTGACACTATACCAACTGGATTCACAATTCGGTACAGTATTTTGGTTTCTTGCTGGACCTGAAGTGATCAAGTGGGAAAGCTTTGTTTCTGATTTATGAGTGATTTAACCTTGGTTATCTTAGCTGCCGGATTGGGCAGTCGTTACGGTGGAGTTAAACAAATGGAAGGGCTTGGGCCTTCCAACGAGGTGCTTCTCGATTACTCGGTCTACGATGCGGTGAGAAGTGGATTCAATAAGGTCGTCATCGTGATTCGGGAGGAAATGGAGGAAGGCTTCCATGATCGCATCACTCAGAGGTTTGAGCAGCGTGTAAAAGTAGAGTTCGCATTTCAAGGACTTGATCGAGCTCCAGAAGGGCGCACCAAACCATTGGGAACAGGCCACGCCTTGCTCTCTGCTGTCGGGCATATTGAGGGACCCTTTGCTGTGATAAATGCCGATGACTTCTATGGGCCATCCTCCTTTCGCCTTCTTGCTCAGAACCTGTCTGGAATTCCGAAGCGTTCGGGAGTGCTTGTTGGTTTCGAACTGGCCAATACGCTTTCTCCGAATGGCAGTGTTACTCGTGCGGTGTGTGAAGCCTCTACGGATAGAATTCTAACCCGTATTGAAGAGACCTTCGACATCGCTTCTCGTGAGAATGGTATTAGCGGTTTTGTTGACGGGCATGAAAGAAGCCTACGATTAGATACCATTGTATCATTAAATCTGTGGGGATTCTCCCCGGACTTTCTCGATTTTCTAGAAGTCGAATTTGTGTCCTTTTTGGAAAATATTAAAGATCCGATGAAAGAAGAGTTCTTTCTCCCTGCGGCCGTCTTTAACTGGATACAATCGAAGGGAGCTGCCGTGGAGTTACTACTCTCTAAAGAGCAATGGCTTGGACTGACGAATCCTGAAGATAAATTAGATGCGGTCGCCAAGCTGATGGATCAGATCGCCATAGGGGTTTATCCAGCCAAGCTCTGGGATTAACTCCGCCTATGCGTAGCTTACAAATTCGCTCAATGGTTTCTTACGAATGGTTGGAACCATGGCATTGGGAGCTGGCTTCCCAACTACCAGGAGGAGGAAAGGCTTTTCATGTTTTGGGCGATCAAGAATTCAATTCAGGCAACCCATAGGGCTAGGGGTGTGAGTGAGAGTTGAGAGGCCTGCATGATGGAGTGCGGTTATGAGCATGCCTGTAGCGATTCCGACCGATTCTGACACGTAGTAGTTTTCCGCAAAACCATCTTCAGTGGGGGATTTGGATTCCGAAAATATGGCTATCAGGTAGGCAGCTATTTCAAGAAAGGGCTTATGCTCGTCCGTTCCAAGGTTAGCCAATGCATCTAGCCAATCCTGTGGAGCACGTTGTTCGTAAAAGGATTTCTCCTCTTCCTCGGCAGCCTCGCGTATTTCGCGTTTAATGGTAGGGTTAGTGATTACGTAAAAGTGCCAGGGCTGTCGATTGGCTCCACTGGGAGCGCTCCCAGCTGCCATCAAGCAATTTTCTATGACTTCAAGAGGTATGGGAGCATCTGAGAATTCTCGGATCGTTCTGCGTTGTTTTAGCTCAGCCAAAAACGATTCCGACCGGGTTAACATTTCATCGTCAGAATAAGAGCTCTTGTTTGGGTATGGAATGGGCGTAAATGGCATCCCTCCATCCAACAAGTCGTATGCGACTGAATCAAGGATTAGCGCAAGTCTTCCAAGAGGGCCGTGACCTCAGCCTCCGGATCTTCATGATGTTGCTCCTTGGCCAACGCGAGGGCTGTTTCTAAATGAAGCACTGCTTCAGGCCTTCGGTTTAAGGCGATGAGAGCCTTGCCAAGAAGGATATGTGGGATCATCCAGTCGTTTTTCTGGGCGACGCAAAATTCGAGGTGTTCAATACACGCTTCAAATTTGTCCTCGGTAAACAATGCTTCGCCGTAACTGAAGCGGAACATTTCGTTATCAGGATTCGATTGGATAAGAGGGGCGAATTTTTCGGAACTCATTTTATTGATAGGTTGGTAAGAGGGAATCTATCAGAACTGGGCAGGAGCACAATTCGATTATTCGGCAAATACAACGATGCCGGTGACATTGTCGGGTGCACCATTATCGAGCGTTTTCTGCACCAGTTGCTCCACAGTAGCTTCGGGAGTATTTCGAGCGGTTAGGATGCGTAGGATTTCTTCCTCTGGGACCGGGCCGCTTATACCATCAGAACAGAATAAGAGTCGATCTCCACTGAGGATTCGGTGTTCTGTGAAATCTGGCTTTATGAGCTCACGTTGTCCCAAGCAGTGTGTAAGGGTATGTTTGTAGTGCTCCGGGACTTCCTGGCTATCTGGGATTTGCTTTTGTTCTCGCGCAAATGTTTCCAAAGTGTGGTCGGTAGTGATTTGCTCGATTTTGCCGTACCGAACAAGGTAGATCCGTGAGTCGCCTATATGGGAAACCTCGAGGTTATTGTTGCGGATCATCCCCATCGAAAGGGTCGTGCCGATGCCTAACCCATGAGCCGATATCTGCCGGTTTGAATCACTTGATGATTCACCTCTTTCATTAAGGTAGGCCAATAAATGCCTTCCCAGTCCTCATTTTTTCGGGCATTCGTCCACAATTCCAGATACTGAACGACGGCTTTACTCGCAAGGTCGCCAAAAGTAAGGCCGCCCAGTCCATCTGCCACTGCATATATATAGTTCTCCGTGTCGCAAAAGAAACTGTCTTCGTTCTTTTTGCGAACCATCACCACGTGGGTCATGCCGGCAGCTGTGAAATTCATAAACGGTTGTAAGTGAGTAGTCGGAATATTAAAGTCAATCATCCCATCATCGGAAAGATTGATCGCCAGCCAGCCTCTGAAGCGAGTGATCTGCAGTCTTTTTTGACTCTTTTACAAATAGAGTTTAGGCTTCGTTTGGAGGTTTTTGTGGGCCTCCCGGCCTGGCTGCGGGTCCCTGAACCGCCTGCAAGGGTATGCTGGCTAGCACTTCCTCGTTCCAATAAACATCGAATGAATATTGTCCCGGTGCAGGAATCGGTAGACCTTGCATATTCAAGGTTAGGTTTCTTGATATAAAATACTGCTCGTCCGGAATGGCGCCAATCTGAATACCGAATTTGAGCGGACCTTTGGGGAGCAGTTCTTTGCCATCCGCATCTACAAAGATTACCTTAAATTGATGCTTCCCGAGGTCTGTTTGATTAAACAAGAACCTTAGCGCCAGCGTGCAATGCGGGTGTTGGTTCGGGTATTTGCTGCTCCAGATAGTGTCAAAGGCACCGAGGATACAGAGCTTGCCATTGTAATCAGAGGCGGAATCGCAAATGACTGATGTGAGTAATTCCATGGAGCTAGCTTTTCAGGAAAGAGTCTGGCTGCAATGCTTCAGTGCGCATTTTGTCAGCGGGTCTTGGCATAACAATGGAGATCACGAGTTCGTCACCGATGTTTGGGTGGATGCCATATCGTTTGAAGGTTCCCTCGAGAGACAAACCTGCTTTTTCCATGACTCGCCCGGATGCTGGGTTATCGATATCGCATAATGCACTTATTCGGTAGATTTCTGGCTGGTTTAGAGCCCAGTCAGTCCAGTGTTGAAGTACCTCGGTTATGAGACCTTGTCCCCAGTAGGGGCGTGCTATCAAGTAGCCCACCTCAGCTTTGAATTGATCAACGCCTATGGAGAAGGATCCAATAAGCTCTTACGGCTTGTCGTGCTTGAAAAGCAGATACGCGATGCCGGGTTTGCTGTCCCATTCTTTAATGATATAGCTGAGCCAGGACTGGAGGTCTTCTAGCTTCTCGTAAGGCTTGAAGACCAGGTAACGGGTTACCTCGGGGTCCGTTGCGTAGACATCGAACATTGCTTGTGCATCGCCCATGACTGGCTTTCGGCCCATAACACGATTGGTCTGGAAAGAATCAGGTGGAATAGAAGCTGTGTTCATTACTTGTAGTAGAGAAATGTTGAAGTTCAGAAGCTGAGAAACCAAGCTAATTGTAGGTCTTATGAACGGAGGGTTTGCCAATTGTTAGAAAAACCGAAACGGCTATAGACAAAACAAATACCTGAATCCGTTATAGAGATAGTCGGCACCATGATATCCATTTAAAATCTTACCAAAAGGTATGGCAGCATAACCGCTCTCGATGGGGTTAGCCTAACGGTTAAAAAAGGTGAATTCTTTGGCCTTGTGGGTCCCAATGGGGCCGGCAAGAGCACACTGATGAATATTTTGTCGGGCTACACATTCGCTGACGAAGGCGTTCTTCAGCTAAACGACAAGACTTTGCAGGAAGACGATCCGGAAGGGCGTCGTATTTTGGGACTCGTACCTCAGAGCCTTGCTCTTTATGAGGAATTCTCAGCCTTCGATAACCTGGAAGTGTTTGGGAGTATCTATGAGATTCCAAAGAAAGAGCTGAAAGAGAAAATTCACTTTTGGCTTAATAAGGTTCAGTTGTGGGATCGGAGAAAGGATAAAGTCAAAGGCTTCTCCGGGGGTATGAAACGTCGCCTCAATATTGTCGCAAGCTTACTACACGATCCAGAGATACTGCTTTGCGATGAACCAACGGTTGGAATAGATCCACAATCGCGAAATGCCATCTTCGACTTTCTCGAAGAGCAAAATCAAAAAGACCTTACGGTAGTCTATACCACGCACTACATGGAAGAGGTGGAACGGATGTGCAAGCGCATCGCGATTATCGACTCCGGAAACATAATTACTGAAGGATCACGGAACTGACTGGTCAGCCAATTGCCTTATGATACTTCCATTTCGTTTGAAGTGGATCGAGTTGAATCGGAGATCCGAGAGGCTCTTTCTGAATTCGGTGAGCTTAGCATAGAGGGAAATATTGGGACTCTGAATCCGGGAGATGATTTTAAACTCTCTCAGTTTTTTCAGCTTCTGGAGAGTAAAGCAGTGCCTTATCACCGTTTTCAGATTCGGCAACCGTCCTTGGAAACCCTCTTTCTGCACTTAACAGGGAAGGAACTAAGAGAATGAAAATAGTTTTCGCATTATTGGCTAAAGACTGGAAGGCCTTCTGGGGAGACAAGGTAGCCGTACTGCTTACCTTCTTGGTTCCATTTTTCATCATCTACTTGATGGGAAATATATTTGGGATCTCTCCGAGTAAAGAGAACTTCGGCATGGGTGGCCCTGCGGGGATTCGCTTAGGTGTCGTTGACCAGACTGAACCGAAAATCGTTCAAGCGATGATTGACGCTATCGATGAAGATGAAGCTTTCCGAACAATTCAAACACGTACGACCAATACCGGTGAGGAAATTCCTCTAACGGAGTCCGAAGTAAGAGCGGGTATAGAGGGTAATCAATACCGCTATGCATTGGTATTTCCCGTGGATGCTTTTGGGAATGGATTCGGATTTAAAGTAAAACTCCTTCAGAATCCGCGGAATCAAATAGAGACTCAGACGACCGAGGGCTTGATTCAAAAGAACCTAATGATGGCTTACTTCGAAAACATTTGGGACCTCCCCATATTGAAGGCCGATCCTGAGGTGGTTGAAGCTTTTGTGGGTCCTATAGCGGATTTAGTTGAAGAATTGTTTGATGTGCCAGAAGAGAAGTTTCGTTCTGTTTTCAAGGAAGATAGTTTTGTCCCAGATTTTAGGAAGATTATGGCGGATAATACCGAGGGGGAGGGGTGTGTTTTCGTGATCTCTCAATTGGACCCAATTCTGTTGGATCCTTCTTGTAAATTCATCAACTGTTTCGGAGGAGTCGACTTTGACGATGACTGGGACCGTGTTTACAAAGAGTCCGACTGTTGATTCGGCGTCCAAGATATTGGATTTTCGGCAAGCCCTGGGAGCTCCAAACATCACCGTATCCTGTCCAGTGCTCAGATGTAGAAACATTCCCCAGGCCGCTTGTCCAAGTATATTGAGTGAGGTTTCTGACTTTCTGACCAGTTTGATAAGCGCGTCGACAGCTTGCTGCTTAGGAATCGAGATTTGAGAGACTGCTGATTCCCTGAAGGTTTACCTCCTTTGAACCCCATTCCAAAATTGAGTGCGGTAGTCTCTTTAAGATCTTCGAGTTGTTTATTCCAAAAGGCGCTGGAGCTCTTCCATGATTGTTTTTCCGTCCATTTGAGATACTCCTCGTAGGACGGACATTTCTTGAGGCGAACCGACCTACCTACTTTCAGCGCTTTGTAGACCTCAATGAATTCCTGAATCAGCTTCAATCTGGCTCGACCGTCAAACAATGCATGGTGTGTCGTCCAAACAAGCTCGGAGCGTCTGGAGTGAATGCGGATCAGTTACAGTCTGCTTAAATTGCCTTTTAAAGGATCGAAGCCACGGGACAGGTCTTGGTTTAAATAGGAAGTCAGTTGATTGTGTCTTTTAGTCCGTGGCAAATGGCTCCAGTCCAGGAATTTAAATTCGACCTGTAGTTTTCCGCTCTTTTGAATACGTAGACGATCGCCCTTTCCAAACTCAAAGGTGTGGTAGAAGGTGTCGTGGCGCTTCAACACGCGCTTCCAGGCTCTTTCTAGGAGGTCCTGATTAACGGTTTCTAAAAACGTCCATCGGAATTGCTGTACATACGGCTGCGATTCATGGCCAAGTAGACTAGGCAGGAGCATACTAGTCTGCATGGGCGATGCAAACAATCCGCATTTGTTTGAACGATTCATGGATGAGAAGCAGGGATTTCAAAGGCAATGACAATTCCTTAGGCTTCAAGCTTCAATTGAGCCGCTGAACAATGGCAGGAATTTACACCTTGATTACATCGTTTTGAGGCTTTAAATTAAGACTGAGGATGGATCCTGCCTCTTCTATTGAGCTTTGAGGATCGTTCTTTTGCCAATATTAAGAGTAGACGTTTTTTGTAAGTAGTTGAATGAGAAAGAGAAAAAGATTCCTTGGAAATTAATAAATACCCTCGAAGGACAGAGTTGAGTGCGAAAGTGCTCAAATTTCTGAATCCTGTCCTATTGAGGTTTTTCCTGTAACGCTGATGTAAATTCCATTTTTAAATTCATTTCGCTTAATCAGTAATTTGCAGGAAAAATTTCCTCTCGCGATTGCCAGTCGAATCAGACACAAAATTTTGAAATTCAATTATCCCAACGTTACGGGTGCAAAAGACAAAGCCCATTCCTGCTAAACAATGAATGATAAAGTTTCCACATTATGCCTACATTCACAAACGAAGAACTATTGCAGCAACTGAATTGGCGTTACGCCACTAAGCTATTTGATCCGGGTCGAAAAATTAATGCCGAAACGATTACGGCCATCGAAGATTCCATGGTCCTTTCGCCTTCGTCTTTCGGTCTGCAACCCTGGAAATTCATCTTTGTGGAGGATCAGGCAACCAAGGATCAATTACTCCCGTTGTCCTGGAACCAACCCCAGACACGCGATTGTTCCCATTTTGTCGTACTTTGCTACGATGACTCCTTCGAGCTTTCTGAGGTCGATCGATACATCGACGCAACCTTAGAGGCAAGGGGAGGGCAGGCTTCCGATCACGATGCTCTTAAAGGACAGATGGTTAGCTTTGTTCAACGGTCCATCGATGGAGCTACTATTGACGATTGGTGTAAGAATCAAATTTACATCGCCTTAGGTCAATTGATGGCGAGTGCTGCTTTTCTTGGAATCGATACGTGTCCCATGGAGGGTATTCAGCCTTCTGAATTCGACAAAGTGCTCAAATTGGAGAATAGTGGCTTTAAAACCATGGTTGCTTGTGCATTGGGGTATCGCTCCGAAGACGATAAATATGCCACCCTTCCAAAAGTGCGTTACCCGAAAGATCAGATTATCGAGCGGATTTGAATAGCCATTTTTAAATAATTAAGGAACCTCGGCTTGCTTTTTTAATCAAATCAGTAAATTCCAACATTAATACTAATTTAACCGGCATTACATTTATGAAATCAAAACTCACTACCATTCTCTTGGTTTTAGGCATTTCCGCATTGTTTTCTTCCGCCGTGAACGGAGCTACCATTGAGATTGCCGCTAACGATACCATGCAGTTCAACTCCAAGGCTTTTGAAGTGCCTGCAGGTGAAGAAGTCACCCTGGTTTTCAAAAACCTTGGAAAACTTCCAAAGGCGGCCATGGGGCACAATGTAGTTATTCTTAAGCCAGGCTCAGATGTGCCTAAGTTTGGAATGGGTGCTGTTGCTGCGGCTGCGACCGAGTATGTGCCGCAAGACGATGCGACGAAGGCGCTGATTGTTGCGCATACAAAACTGCTTGGTCCCGGTGAAGAAGAAACTATTACATTTACCCTTCCTGAGGCTGGTGCGTATCCTTTTGTATGCTCCTTTCCAGGTCACTTTGCATTGATGCAAGGAATCATCACCGCGAAGTAAACGATCTTAATTAATCTTTCGAAGGCTGCATGCTCCGGTGTGCAGCCTTTTTGTTTTTTATTTAGCTGCGGTGGTGACACCACAGAAAGTATCGAGGGTACGCCAGGCAACAGCTCGGCAAATCATATTTGTAGCCATAGTGGATACACTGTGGATCGGCTTTGACTTCAAAATACCTATTCCGGAGCAAGCTTCAAAGCAAATCAGTATCGGTATCCAAATGTAGGAGGGTAGCTTGCTGCCGATCTCACGTCATCTAACATTGTAACTGCAGCCTACAGTCGACTGCATTCCTCCGCAGCCCGACTCAATTCAACGGCGCAATCCGAATGTTCCGCCACTTCATCACGAATTGGCGTTCGCCTTGAATCCCATGAACCTGGAGCCCTATGAATCCCTTGGGGTGGGTTTTATATACGTCTTCCCGAACCAGGTCCTCAATCAAATGTCCATTGACCCAGGTACGCATGCGAGGTCCCTCAGCGATGATGCGAACTTGATTCCATCCTTCTGAACGGAAGTGGTCGTGACCTTTCTCCTGCTTTTCTTTGGAGGACAGCCATCCGGTTCCCAAGGCTTCGCCATATAGAATGCCACTGGTAAATTTGCCTTCTCCAAAATTGCGACGTACTTCCATTTGCGGCCCCCACACACGTCCTGCACGCCAGCTATGATGATCTTTTTCCGTTACGGGCCTGACTGATGAGCGGAACTGAATGCCTTGATTCGTGACGTCATCCACCATGGTTTCCAAATCCAATTGAAAATCTCCAAATTCTTCCGTGGTGCACAGGAATGAGTTTCTACTTCCGGGCTTTGTTCGTCCTACTATAGCGCCATCCTCCACAGAGTAGCTGTGATATCCATTCATCTGGACCCAGCCATCCAGGGTCTCCCCATCGAACAGATCAATCCAACCATCCTTATCTGTTATAGAAGTAAGTGTAGAGCTTGCGGTTTTTTCTTCGGGTAGCGCAAAGGCAATGATCGATTTTCCAGATGGGGTTCTATTCTTTCCTCCTCCTCCTGCTACGATCACCAGATACTGTTTGCCATCGTTTAGGTAAACACTGGGAGTCGCATAACCTCCAGCGGGAAGTTTATACTCCCAGAGTAGTTTGCCGCGGCTCTTTTCGAACGCTCGTATCTTTTCGTCGGCAGTAGCTGCAATGAATACAATACCACCAGCAGTCGCTACTGCACCGCCGAAATTGGGCGTACCGGTGTTGCGGATACCGCGCTTAACCAGTTCGGGGAATTCTCCCAATGGTACACGCCAGACATAATCTCCGGTGGAGAGGTCGATGGCATTGAGCGTACCCCATGGAGGATTGATAATTGGATAACCGTCCTGGTCATTGAGAAAACCGTAACCTTCGTAGAGATAACGGACTTTCCCGCCTTCCATGGAGTCCGCTGCAGGATCCACTTTATCCGAAGACATGTATTTTGAAACGTCCTCAACTTCCTTTTTGGTTAGGTGAGGAAAGCCAGGCATTATGTTACCTCCCGTACGAATCCATTGGGCAATCTCTTCTTCGCTCTTATCAAGTTTCAACACGCTTGGGTAAATCGGGGGAATACCTTTTCTGTCCGGTCCATGGCAACTGGTGCAGTTGCGTTCGTAGACAACCCGCCCTCGTTGCTCAGCCGAGAGCTTGGTGCTATCGGCAGGCTCAAAACTCTTTTTAAGTTTAAGCAATCCTGGTGCATCATTGGTGTTTACATAGATGATATTGTTATAGGGATCGTAAGAACTTCCATGCCACTCTACACCACCCAACGTTCCGGGTTGGGCGATCACACCTTGCTCAGAGGGCGGCGCATAAAAGGTGGCTGGTTCGTAGCGTTCGAACAGTCGTTTGGCATACTGGTAACTCTCCGGACTGATCCGTGTAAGATCCGCCTCGGTGATTGAGGTTCGCGTGAGCGGCTTCGGCTTAAGGGGAAAAGGTTGGGTAGGCCAGGCTTCCTCTCCCTCCACCGTAGATGGAGGCACGGGCATTTCGATCACCGGAAAAATCGGTTCACCGGTGTCACGATCCAGGACAAAGGTGAACCCCATCTTGGTAAACTGAACCACAGCATCCTGTTCGTTTCCGTCCTTTTGTATGGTAACCAGATTGGGCGGTGGGGGATTGTCGTAATCCCAGATATCGTGGTGAACGGTTTGGTAGTGCCATTGTCGTTTCCCCGTTGTCGCGTCCAGGGCCAGCACGCAGTTCGCAAACAGATTCTGTCCTTTGCGGTATCCGCCATAGAAGTCGTTGGCGGCAGATCCAGTGGAGGCAAAGACCCAGCCACGATCTTCATCTACCGTTAGGCCTCCCCATGAATTGGCGCCTCCGTATTTTTCTCCTTCCACCCATTCCCAGGTGTCGTAGCCAAATTCACCTTCTTGAGGTATCGTATGAAAGATCCATTTGAATTCACCGGTGATCGTGTCGAAGGCCCGAATGTGGCCAGGTGTTGAATCGTAGCCTTCGGGCACTCGCGAAACTACCATGAGGTAGTTTTTGTAGACGGCTCCCGGGTTGGTGACTTCGACCGATGCTCTTTCAGGATCTACTCCCAGGTGATGCCGTAGGTCGATGTGACCGCCATGGCCGAAGGAGGTAATTAATTCACCGGTCTTTGCATTGAGGGCATACATGCGATCCTTGACTGCGTGAAATATGCGTCTATCAGATCGATCTTCCGATTCCCAGTAAACAAGCCCACGGTTGCGTCCTCGGAACACTTGCTTTTCCGGATGATGTTCTTCTGAAATGAACTTCCAAACTTCTTCTCCCGATCCCGCATCAATCGCGACCGCCCTTAACGAGGAGGTGGTAAAATACATTAATCCATCAATGATGATAGGATTACTATGCATGTTGGAACGCTCCGTGGCGTCGTCGACCTGATATTCCCAGGCAGGTTCCAGTCGGTGAACGTTAGCCGCATGAATATAGGCAAGCTCGGAGTATTGATTGCTTTTCTGATCACCCTTGTGGATGCCCCAATCCGTGTAGTTGTCCAGTCGGTTGGCACTGGAATGGGAAGTATAAACAAGAACGAGGAATGCTGATAGGGTAACTCTTAGGGGCGTCATGTCTGCTGAATGTTTTATTAAGCGTTCAGCTCCTTCAAGGGCAAAGAATCTATTATTGTTTATTGTAGAGTGTGGGGAGTCCTGACACAGTCCTGGAAAATGATTCCCAGCCTGGAAATACTTGATGCTCAAACAACCCATCTCGGAGACTTGGTGCTTCGGAGGCGAACGATGCCTTCTTTAGATGGGCAGGAAATTTACGAAGTGAAACTCGGTGAAGAGTTTCTAATGTCCAGTTTGTTTCCTGAGGCAGAGAAAAAACTGGCTCACTTAGGACTAGCCAAGTTGGCGGGTGAAGAGTGGGACATTGTGGTCGGTGGTCTGGGGCTTGGTTACACCGCCGCTGCTGCATTGGAGTCTTCCTCTGTTAGGTCTATGGTCGTGGTGGAGCTGTTTCCTCAAGTGATTGAGTGGCACCAAAGAGGGTTGGTGCCTTTAGGTGCTCAACTGGCGGGGGATCATCGCTGTCGATTGGTGGCGCAGGACTTTTTTGCTGCAGCAGTGAATGCTGAGAAGGGGCTCGATCCTAACTATCACGGTAAAAAGTTTCACGCGGTTTTACTCGATATCGACCATACTCCGAGTCATCAACTTGATGATGAAAATCAAGGCTTTTACTCCGTCGCTGGCCTCACCGCTTTATCGGAGCAACTTCATCCAGGCGGGGTATTTGGACTTTGGTCTGATGATCCTCCGGACGCCCACTTTACCGAGCTTCTGAAAACGGTATTCGATGAAGCCGAAGCGGTGGTCGTTCCTTTCTATAATCCGATTCAAGACAAGGAATCCACGAACACGGTCTACCTGGCGCAGAAAGCATAGAAATCGAATTCCACGGTGTCGCCCACCGTGGATATATCAGGGTAGGGCGACCTCGCCGTAGGGCGCCGCCTGCATACGTTTCACTGCTTAGAGCTGTCCGCGGATAGCATTGTTTTGTCTAATGGAATGCTGTAGGGATTCCACGGTGTCACTACCGTGGCTACATCTTCATCTTGTCGCGATGGTCGTTCACGACCGAAGGAAGTACCGAGGGTTTTTCTGACAGCGAAGCGAACAACAGGCCTGACAACTGCGTCGATCTTTCGAATAGCAAATCCCACAGTCTTACGACTGTGGCTACACAAGGGCGCCGTCTCCTTACGATTCAGCTCTCACGTCTAACCAGGGAGCTTGGTCTTCATCCGTCCAAGAAGCAGTGATCGCGATCGGCCTACAACAAACTTCGCAATCAAGCACGAGCTCGACTGTCTCCTCTGCGTAGGGAATGTCTTCGATATCGATATGCTCCCAGCAATAGGGGCAAGTGATATCCATTTCTAAGCCAATTGATTTCCGATAGGCAGTGAACGAATCCGTTTTCCCGTCGCCGCAAAAACCGCATTGCATAGGGCTGGAGCAACCGGTGGCACTCCTGGCTCGCCGACCCCGCCAAGCGAATCGACTCCCTCTGGTTCCACGATGTGAATCGATATTAATTTGGGAGCCAGTGGCATGCGTGCGACTTGGAAGTCATGGAAGTTGCTTTGAACTGCCGAGCCATTCTTGAAGCTGACTTCACTGGTGGCTGCAATGCTCAGACCCATAATACACGATCCTTCCATTTGGGAACGCACACGGTCTGGATTGATCGCTTTACCGCAATCGATGGCCATAGTTGCATTGTGGACGACGATCCCACCGCCGCTTTCAACTTCGACATCGAGAACCACTGCCACATAAGAAACGAAACTGTAATGAACGGCTAGTCCCATGCCGCGGCCTTTGGGCAATTTATTGCCCCAACCAGCTTCTTTTGTGGCCTTCTTAATGGTGTTCTTTAATCGACCCGTATCCACGGTATAGATCTCAGGGTCTTCGCCATGATTCCAGGTATCGCCTTGGTCGAGTGGATTGATCTCCCGGTCTGGACCCAGAAGATCGAGATAAAACTCGAGGTGATCTTTCCCCGCTTTATCCGCTAGTTCAGCAATGAAACTTTGTGTTGCAAATGCATGAGGAATGTTGGAAACGGAGCGGAACCATCCGATACGTGTGTGAGCATCGACACCTGGGTTTTCCATACGCATGTTTGGCACATCGAAGGGAGTGTTGATGACTCCCATGCCGATTTCGAACGCTGCCTGGTGGCGTTGAGCGGGTGCAAAAATGGAGGTGATGGTTGGCGCTACCGAACGGTGCAACCAACCGGTTGTTTTTCCGTTTTTGTCCAAACTTGCTTCCAAATGTTCTCCAGAAACGGTGTGCAGATAATCGTGGGCGATATCATCTTCGCGGGTCCACTGAACGCGCACGGCACGTCCAGGAAATGTTTTGGCCAATTCGGCCGCTTCAACTACGAAGTCTCCTTTTGACTTTCTACCAAATCCGCCACCTAGCAAAGTGACGTTGAGGGTCGTGTCATCGAAAGAAACGCCAGCTCGTTCAGCCGCTTTTGCGCGAGCACTCGCAGGGTTTTGAGAAGGAGCCCAGGCTTCGAGCTTCCCATCTTTCAAAAGGGCAATTGCCGCCGGTGGCTCCATGGGAGCATGAGCGTGGTGTGGAAGGTAGTAATCAGCTGAATGGGTTTTAGCTGCAGAAGAAAATGCGGCCTCAATGTTGCCGACATTCCTTAATTCCTTACCTGGATTCTGAGATGCTTCACGCATTTGATCCCGGTAGTTGTCAGAGTCGTAACTGTCGTTTGGACTGCTGCTCCAGCTCACTTTAAGTGCCTTGCGGCCTTGGATGGCTGCCCAGGTATTTTCGGCTACTACTGCGAGGCCGCCGAGTGGATTAAATTCAGATGGGGCGGTTGCACCTTCAATGGAGAGGACTTTGACCACGCCTGGCACTTTCAACGCTCCTGCATCGTCGTAAGATTCCATCTTGCTTCCGAAAACCGGTGGACGGGCAACAACCGCGTAGAGCATGTCGTCAAAACGAATGTCAGCTCCGTATACACCTTTACCGGAAACCATGTTGGTGGCATCGACGCTGCGGGTCTGGTTTTTGCCGATGAAACGAAAATCGTTTGAGCTTTTGAGTTGGATGGAGTCTGAGTCCGGGATCTCTTGATCGCTCAACGTTTCCGCAAGTTTTCCATAGCTTGCTTCGCGTCCACTCTTGGCATGGACCATTTTGTGACGATAAGGAATGACCTCGTCAGCAGAAACACCCCAAAGTTCGCCGGCTGCGTTTTGTAACATCGTTCGGACGGTAGCCGCACATCGTCGCATGGGCATGTACCAATGGCGCATGCTGCGTGAACCGTCGGTGTTTTGATTGCCGTAACGGTTTTGGTCTCCCGTCGCCTGTTCGACCTGCATCATATCCCAGTCAGCGTCGAGCTCATCGGCTACCACCAGAGCGAGGCTACTTCGGATGCCTTGTCCCATTTCTGAGCGCGCAATAACTACGACTACAGATCCATCCGTATTGACCCGAAGATAAACTTTTGGGTCTTCAACGATACCACCGGGCATCCCATAGCCACCGAATTTCTGCTCTTCTTCTTGTGACCAGCTCCAATTGGCTGTGAAGAAGAGTGCGCCAGTAGCACCGATACCTTTCAAGAAATCGCGACGATCCAAGACTTTCTTTGCGACCGAAAATTGTGTGTATGACGATTTCATTTGGAGCCCTCCTTGATTTTGGATGACGCACTGTGAATCGCGGTTTTGATCCGATTGTAAGTTCCACAGCGGCAAATGTTACCCGTCATGGCGCCTTCAATCGCTTCATCACTGGGGTTGGGATTACTTTGGAGTAGGGCGGTGGCCGACATAACCTGGCCGCTCTGGCAGTAACCACATTGGGGAACACCTTCTTCCACCCAGGCTTCCTGGACTTTCTTTCCTGTAGAATCGTCCCCGATTCCTTCAATGGTTGTGATTTGTTTCCCTTTGGCGTCTGTGATGGGTGTTATGCAGGAGCGAATCGGTTCTCCATCCAAGTGCATGGTGCAAGCACCACATTGACCGAGGCCGCAGCCAAATTTTGTTCCTGAAAAACCAAGGACGTCACGGATGGCCCAGAGTAGGGGCATGTCGTCTGGGACGTCTAGCTGGTATGTTTTACCATTAAGTGAGATCGAGTGCATAAGATGACCGATGTAGATTGAAGATGGGTAAGAACGGACAACGAAGTCCCATTCAAGACGCTAGTGAGCATGGATTCCGCGAAGGCAGCAGGCAATTTATAAATGTAGCTTAAAAAGTAGCCACGGTCGTAAGACCGTGGATGATCATGCCCAATAAGTTGAACCGTCCACGCCGAGGGCGCCGTTTTGAAGGATCAGGTTAATCTCTAACCGCTCTTCGGCTTCGCCGCCGGGTCTTTCCACCAACCAGTGGCTTTCGTCGTGCTGGTTACAAACCATTCGTGAAGCGCTTTTCTCAGTTTAGCTTTTTCTTCGGCGAAATCCGGATCAATCCAGCGGTCTTTCACCTCCTCGGGATCATTTTCGACGTCGAACAATTGTCCTGAGTCTTTCCCGATGTATTCGATCAGTTTGAAACGCTTACTTCGAATCATGAGCGAATGTTCGAGGTCCTGCAGCATCAGATCTTGAGCATGCTCGGAAAAGACGTATTCACGCTCCTCGGCATTCGGATCGCCCTCGAGGAAAGGAATTAAGGATTCTGCTTCCATTTTGGCGGGTGGTTCCAGACCAGCTAACTCCAAAATCGTAGGACCTATATCAAACCACTGGGTCAACGATTCGACGGTCCGGCCACCTTTGTAACGATCGGGACTCCACACGACGAGAGGGACGCGAACGGAGGAATCGTACATCGTCCATTTTTCGACCAGACCGTGATCCCCGAGGCAGTCACCATGATCGGAGGAGAATATGACCACCGAGTTATCGAGAACTCCGGTTTCTTCCAGGCGGTTAAGGATCTTGCCGATGCTTTCATCAATCATCGTCACATTGGCCAGATAGTAAGCGCGCTGGAGTTTTCGCGCTTCGTCCGATGCGTTAGGATCGAAATCAATCGAATCAGCAAATCGTTGCGTGAGCCGTTTGCGGAAGGAATCCAAAGTCTCGGGTTGAGCATCCATCTCTTCCTGTGTGACCGGTTGGATGGGCAGATCCTTCTCCATGTATTCTTCTGCATAACTCTCCACCGGATCAAAGGGTGGGTGAGGTCCGGGGAATCCTATTTCTAAGAATAGTGGTTCATCGCCCAGCTTGGGTTGCTTGTCCTTATCGATCCATTGCATCAGCTTGGAATGGTCGGTGGCGTATGCGGATTTATCGATCCAACGTACAGCCATATCTCCGACAAAAGTGTCAGGGTGTAGGTCATCGGGGAGTTTCCATTCGTAGGCGCCTTGGCGCTCCTTGGTATCGGGCCAGTCGCGATAAAAGGGTTTTTCGGGTCGGTCAAAGCCACGGAGATCCAGGGCTTTGTCCCATTCATCTTCAAAGATGTGAGGATCGCCCTTCCACATGAGTTCGGACTCACGACGTTGTTTATTTTCAACCACGAAACGTTCATGGAAGCCATGAAGTTCATTGTAGGGATCGGCATGCATCTTACCGATGTTTACGCAGTGGTAACCGTTATCTTTCAGATCCTGCACCCAAGTGCGTGGCCACTTGTCATTGTTTTTCAGTGCACCGCTGTTATGTGGATAGTAGCCAGTGAACAGGCTGGCTCGAGAAGGTCCGCAAGAGGGCGCCGTGACATGACATTGGGAGAAGGCTACTCCTTCATTCACCAACTTATCGAGGTGTGGAGTATTGACGTGGGGAAAACCTAAAGCAGCAATCGTCTCATAGCGTTGCTGGTCTGTGATAATGAGTATGATATTGGGCCGTTTCATAATGGAAAGTGAGATAGAGCTATGGGGGAAGTGATGTTTTACTTACCATTGTAGAAATCGAAGACTAGAACCTTCTCCACGTTGGGTCTTACGATTCCGCCAAACTCCTTATGCGATGGGTGGGGGATGTAAACGCCTCGTCCCGCCTCGTCGTTGAAGCTGACCAGAAAGCAATGACTGTAACCGTCGTCCAATCCTTCGGGACTGTTGTTCGTCCCCCATTCATAGGCTGCAATTTCAGGAATGTCGCCAGGGAGTGAGGTGAATTTGGTTTGGATCGCGTTGAGGGACTCTTCAGTAGTGCCATCTTTGAAATCGAAGAGTACTACGTGGCGGAGCTTACCACCGGTGTTGGATGCACCTTGCGGATCGGTCGACCAAAAATCAACCACGGTTACTTTGTCTAGTGAAGGAAGTAGTAATTCTACAAACGCCTTATGAGCTGGGTGGGGTAGATAGACATCTCGTCCAGCTTCGCTAGCAAATGAGACCAAAAAGCAATGCGTAAACCCATTCGCTTTGCCTTCAATACTTACGTCAGATCCCCATTGATACGCGACAATTTCTGGGATCTTCGAAGGCAATTCACCAAATGCTTTCACAATGGCATCTACGTCGGCATCGCTCGCACTATCTTTAAATTTAAACAGGACTACATGCCGAAGCAGTGGTTTGTCTGCCGAAGCGGAATCTGAATCGGTGGATGAAGAACAGCCAAAGGTCATAGCAAGAATAGTAATGAGAGCGGTTAGTCGAGTGAGCATCACAATGGTGGGTAGGTTAACTGAAAAGGTTCGAAACCACTCAGAGTGGTTATCAACGCAGGATGCGACAAGTATGAAGTGTATTTATCACGATATCTCAGTAATCTCCTGTTCAAATCTTTCTTTATCAGAAGCGAGGAAAAGAAGTTAACCACGAATGGACATCAATGGACACGAATTCCAAATACATTGTTCTCACGTTCGCGGAGATTGGTGTCCTTTGTCAGGTCGTCTCTATTCATTTGTAAATAGATTAACTTGTTTTCCTCGCTCCGTGTTACGCTTGAAAAACTAACTACTGATCACTCTGATGAAAACTGACAACTTTCCGCAACGCGCTTCTATGAAATATTCGTGTTCATCAGGGTCCATTCGTGGTTAACTTATTCAGGATCTAAGATATCCAGGTGCTTGCTCGTTTTCTTTCGACATACCGTAAATAGTTCCTTGAGGATAATACTCCCTATAAAACTGGATCTTGCTGGCAACCTCCTCGCCAAAGGTTTCGTTGATGAAAGCAAGTGCCATGTCCATGCCTGCCGATACCCCGGCTGAGCACCAGACGTTTCCATCGTGGGTGTAGCGCTCTTCGATCACTTCGATACCGCCAAAATCACGTAGGCGCTGTAGTGATCCCCAATGAGTGGTAGCGCGTTTACCCTCAAGAAGTCCAATTTCTGCCAGAAGAAAGGAGCCTGTGCAGACAGAGAGCACGGCCTTGCAGTTAGCGGATTTGGTTTTGAGAAAATCAAGTAATACAGGATTCTTTGCCTCAGCTCGTGTGCCCCAGCCGCCCGGGACTAGGATGTATTCGAAATTCGGGCACGTGTCGAATGAGTAGTGCGGTTCGATTTTGAGTCCTTTGGCGCAAGTGATGGTTTGGTCAGTCTCGGCAACGATAAATGCCTCATTGATGATCCCCTCCGTTTTAAGGCCACCACCAAGGAGTTCCCATGGACCCATCAGATCCAGTTCTTCAAGATCGTTAAAAGCGAGGAAGGCGAAATTCATTGGCTCAAGGAAACAGAAAGGCTTGAGTAGTGAAAGAGTAGATTGAGAGAAATTCCTCCCTGATGATTCTGTTGGCAGGGCTCGATCGCCGTTACGAACGAAACGACACCAGCACCGTCCGTAGTCTAATTAGTTGAAATAACACAGTTTCATTACTTTATTTATGCGACCATGTACTGTCTACCATCCTCATCACCGGACTGTTTTACCCAGTCTTTTAGATATGCGCGGTGATGATCGAGGGCAGCTTGATAGCGCTTATTTAAAGCCAGGTTATTCATTTCACCTGGATCCTTCTCCAGATCGACCAGTGATTCTCGAATGTCGCCGTCTTTGTAGACACAATATTTATAGCGGCTGCTTCGAATCATACGGGACCACAAATTTTCAGAGGCCACATAAGGGCGAGATTTGCTCAAACCAGTGATATTGTTTCCGAGCATATGATTGGGTGCGGGAATACCGGCGTAGTGACAGAAGGTGGGCAGGATATCCAAAGTGATGTTTACCAAGCTGGAATTGACGTGACCTTCTCTGACGGATTTTGGATAACGAATGATCAGTGGGACGTTAACCGATTCTTCGTACATGACTCCTTTGGATGCCAGTCCGTGGCTCGCGTCCATATCGCCGTGATCGCTTACAAAAAGAACCAAGGTGTTATCTTCCTGGCCGGACTCTTTTAGTCCTTGGAGGATTTGTCCAATATGGCCATCGACTTCTTCGGTGAGTCGACAATAGATCCAACGATACATCCGCCATTCGCGCTCGTCGTAATCCTGTCGCATGAGTCGGCTGGGTGTCACTGCGGTGATTTTTCCGTTGGCTTGAATGGCGTCCGGTTCTTCCTCAGGGATCTTAAAATTGTCAGGGAGAGGAGGGAGCTTTTCAGTAGGAATCTTGGATGCCTCTTTATAGAGCTCATTTACATTCTTCATCATCTTCTCCCGCTTTTTGTATGCATTGTAAGCAAAGCAGATGTCGTGTGGGTTTATGAAGGAAGCGACGGCGAAGAAGGGCTTGTTGCGTTTCCGTTTAATGAAATCCACGGTCGCTCCTGGAAGTTTTGCTCGCTGGTCATTGTTAAACTCATCGTAGCCGGCTCTCTCAGGGACCAGATCGGGGGTCATGTGGACCTTGCCTCCATAAAAAGTATCGTAGCCAGCCTCTTTCATCAACTGTCCCATGGACCCGTTTTTACCCGTCACCGACCTCGTACTGGTCCCTTTGGAGGTCGCATTATCCAGAATGCCAAAGCGGCCTGCCATCATACCTGTTGCCATCCCGATGCGGCTGGGGCAGCACACCGGATTTCCAGCATAAGCTTTCTCATGACGAGTGCCTCCAACTGCCAATTCGTCCAGGGCTGGTGTATTCAGCCAAGGGTTGCCCGTGCAGCTGAGCATGCGCGCATGCTGTTGATCGGTGATGATGAAAAGGATGTTGGGCTTATCTGAAGTCTGGGCAGGCAAGCTTCCTGTTACGGCGCTGCCTGCAACGGCTGCTCCGGTTGTTTTGATAAAGGTGCGACGATTCATGGGGTAATTTTCTTTTGTATTCAATTCACACGCCAAGGTGGATTCAATCGATTCTCTCCAGCGCAATACAGTTTGATCTTATTGCTAGTGCTAGTTTAGAAATTTAATAACCCACCGATCATTTCAAGGTGAAACATAAAAACATAAATGAAAATTTGTTTAAATTCTGACAAGAGAAATGAATCGTCGCCTTGTCAATGATCCAGAAATCACTTTCCGCCTTCATTAATCTCGAATTTACAACTCCGCCTTTAGGCAACCTTACACACGTCATGCTTCCTTCTTTATTTCACGACGGTGAGAGAAGTTCGTCTTTGCTATGCACGACAAGATGTGGAACGGAGAATCTATTACGCTTTGGGGTGTAGATCCCTGGAGCGGATTTGAGCCATTGTAGCTCAAGTCCGATAGTTACCCTCTTGTGATCCCTTGACATCTCGGCATTGAAGCGAGCAAATACTCCTATGAGTAGTGATCTATCAAAACTTACACTCGGTTGTTGGGCTCTTGTTGGGGGAACGGAATGGGGGGATCAGGACGAAACGCTTTCGATCGATACCATCCATGCGGCCATCGATCATGGAATTACTTCCCTGGATACGGCACCCATGTATGGAGGAGGAGCTTCTGAGCGGATTCTAGGTAAAGCTCTCAAAGGCAAGAGAGATCAGGTGTTTATCGCAGACAAGATATCCCCCGGTGTATCTAAAATAGCAGATGTGCAAAAAGCCTGTGACGAAAGCCTGGCATTGCTCCAGACCGATGTGATTAACCTCATGCAGGTTCATTGGCCGGACCATGATGTCCCGTTTGAGGAAACGATCGCTGCTCTCAAAGCTCTCCAGGAAGCAGGTAAAATCAAGCATGTTGGCGTATGTAACTTTAGTGCGATTGATTTAAGAAAATGGATCTCCCTGGGAGGAGAAGTTTATTCGAATCAATTGCCATATTCACTCCTCAGTCGCGCTATTGAATTTGATATCATTCCTCAGTGTTTGGAAAGCAAGGTGGGTGTTCTGGCCTACAGTCCCATTATGCAAGGTTTGCTTACAGGTAAGTTCAAGACGGCCGATGACGTTCCGGATGGCCGTGCTCGCTCACGTCACTTCAACACTGATCGTGCATTAGCACGGCACGGGGGTCCTGGTTGTGAGGAGGATACGTTTGTAGCCATTGCCGAAGTCGGCCGTATCGCTGAGGAAGTGGGTGCGTCGATGACGGAAGTTGCGATTGCCTGGGTAAGCCAACAAACTGGACTTGCTTCCACGATTATAGGCGCACGTAATCCGGACCAAGTAAAAGAAAACGTAGGAGCGATGGAGCTTCACTTGAGCGAAGACATTTTAACAAGCCTTGCTGAGGTCACGGACACAGTTAAAACATTTTTAGGCCCCAATCCCGACCTTTGGTCACCTGAATCCCGATATGCTTTATGAAAACGGTTATACTAAAACAACCTGGTGAATTTGTATTTGAGGAAACTCCCGAAACGCCTCTGCCAGGTCCTGGCGAAGTGCGCGTGCGGGTGAAGCATGTCGGTATTTGTGGTACCGATATCCACGCCTATCATGGCAGGCAGCCGTTCTTTGATTATCCACGAATCACAGGTCATGAACTTGGAGTGATCACAGAGGCTCTGGGTGAAGGAGTTGAAGGCTTGGAAATTGGGCAGCGTTGTTCAATTGAAGCGTATTTGGCTCAACCGGGAGACCTTGCATTCTCCAGAGGAAAAACCAATTGCACTTCGACCACTCAATGTATGGGCGTCCACGTGGATGGTGGCATGCGAGAACTGTTTATTGTTCCGGCCAACAAAATACATACCTCCTCTCTCAGTACGGAGCACCTGGCATTAGTTGAGATGCTCTGTATTGGAAATCATGCGGTTGAACGAGCAACGCTCTTGGGTGATGAAACGATCGCTGTTATCGGAGCAGGACCTATCGGACTCGGCGCCATTCAGTTTGCGCGTCAGTCCGGAACCAAGGTAGTCGCGGTGGATATTTCGGAAGAACGCTTGGCGAAATGTAAGGCGTCCTTTCCCGATGTCGAAACCTTGCAACTGACTCCTGGAGGTGAATCTCTTTTGGAAGCGTACGTTAACCAGTTTAATGGGCGCCCGGAAGTCGTCATCGAATGTACCGGAAACAATCACTCTATGGAAGCGGCCATTCTACTGCCCGACTTTGGTGGCAGGTTGGTTTTTGTGGGCATCTATGATGGAGACATCAACTTCAATGATCCCGAGTTTCATAAACGCGAGTTGAGTTTGATCGGCTCGCGCAATGCTACCGCTAAGAATTTCAAAGATGTAATTGCCCAGCTAGAGGATGGTAGTGTGAATCCGGATACGTGGATTACGCATCATTGCACGGCAGAAGAATTCCCAGGGTTGATTGAAGAGTGGCTAAAGCCGGAGTCGGGCCTCGTGAAGGGGATTGTCTCCTTCTAGTGTGCCAATGGGATGGCACCGGCGTTAGCTTAGCTGCTGCTTGCTTCGAAAAAACGATTGAAGGCTGAATTTGAAGCCGACTCAATCCAGGACTTGTCGCCTGTCAACGCAGCGGCAGTCATGGCACCTTGAAGTGAGCAATAAATCCATCGTGCACTCTCTTTAAGCTCTTCTTCGGATTTTAGATGGTCAGGAACTGAAAGAGCTTTTGTAAGCCAATCAATATTGGCTCCAACGAAATCGATAACTGCGTTTTTTACCTTCTCAGGCATGACTTCCACGTCTTTTGAAAGCACTCCACAGAGGCAGGCTTGACCGGAATCTTCAAAGGCTTTTTGAAATACCTTACAGTAGAGACGTAGCTGATCTTTGGGAGTACTTTCGGAGGGTGAAGGTTCACCCAATGCAGTTAAAAAATTAAACGTGTAACGGATGGCTACTGCTAGAGCCAGGTCTCCCTTCATCGGAAAGTGTTCGTGAATCTGTGGTAGTTCCAAGTTGAGTTCCTACGCGACTTCTCCCAAACTAAACCCATTGTAGCCACCATCACGAATCATGGATTCAGCAGCGTCTACGATCTGGGTCCGGACCTGCTTCATAGATGTATTCCTTAAGTTGACATTACACAAGCGGTTTCGAGTTACTTTTTAGGTAATTTGCGAGTGCTATTGTCCAAGATTGATCCAACCAATTGTTTTCTCTTCGGGAATGTGTTGTCGGTAACTATCCAGAAGATCCTCAAGCTCCCTAGCTTTCTTGGGAAAGTCATTATGCACGTTTGTACGTAACATATGGGGTCATACCTTCATTCTTAACAAAAATCACTTAAGCATCTTTCTTTATCTGGGTGGCACGGAAGCTGAGAGTAGAGTACCCTGGAGCGTGTTATCACGTTATCAACCGGGGTAATTTCCAATCCAACATCTTTTTATCCAAGGGTGCAGCAGAGGCGTTTGAAAGAACCTTGTTTCAAGCCTGCGAACGCTTTGGTTGGAAACTAAGTGCTTTTGTAATCATGAGCAACCACTTCCACTTAGCAGTGGAAACTCCGGAGCCGAATCTGAGCCTCGGTATGAAATGGCTGCAGGGTACTTGGGTGATGCGCAACAACCGGTTTCGGCGTCGGACCGGACGACCGTTTCAAGGCCGTTTTAAAGGGATCCTCCTCGAACCAGAAGCCCTTGCGCCTGTGACAAGCTATATTCATCTCAATCCTCAAAGAGCCGGTATTGAATCGGTTGAGCAGATGGGGGAATACCGATGGAGCAGTTTGTGCTGGTATCTTAAAAAGCCTCGGCCGGGATTTCTGAATATGGATGCCGTGTTGTCTGCCATTGGTGGTATCAAGGATAGCAAGTATGCTCATAAAAAATACCTCAATTACCTGAAGTTTCTGGCCGAAAACGAACCTGAGAGGAAGGCCTTGGCCTTTGATGAATTGAGTAAGGGGTGGTGTTACGGATCTAAAGAGTTTAAGAAAGAGGCAATTTTGCAAATCAAGGAAAAGGGTGCCGATCTGGACCAATCTGGATTGTTGGGAATAGACTCAGGGAACATTCAGGAAGCTAAAGAGCTGCAGTGGGAATTGATGCTAAAGAAATTGGCGAGGGAGGCTGGAATCGAAATCCCCAAGTTGCCTGATAAGAAGTCTGCTCCCGACAAAGTGATTTTGGCTAGTTTGATGAAGGCGCGGAGTTCAGTCAGCAATGGTTGGCTAGCCGATCGATTAGAGATGGGGCGACCGGCATCAGTGAGTCAGTATGTTGGACGGTTGGAGTTGATAAAAGGCAAGGCGTGTAAGAAAAAGGAAAGAATTCTGTCAAGAATGAAGATATGACCCCTGGAGGGCAAGATGACCCCTTGAGGGCAAGCAGACGAACTGCGTTTTTCCCTAGTATCTTTGCCTGTTCGGCTGCGGAGAGATAGGCGATGTAGCCGCGAGCTCTTTTAAAGGCAGCACGGTAGGAATTGCCGGTGGCATCGGCGTTGAAACCGCCTCCGTAGATCATGCGATCGGGGCTATATTCAGCTACCAATCTTTTGATCACCGGAGTGATGTCTCGGTGGGGGAACTTATCCTGTGGTGGAATAGAGGAGAGTTTAATAATCGTGTTCGGTAATTGTCCCCAGCGCATAACCGTTTCATGTTCCTCCGGAGTTCACTGGAAGGGGCGACCCAGATGGTCGATGATCACCCTTGTCTCCTTGAACTCTTTGATAAGCGGCTCAAATCCAGGAGCATACCTTGGTTCCATGTGAATCTGGACTGCCAGTCCATGATCACTGGCCATTTGCCAGAGTTTGCGCAGTTCTGGTTTATCAAATGTCGTGTCCTGATAACTTCGTGCCTTCGTTAAAGCCTTCCTCCGGGGAGAGGAACCTGCTCCGGGCTGGCCAAGTATTTGATCAGGTCGCTGACATCTTCAAGCGGTAGGGCATCAAAGAGGCCTGCTGGCATGAGGGACTGATTCAATTGTTGTCTTTCTACGATGTCCTTCGGCGAAATCTGAACGTAAGTGCCTCCGGGCATGGCGACCGATATGCGTTCGGGAGTCTCTTCCTGAATCATGCCGCTGATTACGCGGCCATCCTTTAAGTTGAAGGTGTTGATCAGGTAGTCTTTGGAAACCACGGCATTGGGTGCCAATACGTTTTCGAGGATGTAGTCCAGGTTCGCACGATTGGAACCGGTAAGATTGGGGCCAATATCTATGCCGCCTGCGAAGAGTTTGTGGCAAGTGCCGCAGGTGTTTTGGAATACTCTGCGGCCGCGTGAAGCATCTCCGTCAAAGAGGATTCCACGCGTTAGCTTTTCTTCCTTCCACATGTGAATGGCTGCTTCTAAATTCTCGACGTCTTTCACGTTATTGCGACTCCAATTGGATGAGATGAGTGATTGGATCTCCTCGTCTTCATAACGCTCCATTTGGTCCAGCAGTACGGGAGAGATGAGAGAGTCATCCACATCACCGCGATCTACCGCCTGCAACAATGCCAGGGTCATCTCCGGAGAAGAGGCGAGTGTATTGATTGTTTGGTTACGCAATACTGGGAAGAGCTTTTTGACTTTCATGATAAGAGCCTCAGCTGTTTCCTTGCTTGGGAAAAACGCAAGGGTGACAATCGCAGCGTCCTGCATTTCCTTTTCGTTGATGAGTTTTCGCGAAATATTGGCCAGTTCTTCATCACCTCCTGCGAGGAGTAGTTCCATGGCGTTTACACGGTCCATGTAGTCAGCCTTTTTGTCTGTAGCGATCTTGCGCCAGGTTGAGAATGTTTTCTTATCTCCAAAGCGGGTGCTGAGCTGGAAGATGTCGTCCTCGAGGATCTCGGCTTTCTTGGCGAGCGTTTCACCACGCTTTCGTGCTGCTTCCCAGCCTTCGGGGCGGTCAACTGGTGGCAGTTCTTTCAGGGCCAGGATTAACTGCTCAGCTCGTGTTTTGTAGCTTTGTGCGTTGGGAGCGTCTTTCAGTGTGGATACCAGAATATCGCGGCCTGCTTCCTTTACGGCGGCACGCCGGAAGATAAAGTTTTTCAACTTTGTCCAGCGAGTGTTCTCAGCCAAAGCCATAGCGCGTACCGGATATTCACCTACGAGCGGTTCCATGCCATACCAAAGCAGGTAGGGTAGGTTGACGTCATGCGAGTAACCATCGGGTTGTTTGAGTAAAGCTGCTGCGATGTTCCAACGTTGGTCAAGGGGCAAGCGTTGTAATAAGCTAGCCAGGTAACGAAGGGTTACCAGTTCGGTTTCCTCTTTGGCCAGGTCTTCAACGACGGATAGAGCTGAGGCGCTAAGTGCTTGTTTATCCTCTCCTAGGAATTGGAGCGCCCAGGCGCGGACGTATGGATCTTTATCCTGCAGCTGTGTCAGTAAATCGACCTCATCAACTAGCCCGCACACCCAGAGAGACCAGATGGCTTTGAGACGGATGGCTTGGGGTTCTTCTTCTGAGGCCAAGGCTTGTAAGCCTACTTCCACAGTAGCTGTGTCCAGAATTCCGGCGTGTGCCCGTTCTTGCAGAATGCGTTGAGCTTGGCGGGCGTTAAAGGCGTTTACGTCAGTGAGTGTTTCGAGCAGTTCTGAGTCACTGAGCTTTGCAATATCTACACTGACTGGTTTCACATCACCATACCGCACACGAAAGATACGGCCGTTGGTGCGATCCCAGATCTCTACGTTGCGGTGGTGGCAAGTTTGGGCATCGTGCCAGTCGGAGAAATAAAGGGCTCCATCGGGACCGAGCATCACGCCGACACCGATAAAATCGTGATCATTCGTAAACGTAAATCCGGGACGATGCTGAGCGGTATAGCCTGAGCCATTGGGGTTCATTGCTTCGCGAATAATCCGGTGGCCATGGAGATTATGGAAGTAGGCTTCGCCACGATAGTTCTCTGGGAAGGTATCAGCCAGATAGAGCGCCAGGCCAGCGTGAGCGTGACCTCCGCCCATTGCAGAGGTATCAGCTGGGGCAGGGGGGCGAAGGGCTTTATTTTCACGCCAGAATGCGTGCTCCGTGATCTCACCGGCATAGTGCCTGTGATCGGCGATGGTATCAATGCTCTCAAAAATGTAGGGATTGAAATGCGAAGCTGAACCCTGCCGAATGTAGCGTCCACCTTGTACCATATTGTAGAAGTGGGGGATCACACAGGCACTGATAAAGAAGTCGCCCTGTTCATTGAAATCCACGCCCCACGGATTACTGGTGCCGTAGGCAAATACTTCGAACTCGTCCTTGGTCGGGTGATAGCGCCAAACACCGGCATTGAGCTTCGTGCGTTCGTCGTCAGTAGTTCCTGGTTTGCCCACATTGGAATGGGTGAAAACTCCGTGGGTTCCGTAGAGCCAGCCATCTGGGCCCCAGGTAAAACTATTCAATGTTTCGTGGGTGTCCTGTAGTCCCCAGCCGTCTAAGAGAATCTGAGGTTCGCTGTCAGGCACATCATCGCCGTCGGCATCAGGATAAAACAGGAAGTAAGGAGCGGCTCCTACGAACACTCCTCCAAAGCCTACTTCTAGACCACTGGCTAAGTTGATGTTGTCGGCAAATACCTTGCGTGAGTCGAAGGTGCCATCGGCATTGGTGTCTTCAAAAATAAGAATACGGTCGGTACCCTGACCCTCAGGGGCACGACGAGGATAGGTGGTTCCTTCAATGACCCAGATACGACCTCTGGCATCGAAACACATTGCAATCGGTTGTACAAGATCCGGTTCCGCGGTGATGAGGTCTACCTCAAATCCTTCAGGGGCTTCCATGATCGATACTGACTCTTCAGGCGTTAAATCGATTCTGTACTTATCTTGGGATCGTCCCCCGGCAATTTTCCAGGCTTCAGTCTCAATCATAAATGTATCCGGATCCTGGATATGAATGGTCAATCCGTGTTTGCTGGAACTTACGATGTCAGGACTGCCATCGTTGTTTAAATCGTCGACAAGCACTTCAACGCCAACTCCCGAGTTGTCGTCCACAAAGTGGGGGACAAACGCTACGCCATCTAAACCACGTTTCAGGCGAAACCAATAAACGACAGGATCCTGCAATCCTCCTTCGTCTTTGCCATGGTGGGCATACCAGCGTTTACCCGTGACGACATCTTTTACGCCATCGCCATCCATGTCTTCCAGAGCCAGCGCATGCAGTTGCGAGAAGCTAATGCCTTGAGGGTTGTCGGTGGAACTATTTCCCATGATGAGATGCTCCACGTAATCACCGGAGGAAGTCTTTTCATACCAGGCCAGACCATAACCGTGAGCGTGAAGACTGGTGATCAGGTCGCCATCGCCATCTCCGTCGATATCGTAGCCTAGAATCTGAGCTCCGCCACGCGAGGGGCCTTCGTGCCAGGTGTGTTGAGTCCATTCTGTATCGGCAACCGTGGTGGAACTTCTAACTCTGCGACGGTTTGTTGCCCGACCTGAACCGGAAGAGACTTTTTTAACTTCGCCAGATGGCTGTTTGAACCAATGTTGTTTTCCCACTACATCCAATCGCCCATCGCCATCCATGTCGATCACGCCTAGACCGTGGTCGAATTTTCGCGACATGCCATCATCTGAAACCGCCGTCCAATTCCAGCGTGCGGTTGGATCATCACCGGCTTCATAGTATCCATAAGCCGTTCCTCTTACAGAAACCATTTCTGGCAGGCCACCCGGAATGAGATCAATAAAATGTGGCGACTCATTACTGATGTCATCAGCCAGGATCTTCATCGCCCAGCGATTGACTGACCCTGCATTTCCGGGATTGATATAGAGACGAGCTTCCTTGGCTGGAAAGCCATAGACGAGAATGTCGTTTAAACCATCGCCATTGATGTCGTGAACATAGCAGAAGAAATTGTCAGAGTAGGAGCGGATATTAAAGGGTTTCGGTTCGTAAAACTCATGCTTCTCTTCAAACTCCGGTCCCTTATACCAGAATGGCCCACTGACCAGGTCACCTTTGCCATCACCATCGATGTCTCCAAAGGCGGCACCCTCGGTGTAGAAGTCATGGTGCAGATCTTTAGAGTTCCAACCGGGAGCCGCAAAGAGCGTAACACAGCTACTACCAATTAAGAGGAGGTTTAGGAGTAAGAATCGAGAGCGAAACATCATAGTGTATGTAGGGTAAATAGATCAGTAGTATAATAACGATGAGCGACTGGTTTGTCTGGGGCTGTTTGGTCAAAATCTATTAGATCTTAGTCATGGTATATGAGTGATTGTATTTTAGGCATACGGTAAGATCGGCGGTTGCCGACGAACACAGAGAGGACACATCTACAAGCAAAGCGCAGAATAACAGCCACCTCTTGTCGCTGGAAATTGTATTAATGTAGCCGCCGTTGTGAGACGGTGGACATCGATCGTTCTGTGATCGGACACCTCGGCGATGTGTCCCTACCTTTCGATTCGGGACTTTCCTCTGTAGGAGGTGGCTTGCCGCCGAATTGTAATACATGAGGTTCATGTCTTTAAATAGGGACGTTTCTATTTTCCTCCGAGTGGACGGATTTCTGTTCCTTCTTTGTCTGAGTCGCCCAAGGTCTTGCGGGCTTCATCCGCGAAACGTTTCAAACGAGCCACGATATTCGGGTATTGGTCGGCTAGGTTGGTGGTTTCTCCAACGTCGGTTTCCAGATTGTAGAGGCTCAGGCCAATCTCTTTTACTTCTTGCCCATGACCGGGTTGTCCTCCTCCGCCTCCGCTCCAGACAATGTAGTTTCCAGGAAAGATGAGTTTCCATTTTCCGCCGCGGACCGCGCTGAGTTTGCGACCCGACCAATAGAGGAATCCGCGTGTATAATTCGAAGGTTCCTTGCCCATGAGGAGATCACTGATATCGATGCCGTCTACCGGACGGCCTTTGGGCATGGGCGCGCCCGCTAGCTTGGCAAAGGTCGGAAGCAGGTCGATGGTGGAGGCAAATTTATTGCTGATCTTCCCTTGTTCGATTTTGCCCGGCCAAGTCATCACGCCTGGCACACGATAGCCGCCTTCGAAGAACGTTCCTTTACCTTGGCGGAGTGGACCGGCACTACCACCATGATCGCCATAACGTAACCAGGGACCATTGTCGGAAGTGAATACTACCAAGGTGTTTTTGCGAATGCCATGATCGTCGAGTGAATTGAGAATCTGGCCGACACTCCAATCGATTTCCTCGATCACGTCACCGTATTCTCCCCGCTTGGTTTTACCTTCAAACTCATCGGTGGTGTAGAGTGGCACGTGAGGCATCGGGTGGGGGAGGTAAACAAAGAAGGGCATGTCTTTGTTTTTCTCAATAAATGAGACCGTACGTTCTGTGATTTTTTTGGTGTGATACTTTTGGTCTTCGGGGGTGATCTGTTTTTTGATGACCTTCGTGCCTTCGTAAAGCGGAAGGATAGGGAAATTGTAACGCGTTCCGATCTCAGGATGCAGTTCCCACATGTCGTGCGAATAGGGCACTCCATAAAATTCATCGTAGCCCTGGCTGGTCGGTAGGAATTCCGGCTCGTGACCCAGGTGCCATTTTCCGAAACAAGCTGTGGCGTAATCTTTTTGTTTTAACACATCGGCAATGGTCCATTCGTCGGGATGCAGACCCGTCTTAGAATTAGGGCCGAAATTGTTGTTCACACTCACTCGCTTGGGGTAGCTGCCGGTATTGATCGCTGCTCGTGAAGGGCTGCAGACCGCATACCCTACGTGAAAATCCTTAAAGACCATGCCTTCCGCGGCCATGCGGTTTAGGTTGGGAGTTTCATAGCCCTCGGCCCCATACGGCCCAATATCCGCGTAACCCATGTCATCGCAGAAGATGATGATGAAATTGGGGCGATCGTCAGCAGGCCTTGCAGCCTGAAGGAATGATGAAACAATTGAGAATGCCAACAATGTGACCAGGAAACGAGTGAGACGAGTCATAAACGATAGGGTAGAACAGGAAGAAATTCCCGGGTGGTATTCTTCACGGGTGCCAACTATCGGTCAAGCGCGCGTTGAAGGTTGTGCAGTACCTTATTAGGAGTGTGTGATTTCGGCGCTTGTTGGTGTTGCTGCGCTCGAAACGGCGATAGCGTCCTACCTACCTATTTCTACTTCTCTCGTTGTTCTCTTGGTATGTTCGCTAGGTGCGAATCCTGTGTTTGCTAAGAATGCTTATGGGATCGTTTTCGAAGATCGCAATGAAAACGGTGTTCGCGATTCTGGTGAGCGAGGTCTTCCTGCGATTGCAGTTTCGAATCAGCGAGACGTGGTCCTGACGGATGCGGATGGAAAGTGGTCGTTGCCATACGGCGAGGACACCGTTTTCTTGTTATTAAACCTTCTGGTTGGGCTACACCGCTGGACGATAATGACCTGCCCCAATTTTATTATATTCATAAGCCTGGAGGTTCTCCTACCCATTTCAAATATCATGGGGTCGATCCAACGGGTCCACTGCCCTCGTCGATTGAATTTCCCTTTCATAGGCAGAGCGAGCCCGATCACTTTCGCACCATCTTCTTCGGTGACCCGCAGCCAAGGAATCAAGACCAGGTGGATTACGTTGCCCACGATGTCATTGCTGAACTGATAGGTACCGATGCGAAGTTTGGCGTCACTTTGGGAGACATCATGTTTGACCGTTTGGAACTGTTTGACTCGTCCAATACGAACATCGCCCTGATAGGAATTCCCTGGTACAATGTTATCGGAAACCATGATATTAACATGGAAGCGAAAGTGGATTCTGATTCCGATGAAACCTTTATGCGTTACTTTGGTCCCAGCTACTATTCATTTGATTATGGTCCTGTGCATTTCATCGTGCTTGATGATGTAGAATGGGGTCACCGGGAAGGCAGCAACAGAAAATATCACGGTGGCCTAGAGCCCGAGCAAATCGAATTTGTTAAGAACGATCTAGAACTGGTGCCAGAGGAAAGGCTGGTTGTCCTGATGATGCACATTCCACTTGGAGAAATTGGGAATCGCGCCGAGTTATATCGCCTGATCGAACACCGCCCTCATACCCTTTCCCTCTCGGGGCACACTCATTGGCAGGCGTATCAATATATTGGCAAAGATGATGGCTGGATGGGTGATGAACCACATCACCGCATTGTTACGGTGACGGTTTCTGGAAGTTGGTGGAAGGGGGCTAAGGATGAACAGGGGATTCCTCACACGACGATGCGGGATGGCGCTCCCAATGGTTACGCCATCGTTACCTTTGACGGGGCCGGGCACACCTTTGGTTTTAAGGCCGCTCGTCAGCCTGTATCTTATCAGTTGAGTGTGTATGCTCCAGATGAAGTGGCTTCAGAAGCGCTGTCCCAAACAGAAGTCTATGTAAATGTATTTAATGGGTCCGAAAAATCTGTTGTCCGTATGAAAACAGGAAATCGAGCTGATTGGATTACCTTAAGAAAAGTAGACGAATTCGATCCGCAATACGTGGCCATTCGAAATCGCGAGATGGATAAGAATCCAGATGATAAAAGAGCTCTCCCTTGCCCAGTACCATCCGCGCATTTATGGAAAGGTGCGCTACCAGGTGGTCTTGAATCTGGTTCACATCTTAACCAGGTAGAAGCGAGTGATGCGTATGGACGAGTTCATAAAGGTCAGTGGTTGGTGCGGGTATTAAGGCAATAGAGAGAAGTTTGCCGATCTTTTATTTTAGATTCACTCAAACACACGTGCGTGTTTATGAATGAAAACAGCAACGCGTTCGGGATCTGGATGTGTGAAGTGATGGCCATTTGACTTTTCGGTGCCTGCTTCGACCTCAATGATTTCTATGCTGCCTCCCAGCTCACGGTAGCGATCAGCCAGGATAAATGTGTTTTCCTCCGGGGGGACCACTCGATCGTTCAGAGAGACAATGGTCATCAGGGGGATCCGCGCGTAGGCAATAGGTGCCATTACATCGATAGGATTTTTGTCAAATGCCAGTGCCTCCTCCTGTGTGAAACCGTATTGATCGAGTAAGGTTGCCCAGGTCTTTGGATGACCGATGCCTGCGCCTTGTCCTAGAGGCCAACTTTTGAAATCGCAGACGGGAGTATCGGCGTAAATGCAGCTCACTCGTTCCGGGTGGCGCGATGCCCAACGATAGGCAAACAATCCTCCGCGACTCACCGCTTCGAGAGCAGGTTTTTCAGCTAGTCCATAGGTGCCTGTCATGACCTCGTAAAAGGCATCCCAGTGGTTCGTTGCAGCAGGGCTTCCCAACATGCCATTCGTATCCATGAAGGCGATGTGAAATCCTTGTTCCATTAACAAAAGGTCTTCGCCGGTATGGAAACCTGTAAAACGTGCTCTCCATACCCAGGGCTTTCCGGGGGCTGCTTGATTGGGGACTACGACATAGCACGGACGTCCATCGGCCTCAAAATCATAACGTTGGTATCCATTCCAATCGGATGCGTCACCGGGCCATTTGGTTTGTGCCTGAAGTAGGCATTGAAAAAGGAGAAACGAGCAAAAGATCGCTATTTTGAAGGGTCGTTGGGGGCGCATGATAATCTGCTGCAAAATTATTCAACAAACGGGATATCTTTCCTCGCGGCTGTACCCAGCCAGAGTATGTTGCCATCGATATCCTCTAACTTCATCTCGTAGGCCCATTCTTGGTTCAATGGTTTCTGGCGAACCCTTACGCCTTTCTTCGGGAGCTCTACGAACCAGTCATGGCTACTAACTCCAATCCAAACCCAAGTTGGCTTCTTCTCGCCATGAATTTGAGAGAGCATGATCTGGCAACCGTCTCTTGACACGGCGGCTGCGACATCGCCTTGCCATTCAATGTTGAAGTCCAGTTTGCTGGTATAAAACTCAAGGCTGTCCTTTAAGTTTTTAACCGGGAGAACCGGAACGGTGCATTGGATGAGTTTGTCCATGATGAGAGAGGATTATTTTTTCCCCGCTCGGTTCCAAACTTTGAAGTCATCCATGACGAGGTTCTTGGGAACGGAAATCGCGATGTTGCTTTTAGTCGGATGAGCGAATCCAGGTGAGCGGTGCTCTAACTGAAAAGTGTCGTTCATAAATACGCGTACGATGTCCCCGTCCAGCTCGAACATCAGCTCATGCCAGGTGTCCGGTTTGAGATGGATGGGGGACTTCTTTTCGGTCTTCGCAATCAGTTGTTTAAGCTCTGGACTGGTTTCGCCAGCTTGTCGACGTTTGCGAAGTTCCAAGTTCATCGAGCCGTTCATCTGGTCGGCCACGGACACTTCCTTGTTGGTTACGCGCACCGTGCATACGTGGCCCGCATGAGCAGTCTTCAACTCGTTATCGTTAAAGTTCACACCCAGGCGATCTCCTTCACCGATTTTGAAGCGCATTGAGATCGTACAGTCGCCCAAGGCAATATTGTGCTTAAAGGAGACCGCATGGTTGGCATGCTCAAGCCGACGAATCTCCAAGGCACCACCCTTTAGGTAGACCTGTTTCTTTCCATCCGCTCGCCAGGCACTGTTGGTTGTCCAACCATTGCCGGGAGCATCTTCAGTCTTCGATCCATCGGGACGATCAAAGGAATCGGTAAAAACAAGCTCAGCTGAAAGTGTGTCTCCGCCAAAGAGTGTGAAGCAACTTAAGGCAATCGTTAGGAGAAGAGGATTATTTCTCATAGATTACCTACCGCGATCAGACTCTCGTAGGTTCTCAAGTAAGCCACCTCATTATAAAACAAGGGGGTTGCGCGATAGGCACCCAGCTTGTTGCGGGCGATTTCCTTAAAGCTGCGACCTGGCTTAAAGATGACCATATCTCCGTCTTCCGTACCGTGGTAGATTTTATTATCCGCACAGACCAAAGTCGGGTAGGCGGTTCCTGAAACACCTTTTAGGTGTTCTTCGTAAACAACTTTGCCTGTGTCTGCTTCCAGGGCGGTTATCACACTTTCCTGCCCGACCACATATACGAGGTCATCGTGGACGAGTGGTGAACTGTAGTACCTGTCTTTTGCTACGGCCGTATTCCAGAGTAGATCTAGTCCCTTCTTTTCCAGGCTCTTTATTGTGCTGGGTATTTTGTATGCATAAACATTGCCGTCTTCTTTACCTACGCCATTGGCAGCATAGATGACTCCATTGACCAGGGCAGGGGTGTTGAAGATGGCCCAGCTGCGGTCGCGGTTGATCTTAACCAGTCCGTCGTGGAGAATCTTTCCATCGCTGACGCGAATCACTTCTCCTCGTGGCGCGAACATAAAGTATTGGCCTTCGATTTGGAACGGTACCGGAGTTCCGAATACAACTTCAGAAGGTGTGCTCCAGAGGATCTTTCCAGTCATCGGATCCAGCGCGTGGTGATCGTCAGCCCGGATGATGAGTTTGCCATCGATGATTTGAGGCATGGTGGATCCACCCCAGTTGTGGTCGGGGTGATCGATGAAACTGGTCCACAAGCGATTGCCCTTGAGGTCGTATGCCACGACGGCTCCAAAACCATACTGAACATATAGGCGCTCTCCATCGTAGTGAGGGCTATAGGACGTATAACCGTTGGTGGTGTGAGCCGGTGGCATGTCGAAATTCTTGTAGAAGGGCTGCTTTCTCATCTCAGCTGCTTTCTTGTTCAAGCCATCCATTTCTGCCTGTTTGTCTTTCAGGTTTTGTGCGGCTTGATTGTTGTCAGGATCTCTCTTTACCGAGGCTTCCAGACGACGAACAACATTGCGCAGTTTACGGGCGTCCTGCGTGTAATTGTCGATATCCGCTTTGTAAGCTTGCAGCTCGGCCTCCTTGGATCCGCTCACGCCGTGCAGGGTGAACAGGTCATTGCTTTTTTGCCAAATGACCTTTCCAGTTTTGGCGTCGGCGCAAATCAGTTGATCCGGTTCTGCGGTGAAGAAAAGTTTCCCTTCGACCAGGATGGGAGTCCCGTTGCTTTTCGAGTCTAGAGGAATGCTAAATACTTGATCCGACTTCCAATCCGTTGGAGCGGATTGCACCTCGTAGGTGCCGTTGTGATTGCCACGCCAGACGGGAAGATCAGCCTGAGCCAGTGGTGATGTTAATAAGCCAATAGCCAGGTACTGTATGAGTTTTCTTAGGGTCGTGAATGAAGTATGCATGTAATGTAAGGTTTTTTTCTTAAGGTAAATTCGTTGATAACTTAGTTATCTGAAAAGTCGATAAGTTCCGAAACCTGGTAGGCGCCTGTCTGAGCTGCGGTCAGATCGCGGTTTCTTTGAATGTCGCGGGACGTAACAGGAGAGGCGCTGTGATTCCACGCCCGGCGAATATAAGTCATTGTAGCGGCGAGCTCATCATTGCTCATCATGCCGATCGGCGGCATGGAAGGGAGGATCTTGGGTGACTGATAAGTTTTCCCGTTCACATCGATGGAACCTTCGAGCCCATGTAATAAAATGCGGGCGAGACGATCGGGATGGCCGGTGACCCATTCGGAGTTTACGAGAGGCGGTGCTAACATAATAATGCCTTCCCCGTTGGCTCCGTGGCAGGATGCGCAAAGGCTGCCGTAGATCGTCTGTCCTTTGGCGAAAAGTGCTTTCTCTTTGGAGGAGAGTGCTGTGGCGGATTTCTCTTTGCGAGTGGAAGGCTGATTTCCCGGCCATTGTAAGTAAGTCAGGAAACGAGGGTCTTTGATTCCCGGAGATTTGGGAAACTGCAGTGGCTTATCGCGTTCGAGCAATGCGATGAGTAGGCCTTCTCGAATCGCAGCAGCCTGCCAGCTGCTTCCGAGAGCCAGTTGAAATAAATGACCGACCTCAATGGAGTTTTCTCGACGCAGGGCAGCTGCAGCCAGTTCCTGGATAAGCAGTTTTTTGCTAGAGGATTCCTGACTCCATTCTTCGAGGTGAAGTAGCTGGTCCAGGAAATGAAGCTCTTGTTTTTCTAAACCACTCAGTAATGCTTCACGAATGTGAGGATTCTCATGGTGTTGGGTCGCAATCTGTAATCGAGGTTGATGGCTTGCCTGATGATCAAATTCGTCCAATGCCAGCACACGATGAAAGGTGCGTTCGACGTTTTCCGTTTTAATCTTCGAAAGGGCGGCCGAGATTTGTTTGGCATTGGCACCACTCTTTGCTTGGCGAGCGGCCACTGCACGAGCGTGGATGGCGATTTTATCGTGGGAATGGTTGATTAAATTTAGTGAAAGCTCGAGGGTATCAATACCCATACCGTCCAAAGCCCAGAGTGCGTGAATGGCTGCCAGTGAGTCGGATCCATTTGCCAATGCTTTAAGAGGTGCAATGGCTTTTTCAGGACGTTCCCAAACGAGCCACTGCTGAGCCTTATCTCTCACCCAACCGTTGTTGTGTTTGAGTAGTTCGACCCACTGCTCAGGAGCGAGTTTGTTAAAGTCTGGAAGGCTATTTCCGTCATGGCTATTCGACTGGATCCGGTAGATGCGCCCGAGGTTGATAGGTTGCTCCAGTTTGCGTCGTTCACTCTCGCGACGAAGGAAAGGAGTCATGAAGTCCGCTTGTTGGATAATACCTCGATACATATCCACAACGTAAAGGGCCCCGTCAGGTCCGCCAGAGAGTGAAACCGGGCGAAAACGTTCATCAGTCGAGGCCAGGAAATCGCGATCCGGGTAGGCGTTGACGCCTGAAACGGTCAGCCCTTTATCGACGATCAGATTATGCTTAATGGTATTGGCTGCTGGGGCACAGACGAAGGCATCGCCCTTGAAATGACTGGGGAATGCATCACCTCGATAGATCCAGGGCGAGCAGGCTGAGGCGAAACGAATCAGTTTCCCTTCTGTATCCAAAACGCCAGGTCGATAACCACGGTTGATCGCAGTGTTCATGCGAATCGGATAAACAAACTGATCTGTGGATACCGTGGCGTTGGCCGAAAGGGTGGGTTTGAAATGGGGGTTTCGAGTCAGGGTGTTAGGAGGAGCTATATCGGCATGCAATTGCGACCAGTGAAAATTGTAGAAGAGTCTTCCGTAGTCGTCCTGGGTGATTCCCCATTGTCCGCGGTTCTCTGTAGCCTCGGTCACCCAAGCTCCATCAACACGTTTGTAGCGTTTGTTCGAGCGGGAATTATAGATCCAATTATCTAACCCGATAAGTAGCCCGTTGGGTCGGTGTTCAACGCTGCCATGAGTCGCATACTCGGCATCGATCAACTCTTTACCATCTGGAACGAGATCTCCATCTGCGTCTGACACGAACCAAAGCTTGTCATGCTCTGCCACCAATAGGCCTTCTTGAAATACGCGCATGGCACGCGGCAAAACCAAGTCGTCGAGGAACCGAGTTGCTTTGTCCATCTGGCCATCTCTATCCGTGTCTTCCAAAATGGAAATACGACCGTTTTTTTCAAATTGATCGGTGGCATCGATATCCATCATGAATCCCCGCATTTCGCAGACCCACATGCGTCCGTGGATATCCCAATCTATAAGTACCGGATCCTCAATCGTCGGTTCCGAAGCCACCAGCTCAATGTTGAAGCCGTCGACGAGCACAAAGCTTTGAAGGGCCACCTCCGGCGAACGAGGAGGGGAGAGCGACGGCTTTATCCCCGATGGTAAGTCTGTTTCTGATTCGTATGTTTCCTGCGCACCCAGACCGAAGGGCAGGAGGGACATCAGTAGAAATGCAGAATATCGGGGTATGTGGACAAACATCAGGGGTATGTGGGTGAAAATGGAAACTAGCTCAGATGAAAATGAACTTAAATTGTAGGAGCAAATTTATTCGCGACCTGACGGTCCTTGGTATACTAGTCGCTCAGATAGATGGAACAAATTTGGCCAATTTAGAATTTTCAAAGGTAAGCGGGTAAGGCAAGCGCGTCCTCGCGGTGCCGCCTTTCAGAGTAAATCGTTGTCGGCATAGCTGGAAGCTATGGCCCTACCTTTTATTTATTCACGCCGGATCCTCCTTCGGCACTCCATAGTTCTTCTCATGTTGTTCTAAAGTCTTCTTCAAACGTTTGACGATTCCCTGATAGTCCGCGTTCTCATACACGTTGTTGATCTCTTGAGGATCCTCCTCGAGGTCGAAGAGCTCCCACTCGTCGGTGATGTAGAAATGCATGAGTTTGTAGCGATCGTCACGTACGCCGCGGTGGCGGGCCACCATGTGCGGACCTGGATATTCATAGTAACGGTAATAGATACTCTCACGCCAGTTGGAGGGCGTCTTGCCTTTGAGGATTGAAACGATGGATTCGCCGTGGAGATTCTTGGGTGACTTAAGTCCAGCTACTTCCATGAAGGTGGGGGCGTAGTCAATATTCTGAACGAGGGCTTCAGGTTTTGATCCCGGTTTGATCTTACCGGGCCAGCGAGCGATGAGGGGCATGCGGAGTGATTCTTCATACATCCAACGTTTGTCGAACCAGCCGTGCTCTCCCAGGTAGAATCCCTGGTCGGCGGAATAAATGACGAGCGTATCATCGGCCGTACCTGATTCGTCGAGCGCAGCAAGCAATCGACCGACCTGATCATCGATCTCTTTGATGCAGCGGAGGTAGTCCTTGATGTATTCTTCGTATTTAAATTCGAGCAGTTCGAGGCCGGTCAGGTTGGCTGCTTCAAAGCTTCTGTTGCGTGGGCCATAAAATGCATCGAATGCTTTACGCTGTTCGGGAGTCAGGCGTTTGTAGTGTGGATTTTGAATGTCGTAAGTGACGAGTGGAGGATTGATTTTGAGGTCATGCTCGTATCGCATGTGTCGACCGATCTCCATTTCCTGATGCCAGAGAGGAGAGGAGCGCGTTTCGTAAATATCGTAGAGCGTATCCGGTTTGGGAATGACTGCATCTCGCAGATAGTCAAATTGATCCGTATCGGGCATCCAGGTACGGTGAGGCGCCTTGAATTGGCACATGAGGAGAAAGGGTGAGTCATCACTTTGCTTTTTTAGGAACTCGATGCTCAAATTGGTAATGGCCTGAGTGGAATGACCGGGAATTTGGATCATGCCATCGGGTGTTCTGAAATCGGGATTATAGTAACTGCCCTGTCCCGGGATGACTTTCCATTCATCGAAGCCGGTCGGCTCACTGCCCAAATGCCATTTGCCAAAAATCCCGGTATTATATCCGGCCTTTTGTAGCTCCTTGGGAAAGGTCCACTGGCTTCCGTCAAACCCGTCCTTTGGCTTCAGCTCTGGATTGTTTCCGTAAAACCCGTTGGCGTTACTATGCTTGCCGGTAAGTATGGTGGCTCGGCTGGGACCGCAGATGGAATTGCCACAAAAGCTGTTGTCGAAGATTGCTCCTTGCTCAGCCAAGCGGTCGAGATTGGGGGTTAGGTCGTGGGCTTGGGCAAAATCCTGCAGCCAGGACTCGTAGGCACCGATGGCCTGGATGGTATGGTCATCGGCAAAAATAAAGAGGATATTGGGGGTCTTTGCATGGGATACTCCAGCCCAGCTTAGGCTGAGCAGGGTTAGGAAATGAATCAGGGTAGATAGATGTCTTAGCATAGGCTTCTTTGCTTAGGAGAAATTCGAGGGCTGGCAAAACTTTTAATTCTGGCCCGATAAATGCATTTTAGTCTTTGCCGATTCTCAATCATGCCTTTGGATCGTTCTTCGTCTCACTCGAATGCTAGAACGTATTCCTTCTAAAGAACTACCCATGACTAGAATTATACTGATTACCCTGTTTTCTATCTTTTCTTTCTGCGGTCTTTTCGCAAAAGACCCCAACGTCCTCATCATTCTGGTGGATGATTTTGGTTACGGAGATCTTAAGAGTTACAATCCGGACTCGAAGATCCCAACGCCGCACCTCGATCAACTGGCCGCGGAAGGCATGCGCTTTACCGATGCCCATTCGGCTGGCTCACTCTGTCACCCGTCACGCTATGGTTTATTGACCGGGCAACTGCCTTACCGCATTGATTATTCGAAGTGGCCTCAGCATGGCCTGATCGATCCTGAGCGAACCACGGTTCCTTCTCTATTGAGGGGGCAGGGTTATAGCACAGCCATGGTCGGGAAATGGCATTTGGGTTTTGAAGAAAATGGTTACGAAAACCCTCTACCAGGTGGACCCGTTGATGTGGGGTTTGACAACTTCTTCGGTATTCGGGCTTCAACGGATATTCCGCCTTACTTTTACATCGATGGAGACCGAGCGCTAGTTCCGCCCATCGATCGGATTGATAATAACTATAGTGATGACGGATGGACTAAGATCCAAGGTGCATTCTGGCGTGAAGGGGGTATCTCACCGAATTTACAATTGGAGGATGTCTTGCCACGCTTCACCGATGAAGCCGTAGGCGTGATTCGTGACCATGCTCGCGAAGATTCGGGTAAACCTCTATTTCTTTACCTTGCTTACCCGGCGCCGCACACGCCGTGGTTGCCATCACCGGCTTTCCATGGACTGACCAACAATATGTATGGAGACTTCACCGCGATGGTCGACTACATGATCGGCCGTGTGCTGACTGCGCTTGAGCAATCCGGCATGAAAGAAGAGACCTTGGTCATCTTCAGTTCTGATAATGGACCCGTTTGGTATGACAAAGATACCGAGCGCTACGACCATGCTTCGACCGGTGGTATGCGCGGAATGAAGGGGGACGCTTACGAAGGTGGACACCGTATGCCATTTATCGTCCGTTGGCCGGGTGAAGTGGAAGCGGGTTCGGTAACAGACCAGACCATTTGTTTTACGGATGTCCTCGCTACCATCGCCGATGTCACGGGCCGAACGTTGAAAGAAGGTGAAGGTCCCGATAGTTTTTCATTTCTCGAAGCGCTCAAAGGCAATGGTGTAAAGCACACCGATGCTCGCGCTCCTCTCGTCCTCCAATCTGCTCGTGGCCATTTTGCCATTCGCTCCGGTAAATGGAAATACATCAATGGTCTTGGCTCCGGTGGTTTCTCAGATGGATTCAGTGCTGCCTACAAAGCAGTAAAGCCAGGTCCGAACGACCCCACCGCCCAATTATACGACATGGAAAAAGACCCCCAGGAGACCACCAATCTTTGGAAGAAAAATCAGAGTGTAGTGAAGCGCTTAGCCGCAGAACTCGATAAGCTCGTCGAAGTCCAACAGACTCGGGAGTATTGATGGGGAATTGTATGGCTGGAGATTCTTTTGCTGTAGGAGCGGGTTTATCCCGCGATCCCTTTGTAAAGCCTCGAAACAATCGGGGCATCAAGCCCCTCCTACAGTTGTTCAGCCTATTGGCTCTCTGCTCTCCGCTCTTCGCTGCGGAGCCTCCGCCTTCGCCCAACATCCTCCTTATCGTCGCCGATGACCTTGGCTACAGTGACCTCGGTTCCTTCGGTGGTGAAATCGACACGCCCAACTTGGACAGTCTGGCTGCGAATGGCGTTCGGCTGACTCAATTCTATAATACAGGCCGCTGTTGTCCATCTCGTGCCAGTATCCTGACAGGTCAGTATCCGCATAAGGTCGACCTGGGGCACATGACAATCGATCTTGAGCGACCTGGTTATCGCGGGCGTGTATCAGAGGATGCCCAGACTATAGCCGAGGTGTTAAAGCCAGCCGGTTACCGATCTTTTATTGCGGGTAAGTGGCATCTTGGTACGGACGATCCGACGCAACATGGATTCGAAGAATTCTACGGAACCCTCACCAGTGCCAAACGTTTCTTTGATCCGGATCATATCCTGAGAAGGCCGGAAGGCCGAACGGGCAGGCCATACGCCGAAGGTGAATTTTATGCCACCGATGCCATTACGTATCATGCATTGGATTTTCTGGATCTCGCTCGTGAGACACCGGATCAACCTTGGTTTTTATATTTAGCGCACCCGGCCCCGCACTTTCCCCTACACGCCCCGAAAGAGGAGATCGCCAAATATGCCGATCGTTATTCAGAGGGGTGGGACGTACTTCGTGAAGAGCGCTTGTCCCGCATGAAGGATTTGGGGATTGTCGATGGATCCACCGAATTAAGTCCTCGGTCACCGTGGTGGAACTACGGCGAAACGGAAACCGGTTTCAACCCGGCCTGGGATGCGATTGATGAACCTGGTCGAAAGGAAGATCTGGCCCGACGTATGGCCATCTATGCCGCCATGGTCGATCGCATGGATCAACAAATCGGCCGGGTGTTGGAAAACCTTAAAGCCAATGGCGAGTTTGAGAATACCTTGATCGTGTTTACCTCCGATAACGGCGCCTGTGCCGAGTGGGACTGGCGGGGCTTTGACGAGCGCTCCAGTAATATTAACCACCTGCATGAAGACCTGGATAGCATGGGTGGTTCCGGAACGTTTCATAGTGTGGGTTCCGCTTGGTCGAATGTCTCGAACACGCCTTGGCGGATGTACAAGCATTATAACTACGAGGGAGGTATCAACTCCCCCGGCATCATTCATTGGCCAGCTCAGTTGTCGGGAAGGGCAGGGCAATTGTTTCATAGCCCGACGCACATCATTGACCTAATGCCGACCATCGTCGCTGCAACAGGTGTGAAATATGAAGGCCAACTCCCCATGCCCGGGGAGGACTTGGTGGCACAACTGGATTCCGATCCTTCCGCTTTCCGAACCCTTTACTTCGAACACGAAAGCAACCGAGCGATTCGTGAAGGAAACTGGAAGCTGGTCGCATTGAAGTATCAGCCTTGGGAACTCTACAATATGACCACCCTTCGCACTGAAGGAAAAGATGTCTCAGAAAAATACCACGACGTGGTATCGCGACTCAGTTCCAAGTGGGACACCTGGGCAGAAGAGAATCACGTGACGCCGTTACCGAAAGATTACAAAGTCAAATATTTGCCGAAGATTGAATGAACGGCGCTCTCGCCGCCGCGAGGTCGCCCTACCTAAAATACAGAAAAGGGAGGGCTCGATCGCCGAGCGAGCCGTTTCATAATGAATTTAAAATTAAGAAATGTAGCGATGGTGTTTCACGAGCTCTAGCGAGAAGGCCTGACAACACCATCGAAAGGACGAGGACGACAACTTTAAAACAACCCATACAAACACCATGCGCACTCTAAGTCATAAATTCCTTTTCATTCCATTATTTCTCTTAGCTCTTAGCTCTTCGCTCCTTGCTTCCCCACCCAACATCGTTGTCATCATGACGGACGACCAGGGCACGCTCGATCTGAATAGCTACGGTGCGAAGGACCTCTACACACCCAATTTCGATCGCATGGCGGAGAATGGGGTTCGGTTTACGCAGTTCTATGCAGGATCCTCAGTATGTTCTCCGTCTCGTGCTTCACTGCTGACCGGGAAGTCACCGTCCGGAGCGGGACTAACCGGTAACTCGGGTCGGGTAGGTGGCTTGCCTCCTGAGCAGGTAACGATCGCTGAAATGCTCCAAGCCGAAGGCTATGCCACTGCGCACATTGGGAAATGGCATTTGGGTAAAGACCAGGGGCGTCGGCCGGAGAACCAAGGCTTCGATTACACCTTCGGTCACATGGAGGGATGCATCGATAACTACTCACACTTCTTCTACTGGAGTGGACCCAATTACCATGACCTCTGGGAAAACGGGAAAGAGGTCTATGAGGACGGCTACTTCTTTCAGGATAGTCTGATCGAAAAATCGCGTAGATTCATCTATGACAATAGGGACCAACCCTTCTTTATCTTCCTTGCTATCAATCTGCCGCACTATCCACTACAGCCAGACGCCAAGTGGCTCGAGCATTATAAAGATCTTCCGTCTCCACGAAAGAACTACGCAGCCTGTGTTTCCACCGTCGATGAAAAGGTCGGCTTGCTCATCACGCACCTGGAATCAGCCGGTGTGCTGGACAATACCTTGGTTATCTTTCAATCCGACCACGGTCACTCGGTGGAGGAACGTACCATGTGGGGTGGGGGATACGCCGGGCCTTACCGCGGATCCAAGTTTGGGTTTTTCGAAGGTGGATTGCGCGTCCCCGCTATCGTGATGGGGCCAGGTGTAGCCAAAGGTTCAGAGATTCATAATTCAGCTATGAGCATGGATTTTCTACCCACCATTGCTGACTATTGTGAAGTCTCTGAAATGCCGGAAGGTGTCGAAGGCACAACCCTGCGCTCCATGCTCGAAGGCAACGACACTCAACTACGCAACACCATGCGCTGGAACATGCGTGGAGATCGCTGGGCGGTCCGTCACGGACCCTGGAAACTACTCTTCAATCCACGTGATGACACCAAAGAGTATCCGAAACTGGATACCGCAGGCAAAGACCGTTATTTTCTGGCCAATCTTGAGATGGACCATTCCGAAAGCCGGAATCTCATTAATGACTATCCGGAAAAAGCCGAAGAGCTTTTGGAAATTTACGAAGACTGGCAGCACTCAGCAGTTGTAGAACCGTTGCCCTAGGTTATTGGATTCGCGTTGTTAGTCCCTTATTCAGCTTTGATAAATTTTGTTATCTGGGATTATGGGATAGAATCCCTCTCATTGAATTGAAATTCGGTTTCTGTCTATAGTGCATAGCCTCTTATCATTCTTACAGGAAAACACTAACTTTTTATCTGAACTTGATATCTTGACAGGAGTAAAATATCCAATTGGATGCGAATTAATATGTGGGGTATTGTCCCCATGCTCTCATTGGTATATTCTTTACTATTTAGTAGTCCATGTCATGTGACTTTGGGCTCGGAAATTACGGCTGAATCTCGTTTTGAAAGAGTCGAAGAGCTGTCTTGGGCTGCTTTCATGCAGAGGGTGGTTGATTACAACGATACCATACAAGGTCAGCTACTTGGCTTTCAATCAGCCAGGCACTTGCGGAAGGCTGAAACAGGTGTATCTGAACCTGCCTTTGTTGCATCTACTGAGTTCGTAGACCGTGACCAGCCGAATAACTTTCAACTCGAACGTAGTCTTGGTTTACTAAATGGCCAAGACCCTGGAGGATATCCCAGCATTTTTCTTGAGCGAAACTGGAATTATTCCTCAGCCATTGAAGTGGCTACACCCTTTGGAACGCGTTTTCGATTGGGAGCAACGGCTAGCGAGATTCGTAATAACGTTCCTAGACCCGCAGAATTCATCGATGTAAGTGAGGAGGTTTCGACTCAGGTAGGATTTTCTCTTGAACAGCCATTATTGAAAGGAATGGGCTTTGGAGCAAATTTAGCTTCATTACGTCTTGCTGCCCGACAATCAGAAATTGCTTTTTAGGAATATAGAAGGGAATTAATTCAGATAGTTGCTACTGCCGAGATCGCTTATTGGGAATTGTACTACTCGCAGGTTGCCTACGAGCTGAATCTTGAGTCAGTTGAGTTAGCCAACACACTATTGTCAGACAGTCTCGCCAGTTTTGAAGCAGGCCGTGGTTCACAGTTGGATGTATTGGAAGCAGAAGCTGGCCTTGCTCAGCGAGAGGCATTGCGCAAGGAAGCTTCTTTGCAACGAATAGAAGCGCTCAATAATTTAGCTATGTTCTTTGGAGGTATGCCAAAGGAAAATATGATTAGTTACGTTGCGACAGACGCACCTGTTTCGAAGCCGGTAGAGATCTCCTTCGATTCGAGTATACTAACAGCAATGACCATGAATCCTGATTTTTTGAATATACGTCTTCAGATGGCTCAGGAGTTAATTCGATTGGGGGTTTGCAAAAAGCTTCAAACCTCTGAGACTGTAACTTAGGGTGAAGTGGTGTCGCTCACGAGTTAAGAAGCGACTCAAATGCTCATCGCAGCCCAACAAAGTTGGAAGCTCTCCGGACTGCTGTCAGGATCTCAGCTTGCCGGCCTTAAAGGACTGGAGATTGTCCTGGTCGATTTGCAGGGCCCGACACTGGCAGAGGTCAATGGCGATTCTATCTTCATTGATATCACTGCTGCCGGTTACGGTTGCTTTGTGGACGAAACGCCGCTCCATAATGAGGAATCTGAGTTAAAAACTGATGCGAATTTGTTATCCGCTGAAAAGGGTAGTGATGCCTGGGATCGCATCGATTTACTCTCAGTGCTGCTGCACGAGCTTGGCCATGTAGCTGGATTGGATCACGATATCGAACACACCGTTCTTGCCCCAATAATGGCTGAGAATCTCGACCCAGGTAGTCGCTATATGATGCCGGTGGCACTATCATCTTTTGTCATTAGATCAAAAGCGCCCTTTTTGGAGAGTGGATACGGTTTTCATGTGAGCTTACCTACGATCTGGCCTGTTTCATGGACTCTATTTGAATGGTGGCTCCCCAGGATAAATTAACACGGCAATTGTTGGAGACCAGGTAACGGGCAGCGAGGTCTTTATCAGACGCCCGGAGGATGGGTCGGACGTTATTGGGATTGGATCGCTTGGCTGAGGCTTCGGTTCGGATTACAGTGTGTTTGATAGCCATCCATACCTGTAGATTTGAATCAAATTGATCAGCCGTTGAATTCCAAAAGGCTGCTTGTTCTGTTAATCCAATTGCTCGACAAACGAAGCTGCTGTTTTTTCCCGAATTTCCTCCAGGCTCGAGCCGGGCATGATCTCTCTAAGGGTAAGTTGGCCTGCACTGTAGTCGAATACGGCCAGGTCAGTAATAATAATGGCGACTGCCTTTTGGGCGGTGAGTGGCAAAGTGCATTGAGGTACGATTTTTGAAGTCCCATTCCGGCTCGTATGAGTGAGTGTAATTACTAACTTCTTGGCGCCGGATGCGAGGTCCATAGCTCCGCCAACTCCTAGTAGTGGCTTTCCTGGTACGGCCCAATTGGCTAGATTTCCACTTTCATCGACTTCGAGGCCACCCATGATGGCCACATCCACATGACCGCCGCGAATCATCCCAAATGAATCAGCGCTGTCGAAATAGCTGGTGCCATTGAGGGCTGTGACGGGGATCTTGCCGGCGTTGACTGGATAGTCCATGGCACCCCCGCCATCGGTGGGAGAAGGCCCTATGCCCAGCATGCCGTTTTCGGTGTGTAGAGTGATGCCATCTTCCTCCTTAATGAGCTCGGCCACCAGGGTGGGAATACCAATTCCCAGATTAACAACATGTCCTGAACGCAGCTCGAGGTAGGCGCGTTGAGCCATATTCATTCGTGTTTCAGGAATCTTGCGTTGGCTGTCGATACTTGCTGATGAGCCCAGATTTTTTTCTGACAATTTACATTCAATCAAATAGTCAACATGGCAGCCTGGGGTATGGATCGCCTCAGGTGCGAGCGCTCCGGCAGGAACGATCTCTTCGACTTCAGCTACCACGATGTCTGCAGCAGTCGCCATGGCCTTATTAAAATTTTGCTCAGTCATGCGGTAAACCAGGTTCCCAACCGTATCTGCCTTCCAGGCACGGATGAAAGCTACGTTGCCGCGGATGCCTTTGATGAAGACTTGCTCGGTGCCATTGATGGTTCGTCTGTCCCGGTTTTCTGCGAGAGGCGTACCGGTGGATGTGGGTGTATAAAATCCGCCGATTCCAGCCCCACCAGCTCTGAGCGCTTCGGCCAGTGAACCTTGAGGCAGGAGTTCGTATTCAACTTCACCAGACTGTGCTGCATTGACTGCGTCGCGGTTGCTGGTGAAGAAGGAACCAATCATCTTTTTGATTTGCCCATTGAGGAGTAACTTACCCCCGCCGAGGTTGGATTCACCCACATTATTTCCCACGTAGGTAAGGTCTTGAATGTCGGTCTCAGCGAGTGCATGTAGCAGGCTTGTGGGATTGCCGGTCATACCAAAACCTCCTACGAGAAGCGTGTCTCCGCTACTTACTTTTTGGGCGGCTTCTTGAGCTGTTATAACGGGAATCCTGTTCATTAAACGACTTGCTTATCTTAACTAGAGCTTCCCCAGCTCTTTTAGGACAGGCGTTGCCAGCTTGAAGGCCTGGTTGGCCGCTGGAAGTCCGCAGTAGATGGCTGTGTGCATGAAGACTTCTTTGATTTCTGCTACGCTGACTCCATTTGTGATCGCCGCTCGCACGTGCATTTGAAGTTCCTCGTCTTTTCCTTCCGCTACCAGGATGGATAGGGTGAGCAGGCTGCGTGTCTTTTTGTCTAATCCGGGCCGGTCCCAGATTTCACCCCAGGCATATCGAGTGATAAACTCCTGAAAGTCTGCGTTTAATTCGTTCGTGCTTTCGACGGCTTGGTTCACGTGCTCATTTCCTAGGACGGCTCTTCGGTTTTTCATGCCGCGGGCATGAATGTCTTGTGTGTTGTCTTTCTGGCTCATTGAGAATGCTGTAGTAAAAAATTCAATACGGTAGAGTTAAATGTCTCTGCTTGTTCAATATTTGAAAGGTGGGCTGCGTCTTCAATTTCCAAATATGAGGCTCCGGGGATTCCGGCCGCGATCAGTTTCCCGTGTTCGGGGGGCGTGGCTTGGTCGTCGGCCCCAGCAATTATCAGGCAAGGCTTGTTGATACTTGGAAGACTGGGACGGCAATCCATATCCCTTATGGCTCCACAGCAACCTGTGTAACCCTTGATAGGCGTCGATTGGAGTTGTTCACGAACCGAGGTCTGGTCTGCAGATTCGGTCGCTAGAAACGGAGGTGTAAACCAGCGGTTTAATACAACTTCAGTAATGGATGCCATGCCATGATCAGCTACTTGTTGTATGCGTAAGTTCCAAAGATCGGCGGGTGGCAGAAAGGCAGAGGTGCAGCAGAGTGTAAGTGATTGGATACGTTCGGCTGATTGGCTTCCCAACCACATGCCGGTCATGCCTCCTAGGGACAATCCACAGAAGTGAACGGAATCAAGCTCAAGGGCATCTAGTAAATCAACAACGTCGTTACCGAGACGCTCAAGCGAGTAGGGGCCTTCGGGCGCATCTGATTGCCCATGGCCGCGCGTATCGTAGCGAAGGATTTGAAACGAATCAGCAAAGGTCAGAGCCTGCTTGTCCCACATGGACCGGTTTGTTCCGAGGGAGTTTGAGAATGCCAGAGTCGGTTTGGACGAATCGCCTTCCAATTGGTAGCTTATCTGAATTCCGTCACTGGTTGCTATGCCGGGCACGTTTAAGAATCCTCCTTGTTTAGAAGTCGTTCCATAAATACGGAGCTGGAGCCCAGCGCTTGTTGGATATCAAACACGGTTACTAATGCATCGGTGTCCAATATGGATTGGACGACTGTATTTTCTGCCACTACTTGAGAGAGTGTTCTGTTCTGGTCAATGGATTGATTTACCAGAATTTCAACCAGGTCCTGTGCTTCAACGCGTCCCAGCTTTGGTAGGAGGGCTCCGGACAGTCGTTCAGAAAAGACCACCTCTTGGGTCGCATCTAAATTTGTGCGCATTCTACCTGCATCTACTTCCAGACCTTCAGCAATTTCAGTCATAGCGGAAGAAGCTTCCAAGGCAGTCGAGAATAGCTCTTTCAAACTCGGCCATTCTGATTGCCATCCCCCGAGTCCTCGTTCGTGTTCCTGAGGCATGCCTGAAAGCAATGAGGATACTAGTGCGGGAGTTCGGTTGGCAGCTGCCAGAATATGCATGCATCCGACCGGGTTGCGTTTATGAGGCATGGCTGAAGATCCGCCATTCCCGGGTTTACTTGGTTCTCGCAGCTCGCCAATTTCTCCCTGCATGTGGAGGGAAATGTCTCGTGCTATTTTTGCCAAACTTCCCATTAATATACCCACCGAAGAAGCCAGATTCACGAGCCTGTCTCGATGAGTATGCCAGGGTGCGTCTGCCAAAGGTAGATCGAGTTCATCCGCTAGATTCTGTGATACTTCCGGTCCTTTTGAGCTCAAACTCGAGAGGTTTCCCACAGCTCCGCCGAATTGCAGGCAAAGCGATTGTTGTGCGGTTTCCTCAATTCGAATCTTTCCTCGTCTTATAGCAGCCGCCCAACCAGCCACCTTCAGTCCGAAACTTATCGGTGGACCTGCTTGTAATAGGGTGCGACCAAGAAGTGGGGTTCGTTCGTGCAAAACGGCTAAACTGGTAAATTCTGAATCGATCTGTGATAGGTTCTGATAGATCGATTGAAGAACTTCTCTGAGTTGAAGAACAGTGGCTGTATCCAAAATATCCTGACTAGTTGCCCCGAAGTGGACAAAGTGAGAGGCGCTTTCTGATAGGGGGTGAGTTTGCGATACCAGTGCTTTGACAAGCGGGATGACTGGTGTGCCTGCTATTGCTCCCTGCGACTCAAGCTCTTGAGCATTGAATAAGCCTGTTCTGCAGGCCTCTGTGATGGCGATGGCTTGTTCCTGGGAGATAATGCCTGATTTTGCAAGCGCACCGGCTAATGCTGCTTCAACTTTAAGTATAGCCTTGAGTCTCTGCTCTGAAGATAAGGCATCCGACTGTTCGTTTGTGGAACTCATTTCTTTATACCGCTTCTAGTAGAATGGAAATGCCCTGGCCTACACCGATGCACATGGTGGCGATGGCTCGTTTCTTTCCTTGCCGCTTGAGTTCTCGAGCCAGGGTTCCGGTGATACGTGCCCCTGACATGCCTAAAGGATGTCCCAATGCGATGGCGCCACCATTGACATTCACATGGGTGGCATCGTCGGGGATACCTAGTTGGCGAAGTACTGCCAAGGCTTGCGAGGCGAATGCTTCATTGATCTCGAATAAATCTATGTCCGAGATTCTGAGTCCGGTCTTGCGCAGGAGTTTTTCTGTGGCCGGGTGGGGGCCCATGCCCATGATGCGTGGTTCAAGACCAGTGGCCGTGATGGCTGAAATTTTTGCGATGGGAGAGAGACCATACTTTTCACCGACTGACTCCGATCCAATCAGCAGTGCGGCAGCTCCATCGTTGACACCTGAGCAATTTCCCGCGGTGAGCGTACCTTCTTCACGGAATGGGGTTTTTAGTCCTGCCAGTTTTTCCAGAGATGTGTCTGATCGAGGATGTTCATCTTTGTCGACTATGACGGTTGCACCTTCTTCGTTGGAAGTGGCTACCGGAATTATCTCTTCGGCTAATCGACCACTCACTTGAGCTTGGACCGCTTTTTGGTGGGAACGAAGGGCGAAGGTGTCCTGATCTTCTCGGCTAATGCCAAATTCCTTGGCTACGTTTTCTCCTGTTTCCGGCATCGAATCGACGCCATAAAGGTCCTTCAATTTAGGATTTACAAAGCGCCACCCCAAAGTGGTGTCGTAGATCGTGGCATCGGGAAGCTTTTCTTTTTCTGACTTGGCCATGACCAAGGGGGCTCGTGACATGGACTCGAGACCTCCAGCGATTACCAAATTGTGTTCGCCGGTCCAAATGGTGCGGGCTGCATAGCCCGCAGCTTCCATGCCGGATCCGCACAGACGATTTACAGTTAGACCGGGGATTTCTTTTGGAAGACCCGCTAAAAGCAGTGACATACGAGCGACATTGCGATTGTCCTCGCCTGCCTGGTTTGCGCAGCCAACCAGGACATCATCGATCGTGTTCCAATCGACACCCGGATTTTTCTCCATCAATGCTTTTATTGCAAGAGCTGCTAAATCATCGGGACGTATGGACGACAAAGTGCCCCCGAATCTTCCAATGGGTGTTCGGATATAGTCGTAAATGAATGCAGGCGTGTTCATTGAGTGTGTGAGAAGATCATACTATTAAAATTCCAGGAATACGGTTTCCTGGTCTCCTTGCATGTGAATATCAAATTGGTAGATGATCTCGCCCTCTTCTTCAACTCTTTGAGCAATCAAGGTCGGACGCCGTTCGGCTGGTAGTTTTTGTAGCAAGGGATCTTGAGCATTGGCTTCTACTTCATCGGAAAAGTAGAGTCGGGTGAATACATGATGCATGAGCCCTCTTGAGAAAATAGTCAGGGTTATGTGCGGGGCCTGATGGTCGTCCACGGAGCCAGGCTTGATGGTGTGAATCTGGTAACGGGCATCTTCACCCCGACCCGTTCCGACGCGACCAAAGCCCGAGAAACGGTCCTGAACTACAACCTCTGCATACTTTCCAGAACTGTCTGCCTGCCAGCATTCAACGACAGCATGTTTCATTTCTCCACCTTCTCCGTTATAAAGTGTCCCTCTGATCGTGATCACTTCTCCATCAGCTCCTTCAGTGACGAGATCGCCTGTGCCGAGGTCGGAATGGTCGTATCCATATTGTTGTGGCGTTAGGCCGTAAGAGAAAAACGGACCGACGGTCTGGGATGGTGTTTGTTTCATATCAGTGATCAGTCGGTGTTGCTTTGGGGCCGCGAATGACAATGTCCCAACGGTAGGCCAGGGCGAATCCCGATTCTGTATCGTTCAGAGAAAAATCTGCTATCATGCGTTTGCGGGCTTCATCCGGAGGACCTCGATAGATGGGATCGAATTCCAGCAGTGGATCTCCCTCAAAATACATCTGCGTGACCAGGCGAGTCATCATGTTGGGTCCAAAAATTGAGAAATGTATGTGAGGGGGGCGCCAGGCATTGTGATGATTACCCCAGGGGTAGGCTCCAGGCCGAAGGGTCAAAAAACGGTATTCACCGTCCTTGCCAGTGATGATTCTGCCAGCTCCCAGGAAATTCGGATCTATCGGTGCTTCATGATTGTCCTCTGAGTCAATGTATCGTCCAGCTGCGTTTGCTTGCCAGACTTCTACCATAGCGTGGGGGACAGGCTTACTGTTTTCATCCAGCACCCGACCCGTAACAATCAATCGTTCGCCGATCGGATCGCCCCCGCTAGAGCCGTTCTTGGTTAAGTCGTAATCAAATTTACCCAAAGCCGAAGCATCAAATTGGGGTCCGGTCAGCTCAGTGATGGTTTGGGGAACGATGATGGGATCCTTGCTCGGACTTCGAGTGGTACTCGATTTGTAAGGTGGATGAATGAGAGGTGGGTGACTCTCTTTATCTTTCGGGGTATAGGGTTTCATTGTTCTAAAGGTGATTGATGGTGCATGGTCTGTGGCTTCAAAAAGGTAGTCCCACGTAGTTTTCAGCTAAGCTGGCTTTTGCCGAGTCTGAATGCACCAGGTATTCCAGTTCGGCAATTTGAAGTTTGTAAGCCATGCCGTGGGTTTCGTCGTCTGGAAAACGGTGAGTGAGGTGGGTGAACCACCAGGAAAATCGAATGGCTTTCCAAACGCGAGTCAGTGCACGTTCGGAATATTGGTCGAGTCCGCAGGTGTTGTTGTTTGAGAAGTAATCGACAAAGCCTTCGGCCAGGTAATGAACATCCGAAGCTGCAAGATTCAACCCCTTGGCTCCCGTGGGAGGTACGACGTGCGCGGCATCGCCAGCGAGGAAGAGAGATTTATAACGCATCGGTTCCGCAACGAAGCTACGCAGCGGGGCGATACTTTTTTCAATAGACGGACCGATTTCAATCTGAGAACCGACCTCCTTACCAAACATGCGGATCAGGGTTTCCCAGAAGCGATCATCTGACCATGTGTCGACTGTTTCATTGGCATCGCATTGAATGTAATAGCGACTGCGTGTCGGTGATCGCTGACTGGCCAGGGCAAAGCCGTCTTCGTGGTTGTTGTATATCAGTTCTTCGGATACAGGCTTTACATCGGCTAATACTCCCAGCCAACCGAAAGGATAAGCACGTTCATACGTTTGTAGAATATTTGAAGGTATGGATTGCCTCGATACACCGTGGTAGCCGTCGCAACCCACGATAAAATTACAGGCTACCTGGACAGTTTCGCCTTTGTGTTGGCCGCTTATGAGTGGGCTGCCTTCCTCGATTCCGGAAATACTTACGTCCTTCGCATCGTAGAGAGGTTCCTGGTCTCGCTGGGCATGAGCATCCATCAAGTCCTTGGTGACTTCTGTTTGTCCATAGACGGTTACGGTTTTACCAGTGTCATGGGCATTGAAACTAATGCGATGATTGATATCATTGAATTGAATGCCGATTCCGTTGTGGGTGAGTCCTTCTCTATGCAGACGGTCGGCTACGCCAGCCTCTTCAAGCATATCGACCGTACCCTGTTCTAAAATCCCGGCACGAATGCGTCCTTCTACGTAAGCTCGGGAGTGTTTTTCCAGAATGATGGAATCAATTCCGTGCTTATGAAGGAGTTGGGAAAGAAGGAGACCTGCAGGACCACTCCCAATAATACCGACCTGTGTTTTAAGCACCATGTTTGAAGGCCTTCAGGCTTTTCCTTCCTCCAGAGATTCAACCAGGGTTTTCAAGTGTCGCTGAATTCCGCTAGTTGCTTCGGGGTAAAATGAGCTGCAATGCGTTCTTCCAGTTGATTTGCCAGTTGATTGTAGTCTGGTTCCAGTTGTTTTGCCAACGGCGTTAGTTGGGCCCGGGTAGCTCGTCCATCGCGGTCGTCTGCGACCGTTTCAACGAGTTTCTGTTTTTCTACATCCCTGACCAAACGGGTTATGGTCATTTTGGAGAGATGAAGATTTTGCGCCAATTCGGTTTTCGTCTGCCCGTCTTGTTCGTAGAGAGCGAACATCAAATTCCCCATACCTGGCTTGATATGTTCATGAAGCGAAGACGCCTCAAGCGACTGTTTTAGAAGCTCGCGAAAAACGATGGAGGCTCGACTAAGGTAGAAGCCAACTGACTCCGTGCCCATTTCCAGACTGGGTTTATGTTCGGTTTTCATAGAGAAGGTGATATATAGTAACAGATGTTACTATATGTCAATGGGGAGGGAGCAACGAAGTGCTGGAATTATTTGATAATTTGGCGGGACTAACTGCCGATCCTCGTGCTAACCTGATTCATGCTTAACGAATCACCGAGTCTCGTCGTGGCGATCAATCCATGGACTTTATTTGGCCACCCAACTCCAGAGAAAGCTCGGCACACTTGGGGTGACAATTGGTATTTGTTTTAAACCGGAATGGATAACTGTGTTTCCTGCTAATTATTCTCGCTGCGATTTTGTTTTTGGATCAGCCTTCTGTGTAAAGCGTGACTTCCCCCTTATGAAAACTACGACCTGCCTCCTAATCTTACTCTGTGCATTCACTCTCCAAGGAGCAGAACCTTCCTTCGCCGAGACAAAGGAATGGATCGAGCTAAATATCGACGCGCTTCTTGCTGCCGAAAAAGAAGATTATGGGAAATTCACGTCCCATAGTGATTATGAATTTATGGACCTCGAGGGACCTTACTTGAGGTTTGTAAGCAGATTGGAGATGTCCGGTGTTGGTGCGAGTACCATCGGTGTTCCAGACGAGACATATTATAGGCATATTCTAACTATAAATCTGCTCGTAGTGGAGGTAACTAAACATGAGAAGGATGATTTCATCTTGTTCAGCTGCGAGGAGATTTCAAAAGGGATCAAATCAATGGCCGTTACTTCTAATGATCCTACTACTTCGAAGTTTCCAAGGTACTTAGACATAAGGAGAATTAAATGTATTTCTAATGAAGCTCGTGACCGGCTTCTAAATGCGATTAATTACTACCAGGATCTCATTCGGAAAGAATCTGTTGATCCAAATCTGTTCTAGTTGTCTGGGATCTGTCTTAAAGAAAAATGCTGAATCACAAGTGTTTGTTATTCAGCATTTTAAGTTTATAAATGGTGCCCCCGGCGGGAGTTGAACAAGAGCAGGAATTTCACCTACTTTCATCTCTTTGCACTTGTCGTTCTTTAACAGCACGTTAACGCATTTTGAAAAATTGGCCCAAGTGCAGCTAGATGCAATGAAATGAACGAAATCTAGCAAATAGCTAGCAAATCGTGGATTGGGAAACTTGAGAAATATTGTCAGGAAATTGACAGGAATGGACGTTGGATGGCTTTTGGCGCTTGTTAATATTGATTTAGGTGGCGGGATACTTCCCCAGAATTCAAACCTCTCAGCGAAGATGCTTATTGGAGAACATGTGAAGAGTTGGTCTCAACCTAGTCTCATATGCCTGTAAAGTTTACACCCCATGCATTTTGGCGGAAAAGGTGCAGGAAATTAACTTCGAAGAAGACATCCCTTGGCCAATAACACAATCTAGAGGCGATTAATGTCACTTACTAAGGGAGAGGATGAATTATAAACCAGTAATGATGGCGGCCTCGATGTAAGAATGCTGGCATTCCTCGGTAGCGATGTAATACAGCGCAACCAGCTCACCAGTGTGATTTTGCAGTAGCTGTGGATATCCCATGTCATAGGAAAATGGATTATCTCGAACAACAACTTCCTGGTCCCATGAACGGCCATTATTTTCGCTTATGCGTAAAAAGATTTTACTGGATGAACGGTTGGCGAAACAACATGCCAATCTACCATCCTTCAGCATTGCCAGACCTGGGGGATTGCCATTATCCACGCCGGTTTCCCCAACCTTACTTAAGAATGTCCAGGAGCGACCTGAGTCTTTTGATGCATACGCATCTATCCAGCAGGGTTGCTCTTCCTTACTAGGATTGCGACGACGAAGCGCCATCACTAAATCTCCATTGCCGGCTTGAACAACTGAAGGCATCACTGCTCGGTAGTGATCGGTCCAAGGAACCACCCATCCGGCAAATTTAAATGATTTTCCTCCATCGGTTGATTCAGCAACAAACGGTTTGTCGAGCCTGTTTGCATATTTGAAATCCCTTCTTCGGGCCGACATGTAAATTTGAATGGAATTTTCTCCGGTAACCCGGTAGTTTGTCCTGGCAGTGATATCCATTCCCTTCAGGTTTTTGTCGTCATTCAGTTTGTTGAAACGGTAAGGGCCACCCCATTTTTTGCCTCGGTCGTAAGAGATGTAAAAGTGACCCCTCTTATCTCTGGTACCGTGATAACCAGTAGCAGCTACACGTAGTGCAAATTCTGGATGACCAAAACGAATAATACCCGGTGAAGGTTTTACTTCACCATCGTCACCCACAAAGTTGTTCGGATCTTCCCTGATCCAGCTTTTGCCTCCGTCTTTGCTGCGAGCCAGGTTCGTCAGCTGTTCTTTTCCAATATTGTGCCCGCTCTGTTCCTGATAACTACCATTTGTAAACCCGACCAGAATTTCCCTGCCATTATCCCATTTCCACATGCCGTTGTTTGCCGGCCATCCAAAGAAGCGATCTGGTTTGGCTGCTGCCGTAACATACTTGATATTCTCTTGTATCGTTGATGGAGAATGTTTGTCTGCTCTAGCCAAAGCCGGAAGAGCAAAATAGCTGCCTGTGGTAAATAGAAGACTTTGCTGAATGAAGGCTCGCCGGTCTTTACGGGTCGATTTTTTCATAATTTCCTTAATATTTGTATTCCGGTTGTATAGCTAGCAAAATCACCAAGAATAAATACTGCTTGAAGCCAAATATGGGTCCCGATTGGTCACCTCGTAAATGGGTCGTCGCACTTGATCCCCGACGGCAAAGACCATGTCAACGAATCGGTTCAATCGCTGCCAAAAAGCCCTCTACTGAGACCGTGTTGAGGTGAGAGAGTTCTAAAGGATTCGCTTTTAACAACTGTGCTTTCAATTGCCTTGGTGCTTCTTTGATTGAACCAATCGCTTCTCCTTCTTTGCTTAGGTTTTTAAATTTATTCGGATACAAACTTGTGCTGTATCTAAAGCCTTTTTAGTGAAATAATCAGGTAAATTCTCAATCATCAATCTATCCACCTTTGGGCTGACAAGCGACATGCACTATGCATGAAATCATTCTGTCGATCTGGAATGCGGGCAGTTTCATTCGTAACAGAGTTCTGGATACGCATATGTGATGTTCAGTGGACAGGCCAGTGAGGAGATGGTGTGTGCTCTGCTGTTAACCGAATTTCAAATTTTTCAACCAATTTTGGGTATTGCGATGAAACATCTACTTTTTCCTGAGGATCTGTTTCCAGATCATACAATTCCAGTTGGCCGTCCATTCCGTAGCGAACTGCTTTCCATTTTCCCAACCTCCCGGCCTGCCAAAGTCGTCGCTTTGGGTATTCCCAATATAGAAACCGTTCTGAGAGTTCGTCTTGCTTCTCCCCGAGTATCGTAGGTAGCAGACTTACCCCATCCAGATTTCCCGGCAGTGGCGCATTCGACAACTTCGCAAGCGTTGGCAAAACGTCCACAAACATCCATGGCGTGTCATTGCTTTCTCCTGCTTCAATGACTCCTGGCCATTTCATAACCAAAGGAACCCTTAAGCCACCTTCGTAAACCGTTCCCTTGCTTCCTCTTTGACCGGCTGCAGAATCAAGAAAGGTGGTCCGATCATTTCCGACCGCACCGTTGTCTGAAGTAAAAAATACCAGGGTGTTTTTCGTGAGGTTCCATTGTTCGAGTTCCTCAACAATTTCCCCGACGTAGCTATCCAGACGGGAGACCATGGCCGCATAGATCTTCACATCCTCCGGCCAATCCTTTTCAGTGTATACACCCAGGTAGGGCACTTCCATCAAGGAATGCGGGATGGTAAGCGGGAGGTACAAAAAGAACGGATCCTCCTTATGTGAGCGAATGAAATCCAGGGCAAAGTCCCGCATTAAATCATTGGAATAGATCTCTCGTTTCCCGTTCTGGTTTTCAGGAATGGGCATTTTCTCAAGATTCCGCCAAAGGAAATCTGTGTAGTAGTAAGGAGCATGATTTTGGTTCAGGTAACCAAGCCATTCATCGAAACCCATTTGTGTAGGAGTTGCATTAGACGTTGGTTCTCCGATCCCCCATTTCCCTGATATTCCTGTGTCGTATCCAGCCTGTTTCAACACCGACGCCACCGTGGGTTCATTGCCGATAAGCGATAAGCGTCTGCTTCCCTCGCCAAACTGTTCCAGTTCTCCACCTTTTTTCGGACTATTATTCCGAATCCTCGCATGTCCGCTATGCAATCCCGTCATCAACACGCCACGGGCCGGAGCACATACCGGAGAGCCCGAGTAAAACTGAGTAAAGCGAGTCCCCTCCAGAGCTAATTGGTCTACGTTTGGAGTTAAAATCTTTTCCCCACCAAAACAGCCAAGGTCTCCATAGCCTAAATCGTCGGCCATGATGAAAATAATATTAGGCGGTGCGTCCGATCGGTCAGGATCGGCCCCCACACCGTAGCAAGAGAATAACAGGAGTAACAAGAGTATGGGTATGGATTTCATCGGTACATCTTTCTAGAACCACCTGGACATGTTTCTGTTGGTTCAATTGTCATACGGGCCAGACAGGCATTAGAAATAGTTTACTTCCAGCTTATGTGTTCACGACGGTAGTAAATAAAACGGCCGTACTCGGTGCCGACAATCAGGTCGGGTTCATCGCTGAAGAAGGCTGTCGCAGGTGAGCAGGAGTGTTGGCCTAGGTGAACCGGCTTTCCCCGGTGGTGCATGAGCTTGGGATAGGCGAATACGGGCTTTTGGTTGGTTCCTTTGTTTTCCAGCAGGAGCACTGCGGCACCAGCCTTATTGCGCGACCAGGGTAGGCCACTTTCATCAGCCACGGGCACAGTGCCGTGCCGAGGGGTACCCACGATGAGGTCAAAATCTCCATCGCCGTCCCAATCGACGGATTCGAACTTGGTACGACCCCGACCACCGGCATTGAGAAAATTCGCATGAATGGGAGAGCCGTCTTCCAACAACAACTTACCGCCATCTTCCAGGTTGTAGACATCAACTTGGTAGTAGAGGTGAAACTGATCGTCATCATTGAGTGTGATGTAGACCCGTCGACCATTCAGGGTATCGATGCCGGGTCGGGTACGCCAACTACCATGCATGTCCAGATCGTCGAGGTAGAGTGGCTTTTCTGAAGCTAGTTGGGGATTGGATTTCGTGCCCACATTCAAATACACAGAATGCTTGCCCCGCACATCGCCCATGAGGATGTCGAAAAGACCGTCTCCATTCCAATCGTAGACGTTGGGGCAGGTGTAACCCCAGCGGGCTTCACCGGGACCTTGTATGCTCCCATATTGGCCCTGAATGTGGACCAACTCTCCCGCGGCGGCTATACGTTGAGGTGAAGCAAATTGCGGATGCTCGTTGTCAGCCAGGTTCTCAAAAAACAAAAAGAATCCTTGGGAATTCCCCGCCACGATATCCAGGTTTCCATCGCCGTTCCAGTCGACGACATTGGGTACGACCAAGGTGCCCCCAGATAACTCGGCTGACGCCTGCTGGACTTCTCCCATCGGCTGGAAAGCGATTCGATCGGGAAGATCCTTTTCAGGCTGTCTTTGATAGTAGTACATGCCTCCTTCGCCTGAGGCCAGGATATCCATTCGCGAAGAGTCACCCGAAGGATAAGCCATGACGTTGGTCCAGGTTTCTGGATGGCGTAGTGAGATACCTTGCTCATCGACGACCGGATTCTTAGTAATGCCCTTACTTCTATTAGGTGGCATGAAGCCAGTCAGGGAATGCAATCCGCCAAGCAGAGTTCCCAAAACCAGTCTGGGGTCTCCCTGATTATTCAACACGGCCATCCCATTGATGCCGAATTGCCCGCCATTCTCGTGGCTTAGGATTTCCTTAGCCATCACCTTTGAAGGAAGGTCGTTCAATGGAAACTCCACCCGATAGATCGCACCCCTCGGAATGCCGCCCATCCAGATGCCGGATCCATCAAAGGGTCGGTAAGTGATGTTGCGGTGGTGCACCAGGGTCGGTTTGTAGCTAACATCATCTCTTACGCTTAGGAACAGGGTGAGTTGCCCGTCGTCACTGATTGAGGCTGTGGCTGAACTGGGTAGTCGTGGGATTCCAGAAAGGCTGATTCTAGATTCGACCATGAAGCGCAGTCCGTTCTTGTCGAAGCGAGCAATGATAATTTCTTCGTGCAGTACCCAGATTCCAAGGACATCAGAATTTGAAGCCTGAAACACATAGCCCGCAACCGCATGATCCTGAAGCGAATGATTCTCCAGTTCGGGCAGCTCCGATGCATCGATTTCTATGGGCGGAGAAAATACGGGCACACCGTTCGGGGCATCATTAACATAGCGATACAGTTGAAAGCCCGGATACCAACGATCGGAACTGACAAAGATATCCGGACGCTCTCCCTTATAAACATGGGCAAATCCGAGGGGCGTTGAACTGATCCCGATGGATGCTAAGGGACCTATACCCTCCTCGCCACCAACGAGGATAGGTTGTCCGCTTGCCATGAGTTTCCTATTCTGCGCCGTGGCGAAGGTGGCCAGAAATAGAGAGGCGCAAAGTAGAGTACGTGTGAGAGGGAAAATAAAAGCCATTGAATGTTGTAACGTATATTTGAATACAGATTTCATAATAGGAATAACCTTAATAGTCGTGCCCGGCAGCGCTTCTGGTGCAGGATTCGATCCAGGACTCCAAGGTCTTGCGCATCCGACTAACGCGGTCAGGTTGCCGGGAAGCAATATCGGCTGCTTCTCCTGTGTCTTTCTTCAGGTCGAACAGCATCCATTGTTTACCGCCATTCACTGAGAGGAGTTTGTAGTGCTCGTCTACCAGCGCCATTTGTTTGGTGCCTGGTTCTGCCAGGACATCCTTGGCACTCTTTACCGGTGCCTGGAACGCAATGGGTTCACCGCGTTTTTGTCGCTGTCCGGTCAGGAGTGGCATTACATCCATTCCATCTAAGGGCGGCTGGTTTTCTGGTAACTCCACTCCGACAGCTTTCAGCAAAGTCGGATAAAAGTCGCTGGTGCTCATTGGAGCTTTGATTACACGCCCTTCTGCAAGTTGATCCGGCCATTCGACGATGGCTGGAACTCGGATGCCACCTTCCCAAAGCGTGGCCTTCTTGCCTCGGTAAGGGCCGGCTGAATTAAAATCGTGGATGTAGGTTGGCCCGTTGTCTGAGCAGAACCATACAATTGTATTTTCTTGAAGATCGTGCTCTCGCAGCCAGGCGCGTAATCGGCCTATTTGTCGATCCATGGCCGTGATGGCTCCAAACCAATGTTGGGCCGGCATGGGCTGATTGCTATAGCGTTCCCGGTCTTCGTTGGAGGCGACGAGTGGTGTATGGGGTGTGTGAAACCAGACCAGTGAAAGGAAGGGTCGATTAGCTTCAACCTGCCGCCTCATAAAATCGATGGCCCGATCCATCGCCAACTCCGATTCATAGCCACCCAGCCATTCGTCCACCATTTGCCCCGAACCAGTCCAGTAACTGGCCCGCCAGCGATGACCTCCCGTTCGCTGGTTAAAGGCAACAGATACGGTTTGTAGATGGCGGTAGTCGTTTTCCCCATACGCGCCACCGACATGGTAGATGGGATTATAAGTTGGTACCATGGATTCCGCCGAAAAGCATTCATCAAAACCATTTTCCCAAGGAGGTGAATAATTGGCAGGATCAATCGCACCCGGAAATTCACTTTGTTTCAAAGTTTTGCTCAGTCCGCCCACATGCCACTTCCCGAAATGACCGCTGGCGTAACCATGTTCCCGCAAAACTTCGGCAATCGTGATCTCTTCCCGTTTGAGGGGAGCTTCGCCCGCCCATTCAATTCCGTAACGAAAGGGATGTCTTCCGGTCAGGCAGCTGGCCCTGGTAGGAGAACATACCGGGAAGGCCGCGTAAAACTGATCCAGGCGCACGGCCTCCCGCGCCATCGTATCGAGATGCGGGGTGTGAACCGTGGAATTCCCGTTGTAGGCGACATCTCCAAAGCCCAGATCATCCGCCATGAGCAAGATGATGTTTGGCTTTGACAGGTGGCTTCGCCCTTCGGTTGATTGTCGCTCTGCTCGAAACACCACAGGCGGCTTTTCGCTTTCTGCTGCCAAAAGGCCAATGGCGTAAAGCGACAAAGCGATCAGAAAGGTAGAAATTGCCTTAGGTCGATTCACAACCAGCCACTCGGTTCGGAGTTTGTCCGGCTGAGCGGGTGTAAATAAGGCAATCTGGCCTGCCCCTTGACAAATGTTGTGTTTGCGCCGCTACCCACGTACTGGTCCTTGGCGTAAACGTGGGGCTGGAACATCCAAGGATTCGGGGTGGTTTTTGATGATACGCGATGAATGAACCATTGACCCTTTTGCGATGCCAAGGCGTCCAAAATTTCTCCCACAGAATGGTCGAGATCCTGGATAAAGTCACCATAAACACCACATCCTCTGCTACCTCTCATTTTTTCCGATGTATTTACGGGATTATGGATTGCTACAGTTGCAAAATACAAAAGAAAACGGTTTATCTGGATTGTTACGTACCGAATGAAAAATCTATTCACAGGCACGACGGCCAAAATCATTGGAAACCTCTGGTATCATGCGCTGCCTAAAAGTACCATGAGATTGGGAGCCAATTTCTCGATTAATCTCATGTGTAGTTGTTTCCTAATACAATATGGCTTTCACCGCTTCCTGACGTAGGCATAAAAGGCTCCGACTTCAACGCCTTCTCTGGTTGTAAAAAACGAAGACATGCGAGTCTTTCCTGCTAGTAAGTAAACTCTGAATACGACCTCTTTGGCACCGGGTTTGACCGGAGCTTCTACGACTTGATCGCCAATACGGACCGTGGCCTTGACGGCTGGAACGGCGTTGCCGGGACTTGCTCGGAAGGGAGTCTCGCCGGGCACGTCATCTCCGGGAGGAAGCGGGGCGTCGATCGCGATGTCGACTTCCACGGGCCAACGGCGCAAACGGATTTCGTAGTCGCCGGCCTCGACCACTTTGACGTTCCAGTCGCCGATCACCGCCGGATTGTCCATGGCCTCACGTACGAAGGCTTGGTTCCAAGGGATCTTGACCTTGGTGTCCTCGACCATCCAATCATGGCTGGTCAGCAGGGTTGGATTTTCGGCAGGGTGGCCCAGATGGATCGCAGGAATATTTTTGAAAGTGGGTTTCAGTTCGGCCCACCAGTCATCGTAGAAAGCTCTGAGCCGGGCCATTACTTTGGGATGCGCATCCGCCACGTTGTTCGTCTGTCCCGGGTCCTGCTTCATGTCGTAAAGTTTCTTGCCGTTTACCAGTCGCCATCGGTTGGTCATGACGGAACTCTTCTGCCATTTGACGGGATCGATTACCCGTTGAGAGTCGGTGATCAGGATCCGGTCTGGCCAGGTGCCGTCGGCCAAACGGGCCTTACCCTCCAGTAAGGGGCGAATACTGCGGCCGTCGAAGTTAACGCCTTTGGGTGGAGCGATCCCGCATAAATCGATCAGGGTGGGAAACAGGTCGACGTGCGCGGTAATGGGTTCAATATCCCGGCCGCCGGTGAGTCCTCCTTTAGGCCAATGGACAAAGAATGGGACTCGATGCCCTCCGTCATACTCGCTGGTCTTTCGGCCACGCATGCCGGCGTTGAAAATTTTGTCCCCTGTCTTGGTGCCGTTGTCGGTGGTAAAAATGAAGATCGTATTGTCCGTCAGTCCTTCTTCCTCGAGAAAGCTGCGGAATCGGCCGACGTTGTAATCGATGTTGGCGATCATGCCGAGGAAGTGACCGACATAGACACCGTAATCTTTTTCGTAAGGATCCGCGAATTTCTGAGGAGCATGCATGGGCCAATGCGGAGCGTTGGTGGAGATGTAGGCAAGGAAGGGCCTGTCGGCTTTTATCTGGACCTTGATAAAGCGCTGGGCGTAGTCGAACCAGACGTCGGTGCAGTAACCCTCAGTCGGTTCGGGCTTCCCATTGTGAAAGTAGGTATCGTCGAAGTAAGCGTTGTTCCAGTAGTCGGACGTTTCGGCGATGGTGCCACCGCCATGGCGAAGCACCTCCTCGAAGCCGCGATCTTCCGGGCGGTAAGGATAGTTGTCGCCCAGGTGCCACTTGCCAAACATGCCGGTGGCGTAGCCGGCCTCCTGAAAGACCTGGCCCAAGGTGACCGCGTCCTCCCGCAGCAGTGAGCGGCCGAAGGTGGTGTGCCAGGCTCCCATACGGTTGGGCCAATGACCGGTCATCAGCGCCGCGCGGGTGGGCGTGCAGGTTGGGGCCACATGGTAGTCGGTCAGGCGGACCGACTCCTGGTAAAGCTCATCGAGGTGCGGGGTCTTCAATACCGGATTGCCGTGGCAGCTCAGGTCGCCATAACCCTGGTCGTCGGTGAGGATTAAAACCACATTGGGTCGATTATCAGCCGTCGCCGCTTTGACAAACGACAGAATCGCCGCGACGGCAATCATTGTGAGTGTTGGTATCCTATTGATGTTCATAGCTTCCAGTTAAACTACAGGTTAGGCAGGTTTTAAACGGTGTCCTTGTTCTGTTGGCCGCCTACCGGTAGTAGACTGGCAAGAGCGCCGACCGTGGCTCCAGTGACGAAGGAGGCAGGCATCATCCACTGAAAAGTCAGCCCAAATATATTGAAATAGGCTACGGCGACCGCCATGGCGATACTGCACAGGACGGCAACATGCGTGCCGAAAGAGTTGGACCAGGGCACAAACATAGCCAGGAAAAACAGAAGGAATAACGGTGCGACCAAAAGGGTGCCGATCTTGTAGCAGAGTTCCAGGATGTTACCTTCGATCTGGCCGATCAAAGAGCCGAGCAAAACCACAACTGCGCCAATAACGAGGGAGACGTATTTGGCCAACCGGACGCGGCTTTCCTCGGAACCTTTCTGCTTGGATGACAAGCGGTCAAAGAAGTCGGAGGTGATGACCAAGCAGGCTGAATTCAAACCCGACGAGAGACTGGACATGGCGGCAGCCAGCAGGCCGGCGATGACGATGCCGCTAATTCCCCTTGGCAATCCTTTTACGATGTAGATCGAGAGCAACTTATCGGCGTCATTCAGAGGTGACTGTCCGGCAGTCAGCATTTCCGGCCTTAATTGGAAATAGGCCAGAATGGTCAGGCCCACAGCTGCCAGGAAGGGCCAGAGCAACAGGTTGCCCAACAAAGCCGTGATAAAGGTTCGGCGCGCTGCCTTGGCGTCCCGTGTAGCCAGGTATCTTTGAATGGCCATTTGATCGGATCCGGCGGTGCAGACAAACCAGGTAAAATAAGAAAGGGCCGCCCCAACAAAAGTGAACCGCACGGCAGGGTCGTACCAGAACACTGGTTTCTGCCAGTGCTCGGGCCACTCTTTTGGCCACCACGGGTCCACGCCTCCCAACTCAACCGATATGAAAATCACTATCAGGATGGCGCCACCCAGAAGAATGACCGTTTGAATGACATCGGTCAGCACGACCGCCCGTAGACCGCCCATCGAGGTGTAGAGCACGGTCACCATACCAAGGACAACACAAATCCAGGGCACTGAGGACGAATCCAGCCCCATAACCGGCGCCAGCACGACGTCCGCCGTGGCGAATATCACCAGCGACATCCAGCATAGCCGCAGGATCAGGAAGAAGCAGGACCCCATCATGCGAACGCTCAGCCCGAGTCTGGTTTCCAGGATTTCGTAGGCGCTGGTGACGCGCAGGCGCATGATGTAGGGAATCAAGAACCATCCGACGACCAACGCGATAAAAGGAAGGGCGACCAACTGGGCCAGGGCCATGGGCCCGTATTTGATCATCTCGCCCGGGATTCCCAGGTACGTAACCGTGCTCAGAAGCGAGGCAAAGAGCGAGAGCCCTACCTTCCAGGGCGACATGTTTCGGCCGCCCAGGAGGTAGTCATCGGTGGTACTGGTGCGTCTTGCATAGTACCAGCCTACGGCTAGCATTCCCAGCGCAAACGCAAGGACAACACACCAGTCTATAAAGGCCATAACATGGGTCTTCCGATACTTACTTGGTTATTTAAATTCAAAACGTAATCTTGCGAACTAGGGAGTGTGTGTGAATTCTGGAACGAGAGGATGAGATGAGATATGGAGTTCAAAATATAGTCCAAAAACGAGGTGAATCGAGATTCATCGAGTTTGCAGCCCTGAATTTTGAGGACAAAGCTCGCTCAGCCTCGACATGAGTGAATTTACAAACACTCCCTAGAGAACACCCCAGTTCCTAAGGACATCCTTGACCTGCTCTTTGTCAGCCTCGTTGAGGTTGCACATCGGAGATCTCATCCGTCCGCCTGGAAGGCCAATGGCATTCATTGCTTCCTTGCATACCGCTTGATAAGTGAATGTATCATTCGAAGCAATGTAGTCTGAGAGGACATGTGGGCATGGTCCTTTTTCCTGACCGAGTTTTGAAATCAATTCATGATAAGGCGCTGTCATGTCCATGAGCCTTCTCAATTCATCAAAGTCTTTCGCCTCGGCTGCCCGTGAGAATTTCAATGGAATCTCTGGAGCAAAGTTGCAAAGCTCAGTCACGAATGCCGGGCAATCGAAGATTACCTCAAACGGGAAGAGCATCTGCCCCGGGCCGCAAACCATGATCATGTCTTCCGGATCGAGCGCCTTCTGCATGGCATAGAACGCCAATGCGTTGGTGGTGTTTTCCTTGTTGGCAATGATGTTGTCGACCTTGGAGAGGCGCGCCATGAGAGCAGGAGGTATCCACAGTTTGCTCGTCGTCGGGTTGTTGTAGACCATGATGCCGATATCGATACTGGTGGCGATCTGTTCGAAGTGCCGACACAATTCTTCACCGCTGCAAATATGATAATACGGAGAAACCACCATGATGCCGTCTGCGCCGGCTGCCTCCGCGTGTTTGCTCATTTCGATCGTGTATCTGGTTCCGGCACGGGCAGTTCCGACTATAACGGGCAGGCGGCCATTCACTTCTTCGATGACAATTTCAGTTGTTCTTCTGCATTCGTCATCGTTCATTGCGTAGAATTCGCCAGTGCTTCCGTTTACAAGAAAAACACCTTCACCCTGCATATTCTCAACGGCGTGGCGGACGTTGTGTCGCAGGGCCTTTTCATCAAGCGCTTCGTTTTCATCGAAGGGCGTCATGGAGAGGTGCACGGGACCCCGTATTCGTTTTTTCAGTTCTTGAGGATTCATTGGCATATGTTGCTATTTCTTTTGATATTGTTTCGAGTTGCGGCGGCTTGATCGTGTCGGATGACGGATCTAACGCCTTTGTGTTATTAAAATTCCTTCAGTCATTTTAATCGGGATTTTGAACAGGGAGGCTGCTCTCCGCGAGTTGCTCGAGCCGGACCAGGCATTCCATGATCGACCGCCCGCTGTGATAGAAGGCTTTCCAGGGATTGCCGATATCTCCGACCCAGACCTTGCCCTCCCTGTCGAGCAGTTGCCGCCATTCCCCAATCCGGTGGTTGATCATGTGGCGATTGGCAAAGTCCCAGGTCTTTTGAAAAGCGGTTAGATACTGTTCGTCGTTGAAATTCTCATACGCATCGAGATAGCCCACCAGCGCCTCGCTATTTTGCCACCATTCCTTATCTTTCACGATAGCTTCGCCTTCGTGAGGTCCATCTCGAAAAACTCCGCCCAGGGTGTGGTCGAAGCCATATTTCAAGGAATGATCCACCAGGCTTCGGGTCAGTTTCGCGTAAGGATCTTTCGGCATGCCCAGCGTCTCGATAGCCCGATGGAGAAGCCAGGCGAGTTCAACGTTGTGACCGTAGGAGGTACTGTCGACCGGACCTTCTATAACTTCCCCGGTTGCCCGCTCTGCATTCCAGGTCCTTTGGATGTCGATCGGAGGGATCGGTGTGAAATCGAGACTGAAGTGGTTCAGGCCGCATCCGGCCTTCTTATCGACCATTCTTGACAGGATGACCTGGATCACTTCTTCCAGCTTTCTGCGATGGATCTCCTTTCCGCTGGCCTGGGAGAGAGTCGTAAACGCTTCCATCAGGTGCATGTGGATATCCAAAGACTTTCGGTCCCCGCCAGCAAAGCCCGGGGCACAAACGCTCCAGTCGGCTTCCAGATTTTCGTAATAGCCGCCCCGCCAGGTATCGGCGGCAAAGGTCTGGAGGAGATCGAAGGTCTTCTGGGCAAAGTCCAGACCTCGTGGATCGCCCGTGGACAAGGTGTACTGGGCCAGGGAATAAATGGCGAAGCTTTGTCCATAGACAAGTTTAGCCCCGTCGATCAGCTGACCGTCGCGTCTGACTTTCCAGAACCATCCGCCCTGTTCTGAATCCCAGAAATGATCCAGCAGGAACTCGAAGCCCTGCCGGGCAGCGTCTTTGAAATCCTCACTTTCCGGATACATTGTGAAGGCCGCAGAGAAGCCCCAGATCATCCGGGTCTGCGTGACGAGCATCTTGTCTGTGTCGTCCGTCGGCTTGCCTTCAGCATCGAAGGAGGTCAAATAACCTCCGTGCTCCTTATCTACTCCATTTTCCAGCCAGAAATGAAGGATGCCCGTCTCCAGGTGTTCCTGCATCTGGAGGCGTGTTTCAGTCATGCGGGACATTGCTTTACTCATGATCCCTCCCCTTCTATGGGGTGTCGATCCACCAGTGTAATACGTTGGTATTGCTCAACTCATAGGCGTGCGAGGCCTGGATCAGGAGCCGGTTCTTGCGGTCGGGATTCAAAGCTCCGACCACGAGTCCATTGGAATAGGCCCCTAGCCCGTGCTCACGCATCCGCAAAAAAACACCTTCGTCCCAGTTAAGGCCATCACTCGATGAATATAGAACCATGTGCCCCTTTTCTTTGCCCAGACTTCCGCTCCGCCCATAGAGGAAATAGGAGCCGTTCATCCTGGTTAACTGGGGATTCCGCATCTTTTTCGCAAAGTGGGAGGTCTCTACCTCGGACCAGGTACGGCCTCCATCGTCGCTCAGCACATAATCCATGTTGAATTCGTCGTTACGGTTGTAGATGTAGGCGACCAGGCTTCCGGATTCCAGTTGCTCCATGGTTCCGTAGGATTTGCCTTCCGTATCGAAAGGAAGTTGGCTGCGCTTCGTGAAGGACCGGCCGCCATCCTTGCTGGCATACAGCTCGTAGACATGTTCCGGCTTGTTGCCCAGGAAGTTGATCTCGTTATCGTTGGCAAAATACAGTGCGAGGATTTCTCCATCGACATAGCGGGCGTCATAGACACGTCCTCGTTCATTCACCACGGTGAGCGGCTCGCTCCAGGTCTGGCCCTGGTCCCTGCTAATGATGTAGGTCGGGATCTGGAATCGTCTCCAAACCGAATCCGAAGTGATATTACAGACGAGAAAGAAAAGAACTATGTCCCCGTCATCCGTCAGAATGGCTTTTTCAGCAAACGCGGAAAACTTTTCGCCTTCGGGTCCACCGTTTTGTCCCGACTCGAAGAGTTGTTTCGAATAGGATAGTACTTCCGGATCACTCCAGGTTTTGCCCCCGTCTTCGGAGCGTTTATATTCCATCCAACCCACGGCCGAGTGACCTTTATTGTCGTTCGAACAATTCGGATAGAAGGCCAGGATCTTGCCGTCCGCATACTCGACGAGCGCGTGACCCAAATGTCCGCTCCGACCGGCCGGGTTATGGTCCACAAAGAGGATCCCGTCGTTGGGTGGAGCCGGCGGATAAACCTCGTAAACTGACCCTCTATTACTCTTCAGGCTTTCTGCAAATGACAGGCAACAGAGAACGTGGCAAATGATTAGAACACTGGAAAAGCGGAGATATTTATTCATGTGTGTAGAGAAGTTCTTAAACGTGCCGGTACTGGCAAACGGATTTGCCGGTACCAATTGGGCGTGAGGCATTTTAGTAATGAGTATTTGCTTCACTTCCAATTAGTTTTTGTATTATAAGGGATAAAGATCCCCATTTGAATACAATTTAGAGGCATAAAAATACGGAAAATACGCATGCATGAGGAAATGACCCTTTGCCGTTGTCACGCCGAAGCTCCCTTACGGGTCGAGTTGTGCGGCATATCCTATTGCGACGGCAGCTATCGCAGGCGGCGCAACAACTCCAGGTTCACAGTGATAGAGTACATCATTCGCGGGAAAGGAACGCTGGAGGTAGGTGACCAGGTGTATCATCCCCAAAAGGGTGATGTATACTTCGTGACTGAAGGCAGCGAACATGAGTACAGAGCAGATCCTAACGATCCCTGGACGAAGATCTGGTTTAATACCTCCGGCCCACTACCATTGGCTTTACTAGACATCTACGGACTTCGAGGTGTTAATCACATTCCGTCGGTCAGCGTTGAGCCCCTGTTTCGTGAGGGCTACGAAGCCTGTGTTGAGGATCCCAACCAAGCGGAACAGGTTGTAGCCATTACGCTCCATAATATTTTCCTGCAAATCTCAACGGTGCTCCGCTCAAGGCATCAGAACGCTTTTAGGCGAAGCCAGAAACTGCACGATTATCTTGAAAGTTGTGTTGAAGAGACTCCCAGCTTGGACGATATGGCAAAGCTCATAGGACGATCACCCTCCCAAACGATACGCATATTCAAACGTGAATGGGGCATAACGCCCTACCACTTCCTCATTGAGCGAAAGCTTATGAAGGCAAGGGTACTGCTTACTGGGAGTGTCAAGTCCGTCAAAGAAATTGCCTACCAACTCGGCTTCAACAGCGAGTACCATTTCTCCGCCCTGTTCAAAAAGAAGGCCGGCATGTCTCCCAAGGCCTATCGCAATTCCATTGTGCATTGATAAATGGACCGCGAGTAAACGGTCGGACTCAGTGAACTTTATCGAGTTCGATATAGACGACTTCTTGAAGGCGTAGAATCTGCTAGAACTTTCCCTGTGGTCTCTGCCACAGGGTTACAAATTCACTTTCGATCTTCACGAATGAATTGAGAAGGCCTGACATCGCCCTGCGGTCCTGGCCGAAGGGTAGGACAGGAAGCCTGGTGATACCCCGTGGTCTTGCCACGGGGTAAGGCTTTCTGAGCGTGGCGATTTCATTCCAAATTCTGGAATGTTTGGATCAGGTAGTGAATGGGCAGCAAAGTCCCATTCCAACCAATAATCGTGCAGCACAATGCTATTATGTGTATCGTGTTAAGAAAACCTAATTAAGGATTTTTTAGTAGTTATTATTTGAATACACGTAAATGAATAGGACTGGAATAAATCGTGTGCTTTTCAACCGTATCCGAATACTGAGTGATACTACCCACTATGTTTTACAGGATGGGCACTTCGTTTTGTCGTCATTCTCATTCTTCGGTAACCGCCATCTCTAGTCCCACAAATAGTTTACAAAAGTGGATGATGAAAGCACGGTCATTGATTTCATGAAAATGTCACTCGGTCCGTGGCTTGTCCGGTTGAGCCGGTTCGACATAGGGCAATCTGGCCTTTCCTTTGACGAAAGTCGTGTTTGCGCCGCTGCGCACATACTGGTCCTTGGCGTTTGAGGAAGGCTGAAAGACCCATGGATTCGGGGTGGTCTTTGACAGTATGCGATGAATGAACCACTGACGTTTTTGCGATGCCAAGGCGTCTCGCCGATACTGATCCGGGTTCCAGACCCGCAGCAATTCCTCGTGCATACCGGACAACACCTCGGCATAGGTTTCGTTACCGGCGAGATTGTTTAACTCGCTGGGATCGGCTTCCAGGTCGAACAGCAGCGCCGGATCCGTTTCACAATAAACGTATTTAAACTTTCCTTTCCTTACCATCAGGCAGGGAGCATAGGTCCCCTCAGCTGAATATTCAGCAAACACTGGATGTTCCCAAGGATTACTCTCCGTCGACAACAGGGGCAGCAGGCTATGACCTAAAATCGGCTCAACGTAGTCGACCGGCTCATCCTCGATTCCCAGTTCAACAAAAGTAGGCAGCAGGTCGAGCAAGGAAACGGTCTTCGAAACGCGGCGCCCCTTCAACGGCGATTTTCCCGGCATTCGCACGATCAAGGGTACGCGAACCGAACCTTCCAGCAATGACTGTTTGTACCAGAGTCCCCGCTCGCCCAGCATTTCGCCGTGATCTGAGGTGAAAACGACCACCGTCTCTTCCTTCAGGCCTGAGTCCTCGAGTGCAGTCATAAGCTCCCCGAGCTTGTCGTCGATGTAGCTTAACATGCCGTAGTAAGCACGTCGGGCATTGCGCACATTGTCTTCGGTGACAGTGTATTCGTCGATGTGGAACATGTGATGCAGACGCCGTGAATGCGCATCCATTTCCTCCAGGGAAAGTGGGGGTACATCAGGCATGTCGATCTCATCCTCCTCGTAACGATCCCAGTGTTCGCGACTGGCAACGAATGGACTGTGTGGCTGCGAAAACGAGACCGTCAGGAAGAAGGGTTGAGGCTCTGGTTGGCGCGCAAGATCGTAGATTTTCTGTACCGCTTGGTGGGCTACTTCCTCGTCGTAATCAAGCTGCAAGCTTCTCGCGCAGGGACCGGCCTCGATTACCGTACGCGGACTGATCCCGGTTGGCGCCCAGGGGATTTCCGGGGTGCCGGCCCGCCAGTCGGGCCCCCATCCGAAATCAGAGGGATAAATATCTGTAGTTAGCCGCTCTTCGTATCCATGAAGCTGATCCGGTCCGAGAAAATGCATCTTTCCCGACAACGCGGTATGGTAACCGAGGTGGCGGAGGTAGTGCATCATTGTCGGCGCCGAGGCCGGCATTTCGCATTGGTGATCGAATACGCCCATTTCCGAAGCCATCCTTCCGGTCAACATCGAGAATCGCGAAGGCGCGCAAATGGGATTGGTGCAATAAACCGTATCAAAAACCACCCCTTCATCGGCTATATTATCAAGGTGGGGCATTTTTACGACCGGGTGACCATAGGCCGGCAGGAAAGCCGGATTCACCTGGTCTGCCATGATGAGAAGAATATTGGGTTGCTTGGACATTCTGTATTTAGCTTTCAGCCATTGCGGTTAGTTCTTAATGAACGGGTATCAATCAGCAACATCCAAGGATATCCCAAAGCTCGGGGCGGCGCAGCTTTACGAGGGCTTCCATGAAATAATGGTCGCCGTACATTATCGATTCATCCACACCGGAACGGCGTGGGTAATCCACGGTTCCGTGCATCAGTAAACCCGGTTTATCCGGATGATCAAAATAAATGCAGGTATCGATCAAACCATGGACCATTCGCTCACCAGCCTGGGTGTACCTCTGCTCTCCAGTTCGGCGGCCCAGTTCGATCAGTCCACTGGCCGCAATCGCGCCTGCAGCAGAGTCCACCGGCTCATTGGCATCCTTCCGGTCGAAATCCCAGGGCGGGATGGTTCTCTCACCCATTTGGTTGAGGAAGTAATCTGCTGTCTTTCGTGCCGTCACCATCAATTCATCCGACTCCAGAATGGCTCCCATACGGGTAAATCCGTAGAGGGTCCAAGCCTGTCCGCGGGTCCAGCAGGATTCGTCATGCGCGCCCTGATGGGTACCTCTGTGTGTGACCTCACCCGTGTCCGGATCATGATCGACCACATGATAAGTCGCACCGTCCGGGCGGATGTGCTGCTTGCGGATGGTCTCGGCCGTCTGCACGGCGATTTCGTGCAAGTGGTTGTCGCCGGACTCTTTTGCCGCCCAGCAGACGATCGGCAGATTCATGATCGTATCGACAATCGCCAGCGCCAGGTACTCCTGTCCTTCGGACGGATCCCAGGCTGGAATGTACGCGCCTGTCGGAACGAAACGAGAGGCCAGGGACTGGCCGGCGGTAATCGCCAGCGATCGCAACTGTTCGTCGGCCTTGATATTGTGGCCACGTACGCAACTAGGCTCGAACAGGAAACCCATATCGTGAGTCGAGCAGTCCGTAGCCCGTGGAGCTAGGCGCAGAGCCCAGGACCGTGCTGTCTTTAGGATGGCCGGATCCTCTCGCAGCGCTCCCGCAAGCCAGAGCATTCCCACAAAGAATCCACCCGTCCAGCGCGCGTGTTCACTGAGCAACCAATCACCGTCTTTCGTCACATGTGGAAAGGTGGGTAAGCGGTCTGCATCGCGCAGGCATTTGGCTATTCCCAGGTCAAGAGCTCTATCAAGAATACTGCTGTTTTCTGCTGTAGGATTCGTCTTCATGCCTTTTTCCGCTTCATGATTCATTCTGTTTTCGTAATTGAATAGTCCTCACTCCTCGGGGTCCTCATATAATACACCCTTGGAAAAGTACTCCTCTATTTGATCCTCCGCGAAGCCCAGATCGTTAAGTATATCCCTGCCGTCCTGTCCACAACGGAGAGCAATGTGCCTGAGCTCTGGGACCTTTTCATCGTAACGCAAAGGGTGGTTGATCAAGGTGGCCTTTGATTGTTTAATAGGCACTTCCCGCAGCACTTGGTTTGCCGCGACTTGAGGATCGGTGCGCAGGTCACTGTAATCTTGTACCCGTGCATACCAGATGCCTTTTTGGTCAAATTTTTCGGCCATCTCCGACAGGGGCAATTCCTTTAACGATTTTGCCAGCTCATGGGCAAAGGCATCCCGTTCCTCGAGCAGATCTTTTTCCGAAAGTTCCCTTAGCAATTCGTTATTGAGGATTTCTGCCAATGAACCGGCGGTGTTATTCATCGAAATAGCCACAAAGCAGTCGGCCATTTGATAGATGCCGTAGGGCGCCGGATGATACCAGGTTGCCAAGTGGGAATCTCGCTTGAACACTTCGCTCGTCAGATCCGGTCGACTCAAGAACGAGGTAAGCGGCTCGGTCTGCAAGTCCAGGGCTGCATTTAAAAGATTTCCCTCGATATGCGTGCCCTCACCGGTTTGAAGCTGTTTAGCATAAGCCGCCGCAATTCCCATCGCTATGAGGGTTGAACCATGCTGATCGATAAGGGCGTTGCCTGCCGGGACCGGGCGCGCTCCGTAGTCGCCCATGGCGGCGATCATTCCACTACGCGCCTGAGCCAGCATGTCCTGCCCGGGTGCGTCCTTCATCGGCCCGGATGAACCATAGCCAGTAGCCGAAACGTAAATGATATCGGGACGGATCTTGCGCACTTCCTCCAAACCGTAGCCGAGCCGATCTAAAACCCCAGGGCGAAAGTTTTCCACCAGGACATGCGACTGCTTGATGATGCGGTGAATGACTTCCTTGGAATCCGGATGCTTCAGGTTCATGGCAATGCTGCGCTTATTCCGGTTGGCGGAAAGGAAGAAGCTGCTTACGCCATCGACAAAGGAATCGCCCCCCGACCACTTGCGCTCGAGCGGTCCGCCTGGAGGTTCAATCTTGATAACGTCTGCCCCCATATCCGCCAGATACTGTGTTGCCGCCGGTCCATGTAAGTAGTGGCAGAAACTGATAACCTTCATCCCATCAAGTAGCATCTTTTCGTCCTTTCTGTATTTAACGGTGTTTGTAATTCGGAGCTCTTTTATTGAAAAAAGCGTCGACGCCTTCTCTGGCATCTTCGGTCGCGAAAACTTCATCACTCATAGCCAGGCTTGCCTCCAGCACTTCATCCCGGGACTTGCCCTCAAAATCTCGTATTCCCTTTTTCATGATCTGTACGGACTTTGCCGGTCTGTTTGCCAATTCGGTCGCGAACTCAACCGCCGTATCGAAGACTTTTTCTTTCGGCACCAGCCTATTGAGAAGTCCCCAGCTCAGCGCCTGTTCTGCAGGTATAAAATCGCCAAGGAGAAGCATTTCCTTGGCGCGAGATTCACCGATCAGACGCGGAAGCCGTATAAGACCGGCGCCGGGGTATACCCCTAACTTAATTTCAGGCAGGCCAATCTTCATATCCATTTCGCCAATCCTGAAGTCACAGCATAAAGCCAGTTCAAATCCTCCGCCGAGAGCAACTCCCTGCATTGCGGCGACAGTCGGTTGAGGCAAGTCGTCGAGGCGATTAAAGACTTCGTTTTCATAGCGAAGCTTTCTCTCAATAACCGTTCCGGTCTCGATATATTCAGGAAATTCTTTTATGTCCGATCCAGCTCCAAACGCACCGCCTAATGCACCGGTTACAACCAAGCTTCGAATCGAGGGATCATCCTTGATTTCACGCAATGCCTGATCGAACATCTCGGTCATTTCGCGGTTAAATAAATTCAATGGAGGACGGTTCAGGGTCAGGATAGCCACCCCGTCTTGTCTCCTCTCCAGCGTTACCATTTGCGGTGGGCCGGTGTCGTGTTCAGTAGTGTCTTTTGTCATTGGCAGAATATTGCTGTAACGAATGGGTGGATACAAAATTAGTTCGGTGTTTATCCGCTCCGGTAGTTGTTCAAGGGATGGACGCGGGAAAGAAATAACCAGGTTCGGGGTCGAAGGATCTCAGGGAGGATCTATTAAGGGAATAGAGCTCCGACAGAGGAATTTGGACTGCTTCCATATTTTCCTTGTTTACTGAATAGATTACCCACAGGGAATCGCCGACCACAACCGAATGTGGATACTGGTACCCAGCCCCCTTGAATTTCCCCTTGTGCCTTAGCGGCGGCGCTATGAACTTGATGACGGCCATTCGATCGAAATTGAGACCGTCCCGAGACAACGAGATGGCAAGCATGGAGCGACCGCCCTGGCGTGGCGTCATGGGCAGGATGTTGTTGATCGCGTAGACCTGGCCATCCGGCAGCTTCCCGGCATTGGTTCGGGCAACGGAATCCGGGAAATTGGTCCTTGTAGGGATTGTCCATTTTTTGCCCCCATCAAAGGAAAAGGAAACGTAATTACAACGAGGCCGCGATGCATCCACCTCGGCGCGGGATTGAGCGTGGATGCTGCCGCCGTCACGATAGAACCGCGCCCAAGTGCCGTCGGCGAGCTGCCAAGGCGGACTCGGTTCATTCATGCGGTGGTCATCATCTGAATCCGGGTATTGTCTGGGGCCGAAGAGGAGCTGTGGCAAGTTGGCCGGCTCCTTGAAATAGGCCTTGAACTTTTCAACAAGAGAAGGATCTCCCACTGGACGAGCAGGATAGCCGGGCTCTGCTTTAGGAGCTTTATCAGACAACCAGAATATATCGCCGAGCGATCCATTCGTTCGCACCTCTCGAGCTAGGAATCCGATCCGGACCCGCGATACCTCATTGAAACGATAAACCTTTTCTTCCAACTCCCTGTCAGCGCAGGTGACGGCGTAGAGTCGATTGTCGATCACGGCGAATCCTTGCGAGGTTTGAAAGGGTTTGGGGCTTTCCGTCTCGGAAGCGGGCACGTTGTCGGCAAGCGGCGGAAACAAGACCTTCGGTTCGGACCATGTTTCTCCGTCGTCTAGCGAAAACCGGAGAATGCTGTGCTGGCCCGAAGTATTTTCGTCGCGGGCCTGACTGTCCCAGCAGCCGAAGAGAACTCCTTCGAAATAAGCGAGGAATCCGTGGTGGCTGAACGTTCCATTCTCCGGGGTTCCACGCCAAAGCTTTGTGGTTCTCACGTTTTCTAGAAAGTGATATCGATGATCCGGCGCATCTCCAGCCGTCCATTCGACCACTGGCATACTAACCGGTTGGGCAACCGCCTCTGTCAGACTCACGGTCACCGGGAGTATCAGCGAGAAAGCAAGAGAAAATTTGTCGATGACATTCATGAGGAGCGCTATTGGCGGGCAATGCATGACAGGAAGGTTTTGTCACCTGCCTGGACGATTTTTGCCGATGGAAGCATTAGTATTGGTTTTTGAATACGAGTGTTTTTAGCTGGCTCATCTCCTCGAGTGTGAATCGTCCGCCCTCACGTCCGATGCCGCTCATTTTGTACCCGCCGAAGGGTTGGTCGGCAGAGCGGTAAAGGCCGCTTCCATTGAATACGCAGCATCCCGTCTGCAGGGCTCGAGCAATTTGCATGGCCTTCCCCTGATCGCGTGTCATCACGCCGCCGGAGAGCCCGTAGATGGAGTTGTTCGCTATTTCAATGGCTTCTTCAATGGTGTCGAAGCCGATAATGGGCCAAACCGGTCCGAATATTTCCATATCCCGGGCGATATCCATATCGGGAGTAACATCCGTCAGCAGAGTCGGCTCAATAAAGGTACGGTTGAAACGTTTGCCGCCAAACAGCAGGCGTGCTCCTTGTTCGACTGAATGTTGAATTTGCCGCTCAATATCGATCGCCGCTTTTTCGGAAGTAACGGGTCCGAAGGTCGTATTTTCGTCATTCGGATCTCCGACTTGGATGGCCTTGATTTTCTCCAGAAGCTGGTTGGTAAATTCCTCCCGGATCGAGTTCTGCACCATAAAGCGTTTGCTTGCGCAGCATATCTGGCCTGCATGCACGTGCCGCCCACAGAAAGATTCGTGGATGGCCAGATCCATTTCGGCGTCCTCCAGGATGATCAATGCATCATTTCCTCCCAGCTCCAATGACACCCGGTGTAAATGCTCAGCACAATCCTTGGCAATTTGAATGCCGACTTCCGTGCTGCCGGTTAAACTGACCACATCGATATCTTTACTCGCCACAATGTATTTGCCGACTTTGGAGCCACTGCCAGTGAGGATTTGCACAGCGTTCGGTTCAACGCCGCTTTTCAACAGCAGTTCCGTCATCACGATATTACAAAGCGGGGTATCGGAGGCCGGTTTTACTATCACGGCATTGCCCATCAGCAGTGCAGGGATTGCTTTCTGAACATAGAGCGAAATGGGGCTGTTGAACGGGAGTAGACAGAAGACGACTCCCCAGGGTTCTCTAACAGTTAGGACCAGATCGTTCTCTGCGATGGGATGGTTTCCTGGCGCGAATGTTTCGCCGCCCAGCGAGCGGGCGGCTTCGCAAAAGTTCCTGATTAGGAGCGTGGCCACGTTGATTTCTCCAGCGGCCAGGGTTTCGGTTTTTCCCATTTCCTCCATGCCCAGTTTGATGAGGTCTTCTCTGGCTTCCTTAAAGAGCTCTTCGAAGGCGTACAGGGTTTCTATTCTTTTATGCAGGGGTACTTGTGCCCATGTTTTGAAGCCTTTCCGCGCGTTCAACAAAGCGTGGTCTATGTCCTCCGTCGTTGCCATGGGTACGGTATCGACCACCGTATGCGTGGCGGGATTAATTACCTCTTGAACCGCGCCATCGCTCGCTTCGACATTTTGTCCCCCAATAATCATCTTCATAGTCTGATTCCTCCTATTATAGGTTCATGTTGCTTCATCGAATTTCCGGAAATCCTCCTTCAACCCGTTCGACCAACTTTTAAATTCTGCGCTGGCAACCAGCAGTTGCGCTCCCTGCTGAGCACGCCGTTTTAAATCCTCCGGCAATAGCGTGGGGCCTCCGAAAGCGACTCCGTGCTTCTGGCAGGAGGCAGCCACGGTTTCCCACGCCTGCTCAAGCGTCATCTCGCCGCTCTGCCGTAACCGCAACCCGAGGTCTGCGGGTCCCACGAAGATCATGTCCACTCCTTCGACCGCGGCAATGGATTCAACATTGCGAACGGCAAGCGGCGTCTCGATCTGTACGCAAAGAAATGTTTCTCGATTTGCCCAGGCCGCAAATTCATCCGGATCGTGATATTGGAAGTCAGCGTCCAAACCGCTGTTGTCAATTCCCCGCTCACCCAAGGGGGGAAACTTGACGGCATCAACGAGCTCCTTCGCCATTTCGGCGGTGGACACTTGTGGAACGAGCAATCCGGCGGCGCCTTCCTCAAGGTATCGATACAAGCCAATCTTTTCCAGCGTCGGGGGCCGGAGCATGATATCGATATCATAAAGATGCGAGTAGGCCAGGAGCGCCTGGACCTCGCGAGGTGAGAAAAGCCTGTGTTCCAGATCGAGCCAGATACAATCGTAACCCGCTCGAGCTGCGTTGCAGACGAATGCGGGTATATAATGTCCAAGCACGCATGTGCGGATGATTTCACCCTTGCGCATGCGGGCGAGAGTTTTGCTTCTTCTCATGATAATTTTTTCTGCGTAATGTGTTGATGTATGAAAGAGGATGAATACCAGGACCACTCCAAGATTCCGTTAGCTTTTTTTAGTCCAGGAAAACAATTTGCAGGCTACAAGGCCGACCAACAGGCCCACAATCAGTCCGGTTGGAAGTATTAATTGAAAGCTGATTGGATCCATACCTGTAATCGGATCAGGCCCAAACAGGACTCCGGAGAACGCCGCAATTGCCGCGGCCGCGACACTGGCCAAGGTTGCGATCCAAACCCCAGGCGCGTTAGCGAAGGGCACAAAGAGTGCAAAAATAAATAACAGTGCGATGGGTCCTGTTAGCAGATTGGTCGTCTTGTTCGTGACTGCGAGGAAGTTGCCAGGGACATACTTCACAAGTGTGCTGATTAAGACAACGATGACACCGATTCCGATGGCCAGGCTGCGCGCCACGTGCAGATGCTGTTTCTCCGACTGTGGTTTCCGTCCAAACCGGTCGAGGAAGTCGGTCATTACGACAGCCGTGATCGAATTCACGCCTGAGTCGATGCTGGACATGGCCGCTGCAAAGAGGCCCGAGACCACCAAGCCCGTTACCACCGGTGGCAGTTGGGCCGCTATGAAGTGCGGAAATAGCTGATCAGCTTGAGATTTTACGGAGCCATCTGCCGGTAATAAATCTGGACTTACTTGGAAGAATCCAAGCAGTGCCAAACCAACAACGCCCAATGTCGATCCAACAACAAAGGCGGTGGTCAATTGCATGGCGATGGCTTTACGCGCGGCTCTGACATCCTTTGTCGACATGTACCGCTGGACGGAGACCTGATCACCCATGGAAGTGCATACTAGAAACAGGAAAATCCACAGCATGGAGCCTGCGACCGTGACTCTTGTTGACGGATCTAAACTGAACAATGGTTGCTTGTCCCACACATCCGATTGCCATTCAGTTGGAAACCAGGCGAAGCCACCCATCTTCCAGGTAACTGTGCCGATAACGATTAATGCCCCGCCGTACAAAAGAAGGGATTGCATCAGGTCGGTTATGACGACGGCACGTAGCCCGCCGACAGAGGTATAGGTAATGGCAAAGATCGCGGTTACTATAACGATCCAGGGAATCATTTCATCGCCCGCGCCGATCATAATGGCAATGGCCTTGGCGGTCATGTAAATCAGCAAGGACATCCAGACTAATCTTAACGTGAGAAACATCGCCGCGCCCAGCATGCGAACACTCAGTCCAAGGCGTTGTTCCAGTAACTCGTAGGCACTTGTGACACGATTCTTCATGTAGACCGGAAGAATCACAAATGCCAGGGTGAGGAATATGAACGGATAGGAAAGGTAGACGGCCATATAGGCAGGACCCTTACCCAGGACTTCTCCTGGTATCGCCAGATAACTGATCGTACTCAGAAGCGTGGCGAACAAAGAGACGCCAACCAGGATCGGATTCATGCTACCTGATCCAATGAAATACTCTTTTGTGTCTTTCTGCTTTCTACCAAAATACCAGCCAACTACGATCGTCGAAGTCGCGTAGATAAATACAATAATCCAGTCGACAGGCGTCATGACTGATCCAGGGTTATGCCGTCCAAGTACACTGGAGGGAGTTCTTTCGTCTTTAACACCTCAGCAGCTGATCTCATGTCTATTCCTTAGTCGCATACTCAAGAGCTGGATATAGGGTGATGGTAATCATGCTAATGGGAGACGGGCCTTTGCGATGCGCTATCGATGGCATAAAGTTCTGCCAATGGGATGCGAGTCACTTCGACGTCTTCCTTATTAACCGAGTAGATGACCCAGAGGTGTTTTCCGACCACTTCGGAATGCGGATACTGGAAACCTCCAGCCCCTTTTGATTTGCCTTCGTATCGCTGGCTAGGTGTACCAAACTTGATGACCGCCATGCGATCGAAGATGAGTCCATCCTTGGATAGGGAGATGGCCAGCATCTGCCTACCGCCCTGTCTTGCGGACATGAGCAGCGGATTGTTGATCACATAGAATTGACCGTCCGGCAGTTGCCCTGAATTGGCCCGTGCCCCTGTATCCGGAAAATTGGTACGTGTGGGCGCGCTCCATGTTTTCCCGTCATCAAAGGAGAACGAGGCATAGTGGCGACGGGGCCTTGAGGCCTCGATCTCGGCGCGAGTGGTTGCGTGAACTGTCCCCTGATTTCGATAAAGTCTTACCCAGGTCCTGTTGTCAAGGCGCCAAGGTTGGGTAGGCTCAGTCATGCGGTGTTCGTCATCGGAATCAGGCCACTGTCTTGGTCTAAAGAGTAACTGGGGTAAGTTGGCTGGTTCCTTGAAATAGGCGTTGAGCTTGGCAACCAGTGAAGGGTTGCCGGCGGGTATGGATGGATAGCCAGTTTCCGGCTTTGGGGATTCGTCGGACAGCCAGAAGACCGGCCCTACTGTTCCGTCCACACGCACCTCGCAAGCGAGTAAGCCGATCCGGGTGCGTGAGACTTCGTTGAAGCGATACACTTTTTCTCTCAAAGCCCGGTCGACACAGGTCACCGCATACAATTTACCATCTACTTCGGCAAAGCCCTGGGAAGTCTGAAATGGCTTGGGTATCTTGGCTACCGAGGCCGGGACATAGTCGGCGAGTGGAGGAAATAATCGCTTTTGTTTCGACCAGGTTTTTCCTTCATCGGTTGAGTAACGAAAGACACCATGCTGCCCGGCCGTATTTTCATCTCGCGCCTGGTTATCCCAGGAAGCAAAGAGCACGCCTTTATAATAGCGAAGGAAACCGTGAAGGTTAAAGGTTCCTGTTTCCGGAGTCGCGTACAACAAGTTGGTGGTCTTGGTTTTCTCCAAAAAGTGGTAGCGAAATTCGGGTTCGTCCTGGATCGCCCACCTCACAACAGGTTGTTCGGTAGCCGTAAGGGTTAAGCTCGCAATAGTAAGTGCAAGAACGGAGCAGATCAGGAGGCTGAATCGTAGCGGGTATCGTTTGATCATCGAGTTCGGTGATTAATTCTTTGGGTAAAGTTGAAGGTATTAGTGTGATTCGAAAAAGTACTCAGGATACCGCCATTTCCAATCGGCACTCTTTTTGGGATTTCCATCTCCAATGGCAGTGATGATTTCATCGATGTACTGTTGCAACACGTCGGGATGTCGTAAGGGGTCATTTGTCTTATCCTGCCAGGCGAAAAGCTGTTTCTTGAGTCGCTCGAGGATGACTTGATGGTCTCTATCGCCTGACAAGTTCTTGAATTCGTAGGGATCGTTCTCCAGGTCGTATAACTCGAATTCGGGAGCGTGTTTCATCGATCGATATCCGGCAGCAATGGCAGGATTGGACTCGATGATGCTTGTACTTACTTTTGGAAAGTGACGTTCCATAACGAAATCGAATTCGGGATTTTCCAAGTGGGGCGCCAGGTTGTGAATCAGCTTGTATCGCTCACCCCGAACCGACCGTTGCGGGAAGAAGTTGAATAGTCCGTGCAAATGCCACTCGGCAAACAAGTAGGGGCGCCATTCCGGCTTCTTACCTTTTAGCAGAGGAAGCAGTGAACGTCCTGGCAGAGAGTTTGGCGCATCCACTCTAGACGCTTCGAGGATGGTCGGTAACAAATCGATCGTGGAGACGAGCTCTCGTCTTCCTTGACCCGCTTTGCTTATGCCGGGCCACGAAGCAATCAGCGGAATGCGCAGGCCACTTTCCAGGCAGGTTCGCTTGCCTCGAAGCAAGTCGGCTCCGTGATCGCCGAGATAGATGACGAGCGTATTGTCTGATTTGCCGCTCCTCTTCAACTTCTGCAGGAGATCTCCAATCAGCGTATCCAAACGATTCATACAGTTGTAGTGGTCGGCTGTTTGCTGCCGCAGGTCGGGATGATCGACTCCCATGTAGGCGAGCGGTTTTACGTCCGCTCCCGTGAGCGGTTTTTCTGGGAGGTTCTCCACTTGCGGGATAAAAGGCCGGTGGGCATCCGGATAATTGACCATGAGGAAGAAAGGATCCTCGGAAGCCTTCATAAATTCGCCTGCCAAACTCGCGTATCGACCGAGTTTCTTGCGACCGAAGTTGGCAGTTGGTATTTCTTTGAAGTCGAACGGAAAAGCGGAGGCGGGATTGATGTGAAGCTTTCCGATGATCCCGGTGCGATATCCCGCATCCTTAAGACTGCGGACGACGTTCGGCGTATCTTTTTGATACATCCGAAAGTCCCAGGTCGCCAAACCGATCTGGCCATTCTGGTGGGGATAAAGTCCGGTAAGAATCGAAGAACGGGATTGGCTGCAACCGGCTTGGGTTACAAAGGCTCGATCGAAACGCACGCCGGTCTCCGCCAGCTTATCCAGATTCGGTGTCTGCACATAAGGTTCCCCATAACAACTCAGTTCGGGGCCATTGTCCTCGGAAGTGATCAGCAGAATGTTGGGCCGGATGTTTTCACCACAGGCTAGAACCGCGGCCAGAATGAGTCCGCTTAATGAATAATGGATAACCTTCATGTCGATAAATAGTCTTGTTTCGATGTCATGGGGTAGTGTCTGGCGACAATTTGAATCGATCTACCAGCGTAATCATGCGTTTCCGAATCACAGATTCAAGGGCTTCACTGTGGTTCTATTAAGGAACCAGAAGAAAAAGCTAATTCTCCCCCTATTCTTTAACCGTTAGGCTTCGCGATGCGAGATGCTGTCTCCTTCCACGAAATCGGGGATCAACAAAACGGATTTCGGCTTTGTGGAGGTATTGTGGATCAGTCTCTTGATGTTGCGGTACAACTTTCCGGCAAACAGGATGGGGCTTTGCTCATAACGGGCAGGAGTGGGCCTAAGGTAGCGTTGAAAATACTCTGATCCCCGGCATATCAGGGAAACATCATTCGGAACACGCAAGCCCCTTTGGGTGAGCGCGCTGAATACCGTCAAATACTGGAATGCATTGTTAACCAGCATGGCGGTGGGCTTGGAGCGCTGTTTCATGAGCCGATTTACTATGTGTATTATGCGATTAACCGAGGAATCCAGATGCACAATGTTTCCTACTGCTGGATTATCTTCAAAATGTTCGTTAATGCCTTCGAGAAATCCAGTTTCACTTCGAATGTCTCCAGCCAGTAGCGGTGGAGGAGTTAGGTAAACAATGTTCCGATGTCCCAAGCGTCGCAAAGTCGCTACGGCATGGCGACAAAGCGCCTGATAATCAACGTCTACATAAGGCAAATCTATTCCCTGATGACAGGAACCAGCGATCAGGCAGGGTATGTTGTTTAAACAGAACCAATTTTGGACGGCTTTATTAGATGCCACCAGCATCCAACAATCGCACCTCTCCTGTTCAACTAATCGTTGAATAGCCTTTTCCGAACCCGTCTTGAAGTATTGGTTTCCATCGTAATATTTCAGAACATACTCGTCTTTTGCCAGCCGGTCGCGCAAAGCGTCAATATAGAGAATCTTTCTGGGATAAACGGTTTCGATTGGACTGGGAGAAAGGACTCCAACGACATGACTTTTCTTCGTGGTTAGCTTGGAGGAATTCCTGGTAATTCGAACGCCTTGTCTGTTAATGATTTTAATCATCCCTTCCATTTCCAGGATCTTAAGAGCTGCCCTCAGGCTGTTTCGACCTACCCCAAGGTCCTTGGACAGTCTTCGCTCGCCAGGAAGCCAATCGCTCCAATCGCCATCAAGAATACCATTCCTGATAACGGTTACCGTCTGATCAATTACGGAAACTCTATCAACCGTCAAAGGCATGAGAAACGACGTTATGGAAGGATGTTTTGTGTAAATCCCAAAGAATTAATCCTCTAAGCGATTTATTTTATTAGTTAGGTTGGTGTGATCAAAGTAATCGGGATAGCTCCAAGGTTTTTCTCGGGATTGGCGTTTGCTGGAGATGGCACGGACTTCGGTGGTCAACCGTTTGAGGTTTCGGGGATCGAGAAGTGGGTCGTGCGTACGGTCTCGCCAGGCGAGGATTTGCTGTTGGAGCTCATTCAAAACCTCGGCGTGGGCGGGCTTGTCGGCGAGATTGTGAAACTCAAAGGGATCCAATTTCAGATCATAAAGCTCGAAGCGGGGCGGCTGTCGCATCAGAGCGTAGGCACGACGGACCTCCTCAGCGGCGGCCGCGATGACGGCTTGAGGATCAAAGGACTTGTGAGGGTCGTTGAACTTCGCCTCTCCGACCAGCTTGGTGAGCGTGAACTCGTAGTCAGGATGAACCTCACCGGAGAGGAGATTCTCGATCAGCTTGAAGCGATCGTTACGGACGGTCCGCTGAGGGAAGAAGCTGGTCGCGCTGTGAGTGTGATACTCGGTGAACAGGTAGGTGCGCCAGGCGGGAGTGCCAGGCTGGAAAAGGGGCTGAAGGGGACGACCCGGCAGGTTAGGGACCGGCATCGCCCCGGCTGCTTCCAAAAGGGTAGGCATCAAGTCGATGGTAGAGACTAGGTCATCCCGTTGTTGGGGCGAGATTCGTCCCGGCCAGCGAAGGAGCAAAGGAATGCGGACGCCTCCTTCATAGCTGGTGCGCTTGCCTCGAAGCATATCTGCGCCGTGGTCCCCAAGGTAGATGACGATGGTATCGCCGGCCTTGCCGGAGCGCTCAAGAACGGCAAGGAGATCGCCGATCAAGGTGTCCATTCGGCTGAGGCAATTGTAATAGTCGGCGATCATTTCCCGCATGGCCGGGTCGTCCAATCCCATGTAAGTCATGGGTTTGACCTCGTCACCGGTTTGCGGATCTGCCGGCAAACCGTCGACCTGGCGAATCCAGGGGTCGTGCGGGTCGGGGTAATTGACGCTGAGGAAGAAGGGCGCATCCCCTCCGTTTATAAAGGTCTCCGCGTGTTTTGCATAATCTCCGAGATTCTCCCGGGCGAAATTAGCGTTCGTGATGTGGTGGACATCAAAGGGAAAAGCGGAAGCTGGATTTATGTGGAGCTTGCCGATGAGCCCCGTGCGATACCCTGCGGCCTGGAGGCTCTTGGGTAGATTCGGTGTGTCCTCGCGATAGAGTCGGAAGTTCCAAGTCGCCAATCCGATCTGGCCGTGCTGGTGAGGATAGAGACCGGTGAGGAAACTGGCGCGACTTTGGCTGCAACCAGCTTGGGCGACATAGGCGCGACGAAAGAGGAGTCCTTCAGTGGCCAAATGGTCCAGGTGAGGCGTTCGTGCATAGGGGTCGCCATAGCACCCGAGCTCGGGACCATTGTCCTCCGAGACAATCAGCAGGATGTTGGGACGGTTGTCTTCAGCGCTTCCTTCGGTCGCAAGTAGGCAGCTGGCTAGTACACAGGCGCTGATGGCTGACAGGAGAAGAGAACGGGGAATAAGGTCTAACTTCATGGAGCGGTGTTAGGGTTGGCCCAGCCACTCGAGGTTGAAGTGGGCTAGAGTGAGATTGGCATAAGCCCAGTCGCGATTGCGTTTTATTTTGGGAGGGTCCACACCGCTTTCATAAAAGCAAAGAATAGATCCGTCTGGCAGTACTGCCAAGTCGCTGTATGCGCTGGGCCCGTCCTCTAGTAATTTTTGCACTGGCCAGGTGAGGCCACCGTCATGACTGAGCTTGATGGTAACGTCGTGTCGTGCGGAGTGCTTTCGTTTGGTGGTGTGAGGATTGGAAAACAGAAGGACCGAACCAAGAACACCATCAGCGCCCTGGTGGGCAACGATTCCTGCCATGCAACCGGGTTCAAGAAGATCCTCCACGATCTGAGGCTCCGACCAGTTCGTAGCGCCATCGTCGCTATAGCTGGCAAGACGGCGGTTGCGTTCGTGTGAATTCCGCACGGTCATGATCACCCGCCCATCGGCCAACTGGGCTACGTTGGGTTCTCCGCCTTCACGGATTGCAAGGTCTCCGGCCTGCCAGCTGGCTCCGTTGTCATCGCTGAAAATTACGCTTGTTGCTTTTCGCAGCGGAGCATTTTCTTCGTAGGTGGCCAGCCAAAAGGGTACTATTAATCGGCCATTCGCTAACTGAATTGCGTGTCCCGGGCCGGAAGCAATTGCCTGCCAATCTAGTTCATCCCGAAACTGATCCATGGCATAGGTAATCTCGACCGGTTTACTCCAGCTGAGTCCGTCATCTTTGCTTACCATGTAAAATGCACGGGCATATTCGACGCAGTAAACCATATGCACCAAACCGTCCTTACCGGCGATGACCATTGGGTTGTTGACGGTCTGCTCATCCGGACCTCCCATGTCCTTGCCTCGTTTGCTTTCAGGCATATGAGGATTGCGCGGAAGCCTGGGACCCATATGAGCTACCTGCTTGGCCGGTGAAAACGTCTTTCCACCATCCGTGCTGCGCCGCATATGTATTTCAATTTCACCCCGGTCAGCTTCCCTTAATTTCCTGGCTTCGCAGTAGGCGAGGATGGTTCCTTTGGCGGTGACGACGATGCCTGGAATTCGATAGACGGAATAGCCGTCTGTTTTTTCCTCGAACAGCACTTGTTTGTTGAGGAAGGGTTCTTCGTTTGCTGCTGAGGCGAAGGCCTGCTGCTCATTCATTTTTGCCCGCAGCTCGTCCAGGACTCTGGAGTTGGCAGGTTCATCGACAACATTGGCGTTTTCGATCCGGTAGTCTCCTCGTGGTGTCACGCTCGATACATCGGTATAGTCGTAAAGTTCTTCCGCGATCACCTCGCGGGAAGAGAAATCAACCCAGCGTCCATAGCGGTGAGTGGGCGTGCGGATGGAATAGCCCATGACTTCCGGTTCGCTCTTGCTGAAGGGGCGGGCGAACTGACTGCGGACGATGTCGCGGCCGGGGGCATTAGGGTTGTCCAGGAGATGACGAAAGCTCGTGCCATCCAGCGGCCAGGGGGTCTCCAATCCGGCCAGATCCGCCAGAGTTGGATAAAGATCAACAAGCTCGACCAAGGAATCCGTTGGTATCCCCGGTTGATCCATCCCGGGAATCCGGACGATCAAGGGGACCCGCGTGTCCAACTCGAAGTTGGTCCCTTTACACCAGCGTTGTGTTTCCCCCAGGGCAAAGCCATGGTCTCCCCACAGAACTACGATCGTGTTGTCCGCCTCACCCAACTCTTCCAGCTTCTCGAGCAGTTTCCCCACTTGCGTATCCACATAGCTGACACACGCGTAGTAACCGTGCCGAAGGATGCGGGTTTGCTCGGCATTGAGTTGCTCGTCCCGGGGCATGTCGACATAGCCTCCCAGTTCGCGGTGAAAATGGTAGGCTGATTCCGGGGCGTCTTTCACTTCCCTGGGTTCGCCTTCAAGGGCAAACGCCTCGGGGTCATACCAGTCCCAATATTTCTTGGGGGCGTTGAAGGGCAGGTGCGGCTTGAAGAATCCCACAGCGAGGAAGAAGGGTTTTTCCTGCAGGGATAACTCCTCCAGGGTCTTGATGGCCAGATTGGCCAGCTTGCCGTCCGTATAGCCGTCGTCCGGCACATCGGCTCTTTCGTAGGACGGGCCCTTGCCGGAATAACCTTGGTTTTCCGGCAGGTAGTAGTTCTTCCAATCTGGCTTATGGAGTATGGCCGGAGTCGTCCAGGATGCATCGTCCTTCTCCTTGGCATTGCCGCTGATGATCTTGCCCAGGCTGAGTGCGGTATAGCCGTGCCGCATAAAGGCTTGGGGCAGGGTAACGATGTCCGGCAAGGTGTCGCGAAACTTGTTGCGATTGTGCCAGACGCGGGTCTCATCGGGCAGTCGTCCAGTCAGGATAGAAGCCCGCGAAGGTCCGCAGACCGCCTGCTGGGTATAGGCCCCGGTGAACACGCGTCCGCTGGCGGCGAGCTGATCGATGTTCGGGGAAATGGCCAGGTCGTCCCCGTAACACCCAAGGGCGGTCCGGAGGTCGTCGATGGCGATGAAGAGGACATTGGGGCGGTCGGAGTTGCCCGCGTGGCTGATCGCAGTCAAGCCCAGTAGGAAACCCAAAGTTATTCGGAGTATAAAGGCCATATCTACTGCAATTTGAGTTTCCCAAACAGAATCCGCGTGCGTGGCTGGGTTGCCGTGCCGCTGTCCCAAACAGCCCTCCAGTCGCCAGGAGCCACTTCGCAAAGCGTGGGGTATGAATTTTTGACCCCCATGTGGAAGAACGTCTTCTGCTCGCTCCACTCAGATCCCGTATCTTTTGTTTTGTAGCGAAGTGAGGTCCGACCGCCTTGGGGAAAATCCGGCCAGGTATAATCGCGCTGAGCAGGTCCATCGCTGTATACATATATATGGCCCCCGTCGGACGCTTGATCGAAAAATCCCTTAGCCTTTGCATTGTGTAGTTCAGGTTCCGCTTTGGCTACGCTCCAGGTATGGCCGCCGTCCGTGCTGACACTCGAGTAAGCTCTCGGGGGATCCGTAGTTAAACTGGTGTCATCGTAATTAGCGGTGCGCATAACAATCTTAAGCCCGTTCCCCCATGGAGCGAGGTTTCCTTCGTGTAGGAAAACCCGGGCTTTGGTGGGCTGAGGAATGTAAGCTTCCAATTCCCATTCCAAGAGACTGGTGCTGCTCAGTATGAAGTGATCGCGGCTGCCGCGCGGATCGGATCCGAGCGTGTTGCGGTGAGCGGGAAGTAAAAAGCGTTTCTTGCCGTCAATGACGGTCTCCACGACGCCTGCATTCGTGATCAGTGGACCCGTGTAATGCACGGCCAATTCGACTTGCGTCCATGAGCGGCCGCCATCCGCAGTAAATGCGCCGACGAGATGGGACTCCTCACTGTTCTCTTGCTTAATCGAGCAACGCATAGCGAAACACCAAACCACATTCTGATCGCTCGGCTTGAAAAGCACCGGATTCGCGTAGCCAAATTGGATGTCGCCTTGTTTCTCGTTGTGATCGAATACTGCGATCGGTTCATCCCAGGTATCGCCATCGTTTCTCGACACCATGGCAAAAATATCGCCCATGTCTTTTTTTCCATTGGTCATCGCACCAAAGGCCACAATCAGGTGGTTCTTTTTCCATTGGGTGATGAATGGCTGCCAAACCCGCCAGGAATCGGGATGTTGGTCTACATGGCGCAGCTGCTGGACATCCGTCACATCGCCCTCGTACTCGGTAAAGTCGGAAGCGATGATCATCGAGGTCGTAAGCAACAGGGGCAACAAGAGAAATACAATGCTTTTCATTTCACAGATCATTGGCTTCACAAGCAAAATGGACAAACGGATATTAACTGGTCTATTAAGCATACAAATGAGCACTCAGATCCTCATATAGGGATCATGGCTGGGCTCTTTTTTTTTACTTCTTCACTTCGTCGATGGAGTCAGGGGCTTGGGATAGCGGCCCAGCTCATCGACTTGGCTGCCATATTCCTGCCAAAAACGGTGCAGAAATATGCAATTCAGTGCAAGGTTTTGACGAACCCAAAAAATACCTTATCTGATGATATAATTTGCTAGCTGTGGATGAATCGCAGTGTGAGGATTAATTGGGCGATTTTTAATCGCACCCAATTACTGAATGTTACTACCCACTTCGTTCTAAACGACTTTCATTACTCCAAGAGCCAATTAATCAGAGTTATCAAACAAGGGTAGGGAAGATGTTGAGGGAGTCCTGCTTCCGACTTTCTATATGCAATTTGCTAATTCAAATTAGCAAATTACCCGCAATGATTTAGAGAGGGAAAAAATTGAGGATTTATAATTACTTATGAACCAGTTGTTTAGAGCAGTAGTTATCTTTGATCGAGGTAGCCGTACAGTTGGGATCGATAAGCCTCCTTTTCATTTAGAGTGAGAGGTAAATGGCGTGCCATGCATAGCCGATCGGGAGTAACATTGGCCCTACTTCGCTAAAGCTTCGAAGGGCATCCATCGCCTAGGTGGTACTACGGCGACGGATGGTGCTCAGAGCGGGAGTTGAACCCGCACGCCTTGCGGCACACGCCCCTCAAGCGTGCGTGTCTACCAATTCCACCACCTGAGCATACTAAAAAAAGGAACGGGAAATAAGTAAGATTCGTTCAGCTCATGCAACCAAATTGTCACAAAAGTTTTTTCTTTTTAATCTCGAACCTGGGAGAGGACCCGCTTTTCATGGGTGCCTTCTTTTAACGACTACAAACAAACGACTGATTCTGGCCTTATATTTGCGTTGTACGAGTAGGCAGATCCCCCTTTTGGTTACTCTACAATTTCCTCATTCCTATGGACAAGGACCCCACATCTTCTGACGAACTCCCACCCGAAACTGATTCAACGGCCGCCGCTGAAGAACCTAAGCAGGAACCTGAGGTTCCATCTTCACCGCCTGAGAAGCCGGTGAAAGCTGAAGAGAGTGAAGAGGAAACTGCCCCAAAGAAGCCCGTTGCGAAACAAGCGGAGGCTGAGGCTGAGCCGAAAGTTGAGGAAAAGACTGAAGAGCCAGCCTTTGTTTCGGAAGGCGACTCAGGTATCGATCTGAGTGCACTGCAGGGATTTGATTTTGGAACCAGTTGGAGTGAATCTAAACCTTTAGGAGGCGGAGGAAAATCTTTCGACCGGCGTCCCGGCCGTGGGAGTCGTCCTCCTCGAGGAGATCGTTCTGACCGTAAAGACAGACGTTCTTTTAAGCCCGGTGGATTTCGGAAGGGACCACGGAGAGATGATCGTGATCAGGGAGGTCGACCTGACAGACAGGGCCAAGGTAGTAGGCACCAGGGACGTCCGGATATTCCAAAGAAGGTGGTCGAGGTATCCTTTTATCCTGAGGAAAATGGGTTCAAAGCACTCTGTAAGGCTCTTAGGATTTCTACAATCACCTACGAACTATTTGATATTGCCCGCACGATTCTGGAGAAAGACGAACGATTCTACATGATCATTCGTCCTGTTGATGCCAAAGGTGCTCCAGATGAAGAAGCATGCCTCTACGTGAGCGAAGCAGATGGAATTCCATTCCAATTTAAAGATGCGGCTTTGCAGCATGCACTCGCAAATTGCCTGGATCACTTTTTTACCTCTGAAATGAAGGAAGTAGAGCCGCCGTCCGGTTCGTTTAGTGCTATTCGCAAATGCGGGTTTACGGGCGAGTTGTTAGGCCCTCCTAATTTTCATAGAATCCAGAAGATCATGGCTGACCACCATGCATCGCGTCTTTCCAATATGCCATACGCCAAATTCGAATCGCGGATCGAGTCTGTGACTGAGGAGGAGGTTATTGCTGAGTGGCTGGAAAAAATGAAGACCCAAACCTCTTACACCTTGAAGGAGGAGTTCGGGGAAGCACGAGGTTTTGAAGACGGCGAAACAGCCAGAGCTTTCATCAAAGCAAACCTTGCTGATAAGCTGGTACTTGAATTGAAAAGCGCTAGAGTTGAGGGTTCTCAGATTTTCAAAGTCAAAGATGGCTTACTCAGGGCCAATCTTGAGTTTTCCTGGGAACGACAAAAGCGATTTCCTTTGGATACCGCGAATCTCTTAAGAGGTCGCCTTCGTCGTAAGAAGTTTGCTCTCTATAAGAAGGGCTCCAAGGGTGTATCCTATGTCTGTGCGGTGAAGCGTAGATTTCGTGAACCCAATGAATCATTCTCAGATGCGATCCAAGAATTGCTTACATTCCTGGATGCGAATGGTGGCATGGCTGTGAAAGACCTGTCTGAAAAATATTTGAGATTTACCACGGTGGCTGCAGAAGGAGAGGAGCCTGTTGTATTGACGGATGAACAGCAGGCGAAGCACAAGGCCATGACGATGGATTTTCAGTGGCTTCTAAAGGAGGGGTACATTGCTGAATATTCTAATGGAACTATTTTTGCACATCCTCCTGCTGCTCCAGGAGAAGGTGTGGTGCCTCCAAAGGCCGGTAAACCTGCAGCAAAGGAATCGAAACCCAAAGAACCTTCGAAAGCCGAAGCATCTCCCGAAGCCGCTGTAATAGAATCTCCTGCTGAGGTGGCTACCCCTGATGAGTCCCCATCAAAGGATTCTGACTCAGCTCCCAAAGAGGATGCAGAGCCAGTTGATGAGGTATCCAAGGAACCGGCTCCATCTGCTGAACCGGATGAAGCCAAGGAATCGGACACAGAGAATGCGGAAGAAGTAGCTGTTGCTGAGGCTCCAGAACCAGACGTTGTTGAGGTGCCTGCAGAATCTGAAGCTCCAGCTGAAGAGGTTGTTCCTGAGACTGTTACTGAAACAGTCGAAAGTGATGAAGAAACTGAAGCGCCTAGCGAAAGTTCTGACGCTCCTGAAGTGGTTGAGGACAAAAGTTCGAAAGAGCCAGAAGCAAATTCAGAAGGCGATACTGAGAGTGAAGACAACTCTGAAGAAGATAAGTCTTCCGAAGAACCTGAAGGTGAGTCTAAGTCTGCAAAGAGTTAGAGCGATTCTGGTGTTCTCAGTTTTATAGTGTGCGAATGGTCATCCTCTATATCGAACTCGAGTAACCAGGTATTTTCATCCATCCAGCCATCGACTTTCTCTGGCCATTCAATAGCCAGGCAAAAAGGTGGTTTTAAGAATTCGTCGATAAGTAGGTCTTCTGCCTGGGAGGGATGATTGAGTCGATAGGCGTCCAAGTGGACTAGCTGCCGATTGCCTTGGTAGATTGAATACAGATTAAAGGTGGGGGATTTTACAGACTCCTGGATGCCCCATGCTTTTGCCAATCCTTGCACAAAGGTTGTTTTTCCCGTACCCAAAGTTCCTGACAGTTTGAGTGCGAGATTAATGGGCAATACAGAGGCAAGCTCAGCTGCGTAAGACTGCGTCTGTTCTGGAGACTGGGTCGTAATGCCCGATTTGAATTTATCTAAAATGCTCATGCCCTGGTCCCCTTGTGGGAGAATAAGAACCTATGTATCGGATAGGATGATTTTCTTCCGTTTCTGGAGTCATTACTTTTCCAATACAGGTGATTTTCGTGTTAAACTGATCACTCCAATCCCTTATAAAATCACTCGGGTTTACCGCAGAGTTCAGCGTGAAGAGTAGTTCGTAATCCTCTCCGTCTGTAAGTGCATGATCAATGGCTTCTTTTTCTGATTCTTTGGCTAAAGCGATGCCATCGTCACTTATCGGGATAGTGTCCGTATCAACTTCAAAGATACAGTTCGGTGGACACAGGTGAAGCAGGTCGGTTGCTAGTCCGTCTGATAGATCCATCCCGGAACTGACACTCGCCTGCTTTATGAGCCATGCTCCTTCCTTCAGTCGAGGTGTAAATTGTAAATGCTTTTTCAGTATGCTGCCTCCGAGGGAACCCGTTACCCATAAAGTATCATCGCTCTTTGCTGATTTCCGAGTTAGGTTTCTCTCCGCACTGTTACCGAGAAGAGTTAAGGTAAATGCAAGGTCCTGGAATGTAGAAGTAATATCGCCACCCACTATCTTTACTTCGAATTGCTCAGCGCAATTTCTGAGCCCGTTATAGAAACCATTCAACCAATGCAGGGAAGTCGTAGGTGGCAGCAGGCAGGCGAGGACAGCCTGACCGGGCAAAGCTCCCATTGCAGCTAAGTCGCTCAGATTTCTTTTTAATAACTTCGCGCCCACTGCCTCAGCTGATGCAGTCTTATCGAAATGTTTGCCGTAGACTAAGGAATCTTTGGTTAGGATTCGTTGACCGACATGTGCGGGGACGATGGCTGCATCATCTCCCATTCCTTCTGGGGAGGGTGGGTTGCTATCTCCCAGCCATTCCTCAATGTGGCGGATCAGCGCTTGCTCGCCTACGTGTTGAACTTGTTGATCTGCTTGATCTGTGAATGGATTCATGATTCCAGTAACATCAAAGTCACCAAGGTGTTTCCGTTAAAGAAAGCATGAAGAATAATGGGGACGCAGAGGTTGCCCGTCTTTTGGTAGGTCCGGCATAACCAGAATCCCAATACAAAAAGAGGGAGAAAGCTGTGCCAATTGAAGTGCATTCCAGCAAATAAAAGGCTGGATACTAAAGCCGCCATAGTCGGGCTCAAATAGCCTTTGAGACTGCGGTATAGGAAGGCTCGAAAGAATAACTCTTCCGAGAGTGGTGCCAATACAACGGCAAGGAATGCAATCGCCAAAAACATGGGAGATATCGACATGCCTGCTACTTGGTTGACGAGATCCTGTGGTTCTTGGGGCAAATTAAAAAATTCCAATAGAAGCGGCCACACATAACCTACTCCTAGTAGTATTGGAATAACTGCCATGAAGTAGAACAGGGACTTTCCGATCAGAGGAATAGGGCCGTAATTAATCGAATTTATCGGAACATTACTATCTAGATTAAAGTATCTATAAAACCCAAACAGACTAGCCAGGATGGTTAGATGCATGGGGAAACCGAAAATGAAGAAATGGGCGTCTGCGATTTCTTCGGTGCCCAATAGGAGTTTGTAGGCTTCTACTGTTAGTGCCCCGGTACCAAATACTAAGAGGTATATGAAGGTTGGTATGAGGGCTATGTCCAATCCCTTGATATTCCATGGTTCAAGAGAAACATCAGGATGAAGAGAGGGTGTCTTGGATTTGAAAAACAAGTCTTTGCCCAGGCAAAAGAATCCCAACACCACAATAATGGAGTAGTAAGTGGCTAGTGATGGGTTAATCTCTTCGATGTTCATTGGGAATCAGGAAAAGTGATCATTGTCTCTTCGAATGCAAATCAAATGGCTAGCAAGAACTCGGATTTAATGGGATTATATTCCAAGACTTTACTGAGAGTTTTCGTCGATTATTGAAATGCGATTCTTGATTCGCTCAAACGTTTTGGGGCCGATGCCTTTTATAGTCTGGATGTCTTCTATGAGATTGAAGGGGCGGGCTTCAATGATTCGGATGGAATAGGTGGGCCCGATGCCTGGAAGCAGTATGAGTTCTTCCTTGGTTGCGGTATTGATATTTAGCTTTCCTTCCAGGTCTGGGAGTTCAGCCAGTTTCTTTTGATAGTCGAAGGATTCCCAGACTTCGATGTTGGAGCGCCAGGCACCCACACCTCTTTGTTTCGCCTCCTTTTCCAAACGCCAAAGCCGACGGCGAAAGGTATCCAAGCCTGGCTCTTCCGGCCACGCTTTCGAATAACCGTAGATACGCGCCAACCCATTCCGAACTAGGGCCTCTACCTCTACCAGGCTGCCTTGCGGGGAGTTAACCATAGCGAAATATCGCTGGCCTGTGCCTTGTCCGTCTTCCCACTGCGTGTAAAGTGTGAGGCTTTGTCCTTTGAGGAATTCGCGAGTGAATAGTTTGGCCTTACGACCAATTTGCATCACCTCCTCGGTTGAGATTCCAAAGTATTCAGCTTGTTCTCTTTCTCCGTTAATCCTCCGCAGACATAAACCTGGTGCTCCTTTGCGGCTGCCGCCAGAACGGTGCAGGGATGTCCATCAGGAATGGCTTCTGCCATCACCTGACTACTCGGGTGGGTCCAACCCAGGTCCAGGCATTCAGGCAATAGAATTACCTGAGCTCCTTCAGATGCTGCCTCACTGATCTGCTCTCTTGCACGTGCCAGGTTCCACTTTGGATCTCCGCCACGCACCTCCATTTGAATCATGGCTAATTTGAACGGTTTGGGAGTCATGAGTATCCAATCTAAATATGTGGAGCAGAATGTGAATGCTAAATCACCCGGTTCTTGGGCTTATTTCATTTGAATGGCAATAAAGGTCTATGGATGGAAGGGGGTCCGTCGTTTACCTCCACCGCGACTATTCATGCCGATTCTGTAGGCTCTCTGCACCGTGTATTTCCCGTAGGCCTCGTTGACTTGGTCGATGGTGTGGCTGAGTTGGCGAAGGCGTTGACGTTTGCGGTCGAAAAATTCCAATTGCTCGAAAGCGTCATAGATGCGGGAGAATCGCACGCCAACCAGCCGTAAGTGAACACGTCGTTGCCAGAGCTTCTTGAGCATGGGCGAAACAAAGGGGTAGAAGTCGTTCTCCAGACTGCTGGGTTCGTTGAGGCTTCGTGAGGTTTCGCATTCTTCCATGTCGGTGTAGCGAATCCGGACACTGAAAGTGCGCGCCTGTTTGCCTTCATCGCGCAGGCGTATCATCTCGTCGTCGATCATGGTCATGAGATGACTGATTACCTTGTCTTCTTCGCCCATGTCCTGAGCGAAAGTGTTTTGTTGAGAGTAGGACTTTGCGGGCTCACGCTCTAGCACGATTCGTCGATCGTCGATGCCCTGAGCCAGTTGAAGGAAAGAATCTGTCATTTTTCCAAGAAAAGGATGTAGTCGTTCCGCTCCAAGTGTAAGGAGATCTTCGATACGCTGGGCTCCGATCGATCTTAAGGCTTCTACTGACTTAGGTCCAATACCAGGCATGCGGCTAAGGGGGAGGGCACCCATGAACTCTGCCTCGGATCCCTCAGGTACAACCAGAAATCCGTTTGGTTTGTGGAGCTTGCTGGCCACGGCAGAGACAATCTTGTTCGTGGCCATTCCCTCGGAGATGGTTATCTTCAACCACCCGTGGATTTCTTTGTCCAGTTTCTGGACTTTGGTGATCAGTCCATCCTGCGACAAATTCCAGGTGCCTGAGAAATCCATATAGCCTTCGTCAATGGAGCTACGTTCGACGAGCGGAGTGAGCTCTTCGCACATACCGAAGATCCAATCGGAAAATTGCTCATACATCTCAAAGTTGCCGGATACTACGACCAGCTCTGGGCAGACTTGTAGGGCTCGTTGTGTGGGCATCGGAGTGTAGACACCCAGTTGTCTGGCTTCATAGGAAGCGGCGGCAATGATCCCTCGCTTGCGTCCTCCTACAGCCATAGGAATACCTCGCAAGCGAGGATCAGCTGCTTGCTCAACGGATGCAAAGAAAGCATCGGCATCTATGTGGACGAAGGGAGTCATTGTGGGAATCTGCGATCCGTTTACCCGAAAGCCATTGATCGCGAGGCACCCTAAAATGTCCCTGCGTTGAGTTGGCCGCCAGCTCAGGCAGTAAATTGCAGTAGGATCTAATAAGTGAACGTATGATCACTTTATCAAGCAATCTTTTTACGGATCTTCCTGGGCACGTCCTGTCATAGGGACAAAACGGACGGGGATAATCCGTTTTCTGGACACCTTTCCGTTGGAGCGCTTGGTGTAGACAACGAGATCCTGATTGTTGCGGCCAACAGGAACGACAATTTGGCCACCCGTTTTCAATTGTTCGACCAAAGGTTGGGGAAGTTGCGGTGGCGCGGCTGTTATGATGATGCCGTCAAAGGGGGCTTCTTCGGGCCAGCCTTGGTAGCCATCGCCGTGCCTCACCTCAACATCGAAGTAACCAATGCGCTTAAGATCGGTGGTGGCACGCTTGGCGAGGGGTTCGATGATTTCGATGGAGTGGACCTGCAGCCCCATTTCCGCCAAAACCGCTGCCTGATAGCCGGAGCCCGTTCCGATTTCGAGAATCTTGTCACCTGGTTTGGCCTGCAATAACTCAGACATGAGACCTACGATGTAAGGTTGCGAGATCGTCTGATTCTCCCCAATGGGCAGGGGGCGGTCTTCGTAAGCGGACAAACGATAAATGATAGGAACCAATTCGTGGCGCGGGACCGTACGTAAGGCTTTTATGACTGCGGGGTTTTTAATGCCGCGGTCCTTGATTTGGAATTCAACCATCTTCATACGCAGGTTTTTCCAGTCGGGTTCTTTTTTTGGTTTTTGAGCAACCGCATGATTGGACGCCTGCACGCACAGGAGCAGAAACAGCCCAGTGAAAAGGGTGTGCCTCAAAAACACATTCATGACCACAGTATGGGCCAAAATTTGATTCAGGCCCATCTTAAACTGAGAAAAATAACGGATCGGTCGAAACCGATTGAAATACGACCTTAGACTCGACAGCCTTCGCATAATGATTGTCCGCAATTGTTTTCTCATCCGCAAATTCCTTATCATCTGTTCGGCGTGCTTGTTTACCCTGGGGTTACAGGCTCAGTCGAAAGACAGAATCGTCATAACTGAAGCCGATCAGCTTCCGCGTGTATCGTATCCCTTCGAGGGGAAGGCCGTCGATTTAGTCAACGACTCGAATCAACTGTCTCCTTATCTGGAGAAGTTGGGAAAGGAGATCACGGACCAGCTCCTAAAATACGACATCCAAGATGATAGTACTTTGAAGGCTTACATGCAAACGCTCCGTACTTTGGATTTTCTCAATGCAAACCTGGATGGAGCTTTGGAAAAAATCATGTCCATTCGAGAAATGCAGGATAAGCCAGCGGATAAGCTGACCTTTGGGTTAATCGTGGAAGCGCTTATCTCTGTTTTGGCAGAGGCGGAGGAAAGAACTTCGGAGGAGACAAGCGCTCGATTTGAGCAAGTGTTTGGAGAATTGTTGAATCCTCTTCCCTGGGAGCTGGTTCAAGACTCGATTGAGCAGATGAACGGCACCTTCCAGTTCTTAACCCGGAATCTCTATCTGGGGAGCCTGGAGAATCAAATGCAGGTCACCATCGATGAGAACAAGGAGTTGACCTTGGGGGATGTGCAGAGTTTGGCCAGCATAGTCCTCATGATGGATCATGTGCTTCCTTATGCTCCGCAAATCGTGAGTGTTTCAGGGAATTACATTGAAGCGAATCGTGTGGTAAAGGAAGACATCTGGGAACGTCGGAATATCGATTTATCAGGTGAAGAGAATTTGAGTCCGGTGGTCATTGCCATCTGGGATAGCGGAGTGGATATGGAGATTTTCAAGACGACTGGCCAAGCATGGATAAATACCGGTGAGAGCTTGGACGGTCAGGACAATGATGAGAATGGGTGGGTCGATGATCTTCATGGCATCGCCTGGGACAAATATGCGAATCCTGAAAGGTCCTTGTTATATCCACTGACGCGAGACGAAGAGGAGATTTACCCCAAGAATAGAGCTTACTCAAAGGGGTTGAGTGACTTGCAGGCGGCGATTGATTCGGACGAAGCAAAGGAGATTAAAAACATAATCTCCAACTTGAGTCAGGATGATTATAAACCGTTTTTCGAATCACTCAGCTTGTTTGGTAATTATATGCATGGTACTCATGTTGCCGGGATTGCAGCTGAGGGAAATCCAGCAGCGCGCATATTATCAGCTCGACTTACATTCGGGCATGAAATGATCCCTGACAAACCAACTCTGGAACTGGCTATACGAGAGTCAGAGAGCATGCTTTCGACGGTTCAGTATTTTCGAGAATCCGGGGTGCGCGTGGTTAATATGAGTTGGGGAGGAAACCAATCGGCCATTGAGGCAGCCTTGGAGGCAAATGGAGTCGGGGACAATCCGGAGCAGCGTGCCAAGATTGCCCGTATCTTATTTGAAATTGGTTATGACAGCCTGGTAGAGGCGATGGCTGGCGCACCGGAGATTTTGTTTATAGCCGCCGCTGGAAATTCGGATGTAGATGTTGATTTTACCAAGGACATCCCAGCCTCGATCGATTTACCCAATGTTATGGTGGCTGGAGCTGTCGATCAGGCGGGAGATGAAACCAGCTTCACGAGCTATGGGAAGAATGTGAAGTCCCATGCGAGTGGCTTTGAAGTTGATAGCTATGTGCCCGGGGGAACGCGGATGAAATCTTCGGGTACGTCTATGGCTGCTCCGAACGTGGCCAACTTAGCAGGCAAATTACTAGCGATCAAACCGGACTTAAGTCCTTTGGAGGTGAAGCAACTGATTGAGCTAAGTGTGGATAAAAGTGAGGATGGACGACGATTTCTGATCAACCCTCAACGGGCGATCTCTATGTTACGCCTAAAGCCTGAGAAATAAGGAAATCTCATAAAAAAGATGGAATTCGGGTTTCATTTGAAACTTCCTCTGATTTCGGCCGATTAACGGATATTCAGATTATAACCCTCAATCCGTAGAATTATGAAAGCACCTGTCCTGAAAACCGTAGTTTTAATCGCTGGCTTGCTGATCCCAATGAGTTTGTTTACCTCAAATGCGTCAGCTTCTCGTAGTCATTGGAGTGTGAGTTATTCCTCTCATGGAAATCGAAGTAGCTCACACTACGGTCATCGAAGCCATAGCTACCGATCTCACAGCTATTACAGGCCAAGTTACTCCAGGTATTCGAATTATCATCGGTATCCATCCTATAGCTATTCGAGGCACCGCTATTCCTCCCGACCTAGGATTAGTGTAAGTATCGGTAGTGGGCATTACGTCGGTTACTATAGCTCCTTACCTATTGGGTACTCCGGCTGTGTCGTCGGGGGGCTGACTTACTACACGCACGGCGGAAGGTATTATAGTCCCCGGAATACGGGATATGTCGTTGTTTCAAATCCTTATGTGGTGGCACCTAGAACCAGGACTGTTACGACGCATCGAGTAAGCAGCAAGTACGACGCTTACCCCAGAATATGGGTGTCTGGTAAGGAATACCTTATCGATGAAGGAGAGCTGTTTTGTATTACAAGCAGCGGTTTAGTCTGGGCAGAATTACCGGTTGGATCTATTACTGCATCTCTTCCGGCTCAGGCATCGAGTGTATGGTACAAAGAAATTGAGTACTACGAAGCTGGAGGTATCTATTTTAAAAGGGTGCCGGAAGGTTACCGCTTGGTTTTTCCTCCCTGGGAACAAGCGCTTTAATACCAAATATTTTTTTAAAGAACCAGGATAGACGAGATTGGAAGATCCCTGCATGCTTGGTTATTTTAGGGATTAAGATCCTTTTCTTCGAGCCGCTCTTGTTCTTTTATTATTCGTTCGGCTAGCCAACTGTACCAATTAAGCCCCAGGAAAACTACAATACTCAAGGGCCATGCAGCTTTCTCGTTTTCGAGAAAATAGTGAATAACCAGGACTATTGATAGCGCTAGTAGGAGAATTAAGCATGCCCGCCAGTTTTTTTTTAAATTCCAGACAGAGGTCTACTATCCATTCAAGTATTGTGAGAGGGCTCATATGAGAAAGAGTTGAAAGAAATCTTTCGCTCTTATAGTTAGGTATGTAAATATGATTGATTATGAGTTCTGAACCTTCTTCAAAATCTGACCGTCGCAGTTTCCTAAAAGGCGTTGGTGGCTTGGCCGCCGGAATGGCGTTAGCGGGAACGAGTCAAAATGTGAGCGCAGCAAGTCACAAAAATATGGATACAAAACATCCTCTTTCCACTAATACTTATCCTTGGATGACTTTCTACCGCCGTGAAGGCGGTGAGTTTGAGTCTGATTTATCACGAGCTATTTCAGAAGTGAAGAAGAGTGGTGCGGATCACTTTGAGCCGAACCTCAAGTCTTTGGAGTTTGTGGATGAGCTTTCCGATGAACTGCAGAAGCAGGGGATTGGAATGCAGTCCGTTTATGTGAACAGTGATCTCTGGGATAAGGAGAAATCGAAAGCATCTATGGATTGGGCGATGTCGGTGGTTCAGAAGGCCAAGAAACGAATGGGCACCAAGGTCGTTGTGACCAATCCGAGTCCCATTCAATGGGGAAGCCCTAAAAACAAAAACGACGAACAATTGGCGGTTCAGCGGGATGCTCTAGAAGAACTAGGAAAAGCCATCGATTCCGAAGGCATGCACCTCGCTTATCATTTTCACGATCCGGAGTTCCGGGAGGGTGCTCGTGAGGTGCATCACATGTTGGCGGCAACCGACCCACGGTATGTCAAACTGTGTTTGGATTCTCATTGGGCTTATCGAGGTGCGGGTGATTCGAACGTTGCCCTATATGACATCGTTAGACTTTACGGCGATCGCATCGTTGAACTCCATATTCGGCAATCCAAGGGCGGAGTTTGGACTGAGGCTTTCGGTGACGGGGATATTGATCACGAGCGACTGACAAAAGAGCTAGTCGAGCTAGGATTGTCACCCATGGTTACGATGGAGCAGGCTGTGGAAGCAAAGACGCCTCACACTATGAATGGTTTGGAAGCCCACAAGATTTCCCACGCCAGAGCGCGCAAGGTATTTGCACCGTTTATCGCCTGAGAGCACGGAGCAAAGAGCGGGAAAAGGTAGGGCAACTGCGTCCTCGCAGTGCCGCTTCAGCTTACCACCAACTTTAAGGTCGCCAGTACCAATACCGCCGCCAATACCGGCCGCAGATGTTTCGGATTGGCAAGACTGCTTCCCCAGCGTGCTCCGATAAATCCGCCAACAACCACGGTCCCTGCAAACCACGGCCATTGTGCGATTAAATTGCCACTGACCTGAGGATGACCCAGTAAGCCTGCCGCCGAGTTCACGAAAATGAAAGGTGCGGAAACGGCCGCTGCCGTCTTAATGTTAGCCCATCCGCAAATAAGAAGGAGCGGGGTCAGGAAAATCCCACCTCCAACACCGATGAGGCCAGAGAAAAGCCCAATGATGGCGCCGGAAACGATGATGGCCCAAAGGGGTGGATCTTTTGTCTTTTGCTGGTCTTGAACTATGATAAACAAACGCACGGTAGCAAAAACCAGGGCCGCTGCTACCAGAAGCTTGAACATACCGGGAGACAGGCTTGTTCGTCCTCCCAGGTAGGCGAACGGAATCGATACAATCGAAAACATCCAGAATAGTCTCCAGGCAAAGTGTCCGGCTCTGAGAAACAATATGGTTCCCATCAATGAAACTACCAGGTTCAAAGTAAGCGCAGTTGGCTTCATCACTAACACAGGAACGCTCGCCAAAGCCATGATGGCCAGGTAGCCGGATGCACCTCCATGCCCGACCGAAGCGTACATGGCCGATACGACTAGAAATATCGGTATAAGGATGAGCATTTCGTTCATTTATTGGATGATTGCTTGTCTATGCCGCAGGTAGCTTTCAGTGCAATGGAAATAGGTCGGATATCCCATTCTTTTAGGGTTCAATTTTGTGTGAAAATGGGTATTTGGACTCGATGAATATGATTTTGACTGCCAATACCTTGCTGAATTTTAAACACGGAAACTTGTCCCGACCTATTTATACAAGAAAACTCATCCTCGCACTTCTACCTTTATTGGTTGCAGGAGCCCTCTCTGCTAAGTTGACCATGCCCGCAATATTTGGGGACAATATGGTGCTTCAGCGAAATGCTACTGTGGCAATCTTTGGTACCACTGAACCTGACGAACGAGTCACCGTCCGTGTGACTTGGACAAAGGATACATTCCGGACCCGCGCCGATAGCGCTGGCAAGTGGCGTGTCAATGTGCCCACCGGTGATGCCTCCACAGGGGAGTGGGTTCGCGTCGAAGCTGACGAAACCAAGGAATTTAAAAATGTCTGTCTCGGAGAAGTCTGGATTTGTTCTGGTCAGTCCAATATGCAGCGCTCTCTCAGGGGCCAAGCTCGAGGGCCTGTCGAAAATGGATTTTCAGTAATTAAACAAGCTAAGCGACCTGACATTAGCCTTTATCAGCTGCCTCGTGTTTCGGCGTCTTTACCAGCGAAAGATAATCCTTCCAAGTGGCTCACCAGCGATCATGAAACAGCAGCTGCCTTCTCGGCGGTGGGGTATGTGTTCGGTAAGGAATTAAACGATTATTTAGATGTGCCCATCGGGCTCATACAAAATGCCTGGGGTGGCTCCAATGTAGAGTCCTGGATCTCCAAATCAAAATTTGCGACGATGGGAATCACAAAGGAGAACAATTATTAGATGAAACAATCGTCTGAGATTTCGGTTGAGACACGTGAAAACCACGAACCGTCCAACCTGTTCAACGGTATGTTGCACCCATTAATCCCTCATACCATTCGTGGGGCGATCTGGTATCAAGGTGAAGCCAATACCGTGAACTTTGCCGAATACGCAAATCTCTTCTCTGGAATGATTGAAGATTGGCGTGCTTATTGGGGCATTGGAATTTCCCATTCTATTTTGTGCAAATCGCACCCTATGATTATCCTGCGGGACGCGATAACTCAGCCTTGGTTCGTGAGGCTCAGTCACAGGTCTCTGATAAGATGCCCAATGTGGAAATGATTTTCGCGCTGGATATCGGATTAGAAAACGATATCCACCCTCCATACAAATTACCTGTGGGGGAACGTTTAGCTGTTGTTGCTTTGGCCAATACTTATGGGGTTTAAGGTTTCCCAAAAGGTAATCCAAGTCTTGAGGCCATGACGATCGAACGAGGACGTGTCCGCCTTCAGTTTAAGAATGTAGGAAATGGTCTCTACGTTGAGGGCGATTCCATTAACGGTCTTGAAATCGCTGGAGAGGACAAAGTCTTTTATCCTGCGAAAGGGCAACCTTCGCCCAACGGGCAAATGATCGTGTCCTCCGACAAGGTCGCCAATCCAGTGGCCGTACGTTACGGATTCACTGATTGGGTCCAAGGCAACGTGTTTAACACCTTTGGATTTCCTCTTTCTTCGTTCCGCACGGATGACTGGGATGGGTAAGTGATAATTTAAAATGAAACCACGAATGGACACAAATGAACACGAATACTAAAAACAATTAGTAAGGAAAAATTCGTGTCTATTTGTGTCCATTCGTGGTTAATTCCTTTATATTCTCTTGAACGGGCTGTAGTATCATTTTTTTAATAGATACTATGATAAAGCCCAAGACCTTTTGCATCCCTTCCATCTTATTTGTTATTCTGGTCGGTTGTTCTGATCAGGATGAGGCTGCAAAACCTCAACTCCCTAATGTCGTTATAATCTATGCTGACGACATGGGGCATGGTGATTTAGGAGTCCAAAATCCTGATTCAAAGATTCCCACACCCCATCTCGATCGATTGGCGAGTCAAGGCATGCGATTTACCGATGGGCACAGCTCTTCGGGGATTTGTACTCCCAGTCGCTACGCGCTGCTGACCGGACGTTACCACTGGCGACGTATGCACGGCATTGTCCAGTCGTTCGGACCTCCCTCCTTTGAGGCAGGTGAATTTACTATGGCACGCATGTTTAAGGCTCAGGGCTACAAGACCGCCTGTTTCGGAAAATGGCATTTGGGTTGGAATTGGGAAGACGCGATCAAACCGGATGCCAACCCGAAGATCTATGAACGCAAGCGTAAGCTTTATAACCCGTCAGATATTGACTGGGATAAATCTGTCTCAGGAGGTCCCCTAAGTCAGGGCTTTGATACTTACTTCGGCGATGGAACCATTAACTTCCCACCCTATGCATGGGTCCAGGACGATAAGATCGTCGAGGCTCCGACCACGCTAATGGAAATGGGTGGTCGGCAAACGGCTGAAGGAAGTTGGGAGTTTCGTCCAGGACCGATGGTGGATGGCTGGGATCCCAAAGATGTGCTTCCCACTATCACTGAAAAAACGGTCGAGTATATCAGTCATCAAAAAGCGGATACCCCGTTCTTTGTCTACTTTCCACTGACAGCTCCGCATGCTCCTATTATTCCGAACGACGAGTTTGTTGGGAAATCCGAGGCCGGGGGTTATGGCGACTTTGTTTATCAAGTTGATTGGATTGCAGGGCAAGTGATGAAAGCACTTGAGGAAAATGGATTAGCTGAGAACACAATAGTAATTTTCACGGCCGACAACGGCCCCGAGAGATATGCCCATGCTCGGCTGGAAAAGTATGACCACTGGAGTAGTGGTGAACTACGTGGATTAAAGCGCGACATTTGGGAGGGAGGCCATCGCGTGCCCTTTATCGTTCGTTGGCCTGGTAAAGTAGAAGCGGGTGCCGTTACCGATTCTCTGATTCATCAGGTGGATCTATTGGCCACCTTGGCCGAAGTTACAGGATTTGAACTTTCCAACGAAGTAGCGCATGACAGCTTGAACCAATTGCCTCTGTGGACTGGTGTTGCCAGTGGTCCGATCCGCGATCACGCGGTCCACAACACGAATGCCAATGGATATGCTTTCCGGAAAGATGATTGGCTTTTGGTGGACGCAAAAACTGGAGAAATCAGTGAACCTACCACATGGTACAATGAGCACACTGGCTATGTGAGAGAAGCGCCTCAAGGTGCTTGGCTTTTTAACCTAAGTGACGATCTGGCCCAAAAAACAAACTTGATTTCCAAATATCCGGAACAGGTGGCTGCTATGCGCGCTGAATTAAATGCTATCCGCGAGAATGGACGAAGCGTAACTCGATAAATTTATGAAACTAAGACTAATACTAATCGGAGTTTTGTTATTCCTGATAGCTGGTTGCTCCAGTAAAGAATCAATTGAGGAGGTAACTCGGGTACTTATTGTTGTCGGCCCTAGTAACCATAAGCCCGGCACTCATGAAGTGGCTGCTGGTGGACGTCTTATGGCATACTGCCTGGAAAATATGGAAAATGTCCCCGGGTTTAAAGCGGATGTCGTTTACGCCTGGTCCGAGATTCCTCAACCGCTGGATGCTTATTCCTCAACCGTGTTCATCGGAGATAACTTTCCTGGGGAGCTACTAGAGGGATCTCATCAAGCGATGGATGACATTGCTGGTATGATGGCTCGAGGTTGTGGGATCGTTTGTGTTCACTATGGCGTTGGATTGCAGAATGAGCATATGGGGCTGGATGGCGATCATCCGCTGTTGCATTGGATGGGTGGCTACTTCGCTGCCAAGTGCGATCATCACCAATCGATTGCACGCCACTACGATGCCTCGATCGAAGCGCCGAACTCATCCCATCCGACCGCCCGTGGTTGGGACACCTTCACGCTGCGAGAAGAACCTTATATCAATATATACTTTGGGCCTGAGGATAATCAGATGCTGAAGGGTGCATTTCCTTTGGCTACTTCGATGCTCCCTCCCGAGGAGCCTAAGAATGAAACTATTGCCTGGGGTATCGAACGATCGGATACCGGTCGCGGTGCAGGAATTACCATGCCCCATTTTTATAAAAACTGGCTGAACGAAGATCTCCGGCGCTTTATTCTTAACACCGTTGTATGGAGCACAAAGAGAGAAGTGCCTTCTGAAGGCGTTAAGACGACCTTGCCGGATCTTGAGACGTTCCAGCCTGAGTCAGTCGAATTTGTGCCGACAAAGAAGTAGTTGGTGGTTTTTTATTAAGGAAAATTCGAAAATATTCCCGTCATGGATTTGTCATGAAAGCGAGTATGTAAAGCTGCGCTTTGTAGGGAGGGCGTTACCTTGCTTCCAGTCGTTCCAGGTCGGCCATGACGCTCTGGTGCCAGGGCTCGAACTCCGCCTTCATGCGGTGGAATACGTTTGGTAGCTTTTCCGCGAGATCATGCTTCTCCGCTGGATCGGCGATGATATCGTAGAGGCGAAACTCTTCTTCCTTCTTGGAAATGAGTTTGTATTTGTAATCCATCCAGACCTTTCCGTTGTGAAGAAAGCCAATCGGTTGGGTGCGAGTCCAATTGGGTTCATCAATCAGTGGCCAGATGTTCATGCCATCGTAAGGGCGATCATCGGGAAGAGGAATGTCGAGGGCAGCCAGAATAGTGGGGAAGTAGTCGGTGGTGACGCAGGGTGTGGTGATGGTTTTTCGTTTGGGGTATTTGGCCGGCCATACGAGGAGTCCTGGTACTCGGATACCACCTTCCTGGAGAGATAGCTTGAATCCGGTAAGACCACCGACGCTTCCAACGTGCCGGGGTGATCCTTGACGGGCAGCGCCATTGTCGGAGCAATACCAGACCATGGTGTCCTCCGCTACGTTCAGCTCATCGAGCTTGCTTCTAAGGCGGCCAATCTGCTCATCCATGGCAGTAATGCAGCCGTAGTAATGCTTTTCGTTCTCGGAATAGTTGGAATACATCTCCTTGTATTTGGAGCCGGCCACAACCGGCGAGTGAGGTGTATGAAACCAAATGACCGCAAGGAAGGGTGTTTCGGACTTGACTGCACTCTCGATAAACGGAATCGCCCGATCCATGAGCACGCGCGAATCATCGCCATCGACATTCTCGGTCGCTACCTGTCCAGGGCCGGTGAAATATTCGTTTCCGTATTTGGTGCCTTTCAGTGCCTTCTCTTCGTCGGAGGAATTCTCCTTGATGCCTCCCGGATGAGCCATGGGATCCCAGGTAGGTACCTTCGACTCAGTAACAAAGCTCACATCGACGTCCCGTTCCCAGGGTGGGCAGTAATAGCGTTCAGGATCTTCCATGAAAGCACCCCAACGATTTTGGTCGGGTTTCTTGGGTGACAAGGTTCCCATATGCCATTTGCCAAAGTGTCCGGTCGTGTAGCCTTCTTTCTTCAGCACCTTGGTCAGGGTGATCTCCTCCGGCTCGAGCATGCCTTTCATGGCAAAGGTAATTCCAGTGCGATAGGGATGCCTGCCCGTATAAACGCTCGCACGAGTAGGTGAGCACATCGCATTAGCCGAGTAGAAGCGCGTAAAGGTAATGCCCTCCTTGGACATCTTATCCAAGTGAGGCGTTTTTAGATGGGGATGACCGTTGTAGCCGGTGTCTCCCCAACCTTGATCGTCCGCCATCATTAGGATGATGTTGGGGCGGTCTGCTGCCTGACTGAAAAGGGAGCTCAGGAGAAGTGATAGTAAAATTAGATAGGTTTTGGACGTCATAGATTTTTATAGGAAAGGTATTCGATGGTGATATCGCAATTCCAGTCTTTCTTCATCGTATCATCCGCACCCAGGACAAAGTAGATGTCGAACCTGCCTTCGCCCGCTTCTAGAGGAATATCTACAAATGCATCACCGATAGTTACGGGAATGGCACGTAGCGCCTCTTTCCACTTTACAATCAAGGTCGCCGATCGGTTGCGTTGCCAGAAGAGCTCCAACGAAAAAGGGTATTTCTTGCTATCGGTGAAATGGATGCGATAAGTTCCCGCCTTTTTCACGTCGAGCATCCAGCCTTCGGGTAAGCTATCGTGGTGCCAATGATAACCTTCCTGGTAGCGAGATAGATGGACGGGGTTTTCTTTTTGGGGATCCAGGAAGATGCGACCTGGTAGCATATTGCGTGATCCTTTTACGGATTCATACCAGGATTCATAACTGCTTAGTAGCTCTTCCACGATCTCAGGTTTAGGGGTGCTAAGGTTTGCTGATTCTCCTGCATCCTTACGGATGTCGTAGAGCTCCAAATGATTCTTTGATCGGTCGGCCACAAAACCGCTGTCGAACGCTGAGTCCGGATTGATGATCAGTTTGTAATCCTGGCGAATCGCGGTAGCACATTTGTAGAGTGCTTGCTCGATCGATTTTACGAACTGAACGAATAGGGTTCGTTGCTCGAGGTAGTTGCCATCGCCCGTTTGCCATAGGGGTAGCAGGTTCTTGCCATCGAGTTCCAAGCTCGGTGGAAGATCGGCGCCTGCGACCGCCGCCAAGGTCGGTAGTAAATCATAGTGAGCAGCTATGGTATCGATTTTTTCGGTACTTCGGATTCCTGCGGGCCAGCGAACGATGAACGGCGCTCGAATGCCGCCCTCATAAATATCTCCTTTGTGTCCACGGAATGCTCCCTGGAATCCCGCACGACTTACGCCCCCGTTGTCTGACATGAATATGATCAGGGTGTTCTCGGCCTTACCGGAACGATCGAGACTGTCCAGCAGTCGCCCCACATTCTCATCCAGGTTTTTAACCATGCCATAGATGCGGGCTGTTTTCTCTTCGATACCTTGGTCCACGAAGGGTTGGTAATACTCGGGGTCTACATCGAAGGGTGAGTGAGGTACATTGGTCGGCAAATAAATGAAGTAAGGCCGATTATCGTCCTTATTCATATAGTCGATCGCTTTATCGAAAAAGAGATCGGTGCAGAATCGGTCGTGGACCTCCCGCTTACCGTTGTGATGAACTACCGGCTTCCAATAGGTTCCTTCTTCATCCGGTGGTTGGCCGATGCCTCCCGATTTGTGATTAAATGTTTCTTCAAATCCCTGATCCTGTGGTCGACTTGGATAATTATCTCCTAAGTGCCATTTTCCAAAAATGCCTGTTCTATAACCTGTCTCACTCAATAACTCTGCAATGGTCGTTTCGTCATCAGCTAAACGGGTAGCTCCACGAGAAGTATGTAGGATTCCAGTACGCTGGTGAGATCGGCCGGTTAGCAGACTGGCGCGGGTAGGGGAACAAAGAGGGCTTACATAAAACCGTCCCATCTCAAGAGACTCCGTCGACAATTGATCCAGGTTCGGGGTGTCTACTTCCGGATTTCCCTGGAAACCAAGGTCATAGTAATCCTGATCGTCCGTGAGGATAAGGATGATGTTAGGCTTGTCCTGAGCTTGTCGAATAGGGCTGTTCTGAGCTGCAAGAACGGTGCTAATCAGTAATAGCGTCAGGCTTAGGAGTAATCGATTCATTGCTAGGGTAATGACCGAAGCATTTATCATCCATGGTGGGACGTCCAATCTCAAATGAAGTGGAAGAGATTTCATTCCTTGCTTTCGTCAGTGAAGCAGATAGCGTGGTGATAAGAAGGAGACTAATTAAACGCATAATTGAAGAATGGGGGTAAAGCGAAGCATTCCACGGATATCCCGATTGTGAGTCAAGGAGACGGGACAAAACAATGAGGTTGGCATTGCATCTTTCCTTGGTCAGAGTTTTTGATTCTACTCCCATCAGTTATGAAACGATTATTACCCATTCTTCTTTCTTTAATTGTATTCACCTCACTCCAGGCACAGCGGAGCCGTGGGCCGGCAATCCCGGAAGGGGTCAAGGTAACCAAAGACAATGTTTACCAGACGGTGAATGGTCGTGAACTGCCATTGGACCTCTATGTCCCGGAAGGGGCGACTGAACCGCTGCCTCTGATTATCTGGATTCATGGTGGAGGCTGGAGAGGTGGAAGTAAGAACGGCATTCAACGGTGTGCTGAGGTTCTCAAGCACGGTTACGCATTGGCCTCGGTCGAGTACCGTCTCAGTGGTGAGGCAATCTTCCCGGCGGCAATTGAGGATTGCAAAGCGGCTATCAGCTACCTGCGTTGGAAAGCTCCCAAACTGGGGATTGATCCGGATCGTTTCGGTGTGTGGGGATCATCAGCAGGAGGGCACTTGGTCGCACTGCTTGGCACCACCAACGATGTATTGGAATTTGATACCCATTCAGTAACCAAGATGGCTTCACCCACCGTGCAGGCTGTTTGCAATTGGTTTGGTCCCACTGACTTTCTCAGAATGAATGATGTGACAGGTGGCATCGATCACGACGCCGCAGATTCACCGGAGTCGTTGTTTATGGGATTCCCCATCCAGGATCATCCGGAAAAAGTGCAACGAGCGAATCCCATTACCTACGTATCCCCATCAGATCCGCCCATGCTCCTGATGCATGGTGATAATGATCAGTCGGTGATCTATAACCAAAGTGAATTACTTTACCGAGCCCTACAAAAGGCGGGCGTAGACTCTGAATTGTATAAAGTCAAAAATGGCGGCCACGGATTTCGTGGTGCGGATGAAAGTCCTGAATCGTTAGCCGCGCGCGCCATCGACTTCTTTGATAAGCAGCTGAAGGATTAGTGGATAGCGTTTGAGGGAGGCGAATTTTCGAAGGAGGTAGGGCTCGATCGCCGTTTCGAGCGCAGCGACACCAACACGAGCCGATTTAGTAGCATAGGCAAACTCTCAGACAGCGCCCTCGGCGAGGTCGCCCTACCACTGAGGTGAATGCACGATCTTGGTTTACGGTCACTTCTCTCCAAATGGCAGTTGAATTTATAATCGATCCTGCCATTTAATAGGCTATGTTTCGTCTACTCTGCCTATTACTCACTCTATTTCTCATTGGTTGCGGATCATCCGCTCAAAACGCCGCAGATGGCCTGGAAAAGGCTTCAAAGCCCGCTGGTAAGCCCAATGTCATTCTGGTCATGGCCGATGATCTGGGGTGGGGCGATGTTGCCTACAACGGACATCCGGTTATTAAAACGCCCCATCTCGATGCCATGGCCGCGAACGGTCTTAAGATGAATCGCTTCTATGCCGGCGCGCCCGTGTGTAGCCCTACACGGGGTTCTGTCCTTAGTGGACGTCATCCTAGCCGCTACGGTATCGCAACGGCGAATCAGGGGCACTTAAAGGATGCTGAAGTCTCCTTGGCTGAGGTCATGAAGTCCCAAGGGTATGCCACCGGTCATTTCGGTAAATGGCATTTGGGAACGATGACCAAGGACTACTCCGGAAAGAAAAACCGTAAGCCCGAGGAAAATTACTCCACGCCTGGTACATCCGGCTCAGACGAATGGTTTGCCACGGAATATGCGGTATCCACTTGGGATCCTTACGATCCGGCCAATGCCCATGGTGGGGTGGTTGATTCGCGTGTCCTTTACTATGAGAATGGGAAAAACATCGTCGATGGCGTTGCTGAAGGCCTGGTCGGTTGTGACAGCCGTATCATCATGGACAAGGCGCTTCCGTTTATTGAAAAACAGGTGAAGGCCGATACCCCGTTTTTTACCGTCATCTGGTTCCATGCTCCCCATACGCCTGTTGTGGCAGGTCCGGAGTATCTGGCCATGTATCCGAATGAAGAAGAAGGGGAACAACACTACTATGGCGTGGTAACTGCACTCGACGATCAAATGGGTCGATTGCGGGCTTCATTGAAAGAGTGGGGCGTTGCCGACAATACCATGGTGTGGTTTTGCTCCGACAATGGCCCCGAAGGAAACCCGGAAGCCAAGGGTCGCAATCAAGGGAGTGCCGGTCCTTTCCGTGGACGCAAACGCTCACTCTATGAAGGCGGTGTTCGTGTAGCTGGTATTCTTGAATGGCCAGCCAAAGTCTCGGCCGGTCGTGAAACGGATTTTCCGGCGGTTACCAGTGATTACTTTCCTACTGTGCTGGACGTACTCGGATTCCGGATACCTGAAATGGATGCCCGCCCCTACGATGGTGTTTCGCTCGTGCCACTTATTGAAGACGATATCCAAGAGCGCCCACGCCCCATCGCTTTTCAAGGACATGGCCTGGCTTCCCTAAGCGACAACCGTTTCAAGCTCGTTCATAACCCCAATGAAAAACGTCTACGGTCAGACAACGGTACTGCCCCCATGGTGGAATGGGAACTCTACGATCTATTGGCCGACCCTGCTGAATCAAACAACCTCGCGGACCAACACCCTGAAGTCGTCAAGAAGATGAAGTCTCAGCTCATTGCTTGGCAGATCTCCTGTGAGGCGAGTAATGAGGAGCTGGATTATTGAGTCTACCAATCCTTACCCTCTATATGTAGGACCAGTTACTCGCAACTCGGCTTCCCTATTAGCCCAGCATATCTAATGGACTCGGTACTATTTCATTGCCAATGATTCGGTCTACTTCATCGGCCAGAGATTTTCCGTGTTGGAGAACTTCGTTCATGCTTCCTCGTGGGTTGGGATTGGCATCCGCTCCACAACCGATGGCGATCATTGCCGTTGTTCCTGGGTGACGTTCTTCCAATAGGCGCTGTACTTCGCCGGCCCAATCCCCATGATACTGATTCATGTCTCCTCCCAGGGTGGTGCAATGGCATGCGTAGTTGGTCAGCAGAGCCAATAGCTCGTCCTCCTGGTTACTTACTTTTAAAACCGGAAGGGAATGGCCGACGGGGCCATCGGCCTGAATTCCAAACCCGGTCCAGGTCCCGTTTTCAAGAACTCTTCGGTTGCCTGCAAAGCCGGCTTCTCCTTGAGCCCAGTGAAGTTGGCCTTTCTCGCGATTGGCCAAAGCATCTCGACAAGCACGAACCACTTTGGCTCCGAGGGCCGCTGAGTAACGTTCGATCCCAGCCCAATCGTCGGGTGGAATGTCGGCCATGAAAATGGGGCCCAATACATTTTTTAAATGGGGACCGGAGTGCGTGTGTTTAGCGCACATAGCGATTTGAGCCTCCGGCATGTCCAGCTTTTCAATGACCTCCTTCTTTAACCAAGCTGGAACGCCAATCAGGTCGAGCGTGACAAACAAAACGGTTTCCTCTCCTTGACCTATGGCGATTGCTTTGGCCCAGAGCTGACCTGCTGCTCCTGTAGGAAGACTGGTTCGTCCTCCATAACCACTGAGACGAATCGATTCATCAGGAGTTATATTTACTCGACCCACACCGACTTGGATGCTGCCTGATTCCAATGTATGGGCGTGGTGCTCTGCCTTCAAGGGGCCTAAAAATCCACTCAGGCCTATCAGGAGAAAAGCAATAACGCCTGGAAGATGGGTGTACGTCTAGAGCCTGTTCATAGGGTGATTGGAAGTGAAACAAGGAGCGTGTTGAATTCCAAGCTCGGAAGTTGCCAGAGACTGACAAACATACTGGACGGATCGAATTCGGTTTGCCTATAATACGATCATGTCAGAATCCCTAAGTTCATCCTCTTCAGTAGCCCCTAAATCCATTTCTAGACGAGCCTTCCTCGCAAGTGCTGCTGTTGCTCCCATGATACTTCCAAGTGGAGTGTTGGCAGCCAACGGAAAACCTGGCGCGAATGATCGAATCGTAACCGGTCATATCGGTGTTGGTGGAAAAGGCAATGGGCATATCCGCAGCATTCCTGGACACGTAGGTGCCATCTGTGATGTGGATTCGCTTCAAGCCGAGAAAGCGGCCAAGCTCGTTGGAAGGGATGATATCTACATCTATTCCGACTATCGCCATATGCTGGAACGAAAGGACATTGATGCGGTGGTGATTGCTTCCCCCGATCATTGGCATGCCTTGCAAATGATTCACGCCTGTGAAGCTGGCAAAGATGTTTACGTTGAAAAACCGGCCTGCAAATACATCCAGGAAGGCCGAGCCATGGTGGATGCGGCTAAAAAGACCAAGCGTATTGTAATGGTTGGATCCCAAGGACGTTGCCATCCGGTGGCTGGAACGCTGCGTGCATTTTTACAATCCGGGGAGATCGGTCGTATCGCTCACGTCGAGTGTTGGCATAATGATAATCCGGTCGGGGGTGACAGTTCTAAGACGGGAAGTCCTCCTCCGAATATCGATTGGGATATGTGGTTGGGGCCGGCTACAAGCCGTTCTTACAATACGGATATTTGTCATCGGACTTTCCGATGGGTTCTGGATCTTGGCGGAGGCCAGATTCGGGATCGGGGCGCTCATGTATTTAATCTGATTTCCTGGTTTATGGGTTTGGATCGCACAGGTCCCAGTAGGATTGAAGCGACCGGTAAACGTCCGACCGAAGGTATCTGGGATTGCCCCACGAACTTCGAAGTTGCCTATACGTTTGAAAAACCCGACGTCACGATCACTTGGAAGCAACCCGGTATACGGGCGGCCGATTTTGAGTTTGGTGCGGTCTACCATGGTACGCGTGGAAAGACGATTGTGCGTGGTGGTGATGGACGTGTATTTCCGGATGAACAGGTCACCGCTTTTGCTCAGGATAACGGGATGCCCTTTGAGATCGATCGCGGTGTTCGTGCCCATGAAATCAATCTTGAAAACTGGTTCGATTGTATCCGCTCACGCAAAACACCGATTATGGACATCGAGTCCGGCCATCGTGTGGCCAGTATGTGTATACTCGCGAATATGGCTTACAAGTTGGAGCGGCCCATTGAGTGGAATGCACGCCGCGAGCGTTTTGATAATGATCCAGCGGCGAATCTATTGCTGGCCAGTCCCGGTCGTGGAAAATATAGTTTGTACGCGTAATCGAAGGACTTTATAAAGTAGCACAGGCATCTTGCCTGTGTATCTCCCACTAGCTCTAGGGTCCGATCGCCGAGCGGACTGTTCAGGTATTTTAGGAGAGAATGTAGCTGTAGCGCTGGAAGCGCAGCTGGCAAGTGCTTAGAGTAAGAGGAAGAGGAAGATTGAAGTAAGAGGAAGAGTAGGAGCATGAGGACGAAGCTTTAAATCTTCGCTCTAAGCTCCAAACTCTTTGCTGATAGTTACTTCCTTTGCCAACGATCCTTTTCTTCCAGAACAGATCGAGCCTCATCACTTTTCAGCCACGCGAGCGCTTCTTTGTCGTTCTTGAGATAGGCATCCCAAAATGCAGTGCTAAGAGCGAGGATGGCCTGGTGGTGATTCGGGTTTCGTTTTTCCTTATCTCCTGGAAGGCGACGCTCACTAAAGGCACTGTGTTCCGCATTAAAGAGAACGAGTTCGTATTTATCGCCTTTAGGAAGTGCCGGAAATACAGCGAGTCGGGACTCAACAGTGCTGTTGCCTATGGGAGAGTGATCCTCGGTGCCGGTCATGAGCATCCAGGGGACTTTAACCTTTTCAAAGGCTCCTTTGATATTACGACCGCGTGGGCTGCTGGGACTAAAAGCGACTGCAGCCTTAATGCGTTCGTCTGTGTAATTGACCCGGCCGCCCCATGCAGTTTGGCCACTTACCGCTTGAGTGGTTACAGCACCGTATGAGTGCCCGGACATACCCAGGTGTTTTAAATCGAGTTTGGCGTGAAGTGAATGATCTTTGTTTTCGTTCCAATTTTCAAGAGCATCGATAACGACGGGTACATCTTCAAACCGTAACTTGCTGTTTTTGAGACTGGCGGCCTGTCGCATGGCTTTCATTCGATTGCGCAGCTTCTCATCTTTCCAAACTGATTCGTCGCTGCCTTTGTGTTGCATAAAAACAGCTACATAACCTCGCTTGGCCCAATGGTTGCCAAGGTAAGAATTGTTGTTTTTGGAACCGCCAAGACCGTGACTAAACAGAACCACAGTAGAGGCTTCATCGCTGTTGGGTAAGTAGATCTTTATGGGGATATCGCGATCGCGATCCTGGTCATTGATTACGAAGTCCAGCGTCTCAATCGATATGTCATTATCTGTATGTAACGGGTCGTAACTATTCTCTTCAGCTATGGAAAGGGGGGAGGCAGCTAATAAACTAAAGAGGCAGGCGGTGCGAAGCAACGTATTCATGATCGAAATTGTGTTACATGAATAACTCCGCAGGCGCCGCAAAAGTTGCAGAGGCATTTCTAATTGTGTAATTCCAGGGTATTGGGGGCCAAGAGGAAGACCAAGAGGAAGAAGTGAAACCTATAACTCCACCCACTTGGACCAGCTTCTGAGATCTCCGCGTTGATCGCGCAGTTTACCGGGTGAGATTTTGCTGAACTTTGTGGTGGGGCCATACAGGAAAATGGAACCCAGCAATATCTCACCTTCAGGTATGCCGAGTAATTCCATCGTCTCGGGTTTTCTAAGTCCACCACCGCTTGACCAATAGGTTTGAATTTCTCGTGCGGTGGCTGCGACTAAAAGATTTTGAATGGCGGAAGATGCAGCTGCGATGTGCTCCATGTTTTCCAATGTAGGATCGAAGAGTTGATCGCTTGGTTCCTTCTTTGGATTGGGAAGCCAGGTCACCTGTATCAAATTGGTGGCCGACAATAGCATTGCGGGAATCTTGGTGGTGTCACCCTTGTCGATCAGCTTTTGCCGAAGGTTTCGGCAATTGTCTCGGTCCAAAACATAGAAACGCCAAGGTACTTTTGAACACAGGTCGGATTCGCAATGTTCTTTGGCGGCAGGACGGTGGAAGGGTGCCCAGCTTGCTGCTTCGAGTAAGGCCTCGACCACTTCCTCTGCTAATGCGAATGGGTATTGTTTTTCAGATAAGACCTTTAAGGTTTTGCGTTCGCGGATGGCCTGTTCGACGAGATTTACGGTAGGAGAATCACTCATTGAAAATGTATTACTTGGTTGCGACTTCATTGCCTGCATTTGACCAGCCCATAAAACCTCCTTCGAGGTGATATACTTTGCCAACGCCGAGTGTTTCCAGCGCTTCCAGTGACTGGCGACTTCTTCCGCCTGGAGAGCCGGCTTGACAATGAACCATGTAGGTCTTGCTCGAATCGAGTTTTGCGACTTGGGCTGCGAATTCTGGATCGGCAATATTGATATTGATGGATCCGGGAATGTGTCCGGCAGCCGCTTCTTCGGGACTTCGGACATCGAGTGCGACTATCGATTTACTTTCGAGTTTTTGGGCCGCTTCGCTGGCTTGAACATCGATGACTTCAAATGCGACAACTTCTGTCTTCGTGCAGGCTGATTGGAAAGTGAGGAAGGCCACGCAGGCAAGGGCGGTGGCGCAGAGATTGAATTTGTTTTTCATGAAGTCATTCCGGCGGAATTGAGTTTAGCAGGCAAGTTTATCTGTTATTATACTTACGATCGGGTAAGAGAATTATAGTAGGGCAGGCATCTTGCCTGTTTTCGTTTCAAAGGCATGCACAGGCAAGATGCCTGTGCTACTCTATCTAACAGCTTTCAATCGACTGCCAGCCATGAACGAGACGATGAGAATCCTTCTCAAAGCAAAACACGTTTCCGCCTCCACCTCCTGGCTGATCCATCGATCTGTTTATGGGGGCGCCTGTAAGTCGACAGAGTAGGAGGGTGCCCACTCCGCCATGAGACACGATGGCGATATCTCCATTCGACTGGTCTCCTTCTATGAGGTTTTCGACAGCGTTGAATATCCTGGATTGTGCATCCGCGGCTGGTTCCCAGCCTTCGATCGATTCATTTGGGTTATTAAAGAAGCGGGTTGCCATGGCTTCAAATGCCTCTTTGGCGAGGAAGCCTGTTGAGGAACGATCGTTTTCACCGAGGGCTTCGAGTTGAATGGGTTCTAGGGATAAAGCTGTGCCCAGAATTTCAGCGCCATCGATGGCTTTTTTTTCTGAACTAGAATAGATCGAGGTTATGGCCGGTATCCATGGCTTGGTGACGAGGAGCTGCATTCTTATGCGACCTTTTTCTGACAATGGCCATTGGGGGACGGGGACCTCGGGATCGATAACAACTTCCGGATGGGTGATGAAGTAGACGAGCTGCATAGGGTTTCAGTCTTTTTGTTCTGTATTACCTCTTGGTTACGAAGGCATCTATCATCTCCATCACTTGCACGCCTGTTTTTGCACTGCATGGATTCTCACCCTTACCAAGGAAATAGTCATTCACGGCTTCGATCATCGGTTGTTGGATGTGTGGTGGTGGATCGTAGTTTGAGGTTTCAATTCCATGGTTGCTTTTTACGACCAGGGTGGGGCTGCGAAAGAAACTAAAATCGATGCTTCCATTGTCGCACATAATTTTGCAGCTGTCTTTGATCGTGCCATCGACGGATGCAAAATCCCAGTGTCCCTGGAAAAGTACGTCATCTTTGAACCGCATCTGGCCACTTACACAATCGTCGCAACTGCCGTCGGTATTTCGCATCAAAGAGAAACCTTGAATGACTTCAGCTGGACCGAAGTATTGTAGGATGAGGTCCAGTTGGTGCGGCGCCAGGTCGTGAAATATGCCTCCGCCGGAAATTTCAGGCTGCATTCTCCAATTGACCTCACTGAGTGCAATGAGTGGGTCTAGCTCCGGTTGGATCGTTTGTAAGGAAACGTGGCGTGGTTTGCCTAGCTCGCCTGATATGAGCAGTTCATCGACACGCACAAACAAAGGCAAACGTCGCCGGTAGTGGGCCACGACCACTTTCTGTTTTGAGCCTTCTGTCAGGTCGAGTATCTGCTGTGCCTCGGCACCACTGCGGGCCATTGGTTTTTCCACGTAGATGTTTTTGCCGGCTGCTAAAGCGCGTTGAGTATACTCCAAATGATAATCGGGTGGAGTAGCGATATAGATGGCGGTGATCTCAGGGTCATTTAACAAAACATCGGCATCGTCGGACCATCGCGGAACACCATGCCGTTCTGCGAAATCTTTGGCTTTTTCTCCGTTGCGGCGCATAACAGAGCGTAGTTCCGAATTGGATGCCTTCTGAAACGCGGGTCCACTCTTAACTTCGCATACGTCACCAACGCCAATGATTCCCCAAATGATTTTTTCCATTGATGTAATAGTGGAGAGTTGAATGGGGACTGGCAACGACTCATCTCTTCGAATTAAGTGCGTGCAATTTGCTGGCCTAACGAACGAAAAGCTAAATACCTTTTATCTCATATGATTGCTGAGGATTTTAAACAAGCGTTCCAGGTATTTCTTAAAGAGGAGTCAACGGTGGAGGAGGCTTATGCCGCTTATGCAAACCTTGTTGAGGAAAAGTTTAATTCGACACACGTGGAGGATGCGACTCACGAGGTTGTTTGGACGGTGAAATCTTCAAGAGGTCGTGGCATTGAGAAAATGCTACTCTCCCTCGCCAGGGCTTTTACCAAGGCTCCAAAGCCTACCCTCAAGCCATTCAGTTTTAAGTCTCTTCACACGTTGAATACCAGGCAGGTGCAAGAGTTGGATTCAGAAAGAGAACGCACTGTAGAGCTTGAGAATCTGTCCACTATTTTTGCCGGTGTTGCCATGTGGATGTTTGGACTGAGCTCTGCAATGATTCCCCTGGTTGGCATAACTGGAGTGGCGCTGGCTATAATGAGTGCTTTTATATTCATTGGATCTGTTATCGGGATGTCGAAGGCACATTTCAGGTTCTTGCCTGGTGAGTTTCGAAGTATCTCAGCCGACCATTGGAGTATAAAGTCGTTTGCCGAAAAGTGATTATTAAGTGAATTCGAAGGATATGTTGTCACATTTCTTTCTCTCATGACCACTAGGGAGTATGGGTGAAGTCGGATACATATCTAAAATGGTGGATGCAGACCTCGTTGAACGGTCTATAGATGGGCAGAGAGAGGCGTTTACAGAATTGGTTAATCGTCACAAATCTGCCGCCTGTGGTGTAGCTTATTCTATTTGTGGAGATATGGGCCTGAGTGAGGAAGTTGTTCGATAAGATTTTGTTTCTGCATGCGTCAACTGGATGTGCTGACTCCTGTGGTGCTCGATTATGTGAAAGCAGTAGTCCAGTCCAAGTCCCTTCAATGGCTGGTTGAAATGGGTCCGGATTTGGGGTGGCTGCTTTCGTTCTTAATCCCGGTGATGGTGTATGCGTCCCGGATGATTGACCGGGGGATTTTTGAATACGAATCTGCTAAATAAACCCCTCGATTAGTACTGGCCGGTATTCAACAAGACCAGGGTGCATCCTTCGAGGGCTTCAATGCCGGCCTTACTTACTTTTTCCTGGATACCAGCATCCTTGGTTCCTGGATTAAATAAAATGCGCTTGGGTTTAAGAGCGATGATCTCGTCCAGGATCGGTTCGTGTCGTTCGGGGCGAACGTAAAGAGTGACGGTGTCGAGCTCGCCTTGATAGTCGGATGGAGATTTTAAAACAAGATCTCCAAGGATTTCTTCCTGTATCGGGTTTATGGGCACCGTTGTGTGGCCGTGCTCCTTGAGGAGTTGTTGCGCTTTGTTGGCATAGCGATCCGCTTGGGGCTCGCTCCAATAATCATGGTTGGTTTGTTCATCGTTTAAAATTAGTCGTTTGCACCTAAGAATCCTTTCTTGGGACCTGCTTTGAAGAACTCTGGGAGTCCTCTTCGAGACGTTTTCCCAGACTAACGACCGGATCGATTGAATAGCCGATGCTCTTGTAAAACTCGATGACCGTCGAATTGTTTTAACGGACTTGTAAGTTGATTTTTGGGCAACCAGCTTGTTTGAGGAGATGTTCCGCGTGTTCCATCATGGTGCGCGCCCACCCTTGTCTTTGATGGTGGGGCGAAGCCGCCAGGTAATTGATCCATCCACGGTGTCCTTCATAACCAGCCATGCAGCTAGCGACGATGGATCCGTCGTATTCACCCACCAGAAACCACTCTGGGTTGACTGCGCATTTTCGGGTTATGTCTTTGAGGGGATCGTTTTGAGGTACTACCAATCCGCAGGAATCCCATAAGGCGATGAGTTGTTCTTCGTCCTCAGATTGATTGGGGCGGATAGAGAGGCTATGATTCACGAGAAGCTTATTTTAATTATTCAATTATATCTGTGTTAGTTTGTTTTCATCTGCGTTTTCGAAAAAAGAACTTAAACCTAACCACGGATTGACGCAGATGAACACAGATACAAAGTTTTATAAGTGTAAATCAGTGATTTAGGAACTGATCTGTAAAATCTTTTTGGTATCGCTCGAGGAGAGTATTTAGGTCGTTTTCAACGAAGTAGAGTTTTCCTTTTATTTCCAATGTTTCTCCCGCCTCAATGCCGCCTAGTCGGAAGTCACTGTGCAGGCAACGGATGACGCCTTGGAAGAGCTCTTGGTAGGGCTTAAAGGCAATGGCAAAGATCATGGATTCATCGGAACTAAAACAGCCGATCAAGCCATTGTTGGGTACATCAGGGTGGAGGGGACGTGGATTTACATCTTCTCTGGGGACTCCGGGGCCAGCCCATACTTGGCCAGGAGTGTAGCGTGCCTCAGTTGCCCAATCTCGCGTGGGCATGCGAGATAACTGCCCATCGAGAAATACAAAGCTCTTGGCCAGATAAGCATATTTGTCTTCGGTTTGGTCTGGGCCGGTTCCGGTAAATTCTCCCACACGAACACAAGGCTGAACCCAGTGAGCTTCCGAACGTTGGTTGGATTGTGTGCTGTGATGCGAATGTCCACTTCGTCATGAGTGGGCGTAATGACATGATCTACAATGAGCCCATCGGCCACCTTGCATTGAAGTCGAATCTCAGTGCCTGCTTCGTTGCTTGAGATCAGATAAGTCTCATGATCAATAACGGTGTGTTCACCCCAGTGGGTTGTTCGAGAATTGTCACGGCAGTAAGCCTCAAGATACCAGATTTTCATTTCCTGTCCAGGAAGCTGGTCGCCACTGATGGTCAGTATCTCTTCCTCCCAATGAAGCTTGAGTGGTGGAGAGGACTGAGTGCAGCCGAATAAGAATACTAACGGACTAAAAATTACGATGAACCATTTTGTATTCATGACATCCATCTCGACCATGCCATATAGCCGAAGAATGCGAGTATGGACAAAAGGACTACGACCGTGACGGGATGATTGGTGTGTTTGCCCATCCACTTTTTTCGGCCATTAAGAATAAGTAATACAAGCGTGAGTAGTGGTAGGAAAGCTGCACCAACGACACCGTAGGCTTTTTGGACTTCACGGAATTCGAACAAGAGACCGAAGATGGGAATGATGGCTATCGAATATTGGTAAATGACATAGGGTTTAGAATTCGTGTCGATAAGAACGCCATCTGTAAGGGATGCCTTGTCGGTGTCCTTTTGCACAAACAACCGCCATAGGTCGGCAAATAAGTAGGGGGCCGATTGCCATACGCCGAGTACGCTGCTGAAGGTGGCTCCCAGTGCTCCAATAAGGAACGCCCATCTGCCTATCTTGCCTAATGAAGTTTCCAAGGAATCTGCGATTTCTATAATCAACCGTGCGCCAGTGCCAGTGACTTCAACGGTGCTTCCGATAATGATCATGGCTAAGCCAAAAATGGTGATGACCAGGTAACCGGCACCCAAGTCCCATCGGCATAGTCGAAGTTGGTTTATCCCATGGCGCTTTTCTTCCGCTATCCAGTAACCGTAACTCAGTATGGTTACTGTCCCGCCTACACCTCCGATGAGAGCCATGGTCCAGGCAATTCCGCCATCCTTGGCATCCGGAATGCTCGGAACAAAGAGGCCTTTAAAAATTTCACCTAAATCAGGGGCGAGCATGATTGCGCTCACGACGACGGTGACGAACATGAGAAGGACGCAAACGCCCATCACTTTCTCAAAGAGTTTGAATCCCCCACGACGCACGAGGATTAAGCCGACGATACTAGCGATGATTCCAAATACCACCTTGCCCTGGGACGCATCTTCGAAAAACGGAAAGATGGCGTGCAAGGTGACGCCCGTTCCACCCATAAGATTGGCGCAGACAAAAAATGACCAGAGTAAGAAATAGGGGAGGAAAATTCTGCCTGGCCATTTACCGAGGCATCTGGCCATTCCTTCCAATAGAGTTTGTCCAGTGACCAGTTGCCAACGAGTCAGTCCTTCATTGAGCACGAACTTAAAGAACGCGCCGATAATGACCGCCCAAAGAATGGCGGTACCTAATTTTCCTCCCGCAAAGCCTGCCGCGGTAAGATCACCTGCGCCTACTCCGATCGCAGCCACAAGAATTCCTGGGCCGATGAAGCTTAGCCAGCCACGATCCTGATTGTTATTTTGGTTGGAAGGCATGAGCAGGATGTGGAGGTAGATTTTTTGGGATCTAAGAGGCGGATGACTATCTAAGCTTCACTCCCGGATATCCTAAGCGATAGCGCACGACTCGGAAGGTACTGTGGGGTCCCTCAGGTCCAACTGGTGGCAGGGTGACCGGGTTGTGGTATTCCCATACCGTTTTGCCTTCTGGCGTCACTTCGAAGAAGATGCCCTCAGCGCCTGAACAGATTAAGGTGTTGCCGTTGGGAAGGCGTTCGGCTCCGGAGATAAATGAGGAGTAGAAATCGGTGGCTGGGTTAGCGATGTAGGTCCATTCCGGTGACTTGGGACCGAATGGTTTTCCTTTTTGAATCTGGTAGCTTCCTGATCGCTGAACAGGCGGTTTGATTTCGTCGATGGCGGAGTAATCACCTGTGGATTGTCCCCTCTGGTTGTTGAATATGGTGATGTTGCCAGCGCCTGGTTGTCCCGGTTGAACCCAACGTGGATCATGTTGCTGGAAGAGCTGTTGGTCCGCTTTGGTTCCTGCTCCGTAGTTCATCGGGTTACCCCAGCGATAGAGTATGTCGCCTCCTTTACCGGCGTTCCCGCCTGTGTGCCCTCGGGCCTCCTCGGTTGTTGTGCTGTGGTCAATGACAAGGAGTTCGTTGAAGCTGCGTGGGCTAATCACGATCTGATCAAGGACTGGGTTGTAATCAACGCTGTTGGTGTGCATCCAGTCGGTTCTTGGTCGACTGTTTAGATTGACGTTTATCAATTCAGGGTGATCGGCCACGGTCCCGTAGTTGTCCTTTGAAGGATCAATGTCCTGGACGAGGTGATCCCAGGCGCTCCATCGCCAGACGATTTCCCCAGTAGTTCTTCCGGTGCGTTTTACCTCGACGACGGTATCGGGATGAATCCCAGCGTCGGAGATTGTTTGGGGATCCCTACCGGCAGCTATGGCTTCTTCTTTGGAGATGTGTTCCCAGGCTAAGATCAGCACATTGCCATTGGGCAATGGTTCGATATCGTGGTGTTGATGGTGATGATCATTGGAGTAGACGTAGTCCCAGATGAGATTTCCGCTCCAATCAAATAACTCTACACGGCCTCCACTGGGACCTCGGTCACCAAACACCGGGTTGCCTTTTACTTTAGCTGATCGGAGAAGATTTCCATTGGCCAATAAATAGGCAGAATTGGACGGCCAGTGTTTACTCGTCCACTTGTGAACCACTTCGCCTTCCATGTTTAACAGGATGGTCTCAGTCGATCTGAGCGGGGTATAGAGCGTATACCCTTGAAATGCTTCTGGCTCGTTTACGATGAGGCCACGGGCACCAAAAATTGTTGAACTGGCTAAGAGGTAAAAAATTACTAGGCGAATCATTGTTTGAGTCCGATTTTTCTTCGATTTAGAATTCTTGTTTCACGGGATTGAGATGTTGAGCTTGATGACTGATAGACGAGGGAGCGCACTTGTGTGCGTGACTGAGTTTTGAAGGAGGAACACTCAGCATGTCGATCCGAGGATGTATCAAAACGTAGTTCCATGATGATCGAATACTACTGGTTGTTTTCGTGCTTTTAGTAAATTTAAGAATATATTGATACATCCGTTGAAAGAGAATTCTATTGGCTTAATTCAGTATAGATCGTCGTCATAAACGTCCTCGTCGAAGCCCAGCCTTGCTCCGCAGCCCAGCGGTCGTTGAACTCAAGCCCTGGATTTCTGGCGAGTGCTTCTTCCAATTTGTCGCCGGTATCTACGCTTTGTTGAATGCGACTAGCGATGGTCATGAGCATTTTGCGCCATTTGATGATGTCTGCCTTGGAGGATGGTACTCCGTGCCCAGGTATGATGATCGTATCGTCATCAGCGATATCGATTATATAAGCGAGCGTAGAAAGGGTTCCGCGAAAGGTTCCGCCGTGATTTAAATCAACCACAGGGTAGGTGGTGGTGCGAAATACGTCTCCTGCATGAATGACGTTGGAACCTGTAAAATGAACAATGCTATCCCCATCGGTATGAGCAGGGTACATTTTAATGATGTGTATCTCCTCGCCATTGTAGTGGAAGGTGAGCTTTCGATCGTAAGTAATATGGGGAAGGGCTGCATCCGGAGCTCCTCGTCCCAGTTCTCCTGTTTGCCGATTAACAGTCCGGTGTTTCAAGCGATCCCGAACCAGATCATGGGCAATTATTTTCACTCCCATGGCTGCCAGATTTTCGTTCCCTCCTACATGGTCACCGTGCAAATGCGTATTGACGACAAACTCTATCGGTTTTCCTGAAATGCCTCGGATGGCCGTAACGACTTTCTCTGTGAGTGTAGAAAATTGGTCGTCGACCATAAATACGCCATCTTCTCCTATGCAAATCCCGATATTCCCACCTCGACCTTCAAGCATATGAACAGAGCCGGCGATATGCGTGGTCTTGATGTTTACTTGGTTTGCGCCATTGCTCTGGGCAATTATTTGAACGCTGATAATAAGAGCAAGGAGGGTGGGGTAGATGAATTTCATTGAAGGTCCTTAGTGTAGCTTAGATCACTATTTAGTGGCCGCGATGGCACCGCAATCTTCAAATATTTGAACAAGTTTTGCTTGGGCTGGTCTCCAGACATCTCTAATAAATTAAATCATGAGAATCTTCACCCTTCTTTTGTTTGTGTCTACCCTTGGAGTATCTGCTGAAACGGCTGAAGAAGCCTGGAATAGTCTCCTGAGTGAAAACTTTAAAAAGCGTGGGGCGTTTGCATTCGTCGAAAATGACCCAAGTTTGCCGAATGTTTTTATTTATGGGGATTCGATCTCCATTGCTTACACGCCTACGGTGCGGTCTGAATTAGCAGGTGAGGCCAATGTCTATCGCTTGCATGTGAATGGGGGCGACTCATCTTCGATAATCCAAAAAGTGGATACGCTTCGAAGGACGATGAAGGATCATTGGGGTTTTGAGTGGGACGTGATTCAGTTTAATGTGGGATTGCACGATTTGAAATATGTAGAGGGGAATAAGCTGGATAAGGCAAAAGGGGAGCAGGTTACCTCGATGGTCGAGTATGAAGCTAATCTTCGAAATGCCATTGGTTACTTCGTGCGGATCGCTCCCGATGCAAAGCTGATTTTCGCAACCACGACTCCTGTTCCAAAGGGAGAGCCGGGTCGTCACGTGATCGATGCTGGTCGCTACAACCGGGTAGCATTACGAGTATTGAAAGACTACCCGGAAATTGAAGTGAATGACCTTTACGCGTTTACTCTACCTAACCAACCAGAGTGGTGGACCAAGCCCGGCAATGTGCACTTCAATGAAGTAGGCTACACCGCTCAGGGGAAAGAAGTCGCTCGGTATGTTAGAGCGGCGCTGGGTAAATAGAGGTCAGTGTTCAGGTGTCGGGAGTCAGGATGTAAAGACATATTTCACCGATCCCAATTACACCGGTGAGACGCCTGTGATACTCTAAGTCGCAACTATTACTGACACCTGACCGCTGAAACCTGACCTCTGCGGCTGCTTACTCCACCAACGCCACAGCCTTCTTCAAGGCCTTGATAGTCGCCTTGCTTGCGTCGTCGTCATCCAGGTCGCGAAGGGGTTGATTGAAAGGCTCGGCACGAGCCGGGCCTTCGTAGCCAATGTGGATAAGAGCTTCCATAAAGGGTTTGAGGTCGATGACTCCAGTCGCCATGGGCAACTCGCGTTGTCCATCTTGTTGCTGCTGTTTCTCAACTCCTTTGGGAGCGTCGTTCAGGTCGACGAGCGTTATACTGGCTGGGTCGAGCTTTTTGATCGCATCGGCGCTATCACCTGCTTGCCACCAGTGCCATGAATCCAAGACATAACCGACATTGGTGGTGCCGATGGCGGCGCAAAGTTCTTGGGTTTCCGCCAGAGTATGGACGAATGGATACTTGGCCCGGATGAGCAGGGTAGTGGTTCCGACGTATTCAAAGCCGAGGCGAAGATCGTTGTCTTGAAGGATCTTAGCCACTTCCCAAAGGCGACGTGTATGCTGTTTAAAGTTTTCATTGTAGGTAAGGTCGGTATGACTGGGCATAAGCCAGGTGTTTACCCGAGTTAGACCTGCACGCTTCAATCCTGCTGCCAGCCGTGGTAGCTCCTTTAATCCCTCTTCGAATTTGGCTCGGTCTTTGCGGAAATCAACCGGTAGACCTGAGCTGCCCCAAACCAGATTCTTGTCCTTCATGTCGCCCTTCAGGTCGCTGAGCTGACCTTTACTCAATCCAGCGAGGTAACTCGACTGTGCTTCCACGGATTCGAATCCGTATTTTGAAGCTAATTCAATTGAGCGCTTTTGGTCGGCTTTGATGCCCAGGGCGCCTCCGACGAAGTTAATCGTGAATTTGCGCTTCGACTTGTGATGAGCGGCCATGAGTTGTGGGTCGAGTGAAGTGGAGGCAGCGAGTCCAGTGATTGCTGAGGTGCGAATAAAATCTCTTCGGTTCATAGGGTGGTTCTGATTGATGAAGCTTATACAAATGAAATATCTTCAGGTAAGCGTCAATGCTTCAGCAATAAGAGATTCGTTATCGACAATTTGTTATCCAAATTCGAGGTTTGGGTATGAAGTTCTCACTCTACCCTAAGCTCTTCGTTCTTCTCTTCGGTTTTATAGTAGGCCTTCAGGCGCAAGATAAACCCAATATTCTGTGGCTTTTTGCCGAGGATACATCGCCTTGGATGGGCTGTTATGGTCACGAGGTGAATAAAGGCCACACCCCGCATATCGATTCGTTGGCGAATCAGGGCGTATTGTTCAAGCGGGCTTATGTACCTGCTCCGGTTTGTTCGGCTTGTCGCTCGGCGCTTATGGGCGGGATGAACCAGATCCGATTCAATGCACATGAGCACCGGAGTTCTCGCGGAAAGGCACCCCTGTTCCTGCCAGATGGAATGAAGCTGTTGCCTCAAATCATGAATGAGAACGGCTATTCAACCTTCAATCTGGGTAAAACCGACTACAACTTCGTGTTGGCTACTGAAGAGATCTTTACCTTCGACGAAAAACGTCGTGAACCGATTCCTTGGGACAAAATCAAAGCGAGCCAACCGTTTTATGGACAGATTCAAACCGCAGGTGGAAAACAGAATACAAGGAATTGGCCGGCGGACCGCAGAACTGATCGCGACTCGGTGGTTGTTCCTGCTGATTATCCAGATACGCCCGCGCAGCGCGAAGTGGTTGCGGAGCACTACGATTCCATTCGGAAGGATGATGATTTTATCGGAGGCGTGATAAAAGGCCTCAAAGAGAATGGTCTTTGGGAGAATACCATTGTGGTTTATTTTGGTGACCACGGAGCCAATCAACTGCTTAGACACAAGCAGATGCCAACAGAGGGAGGACTACACGTTCCGTTTGCCGTCTATGGTCCTGAAAAATACGTACCCAGGAAAAAGATACGAAATGATTTAGTGGACATGCTGGACCTCTCTGCCACGACCTTGGCCTGGGCAGGTATTCCGATACCTGGAAATTGGGAAGGGCAGCATCTTTTTTGCAAGGGGTTCAAGGCGCGCGAATTCGTGGCCTCCGCAAAAGATCGCTTGGACCATACTATTGATCGGGTTCGTACTATCCGAACAGAGCGCTATCGTTATACGCGAAATTACAAAACCGATCGAATCTTTCTACAACCTCAGTATCGGGATGGTCAGCCATACAATCAGGATTTTCATGACCTCTATCAGGCAGGTAAGCTTTCAGAGCGTCACGCTGAGATCTATTTTGGAGAGCGACCAGCGGAAGAACTCTATGACGTGGAAAAGGATCCCGCTCAAATGGTGAACCTAATAAACGATCCAAAGCTTGCGGATGAAGTTCAACGTCACCGCGAGTTACTCGATTCCTGGATTGCTAAAGGTGATCATGGTGAAGGTGAAGAGAAGCTTCAGGAGTTGCTTGAACAGTCGACGAGCAGGTGGGCAGCCGTAAATCCCGAGTATGAGTTAGTGCGCACCGACCACGATGGTGATGGGCTATCGAGTGAATGGGAAGAGGCAGTTGGACGTGACCCTAACGATGGTAAGCTTCAGTTCCTTTTTGATAATGGTGGTTGGCAGACTGAAGGTTGGAAAGGCGAAGGCAATGTGCCAAACATAGCCGGTTACCTCGGCTATCTTGATTTTAATCTGCCCGATGGGGAGGGCTCTATTGTTCGCGGGGGACTCAATGTAGATGCTGCCAAGAATAGTGGTCAGCTTGAAATTAAAGCAAAAGCTTCTTTCCCTGTACTGGCATGGTTATCGGCTGAGAACGAGGCTGGGGAAGTTAATCGTATCGCAGGCCCTATAACCCTTAAAAAGAGCAAGGGATTTAAAGACTATGGCATCGACCTCACTGGCAATCCAAATTGGAAAGGATCGATCCAATCACTGAAATTATCTTTTCAGGGTGAGCCGGGTGTGTTGGTTGAGATAGATTCCATCAAAGCACTGTAATAGACTTCAGAAATTCAGTGGCCCCATCGTTTTCAATTCGAAGCGGGAGTGCCTTTCTTTACGCTTTGTTACCAATCCGGAGGCTCATCTTTGCGGTCGTTCTCTGAAACTAAGGGTATTTGTTAAGCGGTTGCTAATTCTTAAAGAGATCTTACTTCGAAATTCCGGATGGTATAGAATTCATCTACACCGGTTTGAAAATTAGTAATTGTATGTTTGTTACCTTTAGAAAACTTAATCTCTCCAACTTCGATCTTCGGCATCTGGATTATAGAGAAACCGCGATTAGTGCAGCTGTTGGACTTGTCGGCCTATCCATTGTTTTACTTTCCTTGTTTGGAACTACTTACCTAATGGATCTGGTAGATTCTGAGAATCAACTGTCCTATCTAAAGATCCTGATGTGTTCTTTAGGTATATTTACCATCGGACTGGCCTTGATCATTTTCTCCATTCATTTGGTGAAGAAGATCATATGGGGAGCCCTGGCTGCTCTACTACTGGTCTCTTTCGGACTGGGCTGCTTTGCTTTTGGAATATTCGTGAAATGTTTTCTGATCGGTTTCTTTAATCTCTATCATCGGTAGGTTTAATCTCTCACTTAAACCGGTGGCCCGTAGTACTATTCAGAAATTTCACTGAGAATTTTAACGGCTACTTCGTTCTCGTATTCTTTGGCGATGTCCAGCGCGGTTGTTTTGTGATCTGAAACCACAGAGGGGTCGACTCCTGCATCGAGAAGCATGTTGATGAGTTCAGCATCTCCTCCGACTGCTGCTTCGTGCAAGGGCGTGCCTCCAGCTGCGCTTAGTCGCTTCACATCGGCACCTCCATCGATGAGTAATTTGGTAATCGTATTTCGATTTTTCGCCCCTGCCAAATGGAGGGTTGTCCAACCTTGGCTATCGCGCACTCCGTAATCGACGCCTACCTTGATGATGGCGGCTGCGACCACGGGTAAGTCGCGATCGATAGCCAGGTGCATTGCTGTTTGGCTACGGGAAGTCAGAACGTTGGGATCACCACCTGCTTTCAGAAGCATCAAAGCCGCTTCGGGACGCTTGCGCATGATGGCCTCGTGAAGAGGTGTCATTTTGGAACGACCCGGTGTATTCACAATATCCGGTGTTTTTTCCAGATGGCGTTTTACATCCTCGATGTCGTTCCGAGCGATAGCTTCGCTAATGGCTTTATAGCGAATGAGCCCTGAGACAGAGGAGGACACGCCCTCAGTTGGAATCTTAACTCCGGCAGCCCAGCTTATGCCATTCAGCACCTGTTTTCTGAAATCATCTTGTGACCAATTATGATGAAAGTTCCCACCTGTGAGGGCAAAGCCTCTTCCTTTACCTCGGTTTTCCGATACCCAAGCCAGATGCTGAGGAACTTGATCTTGAAGTGCTTTGCGCAAGGCAGCGTTGCCGGAACGAGGGCCATCCTGACCCAGTTCATTTTCGGTAGCTTGAGTGGAAAGCACGGGTGTGATTCCCTTCATGCCCTTGCGGAATCGCATGTTAAAATACCATTCGTCTTCAGTCAGGTAGGGGCTCACTCCATTATTCACTGGATGATCCCCTAGTGTTACTTCTCGAAGTTCCCATTGTGGGTTAACGGACCAATCGACTTCAAAATAGCCACCTATTGAATCCAGGTAGAATTCGTTCATCTCTTGATCGGCTCCTTCCAGAGCGTAATGAAGCACGACAATGCCGGTGCCAGCTTTATGCAGCTTTTCCAGCTCTTCGGTCTGGCCTTTGGCTACGTGAAGATCTTCACCATCTGTATAAATTACGATGGCATCTACATCTTCTAGTAGGGTTGAATCTGTAGGCCATCCTTGGCTCACTGTTGCCTGAACTCCGATGTCGGCCTCGTTGAGGCATGAAGCTAGTAATTCGCTACCTGCGACAAATTCGTGGGCATTCCAACCATGACTGGGTTCACCGGCGAGGAAGAGAACTGTTTTGTCTTTTCCGTAAGCGATGGCCGTGGCAAGGGAAAGGAATAGGGCCAGGAACCTGCAGATCTTTAAACTCATTCTGCGCCGGTCGATGTATTTTCAGCGTCCATGGCTACTGCTGGAATCTCAATTCCTTGAATTCCATTTCCGGCATCTTCGGATACAATTCTCGCATTCCGAATGTACACTGCGCCTCCGCCTCCAGATTTTGAAAGTTTGTGTATTTGAAAAGCAATAACACCTTCGGCTGTTTTTCCATCAATCATGTTGAGTGTAGGCACCCCATTGACCCAGGTGCGAAAATGATCTCCGATAGCTTCTATCCGGTAGTGGTTCCACTCTGATTTGCGGTACGCCTTTTGAGCGTCTACTTTTCCTTCAAGTGAGTAGAGCCAACCTCTGCCGCCTTCTTCGTAGATCCCACCCGTCCATTGTCGTTCGGACTGGTCGATTTCCATTTGGTAACCGTGCAGATTTCCTCCTTTGAAATTAGGATTACTTTGACCACGCAGCATAATGCCGGAGTTCAAATCACCTATGACTTTCACATCCACTTCGAGGATGAAGTCGGAGTAGGTTTTCTTGGTCGCCAGGTAGGTGAATGCTTCGGTGTCTTGTTGGAGAGCAACGATTGCTCCGTCGTCCACCAGGACTGTGGAGTTGCCATCGCGAGCTTCCCAGCCACTAAGATCACGTCCATTGAACAGGCTGGTCCATTGTGGCTCTGGCAATGGCACCATACGCCAAAGTGCGCCGGTATTGGGGGTGCGAGTATTGAGAGCGATATAGATGGAGCCATCTGGGGCTGAAGTAACTTCACGAACGCGGCCTTGTTTTTTGAGCAGTGTTTCGATGTGCGTTACCTTGCCATCTTCGATCACGATGCGTTGCAACTCTTCTGCAGACATTCCGGTTGCCAGTATGTTGTTTTTCCAGCCAGGGAATTTGTCTCCTTCGTAAAAATCAATTCCGCAAGTGGCGATAGAGGGGAGCCAGTAGTGCACGGGTTGTTCCATGCCTTCCATGTGTGTCTTGTCGGTCCATGGGGTGCCGTCGTAGTTCATGCCGTAAGTGATGACTGGCCAACCGTAGTTTACTCCCGGTTTTATTAGATTGAGTTCATCGCCTCCCCGCGGGCCATGTTCGGTTTCCCAAATCTCTCCTGTGAGCGGATGAAGGTCCAAGCCCTGCGGATTACGATTTCCATAGGTCCAAATTGTTTTGTAAGCGCCCTTGTCATTGTAGAAAGGATTTCCTTCAGGCACACGGCCGTCGTCATGAATACGATGGATTTTTCCATGAGGCACTGTGAGGTCTTGTGCTGGATCTCCTTCTTGTCTGTCTCCAATGCCAAAGAAAAGGTATCCGTCCTTGAATACAAATCGAGAGCCGTAGTGACCTCCCTTAATCGTATGAAATTGTGGAGGAGCTCTAAAAATCTCTTCTTCATCTACCCACTTGTTGTTTTTGATGCGTCCTCGAACGACCGCGGTCATGGAAGCGTCCTTGTCGTTAATTTTAGCACCTACGTGTTCGCTGAATGAGAGGTAGATCCATCCGTTGTTTTCGTAGTCAGGGTGGGGGGTAACTTCCAGTAGACCTCCCTGGCCGACCGCATGTACCTTGGGAGTTCCTTTGACCTCAGTTTTTACACCATCATTCAGGTGCCACAGAATACCGCTTCTTTGAGTTAACAAAGTGGAGTTGTCCGGGAGGAAGTTGATAGACCAAAGGATGCCTTCAAGTTCCAGGATCTTCTCCATCTTAAAGTTGTGAAGTTCTGTCGAGTAGACACCTCCCAGGGGTTTTACCTTTTCGAGTAAACCGGTGGTTTCAGCGAGCAATTTTTGTTCTCGTATAAGAATGATGAGTCCTCGAATCTGCTCTTCGTCTAGGACGTCCTTCCAGGGAATCATGCCCATTTCTGGAACGCCGTTGCGAATGATTTTGGCGATGTCGGCATCTGATCCACCGTATTTCCACACACCATCGATCAGAGAGCTTCCTTGACCTCCCTCCATGTTCTGTCCGTGGCAAGTAGCACAGTATTGTTTGTAGAGATCCATCATCTCACCCGTGCCGATACGGCTTTGTGCGTGGGCGAGGGCAGGGATGAGACATGCGGTTATTAGGTAAGAAACGAGTTTGTTCATAATAAATAGGATTTAGGGTAAACCAATTTGTAAGAGCTATTCAGTTGGCGACTGACAAAAAAGTCCAGCCGACAAACAGGATGCGGAGATTTATCGTGATCTATTTTAAGCGAACCGTTGCTTCCACAGGGTAGTGATCTGAAGGGTATCGGCCATTTTCCTGGGTATAATTGATGGTGGCGTTGAGTGTGACAAAACCCTGACTGGTCAGGATCCAATCGATCCTATTACGGGCACGTTCTCCCGTAAAAGCACTGAAAGTTCCCTCCAGATCTCGCACTTGAGGATGAATGACTCGGTAAGTATCGATCAGTGGAGCCCCGCTGTCTCCGTTTGAGGTAACGAGCGCTGCGTAAGGATCGAGTTGCTCATCGGTATTGAAATCTCCGGTTACGATAACGGGAATATCGGGTAGCACGCTGTCAATGCGTTTGCGGATCAGCTTGGCTGATTCCAGTCTGGCCTCTGTGCCACGGTGGTCGAAGTGCGTGTTTCCGAATATCATGCTGTTGCCTCCGCTTTTTCGATCCTTGATCATAATCCAGGTTGCAAGTCGAGGCAGCGCCGAGTCCCAACTCTTGCTGCCCGGTACTTCCGGAGTCTCGCTGAGCCAAAAGTACCCTTCGTCTACTGGTTCGAATCGATCGCGTTTATACATGACAGGGACATACTCTCCCGATGTTAAGTCGGCTTCCCGAGCAACGCCAAAGTAGCCGTATTCAGGGAGTTGTTCTCTCAAAAAATCAGCTTGAAAGCCATGAACTTCCTGCAGGCCGAGCAGGTCGGGATCGAACATACGGATAGTTTCGACAACAAAGTCCTGCCTGAGTGGCCAGGCATTCTCACCGTCCTTGGCCACGCCGTTTCGTATGTTGAAACTCATGACTTTGATGGAAGGATTTTTCGCCTCAGCCATGAACGGAGCAATTAATAGTAAGCAAACAAGGCTAATAACAGTGCGAATAGAGGCAGCTTTATTGGGGAACATGACGGTGTGGATGGTAGCGTTTATGGATTAGGTTTTTCTGCGAGCCCAATACCAGGTCCTCAGATTGCCACTCTTTCTTCGAGTATAGGGCGTGTCGGTCTCGTTGTGCAAGATTTCACCTCCGGCATCCGTCACGAATTTCTCAATGTTTTGTTTGGAGATGGGATGGATTTGTACTGGGGGTTTACCTCTCAGTTGTTTGAAAAAGGGACGCACTTTTTCCCGGTGCCATTTGACCAGGTTGAAGCCAGGGGAGCCTTCCTCATGGTGGTAGCAATCGTGCACTAGAAACACGGTTAAACCGCCTGGTTTTAGAAGACGAAAGAAATCTTTGATGTAATTCTTGGAGGCTGGGTAGGGGATGTGCTGTATTGTTTTATTGCTGTAAAAAAAGTCGAATGTGGCCTCCTCGAGCTGAGCTAGATCCTCTCGCTTGTTCAGGACGAACTCAGCGTTGGCTTGTCGTTTGATTTTGTTAGCTCGGTCGATCATGGTTGAAGACACATCGACTCCAACGGCTGAATCAAAGTGTTCTGCTAAGGCATTGGTTAGTCGACCCACTCCACAGCCGAAATCAAGGCACCGACCTTTTTGAATCTGAAAGTCCAGTTTTGCCAGACGATTGATCTGGGCCTGTACTTCTTCCTTTCCTGAATCGAAGAAGGCATCCTCGTTTTTATCGTCCAAGTATTCGGGATAGGTCATGACTGTCCAAAAGGCCTGGTTTTTTCCGAGATCCTCGTAGAGGGATTCAACAGCCTTGAATGCGGCTGATTGATTATCTTCCTGTTCGGTCATTTGGTAAACGTAGGTCTCGATGACGTGTTATCGTGCTTCAAGGTTCCCTTTGAGCCTTTCAAAGTTTTCTTAAACCTCCGGGGAGGAAAAGGATAATCTGTGAGGTCATGATCTTTTTGAACCCGGGCTTGTGCAGGAATAAGCTTTGGTTCCTAATTCCCCGAATGTTCGATTTTAGGACAGCCATAGCTGGATGGAATAGCGACTTTAAGCGACTCGCAGTAGCGACTGCTTCGTTGGGTGTCTTTTTTGGCGTGCTCATGACCTTGCAGCACAACTTCATGGTTGAGGAATTGGGCATTGAGGTGCACGAGCTGGGAATCGTTGAAGCGTTCCGCGAAATGCCGGGTTTTTTCAACTTTGTGTTCCTGGCTATCATGATTGCGCTGTCACCTCCTCTTGCCGCAGCTATCTGTCTGGTGCTGATGGGGCTGGGAATAGCTATGTTCTCGCAAGTGGAAACCGTGGTTGCGTTTACCCTGTTTTCGGTGGTGTGGAGTATTGGTTTTCATGCCTGGGCTCCATTGAGCCAGAGTATGGGGATTCTGTATTCCCCTGAAGATGGAAAAGGAAAAGCGTTGGGACAATTGCGTGCGGTTGAAGGCCTGGCTTGGTTGCTCATCATTGTCGTGTGTAAGTTTGCTTTCGATTACATTAACTACGCAGGCTTGTTTGTCTTGGCGGGCGTAGCTTGCTTGATCGGTAGCTATGTGATTTCTGGGGCTACTCGAAAGAAAGTCTCTGTAGTCGACCGCAGCTTCCTTTTAAGGAAAAAATATTGGCTCTACTACACCTTGCAATTTCTGCAGGGCTGTCGGAAACAGATTTTTATTACTTTTGCTGTCTTTGCGTTGGTCAAAGTGCATGGCATGCCCATTCACTCGACCATTATTCTAATGTTCATCAATCAGCTCCTGATTTTTCTGACGGGCTCCTGGTTCGGCCGCTTAATTGATGTCCATGGTGAACGAAGGATGCTCAGTATCAGCTATGTCGTTTTGACTTTGGTCTTCCTCGGATACGGATTCATCGAACACCGCCCGACGCTCTATGTCCTCTACTGTGTGGATAATTTGGTCTTCTTTGGTGGGATTGCATTGACGACTTACTTGAATCGTATTGCTCCGCCCGAAGACTTGAAGCCAAGTCTCTCAATGGGGGTGACCTTTAATCACATATCCTCCGTTGCTGCACCTTTAATGGGTGGCTTTGCCTGGCACTATTTCGGATATCAAGCGATCTTCTTTGCGGGAGCATTCTTTGCCTTAGTATCGCTCGTGTTTGCACAGTTTATTCCGAAGAGGTCGGCTGTGAGTTCAGGTTAGGAATCCGCTTTCCAGTTGGGGCCTATAAGCGATCGCAAGTGATCACGGGTGGCCCATTCAGCTTTACCAGCGTATTTATCTATAAATGCCTGACCACCTCCAAGACGAACTCGCTCCGGTTTCCACGCGGGAGTTACTACCGACCCAACGAGAAGGAAATCCGCTGGGTCGTGCAGGCGTAGTGCTTTCCCACAAGCCCCGGGTGCGACGATTATGGGGCGTTGTCCTGCTTTCAGGTCCAAACCTAGAGTTTTCTTTTCAACAGAGCCATCCTCGTGGAATAGATAGTAGTCTGCCGGTCCTCCTGAGATGAGAATGTGGTGATCGTCTGGCTCTAACCAATGAAGGTGGTTTTGGGGATGATCGCGAGTCAGTGCATAGTAGATGCAATTACTCGCCGCTGAAGAACCGAGTTTGGAATCGACCTGGATATGTGAGGTCTTTTCCACCACATAAAGACCTGACTCATGGTCCAAATGCTGTAATCCCAGTTCTTCAATCCAGTCCTTCATCTCTGTTAATGTATTTCGGGCCAAGGTATCACTGTCAATGAGTCCTTGGGCAGGTCCTGTTGAACCAGTCGATTTTTCTATTGGAATACGTAACCGGATCTTCTAGACCTCGGTCACAATGAAAATGTCTATACTTCTACCTCTTATTACCCTAACGCTGGCGGGAGCCACTTTGGCTTTTGGCGCCGGTCATAAAAATGACGAAGGCTGGAAATCTGTCTTCAACGGCAAAAACCTGGAAGGATGGACTGCCAGTAAAGAGAATCCCAATTCCTATACCGTAAAGAATGGCAACCTGATCCTGAAAGGCGGACGCTCACACCTGTTTTATTCGGGATCAGTCGGTGGATCCAATTTTAAGAATTTCGAGTTGAAGCTTCAGGCCAAGACGATGGCGAATGCCAACTCTGGCGTTTATTTTCATACTAAATATCAGGATGCTGGATGGCCCGACCAAGGCTTTGAGGCTCAGGTTAATACCTCCCACAAAGATCCCAAGAAAACCGGAAGCCTTTACGCAGTCGCCAATATCTATGTAGCGATGAAGCCAGAACCCGAATTTACAGTGCGCGTCGACAAGTCAGGTGCCCAAATCTGGCAGGACCAAGCACCCTCTACGGATGGGGAATGGTTCGATTACCATATCATCGTTGTTGACGACACCGTAACGCTCAAAATTAACGGAGAGACCATGGTTCAGTGGACACAGCCAGAAGGCTGGGAAGGTCCAAAGAATATGCCTGGTCGCGTACTTGGAAGTGGAACGATTGCTCTTCAAGCTCACGATCCAGATAGCGAAGTTCACTACCGCAATATTAAGCTGAAGATTCTAGACTGATTTAGCAGTAATCAGTTCAGGACAAAGTTACAGTTGGGGAGTGATTCCTTTAGCTGGGCCAAGACGGATTCTTCGTAGAGTTCTGTCTGGAACAGATACAGGTTCTTAAGCTGCGTCAGTTGAGATAGCTCACTCACTCGCTCAGAACTGAGCTCCGTGCCGTAAAGGTTGAGCGACTCCAGGTTTTTAAGAGCTACCAGTTTGTTAAGCTGCTGCCCTTGGATCTTTGTCTTGCTAAGGTTTAGGCTACGCAGGTTCTCAAACTTCAAGATGGAATCCAGCGCCTCGTCGGTTAACTGCGTGCTCGAGAAATTCGCTTCTACTACTTTGTCCGCATACGGCACCAGTTTGGCCAACGTCGAATCGTCGAACGTTTTTTGAATGGCGAAGGTTTCAATGGAGAATTCGGAGGCTTTCGATTCAATGGGTATGACGATGAGTCCAATCTCTTCATGTAGTTGGGTTAGACCCAGGTACAGGTCCTCTCGTTCGATGCGTCGTCTTTCTAACTCTTCTTCTGATACCATGGAGTCGAAGATGGATTGGAAATAGGCATAAATATTGGCAGGGACATCGTCGTGGGCTCCTACCGTTTTTAAAGGATCAGCACCTTCTTGTATCCACCAGCCAATGACTTCGACTTCTGTGTCGCTTAGCGGTGGCTTTCCGTCCGTAGGCATGAAGTCCTCATCATCATGTGGCAGGGTAATGCGGAAATAGAGTTCACTGTCTTCTAAATCTCCCGCTGCTATCGAGTATCCCATCTCGCCACCTTTCAAAAGCCCTTCATAGCTTTCCATGTCCAAGTCGCCTTTTTTCTTATTTGGATTGTGGCAGGTGTTGCAGTTTTGCTCGAAAATGGTGTGAACGACATCCGTGTAAACCTCCAGGTCATCTACTGAGGCAACCACTTTGACTTCCTCTATCTCTAATCCGAACATCGTGCGAAGGGAGTTCGGCATGTGTTTGGTTAGGTAGTCTTCGCCGTGGGTGATAGAGCCTCCATTGTGGCTGGAAACGAATAGCATGAGAAGGCATGCTGCCAAGGTTAGCTTATAGGCCAAAGTCGTAATAGCTTTCCCGCCGTACAGCTTCAATACTCCTAATCCCAGGGTTAGAATCCCAAGGATCAAACTCACCCGCATGTGGTATACTACCAGTGGTTCGTTGGCTCCACCTGCGTAGGCGAGTAGGATGCCAGTGGAAACGGCTAGAATGGTGACTCCAATGGTGAGGATGAGGATGAATGTGGCGGCCTCTTTGAACTTTCCGTAAACGGGGGTTATCGACTCAAATATGGCTAAGAGCACAAAAAATCCAATGGGCAGATGCAACACAACTGGATGAAAGCGTCCTATGAAAGTAAGCATGCCGGCATGCTCTTCGCCTGTTAGAGGGTTGGATATCAGGAAGGCAAAGAATACGATAGCAAGAAATGCACTCGCGACTGTGAGGATCTTTTTAGTCATTTAGTGTTTAGAGGCAGCTGATTCTGAGTGGTCGGCAGATATACTTATGGATCAGGTTAGTATTTCCTTCACCACTCGGGCTTCTTCAACTCCGGTCAATCGCAGGTCGAGACCCTGATGACGGAAGTTTAGCGTCTCGTGGTTGATGCCAAACTGGTTGAGTATGGTCGCATTCAAGTCCCGGATATGAACAGGGTTTTCTGTAATATTATAGCTGAATTCATCGGTGTCTCCGTAGACGGTTCCTCCTTTGATGCCAGCTCCAGCAATCCACTTCGTGAAACAACGTGGGTGGTGGTCACGACCGTAGTTTGTTTCCGTCAAGGTTCCCTGGCAGTAAATAGTTCTTCCGAATTCTCCGCCCCATACAACGAGTGTATCGTCAAACATTCCACGCTGCTTTAGATCGGTAATGAGTGCATAGGTCGCTTGGTCGATATCCTTACACTGGTTGGGTAAATCCTTGGGTAATACGCCATGTTGATCCCAGCCACGGTGAAAGATCTGAGAAAAACGAACGCCTTTCTCAGCCAATCGGCGAGCCATCAGGCAGTTGTAAGCAAAGGTCCCTGGTATTTTAGCATCGGGACCGTATAGATCAAAAATGTAATCTGGTTCATCTGAGAGATCCGTGAGTTCTGGAACGGAGCTCTGCATACGAAATGCCATTTCGTATTGTGAGATTCGAGCATGTGTCTCCGGGTCCCCAAATTCATGGTACAGGTCCTCGTTGATCTCGTTTACTCCGTCCAGCATCTTTCTGCGCAGATCTCGACTGACTCCATGGGGATCAGTCAAATAGAGTACTGGATCTCCTTTGGAACGCATGGCTACTCCTTGGTGCTCCGAAGGAAGTGGTCCCGCTCCCCACAGTCTGGAATAGAGCGCCTGAGCTTCCTTGCGACCTGTCCAGGTGGAATTGAGAATGACAAAGGTGGGTAAGTTTTCGTTTAAACTCCCCAATCCATAACTCAACCAGGCTCCCATGCTCGGACGGCCTGGGATTTGATTGCCGGTTTGAATGTAGGTGATAGCTGGGTCGTGATTAATCGCCTCGGTGTACATCGATTTGATGATCGCGATATCGTCTGCAACTTTTTTGGTGTAAGGTAGGAGTTCACTCATCCAGGCACCTCCCTTTCCCACCTGTTCAAACTCGTAAATAGAGGGTGCTACTGGAAAGCGGACTTGCCCTGAGGTCATCGTGGTTAGGCGTTGTCCGCGTCGAATAGAATCTGGAAGATCCTTGTCGAACATCGCCTTCATCTCAGGCTTGTAGTCATACATGTCTAGCTGGGAAGGCGCTCCCGACATAAACAGGTAAATGCCTCGTTTGGCTTTCGCTGGAAAATGGGGTGATCCCAGGAACCCGGTTCCCAGGGCCGGCTGGCCGGTTGAGGCTCCTTGGGCTTGCGGTCCTAGAATCGATGACAGGGCAGCAATGCCGAGTCCCTTGGCGGCCTTACCAAGGAATTGCCGGCGTGTTTCGTAGGTGACATATTGATCGAGTGGGTTCATTGGAAAAGAATTGTAGGAGGGGCTTTATGCCCCGATTGCTTATAGATGAGTGAAGAACTGAAATATGGATTCGTATTATAATGTGACTCTTGTTTGGGATAATTTTCCTTGCCGTGATGTTTATCTAAGGATCGGGCCGTAAAGCTCCTCCTACAGTTAGGCTAAGCTTTGGTTGTTTTGTGTCTGCGAGTTCATTGCTGCTGAAACGCTCAATTTAGTATTTATTAATGAAGGAATCCAGGTTCATGATTTGATTGGCCACCATGGTTAAGGAAGCCAGTTCCACGGGATCGAGATCTTGATTCGGGAAGGAGTCTCCCGTTTCAATTAAGCTGCGTGCATCCTTCGGGCTGTCCTTGAATGAATCGTGAAAGGTTTCGTAGGACCGTTTTAAGATTTCATGGTGTTTTTCGATCGGGGCGCTTCCAAAGGCATAGGTATATATTTGGCGGATCTTTTCTGAAGCGGACCCTGTGTGCTCGGTCAAAGTACGTTCTGCTAGCTGTCGGGCCGCTTCCACGAATTGAGGATCGTTCATCAGAGTGAGGGCCTGCAGGGGTGTGTTGGTTCTTTCGCGACGTACGTTGCAGTTTTCGCGAGACGGCACATCGAACACCACCATGTTTGGCGGAGGCGCCGTACGTTTCCAGAAAGTGTATAAGCTTCTGCGATACAGGGCTTCTCCATGGTCCTGACTAAAGTGAGCCGTGTTGGAGTCGGAGTAGGCCACTGCGTTCCAGATGCCTTCAGGCTGATAGGGTTTTACTGGAGGTCCACCGACTCTGGGGTTGAGGCTTCCGCTGACAAACAGCGCCTTGTCGCGTAAGACTTCGCCGTCCAGACGGTAGCGGGGCCCGCGAGCAAGGTAGCGGTTATTGCGGTCAATCGCCAGTTCATCGGGTTCTACCTTCGAGTTTTGTCTGTAGGTAGCTGACATGACCAGGGTCTTGATCAGGCCTTTTACGTTCCAGCCTGTTTCCTGGAAGTTGATGGCCAACCAGTCCAGCAACTCTGGGTGGGTTGGGTTTTCTCCCATGAGACCGAAGTCCTCTGAAGTGGCTACAATTCCAATACCGAAATAATTTTGCCAGAATCGATTAACCGTGACGCGTGCGGTAAGTGGATTGTCGGGATCTATGAGCCAGTTTGCTAAGCCCAAGCGATTTTTGGGCGCATCTTCCGGAAGTTGGCCCAAAGATTCTGGTATGTTTGCAAAGACTTCTTCGCCTGGTTTGTCATACTCTCCTCGTGCCAGCATGTGAGCGGATGGAAGCGCATCTTTTTCCTCCATGACAAGAGAGACTATAGCCTGGTCATAAATGTGGTTGTAGCGAACATCGTTGATTGCCTGTTGCTCTTTCAGGTCGAGATACCCCGGAACCTTGATGGTGTAATAGTAATCCTCGACTTGGGATTCATTGCTTGGACGCCTGCGTTCAGAAGGTACTTTCAATAGTTCCTCTAGCCGTTTGGCAGTCATGTTTGTCAGCTCGTAACTGTAAATCTGGCGCTCGTAGAATTTGACGGACTTTATAAAACCGGTTTTGGGTTCATCATTCGATTTGTCATAGTATCCGGTCTTATAATTTGAAGATGCATGATCACCCGGTATCAGGCCGTCGGTATAGCTTCCTGCTCGGAGAGGGGCAACGGTCGCGACTGAACCACTCAAGTTATCGATAACTTTGGAGTAGTCATAGGGTTGACGTGAGCCACTGCTCACGGTGAGCCCGGCAATCGTTCCTGAACCATCGTAAGTAATATTGATCGTCGGCGTACTAAACTCTCTGGGATTTACGCGCTCACTTTTGGTCGTAACCGAAATGAGGTCATTGTTCTTAAGAGAGTGGATGAGTTGGAAGATGATTTGATAACGGTTCGGGAATGTGGGATCAGAATTCGCGACAGACAGTCTCCAACCACGATCTCCGTCGAATTGCTCCAGAATTGGGATTCGTACCAACTTCTCTGATCCCTCGGCTGGCAGCTTTATTTCAGCGGTTATGGTAAACGGCTTGCTGGCATCAAAATCTAATCCGGCTTCTGAGAGGTCGATCGTGTCGCCCATAGAAGCTTCTTTGACGGGATTATTAGCAATCTTCCGTTCCGTGTTGTCCTGGTTGTCTTCCTTTTGGAATTTCAATTCTAGTGCGAGCTGCAAGTCGTGCTCAAATTTTTCAAAAGGAACTTCCTCCTGCGACTGCCAAGCTTGGTAAGCCTCTTTGTTCTCTTTTTTAAGCGCAGCCATGGCGTCGTTTAGCTCATCGCGTTTTGCTTTAACCACTTCCCATTCTGATTTTTGGTCTGGCTTGGGAATGGCAACGATGGGGCGTGTGTCATAAGCGTTTCCATCCATGACGGGACCATCGAAGTTATTAAAGAAGGCGGAGAACTTGTAGAAGTCCTTCATGGTAAACGGGTCGAACTTGTGATCGTGGCATGAAGCACAACCCATGGTGAGTCCCATGAATACGGTGGCTGTTGTTTCCACGCGGTCTTTGGCATAAATGGCCCGGTATTCAGCGTCGATGGCGCCGCCTTCGCTGGTGGTCGGATTGCAACGATTGAATCCGGTGGCCAGTCGTTGATCGAGTGAGGGTTGAGGAAGTAGGTCACCTGCAATCTGTTCGACGGTGAATTCATCGAATGGCTTGTTATCATTAAAGGCTTTTACCACCCAATCACGATAGGGCCAAATCTCACGGTAGTTGTCCAGATGAAGTCCATGCGTGTCGGCATAACGAGCGGCATCCAGCCAGAATCGCGCTTGGTGTTCCCCATAAGTTGAGGAGGCTAAAAGTTTGTCCACCAGGTTTTCGTAGGCATTGTCAGAACGATCGTTTACAAAGCCGCTTACCAATTCTGGGGTGGGCGGCAATCCGGTCAGATCCAGCGACAAACGCCGAGCCAGGGTGGGGCGATCCGCTTCTTCATTCGGGCTCAAGCCTTGTTCCTGCATCCTGGCGAAAGTGAACTTGTCGATCTTGTTGCTGCCCCAGGACACTTCGGGTGGCTCGGGTTTGGTGGGTTTTATAAATGCCCAATGACCTTCCCATTCGGCACCTTCAGAAATCCATTGGCCAATGAGCTGCTTTTGCTCGGCAGTAAGCACTTTATGAGAATCTTCAGGGGGCATGATCTCGCTTTTCAGCGGATTCATGATCCGTTGGTAAACCGGGCTTCCATCGGGATCTCCCTTAATAATAGCGGGAGGGCCATCTTCCCGCTTGCGGAAGGCCCATTCTTCTACATCCAATCTCAAATCGGCTTCCCGAGCCTCAGCATCGGGGCCATGACAGGCATAGCAATTTTCAGAAAGAATGGGGCGGATATCCTGGTTGAAGCTAATGGGACCTTTTCCATGCTCGGCACTCACATTGATAAACGGAGTGGGTGGACGCTGCTGTGAGCCGACTCCTTTAAATTCGGTTTGGTCGTAAACCTCCTGAGGAGTGGCGGTTTCGGTGGAGCCCAATGTCTCAGACCCCACGACTTGAGGTGGTGAGTCTTTCAATGATTGATAGGCAATGACTGCCGATAAAGTAATCACGACCGAGGCAGCCACCATGGCAACAAACGGTAGCCATCTGGGTTTGCTTTCTGAAGGTGTTGTTAATTCATGTACCTCCTCATCAATAGGTGGTTCCGCGGGAAGGGAGGTACGCAGTTCTTCGTTGAGTAGAAGTTCAGCATGGATCTGGCATTGCTGAGCGTAGTAGGCCTGGCCTTCAGGATTGTCCTTTAAAAGGGACGAAAGTTGGGTGTGCTCGCTCGGGCTAAGTTCGCCGTCGAGCATGCGTTGAATAAGGATTTCCAGTTCGTTCATGACTAAAGATTATGGGCCGTTTGTCTTAGGGAGTTGTAGGGGGATGATGGGCGGTGGCTTCTTTTTGAATACATTCAAACAGCGCCTTGCGGGCGCGAAATAGAATTTGGGCAACGTGGTTGGTCTTCAAATTTCTATCTGCAGCAATCTCCTTAATGGATAGGCTATCGTAGTAATAGTCGGCAACAATAGAGCGGGACTTGGGTTGCAGTCGCTCGAGACAGGCTGAGAGTAACGGAAGGTTTTTCTCTGCCATCTCATCGACGGGTTTGGCTACCTCGGCCAGCTCCTCGATCAATTCCGTCTCGAAATTCAGTTTGTTGCGTTGGTTCTGCTTTCGGAATGCGAGGCATTGAAAGTATGCAAATTTGTGAGCCCAGGCACTGAAGCTGCCGGGCTGCTGGAAGTTGTCGAGCTTCGCGAGGATAGCTTTATTAGTCTCCTGTAGCACATCTTGGGCATCCCTCGGGCTTGCCAGAAGGCCAATTATGTAGCCGTGCAAGCGTGGCTGCAGCTGCACGAGCAACTCTTTGTGAAACGGGATAGCTTGTTCGTTTTCGTTCAAAAGGTAACAGATCTATAAAGGGTATATAGCCAGAAGATGAGAAATATTACACCGTTTGGCAAAAAAAGAATATATTGCCCGAATTCTGATTGGGCAGGTGTCAGAGATTTTAGTCTTCCTCGCCCTCCTACTCATCCTCGTCCTTGAAAAATGAAAAGTGGGACGACGAGTAGGAGGACAAAAAGCAATTCTGGCACCTGACACCCGAAATCTGGTTCCACCCGGCACTTTGTGCTACTCAATCTTATCCAGCCGTGCCTGATGGCGTCCTCCTTCGTAAACGGCACTCAACCAGCTATCTACAATACATAACGCCAGCTCAGGGGTTACCATCCTGGCTCCGATGGAAATGACATTGGCATTGTTATGCTCCTTGGTCAGCCGAGCACTGACCTCGTTCCAGCAAAGGCCGCATCGAATGCCAGCGACCTTGTTTGCCACAATCGCCTCCCCATTACCGCTACCACCGAGGACGATGCCTACGTCATTCTCGCCAGCAGCCACGCTTTTGGCTGCTGGTCGAATGAAGTCCGGATAATCGACCGACTCAGGGCTGCTCGTACCAAAATCATCAAGTTCATAGCCTTTTTCAATCAGGTGAGCCTTCAATATTTCTTTAAGCTCATATCCGGCGTGGTCGGTTCCGATGGCAATTCTAAGCATGCTTTCTTTGAAATAGACTTCTCTAAGAATGACGAATGGAATCTTTAATTGCTTCTGTTCAAAAATCAGTGTCAGCTTTCCGATCTACTCCTATGAATTCATTCTTACGTATATTACTCGTCCTGGGATTGCTCTCTCAGGTCTTGCTACAAGCAGACTCGCATCCGAATATCATCCTCATCTACACCGATGACCAAGGCTATGGTGATGCGAGCAATCTCAATCCGGATGCCAAATTCAAAACACCGGCCCTCGACCGGCTCGCCGCAGAAGGGCTCACTTTTACCGATGGGCATTGTTCGGATACGGTTTGCACTCCTTCCCGCTATGGATTGCTCACGGGACGCTACAGCTGGCGCACGCATTTAAAGCGAGGCGTCTTTGGAGCGGAACGCGCCTGTCTCATTGAAGACGGACGTATGACCTTGGCATCTTTGCTGCGGGATAATGGTTATGCCACCGCCATGGTCGGTAAGTGGCACCTTGGTATGGAGTTTCCGGGTACTTTTGGGAAACGAGATTGGAGCCAACCGGTAACCGATATGCCTCTCGATAAGGGCTTTGATTACTTCTGGGGTATTCCGGCTTCCTTGAATTATGGAATTCTTGCCTGGTTTGATGGTCGTTATGCCGCCGTACCACCCACACTCTTCACGGCTAAGAAAAACAATGACAGGCATCCGGACTACCGGATCATGCCTCCCTATCAGACCTCACCCGACATCGTCCCGGCTCCGCAAAAAACCAAACCGATTGAAATTGCTCCGGACTTTGTCGACAGCGAATGCCTGACCCGTTTTACAGACAAGGCGATTGATTGGATGGGGCAACAGACTCAGGAAAATCCTGAGAAACCCTTCTTCGTCTACTTACCCTTCACGTCTCCCCACTACCCAGTGGCACCGCTTCCTCGTTTCTGGGGTGAAGGTGAAGCCGGCGGTTATGGAGAGTTTATGATCGAAACAGATTTTCACGTTGGGCGCGTGTTGGACTTTCTTGATCGAAAAGGCATCGCCGAAAATACCTTGGTGATTTTCTCCAGTGACAATGGTCCTGAACGAACCTGGGAGCAACGGATTGAGGAGTTTGGTCACGACAGCTCTCACATTTATAAAGAAGGAAAACGCTCCATCTACGAAGGCGGTCATCGGGTGCCATTTTTCATGCGTTGGCCGGCGAAAATTCCAGCTGGTTCTTCCTATGACGGTGTAGCCAGTCAAACTGATCTCCTCGCAACGTTTGCTGATATCGTAGGTGCTCAACTCAAGGACGATGAAGGCGAAGACTCGGTGAGTTTGTTTTCGGCTTTGAAAAATCCTTCCCAGGACTTGGATCGATCCGCGATTATCAGTCATGCCTCGAATGGGCGGTTTGCTATCAGCGATGGGGAATGGAAGTTGATTATGCCTCACGGCAAGCTCGACTACGAGCTCTACAACCTGAAACGCGATCCCGGTGAAGATAACAATCTATACGGTAAGCATTCCAAAATTCAAAACCGCCTCGAGAAACGAATCACCACGATGGTGCAAAACGGTCGCACGACACCAGGATCCAAACAAAAGAATGATGTACCGTGGTGGCAGGATCTCACCTGGATCGCTAACTAATTTACCAACATACTATGGCTCTCAAAAACACGTTTACTACTTTCCTGATTTTCCTTTTAGCGTGGTCCGTTCTTTCAGCGGATGACCGCCCTAACATCGTCTTCGTCATGGCCGATGACCAGGGGTGGGGGCAAGTGGGGTATTATAACCATCCATACCTTAAAACGCCGAACCTCGACGCCATGGCCGCAGCCGGCCTGCGCTTCGATCGTTTCTATGCCGGTGGACCCGTTTGCTCACCCACGCGCGCATCCGTATTGAGTGGTCGCACGCACAATCGGACTGGAGTTTGGAATCACGGTGCTCCCTTTCGTCTGCAGGAAACAACCATCGCCCACGCGCTCAAGGAATTGGGCTATGCTACTGGCCATTTCGGCAAATGGCATTTGAACGGTATTCGCGGTCCTGGAGTACCTGTGCTGGGTGATGATAGGACCAGTCCCGGTGCACTCGGATTCGAGCATTGGTTAACCGTGACCAACTTCTTCGATATCGATCCGGTTATGAGTCGCATGGGTAAGTTTGAAGAATTTAAAGGCGACTCTTCTGAGGTCATTGTAGGAGAAGCATTGAATTATATGAAGAGACAGAAGGAGGGCCCATTCTTTACGGTGATCTGGTATGGCTCTCCCCACGACCCCATGGTGGCGAGCGACGAGGATCGAGCTCCCTTTGCTCACCTTACAGATAAGGAGCAACATCACTATGGAGAGCTAGTCGCGCTCGATCGCAGTATTGGCACTCTAAGGAAGGGGCTTCGTGACATGGGCATCGCTGACAATACGCTGATCTGGTACTGCTCGGATAATGGAGGCCTGCCTCCTTTTGGCCCGGCTACGGTAGGAGGACTTCGTGGATTTAAAGGATCCATGTGGGAAGGCGGTTTACGCGTTCCTGGTATCATCGAATGGCCTGCTGTTATCAAGAAAGGCCGTGTGATTAAGCACCCGGCTGGGGTAGTAGATATGTTTCCCACCGTATTGGACATCTTGGGGCATGACTTGACTCCTATGCTTCAGCCCAATGACGGCATGAGTATTTATCATATTATTCAGGGGGATGACACTGAGGTGCGACCGAGGCCCTTGGGATTTCACTCCGATGGTCGTGCGGCTATTGTAGACAACGACTACAAACTGGTCGTCGAAAATATCGAAGATGGAATTCCTCAGCTCTTTGATCTGATACAGGATCCCAAAGAATCGAAAAACCTCTTTTACGAGGAACCGGAAGTGGCCTCTGATATGATGCAAAAATACGCCGCTTTCAACAACTCGGTCCAAGGAAGCATTCGAGGTGAGGACTACCCGGAAGGTCGAGTGGATCCCAATCAGCCTCCGCGCATATTCTGGTGGGAGATGGAAGCGTATGAGCCTTATTTCGATGAGTGGGCTAAGAGACCCGAATATGCCCCTCGTTTAAGAGCTTATATAAAATCTAAGAAGTAATGTTTTTGGCAGCAGGCCAGCTCTAACAGTTTTTATGAAAATTTCCAACGTCCAACTCTACTTTCTTCCTGTAACGCTCCGTGTACCACTCAAGTTTGGCGCACAGGTCCTTGAGAACGTCACCTGTGCCCGAGCAAGGGTCACCTTAACAGCCGAAGATGGCTCAAGCTCCGAAGGCTGGGGAGAAACGCCCTTGTCGGTTCCCTGGGTGTGGCCCTCCGAAATCAGTTACTCTGAGCGCGAAGAGGTTCTCAAAGGTTTTTGCATTCAACTGGCCAAGGAACTTCCCGATGCCGGCTTATCCGGGCATCCCATGGAAATCGGGTATGTCTTTATAGAGGGGCCACTGCACGCAATGCTGAATTCGGTGAATGCCGATCGCGAGGCGGAGGCGCATATGCCTCATTTGGCAGCGTTAGTTTGCTTTTCCTTATTTGATATTGCTGTGCACGATGCCTATGCCAAGGCCAAGGGAGTAGGGGTCTATGATTTATATACTGCCGAATATATGTCCCGTGATTTGTCACAGTTTTTTGAAGACGAGAAATTTTCCGGCCAATATCCTGCTGATTACCTGGTTAAGCCTGAGAGTAAAAAACTCCCCGTCTGGCATTTGGTAGGTGGTCTGGATCCCATCTTAGAGGAAGAGCTTACAGGTAATGAACCCGACGATGGGTATCCGGTGTTGCTACGCGATTGGATTAAGGCGGATGGTCTAAATTGTCTTAAGATTAAACTCCGTGGAAATGATGCCCCTTGGGATTATGATCGTTTGGTAGCCATTGGCCAAATCTGTGAAGAAGAAAACGTCGATTGGTTAACCACTGACTTTAATTGCACGGTCACGGATGTTGATTATGTGAATGACATCCTGGACCAATTGCGTGACGAGTATCCTCGGACGTATCAACGAATCTTGTACGTCGAACAACCCTTTCCTTACGATCTCGAAGCAAACCCTATAGACGTCCATAGTCTGAGCGCTCGCAAACCCCTCTACATGGATGAAAGTGCTCACGATTGGCGTTTTGTGAAGATGGGTCGTGAACTTGGTTGGAACGGCGTTGCGCTCAAAACCTGCAAGACCCAAACCGGAGCCATTCTCAGTCTATGCTGGGCCAAGGCCCACGGAATGGGTTTGATGGTGCAGGACTTGACAAATCCCATGCTTGCTCAGGTTCCGCACGTCTTGCTCGCTGCGCACGCTGGCACTATCATGGGTGTAGAAAGTAATGGCATGCAATTCTACCCGGAAGCCTCGGCCCCGGAAGCAGTCATTCACCCAGGGATTTATAAGCGTAATGACGGCATCCTGGATTGGTCTACTTTGGGAGAAAAGGGTTACGGATATCGTGAAGATGTTGTTGATCGCCAGCTCCCGGACAGGATAGGCTCTTGAATTGTGAAGACAAATAATCCCAGTTTCACCGTCCAGAACTTTGCCCCAACGATAGCCGACAAAGGGGAAGTAAGCATTCCTGATATGGTGGAGGTGAAACAATCCTTCCCGGATGATAAGGTAGCCGATATTCGTGCCACCGTGATGAAGGAACTGGCTCAACTTTCCGAATTGAAATTGAAGGGTAAGTCGATTGCGATCACAGCTGGAAGTCGCGGGATTTCTGGCATGGCGGAAACACTTCGAGCCATTGTCGATCAATTGATTGAGTGGGGAGCGACTCCATTTCTGGTTCCTGCTATGGGAAGTCATGGTGGAGCTACTGCTGAGGGGCAATTGGCCGTATTGGAAAATCTTGGAATTACAGAAGAATCAATGGGTGCACCCATCCGATCTTCCATGGACGTAGTTGAACTGGGTCAGATCCATGGGGATACACCCGTATGCTGTGATCGATTGGCTTATGAGTCGGATGGTATTATTGTTTGTAATCGCATCAAAGCACACACGAGTTTCGTGGGTGAGCATGAAAGTGGACTCGCCAAGATGATGGTGATCGGTCTCGGAAAGCATGTCGGTACCAATGGTATCCATCGTTTAGGCTTTAAAAGGTTTTCCGAAGTCATTCCTGAAGCGGCCTCAGTGATACTCAACAAGGCACCTATTCTGTGTGGGGTTGGTTTGGTGGAAAATGCCTATAATCAAGTCGCACGCGTCGAAGCCATTTCGCCCGAATCGATTTTTGAAAGAGAGCGCGAATTGCTTAAATACGCGAAATCTATCATGGGGCGCATCCTCGTTCCAGAGATGGATATTTTGGTGATTGATGAACTTGGAAAAGATGTCAGTGGTGCCGGAATGGATCCCAATGTCATTGGACGCTCGGCCAGTGGTATTTCGCGAGAAACAGATCCCATTATCGGCACCATTGTTCTTAGGGATCTATCCAAGAAAACGGCTGGAAACTCCCTTGGTATGGGAATGGCGGATATCATCTGCAAAAGAGCCGTGGACAAGATTGAATTAACTAGCGTTTACACCAATGCCATTACGGCAGGTCTCTTTCTGGGGTCTAAGCTCCCGCTTGTAGCTGCTTCCGATCGGGATGCTATCTCCATAGCCTTACGGGCGATTATTGGTTCCACGTCTTCGGAAAAACGCATCGTGCATATTCCAAGCACCAAAGCCCTCGAAACTATTTGGCTCTCCACTGCGTTTCTTGCGGAAATTGAAGGGCGTGAGGACATGGAGGTTATTGGCGACGCCAGACCTGCTAGCTTTGATGATTCCGGTGCCATGCTTTGGCCTACGAAACGTTAAGGCTCCTTCGATTCGTTTATACTGCCTACTGCATTCAGTAGCAGCCGCCATTTATACCCGTTTTAATAGCCCCATCAGCGTCGTTTCCTGGTTCTATGAAACGCATGATTCTCACAAAACGCCCAAGTCTCATTTAATCATTCTTGCGGACATGGGCAACGATCCGGACAAGGAGTCGTAGATACATCTGTGTATTCGTTTTATAACTACGATAAAGTGGGCGATTATGGCAAAGTGTTGGAGGTCGACAATGCCTCCTCGAAAAGAGGCAATTCAAGGTTTCCTCTGATGCGGCCAGCAAGGAAAATTACCAGGTGCTTGAGGTCAGGGATATCAATGAGATTGCCAGTCTGCACGATTATCGCCGGTTAGTTATCGATGTTTAGTAGTTTTCAGCCTTCGCCGCTGTGGCCTTCAATGTAATGAGTCACATCCGCCATTATTTTTTCCACCGTTTGTAAGGTGGCTCCGGTTCGTATGGTTCCCCAGTAGAAACCATGAGTTACGTCAGGATAGGAGATACTTGAGATTTCTTTGCCGAGTCGTTTCATTTCGGGGATCAGGATTTCAAAGTTGGTTTTATAAAGACCGATGTGTTTACCTTGAAGGACCAAGACGGGGCAGTTGATCTTTTTCATCCAGGCATGCATTTCGTTCCTCCGGTCGGGAGTAAATAGAAGAGCTGGGTTTTTCATGAGTTCATTGTAGTCTCTGGGACTGGCTTCCTTACCGGTTTTTGGATCGAGAGGCACGATGGTTGCGGGCTCTCCAGCGATGACCCAGGCGAGATCTTTTTTGGAGGCCGTGGCAATCGCGAGAATGGCTCCACCGCTTCCACCGTAGAGGACCACTTGGTTCGAGTCGACACCAGGTAGTGACTTGGCTTTCTCTACCACCAAGGCGGCATCGTCAACTGCATCGTAAAACCCACTTGGACTACCGTCCTTCGTTTTCCAATACGGTCTGCGGGTAGATGCGATGGTGAGGTAACCGGCTTCGAGGAAACGCGTTTGGATTGGTTGATTCAGGAGATTGCTTTTTAAGCCATTGAGGTTCGATTGTCCTCCGCCTCCATGAAAAAATAAGATGGTTGGGAAGGGGCCTTTTCCTTGAGGAGCGCGATAGGCAAAACTCAGGTCTACGCCATCGGAAGACTCGAGCTTAACTGTTTTGACGGGCGAAATGGATTCCGGGATTTGAATCCCTTCGATATGGGATCGGGATGCCAGGTTGTCTCCTCTAGATGGATCCGATTGTCGGTGAGATCGCGCTTCTTCACGGCTGAGTTTACCATCATCATTGGTATCTGCGGCGGGGTTTTGTTTGAGATAGCGTTCCAGCTGTTGCTCTGATTGTGCCCAGGTAGTGGTGGTTAGAATTAGAGAAACCAGAAGAATAGGGTAGATGTTCATGATAGTAATCCTGAAGGAGTTGTAACGAAGTTAGTAGGGGAGGTCCCTAAAGGCAATACTATGAATTTGGATTGATTTGATTTGTTGGAAGCAGATACTGTTGTTGATCAGCCCTTAGAGGGTGATTACACCTATTTTCCAATCCCAAGTGAAAACTACCCTAAAAGTCTTCTTTATTACTGTATCCTGGTTGTGCGTGGTCTCTATTTCCTGGGCAAAAGTCGATTTTACTCGGGAAATTCTGCCATTGCTCTCGGACAACTGTTTCAAGTGCCACGGACCGGACTCGAATACGCGTGAAGCTGATTTACGGCTCGATACGCCTGAAGGAGCCTTTGGCGACCTGGGAGGTGGTTATTTTCCTGTCGTTCCAGGGAAACCTGAAGAGAGTGAGCTCATCTGGCATATTTCTGCTGAGGATGAAGAAGATTTAATGCCGCCGCCCGATTCTGAACTCACGCTTTCTGAGGCAGACAAGCAATTACTGCGTCAGTGGATTGAAGAAGGGGCGGAATGGGAGAGACATTGGTCATTTGAACCTGTCGCACGCCCAGTGTTGCCGGACGTGTATCAGAAGAAATGGCCGCGTAACGGGATTGATCGCTTTATACTTGCTCGACTGGAGGAAGAAGGACTTTCACCCATTGAACAAGCGGATAAAGTAACTTTAATAAGGCGGGTGACCTTGGACCTCACCGGATTACCTCCGACTCCTGGCGAAGTAGATGCTTTTCTGGCCGACAAAAGAGAGAATGCCTATGAGCGCTTGGTCGATCGTCTGCTCGATTCTCCACGGTATGGAGAGAGTATGGCTTTGCCGTGGTTGGACGCCGCACGCTATGCCGATACAGATGGCTACCAGAACGATGGTCCTAGAGATATGTGGCGTTGGCGTGACTGGGTGATTGATGCCTACAACAACAATATGCCCTTCGATCAATTTACGGTGGAGCAGTTGGCTGGAGACCTGTTGCTAAACCCAACCCTCGATCAGATCATTGCAACGGGGTTTAACCGAAACCATCGCTATAATTCGGAATCGGGATTGGTTCCAGAGGAGTTCAGATTAGAAAATGCCGTCGATCGGGTAGATACCACTTCTACGGTATGGATGGGATTAACCATGGCGTGCGCCCGTTGCCACGATCACAAATACGATCCCTTTTCGACCAAGGAATACTACCAGCTTATTTCCTATTTTAATAGCATCACCGAGTCGGGCAGGGCAGTAAAATTTGCAAACTCGGAGCCATTCATCACGACACCGACAAAGCAGCAGCAATCAATTCTGAAAAAGAAGGATCAAGGAATTGCTCGCGCACAGCGTGCATTGGAGTCCCAGCGGTCAGCGATTCAGCAGGCGCAGGTGCAATGGGAGTCAGCCAAGCCTGGTCATTTATCGGAGAAGCATTTTGGGAAGCAGGGTTTGGTTCGGTATTACTCGTTTAATGGCAACGATGCGGGAGTCAGTGTTCTGCAAGGACAACCTCTGTTTAGTAGCGGTGTCATGGGGACGGCAGCTTACTTGGATGGCGATAGCCAGTTTATGGTCGAGAGTGATCCGATCTTGGTGACTGAAAAGCGCTGGAGCATTTCGTTTTGGATGAAACCTGATTCGCTTGAAGATTCGGTTATCATGTCGCGTCAGGAAGTCAGTACAGCCCGTCCTGGAGTTACCCTGGAGTTGAAGGACGGTCGTTTGCAGTTTTATGTGATGACGCGGTGGATCGCCGGCGTAAGTGCTGTTGAAACCATTCAAGACCTAACTCCAGGAGAATGGATACATGTGACAGTTTCCAACGATGGATCTTATCGGGCCAAAGGGTTGAAGATTTATCTTGATGGAAAAGCTGTTCCTACTCGTGTGTTACATAACACTAATAGCAATAAGGGCGTATCTGCCAAAAATGCCAAATTCCGGGTGGGTGGCGGTGTAGTTGGAAACAATTACAAAGGTATGGTGGATGAGTTAAGGGTCTATGATCGGACGCTCTGGGATGATGAAATAGTCCTGCTAGCTGCATCTGGTTCTATTGGTGAAATCCAAAGCTTGAAACCGAAGCATCGATCTCCTGGGGCTTCGGCAAAGCTAAGCGCTTACTTTCTGGAAAATGTGGCCCCAGAGTCCTATCGAGCATTAGCGAGTGCCTTCTTTGACGCACGACTCGAGCGCTTGAAATACCACGACTCCCTCCCTACCACTATGATTATGGAGGAGCTGGCTGCTCCAAGAGAGACGCATGTCCGAAGGCGTGGGGTTTATCATGATTTTGGAGAGAAAGTAGGGCGTGTACTTCCCGAGTTTCTAACGCCTGAAGGCGCTAACTTTGACCCAAATCGTTTAGGCCTGGCTAAATGGCTCGTAAGTGGAACGCATCCTTTGACGGGTAGGGTGGCGGCTAACCGGTACTGGTTGAAGTATTTTGGTCGAGGTTTGGTTAAGACCGCTGAGGATTTTGGTATACAAGGAGAAAGGCCCAGCCACCCAGAGCTGTTGGATTGGTTGGCCGATGAATTTTTTCGTATGGATTGGGATGTGAAAGCGATGCAGAAACTCATTGTTATGAGTGCGACCTATCGACAGTCGTCGCGCATTACGGGTAAATTACTGGAGACGGATCCTGAGAATGTTCTTTATGCTCGTGGGCCTCGTCAGCGCCTCTCTGCGCATACGACTCGAGATCAGGCCTTGGCATTGAGCGGTTTGTTGGTGGAAACCATTGGTGGCCCATCGGTGAGTCCGTATCAGCCGGATAAACTATGGGAAGACTTGAGCAACATGAAGTATGAGCAGTCGAAGGGGGATGACCTTTACCGTCGTAGCCTGTATACCATTTGGAAACGCACCCTTCCTCCACCTTCCATGGCTGTCATGGATGCAGCAGATCGGGAGTCCTGCATCGTTTCTCCGAAACGTACCAATACACCCTTGCAGGCTCTGACGCTGCTAAATGAAAAGGCCTTTGTTGAGGCTGCCCGTAATTTAGGTGAGCGCATTTTAACCGAAGGAGGAAGCTCGGTTCGCGATCAGGTTTTATTTGCCTTCAGAACCGTAGCCGGAAGGCGTCCGAAGTCAGCGGAGCAATCATTGTTGGAGACTGCTTACCGCGATTACCGCGCGTTATATGCTGAGGACATGGAGTCCGCTAAGAAATTAATTTCGGTCGGCGAATCCAAGCCTACCGCTGACCTGAATCCAATTCAGCTTGCTGCAGCGACTACGTTTGCCAATATGCTGCTTAATTTAGATGAGGTTGTAACCAAGGAGTAAGATCATGAACACCGATTCAAATCATAATTCTCATTCAGGTAATAGCGAGTGTCACAACTACACTCAGCTTTCGCAAAACCCGTTGACGATGACTCGCCGGTATTTTTTCGGTAAGGCGGCTAAGGGATTAGGGGGTGTGGCATTAGCATCTTTGTTGAATGAAAATTTATTGGGGGCTTCTTCGGATGGTAATGGATTGCCCGGGCTGCCTCACTTTGCTCCCAAAGCGAAACGAGTCATTTATCTCTTTCAGTCAGGTGGCCCATCTCAGCTGGAGCTATTCGATTACAAACCGCAGTTGAATAAGCTTCATGGCCAGGAGGTGCCAGCTTCGGTATTTAATGGTCAGCGATTGACGGGCATGACTGCCGGACAATCTTCGTTTCCTGTTGCTCGCTCAGTCTATGATTTCAAGCAAGTGGGTGAAAGCGGGATATGGATGAACACCGAGCTCCTGCCTCACTTGGCAAAGGTCGCTGATGATTTGTGTGTGATCAAATCCATGCACACCGAGGCGATTAACCACGATCCGGCTATTACCTTTTTTCAAACCGGTTTTCAAATCGCCGGCCGGCCTAGCATTGGAGCCTGGATGTCTTACGGGCTAGGAAGTGAAAATGAAAACCTTCCTGCATTCGTTGCGATGACTTCAAGCGGATCCGGGGGTGGTGGGCAGCCCTTATACGATCGTCTTTGGGGTGCAGGATTTTTGCCTTCGAAGCACCAAGGTGTGAAATTTGCCGGAGGGAAAGATCCCGTCCTGTATTTGAATAACCCTGACGGGATGAGTAGCGAGGTTCGTCGCAAGACACTCGATCACATTGCCGCCATGAACCGAATGAAGTTCGATGACTATGGCGATCCGGAAATTGAAACGCGTATCTCTCAATATGAAATGGCTTTTCGCATGCAGACATCGGTCCCTGAGTTGACCGATGTTAAAAGCGAGCCCGATAGCACTTTCGATTTGTATGGAGAGGATGCGAAGAAGCCTGGTAGCTACGCGAATAACTGTTTGCTTGCTCGGCGTCTCGTGGAACGCGGCGTTCGGTTTGTGCAGCTCTTTCACCGTGGTTGGGATGCGCACAACAATCTTCCCAGAGTAGAGTCTAGACAATCTGACGATACTGATCAGCCTACGGCAGGCCTCATTCAGGATCTGAAGCAACGTGGAATGCTGGATGACACTTTGATTGTTTGGGGCGGAGAATTTGGACGCACAGTTTATTGCCAAGGAGAATTAACACCGGTTAAGTATGGCCGGGATCACCATCCGCGCTGTTTCTCCATGTTTATGGCCGGAGGTGGTATTAAGCCGGGAATGACTTACGGTGAAACTGACGAGTTCAGTTATAATATTACGGAGAATCCAGTTAGCGTTCACGATTTACATGCCACCATTTTGAATCAAATGGGCGTGAATCATAAAAAGCTCACCTACAAGTTTCAGGGGCGTCACTATCGGCTTACGGATGTCCATGGTAAGGTTGTGAAACCGATTCTGATATAATAATCGAAGTATGAGTCATTGAATGAGATAGGGTGATGAAGGCTACTTGGCGCAAACTTTGGATATTGCCTCCAGCTCTTCTTGTGTTGGTGGCAACACTGCAGCTTCTTTTAGTTCATTATAAAAATTTCGATCGATGGGAGGGTGGAGGATTCGGGATGTTTGCTTCTGTTGATCGTGAGGCTCTTAGATCGCACCGGCTGTTTGTGCAGACAGATGAAGGAGAGTTGCCTGCTTTGTTGGTTGATCTCGAAGCTGATCGAAAGCGACTCGTGACTCTGCCTAACACCCGCTTACTGGAGCGAGAGCTTGAGCGAATTGCTAACAAGCTATGGTGCCTATGTGAAACAGAGCTTCACTGTTTAGAAGCAATAGATAGAACCTCCTTCAAGCAAGCTGATGTGCTCAAGGTTTTAACTTCGGATGCCAAAACAGAGCAACTTCCATATCCTCGTTATCCGAAAATGCTGATAGAGTATGGAGATTCGGAATGTGAATCGAATAATATTCCAGGGGTTACGGGTCTTCGCCTTGAATTGCGACGGCTTGTTTATAACGGTGATGGGCGATTTAGTACTAGGTTATTGAATGGAGCTTCGAGAGAGTAGGATGCGATCAGGAGCCCTTCAAATGATGCAAGAACAAGCGTGGACCTACCCATTCATAAAATGGTCATGAAGCTCTTGGATCGTTTTCTTAATACCGCTCGAAAGCTAAAGCCTTTCGATTGTGCTCTCTATCTTACTTTGGTTATATTGGTCATTGAGAGACCGCATGTTCAATCAGTGGTATTATTTAGTGCTATTGGGATAATTGCACGACTGCTGTTGTATAGCTGGATATATTGGTCATTGTTAACCATTCTTTTTTATCGTGGTTTCCTGGCAGCCATGGTACGCCGTGCCCAATCATATTTACCTCCAAGCTTATTGGTGTTTGGCGATAGCTATCTGTTTACGATTTGAGAATAAAGAAGAGCTGCTTGCAAAGTCGGCCCGATGGTTAGCTGGGTTGGTTTTTCTGTATGCCGTCATTTGGAAGCTGCGTACACCTGAGTTTATCGATGGGAGATTTCTGGAGTTCTCAATTCTTACAGACTTTCGGTTAGCTCCCTTAGCTGGTATGTTTGGTATTGATATCGAAACCGTAATGCAGAATCGGCAATGGTTGAGTCACTATACCCAAGCAGGTGATGTGATGGGAGACGTCCAGTTGACAGCAGTTGAAGGGATTAGGGCAGTATCCCTATGGTTGAGTTGGTGGACCATCTTAATTGAATTCGCGGTTGCTCTAGTATTTTTGCTTCCCGATAAGAGAGTGAAGCTGGGATGCCGCCATGGCTGCTTTTTAGGATTTATTTTTAGCACCTACCTTTTAGCTCCGGTCGTAGGTTTTGGCTGGGCCTTAACAGCTATGGGAATGAGTCAAGTCAAGTGTACCTCTAATTTCTTATGGACGGCACTTTATGTGCTTGGCTTTATATTAATTTTTCTGAGCAGAAACCCGGGGTTGGATGCGGTTTTTCTTCGATTGGGGCTTATGTAAATCTCTTTTGATTAAAAAGTTGCAATCGGATTCAAAGGTGAACCCGTTCCACCTTCCACAGGAATTGGAGCCGTTGTCAGCAGAAATTCGTAACTGCCTAGCTCTTCGCATTGCTTTGCGAGTCGCTCAAGCTCGAGATTGTCCAGGATAGGCACGCCCATCACGTAGAGCATCATCATGTGAATAGGTGAGCCGACACCTTCCACTTGCGAAGGGCTTACATCGCTTCCTCCATCGCTACCCATCACGGCGATATCTCGCTCTTTTAACCAGGGTGCGCAGGAAGCATGAAGTCCGGCTGCTCCAGATGACCAGGGTCCTAGTTCATCGCGGCGAGCCCAGCGACCTGTGTAGAGCAGTACTGCGTCGCCGGAGCGAATTTTGACTCCCGACATTTTCTCCCAGGCGTCCAGGTCTTCTGGATACAAGGGAGTTCCGGGTTCCAGGTACTTCACGCCTTTTAGTTTGGCGGCATCGATGAGCACACCGCGGGTGAATATGCCTTCCTTGGCATTGCGGACATCCAGCTTAGCAGCTCCCTTTTCGGTTACCTCATCAGCGGAAAATCCATTGTACAATTTCCCATTGTGCATGTAGTGGCAGAGGGCATCTAAATGAGAGTGTGCGAATCCGTGGTATGAGACTGAGTAATTATCTGAATTCCACTGCTTACCATATCCTACCATGGTATGCATGAAGGGACGGGGGTTATCTGGCTCTATGGTTTTGATGACGTCCCTGGCGAGTGAAACCGAAATACCTTTTTTAACGAGTCCAGCTGCTTCAACGCGTTTGGCGGGGGTTATTAAGTTAAGAGCTCCCTTCTGATCGTCCGCTCCCCAGCGACCCCAGTTTGAGAGCTCGGCGGCCATGTCCTTAATGTCGTCTGCGTTAAGTTTTTTATGATGGTCTGCTGAAGAAAGAAGGGGGACAAAGACCACCGTACACAGAACGAGACAGAGTCGAAGGCGCATAATAAGAATGGGGTTAAGAGTCTAAGGCAGAATCCAATTTCTTCAAATACGGAGGGATTTCCTTAAAGGCATCATCTTCTTCAAACTCAAGAACCACGTATCCTTGGTAATTGGCTCGTTTGAGGATGTCCGCAATGCGATCAAAATCGGCCGGGTAGCGTTTTCGCTCCGGAGCGGGTGTTTGCATATTCACTTTCACCTGCACATTTACGGTGTGGAGCGCACAACGCTCGAGATCAATGTAGGGAGTATCGGAAAAGAAGTTTCCGGTGTCCAAGTTGATGCCAATCCATGGACTGTCGACTTTCTCAATGATTTCAAGCAGCAGGTCCGGCGTAATATCTCCATGATTTTCGACACCTACAAAAACGCCTCGCTCTCCTGCATAATCGCAACAGACCTTTAATGATTCGACGGCGTTGTTGATACGGTCGCGTCCCTGGCTGAAGCCCTTTCCGGTTCCAGCAAAAAAGCGGACGTGGCCAGCCCCCAATGCGGCGGCTTGATCGAGTCCCGCCTTAGCGGCCTCAATCTGGTAATCCAGTTTAATTCCTTTAGGGAGGGAGAAATCGTTGCCAATCGCGGTGCCATGTATGGTTACTCCACGAACATAGGCGTGATGCTTGAGCTGGTTGTAATAGGCTAGGTCGGCATCCACGGGAAAGAAGTAGGAGGTGAGCTCTGCTCCGTCGCAATTGTGATCTGCGCAGAAGTCGATGAACTTAAACATGTCCATGGGCTTTGAGGCATCGGCAGGTGATTGTGGATTGCCCTTGAACCAGCTAAACTGCTTGCGAAACGAATAGGCAGCTAGCGACAGCTTAAAGCGCGGCTGTCCGGGGCGAATAAAGGCTTCCCCGCCAGACAAGGAAAGTGGGAGTGTAGCGCCACCAGCCAAAAAGGCTGAAGCGAGGGTACTTTTTTGAAGAAATACGCGTCTAGATACTTTCATGGGGTAGTTATTTTGTTTTTTATAGATTTGATTTCATGCATTCCGCATTAGCAACCGTAATTCTTAATTAGCCGCAAAAGAACGCAAAGAGCACAAAATTTCTATTTCTTAATGATGCTAAATTCCTAGAATGCATTTATGACTGATGAAATAAAAATACTGTGTGATACAATAAGGGAAACTTCATATGCCATTCATGAATACCATGGACATGGGCACCTCGAAAAAGTTTATGAAAATGCACTCAAAAATCGGCTCTCGAGGATGGATCTTAATGTTATTCAGCAACATCCCCTCGAAGTTTTTGATGAAGATGGCACTGTGCTCGGTGAATATTTTACGGACCTATTTGTAGAGAAGAAACTAATCGTCGAGATCAAAGCCGTCCGAGCCCTAGCTAGTGAGCATGAAGCTCAGTTAATTGGCTACCTCAAATCTAGCCGCGTCGAACATGGATTACTGATCAACTTTGGTTCCTTCGAATTCCAGATCAAGAAATTCGTACTCAGCCAACCCTAGATCATTTTTTGCGATCTTTGCGTTCTTTTGCGGCTAAAAAAAGGGCGGGGAGTATAACCTTCATCGGTCTCACGATCGATAGGTGAAGGAGCGCACATGGGTGCGTGACTGAGCCGGGAGTGAGGAACAACCGGCATGTTGGCCCGAGGATGGGGGCAATCCGGATATCTGTGAGCTTCAAGTATTTTGCTTTGGTGCAATCACCAAATGAGTCCAATAATTGGCCCCATCCGCCCCAGGCAGAATCTACCGGACTACGCGGCCTGATCCGCCAGACTTGATCAGCGCTTCGACTTCCTCTTGGGTGGAGAAGTTGTAGTCTCCATAAATCGAGTGGGCCAAGCAGGAGGAGGCTACTGCGAAATCAATGGCTGCTCCTGGCTCAGAAAGCTCCGGTGTATTGAGTGCGAATATGAGTCCAGCGCCAAAGGAGTCGCCGCCACCCACACGGTCTACAATATTGCGAATTTCAAAGGGCTCATAGTCAGCGCCATTATCGGGCGAGAAAACGCTTTGCTTGCTTTCGGCATCGTAAAGCATGGCTCCCCAATTGTTATGCGAGGCAGAAATACTTTCGCGCAAGGTGATCGCTACCTTTTTTACGTTAGGAAATTGGCTTACGATTATTTCAGCAACTTGCTTGTATTTGGTCGCATCGATCTTTCCGGAATGTACGTCTGTATTCTCAGCGTGGATACTAAGCACATCTGAGGCATCCTCTTCATTGGCGATTACCACATCTACGTGAGGAAGTATGCGGCGAATTGTTTTTTGGGCCAGATCGTTGGCTGAAGTTCCTGGTTCCCAGCGCCAGAGTTTCTTGCGGAAATTCAGGTCACAGGAAACGGTAAGGCCTGCTGCTTTGGCGCGTTTTACTGCTTCCAGGGTTGCCTCTGCGGATTGCTCTGAGAGGGCAGGAGTAATGCCTGTGGTGTGAAGCCAGCCGGCTCCGTCTGTGATCGCATCCCAATCATAGGCATCGGCTGGAGTCATGCTAACGGATGAGTAATCGCGATCGTAAATGACTCGGCTAGGGCGCTGGTTGGCGCCAGCTTCTACCCAATAAAGTCCCAGGCGGCCTTCGTCCGTGAGCACGATGCTATCTGAATCCACACCCAGTCCACGAAGGTTTGCCAGGCAAGCTTCCGTAACATCGTGTTTTGGAAGAGCTGTGACAAAACGAGCTTTGCCACCCAGCATACTTATCGAGGCAGCGACATTGGCTTCTGCTCCTGCAAAAGTAAGATTAATATCCCCAGGTAGAGTCTGGCGGAAGCGTTTGAAACCGAAAGGGCACAAGCGGCCCATAATTTCACCAAAAGTTACGATCGTTTTCATAGGTCTAAAAAATAAAGGTTAAATGGAATCAGCAATGGTGCGGGCTTCTCGAGCGTTGGCTTCAATCGTGTCCCAGTCTTCAGCGTTAATAAAGTCCTTTTTGGCAATCCAGGATCCGCCAATGGCTGAGATGAGCGGAGACTTCAAGTAGTCCACCATATTGGTAGCATTCAATCCACCAAGTGGAATGAAATCCAGGCCGAGGTGTTGATAGGGAGCAACCATGCTTTGAAGGTGTTTCAATCCTCCGGATGTTTCGGCGGGGAAGAATTTAATCGTTCTGCAACCCAACTCAATCGCTGCCTCAATATCGCTGGGGGTCATGATTCCGGGTCCAAACGGAAGGCCGCGATCTTGTGCGTATTTAACGATCTTAGCATTCATACCCGGAGCTACTCCAAATGCTGCGCCTGCTTCTACCACCTGGTCTACTTGCTCGGTAGTCAGAATGGTGCCTATTCCTGCAAGCATCTCAGGCACTTCAGCTTTAATCGCTCTCAGGGCAGGTAAGGCTGCCTCTGTGCGCAAGGTGAGCTCCATAGCTCCTATTCCACCTCGGAGTATGGCTTGGGCTACGGGCACGGCGTGATCGGCATTGTCGATCACGAGCACAGCCACAACTTTGGATTCTTTGATTTTGGTATGAAGTTCTGCGGGAAACATGATTTTATTTGGATTATTTGTCAGTATAGTTGACAAAAAAGATTGAATAGTCGACAGCTTGAAAGCTCGCATAGTATTGTCAATGGAAACCAAGCACCTAGCTACCTCTTTATTCAAAGCTCTGGATGTCCTTACTCTTGTCAGCTCGAAGAGCCCCTCGGGCGTGTTGATTGCTGAAGTGATTGATGGAATGTCACTGCCTCGGAGTAGCCTTATCCGAATATTGGACAGTTTAATCCACTACGGATTGGTGGAACGGCTGCCGGATCGTCGCTATGCGGTCACAACCAAATTCTATGACTGGAAGGCGGAGGATGCTGGAGCACAATTGAAACGGCACTTCGATCCTTTGATGAAAAAAATCACAAACGAGGTCGGAGAGATGACGGTGCTTGGTCGATTGGTGGGGCGTCGTATTGAGCACATACATTGTGTAGAGCCCGAAATCCGTGTGCGTGTTATTCCACCGGTAGGTCGAAATTTTCAATTACACACCATGGCTATGGGCAAACTGGCATTAACCGTCCGGCCTGATCTCATTCCCGATGAGGTTTCACCTCGCTTAAAGAAGGAAATAAATGCTGCCACGAAAGAGGGTCATGCCTGGAATCGAGGAGATTCAGAAAATGGAATCATTGCTTGGGGAACCTGGTTGGGAGAACCGTCTCCTTTGACTCCGATGATTGCTGTTACCTGGCCGGACTTTCGCTTTTCTGAGAAAGCGCTTAGGCAAGTGAAGAAGGTTTTGAGGGAGTCTTTGAAGTAGCATAGGCATCTTGCTAGAACCTTATACACAAGCATTCGCGCAAAGAAAACTAACACAGTTTAGTATAACCAATAAGGCGCGCATACTCTTGGATGGTAGGGCTCGATCGCCGAGTGAGCCTTCTGATCATGGACCTAACTAAACACAGCGCCCTCGGCGAGGAGGCCCTACCTATAACGGAATCCAGAGAAGCCTAACGTTCTATAGCCCTTATAATGGCTCAGAATAGATATGTATAAGGCTCTAGCGTCTTGCCTGTATTCTTCCGATGAACTTCGAGGCGGCATTGCGGGGACGCAATTGCCCTACCTGAAACGAAGGATCATTTACTCCTTCAACGCTCGAGTACCTTCCTTGGGGTTTATCGTAATCGAATATTGATAGGTCCGTGACTGGCCTGCTGGTAACGCAATGAGGAAGTCTTTATCTTCTATGGCCAACGAAGTTTCTTGCAAGTCGTGGTGAGCGACCATCGGTTCTATAGCCGCGTAAGGCATTCCAGGGGGTGACCAAAGGTTGCTGTTGGGGAAATCGCCAAGATCTACCGTGATATAGGGTTTGCGGCCTTTCAAAGCGATGCCGATTTGTCGTGATGTGTTGTCGTAGAGAAACATGCCACCATTTGGAATGCGTTCGTCACCCAAAGCCAGTCGGTCTTCGTTTTTGAGGAAGTCGAGTTTGTTTTCTTGGATGAGGCTGTCGATGATCTCGTTTCGCTTTACGTGCATCTTTTCTGCGAAGACGTATTGGTAATTAGACCGTTTGCGCTTTTTTGTGAGTGGCGCATTAAATCCAGGGTGACCGCCTAAAGCAAAATACATCGTATCGGTACCTTTATTTATCACTTTGTATTTTTGAAGAAGCTTGAGCCCTTTTAACCGGGAGACGACTCTCAATTCGAAGGGGAAGGGGTAGTATTTAAGCGTGTCTTCTGACGACCTTAGAACTTGGACGACTTTCGCGTCTTTCTTTTTATCGCCTTCCTTAGCCAAAGTCTCAAATTCGGCAATGACCGCGAGTCCCATCCGAGGCATTTCGTATTCTTTGCCCTGATACGTGAATCGGTTGTCTTTAAAACGAACATTCACCGGAAACATATTGGGGGACCGGTTAGCCCAATATTCTGGATCGCCCTGCCATAGATACTCAATGTCCGAGGGCAGGTGTTTGATGCTTTGGAGTTCAGCACCTTTGGTAGCGAGAGTTACAGAGAGCTCTTCATTTTGAATGGTCACCTGATGATGGGCAGCTTGAAGTGAAACGGAAAGCAGTCCGATTGAAATGAAGATACTGGATTTCATAGCCGATCAATTTATGGAGATTGATCGAAAACGGTCAATGGATAAGCTTTTGATTAAACGTTTTGATGTAGGTGCTCGCCGATCACGATGGAATCGCAGTTTTGACGGAGTAGAAGTGTTGGGCTTGACGAGCGATAGGCGATGGAGCGCACATGGTGCGTGACTGAGCTGAGAGTGAAGGAACACGCAACAAATCGGCCCGAGGATAGGTGGAACTCGTTTGCCCGAGAGAATTAATCTGTGTTAAAGCTTAGGGCCTTAGGTAATACCTTTACTGTTATACCTATCCGATCAGGACTGCGATTACTCGTAACGCCATTTAATGATCCACGGATCATCCATGACTTCTTGATATTCTTTTAGTTTAGCTTGTAGCCGCTCTAGGACTTTTGCGTACTTGGGGTTCTCTGCCAGATTCTCATCTTCGTATTCAAGTTTGCTGATGTCGTAGAGTTCCCAGGCCGGACGATTTACGTATTTGTCGACAGTCATCATTCCGTACTCGGTATCAGGGCCTTTGGCTAGTTGCGCTTGCCAAGTTGAGCTGGCCCAGAGGTCCGAAGCAAAGGGATAGGGGAGGCCAGCCGCGATATTCCATATCAACTTGTATTGGCCATCGTTGACCGAACGCATCGGATAATACATCTGGATTTCGTGGAAGGTGTGCGAGCCGAAGACGACTTCCCAGTGGTTGGCCTGGGGCTTGCCCAGGATTCCGATCCACGATTTGCCATGATAGCTGTTGTAGTCGTTCTTGCCCATATTCTCCATGAATACGTAGTCCTTGTCTTTCCAGTAGTCACCCGCTTTGACCAATTTCTTTGGGGCATTTTTCTGTTTGTTTAACCCACCGGCGAAATCAAGTAGAGAGGGGGTGATGTCGATGTGGCTGATCATCGCCTCACTAACGACGCCACGGTTTTCTTCGTAGGGGTTGCGAACGACGAAGGGGACTCGAAGGCCACCTTCAAAGATGGTCGTCTTTGCTCCGGCGAAAGCCATACCGTGATCGGCGGTGAATACGATCATCGTTTTATCGTAGAGATCGTTTTCCTTAAGGATTTCAATCAGGCGTGCGACTCCCTGGTCGATGCGTGCGGTGCTCTGGTAGTATTGGGCAAGCTCGCTTCGCGATTCTCGTGTATCGGGCAGAAACGGTGGAATGATGACGTCGTCTGGGCCGTAGAATTTCTCATCTACTCCTGGGAAGGATCCGCGGTTGGGTTTATTGCCAAACAGGTTAGGTTTAAACTTACCGTCCCAGCTTTCATCATCTCCGCCGCCCCGGTGAGGGTCGGTCGTTGCGAAATAGAGGAAGAAAGGCTTTGAGTCATCGGCGGTAATGAAATCCTCAGAAGCATTGGCCATTTGGACCGCGTTGCGACCTTCACCCTTTAAGTAATGTTGGTAGTGGAAGACCTCTTCAGGCGCTACGTGGTATTTGCCAATTTGCGCGGTGCGGTAGCCTTCATTGGAAAGCACTCGTGGCAGTGAGAGACTCACTACGTTGCGGTAAGACTCAAATTTGTGGTAGTTGTGGGTGTGACCGTATTGGCCGTTGTGGTGATTATGTAGGCCGGACATAACAACCGAGCGGCTGGCCGAGCAACTGGCAGTCGTGGCGTATGCTCGTCTAAACATCGTGCCATCGGCCGCCAAACTATCAACCGCAGGCGAGTAAGCCGTCGTATCGCCGTAGCACCCGAGGGTTGGACTCTGATCGTCCGTAATGATGAAAATAATATTTCGCTCAGCTGATTGAGCGGAGAGTGCGAAATATAGGGTAAAGAATAAACTGAGGTATCTCATGGCTCCATCAAGAATTCACGAGGTCAACTGTTCAACTCCATATTTCAAATGGCTGATTGAATTGGGGCTTAGAATGGTGCAAGTTAGCTCGAGTGAAATTTGAGCATTACGCGATTAACGTAGCGGACGCAGCAGCTGTATCCCACTGGTATATTAAAAACTGCGGCTTAACAGCCCGTGTAGCGCTAGAAAAGGAGCCATTTACCCACTTCTTGGCAGATGATACCGGTCGCGTATTTATTGAGATCTATTCCAATCCTGCAGCTCCGTTCCCTGATTATTCGGAAATGAGCCATTTCCTTTACCATCTCGCTTTCGAAGTATCGGATGTGGAGGCTAAGAAGGAGCGCCTCATGGCTGCTGGATGTACCTTTGTCGAGGAGTTAGGCGACGGAGATAAGACCCGCCTTGTAATGCTTCGAGATCCTTTCGGAATCGCATTGCAGCTTTGTATGCGGGAGAAAAAGTTCTCTTGAAACCTGCCTCTGGAAATGACCGCCTTACTTTGAGCGTAAGCCAACGCTGTTGATGGCGATTACCTCGTATTGGTATTCTTTGTTGAACAAGGCTTGAGAATCAACGAACTCGAAGGACGGTAGTCGTTCCGGTGTGTCCCCGTAGCTGATTCCTTGAAGCAGGGGACTCCCGTAGGGATTGTTCAGGATTTCGGGAATGCGTCCGATAACTTTGCCGTCCCGTAAGATTTCAAAGGCTTGTATGTCGCTTTCGAAATCTATCTGAGCCTGCAAGTTAAGTCTACCATTGATCTTGTTTACTCTGAGGTCGGTTGGAGCAGGGGGAGGTGTTGTATCGCGAACAGTTCCGGTTTGGACAAAATCTTGCCAGGCTTCTGCGATCCATTGATTAGGTAACCAGTTGGCCTGTTTCTTGTCTCCTGAGTAATCATCAAATGGTATGGGCATGGTATCGCTCTCGAGGAGGACCAACCAACCTTGGGATTCATCAATCGTTTTCAGCGGATCGCCCGGTTGGTCTGGTAATCGCAATTTGAGGCTGGCCTCAAAAAACGGAATAGACAGATGTCGGGAATCACCATTTTGGTGTCCGGATTTTGGATCTGGCGTAAAAGCGATAGGGATACCCTTCGCCCGATAGTCGCGGGTCATCTCCAGGCTTCCATCCCAGGCTGTATGAAACCTTTCGTGAGTTTTCTCCTCAATTCCTGGATTGGCAATCATGGGGATGTGGTAGGCGGCGGCCGGAAGATCCTGAAGAGTGAAGCCACCCTCTCTGCCATAGGCTGTGCCTGATTGATACCAAATGGCGACAATACGTTCAGGATAAAGCAGTTTTAAGGTACTTGCCCAATATCCACCTCCCGAATGCCCCCACACGCACCAAGGTGCGTCGGCCACTTCCGGATGGCCGGATGCGGTCGCCAGTTTTCCCAGAGAATGAACTAACACTTCTGCGGAACCGTTTCGCGCATCACACCAGAGACGGCAATCCTGTTCTTGTCGTTGCCGAAAACTGGGACCGAGCAACGCGCAGTCATTCCTTCTCGCGAGTTCTTGCCAGTGCAGATCATGTGCAGCGGTAACGCTCTTTGAGTTGGCTCCTTCTCCACAGCCATGTTGATGGATGATTATACCACGCACCACATCTAGCCCCTCCGGTATCCATAGCGTGTATTGGACGGGGATTAAAAGTTGTCCAGGCTCTGGCTGATCGGGCCTTTGATAACTGACGGTGTAATAGGGTGCTGTATGAGATTCGGGAATGTAATGCAGTTCGAGGGGATCCGGCACTTTTTCAGCGATTAACCATCCGGTAAAGACCCATTGGAATAGAACGATAATAGGTAGGAGAGTTTTTACAGATATGGTCGTGTTGGTTATTAATTACTGAAATCTGGGCCAATTAGCATACAGTAGTTTCGGCCGCTGTGCGGTAGGCACGAATCCGTTCTGGTTTCACAACGGTCTTTTCGTACTCAGGGGCGCCTGGGACTCCCATGAAAACTCTTGGATTTGTGTAGGTCATTTCGCTGGGGATTTGGTGTTTCCCCGTGACATGGCATTCTACAGCTTTGGTTTTGGAAACCAGTTCTCCAATATTGTCCTCTTTTATGCCACAGCCAGGAAGGATAATAATTCGGTCATCAGCTCGTTCTATCAACTGCTTTATTAGATCGATCCCTTTATCGGTCGAAGGTTCCTGGCCCGAGGTGAGTATCCTGTCTACGCCAAGTTCAATGAGATCCTCAAAAGCCTCGAAGGGATCAATGGTCATATCGAATGCGCGATGAAAGGTGACGCTTAATGGGCGGGACGCTTCAATAAGTTTCGCAGTGCGTGCTTTGTCGACTCGGCCATTGGGTGTGAGTAGGCCAAATACGACACCGTAGACTCCCAGTTTTTTCGCTTCCTCGACATCTCTAAGCATGATCTCGTATTCAAGATCTGTATACAGGAAATCTCCGCCGCGAGGGCGAATCATCATCATGACTGGAATGGAGACTCTTTCCAGGGTAAGGGCAACGGCACCTAGGCTCGGTGTCGTGCCGCCTTCCATCAGGTTGTCACAGAGTTCGACGCGATCGGCTCCGCCGGCTTCAGCGTTGATGGCTGACTCGGCCGATTCGATGCAAACTTCTAGAATCATTGTCCGATGTCCTCCCAGTTGTGGTGCTGGTTAAAGAACTCGATCTCTTCTCCGTTGGGTCCCCAGACGAATGCCAGGGTCGCATGAAAGCCGTCGTCTAACTTCACAGTCTTCGGCTCCACCTTAATTTTATAGCCCGCTTCACGACAACGCTCAATCGCAGCAGGTACATCATCGACCGCCAAGGCAAAATGCCAGATGGGCAACTCTTCCTGGTTGTGATCAATAATCTTGGAGCTGCCATCATGGTTAGGTGAGAAGAGCTCTATAAGGCTGCCGTTTCCTAGATCGAGAAACAGTCCGTCTCGAACCGGGAATTTGACCGAGGCGACTTCTTTAAGTCCGAGCACTTCTGTGTAGAAGTGAACAGAGCGTTCAAAGTCCTTAGCCTGGATAGCGATATGGTGGAGTGTCGTCATAGCTTGTCGTAAAATCGTTGGATCAATCTTTGTGTTCTTTGCCCGCAGCCCAGTTGATTCCATCAAGCAAGTGTTGGATGAATTCCTTTTGGCGAAAATTTTCAGCGTAATGGCCCATGTTCGTATACCAGACACGTCCGCCCTTCATATTCCTGGGTCCAAGTAACTGGGTAATATTCGGGCAGAAGGGGTTGATTGGTTTTTACATCAGCTGCAGCGATAATCTCTTTGCTGCTGAAATTTGGATGATAATTCCAGAAATACCATTCGACCTTATAAAGTATCCATTCCTCTGGGAGGCTTTGTGTCCAATCATCCGAAGCGTTAACTGACATGATTCGGTCAGCATAACCTCGTCGATCTTGAGGTCCTTCTTTGGGGCCTGATTTGTGGAGTACTCCCCAGAGACCATACCAGAATGGCCACTCGGCTTCGTTGTTCTCTTCGATACCTTTATGTGCGTGAGTAGCTCCGTGAATCCCGACTACGCCTCCATCATTTCGCGCCCACTTCTCGAAGGCCATTCTCTCCTCCTCGTTGAAGAGGATGCCTGTATTGTTATCAAGGATAATGACATCGATGCCCTTTAAGCCTTCATCGGTGAAAATCTCGCTGTCACTGGATTGTGTGAAATCCCAGCCATGCTTTTTAGCCAGTTCTGGAAACACGCGCTGGGCTTCCTCCCTTGCCTCAGTATGATCAAAGCGGGGTGAGCTTTCCGAATCTGCTCCGAGTTTATCCGTTCTGTGGATACGGAGACTTGCGGAAGCCGATGTAGCTACGATTAGTGAAAACAATAGAATAAGACTGAGCCGTGTCATATTGATTCAGGCTGATTATTTCTCTTTTTTCATCAGCCTGCTATCCCCGTCAAACAACTGATTGCCGTTATCCGGATCGTATGCGGCATATTGAAATCCGGGTTGAATACAGTAGGCTCCATATTCGCCGTTTTTATTCAATGCAAGAAAACCGACCTGGATATCTTTCCAGTCAGAGTTTTTAGATATGAGTCTTTCGACGGCCAGGCGACAAGCTTCTGTAGGTGAGTGTCCCTGTCTCATGAGTTCCACAACCAGGTGTGAGCCGCTTATTCGAATAACGGCTTCTCCCCAGCCTGTAGCAACGGCGCCGCCGACTTCATTGTCGACAAACATGCCGGCTCCGATGATGGGTGAATCTCCCACGCGGCCATGGATTTTAAATCCAGCCCCACTGGTCGTGCAGGCTCCTGATAGATTGCCATCTTTGTCTAAAGCGATCATACCAATGGTATCGTGATTTTCGGCATTGATTTCCTGCTTCTTGCCTTCCTCGTTCTCTGCCCGCCATTTTTTCCAGCGGGCCTCTGCCTTGGCAGTCAGTAGGTCAGCTTTTTCAAACCCCTGTTCATAGGCAAACTCCTCGGCACCTTTTCCCACCAACATAACGTGGCGGGTTTCTTCCATGACCTTTCGTGCCACGGATATCGGGTGTAGGATGTTCTGTAGAAAGGCGACGGACCCACAGTCACCTGTTTCGTCCATGATACAGGCATCCAAAGTAACATTCCCGTGCTCATCGGGTGTGCCTCCTATTCCAACGGATGCATTGTTCGGGTCGGCTTCAGTTACGCGCACTCCAGTTTCCACTGCATCTAATGCACGTCCGCCTTTGGAAAGCACTTCCCATGCAGCCTCATTGGCTTGCATGCCAAACTTCCATGTGGAAACAACTACGGGTTGCTTGGCTTGTGCCCAGGTGGACGCTGTTAGGAGGCAAGCAAAGAGTATAAGGTGTGCGTTCATATGTGAAGTGGGGGGTTACTCACCCATAGGGTGTTCCTTCAGGATTTCCTCCACCATGTAGAAACCCTGACGATCTTTTACTTCGCCACGAATGCGGGTCACAACATCAGGATCAATCAAAGTTGCAGGCCGCCCTTTGATAGAGGCAAAGTTTTCGCGCACATAGAAAATCACCGCTGCTATTTCCTCGTCGGTCAGCATATCCTGGAAGCCAGTCATGGGCGGAACCCCGGTGGATGGGTCATAAGTCTTGCCGTTGACATCAATAGGGCCCCAAAGGCCTTTCATGATGACTTTGATTAAGCGTTCATCGTCTCCACGAATCCATTTGTTGTTATTGAGTGGTGGATAGATGTTGGCTACGGTGCCTTTGCCATCTTCGCCGTGACAGGTAATGCAGTGGGCATCTCGCGAATAGACTTCGCGACCCATTTCGAAAACCTTCAAAGCTGCAGCAGGCATATTCGTTTGAGGAGGGCGTTCGTATTTATTTTCGTATACGTAGGGTGTAAACTCCTCACCCGATGCGTAGCTTAGTGCCAATGGATTATTGGAAAGATCGATACTGCCGCTTTGGTGCAGAGAGCGAATGTCATCACCCAAGGTTTCCATGATCGCCGTTATCGTGTGGCCCATCCATTTTGTGATTGGGTTCCGAAGCCCTTCGATAGTGATAAGAGCACCTTCTTTGTTATCCATCCAAGACGAAGCCACAATGGCTTCCAGACGCACTCGGGGGTGACTGTCGTTGGCGGCTTTGAGGAATAGCTCCATGTAGTCCTCGATTTTTTGATACGTGTAACGAAGCACGCGAACAGCGCCCGAACGAGTTTGGTGTTTCGTTTCGTTCAAGCATTGGCGAAGCAGTCCTTCATCCACTTGGTGGTGTCCCCAGGTGACCCACAGTGCTTCCAGTAAGTGGCGCTCATAATAAGGGTCGCTACGGTCAAGGCCGGCTGCCCATTTACGGACGGCGGGAAGGACGTCTTCTGTGTCACGTGCTTGTAGTTCACGCTGTGTCCGGTAGCGAGTGCGATACTCGGGGAGTTTCAAGTTTTCCAATAGATCGGGGATCTTGGCTCCAGCTACCTTGGCTGGCTTTACGAGTGGGCGGTCTGGATAGGTTATGCGGTAGATGCGGCCGTGGTCATGGTCGCGATTGGGGTCGCGGGCCGAGTGCTGCATGTGGCCGATCAATGGGTTGTGCCAGTCGACAATATAAAGGGATCCATCGGGCGCAAACTCCAGGTCGACGGGGCGGAAGTTAGGATCTTTGGAATAGATTAAGTCCTGTCTTATTTCTCCTGTGAATCCGCCTTCGTCATCCTCCCAGACTTTGTGCTGTTTGGTGCCAAGGAAACCAATCGTATTGTTTATCAAAAAGTCTCCCTGGTGTTCTTCTGGGAAATGGCGTGAGTAAACAAACTCTGCACCCGAGGTGGGTCGAACGCGGTGGGTGGTGAATTCGTCAACCTTTGCGATTTCGTATCCGTGAGGCACTTTAGCCGAAAGGGGAAGTGACCACCAGTTATTGCCGCCAGAGGCGTCTGCCAGGTAATTTTGACCCCATTCATCGTAGGCGATTCCCCAGGGGTTGTTTACATCTGTCTGCATGAACCGATCAAGTTTCCAGGAGTGAGGATCGAAGCGCCAGGCGCCACCATCGGTCATGCGTTCAGGACCGTAGGGAGTTTCTACCTGTGAGTGAAGGAAACGACCTTCGCACATATAGAATGCGCCGGAAGGATCACTGGTGTAGGCTGAGATGGCGTGATGGGTGTCAGCGGAATCGAAACCCGCAACCATAATCTCTGAGCGGTCGGCTCTGTCATCTCCGTCATCATCGATGAGTTTGATTAAGTTGGGTTCCTGCGTGACGTAAACGCCGTCTTGGGCGATTTCAAATCCCATCGGCAAGTGTAGGTTTTCTGCAAATACGATTTGTTTGTCGGCTACGCCGTCGTTGTTTGTATCTTCAAATATCAGGATTTTGTCGTTCGGAAGAGGGTCACCGGGTTCCCAGTGCGGGTAGGAGGGCATGACAGATACCCAGAGACGTCCTTTATTATCGAACGCCATTTGGACCGGGTTCTTCAGGTCAGGGAAACTTGAGTGGGAGGCGAACTGGGAGATCTTATATCCGTCGGCGACTGTAAATTCATCCATCACTGCCACATCATCGAGAAATTCAATCGGCAGGGTGTAGTTGGTTTCTACATTGACCAGGTCTCTGGTCTTTTTGTCGTCAATGACCAGGTCGCGTTCGTTACCTTGAACGACGGCGTGAATCTTCTGATCCCGCAGAGAGGTCATCTCGCGGAGTTTGAGGATTTCCTCTGGGTAATTAACGTTACCGTAAGGTTTGTGGCGTCGACCGTGCACGTGCACATCGTTGAGCATGCGGTAATCGTTATACCAGTACCAGTTCTTCTCTTGGACTGCTTCGTATGCTTTTTCGCGAGCGGTGCGAGACAAGGTTTTGGAATCCCTTTCGCCGGACAATGCAGCCAGTAATTCTTCAGCGAGGAGCTGGTGTCCTCGGTCATTTAGTAGAAAGCCGTTGATGGTGAGTGGTTCATCGGAATAACGATACCACTCACTGGATGGCCCATAGAGATCAATGAATCCTATGCCTCGGTCATGAGCTACCTGACGCATGGTCTCGGTGTAAGCCGCTAGGCGTCGGTTTTCTTGATTGCCCGTGGGTAGGTCGAAATCGGCCGAGCGATCCTCAAATGCGATAGGCGAAACCAGAATGATGCGTGGCGCCGACTTTCCATTGTATGCCTGCTCGTTGGTATGGGTAATCCAAGCGTCCAACTCGTTGTAGAAATTGTCGAGTCCTTCAAAGCCATCGAACGACTCATTGTAGCCAAAGAATGCCAGTATCGTGTCCGCAGCCACCGTAGTTAGCCACTCGTCTGGCATGGGATAGAACCCACGACCGTCGTGGAAAGTTTTGTCTGGGTGAAATTTCTCAGCACCGGGGAAGGCCCATTGGGTCTCGCGTGAGGAGTGTGCTCGAAATCCCGGTGTATCCCCGGGGAAGCAGAGGTTCCGAACGATGAGTTCGTCCTTAGGGAAACGACGCTGCAAATCGGTTTCAAAATAGGGAAAGTGAATCATCCGCTCGCCGAGGCCATTTCCAAGAAGGACGAGGTGTTCGCCTTTTTTGAATTTGAGTGGCAATGAATCGGCGAATGCAAAAGTGCTTACCAGCGTGGTTAGGGTAATGAGCGCGAGGCTTTTTAACTTCATAGATAAGAGGTGTATGTAAAGTGCTTGGATTGGGAAAGAGGATTTTTTCGGGATATCTTAATAGCTATGACCGGATGATGGATATCCTGTGAACACAGGACAAAATTGAGTTTGGTTTAGCTAAATTAGCTTTGTTTCCAAAGCTCGTCACCCATCTCCCAGCCTCGACGCACCGGTTCCTTGATAAATGTGTTGAGCTCCGGCTGATCGGACACCTCCATTTTCTCGGCATCCCATTCGAAGCTTTTGCCTGTTTTCTGAGCGAGAACGCCCAGTAGGCCAACTTCTGTCAGGCGGCTGGCGTAATCAAAATTGGATCCCGGTTTAGGGCCTTCGTGCTTGATCGCCCGAACCCATTCGTCCACCTGATTGCCCTTGATACGTTCGAATGTCTTGGGCGGCAGGTTTTTGCGGAAATCTTGCCAATATTCTTCTGGATACAGGCGGGGGCTGTTGGGGCGGTTATTGTGAGCAATGACTCCTTTATTACCGACCATCGCCATGTTGAAGTCGTCGTCCCATTCTCGTTCGCCATTGGTGGGATTGGTGAGTGGCTTGCGGCCTTCATACCAGGACACTTTGAGCGGGGACTTGCCCTTGCGAGGAAAAGTCCATTCCACAACAGAGCTCTGCGCTACGATCCCAGGATAGGGGTTTTCTATGTCCCTGACCTTGATTGAGCTGGGCATCCCGAGCTCCAGTGCCCAGAAGGGGGCATCGAAGGTATGGCAGATCCAATCTCCTAACTGACCGTTGCCGAATTGGAAAAAGCTGCGCCAGGATTTGGGCAGGTAAATATTATTGTATTTGATGTCGCTTGCTGTGGGACCTTTCCAAAGATCCCAATTCAGGTGTGTTGGTTCTGCTTCTGGTTCAGGAGGTAATGTGGAAGGTAGACGAAAGGACTTGTCCGGACCAAACAACGGACCTCGGTTGTAAATGATCACTTCCTCAATGTCTCCAATAGCCCCGGCCTGATACCATTCTTTGACGTAGCGGATGCCTTCTGTGGCATGCCCCTGGTTTCCCATTTGGGTGACGACATCGTAGTAGTTGGCTGCTTTACGAAGGGTGCGAGCCTGCCAGACGTTGTGAACGAGGGGCTTTTCTGTTAGGACATGTTTCCCCATGGCCATCGCCGAATAAGTGGCCACGAAATGAGTATGGTCTGGGGTGGCAATTACAACGGCATCGATTTCTTTGTCCTGCTTGTCCAACATTTCGCGGAAATCCTGATACTGAGGAATCATAGGAAAATCCTTATAAGTGCTGGCACCATTTTTCTCATCCACATCGCAAAATGCGACGAGGTTCTCATCGACCAGAGCATTGATTGAGGCACGTCCGCGTCCGCCAGCTCCGATCACGGCAACATTGAGTTTGCTGTTGGCCGATGCACCTGCACTGCCAATGGCGAATTTGGGGAGACTGACAGAAGCCGCCACTACGGCAGCTCCTTTCATGAAGTTTCTTCTGTTGAGGTTATTCATGTTGTTTTTCCTAGGGTAACAAAGTTTCGGGGTTAAATATTTGGGTATTCGTTCGGCGCGGCAGGGATGCCGTCTCCCTACCATCTTGTATGAGAAAGGTAGGGCAAGAGCGTCCTCGCTCTGCCATTCTGATCTTCTTAGTACGTAAACGCATCTCGTAATAGCTTCAAACTTTTAGGAATGGCCGTGCGGTAATCTTCCATGCCTTCAAATTCCAGGGAGATCCAGCCATGGTAATTGTTTTTATGTAACATCTTGGCGACTGCCGGATAATCGATATCCAACTCATACCATTGACCACCACCGTAGTAGGTCTTGGCCTGAACGAAGAATGCGCGTTCGGCCATGACCTCGAGTTGTGCGGTTCGATTTTCCAAAAAGTTTCCGGTATCGAGGGTGACTTGCAGCCAGGGAGAATCGATGGCGTCGACTATGCGCAATACACCTTTGGCTGTCAGGCCGAGTCCCCAGTGATTTTCCAGTCCCATGACTACGCCGTGTTTTTCTGCAGTGGGTAGACATTTTTCAAAAGCTTCAATGACCCAGGGAAATGCATCGTCCTCAGTGTAACCTGGTAACGGAGGCTCGATACCCTTATCGGCCATCAGTTCGTTGAAACTTCCAGATGTACCCCAGCGGCCGGTGTTTACTCGCATGGCTGGTATACCGAGTCGTCCACAAATCTCGATCTGTCCAATGGTCAGATCTATATTGCGTTGTCGCTCTTCCTTGTCCGGGGAAACAAACCCCTGGTGTGTGGACATGGCGCACAACGGAAGGCCTTGACGAAAGGCATGCCGTTTGAGCGACTGCATGTAGGAATTGGAGAGCAGATCGTTTTGCTCAAATTGGTAAAGGAGAAGTTCTACACCATCAAATCCATACTCGGCTGCGATATCGATACACTTATGAAGGTCTCGCAGTTCGTCATTGCGGAACCGCCAGAGTGAATAGGTGGAAAGTGCTATCGGATTGGAGCGCCTCGATGAAGCATGGGAGGCGGCATTTCCGACGGTAGCCAATCCGGCAAGGGGTAGGGCAGCCAGGGAAGATTGAAGAAAAGATCTGCGATTCATTAATAACCGAATAGTCGATTGTTTGAAGAACGTCCAGAAGACTTGTTTGATCCTAGGATTTTAATCAGTGAATTGGACCAGCTCCTAAACCTGGAGGCTAACTGGCTCTTCGTTTTACCCGCCTCCAACGCTTCACTGAAACCCACAAACCGGTAACCACCAACACGGTTCCGCCAATGGACAATAATCCCCAGATGAATTGAGGAATCGTTCCATAGGTTCCAAAGGTATGTAGTCTCCCAAAGTTGCGTCGATACCAGGCAACCATGCCTTTCGCTTTTATGCTGCCGTCTCGACGTTCCAATTCTTCACCCGTGTAAGGGTTCATGTAGAGTTGTATGTTGTTGTTCGAACCCTCGCTGAAGAAGAAGGCATGAGCGGCGCTTTCACGGTTGGAAGGTTGGAAACCCGTCCACCGAACATCGGCCATCAGTGATTTTACTTTTTCAACTAAAGGATCGATCGGGAGTTTCTCGACCCCTGCCGGTGCGGTCACGGTGGGCCGTGGGGGTTGGCTAGGAGTATCCTGCATCTTGTCTAATAACGGCCAGACATGGCGACCCTAGGTAAAAGTGAGGCCCGTTATCCCCATGATGATGAGCGGAACCAGTGCGACTAATCCCAAGGCATTGTGCCAGTCGAGGGCCTGGCCTCGTTTCCAGGCACGGACGAACGTGCGTCCTCGTAGTGGCCACCAAAGGACCAGGCCAATTATACAGGTTAAGGCGAGGATTAAGGAGCTGATCGCTGCTAATTGCTGACCGATTTTTCCTGCGGCCAAATGTCTGTGAATATCAATCATTAGATGACTGATCGAAAACCCATCATTTAAGCGGATGAGTTCTCCTGTGTAAGGGTTCAAGAACACACGTCCACCTGAGGTATAGGCACTATAAGCATGTTCTGGAGATCTGGGAATCCCTAGGTGGTTGACCCGCAACGGAGGATCAGCTGTTCGATAGGCATCTATAACTTCCGCAACCGAGAGCGGATCTTCAGTAACTTCCAGTTGGAACAATTCTTTTTGTTCCAACTGGAAAATTTCCTGTTCAAAAATTAAGATGCCTCCAGTTAAACAAATGAGCGCAATAGGGATAGCAGCAATCCATCCAATCCAGAAATGCAGATGAAACCAGATGGAACGATTCTTTTGGGATCCTTCCGTGGTGAGATGCTTATTCGTGGGGTCCATGTGTAGAAGCAAGAAATGTGAATGGACTAGTCAAACTAGTCAAAGCTTCCTGTTATGATTTCACAAATTTCCCAGCTGTCTTTGCAGTCAAATCCTGTGCTCGCCATCCTTTGCGAGCTTTTACATCGACCAACTTAGCGGCTTCAGAATTGTCATTGGTGATCTTCATTTTCATCGGATCCCAAACAACTGACTGGCCGGTGCGAATCGCCATCGTTCCCAGAACAATAACTTCGGTCAATGGTGCCGCGTAGTTGAAATTTGAACACGGTTGTTCACCCGTGTTTAGGCCATTCACCCAATCTGCAAAAATTCCATCCACACGCGGAATGGTTTTGGGAACCCGCTTACTCGGATTCTTCCGGTATTCCTGCCACATGGAGTCGGGGAGAAGTTGCGGGCTGTTGGGGCGCATTCCAGGATGGTAGATGGCTCCTTTGTTTCCGATCATGATCATGCCATCCACCGGCATCTTCTTTTCGCCGAGTAACTGAGGCTTGATAGGTACCGTAGGGCCTTCGAACCAGCGAAGTCTTACTGGAGGCTGACTACCGCGTTTGGGGAATTCGTATGAAACGATGGAGCCGTTAGGAGTTACCAGTGGATCGACTCGCTCCACATCGACATCAATCCGAGTTGGGTAGCCTAAATCCAGTGCCCAGTAAGGTGTATCAATCGTGTGGCAGCCAATGTCGCCTAGGCCACCGCAACCGAAGTCCCACCAGGCACGCCAGGTGAAAGGATGCAGGTCGTCGCTATAGCCTACTTCTTTTTCAACGGGTCCTTTCCAGGCGTCCCAGTCGATGTCCTTGGGGACTTTCACTTTGGGAGGAAAGCTCTTTGAAGTGAGTCCCTTAAAGCCAAAACCTTTTTCCGGACGATTGGTCCAACAAATGACTTCTTCTACATCACCAATCAGTCCGGCTTGATACCATTCCTTAATCAGGCGGGCTCCTTCGAAGGAGTGGCCTTGATTACCCATTTGGGTAATCAGGTTATTCTGATTGGTCAGTTGTTGTAGCGTGCGCAATTCCGTCACCGAATGAGCAAGTGGCTTTTGAATAAATACATGCTTGCCCATCGACATGGCCAGGTGAGCGGCGGCAAAGTGAGAGCTGTCGTGAGTGGCGATACCCACCGCATCGATTTTGTCACCCATCTCAATGAACATCTTGCGGAAGTCCTGATAAATTTTTGCACCTGGATAAAGTTGTTTGCATCCATCGATGAAATTCACCGGTTTGCCATCGATATGTATAGGAGTGCGGCTAGGGTCATTGCGAAGATCCACATCGCAGAGCCCTACGATATTGCAGGCACCAATAAAGTTTCGAAGATTACCGATGCCTTGTCCTCCGAGTCCGACCCAGGCCAGGTTGGGCTTTTGGGCTGCATGGGAAGCACCGATTCCGAGATTTGGCAAAATGAATGGGGCCGCCATGGATGCGGCTGCGGTTTTAGTAAATTGTCTGCGACTTAGGATCTGTTGCATTTGCGTTGTGGGGTTAATCGATGTGATTGATTAAAAGGGTTGTGCTACGGAAGTGTTTATTGGTTCTCCTGAGAAGACATTTCTAGCAGGTTTGTCAGATCCGATGTAAACAGAATGGTTTCTCGGCTGGTAGATATGTGGTTGAAAAGATTTTTCTAAGACACGGCGAGTATAAAGAATCTCGTTTTATTTAATGTCGATACCTTGAACGATTTAAGCCTTCGAAGTTGGGCGTTTTTAAGTTTACTGTTCGTGAGCATTTGTAAACCAAAGTTAATATTTGCAGCTCTTTGTTTTGCTGAATGATCCCACTTTCTTTGGATATTCCATCGCGGAACAAATGTCGAATGATGACATGCAAAGTAATATTTCGGTAGTCGATTTTGCTGGTTTTCTCCATGAGAATCCTGGCGCACGGAGAGTTTGGGAAGCGCGTGAAATGCGCATTCTCAAATACAGAAGAATATTAAACCCGGACCAGGAAGATTTTTCCTTTTGGAGGAAAGCCATCCTGGCTCACCTTAAACAGTTGGATCAAGAGAACTCTATGAGCAAAACGCAATGATTATTTCTTAACCGCTCCAACTACGCTAAAGCTACGATGGACACGTAATCACGCTAATGAATCCTAAATTTTTAAGACGCCAAAAACTTCACCCTGTAATCTTTGTTACCTCCGTTTCATTGAGCGCAAGCGACTGTTCAAATTCTGATTTAACCTACCGATGATCACCGATTACTGAACACTAAGACTCATGCTCTTTATCCTCCGCCAACTCCGCCGTTCATTTTTCCAGCCAGGGAAGTTAAAAACCTACATCGCTTATGCCGTCGGCGAGATATTGCTCATTGTGATCGGTATTCTAATCGCTGTGCAGATCGGGGATTGGAAGGAAGCGCGGAAGTTGGACCGACAACGACTGGAGTTAATCGAGAACTTAAAAGCCGATTTTAAAACCAATTTAGAACGGTTGGACGGAACCCTTGCGGTCGTTGATTCCAGTATGGAAGACCTCGGTCTATTTCTTGATGTGGCTGCTGCCGATAGCAGTCATTTGTCCCTAGAAGCGTTACAAGACTTGGCCTCAAAAACGTGGACTCCCATCACGTCTCGGCCGGCCATGGGTACTTATAACAGTGCAACGGATGATGGCTCAATCAGCTTGCTGCAAGATGGAACATTGATGGAGCTGTTTATTGATTTTGAGAAACATGTCAGCTACTACGTCATCAATCAAGATCTGCAGCAAGATGCTAATATAACTGGGGAAGTGATGAATATCCGTAGGCGTCTTGGCACGATGGCAGTTCTCAGAGGAGACCATCCTATTCTTAAAACACCAGAATCGTATCGTCTGAACGACGAAGAATTCCCTGCCTTGATTGCCGAAAAAGATGTGTATGCTTATTTCCGGACCGTATACGCTTTGCAGGACAATCAGCGTAACCGTCTCCAAGATGCCAAAGGCAAAACCGTGAAAATTCTAAACCTCCTCAACGAACTCTAGTCCTCTCGCCCCTGGTCTCGAACTAATGCTCTTTATTTTTAGAAAACTCCGCCGCTCCTTCTTTCAACCAGGAAAGTTTAGAACTTACATCGCTTATGCCATTGGTGAGATCCTCCTGATCGTCATCGGTATCCTGATTGCACTGCAGATTCAGAATTGGAACTAGGGCCGTTTGGACCGCATCGAAGAGCGCTACCTCTTATAAGAACTCGTCGACAACCTGAACCAGGAAGCCGAGCCACTGGAGTTTGGCATTGAAATGATCGAAAAGCAACTCGAAGCCTTTTCGGGAATACATGCCTTCTTTGAGGCCGATTCAGTAATACAAGATCAGCTTCAAGAACAGCTGAGGTTGTGGGGTAGTCATTTTGCTTTTAATCCTAATACCTAAGCTTACGAGACGATGAAAAACACGGACCTGGGTTTTTCCAATCGTGAATTGAAAGCAAGGCTCGTTGAGTATTATGCTGTAGAAAAGGTGTTATTAGTGGAACGCTTAAGGATACACAAAAATTTAAATGAGGAATTCGTCAGGCCCAATGCCATAAAATATTTCAACTGGGATCCAGCGCTCGGAAAGTGGATTACGAAGGATATCCACGATCCGGAGTTCAAGGCTGCCCTCATAGAGCCTCTGGGTTTTTTATCCGTTAATGTAAGTTTAGAGCTTACGGCTTGTCAGCATATTATGAAGATGAACCAAGAAATCCTCGCGGTAGTGGAGTATGAACTAGAAAACTAAAAACAGAAAAGAGGCAGCCGCAAAAGAACACAAAAATCACAAAAAGAAGAATAAACCTTTGTTTCCTTGGTTACCTTGAGCGCAAGCGACTGTTGTATCTCGTTTAATTGTTCTGCTGTTAGTGTGATAGGATGCTAGTGAACAATTTTTAAATCATCGGAAGTTCGATTTTTTCTGTTCTAGTTTCTTCGCCCCTTGATTTACAGGTTTTTGGGTGTAAGATGAGGTAGTTTTTATTGCATGATGAATCTATTAACTGCAAGCCGAAACGATAAGCCTTTTACCGCGAGCGTCAGTGGCATTGCTGGTTGGCGACTCGATATGGCGTTTGTGCTCGCTCTCTTAGCCATCTTTAATCCGCTTTCATATATGGTTGCTGCTGACACGATTGCTTCCTTTGAAGACCCCAGGTTTATTGAAGACTGGGCCGTAGTGAATGATACGGTAATGGGCGGTGTCTCCCGGAGTCGTATCGATCAAACAGATACGGGGAATCTACTTTTTACAGGCGAGCTGTCTCTGCGAAACAATGGCGGCTTCGTATCAATACGCAGTCGCCCCAGCCGGCTTTCTCTACAAAACGCGGGTGGCATTGCACTCTGTGTGCGAGGAGACGGACGTACTTACTATCTTGATCTAAGGGCGGGCGACCAAATGCGAGGAGGCTCCTTTCGGGCCCCCTTTACCACGCTCAGGAATGAATGGACCGACGTATTTATTCCGCTCTCTGATTTCTATGCGCAATCCTTTGGTCGCGTGTTGCGCAGCGTCTTGCTTGATCCAAGCTCGATTAGTTCCATCGGATTTACTCTTTCGGATAAGACGCCGGGGGCTTTTCGCTTGGAGGTTGAATCGGTCAAACACGCTGATGCCGGATCGTTAGATGTCTCTCAGTTGCAAGAATTTAATCCATCTGATCAACCACGAGTCCTCATCGAACTCGCCATCGCTAAAGGTGTGCCGCTGTTTAACGATGGCAATGAAGCGGCCTGTGCGGCTGTGTACGAAATTGCCTGTACGGCCCTCCTTACTATGCCCGGGGTTTCTGATGCGTCCATCAATCGACTGCGTCGGGCGCTTAATGAAATATCGGGAATTTCCTCTCAGGCACAAAAAGCATGGGTCCTACGCTACGCCCTCGACGATACCTATCAAAGCTTGGCGATCAGCGAAGTGAATTGATCTTCGTAATGATTTTGAGTGGTACCCAGTAACTCTCATCAGATCTACTAAGCCTCATATCATCTAAAGTCCGGAACAGCTCTCTCTAACCTTGTAAGAGCATCAAAGGATGCTTCGCTGATACCTTGCCATCGTTGGGATGGACCTGATTAATTGGCGGTCTCTACTGGCATGCTGAACGAACGGATAAACACGGGTTGGCCCCAGGCGTAGTGTTCTTCATAGCCATCATCGGCGTTCTTTTGAGTCAAGGTGACGCGGGCGCGAACATAAGCTTGTTTCCAATCGATCTGATAGCTGCTCTGGGTTCCGTGTTCCGTCTGCAATACCTGGCGATTGGGTCCGAAGAAATCAATGCGGTAGCCTTCCGTTCCATTGTCCGTTTTTAGACCACTCCAGGCGGGTAGATTCGCGAGCATGATTTGCGTCTTCTCCTCATCGACCTCGATCGTATAAGAGTCGGGGGTTTTCTCATAGGTTTTTAGATAGACTCCATTGCTGGCATAGAAATCCCCCGAGCGCATTGCTTCGGTGATGGCATCTGGAGTCAGGTCCTTAGCGCGCACCATAACCCAGCCTAATCCTGGATTGGATTGATTGGGACCAATGGTTTGAAGGATGTGTGCATCGTCAGATCCCACGCCATAGATATGCATACCTTTAGTAAGTAGCTCATCCCACAGCGGTTCCGCAGTCCGGGGGTAGCCCATGCCTTTTCGTTTGTAGATGTTGTTCCGCCGGGTGCTGGCATTGTATACCTCCATCATATGGACATTCTTCGCTGGTAGAATGTCAGGTGCCTTGAGGTTGGATCCTCCATGTGGGTGATTGAGAATGGCGGTTCCTCCGGCAGCTTCGGTTCGTTGGATGTGATTTTCAATAACTTCCGAGACTGACACTCCTTCATCTTTCCAAGCGACCAGTCCGTCGATATTCATGGCCGTCGTATGGACACGTTCACCTGTGATTTCCTGTCCGGGAATAAGAATGAAGTCTTTCCGTTTATTTGCCGGCATTGCCACCGTGGCTGGATCAATGAACTTGTTGTGCTCGCTTAAGATGAGGAAATGATAACCTAAATCGTGATAGGTTTTCGTGACATGCTCTGGAGTAGAGTCTGCATGACCACAAAGCTCAGTGTGCGCATGGGTGTTGCCGCGGTACCAGGTGTCCTGATCTGCACACCCTTGTAGAATGAGCAGGACTAGGATGGCGAAAAAGGAGTTTTGGGTAGTCATAGGCAATGATTGCTTCTTAAGTCTTCATATCATCCAACGCGCGGAAGTCATCTCGCCAGGCTTGTAGGGAATCGATGGATACTTCGGCTGAAACGCAGGTTTCATCGCCTTCATTTATTTCAAGAATTTCTCCCTGGTGGTCAATGATTTGACTGTGGCCGATATATTGAAACTTGGGGTCAGCTCCGACGCGATTGTTCCCCACCACAATCGCCTGGTTTTCAATGGCTCTTGCTTGGAGTAGAGTATCCCAATGATGGGTGCGCGTGGATGGCCAGCTGGCGATGACGGTGAAGAGGTTGGCTCCTGCTTTGACTCCACGGCGGTAGAGCTCGGGGAAGCGCAGGTCGTAACAGATGGTGGGGCAGATGGTAAATCCCTGCCACTCGAAGGTGAAGATCTCCTCGCCGGAAATATAATGATCCGTTTCTCCAGAGTAACTGAAGCAGTGGTTTTTTTGATAGCCGCCGATCTTGTTTCCATCAGGTCCGAACACGGATAGGCAATTCAGGCCTTTCCCAGATTCGTGTTTGAATACTAGTCCGCCGATAACACAGCTTTTGTAATGGGCAGCCAGATTGGCCATGAAAGTTTCTGCATCTGAAGGTTCGTTTTCCTTCACCCGGTCCACATTCATGCTGAATCCACTGGCGAACATTTCAGGTAGGACAATCAATGAACCTTCTGGAATCGTGTGTTCAGATAGAAGCGCGCGAACCTTGTCCAGGTTTCCCGGACGGTTTTCCCAGAGGATGTCAAATTGGCAGGCAAAGATGTGCATGTTCGAAGACACTTTACAGATAGCTGCAAAGTTTCAACGGTGAAGGTGAATGAACGCCGAAGAAGAACAACAGATCGAAAAGCTACTCAGAGATAAAACCAATCCCTGCAACCATAACGCTGCCTTGACCTGGTTGATTAATTACTTGGAAGAGGGGGATATTCTAAACCTACCTCCTTCTAAGCGCACCCTGGATGCTTTGAAAACCTATAGTGCCGATCGATCCGCTGATAAGCTCCTGAAATCAAAAGCGAAGAAAGCTATAAAAACATATCAGCGGTAACCGTATTCTTTAGAGTAAGATTTTAAAGAAGTTAACCACTAATGGACACGAATTATAGGAAATAAAGCGCAGAACTACTTTAGGAATTATTCGTGTACATTAGTGTCCATTCGTGGTTAACTTATATTAGTATTATTGCCAATTTTTGGTTCGCTAGCGAGAAATAGGAGGCCCAGGATGAAGATTCAAAATCCTTTATTCTGTTATGATCTACCCTAAAACTCTTCGTTTCGTTCTTCTTGTTGGTTTAACGTTTTCAGTCGGACTCTTTGCCCAATCGGACAAACCACTCCGTGTCATCTGTTTCGGTGCTCACCCGGATGATCCTGAACTCCGCATGGCGGGTGTCTCCGCTCTCTGGGGAGACAAGGCCGAGGTCAAATTTGTATCTTTGACTAATGGTGATATCGGACACTGGAGAGAAGCAGGTGGTCCTTTGGCTATTCGACGCACCCACGAAGTAAGCAAGGTCGCTGAGGCCGTAGGAGCATCGTCCGAGGTGCTTGACATTCATGATGGCGAGCTGATGCCGACTTTGGAAAATCGCAAAACCATCATTCGCCTGATCCGTGAGTGGGATGCCGATATTGTTTTGAGTCACCGCCCCAACGACTATCACCCAGACCACCGGTATACGGCGGTGCTCGTGCAGGATGCCGCTTTCATGGTTGCCGTTCCATTTATCGTGCCGAATGTGAAACCGCTCGATAAGAACCCGATTTTTCTCTACTACACAGATCGCTTTCAGAAACCGAATCCGTCAACGGCAGATGTCGTGGTGAATCTGGATCCGGTCATCGATCAGACCGTAGATGCCTTGTCTATTATGGAGTCGCAGTTTCTTGAAGGAGGGGCCTTGGGTTCGGAAGAAAATCTGTGGGACTCCGAAGCTGAAAAGCAGGAGAAGGTCAAGGAGATGAAATCCAATTTCAAGAGACGCTATTCTCGCGTAGCGAATAAATGGCGTAGTGAACTCGTCGAACGCTTCGGTGAGAAGAAAGGCAAAGCCATCAAGCACGCCATCGCCTTTGAACTCTGCGAATATGGGCGTCAGGCCAGCCGGGAGGAATTGGCCAAATTATTTCCTTAAGAAGCCACGCCCGGTATTGATTTGTAAGAGGGCTTTCAATTTTCGAACAAAGCTCGCTTCGACGGGTCTCTGATTTTTACGCGCAAAATCGGTAAACTAGTCCGTGGTAACACCACACCTTTTCAGGTGTATGCAGCTGCATCGTTAGGGGCCTTTATTGGGTTTACCCCTGGGTTAGATCACTCGCCTGGACTCATCCTCTTCTGGTCATTCCTGCTATTGATCTTAAATGCCAACTTGTTCCTTGCTGGATTGATTGGGTTGCTCAGTAAGCTGATTTACCTCCTGACTTTGCCCGTCGCCTTTAGTCTGGGGCGTTTTCTGATCGAGGGGCCAACTCAAGGTCTCTTCAGTTCCTTGTACAACGGACCCGTCACGGCGTATTTCGGGTTGGATTACTACGTCGTACCAGGAGGTCAATTATTGGGGCTATTTGTGGGTATCGCCTTTGGCTATCTATTCTCCCGTGGGCTCAAGGGGTATCGCAACAAGATGGCCAAGCGCGAAAGTGAGCGTGAAGGGCCTTCCCAGAAAAAGGCCTGGGTCAAAACCATGGAGTTTATCTTTGTCGGAAAGAAAAGTAAGAAGAGCTATGACGATTTCTTGGCACGTAAGGTTGGGTACCCGATTCGGGTGCTCGGTCTCATTATCGTCGTGGTGTTTGGCTGTATTCTTTACGGTGCAACCATACTATTTTCCGATGCAGTGATCGCATCCATGGCTCGGGACGGATTGTCTAATGCGAATGGAGCTACTGTGGACCTGGAGAGCGTTAATCTGAACCTCGACGAAGGAAAGCTCGAGCTCCTGGGGATTGCCTTTGCTGACCCCAATAATTTGGAAACAGATATCATGCGGGCCAAACGGATCGTGGCCGATGTCAGCGCGGCTGATATTCTTCGTAAGCGCTTTTCAATGGATAAGTTGGTGGTGGATACTGCGACCTCTGGAGAATCAAGGTCATCACCTGGAAAACATGTAGGCCCACGCTACGACAGTGATCAGAAACCAGTGTTGGAAATGCCGGACTTCAAAGATCTGGATAGTGTGATCGAGAATGGAAAAGTCTGGAAAGAACGCTTGGCTCAAGTCCGTCGTTGGCTTGATCGTATTTCATCGGCCAAGCAAGACATTCTAAAAACGCCTGGCAAATGGGAAGAGGAGCTGGCGAGTCGTATTCGTGCGGTCGGTCATGCCAATGTAAAAGCGGACATGCTCACTCAGGATAGCCCTTTGGTTCTCATTCGGAATTTTGAAGCTTTTGGTGTGGAAGCCAAGCAACTTGAGGGTCGTCTTATCGATATTGAAGGCAACAATCTGTCGACACACCCGCATTTGGTGCAAGATAGCCCGTCTATTTCTATTAATTCACAAGATGGTATTATCAAAGCTGCCCTGTCACTTGGCTTGGCTGCGGGGCGCGATAAAAACGACCTCGATTTTGCGTACAAAAACATTCCCACCAGCGCACTAGCCGAAACGGTGCAAGCCGATGGAAAGCCGCTTCTAGGAGGTGGATCGATTGATTTCAAAATTACGGGCGATCTCAATGCCGTGGATTCCGACTTACTCGGGGAAGCGACTTTCAAAGATGTCAATCTGATGGTGGCTGGTTCTCAGGTAAATCTCAATGGAATGGAATTACCCATCCATATTCGTGGTCCGATTGATTCACCGAGTATCAAGATGGATACCGACTTCCTGCAAAACGCTCTCAAGCAAGCGGGAAAGAAGAAGTTGCTTGAAAAAGCCGGAGAAGAATTGGGAATCGATCTGGGCGATGATACCAGTAGTGAAGGGCTCAAGAAAGCAGCTGAAGGTTTGCTAGGTGGATTTCTGAACAAGAAGAAGGACGAGTAGCATAGGCATCTTGCCTGTGTATTTCGATTGAGATCGATGGATAAGGAGTAGCTGTGCTGTGCGGGGTGTTTCCTTGAAAACAAACAGGCTGGAAGCCTGTTCCACTTTACATTGGCAACGAGAGTAAGATCAGGAGGAAGAGTTAGCTAATCCCCAGCGCCTTATTCATGCGCTCAACCACTTGGGTTAACCGGTCAAGTCCTCCACCGGATACCTCTGCTGTTGCCCAGCCGGTAAAGTTGATGCGCTGGATCTCTTCTCGGACCTTATCCCAGGGGACATTGCCATCAAATAGATCACAATTCTTCTTTCGTTCGGTGGAGTGACCTTTCACGTCGAGCTTCACAATGCGATGACCCACCGCTCTAAGCCATTCGGCGGCACCTCCGCGACTGTGGTGGTTTCCAATATCGTAGAAGGCTCCCACCCAAGGGCTTTCAAATTGATCGATGTATTTATTCCAAAGATCTGGCTGGTAACAGAAATCATTGCCTACGTTTTCGAAAAGAATGCGTACGCCCAATCGAGAGGCTAGGGGTAAGGTATCGCTGATCGCTTCAGTGGATCGCTCCCATACCTGGTCATGGTTTTCATTTACTGGATCGGTCACCTTTCCAACCACCAGTAGAATGGAATCGGCCCCCACATCATTCGCAAAACGGATGGTGTCTTGCATATCTTGTTTGGCTTGTTTGCGCACACTTGGGTCTGGATCGCTGAGACGAACCTTCCAGTGGTAGGCGTCATTGACGTTGTGCACGGGTAGCCCCGTTTTGTCCTGAGCTTTTAAGACCTCTTTCGCGGTGACCCAGTCATGCCCCATAAGAGACATGCCGTCGAAGCCAGCTTCTATGGACATCTGAAATTTGTCGAGGACTGGCATGTCGCCTTTGATCATGGTCCACTTCACTGCGTTGTAGATGCGCTTCTCATTGGGACCTTTAGAGAATCCTGGCAAAGGGTTGATCGCACTTGCAGCTAGTCCAAGACTACTTGCTTTAAGAAATTGTCGCCTATCCATATCACTGAATCTGACACGAAGGTGATGACTTGTCACTTCTCAAGTATGGGAGAGGGTTCTTAACTTAATACAGCCTTCATGAGCTTTGAGAATCTGTTCAATATCAAATGCATTCGAGAAGTGTCGTTTAACTAGGATGGGTAGGGCAGGAGCATCCTTGCTCCGCCGCATATCTGTGGCTTACGTAACGGCAGAGCGGGGACGCTCTTGCCCAACCTTTTATTGCTCAGATATAGAGTTTATATTTAATTTCCCTAGGATCTCCTGGTGAAAGAATGACTGAAGAAACCCAGGTACATTTATTTCTCAGAACGTGTAAATTGCCCTCTGAGCTCTTCGCTGAAAGTCCCTTGGTCGTATACCGATCGCCCTCTAACCATTGTCTGCTTCACTTGCATGGGGAAAGTCATTCCCAGGTAAGGGGAGTGCGGATTTTTATAGTGAAGCTGTTCTCTTCTGATGGCTTGGCTATCATTGAAATCAATGATCGCTAAGTCGGCATCCTTGCCAAGGGCGATGCTTCCTTTGTTGGGGAGATTGAATCGTGCGGCTGGATTTGAACTTAGAAGTTTAGAGATGTCGCTCAGGCTTAGGTTCAGGTCATCCTTTAATATACTATAGCTGATCACAGCTGCATGCTGTAGGCTGGAAATTCCGCCCCAGGCATCAAAAAAGGTATTCCCGTTTTTCATGCTTTCAGGACACGGAGAGTGATCTGAACCAATGGTATCGAACTCACCCTTACGCAACTTGAAGCGTAAAGCCTCCACGGCAGATGCATTACGCAAGGGAGGTGCACACTTGGCCAGAGGTCCAACGGTTTCTAAGATGGAACTATTCAAGGCAAAGTAATGAGGGCAGGTTTCTACCGTGATATCTACGTCTTGTTCTTTCGCCTCGGTAATCAGGTCAATTCCTTCTGCACAACTGACGTGGACAATATGAATGGGGCAATTTGTTTCTTTTGAAATCTCAATGGCGCACTGAATAGCTAAGAGCTCAGCTTCGATAGGGCGTGAGTCGAGGAAGTCCTGGTAGCTTGTTTGACCTGAATCGACACACTGCTGACCCAGTCGTCCGGTGAGCTCATTATCTTCCGCATGTAGCGCCAATCGCATGCCAGGAAGCTTGGCGATTGTCTCCATACCTTTCTTCAGTTCCTCCGCATCAACACAGGGAAATTCTTCCAGTCCGCTGTTTGACATGAATCCTTTGAATGCGATGACACCTGCCTTGTACAGGGCTTCGAGTTGATCCTGGTTGCCCGGAATTAATCCTCCATAGAGCGCGAAGTCACAGCGACAGTTAGCCTGAGCTCTTTCCAACTTTTTCTGCAAGCCATCCAAGTCGACCGTTGTCGGAATCGAATTGAGGGGCATGTCGAAAAGACAGGTAACTCCGCCAGCCAAGGCTGCTTTCGAGCCCGTATCAAAACCCTCCCAATCTGTATTGCCTGGTTCGTTGATGTGGACATGGCTATCGATGATTCCTGGTATGACAATGTCAGCGCTTGCATCGATCTCCGTGGCACCTTGGCCAGACAGTCCTGATTCTATGGTAGCAATCTTGCCATCGAGAATGCCTAGATCCTTTTCAATCTCTCCGTCGGGCGTTACGAGTTTACCGCTGAGAATGACTGTGTCGAATTCTGCCATCACCCAACCGTTTCAAACGCCTTCAAAAGTGCAAGAGGTATAATGTTTAAATACAATGAGATACCAAATCTGTTATTGTTTTTCATATTCCCTCCCGTAGTGAACTTTTTAGATGAGCACTTTTGTAGGCTAAAATCGACATGCGCGATAAACTGCGTTCCGGTCCTCAGCCGCTTGGTCACGTAGTTATCTACGCTCCCGCACTTGCTTGAGAACTGCACCTTGTTTCTCATCACATCTCGATTTTTTGAATCAATTGGGGCAATCAACTGCCTCGATACATGCTATAGCTCCAGGGTGACGCGAGTAGGGGGACGTGATAGCCGGCTCCGGCATCGTTGATGCGAAACTGAACGGGGACGGAACTTAAGAACGGTGCCTCATCGGCTGAATCGTAGAAATAATCACCAATATGGAAGATGAGTTTGAAATCACCTGCGCGCATCGCTTCTCCATCCAGCAAGAGTTCGTCGGTTCTTCCATCGGCGTTGGTTTGGGTCGATTTGATATGAACTTCTTTTCCTTCAATCAGTTCAAATAGATCGATTATAACTCCTTCAGCTGGAGTCCCGTTTTTTGTATCTAATACGTGGGTACTTAATTTTCCGCTCACAGTGAATGTGGGTTATTGGATTAAATCATTCAAACGGTGCCAGGCTATCCGCTTGATTTGGTAAAGGGCGGCTTCCTGTTCCGCATTGGCATCATTGTCTACGCGTTCTTCAAAGTGTTCGAAGATGCTAGACTGAGTGTGCTCTTTAACGCAGATGATAAACGGGAATCCAAATTTGTCTTTATACTGCTGGTTGAGTCTGGACATGCGTTCAAATTGCTCGACTGTTAGCTGGTCCAGTTGAGCGGAGGCTTGTTCGGCGGTGGAGAAATCGGTCAGCTCGCCCGATATAGCCAGCTTTCCAGCCAAGTCCGGGTGAGCCCGAATGAGGTCCAGTTTGTGGGGGGAATCGGAGGCATCCAAGGTCTTGCAGAGCTTATCATGCAAATCCTCGATGGAGTCAAATGGGCGCGCAGACCATGTTTCCTTGGGAATCCAGGGTGAGTGTTCAAAGATATCGGCGAGGGCTTTGGTGAGAGCCGTTTGATCCAATTCGTTTAGAGAACTTAGTTCCATGTGATTTATATTCGGAGCCTTGGTCTTGGCTGGCAAGTATCTCCTACGATTTTGAGTATTCCGAGGCGGCAGAGCTGGAAGCTCTTGCCCTACCATCATTGATCGTTCGAGTGTGGTAGGGCAATTGCGTCCTCACTACCAAGGAACGAAAGTGACGACACCTCAACGAACGAAGTGAGAAAAACATGCCGAACAATGTTGAAGGGAGGAAGCTTCGTTGTTTATATTCTGTTTTGTAGATGCCCATTTATTTCGGTTTTGTCAAAACAGCGTTTAAGACAATCGCGGTCACACCGCCGCTGGTGATTCCAGAAGAGAAAATTCGTTCCACTGCATCGGGCAATGGGGCCAGCACATTGGAATCAAATCCGACAATGACACCTACCCCTAAGGAAACGGCGAGGATGGTTATGCTTCGGTTGTCGAGTGGAGTGCGAACCAGGATGCGGATCCCTGCGGTAGCGATGAGTCCAAATAGTAGAATGGTTAATCCGCTCATGACCGGAGGGGGCACGCTGGCTAGCCAATTGCCTATCCCAGGTACTAACCCAAAAAAGATGAGTATACCGCCTGCGTAAAATCCTACCTGACGGGAGGCGATACCCGTGAGTTGGATGATACCATTGTTTTGGGAAAAAGTGGTATTAGGGAAACAATTCAGGCACGCCGCCACCGCGCTGTTGATCCCGTCGGCCATAACTCCCCCACGAATGCGTTTCCAATAGAGCGGGCCACTGGTGGGTTCTCCTGAGATTTCTGAACAGGCGGTAAAGTCACCCACACTCTCAATGGTCGTGACCATGTAAATAAATGCGAAAGGCAGGATGAGCGTCCAATCAAAGGCTAGGCCGTATTTGAAGGGAACGGGTATCGCAATCCAGCTGGAGTGTGTTTCAGGGATTTGAACCAGGCCCAGGAACATGCAAATGAGGTATCCAGAAAGCAGAGCCAATAACGCCGCTGACATACGGGCCCATGGAATTTGAATAGAGCTGAAGCCCAAGACGACCAATAACACGCCAGCTGCGATGGCTAAATTGGTGATTGGGTGGAAGGAACTGCCATCAGATGGAATCAGACCGTAAATGGTCGTTGGTATCAGCAAGAGCCCGATGAGCAGTACCACTATACCTGTGACCAACGGTGTGATGATCTTTTTCAGTTTGGGTAAAAAGATAGCCAGGATGACTTCGACCGGTGACAAGAGCAGAGCCATACCAAACATCAACGGCAGTCCACCTATCTCGCCTGCGTGAATCAGCGGAGTGACAAAGGCGAAGCTGGTTCCAGTCATTGAAAGGAGTCCCGAGCCGATTCGTCCAAACGCAGCGACTTGCACCAGTGTTCCGAGCCCGCTGCAAAGCAGAGACATACTAATTAAATAAGCCTTCTGCTCAAACGGCATCTCCAAAGCGGATGCCACGATGGTGGGGGGCGTGATAGTTCCAACGAACATGGCAAGCACCTGCTGCATGGCAGCGAGGAATGCCTTCGGTGCCGGTAGCACATCATTCAGTCCAAATAGGATTGTTCTGGGAGCGGCGTTCTTGGTGGGTTCGGGTTCAGTCATTGAGGAAACTTAGAGGATAGAAATTAACCACGAATGGACACGAATAGACACGAATTCCTTAAGCCCTCGCATACCTGTATTCCCGTTTTCATTCGTGTTCATTGGAGGGGTGTCGCGTTGCTCGGTAGTGTCCATTGTCGGGGTGTCATTTATTCGGCAGTGGTTACGTTATTGGTAAAAAATAATGTTCAGTTATAGAAAAATACCTTCAACTGGGATTCAGCGACTCTGTTTCATTGATCTGCCTGAAGTTCCGCCCTTGTTAGCCAAGGAGTCAGGAGCAGAATAAAACTGACCAGTGAGTAACCGACGGCATACTCCCAGGCAGGGAACAAAGTGGATAACTCTGGAGCGTCTCCTGAAAGCAACTGAATAAGTGGAAGATGGATAATGGAATCATTCCCAGTTAATTGGTAGGAATGCATGAGGCCTAGAATGGAGAGGACGGCTCCTGTCAGGCTCCAGAATGCGGCCCGCTTAAATTCGCGATCTACGATATAGACCACTATGGCCGCCCAGATCATGGCCGAGTAAAGAAACCCCTGTTCGAGAGCAAAGCCACCTCCGATGAATGCTCCAGAGCTGCGCGTTTGATTCAGAATGACTTCGGTGATGGCCGGCCCTTTTTCAACGACTGCCGATACGGAATTCATCGATGCCTTTATCACCAACATCGTCCAGGCGGCCAATCCGGGCATCAACCCCATCACAACGGCAACCATATGTTTCCGATCGGTGACTTCAAAAGCCTGACTTGTTATGATGATGCCGATCCAGAGTATGATCGCCAGACCCGCTTCAGCAGGAATCGCCCAGGTCAAAACCGACATGGTGCCAGTCAGGCAAACCAGGGTCAGAAAAACTCCATTGAGAACGGAGTAACCCGCTCGAGCGCCGAGTGATTTCCAGGCGGGATGGCCGATGTAGATCGAGGTGGGAAATGGGGATCCACAAAATGACGCTGCAATGGTTCCAAGACCATTGGTGATCAAGCTCGGTCGTACCGGATAGTCGTCTCCGGCCGCTGCCGCTGACTCAATATTTTGCAGGGAAGCGAGCACCCCCAGAAAGCTGATAGGAATGATGACCGACAGGTAAGGGAGAATATGACCTTCCGCCAGGGCTGGTATCAGATCCAGTAACACGGCCTTGGGAAAATGGAAACCGACCTCTGCCCAAGGTGATACATCGGAATTGACGACTGGTGCCAGTCCAGTCAGCCAACAAAGAGCAGTCCCTACCACCAGGACAATGAAAGTGGCCGGTAGTCTTCCTATGAATTGAACTTTTCCGAAGTAGGCGAGGAAGACGAGGGCGATGGTCGTCATGCCAACAATGGGTGAGGCAAAGGATTGAAACAAAAACCCGAGCCCCAGAAATCCAAGTCCAACCCCACCGAGTGTGGCCAGCATGGCTGCTCGAGGAGTGATGCTCCGGATACGAGCGGCAAAGAATGACATGGAGAACTCAACCAGTCCGCCTGCAAAGGTGGCGACCAGTCCTGCTTGCCAGGCCACGCGCTCCGGATCGGGAAGTCCTTGTTCAATGGCCAGGAGCTTGGCCGGTAGCATGACGAGGAAGATATGGGCAAACAGGCCCGGTGTGCTGATTCCGTAGGGCAGGGCACACACGTCATCGCGTCCTTCCTTTTGAGCCAATTTCAACGCCTGCCAGGCGTAAAAAAGATTCCCAACCAGGAACGAGATCGCTACGCCCGGAAGGATAGTGCCGAAGATGAGCTTGGGTGAGAATCCAAGCACCACCATACAAAGCGGAGCCAGGATGAGCAGCTGTACCAGGTTATTAATGAAGGCGGCAAAGAAACCCTCCCAATCTCCTCGAGTGAAGAGCTTCATTTAGCCGAGCGAAGTTCTCCGAGGTAGTTTACAAAGTGAATGGTCCAGCGTGCGGCTGCCGAGGCTGCGGTTTGTCCGACTTTTCGATAGGCGTCTCCAGGATTCACCTGGGTGCGATTGCTTCCGGCGCGAAATACGACGTGTGGTGTGCCTAGCTGATGGCAGACCTGGGCGATCGCCGCGCTCTCCATTTCCATAATGTCTGGATTCAGCTTCTTGCGCATGTCGTTGATCTTGGCCTGGGACACACCAAATAGATCGCTGGCCGAAACCACACCGGGAAATACAGAAGGCGTGTAAGTTTTGCCATCAACGGTGACGGACTCGGGCTCGTAGCTTTTGACCGCTGCTTTGGCTAATTTGAAAAGTTTAGGATCGGGTGGGTAGGCCCAGTGGGTCATCTGGTTGGGTAGCGGCCCACGAACCTTACGGTAGATCATGCCCTTGGCAGTCAGTGTGCCGGCCGCGTGGTGAATCGTCTTTTTTGAAATAAGAGTATCGCCGGTTCGGATACGCGGGTTGAAGAGAGATCCGGTGCCTGAGACGATCAATTCGGTCGGTTGGAAGTGATGGATGAACAGGGCGGCAACCATTGCTCCGTTCGTGACACCGACGCCTGTGACGGCGACTACGACTTTCTGCTTCCCAATCTTCCCTTGGTAGTAGGGGAAGCACTCTAGCTTACCCTCACTGCGGCGGGTCAGCCGCTCGTTTATGAGCCGTACTTCCGACGGCATTGCTCCCAGGATGAGTGTAGGTGGAGACGAAGATCGAGACATAGTCTCTACTCAGCAGATTCCGAGCCGTCCTTACAAGTGTTAAGGTTTTTTTGCAGTTTCCGAATTTCCTATATCGTCTTAAAGATTATATTTGGTCACCTAGTCAGTGTTTATGGTTGGAGCAGTATTTTAGAAAAGGCATTAACCACTACCGAGCTTTCGACACACCGCCAATGGACACTTCACGAATAAAATGAGAAGGCCGGACAATTGACACCAATAACAACCAAACAACTTAAGCTAATTTTATTCCTGATCCTAATGTTCGTGTACATTCGTGTCTATTGGTTGTTACTTTATAAAATTCTACCCTCCGATCTCATACTCCAGGGTCACGACCATCTTAACCACCTTCTCGATCGTCTCCGTTTCGTAGATGCCGTAGCTGGAGGTGGCGCTGGAATTCTTTTTGGTGATTTGAATGACTCCTTGCTGGGCGGAGGTAAGGGCTCCAAGGGTTTCGCCGGAACTTTTGGCCATGAGCTTGGCCCGCTGTTTGCCATTGGTGGTCGCGCTTTCAACAAGGTCGAGTTTAATTGGATCTAGATTGGATACAAAGAAGTCAGGACCCGCCAGAGTGATTCGAATACCTTCGGAATTAAGATCGTAAAGCGCGCGTCCCAGTTTTTGAAGGGCTTCTACATCGACCGTATTGATACGAATCTTGCGAGTGGCTGCATAGTAATCGATGACATTCATCTTCTGTCCTTTCTCGTTGGTTTTAAGGATTTCGCGAACGGAGGTTTGTAATTCGACGATCTCGACCTGGTTGACCAGGTTTGTGTGAGTAACCGCGATTACCTTTTGCAGTTTCTCTCCTGCCTTTTCATAGGCTTCTGCATTGGTGGGTCCGGTGGCGGTGACCAAAGCCATCAAGCTGCCAGCATCGGCGTGGACTAATTTTTCGGCATAGCCTTTTACAATGATAGGTTTGGCGTGACGGATGGTCACCCAAGGTTTGGCGATAATAAGGGCAGAACCTAGAAGTCCGACCAAGGAGAGAATAGCAATGAGTGCAGTACGCATGTACGGCGCCTTTCTGTAATGAGGGACAAGAAAGCTGGATGGGCTTCCAAATTCCCGGTGTTATAGGATGAAGTTGAGGCGCGCTCGGATACTAATTCAATGTGAGCTTGTAGGACCTGGAGAGCAAGGGTGAAGCACTTTGAAAAGGAACAAATATAGATTTTGTTGTTTCAAAATATTTTGGAATGACAAGCCGGGTTCTACGTCTCAACCTATATACTCATAATTTCAGCTCAGTTTATTTATGAAACCATATCTCTTTTTTATTCTTTGCGTATCCTTGTTTAGCTTGCAGGCCGCTTGTCAGCCCGTGAATCAAACGACGGCCGATTCCAGTATTGTTCCGCAGACGGAGCTGGATCCGATTGAAGTGCCACTTGATAAGAATGGAAAAGCCCGGGCTTATTTTGCCAGTGGTTGTTTCTGGTGTGTGGAAGCGGTTTACGAAAGTGTGCGAGGAGTGGATGAATCCATTTCCGGCTATAGCGGTGGACACACGAAAAACCCCACTTACGAATCCAGTAACACGGGGCGCACGGGACATGCCGAAGCGGTAGAGATTATCTACGACCCTGAAGTGGTCAGTTTCAGTCAGCTGGTGGATGTTTATTTTGGCTCTCAAAACGTGACTCAGGTCAATGGCCAGGGTCCGGATCGTGGTTCTCAGTATCGATCCATTCTCTTTTATCAGAATGAGGAACAGAAGCAGATCATTGAGGAAAAGATCGCCGCGATAAACAAGGCTCTCGGTGGGAATAAGGTGGCTGCTGAGGTGTATCCCTTCCGCAAATTCTGGCTTGGCGAAGACTACCATCAGGATTACGAGAGAAAGCACCCCAACCATCCATATATTCGTGGAGTCTCCGTTCCGCGTCTGAAACGTTTCCAGGCAAAATTCCCAGAGCTACTCAAAGACGGCGCGAAGCACTAAGGGTTTTCTGCAGAACAAAGCTTAGACTTTTGCTTTGTCTACTGTAAATAATCGTCAGCAAGCTACCTTCCTACATATAGATACTGGTATCCTGGGAACGCTGAGCACCAGCTCGGCAAAAAGTATATCGATGGCTTTTCACGTTGACCTGCCAATTCGGTGACCAATCGTTCGTTGGAATGAAACTAGGTGCATTGTTCGATTGGGATGGGGTAGTGATTGATTCTTCGAAGGCTCATGAAGAGAGCTGGGACCTACTGGGCGACGAAGTAGGGAAACCACTGCCAGAAGGGCATTTCAAAAAAGGGTTTGGTCGTAAGAATCAAGTGATCATTCCTGAGATTCTCGGATGGACGAATGATTCTGAAGAGATCGAGCGTCTGGGAAATCGGAAGGAAGCACTTTACCGGGAGATTGTAGCCGAGAAGGGAGTCGACCGTATTCCTGGAATTGAGGCGTTCCTTCAAAATTTAAATGCAGTAGGTATTGGCTGCGCGGTTGGTTCGTCGACCCCGAGAAAGAACGTCGAGACGATTCTCGAGATGGTCGGGTTTGGTCCTTACTTTCAAGCCATAGTCTGTGCGGAAGATGTGACCCAAGGGAAACCAAACCCCGAGGTCTTTCTAACTGGTGCCTCCAAGCTTGGTCTCGAGGTTGGAAACTGTGCCGTTTTCGAAGATGCCTATGCGGGACTTCAAGCTGCTAAAGCAGGCGGTATGAAAGCAATCGCACTTTCCACGACCCATCCAGCAGAGGCGTTAAAGGCTGAGTCACCCGATCTTATCCTGGAGAATTTCTTGGGATTTGAGTTTGAGAAATTCAGTCATCTTTTTAAACGCAGATCCACTCAGATTAACACAGAAAAGAATTCCGATTTTCCAAATTATTCGTGTTCATTGGTGTCCATTCGTGGTTAACTCCTTAGCTTTCATATCAATCTCGCCTCTATGTTCGATAAAAAGAAACTTAGTCTAACTGCCAAAATCCTCATTGGGATGTTTACCGGTATTGCTCTTGGTAGTCTTATCAATGCGTTTCTCTCTGGGAATGTTATGGTGGAGAACTACCTGGTGGAAGGGCTGTTCGCCATCATCGGCACCATCTTTATTAATGCGCTCAAGATGCTGGTGGTTCCCTTGGTGCTGGTATCGCTGATTTGCGGAACGGCTGCCTTGGACGATGCACGAAGGGTAGGGACTGTCGGAATTAAGGCGGTCGGATTGTACCTGTTTACAACAGCGGTCGCCATTACTTTGGCCCTGTGTTGTTCCTTGATTGTTAATCCTGGTAAAGGGATCGATCCGGATAAGTTCATCGAAAAGAAAGCGCCCGTAAGATCTGCGGTTGAGCTGCAAGTCGACGATCTGGAAAGTGAACTGGTTGCGGTAAAAGCGGTGATCAATGAGGTGGCGACTAATCAATTGCAAGTCGTGCCGCCGTTTCAGCTCGAGGACAATGCCGAGGATGAATCAGTAGTCACTTTCACGCCTGCCAAAGCGCCTCCACTCAAAGAGGTGATTATTAATTTGTTTCCCAGCAATCCCTTCCAAGCGATGGCTCAGGGCAATATGCTCCAGATCATTGTATTCGCTGTGCTCTTCGGGATCGCGCTGACGATGTCGGGGAAAAAAGGGCAACGCGTGCTTTCCATATTTAAGGATTTGAATGAGGTGGTGATGAAGCTGGTTCTCATTCTGATCGAGCTGGCTCCTTATGGGGTCTTTTGTTTGGTTAGCCGTACTTTCGCTACTCAGGGCTTTGATGCGATTTGGCCGCTGGCTAAGTATTTCTTCCTCGTAGTCGGTGTACTGCTCATTCACGCCTCATTGACCTATCCTTTACTACTAAAATTCCTGACTGGGTTGAGTCCTTTTACCTTCCTGAAAAAGATGCGCGAAGCACAGATCTTTGCCTTCAGTACTGCGAGTAGCAATGCCACGATTCCAGTGACTCTGGAAACAGCGGAAAAGGATTTGGGAGTGAATAACTCAATTGCCTCGTTTACGGTTCCACTGGGTGCCACCATTAATATGGATGGCACGGCTGTCATGCAGGGAGTTGCCACCATCTTTATTGCTCAAGCCTACGGTATTGACCTGACCTTTGGAAATCTGATGACCGTGATTGTAACGGCCACGCTGGCCTCAGTCGGGACGGCTGGTGTTCCCAGTGCCGGACTCATCATGCTTTCCATTGTGCTTATACAAATCGGCCTTCCAGTCGATGCGATCGCCATCATTTGGGGTATTGATCGCTTACTCGATATGCTGAGAACCTCCGTCAATATCACCGGTGATGCCATGGTAACCACGATCGTTGGAAAGTGGGAAGGGCAGTTGGATAAAGACATCTTTAATAATGACACGTCTTCGTCTGAAGGATGAGAACTATACAAGGAATTGAATAAACCACTGATAACACTGATAAGCACTGATCTATAACTTCGTGAATTGCTCTGAATAAATTATAGGAGCGTATCTAAATTGTATCATCTGCGCATTTGGTTGTTCATTTATTACTCCGCTTCCTCAGTATCAGTGTAAATCAGTGCCTTCCGTGGGTTAAAAATGTCATCCTCCGAAAAGTTTAAGTTAGCAGCTGAATACACCCCTCGTGGAGACCAACCAGAGGCAATCGATCAGTTGGTGAAGTCGATTCAGGACGGGAACCGTTTTCAGACTTTGTTGGGCGTTACGGGATCGGGGAAGACCTTTACGATGGCCAATGTGATTGAGCAGATTCAGCGGCCGACGCTCATCATGTCGCATAATAAGACCTTGGCGGCTCAGCTCTACTCGGAGTTTAAAAACTTTTTCCCGGACAATGCCGTCGAGTACTTTGTCAGCTACTACGACTATTATCAGCCGGAGGCCTATGTGCCGGCAACTGATACCTATATCGAGAAAGATTCCTCCATTAACGACGAGATCGAGCGCCTGCGGATTGCTGCGACTAGCTCGTTGATCAGTCGGAGGGATGTGTTGGTGGTAGCCAGTGTGTCTTGCATTTATGGCCTGGGATCACCTGAAGATTATCAGGAGCTCATGATTCCATTGCGCATTGGTTCAGACATCGGGCGTGATCCACTCCTGCATCGCCTGGTAGACATTCAGTATAATCGAAATGACGTAGACTTGTCTCGAGGGAATTTTCGTGTGCGTGGCGATGTAGTGGATATCTTTCCAGCCTACATGGAGACATCCATTCGTGTTGAGTTCTGGGGGGATGAGATCGATAGCATCAAGGAGCTAGATCCCTTGACGGGTGACACAGGGGCTTCGCTCAATCACTTTGATTTGTGCCCGGCCAATCAATACCTGACGACCAAAGGAAAAGTTGAGGGATCCATTGACGGTATTAAACAGGAGTTGGAAGAACGGGTTGCTTACTTCGAATCTCGTGGGCTGCTTCTGGAGGCGCAACGTGTCCGCATGCGAACCGACTACGACCTGGAGCAATTACAAGAACTTGGGTTTTGCAGTGGAATTGAAAATTATTCTCGCTGGTTCAGTGGTAGGAAGCCCGGAGAACGACCTTTCTGTCTAATTGATTTCTTTCCGGATGACCTGCTGATCATGTTGGACGAGAGTCACGCGACGCTCCCACAGATTGGTGGAATGTATCAGGGAGATCGTTCTCGGAAAACTACCCTGGTTGAGCATGGATTTCGTTTACCCTCTGCGTTGGATAATCGCCCGATGAATATTGAGGAATTCATGGAGTTGGCCAAGCAAGTGATGTTTGTCTCCGCGACACCACGACCCTTCGAGATGGAAAATTCGGCGGTAGTCGCTGAACAGATAATTCGGCCCACCGGACTGTTGGATCCGACGATGGAAATACTACCAACCAAAGGGCAGGTGGAGCATTTGATCGGGGAGATTAAGAATGCAGTTGATCAGGAAGAACGGGTGCTCGTGACAACCTTGACCAAGCGCATGTCCGAAGATCTGACGACCTTTCTTAGAGAGGCTGAAATCCGTGTAGAATACCTGCACAGTGATATTGATGCGATTGAGCGTGTGGAAATCCTTCGCAGACTGCGTGCGGGAGATTTTGATGTTCTGGTTGGCGTGAACCTATTACGCGAGGGACTGGATTTACCCGAGGTAGCGTTGGTCGCGATTCTAGATGCAGACAAAGAAGGCTTTTTGAGAAACTTCACCAGTCTGGTTCAAACGGCTGGCCGGGCTGCCCGTCATGAAAAGGGCCGGGTATTGCTCTATGCCGATAAGCTGAACGATTCTCTAAAGAAGACGATCGCAGTAACGGCCTATCGACGAGATAAACAGGAAGCCTACAACGAGGAACATGGCATCACCCCCAAAAGTGTGGTGCGTCCTGTGCAATCCAGTTTGGTTTACCAAACCAAAGAGGAAGATACCGGGCTGGTCGCAGAAGCATTGGGTGGGGATGAACGCAAACAGGTCATTGCGGAAATGGAGCAGGAAATGCTTGAGGCGGCCGATAGTCTGGAATTTGAGCGTGCTGCATTGTTGCGTGACCAAATCTCCCTGCTTCGATCCGGAAAGGACGGGGCACCTAAGAAAAAGGGAAGAAGTCGCGGCTACGGTAGACGCGGAAGAAGATAAGGTAGCACAAACGTCTCACCTGGGTGTTTTCGAGGAAGAGAAAGAGTAGGAGGAAGAGAAAGATTCATGAATACTTCCATTCTGGTGTTTGAAAATTTGTGTGAATCTGTGTAGATCTGCGGTTTAAAAAAAAATACTACCCCTATGTTTCGAAAAATCGCTTCTCATACTTGGTTCCTAATCCTGGCATTCACCTGTGGTCATTACGCTCTCGCAGACGATCGCCCCAATATGATCGTCATTTTTATCGATGAGCTTCGTTGGGATGGCCTTGGCATTACTGGTCACCCCTTTGTCGAAACCCCTCATATCGATCGTTTGGCTCGTGAGGGTATGCTAATGGACAACGCCTTTGTTGTGACACCTCTCTGTGGTCCCAGTCGTGGGAGTCTGATGACAGGGCAGTATGCCCATACGAATGGGAGTTATAAAAACCAGGCTCCTAAGGGACATACCAAGCTTTTGAGAACTTATCCGATGCTGTTGCAGGAAGCTGGTTACAAAACTGCGTTTATTGGAAAATGGACCACGGGTCGCAATGGAGACAAATCGGTGCATCCGGGCTTTGATCGGTGGTTTTGCTCGGGCGTGAATCGGGATTATAAAATGAATCCCTCTGTCAATGTGGATGGTGAGTGGATTCAGTATATGGGGCATGCCACGGATATTGATTCGATGGAAGCAGTTCGCTTCATTCGTGAAAACAAAGACGAAGCCTTCAGTATCTCACTGTGGCATCGATCCGTGCACACCAGTTACGGCGATGAGGATTTACTCGCTGCCGAGCGGAATCGTGAGCTTTACAAAGATCAACCCATCCAACGTAGATTGAGTGCACAACCTGGTTTTGAGGTTCAACCTTCTCTCAAAGGCTTCGCTCAACGTCCGCCTACGGATGAAGACATTCGCAACATTGCTCGCATGACCGTGGATATCGACGACGGAGTGGGAGAGATCTACCGGGCTCTGGAGGAGGAAGGCATATTGGATGAGACCATGATTATCTTTTTGGGAGACAATGGTTTCTTCTTTGGAGAACATGGACTCACCGAAAAGCGATTGGCCTATGAAGAATCGATTCGTGTGCCGTTTCTGGTTCGTTACCCGCCTTTGATCAAAGCGGGAACTCGATCAGAGGTAGGCGTGCTAAATATAGATGTGGCTCCGACCTTTTTAAGATTGGCAGGCGTCCCGGTTCCGGAGGACATGCAGGGGCAGGATTTCTTGCCCGTGTTTCAAGGCGGACAATTGGAAGAACCCCGTGAGGCCTTGCTCTTTGAATTCTGGTCGGAAACCGATCTACCTGGCCAAGCCTGTTGGTGGAAAGCGGTTCGCAACGATCGCTGGAAATACATCCACTACTACAAAGAACCGTTTTACGATGAGCTTTATGACCTGGAGAATGATCCCTACGAGATGAATAATCTGATCGAGGATAAGGAGTATGCTGAGACCTTGAAACACCTGCAAAGTGAGTTAAAGCGGCTGATGGAGAAATATGATGACAAGGAGATGGATTATGAGTTCTGGAGTGGAGTTGAGTTTGAGGGTTAGAGTAGAACAGGCGTCTCGCCTGTTTATTGCTCCTCGATGGTCACAGATTGAATCGAACCGTTTAATTGTGTTGAGTGTCTTTGAAAAAACACAGGCAAGATGCCTGTGCTACTTTAATTAAGCGATGGAATCTATTACCAAAGCTCAGGCTCGTCGCCTAGCCATCGCCAGCTCTCTTAACGGTAATGGTAAAGGTCGAGGTAGGCAGGCGGCCTTAAAAACGGTGAAGCACCTGGGCTATGTTCAAATCGATACCATCTCGGTGATTGAACGGGCGCATCACCATGTTTTTTGGTCCAGGCAGGAGAGTTACCAGACGGATTATTTAAATGATCTATTGGCTAAAGATAGATCTGTATTCGAACAATGGGCACATGCAGTCGCCTATATGCCGATTGAGGACTATCGATACTACCTCCCCAAGATGGAGGATGAGCGAAAGCCACCGACTAATAAGTGGCAGCGAAAGCGTTTCGAATTGGCTAAAACTCACATTAAAAATGTCATGAAACGTATTCGTAAGGAAGGTCCGCTTTCTTCGAAGGATTTTGACCATGATGGAAAGAAGAGCTCTGGAGGATGGGGACCATTGAAGCCGGCCAAATTGGCCCTGGATATTTTGTATAGCCAAGGTGATCTCATGATCTCCTCTCGGCGAAATTTCCAACGAGTCTTTGATCTGACCGAACGGGTACTGCCGGAGGGTCTGGATCTTTCGATGCCTGATCCTGAGGACTGTGCGAGACACCAGATCCGACGAACGTTGACTGCCATGGGATTAGCTCGTGAGTCAGAAATTAATAAGCACCTTCAGTTGGCAGACCGAAAAACTATCCATTTTGTGATCCAAGATATGCTTGAGGCTGATGAGGTCATTTCTTTGAAGGTAAGAGGGATTCCAGATGAGGTTTATTACGCGCTGCCAGATACTCTGAATCAATTATCGAAGCTTCGGGTTTCCAAGCAGATCCGCATCCTGTCTCCTTTTGATAATATGGTGATTCAGCGTGAAAGGATGAAGTTGCTTTTTGATTTTGAATACACGATCGAATGTTACGTGCCAGCAGCTAAGCGTGTATTCGGCTATTTCGTATGTCCAATTTTCTGGGGAAGCGAATTGGTCGCCCGCATTGATATGAAAGCGGACCGGAAGACAAAGACCTTGATGGTCCAACAGTTGCATTATGAATCACATTTGAAGGATCAAACGGCCTTTGATTCTGCTTTGGAAAAGGCCCTTGAAGAATTTGCCCAATTTAATGGATGTGAAGAAGTAAGGTAGCACAGGCATCTTGCCTGTGTATTGAAATGGTACCGCTGGAAAAGTATCTAAATGTAATTGAACTTGCATGGCGGTGCGAAGTTTTAGGACTCTATCCAGACGTCGTTGGTAAAACACAGGCAAGGATGCCTGTGCTACTCTATTTTAGTATCGCATTTGGAATGCGAATTTTCATACATTGCTTTTATGAAGCGAAGATTCCCCTGGTTCGCTACTTTCTCGTTCTATGGTTTGTTCTGTTGCCTGCAGGCACAGGAAACGGTTTCTGTACGAGGACGTATTGTAGACGCTGATACGCGTGAAATGTTACCCGCTCGATTGTACATCGAATCTGCGGTGGGTGAGTTTTTTCACGCAAAATCGAGAAATAGGAATGGAGACGCAGTTCCCTATTCCAAGATTCGACCGAATGGGAGTGTCGAAGTTCATACAAGCCTTTCGCCCCATTCCTTTGTCGTGGATTTAGTACCTGGTGAATACACCCTTACCGCTGAGCGTGGTAAAGAATACTGTTCGGTTTCTAAAACTATTACCGTAGAACCTGGCGAGCCGTTGGTTGTTTCTCTGAGGCTCAAGCGATGGATTAATATGGCCGAACGTGGTTGGTATAGTGGTGAAACTCATGTTCATAGAACGGTTGAGGAACTTCCGACTCTGATGTTGGTTGAGGATCTTAATGTGGCATTTCCGCTGACTGCCTGGGTAACCGACACTCAAAGCACTCCGGCCGAGAGTATAAAGAACCCAGATTCCATTCCAGCCCCAGAGTTGATGAAAGTGGATTCCACTCATGTCATATGGCCAGTGAACACGGAGTATGAAATCTTCACTGTAAGCGGCACCCGTCATCCCCTGGGCGCAGTGTTTATTTTAAATCACAAAGAGGCGTTTGAACTGGCGGTTCCTCCAGCGACTCCTGTGGCTGAAGAGGCAAGACGACAAGGAGGGATTCTCGAACTCGATAAGCACAACTGGCCTTGGTCAATGATGTTGGTGCCGGTGATGAAGGTCGGCTTATTTGAACTTACCAATAATCATATCTGGCGTACTCAGTTTCAGTTTAAGAACTGGTATTCGGAATATGCAGGTGAATACATGGACATCGAAATGGAGGAAGGGGGATTCACTGAAGATGGCTGGATTAATTTCGGTTTTAAAAACTACTACGCCTTACTCAATTGTGGGTTTGATATGAAGCCGACAGCGGGAACTGCTTCCGGGGTGCATCCAGTTCCTTTGGGGTATGGACGGGTCTACGTGAAGGTGGCCGGTGAATTTAGTTATGACAAATGGCTGCAAGGACTGACCGAAGGCAATAGCTTCGTGACCACCGGGCCCATGTTGGAAAGTCGCTTTGAGTGGAATGGCTCTTCGGTGGTTGTTTCAGGACGTTATGAGACTTCTAGTTCTAAACATGGAACTGTAGAGGTGATTCAAAATGGCGAAGTGACACCCTTCATCGATATAGGAAGAGATGGCTCATTCGAAAAAAGTTTCCCGCTCAGTAATACGAGCTGGTTTGCCGTTCGAGTGATTGAGGAAGGCCGCTCTCGCTTTGCCCATAGCGCGCCCAAGCATTTCAAGGTCCAAGGTAAGCCCCTAAACCCAAAGCCTACTGAAGTGGATTACTTAGTGAAGCGCGTGGAGGATGAAATTGCACGTCACTCGGGCGTATTGGAAGAAGACGCGATGGCCGAGTATCGGAAGGCATTGGAGTTTTATTAGGGGCTTTTGCCCAAATAGCTCCAGGCAAAAAGTAGCCGCGGTGGATACACCGTGGATGGGTTGTCTGAGCCTCTTGAATATTCGACGGTGTTGTTAGGCCTTTTCCCTTTGGTTGTGAACCACCGTCGCTACTTGTGGGTTACCAACAAGCGCCGAATTGAATACGGTTTTAGAGGAAGAGGAAGAGGAAGAGGAAGAGGAAGGTATGCGAATCAGCTATTGGACTGATTACTCGTCCCTCCACCTCCGGTGTGCCCACAGGTATTGTTCGGGAGCCTGGCGTATACTGTTCTCTAGCTCTTTATTCAGGCGATTAAGAATGGCCATGACATCTTCCTGTTTGTTCCCGCTAAGTGCTTGCTGAATCAAGGTGGAGGTTTTGATTTCAAATTGCATGGGGCCGGTTCGAATGCAATGGGCGTAGACTACGGGGGTCTTCGTTACCAGGTGCATCATGGCAATGGTCTTGTGGGTAGAAGCGGGGTGACCAAAGAAGTCGACCATGACTCCTTGTTTCCCGGCATGTTGGTCAAATAGAAGTGCCAGAATTTCCTTATCGTCCAAGACTTCGATTAACCTGCCAGGGTTGCTTTCCCGTTTAGGGATGGGGCGAAAGCGGTAGCGTCCTTTTCGACTTTTGATGAGTTTCTCCATGAGTGGATTGTTCATGGGACGCGTAATTCCAGCTACCGGTTTGAATTGTGAGATCAGGTGAGCTGCGATTTCCCAATTGCCGAAGTGGCCAGCCGCAAGGATCAGGCCTTGGTCTGGGTTTTTCAGAACCTCCATGACATCGGGTTCGATCTTTAGTGTGATGTAGTCGCGCCAGGTGTCGTCCTCGAGAATGTTTGATGACTTGAGTGATTCGAGTACGAGGATACTGAAAGTTTGTATGGAAGTCTTAGCGATCTTCCTGGCCTTGGCCGGGTCGGTTTCGACTCCACTTCTTAGTATATTCTGGACGGCTACCTTTCTTCGTCTTGCATCCACCCACCACCAGAGCGTGGCAGCTCCTCTAGCCAATCCACGAGTGAAACTTATGGGTAGGTAGTCGAAGAAGAAGAGCAGGACTCGAGCGAGTCCGAATTCGATGCAATGCCGTATATGTTTGAGAAACGCCAAAAGTATCAGGCCGGATCAAGCGCCTTTCTCGACGAGCAGGTCAGTTATCTCACCGATGTTGGTGACGGTGACCACATCTTTGGCTGCTAGTTCGATTCCGGTCTCTTGCTCGATATCGTAGAGCAGGTCCAAAATGGTGAGTGAGTCAAGGCCCAGGGATTCGATAGTAGTACTTCGACCGAAGTCAGTCAGATCACGCTCTTCCGTCGCCGTGTCTTCCATGATGCCTTTTAGTTTACCAATGATGGTAGCTTCTTTTTCTGAATCGCTCATATAAATACTTAATTTTTGGGGCCGATTATAAGGACTCCGTTGCCTCCGCCAAATCCAAAACTGTTTTTCATGGCAGGTCCTTTAGAGATGCTGGTCGGAGTAGGACCGGCCAGGTTGACCGAACATTCCGGGTCCGTTTTATCGAGATTTAAATTGGGTGGAATGGTTTCTTGTTCCAGTGCCATCAGCGTAACGATGGTTTCAAGTGCACCTGATGCGCCCAGGGTATGCCCGAAAAAGCTTTTGTTGGCTACCACTGGCACTCGGTCTGTTGAATCGCCCAAAACCATGCCAATAGACTTGCTCTCGCAGGCATCGTTGCTGTTAGTGGCTGTTCCGTGGGCATTGATATGGCTGAGTTCCGACGGATTAACTCCAGCTTCATTGAGTGCCATACGCATGGCTTTGGCCTGACCCTCCGCATTGGGGCTCGTCAAGTGAGTGGCATCTGAAGATTCCCCGTAGCCTAAGATCTCTCCACGGATACTTGCGCCTCGCTCCAGGGCAAGATCCCGTGCTTCTAGAACCAAGGCTCCAGCGCCTTCACCTAAAACGGTGCCCGCCCGGTCTTCTGCAAAGGGGCGGCAAGCCTGCTTCGGATCTTCAATGCGTGAAAGGGCTGGAATGTTGTTCCAGACTCCAAAGAAGAAAGGGTCAAAGAATCCATCGGATCCGCCACAAAGCACACGGTCGGCATAGCCATCCCGAATCATACGAAAGGCTGTTCCAATCGCATTGGTTGCTGAGGTGCAGGCGGAGACCACCATGTAATTGGTTCCGGTCAGTTTGAATTGCAGAGAAATCCCCGCCGATACTGCGTTATACATGCAGCGTGGAACGGTCGTGGGGCGTAATCCTCGTGGGCCTTTTTCAAAAAAGGCGCTGAAGGCTGTGTGGTGACTTTGAGCGCTTCCTTCTCCGGTCCCAAAAATGACAGATACTTCCTGTTGGTTTTCGTAAGGGCCTTCTTCTTCAAGGAGACCGGCTTGAATCAAAGCGGTGTGTGAAGCCACGATTCCCAAATCCAAGGTCCGATCAATCGGACGTCGTTTGAGGCCTTTGAGTTTATCTTCAACCAGTCCTTCTGGAACTTCTGCACCTATACCCACTTTGTAATCGGTGGTATCGATTGCTCTGAGAGGACCGATACCGGTATTCCCTTTTAGCAGATTGTCCCAGACAGTTGATTCGTCGATTCCCAACGAGGAAGCGATGCCCATGCCAGACACAACGACGCGTCGGCGATTGTTGTTTTCTTCAGCCATACATAAATTGGCCGCCATCCACATGGATGACTTGGCCGGTTAAATAAGATGCGTCGTCTGATAAGAGAAAGGCGGTGACTTTAGCTACATCATTCGGAGTAGCCAGGCGATTGAGCGGAATGCCGAGCTTGGCCACGTTCTCGGCTGTTAGACCTTCAGACATTTCGGTTTCAACAATCCCGGGAGATACGGCATTGCAGCGAATTCCAAAACGGGCGGCTTCCAGAGCAAAACTGCGAGTCAAACTAACGATGCCGGCCTTGGAGGCTGCGTAGTCTGCGCCCATCATACGCCCCGGACCGTGCGCGGCGAGAGAGCCCATATTGACGATGCTGCCAGAACAGGCCTTCCGCATGACCTTGTAGGCTTCCTGGCAGGCGACAAAGGCAGATTCTAAATTCAATTGCTGAGTGGCACGCCAATCCTCGAGCTTGATGCCTCGGAAGGCGACAGCGCGTCCTGCCCCTGCATTATTGACCAGGCCATCCAATTTGTCTGCAGCCGATACGACGGCTTGTATCAGCTCTCCTGCCTGTTCTGGTTGAGAAAGGTCGGCAGCGAAGGGGAGCGCACGATCGGGATTGAGCTCAGAACACAACTGCGTGACTTGATCCAGATCTCGGCCATGAAGCGCGACGGTGGCTCCTCGTTCCAGAAGGAGTTCGGCAATGCCACGGCCGATGCCGCGTGTAGAGCCGGTTACGATAATGACCTGATCTTGGAAACTAGAGGACACGAAGTTGGGTAAATAGTTGGATTGAATAGTATTAAATGCGAGTGAAGGCTTATCCCATTCAAAGCTCAAGGTGAATTCTGTACTTTCCTCCGTGTTTTCACCGCAGCTGCCAATACAGTAGAATAGGCTTCCAGCCTGTTTTTTTGAAACTGAGAGAATTCTCGTGCAGATTTGGTTGGAGTTACTGTTGAAATGCGAACTTACCGAACTCCATCCACGGTGTCTCCACCGTGGCTACTGATATCTGAGAATAGTAGGGCGCTATCGCCGTTTCGAGCGTATCGACACCAACAAGCGCTGTGTTGAATACGCTTTTAGAGGAAGAGTTCCGAGCGAAGCGACTACCGAACGTAGTGACACATATACAAGCGAAGCGATGAAAAAAAGACCAGGCTTCGAAGCAGAACCGGAACAAGAGGAAGATCCAATAGGTCGACGATCGATTTCGAATCACTTTCTGGCGAATTGCATCAAGTAATCGTAGTAAGGCTGGCAGCGTTCAAGCAGAGGACCCAGCCTTTCTGGGAAAGGTTCCTTCTTAGGTTTATAGGGCTTAAATGAGGAAGATCGATGAATGTTATCATACCAATGAGGTGCCCAAACGCCTTCAAATGCTTTGGGGCCGACCTCCCAGGACAGCATTTGGGAGTCGAAGTCGATCCCGATGAACTCGCAAAGCAGCGATAGCTCCTTTTCTGGATCTTCCAGTAGAATACAGGAATCAATCACGAAAGGTTCCTTTCCGTTCTCAAGGAGTTTTTCGCAAACTTCTTTTAACTGAGGATAGCCGGTGTCTTTGATGTCGAAATCTTCAATTGTTCTTGAGTAGGAGTGCAACATGTCCCGCGGATCCCGGATGAGTAGTACGTTGGAAAGGTGTTTCAAGAAATCCCAATCGAGCTTCACCAAATGGTGGGCCATGTTTTTAAAAAAAACGACGGGAGATTCTGATTCACCCAGGAGCAAATTATGGACGACCTTAGTGCCGTCATTCTCCTGAGCTTGAAGAATATCTGTAGCTCCCGGATGAAAGCTATCCGCATCGGTTTTGGAAAGGTAGTGAGCGTAAAGAGGTTCATCGAATACCTGTGTGTCATTGCGTTGAGCAAAGGCATACATGAGCGCGGTGGATACATTGCGCGGTCCGGACCAGAGTGAAATGCGTATGGGAGTCGTTGTGGTCATCCTTTTACAGATTGTACGTAATTCTGAATACACTCTTTATACAGCAGAGAAAGCGTTTGGGTCATTGGGCCGGGAGTCGATTCGGATTCTATGGTTTGACCATCCACATCCGTGACTGGAGTGAGACCGCCGAAGGTACCTGTGACAAAGACTTCCTCGGCACTGTAGACATCGTGTAGGGAAAAATCTCTTTCCTTTATGGGTATGCCTTTTTCTTTGCAGACCTGAATGACTTTGCTCCGTGTAATTCCATTCATGCAATAGTTGCCGGTTGAGGTCCATACCTCGTTATTTCGCACGATGAAAAAATTCGTGGCGTTGCAGGTGGAAACGAATCCATTGATGTCGAGCATCAGAGCTTCGTCTGCGCCTGCTTTGAGAGCCTGGCTCAAGGCAATGACTTCGTGAAGCTTGCTGTGGCAATTCAATCGCGGATCAAGGTAGTCGGGGGAACCGCGACGTATCGCTGAAGTGAATAGCCGAACGCCTTGTTTGCTTACTTCGGGATTCGCCGTCTTGTGCTCTGGAATGATAACGATGTTTGGAGGTGAAACCGTGAGCCTTGGATCCTGTGATGGCGTTATCTTATTTCCTCGTGTGATCATCAGGCGCACATGAATGCCGTCATCCATCTTATTGGCCTCTATGACTTCGTGGAGCAAATGGGTGAGTTCCTCTTTCGTTTTGCCGATATCGAGAAAACACATCTTGGCTCCTGCAAAGAGCCTGTTTAAATGCTCCTCAAGAAATACAAATACTCCTTCGTGCAGTCGGAGGCCTTCCCAGACGCCATCACCCACCAGGTAGCCACTATCGAAGACAGAGATTTTAGCTTCATCCCTTGGGAAAAGCTCCCCATTGACGCTGATTAAAATTTCGTCGTTCCTGCTGTCTGCCAGACTATCGTGAGTTCCGCGATTCATAGAGGGAGAGTAGGCTCAATAAATGAAAAGTTAAAAGAGTAAAGTACACCTCACGAAATCGTCCTCGTCCTCCTCCTCGTCCTTTAAAACGTGTGGCGTATTCACCCATCTCTAGTAAAGTAAGTAAGAGGACGAGGACGATTCCTTATGCTTTTTGGAACTTGTATCAGAATGAAGGCTCCATTGGACTATAGATTCTACCCTAATTACTATGAAACAGCTACTTACCCTTTCTCTGGTTTTTCTTTCACTGTCGTCGCTGCTGAGCGCGGCGGATCGCCCCAATATTATTTGGATCAGTGCGGAGGACATTAATGCTCACTTTGGTTGTTACGGAGACCCGCATGCCATTACGCCCCGAATCGACAAGCTAGCAACTGAAGGTATGCGCTATACGCATGTATTTACGACAGCTGGTGTTTGTGCTCCCTGTCGCAGTGGAATCATTACGGGGATGTACCAGACCTCGATTGGTACGCAGCATATGCGGTCACCTTCGATGATGCCGGACGATATCGTTCCTTTTCCTACCTATCTGCGTCAGGCTGGTTATTACACTACCAACAACTCCAAACAAGACTACCAGTTTGATACCCCAAAAGATGCCTGGGATGAATCGAATAGCCGTGCGCACTGGCGTAACCGGAAAGACAAAGACCAGCCCTTTTTCGCGGTCTTCAATTTTACGGGCTGCCACGAGAGTGGTATTGCTGGAGAAGCTAAATACAAGGAAGTCACCAAGGATCTCACTCCTGATCAACGTCAGGACGCTTACGAACTGACTACATTTCCTCCCTATTATCCTGAAACCCCCGCAGCACGTGAGGATTGGAAACGCAACTATGAGCTCATTACCGCGATGGATGCCTGGGCTGGTGACCTCATGGATCAGCTTAAGGAAGATGGTCTCTACGAAGACACCATCATCATGTATTGGACGGATCATGGAGTCGGGCTCCCACGAGCTAAGCGTTGGCTTTACGACTCGGGTACCCATATCCCGCTCATCGTTCGTATTCCGGAAAAATATCGCGTTGGAGGGCAGGGGACTCCATCGACAGTGATCGATCGCTTAGTGAGTTCCATTGACTTTGGACCCACGGTTTTGAACCTGGCCGGCGTAGCGGTTCCAGATGTGATGCAGGGAAAACCATTTTTAGGAAATAATCCAACGAAGCCCAGAGATTATGTCTATGGTGCCCGTGATCGTATGGATGAGCGTTATGACATCATTCGCATGGCTCGGGATCACAACTTCAAATACATCCGAAACTACGAGCCATTAAAGACTTTCTATCAGTATATGAATACGCCGGAGAAAGGGGCTACGATGGCCGATCTTCGCAAGGGACATGAAGCGGGAACGCTCCCCCTAGCTGCCGAGTATTTCTTTTCGCCTACCAAACCGGTAGAGGAACTCTACGATACTCGGGTTGATCCGCATGAAATGGAAAATCTGGCCGATGATCCTCGCTACGAGTCGGTATTGACCCGTATGCGTAAAGCCCATCTGAAGTGGGTGAAGGACACTAAGGATACCGGCTTGCTTGCTGAGCCGATCCTGGTCGAACGGGAAAAGGAATACGGCAGTCGCTACGCGATTTTGCGTGAAACCAAGGATACGACTTTGTCCAATCGTGTCGCTGATGCGGCCGCGGCTGCATCCAGCGGCGAGCAGGCGCTACCAGATTTGGTTGAAGCCATGAAGGATAAAGATGCTGCGGTGCGTTATTGGGGAGCTGTAGGTATTGGCAACATTGGCAAACCCGCATCCTCAAAAGCTTCTTTAATGAAAAAGGCGCTGAAAGATGATTCTTCGGTGGTACGCATTGCAGCTGCCCGTGCGCTAGGAAGGATGGGGCAGGAAAAGAGCGCTCTACCTGTGCTCGCAAAGGAATTAAAGAACGGTGAGCAATGGGAGCGTCTGCATGCTGCTATCGTGCTCGACGAAATGGATGATCAGGCTCGTCCAGCGCTGGCGGCTATGCACGCAGCCTTAGAGCCTCGAGAAGAGCTCTATGCGAAGGGAAAATACGTGGTCCGAGTGATTACCCGGGCTTTGAACCAGTTAGAGGGCACTAATCGCAAGGCTCCTTGATTCAAATCAAAGACCCCATGGGTTTTATCCGTAAACTTGAAAGCGTTCCTAAAAGCACAATTCGGCTTGAAGGAAATGCCTAACGCCTTTGATTTATCCAGTTTTTATACCTCATGCGCCTACTTGTTGTTCTAGTTCTATTGATGCAGTCCGTGCTCTTTGCGGGACCAATCTACGAATCGCAGCCGATTAATTACTATGACGCGCCTCTTGTGGATGAGGTGGCCAAGTTTTTTGAGAGCGGAGCAGAAGGCTGGCAATACAAAGGCCAATCCGGATTTCTGGAAGACTTTCTTAAGACCTTCGATATACCAGCTGAGTCGCAGGTGCTGGTTTATTCAAAGACGAGTTTTCAAACTGGCAAAATTCGGCCGGAAAACCCACGGGCTATTTATTTCAACAAAGATATCTATGTAGGTTGGGTGCCCGGAGGTGATTTTCTGGAAGTCAGTGCCTCCAGTCCGACCACAGGGAATAATTTCTACTCCATCTCTGGTGCAGGCACTAAGCCTGAGCTGCTTCATGAGACGCATCGTTGTTTGCGCTGTCATGGGGGCTCCTTTACTCGCGATATTCCAGCGCCATTAGTGCGCTCGGTTTTCCCCGACAGCGAAGGGCAACCCATCTTCAAGGCCGGAACTACCGTGGTAGATCATACGACCCCTTTGGAAGATCGACATGGCGGATGGTTTATAACCGGAACCAAAGATACCAATCGCGGCAATCTCATCTTCAATGAAACCGATCGCGGTGCGGACGAAGGGCGTGTATTCGATCTGTCAGATATTCGCGATATTGATTATCCGGGCGAGGGGAGCGATCTGGTGCCTATGCTCATTCTCGAGCATCAATCAGAGCTTCATCGTCTTTTGGCTCACTTGTCACTGCAAACTCAGACCGCTCTCTATAGTCAGCGTAAGTTTGATGAATTACTGGGGCGGACCGAACGTCTGTCTGACTCCACTAAACGGCAAATTAAATCCGTGGGTGACAAGTTGCTACGCTATATGTTTTTTAAAGACGAAGCCGAGCTACCACGTATCTCGATTAAGAATTCTCCCTATGCACGATACTTCGATGGGAATGGACCTAAAGATAGTAAAGGGCGTTCGCTCTACGATCTTCGTTTGGCGGGACGTTTGTTTGAGATCCCTTTCAGTTACATGGTCTACTCGGATGCCTTTCAACAGCTGCCTGCTGAAGCGCTCGAATACCTTGCTTCTGAATTAAGGAATATCCTGGATCCAGATTCTGAATACGAAGGCTACGAGCACATTACCAAGCAAGAAAAAGTAGCGATCAGGCAGATCTTGGAAGAGACGACGGAGCTTCTGTAATGGGAGCACGTCTAGTTCGCTACATCGTGTCGTAAGTCTTTATCTCCAAACGATGTCCATCCGGATCATTAAAATAGATGGAATGAGAGATATCGTGATCCTGGAAATCGAAAGCAATGTCGCGATCCCTGAGTTCTTTTTGAGCCGTCTTAAAATCACTTTGACTCTCTGCGCGCAGTGCAAAGTGACTGATGCCCTTGGCGGTGTTGGGCTGGAGTCGTGACGTGTGCGATTCTGGGAAAAGCGCTATGGCTGTAGAACCGAGTTTGAGGAAAATGGGAACGCCGTTCCATTCACCTTGATAAATGTGTTCAAATCCTAACACCTGCGTGTACCAGTCTTTCGATCGTTCAGGATCCTGACAGCTAATCGCTAGATGATCGATTTGTTCTAAATTCATTTCTTGCAGTAGGACTTCATTCTTCAGCTATCTCCTCACTCAAAGCTAAACCACTTGAAGGGGATCGGCTTTTTCTCACTCCCATTGACGGAATAGTGCAGTTCCAAAGCATACTCTCGCGCGTGTTGGAAGTAATGGATTTCGATAGCGTGCTTTCCCTTGTCGAACCACCCGGGCTCGCTCGAGGAGACTCGAACAGGGTGTTTCACTTCATCGGTAACAACCGCTTCGTTATCTATGAATAATATGATGCCGTCGTCAGATACGGTGGTGAAAGTGTAGTTGCCAGATTCGGGCAGTTTGATTTGTCCCCGATAAACCAAGCCAAATACCTCTTTCTTGTCGGCGGCCTTTAATGGATGAAGATCGTGTATGACCTTGGTTGTCAGGGGAGTCATGGAGCTGTAGTCCGGGACCACATTCCATCGGCCTTTTGATTCGTCGTATTCGTAGACATCGCAGAGCAATCCTTTACCAGGTTTGATCTTTTTGAATACAGCCGAGTCAATCTGGCTTTTGAAACCTTCGGGTGTAAACAGCTGCGCGTTTACCGTGGTCGACTTCTTTAACTGAATGGGAGTTTTATAGATAGGGGATTTCGAGGATGGCTTGGAACCATCTGTAGTGTATCGAATAACTGTATTCGGCGGTGGTTCTTGAAAAGTGACCTTCTGTTGGTTTGAGAATACGGCCTGCTTGATTTGGGTGGCATTGAATACGCTATTCTCGATTTTAAAGCCGATAGTCTTTGAGATCTCCAGCTCAGGGAATTTTTCAAGGTCGTAGCGAAAGGTGCTATCCATTTCCAGGACTACGCCATCGGATACCGAAAATGGGTGCGAAGCTTCGAGTGCGATTTCGATGGTTGTTTCGGAACCTGGAGCCAGGACTCGAGAAATGGTTTCCGGTTTTACATTAACCAGATGATTGTGGAAGAAGCGACCATCGACTTTTAATTCATGCTCTGAGGGGTTTTTGATTCGCAGGTAAGCAATTCCCTGCTTTACCGGATTATTGCCTTTAAGAAATACGCTGCTCTCAACCAACGAGCTTTGCACCAATTGGCTACCCCAAGTAGCGGAGGCGGTATTGGACACATCGTGTGGCAAGATACCATCGAGTCGTAGGTTGGCTAAAACAGGACCTTCGTCCGTCATCGTGACCCAGGTTACATGATCAAATTGACCAAAGCTGTTTCCCAGTAAAGGGCTCCCGCCGCCGGTAGTAGCCAAGGTGTAATAGTTTGTGTTTTTGCGCTCGAAGTGACGGTAGAAATGTTGATGGCCAGCAAAGATAGTGTGCTTTCGGTTTTCGAGGATGTTTTCCACCTTTTCAAAGTTCGTCTTATGGGGATAAGTCCAAAGCGGGTGATGGATAAAAACCATGGTCCAACGCACGTCTTGATGCTCTTCGAGCACTTGCTTGAAGAATTCGATTTGTTCCAGGTCGATATGCTGTTCCAATCCATCATTGGAAAATATGGCGAGGAATAGCACATCCTTGTAGACATAGTAATAATAGGTGGGCCCTAGGCGCTTGTTCCACTGGCTGGTCATTTCTTCGGAGGTAGCGGCGTTGTCCTTATGCTTGGCTCGGATGTCATGATTTCCAGCCAGGTAGAAGAACGGCATTTTAAGTGGCTCGACCATTTCATCGAATTCGACCCACTCTTGTTCGATCTCTGCTTCGTTCGCTCCACCACCACGAATCAGGTCTCCAACCGACATGACAAACTCAGGCATTAGCCAGTTCAATTTCATGACGGCATCTTCGAATATCCCGGCTCTCGGGCTTCCAGTGCGGTCAGTTACGATGGCAAACTGAAAGTTGTCTGGATCGTTTTGGAACTCCAAGTTCGTCCAGGGTGTGGGACCGGAAGTTACCGAGGACTCGAAGGCCTCTTCTTCGTGCCCAGAAAGCAACGAAGCAAAAGACACAACTAAGAGAAGATAAAATTTCCAGGGTTTCACGGGATAGGGTTATAGATTAGCTACCCCGAACCTGGCAAATCTCCTGATCGAAAAATTGCGTAACTGTTACAAGGCGCATTACGCCCTGGTCATGCTATTCTAATCTTAAGCGGATGCTTCTTCCTCGGAAGCCTTTGGCTCCTTGAACACCAATGCGAAGAAGATCATTACGACTAAGGCCATCACTGCTGGGATGAACCAGAATTTTTTCCAGTCGATTCCGCCGATTTCGAGCGTGCTGGATTGCAAGGCTGCACCCATCACATAGGAGCCTATGAACATACCTACTCCATAGGTTACAAAGCTTATGAAGCCCTGTGCGGAAGCTCGTATTTCCTCGGGAGCGCACTTGTCGACATAGATTTGACCCGATACGAAAAAGAAATCGAAGCAAATGCCGTGAAGAATGATACCGGCGTATAGCATCCATACCATCGATCCTGCGTCCGCATAGGCGAAGAGAACATATCGAATCGTCCACGCTAGCATTCCGATGAGTAGCATCTTTTTGATGCCCAAGCGGACAAAAAAGAAGGGCATGACGAGCAGGAAGAAAATTTCAGACATTTGGCCAAATGTCATTTTAGTACCCGTGTTTTTGATCGCCAGTTCCTCCATGAAAGCAGAGGTTTGCCCATAGTAAAATGTGAGTGGGATGCAGATCAGGAGGGAACTTACGATGAAGACGGCGTAGGAGCGGTCCTTCAGTAAAACAAGGGAGTCGAGTCCCAACACGTCGCGAATGGATACTGATTTTCCTTTCGCCTGCGGTGGAGTATTGGGAAGAAATAGAGAGTAGATGGCCAAGGCAATTGAAACTACAGCAGCAATTTTGAAGATATTGGCGGAGACTTCCATATCGAGCGTTCCGATAAGAATTCCAGCGGCAATCCAGCCAATCGTTCCTAGAACGCGAATACCTGGAAACTCTTTCCCTGTATCAGTCATTTGGTGGAACGAGATCGTATTAACCAAGGCAAGGGTAGGCATGAAGCAAATCGTGTGAGCGAGGAGAATCCAATAGAACGTTGTAGGATCCGTAACGCCTGCGACGATCCAGAGGAGAATACCACCCACTAAATGAAGGACCGCCAGCACCCGTTGGGCTGAGAAAAACCGGTCCGCGATCATACCAATAAAAAATGGCGAAATGATGCCACCTAGAGCGACTGTTGAAAAGACGGCACCCTGTTGACCCGGGGTGAAACCAATAGCACTGATGTAGGCTCCGATGAATGCATACCAGCATCCCCAGATGAAAAATTGGACGAACATCAAGGCTGAGAGCTGCGATCTGGTAGTTAGAGTCATTTGATTGAGTCGATTAGGTTGGTAATTAGGTAAAACTACGGTGCCTTGGGGTAATAAGACAAAGCGTTTTATGAACCGCGATAGTAGAAAGAAGACTAATTCCAGATGATAAGATCAGAAAATTTCCCCAGGGAAAAGACCTTAGTTTTAATCATACACCAAATTGTAACAGAATAACCATGACAAAGAGTTGTCAGGGCCTTCGACTAGGGTTTCGCTGTTACTTTCCCCAATTTACATGAAAAACGAAAGAACAGGACCTGGTTTTACCATACGTGCTATGCAGCCCGAGGAAGCTGATAAGGTGGCCGAGCTCATATACGAATCCACCAATCATTGGTATGAGACCCATGGGCATAATCGAATTTTTCGAGGAAAGTGGAAAGACTGCCGCATTTTTACAGATGTCTATGGGGATATTGATCCTGGCTGTTGCCTGGTCGCACTCACGGGCGATGAAACCATCCTGGGGTCCTGTTTCTACCATCCCAGGAAAACCCACGTCTCGCTGGGTATCATGAATACGCACCCAGCTATTGGTCGGAAGGGTGTGGCGAAGGCATTGCTGATCGCCATAATGGATATTGCCAAAGATCGGGATCTACCGGTTCGTTTAGTTTCCAGTGCATTCAATTTAGACTCTTATTCTTTGTACACGCGCCAGGGAATGGCTCCATTTGCTATTTATCAGGATGTGATGATCAAGGTACCTGAATCAGGGGTGGAAGTGGATTCCGTTCCAGGAATCTCAATTCGCGAGGCAAGAGCAGGGGATGAATCTACAATTAATACCCTGGAAGGTGAAATCTGGCAAACTTCCAGGCAGGGTGACTGGGCTTATTTTATCGAAAACAAACGAGGTATCTGGCACTCAACGGTGGCCGAGGATGCATCTGGCACGGTGGTAGGAGCTTTGGTCTCGGTTGCCCATCCAGGGAGTAATATGCTTGGACCAGGCCTGGCTCAATCTCCTCAGATCGCCACAGCGCTCATTCAAACTGAGTTGAACAACCATAAGGGAAAAAGCCCTGTATTTCTTCTCCCGGCTAACAATCGTGAATTAGTCGGTGCCATGTATGCACTTGGAGCTAGAAATTGTGAAATGCATGTGGGGCAAGTATTGGGCGAGGCTCCTGAGATCAAAGGCATTGTAATGCCGACCTTCATGCCGGAGACGGCGTAGTTTGGGGCTGATAGAGGAAGAATGAAACTTAAAGGTCCTCCTCATCCTCGTTCTCGAAACAAATAAAGTAAGAGGAAGATTTATACTATTCCCGCGTACCCATCCTTTCGGTGGTCGCTGCTGCCACAATAGCCGGATGAAAGTTTGAAGACACCTTGGTGTCCTCCGTAGAGGGTTGGATCATCACTGCTGGTTACTCGGTGACCCCGGTGTTTGAGCTCCTCAATGATCTGAGGATCGAACCCTTCTTCGAAGACGATCTCAAAATCGGGGGTAACTATCCAGCGCGGAGCATTTGAGGAAGCTTGTGGATTCCATTCGTTATCCAGGATACGGCTCAGGACCTGGACATGACCTTGAGGTTGCATGTGTCCACCCATTACGCCGAAGGAAAAAAGTGGATCCTTGCCTTTAGTGACCATGGCGGGAATGATGGTGTGGAAGGGGCGTTTTCCTGGAGCCAGCTCGTTAGGATGACCAGGGGTAAGTGAAAATCCACCGCCGCGGTTCTGAAGGGAAATTCCTGTACCCGGTACCACAATACCAGAACCGAAACCCATGTAGTTGGACTGGATGAGTGAGATCATTGTCCCGTCTTTATCAGCCGCCGACAGGTAAACCGTACCATGGTCCTGGAAATGAGTAGGTTCCGGACTGCTCGCAAATTTCATGGATATGGATTGGGCACGGTTCTTGAGGTAGTCTGAATCAAGCACCTGGAAGGCATTGGGGTTCCACGATTCCGGATCGCAGATATGTTGGAAGCCTTCGGCGAAGCCTACCTTTATTGCTTCGATTTGTACATGGATCGAATCGGATGAATTGGGATCCCATTTTCCTAGAGGAAATTCCTGGAGTATACCAAAGGCGATTAGGGCAACCAATCCTTGTCCGTTCGGTGGGATTTCGTGGATGCGGAATCCTCGGTAATCAATCGATATCGGGTCAGTCCAGAATGCTTCATGGGACTCAAGGTCATCTTCGCTGAGCCAACCACCGGTGGCACTTGCATGAGCGGAGATTTTTTTTGCTAAGGAGCCGCGATAGAATGATTCACCGTATGTATCAGCGATTTCTTGGAGCGTATCTGCTTGTGCGGGGTTTTTGAATACGGATCCAGCTTGCGGCTCAAATCCTTCAGGAAGAAATGTGCTTTGGAATTCAGGGAACACGGCAAAGGTTTTACGAGCTGCACAAAATCTTATGGCAACTTTAGCGCCCAAAGGAAATCCATTTCGAGCATGCTCGATAGCCGATTCAAATAATCCCTGGAAAGAGCCACTGCCAAAACGTTTGTGAAGTTCTACCCACTGACTTACTGCTCCGGGTGTGGTCACGGTATCCCAGCCATGCTTAGGCATCGAGTCGAATTGTTTGAAATAGTCACGATCCCAACTCTTGGGAGACTTCCCTGAAGCATTGAGGCCATGAAGCTTTCCATCTTTGGCGATGATTGAGAATCCATCGCTTCCAATTCCATTGGAACAAGGTTCAGTTACCGTGAGCGTAATGGCTGCGGCCAGCGCAGCGTCTATTGCATTTCCGCCTTTGCGAAATACCTCTAAGCCTGCTTGCGTTGCATGCGGCTCAGAAGTGGCGATGACATTGTCACCATAGACAAGTTCTGGGTGTGGGTCGGCTGGATTTTGCCAATCAGAAAATTGGGGCATTTTGGCAACGTGCTAAATACGAGCACGGCTGACAATCCTTAGGAATTTTTATGTTGCTCGAACTGATTCTTGTCAGCGGCCTTCATGTAGGCTTCATGGCCGTGGCTCCTTGGGGATTTTCTATAATTCTGCGATGGCCTGCAGTACCTCAGCTGCGTGTGCTTCTGGCTTCACTTTTGGCCAGATTTTGCGAATTACGCCTGATCCATCGATGAGGAAGGTTACGCGATGAGTGCCCATATACTCACGCCCCATGAATTTCTTCTCTCCCCACACACCGTAGGCTTCGACGATCTTTTTCTCACCATCTGACAAAAGAGTGAATGGCAACTCGTATTTTTTGATAAATTTATCGTGCTTTTGTACTGAATCGACGCTGACGCCGAATATTTCTGCTCCGCTTGCCTGGAAGTCTTTCCAAGCATCTCGAATCCCACAGGCCTGTTTAGTGCAGCCTGGAGTGTCATCCTTCGGATAAAAGTAAAGGACGACCGGTTTGCCCGCTAGATTATTTAATGAAATGGAGCCACCGCCACTGGTTGCTGTTTTGAAGCTAGGAGCTTTATCTCCTTCTTTGAGTTTTAATTCGAGTGCCATGGTGGCAAAAAATCGCTAGATGTTGCTTAGGCGTCCAGTCGAATCTCCGAAGGAAGGCAAATTTTGAACACCCATTTTATCTGCCATTCCCAGAAACATATTGGTTGCGGGAACGGACCCGTTCTTCACATAGCGCCCTGGGGTCAATTCACCTCCACCTTGTCCGGCTAGTATGATGGGAAGATTGTGGTGCGTGTGCCTATTGCCATCCGCATTTCCACTTCCGTACAAAATCATTGAGTTGTGAAGGATGGAATTACCGTCGACGTCGTTGGCTTCGTTCAGGCGGCTCAGGAAATTTGCGAATTGCTCCACATACCAATGGTCAATCTTGGCTACCTTATCGATTCGGTCTTGTTTGTTTCTGTGGTGAGTCAGTTCGTGGTGCCCCTCGGTAATTCCGATTTCCTCGTGGGATCGATTGTCGCCATCGTGTGCCAGGATTAAGGTAGCGATGCGGGTAGAGTCTGTTTGGAAGGCCAGGAGCATCATTTCATACATGATATTGATGTGCTCACCGTGGCTGTATGGGACGCCTTCAGGAGTGGCTACCCCTGGGTCAATATTGGGCCCCAGGCGCTCCATTTGCTCAATGCGTTGTTCTACTTCTCGAACTCCGGTCAGGTATTGGTCGAGTTTATCCTGATCGTGGTGGCCGAGGCGCTTTTGCATGCGTCTGGCATCGTCCATGACAAAGTCGAGGATAGACCGGCGATTGATCATACGCCGCTGTGCGTTGGCAGCACGTTCTCCGTGGGAGCCTTCTCCGAAAAGTCGTTCAAATACCTTTCTTGGATTTGATTCTGGAGCCATTGGAGTCGTTGGGGTTTTCCAGGAAACGTTGTACTGATAGGCGCAAGAGTAGCCGGAATCACAGCTACCTGAAGCTCGAGCTTTATCGCAGGATAGCTCCATGGAGGGAAAACGCGTTTCGCCTCCGACTTCATTGGCAATAGCCTGATCGATGGATACGCCCGCCCTTATATCGGTAGAACTCTTTTTCAATCGAACGCCGGTCAGGAAAACACTATTTCCACGAGCATGATCTCCTGCGCCATCTTTGGCTCCGGTAGCGTGCTGGTGGTCGAGACCCTGAATGACCTGCAAGGAATTTTTCTGGGACTCTAAAGGTGAAAGAGTAGAACTCAGTTGAAAATCATTCTCAGAGTCTTCTGGCCACCATGAGGCTGGAATGGCTCCATTCGGGAAGGTAACAAAGGCTGTTCGCAGAGGTGCGCCTGTCGCGGTGGTGGCCATGGGGTGTGCTGTTTTGCTGGCCAGCAAATTGCCGGGTAGGGCCGATTGAAAAGTGGGAAGAGCGATGGCAGCGCCTAGGCCTTTAAGAAAGTGCCGGCGACTAAGGTTGTAGGATTGTGAAGATGAGCGTGGCATAACTTACTCGGGTTTGAAATTAGGGTGTCTTCTTTTTTGAAAGGGAACAGATTTGACGATCGCCATCAACAGGGCAGAAGGGCGGCCGTCATTTTTTTCTAATTCGTTTACTAAATGATCCAGAGTTTCGGTGTCATAATATTCTGTGCTACGACCTAATGCATATGTCAGCAGCTTTTCACTTATGCAGTAATAAAAATCACGTTTTCGCTCCGTGGCAAGGATGTGTTTTAGTTCTTGAATGGTGGAAAATGACTCTCCTGTGATGAGGATTCCTTCGCTATCAATGGGCATTGCCAGCTCCTGATCGCGCCACATGCCCATCGCATTGAAGTTCTCCAAAGCTAATCCAAGTGGGTCCATACGGTTGTGGCAGGAACTACAGAGCGGTTCTTCCCGGTGGATGGCGAGGATATTTCTAAGCGTCTTTTCTGAGCCTTCTCCTTCGTTTTCCGCATCTTCTAAAGCAGGCACGTCGGGTGGAGGAGGTGCGGGCGGTGTGCCGAGAATGTTCTCCAGAATAAATACTCCGCGCTTAACGGGCGATGTCCGAGTTGGATTGGAAGTAAATGCAAGAATAGTCCCTTGGGTGAGTACCCCTCCACGGGGACTGTCTGGAGGTAATTGAACTTTTCTGGTTTTTGAGCCTTCTACGCCTTCGATACCATAGTGTTTTGCGAGTAGCTCGTTGACGAAGGTGTAGTCGCTGTCGAGAAGCTCCAGAACGCTGCGATCCTCTTTAATGATGTATTCGAAAAACTGTTCTGTCTCCGCTTGCATCGCCCGTTTTAGACCGCCACTCCAATCGGGGCGCTCTTCATCGTTGCTGGCGACGATAATGGCCCGAGTGCGGTCATAGCTAGCTTGCTCTTCAGCTGTTCGTCTGGCTTCTGGCACATTTCGAACGATTTGATACTCGGCTCGTGCTGCCCTGAGTTCAGGATCGTTTTTCTCCCTTAACCATACGTCATAATCGCTGATGTTGACTCCCATGATGTCTCGAGAGTGCAACCACTGACCTCCAAAGTTTTCTATGAATTGGTTTAATCTTTCGTCGGCCATCATTCGCTCAACCTGTGCCTCCAGGTTTTTCCGGAGTTCCTTTTTTTCGGCCAGCTCGAATAACTCCTCGTCTGGCATGGTGGACCAGAGGAAATAGGAGAGGCGAGATGCCAGGGCGTATTCATCAATGAGTGGGTGGGTTTCTCCACGGCGCTTTCGGAGCGTGCCTTCTTCTCTAAAAATGAAACTCGGGGCCGCCATAATGGCCACCATGGCTTGGGCTATTCCGTCTTCGTAACTTTTACCTTCTTGAGAAGAAACCGACTCAGCTAGTTTCGCCAGGCGACTGACTGTGCTGCTATCTACTTTCTTTCTGAAGGCTCTCGTCGCAAAATCACTCAGAATATCTCGCGTATAGCTTTTGCGTTTCCAACTGCTCTCGGGCACGCCTTCTGCGAAAAACTTATCGTAGTTGGGAGGCTTTACCTGGTATTTCGGGTCACTCGGGCCACGCAGAATAATTTCCTCAATTTCCATTTTGAGGGATTTAACTTTTTCTAGATCCGTGAGTGGTTCTACCGAAGTGCTGAAAGTGTGTGTACCTGGATCGAAGGTACTATCGAAAGCAAACTCGTGGATCTTGCCCGAAGTATAAACGTAATTCTCCTCGAAGATTGCTTCCTCGTCGACTGAGAAAGTAAAGTGACATTCATTGTAATCGAACCCTCGGAATGAGGAGAAACTCTTGGGCTTGATTCGTATGATCAATTGATAATCGCCGGCGTTTTCTATCTCAAAGTTCGCTGTCCTGGTGGAGGGTGAATAGAATGATAGTTGAAGGTTATCTTCGTCTTCATCTTCGGGAAGACCTGGCGAGAATAGCTTAACCAGTGATTCTTCGGACCAGGATTGCTCAGGTGTTATGGTAGATTGGGTCGGGACTGTTTCGGTAATGATGTTGTTAGCGGCGTCCAGGTATTTTTCCAGGAGCATCGGAGAAATGGTTAAGACATCACCAATGTTGTCGAAGCCTTCTCCTGAATCATCAGTAGGGAAAATGTCCAGTGTGTTGTAGTCTATGTTCAGGAGGTCGTTGACTGTATTCTGGTATTCAATACGGTTGAGCCGTTGGACCGTCATTTGTCCGGGGTCCTGGTTTTGCGGATCGATATTGAATGGTTTTGCTTTGATCCAATCGGCTAGCTTTTGCCTTTCCTCTTGGGTCGGTTGCGCTTCCTCTAACGGCGGCATGACATGGGCTCGTGTATTTTTCAGGACACGAAGCCAGAGATCGTGGTCTCTTATGCTATCGGCGGTGAATTCATCCAGAACTACATTGCCTTCACTGATCCCGAATCCATGGCAGTCATAACAATAGTTGTCGAGCAAGGGCGCTATATCATTATTAAATGACTGCAGGATCGCTTTATTGGCGCAAAGCGAAGCTATAGGGACGGTCAAAATAACCGCGGCTAGAAGTCTCAATTTTCTTAGGGAGTGAGAGATCACGGGATACGTTAGGAAAGGCTTTTGGGGTGTATAGCTGTAAATAAGGGAATCTTTCCGAGCGCAGCAATCAAAATTGGCTACTTGTTTCGCCGATAGCCGATCCTGCTAGATATCCGGTAGTCCAGGCATTCTGGAAATTGAATCCACCGGTGATGCCATCAATGTTGAGGACTTCCCCTGCAAAATAGAGGCCAGGAATCCGGCGGCTTTCCATCGTCCTCAGGCTGACTTCATTGAGTTCCACTCCACCGCAGGTAACGAACTCTTCCTTGTTCATGCTTTTGCCAGAAACATTGAAGGCGCAATGGGTCAGGGTTTCATGCAGTCGTGTTAGTTGGTTTTTGGATATCTGTGACCAGGTAGATGTGCCGTCTATCTCTCCTCGCTCAATCAGTTTCTCCCATAAACGCTTGGGTAATTCGGGGAAGGGGGATCGAGACAGTAGTGATCGTTTTCCGGCAGAGGTGCGAAGTTTAGCAAAGGAAGCCTCAAGATCTTCATTCGGTAGCCAATTTACAAAAACCGTAAAGGTATAATCGACTGAGTGAAGTTTGCGTGCGCCCCAGGCAGACAGTTTGAGAATGGCTGGCCCGCTTAACCCCCAATGAGTGATGAGCAGAGGGCCATGACTGTTTAGCTTAACCGAGGGAATGGTAACACTTGCATGCTTTACAGAAATCCCTGCCAGTTCGCTCAAGCTATTCTTTGGGATGTTAAAGGTGAAAAGGGATGGAACCGCCGGGTGGATGGTATGACCAGAAAACTTGAGGAGTGACTCAGAAGCCGCAGATCGGGTTCCTCCTGTTGCAATCAGTAAGTTCTTTGACCGAATGGACGTACCTTCTGCGCAGCGTATGCTGAATGAGTAGGGGGCATCTGCCTGATAGGAAATCTCCGCAACATTCGTTCTAGTCCTGGTTTCAATGCCAAGCTGTTCGGCAGTTTCGCACAGACAATCTATAATGGTTTGAGAGTTATCGCTTGTTGGAAACATGCGCCCGTCCTTTTCTGTCTTGGTATGAACTCCGTGGTCCTCAAACCAATCGATCGTTTTCTGGGCATCCCATCGATGGAGTGGCCCGATGAGTGCTTTTTCTCCCCGAGGATAGTGGGTAGCGAAAGTCCGAGGGTCAAAACAGGCTTGTGTAACGTTGCAACGGCCACCACCAGAAATACGAACTTTGCCCAATACCTGGGGTGCCTTTTCCAGAATGAGCACAGGCTCAGACGGATCACATAATTCCGCTGCTCTTATCGCGGCAAAATATCCAGCGGCACCCCCGCCAATGACTACCAGATGATAATCGCTTTTTTCTATACCGCCCAAGCTAATCGATCTTTTCGAAGATGACCATGTAGTTGTCCTCGAGGAAATCCGTGACTTCTTCGGATTTCTTAAAACCCGCAGAAATAATTTCTTCTTCAAAGACTTCTTGGCCCGCTCGCATGTGTCCGAGTATCCATTCAGAGCTCTCTCCGGGAATGCGCTTAAAATCAATGAGTACTAAACGGCCTCCTTTGCGAAGTGCCTTGTGGGTGGAGGTAATCGAATCGAGTGGATATTCAAAGTGGTGGTAGACGTTGCAGATGAAGGCTACATCCACCGAGTTTTTCGGGAGTTTGATCGAGCGTTCGCCGCACAGGACAGATTCTACATTCTTCCAGTTGTTCTGTTCAGCCTGTTCATTAATGTGGTCGAGAAATTTTTGGACGATATCTACAGCAAAGACTTTCCCGTTTTTGCCAACCGCTTTGGAGAAGTAAGGGAGGTGGGCTCCGGTGCCGGCGCCGATGTCGACAATGTCCATGCCTGGTTTGAGGTTGAGACGTTTGACGATTGCTTCTCGGTTGTCGAATACCTCGCGACCTTCCGCTTGCAGGCGTTCTACCCATTCTTCAACAACCAGGTCCTTTTTAAGGTAAGATGTATTAATCCCCGAGTTGACGCTTTCTTTTTGTGCGAATCCGCTAAGGGCGAAAGAGAAAATGAGGACGCTCTTAAACAGTTGTTTTGTAGTCATGATGGTAAACAGTTATCATCCTTATGACTGCTGTTAAGCTTAAACCGTTTGTGTGTGGGAAATATTATGAATGCTAATTCGAAGGCCTGAACGGATCGGAGAATTTAGGATCCGTCAGAAAAAGATCATTGATTAAGGTCAATAGGAATTGAATTAAGCCCGCCTTTTCTCCGTTGTTGAAATTGGGTCGTATAGGGCATTATTGTTTTCCAACCTTCTATGAGCTTCATGGGATAGGATTGATGACAAAACCGTCATGGAACAAAACTTGAAGATAATTGGTTCATGACTCTTACTGGGGCGAATGAAAGTCCTATTGGTAGAAGACGAAGTCAAAATCCGCAGCTTTATAGAAAAGGGGCTCCGGGCGGAGGGGTTCGTCGTAGATTCTCTGGATAACCAACTGGCAGGTCAGATGCCGACTAGAAGCACGTAGCTTGAAAGCTGTACAGAACGGCGCGTTGAGCGTAGAACTGAGAGGATCATTGTAAAAGTTAAAAGGAAACAGCTACCATGGGAAATCATCCCCTTGTGGCCAGTCTTTTGTTCTAGGTATTAAACCCTAATTCTTTTGTGCAGAATTTTAAGGATTTTCAGATCTTGCCTTTAGTAATTCCGCGACTTCCAGGTGCCCATTATCGCGGGCAAATGATTCTGCAGTCGATCCGTCTATATCTTGCAGGGAAAGGTCGGCTTCGTGTTGGAGTAACAATTCAACCACCTCCTTGTGTCCTTCAGCTGCTGCAAACATGAGAGCGGACCAATGTTCCTCGGAATCTACTTCGTTTACTTTGGCCTTGTGATTCAATAATAGTTGAACGGTCGGAACATTAAGACCAGTAGAGGCAAACATGAGTGCTGTTCGTCCGGCTGAATCCTGCGTGTCGATCTTGGATCCTTGATCTATTAAATATTGGGCAATGGGTGTATGGCCGTTGAAGGCTGCGAGCATGAGTAAATTGCGACCAGTCTCGTCTACTTGATTGGGATCGGTTCCTGTTTCCAAAGCTTGTTGAACGGTTTCCACGTGTCCTTCGAGAGCTGCCTGAATAGCGATTTCAAAGGGAATCGCCATTTTTCCAGTATCAGCACTTTTTGCTGGGGCCGTTACAGGTTGAGTCGTTGAAGCAGGTACTTCAGCTGCTTCAGTCGTGGTTTCTTTGGAACCACCGCAGCCGACCTCGAGTAATAGGATGGAGCCAATGAAAAGAGCTGAAGCCGTCTTCATGGGTGCCGATAAATTTAGGAATGGATTCATGTCGAATGGATGATTCGGAATTTCTTGTGCAGAGTTGGATGGCTGACAGGCTTGATGGAAAAGAGCAAGAACCACTTGAATCAGGAATCTTCAGAGTCGAATCGCAAAATAATCCATATCGATATGGATTGTTTCTATGCGGCTGTAGAGTGCCGCGATAATCCTTCGGTGGCCGATAAACCAGTCGGAGTAGGAGGTAGTGGGGGAAGAAGTGTTCTGACGACCTGTAACTATGAAGCACGAAAGTTCGGGTGCCGTTCTGCGATGCCTGTCTATAAGGCCCTGAAGCTTTGTCCGCATTTAGTGATTAAACCAATCCGGTTTTCCGTCTATCGTGAGGAGTCGGCCAAAATTCGGGATATTTTCAGGGAATACACGGAACTTATTGAACCCCTGTCACTTGATGAGGCCTATCTAGATGTGAGTCATCGCACAGAATATGCTTGGACACTTGCGAAGGAGATTCGAAAAAAGATTTACGAAACCACTCAACTGACTGCGAGCGCGGGTATCTCCTGCAATAAGATGTTGGCCAAGATTGCCAGTGATTGGAAAAAACCAAACGGTCAATTTGCCGTATTGCCGGAAGAAATTGAGGGGTTCATGAAATCGTTGCCGGTGAGCAAGATTTACGGCGTGGGCCCAAAGTCGGCTAAACGATTGAAGGCCTTGGGTTTTGAAACGTGTGGAGAGTTACAGGAAGTTGATCTTGGAGAACTGCACAGGCATTTTGGGCCGACTTGGGGCACGGAATTGTATCGATTATGCCGGGGAGAGGATCATCGACCGGTTGAAGCATCGAGGATCCGCAAGTCTATGAGTACGGAGACCACCTTTGCGGAGGATCTGACTACGAAGGAAGCTTGTATTGATGAATTGGCGGGTCTTCTTGACGAACTGGAAAGTGACCTGCAAAAAATGTCCGGGAAGGAACGCATCGCCAAAGCGTTTGTGAAGCTTAAGTTCTCCGACTTCAAAACGACTACCAAGGAATGTTCTGCCAGGGCGGTGTCTCGAGACATTATGGTTCCGATGATTGAAGAGGCCTTTGATCGAAATCCGGAATCCGTTCGCTTAATGGGAGTGGGGGTTCGTTTCGAGGAGCCAGGAAAAATGGATGAGCGTCAGCTTGAGTTATTTGCCTGAAGGTAGATCGAGAAAAAACTGATACTCTGAATAAGGGTCTGGGGCATCTTCCAAGTGCTGAATGGCACCCGTTTTCGCAAAACCATATTTTTTAAAGAAGTTGTGGGCACGGTTATAGCGTGTGTCAGACCAGAATTCAACCCGTTTGAATTGGGTTTCGATGGCCCAATCCATTGCCCACTTGAACAGGGTGTGGCTTGCTTCTGTTCCGTGGTATTCGGGCTTTAGATACAATCGACGAAAGGTTAGCAGACCCTCTGGCAGATTGATCGGTTGAGTCGCATGGGTGCCAATGATTGTGCCATCCTTTTCCAGGACGACAAAATGTCCTCCATTATTAAAATAGTTATCTTCAATATCCAAAAGGTCGCTATCGTAACCTTCCAACCAGATTTTGTCTCCATGCTTCCGGTACGTTTCATCAATGAGACTGATAATTATATCCGCGTCTTCGTTGTTGGCTTGTCTCAATTTCATGACTTCTAGTTGGTAAGGAATCCGGATTTCTGCTTCAGTATTTGGGTCTACTGGACTGTGGCTTTCTGGCAAGACTTCAAAGTAATCAAGGCAATGGGAAGACATAAGATAAGGCAACGCAGAGATGCGGGCTGTTTTTCCCGACTGACGATTCTTGGCATTTTAGGCTAATTACTAGTGTTTTCTGGATACGGATATTCCGTAAAATGCTCATTCCTATCAACTTAATCATCCGCCTTTGCTTTTATGCTACGCGCAACTTTCAGGCGCGTTAGCAGAGGTTGTCATGTGGAGACACTCACATGTATAAACAATTTCGTGCTGATAAATACTTCTTTTTGAAGTATTATGTGATCAACCTGATCTTTTACTCGGTCGCCTGTACGGCTCTGGCTTTCTATACAGGCCTATTCTCTGGATCCTATGCCTGGCTTTGGTTTCTGGCAATTGTTCCGGTCATTTTGCCCGACTTTAAAGTGATCGCTTTGGGAGGAGCTATTTGCACCGGGTTATTCTTCTTTTTTATGCCCTTCCATTGGTGGTATCTGCTGGGAATACCGTTGGGTGCTTACTTGGGAGTTCAATCTGGTGCGTGGATGCACAACGCCTGTCATGGTAATCTCAAGCCCAAGTGGTTGAACAGATTCGTAGGGGAATTGTGCGGGCTGCAACAGTTGCCAGGAGTAGCAGGTTGGTGGGTGACACACATTATTCATCATCAGTATCCGGATGATCCTGATTTGGATCCGCATCCGTCTCACGGTGTAACTTATTGTGGCTTTATTCGTAATATGAAGGTGACGATGCGCAAAGCTATGACCCATAATTTCTTCAATCTTTGGGGAAAAACCAAAGAGACCAAACGTATCTGGGCGATGGTGGATCTTACGCTTCCGATTAATCGCTATTTGCGGGCCTTGTTTATGTTACTGCTATTTTCCCCACCCGTCTTTTTCTTCGTTTGGATTCCATCCTATCTGACAAACATTACATTCTACGCGCATTTGAATTATGCGACTCACCGTCCCAACGAAAAGGGGGATTTTGAAATCCTGGATGTAAATCGAAGTTGGTACTACAGATTCATGAATTGGATGGCTCAAGGGTGTTACTTTTATAAGACGCATCATTGGAGACCTCACTCCATTAACCCCATGAAAATGGATCCAACGAAGGAAGATGCCTATGTGTTCTTCGTCCTGGAGGGGAACCGGGAGGCTGCGGAAAAGCCAAGAGTAGAGAAGGCTTCCTGATAAGGGTTGAGCTTTTGTAAGGCACCCTAATAGAAGTGGGCTATGAATTCTCGCCTACTAAAGGTTTTTCTACTCGGGTATTTGGTTTGTTTTGGCGCTACGTTGTTAGCTGAAAAACGAGAAGTAACCTTACTGTTCACCAATGACTTTGAAAGTGCGTTCGATCCAATACCAGCCTATTGGCGTGATGATATCGAACTGATTGGTGGTGCTCCTCAAATTGCAACCTTGGTAAATAATATCCGGGAAGAAGAGGAATTAGTATTCCTGTTTGATTCAGGAGACATTTTTACCGGGATTCTCTCAAAATTGACGGAGGGAGCGGTGCCTATGGAAATGATGATCACCATGGGCTACGATGCCATGGCGATTGGCAATCACGAGTTTGAGTATGGATGGGAGAGTTTTGCAGAGCAGAAGAACCGACTTCCTTTCCCTGTGCTGGGGGCCAATATGTTTTATGCCGATACGGGGCGAAGGTATGCCCAGCCCTACACGATTGTGGAACGGGACGGGTTTCGTATCGGTGTAGTGGGAATTATGGGACAGGATGCGGGGACGGCGATCATTCCTTCTCATGTAGCTGGGGTGGATGTTCGTGATCCGATTCCCGTCGTGCAAGCTTGGGTGGATGAATTGCGCCCTCAAGTTGACATCGTGTTAGCTCTTACTCACCAGGGGAAGACCGCGCCTATGCAAACGGATGATGAAGCGCACCCAGAAATTCACCGAGGGATCGAGGCCGATTATCGGATGGCAGGTGCTGTGAAGGGAATCGATGTTCTCTTTGGTGGCCATGCTGATGCGGGAACCGAAGAAGCTGTAGTCCATAAGAAGACGGGAACGCTCATTATGCAGACCTATGGGCAGGGAACCAGGCTAGGACAGCTTAAACTGTCATTTGATACCGAATTTAAAGAGATTGTTTCGCACGAAGGCAGACTGATTCCGGTAGTGAGTAACGAACTTGAGCCGCATCCTGTGATTGTTGAAAAGCTAGCTCACTACAGAGCTCAGTTTCCGGAGCTTGAGGAAACCGTATTTTATGCTCAGGAGCGATTATCTAGGGCTTACAACGAAGAGTCCGATCTTGGAAATCTCTACGCCGATATTCTGCGAGATGAATTGGAGGCTGAGATAGGTTTTATCAATGCTGGTGCGCTTAGGAAAGATTTGCCTCAGGGAGATGTGCCTTTGGCGGACTTGATGGATTCCTTTCCTTTTCAGGATGAGGTGGTGGTCTTGGAAATGACCGGAGCACAGATCATGGATGTACTGGAACAATCGCTGACTTTGGAGCGTGGGTTACTTCAGTTGTCAGGCCCTAAAGTTCGTTATCATAAACAGCGTTCCACAGCAAATCGTGTTTATACGGTTGAGATGGAAAAGTATTCTCTGAAGCTCTCCCAGACTTACAAGGTAGCGACGATCGAAATCTTAGCCCAGGGTGGAGATCTGTTTTCGGCTTTTACCGAAGCCAAACGACTGACCCCAAAAGGTAGCCAGATTACCTTTGCCGATATGCTCAAGGAAAACCTCAGTCGCCGACAAGTGGTTGGATTGCCAGTTCGTGGAAGGATGATACCGGTTTTGGATTAAACCTGATGTAGTCGGGTTATAAGTACAGTAAACAAGCGGCTTAGAGTGGATTATGACTCCTTGAAAAGCAGTGCATTTTAACCGGATTGATTTTCTGAGTTGAGCTTTCTGAGTATTTTTCCTCAATTGGAGGGCTATGCTATTATCTCGTTACCTTAGAATTGTTGTTGTGCTCTGTATATTTTCCTCCGCGATGTCTGTCTTTGCGCAGGATGGAGGATTGGAGTTTGATGGCCAAACCTATGAGCTTGAAGCTTTCGTGATCTACGAAACGCCGATTGATGTAATTGATGGTTTTACAGGCGAAAAGTACATTGGAAACAATCCCGTGGTGTTGGATTTTGCCGATACGTTTAATGATCTGTTACTGGGTTACCATAAGAAGTTGCTGATTCATGAGATACAGCATTTGCAATTCCGCCTTGAAGATGGATTAGCCTTTGAGAAGGAGTTGGATGAACTCTCAAAATCTTTTGGTATTAAGAAATTCGACGTCGATCACACGCGGTGGATGGTGAAAGAGAAATCGATTCTTCACCGTTTGCATACAGAACCCTTTTATAAAATCGATGCGATGATCGTGTGGGATGTTGACGAATTGAATCGCATGCTGCCTGACAAGCCCCAGAATAAATATGCGAAGGATATTCATTTCAATGAAGAGAAAGGCATTTGGGAGCGCCGTGTAACCACCCATTGGAAAGTCTCTTATATGAGAGCTCCTACAGGGAATAGGACTATCGGAAATCCCGTAAATATAGAAAAGTTTCAAGGCCTCAATCTGGATACGAATAGAGGTTATCATTTTTCCGAAGGTTTGAGTAATGATGTCCCTTCTAGAGCCTTTAAGGATGTGAATTTGACCTATCCGGTTTTGATTCGTTCCGATGAGCCTCGGGAGGAGCAAGTGCTACGTCTTAATCAGACCTTCGTTAAAAACCTGGTCCATATCTATGATCCCTTCAGTTGGGTTGCACGTCGTGACACACGTTTTCGTGGTGGGTTCTACCGCGAGATGCACGAGGCAGTTATAAAGAATCGATTCAGAGTAAAAGACCGTGAGTGGTTTGACCAAGTGCTTGCTCGCTTTCTTTCCGATGTTATTACGACCAAGCGGCATGGAACGAAGGAAATTTACTCTTTGTATGTGCTTCAGCGATTCAATCTTACTAGAAATGTGCTGGGTGAAGATCTGGACCTTCTTAATTGGAACAAGGGTGAAAAACGAGAAGGAGAGGCTAAAAGAAAGGATGCCCGGGTTTGGATCAACTATAAGAGCCCGGGCGGCGCACGCTTTATCATGCTCGATGCCTACATGCGTTACACGGATAAGTTTTTGAATGCGCTCAGAACCAACGTCGCCAATGCGAGCAAAAGTGAAACGGGACAAGAGCTCTTTAAGCGCACGATCGAAGAAGTTTCTGGAGTTCCGTTCGATCGATATGAAAAAGCTGCCGTCAAAGCGCAGAAGCAAATGATCGAGAAATATCGCTGAGTTTAAGCTCTTGCAGAATTGACCTTGTAGAAAGGGAATTTAAGGCGTTACCTATTGGGGACTAGAGACGTATCTCTTTATGCCTTCGTTTAACCCCAATCGATTCTCCGTTTTCGCTACATTGGTAGTAGTGTTGTCTGCTGGGCTATCCAGTCTAAATGGCGTTGATTTTGAGAAGGATGTTGTCCCCGTTCTGGAAGCCAAATGCCTCGGTTGTCATAATCCCAATATTCTAAAGGGGGATTTTTCCATGACGACCAAAGAGGATATCCTGGCAGTTGGGGATGATATACTGATTCCAGGGGATGCTGAAGGAAGTATGCTTTATTGGATTACAGTTCCCTTTGAAGGGGATCCGCCGGAGATGCCTGAGGATGGAGAAGCACTGACCGAAGCTGAGGCAAGTCTTTTGGCTGAGTGGATTAATGAAGGTGCAGAATGGCCCGAAGGTCTGGTTCTTAAAGAAGCTTCCAAAGCAGATAAGTCCTGGTGGGCTTATCAGCCATTAAAGGAATCCTCTAAGTATTCTATTGATGAATACATTGAAGCTGGGCTGAAGGAAAATGGGTTGGTGATGAATGCAGAGGCCGACCGAAGGACTTTAATTCGAAGAGCGACGTACGATTTGATAGGATTGCCGCCAATGCCCGAAGAGGTGAATCGTTTTGTCAACGACTCCGATCCTGAAGCTTACGAAAAACTCATCGATCGATTGTTGGCATCCAAGCATTACGGAGAACGTTGGGGAAGGCATTGGTTGGATATTGTTCGATTTGGAGAAAGTGTTGGGTATGAACAGAATTGGATCATCGACGACCTGTGGCCTTTCCGTGATTATGTGATTCGGTCGCTGAATGAGGATAAACCGTTCGATCTGTTGATCCGTGAACATATAGCGGGAGATATTATTGGGAAAGGAGATCCGGACATAGAAATCGGAAGTGCCTTTCTGGTAGCCGGTCCTTACGACAGTGTAAACAATCAGGATGCTGCGCAGGCGGCCCAGATTCGCGCCAACACCTTGGACGAAATTATCAATGCCACAGGGGAAGCTTTTCTGGGTATGACTCTAACCTGTGCTCGCTGCCACGATCACAAGTTTGATCCCATCTCTCAGGCAGACTACTATCAGCTCTATGCTACATTCGCCGGCGTTCGTCATGGCGTTGTGCCCTGGGCCAGCCAGGAAGCCAAGCAGGAGCGAGCACAAACTCTAAAACCGTTGAATCAGGCGAAAGATGCGGTAGAGGATGAACTCTCCTCTTTAAATCAAACGATATTTCAGCGTTCTTTAAAAAACTTGGCCGCTTTTGAAAGCCAATGGTCAAGGCCTCATGCAAATCGAACAGGCACAGAAGAACGATTCTCGCCTATCGAAGCCAAGTTCATTCGACTCATTTGTGAAGCACAGGATATGGATCCAGATTCGAATGTTAACTGGCGTATTGATGAGTTTGAAGTTTGGTCCTCTGAAGATAAGCCTCTCAATGTGGCACTCGCTAGCAGTGGAGGAGTGGCACATGGAAAGGGGCGAGAAATTGAAGACTTTCCCAATGCTTATGGACCCCAGCATACCAATGATGGAAAATTTGATCAGCGCTTTATATCGATGGATGACAGATTTACCATCGAGCTGGCCGAGCCCACTTTGATTGATCGCATAACTTTTTCCAGTGCTCGGATAGAAGATGATCCAACCATTTTCAAATTCGCCTTTGTCGCGGATTACAGGATTGAAACTTCCGTTGACGGAGAATTCTGGACGGAAGTGGCAAATGGACGTGACCGGAGACCTGTTCCTAAAATGCCGTCCAATCCTTCTTCTTTTATTCAGCGAGTTTTCCGAGATCATATGGAGGTTCGGCTGATAGATCTGGGAAAGTCAGAAGTAGAGTCAGCCCGAATAGCGGGATTAAATTCTGAAATATCACGGCTAAATCGTGAAATTAAGAACGTGCCTGCGCTTCCGAAGGCCTGGATGGGAACACGTAACAAAAAAGACTCAGCGGGTCCATTTCATGTGTTTATCGGGGGTAGTCCTCAGAAACAGGGTGTCACTGTTCAACCAGCAAGTATCTCTACGCTAAGCGAAGTGACGCCTGGTTTTAAGCTGGAAACGGAGACAGATGAAGCGAACCGTCGAGTCGCTTTGGCAGAATGGATTACAAGCTCGGATAATCCCCTGACGCCACGCGTTCTGGTTAATCGCCTGTGGCACTATCATTTTGGTACCGGAATCGTAGATACACCTAATGATTTCGGGTATATGGGAGGAAGGCCGACTCATCCAGAGTTACTCGACTATTTGGCGAACACGTTAAAAGAGAACAATTGGCAACTCAAGGAGCTACATAAGGAGATTATGACTTCTAAAGTCTATAGGCAGACTTCGGATTGGCGCGAAGATGGCGCCGCATTGGATGCTGATAGCCGGCTTTTGTGGCGCTTTCCACCACGCCGACTTTCTGCGGAGGAGATTCGTGATACGATTCTCGCAGTGTCGGGGAATCTGGATACATCTATGGGAGGAGAAGGATTTCGTCTCTACTACTATATGCGTGACAACGTATCCACTTACGAGCCGTTGGACCAACATTCGGATGAAACCTATCGCCGGGCCGTTTATCATCAAAATGCTCGAGCATCCGTTGTCGACTTGATGACTGATTTTGATCAGGCAGATTGCACGCTATCTACTCCGCGTCGTGTGCTGACAACTACACCTTTACAGGCCCTGACCATGATGAATCATTCCTTCACGATGGATATGGCGGTTGATCTAGCCGACCGAGCTTCGTCGATGGGGCAAACTCCGGAAGCGCAAATTGAAGGGCTGTATGAAATCGTTTATCAGCGAGCTCCTCGATCGGAGGAAGTATCACAATTGAAGCAACTCGTGGCTGATCACGGTTTACGTTCCCTTTCGCGGGCCATTTTAAATTCGAGCGAACTTATTTATTTGGATTAAACAATCACCATGCATCAACACCTGAACGAATATTCTCGCCGGCGCTTTTTAGGAAACGTTACCACTGGGCTCATGGGCGTCGGCTTAAGTCATTTGTTGGGGGGTGAAAATTTACAGGCACAATCGGATTGGAAACCTGGTGTGGGTATGACTCACATAAAACCACGAGCGAAACGAGTGCTCCAAATATTTTGTCCGGGTGCTGCTTCGCATATGGATTTGTGGGAACACAAACCTGTGCTGGAGAAATACGATGGTAAGCCACTTCCCGGTGAAGAAAACATGGTTTCCTTTCAAGGTAAGAATGGTCCACTCATGAGAAGTCCATGGGATTTCAAACCTGCAGGCCAGAGTGGTAAAATGATTTCCACCATGTTGCCGCACATGGCCGAGCATGTGGACGACATTGCATTCTTTCACGGAATGACTTCTAAGACCAATACGCACGGCCCTGGTTGTGTATTCGTAAATACCGGACATCCCACGGAGGGCTTTCCTAGTGCAGGGGCTTGGGTCAGTTACGCGCTGGGGAGTATGGCTGATGATTTGCCCACCTATGTGGCTATACCTGATATTCGGGGCGAACCACCCAATGGAAAGGCCAACTGGAGCAATGGTTTTTTACCCGCTAAACATCAGGCAATTACTATGGCTGCCCATCGGCCAATTCGTAATCTTCGGCAACCAGATCAGGTGAGCGATGCTGAAGAAAAGCAAACACGTGAGACACTCAAGTTTCTAAATGAGCAACACGCCAACTTGCGACCCGAAGAGAGTGATCTTCAGGCTCGAATGAATGCCTATGAGTTGGCTGCACGTATGCAATTGTCCGCACCTGAGGTGAGTGATTTCAAAAGTGAGCCTCAACACATTCATCAATTGTATGGCACCGATTCACAAAACAGCCTGAAGGCCTCGTATGCGCAAAATTGTTTGTTGGCCAGAAGGCTTTTAGAGCGCGGGGTTCGTTATGTGAACCTCTATTGCGCCTCCAGGGCCAGTGGTGTGGATGGACTTCTCAACTGGGATGCACACAAGACCCTCGAGGCAGATTATCAACGCCATATGCCGGTTTTTGATCAACCAACGGCAGCGTTGTTATCGGACCTCAAGCAACGTGGGATGATGGAAGATACCTTAGTGCTTTGGACAACCGAGTTTGGTCGTATGCCAACACGCCAGAATGGAACGCTTGGCCGTGATCACAATCCTGATGGCTTTACCCTTTGGATGATGGGGGGCGGTGTTAAAGGAGGAACCAGTTATGGTGCAACTGACGACTTTGGTCGTAGAGCTGAAATTAATCCGACTTCCATTTGGGAATACTATTCAACGGTCCTCCATATCCTTGGCCTCGATTACGAACAACTCAGCTGGTATTACAATGGACTTGATCGTCGTATAACAGACGTCCACGGCCATGTGATTAAGGACGTGCTGGTGTAGGAAATAATCGTCCTCATCGTCCTACTTGTTCAGCTCTGCTGAACCTCCTACTTAATTATTTGGCTGTAGGTGAGGTTCTTACTCTTCGTCTTAGTCTTGTTCCGGTGTCAGGCCTTCTCGCAGGCTCGTGAACACTGCGTGCCCGGTCTGTTATTCAGCGCTGCGCTAGTAGATGTGGCGGCATTGCCTTGGTAGTCATCACTGCGTTCCTCGGAACTCTTTCTCAAATCTAGATTCCTGCTCGCTCGGCGATCGAGCACTACCTTTTGGTCTCTGGCTGACTTGTGCTTGAATTCATCGACCGTGATAGCGGCTTGGGCGCGACGTTTGTTTGGGTTTTTCAAACAGGGAACCAGACTCAGACCGTCCAAGGTTTGATCGGGTGTGTTCAAGTTGCACAGCTCAATGAGCGTGGGAAAGAGGTCTACGGTGCTTGCTGGTTGCTTGCAAACCTGTCCGGCATCGCCTACTTGGGGCGCGGCTACAATCATAGGGATCCGAGTGCCCTCCTCCCACAGGGTTCTCTTGTGCCAGTGTTGTTTCTCTCCGAGATGCCAGCCATGATCCGACCACAACACGATGATAGTGTTATTAGCGTGAGGACTTTCGTTCAATGCATCGAGTACTCTGCCTACTTGGGCATCGGCGAAACTGATGCTTGCCAGGTAATGTTGGATTGCGGTGGTCCATTGTCCTGCGTCACGGGTTTTTTTCATGTCTACTTACTTGCGTAGGGCCAGTTTCTTACCGGCCTCGGGAAGGTCGTCGAGATCTTCCGGAAGATCATCGGGTACGATGATCTCATCCAGGGGATACAGATCCAGGTATTCCTTCGGAAAATACCAAGGCATGTGTGGACGAAAAATACCACAGGCGAGAAAGAAGGGTTTCTCTTGTTTCTCTTTCAGAAAATCGACGCAGAATTGAGCTGCTCTGGCGTCATCGAATTCGGCTTCCGGCTTTTCCAAGGCTCCCCAATCCACTTCTTTGGAGTAGAGAGTTACGCCGGAGAAAGGAAACTCATCGGGTGTCTGAACTGCCTCTGCTAATCCGTATCGCTCCAGGTCTTCATAGGCGAAGGCATTGTCATGAAAGGCCAATGGTTGGAACTCATCCCAGTTCTCCGGAGGATTATTGCCGTAAGTGTGGTGAAATATTTTTCCTGCTCCGGCCGTGGTGTATCCGTGAGCCTTGAAATGTCCAGGTATGGTTACCAGATCTGGCGGATTGGGTTTCCACCATTGCTTGTTTCCATAGATGCCGCTGGTACTTGGTAGTTGACCACTCATCACTGCCGCCCGACTTGGACAACAAACCGGGGAAGCCGTGTGAGCATTGTGAAATGCGGTTCCTCGTACTGCCAGCCGATCGAAGTTGGGCGTATGTGCCTTTCCGGGGTAACCACCCATGTAGCCGACCCAGTCGTTTAGATCGTCCACAGCAATAAAGAGTACGTTAGGCTGTTCTCCTGCTTGGGCTCTTACTCCGAGCGGACAGACCCAAAGGCAGACGATTAGAGGAATATAATGAAGAATTCGAGGATACATGTGGGGTAGAGGCGAAACTCTTCTTGAGGGTCACTTTAATTTATTCAGTTGTCGAACCGATTTTGAAGGCTATAGCTTTCTTGTCAGAATTTCAGTCTACCTGCTATGAAATCCCCAAACGTTCCTGAGACTCAATTCAGTCGCCGTGCCTTTTTGCGAGGTTCGGGTGCACTGGTCGCACTGCCTTTTCTCGAGTCGCTGGCTAAACCTGGGGCTGTTTTTGCCGCTTCAGGAACCCCCGTAGAGCCCAAGCGCATGGTTTGCATCGGGCTGAACTATGGCATGCATCCTCAAGGGTTTTTTCCCGACGAAGTGGGGCGGAATTACAAATTACCCTACCTGCTTAAACCGCTGGAGGGAGTAAGGAATGATTTTACCCTGTTCTCTCATCTGGATCATCCTGGTATTAAAGGTGGGCATGAAGCGACCCACACCTTTTTGTCTGGAATTCGAGCAGACATGGCCAAGTCGATGCCCGAGGGGAATATTTCAATGGACCAGAAGGCGGCCGAGTTTGTCGGCTCGGCTACCCGCTACCCTTCAATGCAGCTCAAGGTAGGTGGAGGTGATAACGGACTCTCCTGGACACGGAATGGTGTCAGTATCCCATCGATGGAGGATCTTCAGCAAGTTTTCGACGCTCTCTTTCAGGAAACGAATGAAGCTCACAAACGCCGCCTTGCTCGTTCTTACAGACTCAATAGTAGTATTCTGGATGTAGTTCGCGACGACGCCAAAGACCTCCAAAAAAGATTGAGTGCAAATGACGTCGAAAAGCTCGATGAATATTTCACTTCGGTCCGGGATGTTGAGAAACGTTTGCAGATGTCTGAGGCCTGGTTGAACAAACCCAAACCTCAGGTCGACTATCGTTTTCCGAATCCGATGCCGAATGATTTTTATGAAGAAGTTCCTCTCTACTATGACCTGATGAAGCTCGCATTGATGACCGACTCCACTCGGGTGATAAGTTATTCGATCAATGGATGGAGTGGAGATTCGGGACTTCCTGGAGTTACTCAAGGGTACCACGCACTTACCCATCATGGTATGGATCCCACTCGCTTAAAGGAGCTGACCATTATTGAGACCTTCCACGCGAAACAGGTGGCCCGATTCATTTCAGACTTAAAAAAGACTCAGGTGGAAGGGGAAGCATCACTTCTTGATAAAACCATGGTGCTTTTTGGAAGTGGAATGGGGAACGCAAGTTCTCACTCCAATCGTGACTTGCCACTCATTCTTGCCGGTGGAGGTTTCACTCATGGTGAGCACAAGGACTATCCCAAGGTAGGCGACAAACAAACTCCGGCCTGCAATCTTTATGTTTCCATGCTGCAGAAGTTTGGTATGGAGCTGGACCAATTCGGAACCAGCACAGGTACCTTGGATGGGTTGAGTTGATTTTAAAAGAAAGTAGGAATTAATCACGAATGAACACGAATCTACACGAATTTATAGTTAAGGTAGGGCTCCATCGCCGAGGGAGCCGTATTGCTGTAGGTCACACCAGATAATGTCTCTTACTCTCCGCTCTCTGCTCTTAGCTCTTAGCTCCTTCCTCTTCGCTCAGAGCTCCTCCGCTCTCGAACCACTCCACTTCATCCAGGAACACTGTGTCTCCTGTCATGGTGAAAAGAAACAGAAGGGCGATCGTCGCTTCGACGCGCTGGGTCTCGATTTTGAAGACCGTGACACGGTTTGGAGCTGGGAAGAGGTGCTCGATATGCTCAATCTTGGCGAGATGCCACCCGAGGAGCAGCCGCAGCCCGATTCTCAGCATGTAAAAGAAATGGTGAGCTGGATCACCGAAAGGCTCGAGCAATCTATTGTATTAAAGGAGGCCCAGGAAGTCACCGGGCTTCGTCGCATGAATCGTCACGAGTATCTGAATACGATTAGAGATTTGATGAATGTGAACGTAGAATCCTTTGATCCGACTGAAACATTCCCAGTTGATGAGAGGGAAGACGGATTTGAGAATCTGGGTGGAACCTTGGTTCTTTCAGATTACTTGTTAGAGCGGTACTTGGATGCTGCCGCCAAGACGGTAGAAAAGGCCGTTAACTTTGGGAAGTCTGCTGAGATGGATCCTGTGTACCTCGTGCCAGATGATTTTACAGCCCGAACCTATCACTTCCGTCCTCAAATCTGGTTCATGGTCAATGTGGATGGTGAGTATATCGACTTTGGTCATGGGGATGCTAAATCAGACCGGCTTTATGCTTCCAGGTTTAAAGGTGTGCCTGCTGATGGCTTTTACACCATTCGTATTACCGCTGAGGGGGTTAATCGGATCAATGGCTATGACTCGACTATGATGAATTATGATCCGGAGGAGCCTATTAAGATGCAGTTGCTCGCTACGGATCCGAGGGTCGCGTATCCCGGGCGTAAGTACAATAGCTCAGATCGTATTTTGGCGACCGTGCTATTGAAGGATCACGAGGTGGAAACGTGCGAATTCCGTGTGTGGATGGATAAAGGGTTTGTCCCAATCATTCGCTACCCAAACGGACCGCAGCCTTTTAAGCGGATTCTTTCGCACCTCACGGAAAAGCATCATTTGGATGTTGTGCCTTCCAATTGGCGGGATGGGGTAGCTGCTCAGCCGAGTGAGAATCAGGAGATTTATTTGTCCGATGTTTATGAAGGGCCGAGGATTCGTTTCTATGGAATGGAGATCCATGGTCCGGAGACCGAGGTTTGGCCACCTCGTAGTCATCAAACTATTTTTGGAAAACAGTCTATATCTCCCAAGCGAGTTGATCCGGAGGAAGTAGTCAGGCGTTTTGGGTCACGAGCATTTAGAAGACCGCTTTTGGCCAGGGAGCGTGAGCGTTATGTCTCCTTTCATAATCAGCAGCTTGAAGCAGGGAAGTCGCCAGAAGAGGCACTGAAAGCAATGCTTACGGCGATCCTCGCATCGCCGAATTTTGTTTATATCCAGGCACCCGTGGGAGAAGGGGTGGAGTTCGCAGAGCAGGATCTGGCGCAAAAGATGGATCCGTTCTCTTTGGCCTCACGTTTGTCTTATTTTTTATGGAGCTCCATGCCAGACCAAGCTTTGTTTGCGGCGGCTGCAAAAGGGGTATTGAGCGACCCGGATGAGTTGAGAAACCAGGTTGCTCGCATGCTGAAAGATCCAAAGGCTCGAGCCATGGCTGATCAGTTTACCGATAGTTGGCTGCACTTAAATAAGCTTGGTGAAATGCCTCCAGATACCGGAAAGTTTAAGGTTTATCACGAGCGCTACCTTGAACCTTTGATGAAGGAAGAAACACGCCTCTATTTTCATCACGTTCTGTCCAATAATCGGCCGATTGAAGAATTCCTCGATTCTGACTATGGCTTCGTGAATCGCTATATTGCGGAGCTCTATGGGTTTCAGGACGTTCAGGGAGATCATTTTCGAAAAGTCCGATTTGATGACCGAAACATGAGAGGCGGCATTCTGGGTCATGCCAGTATTCTAACTGCAACTTCCAATGGGGTTGAAACATCACCTGTGATTCGAGGTATTTGGATACTGGAGAACATTTTAGGAACCCCTCCATCACCACCGCCACCAGATGTGGATCCCCTTGAGCCGGATATCCGGGGAGCAACTACCATTCGTGAACAACTCCAAAAACATCGCAAAGTGGAGACCTGTTATGAGTGTCATCGCAAAATTGATCCTTTGGGTTTTGCTATGGAGAACTATGATCCGATTGGACGCTACCGTACGGTGTATCATGACAACAGCGGTCGTCGCACGAAGAAGATCGAATCCTCTGGTGAACTTCCATCGGGCGAACAATTTACAAATATGGCTGAGCTTAAGGACATCCTTCTGGATCGAACGGATCAGTTCGCCCATTGTTTAACTGAGAAACTACTCACGTATGCACTGGGGCGCAAACTTCACTTTGGTGACCGCGCAACCGTTAATCAGATTTGCGAGGAGCTGAAAGATCGAGGTAACGGCCTGCAAGATCTTGTAGAGTTGGTTGTGCTCAGTGATGCATTTCGTGATGTTTAATAAGAATTCCTCCTCGTCCTCTTACTTGTCGCTTTGCGATCTCCTACTTTCATCTATGGAAATTAAGGACGAGGAAGAGTAGGAGGACGACAATGATTTAAATAATGAAAAGACTACAAATTCTCCGCTCCTTTTTCTTCTTTTTCAGCACTCTCAGCTCTCTGCTCTTCGCTCTCAGCTCCTTCGCACTCGAACCAGCTCTGGCTCGGAAAGGTTCTCTTCTCTTTGCGGACGATTTCAGCTCCGGATCTGCCAAGCCAGAATGGGCCGCCTTACATGGCACTCAGTGGGAAGTAGAGGATGGTTATTATAAAGGAATGTCCTCGACGCCTGAGTTTCAAGCTAGCCGGGAACATCACAAAGGCACAACCCCGAGTATGCGCCTGAATGTACCGGCACGAGATTGTATACTTCAAATCGATTTCAAAATCACTGGCGGTCTAACAGCCGCTCACATCGGGTTTAACAACAGTACGACCGCGGAAGGAACCGGACACATAGTTCGCCTGATTCCTTCTACGAATAAGGGGACCCTTTTACAAAAAGACCGACACTCGCAGATCGAAGGCGACAAAGATGAGACTTTGGATCATTCGGAATGGGAAATCGAAAAAGATCAGTGGTATACGGTATTGATAGAAGCAATCGGCGATCGCGTGGTGGCGCGCATGGATGGACTGCCCCCGCTCGTGGCTAAACACTGGCGTTTCGATGTGACCAAGACGTCGGTCAATCTGAAAGCGAGAGGACAAACGGGTGCGATTTATTATGACAACGTTAAGTTGTGGGAAGCGATACCTGGAGACCGTTCGCATACTGAATCAGGGTATACTTGGAAGAAACACACCATCGTGGATCAAGTGAAAAGTAAGCAAACCGACTCTGTGGTAGCGCACGACTTTGATGGCGACGGTCAGATGGATGTTATTGGTACCTTTGACGGGAAGGTTGTGTTGATGAAGGGCCCAGATTGGACGCAGCAGGTAATTCATCCGTTTGAGGAAGGGCTCGCTGCACGTAAGCCTCGCGCTCAATGCATTCACTCCTGCTTGCTCGATGTAGATGGAGATGGGGACGAGGATTTTGTAGGATCGAACAATACGACCTTCTGGTTGGAGTGTCCAGACGATCCCTTCTCGGGAAAGCCCTGGAAATACCATACGATAGATGACGAAATTCTTGGCACTCACTGTTTGATCACGGGTGACGTAAACCAGGACGGGTTTTTGGATTTGATCGCTAACTCTTTTCAGAAGGAAGGCGCCACGCCGATCCACGATTCTATCTGCTGGTTTGAAGCGCCAGCTGAATCCGGAGAGTGGGTACGTCACGTGTTTGCCGATAAAGATGCACCAGGAGGAAATCATTACATGGGTTTCGGTGACGTGAACGGTGATGCCCGACCCGATATTATGGCGGGCGCCAAGGGTGGTGAAGGTTTTGCTGGCGGTGAATGGTTTGCCTGGTGGGAGCAACCGGCCTATGGCAGCGTTCCCTGGAAGAAGCATCTCTTGTCTGACGTCGAGCCAGGCGCCAGTAACATCCTACCGGCGGATGTGAACAAGGACGGTGTGATGGACTTGGTGGCATCGAGAGGGCATGGTTATGGCGTGCTATTATTTATGGGACCGGATTTTAAGAAGGTCGAAGTCGATACCGAACACTACGGACCGCACAGCCTGTTTGTCGAAGACCTGGATCAAGATGGTGATATCGACATTGGCACCTGTGGACGTCATGAAGAAAGTACCGCTGTTTGGTACGAAAACGACGGACGCGGCTTCTTTGTGAAACACCTCATCGAAGCCAACCAAGGTTCTTATGACACGCGTGCCGTCGATATGGATGGCGATGGCGACCTCGACATGCTCATTGCTGGTCACTGGTCGCGAAATATTCTTTGGTACGAAAATACGATGGCGGGAAAGCGCTAGAATCTTGTATAAGAAATCATGCCCGAAAAGATCACACGTAGAAAAGCGATGTTGAGTATGGCATCCTTGCCCTCAGTTGTTACGATTGGAGCTGCTTTGAAATCGACCTCTAAAGCAGAAGCGCAAACGTCACCCTCTACTCCTGATGATATAGGGCCCTACGAATCCGGGCTTCTTCCAGATGGAATTCGATCTCGCTTTGTTGAGGATATCAATGGTCTGCGAATGCATGTTTTAGAAGCTGGCTATGAGGGAGAGAATAGGCCGGGCATTCTACTGCTTCATGGCTTTCCTGAACTGGCCTGCAGTTGGAGAAAAATCATGGTGCCTCTGGCTGAAGCCGGTTACCACGTATTTGCTCCTGATCAGCGAGGATACGGTCGAACGACCGGTTGGGATAGGAACTATGATGGGGATCTTTATTCTTTTCGTCGCCTCAATGTAGTGCGAGATGCACTGGGCTTGGTCTATGCCATGGGGCATAGACAAGTGACAGTCGTTGGCCACGATTTTGGATCTCCTATCGCTGCCTGGTGCGCGGTGACCCGACCCGACGTATTTACCAAGGTTGCCTTGATGAGTGCACCGTTCAGCGGAACGGGTTCAATTCCTTTTAATACTGCGAATGCTCCGAAGGAGAAAGAACCAGGCTATGATCTCTTTGAGGAGCTGGCCAAGCTTCCCAGACCACGAAAGCATTACCAGGCTTATTATCGCACACGTGAAGCCAACGAAAACATGTGGCAGGCTCCGCAGGGGCTCCATGCTTTTATGCGTGCCTATTACCACCACAAGAGTGCCGATTGGAAAGAAAACAAACCATACCGCCTGAAATCGCGCACGGCTCCCGAAATGGCTAAGATGCCTACTTATTATATTATGGACCTTGAAGAGGGTATGGCTGAAACGGTGGCCAAGTATAGCCCGTCACAACAAGAAATAGTATCCAATCAGTGGTTACCTGATGAGGCACTACAAGTCTACACCGATGAGTATCAGCGCAATGGATTTCAAGGAGGGCTCAATTGGTACCGATCTGGAAGTTTAGGGGCTCCAGAGATGCAGCTCTATGCCGGACGAAAAATTGAACAACCTTCCATCTTTATTTCCGGTGCCAGTGATTGGGGGACTTATCAAAACCCTGGTGCGCTTGAGCAGATGCAGGAGGATGCTTGTACGGATATGCGGGGCGTTCACCTGATTCCTGGAGCTGGTCACTGGGTTCAGCAGGAGCAACCCGAAAAGACGGTTCAGTTACTAGTGGAATTTTTACAGTAAGGTGGGCGCTTTTAACTATTTTCAATGAATCGAATGGAAGGGGCCGCTGGAAAAGCGATTCGGAATCTTAATATGTCTAAAGGGGGTCATAGCTTTGAGGAGCCAAATGAGATCCTTGCCGAGGCATTTCGCGATCCAGTGGAACAGTTGAAATATGGAGAAATCACCAGCTAATCAGAGTTTGGAGCCTAACAAAAATTCACGTAATTGCTTCTTGAGGTTTGTGAGATACCTGATGAACATAGGTCAGAATTTTAACTAACAGTAATACAATAACAGAAAGTATAAGATGCCTACGGGAAAAATTAAGTGGTTTAATGATGAAAAAGGATTTGGGTTTATTGAGCCTGATGAAGGGGGTAAGGATTTATTCGTTCACCACTCCGAAACCGAAGGTTATACTCTTGATGAAGGCGATGCCGTAGAGTATGAAGTTGGCGAAGGCCGAAAAGGCCCTTGTGCCGTTAAGGTTAAGACGGTCAATTAATTATTGTTGGGCCCCTGGTCCACAATGATTCCTGCATATCCGCCCTCTCTGTCGAGTCGGCGGTCCATCAGATCTTAGAAGCTTACGGTTTCGTTTAGAAGCGAAGCTGCCTTAAGCTTCCTAGAATCTGATCCTTTATCTAGTTTAACGGCGATCTTGCGTACGGATTGGTCGTGCCTGGATACGGTTTTCCCGTGTTAAAACGTCGTTTGAATAGTAGGCGAAGCTTCTATTGCGTAAGGGTTTCCGTTACTATCACACCCAAGGAGATGAGTGATTCTCTGGGATTGTACGATTCTGCAGATATTGTTTATTGACTCTATGTTCAAATAGGCACCCGGGATGATACTTGCCTGATGGGTGGTCAATTTTTTGGAACGCCAGACCCATTGACTAAGAAGTCTCATGAGCTGTTTCAGGGGTGGCGGCTGGGTTAGCATTTTCAATGGGTGATTTTAGCCAGATCGGCTTCTCTGGATTTACTTGAGTTTATCTTCTATCTAAGTTGAAGATAGGTCTGTGTTTTAGTTTTACTGTGTGATGGCCAAGATCTAATAAAAATAGGCCAGAGCCACCAATATAAAACTAGCGCTAGCTGCTAGGCTAAAAGTCACACAATTACCCACTATCATGAAAACACTCTGTGCTCTTCTTCTGGTTATTTCGTTTACTTCGGTTTTTGCGGCTCCGCTTAAGCTGGTTAAAGATGAGGAGGCTGAGACCATCTCGGTGTTTCGGCCCAACGGAGAGGAGGCAATCCTTGTTCAGAACGCTCGGTCCGACCACCGGCCGTATTTACATCCGATTGTTGCTCCGGATGGCAATGGTATCATGACGGAATACAGTCCGGGGCACCACCCCCACCAAACCGGGGTTTATTGGGGAATGACCCGTGTGAATGGCCGCGACTTTTTTCACAATCCGACCAATGGCTATTGGAAGTTGTTGGAGGCCAATGTAATTGTGGCTGAAGGGGACGTCGTTCAGTGGGAAACGATTTACCATATGTTAGACGAAGAGGGCACCGCGCTGATGGAGGAGACACAGGTCTGGTCCATGCGAGATCTGGGTGACCAATATTTCGTAGATCTTATTTGGTCTGGGAAGGCTCATACCGACATTACGATTTCAGAATACAACTATGGAGGATTATTCCTGCGGATGCCGTTCAAGCGAGGTGTCACCGAGGGAGAGGCCACTAACAGTGCCCGTCAGGTCAATGAACGTGCAGAGGGACAACGAGCGTCGTGGGTCAATGTCGGCATGCAAATTGAAGGTCGAGATCCAGATGACTGGGGTCACATTGCAGTTTTAGATCATGTGGAGAACGATGCTTATCCCACACCCTGGAGAGTGGATCGTCAGTTGGGGATAGGTCCAGCACGTGCCCGTATGGGCGACTGGCATATCAAAGCGGGTGAGGTCGCTACCTACAAACATCAGTTGATTGTTTATACGGGTAGATTGAATGACATTCATATGCATGAGGATTGGAAGGCCTACACCGGCCAAAACAACACCTATGCGGAGTGGATCCAGGCTCGTGAGGAAGCCAAGCAGGCAGAGTTCTTAACAGGCGAGGAAGCCATCGCGAAGATGACTGTTCCTGATGGCCTGGAAGTAACACTGGTAACTTCCGAACCGCAAATCACGCAACCCCTGGCATTCTGCTACGATGATCGTGGGCGCTTATGGATTGCCGAAAACCGGGACTATGAAACTCGAAGATCCGGTTTCTCGAACGATGGGGAAAGCCGTATTCTTATTTTAGAAGATGAGGATGGTGATGGGAAAATGGATACGAAGAAAGTATTCATGGAAGGTCTTCCATTTCCCTCGGCCATCGCGGTGGGCTTTGACGGGCTTTGGTTGGGAGCACCGCCCAATCTGATGTTTGTTCCCGATCGAGACGGAGACGACAAGGCTGATGACGAAATCGAAGTACGCCTTACGGGGTGGGGTATCCGCGATCGGCATGAAGTATTAAACAGTTTTATTTGGGGGCCGGATGGGTGGCTCTATGGTTGTCAGGGATTTGCTACACCTTCAACGGTGGGCAAACCAGTCGATGGAGGACGCATTTTCAAGAAAGGGGAACCTTTCCCCATAAGCCAGGAAGTGGTAGATGGTCAGTTTATTGATGGAGGCATCTTCCGCTACCATCCGATCAAAGAACGTTTTGAGGTGGTTGCTCATGGATTCAGCAATCCCTGGGGGTTGGACTTCGACGATACCGGACAAGCCTTCATTTCGGCCTGTGTGATTCCTCATGCCTGGCACATAGTGCAAGGTGGGTTCTTCCATCGCCAGGGAGGAAAACACATTCACCCCTATGTATATGACGATATCAAAACTATCGGGGATCACCGTCACCGTTCTGCTCACGGGGGTGCCCGGGTTTATTTGGCTGATACCTTGCCGGAAGAGTATCATGGCCGACTTTTCATGGCCAACATCCATGAGCATGCGCTCCTCTCGGAAACGCTGGTGCGGAATGGGTCCGGGTTTATTGCCAAGCACGGTGACGATACGGTCCTGGCAAATGATCCCCAATGGATTGGCTTCAGTCTGGAGATTGGTCCCGATGGTGCCGTCTACATGCTGGACTGGCACGACGCAGATATCTGCGGAAATGACGTCCACGACAAGGATACCGGTCGGGTTTACCGACTAGCTCCAGAAGGCACGCCGTATCCCACGAACTTTGATCTGAAAAAACTCAGCGACCGTGAGCTAGTTGAAATGCAGTTGGATAAAAATGACTGGTACGTTCGGCGTGCTCGCGTCATTCTTCACGAGCGGGCCGAGGAAAGAGGTCTATCCCAGCAAGAGCATATGCGCCTTTGGGAAATGTTTAAGAATCAAACCGACACAGGTAGAAAGCTAAGAGCCCTCTGGGCACTGCATGTGACTGGCGGGGTTTCTCAAAAACACCTGACCGGCATGCTGAACAATGATGATGAGTACATCCGTGCCTGGGCTATTCAACTGCTGTGTGAAGACATGGATCCCGGAGAAGCTGCTCTAGCTGAATTTAAAGAGCTGGCGAAGTCCGATCCATCACCGGTTGTTCGACTCTATTTGGCGTCTGCCTTACAACGGATTCCTGAGGCTAGTGTTTGGGATCTTGCATCGGGATTGTTGGGGCACGCTGACGATATAGACGATCACAACATCCCCAAGATGATCTGGTTCGGTATTCAGCCGCACGTAGCTGAAAATCCGGTACTGGCTATGGAGGTTGCTTCCAAGAGTAAGATTCCCATGGTCTCCCAGTTCATTGCTCGACGCGCTACTTCCGGTAAATTGCTCGAAGCAGTGGTCGAAAGTTTAGCATCCGCCAGCTCTTCCGGTGTTCGCAAGGTGTTGCTGGAAGGGATGCGCGATGGACTGCTCGGTCAACGGGATCTGACAGCTCCAGCTAAATGGTCTAACCTGGAGCGTGACTTGTTGAACGATGCCGAATTGAAAAACGTGACACTTCAGGTCGGGCAGCTTTTTGGTAGCGCGGAAGCTGGCAAGATTCAGCTTGTTGAACTCAATGATTCCTCCACGCCCATTGAGCGCCGTCAGGAAATTATCCGTGGCTTTGCTCAGGATAAATTTCCACCCGCATTCGATTCTATTCTAGGATTCGTGAAGCATCCGGATCTTAGGTTGGATGCCATGAGGACACTGGCATCCTATGAGGATGATGCGATTTCCAATACGATTCTTTCCCATTACTCTGACTTCACAGCGGATGAAAAGACCGTGGCATTACAAACGCTTTCTACGAGGCGGGACACGGCTCGAACATTGATGCGTGCACTCATCAGTAGACGAGTGCCCCGCACTGATGTTTCAGCGGTAGCTGCTCGACAGCTGCGACGCGTGCTAGGCCCCAGCTTCGTAGATTGGTGGGGCCCGATGGAAACCATGGAGAAAGATAAGGAATTGGCCATTAACCGCTATAAGTTCCTGCTCACCGATGAGTACATGTCGCATGCTGATGTCGTAAACGGTAAATCGATTTATACCTCCACCTGTGGAGCCTGTCACAAAATGTATGGTGAAGGGGGAGCGATTGGTCCTGACATTACGGGATCCAATCGAGCCGATCTGGATTATATTCTGACGAACATGATCGATCCGAATGGTGAAGTGGCTGAGTCTTATAAACTGGTGACCATTAGTACTCAGGATGGAAGGACCTACGCCGGTAATGTTGTAAATGAAGATGATCAACGCGTGACCTTAGCTATGATCGGGCAGGAAGTGATTATTCCAAAATCCGATATCCTTTCTCGTCAAACGTCACCGCTGTCCATGATGCCGGAAGGCCAACTGAATACGATGGCCGATAGCCAGGTTCGAGACTTGATTGCTTTTCTGAGAACTACTCACCCGATTCAGTAATGAAGCGTTTCTGTGTTACTGTTGTCTTACTGATTTGGATACAAAACCTGGGCTTTTCGGAGCGACCCAATATTCTCTTTTGCATATCGGATGATCAGTCCTGGGCGCACACCGGGGCCAATGGAGATCCGGTAATCAAAACACCGGCATTTGATCGGGTGGCAAATGAAGGTCTTCGATTTACCAATTCGTTTTGCGATGCACCGACCTGTGGTCCTTCTCGCAGTGCGATTTTAACGGGGCAGGCGATCTGGCGTCTGGAAGAAGCAGGTAACATTCACAGCACCTTACCGGCTAAGTTCGCCACCTACACTGAGGAGCTACAAAAGGTCGGTTACAAAACCGGCTTCACGGGTAAGGGCTGGAGTCCAGGTCGTTTAGAGGCCGGTGGCCGTACTGAGAATCCAGCAGGCAAGGAGTATACAGCGCGGACATTGGAGGCGCCTTTTCGGTTCATGCGGAACAACGATTATGCTGCGAATTTCGAAGATTTTCTGGGTGAGGTAGAAGAGGGTGAGGCCTTTTGTTTCTGGCTGGGCACCAGTGAGCCTCATCGTGGCTTTGAGAACGGTGCCGGGATTAAGACCGGTAAGGATCCTTCCAAGGTCAGGGTGCCTGCGATATTTCCGGATAACGATATCGTGCGCAGTGACATCCTCGATTATTTGGTTGAGATTGAACATTTCGACTCGATGGTCGAGCGAGCGATCGCTTCTCTTGAGAGACGCGGGCTTCTGGATAACACCATCGTTGTCGTTACCAGCGATCATGGCATGCCCTTTCCACGAGCTAAAGCCAGTCTTTACGATTGGGGCTCCAAGGTGCCTTTGGCGATTCGTTGGCCAGAAGGAATTGAAGTAAATGGTCGCGTGGTTGATTCCTTTGTGAATTTGAGCGATCTCGCACCGACCTTTCTCGAGGCCGTGGGTGTAGAGGTTCCTGGTATGATGTCTGCAAACAGTTTGATGGATGTATTCGCAAACCGGGAGGTTCACAACCGGGACGCTGCTTACATCGCGATGGAACGCCACGATGGATGTCGAGCAGGGGGTAAAGGTTATCCCTGTCGTGCGGTTCGAACTAAAGACTTTATGTATATTCACAACTTCGAGCCCACTCGTTGGCCGTCGGGTTCGCCGGATGCATCGGTCTGTGCCAGGGCTCTTCCGTATGGTGAAATTGATTCATCACCTACCAAAACATATATGATGGACAATCGGAGCACGCATGGAGTAGCTCACTTGGCTGAGCTTTCTTTTGGAATGCGTCCAGCCGAGGAACTCTACGATTTGAAAAATGATCCGGAGCAACTGGTCAATCTGGCTGGCAACCAGGAATACAATGCAGTTCAAAACGAACTGCGCAGGAAGCTGTTTAATCACCTTTCAGTCACTCAAGATCCTCGTGTCGTGGGCGGGAAAGTGGATTGGGATTACTATCCTTATTATGGAGCAATGAGGAATAAAAACTGGAAAGTAGCGGAGAGACCGGAATGAAAATTCCCAGAGCTTTAAATCTCAATAATGACGGCATCGCGAGGACGCGATTGCCCTACCTTTTAATTGCTAGCCTGGTAGGGCTACTGCGTCCTCGCAGTGCCATATTAAGCTGTTTTATCCTCTTGTCTCTCGCCTCTAGCCTCTCGCCTCTGACGGCTGAAAGCCGCCCCAACATCCTCTTCTGTATCTCCGACGATCAATCCTGGGCTCATATGGGAGCCAATGGTGATCCTATTGTCCAGACTCCTGCTTTCGATCGCGTATCCGATGAAGGATTACGTTTTATAAATTCCTACTGTGATGCTCCGACCTGTGGGCCGTCCAGAAGCGCTATTGTGACAGGGCAACACATTTGGCGTTTGGAAGAAGCGGCCAATATCTGGAGTACGCTTCAAGCCAAGTTCGCGACTTATACAGAGGAGCTGCAGAAGGCAGGTTATAAAGTGGGTTCCACGGGTAAAGCTTGGGCCCCTGGGCGTTTAGAGCCAGGAGGAAGAACCGAAAACCCTGCGGGCAAGCCCTACAACACCAGAACTCTAAAGGCACCCTATGGGGCGATGAGGAACACGGACTACGCCGGAAATTTTGAAGGCTTTTTGTCGGAAGTAGGGCAGAGCCAACCGTTTTGCTTTTGGCTGGGCACCAGCGAACCGCATCGTCCCTATGAAAATGGTGCTGGTATCAAGTCCGGGAAGGATCCTTCCCAGGTAATCGTGCCAGCGATCTTTCCGGACAATGACATCGTCCGCAGTGACATTTTGGACTACTATGTAGAAATTGAGCACTTTGATTCCATGGTTGCGCGCGCTATCGCTACGCTTGATGAACGAGGTCAGTTGGACAACACGATCGTAGTGATCACCAGTGACCACGGCATGCCATTTCCCAGAGGCAAAGCGACCTTGTATGATGACGGATCACGTGTGCCGTTGGCCATCCGGTGGGCAGATGGAATTAAGAACGCTGGGCGAGTGATAGATTCTCCGGTCAACCTCAGTGACTTGGCGCCCACCTTCCTGGAAGCAGCAGGAGTAAACGTTCCGGATATGATGACCGGGCGAAGTATGATGGATCTGTTTGATGATAACCCCACGATCGATCGAGCCGCAGCCTTCATTGCATTTGAACGCCATAGTGGAGCTCGTGCCGGTGGCAAAGGTTACCCCAGTCGTGCGATCCGTACGAAGGATTACATGTATATCTATAATTTCGAACCGGATCGTTGGCCATCCGGCTCTCCCGATCCGGAGATGTGCAACCGTCTGATTCCATTTGGGGAATACGATAATTCCCCAACAAAGACCTTTATGGTGGAAAATCGTTACAAGCATGGCGTTGCACATTTGGCAGAGCTGGCGTTTGGGAAGCATCCGGCGGAAGAGTTCTACATCATCAAGGACGACCCACACCAAATGAACAATCTGGCTGGAAATCTGAAACACCTGGCCACTCAAAACTCTTTGCGACGGCAATTATTTGATTACTTGGAAAAGACAGAAGACCCTCGAGTAGTGGGAGGGACGGTCGATTGGGACTACTACCCGCACTACGGAAATCGTGCTAACAAAAACTGGAAAGTAGACGAGAAACCAAAATGAAATTGCTGAAAAAGGTAGGGCTCGATCGCCGAGCGAGCCGTTGTGTTAGGAATGGGTCGCGAACAAGTTTGCTCCTACATTCAAAAAAAGAGGCAATGGTGGTGACACCATGGATCAAGGGAGAAATCGCGTTATCGGGGAATCGATTCCATGGTCTTACGACCATGGCTACATTTCTAGTCCTCCTGTCGCTAGTCTTTGGCCTCTCCTCTCTTTGCGCGAATGATCGTCCAAACATCCTGTTCATATTTTCGGATGATCACACTTGGCAGACGATCTCAGCCTATGGGCATCCCTTATCCAAGGTCGTACCGACGCCGAATATCGATCGGATTGCTGATGAGGGTATTCGCTTCGACCGATGCCTGGTCACGAATTCAATTTGTGCTCCCTCGCGTGCGGTCGTGCTCACTGGAAAATATTCCCATCTGAATGGGCAGATCAATAATTACAATACCTTTGACGGAAGTCAGGTAACCTTTCCCCAGTTGCTGCAGAAATCCGGTTACCAGACGGCTATCGTTGGCAAGTGGCATTTGAAATCGGTACCCACGGGATTCGACTACCATGAAGTAATGCGTGGGCAAGGTCGTTATTACAATCCAACCCTCTACACCGATGGAAAACCTACGGAGTATGAAGGCTACAATACAGACGTGGTCGTGGACCGATCATTGAATTGGCTAAAGAGTCGGGACTCGGATCAGCCATTCATGCTGATGGCTCAATTCAAAGCCACTCACGGCCCCTTTCAACCAGCCTTGCGCCATCTGGGTGAGCTGGATGATGTCAGCGTTCCCATGCCGGACAATTTTTTCGACGACTACAGTGGCCGCAGTCGCGCTCCTGGTAATCACAATACCAGCATCGCAGAGGTAATGCCCCTTAGTAATCTAAGCCTCGAATATAGGAATATTCAGGGAGAGCAGCTCGCTGAATATCAGAGCCACTTCGCTGCGGCCAATGAGGCCTTTGAAAAGGCCAATCTACAAGGTGACGAACGGGCAAAGTGGCGTTACCAGCGCTTTATAAAAAACTTCCTTCTGACGAGCAAAGCTATCGATGAAAATGTAGGTCGTTTACTGAACTACCTTGACGAGAGTGGATTGGCGGAAAACACCATCGTGATCTACGCGGCAGACCAGGGCTTTTTTCTGGGGGAGCATGGTTGGTATGACAAGCGCTGGATGTATGAGGAGTGTTTGAAAACACCGCTCGTGGTTCGCTGGCCAGGGGTAACTCAAGCAGGTCAGGTCAATAATGATCTCGTTTCGAACCTGGATTTCGCTCCCATGTTTCTCGAACTGGCAGGAGCGTCGATTCCGAGCGCCATTCAAGGTCGCAGTTTGGTTCCTTTGTTGAAAGGCAATGCTCCTCAAAACTGGAGAAAGAGCTTCTATTACAAATACTACGGTGAGAGATTTGGGGGCAGTGTGAGTGAAGGCTACTATAATCATGGTGTGCCACCACATGAGGGTGTGGCCACCAGTCGCTACAAGCTCATCCATTTTAAGCACGACGAGGTGGATGAATGGGAGTTTTTTGATCACGAGCGTGATCCCAGTGAAATGAACAGCGAGTATGGGAACCCTGAATACGGACCGAAGATAGCTGAATTGAAAACAGAGATTGTCCGATTGAAAAATCATTACGGTGTCGATTAATGCGCCACACTAATTTTTAGAAAGGCACCATGAATAGGATTGTTTATCGTGCTCTGGTTTTATGGTTGGTTCTTCTTAGCACCTACGCTTCGGCGCAGAACAGATCCGCAGGAAATCAGAGCCGGTCTGTCATGTCTGATGAAGAGCTACTCGCCATAGCTCCCGAGGGCGTGACCGTGTTTCCCGACTTGGTTTATCGTGAAGGGCATGATGCCTGGAAACTTGATTTGGCGATGCCAACTGAGAAGTCTGACACTCCGCTTCCTGTGATTGTGTATCTGCATGGAGGGGGTTGGACTCAAGGCGACAAACGTGGACAAGGAATCGGAACGGTCCTCGGTTATGCGACTCAAGGCTTCGTTGGAATCTCGGTTAACTATCGGCTGGATGTGGATAAGATGGCCTGTATTGAAGATGCCAAATGCGCCATTCGCTGGCTACGTGCTCATGCTGAGCAGTATAATGTGGATCCAAATCGTATCGGTGTAGCCGGAAATTCAGCCGGTGCTCATCTGGCGTTGATGCTAGCGCTCTACCATCCTTCCGCTGGTCTCGAAGGCGACGGTCCTTATCAGGAGTTTTCCAGTGCTGTACAAGCCGCGCATTGCAGCTCAACACCCATCATGCCACGCTTCGGACGTGGCAAAGCTGCAGGTAGGGATGTTAAGCAGATTCAGCCCATGACTTATGTGCGAGCCGATGCTCCACCGCTTTATTTTATACACGGTGCTCAGGACCTTAGAAAGGCTCCTATTCAATACATGGATGCATTTGTGGAAGCCATGCGGGAGTTGGGGGTGAAAGATATGACTTATAAGCGCCACGAAGACGCTGGTCACGGCGTCTACGTGCAATACCTCCAAACCGCGCGTCCCGCTCGCACCGCTTTTTTTGAGAGGACGCTGAAGGAATAACTCGTATGAGTTTTAAAGTTGCAGATTGGTTCAGGTAATTTTGGAAAATTCCTTAGCAGGTTCTCCTGATACTAGGCTCTTAGGGGCTACATCTTTATTGACGACAGCATTGCCAGCGACGACGGAGTTTTCTCCAATTTCGACGCCCATGGTAATTAAGGCACCTGCTTTTATGCCTGATCCTTTTCTTATAATGACTTCTTTCGTTCCACACATGAAGGACAGTTTTTCTTCCAGGAATTTATTATAGTTAAATTGGTTGTGAGTCATTATGGTGACGCCTGGCCCTAAACTAACTCCTTTTTCCAAGGTTATCTTTTCTGTCAGATCCAAAAAGTTGTTACCGTTCAACATACATCCATCGGCTATAGAAAGATGTTTATACCCATCAATGGCATTATGAATAACAAGGGGAGCTTGGATTCGAACTTTTGTGTTTCCAATCTTGGCCCCAAAGTGTCTGAGGATTTTGGTGTTCAAGCGGCTGTTGAAATTCAGAATCCTTGGTGGTCCAGTGAGCTTGTAAAAAAGAATTAGGAAAGAATCCCGTAACCTTGATAAAATATTCATGACTAGAGTTAGGTGTTAGTTCTGGAAGTTTAGATTGGGATCAGGTGGCTAGTTTGCGAGACCAACCGACATTTTGTGCTACATATATGGATTCAGGGCGAATTATAGTCTGTTGGTAAGAATCTTGAGTCGCCCTTCCTATTAAGGTGGAGTTGCGTCGGTTTAGATAATTATCCTTAGTGAAATTAAATCCGAATTATTCTTATTCATGATACGCCGCATCCATATACTGATAATTTTCACCGTTTTTTTGGGTGCTATCATTCACGCCAAAACCAACGTTCTTTTCATTATGACCGATGATTTGAACTGCAATATCGGGGCTTATGGTCATCCGCTCGTCAAGACGCCCCATATTGATAAACTAGCTGATGAAGGTCGTCTGTTTGAAAACGCTTTTTGCAACTTTCCTTTGTGCGGGCCATCCCGTGCCAGTTTCATGACCGGGCTTTATCCGGAGCAAAATGGAGTGACGGTTCTACGCCGTCTGTTTCGTGACTATGTGCCGGACGCGGTCACGCTTTCCCAGCATTTTTCGGCTAATGGCTACACGTCCACCCGCGTTGGAAAAATCTATCATTACGACAATCCCAGGGGTATTGGAACCGATGGGCACGACGATCCAGCTTCCTGGGATCACAAAATAAATCCCCGTGGTCGCGACAAGGATGACGAGGACATCACCTTTTCTCTAAATCCCGGTTCATTTGGCGCTACCTTAAGCTGGTTGGCTGCGGATGGTGCAGACGAGGAGCAGACAGACGGCATGGTCGCCACCGAATCTATCAAGGTGCTCAAGCAGCACGCTAAGGATGAGACTCCATTCTTTCTGGCGGTGGGTTTCTATAAACCGCATACACCGTATGTGGCTCCGAAGAAGTACTTCGATCTCTACGATTTAGATGACATCGTAGTGCCTCAGATTCCGGACGGTTATTTGGATACAATACCGGAATCAGCGGCGAAGAGCGTAACCGCCTTTAAAAATCAAATCGATCTTGATGACGATCTCGCTCGAAAGTCGATCCTCGCTTATTATGCGACGATATCCTTCGTCGATGCCCAGATCGGCCGCGTGTTGAATGCCCTGGATGAGTTGGGCCTGCGTGAGAATACGGTAGTCGTTTTTAGTTCTGATCATGGTTACCATATGGGGGAACATGGTCACTATCAGAAGAACACTTTGTTTGAAGATGCCGATCGTGTGCCGCTTATTCTTCGAACACCAGGAATGAATCAACCTGGTGCTTCTACTGAATCATTTGCTGAAATGATCGATTTTTACAAAACCCTCACCGAATTGGCCGGCTTGTCGCCAGTTCCTGAATACGTGCAGGGGAAAAGCCTCGTTCCTGTTCTTAATGATCCGTTTGTGAATGTGCGCCCAGATGCATTCACACAGCTTCACCATGATTATACGCTTCGTACGAAGCAATTTCGTTATAGCCGATGGAAGGAGGGAGCACCCAATAACATTGAACTTTACAACCGATTGAAGGATCCAGCCGAAATGGTGAATTTAGCGAAAGATCCTAATTACTCTTGGGTTATCGACCAGTTGGATAAACGCCTCAGTGAACGTATTCAGGAAGCAACCTCCCATCCAAATGGACTCTCTTTCACCGCTCCGTTGCCTAATGATCGGGGTGTTTCCAAGGTGGATCAGTATTATTAGGAATAGGTTGAAGAGCTGTAATTGGGTTGGTGTTTTCATTTCCATGATGTAACCTTTTTTGATAATAATCCGTTTTGTATTATTGATGCGACTAGTCATATTATCAGCGAAGAGAACTAAAGGCTTTGAGTGGCTACTCTTTGCGGTCTGTTTGTGCCTGATCCCCTTTTTAGGGGGATTGCATGCTGAGGAGGGGGCGGTTTCTTCTGTCACCGATCACATGCCCTTTTCGATAAAGGATATTGATGGGCAGCAAATACATCCATTTCAGGTGAATGACGCCAAGGGATCGGTTCTTATTTTTGTGACCCATGACTGTCCTATATCCAATGCCTATGCTCCTGAAATGAGTCGCCTAAGGAATGAATACGAGGAAAAAGGGTTTAAGATGATGCTCGTGTATGTGGATCCTGACGCGAGTGATGAAAATATCAAAACCCATATGAGAGATTTCAGTTTGAATGGCTACACAGCGATTGCTGATAAAACACATCGGCTGGTGAAAGTCGTTGGAGCTACTGTGACCCCTGAAGTGGCTTTGGTACTTCCTGATGGATCGCTGTCCTACCGTGGGCGTATCGACAACATGTATCCAGCGCTTGGGCAACGCCGCAGAGTTATCACCGAGAAAGACCTGCGCAATGCTTTGAATGCCATTGTTGAAAACGAACCCGTAACCGTTTCAAGAACTCAGGCCATTGGGTGTTACATGCCCAACTTACAATTTTAATTCTTCTTCATCAGAAACTATGAAAGCCTTCCATTACCTTCTAGTCGCACCCATTCTTTTAGCCGGGATAACGATCCAAGCGAAGGAAGAACGGGTCACATTCAGTGAACATATTGCGCCCATCGTTTTTAATAATTGTACTGCCTGCCATAGGCCCAATGAAGCCGCTCCTTTTTCGTTGATGAATTACCGGGATGTGCAAAAACGCGCGGAGCTCATACTGACCGTTGTCGAAGATCGCTATATGCCTCCCTGGCATGCCAACTCAAGAGATTTTGAGTTTCAGGATCATCGTCAGTTGGCTGATTCGGATATTCAAACAATCGAGACCTGGGTCGAAACCGGAATGGCGGAAGGTGATCCTGGTAAATTGCCAGCCATGCCAAAGTTCACCGATGGATGGCAACTTGGAGAACCTGACCTAGTGGTGAGCATGGCGGAAGGGTATACCTTATATGCTGAAGGGCCGGATATTTATCGCAACTTTGTGATCCCTCTCAACTTGACTGAGGATAAGTGGATTCAAGCGTTTGAGTTTCGACCAGGAGAACGATCCATCGTTCATCATTCTCTCTTTTACTATGATACGAGTGGAGAAGCCCGTGCACGAGATGCTGAGGATCCTATTCCTGGTTACAAACGGATGGGGCGCGACCGCGAAGGTGGCGGCATCGGCGGTTGGGCTGTAGGAGGTATTCCTAAAAAACTGCCTGAGGGGCTGGCCTATCGTTTGCCCAAGGGATCTGACCTGATTCTTTCGACTCACTTTCACCCATCGGGTAAAGAGGAGACCGAAGTGTCGACAGTGGGACTTTATTTTTCAGATGAACCGCCTACTCAGAAATTTGCGGGAGTTCAATTGCCGCCTGTCTTTGGTGCGTTGGCAGGAGTAAATATACCTGCCGGGGATAGCAATTATACCAAACGCGACTCCTTCGTCCTTCCTGTAGATGTAAAAGCATTTGGCGTAAGTTCTCATGCCCATTATTTGGGGAAGAGCATGAATATGACGGCCACCTTACCAAACGGTGAGGAGCGGGAATTGTTGTCCATCACTGATTGGGATTTCTCCTGGCAGGAACAGTATCGTTACAAGGACTACATTTTCTTACCCGCTGGGACAAAGCTAGATGCCGCGGTTACCTGGGATAATTCATCCGATAACATCAATAATCCTAATGATCCTCCTATACCTGTAAAATGGGGACGGGAATCAAATGATGAAATGGGGAGTGTGACCTTGCAGATGTTTGCGGCTAATCCGCGTGAATTTCCAGAGCTTAGGCAGGCAATACAGCAGCATGTAGCGGAATCGGGTATGAAAGCGCGTGGTGGAAGATTGGCTCAAAACGCAAACCGACCTCGTGGGGCACAGCTAAAGCGCTTAATCGAACAATTCGATAAAGACGGAGACGGTAAGTTGAGTCCTGCTGAACGCCAAGCCGCGCGCGAGGCTTTTGGGCGGTAAATTGTATAAGGATTTTTGCTTCTATTATTCTGTAGCCTGATTATTAAAGGCCAGGATCCAATAAATTGCGGCCATTCCATCCAATATTTTGTGGGCGTTTAATGCTAGAATAGAGGACAAGTATTGCCAACCAGGTTGCCGATGATTGATCTTTCAAGAGTCGGCATTGAACCATAATATACTAAAATGAAATTCTTCAAACTAGCGCTCTCACTCCTCGTTACTTCGACCACTTTGTTCGCAAAACCCAATGTGATTGTGGTTATGACTGACGACCAGGGATATCCTGAATTGTCAGTACACGGAAATCCCATACTGAAAACCCCTCACCTCGATCGCCTGCATAGTGAGAGCATACGTTTGGAGGATTACCACGTATCTCCCATGTGTGCGCCGACGCGCGGTCAGTTGATGACCGGCTTGGATGCCGCCCGGAATGGATGCATCAATGTGAGTAGTGGACGAGCGCTCTTGCGACCTGAGTTACCGACCATAGCCAACTTCTTTGGTGATGCCGGGTATGCGACCGGTCTTTTCGGGAAATGGCATTTAGGGGCTAATTATCCGTTCAGGCCCGAAGACCGTGGATTCGATGAAACCTGCTGGTTTCCGTCCTCTCATATCGGCTCCGTGCCAGATTATTGGGGCAATGACTATTTTGATGACACCTATGTAAACAATGGGAAGTGGAAGCAGTATAAAGGCTACTGCACGGATGTGTTTTTTGAAGAGGGCATGTCGTTTATGAAGCAGGCGGCCAAGGAAGGGAAACCGTTCATGGCGATCATTATGCCCAATACACCCCATGGCCCCCTGGTTGCAAAGGATGAAGACGAAGCGAAGATCCTGAAAATCCTGGAACAACCGGAATTTGCCAATATGAACCGCGCGCTCAAGACTCGTCTGGCCGACTACCTCGGGATGATCATCAACATCGACGACAACATGGGCACCATGATGAAATTTCTCGAAGACGAGGGATTGAGAGACGACACCATTATCACATTTCAAACGGATAATGGCAGCACACACGGTCCTCTCTACTACAACGCCGGAATGCGTGGATCCAAAACGGAGCTATGGGAAGGTGGTCATCGCGTGCCCTTCCTCATCAGTTGGCCGAATGGTGGGCTGTTGAAATCGCAGGACATTCATGGACTGACTCAGGTTCAGGATATTTTACCGACTTTGCTCGATCTCTGTGACATCCCCAGAGAAGCCAAGTTTGACGGCATGAGTCTCGCTTCCATTTTTAGGGGAAAGGCAGTGGTTCCAGAAGACCGCATGCTGGTCATTAACTACAGTCGTATGCCAGGCTTTGTGAATTATCCAACGCCATTTGCGCAGACGCTCATGCAGCGGAATTTGGGTGAAGTGCTTTGGAAACGCTGGCGACTCCTTGAGGATCGAGAGCTTTATAATCTCGAGACCGATCCATTGCAGCAGAACAACGTCATCGATAAGCACCCGAAGGTGTTGGCGAAGATGCGAAACAGACTGGATGATTGGTGGGCTGATGTGGGTCCGAATGCCAACGATGTGCAACGAGTCATAATTGGCAGTGAGCACGAGAATCCATCGCGCCTCACCGGCTGTGAATGGTTGGATGTATTCATCGACCAACAACGTCAGATTCGTGTAGGGCAGGAGAAGAGTGGTTACTGGATGCTCGAGGTGGCGGAAGACGGTGAATACGACTTTGAGCTCCGTCGTTGGCCCATAGAAATAGACCGGCCCATCAACGCTCCGTCTGAGGGAGGTCAGGGAGCCATCAATGTGGATACGGCCAGCTTCTATTTAAGCGACTACCATCACCTGGATATTGGGGATAAAACACCCTACCGTTTCGAAGGCTTGAACAAGTCTATCGGACCCGATGATACAGGTATTACTTTTACCGCTCAGCTCAAAAAGGGACCCATTGCACTTCACACCTGGTTTCGCGGCCCGACGACTACGATGAGCGCGTACTACGTCTATGTGACAAAGAAGTGATATGGAGGAGAATATGAATAGTCTATTGAATCGAAATGTAGGGCTACTGCGTCACCGCAGTGCCGTTCTCAGCATCTTTTTCTGCCTCTTTTCTCTAGCCTCTAGCCTCTCGTCTGTTTGGGCGGCAGGCCGCCCAAATATCCTCTTCATCGCCGTCGACGATTTGAACGATTGGGTGGGGCACTTAGGAGGACACCCTCAGGCAAAGACGCCGAATATAGACCGATTGGCCGGGAAGGGAGTTTCCTTTACCAAGGCTTACTGCAATGCCCCGCTGTGTAATCCTTCACGTGTGAGTTTATTCTCAGGCATTCGTCCCTCGAATTCTGGAGTCTATGGGAATGGGGAAATGATGCGTGCTAAGATTCCGGATACGGTGACCTTGATGCAGCACTTACGTGAGGCGGGTGATTATTCGGTTCAGGGTGGGGGTAAGACCTTTCATGGAAGTGGGCCCTACGATCAGGCATCCTGGGATTATTACAATACACCGCCACGTGCGAGACAGGTGGGAAAAAGAGATGAAGGTTTGGCAAAAGATGCCTGGGCACCCTGGGGACCCCTGGATGTGGAAGATTCTGAAATGTTTGATGTAAAGAATGTGAATTGGGCGATTTCCGAGTTAGAAAAATCGCACGACAAACCCTTCTTTATCGCCTGCGGATTTACCAAGCCCCACATGCCTTGGTTTGTCCCCCAGAAATACTTCGATCTGCATCCGCGGGAAAGCATCATCTTGCCGGAAACTTTAGAAAATGATCGGGATGATCTTCCTTACTGGGGTAAGAAATTTGCTCAAGAGGTGCACGATGTTTCAGGCGCAAGAAACTTTGCGACTCATGGTGAAGATCATGACATGATTTTGAAACACAACCAATGGGAACGTGCGGTTCAAAGCTATCTGGCGACCATTAGTTTTGTAGATGCGCATATAGGGCGACTATTGGATACCTTGGAAGCAAGCGAGCACGCGGATAATACTATCATCGTTCTCTGGGGTGATCATGGTTGGCACTTGGGCGAAAAACAACATTGGCGTAAGCATGCGCTGTGGGATGTTACGACACGAACCACCCTTATTATGGCTGGACCTGAATCGATCCAGGTGGGTCAACTTTGTGACCGACCGGTGAGTCTTATTGATATCTATCCCACGATGCTGGAGTTGACCGGAGTTCCTCAACGCGATGGACTCGATGGGCAAAGTATCGTTCCGCTACTCGAGAATCCGAAACGCCTCTGGGATCAGCCAGTTCTCATGACTTTTGGATACCAAAATCACGCAGTGCAAACCGATCGTTGGCGTTACATTCAATACAATGATGGAGGCCAGGAACTATACGATCACTTGCAGGATCCAAACGAATGGACCAACCTCGCCAGTGATCCGAAGTATCGAACGGTGATTGGGAATCTGCAAAGATCGTTACCGTCTGAGAACGTCCACTAGGGATTGGCTAGCCATATTAGAAATTGACACGAAAACAGTGTAACACGAAAATAGTGTCATGAAAAACGTAACGGTTACCTTGCCGGATGAGTTGGCTCAGAAGGCTAAAGTCTTTGCTGCAGAGCAGATACGAGTGTATCTCGCTTTGTCGGTGAGCTCCTCGTAGAGCGTCTGGAACAAGAGCAAGGGTATCGAGATGCAATGAATAAATGGCATGCGGCGAAGCCTTTGGTTATTAACGAATCTGGAGCTCCTTATCCTACTCGAGACGATCTCCATGACAGATAGAGTATTTGTCGACACAAACATATTGGTTTACTCGAAAGATCTTGGGGCGGGCTCGAAACACGAAAAAGCAAACGAACTGGTACACAAATGCTGGGGAAACCGAAGCGGTGTAATCAGTATTCAGGTACTGAATGAGTACTTCGTTACGGTTACTCGAAAACTGAAACCAGGACTCGATCCGCAAGTGGCGTGGAGGGATATAAGCTTACTACGAACATGGCAGTTAATACAATTAGACTGGATGCTTTTGGACAGAGCTCATGATATTTTTTCAGACCACTCTGTATCTTGTTGGGATGCTCAAACAGTTGCCGCTGCGCAAGTTGCTGATTGCAAGTTTCTATATACAGAAGATCTGAATCATGGGGAGAAGTTTGGGAAATTGGTTGTGCAAAATCCGTTTCATTAGAGTGAGACAGAGTCCGGGCTGATTGATGTTTGCGGATGTCAGACCTTCTGATTCAAGAGTTCGCTCTCTCCTCTCGAGAGGCGCCCTAGGTTTTCCAGGAGGATGTCGATCAGGTTGTCCTCGTATTTACTGGTTTCACCGCCGGTGTGAGGGGTGATGATCAAGTTTTCTAAATCCCAGAATGGAGAGCTCTCAGGAAGCGGTTCTTCTTTGAAATGATCGATGGCTGCCCCGGCGATAGTGCTTTTGGTGAGTGCGTCAAGAAGTGCGGATTCTTCTACACAACCACCTCGTGCAACATTGATGAGGCAGGCGGACGATTTCATTCTGTCTAGGGTGTCATCGTTGATCAGATCAGTCGTTTCGTTTGTAAGCGGACAGGTGAGTGCCACGAAGTCTGCCTGAGGCAACAAATCTGCGACCTTCTTGGAAGCATGAAGCTCGTCGACATCGTGATTCTCGACCGCTGTGTTTCGCTTGGTTGCAAGGACTCGCATGTCGAAGGCTTTTGCCAGTTTAGCGAGGCGTGAACCGATCGTACCAAGTCCGACTATCAATAGCGTTTTACCACCGAGCTCGTCTTCACGAATAGTCGAGTCAGATATCATGCCGCGCCAATGGTGTTTGGTTTGATTGTCCCGACCGCTGTGGATTTTTCGTGTGAGACCAAGGATCATCGCCATGGCGTGTTCGGAGACGGCATTTTTATTGACGCCGCTAGCAGAGGCCAGGCGGATGCCGCGCTCGCGAAGTGTATCCAGGGGGAACTGATCGTAGCCGGCACCGATCGATTGGATGAACTTAAGTTTGCCTGCGCCTTCCAGTAACGAGTCGTTCCAGTATCCGGATACGACCAGTACGTCAGCGTTAGAAATCTGCTCTGCTGTTTCGGCTGGGGTCCAGGTTTGGTAGTGCGGATAATCTGTTTTTCGGTCGGCGAATCGTGGGCCGATTTGGTAGGCACCGTGTGCGAACTGTACGGTGATCGAATTGGGTGGGGAGAATGGATTGGAGTTAGACACTGCTTTAGACTTCAATTCTCCATTATCGGGTCAATGGGAATATGTGATGGCCACGTGCTGCCGAAATATTTACTCGAAGGATGTCCGAATTCTGGAAATAGTTACACCTTAATGAAGCGTGTACTTTGTTTTGGAGATTCTAATACCTGGGGATTTACTCCGGTTACGGGGGAGCGGATGGCTGCCGATGTTCGGTGGCCGGGCGTCATGCAACAAGAATTGGAAGTGGCTGAAACAGGTACTTATGAGTTCGAGCTTCGTCGTTGGCCACGTGAAGCTGATACGGCTATTGCGGCCGGTATGCCAGCAGTGGATGTTACCGCCGGTCGTTTAGAGGAGGGTGTCGCTTTGCCGATCAAATCTGCTCGCATTCAGGTCGGTCGTGAGTTTCAAAGCAAAGCTGTCGGCAAGAATGATAAATCAGTCACCTTTACCTTCGATCTCGAAGCTGGGCCGACACGTTTATACACTTGGTTTGAGAAGAGTCCACGGCAAGGCATTCTGGGTGCATATCACGTCTATGTGAATCGTCTTTGATAAACCTGTTGTCTACCCTTACCATGATTTTGAAAGACAAATGGGTTTATTTGCTTTTGGGAATTGTACTCCTGTTCTCCGTTTGTTTACATAGCGCCGTCCTGGTGTCGAATGAAGGCAGTGAACGGGCTACGGTCGGCAACGGTAATAAGATCGTCAGCTATGACGGAAAGACCCACGTCGTTTGGCAGGATGTTTCCCGGGAAGGGTACTTAAATCAGGTAAAGTCCTACGATCATAAGTCCGGAGTTTGGTCTGAACCTTATACGCTAGGTACAGGCATTGATAACCATGCCCGACCGATCCTGACTGTGGATCATGAGGGATATTTGCACGCGATTCAGAGTGGTCATAATTCTCCAGTGACTTGGAGACGATCTGTTAGGCCGAATGACAGTTCGGAGTGGACGACGCCTGAGAAAGTCGGAGAGGGGACTTATCCCGTGGTTCTTTGTGACAAAGACAATACGCTCTACCTTACTATGCGGGGAAATAACCATATCGGCGTTGATTTTTATGCGAAGCCAGAGGGGCAGTCGTGTCGGATGGTAACGCGCATAGTAAAGAACGCAAAAGAATACCGTGACGCTTATGCAGCCTTTCACATGAACATGGCTTTAGGATCGGATGGGATGATTTATGCAGTCATCGATTTTTATGAAGGACAAGACCAGGTCGGCCGGGGGCTTCATCAGGCGGTGTGCTATGCGAAAAGTCCAGATGGAGGAAAGACCTGGTTGAAGGCTGACGGTACTTTCTTTAAAACTCCTGCTCGTCCCGAAGATATGGATACACTCATTCGCAGCACACGAACGCGAGTTGAGCATCTTCCAAGGCCCGAGCATCGGAATGTAGGTATCGTGGTGGACTCAAAAGGAATCCCATACGTTTTCTACTATTCTCATGGCGAAGCGCCGGGGCAGCTGTACGTGGCCACGCCTGATTCCAACGGCAAATTCAATAAACGATCCCTGTCGTATCTACTGGAAGACAAATGGCCAGACATGCGTCTGACCGATGGCAAGGTGACCATCCAGGAAGATGACCGTATCTGTGTGTTGGCCACCCTGTCACCGTTGAATGATGAATGGCTCAATGGCAGACCAACTCGGGCCATGAGCATGAAATCACGCAAAGATCAGCGGCTGGTATTGATACATTCAAAAGATGGCGTGCATTATCAAGCGGAGTCGGTTCTTGATCCCGGCCAGGCCTACAATTCTCCCAACCTGGAAAAACCAGTGGGGGCGAACCGCTTATCCTCTTCCAGAATTCCCAAGTTTTACCTATTCAATGGTAGCAGCGCTTACCCGGGTGGTGGAGACTATTACCAGAAACCAGCCATCGAATATTTAAAGGCCGGTGAGTTCTGGACGAACGATGTCTTTTTGTATGGAATGCCCTAAATTATGAAACGAATCAGATACTCTATCCTTATTCTTCTGCCTCTATTTACCGCCTTAATTACCCATGCGGATGTAAACATTCTCTGGGTGCAATACTTGACAGCGAATGACACGCTTAAGTTGGCGGCTCACACGGATGCGGATCCAACCGACCCTAGCAATGCTACCGTTGATCTCTATTTAAAATCCGGCAGTGGCTGGACGAAGACACGGACAGTCAAAGTAGATCCGCTTACAACAGTGGCCGAATTCCGCATCGATGATTGGGATACGAATCGCGACCGGAGGTATCGCGTGAGCTCCGGATCCAGCTCGATCACCGGCACCATCCGTAAAGATCCCGAGGATAAGAGCATCATCAAACTGATGGGCGTCTCGTGTGTGAATGATAAACGTTTTCCCTACCAAAAGGCCGTGGATCAAATGGTGGCCCAGAATCCTGATCTTGTGTTTTTTCTAGGGGATCAGCTTTACCGGAGCAATGCAGGAGGGGAATGGATTGACCCCTATGAGGATGATGAAGTGATTCCGGCCATGAAAGGCTACCTGGCCAAATGGCGAAAATTTGGACTGACCTTTCGTGACCTGTTGAAAGATCGGCCCTGCGTGATTATTACGGACGATCACGATGTTTATGCACGCGATTTGTGGGGCAATGGAGGAATGCTGATGACAGGAGGCCGAACCGACGGTGGTTACTTTCACATGGACTGGACCAATGCGGTTGAGAGAGTGCAGACCTGGATCCTGCCCGATGCCGCTAATCCGGGGCCCTGGGGCGACGGCATTATGGCCTATTACACGTCTATGGATTATGGCGGAGTCAGCTTCGCTATTCTTGAAGATCGTAAATTTAAATCGCCGCCAACCGACATTCTTAAAAAGGCGGTCGATGATCCCCGAACCAACCAACCCAACACGACCTTAGAGGTTGTTAAAGATCCCACATTCGACATCGATACACTCGATGCCCCCGGTCTTAATCTATTGGGCAAGGAGCAAGAAGCCTTCCTGGCTGACTGGGCACAAAGCGTGGCAAAGTCAGGTAAAATGTCTGTGGTACTACATCAATCGCCCTATGCAAACATAGCCAATTATCACCGCACTTTTGGAGACATGGATTCCAGTGCCTGGCCACCAACGCCGCGCGATCGCACACTCCGGTCTCTGACTCCAGCCAACCCGGTATTGGTTTCCGGAGATATGCATTACGGAACGATTGTACAACACGGCGTGGACAAATGGGGCGATGGTCCCTGGGAATTTTCCTTACCGCCCTTTGGTTCAGGTGTGAATCGCCTGTGGGATCCTGTTAAGCCACCTCTAGGCGGAGTCATTCCTGGGAGACCTGGCACCGGCAACCACCATGACCGTTTTGGCAATAAACTCACCCTGGTCGCCAAATCAGACAAAGGAGTAGGCTACGGGATGATCTTATTGGATAAGGATAGTCGGGACGTGACCTTTCAGTTTCATCCGACTGATCCGACGACCCGTGATCCAATTGAAGCAGATGTGCCGGGGTGGCCCAAGCGGATTTCAATTCCGTGAGGTCAGGAATGAGGTGTCAGGTTGGAGACCCTCAGCGGTTGAAGGACAAGAGTTGTAATAATTGTAGGAGACAACTTGTTCGCGACCTGGAATGCCTATGATTTACGAGTCGCGAACAAGTTTGCTCCTACAGAAGGTGTTCGAACGCTCATCAATATATTCTAGTGGTAGATCATTCTCGTTTTCAATAGATACAGCAATCTCACGCAATCGTTGCTCTCATACTGCCGAAAGCTTGAAATGCATTCCTCTGGCCTTGCATCCAGAGCCCAAATGTTTCTGTCTTGTAGCGTGCTTTACCCTAAGATCCTAAGAACTCTGTGCACGGTTACCAGTTTGGCTGGGCTTTGTCTGGCCTTACCGTTGCTTACTAACTCGCTCACCGCGGCCGATCAGTCACCCAACATCATATTGATCATGGCGGATGATTCCGCGGTGGACAATTACAGTTGCTACGGCAGTGATTACTTTTCGACGCCTCGGCTGGATCGTTTGGCTGCATCGGGCGTGAAGTTTAATCACGCCTATTCGACGCCGGTTTGTACGTCGAGCCGTGTGAAGATCATGACCGGACGAGACAATGTGCGGAACTATGTGATTTTCGGTTGTTTGGATCGGGAAGAAATTACATTTGGGAGCGTGCTCAAGGATGCTGGATATGCCACTGCGGTTGCTGGTAAATGGCAATTGCATGGGGCGCCCAATGGATCTGTTCCTTCCGACCATGATTTCGATACCTTTTGTTTATGGAATTTTCCGGGTGGAGGCCTATCAAGGTTTTGGGATCCCAGCCTGATTCAGGATGGCCGGTTGCTCGATACTAAGGAAACTGACTATGGTCCGGATATCGTATCAGACTTCCTCGTCAATTTTATAGAAGAAAACCAGGACGGACCCTTCTTTGCATACTATCCTATGATTTTGGTCCACAACCCATTCGACCCGACGCCGGATAGTGTTCCGGTTAAAGGGCGGAGCAAGCAGCAGGAATTGCTGGAGAATTACCGGGACATGGTCAGCTATGCCGACAAGATCGTTGGTAAGATTGTAGACAAGTTGGATGAGCTTAAAATACGGGATAACACGATTGTCATTTTTACCGCCGACAATGGCACGAACCGTTCTCTGACCTATCCCTTTGAGGAAGAGCAGCGTAAGGGGGAAAAGGGGCTGGCGACTGAACGTGGTTCCCACGTTCCGCTCATTGTCAATGCGCCAGGATTTGTTAAAGAAGGTATTGAAGTCGATGATATGGTTGATTTTTCAGATATACTTCCCACCTTGGCCGATATAGCCGGAGCAAAGCTTCCGGAGGTCGAACTGGATGGTCGTTCGTTTTTGCCACAGCTCCAAGGCAAGAAAGGAAATCCACGCGATTGGATTTATCAGTATCACTTTCCGAAGTTTACTCCTGCTGCAATTCCTCATGGGCAAGGAGTCCGGAATTTGGAAATTATCTGGGCACAAAACCAATCCTACAAATTGTATGATGATGGTTCCTACTATGCCGTCGAAGATCACCAAGAGGTGAATCATATAAAGAGGGGCAAAGGATCGAAGGTTGCTGAGCGCACTCGAAAGATGCTTCAGAAAGCTTTGGACTCGATGCCTAAGACGTCGCCGAAATTGAGGCCGGAGTACGGGCCGAAGGGATTAGAGAAGTAAGCAATTTAAACAAATGAACTTAGATTTGTAGCAGCAAACTTGTTCGCGACTTGAACATCTTAAACACTCTAGGTCGCGAACAAGTTTGCTCCTACAAAAAGAACTACATGAAACACTTAATTAAAAAATCATCTCTCTCCCTATTCTGCTTGTTGGTATTTCCATTGTTCACCCACGCCAAAATCGAAAACGTCCTGTTTCTCATCTCCGATGACCTGAAAGCGTCCACCCTCGGGGCCTATGGCGACGCCATGGTTCAGACGCCGAATATCGACGCTTTGGCAGCTCAGGGCATGGTCTTTAAACGTGGGTATTGCCAGGGAACGACCTGCGGACCCTCACGTCGCTCATTCATGCGTAGTCGGTATCGGGATGCCAATGGTATTACCATGGGTGAGAACTTCATCAACAACGGGTTCTACTCTGCACGTGTGGGGAAGATCTTTCATATGCGTGTGCCAGGTGATATCGTAGCGGGTACAGACGGTGAAGATGTAGAGGCGTGTTGGACGGAAAGTTTCAATTCTCCGGGGTTGGAGGCCCACACCGCGGGCGTGTATTCAGAGTTTAATCACAATATCTTCACGACGAGCATGAAGGTGCGTGCAAGCACTGCTGAGAAAGACCGTTGGTTTGTTTCGGTTCAATACGATGGCGATGGTTCTGATCAGCCGGATCATAAGACGGCTTCCAAGGCGATTGAGCTTATTCGGGAGCATGGTAAAAGCGATAAGCCCTTTTTTATCGCTGCCGGCTTTGTGCGCCCACATTACCCGAATGTAGCTCCGAATCAGTATTTCGATCTTTATCCCTATCAGGATATTACTTTGCCAGAAACGAGGGAAGGGGACTTGGATGACATTCCAAAAGATGGTCATACCTCTGTCACCAGTTTGAATGATCCGATCGGAAAGTATCCCGATAATCAAAAACGCTTTTGGGCTTCTTACTACGCAACCATTACTTATATGGATGAGCAAGTCGGACGCATTATTGCTGAACTGGAAGCTCATGGATTACGTGAATCCACTGCGATTGTTTTTATTGGTGATCATGGCTACCACTTGGGCGAGCACTTCTTTTGGCAAAAGAGTAATGTACATGAAGATGTGACCCGAGTTCCTTTTATTATCTCCGCTCCAGGTTTTAAGCCTGGTGAATCCGATTCGTTTGCTGAACTGGTGGATATCTATCCGACGGTGTCAGAATTGGTCGGTGTATCCGTCCCCCAATCGGTTCAGGGTAAAAGCCTCGTTCCGGTTTTGAAAAATGCTCGCAAGTCGGTTCGCGAAGCCGCCTTTACCGTGGGAAATCACAAGGAGTTTGCGCTGCGGGGAGACAAGTGGGTTTACATACTCTACAAGGATGATCAGGAGGAACTATACGACATGCATAACGACCCGAAGCAGTTCACGAATCTTGCTAAGGATCCCCAATACGCAAAAGTGAAAGCTGAATGGCGCAAGAAGCTGGAGGATCGCATTTCAAAAGCGGGTCTCTCAAGAGGTTAAAGCGGAGCATTGAGAATGAAGAATCATATTGGACGTATTTTTTTAGCTTTTCTTTTTACGGCTTTCTTGGCCCAGCTAAACGGGAAGCCACTGAACGTAATCCTCATTCTTTGTGATGACGTAGGTTTCGAATGTTTCAGCAGTTATGGTAGCAAGGAATACCACACGCCGCGTCTCGATCAACTCGCCGCCGAGGGTATTCGCTTTGAGAATTGTCATTCGACGCCACTTTGCACCCCTAGTCGGGTGAACCTGATGTCGGGAAAGTCAAATGTGTTTAACTACTACAACTTTGGCGTCTATCCAAAAGAGGAGCCCACATTTGCCAATCATTTCAAATCACAGGGTTACAAAACGGCTGTGGCGGGAAAGTGGCAGCTATTATTGGAAGATAAGGGGATAACTCCGACCGAAGCTGGTTTCGATACTTACTGCTTGTGGAATATGCCATTGACGGAGAGGGCGCGCTACTGGAATCCATCCCTTGATCAAAATGGTAAACTCCTTGATTTGCCCGACGGTTCCTATGGTCCGACGGTTGTTAACGATTTTATTCTGGATTTTATTCGGGAGAATAAGGATGAGCCATTCCTCGTATACAATCCGCTGATACTGCCTCACAATCCATTTCCTCCGACTCCGCACAGTACGAATCAGGAGGAAACAGATGACAAAAAGAACTTTGTCGATATGGTTGAATATATCGATTTTCTCGTCGGTCGGATTGTGGACACACTCGAAGAGCTGGGATTGCGTGAGAATACCTTAATCGTTTTTACAAGCGATAATGGGACCAACCAGGTACTAAGCTCTGAATTCGAAGGCAGGCAGATTCAGGGAGGAAAAGGTTACACCCATGATTATGGAACCCGTGTCCCGATGATCGCCAATTTTCCCGGCCGCATTCCCGTGGGTCAGGTCAACAGCGATCTGATCGCGTTTTCTGATTTTTTTCCGACCATGGTCGAGGCTGCTGGTTTGAAACCCAAGTCAATCCGTGAAAGTGATGGGTGGAGCTTTTGGCCTCAGTGTATTGGAGAGTCAGGTACGAAGAGAGATTTTATTTATGGCTACTATTTCCCACGACCCTATGCGAAGCAGTTTGATTCTATGTATAACCATTGGGAGGTCCGCTATGCGCGAGATAAGCGTTACAAATTGTATGGCAATGGGGACCTATTCGATACGCAGAAGGATGTGTTGGAAAAGAGCCCTTCCCGGCCGGGTGCTGAAAGCCGAACTTTGAGTACTGTGCGGAAGCGATTGCAGAAGGCGTTGGACTCCTATCCTTCAGAAGGGCAGGGAGTTGATCGAGAAAAGGTGAATGGCAAGTTACCCAAAGAAATGCTTCGCTCTCCGAAGCTTCAGTAGTCCCTCGTTTGCGGTAAGAACCAAGAGATTCATTTGATTCAGCTAATGGCACAATTTTTCACTCGATTCGCGCTGGTTGCTTTGCTGCTTGGTTCTTTCGGATGTGGCGAGGCCACGGATAAATCTCAGGAAAACGATGCATTATTTCGTAAGGACAATCTAGTGGCCTGGTGTATTGTTCCGTTCGATGCCAAGGAGAGAAGCCCTGAAGAACGGGCTGCGATGTTGGAGCGATTGGGGATCGAACGAGTAGCCTATGATTGGAGGCAGAAGCATGTAACGGAATTTGAGCGGGAGATATTGGCCTACCAAAAGCATGGATTGGAATACTTTGCTTTCTGGAATGAACATCCGGAGGCCTTCGCCTTGTTTGAGAAATACGACATGCATCCGCAGATCTGGAAAACCCTGCCATCACCGGAAGCTGATTCGCAGGAGGAACGGATAGAGCTGGCCGGGAAGCAGATGTTGCCGCTGGTCGAAAGAACCCGACGAATGGGCAGTAAGTTTGGCCTCTACAATCACGGGAGTTGGGGAGGTGAACCGGAAAACATGATAGCGGTCGTCGATTGGCTCCGGTCTCAAACGGATGCCGACCACGTAGGCATCGTTTACAACCTGCATCATGGTCATGAGCATATCGATCGATTTAAAAGTCTTCTTCAGCAGATGATGCCCTACTTGTTATGCTTGAATCTCAATGGCATGAACTCGTCTCCGGATCCGAAGATTTTGGCCCTGGGGCAAGGAGAACACGAGGAGTCATTATTGAGAATCATTCAAACAAGTGGGTATACTGGGCCTGTCGGTATTCTTGGTCACCAGAATGACCTGGATGTTGAAGTGGCGCTCCGGGAGAACCTGGAGGGTTTGCAAAGTATTCAGAGCCGCTTGAACAAATAGAACGTCAATCCTCCTCAGGTCTGTGCGTGACTTTTAAAGCATCCTGTGAATTTATGAGAGCAGCTTTCTACTTCATCTGATTTTCTGTTTATCTATGAAATTTCTACTTCCCTGTCTGTTTCTTGCATTATTTCTGGTCGGCTGCGGCGAAATTGAAAACGTTCAAAAACGAAGCGAGTATAACAACTATCGAGATTGGGGGATTTATCGAGGTGATCAGGGGGCGAATCAATACTCAGAGCTGGACCAGATCAATAAAGAGAATGTCCACTCGCTGGAGCCTGTCTGGCAATTCAACACCGGCGACCACACAGAGCGTTCCTTGTTTCAGAATAACCCGCTGGTGATCGATGGTTACCTCTACATCGTGTCTCCGGGGGGCAGGGTGATCGCGTTGGACGCCGTGACCGGACGAGAAATCTGGGACTTTGATGGTCGGACTGAGGAGCAGAAGAAAGGCGGCTACTCAGTGGTGAACCGGGGTTTGACTTACTGGGAGGAAGATGGCGAAGGGCGTTTATTCTATACCATGGAAATGTCGCTCTACGCAATCGAGGCCAAGACTGGGCGATTGGTGCAGGAATTTGGCGCAACTGGGGTTGTCGATATTTCGGAGAATCTGGTTGAAGGCGAAGAGGTTGTTTCTGTATCTGCCACTACGCCGGGTGTGATTTTTGAGGATCTTTATATTCTCGGAATGCGCACGGGTGAAACCTTTGGCTCATCTCCGGGGCACATTCGGGCCTGGGATGCTCGCACCGGTGAGTTTCGTTGGAAGTTCAACACCATCCCTGAGGAAGGTGAACTGGGGTACGATACCTGGGAGTTTGTGGATGGAGAAACCTATGGCGGTGCTAACCCCTGGGGTGGCTTGACGGTTGATGAAGATAGAGGATGGGTTTTTGCAGCGACCGGCTCTGCCACCTACGATTTTTACGGTGCCAATCGAAAGGGCCAAAACCTGTTTTCAAATTGTGTTTTGGCGCTGAACGCCCGAACCGGTGAGCGCATATGGCACTACCAGACGGTGCATCACGATATCTGGGATATGGACAATCCGCCATCGCCCATATTGGTGACGATCAATCAGAACGGATTCAATCGCGATGCGGTCGTTCAGATGACGAAAATGGGATTTATCTTTGTCCTGGATCGCAACACCGGTGAACCCATTTTTCCGGTGGAAGAGCGTCCCGTGCCAGCCTCAACCTTGCCAGGTGAGGAGGCATGGCCGACCCAGCCATTTCCCTTGGTTCCTCCTCCGCTGGTTCGGCAAGGATTTACAGATGACATGCTTTCCGATGTTACGCCGGAAATTCATGACTACGTGAGTGAGATCTACGAGAAATATAAGGGCGTTCCGATGTATACCCCATTTAGCATGACCCCGCAGGTAATGCTACCGGGTATGAGTGGTGGCATGGAATGGGGCGGTGGGTCTTTCGATCCCAACAGTCGGGTCCTCTTTGTAAATGTGAATGAGATGCCTAACCTCATTGATATGCTGCAGGTCACTACTTTACTTGATGATACCGGTCTCAGCCCCGAAAACAAAGGTCGTTTGCTGTATCAGTCGAACTGCGTGGCCTGTCACGGTGTGGAATTGCAAGGCGCTCCTCCTGTGTTTCCTTCATTGCAGGATCTCTCCATGCGCACGGATGAGGAGCTACTGACTTCTATTCGCTTGGGGAAAGGTACGATGCCGCCCTACAAGAATCTTCCCGAGGAAGATATTCAGGCTCTGTTGGCCTATTTAAAGGACCCAAGTGAAAAGCCAATGGACCGCATGGCTCGACCGACCAAAACAACGTATTTGATGAATGGTTACAACCGATTCTTCGATCAGTTCGACCATCCAGCAATCAAGCCACCCTGGGGCAGTCTGGCAGCGGTCGATCTCAATACCGCAGAGATCAAATGGAAAGTTCCATTGGGTGAGTATCCGGATCTTGTTGAAAAGGGTATTCGCAATACCGGTACGCTAAATTGGGGTGGCGCTGTAGCTACAGCAGGAGGTGTTCTATTCATTGGCGCGACTGCCGATGAAAAGATGCGCGCCTTCGATGTAGATACCGGGGAAGTGCTTTGGGAATTTAAAATGCCGTTTGCCGGATGTGCGACCCCAGCTGTGTTTGAGCAGAATGGAAAGCAGTATGTAGTCATCTGTGCGGGTGGAGGGCCCAAGTCGCCGGTGAAGTCTGGTGACGCGGTGATTGCCTTCGCTCTGCCTGAATAATGATGGTTTTGTAAAGAGCTTCAAGGATGAGGTCCGGGATTCAAAAAATCCCATACAATTGTTAGCTGAAAACTAACCGCTTTGTTACGGACGGGTATCTTTTTAACGGCTGGGTAACAGAGTGTTACGATAGGGTTTCAGTTGTTTACAGACGGTTTCTCAAAGCATTTAGTTAAAAGTCTCTCGTTCAACGTCATTTTAATTTATCAACCACAAACGGTGTTATGCTGGCTGATTTTTTTCATGGGGTTTTTTCGTCGACTTCTTACCAGTCTCTCATTTCGCGCATATTACGAAGGTGTATTTGATATCGAATACACGAGTTATCAGCCGTGGAATCATAGGTACTCAATGCGTGGAAAGCTGGTGGCCTCAATTGGAACTCCTCAGTTTCTGCGACTAACCAAGGGGAAGAAAAGGATCACCGTCGACCTGAAGGAAGGATCCAATACTGGGTCGGAAGGTGATGCTGAAGCTTATGCTACGCTGAAGGAGTTTTCACTTACGTTTTTCCAAAAGAGCCCGGAGACAAAGATTCGTTTCGATGTAAAATTTGAAGGTCGAAAGCGTTGGTATTTTATTAAGGATTTGAGAGTTAAAGAATTAACGCCCGATTTATTGCATCCCTGTTCGCTTACTTTGGAGGAGATTCTCATTCATAGTCACTCCTCGACCCGGCTACTGACCGGTTGGATTGTTCCGCGAGATAAGTTTAGTATTACCAAGGTCAGCATATACAGCGATTCCCAGGAACTGGAACTTGTATCGGGGATTGAAAGGTCAGATGTTGCGGCTCAGTTGCCGACTTCAGACGCAGCTCGCTTCAGTGGAATATCAGTAGAGTTGCCCAACGATAGTAAGCATAATTTCATAAGGATATATTGTGAGGTGGATGGCAAATATACGGTGCTTTGCTGGGAAGGTTCAGTAGAGTACTTACCCAAAGTATTTTATGAGCACCCGATTGGCATTCATAATTTATCTGACCTGAAAAATGATAAGATCAGAAATGTCGTCGAAGGGTGCTTCCATGATGTGGCGAGTCCATACAAGAAAAAGTTGTTTGGCTGGATAGTGGATTTGAAAAGTTCAAATGCAGTGAACGGAGTTCGAGTACGGTTCTGCGACAAAATCGTTGAAGGTAAGTGTACGCTTCCTCGGCCAGATGTGGAAAAACAGCATCCAAATACCGCCCACAGTTTAAACACAGGGTTTGAGATCGCGATTCAGCGTGTAGTGGGAGATCCATTCATGGCATTTGATTATCTGAATGCGGAGGGAAAGTGGGTTGAGTTTCGTTTTGGGTTTTTGTCGGACTTTAAAGCCTATCGTACGTTGACTCAGACGATTAAAGAGGACACCAGCGGGGTTAAATATAGGGTTGATCACGCAAAAGTGGGGAGACCCTATGGTTACGAGTACATGATCGTCGGCTGGTGTTTCCGTCTGGACGACCAACCGATTGAGGCAGTTCGCTTGAAATCGAATGGCTCGATTTTTGAGGCAAAGATACGCCGAAAGCGCCCTGATGTTCGGAAAGAATACGGAGGAGAATTTTCTACGGCGAAACGATCAGGGTTTGAAATTCCCGTCACCAAGCTCGATTTGGATGGGTGCTTGGAATTTGAATACATGCTGGAAGGAGGAGATTGGATTCTGTTTGCCGAGGAATCTATGGACACTGTCCCTTTTGCTCAGTTCCTCCATTATAAGTATAAGTGGCATAATTACGACCGTTGGAGAAAACGCTACCAACACCTGATTTCAGCTTCTGAGGTCGTTGGGGAGATTATAAAGCAACGTTTAGATTACAGACCTCTTATCTCTATACTGATGCCCACTTATGACTCTGATACCAAGTTTCTTAGAAAGGCGGTTGAATCAGTGCTGGAACAGAAGTACGAACGATGGGAACTCTGTATTTCAGATGATGCTTCCGAAAAATCGGACACCTTGGATGCCTTGGCAGAGATAGCAGAACTGGATCCTAGAATTCAAATCGTATACCGTGAAAATAATGGCCACATCAGTTTGGCGACTGAATCTGCCTTTCAGCTATCTACTGGATCTTGGATCACGTTTTTGGACCACGATGATGAATTACATTCTGACGCCTTGCTAAGAATCGTCGAAGCGATCAATGAAAAGCCAGAGACTCAATTTATCTACTCAGACGAAGATAAATTGACGGAGGAAGGCGAGCGAGAGGATCCGTTTTTCAAGACAGATTGGGATCCCTATCTTTTAGAGGGTCAGAACTACGTCTGTCACCTTAATGCCATGAGGCGGTCCTTGTATTTGGATGCAGGTGGATTACGAGAAGGCGTTGAAGGTTGCCAGGATTGGGATTTGGCTCTGCGGGCGACCTCATTGATTGAATCTGCCCAAATTGTCCACCTTCCCTATGTGTTGTATCATTGGCGAATCACAGAAGGTTCAACCGCTCTGGATGTGCATCAGAAATCTTACGTCCGGTCAGCGTCCGAAATGGTGTTGAATGATCATATTCTCCGAAATAATCTCGTTGGTAGCCTGGTTCCAACTCCTCACCATGAATGGAACATCATACGTGAATTCAGGGGGGGTGAAGTAAAAGTTTCCATCATTATTCCGACTCGAAATGGCCTAGATCTGCTTTCCTCCTGCATTGAATCCATCTACCATTTTACCCATTACCGAAATTTTGAGATCCTGGTCATCGATAACCAGTCGGATGATCCTGAGACCATTGAATTTTTGGAGAGGCACAAGAGCTCAACCTTCCGGGTTCAACGGTACAAAAAGCCGTTCAACTTCTCGGCCATGAACAATCTGGCCGCGAAGAAGGCGAGGGGTGATGTGTTGGTTTTTCTAAACAATGATATTACGGTTCAGTCTCCCCATTGGCTTCATGACATGGTGGTTATGGCGTTGGAAGAAGAAGTGGGAGCAGTTGGCGCCCAGCTTCTCTACCCGGAAGGTTGTATGCAGCACGCGGGAATCGTTTATGGAATCAGCGGTGTGGCAGGGCATGCGTTTCGATACTATCCGATGGGATCAGCAGGACAAAGAAACCGTCTGAATCTGACTCGCGGAGTTGCTGCGGTTACGGGTGCATGCTTGGCTATTCGAAAAGATCATTTCTTCAGCGTGGGTGGTTTTGATGAGGAGAATCTGAAAGTAAACTTTAGTGACGTAGACCTTGGTTTAAAGTGCATGCAGGCGGGGCTAAAGAATCTTATGGTTCCGCGGGCCGTTCTCTATCATCACGAGTCGGCTTCGCGGGGTGGCAAGTTGGACACGCGCGTCTTTGAGCAGGAAGTAGAGTTCTTTCATCGAAAGTGGGAATCGCTGTTGAGAGAAGACCCCTTTTACAATCCGAACTTAACCCTTACCTTCGAAGATTACTCCTACCGTTTTCCACCGACTTTGGGTCAGGAGAGGCGGGAACAGAAGGATCGTGTGAAGCGTAAGCAAACGGTCGATGCATTACTAAATACCGATTACTTGACCGGAGATGACGGAGATCGGGAACGGGTAGCATAACTGAACTAAGCAGAGGAAATTTTCCGCTTCTTGCTGTCTTTTCCTTGGCTGGAACCAATGTAAAGCGCATCCTGTTGCGATGAATCACCCCATCAGTAGACGTAAATTTGTGGCTGCGTCGTCGGCCTTTGGTCTTTTTCAAATTGTCCCACGAAACATCCTGGGTGGTGCGGGTCACACGGCGGCCAGTGAGAAGCTCAATATTGCCGGGATTGGAATTGGTGGAATGGGGAATGGCAACCTGAGCCACTGCAAGACGGAGAACATCGTCGCGCTATGTGACGTAGACCATGACTACGCAGCACCTGTTTTCGAAAAATACTCCCAGGCTAAGATGTATACCGACTACCGTGTCATGCTGGAAAAGCAGAAGGACATTGATGCGGTGGTGATTGCTACGCCTGATCACACCCATGCGGTGATTGGTATGGCTGCGTTACAGGCGGGCAAACATGTGTTTCTGCAAAAACCCCTTACACACACCGTCAAAGAATCACAGATACTTCTCAAAGAATCTCGGCGTCACAATCTCCAGACTCAGATGGGTAATCAGGGGCACTCATCGGAACACATACGACTTCTGAAGGAATGGCTGGATGACGGTGTGATTGGCGACGTGACGGAGGTGTATGCGTGGACGGATCGTCCAGTTGGTGGCGCTCCTTGGTCGACTTTCGCAGTAAAAGGGAAATCGAGTGAAACCCCTCCTGTGCCGGCGAATATGGATTGGGATTTGTGGTTAGGCCCTGCCCAGTACCGTCCTTATCATCCGGATTATCATCCATTGAAGTGGAGGGCTTGGTTGGACTTTGGCACGGGCTCCCTGGGAGATATGGGCTGCCATATTATCGACCCTGCTTTCTGGGCGCTTGATCTGGGACAACCTGAAACGATTGAAGCGACCTCGACTCATTGGGAAGAGGAGGTGTCCTCACAGACCTATCCCAGAGCGTCGATTTGTCGTTACCAATTTCCTGCGCGAGGAAATAAACCGCCAGTAACCCTGCACTGGTCGGACGGTCGACTCCTTCCACCGAGACCGGAGATGCTTCCACCTGAGGTGAAACTTTTTAATAGCGGTGCATTGATCCTTGGGAGTAAGGGAGTCATTCAACACGGATCTCACGGAGCAGGGGGATTACAGCTTTATCCGGAGAGCCTCAGGAAGTCTTATCAACGTCCGGAACCAACCATTCCGCGGGTCAAGGGTGGGCAACAAGGGCATTTGGAAGACTGGCTTCGGGCCTGCAAAGATGGAAATCCGGCCAGTTCGAATTTCGAATATGGGGCTGCCCTGACAGAAACAGTGCTTCTGGGAGTGCTCGCCATTCGAGCCAAGGACCAGAAGCTCTATTGGGATTCGGAGAAGTATGAGTTTACAAACAACGACGAAGCGAATGCCTTACTTCATCCTCCCTATCGCGAAGGGTGGACGATTTAGCAGTTGTTTGCCGCGGTTAAGTGGTGTGATTTATTCGTAGTGAGGAGTGAGGTCTAACCGTCCCGTCCAATAATCCTAAGAACACCGCCATGGATAACAAATCACCGCTAACGGGTATAGAGTCCGACATCGTGGCTGCGATTGATCGTAACCGCGACGAGGCATTGTCATTCCTAAGACGCGTCATAGACACCAACAGCGGCACCATGAATTTTGAGGGGGTTCTTCAGGTGGGCGACATGTTCTCAGAAGTGTTTGATTCCCTAGGTTTGCAGACGCGGTGGTATGACAAATCTCAAGTCAATCGGTCTGGCCATCTTTTTGCGGAAACCCTGGGTGACAAAGGTAAACGCCTCCTGCTCATAGGACACCTTGATACCGTGTATCCCAGTGATAGTCCGTTTCAGAAAATGGAGCAAAAAGAGGACGGTCGGTGGCGAGCGCCGGGTGGTGAAGATATGAAAGGCGGAGACGTGATTATCGTCTATGCATTGAAGGCGTTGAGCGAGCTGAGGCTTCTGAGTGATGCTCAAATCATTGTTGCTTTTACGGGAGACGAAGAAAATCCCGGCAGTCCCCTTGAGGAAACGCGAAAGGAGTTGGTGGAGGCTGCGAAACGAAGCGACATCGCCCTCGGCTTCGAGGGCGCAGGAGATGGTAGTAAGGCAGTTGTGTCCCGTCGGGGTGCGTCCTTTTGGAAGCTGGAAGTTCAAGGCAAACGAGCGCATTCATCTACGATCTTTAGTGAAGATGTCGGAGCCGGGGCGGTCTTTGAGCTAAGTCGTATCTTGAATGCCTTTTATGAGGAACTATCGGGCGAAGAGTATTTAACCTTGAACCCAGGATTGATTGCTGGAGGCAGCGACATCGAAACGGACGAGGCCGAGGGGTTCAGCAAGGCCTATGGCAAATTTAATGTGGTTGCAGAGACAGCGGTGGCATCGGGCGGACTTCGTTATGTTTCGGAAGCGCAATTGAAAAGCGCAAGGGAGCAGATGAGGGAAATTGTCAGTCGTCACCTGCCTCATACTTCGGCCACGATTACCTTTTCTGATGGCTATCCTGCCATGGCTCCGACGGAAGGGAATCGTGGGTTGCTCGATCAGATGAATCAAGTGAGTCTTGATTTGGGTCTACCTACTCAGGATTTATATAATCCTCTGGAGCGAGGTGCGGCAGATATTTCCTTTATTGCAGACTATGTGGACGCTTTGGATGGACTGGGAGCCATGGGTGGGGGTGCGCATTCATTAGATGAGTTTATCGATCTCAACACCTTTGGAGATCAGATCAAACGAGCTGCTTTGCTGATTTACCGCTTGATTCAATCTTGAGCTGTCTGGGCTATCTGTAATCATCGGGGAAACTACCCTTTGAAACTATGTCTTTGATTACCCGCTTATGCTGTCTTCGTTTGCTATTGGTTGTCTTGCTTTGTTCGGCCGGCTTATACGCGAATGATCGACCCAATGTCCTCTTCATTGTCAGTGACGACCTTACTGCCTGTCTTGGGTCGTACGGCAATGAAGTTTGTCAGACTCCCAATCTCGATCGTCTGGCTAGTGAAGGAGTGCAATTTAACAAGGCGTATTGTCAGTATCCGGTCTGTGGTCCTTCCCGAGCGTCTTTCATGAGCGGGCTATACCCCAAGCGTAACAAAGTATTGGGAAATAATTACACGCTCGGAAGCTATAAGGCACTCAATCCAGCCTTGGCTAGTCATCCTAGTATCGGCGAACTCCTGCGAACCAACGGTTATGTCTCACTGCGTGTATCCAAGATTTACCACATGGGAGTTCCGGGTGGCATTGAAGCGGGCGAGCCCGGTGGAGATGAACCTGATTCTTGGGATCGTGCGTTTGATGTGATGGCACCAGAGACAGCCAGTCCGGGAACGTTGGAACTACTGTCACCTAAACGTAAACACTATGGCTCCAATTTTGCACGCATCATTGTGCCGGATGATAGTATTCAGACCCAGGCAGACATTCTTGCCGCTGACCATGCGATCGCCATTCTTGAAACAAGAGCCCGAGGAGGAGACCACTCACGTTTTCTTCGCCATGATGAGCCCTTCTTTTTGGCAGTAGGGTTTGTGCGTCCACATGTGCCGCTCGTGGCTCCAAAATCCTGGTTTGATGAATACCCTGAGGAGGAGTCGGTGTTACCTTATGTGCCTAAAGGAGACCTGGATGATATTCCTGCCTTGGCCGCCACCAATGCAAACGATCTAAAGTACGGTATGAGTGATCTTCAGCAGAAACAATCACTTGCCGCCTACTACGCCAGTGTGTCCTTCATGGATGAGCAGGTAGGTCGTTTGTTGGATACCCTGGACCTTTTGGATATACGCAAGAACACGGTTGTCATCTTTACTTCGGATCATGGTTACAATTTAGGCCATCACACGATGTGGCAGAAAGGGAGTTTATTTGAAAATAGTGCTCGTGTCCCGTTGCTGATCTCGGCTCCCGGATTTGAGTCAACCGCAGGTCAGAGCACCGATGAGTTGGTAGAACTGGTTGATCTGTATCCCACTATCGCTGAGCTCACTGGTGTCTCTGACAAAGTGCCTTCAAACCTGGACGGCATAAGCCTGACCGCATTGATGAACGATCCAGAAAGTGGGGTGGGGCATGATGAAGCCTACACGGTCGTGGGTAATAGGCAGAGGATGGGTGAATCCATTAAGACCAAACATTTCCGCTATAATTATTGGGCAGATGGAAAAGAGGAACTCTACGATCAAGTGAACGATCCGGATGAGTTTATAAACCTCGTTGCTTTCCCAAATCACGCTAAAGTATTGGAGCACATGCGAGCCAGGCTGGCTGAGAAAAACAAGAGTTTCACTAATTAATCAATTACTGGAAAACAAAGTTTACGAGAACCAGCGAACTGACTCATGAGCCGATACTTTCTTTTGATTCTGTTGATGTCTTGTTTGGACTCAGTTGGTAAGAATGAGGATCTAGCGATCGCAGTCGGCAATTTAACTCAAATCATTGCTCATCGCGGTGCCAGTGCGGAACGTCCGGAATGCATGATCACTGCAACCAAACGAGCCATCGAAGTGGGTGCTACCGCAACCGAGGTCGATTTGCGCACGAGCAAGGATGGAAAGTTGTTTATTCTACACGACGCTACCTTGGCCGGACTTCAAATGGGACGGGTCCGGCAAACGAGTTAACCCTCGAAGAGTTGCAACAGTTGGATGTGGGTTCCTGGTTCGATAAAACCTATCGGAACGAAAGGATTCCCTCTTTAATTGAAGTGGCTCAACTGTGTCGCGGAAAGATTGATCTTTTACTGGACTTGAAAGAGCAGGGTGAAGTCTATGATCGCCAGGTTGCAGATGTGATCTGTAAACACGGGGAACCTAGCAAGACTTTGATCGGTGTGCGCAGTTTAGCCCAGGCTATTCGTTTTAGAAATCTGCTTCCTGAAGCCAAACAGTTAGGGCTCATCCCAACCGTAGATGATATCGAGGTCTTTGCAAAAGCTGGTTCTGAATATATACGACTCTGGCCGAAGTGGCTGGAAGAGGGAGACGCACCCGCAAGGCGAGTGAAAGCGACGGGGAAGCTCTTGCGTCTTAATGGCGGGACGGGAGATATGGAAGAAGTGATAGCTCTTCTTGCATTCAAGCCGGATTCCACTGGAGCGGATGATCCTAAACAGCTTCTTGCTACATTGAAGAAGATCGCGGGCGGAATGGATTCTTTGGATTAGTTGATTAAAGGTATTCTTAGTCCACTCATTATCGGCAGCAAGCTACCTCCTGCATTTAGATATGCGAAACGAAGTGTAGGAGGTAGCTTGCTGCCGAATGGAATATCCTGAAAGGAATCGCATTTAGTAGGCACCAATGCTTGTGACGCGCATTCTAACCAAACGTATTTACGAAGGCATAGTCCCTGAAGATGGCTACTGTGTCTTAGTCGACCGCATTTGGCCACGAGGTATATCGAAGGAGAAATTAGGTGAAGCTATCTGGTTTAAAAATATAGCTCCCAGTACTGAGCTGAGGAAAGAGTTTAAGCATGATCCTGCTCGTTGGAATGAATTTAAGAAACGGTATTTCGTTGATCTAGATTCTCAGCCCGAGCTGGTTATTGAGTTTCTAAATCTCATAAAGCTTAAGGAAGTGGTAACACTATTATACTCAGCTAGAGATACTGTTCATAATCAGGCGAATGCTTTGAAAGAATATTTGGAAAGTTGAAGAGAGGTCTTCGCTAAGCTTTTGCCAAGGAGTTGGCTCAATTTCTTAAGTTTTGGCTAGATCGATGGTGTAATTTCAGTTCCAATAGAAATTTATGTCCCTTCGACCTCTACCTAGTCTTTTTTCATTTTGCTTTTTTATCTTGGCCTTAGGCCTGTCTGCCCAGGGTCAACCCAACATCATCGTCTTCATTGCTGATGATGTGAGTTGGAATGACTACGGCTGTTACGGCAACGACGGAGTGCGCACACCCAATATCGATGCGCTGGCAGCAAATGGCATTAAGTTCACCAATGCCTACCTAACGGCCAGTAGTTGTAGCCCAAGCCGTGCCAGTATTATCACAGGTCGCTATCCTCACAACAATGGCAAGGCCGCAGAACTGCATCTGCCTATCGCAGATCACCTGCCTTGGATTCCTGAACTACTGCAATACGAGGGCTACTACACGGCTTTGTCGGGCAAGGACCACATGAAGCGTGAGGATGCTACGCATGAGGAATTTTGGGATCACCATGATGGAGGACGTGTGGAAGGTAATCGAGGCGGGGAGGCCAATTGGGTCGATATCACACGGGCACGTCCTGACGATCAGCCGTTTTTCTTTTGGTTTGCTGCTTACGATGCCCATCGTCAATGGGAGGCAGACGATGAGTGGGTAGAAGAGCTTTATGGCCCCATGACTGGATTGTCGGATGTAACAGTACCTCCCTTCCTGCTTGATACGCCAGAGACTCGTCAGGACCTGGCGAGTTACTATAATGAGATAACACGGTTCGATTACTTCATAGGGGAAGTCGTCAAGGAACTGGAAGAGCAAGAGGTATTAGATGAGACGCTGATCTTGGTTTTGGCGGATAACGGCAGACCTTTTCCGCGAGCTAAAACCCGCCTGCATGATTCTGGGATGAAGACCGCTTTGGTCGCGCATTGGCCAGATGGTATTAGTGATCCGGGTACCTGTGATAGTCTGGTGAGTGTCATTGATTTCGCACCCACATTTCTGGATGTCGCCGATGCAGAGCCCAATGAAACGTTTCAAGGGGTGAGTCTGCTTCCTTTATTTCAAAATATCCAAACAGACATAAGACAGTATGTTTTCTCGGAGCACAATTGGCATGACTATGAAGCACTTGCCAGAAGCATTCGAACCAATCAATGGTTGTACATCGAGAACTATAGAACCGAGTCCGCGTGGCAGGGGCCGGCTGACTCGGTGAGATCTCCGTCATTTGTACAGTTATTAGAAACGCATAAAGCGAATGGCTTGAGTGATGCCCAGAAAGATGTGTTCTTAGCACCGCGACCAGCGGCTGAGCTCTATCGGTTTCAGGATGATCCCCATCAGTTGCACAATTTGATAGAGGACGGCAAACACAAGGGGGTGCAGCGAGCCTTGTCAGGTGTGCTCAAAGTATGGCGGCTTGAAACGGGTGACTCCAATCCGGATCGTATATCGGAAGATCAATTTCACAACGAAACTGGATTGAGGATTTTTGAAGATCAGTCGTTTCGTGGTGAAACCCCCGGGGAATCTAATGTCGCTTCTGAAATAAATCGTCACGGCCCCAGGTAGGATCATGTATTTATTATTACCCGTGGGGTGAAGCTGTTTTCAAAATTAACGAATGGGCTTATCTAATTGCTCTGAGGGTGGAGTCGTTTGGATTGGTAGTAGTTTCTCTTAACATTAATTACCGCTAACTAGGGTGTTAAATTAAAGCAATCTCACCGCTTTAACGAATAGAAATTTCTTGACGCATCTAGGAGTTGCTTTTAATGTTTGTTCATCCCCTGTAGGTAGTATTTACTTATTTAGCCTATCTCTTTCCTCTCCTCCTTATTTCCCCATGATACCCTAGCAGACCTCCTCCAAAGTGGTCCTCATCAATGAGACGCAATTGCTGCGTGTACATTGGTATTCGCTTTTTGCTAAACCTCAATAAACGGTCGACTGAGACCTTACCCCAAACCCCAAACAGAACAAAATGAACAGGAAATTATTCCGAATCCCCTCCCTCTTCGTCGGCATTTTGCTGACTGTTCCTCTCTTCGCTTTTGCCCAAAACGAAGACGAGGACGATACCGTCACTTTATCACCCTTCACCATTGAAGAAGGTGATTCCGTTGGTCACCAGGCAACCAACACGCTTGCTGGTAGTCGTCTCAAAACGCCTCTCCGCGATGTTGGATCGGCTATTCAGGTGATTACTTCTCAATTATTTGAAGATACCGGGGCAACCACCATGGAGGAAATTCTCCCTTATGCACTGAATATCGAATCCAATGGTGCGCTTGGTAATTTCGCCGATGGCCTGCTTCAGGGCTTTACGGCAGGGGGTGGTGTTCGTTGGCAAGACCGCAATGCAATTGGATATCCCAATATCTTTAGCTCGGATGGACAAGTCATTCCTGACCTGGCGAGTCCGTTCTTGGGACCTGAACAGTTGAATGGGGATATCTTCTTCAGCTATCGTCGCCTATCTGGGATGACAAGATCGATTGGAAGTTTCAGTTCAACTTCCGCAATGCGTTTGGTGACAATGATCCGATTCCGGTCGCGATCAACCCAGATGGAAACATCGCCGTTATTCGCAATTCGCAGCAGAAGACCTTGTTTCTAACCAACACCTTCAGTTTCTAATATTTATTCTGAGTTCTAGTTTGGTTCGAGGTGGCCCCTATGTCTGCGTAGGGGCCATCTTTTTTTGGTTAACGCTGCATGTTGGCAGGTTAATGAATTTGTTTGTTTAGGATCGGTCATTGCCATTGGGCAGAAAAGTAGGCACCTTCTCAGTATGAAATTACAGTTACGCTCATTGTTACTCCTGGTTTTTATAAAACTAATTTTTGGCGGTCTCTTTCTTTCCGCTGCACATCACGAAGGTCCGATTATTGAGGTGCGTGTCTATAAGATTCCCGAGGGAAAAATGGATGAGTGGGAACGTTTCTTTCACGACAAACTGGTAGAGCCGCAAGAAAAGGCGGGTATCAAGATTCTGAGTGCCTATCGCACTATGGGAGACGAGAACCTCTTTGTATGGAGCCGGCAGTATTCCAGTAAGGCTAATATGGCTAAACAGCGTGCTGGTTTTTATGAAAGTGAAATCTGGGTTAATACCCTTCTTCCTGAACTACGGGAAAGAGGCCTGATTGAAGGGGTTGAGAAGGTCTACACGGTTTCGCCCAGTAAGTAGCGTTAATTAATAATCCGGGAATTTATCAAAGTTAAACCACTGATAGTACCGATTTACACTGATACTTTCATGCTGTACTTTAGACCCATTGAGTGATTCGGAGCCTGTTTCTCGAGCCTATTGAATCAGTGTTCATCAATGCTATCAGTGGTTAATCACCTAAAACTTTTCCTATGCAAATCTTATTTGGACTGCTAGCTTCAGCCAAGAACTTAAAATCTACACCTATGAAGTTACTTCGCATTCTACTTTTCACCGTAATCTCAAGTGGTTCGGCTCTCACCGTATTGGCTGATCACCATGGCAAAAAGCCGATCAAGGCTCTGATTATAACCGGTGGCTGCTGCCATAACTATCACTTCCAAACGAGTGCTATGACGGAAGGCATCAGCAAAGAGGTCGATGTCAATTGGACCATCCTGCACGAGGGCGGCACGAGCAAAGATCACCATTCAGAATTTTATGCAGATCCCAATTGGGCCAAGCCTTACGATATCGTTATTCATAACGAGTGTTTTGCTCAGGTGACTGATGAATCTTACATCCAGACGGTATCTGACGGTCACAAGAATGCTGGAACACCTGCGATAGTCATTCATTGTGCCATGCATACTTATCGTGATATTGACGCGAATGATTGGCGAAAGTTTCTCGGAGTGACGAGCAAGCGCCACGACCACAAAAGTAATTATGCCGTAAAGCTGGAAAAACCAAACCATCCAGCTCTTAAGGGGACACCCAAAGATTGGGTCACTCCCATGGATGAGCTTTACATCATAGAAAAGCTTTGGCCTGGCGCGACTTCACTTGCTAGCTCTGTCAGTGAGAAAGACGGCAAAGCTCACCCGGTTATTTGGGTAAACGATTTTGAAGGTACCCGCGTATTTGGAACGACTTATGGTCACTCCGACGATACCTTCCGCGATCCAGTGTTTATTAACCTCCTGACCCAGGGGTTCCTTTGGGCAGCGAGGAAGTAATCGTCCTTATGTTCGGAGTGTAAAGGCGTCGGGTGTCAGTGTTCAGGCATGGATTCATGATTTCTTTCACTCGCTCTAAATTTCAACATCCACAACGATCTACACAACGACTGCGCTATACTGACACCTGACAACTGACACCGTTTCTCATGCGCATCTATCTCCATCTCTTTCTCTTCTTTCTTCTCCCGTCCTTCAGTCTTCTTGCAAAAACCAACTTGGTTATCGTCATGACGGACGAGCATAATTTCCGGACGCTGGGATGTTATCGAGAGCATCTGTCAGAAGATCAGGCCTTCGTATGGGGCAAGGGGGTTAAAGTAGATACGCCACATATGGATGCGTTGGCTGACGAAGGTGCACTCCTCACCAGTTTCTACGTATCTTCTCCTGTATGCTCACCTTCAAGAGCTGCCTTTGTCACTGGCTTGATGCCTCACCTGACCGGAGTGCCCACTAATGATATCCCGATGCACGGTCATATGACGACCATCGCAGATATCCTTGGCGACAATGGCTACGCCACCAGCTATATCGGCAAATGGCATTTGGACGGTGTAGGGAAGCCGCAGTGGGAGCCTGAGCGCAATTTTGGTTGGGCAGATAATCGTTTCATGTTCAACCGTGGCCATTATAAGAAGTTTGCCGAAACGCATGATGGAGCAAAGGTGGACGCACCCAAGGGAAGAGATGGTATACCCGGTTACCAAGTTGGCGATGCAGATGAAAAATCCTACGCCACAGATTTTCTTATGGATCGCACTTTGGATTTCATCCGAAAGAACCAGGACGATCCATTTTGCGTGATGCTGAGTCTTCCAGACCCTCATGGCCCCAACACGGTGCGCGAACCTTACTGGGATAAATATAAAGGACTCAAATTTGAAGCGCCGAAGACTATGTTCAAGACCGAGGAGGAAGCACCTGGGTGGAGTAGTTTTTCAGGGAATAACTACATTAAAAATCGTGAAATCAACCAGGACCAATTCGCAGCCATCTTTGGTATGATTGAGTGTATCGATGACAATATCGGCCGACTGATTGCCGAGCTGGATAAACTAGGACTGGAAGATGACACCATCGTGGTACTGACTTCCGATCATGGAGACCTCATGGGTGAACACCGTCGCCACAACAAAGGTGTGCCCTTTGAAGGGTCTGCGAAAGTGCCTTTTCTTGTGAAGAGCCCGAAACAGGTAAAGGCAGGCAAGGTTATTCATTCGGTTATGACTTCGGTTGATGTGGGCCCCACATTTCTATCGATGCTGGGAATCGAAGATGAGCTTCCTGGCACGCAAGGTAGAGACCGCTCAGATTGGTTTGAGAATAGCAAGCAGGTGGTAGATGAAGATCATATCGCATATATTCGGGCTACGACGATGAGTCCGCCGTGGGTCGCTGCCGTATCAGATGATTACAAGCTGGTGCTCTCCAATCAGGATTCGCCTTGGCTATTCGATCTCAAAAAAGACCCGGATGAGCTGATCAATTTCTATGATCATAAAGCTTATAAGCGTATCCGGGAATCGATGACGCAGGCTCTCAAGGAAGAAATGAAGAAAGCCAATGAGCCTGCTCTGACTATGTCAGGATACGCACCTTGGCTGAATTAATGGAGTGAAGCCCTATAGCCTGTATTAACGCTTCGCCACAAATAGCCCCTGCTGGGTAGTTATGTAGAGGGTGTTGAAGTCTTCGCCGGCAAAGGCACAATTGGTCACTTTCTCTTCAGGGAGCGAAATAAAATCATCTTGTTTCCCTTTTGTATTGAAGACCCAAATGCCTCATCGATAGCAGACTTTCCTTCCAGACGCTTACCGCCTGGAGGCAACATAACCGCGTCGTCAGACATGATGGAGCGCAGCGTCTCAAAGTCCTCCGACTTAGCAGCCTCCGCATCTCGCTTACGGAGTTCCATTATGGCCTTTATGTGCTGATCGCTCATGTAGGGTTCTGTTTTAATAGAATAGACATGAATAGTCAGCCAATCCGCTGCGGATGCGAGTAGACATTAAACTTTCCGTTGCGGAGAAAGCCAACCAGTGTTTGGCCGCTTTCCAGGGCGAAAGAAATGGCCAGGGATGACGGGGCAGAAACAGCGGCGACCAGGCCGATGTGAGCTGCGAGAGCTTTCTGCATAATCTCGAATGCCACACGCCCGCTCACCATGAGCACATGCTCGTCGAGTGGCCAGAGGTCGTTGAGAAAAGCGTGGCCGATGACTTTGTCCAAGGCGTTGTGGCGTCCAACGTCTTCACGCTGGAAGAGAAGATTGCCTTCCAGGTCGAATAGTCCGGCAGAGTGAAGTCCGCCCGTTTGATCGAAAACGGTTTGTGATTCTCTTAGCTTGTCGGGCAATTCGATGAGCGTTTGGCGATTGAATTGAAAAGAACTATCACTCGGGGGAAATTGATTTTGGATGACGTCGATGGATGCTTTTCCGCACACGCCACAACTCGCTGCAATTGCACCGTGTCGATTGGATTTAACGCCTTCAGGTATCGCGTCTTGTATCAGGTCGACTCGTAAAGTGTTGTCGGGTGTAGGAGAGGTGGGGCAGCGGCTGAGTTGTTTGATATCAGATCGCTTCTTGATTATGCCTTCAGTCACTAGGAATCCAACAGCGAGATCTTCGTCATGCCCCGGCGTACGCATGGTGACTACAAAAGGTTTATTTCCAATGCGAATTTCCAACGGCTCTTCGACGGCAATGTGGTCATGTTCAGTCTCAACCGCACCGTCCTTGTTCATGCGAACAATGGTGCTTTGAATGATGGGTTCGTTTAAGGGATCTTCCGACATGGCGTTTGTATTGTGCAAGGCTGAGAAATTAATCGGAGCTTACAATGGTATATTGAACGGGGCGAAGGGCGAGAAGCGAGAGGCGAGGGACTTGGTTGTTTGAACAAAAGGCACCTAGGGTAACGGAGGAATGTCTAGAGACCTTTGTTACCTTCTGTTAAAGATATTTATTGTTTACTCAATTCCAACAGGGCGTTCACGGTTTTCCAGTTACGTGTGGTAGCCAATAATTGGAGCTTCTTCTCAAAAAATAAATTGTGGATCTTGGTCCGACCATAACCATCGGGGCAGCAAATATAGATGAGATCGTCCTTAAGCGAAAAGCGGCCTGTTTCATTGGCGGGTAGGGTGCCGTTTGAGGCGGTCTCTTCATCAGGCGACTCCCAAGGAAAGGTGACATAGCAATGGGCAGTATTGGCTCCATCTTCGAGGAATGGATTGTTCTGGATAAGCGTCTTTAATCGATCAGCCGCGAGTATTAGAACGGGAACCTCCAGCCCGAATTGCTTTGATATAGCAGACTGGATATCTTTCGCAGAAATAGCCGTTGTTGATTGGTACACCACATTACCGCTTTGCAAATAGGTCGCAACCGATTCGCAGCCCAAGTTTATAAAAAGATCCTTTAAGTCCGCCATGAAGATCTTGTTTTTACCGCTGACATTGATGCCGCGGAGCAATGCGATAGATGAAGGCATATACCTAGGGGAGTTTAATCCGAGGATGTGGACAAATAGAAAGCAGTCCCTTGATTATTTACCGCAATTTATTTCCAAGAGAATCATGATAACCTGCTAATTCAAGGTAGGCTTGTCCCAAGCTTATCCCTTCAGGGTTTTGGACCTCGCAAGCTCCTTCCCAGTAATAGGTTCCGTTGAGCTCTCCACGGACTTCCTGGTTATCGAGTTTGGGAGTAAGTGTCAGGGAAATCCTTTGACCGCTTTCTGGGTCGATGGTGCTAAGCCTAACCGTGGTCGGGTAGGTGGCATCCTTCTCTGGACTCTGCCAGGTGCTGACGCGCTCCCATGTGAAGGATTCTGGGCCGGCGTAATGGGTCTCACCGTCCTTACCAATCCATATGAAGCGTGAGAAAGGGGATGCAGTGCCATCTTCTTGTCTCAGGATGTAGGCTTTAATTTCGCGACCGTCATTGAGTTGAATCGCCGTCCAGTCCCAACCCTGTAAGTCTGCACTGAGTTGCTGGCTGGCAATTTCGTGATCCATCCATGCTTCTCCGGTGACTTCCAATTGCTTCCGGTCAAGCGCTAGGGTGCCGGTTGCTTTGAGCCTGGGAAAAGTGATGTAATAACTCCGGGCGGTTTGAGCCGTGCCTTTGCGTGAAGTTCCATCTTCACCAAAGATTACTTTGGGCTTTGCTGGGAGTAATTCTAAATCCAATTGTGCCTGGCTTCCAATGTGAAACTGAAGCTGCATTTGCTCCGACGTGGTATCTATCATCTCGAGTGTCCATGGACCATGCCGGAGTCCCAAGCCTTCAGTGGATGCTGAAGCGTCCCAGCCATTGCGATCTAAACGTTCATCGAAAAGAAAACGATTTCCTTCTATATCTGTGAGGGCTACCTGAGATGAAAACAGTTGGTTACTTCCAAAGGCAGCGCTTGCTGAAGGTGCTCGTTTCAGGGGCGCGGCAAAGCGAAAGAATGTGGCTTGGAAACCAAAGGTTCTTTGATCATTGGATTGCAGGTGTCCCGTGAGATACCACCACTCGATTTTGTAGTCTGGATGACTTCCGTGATCGCGGGGAAACTCGAGCGTTGTCCCTGGTTGTGGCACGCGAAATCCCTCCGTTGTGAATTCTGGAACCGCTGCCCAGGCATGGCTGCAACAGAAATAGATAAAAGCCATCCAGAGGTAATTTAAAGAAACGCCTGCCTTCATTCTTCCTGCAGGGGTTTGGTGTTTCCGTTAAACCAACCGACGAGCCAGCTGACAGCAAAGCCCAGTAGGAGTAATATAATGCCCAAGCCAAGGATGCTGGGCCAAGGAATGGTGTACTGGAGAGTCCAGCCAAAGGATTGACGGTTGATGACATAGACTAATAGCCAGCCGAGTCCTAAGCTTAGGAGGATCCCACCCATGCTGGCGATCAAGGTCATGCCCAAGCCTTCACAAGCGGTAATGGACGCCCGTTCTTTTCGCCGAACACCCAGTCCATTGAGCGTCGCCAAGCTTGCTGCGTCTTCCTTAAGGATATTCATTAATGCCAGCGCCAACCCCACGACCGCAACAAACAACCCCAGCAGACGCAAAGCGTAGGTCACAGCAAAGGTTTCGTTAAAGATGCGAATCGCATTCTTCAGAAGAGATTCTTGCTCTCTTATGGCTAGATGCGGGTATCGTTCGCTTAGTTGTATGGCCAGGTAATCTGCATCGCGGTCGGGTTTTAGATATAAACTGAGATTGGAATAATCTCGTGTGCCGTACCAGGCGCGCATGTCTGCTTCGTCGATCAAGATGCTACCACGGTCGCTACCATAGTCGGCTTTAACGCCTCGAATCCATAGTCGTTTATCTCCTAAGGGAGTTGGGATAGAAATGAGATCCCCGACTTCGTGTCCAAATCGGTATTGAAAGGCCTCATTGCTGATCACCCAGGAATCAGCTTCAGCGGGTATCTGTTCAATGGGCAGAGGTTCGTTGATCCAAAGGAAGGACTCATGGCTCCCCATTAATTTGCTTTTAAATCCCACTAAGAAGACAGGGCGGCCTTTGTATTGGATGTTCAAATACCGGGAAGGTGAAACTTCAGCGATCTCATCAACCTGTGTGAGTTCATTGACCGTTTCTTCGCTCACATACTGGGTAGAGCTTCCTCCTGTGAAGGCCTTATTGGACACATAGAGATCTGCCTGGAATCGATTATTCATCCAGCCAAGAACGGTGGCCTCGAAACTTCCGACAAGTATGGTCATACTGGCGGCCATGCCCACGGCTATGAATAATCCCGACACAGCCAATCGGTGACGATTGCCAGGAGTCCTCAGTTTTCCAAAACCAAGATTTCCTCCGATGGAAAATGCAAATGCCCGTCGCAAGACGCGTCCAACGGGAGCCATCAATCCCGCAAGTACTAGCGAACCGCCGATCAGCCAAGTAAAAGCCGTAATATAGCCGAACACGGGGAGTGGGCTATTCGCAGTGAATTGGATAGCGGGAAATTGAGACATTGCAAAACCCATTAACAGGAGACCCCATCCTAAGCGTTGGAAAGGAAATCGACTGCGACTAATTTCCTGACGGCCACTAGCCAGGATTTTGGAGGGTTGTATCTGATTGGCCACAGACAAAGGAAACAATCCCGCTATCAAGCTTCCTACAAATCCAAGTAGAAGACCGTAGGCACAGTCGCTCATATTCAATTGGGCGCTCGTGGCTGTGCTGTTTAGATAGAGCGCATTGACGGTCCTTGCAATGCCTACAACTACCGATTGAGCTGCAAGCCATCCCAATAGAATCCCCAGTAAACTCCCAAGGAAGCCAAACACAAACAAGTCGATCAACCAAAGGTTGCGAATCTGAGACGGCAGTACGCCCAGTGCCCTGAGAATGCCCATCTCCTTTCTTCTTTGAATAACGGCCGCATCCATTGACTGGGTGATGAGGTAAATACCTACGAGAAGCGAGATGAGGGAAAGAATGGCCAGGTTAAGCCTGAAAGCGGAGGTCATCATGGCATTTGATTTCTGTTCGCCTTGAGGGGAGGTTACATTCCAGCGACCCGCTGCCATGTTCCTTAATTTAGATTCTATAGATTGTATTTGTGTCAATCGAACGGCTTTCTCCGATTCAAGTATTAGCTCAACCCGTGTAACTGCTTCATTATCACGGAGGAGGTCCATGGCTGCTGGTAGATCCATGACAGTTAAGCTTGCTGGCATCTCTACGCCCAAACGGTTGGCCGGTAGGATGCCCCGGATGTTCAGGTTTGTTACTCGATCATTTATCAAAACGGATATGGAGTCTCCGCTCTCTACGGAAAATTGTTCAGCCAATCCGGAGGAGATAAAAATAGAGCGAGGCTCGCTGATGACTTCGAATAAATCGTAGCCTTTTTGGATGCTTTCGGTGTTCAGGAGTCGGCCACCATTTCCAGCGTATTGTACGTTGGAGATGCCCACGACATCAATGCCGATAATAGTGATGGGGAACCCTAAGTCAGTGGCTTTAAGTTGAGTACCTTGAATGCGTGCTTGGATTTCCAATACAGGAGCTATTTCTATGGGATACTCCTGCAGTGCGGATCTAACTTCTGGTAACCAATTGGTCAAGAAGCGGTCACCTTGAGCATTCAATGTTAGGTCGGAGCTTCCTGTGATGGATTCGGTGAATCCACGAAATCCTTGAATAGCCGCTCGATTGGCCATGCGGATAGAAAGAAAAGAAGCGACACCCAAGGCTAGAATGGCAACTAGGATAGTAAATTGCACTTTGTGTCTTGCCCAGTGACGAAAGCTGGTCCTCATCCAAAGTGTAAGAAAAGACCGTACTGATAGTGCTGGATTCACTTCAGGAAGATGGATTTTGGGTCGGCGTGTTCTTTGCGCTGAGCTTCCCATCCGTCATGTGCAAGTTTCGATGGCAGATCCGCGTTGTCTCGGGTTGATGGGTTACCAGCAGTAAGGCCACTTGGTGCTGTTCGGACAGCCGTTCCAAGAGATCCAATACTCGGTCTCCATTTTCAGCATCCAGGTTTCCTGTGGGTTCGTCGGCTAACAACAGAGTGGGTTCGACGACCAAGGCGCGTGCTATGGCAACGCGTTGCATTTCTCCTCCGCTCATTTCCCGTGGGAAGGCATGGGCGCGATTGTAAACGCCGACTTGTTCCAACATCTTCTCTGCTCGCTCCAATTGATCTTTTTTGGAAAAGCCATTCAGCTGTAGTGGAAGACAAACGTTTTCCACTGCAGTCATGGATGGGAGCAAATGAAAGAATTGAAAAATTGAACCTATCGTTTTGCGGCGCAGTAGGGTTTTATCGTCTGAGCTTAGCTGAACGATGTCCTGTCCGTTGAGTTGGATTGAGCCTTCATCCGGGGCATCTAAACCGGAAATACAATTGAGTAATGTGGACTTACCAGATCCGGAAGGCCCCATGAGAGCTACTCGCTCGCCCGCGCCCATAGTGAAGGACACGTCGTCCAATACCTTGCGCTTACGGTATGCTTTTGAGAGATGGCTAACGGTTAGCATGCCTTATGACATAAGCTTGAGAATCAGGAAGGCAACTGGCTCTTCTAAAAAAACCTGACTCTATCGCGCCACTGCCGATTCAAGGCTTAATCCATGGCCTAAGCAAAGGCGCCAGCTATTTTGGACCAGGCCAGCCAGACTCCTGCCACGAGTAAACCCGAAGCAGAGAGCCATAAAAAGAAATCCCATGCCTTTGAAGGTTTAAGGGCCAGAATAGCGTGTTTATAACGGAAATGGATGGCGGCAAAACCAAGCATGGGTAGCATGAATGCCTGCATAGTGCCGGCGAGTAGGACGAGCTCTTTGGGTTTTGGGTAGAGCCAGAAGAAGAGGAAGCTGACCAGCGGGAATCCCAGGCACAACCACTTGATCCACAGGTAATCTGTTGCTGGATTTCGTTTACGCCAACCGAAGATGACCAGCGCATCGGAAAAGACACGTCCCTTGCTAGCATTGACCACGAAAAAGGTAGAGTAGAGGACAAAGACCGAGCCAATCAGGAACAGTTCAACGGCCCACTTGCCAAACACCGGTTCGTACATCGCGGCGAGCGTGCGGATCATTTCCATGCCTTTAGGGTGCAGGTCCGCTCGATTAAGCACCGCAGCGCCCAGTAGGTAAAAGACGACAGTGGACGACGTATAAACAACAAGCGAAAGGACGGCGTCCCAACGGAGGACACGAAGCCAGCCTTTGGCGCGTTCATTCCAGACAGGTGTATCTTCCCGTTTGCCGATCCAGGCTGCATAACCTTTCTCTAGGCAGAAGTACGGATAGTAGACGAGCTCCCCAGCTCCAACTCCAATGAGCCCGAAGGTGGCGAGGGCGGTTACGACAGGATCGATCCCTGCTTGGGCCGGGGGCAGCTTGAAGGATAACCCTTGCTTGATGCTCTCCCAGCTCACCGCCCATTCCGGATTCATCTGGAGCATCACCAGATTGACTAGAGTAAACACAGTAAACCCAGCGACGAACACCGTTACGATGGTCTCTATGGCTGAGTATCTCCCGAAAAATAGAATGATGGCGGTGAGAACCGAAATCACTAACGCCCAAAAGAAGATGTCGATACCAGGATCAGGGAGTGGGGCTGCAATCGCCGCCAGCTGCGTCTCGCTTACTTCTCCACTGGCCAGAGCCAGTTTGGCCATTACTTGTTCCTCCGCGGCATCGTTGAAGGTGACTCCTTGCTCGGTAATGGGTGCGCTGATACTTAAAGCCTGTCCTACGCCGCCGATGATACCGCCCTGCTGTGCCGTCGTAGCCACATACATGAGCAGCCAGAACCAGGCGATCCAGTGGACGCCTTTGAAGCGAAAACCCGGTAGGCTATTGATACCTTCCAAAGTCGTGCGACCTGTTAATATAACATAGCGACCTATCTCAACCTGGACAAATACCTTAATCACGCAGCCGACGATGATTAGCCACATCAACCAGAAGCCCGCTTCTGCTCCCGTCGCCGTGGTAGCAATCAACTCACCCGATCCGACAATCCCCGCAGCCACGATGAGTCCGGGCCCGAGTTCCTTCAGCGTTCCCAGGAATGTCTTGGGTGGTTCGCGTATTAGAGATGGGTCCATGGTGGGGAGGTCAGTAGAAAGCAGTGGTCGGTGACTAGTGTTCAGGTGTCGGGATGGAGGGGTAATCGGTGATCAGTGACCGGTAATCAGTAATCTGGTCTATTGGAAGAGGAAGGCAAAGAGTAGGAGGAAGAAGGAAGATCTGTCAGTTACGATTCGCCCGCGATCCGATAGGCGGGGCTGGCCAGCTGTGACCAAGCAAGCATACTTTGAGATACGATACGCCTGCGACTTCCCGGTAGGTTCACGGAGTCAAGATGTTGGATTTGGTGAACGGTGAGGAAACCAAAGGCGGCATCTTGGCCCGAAGGTGTGTGTGATTTTCAGTTTAGTGAGTTTCCTGTGTTCCTGAAGGTACCCAATCCAACTCAAGCTTAAATCCATTACACACACCTGCTGAACCTATCGGGCGTGGACGGGTTGAGCATAAATGAGCTCACCCGTATAACCATCGTAGTATTTAAATAGCACGTGGGGTTTCGGATACGCTACCCAGCGTTCGCCTCCGCGTTGTAGCGGGTTGTTGAATACGTTGTTTACTTGTGCGATGCAAAAGGTCGGATAGAGGCGTTCCAGGCGCGGTGCCTCGGAATAGGCATAGGTCGACCATTTGATATCTACTTCGCGATCCTGATAGGTCCACTTTCCATTTACAGGGCGGCCACCTTCGTCTTGCAGGGGCATGTGATTAACCGAGTTACCTGGGCCAGCGGCAAATTCCCACATGTTGTCGGTTATCTGGATAGCGAAGCTGTTGTGCAGGTCGCCGGTGATTACGAAGAATTGTTTAGGATCTCTTTCGTCGCAGAATTCGATGAGCTCATCGCGTTCTTCGAGAAAAACGGTCCAGGCTTCGTCCTTAGGATAGGTGTTTTTGTCTGCACCGCCACCGGAACCCGTGTGAGGAACTACAAAGTCGACGGAGGAGACCATGAAAATGAAATCGGCGGTGGAGTTCTTGATGCCTTCCTTAAGCCATTCGAATTGTTGCTTACCCAAAATGGTGGCTCCTTCTTGCCAGGGCTCACTCAGGATGTGGAGGGAGCGGTGAGGCCGGGTCTGCAGCATGAAGAATTCACAGTTGGCCACCTTGAAGGAACCATAACTTCTGCGGCCGATTGAGTAGGTGCCTTCATTCGAAATCTTGGGTTCAGGCGTTATGCGCAGTCGGTGTTTGTCGATGACTTCCACGACGCCGTAGACGGCAGAGTTGGGATTGGGTGGTGGTGCCACGTCCAAGGACATGTTGAGTGTTCCGTCGAGATTTCCATGGCCCCAATGCACATGCAAGGTGGAGAAGTCTTCCATGTTCATGTCCGTGAAATCTGCTTCTGGATCGTATAGCACGTCACTGCCTTTTTCGAACTTACCGCGGCCGAAGTAGGCATCGGCTTCGTGCTCCATAGGATTGGCCCAACCCACGTAATCGTGCCAGGCCTTGACGCCGGGATCGCGGAAGACGGCGCGTCGGTTGACCAGGCCAATTTCGTTGGTGCCATAAATATCGTTCAACAGTTCATGGTCATCGAAGGTGTAAACGTTGGGTACGTTTTGATGCCATTCCATCAGGTTCATGCCACGTGATAGGTAGGTTTTGTAGTTTTCCCAGACGCCCACGATGGACGGTGCGAGGTCGAGCACTTCTGGTACGTCCGCTCTATCGAGTCCCACTTGATGACGCCAGGCCTCTATGGTGAAGTCGCGGTCTTCCTCGTAGATGAAATCTCCGTTGTTGATGCCGAAAAGTACTTTGTCCGTCCATTGTTCGTTGAGAATGTCGTAGGAGGGTAGATCGGGGCCTGCACCGGAGCCGGGATTCTGATTGATGCAGGAAGTTGCATGGAACTGGAAATTGAAGAGTCCTTCAGGATTGTATTCTTCGTTTCGGTAGTCGTCCGCTTCAGGGAAAGTGCGGAAGCTGCCCCCTCGGCCCGTATCAGTCCGGTAGTAATACAAGGTATCTGGCTCCAGATTCGTTAGCTTTACCACGGCTGTGAAATCATTTTCAGCTTTAGTTTCAACCGGGGCGGATTGTTGGTCCAGAATGTGGCGATGAGTACCGTAGGTGACGGATACGCTGGTGGGGCCATTGGTTCGCATCCAGATACTCATGGTGTCTTTGCCCGGGCGTCCCAGGAGTGGACCATGGGTAACCTTGGTCTCCATGGTGATGGCAGGTTGCGCCCATACCAAAGAGGTCATAAATAGCAGCGAAAGGATGGTAATGATTTTCATAGAGACAGAGTAAATCGGGGTATTAATGAGTTTTAAAGTATTCAGAAAAACAGTGCCTTCCACCTAGTGCGAACCAAAAGTCGAGATTCTCACACGATTGAGGGAAAGTGATACTAAAACGGTCAGAAGGAAAAAGACCCTTAAAATAAAGAACTCATCGAAGAGAATGTGCCGACAGCTGTTAAGTGGTGCTTGATGCTGTCCTTCAGTCACCTATCTTTCGATGGCAATGAAGCACCTCTCTACGCTGTTTTTAATTCTTCTCTGTATTCTCAACGTGGCCTGTAGGGCCCAACGAGGTAAATCTCCCGTCCTTGGATTTAATCAGGTCAAAACCAATGTCATCGTGATCATAACGGATGACCAGGGTTACGGAGATATTGCGGCTCATGGAAACCCAGATATCAAAACGCCGGGACTCGATGCGCTACATGCCGAAAGTGTGCGATTGACTGATTTTCATGTCGATCCTACCTGCTCACCCACACGTGCGGCTCTGCAGACCGGACGCTATTCCTCCAGGGTAGGGGTTTGGCTTACTTATGGGGGACGGAATCATTTGCGGAAGGACGAAGTAAGCTTGGGAGATGCCTTTAAGGAAAGTGGCTATAAAACGGCTACCTTTGGTAAGTGGCATTTGGGCGATAACTACCCATTTCGGCCTCAAGATCGTGGTTACGATCATTCACTCATTCATGGGGGAGGAGTTGTTGGAGAAACGCCTGATTACTGGAATAACGATTACTACGATGATACCTATTTCAGAAATGGAGTGCCCGAGCAGGTTGAAGGGTATTGCACGGACGTCTGGTTTCGTGAGGCGGGTGATTGGATTGAAGAAAACAAAGAAGAGCCGTTCTTTGTCTATCTGGCTACCAATGCACCCCATGGGCCTTCCCATGTGCCGATGGAATATGTGCAACCCTATCTCGATGCTGGAATCCCCAAGGCTCGGGCTATCTTCTATGGTATGATTCAAGTGATTGATGAGAATATCATCGGGCTAAGGCAGCGGCTTGAAGATCTGGAAATCGCAGAGGATACGATGATTGTTTTCATGACAGATAATGGAACCACGCGTGGTTACGAACTCGGTGAGAATCCCGAATATCCGAAATCCGGGTACAACTCCGGGATGCGCGGAAAGAAGTCCTCGGCTTATGAAGGTGGACATCGAGCGGCAGGATTTATCCATTGGCCTAAAGGGAACCTCGTTCACGGGACCGACGTGCCTCAATTAACTGCTCATGTGGATATTATGCCAACCCTGGTTGAGCTTTGTAATCTCAAATTGCCCAAACGAGTAAGATTCGATGGAACGGATATATCCCCGCTACTTCGTGGGAAACCCAATTCATGGTCTGACCGAACACTGTTTGTGCATCATCAAGGAAGATTCGGTCAGTTTGTGGGCGATGGCTTCCTTATAAAAGACAAAGATTATGCTGTGATGACTCAACAGTGGCGCATGGTTGGGGACGAGTTGTACGAGATCGCATCAGATCCAGGACAGCGAACGGATGTGGCAGCCGAAAACCCCAAGGTCGTGAAAAAGCTGCGCGAAGAGTATGAGGATTGGTGGGAAGATATCTATCCGGGATCCGAAGCCTATGTCCCCTTCGTGGTCGATGCAGCCAAGCAAGAGGTGTATACGCTATCTTCTCAAAATTGGCATGGTGATACGATTCCTTACAATCAACACATGGTTCGAACCGGGATGGAGGGAAATGGATTTTGGGCAGTGGATATTGTTGAAAGCGGCAGTTACGAGATTTCTGTTCACCGGTGGCCTATGGATGCAGGTGCAGCTATGAATACAGCGGTTGAGCTGGGGCCTTATGATCCTTCGCTTCATAGTATTAATGCTCGGACCAGTGAGCCCACGAAAGTAATGGAAGTAAGGTCCGTTCGCTTAAAGGCTGCGGATTATGATCAGACCCTCGCTGTGACTCCCGGTGATAAGGAAGTACGGTTCAATGTCTATTTGCCGGAAGGCGAACACAAGATACAGGCCTGGCTGAATCTCGAGTCGGGTGATTCGAATGGCGCCTATTATATCTACCTGAGGAAATCTTAGTATTTAGTCGATATTAAGGGCAGGGTAAATGACTTAAACGTACGGCCTCATGTTGCCTGAACTGTTCCAATCATTTTTTCCTCTTCAATTGGTAGAGAATGTCACACTATTAGGTTTTTATGATTCTTCATCGATTCTCTCTCTTCTTCCTGACTCTATGTTGCTCATCCTTTGGTCTGCTGAAAGCCCAACAGAAGCAACCCAACATCCTCTTTATCTTCACGGATGACCAATCTCACCGGACGGTCTCGGCTTACGAAGATTCCAGGCAGTGGATTAAAACTCCTAACATTGATCGTCTGGCCGAAGAGGGAATACGCTTTAAACACGCCTTTGCGGGCCCGTGGTGTGCTCCGAGTCGGGCCATGTTCCTAACCGGTAAGCATCTGCATGGCATCCAGGGATTGGATTTCGTTGAATATCCTAAGATCAATCAGACGGAGGACTTTCGCATGTGGCCTGAGGTATTTAGAGACAATGGATACACCACCGCGGTGATTGGGAAATGGCATCTGGCTTCTGACTATCGTCATGGGCAGGTGTGGGATCACTCCATTATCTGGGAACGACTGGGTGGTGAGAAAAGCGGGGATTACTTTCGGGGCCAGAAACTTCGATTCGATGAAGGCGACTTCACGCCCGTAGGTGGGCATTCCACGGATAATTACACGAACTATGCCGTCGATTTTGTGAAGCGAGACCACGAGAAGCCCTGGATGCTCTGGCTTTGTTATGATGCCGTGCATGCGCCCTTTACTCCGGCTGATCGACATGAGGGTGATTACAGTGACGTGGATTCTATCCCGGTGCCTGGGGATATCTATCCACCGAGACCAACCAAGCCAACCTATATGCAGAACTACTCGATGTTCTCGCCGGGTCCGGATGGTGTCCCTGTAGACGAAAGGCAACAGCTGCCGCTTCCAAAGCTCGTCCAGAAATACAACGAAGGGGTGCTTTCTATTGATGAGGGTGTCGCTGACCTTTTGGAGACTTTGAAAGCTACGGGCCAACTCGATAATACCATCATCGCCTTCAGCTCTGATCAGGGGATCGCGATGGGGCATCATGGTATGGAGATAAAGGTGGCTCCTTATGATGATAATATTCGGGTGCCCTTTATTGTTCGATTGCCCGATGGTACCTCGGCGGGAAGAGTGATCGATCATCCGGTTAATGTGATTGATCTGGTACCTACCTTTTTTGATTACGCAGGGATTGATCTTCCTTGGAGAATGCATGGAGACAATATTCGACCCTTGCTGGAGGACTCGGTTATCACCTGGGATCGTCCGTTGATTCAGGAGAATTTCAGTCGCAGCTTTGGACCGCAAACGGATCGAGGCTTGACTCTGGTCGATCCAGAACAGGGAATTCCTAACCAGAATGTGGATTGGTGGATTTTTACGAGGTATGGAAAGTATAAATACATCCAGACGTTGGTTGAGAATGAAATCGAGGAATTGTACGACATCGAAAATGATCCACACGAATTAACGAACCTGGCCTTGGATCCAGCCTATCGATCGACTTTAACTGCATTGAGATCCAAGATGCTTGCTGAACTCGAGCGTATGGACGCCGGTTTTGTTAAGAATCTTCCTGAACCCAAACGAACCCCATGATACCTTTCAAGAAAGCAGGCTGTTTGCTTCTGTTATTTGCGTCGCTTTCTTTGGCTGCGCAGACTGAGCGTCCCAATGTGCTTTTTATAGCAGTGGATGACCTGAATAACTGGGTGGGTTTTCTGGATAACCATCCAGGAGTCAAAACGCCACATATGGATCAATTGGCGAAGCAGGGGATGCTCTTTACCAATGCTTACTGTTCAGCACCAGGTTGCAATGCATCGCGATCAAGTTTGTTTACCGGGTTGAGGCCTTCGAGCACGGGGATTTATGCCAATGGGCATGATTGGCGCAAAATGGATATTACCAAGGATCTGGAGACTCTTCCGGTTACTTTGCAAAACGGAGGTTACAAGACGGTGCGTGGAGGTAAACTCTACCATGCGCATACACTTCGAGAATCTGCTTACGAAGGACATCTGGATCCTGAGCCCTGGGATGGTTATTTCCCTTCGCGGAATCTACAGCTGCCGCCCGAGGTCGAACCAGCATCCTGGCCGGTTAATACTACAAAGATGTTTTATCAAGGTCGTTGGGATTGGGCGCCCCTGGATATTGAAGATGCCGAGATGGGGGATGCCAAGGTGGTTTCCTGGGCTGAAGGAGAATTGTCAAAGACTCACGACAAACCCCTGTTCCTCGGAGTAGGTATTTACCGACCGCATTGGCCATGGTGGACACCTCAATCTTATTTCGATCAGCATCCACTCGATGAAATTGAGTTTTTGCCGGAGCCTGAAGATGACTTGGATGATTTGCCGGCAGCCGGAAGAAAAATGGTTCGAAGTAGATGGGACGACTGGATTCTGGATAAGAACCTGCGCAGCCATGCCATGCAGGCCTATCTTGCTTCCATGACATTTGCGGATGCGATGGTCGGACGTTTATTGCGAGCCTTAGAAAATGGACCGCTTGCTGATAATACCATCATTATACTATGGTCGGATCATGGTTACCACATCGGGCAAAAACATCATTGGGAGAAGTTCGCTCTATGGGAGCAGACGACGAATGTGCCTTTGATTATTGTGGATCCTCGTAATGAGAAAGCAGGTACGCGGATTTCTCAGCCTGTTAGTTTGTTGGATCTTTATCCGACCATAGCCGATCTTTGTGGGCTAGAAGCTCCGGAGCACCTTGAAGGTACCAGCCTTTTTCCGCTTCTTCGAAACCCCGAAGTGGAAACGAACCGTGGAGTTATTACGACACAGGGTTTAAAGAACCATGCTGTGCGGTCAGCTCATTGGAGATATATTCGGTATGCGGATGGGTCCGAGGAGCTCTATGACCACCGGAACGATCCTCAGGAATTTACCAATTTGGCAGGTCAGAGTGAGTTTGATTTTGTGAAACGGTATCTTGGAGAGATGCTTCCACTTAGAAATGTCAAACCACCCGCGCGAGGGGCGGACTGATTTGAGAAAAGTCAGCAAGTTTTATTAGATCGAAGAGTTGAGATTTATTTGTTTGGATTACCGCTGGAATTTGTGCATCAATTGCAGCCATCTCCTAACAAAGTCTACACTCTATGGACCCACTCTTCGTTCTTCTCATTGGGGTTGCTATTGTCTTTATTGGCATCCTGGTATTTAAACTCCATGCGTTCTTTACGCTGACCCTCGCTGCCATGGCGGTTGCGGCCTTTTCCAGTCCCGAGCTGATATCGGCTTTTTGGCAGGGGGAAGGGAAGTCGGTCGCTGAGGCGACCAGTCTGGCGAACTCACCCTTCGGGCTCCGAGTTGCGACTGCGTTCGGAGTAACGTGTGGAAAGATCGGAATTGTAATCTGCATGGCATCCATCATTGGGAAGACCCTTTTGGATAGTGGTGCAGCTCTTAGGATTGTCCGAGCCATTTTGAAAGCCCTCGGAGAAAAACGCGCTCCTGCAGCGATGGGCGCTAGCGGCTTCTTTCTGGGTATACCGGTATTCTTTGATACGGTCTTTTATTTGATGGTGCCCTTGGCAAAGGCCCTGGCTGCCTCCACCAAACGCAACTATGGCCTATACATTTTGGCGATCATTGCTGGAGGTTCTATCGCACACTCTCAGATACCTCCTACGCCCGGACCCTTATTTGTAGCTGAGCAACTCGGCATAGATATCGGCATGATGATGATCTCTGGAATCATCGTTGGGGGTATCGCCGCGTTTAGTGGCATGCTTTATGCCAAGTGGATTAATAAGAAAAAACCCATTCCATTCCGCGATTTGGAAGAAGGTGGCGATACCGAAATGCAAAGTTGGGATGAGGTTGATGAATCGAATCTTCCCAATCTTTGGTTGTCCATGGCGCCTATCGTTCTTCCTTTGGTCCTTTTGTCGGGTAAAACGATTTTAACTGGAGGTGCTGGTGCAGCAGGCATGAATCTCCCTGGGTGGTTATCTAACTTGGTTGGCTTACTAGGTGATAAGAATGTAGCGCTGACTCTTGGTGCCTGTATTGGCCTCTTTACACTCTTTAAAATGAAGGGTGGTAATAATGCTGTCAAAGAAGCCATGCAAGCAGCCCTTGCCAGTGGTGGTATCGTTTTGATGATAACTTGCGCTGGTGGAGCTTTCGGCGGAATGTTGCAACAATCCGGCATTCGCGAAGTGGTTGCATCTCTGGGAGTAGGCAATGGTTTTTGGTTTTTACCGATGGCTTTTATTCTCACAGCCATGATTCGGACTGTGCAGGGATCAGCCACTGTGGCGATGATTACCTCAGTCGGTATTCTCGGTCCTATGGCAGGGGATTTAGCTTTTCATCCGATCTACTTGGCTATGGTGATTGGTTTCGGTTCTAAACCGGTGCCTTGGATGAACGATAGTGGGTTCTGGGTCATTAACAAAATGAGTGGCATGACCGAAGGTGAGACCTTAATGAATTTCTCAGTCATGGCTACGATCATGGCTACCGTTGGTTTGATTTTTAGCATTATTGGATCTATCGTACTTCCTCTTGAAGGATTGATGTAAACAACATGGAACCATTTAATTTAACTGGAAAAGTTGCCCTGGTATCGGGCTGTAGTCGTGGTATCGGAAAGGCGATGGCCGTGGCTCTCGCTGAGGCCGGAGCTGATATTATTGGCGTAGCTGCGCATATGGAAACATCGGGCAGTGCTGTTGAGCAGGAAATTCAGGCACTCGGTCGATCATTTTCAGGCTATAACTGTGACTTTTCGGATAGGAAAGCTCTGTATTCGTTTATCGAGGACGTGAAAGCAAAACACCCTCAGGTCGACATTCTTATTAATAATGCAGGGACCATTCTCAGAAAACCGGCAGCCGAACATCCTGATGAATATTGGGATACGGTCATGGAGGTGAATTTGAATGCCCAGTTTGTTCTTTCACGTGAGTTTGGAAAAGAAATGGTCGAACGTGGAAGTGGGAAAATAGTTTTTACCGCATCACTCCTGACCTTTCAGGGAGGTATTACGGTACCTGGCTATGCTGCGAGCAAGGGGGGTGTCGGGCAACTGACCATGGCCTTAGCGAATGAGTGGGCTGGTAAAGGTGTAAATGTAAACGCGATCGCCCCCGGTTATATTGCAACTGATAACACGCAGGCACTTCAGGACGATCCTGTTCGAAGTGAACAGATTCTCGGCCGTATTCCTGCTGGACGTTGGGGACAGCCCGAGGATTTTAAGGGTCCTGTATTATTTCTAGCATCTGATGCTGCGAACTATGTTCATGGAACGACGCTGCTGGTAGATGGAGGATGGATGGGACGTTAATTCATAAGACTTACTTGTCACATGTCCGAAATTTCCAGAATCGAATCCAAACTCTACAATGTTCCATTAAAGGAAGCGCTATATGATGCGCAGCATGGGCTTCATACGCATTTTGAGTTGATAGTGGTCAGTATTTACCTGAATGACGGAAGTTCTGGTACTGGATATACATATACTGGAGGAAGAGGTGGTACTGCTGTTCAAGCCTTAATTGATCAAGACCTTGACCCTGCTCTGAAAGGTCAGGATGGAACCAATGTCGAAGGTATTAACGAATTTTGCGAATGGTACATTCACTACGTTGGCCGTGGTGGAATTGCTTCATTTGCCATATCGGCTTTGGACATCGCTCTTTGGGATATTCGCTGCAAGCAGGCGGAAAAGCCACTCTGGCAATATTTGCGTGGAGAGGCTCCAACCTGTAAGGCTTATCATGGCGGGATTGATCTAGACTATACTGTGCCGCAACTTACCGAGAGTGTTCGAAATGCTTTGGATAATGGGTTTAATGCCGTAAAAATAAAAATCGGAAAAGACGACTTTGCTGAAGATATAGAGCGCATCGCTGCAGTCCGAAAGGAAATCGGTGATGAGGTGCCTTTTATGGTGGATGCCAACTATTCAATGACGGTTACGGGTGCCATTGAATGCTCCAAGGCGATGGAGCCTTACGATATATTCTGGTTCGAAGAGCCTACCTTGCCCGATGACTATGCCGGCTTTGGCAAAATTGCAGATGCTACCAAGATCCCCTTAGCCATGGGTGAAAACCTGCATACCATGCTTGAGTTTAGTTATGCATTTGCTCAGTCGAAACTGTCATTTATTCAACCGGACGCCTCTAATTGCCTGGGCATTACTGGTTGGTTAAAAGTTGCAGAGATGGCTCGTTTCTATGGCGTGTCTTTATGCTCCCATGGAATGCATGAACTACATGTCAGCTTACTCGCTGCACAACCGAATTCAGGATGGTTAGAGCATCATAGCTTTCCCATTGATGAATACACAACGCGTCCTTTGGTGTTGGAGGATGGGCTCGCAGTTGCACCTGATGATCCCGGGATTGGTGTTCAATTTGATTGGGCTAAGCTTCGGCCTTTCCGGAAGCTATAATTCTCTTGTTTTGCTCTTCGGTAAATTGGGTTCAATGATTGACTGATTACAAATGATCAGAGGAGTGATCATTGTAGCTTCCTTCAGAAATCGATTGTTGTCTGACGTAATGGAGAAGAAATAGGAGAGCAATTACTTCTGTCGACTTAATCTAGCCATTTTGAGTGCCCGGTTTACTATTACCGAATAAGCTCTTCAATTCCGTTACTTTTGTAATTAATAATTGGGTACCTACGGCAGAACCGTTTCCTGTTAGGGTGATAGGAGTTCCAACGTGGTAGGCCAAATTGAAGTCATGGAAATCGCGAAATGAGATTTCTATTTTCACAGATTCCTGACCTTCAACATCGATATAGAAGATCTTTGCCTCATCCAGATTATCGGACATGCGCAAGCGACCTTGAGCCGTAATAGTTTCCGTAGAATGTTTCACCCAGCTGTTGAACGGTTGCTCCTTGAACTCTTTGAAGTGTCCTCCGTCTAAGCCAGGTAGTGGGTTGCTGGAAGAGGAGTAATTTTCGGCATCAACACCAAACGTTTTTAGCAGGGAAAGGTGAAGGCTGCTCACCTCTTGGTTTTTTGCGTAACGAATATACCTGCCTGTTTTAAGGCGCCCCTGACCATTGCCTGCGAGAATGATCGGAATACGTTGGGCGGTATGGTTGTCGCTGTGTCCCATCCCTGAACCAAAGAGCACAATGCTATTGTCCAGCAGTGTTCCATTCTGATCCTTGTAGCTTTTCAGCTTAGTAAGGAGATAATCAAATTTCTCCATATGCCACAGGCTTATTTTTAGGAGAGATTCTAGATTCTTTCGGCTGAAGTTTCTAAAGAAATGAGACAGGTAGTGGTGTTGTTCATTTACTCCCAAGAAGTCAAAGATCATGCGACTGTTGCTATTACCCAGCATATAGGTGATGCACCTGGTAGAATCCGTCCACAGAGCCAATGCAATCAAGTCAATCATCGTGTCGACTTGTTCATTGAGATTTCCGCCCACGGGTGGACGTTGGAGATCGGCCAGATCTATGGGGGAAACCGGTTTTGATTTCTCTATGTTTTCGATTCTTCGTTCGGTATCTCGAACCACAGTGAGATACTCGTCTAAGGTTTGTTTATCCTCAGAACCGGCATCGCGTATCAACGCTTTGGTATCGTCTTGAACACGATCGAGCAGGCTGCTCATTCGCTGACGTTGATTGGGGTCGCTCAGGGGATTTCGGAAGAGTCGATCAAATACGAGTTGAGGATCGCTTTCTCGCGGTATGGCACCTCCGTCCTTGTCGTATGAGATATAGCTACAGCCAAATTGCCCCGTAAATAGTCCTTCCGTAGTAAGTTCGAGTGATCGATGAGCTGTGCCATCACTGACCTTGTCGGCGATCATTTGATCTACTGAGGCACTGTCCTTATTCTCATGGTGACCAGACAGGAATCGACGTGTCGAATTGGCATGGGAGGAAAAACCAAAATCCCCCATGTTGTCCAATATGAGCAGGTCTTCCTTGTGCTTGGCGAAAGGGGCCATGAGTGGAGACATGCGAAAGTCAAATTCGGTGCCACCGTTGATATTCCAGGAAGGAGGGTGAACTCCATTGGGTTTAAATAAAGTAAGAAACCTTAGGGGGACTTTACTGGCTGTTTTTGTATTGCCGATAGCATGGGTGGTGCTTGCATCCATCAAATTTAGGAATGGCAGGGGAAGCACAGCTCCGGCGACGCCTCTGAGAAATGTCCTGCGATCAATTTTCCAATTTCGGGCCATTTTGAATAAGGTAGGAGTTCTTGGGTGGAAAGTATCAGGGAAGAATTGTTTCGTTGAATGGCAGACTCAATGCCACTTCAACAAAGAGATCACGCCATGAACCGTTGTTTTCGTCAATCTTTTCGGTAATCGCATCAATGGTCGGACGATCAAAGGCCTCAAGCTTTCGACAAAGCGCGTATGCCAAAGTCTGCTCAACCGCATTGTGAATGATGTCCTTCCGCTTGGAATTAAGAAGAATCTGTTTTAGCCCTTCGTAATCTTCGAATCTTTCTCCACTGGGAAAGCGTCCCGAACTATCCAATACGTCGAGCGTGTCATCATGCTCTTTCTTGCGTCTGGGAGGTTTATAATCGTCAGCTAGTTTGTAGAGGCCGGCGTCATCGTAGATTTGCATGGAAAATCCTAAGGGGTCGAGCCGATCGTGGCATCGGGCACAGGTTGGGTCGCTGCGATGTTGTTCAAATCGTTCGCGAAACGTGAGGTCTTCGTCCGGCAGTGTAGCCTGAATCGCGGGAACGTCTGCGGGCGGTTCTCCGAGTCGTTCGCCTAGAATGCGTCGAAGCATCCAGGTTCCTCTGAGGATAGGCCCTCGATTCATCGCGAGAATGCCCGGCATGGTTAGCATACCGCCGCGACCATCGTACTCTTGCAGCGTCATTCGCTGATTGGGCACGAGCTGCCGTTCAATCCCTTTGGGTTTCTGGTATTTCACCAGCTGCGATCTGTTTTTAGGGTAATAGCCCGCAGTGATATAATTGGCAAATGCGACTTTTGAGTCGATGAGCTCTATGACAGGTCGATTTTCAGTAAAAAGGTAATTGAGAAAATCTATTGGCTGACTTCTTAGAGCATCCCGTTTGGTGACGTCTTTGTCTGCATTATCAATGTCTGCCAAGCCCAGCCACTGAGCACCAAAACTTTCTGCCAGAGATATCGATTTGGAGGACGCGAGCATGCGGTTCACTTGAGCCTCCAATTGGGAGCGCGTGCTTAGTCGCTTTCGTTTGGCTGCCCGAAGTAATTCTTCATCCGGCATATCTTCCCACAGAAAGTAAGATAAGCGTTCGGCCAGTTCATAGGAATCTACTGCTTGTTGTTGCCCTGATATCCCTTCCATTAATAGCCCTCGGTAAAGAAAGGAAGGGGATACCAGGAGGGCTTTGATCTCATCCTTGGCTGCCTGGACCAGGGCTTCACCTTTGAGCCCCTTGATTGACGCAAGGATCTTTTCGGCGCTCTTCCTCTCCAGAGGACGGCGGTATGTTTGAAGACTGAAATGCTTAAGCAGCGATCTGGCCTGCTTCTGGTTAAAATCCTTGGTTTCAAAATGCGGCGGAAGTGACTGACCTATTATTGTTGCCAGAGCATCTCTTCGTTTTGGCGTAAACAGTTCGCTTAAAGCCCTTTCTGCCAAGTAAACATACTGCTCCCAGGTGTTGGCATCCAAGCTTACGCCATGAGTGTCGTTGACAAATCCACTTTCACCAGGCGGGTCAACAGGAAGCAGTTTTATGGCCAGGGAACTTTCTGTTCGCGTTTGCTCCGCGGCCATCACCGTATTCTCCAGTTCGAAACCAAACAAGGACGTTAAGGTGTTTCGATACTCAGGCGCAGATAGGCGTCTCGGCTTAAATTCAGCAGGTCGGGCTTCAACGGTATGGATGAACCGTTCTTCGTACCAATCAATGATTCCTTGTGCTTCTTCGATACTTGGACGCTTTTCTTCCTCTTCAGGAGGCATTTCTTCGTAAGCGAGTACATAGGCGACGGTTTCCCAGATTTCGAAATGCGTGGCAAAGTCCTTCTCAGATTTGATCAAGGTGAAGTCTGTGTCTCCTTTTACTTTTTCGCCACCATGGCATTTGATACAGTAGGAATCTACAAATTCTAGAACCTCAGAATCATTTGGGAGGCTATAAAGATCGACAGCGGGAGCTAGGAATAGCAGGATGAGCAGATAGCGGTAGAGGTGTTTAGGAATGCTGACGATTGAGATCATTAGGGAAGACAATCTTTGTTCTGCACGGATCTGTTTTTCTAACAAGAGAAAATTAAGGTGACGCTCTATTGGCCGAAGCAGTGAGCGGATAATCGATCGTTTTCAGATGCTACCAGAAAAAGCTAGGCTCAAATGAATTCGTTTAAGCAAATAGCGCCGAAACGCGTTCGGCTTTTACTAACTCACGAGGTTGATTGAGATGATTGTAAACGATGGTGGTCGGATCGATGCCCATGGCGTGGTAGACCGTGGCCAGAATTTCGGTAGGGTGAACCGGTTTTTCTATGGGCGCTGAGCCAGTCTTGTCGGACTTGCCATGAACATAACCCCGTTTGATACCTGCTCCACCAATGACGCTGGTGTAACAGTAAGGCCAGTGGTCCCGTCCATCCGCACTGTTGGTATTGCCAGAAGTGGATACACCTTTCTCCGGGCTTCGTCCAAATTCACCAATTGCTACAACGAGAGTCTCGTCGAGTAATCCTCGGTCATCGAGATCTTCGAAGAGTGTGCTGAGGCCTTGGTCCAGCATGGGGCCGGATTGTTCCTTCATGCGTTTGCTCAGGCCTACGTGGTGATCCCAACTGTGATTATCGGAATTGGCGACTTTCGGCCAAACGACTTCAACAACCCGTGTGCCAGCCTCTACCAGTCGTCTTGCCAAAAGACAGCTCTGCCCAAACGTATTTCGACCATAGCTGTCACGCAATTTTTCATCCTCTGCCTGAATATTGAAAGCGTCACGAGCACGTCCACTAACCAGAAGGTTCAGGGCCTGATCATAAAACTCATCGATGTTGTAGTCTTCTACGGCTTTATCGATAATTGGCATTTGCGCGTTGATGGCTTCTCGAAGGCTCGCGCGGCGACGTAGTCGTGCCGAGAATACATCGGGTCGTAGTTGGAGGTCATCGACTTTGATGCCATCCATTTTATCGTGTTTCATGTCATCGCCTTCAGGAAAGAGATAGTAGGGGTCGTAAGCTTTGCCCAGGAATCCTGCAGTTCCACCTTTATTGACCACGTTCGACTCTTGAAGGGGGCGGGGAAGCATGACGAAAGGAAGCATGGGTTCGTCCGTTGGTTTAAGCCGTGTAATGTTGGAGCCGAAGTTTGGGAAATCTTTTGGAGTCGGTGGTTCTAACTGACCGGATGGGCTTACCTTGTCAGTCGTATATCCGGTCATGATTTGGTAGATCGCTGCCGTATGGTTAAATAAACCATTGGGCGTGTAGCTCATGGATCGTATCATAGTGAATTTATCGTTCACTTTTGCCAGCTTTGGCAGGATATCCGTAAATTGGATACCCGGGATCTTAGTGGAAATGTTATTAAACTCCGATCGCACATTGTCCGGCACTGAGTTTCTCTCTTTCGGATCCCATAAATCTAAATGGCTGGGGCCACCTTGGAGGTAAACCATGATGACGGACTTTGCTTTTCCCCAGCCTGGCCCACCAGCAAACTCACTCGAAGCCGAAGCCGATTGAGCACGGAGAACAGAGTTGAGGGTTAGTCCTAGCATACCTGCTCCACCCACACGTAAAAAATCACGTCGACTGGTATTGAGATGCGAATCGCAGAGGTCTTTTCCTTTAGGTCCTGGTACTCTGAACATGGTAGTGTTTGGGTTGAGTTAAAATGGTTCTTATTGAGTTATTACGCCCTGATAGTTTGAAGTTCTTTTGTGCGATCGCGGGATAAACCCGCTTCTACAGTTTTTCCATATACCCACGAGTTTCGACGTAGATTTCGGAGGGCTGACAGGAGCAAGATGTTGCTTTTGACGACCGATAGACGAGTGAGCGCACGTCCTTTCTTTTCCAAAACCTGTAAGGTCCGATTGGGATTCCGGGTTTCTCACGGAGTTGAGATGTCGACATTGAACTCTGATAAGCAAGGGAGCGCACTGCTGTGCCTGACTGAAGGTTGGAGGAGTGAATATTCGGCATGTCAGCCCGAAGGTGTTTGTGAATAGAGCCTTCCTAGGGTTGGAATAACTCAATCCAGTTTCATGCTTTATTCTTAAATGATTTGTCATTTGCAAACACCTGGTGAGAAAGACGGAATTAGTGGTTAAAGAGGAAGGCGGAATTATTGATCAGGGCCCAGGCGAGATCCTGGGCAGCTGTCAGTCTGGTATTGCCGGCTTGTTGGCTGGAGTATTGCGCATCCTTTCGTAACTGAACTAACACAGGATCGTCCTTAACCGGAAGTTCAGCCTTGGCCAATGCGGCTTTGAGTAATTCCATTTTGGGATCCAGCGGTATTGGTCGCTTGGCTACCAGCCATTCATGGCGCCTGTTTAAATAATCTGGGTCTTGAAATTTAACCCATGCTTCGAGGCTATGGCCATCTTCCTCATTTCGAAGGTCTGAAGGTTTTTGCAGGATCGTAGCGATGGCTTCAGGCAGACCGAGATTAACGGGGTCGCTCGAGTCGGTGGCTAGTAAACGGAATTTACCAAGTGGCCAGTCACCGTCTGAGTAACGACAAACAATGGTCACCGTTAGGTATCCGCCTTCCTCGTCAATTTCCAATGGTTCACTGAGTTTCATGCGGGCCCAATGAGGTTGTCGACCTGCTCCTGCGACTGACCAGGCTTTGTCATTTCTTTCATTGGCACCGTTAATCAACTTGGCGACATCGTAGCCTTCAGCGACATAATCGGCCGCGGCTTCGGAGAAGCTAAGTTGTACCAGATCTTTTGGTTTGGGATCTTCGAGCGTTGAGAAGCTCGCTTTTACTTCGCTCACTACGAATTCTCCAGATTCACGGAGTCCAGGACCAAACCCAGGAATGGAATCCTCAGTAAGCGTCTCCAGCATGAGACCCGTCAGGGTTTGTGACGAAACCGGAATCGTTATTACGTAATCAATATTCCTTCCATTCAAGTCAGAGACCAAAACAGATGCGTCATCCTTAACTTCAAGCTTCGCCTTTCCAGCTCCTGTTTTTGCATCGGATGGGGTGAGCGCTTTCCATTCTGTCTGGAATCGATCCGTCGTAATAGATCCGATTGTCTGATTGGTTTTGTGGGTAAGGATTTCTGAATCAAACAGATCTAATCGAGTTTCGTTAGAGGCTATGAGTTGCTTGCGCTCTTGTTTGGCGATGCTCTGCTTCTTTTGGTATTCAGGCATATAGTCATCCATTTCTGTCTGAGCTAAGGTCATGTTCTGATAGCGATTGGATTCTAATACTGACTTTTTGTAGACCCAATCGCTCTCCATCTCAGCTAACTGCCGGAGGAGGTCAGCATGATCCTGTTCGATTAATTCCCAGCTCTTTTTAACCAACGCTACCTCTGTTTGCGTCGCCTGACGATTCAGGATCCGTAAGTAGATCTTTTCAATCAAATGAACATCCTCTGGCTCTTGCTCCACTAGCTCTGCAAGCGCATTTCTTGGATCGCCAACCGCTTCTGCAATCGCCGGACCACTGAGCAGAGACATGACTGCACCTAGTTGTACGTCGTTGGTGCGGTCGCACTCGCAGGAGGATTCCCTTGTCGGTCGCCCGAGGTTCGCCAGGAAACCGCTTTTAGTATCGAGTTTGGCATCTGCCAGTTGCGCTGCTCGCATGCCGGGTTTAGCGCCAGGGATGTTGGGAGTAGATCCGGTGACAGCATGAACTGCATCGTAAATAACTTCGGCGGGAAGTCTGCGCGCCTTTCCATGAGAGTAGTTAATCTCATCATCTTCGTTAAACGGATTGGTTTGAATCGATAGCTGATAGGTACGCGAATTGCAGATCTCCTTTATTAAAGCTCTTACGTCGAACCCGGAATCTATAAAGAAATCAGTCAGGTAGTTCAGTAGTTCTGGATTGGTTGGAGGATTGCCGGCACGTATGTCATCGATGGGTTCAATGATCCCAGTTCCAGTGAGATATCCCCAGATACGATTTGCATAGCTCTTGGCGAAGAATTGATTATCTTCCGCAGTGATCCAGGCAGCGAGCTGTTTTCGTCTGGACGGTTGCAGGTTGTTTTCATCCTTTATTGCCTTCGACGTAGCCGGGTAGGGGAAAGCTGGGTTCGCTATCTCGCCGGTTACGATATTCGTAACCGTGCCTTCGGTGAGATCTGAAATGACCTCATAGAGGGGTTTGGCGTTTTCGACCGCGCTCCCGCCAATATTTTTTTCGGGTGCGTTTTCTTGGTCTCGCTTAAGCCCGATTTGAGAAAAGAAAGCGGCCGTCTGATAGTAATTGTCGACGTTCCACTTTTCAAATGGATGGTCGTGGCACTTGTTGCAATTGAACCGGGTAGCTAGAAACAGGTGAGTAGTGTTTTCAACGAGCTCTTCGGGAGTTCTTAGAATCTTATAATAAGAAGCTGCAGGGTTTTCTTTGTTAGAGCCACTGGCTGTCAGTATCGAATAAACGAATTCATCGTAAGGCCGGTTCTCGGATACCTGGTCGTGTATCCAGTTTCTGAATAATTGCGCCCCGTCTTTGCCAAGGAATTTAGAATTCACCTGAAGCATATCAGCCCACTTGTTGCTCCAATGGTCCACGAATTCTGGTGATCCGATGAGAGAATCGATCATTTCGGAACGTTTCAGCTTGGTTGGGCGATCGTCTTTGAGAAAGGAGATGATGGCTTCAGGGGTTGGTGGCAGTCCATTTAGGTCTAGATGAATGCGACGCACAAATGCCTCATCCGATGACAGTCCAGATGGGAGGATTTTCATGCGCTGCCATTTGGCGGCGATTAAGTTATCGATGTCGTTCCAGGTGTCAGGTTCTTTCCATTCAAAGCCTGTGCGATCTCCCATTACTGTAAGAGTGGTCGCTGCGTAAGCGCCTTCATAGCGAGCAAGGATAGGGGCCTCGCCACGTCGCAGGGTTCCTATGAGGCCAAAATCATCAGCAAAGGCTACTTCTGTATTACCGATCTCAACAAAAGATTCCAAGGTGACATCACGCTGAGATCCATTGGGGTAGTGAGCAATGACACGGATTTGTTGGCTGGAGCTAATGGATTGAATCACCGGGTTTTGTGGTTGGAGCTCAATGCGCTCCACTTTTTCTGAATCCGCATCGAACTGAGCACCATCTGAGATCCACTGGCGAATCGTGTTGTAATAATTGGAGCCGATTTCGGTGACCATACTACCTTCATGGGGTACGGCACCGGTTGCTTTGAGTAGCATGAGGGAATCATCCGGGGAAGCGAAGTTCACTCTTCTGGCCGCATGATCGTCGCTAAACGCACGCACGTCGAAGAGATTGTCGTAGCCACGCAAACTTAGTTTGAATCCTGCCTTACCATCCTTGGCTCCATGGCAGGTGCCAGCGTTGCAACCCAAACGGGTTAAAATCGGATTCACGTCTACCAGAAAGTCGGGGGTATATTCATCCTTGAATCCATTTACTGAAATTTTGGCGAAGGCTTTTTTGCCATTGAAACTGGCGGTCAAGGTACCACGACCATTAGTGTTAGGACGAACGACTCCCCGATCATCAACCGAGGCCACCGTCTTACTGAGGGTCCAATCTACTTGCCGTGTGAGGTCTATCGCTTCGCCCGATGCGAGTTCGCCATTAATCAGGACCTGATTATAACTCATGGGTCCGTTCAGTGTAATATTCGCAGGATAGATGGATAAGGAAACAAGCTGTTGGCTTTCGTTGAGTGGATTTAATCCCTGGTTGGCCTTACCCTTCTTCAGGTTAATTGGATTTTCTTTCACTTTATGCTTTGCCAACGATTTCGAGTCGGAAACCTCCACGGGTATAATGCTATTTCGGATTTCACCACTCGATGCATCGACAAATAGGATGCGTCCATCCGAGGTGCCTGCGGCTACCGTTTTTCCATCCGGTGAAAAAGCGACCGAAAAAACAGGGGAATCGATATCAAAGGAATGAAGTTCTTCTGCTCCACGTGTATGAAATTCCTCGATTTTGGGATCGATGTTCTTGGTTCCATCCGGATTGCGTCGGGCTGTTTCGAATCGCTTTTTTAATTCAGGAGTAATCGTTGCATCGTAATCTGACTTGTAGAGTTTGATCTGGCCCAATCCGTTTAGGCTCGAAGCGGCGGCAAAGCTCTTAGCATCTGGTGCGAAAGCAGCGCTCCAGATGCGCCCAATCATGGCAGGGTATTTGCGAATGAGATTGGCATTGTCTCCGATCTTACGATCTGTCTCGCGATGCATTCGGTAAATCTGTGGAACTCCATCCGAACCGCCCACTAGTATGTGGTCCCACTCAGGGTGGCTATCAATGGCATTCATGCCGCCTTTGAGTGCGTTTGGCGTTATGGAAGTTATATTATCAATAAATCGTTCGGTTTCGACATGGGTAAGCTTGGCACTCATGTCACGACTGACGGATACAAGGTGCTGACCGTCTGCGGACCACGCTGTATCCAGAATCCAATCACTATGGCCGCCCATGATGAAAATTTCTTTCTCTTTCTCGACATCGAATGCATGCACCGTGTTGTCAGGCAAACCATAAGCGACATACTTTCCGTCCGGTGACCAACTGGCTCCGTAGGCGGTATCAAATCCGACGGGCTTGGAAAGAATCAGGCTCCCCTTGGCAATATCCCAAATTTGTATTTCACCCATGCGGCCGGGTAGTCCGCCAGCAACGGCCAGCATATCGCCGTTCGGCGAAAATCGTGCAGATTCGATTCTTTCGGATAATCCAATGAGTCGAGTGATTAATCCTGACCCATCCGCCTTGTGAATGAGCACTTCATGGAAACCGGCAACCGCGAGCAGCTCACCATCCGGAGAATAATCAAGGGAAGTCAGAACCGGTGGAACCGCGTATTGGGGTGGATTGTCGCGGTCGTAGAGTTGTTTTGCATTTTCCGGGGTGTCGTCACTGGCCCCCGTGGCAATCCACTTGGTTACCAGCTCTAGTTCATAAGGCGTGAGAGGTTCATCCTTCTCAGGCATTTCAGGACGTTCGTCTCCTGGTTGGAGCGTGACTACATCGATCAGATAACTTTCCTCGGGTTTGTAGGGTATGACAACCGCTTCGCCGCCCTCACCACCGGCAAGGAGGGATTCCACGTCCGTCATTATATAATCCGCCTTCGACCTGGATGGCTGGTGACAGCCATGGCATTTTTCCTGAAAAATAGGTCTTATGTGTTCATAGTAGCTGATTCGCTCAGGGATGCCGACATCGGGTTCGTTCGCGTGAAGGGCAATAGAAGTGAGCAGGCACGCAAACGCGAACCAACAGGGTCGAAGTAGGGTAGTGGCAGAAGACATGATTTTCCGTTACGCGTGAAGCGAAGCTCGAGTCTCACTAATACGGCCTAAGAATAGTGGATATTCAAGGATTTTCCCATAGTTCCCGCTGGCCCTTATTCTTTGGTATTTCTTCAAAATTATTGTAGCGCAATCATTTCAAAGCGTTGAGTATATTAAGATCTTCATGAGCCACTCCTTTTCAGTTACTTCCTTTTTTCTTCCTAGTTGGATTATTTTATTCCTGTCGGGGTGCGGAGAGCCAGGAATGGAGGAACCAGGACCGACCGCGAGCTACAATGAGTTTCCGCTTCTGGAGGCTTCGATCCAGGAGCTCCAGTCAAAGATGGAATTGGGTGAACTCAGTTCCCAGCAAATTACAGAGCTCTACTTGGATCGTATTCTTGCCATCGACAAAGACGGTCCGAAACTGAACTCGGTGATCGAGATCAATCCGGACGCCCTGGAAATTGCGGCCGCGATGGATGAGGAACGAGCCGCCGGAATGGTTCGTGGTCCCATGCACGGGATCCCTGTCATGATCAAAGACAATATCGATACCGCGGACCAGATGATGACCACGGCTGGCGCGACGGCGTTGATCGGAAACTATGCGAAGGAAGATGCCTTTCTAGTGAAGAAACTTCGGGAAAGCGGAGCGGTTCTGCTTGGGAAAACGAATCTTAGTGAATGGGCTAACTTCAGGTCCTTTAAATCATCAAGTGGCTGGAGTAGTCGTGGTGGACAAACAAAAAATCCTTATGTGCTCGACCGCAATCCCTGTGGATCCAGCTCTGGATCCGGAGCGGCGGTGTCAGCGAATCTATGTGCCGTTACCATCGGGACAGAGACCAATGGCTCGATAGTGTGTCCCAGCAACGCTAATGGGGTGGTTGGTATCAAGCCAACGGTTGGGCTCATTAGTCGGAGTGGGGTGATTCCAATTTCATTCTCGCAGGATACGGCCGGACCGATGGCTCGTTCGGTAAGCGATGCGGCTCTGTTTATGGGTGCTCTTGTTGGCGTCGATGATCGAGACTCCAAATCGAAAGAAAGTGCAGGACACTCGCATGATGACTACACTCAGTTTTTAAATGAGGATGGTCTCAGGGGAAAGAGGATAGGCGTTTGGACCTCCAAGCTATCCATGCATTATGGTGTTGAGCCAGCCATGGAATCCATTTTGAAACGCATGGAAGAAGCGGGTGCTGTATTAGTGGGTCTTGATGAGATCGTTCCTGATAGCGGTGACATGGGCGGAAAATCCTTTCTACGCATGCAGTATGAGTTCAAGGACGGATTAAATAAATACCTGGAAACTGCCTCACCAAGCTCCGGTGTAAAAACGCTGGCGGATATCATCGCTCACAATCGGGAAAACGAGGCAGAGGCCATGCCTTACTTTAAGATGGGCATTCTCGAATTGTCTGAGACCAGGGGAGATCTTCAGGAAGATAAGTACCTGGATATCCGTGACTCCATCACAGACCGGACCCGAGAAGGGATTGATGAGGCAATGAGCTCACATGACCTGGATGCCATTTTTGCTCCTACTGGAGGACCAGCCTGGTGCAGTGATCCGGTCAATGGGGATCGAGGTGTAGGAGGCAGTTCTTCACCCTGTGCCTGGGCAGGTTATCCTATCATCACTGTACCGGCGGCATCGGTTCATGGATTGCCCCTTGGTGTTTCGTTTATGGGACGAGCTTGGTCGGAAGGAGAGCTGATCGAAATTGCCTACGGCTTTGAACAGCTGACCCAGGCGAGAAAGGCGCCGGAGTTTTTACCTACGATTCAGTATTGAATAGTAGCACAGGCATCTTTCCTGTGTCGCTCCCGGAAATCTACACAGGCAAGATGCCTGTGCTACTCTATGCCGACTTGATTTTCATCACTGAAAAAGAGAAAGGAGCTGTTGGTAGGTAGTAGAAATCCGACCTTGCGCTTGCCTCTTACACATTGGGTCGATTAAGGGTTCTTGCAGAATTTATTTCCCCAAACATTTTATGAATAGAAGACGCTTCCTGAAAACGGCTGGATTTGCTGCAACCGCCACTACTTTCCCTCTGTGGTATCAGGAGGAGCTATTGGCTCAATCCACGACTGCCGTTCCTAAAATGAAGAACGACCGACTGGGCATTGCTCTGGTTGGGTGTGGTGGACGAGGGACAGGTGTCGCGAGGGAAATGGTCTACTACGGTGATATGGTCGCTATCTGTGACGTTGATGATGCGCAAATCGCCAAGGTCAAAGAGCACTTTCCCAAAGCACGTGCCTACAAAGATTTTCGCGACGTAATGGAGCAAAAAGACGTCGATGTTGTTATCTGTGGCACGGTCGACCATTGGCATACCCTCGTTTCATTAGCGGCCATGCGCGCTGGTAAAGATGTCTATTGTGAAAAACCACTGACCCTTTGTATCGATGAGGGGAAGCATTTGGTTGAGGCAGAAAAAAGGACTGGACGTATCCTACAAACGGGTACTCAGCAAAGGAGTGATCCACGGTTCCGATTGGCCTGTGAGCTGGTTCGAAACAAGCGTATTGGCGAGCTGAAAGAAATCGATGTGTATCTTCCCGCGGGGCTACACGAGGGACCTTTTAATTCAGCACCCATACCGGCAGGATTCGATTGGGATATGTGGCAGGGTCAAACCAAGGCTGTCGATTTTGTTCCCCAACGTGGGCACAGAACTTTTCGTTATTGGTGGGAATATTCAGGTGGTACCATGACAGACTGGGGAGCACACCATAATGACATTGCTTTGTGGGCGACCGGTTTTGAGCGCAGTGGTCCCGTTTCGGCAGAAGGTAAAATGCTCACCGACATGATCCCGGGAGGTTATACAGCTGCCAGCCAATATGAACTTAAATACGTTTACCCTAGTGGAGTGGTACATCGTTGTCGAAGCACCTTGGCGAGTTCTTGGAGTGGGGGTGTAGTGAACCAATTCGGTCAGCTACACGGAGTTCGTTTCCAGGGAACAGCCGGTTGGCTTTGGGTAACGCGTGGGCATATGGAATCAAGCATTCCCGATATTCTTACTGAGCCGCTTCCTTTGGGAGCCGAACGGCTTTACGTGAGCAATGACCATGTTGAGAACTTTGTGGAGTCGGTTCGTTCCAGGAAGAAAGCCATTTGTGATGCTGAGATCGGGCATCGTTCTGCAACGATGTGTCACCTGGGGGTTACGGCTGTTCGGTTAGGCCGCAAGATTCATTGGGATCCGATTACTGAATCCTACATCGGTGATGAGAAGGCAGCAGCTACCCAACAGCCTCCAATGCGCAAGCCGTGGGACTATTCTCTGGTATGAGGTTCTCAATCTAGATGGAGTCAGATCGCTGGAAAGGGATAACCTTTGTACTGATCAGTGGTTGCTGCTGGGGCTTCCATGGGGTGCTGATCAAACTTGCCTTGGCGATGGGACCATCCTTTATCCAGGTATTCTTTTTCGAAACGGTATTCGCGACCTTGTTCTTCCTCTTGTTTTCCCGTTCCTTTTTTGCGGTGATGCGGCCCCAGACACCCATCCAATGGATTGGTCTTTTCGCGATCGGAATTGATACGATCGGTGTCGGTTATTTTCTTTTCCTGGCATTCAGTTTAGGGCCGGTAGCGATTGGGGCTACGTTGATGTTTATGTACCTGCCGGTTGTCTATACCTTCTCACTGATAGCCAGACATCAGCGGTTCAGCTGGCGAAAAGTTTTTGCAATTGGGCTCATTCTGATTGGAGCGGTTATGACCACACGTATCCTTTCCAGTTTCAGGGAGCCTGGGGCGTTAGCTGCAGTCTGGGCTGCGCTTGCTGCTTCGATTTGCTATTCGATCGTCTTCATTTTGACCCCTTCTGTCTCGAAATACACCACCCCTTTGTTCCGTTCCTTTGCTGCCTCCGCCGTGGGTTTGGTTGGATGCCTGGTCATTATTGGATTCTCAACTGAGCTTTGGTATCCATTGCCTGAGGATTACCTGCCATTATTGCTTATGGTGCTAGTGTTGGGAATCATCGGGCAAACATTGCCTGTAATCACTTTGATGAAAGGACTTCCAATAACTGGAAGCAGTCTGGGTGGTGTGCTTGCTTCGGTGGAGCTGCCGATTGCGGTATTTAGTGCTGCTTTAATTCTAGGAGAATCCTTCACGCTCCTCAAAACTGTAGGGGTGTTTCTGGTTCTAACTGGAATAGTTTATTACAATATATCGGATGTCGGACGACCCTTCAGGAAGATCTCCTGATCTCGGTTTGCCTGGTTCGCGTGCCTATAAACTTGCCTGATTAATTTCACCACGATGTCTTTTGGTATGAGCTCTAACAAATTACTATTCATTCTGTTACCTTTGATCTGCTGGGGGTCGACTTTTGTGTGCGCTGAAGGCCCGTATTTCGCCAATGGAGCCAAGGTGGGAGAAGTGAATCAGAACTCAGCCATCGTTTGGGTTCGGCTTACCCAATCTCCGGAGGCCGATTTCGAACGGCTTCCTATCTTTACCCTGGGTTTGGTGGAGGGTGCTAAAGACGAAGGTTCAATGTCATCTGACGTGGTGCCTGGAATGCCTGGTGAGACACGCGTTACTTACTGGCCAAAAGATGGAAGGCTGAAACGTTCGACTGATTGGGAGTCGGTATCTTCTTTGAGTGACTATATTTTTCAATTTCGCTTAAAGGGACTCAAGCCGGGTACGGAGTATGCCTACCATGTTGAATCGCGAAAGCCACTGGCTAATCAAGTTTCCAATACGATCTCTGGTCATTTTAAAACGGCACCCCAAGCGGATGCCGCATCTGCTATTCGGTTTATAGTGACGACCTGTCAGGCGATCCGCAGTATCGATTCGGGACGTGAAGGGCATCTGACTTATGAGCAGATGCTGGAATTCGATCCGGACTTCCTGGTTCATACCGGAGACATCGTTTATTACGACAAAGCACCTTTGGCCAAATCAATTCCACAGGCCCGTGCGAAATGGAACCTGATGTTCGCCTACGGTAATAACCAACGTTTTCACCAGAACGTGACCTCCTACTTCATGAAAGACGATCATGATACGCTAAAGAATGATTGTTGGCCGGGGCAGATGTATGGCGATCTCACATTCGAGCAGGGATTGGAGCTGTTTCGGGAACAAGTCCCCATGGGTGATAAAACCTATCGTACCTATCGCTGGGGCAAGGACGTCCAGATCTGGATGACTGAGAATCGCGACTATCGCTCTTCCAATCGTATGGAGGATGGTCCAGAGAAAACGATTTTAGGAGCTAAACAAAAAGCCTGGTTGAAGCGGACAATCGAAGCCTCGGATGCTACTTATAAATTTGTCATTTCACCTGGTCCTTTAGTTGGGCCGGACAAAGCCGGCAAAAAAGACAACCACGGCAACGATGTATTTTTCACTGAAGGACAGGAACTACGTGATTTTCTCAGCGTTCAAAAGAACACCTTTGTGATTTGTGGTGATCGGCACTGGCAGTATATGTCTAAAGATCCTAAGACGGGGCTTATGGAACTCGGCTCCGGAGCAATAAATGACCAGCATAACTACGGCGGCAATCCAGGGAAAGTTCCTGAGTATCACCAGTATTTTAGCGGGAAAGGTGGATTTCTTGGAATCACGGTCGAAGGCGGGCAGGCCAAGGCGCAATGGTTTACGGCTGATTACAGTGCCGAAAAGCCCAAAGTTCTGTTTACGCAACCGCTTTGAAAAAGAATGGATACTCTTGGTTGATTCACTGTCTCTAAGTAGTTCATATTTTCGTCAGTCACGTATATCAGTAATCGGTTTAAAATCACCCTCTCTGCTTTGATCGTAGCCGCATGTGGAGGAGTTATTGTTTTCTCCCTTCAACGTGCCGGTAATAAAGTAAACAAAGATCGGCCGAGTTTGGATGAAATTCCTCCGCCCGTGGAAGTTGCCATGGCGAGGCCACAGGAGCTAATGGCTGCTGAGGCAGAACCGGTTATTGAACCGATTGGCGAAATTACGATGAATCTGATTGAGGTTGGGCATCATCATGTAGCACTGAAATGGGACGACAATGAACGATGGGGTTTTCCCTGGCTTATTCAACGATCCACAAAGTCTGAATTTATAAATCCCACCCAACTAAAATTTAATCAAGCAGCGGATAATACGGATGCAGGTACTTTCCGCTGGCTTGGGATTAATGCCGATAATTATGTGGATATTGATGGCTTGGAGGAGGAGACTGTTTATTATTACCGAGTAGCTTCGGTAACGAACATGTCCGCGTATCGGAAAAATGGCGACGCCCCTCAGTTTTCAGCTTGGCGATACGGTGAGGTGACAACCAAGGCGCTTCCGGAAAAGAGAAAGCAAGTATATGATGTGACCTCTGAAAAATACGGAGCCATTCCAGACGATGGTTTAAATGATTACCCTGCAGTGTTGGCCGCATACAATGATGCCAGAAAGTCAAAGGGAGGTATGATCTATTTACCGGCTGGTAAGTACGACTTCTGGCCTGAGCATGAGGATATCGAAATTAAAGAGGGAATCCCCACCATCCGACATGGCAAACGTATACAAAATGCTCTGTTTAATGTAACGGCAGACAACATTACATTTGCTGGCGATGTAGATGCTCAGGGCGAGCCAAGCACCTTTATTGAATTATTTTTTTGGGGAAAGGTTCCACTGACAAGCTGGTTGGAAGAGGTCAATCGAGACGGATTCGTCGAGAATGCTCGGAGGTATCATATGTTTGTTTTGGATGACGTAGAAAATTTTACCTTACGTAATCTTGATATCAACGGTGGGGCTGTCCCTGTTCATACCGGAAAAGAATGGTATTCATTGGATGATAAGCGCTACCAGTGGGATATCTCTCACAAGTTGATTGCTACCTGGGACTCTTCGCAGTCAAAAAACGTTGTTGTCGACAATGTAGATACGCGGAACTGGCGCGGTGAGGTTTATTATAATGGAGGCGGTTCTCAAAAATTCCTGCTTAAAGATGGATCCGTCTCACAAACGAACTCGTCAATGGTATCAGGATCCTTTGACCTGGAATTGGTTAATATGACCATTCGTGATTCGGCGAACTCGGGTATCGAATCAGCACTTTTTAGTGGTCAAAAAACTCCAATGTCCCGTCATTATTACAACCAAAATCATATCGCCAGAGGATGTACTTTTATTGGTCTCGATCAATCGGAAGCAGGTGTCATGAAAGACCTCCCGGGAGCAAAGAAAGCGTTCAATGGATGGCTTGTATTTAATTCGGAGGGTACCTATCAGACCGTTACGGATTGTGAGTTCAAAGACCATATCTACGCTGCCTATGGACCTTGGTACGAAAGTAGAAACGCGTTCCTTTATAATTCTAAGTTTTATGACCCTGCTCCTGGAGCATCTCATGTATTCTTTACGTGGACCTCTGCTCAGGGGCAATATCGCCTAAAAGGTGGGTTTAGCGAAGTGATGTGGTTGGACAATGAGTTGGTCTTGAGTAAGGGGCTTAAGAATCATCAACCCGTATTTTATTCCCAAGTGGGCGGGGCTGCGAAAGGAAATGAATCACCTTGGATTTGGGAAGGATTTCACATTCGCAATGTATCGAGTTCGCCCATACGCGTAAATAGATTCTGGGTGGATACCTGGGGCTTAGGCGAGGGCCGACAGTTTGCTTACTTTGAAGACTTCACGAAGGATGATTCTATCTCCTTCGACGCTGGATATCTCCAAAACTTGAACGCTAGAAAAATACATCCCAATTACATCAATTTCTTTGAGTAATAATCTCCCTGCTGATCCTTTCCTATCTCCCTTGTTGGGTTACATGAAATACAATACGTTTATATCTATCGCCTGCCTGCTTATCTATATTTGCGGGATTAATCAATTAAAGGGGCATGGTGATCATTCAGCTCCATTGCATGGAAAAGACGAAGCCCATGCTCATGGTTTGGTCTTGGGGCATAACGACTAAAATATGAAGTAGACCTTCATTGGGGGAAAGCGGATCCCTCGGTTGCACCGGTTATCAACGCGCATGCCATAGCGGAAAGTCGCGAAGGGCAGATCTATGTTGTTACAGATCATCCTTGGAATGCCTTTGTTGTCTTTGAGAAAGATGGCACCTTTGTGCGCTCATTCGGGAAGGGCCTGGTTGGCGGTCACGGTCTGGAGTTTTTTGAAAAGGCCGGTGAGGAGTATTTAATCCACGTCGATTGTGGCTGGCACTTCGAAGCTGAAGGCTGGAATGCCACACCGAACAATGGGCGGGTGACGATCATGAAAACGGATGGCACCATTATGAAGGCATTGCCTACGCCTTTTGAGATGGGAATCGGTGAACCTGGTGCTAGGCAGTTCATGCCCTGTGATGTTGCGGTGACACCTCAAGGCACGATTCTGATCGCTGATGGCTATGCTACCGATTTCGTGTTTGAAATGACCATGGAAGGTGAACTCGTGCGTCGTTGGGGCGGCCGAAAAGAAGGGGATCCAGGACATCTGACCAATGCGCATGGGATTTCCATTGATATGTCGAATCCCGGACAGCCGCTTGTGTGGGTGCCTTCGCGCAATGAAAACAAGCTTAAGGCTTTCACCCTGGAAGGCGAGTACGTCGAAACCTTGAATCTTCCCGGTGCCCACGCTGGACAACTATTTTTCAAGGACGACAAAGTTTACACTGCTGTATGCTGGTCAAAGGAAAACGGTACTGGTGAGCGACAGAAGGAGTCGGGATTCCTGATCATCATGGATCGCAAAACAAAGAAAGTCCTCAGCGCTCCTGGCGGAAACAAACCTGTTTATAAAAACGGACAACTCCAACCGCTCTACCAAACCCTTCCTACTTTTTATCACGGGCATGATCTCTATGTGGACAGTGAAAGCGCCATCTACCTCGGTGAATGGAATGCTTATCGTCGCTATCCGACGAAACTGACGCCGGTGGAGTAGGGGCAGTCTTTTTGTAGGAGCAAGTTGCGTGCGTGACCTCCGGGGTGACACCGTCGATCCTTGCTTTTCTTCTGTATTCGGACCGCTCGGCGATCGGTCCCTACCTCTTACTCGGTTTCATTTTCTGTCTGAAGGTAGGGCGCTATCGCCGAAAGCGCCGTTTCAATTGATCAGCAACAAGCCGTCCAATTATCCTCGACAGATAGATACTCTCACGCTTTTTTAGCAGGTGTTCTCAATGTTTGCCCCTGCGAAGAAATCGTCTGCCTTTATTTTTTCGAGCCTCTGGGTGCTTGTAGGCTTGGCCTTGCCCCTTGCTGCGTCACCCGAGCAGGAACAGTTTGAGAAAAAAATCCGTCCTCTTTTGCTGGGAAAATGTATCGAATGCCATGGTCAGGATCAGCAAGCTGGCGGATTGCGTTTGGATAGCAAGGAGGGGTGGCTAACCGGTGGCGCAACAGGTCCAGCTGTTCAAGCATCTGACGCAGAAGGAAGTTTGTTGCTTCAGGTGTTATCCGATGACTCACATAAAGCCATTGCTCTTTCCAAAAATGAGATCCACGAGCTTAAGCTTTGGATACAAGCGGGTGCATTTGATCCTAGGGTAAATACGAATAACTGGCAGAACCTTCCCAACGCTGACCGGGCAAAAGGTCATTGGTCGTTTAAAGCTGTTCAAAAATCCACTCCGGCAACCTTAACAGAGAGTGATTGGGCCAGGTCGACTATCGATCAGTTCATAGTAGCAGCTCAAAAAGAGGCCGGCCTAAACCCGGTGGCCGATGCGAGCAAGGAACAGTTAGTACGACGCATCTATTTTGCCCTCATCGGACTGCCTCCAACCCCCGAGCAGATTGATGCATTCGTCAATGATTCTAGGCCCGATGTATTTGAGCGCGTCGTCGATGAACTCCTGGCTTCTCCTCATTTTGGTGAACGCTGGGGACGTCATTGGTTGGACGTCGCTCGTTTTGCGGAGTCGAGTGGGGGAGGCAGGACTTTATTGTTCAAGGATGCCTGGCGTTTTCGTGATTATGTGATCAAAGCCTTTAATGACGACATGCCTTTTGATCAGCTCATAAGGGAACAATTAGCTGGAGATTTGCTTCCTTACGAGGATCCAAAACAGCGAAGCCGCCAATTGACTGCGACCGCCTTTCTCGCTTTGGGCCCGACCAACTACGAGCAACAAGATAAGCAGCTTCTTCGATACGATGTCATCGACGAGCAGATCGATACCATTGGGAAGGCGTTTATGGGAATGACGCTGGGTTGCGCTCGTTGTCATGACCATAAATTCGATCCTGTACCGACCTCTGATTACTACGCCTTGGCCGGTATTTTTAAAAGTACACGTACTTTGTTCAATTATACGGACAATGTAGCGCGTTGGGTCGCTACGCCACTGCCTTTGGAGGGACAGGCAGCTAAGGAAATGGCTGAAGCGGAAATGCTATCGAAACAGCTTACGCCTAAGCTTACTTTTAAAAAGAATGAGCAGAAGCTATGTAATCAACATACGGTGAATGTTCCATCTCCAGGTCTTCCAAAGTCCAGCCGATCCTTTCCAGGAATCATTTTGGATGAGCGTTCAGCCGAGGTCGAAGGCGATTGGTTGTTCTCGCAGTTCTTTCAAAACTACATCGGTGAAGGCTACTACCACGATGGGGATTCCAGTAAAGGTGAAGCTTCGCTGACATTTAGGCCTAAGATTCCAATCCCTGGTCTTTATGATATTCGTATCGCCTATTCACCGGCTGCAACGAGGTCGAGTAAAACCCCGATTACCATCCGACATGCAGGTGGTGAGACCGAGGTACTGATGGATCAACGGGACCCTTTAACGGAGTATGGGCGATTTCGCTCCATCGGGCAGTTTGAATTGGAGCCTGGTGACCACAATTTCCTGCGTATCACCAATAAGGATACCGATGGTTACGTGGTGGTGGATGCTGTGCAATGGTTCTTGATCGATGACACTGATCCTGAAAGTCCAGAGAGCAAGCAATACTATGCTGATTTAAAGAATGAAATCGTGGCCTTGGAGAAAGAGCTTAAGCCCATTAGCGCGAAACTGAAGTCTAGGCCTTTGGCCATGACTGTGAAGGAAGATCCTGAGCCAACAGATTCAGCGATTCGCATTCGTGGTATTCAAAGCCGCAAGGGTGAGGTCGTTCCACGTGGATTTTTACAAGTGGCTACCCTCGGAGAAGCACCTTCGATACCCGACACTACTAGCGGTCGCTTGGAATTAGCAGAGTGGATGGTAAGCCCCGACAACCCCCTTACTTCGCGGGTCATTGCCAATCGGATATGGACGTGGCTTTTTGGCGCGGGTCTTGTGCGAAGCGTAGACAACTTTGGCACGACCGGCGAATCGCCCTCACACCCGGAATTGCTCGATTACTTGGCTGCACGCGTTCATGACAATGATTGGTCCATTAAGGCGATGGTGCGAGAGATTGTTCTCTCAAGAACTTGGCAGCTTTCGACGTTACCCGATGAAGAGGCCGTTAAATTAGACCCCGATAATCGTCTCCTTTTGTATTATCCACGAAGACGTCTCGATGCGGAGCAATTGCGTGATGCCATTCTCGCAGTGAATGGAAACCTAGATCTCACCATGTTTGGCCCCAACATCGATGGAGCGGGTGAAATTAATGCCAACAATACTGCCGCTCAGAACGTAGAGTACAACTACGTATTCAAAGATACCCGACGGAGTGTGTATACACCGGCATTTCGGGTAAAAAGACACGAGCTGTTTGAGCTCTTTGATTTTGGAAATATCAATTTTTCTCTCGGTCAAAGAAACGTGAGCACCGTCGCGCTTCAGGCACTTTATCTATTGAATAATCCATTTGTTCTAGAACAATCAAGGGACGCGGCCAAGAACCTGCTTAAACAGGAGAAAGATCCTGAAGGCCGCTTAAACACAGCATTTCTTCAAACGCTTGGCCGAACACCTTCTGCTCAAGAACGGACTTTGATTAGTGGATACCTTCAGGATGGACTTTCCAGTGAATCTGTTGAAGAATGGTCTTCTGTATTTCAAACTCTATTTGGAACGATTGATTTTAGATACCTCCAATGAATAACTGTCCGCAACCCATGTCACGCCGCAATGCCTTGAAAAATTTGGCATGCGGTTTTGGCTACATGGCAGCCGCGGGAATCGCTCAACAAGCTGCTGCTGCTTCGGTTCCGAATCCGCTAGCGGCAAAGATTCCTCATCTGGTTCCAAAAGCCAAGCGAGTCATTTTCTTGTTCATGGCAGGTGGGGTCAGTCAGGTTGATAGTTACGATTACAAGCCACGATTAGCCAAAGATCATGGCCGCATGCTCGACTTCACTGACCAGCGAATTCTGGCCAAGACAGGCATGGGTTCCAATCAGCGGGTGATGCAATCTCTTTGGGACTTCAAGCAACGTGGTCAAAATGGTGCTTGGGTATCTGATCTGTTTCCTGAGATGGCGAAGCACACGGATGATAGCTGTATCATTCGTTCCATGCATACCGAAGGGGTGGCTCACGGTCCAGCGACGCTCTTTATGCATACGGGCTCCCTGAATTTTATTCGTCCGTCTGTCGGGGCCTGGGTCAATTACGGTCTGGGAACTGAAAACGAAGACCTTCCAGGGTTTGTCAGCTTAAGTCCGGCTATGGGAAATGGTGGACCTCGCAATTACGGCAACGCCTTTCTCCCAGCTGTTTATCAAGGCACCGCACTGGGACGTGCAGGGATGAAAGCAAGCGATCTCGGTATCAATAATTTGCAGAATGCCTCGATGAGTCCTGATCAGCAGCGCAAGCAGTTTGACCTTCTGCAGGCCATGAACCACGAGCAGTGTCAGAACCAACCAGTCAACACGGAGCTTGAAGCCGTTATCAATTCTTACGAGCTAGCTTGGCGAATGCAGGCGAATGCACCGGAGGTGCTTGATCTTTCCAAAGAGTCTGAGGCAACCAAGAAACTTTATGGTATCGATGAGAAGCATACCGACAACTACGGTCGTCAATGCCTCATGGCTCGTCGTATGGCCGAATCAGGCGTACGTTTCATCCAAGTTAACTACGCAGACAACTCCAATAACCCAGCTTGGGATCAGCACAATGACATGCCTGAGCACAAGGAGCATGCCATGGCGGTGGATAAGCCCATTTCGGGGCTCCTAACTGATTTGAAGCAGCGAGGTCTCCTTGAAGATACACTCGTCTGGTGGGGGGGAGAATTTGGACGTACCCCTTACGCCCAAAAGAATGGCGATGGACGCGACCACAATCCAACTGGCTTTACAATTTGGCTGGCTGGAGGTGGCGTTCGACCTGGTATGGTTTACGGTTCCACCGACGAGTTTGGTCAATACGCCGTGGAGAATCCCGTTCACATGCACGATTTACACGCCACCATTCTACATTTGCTAGGTATGGATCACGAGCGACTGACCTACCGCCACGAAGGTCGAGACTTCCGTCTTACCGATGTATTTGGTAATGTGGTACATGATATAATTGCGTGATAGAATTTTAGATCGTTTATCTACGCTTAATGATATAGTATCAGGCTTCCCAGCCAGTGTTTATTTGTTGCGGTTACAAAGGCTAGGAACCCTGTGCTACACTAAATTTCCTCCAGTCGGGTGAGTATTTCTTTCGTAGTTTTCTTTATCTTATTAAGAGTGCTGGCGTTCGCGATTCTTAAGATATGAAAAGTTTCAAATGTTGCGTAAACTTCTTTGTCGTAAATGATTTCAAAAAATTCCTCCTCTGACAGAGCGTATCTGGGTGGATTAAAGTGCGTGGAGGTCCTTATGGTTCCACTTAAGCTACCGAACTTTTTTCGCAGCTGTGGTTGTTGAAGCAGCAAACGCTGATCTCGAAATACTCGAGAAAGGTCATTCCAAATTCGGAGGTGGCTTTCGAGCCTAGCGATTAAATTGATGAATACAGAATCCTTGATAAGACCAATCTCGCCGGTTGATTGAGCTGAATTTAAAGTACCAAGAACGGGCTGATATTCGATTGTTTTTAGTGCAGCTTCAATTATGGTCCTTAGTTCTTTGGCACTGAGGTCTGTATGATTGCTACCAGCGGCCTCAAGAAATTCTTCAAACTTGGTTGTGATAGTTTCTAGTTGTTCCAATGTTTAACTGGTTCCTTCGAAAGTTAGAGCAAAATCCCGTTTAAGATTCCCTATCACTTCCAAGCGCTGTTGCTCCTGCTTTCGCCCTTCATTCCAGTTGTTGATCTGCAAGGCGATGAGAATGCCCACCACGACGAGGAAAATTTCCCCGATAGCGTAGAGGAGGTATCGCCCTGCCTTTTGCTTGAGTTCCATATGGCGTAGGTAGCGGAGAATAAATGGCACTTTTATAAGAGTTCCGAGCGAAGCGACAAGACCGGGCTGCGAAGCAGAACCTGAACAACATATTTAGAGGCTGATGGCGGAAGGATGAAGGCTTAAACTAAGCATCTTGCATCCGTAGGAGTATCTGAATGTGGGAAATTAAACAGAAGATAACCAAGGTAAAAAAGTTAAATTTTTCATTCTATGACTGATTCTTATTAAACCACATCAGCGAAAATAAGCGCAGATTAGCGGTTAAAAGTACGTCGCTGCTGGCTCCTCCGTTTTCTCCGTTTCCTTCTGTTCAAATAAAACGCCCCTGTTAGCCCTCCATCACTGAGCCTCAAAAACAAAGATTGGCTAGGCCATATAAACTGTTTTAATCCTCGCTCATAATCCAACGAACTGACTTTAAAGAATACACTCATGTCTCAATACCCAGATATTTTTCGTGTCCGCCAAACCTTTGAACGCCCTCTTGTTGAGGATATTGCTGCTGAAGTAGATGCTCAGCTATCGAGCCTCACTTTAGGTAAAAAAATTCAACCTGGCGAAACGGTAGCGATCACCGCGGGTAGCCGCGGCATCGCCAACATCCATTTGGTGATCAAGGGCATTGTGGATCATGTGAAAAGCTTGGGCGGCAGCCCATTCATTGTTCCGGCTATGGGAAGTCATGGGGGTGGAACGCCAGAAGGACAGCGCGGTATCATTGAGGGCTACGGTATTACCGAAGATTTTTGTGGCTGCCCCATCAAGGCTAGCATGGAGACGATCATTGTTTGCGAAGCTGCTGAAGGGTTTCCGGTTCACTTTGATAAACATGCCTCTGAGGCGGATCACGTAATTGTATGTGGTCGGGTGAAGCCTCATACCAATTTCTTTGGTGATATCCAAAGCGGGCTCATGAAAATGATGCTTATCGGTCTTGGTAAGCACAACGGTGCCAAGATCTATCATCGTGCGATTAAGGACTTTGAATTCGGTCAGATTGTACGAAGCGTAGGGCGCGAAGTGCTCGCTAAATGCAGTGTAGTGGCTGGACTGGCCATTGTTGAAAACGCCTATGATGAAACGGGTAAGCTGCAAGCGGTCGCCCCGGAAGATTTTGAAGAAGAGGAGAAAGAACTATTGGCATTGGCAAGAAGTTGGCTGCCTCGTCTTCCTTTCGACCAGATCGATTTACTGTTGATCGACCAAATCGGGAAAAACATCAGTGGAACCGGTTTTGATACCAATGTAGTGGGTAGAAAAGACGGCTATCATAAATCAGGTCCAAAAGAGATTCCACAAACCCGTTTGATTGGCATGCGTGGTTTAACTGAAGAAACTCATGGGAATGGATGTGGAGTCGGTAATGTTGAGTTTTCGCTCACAAGAGCGATTGATCAGATAGACCTGAAGATTACGCGCATCAATTGTTTGACGGGCGGAGAAGCCGCTGGAGCAGCGATTCCCATCCATTATCCGACAGACAGCGAAGTACTCGATAACGCTCTACCTCTCATCGGATTGACCGATCCTGAAAATGCCAAGCTGATGTGGATTCAGGATACGCTTCATGTATCGGAGCTGGAATGTTCGGTCGCCTATCTGGATGAAGCTCGGGAGAGAAATAATTTGGAAATTATAGTGGAGCCACGACCGTTGCCATTGGACGAGCATGGAATGCTTCCAGAAGTAAAATCCCTTGGTTAGAGCCCCATGGTCCTTTATTCAGTTTAGTATTGGAACTACTCAATCTAGTTGGTTGGCGGCTATCACAGATCGCTATAAACTGGTAATCGGTATAAACGAAATGCCCTGGCTGATTGACCTAGAAAAGGATCCGAATGAGCTGACGAACTATTACTCGGAAGCGAGCTATAAATCGGTTGTGAGTAAACTTACGGTTGAGTTGAAGGAATGGCTCACCCTGACAAACGATCCTGGATTAGAGGATCCTGATCTTGTGCGTTGGTTGGAGTAAAATGTAGGAGCTGCTTTAGCTGCGACTTTATGTAATCATAAAAACACAACCGAAGTGTTGCCGGCATGAATACTGGAATACAAAGTTACAAAATTCTGAGTTATCTGAGTCCATTTGCGTTCATCTGCGGTTAAATTGATTTCTCAGATTCGCAGCTAAAGCAGCTCCTACAAATTAATTGCTGAACGCATAAAATAAGAAAGCTTGTCAGTCCTGGTAAATATTCTGATGCTGATGGGGTGACAGCGACACGGTTACTTCTCTTTGCCTTTTTATCTGCGATTTTCTTGGACGATTCGTTATCGGCTCAGATGGCCAACCAGGATTACTTAACTCCTGAGTTGCGACAACAGGTTGAGCAGTTGAAGCAATCTATTCAGCAAAATCCAACCACTCCACGAACCTACACACCGCGAGCCAGAATTTTATGGGACTGGTCCAATGCTTATGCGCTTTCAGGGGGATTTCTGCCAGTGAATCTCACGACCGCCGTTCGGCCGGTGCTTCCTACAGTTCCATCAAGAAGGAATGCAACGGCAATAGACTACTACGTGAAGGAACTTACTTTAGTAGATGAGGAGCCCGATGCGCTTGGAGAAGTGGTGGCTGATCTAGGCCCCTTCGAAGCCAGGACTTATGTAACGTTTAAACAGGAATTTCATGTCGGATCAAAGCCGATTGAGAAAGGTGGAGGGATTCTGGTCGCCAGGCACTTCATGCCAGGATACGGTCCTTACCAAGTGGATGATCCTTCTGGTGATAACTATATCTCGATAAGCAGTTCGAATCCGGACGTATCCTTTCAGAATGCTGGTTTCCCGATGAGCGGAATGCATGGAGCCTTTCGCGGTACGGCCCCGGCGCTTATTTTTAGAGTGGAAAAAGGAACTCTGAATCCAGGGGATGTGGTTACGGTTACCTATGGTGATCGATCAGGAGGAGGTCGTGGCTTACTGATGGGGAGCGCTTCAACGGATTTCTTACCGGTTCCTTTGTATGTCGATTTCGATGGCAGTGATCATTGTTACGCTTTGCCGATTCAACCTATTGCTGTGAGTGGATCGGAGATCGCAGGCGTTCATGTGTTTGCTCCTTCTGTGGTTCGACCGGGTGAAACCTTTGATATTTCGGTTAGGGCTCAGGATTTATTCTACAACCGTGCCAAGGGACCCATTCCAGGATTTAAGGTCTACGCTAACGGCAAGTTATGGCAAACGGTCAGTGCTTCGGACCAGGCGATCACGGTGATTGCGAATCAGGCATTCGAAAAGGCCGGTGTCTATCATGTCACTGCAGTTTCGGAGGATGGATCTATTGAAGGGGCCGGGAATCCGATACTCGTTTCCGAGACAGCCACCAAAATTGCTTGGGGAGACACCCATGGTCATTCCGGGTTTGCTGAAGGGATAGGTACGCCGGATCGATTTATGGAATGGGCCAAGGAGGATGCTCGGCTGGAGTTTGTAACCCATTCGGAGCACGATATCTGGATGGATGATTTTGAGTGGAACGAGCTGGTAGCCAACGTAAAGGACTATTCGGAGCCAGGACGGTTCGTGGCTTACCTCGGCTATGAGTGGACGACTCAAAATCGATTCGGTGGTCATCACAATGTGCTGTTTAGAACGCCCGACAATAATTTCCGGATCCCCAACCAGATCTATCCAACGCTTTCCAGTCTATACCAAGGGCTGCGCGAGAACTTCTCGATGAAAGACGTATTGGTAATTCCTCATGCACACCAGGCAGGAGATTATCGTCAGAGTGATCCTGAGTTGCAGACCTTGGTTGAAATAATGTCCAAGCACGGCACCTTTGAATGGTTTGGTCGTATGTATTTGAATCATGGGCACGAAGTCGGGTTTATTGCGGCGAGCGATGATCACCTGAGTCAACCAGGTTATACCGCTCCGTCAGGTAACTATCATTCTCAGCGAGGTGGTTTGGCCGCAGTCTTAACGAATGATCAATCACGCGATGGTATTTTTGATGCTATGAAGTCATTGCAGGCGTATGCGACCAGTGGTGATAAAATTATTCTCGATGTCTCAATAAATAATCAGGGCATGGGACAGCGGATTCCCTTTCAGAAAAATAGAAAGATCGAAGGCAAGGTCATCGGAACGGTACCCATCAGCTCGATTACGGTTGTCAAAAACGACGAAGAAATTTGGCACAAAGATTACCTAACGGTTAAGTCGGGCAACTTTGTGGATGAGGAAGAATTCTACATTACCTTTTCCAGCGAATCCTTTCCTATGCACCCGCAAGATAATCCGCGAGGAACACGTGGATGGAATGGCCGTTTGGAAATAGAAGGGGCAGATATTCTTTCCTTTGAAGGAAGCGATTTCCTTCATCCGGAGGTGAGTAATCTGGAGCGGGATCCTGACAAAATGAATGCGCTATTATTCGCCACGGGAACGCGGGGTGATACCAGTTCTATAAAATTGAAGCTAGCGAACATCCAACGCGGTGCGCAGGTGAAGCTGAGTTTCAATCCTGCTAGAGAGCAGGGGAGTCCAACTCGATTTCGACCCGCCGCCAGAATTGGTAGAGCCTCGGTTACTTTGTCTTTCGATGACCTGAAAAAAGGCCAAGCCCGCAAAGCGATTCCTTTGGATGTCTATCGGGATCGAGTAACCTTTCGACGGGTCATTAACACAGGTGAAAAGGTCGTTGAATTTGCTCTGGCCGACGAAAGCCAAATGCAAGGTGATTATTACTACGTCCGTGTCGTTCAGGCCAACGATGCCATGGCTTGGTCGAGTCCCATCTGGGTGGGGGGAGTGGCGACTCGGTGATCACTTAATCCTCTGCCTAAATAACCAATCCCATACACTAGGTGTAGGATCACAGCGATCGCTGCTCATGTGGGTGATGTAACCTTTTTCCTGGTTATCACCTTTGTAGTAGAAAGCAAAATTGCTGGCGTTGTGTTTCACGTCTTTGAGGATGGTGAACTTCATATTCCCATTCTGTTTCTTCATTTTCTCGAAAATAGAGCTGGAAAAATCAAACGGCACGACGGGATCAACGTCGCCGTGAAAGGCCCAAATGGGTGTGCTTTTTAACGCGCTCATATTTTTGAAAGGCATTAACCCGCCGGCACTTGGAATAGCTGCGGCAAATTTATTGGGTTCCGCCCAAATAGCATTCCAGGCTCCTATGCCACCCAAAGAATGTCCCATGACGTAAATACGTTTGGTATCGATGGAATAATCACGGGCGATTTGCTCTATAAGAAGGAAGGCCATGGTTAGGCTTCCAGTTGATACCGCATCTGACGAATAGCGTCCGCTTTCAAAAAGTGCTTTCCATCCCGGTGAAAAGTTTCTGATCTCCTCTGTAGAAAATTTGGGAATCTTCTCATTAAAAAGAGCCCAGGAACTCCTCGATTGAGGAGCAACTACTACACAGGGATATTTTTTACGCCATGACTGATCGACAAAGACTTCAGTCCAATTACGCATTTGAGATTCGTTGTCATCTCCAACGCCACCAGCTCCGTGAAGGTTGAGAATGAGAGGGTATTTCTGCTTAGGGTCATAATTATCCGGTAGGAGAAATCTATAGGGCATTCCTTTGAAATCAAGGGCCTCATAAGTATTAAGAACTTCAGGAGGAATACCTGCACCTTTATTGCCTGCCCGATTCTGGGCGAAGGTGATGGATGCTGAAAGTAGTATAAAGAGTAGGAGCCTAAGTAAGAGTTTCATGCTTGAATATTTTATTTACGGTAATCGAGTGGGGGATCGCGGTCCCCTAAGAGTGGGTAGTAATCAAAGTCTTGGCCGCGAGCCATGTTCCATTCTTTTCGGGCTGCTTTAATAAGTTTTGGATTCTGATAAAGATCTGCTGCGGTCATTGCCAAGGTTTTGGCCGCATTGATCATGCCTTTGTGAGCTATGCTGGTTCCTCCTGCAGCTACTGCCTGCCAGGTATGGGCTGAGGTGCCCGGAACCCAGGTAGCGGTTCTTAGTCCTGCTGTAGGGACCAACCAACTTACATCTCCTACGTCAGTTGAACCTCGACCGTGGTTTAGTTTTAATTCTGCAAGCTGTTTTTCTGCTCCAACCGATTGTTCCGGTTGTACCAGGGTTTTGTAGAGTTTTTCAGCAAATGCGGTTTCTTCCTTGGAATAGTGGACGCCGCCTACTTTAAGCAGGTTATCGTGCATCATGGACGCTAAAGTTTCGTTGGGGAGTAAGTTGTAGTTTCCATGAATTACCTCGTAGTCCATTTCAGTGCCCGTTCCCTTTGCGGCTCCTTCAGCTGTCAAGACGAGTCGCTCAAATAACTCTCTGACCACATGATAGTCGGGATGTCGGATGTAATAAAATACTTCAGCAAATTCTGGAACGATATTGGGAGCCTCGCCGCCTTTGGTAATCACATAATGAATACGTGTTGTTTCCGGTACGTGTTCACGCATGAGGTTGGCCATGTAGTTCATCGCTTCAACTCCGTCCAGTGCGGACTTGCCTTTATGGGGTGCGCCAGCTGCATGAGCGGCGACACCGTAAAATCGGAATTTTGCTGACTTGTTTGCCAGAGATGTTGCTGCAGAAGCATTGTTGGATGAACTGGGATGCCAATGTAGCATGATATCGATATCGTCGTAGAGACCGGCTCTACCCATATAAACTTTTCCTGAACCACCTTCCTCCGCGGGGGTCCCGTAGAGTCGAATGGTTCCCTTTAGTTCTCCGGTTTGAATCTGTTCTTTAATCGCAACCGCTGCTGCAAGTGAAGCGGCGCCAAACAGATGGTGTCCGCATGCATGGCCTGCAGCTCCATCAATACGTGGGTCGCGTTCTGTAGTAGCTGTTTGAGATAAGCCGGGTAGGGCATCAAATTCAGCCATGATACCTATGACAGGTTTCCCGCTGCCGTATGTAGCCACAAATGCAGTGGGTATGTCGGCAACTCCTTGTTTGATTGAAAATCCAGATTCCTCCGCAGCTTTCTGAAGGAGTTGGGAGCTTTCCGTTTCGAGGTATCCGACTTCAGCCAACTCCCATATTTTGTGAGCGATTTCTGCATATTTCTCTGAAGATTGATCAATTGATAATTGCAGTTGGCTCTTCAGTTTATCTGTATCCCCTAAAACGGGATATGCAAAGGATCCAACAAATAGTGAAACTACAACGATAAGCGATTTTAAGGGCATAGTTGATATGATAGAATTTATGAAACTCTAACTATGATGGTAATCGTAGATGGGGGCAATATTGGAAATTCAATTGCCTTCTATAAAATCACCAGGTTTTTGAGCTTCTAGCTGAGTTGATAGAAGCTTTGCTCAACTTGACCCATATCTGAATACGTGATTCCCGGTCTAGGATCTCGAGTATTCGTTTTATTCATCTTTTTTGAGAATGGATCTGGGATAAAACTTTCCGCTGTTTTTTCGGGATTGTTTAAATAACCTCTCCCAACTAAACTGCCTCCGGTCAGCAATTCGCCGGGTGAACCGTCTGTGACGATTTTCATTTTGTCATTTACGATATAGAGTTGGGTGTCGTTTAGAGCTTTTCCGATTGGCAAAGAATTGCTTTCGGTTTGCGGAATCTCATCTGCGATTTGGAAGGTCGCAACGCCGACGGTGGTTTCGGTGGGTCCATAGTGATTGAATATTTCACACCCAGCGGCGGCTTCTTTCCAGGCAACTACCCATTCTCGCTTGGAGGATTCTCCTCCGAGAGTTAGCACTTGCGTTGGGAGTACCTGTCCTGGGTTTAGGTCTCCTTGCAGGGTAGCCAACAAAGAGGGGACTATCTTCAGGGTGTCTGGTTGATATGTCTCTAGGTATTCGACAAACCTTTGAGAATTGGTTGTTTGCTCTTCTGAGAGAATATGCAGGGCTCCTCGAGTTGTCAGTGCTGAGAAAATGGGTCCATTGCCGGCGTCTGCTGCAATGGAAGATGCAAGTGCATGAATCTAAGGACTCCTCACTGACAACCTGTCGCAAAGGGCATAAATATATGAGACTATATTCCTGTGTTCTATGCAGGCTCCTTTGGGGTTACCTGTAGATCCACTTGTGTAGATGATGTAGGCAAGATTGTTTGGGGTTACTTGTTGACATTCAGTTTTCCCATCGACCTCCACTTGTACAGGTAAGTTTAGTAAATCTATTTTTGTTTCGATAGACTCAAACTTGGAAAGATGTGGAGTCGTTGTTATTCCTATATCGGAGTCTAGATCCTTCAGAATGTAATCGATTCTTGATTGTGGAAATTTTGGATCAATGGGTGCATAAGCTGCCCCCGACTTTAGGATGCCATAGATCCCAGCAATCATTTCAAGTGAGCGGTCTAAACAAATTGGGATGATTATTTCGGGACCTGCCCCCTGTTTTAGCAAATTGGAAGAAAGGATCGATGCCCTGGTTTCAAGCTCCTGGTAAGTAAGCGAAGACCCCTCATAAAGCACAGCAATAGAATCTGGGTGCTGTCTGCTTGCTTTGGCAATTAACTCATGTAGGCAGCAATCAGAGTATTCACTCCTCAGTCCCTCTAAAATCTCAGAAAGCTTAATTGTTTTTCCAGCCATATCCTATGGTTTTCGATCCGAAAAAAAGTATAGCTTTAGAAGGGCATAAATTCGAGTTCGAAGACACGATCCACAATCCAAAGTGAGGCAATGACCCCAATGACGGCTGATCCCAGTCGTAATTTTATGGGCTGGTAAAATGCCTGTTTTCGCAGCAAGAAAATAAGAGGGAAGAAGGCAACTGCAATGGCTAGTTGTCCGATCTCGACTCCTATGTTAAAGCTGAATAATGCGATTGCGAGGGTTCCAGTCGGTAGCTCCAGGTCTGCCAATACATTGGCAAACCCAAATCCATGAATGAAGCCGAATCCCAGTGCAACTGCCCAAACTCGATCACTTACCATGGGGTATATGTTGTTGAGCGCAGCTAATACGACCGAGAGTGCAATGACTGCCTCTACCCATTTAGAAGGGAGCGTGACAATGTCTAGGGTAGCTAGGGTCAGGGTAACAGAGTGAGCGATGGTGAATGCTGTGACTACTTTTAGTACGTTATAGAAAGCAGCTTTAAAATTTAGAACAGGAACCCATTTCCCTTTTTCCAATCTCAAAACGGATGGCAAAAGGAGGGCGATAAGAAATAGGATATGGTCAATACCAATCCAGATATGCCAAACTCCTTCAATTGTGAATACAATGAATTGTTCGAAAGCGCTTTCTGCTGGTTTCCAGGAATTATTATCCAGAGAAATAATACCAACCTTCGATTCTTCGGCTAACTCGAGTTCAATGTTAATCGTATGTTGCGGATCGAATTTGAAGTATTCGCTGAAGGTGACCCTTAAGGCATCTACATTTACTGGTCCCGTAGTGAAAGGGATCATGGTGTGGACTCCATCTTCGGTCGTTACTTGTTCGGGCGAGGAAGTCGTAAAGGGAACTTCGGCTCCGTCCGATTCTATCTTCAAGAAAGGAAGCTTGGTTATGCCTCGGCTACTTTTATCAAAAACGGCGTTGTCTCCAAGTGTTTGGAGCAGAGTGTCTTCAAGCATCAAATCAATGGATACCACATCTACATTTGCTACATGGAATTCTCCCTTGAAAGTAGAGTTTTCTTGATGTTCCAGGACAAGAGAACTGTTGCCGGGTTGATGAGCAAAAAGGCAATTGCCCGAAAAGAGAATGCCGACGAGTAGAAGAGGGCTTGATAATGCTGAACATCTAATCCTAGAGAATGTCCTGCTGAATTTGGTATTTAGTTTCGTGTTCCACATTTTTCGCAATGGTATTTGTTAATTGATTTCGAACGTCAGAGATCCCCACAAGGATAATACGTTCAAATCTTGGTTCTCTGATGTTGGCTCGAGAAAAATTGTGTTTGCCCACCAAATCCCTGAGTCCGTTACTGGGAATTCGATAATCCCTGCATCGTTGGTTTTGTATACTGTAATCAAGTCCATACTTTTCTTCAATGCTCCCGGTTTTCTGCTAACAAGGATCGATTGGTTCTGTAGGGGGATGCCAAGGTGAAGGGCTTGTAATTTAAGTGTATCGCCTTTTTTGGTACGTGATGGATGCATTAAAGGTACGATTTCTATTCGCTGACCTATGGGTTGTGTAACGTTTTCAGTGTATTCGTCACCTACTTGAATGATCGTTTTTGCGATTTTCGTATAGCCCTCGACGATTATATCTGAAGGCTCGTTGAAGCCCAGCACTTCAGCTGACAGATCTGAGTGAGCCTCGGTTGTTATGTACTTATTGAATGCTTCGTAATCCTGAGCAATGCGCTCTTGCTTGAAGTCTATACCCACAATCAGCGTTCCTGCATTTTGGGGAGTAAATGAGAATGAGCTGGTATCTCTTAAATCTGTTCCGCCTAGTTTAGAGGCCACGCGTTCTTTGAATCTCCAGATCTTTGACGTACTGTTGGTGCTATTCCAATCGCTATAATCTACGTCGTAAGTGCCGTTCGCCGAGTGATATTTGAGTTTATCAACCGTCGTGATAGGCTGAGGAAATACGCTCCGATCGAAAGTACCCGTAACCACAGTCATACCCAAAGCTTCCCCGGGTTCAATTTTGTGTTTATCGGGGCGAAGGAAAGTTTCGTGGGCTTGGAGCGAATTAATCCATATGCTGACGAATAGTAGTATATGAGTAGACCTTAGCATATGTGGTTATTGGAAGTGTTTCCTGATGATGGGTAAAACGGACATCACATCTTCATTAAAATGCTGTAAGAAGACTTATGGCAGAAGTTTACTATATTTTGGGCGATTCAATTAATCAGGTATCCCCCTACAGATCTATAGAGTAAACCATATATCTGATTCAAAATTGATTCGCAGCCATTAAATGATGGAATTTGGCTAAAAATCTTCTAAGCATCTCATCTAGAGCATGATATTCGATTAAATTGTCTTATTAGTTTGTTTGGGTGAAACTTGTAACTTCAAATACACTAAAGCCTGCGATTCAGGTATCGGGCCCAGGTGGAGTTCCCCACCTGTATAGGAGCTGAGACGTCGTCGAATCAGCTTTATTGGAATTCTAAAGCACCTCGAAGGTCAACGAACCCCAGAACGAGTTAAAGTCCATTGTATCTTCCTCAGGAGCAGGCTGAAGGTGGATGAATTTGAGCCAGTATACAGTAGATTGGGTCACCGGCAGCTCGATAACTCCTGAGGCGTTCGAAGTTAGTATGACCCGGTCTCCATCCGTTTTTTCGTCACTGTCCTGTAATCTGCCAGCTGCAACGGTTTGCCCTTCAACTGCATGTCCATCGATAAGTATCTTGAATCTTAGAATATCGCCAGGTTTAGCATCAAAAGGATTTGTCAGGGGGACAATTTCGGCCTTTTGGCCTAGTGGCTGAGTGACTTGCTCTGAGTGCCTGTTGCCAGCCTGAATGATGGTCTTTGCGTTTTTGATGTAACGCTCTCTTACCAAGTCATCTTCATCGATTATCCCGTAGTCGGCTAAGTTGATTTCGCAATAAGCTTCCGTTTTGAGGTAGTTCAAAAACTCTTCTGGTTCCATCGCTATTCTCGATGGATGTAGGGAAACTCCAAGAGACCAAGTTCCATGGGTCGGGAATTCTGCGTCGAATGAATTGGTGTGTTTGAGGTTAATTGAATTCGATTCTAAAAACCTGCGCCAAAAGCTCGTTTCAGATTTTGTTTCGTCCCAAGTGTCTTTTGAGTTTGAAGTGACGTCAGATGCTCCTTTGATAAGAATCTCCTCAACAATTCTGGCGGATATCGGGTTGATGCTCTCGGCAAAAGAACCGTTTAGTACCATGACCTTTAATGGATCGTTCGGCTTTGCCTGGTAAGATTCCGGTCTGAGGAATAGATCATGCCCCATGAGGACTTGGCTTCCAGCAATCATGAAGAGCGAAGAAATGAAGAATGGGTGCGTGGGATGAAATGGCATACGGAGCGTGATATTTCCTGTGGATTTAGGTCGAAATCAAAGGCGAGATTGGGATAAATTGACTTTTTAGGGTCATTTAGAAAAGTTTCGCTGCCAACTTCAAATGCCTTCTATTATCAATGTCAGTTCCATCACAACTTCTCAGGGCTAGATTCCTTACCTTTCTCTTTCTCAGCATTTTCGTATCTAATTCGCTTGGTAAGCAAGCGGAGTTGTTTGAACAATTAGGTGAAATGCTACCAACTCCCAATGAATCAAGATTAGCATCTGGAGCGCCCGGGCCTGCCTATTGGCAGCAGGAAGCAAACTACAAGATCCTTGTTGAGCTCGATGAGCAGAATCACCGTATTCATGGATCGGAGACGATAGAGTATACCAATCATTCTCCGCACACGCTGAGTTACATCTGGGTGCAATTGGACCAGAATGCACTGGCTGTAGATTCAATTCGTCAGCGAAGTATGCAGGCTCCCAATATGGAGTCTGTTGCCGGTAAACCCGCCGAATTAGAGTATGAAGGTTTTAGGGAGTTTCTCTATAATCAGCAATTTGAAGGTGGGTATGAACTGAAATCCGTAAGCGGAGTGAATGGCGAAAGCCTGGATTACTCGGTCGTTGGCACTAACATGCGGATCGATTTGGAGAATGATCTAACTCCAGGAGCTTCTTTTGCTTTTAACATTGAGTGGTCATTTTCGATTGTAGACGAAGCGCTCGATTTCCGGCATGGAAAACGAAAGCTGAAAAACGGGGAGCATGTTTATCACCTTGCCCAATGGTATCCGAGAGTCTGCGCCTATTACGACCAGCAAGGTTGGCAGGTAAAGCCCTACATAAAGCAGGGTGAGTTTGCTTTGGAGTTTGGTGACTTCGAAGTAGAAATTACGGTTCCGAGTGATTACATCGTCGCTGCCACTGGAGAATTGGCGAATGCTTCAGAGGTATTGAGCGCCTCTATGCTGGATCGTTTGGAATACGCTGGAGATAGCTCTCGTACGGTTGATATCGTGACCGCGAAAGAAGCGGAAGAAAAGATCGGCGATAAGCCGCGCTCTCAAAAAACCTGGAAGTTCGTCGCAAAGAATGTGAGGGATTTTGCTTTTGGTGCATCTCGTGCCTATCAATGGGATGCCATGGGGGTAGACGTGGATGGAAAAACAGTGATGGCGATGAGTGTATACCCTGCCGAAGCCGTTCCCATTTGGAAGCGTTATTCTACTGAAGCGGTAGCGCACACACTCCGTGTCTATTCTGAAATTGTATTTCCCTATCCCTATCCGGTGGCCTGGTCTGCCTGGGGTCCTGAAGGAGGCATGGAATATCCGATGATTTCCTTCCAAACGTCACGGGATATAGACGGCAAGGGAACTTATCCAGAAGGTCACCGCAATTATGTAATCTCAGTCATTATTCATGAAGTTGGGCACAATTGGTTTCCCATGATCGTAAATAATGATGAACGGAATTGGATGTGGATGGATGAGGGTTTGAATAGCTATGTCGATTATCGGGCTGGCAATTTAATGGATAAGCGACTTCAGGAGAGTAATCTTCTGGGAGATCGTAGAACCGTCCGGACCATGGCTGGCTCCGATGACCCCATCATTATGGTCTCGGCTGATTTGCAAACGTCTCGAGGATTCCAATCCTACTCTAAGCCATCCTTGGGATTGCATTTACTACGTGAGAGTATTCTGGGACATGAACTCTTTGACTTTGCTTTTCAGGAATATGGCCGACGCTGGGCCTTTAAGCGTCCGACTCCTGCCGATTTCTTTCGCACGATGGAAGATGCCAGTGGTGTGGATCTGGATTGGTTTTGGCGTGGTTGGTTTTATGGAAATGATCATGTCGATATGGAGCTTGAATCGGTGAATGTTTATCGGCTCGACGATGGGAACCCGAAAACAAGTAAGCAGTTAAGCAAGGAAGAAGAGGAAGCCATACCTGATACTCCCTACGAACGCTTCCTTGCTGAAATAGATACTGTGGCCGATAAGCACAGTCATCTTCAGGATTGGTATTCAACCTACGACAAATTTGAGGCTACAGGTGCGGAAATTGGAAGCTACGAAAAGACCATCGAGAAGCTAGAGGATTGGCAGAAGGAGTTGCTAGATTTCGCTGACCTAGCCTACGTCATCTCCGTGCGAAACAAGGGTGGAATGGTCATGCCATTGGTTTTTGATATCGAGTTCCAAAAGGGAGATTCCCGCAGGCTTGAGGTGCCTGTCGAGGTCTGGCGTTATGATGATGAGGTGGTTAAGATACCTTTCCTGTCTGACAAGGAGGTCGTTCGTATGACTCTGGACCGGGATAACGCATTTGCGGACGCCAACTTGAAAAACAATCAATATCCACCAGAAATCGAAGAGGGTAGGTATTTGCTCAAGAAAAAGAAAAAGCCCCTAAACCCCATGCGACTGGAGCTATATCCGGCTGAAGATAAGGAGGACTGATGAGGTTCTTAGTTTTTCTAGTTTGCTTTCAAAACTAAGGAACATATGCTCCAAAGTAGAATCAATCTTTCTAAATACATTTTATGAAACTACTAAGTGCTATCCTTCTACTCGCGTTTTCAACTTCAGTTTTTGCTGCCGACTTGCCAAAAACTCCCTCACCAAAAGGAGCTAAGGTGTATTTTATCGGCCTTAAAGACGGTAAGTCAGTTAAAGAGAAATTGACAGTACGCTTTGGCTTAAAAGGCATGGGTATTGCTCCAGCTGGTATCGATCTTCCAGATACGGGTCATCATCACCTGCTTATCGACATGGATGAGCTCCCTGACTTCAATTTGCCTTTGGCAGCATCTGAAAACCTCGTGCATTTTGGAAAAGGCCAGACTGAAACCGTTTTGGAATTATCTCCAGGTAAGCATACGCTTCAGCTGGTATTTGCCGATAAGATCCATTTGCCTCACAACCCACCTGTGATGTCGGAAAAGATTACTATCCACGTAAAGTAGGATAGTTTTGGACAAACATCCCCTCAACTCAAGGTTCGCAAAGTCTTTGGATTAGACTTCTGGATTGAAGTCCATTGGCTCCTTCAGCTTGTTGCACGGCAGCTCAATTTTTTTAAGCGTTTGGGCGAATGGTATTTTCGGTCGGCCGAATTCTGGGTTTTAGTTCCTTGCAGTTGATCTTCGGGCTAGCAGTAAGCAGGCTGTGCCAGCAGCAATGACAAATACGGCTACGTAGGCCGATTGGTTCGGCTGTAGCACACTTAGTAACCAATAAGCTGATACAGGAGCTAAAATACCTCGTAAACCGTTGAGCAGTGAAAACGCGCTGATGTAGTCTGCGATGGTGTGCTTGGGAACAACCTTAGTAATCCATAAGTGATTGTGGACTTTCTGCGCGCCCATCGAGAGGCCAAAAATAGCCATCGCCAAAAGCATGATCCAATAATTGGTAGTGAAGAAAAAGAGCAGGGTGCTAACGATCATGAGTCCACCCATGATGGCCTGAGTTGATTCCAGGCGAAAATGATCAAATAGCCTTCCCCAAGTCCGACTACTTATCAAAGCAACGGTCATCGGAAGTATAGCAAATAACCAGGTGATCTGGCTGTTAGTTAAGTTTATTCCATATATTTCATTTGCCAGGTACTCCATTCGAATGGGGAGCATTATGTAGTTTCCCAATTCCAGTAATGACCAGAGAAGCGAAAGCTTGGCAAAATGTGTGTTTTTCCAGAACAGCTGAACCGTGTGGTAGGGGAAACGGCTTTTAGGTCGTCTCAATCTAGGGGATGGTAAATTGAAGTAACAAAATGCAACCAGATAATAAGCGGCTGCAGCTGAAGCCAGAACCCATACGTAATTCCTCAAACTGGCATCCATTAGGTAGCCGAAAGACAAAGAGCAGACTAAAAACACTATCCCTCCAATCATGACCGTAGTGCCCACTTTTCTGCCTCGAATTTCGGGTCGATAATTCTCGGCGAGAATTCTTGGTAATAGCGTGAAGCCCTGAACCCCAATGATCATCGATATGGTGACTGCGATTACGAAATATTCAGTGGTTTTAGCAAATACACTAGCGGTAAAACAGACAGCCGTCGTTGAAGTGTAGATGACACAGGCGATATTGCACCTAAGTCTAAAGTAGGAAGCCATCCACAGGAACACAGGCATTAGAAACATGCCTGCCCATAAGGCTGAAGCGACTATACTTTTTTGAGTGCTGGATGCATCGAACACGCGGATGGCAATGAGTAGAATAAAGGTGCTGAAAACAGCATCATTAACACCCGCAGAAATGCCCCGAATCCTGTCCCAGAAATACGTGACTTGCTCTATGTGCTGACGTTTGGCGTCTGGTGGCCTGGTTTGATCACTCACTCGGCTGCCAACAAGTTCGTTTAGAGATCAATTGGCAAACTCAAAAGAACTCGTCCCGTCTGTTAGAATATGCACCATTGATTGAAAATTTCCTAATAGTTCTGATTCCTTCGTTAATGTTCTCGCTGTCTTCCTAGATTCATGAAGCGATTAATACTTCTTCTGTTCACATCTTTACCCGTTATTGGACAAAGCCCAGTAACTGAAAAGAAAAGCTCCGAAATCAACGCCTCTGAGCTGTATCAAACTTATTGTGCATCCTGCCATGGCATCAACATGGAAGGGGCACAATACTCACCACTCAGAAAGGCGGATTGGCTCTATGGCAGAGATCGGGTTCGGATCTACCGTTCCATCATGAATGGTATTTCGAATTCGGATATGATTCCCTGGTCTCAGGTGTTTAATTCTGATCAGGGATATGCACTGACCGATTATATACTGGCCAGTCAGGATCTTTCCCCTGATGTGTCGCGAGCTTATCCGAAGCATTTAGTGACGACGGATTATGTTGTCAAAGTGGAGCCATTAGCTACGGAAGGATTTACCTCCTCTCCTTGGAGCATTGAATTTATTGACGAACGAAGGGCTCTGATCAGCCAACGGCGAGGAGGCTTGCTGTGGATGGTAGATGGTGCTTTGAATTCAAAGCCGATTGAGGGGACTCCCAAGCCTCTCCAGCAAGGGGATGGTGGAATGTATGACATCGCGATCGATCCAGACTATGCTACCAATGGATGGATCTATTTTTCCTATGTTCATTCTTTGGGCGATCCAAACACCCGTGAGGATCCTGCTATGACTCGCGTGGTCCGTGGCAAAATAAAAGATCACAATTGGATGGATGAAGAAGTGATATTTGCTCTTCCGGATTCTGAACATGTGACACGGGGAACTCGGTGGGGAAGTCGCTTGTTATTTGATCGTGACGGATATCTCTATTTCTCAATTGGTGACCTGGGTCGAAATGACGAGGTTCAAGACCCGACAAAACCAGGTGGTAAAATCTATCGCATTTTCCCTGATGGTTCTATTCCTCCCGACAATCCCTATGTTGGTTATTCGGATGCCATAGAAGCCATTTATACCATTGGAAATCGAAATATGCAGGGTATCAATCAGCATCCTGATAACGGAGCCATCTGGGCGACAGAGCACGGTCCAATGGGGGGTGATGAGCTGAATATCCTTGGGCTCGGCAAGAACTATGGTTGGCCGGTTATTAGTTGGGGAATCAACTACAACGGGAGCAAAGTCACTGAATTGACTGAGTATGAAGGCATGGAGCAGCCTATCAAGTATTGGACACCTTCACCCGCATTGAGCGCGGTTGAATTTTATACCGGAGATCTTTTCAAAAAATGGAAAAACAATATTCTAGTCGGCGCTTTGGCATTTGAAGAAATTAAACGCTTACGGGTAGGAGAAACCAAGGTACTGTCCGAAGAAGTGATCTTGAAAACTTACGGCCGTGTTCGTGATATTAAAACAGGACCCGACGGCGCTATTTATGTAGTACTGAATAATTCGCATGCCATTCTTCGACTTACACCGGAAATATAGGTATTCATATCTGACCGTGTTTACCAGACTCCTTTCTTCGTTTCCGGTTGTTGCCACTTTGCTCCTTGCTTTTTGCGGCAGATCCTTTGAGCAAGAGTCGTTTTCACCTGAGCAGCTCTATCAGCTTCACTGTGCAAATTGTCATGGAAAAAAGATGGAATGAGCGCAATCTGCACCACTTATAAAAGATAATTGGCTGTAAGGCAGAGATCGTCCTCGCATGTTGCGGAACATCATGTATGGAATTCCCAATACAGACATGATTGCCTGGAGTTCGGTCCTTAAAGAAGATGATTGCGAGGCGTTACTTGATTATATCATCGCTGCTCAGGAAAAACCACCGACCAACTACCGAGCTTTTCCAAAAACACTCGAGACCAAAGATCATATTATCAAGGTAGAGGTGCTTGTTGAAACCTGATTTGACTCAGCTCCCTGGGTATTGAGTTCGTGGACGAACGGCGAGCGTTGATCACGGAACGTCGTGAAGGGCTTCGATGGATGGTGGACGGAGTAATGGATGATGTGCCCATTCGGGGAATACCTGTAGCAACCCATTATGGAGATTCAGGGATGTTTGATTTGGCCTTGCACCCTGATTATGAGAAGAATGGATGGATCTACATTGCCTATGTTCATCCTTTAGATGATCCTGATTCAAGGGAAGCGGCTGCGGCAACGCGGGTTATTCGCGGACGAATAAAAGGACATCAGTGGGTGGATCAGGAAGCTATTTTTATTGTAACTGTAGAGCTTTATATACAGCCGGGTAGGGGCCATGGGGGAGTCGTTTGCTTTTTGCTAATGATGGGTACTTATATTTTTCTATAGGTGATAGCACAAATCTTGATAAGGTTCAGTCGCTGGATAAACCTCAAGGAAAGGCGTTTCGATTGAACCCTGATGGCACAATACCTGATGGTAATCCCTTTGTTGGGAATCTAGGAGCGCTCAAAGGAATTTTCTCAATTGGCAATCGCAATATTCAAGGCCTAGACCAAAATCCTGTTACCCATGAAATTTGGGCCACCGAGCATGGGCCTATGGGGGGAGACGAAATGAATATTATTCGCTCGGGCAGAAATTATGGTTGGCCCATTATTTCCCACGGAAAAAGCTACGATGGAGAACCGTTTCCCATTGAACGGAAAGGCATGGAGCAACCCGTAACGCATTGGACTCCTTCTCCCGGGATTTGTCCTTTGGAATTCTACACGGGGGAGTTGTTTGGAAAATAGAAACACCAGGCTTTGATAGGAGCTTTGGCTTACGAAGAAATCAAACGGGTGGAAATTCATAACAATCAGGTGGCATTCGAGGAAGTCCTAATGAAGAATCAAGGTCGTGTCCGTGACATCAAAACCGGGCCGGATGGCGCCATTTACGTACTAACAAATAATCCACATGCAGTACTTCGGCTAACACCTGAAAATTAGAGTAGCACCGCCGTCCCGCCTGTGCATTCTTGAAATCCGTTTAATTACTGAATTTTTCAAATGAACAAGTTTCTGACTGTATCTACTCTTATATTTATTACTAGCTCTCTCTCCTCTGAGGACTGGCCACAGTGGCGAGGCCAAGATCGTGACGGCACCTGGAAAGAGACTGGTATTGTTGACTCTTTTCCCTCCGATCGATTGGAGCCTGTTTGGTCGACACCTGTCGGATCCGGTTATTCAGGGCCTACGGTGAGTAATGGGCGGGTGTATCTCACCAGTCATTTGGAGGAGCCGGACCAACTTGAGCAAATTCATTGCGTCGATGAGAAAACGGGCAAGGAGATTTGGAAATATGTCTATCCCTGTGTTTACCAAGATCTCAGCTATCCGTTGGGTCCCAGGGCGGCAGTAGCCATTCATGATGGGAAGGCCTACGCCTTGGGAGCAATGGGCAACTTTCATTGCTTGGATGCCAGCACTGGGGAATTGATCTGGAAGAAGGATTTACTGGAAGAATACGATGCCAACAACCCGGTCTGGGGCATTACTTCTTCGCCACTTATCGATGATCAGAATGTTTACCTACAAGTGGGTGGGCAGCCAGATGCCTGTATTGTTGCACTTGAAAAAGATACCGGTGAGGAAAGCTGGAGGGCTTTAGATGGTTTGGCTTCTTATTCAGCTCCCAAGTTTATTGAGCAAACTGGAAAACGTTTGGTACTTGTTTGGACGGGGGATTGGTTTGCCGCATTAAATCCTGATGATGGCAGTCCAGCATGGAAACACGTCTTCGATCGCGCAAAAATGCCTATCAATGTGGCTGATCCCATCTTGGATACAGATAATCAACGCATCTTTCTTTCGTCCTTTTACGACGGATCGTATTTCTACCAGCTAAAGGATGATTCCTTTGAAAGTGAATTAATCTGGGAACGTCGCGGGCGAAGTGAAATTAAAACCGATGCACTTCACAGTATTATCAGTACATCCGTAATCCGCGGGAATTATGTCTATGGCATTGATAGCTACGGTGAGTTTCGATGTCTCGATCTCACCAACGGTGATCGTGTCTGGAATGATCAGACGCTCTTGGAAAAGGGTCGCTGGGCGACAGCATTCCTAGTTCAGAATGGCGAGCGCACGTGGATCTTCACCGAAAAAGGAGAGCTGATTATAGCCAATTTATCACCTAAGGGTTGGGAGCGCATATCTTCTACCCATCTTATCGAGCCGACTACCTTTCTTCCTCGTCGAAGTGGAAACATCCTTTGGTCTCATCCGGCCTACGCAAACAAGCATATCTTTGTCAGGAATGACCAAGAACTCAGGGCATTTGATCTATCAAAATAACTCAGTGGATTTCTATTGTGAATAGAGCTTGGGGTCGATTGATCGACAGTAAGAGTAGCTTTGGGGCTCTTGATTAGATAGATGTCAATCACGGTCGTAATCCCAACATACAATCGGAAGAAGACGCTTGGGCAGGCCTTGGATTCTTTGATAAATCAAACGCTTCCCCCTGCAGAAATCATCCTTGTTGATGACGGGTCAACTGATGGGACGGCTTATTGGGCGCGAAAAGAATATCCGCAAATAAAAATACTGGAGCAGGGAAATCAAGGTGTCAGTGCAGCAAGAAATGCTGGTATTCAGGAAGTCACTACGGACTGGATTGCTTTTCTTGACTCGGATGACCTTTGGATGGCTGAAAAGCTAGAGAGACAGATGGGTGCGCTTGAAGAGTCTCCCGACTACAGAGTTTGCCACACCGAGGAGCAATGGGTATATCGAGGAAAGCATAAACCGGTGGCCGCTCCTTATGTTAAACAGGGTGGTTGGATCTTTGAACGATGTTTGCCAGTTTGTGCTATTTCTCCATCCACGGTATTGATACATAAAACGGTTTTTGAGGAAGTCGGTTTGTTTGATGAAACACTCCCCGCATGTGAAGACTATGATCTCTGGTTGCGGATCTGCTCACGGATGCCGGTACTGCTAGTGAAAGAAGCTTTGATTGAAAAGCATGGAGGTCATCAGGATCAACTGTCGTCTCAATGGGGGCTTGATAAGTGGCGCATTCAGGCGCTGCAAAAATTACTAGAGGAAGAGCACTTGAATGATGAACAACGTGTGCTAGCTGAGAGGCAACTAAAGCGAAAGTGCCTGATCTATGCGCAGGGTTTGGAGAAGCATGGAAACAGCGAACAGGCTGATGGGTATAAGGCTATCGCTGCGAAGCTTTAAAGCTCGGCTTTCATTTCTTCTATCATGCCCTGAATGGTCAGGTTTTCAGGGGGTAAATCATTTTCTGTCAGCCAATCCTGGTCGAAAAGACGGGACATATATTTCTGTGCGGTATCGCAAAGAATGGTCACGATAGTCTGACCGGGGCCTCCGGCCAGGGCGGTCTTTACGGCTCCGCCCACGTTGATGCCAGAAGAAGCGCCTAAGAAGAGTCCTTCCTCATTTATCAGGTGGCGTAAAATAGCCATCATGTGTCGGTCGTGGCAGCGAAAGGCTTCATCAATGTTTGCGAGGGACACATTGTCGGTAACTCGACCCTGTCCAATGCCTTCGGCAATTGAATCGCCGTCATCGATATCCAAATGTCCATGTTTGAACCATGACCACATAGAGGCTCCATAAGGATCTACGCACACGGTTTGAACGTTTTCATTTTGGGACTTCAGATAAGAGCTAACGCCAGCTAGAGTTCCTCCGGTTCCGATAGCCGTGACAAATCCGGTAATGTTTCCCTTTGTCTGATCCCATATTTCAGGGCCAGTGGTTTTTGCGTGGAACTCAGTATTCGCGGTGTTATCAAACTGATTTGCCCAATAAGCATTATCCGTTTCCTCGGCTACACGTTTGGCGATGTGATTGTAGTTTCCAGGATCACTAAAAGGGGCCGGAGGTATTGGCCGAACCTCGGCGCCCATATTGCTCAAGAGCTCCATTTTTTCTGGAGACTGAGTGTTTGGGATAATGATGATCGTGTTGTAGCCTTTCGCATTTCCGACCAAGGTGAGACCTATACCGGTATTGCCGGCCGTTCCTTCTACGATCGTTCCTCCGGGTTTTAGCAGTCCACGTTTTTCCGCATCTTCTACGATGCCAAGAGCGGCGCGATCCTTAACGGATCCTCCTGGGTTTAGAAACTCTGCTTTGCACAGAATTTCACAGCCAATGAGTTCAGATAGTTTATTGAGACGGATGAGCGGCGTGTTGCCAATCGTCCCGCAGAAATCAGGTGCTTTATTCATTGCGTAATGTTTCTCGTGTCCAATTCCAGCGCCAGCAGTTCCTTGGCCGCCTTGCCAACGGTATCGTGTGCACTTTTTTCTATGCCGCTTAGCATGGGATAAATGGGGCCCATGTCTGCGAGACCACATAGTGTGATGGCATCGTGGAGTACTCGAATTGGACTTACGCGTTCGCGCTCATCCTCCATCGGCATGATCATAGAGTGAACCCGGGTTGCTTCTTCCCAATTCTCCGCTTGGATGGCGCGGAGGAGGTTCATCGAAAGAGTGGGTGCTATGCAAACACAGCCGGACGTGAATGCAGCTAATTTAAAGGTTTTCAAATGATCAATGGCTGGTCGCTCGCCAAAGCCACTCACAATATTCATAGGACCAATGGTCTGACAGAGTGAATCGAGATAGTCATCTTCCTTGGGATCATTTCGAGGAACTGCGTATTTAATAGCAGCGAGTAGTCCATCGTCTGACAAACGCTTCAAATCTGAAACACTCAGGTAATTCTCGGTTTTGATGTAAATGATGATGGGTTTGCCAAGTTGTTCGGAAAATTTGCGAATGCCTGTTGCGATACCAGACGGTGTAGCAGGGAACTGTATCGGCAATACCATGGCAGTTGGAAACTCTAGCTCCTTGATCACGGGTAACTGGTCCATCATGCCCCCGTAATCTGGTCCGACTGAAGGGATGACCCAGCTATCAAAACCAGCGGCTACAATTAGATGCTGCAAAAGGTCTGCTAGTCCGGTCAGGCCAATGTTGTGCATATTGGCATTTCCGCCGTAAAGCAGAGTGGTAACTCCTCCGGCTTCGATATGCTTGATCAGACTATCATTCTGTTCGTGATTGGGAGAGAGGTCTTCGTGCCAAGCAAGTGGTGGAACAGAAAGCACGGAGCCACTAAGGTCAGATGGAGTAACGGGGGTCGTTTTCATGGTTTAGATTCACAAAATCTAGCTGTTGGCTTGCTTGCGAACAATTTCTCATCTTCAGTCAGTTTTGTTTATGAAACGCCTCTTCCTTCTACTCCTAGGTTTTCTATTTCTACAGTCTAACTTACTCAATGCGTCCACAACTGAGTGGCCAGATTACAGAGGGCCAACGGGCCAAGGTATCTCCGAGGCCAAGAACCCACCCTTGAGCTGGAATCGGGAAGAGAATGTTTTATGGAAAATAGAGATTCCCGGACGTGGCTGGTCATCCCCGGTTGTTATCGATGGAAAGATCATGCTGACTTCCGGGATAGAAGAGCCGGTGGATGGTATGCACGATTTGTTAGTGCTTCAATTGGATGCCGACACGGGAGAAGTGGTTTGGCAAAAAACCGTGTTGCAGGGAACCGAAGAAGAAGCGGCCGATCGAAATGGTAAGAACAGCTTGGCGAGTCCGACTGTGGTGGTTCATGAGGGCGTTGTTTACGCTCACTTTGGGCATATGGGGACCGTCGCATTAAAGTTTGAAATGGGAGAAACGATCTGGAAACAGAAGATTTCGTATACCGCAAAAAATGGAAATGGTGCTTCCCCGGTAGTAGTGAATGATTTGCTGGTATTTACGACTGATAGTTTTGAAGAACCGGTTGTCACGGCATTACATTTGGCTACGGGTAAAATTGCCTGGCGCACCGAACGCAGCCACAAGGTGAAAAACAATTTCTCTCACGGTACGCCTCTGGTGATTAATTATCAGGGGGAAACACAGATCATCAGTCCCGGAAGTGGTATGGTAGGTTCTTACCGTCCCAGTGATGGGAAGGAAATGTGGATCGTGCGCTACAAAATGGGCTTTTCAATGTCCACTCGGCCCATCTTTGTGAACAACCACATTTACATGGCCACGGGTTTTGGGCGACCAAGTTTCTACTCTATACGTGTCGATGGAGCAACAGGTGACCTCACGGATACTCATGTCGAGTGGCAGTATCACAAAAGTATGCCCAAGACACCTTCTCCTAATTATGTGAATGGAACGATCATTACGCTGGAAGATGCTGGACGGCTTCAATGTCTCGATGCCGAAACAGGAGAACATCTTTGGATGGAATCCTTGAAAGCCACCTTCTCGGCTTCACCCGTTCAGATTGGAAATCGCCTTTACATTATGAGCGAAGAAGGCCGTTGCTTTGTGGTCGATGTTGACCGGGCGGGAGCCACGATTATTGCCGAAAACGATCTGGAGGAAGAAGCTCTTGCTTCGCCTGCGATCGTCGACGACGCGATCTACATTCGCTCACACCCTCACCTCTGGAAAATAAGTAGTTCATTGTGAAGTGAGTTTCGTTAGGATTTCCGCTATGCATTGACGTGATGATTCTTGTCGCTTAGATAGACCGAATTAGCCTTTCATTAATCAAAATCAACCCTGGTTTTTATTATGTCTCTTACTGAAAAAGAAATTACCCCAACAACACATCCTATTCCTCAGGAAGCCTTTGATTGGTATGATGAATATGCCCATGGCTTCATTGATCGTAGAACGTTTATGGCTCGACTGGCAACGATCTCAACGGGTGCCTTAACGATGGGTGTGTTACTTGGGACCTTGATGCCTGACTATCTTGCGGCAGAACAGGTGTCCTTTAACGATCCGGATATTAAGGCCAATTATGTTACTTTTCCTTCTCCGAAAGGACATCGTGAAGGTCGGGGATACTTGGTAATGCCACGTGAGCTATCAGGCAAAGCTCCTGTAGTTTTGGTGGTGCATGAGAATCGCGGTTTGAATCCTTATGTTAAGGATGTCGCTCGACGTCTTGCCAAGGACGGGTTTGTCGCCTTGGCTCCGGATGCACTTCACCCAGCAGGTGGATATCCTGGAAATGATGATGAGGGCCGCAAACTGCAAAGCGGCTTAGATCGTAGCAAGATTGAGCAGGATTTTATTGCAGCTGCTAAATTTCTTAAAACCCATGATTTGAGTAATGGAAAATTGGGTGCTGTGGGTTTTTGTTTTGGTGGTTACGTGGTGAACATGCTGGCTGCAACTGTGCCTGATACGCTTAACGCGGGAGTCCCATTCTATGGCACACCAGCAGCCGAAGAAATCCGGAAGAACATTAAAGCTCCCTTGGTCATTCAGTTGGCTGAACTCGATCGTCGTGTAAATGGAAGTTGGCCAGAATATGAAGCAGACCTTAAGGAGAATGGAAACGACTACACCATGCATATGTATGAAGGTGCCAATCATGGTTTTCATAATGACTCCACTGGAAGGTATGACGAAAAGAATGCGGAATTAGCCTGGAGCCGCACCGTCGCTCATTTTAAAAAGCATTTGGCGTAAGCTTTAAGAATTAGGTGCTTATTTGATGAGGCTGATGTATGAAATACAGGTGTATATTTAAGGTCTTCTTGTTAATATTGTTTGCGTTTGGTGCGACTGCAGCCGATCGACCCAACATCCTTCTTATTCTCTCGGACGATCACAGCTTCCCTCATTTGGGAGCTTACGGTGACATTAATTGTATTGAGAATAACATCACACCCAATCTCGACGCTTTGGCGAAGGAGGGTATGTTGTTTAATCGAGCCTATACGGCCTCTCCTCAATGTGCGCCTTCTCGTGCTTCCATCTTTGCGGGTCGATCGCCCATAGGTATTGCTGCAACTCGCTTTGCCCAACCTGCGCGTTCAGGCACTGTATTTTTCACTGACCTTCTGCGAAAAGGGGGTTACTGGGTTGGCTTAGACGGTAGGCACCAACACCTGGATGGAAGGGGGGGAGATCTGGACCATGTGACAGATACGCTCATTCAACTTGGAGTACGAGGTGAAGCCTTTGAATCCCGCTTTGATCACTTTGTCCAGATGGCGAGAACAAAAGGGGATGCCATATGGACCGTAGATGAGAAAATTGAAGCGGCCTTAGATAAGGTTTATGAGGACCAGCCTTTCTTTCTTTATTTCGGATTCAACCAACCGCATCGAAGGTGGGGAGAGGATCATGACAATATCGACCCCAACAGCCTTATCCTACCAGACGATTGGCCCGACCTATCTGAAGTAAGACTCGACTATGCGCGTTATCTAGCTGAAGTGCGGGATTTGGATACTGGGATTGGGTTGGTAGAGCATGTATTGGAGAAACGGGGATTAAAGGAGAATACGGTTGTCATTTTTATGGGTGATAATGGGGAGGCCTTGTTGCGTGGAAAAGGTACCGTATTGGATCGCGGAACGCATGTTCCACTCATGGTAAGGTGGCCGGGAAAAATCAAAGCGGATATTTCCATTGACCATTTGATCAGCGGAATTGATCTTGCCGCCACAATCCTGGATATCGCTGGTGTTGAGAAAGACCCCGGCATGAACGGACAGAGTTTTGCAAACCTCCTTTTAGACAAGGCATATACTCCACGCGAATATGTGTTTGCAGAAAGAGGATGGCACTTTGGCCCCATTACGAGAATGGACGGATTTGATCTGTCGCGTTCGGTGATGAATCAAAGATACCTTTTGATCTATAATTCCATTCCTGAACGCAGCTATTCGCCTGTAGACATGCCGAAGAATCCTGTTTGGTTGAGAATGCAGGCATTGCATGAAGCTGGAGATCTCCCCGATATTCATGAACAACTTTACTTTCAGAAACCTCGACCCATTTTCGAGTTATACGATCTCGAGAACGACCCGTTTCAACTTAGCAATCTAGCAGGCGATTCGTCTGTAACTGCGATAGAGAAAACATTGCGGATTGAAATGGACAAGTGGATGATCCGTGAAGGGGATTATTTGCCACTACCCAGTCATGCTCACCAACTGATGAGGTGAGTGGTTAGTCTTTAAATGTTTCTAGCACTGATTCTGTCCAAGCGGCGGCTGCTTCTAAGTCATTGAAAATACCAAATGGAAATTGAGCGGCATCAGCGGCCTGTTTTTCCAACTCAGCGATTTGGCGCGATGATTCTGATTGAACAATAACAGCTATGCATTTGAGAAACTTGTTCTCTTTGTTCGCCATTAGGTATACGCGGGGATCTACAGAATGCGTTTTCTTTCGGTCACCAATATAACCATAAGGTTTCGTATATTGAGTGCCGATTATTCGATTGATTTCGCGAGCTTCTTCGATACCCACTTCGGCATACAGTTTAGGAACACCGAGAATATAATTTTCATACATAGTGAAGCATCCAAACTCCAACTCGTATGTCTTGGCTGACACGACCTTGCTGACTGAGGATTTTGCTGACTGAGGATTTTGCTAAGGGTATCTAAAAAGATAACAACTCCTATTCAGGAGTCAATCTTCTTAAAGCCTCGCCGATACAGCTTCAAAGACTTGCTCTACGGATATGTCCTTCATTTGGCCGCTCTCCGCCTGGATATTGCAGTTACGCGGCTCGTCGAGTGGGTAAGCACCATAGGTGTTAATTTTTGTGGGACCAAACAGGGCAATAGTAGGTTTGGCTAAAGCGGCTGCAATATGCATGGGACCGGTGTCATTCGCAACGACCACGCATGCGTGATTCACTAAGCTGATCATTTCAGGAATAGAGGTTTTTCCTGTGGTATTAAAAAAGCGACCTCGCCCTTCAAGTTCCTCTGAAGGAATCGGAATGTGGCTGTCCCAGACTACTGATTCGTCTGGTAGCTTATCTAAAATTTTGTGTGTCAATTCACGGAAATAAGGCCATTCCTTTTCCTTTCCTCGACTGTGTGGGAGTAGAAGTATCGGAGCAGATTTGGACAAGCTTGGCTCAAACGACTCAACGGGTGGGGTGTTGAAATCGACAGCGGATACAAGTGCGGCCGGTTTTCCCAAAGCTGGAAGAAATTGAAGGAATAAGTCTACTTGGTGAGGTTCCTTTTTTTTAGGCAAATCAATGATTTTGTTACAGAAAACGCCTGAACCTTCTCGTGCATCTGCACGCCCAATTTTCAGTTTAGACTTTGCAGCCGCGATCATCAGTCCGGTTCTAAATTGGGCCTGAACATCCAAGACTGCATCGTATTCTTTTTTACGAATTTCCTTCAACAGTTTCCAGAAACCCAAAGGGCCGCCTTTGCGATTGAATGGGATTAGATGATCGACGGTTTCACATCGCTCTACAATGGCTGCAAAACGATCGCGTACAAGGAAGTCAATTTCCACGTCAGGAAAATGGTCCCGGATCGACTGGGTCAACATAAGGGCATGGAGTACGTTGCCCAATGAGGAAGGACGAATGATCAGTATCTTTTTTAAGTCCACGACAGGATGCTTATGAAAATCCTATGTGCGGTGCACCTAGTCTTCCTTCTTGTATAGCGCCGGATTCAATTCCGGATCATTGTACATTTTGAATTGGAAATATACACGAAAGCCGCGAGATCCATTTTGGCAGGCTTCTACCAGTTCAGTGAGTGCCGATCGAAGATCTTTAATTTGTTGTTGGATTACGCCTAGCTTGAATCCGCATTTTTCAATGTGATCAGATGAGGCATCGGTCCTGTCTGCCTCCTTTTGCATATGGAATTCCTTCAGAGCCATAATAGACAGGCGATCTATGATCGATCCGGGGGTCTCGCTATTCATGGGAATGCCGTCCCCAAAACGATCACCCAATAAACCAAATAGGTGTTTATCCATCTGCTCTATGAAGTCGTTCCGTTCCTGGTTGTTTTGGTCAATGGCGCGTTTCGCATGGTAGACAAATTCAAAGCCTTTGTCTTCTCGGCGAGCGTCATCTTCATGATGCCAGAGGGTGAAGTTTCGTTTGTGGTTTTCTTCCACCAGTTTCATCAGCGGATCACTCGCTGTCACGTCGCAGGGAGTTTCGTGCCAGCGCTCAGTAAGCGCTTTTTGATGGTCAGTAATTGCAGTCGGATTCAATGAATCGTCGTTCATAGTTGGTTAAACGATTTCTTTTTCAACCTGATGTTGTCAGGCAAATGAGTGATTACCAGGGGGCTTTGTCGATACCGAGTTGCTTTAGGGCTTCAGGTGGTGGGCCATCGAAGGTTTGCATGGCGTAATTTCCTACATAGCCTAGATCTTTCGCGCCAATATCAGTGGTGTAGTATCCGCCCATGGTTAGGCTTCTGAACTTGGAGAAAAATTGCGCACCGAATTTATACTCGGGAAGTGCGTCTGGCAGATAAGCTATATCATCACAGATTTCCGTAAACTCAGTTCGAGAAAGTAGATGGAAATCAGTACCAAATCGACGTTGGGACTCACGGTCAATCCAAGCTAGTCCATCAAGGATAATCGTTCGATCCTTCTGATGGTTCTCGTAAGGAGCACTGATCCATTCATCGAAAAAATCGGGCACACCCACTTCTGAAGCGCTTGGAGATTTGTCTCCGGCTTTGGGTAGAATGATGTCTGCCAATTTTTTGGTAGTCCGGAGTTGTGCCTCCGTCATGGTGCGTTCCCAAGGTACGTCTCCCTTGATCAGATCTGGATCTGTACCGTAGCCTAGACCAATCGTCTCCTGAGTTTGTCCCAGTGCTTTGGTATCCAGAAAATGTACAGTAGCTGTGGCTGCAAATATCCATTTGAGTACTGAACGACGATCCATTCGTTTGTGGCTTATGTGTTCGTTCATCTAAATGTTTCCTTTCTTCATTTCTTCCATCATGTAATCACAGGAGCGCCAGGCGATCGCCATAATCGATAGGGTTGGGTTCTTATCGGCGTTGGAACAGAACGAGGCTCCATCTGTAAGGAATAAGTTTGGCACATCCCAGCTTTGCATAAACTGATTGGTAACCGATTTCTTTTTGTTGTCTCCCATGATGGCACCACCCACTTCATGGATGATTTCTCCTGGACGATAGAGGGCCTTTTTACCGGTTGGATCGACTTCACTTGTCACTGTGCCGCCTTGCTCTATGATCAATTCGGCAAAGGTTTTGTGCATGTGCGCTGCCTGACGTATTTCATGCTCATGCCACTTCCAATGAAACTTTAGAACCGGGATGCCCCATTTGTCTTTTAGGGTATTGTCGATGCTCGCATAGCAATCATCGTTGGGGATCATCTCACCGCGACCAGAATAACCGACAAAGGAGCCATAGTAACGTCGCGCATCTTCCTTAAGCTGTTTCCCGTAGGATCCTTTTGTTAGACTCTCTATATCGCCAAGAGAAGTTGGGCCAGGCTCTCCACGCGTTCCACCGGTCTCGATGTGATAACCGCGAGGGAAATCCAGTTTTCCGGCAATCTGTTCTTTGTAGAGCCACCAAGGAGCATAAATGTGTGCTCCTCCTGCACCATCCTCATTGTGAGGAGGCATATTCTCCAACGCAGGCACATGACCACTTACTCGGGCACCGGTGGTATCCATGATATACTTGCCGAGCAGTCCACTTGAATTTCCGATGCCGTCCGGATGATGAAAACTCTGCGAATTCATCATGATCCGAATGGATTCAAGCGAGCTGGCAGCGAGTGCGATGATTCGTCCCTTTACGCTGTAGTCTTTGCCAGTGGTTTTATCGATAAAATTTACGGCGGTCGCTTTTCCACTGCTGCCCGTTTCAACCACTCGAGCCATCGCATTGGTGATGATATCCAGATTGCCAGTCGCAAGCGCAGGTGGAATGTGGACCGTCGTTGATTGGTAGTTAGCTTTGATGGAACAGCCGCGTCCACACTTAGTCGCCCAAAAGCAGGCCAGGCGCAGATCCATTTCCTTAGCTAAGGTTTCTTGAGCTTTGGGATTATTGGGGTGCAACCACTTAGGGATCTTCTTTGAATTCAACCGCTCCGTCATAACCGCACGGTGAATCGGCACGATGGGGATCCCCAATGATTTGCCGTGCTTCCGGGCAAGCAATTCAGCTGCACGAGCCTTGGGGGGAGGCATCAGCGTTCCGTTGGGTGAGTCGGGGGTATTTTCTAGGCCTTCGTTGGATCCATAGACTCCGATGAGGGCCTCCACTTTATCATAGTAGGGTGCAACATCTTCGTAAGAGAGTGGCCAGTCAAAGCCCAGGCCATCCCGAGAATAGGGTTTGAAATCGTAGGGGCCATTACGAAGAGAGATTCTACCCCAGTGGTTCGTGCGACCTCCAAGCATGCGTGCTCTCCACCAAAGAAATTCATCTTCTGGCCGATCCTGTGCTTGAGAATAAGGCTCTCCCGGAACCTGCCAACCACCGTCAACCGTTGCATCGAAGTAACCAAATGGTTTGCCTGGGGTGCTTGCTCCTCGCAAAGGCGCATGCTGATTCGTTTGAAACATGGGAGTTTCAGTTACCGGGTCGTAATCGCGGCCAGCCTCAAGCATAAGGACTTTTACGCCCTCCATGGCTAAAGTATAGGCTGTTTGTCCGCCAGCAGCACCGGAGCCTACTACAATGACGTCGTATTCAGGTTTCGTTTTACCTGCGTTGATATGGGGCATAAATACTTAAGAATGATGAGTAGTTTAGAAAAGAAAAGATGGTTTGAGAATAATGTGAAGGACTAGCTGCTGACACTGGCTTTTTCCAAATCAATCCCTTCAATTAATTTGTTACAGTCAGATTTCAAACTGTAGGCGATCGTTTCTAAAATATATCCTGTGTCTTCGATAATATCTAACCAGTAAATAGCCCTGTGGGCTTCTTTAAGTGCCAAATGCAAGGTTTCTGAATACTCCTCGCTGTTTGACTCCAGTTCGGCTGCTCTAACTAAGGCACCGATGGCAGTACGACTTTTGAGGACTTCGTTGCTGAGGACGTTCTCGTTTTTTCCATCTCTTAGCTTCTGAGCTAATTTCACAATTCTGACTGCAAAATGATAGCTTGCTTTTTTAAGCGTTTTTGAAGGCATTGAGTTTTTGTTATATGGTTCTAGAAGAAATGTGCGAAAGTAAGAAATCTATGCAGAGTTACTTCCTGCGAAAATCAGCATACTTGTCCGCGCGAACTTTGCTCATATCTACCGGGTAGTCCTGGTTTAGGAGTAGTTGTTCCTGAGTAGGTGTAGCGCTGGGCACTCCATTGGAAGGAATGTCTTTATGTGCGATCCATGCTATGGCATTTAAAACCACCTTTCGAAAATTGTCATCAACCCAGTTGTCGTGGAAATGTCCGCCAGTGAAACCAAAACCTCGGCTACCGTTGGCATTTTCGGATACCCACATCATATGTTGAAGGTCTCTACGTTTGACAGCCGCACGAGCGTCGGCGGTGGAGTTGTGATGGTGGTCTTTTTCTGGAATAACATCCAAGGGTGGTACCGCTGAGAGAATCGGAGTCACTCCTTCCATGTTGTCGCGAAAACGCATATTGAAATACCATTCGTCCTGAATGTGGAAGGGCTCAACTCCGTTTGTTACGGGATGCTCAGGTAGCTTCTTAAAATGAGCTAACCAATGAGGGTTTACCGATTTGCCTAGTTGAAAATAGCCCCCCATCCAGCGAAGAAAGCCGTCACCGGGTTCACCGTCTACTGTTTCCACTCCATAGTGGAGGCAACCGACACCCACGCCTTTGTCTGTGAGTGAATCGATGGTACCAACATGATTGTTAGCCAAGTGTTTCTGGCCGCCATCGCAATAAATGACCACGGCATCAATACCTTCGAGGAGGGACGCATCCATGGTCCAACCGGGATTGTCCTTGTTGTAGTAAACCTCTGCTTCGATACCTAAGCCACTCTCGTTGAGGGCCTTGGCAAGTAGTACGGAGCCAGCGTTGTGTTCGTGGTTGTTGTAACCGTGACTCATTTTCCCGGCTACAAATAGAACTTTGGCGGGCTGTGAAGCTTCCTGTTTACCGCAGCCGATTATGACGGAGGTTAGTACTAAAAGGCTACTAAGTAGGATCTTGGGTAGACGTGTTGAAGATTGCATAAATATAAGGGCAGTTTCTTTGTTCGACCCGAAGCTAGGAAGTGTATGTCAGCGCGTCTAGTAATTATTTGTCGAAATGCATCCTTTTTAGTCCCGGGAGCCCCTCCAGTGCATTTGAATGCCTTGGTGGGACATAGAAACCTTGTATATTTTGTCCGGGATGAATGATCATGAGAAATGATTTGTCACTGTGGCGAATTCAGATCTGTCTTAACTGCCTATCCTTATGAAAAAGATAATTCTTATTCTATCAGTAGCTATAACGATTTGCGGTATCGTTGGCTGTTCAAACTCCTCAAATAATCATCAAGGCAAAAAAGTCACCTTCCTGGTTGGCGAACATGAGTATGGGACTCCTCAATCCTTACCTAAGTTCGCAGCACAGCATCTTGATCCTTTAGGAATTGAAAGCTCGTTTATCTTCGCTGCTAGCGATGATCGCACATCAGAAGCCTGTCATACCTTTCAGGGGATAGCTGATGGGTTGGGTTCAGCAGACGTTCTGGTTATAAGTACACGCCGTCGTTATCCTCTGGAGGCCGATATGGCAAAAATCCGCCAATGGATCGATTCCGGGAAACCGACGATCATGATTCGCACGGCAAGCCATGCATTTGGGGAGCGGACGAAAGGGGAGGGTTATCAAGCTCCTTCCGGGCATGCTTCTTGGAATACCTTAGATGTGGATGTGCTCGGTGCCAGTTACCAAGGGCATTACCGCGAAAAGGAAGGGGAGAATCGATTGAATGTTAAGGCCTGGATAGAAGAATCAGCTGCATCGCATCCCATCGTCCAGCAACTTGATTTCTCGGAGCCCTTCATGATCGGGGATAAATTATACGAGTACATCGAATCCGATCCTGAAATAGAAGTTCTGTTGAGCGCCCGTTACGAGGAAGGGGAACCTGCTCATCCGGTCGCATGGACTAACCCACAAGATGGTAAGCGGGTATTCTACATGTCCCCTGGAGGTCTGGATGAAATGGCTTTACCGCAAGTTCAGTCGCTCCTGAAGTCTGCCGTAGTATGGGGATTGGATGATTAGAGCTAGAGGCTTGGTTTCTCCATTGTTTTATTAAAATACATCGGGTTTAATCCCTCCCTATGCTTACCCCAAACTGCTTCTCCCCAAAGTATTACTCTCTGGGTTTTGTCGCCTTGGCTTTGCTGTCGTCTCAAATGTTGTGGGCTCAAGTGCAACCTGGTCATGAACGACGTGAAAAGGAAGCTGCTGAATCTGGATTTAGTCCCGAGGAATCTCATGACTATTTGACTCCAGCTGCCGGTTTGGAGATCGACCTGGTCGCGTCGGAGCCAAATATCAAACAACCATCATTCCTTCGGTTCGATGAACGCGGTCGGATGTGGATGATTGAGTATCGACAATACCCGCATCCGGCTGGGCTAGAAGTCGTGGCAACAGACGAGTATTGGAGAAACGTATACAAGAAATACCCCGAGCCTCCGGGGCATCCTGATTTTGTCCCAGGTGCCGATCGAATTACGATACTTGAGGACAGTGACGGAGATGGAGGTTTTGAAAATAACACAACGTTTATCGAGGGTCTTAATATGGTCACGGGGCTTGCCTGGGATGCCAACGGAGTTTGGATTCTTCAGCCCCCATTTTTATTATTCTATGAGGACAAAGATCACGACGACGTAGTTGATGGTCCTCCGGCAGTTCATCTGCGTGGATTCGGTCTTGAGGATTCACACTCCTATGCGAATAGTTTAACCTGGGCCCCGGATGGTTGGTTGTATGGTGCGCAAGGCTCAACCGTAACCGCTGCAATCACCGTGGATGGAAGTGATGCTCCACCCATCAAAAGTGTAGGCCAATTGATGTGGCGTTATCATCCCAAGAATCATGTCTATGAGAAATTCGCTGAAGGGGGTGGTAATATCTGGAGCTGTCAGTTCGATGCAAAGGGACGTTTATTTGCGGGTGCCAATGAAGGAGGGAAGCTGGGTTATCACTACATGCAAGGCGCCTACAATAAGAAGAACTTTGGCAAGCATGGAGAGTTATCTAATCCACATACCTATGGCTACTTTTTTGGTGTGGAAGAAGCAGGCTCTCAGCGTGTGACTACGAATTTGATGGTCTATTCAGATAATGCGCTGCCGGACCGCTACCAGAACACCATCATTACTGCGAATCCGCTCATCGGGAGAGTGTTAGCTTCACGTCCAGTCAGCAGAGGTCCGACTTTTCATTCTGAGTTAGTGGATGTCATGGTTGATTCGGAGGACCGCTGGTTTCGACCTGTTTACTCAGAAAGTGGACCAGACGGGGCCGTGTATGTAGCGGATTGGTACGATCAGCAGATTAATCATATGGAAAACTTTGTCGGCCGGATGAGTCCCTCGGATGGTCGAGTGTATCGTATTCGTTCTGAAGAAGGTTATAAACCAGCCAAGCTAGACCTTAGAACTTCTTCGACCCTTGAATTGGTAAACTTATTGAAAGACCCCAGGGAATGGTATCGGGAAACGGCGCGTCGATTGATTTATCAGCGGCAGGATGAGAGTGTGCTTCCTGTATTGAGGGACTTTCTGGAAAATGAAAACGGTCAAACGGCTTTGGAGGCACTCTGGGCGATCAATTTATTAGGTGGCTTTGATAAAGAGATTCGAAAAACGGCACTGGCACACACTCATCCTCATGTTCGCAAGTGGGCTGTTCGCTTGATTGGCGATGAGAAGACAGCTGAAGATTGGGAACTCAGCACCATGAGAGATCTGGCTGCCAGTGACCCCAACATAGAAGTAAGGCAGCAACTTTCTTCGACCGCTAAACGGCTACAGATCAACGGCAGTCTTTCAATCGTCAGAGAGCTAATGAAACGAGATGAGGATGCAGAGGATGCATTTATGCCACTCTTAGTTTGGTGGGCATTAGAAGCGTTCATTTCGAATAACCCGGATCAGGTTGTGAGTCTATTTGAAGGGGGGCGACTCTTCGACGAAGCCATGGTTCAGAATTCTACCCTGGAATTTATCATGCGACGTTTGGCTGCGGAAGGTACGCGGGATTATTTACGCAAATGTGCACGTCTTCTAAAGTTGGCTCCAGATCCAGAGAGCAAACGAAATTTGTTGGCTGGATTCGAACAAGCCTATCGCGGCAGATCTATGGTAGGACTTCCAGATGAACTATTATCTGCCATCGCCACGTCTGGAGGTGGATCACTTGCCATGAGAATTAGGCAAGGAATGAATTCTGCGAGTGAAGAGGCAGAACAATTACTCGGAAACCCTTCTGCGAACGAAGATGACTTGCAGCGGGTTATTGAAGCTTTGGGTGAAGTGCCATCTCCTCCATTACTGCCTTCATTGCTTTCGCAACTGAATCGAAATAACGATTCTATACGCATCGCAAGCTTGTCGGCGTTGAGGGCGTACAATGATCCTTCTGTTGGAGAATCGATCAGTCACTCATACTCAGGATTTGAGGGCGAAGTTCAAACCGCTGCTCAAACATTACTTATGAGTCGGACCTCGTGGGCTATCACATGGATCCGGGCCGTGAAACAAGGATCGATTGCTAGAGATTTAATCCCAACTGATGCTGTCAATGGACTTCGCCGTCTAGGTGATCCTGCGTTAAGCTCACTGGTGGATGAGATCTGGCCAGAAGATAAAAACAGCAATGAGGAAGGGGCGGAGGAAATGGATCGCTTAAGAGCCATATTGAGCCAAGGAAAAACTCCTGACAGACATAAGGGACGTGAACTGTATTTGGCTCGTTGTGGAGCCTGTCATACTTTACACAATGAGGGAGGTGCGATTGGGCCTGAGCTAACCGGGTACCAGCGGAGTGATCTTCATAGCCTGCTTTTGGCTATCACCAACCCGAATGCAGAAATTCGTGAAGGCTATGAAAATCACCTGGTTCGAACGAGTGATGGTCAAATTTTGTCTGGATTCATCGTGGACCGTGATGAACACGTGGTTGTTTTAAGACCCGTCGGAGGTCAACCCGTTGTTCTAGAGGAATCTAGAATTGAAAGCATGGAAGACGTGGGTTTTTCTCTCATGCCCTCTGGACTTCTTATGGGTATGGATGAGCAATCTATTGTGGATATCTTTTCCTATATCCAGGCGCCACAGCCTTTAAACCTTAGGAAGTAGATCCACTCCGATTTTAGGCGAAATGGTATGAAAATCGCTTCATTTGGCTTGTACAAATTTTCAAACCTCTAACTGATATATTATGAAAAGTTTCTTCAATGAATTCAAAAACTTCGCCGTCAAAGGCAACATGGTTGATCTCGCTGTTGGTATCATCATTGGTACCGCTTTCAATAATGTGGTAACGACGATCGTGAAGAAGGTCGTGATGCCTCCACTGTCGATGCTCACGTCGAATGTGAATTTGTCCAATTGGCGATATGTCCTTCAACAGGGCAGCGAAGGAGTTGAAGAAATTGCTATCGGCTACGGAGAACTACTGGAAGTGTCGGTCGACTTTATGATCATTGCCCTGACTATATTTGTGGTCATCAAAGGGATGAATAACTTGAAGGCCAAAGCCGAGAATCCAAAAGACAAACAAGTGGTTACCCCGAAGGATATTGAGCTACTCTCCAATATTGAAAGCCTCTTAAAGGAACAGAATTCGTTTCTGAAAAGTAAAAGTTGAGAACGGCATAAGTCTCATTCTTAGATTTAATTTCAGTGACTCGAGGGTAGGCGGAAATTTCCGTGCCACGGATGTTTGGTGTATTTGAATAGGCTGTTTAAGTATTTCGGAGAGCGACCAATGGAAGTTTGCTCTGGACGGTATTGCCTCTCCTGCCTTTCATGAATTCTGCGAATCTCAGGATTCTTGAAATCTCAACCTACTAAGCTGTCTCATGTCATCATCTGGATCTAATCCTCGTCTCTTTCTTTGGGCTATAACGTCTGCGCTCGCTGGATTTATCTTTGGCTTTGACACCGTTGTCATTTCCGGGGCCGAACAAACGATACAGGAGTTATGGGGTCTCAGTGCTGGTATGCATGGCTGGGTTATGAGTATGGCCCTTTGGGGAACGGTTCTAGGTGCTTTGGTTGGCGGATGGCCAACCGATCGATTTGGTCGTAAGCAAACGCTTATTTGGATTGGTGCTTTATACTTTTTATCTGCGTTAGGATCAGCAATGGCTCCCGATGCCTATACGCTAATGATCGCCCGTTTCATTGGAGGAATAGGAATTGGCGTATCCACTGTAGCTGCTCCGCTTTATATTGCTGAGATTTCCCCTGCAGACAAACGTGGACGGCTGGCCGGCATGTTTCAGTTTAACATCGTATTCGGGATTCTTGTAGCCTTTCTCTCGAATTATCTGCTTGGCGGTTTGGGCGAAAATGCCTGGCGCTGGATGCTCGGTGTGGAGGCTATACCGGCTATCATATACACAGTTATGTGTTTTAGCCTTCCTGAAAGTCCGCGTTGGTTGATCGGCAAGAAAAATGACCTGGCAGCTGGCACAGAGGTATTGAAAACAATTCACCCTGAATTCACGCCAGAGGAACTGTCGGCGAAGGCAGAAGAGATCGCTGAGGCGCCTGCTAAGACATCGGCTTCATCTGGATTTTGGAGTGCTCGTTTGAGAGTTCCCATTCTGTTGGCATTTTTCATCGCCTTCTATAATCAGCTATCCGGGATCAATGCGGTGTTGTATTTCGCACCGCGAATTTTTGAACTGACGGGTCTTGAATCCAAAGCAGCATTACTTCAATCGGTCGGAATTGGGATTACCAACTTGGTTTTTACCTTTGTAGGACTGTGGCTGATTGATCGGGCAGGTAGGAAGACTTTGCTGATTATTGGATCTTTCGGTTATATTCTATCTTTAGGTCTTTGTGCTTGGGCGTTTGCGTCTGAAAACTTTGCCATCGTACCAGTCTGTATCTTTGCGTTCATTGCAGCTCATGCCGTTGGGCAAGGGGCAGTCATTTGGGTGTTTATTGGAGAAATCTTTCCCAATAAGGACCGCGCTCAAGGACAAGCTCTTGGTAGCTCCACGCACTGGATCTTTGCGGCGCTGCTTACATTATTCTTTCCCAAAATGGTGACTGCATTTTCTCCTTCCATCGTGTTTGGGTTCTTTGCATTTATGATGGTGCTGCAGTTGATCTGGGTAAAAGTTTGGGTTCCGGAAACAAGAGGAGTTCCACTTGAGAAGATTGAAAAAAGCTAGCCTCTTAACGATCCTGTCTAAATCGTTTGTTTCAAGATTTCTTCAATGAGTGAATCGTTTATTGATCAGCTTCGAGCAGACGGATTGATAACAGGCAGCTCCGCCACTTTGGAGCCCATGAAGGGAGGCGTCTCTTCTGATATATACTTACTCCGTGACGGAGAGCGATCAATGGTTGTAAAGCGTGCCTTGCCAAAACTGAAGGTTGAATCTGATTGGTTTGCAGATGTGACACGGAATGAAACCGAATGGCGGTTCATGAAGCACGTTGCCAAAACGAACCCGTCTTCTGTGCCTGAAATCATTTCTACCGGAAAAGATTATTTTGCGATGGAGTATATGGGGGAGGAATTTGCTAATTGGAAAGTCTCCATGCTTTGTGGTCGTTTTTCTACCGAATGCGCAAGAATGGCAGGGGTATTTCTTAGTGACGTACATCGTCATTCGAGAGAGAATGATGCACTTGCTCAGGAGTTCGATAAGATGGACGCCTTCTGGCAGCTCAGGATTGAGCCTTATTTCATCGCGGCTAGTGAGCAGCATCCGGAATTGGATACCATATTCCTAGAAGAATCCGAGAGGTTAGGATCTGCCAATTTGGCTCTGGTTCATGGAGACTTCAGTCCGAAAAACATTCTTGTATCAAAGGATCGTATGGTAGTCCTGGATTGTGAAGTAGCCAATTACGGTGATCCAGCTTTTGATGTCGCGTTTTTGCTCTCTCATCTGTTTCTGAAAATACTGTATCATAGAAATTACTACAAAGAAATGCGATCTTCCGTAAATGCATTTCTTGAAGCCTATGGGGTCTTTAGCTTAGACTTTGAAGCTCGAGCAGGTCGACTGTTGTTATTGTTGCTGATGGCACGAGTGGATGGGAAATCTCCTGTGGAATATTTAACCGCTGAGTCTTCCAAACTTTACCTCCGGTCATTCGTACGGCTTCAATTGATACAGAATTCCAAAGGCCTGGGGGATATTCTCGAAGATTGGGAGTCTGGTATTAAAGCTCTCCGCGTTTAGTAATTGTCTATGAAAATTACTTCTCTGAAGGCTTTTCAGATTTATGATTCTCGTGGGTTTCCTACGGTAGAATGCCACTTAGAGTTGGCGGATGGGAGCTGTGGAGTCGGTATAGTTCCGTCTGGTGCTTCTACTGGGCAATTTGAAGCCTGGGAATTAAGGGATGGTGATGTGAATCATTTGCAGGGGAAATCAGTTTTAAAGGCGATTTCCAATATCGAGGATGAGATAGCAGCCGGCATTAAGGGAATGGATGCTTTTAGCCAGGAGGAGGTTGATCAACGCATGATTCTGCTTGATGGAACTGCTAACAAAAGTCGACTGGGAGCCAACGCTATCCTGGGTGTCTCCATGGCAGTAGCGAATGCCGCAGCCAATTCTAGTGGGAAACCCTTATTTGACTACCTTGGAAAAGGTGAAGGAACTCTTCTTCCGCTTCCAGAAATTCAATTGATAGGTGGAGGCGCACATGCTGCATGGCGTACTGATATTCAAGATTTTCTTCTAATGGCGATCGGTGCAAAATCCTATGCTGAAACGCTGGAAATGACATTCAATGTCTATCATACGGCTGGTCGCTTATTAAAAGAAAAGGGCAACTTGGCTGGGATAGCAGATGAAGGGGGTTACTGGCCCAGTTTTTCTTCTCATGAAGAAATCTTTTCATTCGTGATAGAAGCCATTGCTGCAGCTGGTTATGAGCCAGGAGTAGATTTAGCTATCTCTTTGGATGTGGCTGCGAGTGATTTATATAATGAGAAAGCAGGAGTGTATCGTTTGCCGTTGGACAAAGCGGAATATTCGCCCGATGAGTTTATCACTCTACAAATAGGTTGGTGTGACCGCTTTCCAGTAGTCTCTATTGAAGATCCTCTAGCGGACACTGATTGGAAAGCTTGGAAACGATACAATGAAACCTTGGGGAACCGTCTCCAGATTATCGGGGATGATTTATTTACGACGAATACCGGCCGTATCCAGAAAGGAATACAGCAGGGGGTGGCTAATTCGGTTTTGATCAAACTTAACCAAATCGGGACCGTTTCTGAAACGATTGAAGCTATTCGACAGACTCAGGCAGCGGGTTGGAATCCGGTTGTGAGTGCACGCTCGGGAGAAACTGAGGACGCTTTTATTAGTCACCTCGCTGTGGCTACCAATGCTGGGCAGTTGAAAGTGGGATCATTTGCCCGTAGCGAGCGTATGGTCAAATGGAACGAGGTTTTGCGCATTGAACATCAACTGGGCGAAAGAGCAGAGTTTAAAGGCGGTTCAATATTACAATAAAATAGTAGTAACTCCGAATGGGGATTGAAGATTCCGCTCGTCATAGGAGCCGACTAGTTGATAGGTGTGATTTTAATGAAGTGCTCTGTTTTATTTCTCATCCTGTTGTTAAGTTCATTCTCTGCGGGCTGCAAAAAGCAAACTGAATCTATAGCCCATAATTGGCCTCAGTTTCGGGGACCCGGAGCCGGTGGCCTCGACACCACGCTTCCTACGCCAGCAAGCTGGGATGTTGAAACTGGTGAAAATGTATTATTCCGAACGCCGATTCCGGGCCTCGCTCATTCGGCTCCGATTATTTGGGGCGATCGTGTGTATCTGACAACAGCAGTAGGGCCAGGCGAGGCGGAACTGAAGATCGGGCTTTATGGGGCCATTGAAGCAGCCGAAGATCAAGGGCACCATGAATGGCGACTGTTGTCGTTGGATCGTCAATCGGGTGAAGTGATTTTTGACAAACTGGCTCACGATGGAATTCCCCAAAGTCTACGCCACACAAAAGGAACCCATTGCAATTCAACACCTGCTACTAATGGTGACTACATCGTAGCCTATCTGGGGTCAGAAGGACTGTTCTGTTTCGATATGGACGGAGAATTGGTTTGGAAGAAAGACCTTGGGAATATGGATGCGGGTTACTTTAAGGTGAAGACGGCCCAATGGGGTTTTGCTAGCTCGCCCGTAATTCATGATGGCAAGGTGATTGTTCAATGTGACGTTCAGGAAGATGCATTTTTGGCGGTCTTTGACATTGAGAATGGTGAAGAGTTGTGGCGCACAGCTCGGAGTGATGTACCCACTTGGAGCACCCCTGCTGTAGTGGATGTTTCGGGTAAGACCCAGATTCTGGTGAATGGTTGGCATCACATAGGCGCTTATGATTTCAAAACAGGTGAAGAGATCTGGAAACTGGATGGAGGAGGGGATATACCCGTTCCGACACCCATCCTTGGAGAGGGCATGGCCTACTTCACTAGTGCTCACGGAATCTATCGCCCTATGCGCGGTATCCGATATTCTGCTACGGGAGACATAACGCCTCCCGATATACAAGAAACAAACGATGCGATCGCCTGGGTACATCATCGGCGTGGAAACTACATGCAGACTCCCATCCTGATTGGTGAGAGGCTCTTCGGTTGCGATGATCGAGGGACGCTTACCTGTTTTAACGCGCAGGACGGAGCCATCCTTTTTAGTGAGCGCCTGAAAGGAAATGGATTTACTGCTTCACCGGTTTCGGATGGCATTCACCTCTACGTTACAAGTGAATTTGGAAAAATCTGGGTGGTGAAAGTAGGGGATGCATATGAGGAAGTCGGGATTTATGAGTTAGGTGACAATTGCCTGGCTACTCCAGCGATCTCTAATGGAACCTTGTATTTCCGCACTCAGAGCTCTCTGCTGGCAATTGCTGAAAATGGGTAATGCTTGAAGCATCCGATTCTCCAGGGGAATTCTCATTTTGGCGGCGATTCTCCATTATGGTCGCACTCGTGATATCGGGTGAATTGATCTTTATCTTACCGTTTGTCCTCGTCCGTATTTTTCGCCCAACCTACTTGGACGTGTTTGGATTGACGAATGCGGAACTAGGTACGGCTTTCTCTTTATTAGGTATTGTGGCGATGATTGCCTATGTACCGGGGGGAATCATTGCCGATCGTTTTACGGCACGCCGGCTTATGTCTCTTGCTCTCGTTATTACCGCGTCAGGTGGATTATACTTAAGAACGATTCCCGGTATAGTGGAGCTACGAATTCTTTATACGTTTTGGGGAGTCTCGACGATGCTCTTATTTTGGGCTGCCATGCTTCGTGCTACTCGGGAGTGTGGAGGTCGTAGCAGTCAGGGGCGCGCTTTTGGTTTTCTTGATGGAGGCCGTGGGCTCACCGCTGCCAGCTTTGCCAGCGGATCGGTGATTATTTTTTCACTGTTGCTTCCTTCCGATGCCGGACTGGCGACTTTGAAAGAGCGTACGGCTGCCTTAAAGCAGATCATTACGATATTCACCCTTATGGTATTTCTGGCCGCACTACTGGTATGGATTCTGGTTCCCGATCGCATTGCGAGTGATGTCAATAAATCAAGCAATCGATTGAGTCTGGAAGGCATACGCAAGATCCTGCCAATGCCAACCTTGTGGTTGCTCTCATTGATCGTTGTGAGTGCTTATGTGGGCATGAAAAGCGTGGCCTTCTTTTCTCAATACGCCAGCGATGTGTTTGGCTACGACGACGTAGCCGCGGCCCATTTGGGAACGGTCTCATTTTGGGTTCGTCCCTTTGCGGCCATCGGTGCTGGATTCATGGGTGATCGGTTTGGAAACTCACGTATGATTGTATTGAGTTTTCTGGTGGTAATATTGGGTGGCCTTATTTTTGCTTCTAACATCCTCGAGGCTGGAATCTACTGGACGATAGTCGGAACGGTGGTTTTCACCAACATCGGGATATATGCCTTGCGGGGGATTTACTTTTCACTCTTCCAAGAGGCCAGAATGCCGATGGTATATACGGGCAGCGCCATTGGACTTATTTCTGTGATTGGGTATTCACCGGATATATTTTCTGCCTATGTGTTTGGTCTTCTAATTGATAGTTCCCCGGGTGCCTTAGGGTATCAATATGTGTTTGGATTGGTGGCTGTCTTTGCTCTCATAGGTCTGGTGGCCACTGTTTACTTCCAGAGACTCGTTAAGAGCAAGTAGGAGAGGGTGTTGAGCTAATTATTAAGAACTTGTTTATTTAAATACTTCTTAACCTGCCTGTTACAGGGTGAATGTTCGGGGCATCATTTAATGATGCGTAGAATAATGATCGTCGAATAATCAAATAAAGATTCGAGTTGCTCCCTCCGAGTTATCTGAGCAGGGTACGTATTCAGAATGTTTAGACGAATCTCCCTTCCTGCGCCCCTCATTTCAACCTGCATTGTTTTCATTGCTTTCAGCTTCAATATCCTGGCTGCTCAAGCATCCATTCATGCTTATGTTGGGGCGAAACTGTATCCCATTTCATCAGATCCTATTGAGCAGGGTGTCTTGCTTGTGAAAGATGGACATATACTCGCCGTAGGAACTACGGATGAGATTACCATACCAGATGATGCGGTGATTACGGACGTATCCGGCAAGGTCATAATGCCTGGCCTGGTTTGCACTCACAGTCATATTGGTCAGGTGAGCGGGGCAGACGCATCCGGTCCCATTCAACCTGAAGTTCGTGCTTATGATTCCATCAATGTACGGGATTCGCGAATCGAGAAAGCACGAGCTGGAGGAATTACAACCGCCAATATTATGCCTGGTTCCGGGCATCTTCTCAGCGGTCAAACGATTTATCTCAAATTGCGAGACGGCAATTCTGTTGATGATTTAGTGATTCGCACTGTGGACGGTACCATTGCAGGTGGAATCAAAATGGCGAATGGCACCAATCCAAGAAAAGGTGCACCCTTTCCTGGGACCCGCGCAAAGTCTGCCGCACTTGTTCGGGAACAGTATATTAAGGCTCAAGAATATCAGAAGAAACTCCAAGCTGCTGCGGATGATCCTGAGAAAGATCCTCCAGAAAGAGATTTAGGATTGGAGGCCTTGGTGGAGGTGCTCGAAGGCAAGCGAGTCGTGCACCATCATACACATCGGCATGATGACATTTTGACGGTGCTTCGATTAAAGGAAGAGTTTGGTTTTCGTTTGGTGCTGCAGCATGTCAGTGAGGCCTGGAAGGTGGCGGATGAAATTGCCGCTGCTGATGTTCCTTGTTCGATCATTTATTTAGACAGTCCGGGAGGAAAACTGGAGGCCAGGGATATTGATTGGCGGAACGGAGCTGAACTCGAAAAGCGCGGAGTGGTTACGGGGTTTCATACAGATGATGGCGTTACGGATTCTCGTTGGTTCTTAAGGTCAGCAGGGTTTGCCGTGCGAGCCGGCATGTCAGAAAGCGGTGCCCTCTATGGCATGACAATGGCTGGAGCGCTTATGCTGGATTTGGATGATCGCATTGGGTCGCTTACGTCAGGAAAAGATGCAGACTTTATTGTCCTCAACGGAAATCCCCTAAGTGTTTACACGCGTATCGAGCAAACCTGGGTCGAAGGTGAGAAAGTCTTTGATCTATCAGATCCACAAGATCGACTCTGGGCTAACGGAGGTTACGGAGCGGGTACCCCTAGAACCTTGCAGCTTTGCTGTTATCAGCACTTGGAGAACTAAGAGATGAAGTCTAAAAACACATTTATTTGTATTCTAGTCACCTTCTACTGCATTGCGGGTTCGTTATCAGCCAACCTGGCGGTGAAGGGAGAAACTGTTTATACCATGGCAGATGAGGTGATCAAAGCAGGTGTTGTTTTGATTGAGGATGGCAAGATATCCCAGATAGGTAGCGCAGATGAGGTAAATATTCCAGATGGTTGGAACACGCTTTCAGCTGCTGTAGTAACCCCTGGACTCGTAGACGCTCATACCACTGTGGGGCTTTCTGGGATGCTCAATCAGGCTCATGATCAGGAGCAGGTTGAAAAGTCAGCTCCCATGCAACCGGAACTCCGTGCCATAGATGCTTACAATGCTCGAGATGAATTGGTCGATTGGGTTAGGAATCTCGCGGTTACAACGGTTCACACGGGCCACGGCCCTGGATCCCTCATTTCAGGTCAGACGATGATTCTAAAAACGGATCAGAAAGCCATAGGTGACGACGTAATGGTTCCCTTTGCCATGGTAACTGGATCATTGGGAACAGGTGGTATTAACCGTGAAGCCAAGAAGTCGCCAGGGACACGAGCAAAGGCCATTGCGCTGTTGCGAACCGAATTAATCAAAGCCGACGAATACCAGGCTAAATTAGAAACGGCGGAAGAGGGAAAAGAACCATCGCGGAATCTTAGGCTGGAAGCACTCGTTGATGTTTTGCAGGGAAAGAACCCTTTGCTTCTAACAGCACATCGGCACCAGGATATTGGCGCGGCGTTACGTTTAGCTGAGGAGTTTGGCTTTAAGCTGATTTTGGATGGTGCCAGTGAAGCGCATCTGATGTTGGAAGCCATCAAGAAGGCCGATGTGTCTGTAATCGTTCATCCCACCATGATGCGTGCTGGGGGAGATGGAGAGAATATGACTTTAGAGATGGCTGCAATTCTTGAAAGAGAGGGTATTCCTTTCGCCATACAAAGTGGATTTGAATCTTACGTTCCGAAGACCCGTGTGGTTCTATTTGAAGCAGGAATGGCTGCCGCTTATGGCCTACCATTTGAAGCTGCACTGAGCTCTATCACCATAGATGCTGCCCGAATATTGGGTGTGGACGACCGGGTCGGCTCACTTGAGGTCGGAAAGGATGCAGATTTGGCTCTGTTTGATGGGGACCCGTTTGAATACGTGACTCATTGCACCGCAGTAATTATCAATGGGAAAGTTGTCAGCGAAACGTCCCGATAAAGGCTCATTTAATTGATTCATCCTGGATCTCGTCCTCGCAGTTTCAGCTAGGCTAAGAAAAGCGAAAGTTTTTACTTGCTGAGAATCACTCCATTCCCAAGTTCCGATTCTTTGACCACCGGAGAGATGGCAGAGTGGCCGTTCCGAGGAGCGAAGTGACGACACAAGCGAAGCGACCATGCGAAAATGAGACCTTCTGCCTCAATAAAAATTATGACATTTTACTTGCCGAGAATCGGTCTACTCCTAATTTCCGATTCTTTGACCACCGGAGAGATGGCAGAGTGGTCGAATGCGGTGGTCTTGAAAACCATTGTGCCGAAAGGTACCGGGGGTTCGAATCCCTCTCTCTCCGCCACTTTTAAGAGACCTGTGTCTACACAGGTTTTTTAATGTACAGTAATCTAATGTGTTTCCCGGGATGAGAACCCCGGGGTTGTTTTCTTGTGGTCATGTCGCTCTTCGTGCCCGGTAGTTCACGAGCAAAGGGAGTACCAAGGGTTAATCCGACAGCAAAGCGAAAACAGCCAGCCATCCCTCCGTCACAGCGCTTTTATTAAGCTCACTTTTTCCCGCTATGCCGAATAATCAGCCATCCATTCATGATATGGTGAAACAATATATAAAAGGTCGGCCCCATAGCGATGAAAGGATTCAAGTAGCTAAGTGAAATCCAAATCGTGAGCATGGCATGTTTCTGACCCAGCGAGGAGGAAGCTTCCAGATTGAATCGTTTACCTCCTAAAAAGTAACCAAGTGTGTATCCGAGTGCACAGAGTATGAATGAGATAATCGCCACAAAAAGCAATTGCGTAGAGGATACGTCATTCTGGTTCTTCAAGTAATTCGCTGCAGAAGCCACAGCCAAGATAATGGCCCATATCCAAATAAAGAAGGTATAACGTCCGATCTTGCTTATCTGAAGTGCCAATCTGGGTAACAGAAAACGAATCCCAAATGCAATCGTGAGAGGTCCCAGTAATACAAGGAATGTACGACTGGTGATATGAACCAAGTCGATCGGGATATCTTGGCCGGCCAGAAGGGGGACCGAAAAAGGTATGACGAACGCCATCACCGTATTGGTTAATAGGGTTGAGGTAGCGGCAAAGGCCACATTGCGATTTATCAACACCATAATGACTGGTGCTGCGATCGCAGTCGGTGTGATTCCGACCATGAATGCGCTCAGTGCCAAATCCGTTGACCATGACCTCAATATTATAAACGGCACGAAGCCCATGAGAAGATTGGTTCCCAGGATATAAAAGTGAATTCGCGTTAGAGGATTACCTTCCAGGGGCATTGTCAGGTAGGCCATGAACAATACAAAGATCACGATGTATTGAATCAGAAAGGAGGATTCGCCAATCTCTGAGAAAATGAAGCCTATGATAAAAGCTCCAAGTAAGCAGAGAGTCCGGGGCAATCCATTCATACTACTACCAACTGACCCAAAAGGTTATTATTTCCAAGGTGGAAAGTGGGGCAAAGAGATTTAATTGGAGTTCCGTTACTGGATACGTGTAAAGTCCTGTTAACTTTCTTAAATTCACGCAGTCGTTGAAAACAGAACTAGTTGCAGGAATCCAAGGTGAGTATGGACCGATCACTGTTAGTGAACGGTTGGTGCAAAAGATCTGGGCTCGAGGTGAGTTTCGGCAGACCGGTTTGCAGACCCTGGAGGGACGGTCCTTAGAGATTGTGGAATGAGGTAATTGGAATTTGTTAGCGGGCCCCGAATTTAAAAACGTAGTTTTGCGCATAGATGGTGAGCTGCTGCATGGGGATGCTGAGCTACATTTTTTTGAATCTGATTGGGATGCCCATGGTCATGGGAAGAATCCAGCCTTTGACGATGTAATCTTACATATTCTCGTTTTTCCTCCGAAACCAAGGACATCGCCCACGCGCTGCAGTATAGAACACTCATTGTTATTCATAGACCTGCTTCCCCAAGGTTTGGAAAGTTATGCAGAAGAAGAAGTATTGGGTGCTTTAGCTGATGGAGAAACCACCGCACTTGAGGAGAGGCTCTTAATTCTGCCATTGGAGCAGCGCCAGTAGAAGCTTTTGAAGGCTGCCAAGTCTCGGTGGCTCGGAAAAGTCGACTATGCTCGCAAACGACTAGAGATTTTGAGTTGGGAAAATGCCTGCCATCAGACGGCTATGGAAATCCTCGGTTACCGCTATAATCGCGCAGTTATGCTGTTCCTGGCAGGCGATTATACGTTGGAGGCTATACGTTCAGGCTCTCATAGTGTTGAGGATATTTTTAGAGCAGGGAAGGGAAGATGGAAATTGTCCGGGAGTAGACCGGCAAATCACCCAAAAATTCGTTTAGACCAGTAATTTGAATGGGTTCTCGCCAGGCCTAATTGGCCTTAAAGCTTGGTCTCATGGGGAGATGAGCTTCAAGATGCTGAAATGGCACCCTCAGCTACTTGTTCCAGGAGGAGTCTTCAATTGGGGGACAGGAAACGAAACCTGGCAGACAATGTCCTGGCAAATGCCGTGGGTGGAACGCGCATTGAAAATATGGTTTGTGACGGATTTCTACCCCTTTTGGCAGCTCGTTCCAGAGATGATTATTTCATGCATTGGTATGATTGGTTTCCAGGGGATGTGCCTTCAGCGCTCAAACAACTGTTTCGTAGGCTGGGTGAGGACAGCTCTGTGCTGGGCCCGCACAGAAATGGCGCCTATCAGGGGCTCGTCGGATGCCTGCTGGAGAAGTAGTCGATTTGCGAGGAAAATTTCAGCAATTTTTCCCGACTTTATGCATACTTGACATGGGATTGGACCGGGTCTATCAATGCTGCCTTTAACACTTTACCAACACTGGGAAGTGGGCTTATTAGCCCGCTTTTTTTTATCACTTTTTTTGACATGAGTAGCGAAATCTTATCCGTCCTGGAATACATGGAGAAGGAAAAAGGCATCAGTCGTGAAGACATGATTGGAGCCATTTCCTTAGCTATCAAAACAGCGGCCGCGAAAGGCGTAAATGCCGATCAGGAGCTGAAGGTGGAAATCGATCCTAAAACGGGTCATCTCGAAGCTTGGACGCTACTGGAAGTCGTTGATTCAGTCAGCGATTCTAGAACCCAGATTCATATCGAGAAAGCACGCCTGGTCGACAAGGAGAAAAACCTGGGTGATTTATTCGAAAAACCAATCGATCCAGCTTACCTGGGACGCATTGCTGCGCAGACGGCTCGCCAAGCCATTATACAAAAGGTGCGGCAGTTTGAGAAAGAGCGCATTTTTGATGATTACAAAGATTCAATCGGCGATGTGATTTCCGGGATCGTGCGTCGACGTGAGCGCAATGATCTAATCATTGACCTGGGAAAAGCTGAAGCACTCTTACCAGCCCGTGAAAAGGTATTCGGTGAAGACTATGCACCCGGTGAACGCATCCGCTGCCTGCTTCTAGCCATCGAGCAAACGAATCGTGGCCCTGAGTTAATTCTCACACGCGCACACCCTAAATTTATTCGCCGTTTGATGGAACTCGAAGTCACCGAGATTACAGACGGAACCGTGGTCATTAAGGCCCTGGCTCGTGAGCCTGGTTATCGCACCAAAATTGCGGTAGCTAGTAAGGATGCTAAAGTAGATCCAGTAGGTGCTTGTGTCGGAGCTCGTGGAGCTCGCGTCAAAAGCATTGTCCGAGAGCTTGGTGGTGAGAAGATTGATATCATCCGCCATTTCGAAGATCCGGAGGAAATGTTAGCTGAAGCGTTGAAGCCAGCCGTGCCAATCAATGTTCAAATCGATGAGCGCAACAAACGCATTCATTTCGAAGTGGCAGATCGTGACCTTTCCGTTGCCATTGGCCGCCGTGGACAAAATGCGCGTTTGACCTCTCGTTTGATGGGATGGCGTCTCGACATCAGCAAAGAAAAGGTCGCTGGAGGTTTTGAAGACAAGAAAGAGCGGGCGATCGCAGGACTTAATCAAATCCCTGGTATCAGTGATGAGTTGGCCGAACGACTTGTTGCCGTAGGTCTTGTCAGTCCAGATGCATTTGCCGGAGTAGAAGCCTCTGATCTAGTGGACGCAGAATTTACAGAAGACGAAGCCAATATTATTTTAACCAAAGTTAAGGAATTCCTCACACAGGAATAAATCGTTTTAGGTCCTAACCCTACTGCCCGAGTGGGCGGATAAATCTATGAGTGTAAGAATTCACGAAATTGCTAAACAGACCGGAGTCGCCAGTAAGGAGATTATCGAATTACTGAAGGAGCGAGGATACGAAGTATCTACTGCTTCAAGTGGTATCGATCCCATCTCTGCTGAATCTCTAATTGAAGAGCTAGGCAAAAAAGCGGAACCCGAAGCGGCAAGCGACCCCACTTCAACGGAATCTCCACCGGAGGAGCCGAAGAAACAAGAAGCTCCTGAATCGCCAACGGCCCCTCCTATAAGCGCATTTGTGCGGTCAAAGGAAGATATCGACCGGGAAAAGGAAGAGAAGCGTCAGGAAGAGGAAAATAAAAGAAAATCGGCAGCTACAGCGCCTCCGATTCCGACACCTCCGCCTCCGCCAGCACCTCCGCCATCAGCACCTTCTCCAGCGGCTCCGCCGCCCGTTACTCCACCCGCTGCGGCTCCTAAAGCTGCACCACCGGCACCAGCTCCCGCAACTCCAGCTGCACCAGTAGCGGTCGCTCCACCTGCCGGCGCACCTCCACCTCTTGCTGGACGACCTCCGGCGACTCCCGGTATCGGTGCTCCGCCGCCCCCACTCAATCAACCAGCAGATGAAGAAGCTGCTGAAGAGGGTGAATCAGCCGCAGAAGCAAGTGATGACATTAAAGTGGTTACAGTGAAGCCACCCATCGTCGTTAAGGAATTTGCCTTAGAGATCGGCCTCAAGCCTTTCAAATTGATATCAGAACTCATGGAGATGGGGATTTTCTCTTCCATGAATCAAAATATTGATGAAGAGGTAGCCGTCAAATTAGCCGAAAGACATGGCTTTCTCCTGGAAGTAAAACACCGTGGTGAAGAAAAACAACCGGCACCTAAGAAGAAGGTAGTCGAAGTTGATCAAAGTAAGTTCCTCGAACCTCGACCACCGGTTATTTGTATTTTGGGTCACGTTGATCACGGAAAGACAACTTTACTGGATCACATCCGAAATGCCAACGTGGTATCTGATGAATTCGGTGGAATTACTCAGCACATCGGCGCTTACCAAGTGGAGCATGGCGATCAGAAAATCACTTTTCTCGACACTCCCGGCCACGCAGCTTTCTCCAAAATGCGAGAGCGTGGGGCACATGTGACTGATTTAGCGATTCTGGTTGTAGCTGCTGATGATGGATTTATGCCACAAACTGACGAGGCACTGAAGTTTGCTGAAGACTCTGGCAACCCCATCATTGTAGCCATCAATAAGATGGACTCCAAGGGAGCTGACATTGATCGCGTTAAGACCCAGATGCAGGAGCGGAATATTGCTCCGGAAGACTGGGGTGGTGAAACCATTTCCGTAGCTATTTCAGCCTTAAAAGGTGAAAATGTAGACGATCTTCTGGAGATGATTAATCTTCAGTCTGAAGTCATGGAATTAAAGTCGAGTCCTAAAGGGCCAGCCTCTGGAACCGTGGTTGAATCACAAATGGAGGTAGGTCGAGGACCTACAGCTACCGTGATCGTGCAGCAAGGAACTCTCAAGGTGGGTGACGCAATTGTTTGCGGCGAAAGCTTTGCCAAGGTTCGTGCTATGATGGACGACAACGGCAAAAACTTGAAATCAGCACTTCCATCTACTCCTGTGAGAATTATGGGCTGGTCAGACACGCCAAGCAGTGGTGATGAGTTTACAGTAGTCAAAAATGAAAAAACTGCCAAGGGTATCGTCGAAGAACGTACTTTAGAGCGAAGAAGAGGAGCTTCCGTAGAAGAGGAAGAAGAGCCCAAGAAACCTGCGACCATTGAGACTCTTTTTGAAGCCATTGAAAAGACACGTAAGAAAGTCTTTAAGGTTGTGGTGAAGTGCGACGTGCATGGATCTACTGAAGCGGTCACTGATATCCTAGAGGCCATTCAAAGCGACAAAGTTGACCTGGAAGTTATTACGGCTGAAGTGGGTGGAATTAGTAAGCAGGATGTGGATCTTGCGAGCACTTCCGATGCAGCGGTAATCGGTTTCAATGTAAAACTTGAAAGCGGTGTAGCTCCCATAGCTAAACACGCGGGTGTAAACATCATGCAATTTAACATCATCTATGAGATGGTGGATAAAGTGATGGAGGCGATGGCCGATCAGCTTGAGCCAGAATTGAGTGAAAAGACGGTTGGTTCTGCCGAAGTTAGACAACTATTCCCAGTAGGACGTACCACCGTTGCTGGTTGTTTGGTTTCTGATGGCAAGATTAGCCGGGATGCCAAAGCACGAGTGCTTCGCAATGGCACTCAAATATTCAAAGGCAAGATTTCCATGCTCAAACGCTTTAAGGATGACGTTAAAGAGGTGCGTAACGGTTACGAATGTGGTGTTCAGGTGACTGACTTCGGAGATTTCGAAGAAGGCGACGTTATTGAATGCTTCGAAATCGAGAAGAAGCGTGCATCCCTTTAAAGGGGTGAAGATTCCCAACCCATTCAATCCATAGGCGCCATGGGGCAAAGAAACCTACGTGTAAATGTGCTCGTTCAACAGGAGATTAGCCATCTCTTGCACACGAGGTATCGCGGAGACACTGTATACATTACCATAATTGATGTATCGATTTCGCCTGATCTTCGTAATGGCCGTGTTTACTATTCGGTCATTGGCGGAGAAGAGGAAAAAAAGAAGGCCGAAAAGTTCTTTAGGCAGAATGCCCACGATATTCGTAATCACCTTGGAAAGCGAATCGTGCTTAAGTATCTGCCGCATCTCCGTTACAATTATGATGAGTCAATTGCACGCGGAGTTGATATCATAGATTTGATGGATGAGGTGGCTGATGAAGGAATTTCTGAAGAATCATCTGACTCATGAATTATTACCCAGATACCTCCCCTCAATTTAAGCAGTTGGTTGAGTCTATAAACGGGAAAAAGATTGCTGTCGTTGGACATGTGAGACCGGACGGAGATTGTATTGGCTCCCAGGTAGCACTCTGCCGAGTTCTCCAGTCACGGGGAATAGAAGCCGTTTGCGTTAATCACGATCCGGTTCCTGCTACACTCAAATTCCTTGTTGAAAATACAGCCTTTCATCGAGGAACAGAATTTGACCTGGATGGCTGGGATATCATGAGTGTGGATTGTGCGGATGCTAGAAGGACAGGGCCTAGTGTTGCTCCGCACATGGAACGCACCTTGGGTAATATCGATCATCATATTTCCAATACCCAGTATGGGAAAATGAATTTGATTGAAGGGACTTCTTCCGCAACCGGCGAGATATTGGCTGGATTCTTTTTCGACTGTGATTACGAAGTGGATACGGATACAGCAAACGGTCTCTATGTCGGCATTGCTACTGATACAGGGCAGTTTCGCTTCCCATCGACTACGCGTCATACTTTTGAGATTTCCGGAAAACTGATCGATCGTGGAGTAGATTTAGCGAAAGTAAATTTAGAGCTCTATGAGCAGGAGAGTTTTGCCAAACTGGAATTACTACAGCGTTTTCTTGAGTCCCTAGAGCTGCATTTTGATGGCCGCGTGTGCGTAGGATTGTTGAAAGACGGCGTGTACGATGAAGTGGGAGCCAGTACGGAGGATTCAGAAGGTTTGGTCGATTACGCTAGAAGTATAGAAGGCGTCGACATTGGGGTTCTTGTCGAAGAACGTTCAGGGAAGATCAAGGGCAGCTTGCGTGCGAAAGAACAGAAATACCGCTGCGATCTCATAGCGAAACAGTTTAATGGAGGTGGTCATGCTGCTGCCGCTGGATTGAATGATGAATCGAGTATGGAAGAGTTCTTGCCCAGATTGTTAGCAGCAATATCGACTCAACTAGAGGCTATAGATTCTGAATCTTGAATTAGTTTTGTTATGGCACAGATACAAAATGACTTTGAAGGAGTACTGCTCATGGACAAGCCGAGTGGTATCACATCGCACGATGTAGTCGATCGAGTTCGGCGAAAGTTGAAAATGAAGCGTGTGGGACACGCTGGGACTCTTGATCCTTTGGCGACTGGTTTATTAATCATACTTGTTGGGAAGGCTACTAAGCTGTCCTCTAGACTTATGAGTTTGGACAAAGAGTATGAAGGTACTTTTGAACTTGGAAAAGTCTCTGATTCCCATGACATAGAAGGCGAGATCCTCGAAGAGAATGAGGTTCCGGAATCTATTACTGCTGAGCTGGTTCAGGAACAGATGAATACTTTTGAAGGGGATCAATACCAGACACCCCCGATGTTCTCAGCTGTGAAAATCAAAGGGGTTCCTCTATATAAGCACGCACGCAAGGGAAAGGTTGTTGAACGTGAGCCGCGATTTATACGTGTTTCAAAATACGAATTGAAGTCATGGGATAAGCCGAGTGGTACCTTCTTTGTATATTGCACTAAGGGAACATACATCCGGAGTCTTGTCCATGATCTTGGCGAGAAGCTAGGTTGTGGAGGAATTCTAACGCAGCTTCGTCGAACCGCATCAAATAATTTGAACTTGGAAAACGCCGTTGAGCTTAAAAAGTTCGAAGATCAGCCCCTTTCAGAAATTAGCAAGTACCTGATTCCCGGTTACAAAGCCATCGCTCCAGGGTTGGAGTAACAATATTGTGGCAGTAAAAACCACCATACAATTTGAAAGTCTAGAGTCTGTCGGATTTCCCGACAAACCACTCCATCTTGCAGTTGGCATGTTTGATGGCGTTCACATTGGGCATCAAGCTGTCATTGAAACAGCTGTTCAGTCTGCCCATGCTTCCAATGGTGTGGCGGCAGTACTCACGTTCTGGCCTCATCCCAGTCGGCTATTCAACCCCGATGACCCGGTGAAAATGATCATGTCACCGGAAATGAAAGTAGACGTACTCGCGTCTCACAATATTGGGTACATCATTCAACAACCCTTTGACGAGGGATTTGCATCCATTGAAGCAGAGGGTCTTGTGGCTCACCTAAAAGCGTGTTTGCCATACCTGACATCTATTCACGTGGGTTCAAATTGGAGGTTCGGCAAAAAGCGAATTGGAGACATTCCACTACTTGTGGAGTTAGGTAAGCAAGCAGGAGTTCATGTCATAAGTGTTGAGCGTGTTTCCTATGACGGAGATCCCATAAGTAGCACACGAATTCGAGAACATTTATCGGCCGGTGAAATGGAGCACGCTAATGCGCTCCTTGGTGATATCTATTTGTCTATTGGCACCGTTGTTGAAGGTAAGCGAATGGGAACAGATTTGGGATTTCCTACACTTAATCTTCCTTGGTCACCTGAGCTCAAGCCACCTTTTGGAGTTTACTGTGTCGAGGTGGAGGGGAAAGTTGGAGGTAGCCCTGTAAAGGCCCGTGGAGTTGCTAATTATGGCATCCGCCCAACGATTGGAGAATCAGAAGATCCAGTGCTTGAAGTTCATGTATTGGATTTCTGTCCTTTTACAACCGGGCAACTACTTAAAGTTAGATGGTATAAGCATCTGAGAGCCGAAAAGAAGTTTGATGGATTGGGTGCCTTGAAAGCTCAGATCGCGATGGACGTTTCTGAGGCTGAAGAATATTGGAAATGTTAATCTGAACAAACCCCAGCCATTTAAAATGATCCGGGGGGTGCTCTATAGTAAACTTCCGCTTGAACCAAAGGATCAGGCTTCTTCTTTACCGTCGGAATTATCTGACAGGCTAGCTTCATCTTCTCCGGTGTTGATGATGATTCGGGTTTTCTCATTCATCACTTTATTCATATTTTTCCAATCGAAAGATTCAGAGCTGTCTAATTGCTGGATTAGGGCTTGGGCTTCAGGAGAAAGTTTCTCGAGTTCCTCTTCACCAGACTTTGCACCTTCATAGAGTGTGGTATCTTCTTCTCCGTCTTTCCTTTTGAGGGTGTAAACTTTCTCTCCCTCCTCGTGCGTTAATTCAGCTGTCAGATCATTTTTTCGAATCACGACGCGGTGTGCACCTCGTCCCACAGATGTGACTCGTTTACTTCCATCTTCAATTTCTTGTTCAATCATTACTTCTGGAATAAATTGCATGGCGCGATTGCCAAACTCAGAAGCCCATTGTGAAAACTCCTCCATACGGCCATTGAACTCTTCCGAATCAAAATCGAAGTTCCAGTTTTTACCTGCGCCCTTAAAAGGATTCGGCATGGAATTTGGGAATTTCCACTCATTTCCAAAACCGCGGTTTTCAGAGACTTCTCGTTCTCCTAATTTTACGGGTACCTTCAGTTCTTTTCCTTTGCGAAGGATCTCGAGCTTTACTGTGTCGCCGGGATTCTTGGAACGAATGTAAGTTCTCAGCTGCTCTTGGTTAATAATGATTTGGTCATCCACTTTATGCAGGATGTCAAATTGCTTGAGATCCGTTTCAGCAGCTCCTGAATCGTCAGCAATATGACCTATAGTAAGTCCTACGCCTTCAGGTAAATCGATGTGATTACGAAGCGCTTTGCTGATGCGACTGGTTTCGATTCCCAGAAATGTTACGGTCTTCGTTTTTTTGATGATGATCTCAACGTCCTCCTCTTCAGCGGCCGATAAGGAAGCTGGAAACATAGTGATGGAACTCACGAATAGGTATATGGAGAGGGTAGTAATAGTACTCTTTTTCATGATATAGATTGGTTTGAAATTATAAAAGGGTTACAGGAACAAATAGAGTTTCCTCTCTCGGTATTTCCATGGTGAATACGCTGCCATCGGTTTGATCAACCATGGTTACGGAATCTATGAATTGGTAACGAAGTCGACGGACAGGTTCATTGTTCACCACCAAAACGACACCATCATCGATGGCTTCGACGAGTCGTTGCTCAGAATCGACAGCTTCATAATTGGCGAAGGGATCCGTTGGTTCTGGGTGGGAAGCATCGTTTTGAGCTACATTAAGTGGCTCAACCGTTTCAGGATTTGACCGTGAAATATCTAGGACTAGTGCCAGGCAGGCTGCCGCCGCGATTGCCAAGATGGGCCATAGCCGGATGATCTTGTTGGAGTGCACTACTGTTTGTTCTTCCAGTTCCTCTCCTATGTTTGACTTCAGAACCTCACTAGGCGCTGTCGGGCGTAATGAAGCCAATTCTTTTTCGAGATCTTCGTCTAAAAGGTTCATATCATAGCCGTGGTTCGCACCGTTGAGCAGAGTAGGGCTTTGGTGATTTTAGCGTGTCCATATTTCATCCATACTTTGACAAAGGCTTCCTGAATGATGTCCTCCGCTTCCGCTGGGTTGTACGCCTGTTGTTTAGCAAACAGCAGGAGCGCAGGTGCCCATTGGTCGAAGTAGTCTTTCCAAGATGCGGATGTGTCGGCCATTGAATCGTTATATGGATGAAACGTTACGGAAACGCCGTTTTGTCTCTTTATATGGAAACATATTAAATTTCCATGTTCCGCCAACTGGGAAAAGCGAGGCTACAAGGTTTCGTGGGCAGACTCCAATTGTACAGAAAGTCTTTCTCCGGCCTACTAACGATTAAGCCTAATGCGCATGTGTGACCCAGGAAATGGCCGATAAGACAACTCCTAGGCTTTTTCTTAGGCCTCGCCCTAAGCTTCGTCGATGACTGGATTGGTCAACGCGCCAATCTTTTCAATGTCGATGGTGACTTCGTCGCCAGCTTTCAGCCATAAAGGTGGTTCCTTAGCCATACCCACGCCATGCGGTGTGCCTGTAATAATCACAGTCCCTGGCAATAAGGTAGTGCTTCCACTCAGAAATTTAATGATCTGGGGAATAGTGAAAATCATATCATCAGTATTCCAATCCTGAACCGTTTCTCCGTTGAGGATCGTTTTGATCTTTAAGGCATTAGGATCGCCGATTTCGTCTCCTGTTACCAGGCAGGGTCCAAGCGGGGCAAACGTATCGAAGGTCTTCCCGCGACACCATTGACTGCCTCCCCATTCGATTTGCCAATCGCGAGCACTGACATCGTTGCAACAGGTATATCCTAATACGTAATCAAGTGCATTTTCTTCAGTGGCATTCTTGCACGCTTTCCCGATGACTATGGCCAGCTCGCATTCGTAATCGACTTTATGGCTGGTTAAGTGGGTAGGGATCTCGATGGGATCTCCTGGGTTTTGAGTAGCACTAGCGCTTTTTACGAAAAGAACGGGTCTTTCAGGAATGGGCATTTTGCTTTCCTGAGCATGGTATTTATAATTCAGGCCTATACACCAAATGATTTCAGGAACTATAGGTGCGAGTAGTTTTGCGACATCTGCTACCTCTTCTGTCACGGTATAGTCACCGTAGATATCGCCTTCGATGCGTTGCTGTTGGCCGTTTTCTTCTGCGCCATAATGTTCAGCGCCATGTGAGTCCTGATAACGAATAATCTTCATAAAAATGGGGATAGTTAAAAATTAATAGGTGGCTCGACCTCCGGATAGGTCAAAAGTGAATCCGGTAGTGAAACTGTTTTCGGGAGAAACAATAAAGACAGCCATGTCAGTGACTTCCTGTAGAGTGCCGCAACGAGCCATAGGGATTTTCGATGTCATATAATCGATTTGCTCCTGTGGAATTTCGTCATGAATCGGTGTCCAGATGACTGCTGGAGCAAGCGCGTTCACAGTGATCCCGGAATCGGCGTATTCCTTTCCAATCGCTTTGGTCAGGCCGATGACTCCGGCTTTGGTGGCAGAGTAGGAGACCATACCTGCGTTCCCTTCTTTCCCGGCAATCGAAGCCATCAACAGAATCCTGCCGTAACCGGTTTTCAGCATGTGAGGCACTACCGCTTTGCAGATAAGAAAGGAACCACGCAAATTTACTCCATATACTTTTTCAAAATCCTCTGTCGGAACTTCGTGAGTCTTTAGGTTGGTTTTTCCAGCTATACCTGCGCTGTTAAACAAGATGTCGATGCGTCCGAATTGCTTAGCGACTTGTTCGACAGCAGCATTCACTGAGACTTCATCACTTACATCGGCTTGGATGGTGAGTGGCTTGTCGGCTAGCTTTTCTTTGGCCGTTGCCAGTCCTTCTGCATTCATGTCGAGAAGGGCTACTTGAACACCTTTAGACTGTAGGTTTTCGGCGGTAGCGAATCCGATACCGGAAGCGCCACCTGTGATGATCGCTACTTGCTTAGTCCAGTCTGAACTCATGTTTTGTAATAGGGGGTGAATGGGTAAAAAATGACTCCAGTAGAGACCCGTTCCCAGGTCAAACCTGAATTCGGGTTTTGAAGGGAGACGATCCAGGATCTACTCCAGGCAAGAGCACAAAAAAGCCACGGCCCTTACAAGGACCGTGGCGGAAATGTTTATGTTGGGATATCGCTTAGTTGGTTTCGCCCTCTATATCACCCAGGCCTCGAAAGTGTACTACATTCGATCCGATAAAAAGGTCAGTGATAGATATTTTACCCATCTTACCATTCTTTGGGTGTAGGACTCCTTGGGATAGGGGTTGGGGAGGTTCACCTGATTGGATATTGAAGTTGCCGTCCCAGAGCGGACTACCCTGTCTGCGGGTATATTTGTGAAAAGTGCCCTGGACGGCTTCATAAACGGTCTTTCCATGGGCTTCTACGTAGCCTTCGAATGTGGATGTCATAATTTGCGGATTTTAATTTTGGATTGGTTATGCCCGTAGGCTTGATGATTTTGCTTTGGAGCGACGCATGCCCCGCTTTATCCACCAAAGCTATGGCCGCATAGTCCATCAACACCAAAATATAAAAACACCCACCAGGGGTAAGGTTTTGCCTACGGGTTAGCCCTCTCTTGAGAAAGGAAAACTAACGATCGTAGCTTAAACTTATCCAAGCATTAAGGGGAGCCGCCTGAGTATAGATTCCACTGCTGGATATGGCTGTGGTCACGTCTTCATCCAAAACATTGTCGACCTGAATGCGCACAGACCAGGGTGCATCAGGAACTTGATAGTGGGCACCCAGGTTCAAGACAAACGAACTATCAATTTTGCGCGTATTCAGCGGATTATCATAATGATGATGTCGATATTGGAATTGAGCTAATAGATCTAAGTTTTCGCTAGAATGCCAAACCAACTGCGAGGTGATCTTGTGTCGAGGAGACAGGGGAAAGGCTCTTCCCTCAAGACTAGGCTGGATGGTTGAGCGTTTGAATTCAGTATGGCTGTAAGTATAGTTGAGGAGGAATTCCAAATCATTACCAGGGTCCCATAACCAAGCCACTTCAAATCCCTGAACTTCACTGCTTTCAACATTACCTCTCTGGTTGCAGGATCCTCCGCCCGGGACGAATCCGCAAAGGGGATCAAAACCAAAATCATTGTGAAGAAACAGGTTGGTTACCATGTCGTCCAATTCGTAGTGAAATGCAGAGAATTCAAAGGAGCTAGCTTCATCCAAATAGTATAGGCTTAGCTCACCCCCGGTAGAAGTTTCTTTTCCCAGATTGGGATTCGATTCGGTGATATCGTTGCGAACCCGAAATGGACGGTATAGTTCATTTAAAGTAGGTGCACGGAACCCATGGAAGACCAAGGCTTCGAAACTCCAATTAGCATTCAATCGTCGAGAGTATCGACTGTTTAATGAAATAACATCACCAGAGCGATTGGGATATGCGGTGTCTCTTGTTTGTGAATCCGTTTCCAGATTGAATTCACGGCGAAAGCCATCTTTCTGGCTCCAGTGGCCAGCCCGCAATGTAGCCTCAAGCGTGCTATCTTCGTCTGGCAAAGATTGAGCGGTAATGAATGCACCCGCAAATGACTGTTCTCCGCCTTCCTGGCGCTTGCGCGTAAATCCTGCTCCCAGATTTCTCGTCAATTCGTTGGCGCTTCCTTCGGCATGACGGAAGTCGGCACCAGCCAGATAATTTAAATAACCATTTCCTTCCCAAAGAAAGGTGGCTTGAGCTCCAATGGCTTCAGCAGGAACCGAATATTGATCCAGCACAGGGCGTTCTGAAGTTCGGTCTTCATTGACGGAGGAAAATACGTTTTGAAACCCACGATCTTGGTAGAAGCTCACAAAATTGAAACCGGGACCTGCTCCAGGCGCCTTTTCAAGCGTCCATGACAGATCCGTTGCGTAGGTTGAATTCGGAGACTGTGGAGTCCCGTTAATGCGTTCTTCGTCAAAATACTGCCCAGTCAACGACCACTGCCACTCATCATTGATCATCTGAGTGATTTGGGCCCTCAGGTAATCGTAGTCAGATTTTGAAGCGGCATCAACCGGACCCCGTTGATCGGAGCGAACAACGTTGAATCCATCCGTTGTAAAAAATCGACCTTCTACGGATATCGCAGTCGTGTCCGACACTTTGGAAGAATGATCAAAAGCTGCTTTGACCGTGCCAAAAGATCCTCCCATGACTGAAATGCGTGAACGCTCTTCGAATGGGGAGCGTGTTAACATGTGGATGGCTCCTCCTGAACTATAATTGCCCCAGGCTGGTACTGAACCCACGGGAAATACCTCTAATGACCTCAGGCTTTCGATCGGAAGCTTGTTCCAGTAGATCCAACCGCCGAATGGATCATTCTGCGGGACACCATTTACTAGAAGTAAAGCTCTGGAAGTTGCATTCGTTGCGGTATGACGAAATCGAACGCCCTGGGTAGTCGGATGAGCGGTGAATGAATCAATCGAACGATAGGTATCAACCGAGGAAAGACGTCTAAGTGCTTGGTCTATTGAAAGGGAGGTCTCCTGCACACCCAATAAGACATCCGTAGAAATGCCCAGTTTTGATTCAAATGCCCGATCAGCAACGATTTCCATCGGAGCTAGATCAATGGTTTCTTGCTGTGCGTAGGCGAGCTGTCCAACCAAGAGGAGAAGCAGAAGAGGGAAGCGGTGCTGTTTAATGGCCCAAGTAAATGTGTGCATTCGGATATCGTAGTTTTCGATGATTGAGCAACGGAGTGCTTAAACGCTTAGGTAGATGAAAGGGATGGATGTTTACAATTAATCGCCGAGTATCAATGTCTTTCTTATTCTTTATATAACTCAAAAACTACACATGGAATACCGACGGCTGGGGGAAAGTGATATCAAGGTTTCGGAAATGAGCCTGGGTTGCTGGACCATGGGAGGGCTCAGCTTTATTGAGGGAAAAGCCAATGGCTGGGCCAATGTAGACGAGGATGAAATCTTTGAAGCGGTCAAAAGGGCGGTCGATGCAGGCGTAAATCATTTCGACAATGCAGATGTCTACGGAAATGGCCGAGCTGAACAGATGTTGGCCCGAATCCTAAAACGTATCGGCCTGAACAATGAAGATTTTGTAATCGCGACCAAAATGGGACACTTTCTTGGAGATGCGACCCATGCCTATGAACCGAACCATATTCGTCGCCAATGTGAGCAGTCCCTGAAGAATCTGAATCGTGACTACATTGATCTCTTCTATCTGCATCACGGAAATTTCGGTAAAAACAATGAATACCTAGACGGTGCAGCAGACACCATGAATGTCTTGGTAGATGAAGGAAAAATTCGACTGAAAGGCCAGTCAGCCTACACGGCTGCTCACTTCAAGAATTCAGTTCCTGTTATTCAGCCCACAGTGTTACAGAGTTGGGCTCACGCCATGGATACCCAATTTATTGAGCCCAACGGTCCAGTTGGGAGATTGATGGTAGAGAGTAAGCTCTCCTACATAGCGTTTAGTCCGCTCAATAAGGGAATTCTGTTGGATAAATTTGATCCTGAGAATCTTCCCGATTTTGAAGAAGGCGACCATCGTGGAATATCACCGATATTTTCCAAAGAAGCATTACGTGACGCGAAGCCCAGATTAGCAGAAATTAAGAAACGCTTTGGTGACTCCATTCCAGAACTGGCATCTTTCGCATTACGGTTCGTGCTTAGTTTTCCGAGGGTTGCTTGTGTGATTCCAGGTTTTCGAAACGCCACCCAAGTGGAAAGTAACCTGGCCGTCATGGAGAGGCGGCTATCTCCTGGAGACATAGCGTTTATAAAGAGCGTGATGCTGGCTCCAGCTAATTGATTAAGGCTATTGTTAGCTTGCTCGTAAAGAATCTAGCTGACTGAATTAAGTGCTCTTCTCTCTGCTCTATGTCTCGTCACCGTTTTGGATTATTCTTCGGCTTATTTCTTTTTGGACTTATCTGTCTTGTCCCCACCCCAGAAGGTTTAACGCCGCAAGGTAAATACGTAGCAGCTGTTACATTATTGATGGCCTCTTGGTGGATCACTGAAGCCATACCTATTTATGCGACTGCATTTGTCCCATTAATCTTGTTTCCCCTTTTAGGTGTACTAAATGCCAAGCAAACAGCAGCCAATTTTGGCGAGCCAATGGTGTTGATGTTCTTTTGTGCCTTAATTGTAGCAAAAGCGATTGAAAGTAATCACCTCCATAAGCGGATTGCTCTACTCATTATTAGTTGGATTGGTACGAGTAGGCGCAAAATTATTTTTAGCACTATGCTAGCCACGGCATTTCTCTCCATGTGGTTATCGAATGTGGCAGTGGCCTTGATGATGTTGCCTATCGGTGTAGCTCTCCTGAAGCTAAGCGCTACTGAAAACGAGCGTGGATTCTCTTTGGCATTGATGCTGGGGATAGCCTATTCTGCCAGTATTGGTGGAGTAGGTACCTTAGTGGGAACACCTCCTAATATTGTTTTTGCCGGAGTGCTGAAAAACATGTTCCCCGACGCACCTGAAATCAGTTTTGCCAAGTGGATGCTGTTTGGAGTGCCTCTCGTGATAGTTTTCTTGCCGGTCTGTTGGTTCTACCTGACTCGTTTCTTCAACATTGAAGGTGAGTTGCCCGGTAGTGAGGAGGCGATCAAGGAAGAATTGCGTTCTTTGGGATCCATGACAACTGCTGAGAAGCGGACGGCCTTCGTGGCTTTACTTACGGTTGCCGGTTGGGTGTTTAGAAAAGACTTTGAATTTGGATCCGTTATGATCCCGGGCTGGGCTACATTAACGGGCCTAAATGATTGGGTCCATGATGGTACGGTTGCGGCTTTAGGCATGCTACTGGTTTTTATGATTCCATCAGGAGAGCCCAAAAAAGCAGGTGAATCAGTCGCACCGCGCCTAATGGATTGGAAGATTGCCCAGACTATTCCTTGGGGAATCGTTATGATCATCGGAGGGGGTTACTGTATTGCATCTGGATTTAAAGTCACTGGATTTACCGAGTGGGTAGGAGGGCAATTGAGTTTTATTCATGTGCTTCCAGTGATAATTATCGTTCTGCTAGTTGTGCTTTCATTGAGTTTTCTGACTGAGGTGAATTCAAATACCGCAACTTCAAATATCTTCGTGCCGGTGTTGGGCGCTATGGCCATTGTCGGTAGCCTGAATCCATTACTCTTGATGATTCCTGGCACTGTTGCTTGTTCCTGCGCGTTTATCCTGCCAGCCGCCACAGGTCCGAATAGTGTGATATTTGCGAGTGGTCGCGTCGATGTTCCCACGATGGCTCGTTGTGGTTTTTTCCTGAATTTAATCGGGGTCGCGATTGTTACATTAGTGATGTACTTAATAGCTATTCCTGTGTTCGGTATCGCGATGGAAGTGCCTCTATGGGCGAAATAGGCACAGCTGCCTTACTGCATCTGAATTGTACCAACCTTCCTGGAATGAAGTGTTCCTATGCGGAAGGGTTCTGTTTTTTAGGTAAGGCTTCCAACTCCTCCCAGCGGGCAAACGCAGCTTCTTGCTTCTGTTCTAGCGTGGATAATGATTCCGCAGCTTGCTCTGCAGTTAAGCCAGTCATCTGAAAGTAATCTGCTTGGGCCATTTCTTCAACGAGCTTTGAATGCTCTTCTTCTAGCTGTTCTATAACACTTGGGAGATTTTCTAATTCCTTACGTTCGCTGATGGATATATAGCGAGTTTTCTGTGGCCGTTCTTTGCTCTTTGTTTTTTGAGCTTTGTTAGCCTTGGGCTTGGGTGTATTCGATACTTCATTACGAAGATAATCATCATAGCCACCATTATACTCCTTAACCTCCGCTTTTTCTAGTGAGAGTACACTCGTGGTAATATTATTAAGAAACTCACGGTCGTGAGAAACAAGCAGGATGGTTCCGGAAAAATCCAGCAACAATTCTTCCAGTAATTCCATGGTCTCGATGTCTAGGTCATTGGTAGGTTCATCGAGAACATAAACATTGGCCGGTTGGGCAAAAAGTTTTGCGAGTAATAAACGATTTCGTTCTCCGCCTGATAATTCATTGATCGAAGAATCAGCTCGATTGGGGTCGAATAGAAATCGTTGAAGGTAGGACATCAGGTGCAATGGCTGGTCATTGAAAGTTATGCTGTCTCCCTTATCCCAGATATTTTCTGCCAATGTCTTCTTCGGGTCAAGTTGGCTTCGATGCTGATCGAAGTAGGCTACCTTGAGTTTACTGCCATGCTCGACTGTCCCTCTTGTGGGTTCGAGTTGCTTAAGCAGTATCTTAAGTAAGGTCGTCTTCCCGGAGCCATTGGCGCCTATGATTCCGATTTTTTCTCCCCGCCAAATGGTAGTGCTAAACGATTTAATGTAAGTACGGCCATCAAAGTCCATGGAGATGTCCTCAGCTACAATGACTTTCCTTCCTGACGAGGAAGCATCTTGCATTGCCAGACGGGCGGTGCCTGAACGTTCGCGACGTTCGGACCGTTCAACACGAAGGGACTTCAAGGCACGTACTCGGCCTTCGTTTCGCGTTCGCCGAGCCTGAATGCCTTTACGAATCCAAACTTCTTCTTTTGAGAGTTTTTTATCGAAGACTTTGTTTTGCTTTTCCTCAGCTTCAAGTAGGGCGGCCTTCCTTTCAAGAAACAGATCATAGCTGCAATCCCAGCTGGTTAATTGACCTCGATCCAATTCGATTATTCGAGTGGCTAATTTCCGGAGAAACATCCGGTCGTGAGTGATAAAGAGAATTGCTTTTTCATACTTCATCATAAATCCCTCGAGCCAACGTATAGAATCGATGTCCATATGATTGGTTGGTTCATCAAGCAGTAATAGGTCGGGGTCAGCAACCAATGCTTGAGCGAGAAGTGCCCTGCGTTTCATTCCGCCGGAAAGGGCATTAAATTCCGCATCACCATCGAGAGAGAGTTTACTCAATATTTGCTCTAACTTTTGATCGAGTTCCCAGCCGCCGGTTTTTTGAAGCTCCTGCTCGATTTCGTGCATGCGATCCATGATTTCTGTATCCTGATCACCACCAAGCTCGGCTGTGATATGGTGATACTCAGCAATCAGGGCTGCGGTAGGTCCGGCACCTTTGGCAACTACATCAATGACTGTGCCATCAATTTCAATACGAGGATCTTGATCGAGTCTGGCGATTTTCAATCCAGGAAAACGTTCGAACTCACCGCCATCGGGCTCCAACTCCCTGAGGATCAATTTGAGTAAGGTCGATTTGCCTTCACCGTTACGACCGACCAAGCAAATGCGCTCACCGAGTTCGATGGTCATTTGGACTTGGTCCAGGATGGGAGGACCACCAAAAGCCAAGGTTATATTGCGCAGACTAAGTATGGGCATGTAGCAGGTATAAAAACTTAATCTACAAGTGGACGACGGATTTTAGGATTACGAGCTTCTTTCGGGAGGCCGTAGTTTGTTTCCAGATAGTCGAGTATTTTGACTTCCATGTCGCCCAGTGGCCAAAGGCCGTTCTTTTCCTGCATACTGCGAATTGTTTTTTCCCAACCTTTTCGGTCTAAGCGTACCTGGGTGAATCCTTTGGTCGAGTGGCAGGCCATGCAATTGGCAGTTACCAATTCCCAATCTTTGGCTTTGATCAGACCGGTTATTGGGTCTTTCTCTGGCACTTCTGCTGTGGCTGGTAATACTCCTATTACTAAAAGCAGGCCTTTGCTAATGAGTTTTCTCAGATTAGCTGACATAGACGGCAATTCGGTGACAGGAGTTATTGAGATAGCCTTTGGGATTCCAACCAGGAACCAGCATGGGTTGCGAAGTCCCTTCTGAATCAACCGCTCTGGCCCAGACTTCATAATACCCTTTTTTAGGGAAGGATACGTTCGCAGACCATTGTTGCCAGGCGAGTCGATTCACAGGCATCTTCAGATTTGCCGATATCCAGGTTTGTCCAAAATCAATTGATACGGCCAAGCTTGAGACTTCAAGATCTCCGGCCCAGGCGTGACCATTTATTTTAAGAGACTTGTCAGTAGTATGCTTGAGGTCACTGCGTGGAAAGGTGATTAAGGATTTTACCGGCATGGCTTCGATAATCCCCATAGCTTCATCTGGAACTTCGGCACCCGCTTTTACTGGGTAATTGGGGACTCGATAGGAGGTGCCAGTCATCTTGGTGCCGTCGTGTACCACATTGCGTATATCAATTTCTTTGAGCCATTTGCCTGAAGTTGATCCAGGCCATCCGCCAAATACGAGCCGAAGCGGAAATCCATGATGAGAAGGGAGTGTTTCTCCATTCATACCCCAGGCAATCATAGATTCTGTCTCCATCGCTTTCGCAATGGGCACGCCTCTTGAAATGGCATCTTTGGAGGGATCCTGGCTGAGGTGGGCATCAGCAGAATGATAAGCGACATAGACGGCATCCTCTTTCATTCCACAATCTTCGAGAACATCTTTGAGTCGAACCCCCGTCCACTTAGGGCACCCAACAGCACCGGTTGTCCATTGGTTGCCACTTGCTGGTGGATAAAAGTCCGCACGACCATTACCTCCGCATTCCAAAGTGAGTGCTAATTCTATAGTCTCAAACTTCTGCTTGAGCTCCTTGATGGTGTAGGTCTTTGGGGTTCGCACAGATTCCCCACCTAAGGTAAGCGTCCAATCATCCGCATCGGGATTGGCGGGTGGCAGACCGTTGTTTCTTACGAAGAGTCGGTTGGCTGGAGTAAATTCGTCGTTGAGTAGATGAGCGGGAGTCTCTGCATTTAGAGGACGATCATTAAGCAGTGTTAATCCATCCTTTCCCGGGATGGATGGATTGCTTTGAGCGAGCGCTACGGGAGTCAGTCCTTCTGGCATCCAATGGGCGAATACAATATTCGTCCCGAGGGCAGCGCCCATCGCCTTTACGAAGCGACGCCTGCTTAGTGGTAGATGGTCCGATTTTTTAGGGTCTCCGGATTTCATAAACACAGCCTAGGAGGCCTGACTCATTATTCAATCACCAAGGTCTTCGAGTTTTTCCTGAATTGAGCGCACTTAAGACTTTAACGTCGAAAGAAAACAGTCACGATTGTAAGTGACATTTCCCACTTCTATGACGACGGACATCGCAATTGTTTTATCCATTCTTCTCGTTTCGCTCGTATTATTCATTACGGAAAAGGTCCGAATGGATGTGGTTGCGCTTATGGTTCTGGTCTCATTGGCCTTCACCAAACTGGTTACTCCCACCGAGGCATTAGCCGGATTCAGCAACGCTGCCGTAATCACGGTTTGGGCGATGTTTATTTTAAGTGCCGGACTAACTGAAACTGGAGTAGCAGCCATTATTGGTCAGCAAGTGCTCAAGATGGCGGGTAAGACAGAATTTAGGATGATCATCGTTATCATGATCACTTCGGGGGTGCTGTCGGCCTTTATGAATAATATAGGTGTGGCTGCTTTTATGCTCCCGGTGGTTATAACCGTAGCACGAAAAACAGGCGTGGCTCCGTCCCGCCTACTTATGCCCTTGGCTTTCGGGTCATTGCTCGGAGGCCTTACGACTTTAATTGGAACTCCGCCAAATCTACTCATTAGCAACGGACTAAAAGAAGCCGGTTACGAACCATTCTCTCTTTTTGATTTTTCGCCCATCGGAGGTGTCATTATGGTGGTCGGTACCCTGTTTCTGGCTTTTACAGCCCGTTTTTTATTACCCGCACATGACCCAGGAGCCAGTGAGTCTTCCAGCTCGGACCGTAAATCACTGGAGAGTCAATATGCGCTTAAGGACCGGGCCTTCTTTGTGAAACTCGAGAAAGGGTCCTTATTGGCGGGGCGAACATTAGCAAATTCAAACATAGGCCATAGCCTGGGAATGCAGGTCATAGCCCTTCAGCGGGAAGGGCAGACTCATTTTGCTCCTGGGCCTGATATGGTGCTGAAAGAAGGTGATCGACTTTACACCCAGGGCGAAGCTGAGCGACTGAACGAGTTGATCGGTTGGCATGATCTTCAGCCGGTTCAAGCGACCGAAGAAAACATGCTTCAGAAAGGCGTTATTTCCATGGTCGAGGCCAAGGTGACTGAAGAAGCGGATTTTGTGGGAAAGACCCTGCGTGAATCTGGATTTCGAAGAAATTACGGTCTGAATGTCCTTAAGGTTATTCAAGGTGAATCAGAAAAAGATGACGAGCTCGCCAAGCAAGCGCTGCAGGTTGGAGATCGCTTGTTGCTGCAAGGTTCCGAGGATGCAATTGCTTCATTGAGGGACAACCCTGGCTTTGAGGACCTTCAACCTGTCTCTGATGAATTGCTTCAGCGGTATCGTTCTATTGAGCGTAAACTTTTTGAGGTTGAGGTGCCTGAGGTTTCCTGGCTGGCTGGTAAAGCATTGGCAGAATGTCGGATGGGCCAGTTGTTTGATATTCATGTTATTTCGATTAAGCGGGAAGGAGAAGAATTGCTTTTACCTGATCCAGAGATGCCGTTGCAAGTGGGTGATCGCCTGACCTTGCATAGCCGTCCAGATAACCTGGATACGCTGCAAGGCTTACAACAGTTAAAAATCGAAACGTCGGAAGAATCCGATGCGGCTATCCTTGAAGCTGAAGATATCGCTCTAATTGAAGCGACCCTTGCGCCAAATACCCAATTTGCAGGAAAAACAGCGGCGGATATTCAACTGCGCAATCGCTATGGCTTGCAGCTTCTTGGGATTTTACGCGCTAATAAAGTTTACCGAACAGACTTGGGGCAAATGCAAATCCAATATGGTGATGCACTTTTGCTTATGGGACCTGAGGATAAACTAGAAATTATCAAAGCTGATAAAAATTTCTTACTTCTTTCTGAGCTGCCAGAGGCCAAAGAAGAGGGGACTAACCAACCCTGGATTGCATCGGCCATTATGGCTGCGGTTCTCATCCCGGTATTTCTTGGTTGGATGCCTATTGCCCTAACAGCGATTGCTGGAGCGACCCTTATGGTATTAACAGGATGTTTGCGGATGGAGGATGCCTATCGATCCATCGAGTGGCGTGCTGTATTTTTGATTGCAGGCATGCTTCCTCTAGGAACGGCTATGCAGCAATCCGGGGCCGCCTCTTACCTAACAAATGGTTTAATGGCTGTCATTGGCGGTCAAGGACCATGGGTTATTATTGGAGGCCTGTATGTCCTTACTTCATTGGCAACGACGATTATTCCCACAGCGGCTTTGGTGGTGTTGATGTCTCCCATTGCGATCCAATCGGCAGAGACTTTGGAGTTCTCACCCTATGCAGCTATGATGGCTGTAGCCATGGCCGCTTCAGCGAGCTTCACGAGCCCCATTTCTCACCCGGCCAATGTTTTGGTAATGGGACCTGGTGGTTATCGTTTTGTTGATTACCTCAAAGTAGGAATTCCACTCGCTTTTGTGGTATTCGTGACGGCAATGATTTGTCTTCCGTTTTTCTGGCCGGCTTGAGTTTAGCGCTGATTACTCATCTAGATAATCTGGCCTTTGATCATTGATCATCTTAAGCTGTATCGGAGTAACTTTCTCCACATAAATTTTAAACGGTATTCCCGAGACTTCCTCAATGGCCGATTTGAAAATTTCTTTTCCTGATGGTCGTCCTTCCAGGTTAGTTATTTTTTCCCTGATGGTATTTAGAAATTTATCTTTGTTTCTCATGTAAGCGTCCAGAACGATAAAGCGGGCATCGCCATGATTGTTGAAATTAAGTTTTTTAACTTTAGCTGCGGGCTTGGAAGTTCCTTTACGCTTCTCCCCTTTGTTCCAGTTGAGTAAGTCAAGACCTTTCCCAAGGACGTTGCGGGATGGACTGAATTTTCGGATACCATGCAAATTATAGATCTCCTCTTTGCCGTGACGTTTGATGGTGATAATATCGTTGAGGAAGTTGCAAAGAACGGGTTCAAACCAATCATTGTCAGACACCTTCAGGCTACGTCTGGATAGGTGATTCTCCAGGTCTCTAGCAAAACCTCCACGGAAGCGTGAGTTGCGCCGAGCCATCCAACTAAATGGATCGTAGATGTGCATCAGATTCTGGGCGTAAGTTTCCTTCAGACGTTTCAGCTGGATCTCATGATCCTCCTTAGAATTTATAATGATGGGGTATGTAAATTTTACGTCTTTGAATGCGTGAGGAGGAACCTGTGCTGTGAGCCCGCGATTTAGAATGTGGTAACCTTTCTGCGTATCCAGATTCAGGCCTTGTTGTTTCTCAATACGGACACCTTTACCTAGTTTTCCTTTGTTGTTGTAGGTCCGATAAGCCACGACCCAATCTGTGGTCACTCGGCGTTCCCAGATGTTTTTCTCCTCATTGAAGCGAATATCCTTCGCATGCTTGGTGAGAGGCAAGGTGGGGTAGAGGTCGTTAAGCTGATCTTCATGCCATATAATTAACTCCTCAATTTTGAAAAACGGCTCTTCGTTGAGGCGGGTGACGATTGAAACTTCTCGCCGAAGCCAGTTTTCATGCCGCATGCGGAAGCTCTTGATCCCGAAGGATTCAGCCAATTCTCTGAGATCTTTTTCAAAGGCAACACCGTCTTTCAAGCGGAAATCCAGATGCTGAATCTCATAGACCAGGAGTTGGCGGTGATATTTAAGCAACAGATCGTTGAATGACTCCGCAAAGTCCAGGACGAGAGGATTGGTTCCAGTATACTTTTCTCCCGTCATTCCGTCGATGACTGGTATTGGGCTTTCATAGATGACAAAGGGTTCCAGCTCAAATACCTGGCCACCTATTTTTAGCTCATCTTTGGAATAGCAGAGAGTGGAGAAACTGGATGATACGGCGGCTATGAGTAGCCATTTGGGGTAGAGTTTTAACACCATGACGTAGAACTCCATCGAAAGACAGCCTATGGCACAACTCTGAATATTGGGGAGTTTCCTCGAGCAGATACAGGTAGAGCAATCCGAAAAAAATCCTCGATTCACTTGCGACCAAGTGCCTAAATCAATTGCTTAAAGACAACCCAATTTGTCCTTATGAATATCTATAAAGTCTTACCGGACCTGACGAACGAGCGGCAGATGCGCCTTTGGTATCAAGGTCTTCGCAAGCAATGGTCTGCTGAAGATATCAACTGGAAGAAGGCTCTGCCCAATATATCGAAATCTTGCTTGGATGATTTGGCCAAAGTTTTAACTCCAGTCCTTACGGGCGAGCAGTCTGCTCTATATAGTGTAAGCGGTTTAATCCCGGTCCTGGGGCACCGCAGCGAAGTTGAAGGTCAGTTTTATTTAACAACCTGGGCTGTAGACGAAGCGAGGCACACGGAGCTTTTTGCGCGTTACTATCATCGATTGGATCGAGAGCCTTTGTCTATTCGCCGATTTCCTGCCGGTTATTTATTTCAAAGCCGTATCATTTCCAAAGAACCCGCAGAATGGTTAACCGGGGTTTTGGTCAGCGAGACGGTAGCCCAAACAGTGAGCCACGAATTTAAGGAGGCAGACATAGATCCTGTTCTTAGCGAAATCTGCGACGGAATACTCGAAGACGAAGCGCGTCACCTGGGTTTCAATCACGTTTATATGTGTGATCACTTCAAGGAACTGCACGAAACAAAAGGCGAAGAAGAAGCCGAAACCTTTGCTGCGCACCTGGAAGAGCGTCGGAAGTATGTGCTCGAAGGAGTCGAACCCATACTGGATGCCTTGAAAGATGAACTGACCTCCATCGGTCTCGATCGTGAACGTATTATGAACACGGTTAGCAACGTGACTAAGCGGCGATTGGAGAAATCAATTGTGGCAAGCCGTAAGGCTACGGAAGGGGTTAAAATAAAGGACGAAGATTTAATTGTTCCAGTTGGCAAGTGAGTGATTCAAATGGTGATTCGCGTCCTCTATCTATCATCAAGGGAGAGGAGTCTACGATTTTGCAGGATTACGCCGGTGTTACGCTGATTGATCTGTTTAAATCAAGTGCTGAGAAACACGCTGACAAAGGCATCGGCATATATGACCGGAAAGGAATAAATGTCGATAGGCGCCTTTATCCCCAGGTCATGGCAAGTATTCAAAAAGCTGCAGGTTGCTTGTCCGCTCGAGGTGTAAAAACAGGTGATCGTGTCTTGGTCTCTTTGCCAACAAGCTGGGAACTATTAGAGATCTGGTTAGGCTGTGTCTACCTCGGAGCATTGCCAGCAGCGATCGCACCGCCCATTGGCGGTTTGGGTCCCAATTCAAATTTTCACGTCCGGCTGGAACGATTCAGATCAGTCATCGACGGCAGCTTTATTATTAGTAAGGAAAAACTGGTTGAGTTTATTCAAAGTAAAGGCATCGAAGCGCTTTCTTCGATCACTATATCCGCGACCGATTTGTTGGCGGAAGATGGTGAAGCTCCTGAAAACTTTCACAAACCAGACCCATCGGAGTTGGCCTTCCTTCAATTTACCAGTGGATCCACCGGAATGCCCCGGGCAGTAATGATTACTCACCAGGCTTTGGTGCACAATGTTTTCTCGCTCGATGCATGCTGTGGTAGACCGTACGCTCCCAAGTCGGAGGCCTGGAACGAAGTGCTACTATCCTGGTTGCCGTTGAATCACGACATGGGGCTGATTGGTGTATTCTTTGGCATATCAACCGGTATGGATATTGTGCTGATGAATCCGACTACGTTTCTCGCTCGACCTTTTAAATGGTTGGAAGCGGGGTCTGGAAAGAAGTTTATATCACCAGCACCCAATTTCGGATATCAGTTTTGTTTGGATCGCGTCAAAGACGGGCAACTTGAAGGGATTGATTTATCGCAGCCCAAACGTTTTTGCATCGGTTCTGAAATGGTTCGTCCCGATACGATGGCTTCATTTCTCAAGAAGCTGGAAAGCACAGGTCTGAAGGCGGAGCACTTTCTCCCTTGCTACGGCATGGCTGAATCGATTGTAGGACTGACCTTCGATCAACTAGGAAAAGGTATTCGGGTGGCTGCTCCAGATCAGGAGGAAGGTGTACAGGCGGTAGAGCCGGTAGTATGCTGTGGTACCCCTATTCCGGATACAATCGTTCGTATAGTGGATGCGGGCAATGAATCTGAAGTGCTTCCTGAGGGAAAGTTGGGAGCTGTTCAGGCAAAAGGTCCGAGTATTTTTGCGGGCTACTACAAAAACGAGGAAGCCACATCGGACGTATTGACAGACGCTTGGTTAAAGACGGGCGATCTTGGATTTATTCGTGAGGGAGAACTCTATATTGTTGGACGCGCCAAAGAAGTGCTGATTATTCGTGGTGAGAACATCATGCCACACGATATCGAATGGCAGGTGGAAGAGGTGCGTGGAAGTGGCGGCTCGGAACGAGCGGGTGCTTTTTCGATAGTCAGAGGCAGTGCTGGTGAAGAACCGGTTCTGGTGATTGAAACGTCCATTTCCAATCCGGATGATTTGAATGATCTCGAAGAAAACATCCTTAGTCGGATTGGGCGGGTAATGAGCTTGGTGTTGGCGGATCTGGTTTTTATTCGTCGTGGGCAATTGCCTAAAACCACCAGCGGAAAAATAAAACGTGGCGAGTTGAAAGAAGACTATTTACAGGGTAAAATTGAGCGTTTGAACTGAGTATTTAAAATTTTAAGATCCATGAGTACTGAAAATACTGTCTACGAGATTCTGAGCAAACTAACGGGTAAGGATCGGAGTGAGATCAACAACGACTCCGAGTTGACGGCGGGTCTGGGAATTGATTCTCCGATGGCTTTGCAGCTCCTATTTGAATTGGAAGAAGCGTTAGAGATTGAAATCTCGGACGAAGATGCCGCTGAAATGGAAACGGTGGGCGACATTCTCAAGAAGGTTGGTTCGTAGCCGTATGGCTGACAAAGCACCGCAAAAGAAGGGAAATCCGCTCAAGGCAATTTGTACGGCCTTTCTGTTGCGCTGCATCATACGTCTCATGGCGCTCACCTATCGAGTCCAGATTGCATCCGGCGAGGGAAAGGTTCAGGAGTTATTAGATTGTGATTCGCCTGTGATTTTGTGTGCCTGGCACAATCGCATCTTTTACATGGGTAGCTTTCTAGAGAAGCGATTGACCCGTCGAGGTTTTAGGCTCACTCAAATGGTCAGTTTGTCTAAAGATGGAGACGTTGGCTATTACCTCGGGAAATGGGCCAATATAAAGGTTGTCCGAGGTAGTTCTAATCGAGGAGGAAGTCGCGCACTTCGTGGCATGTTTCGAGTGCTAAAAAAGGAAAAATTCTCCATTGTTATTTTACCTGATGGCTCGCAGGGTCCTAGGTACGAAGCAAAACCGGGGGCTATTGTTCTGGCTCAATTGTCAGGAGCTCCCATCTATTTATTTTCCTTTTCTGTAGACCGTTGTTGGCGCGTGAAATCTTGGGATCGACTTATCATTCCTAAGCCATTTTCAAAAATTTCGGTTAAATTCTCTGAACCCATACATGTGCCCCGTGAATTATCGAAAGTTCAATTAGAGGAACAACGGGTTATTTTGGAAACCGCCTTGAATGAGCTGTAACCAATGACGAGGACAGAGGCTTAGCTCAGTCTTTTCTTCTGCGGTAGTTTTTTACGACATCAGCAACCAAGACATTGGATAACAGGGTGCTTTTCATCTGTTCCCTTTTAGCTGGCATGATATAGCTGAGATTGTGGTTTTCCCCTATATCATTGGCCAGATTGTAAAGCTCGGTGTGGTTGTGTTCATACCAATGAATGAGTTTAAAATTTCCTTCGCGGTAGGCTACGCAATTATAAGCCTGCCTCTCCATTTGGTGACTCGTGTAGACCCAATAGTAGGGGCGATCGAGCTTCATACTATTTCCTACTAGCTCTTGTTTTATACTGACTCCATCGATGTGTCGTTCGGGGATGAGCGGTAGGTCCAGTAGATCAAGTAGAGTAGGGAAATGATCTGTATTGTAAGTGACAAAGCCGGAGACCTGGTTTTTGGGAATTTGTTTACGCCAGCGAACAATGAGCGGAACCCGAATTCCGCCCTCAAAAAGCCAGGATTTCCCAAGGAGCTGTAGATCTGATTCAACCCGACTTGTCCCACTGTGGGGGCATTTTTGAAGGACGGAAAATAGCCGCCATGGCAGAAGCCTACGATATTGGAATCGCCCCTCATTGCCCATTGGGTCCGCTTTGCTTAGCCAGCTCCATGCAGCTGGACGCTTGCACTCCAAATTTCGTCATCCAGGAGATGTCCTTGCAGATGCAATACAACACCAATGGTGACTTGCAGGACTACATAAAAAACAAGGATGTCTTCAATGTCACCGATGGCTATCTAAGCTTACCAACGCTTCCCGGTCTGGGTGTCGACATCGTCGAAGACGCCGTCATCGAAGCAGACAAAGAAGGATTCACCTGGCATGACCGCGACTGGCGCCACGAGGATGGTTCGATCGCGGAATGGTGAGGCGCGGACCGCCGTGGTCGGTTGTCTGTTTTCAGTAATCGGTGATCAGTAGCTACTGGATAGTTTTGTCAACCTAGGGCAGGACGCGACACTTTGATGCGTTGTTGAAAGAGTGAGCAGGGTGCATAGAGCTAAGAATTCGCTCAATCAGCGGTGTATCCACCGCTGCTAAATTTTTAGCGCTAAATGAGCGTATTTAGGCGGTTAAAACACATTATCTCAAAATGCCGAGCTGGTGCTTCGCCGTCGCCCAAGGGCAATGGCGAAACACGGCAGCGTTCCCAGGGAATAAAAAAAGCCCCACCCGAATGGATGGGACTTTGTGATAAAATTGATGACGTTTAAACCAACTGATCCTGACCGGGTACTGGACGTGGTGTGATCGGGTTATCTCCGATTTCCCACTTAGCCGGAGTGAGATCCAGTTCGGATTTATTGAGTGCCCAATCGAAGCGTACTTGGCGACCGGTGTAAGCAGACATGCGTCCGATGATGGCGGTCAGTGTTGACTCGGCGATGCGTTTACCGTGGTTGAGATAGGGACCGCTGCCGCGAATACTGTCGATGAAGTCTACGTGTTCTTGCTCTTGGCCATCGATTGCTTTGCCGTCGTATTTCCAGGACTTCTTGCCGGAGATGCTTTCTCCGTCGGAACTGCCTTTCGCACCTACAATATTTTGTCCTACGCGAGAAGTGGATCCTGGAATCTGGCTGGCCATGGCAGATACACGGGCGCCATTAGGATATTCGTAAATAATGGCGAAGTGGTCGTAGATGTTGCCGAAGTTGTGTTCGATTTCCAATCCGCCCATACCGAGGGCTGAGACAGGAGGTCCGCCATAGGCCCAGTTCATGACATCGATCTGGTGGATGGCTTGCTCAACCAAACAGTCACCGGATCCCCAACAGTGGAAATACCAGTTGCGGATTTGAAATTCCATTTCTGACCAGGATGGGCTCTGGGCGTTTTGCCCGATCTTTTGTCCCCAGTTCCAGTAGCAGTCGCCTCCACGAAGTTCACCCATCTCACCATCGTGAATACGTTTCATGGTTTCAAGGTAGCTGGGCATATGGCGGCGCTGGGTACCGGCGACTACGGTAAGGCTTTTCTTTTTTGCCAATTCAGATACGGAGATCACTTTGCGGACACCCACCGGATCAACCGCAACAGGTTTTTCCATGAAGACGTGCTTCCTGGCTTTGATCGCCGCTTCGAAGTGTATGGGGCGAAAAGCTGGTTGGGTGGCGATGACTACGACGTCGATGTCCGCTGCCAGGAGTTTTTTATAAGCATCAAATCCGGTAAACTCACGTTCTTTACTGACGTTTACTTTGTCAGTGATGGGTTCCGAGCCGCGCCAGCCTTCGACAAACTGTTTCCTGGCGTTTTGGATTTTGTCGGGAAAGAAATCTGCCAAGGCATAGAGCTCTACGTTGGGTGCAGCGCGCACACACTGAATGGCCGCGCCAGTACCACGTCCTCCACAGCCGATGACTCCGACTTTAAGTTTGTCTGAGGCTCCAACATCAGAGCCGAATAGTTGAGTTTGTGAGCCGAGAGCGGCTAGAGTAGAGGCAGCAGCTCCAGCTTTAAGGAAGTCTCTGCGAGTAGTATTTGGGGTGTTCTGTTTCATAACATGTGTATGTGGGTAAGATTAAATGCGATTCAACAACCTAACGACTACAGGACGTGAAGCAACGGATTTCAGCCAAGAAAATCAGTGGAAATTAGATTTTATTGGGTTTGAGGGCAGCGTATGCCGCACCGACTGCACCTGCCCACATGTCGAGCTTTCCAAAGATAAGTGGAACAGTATGTCCACCGGGCCGCCATTCGACCTCTTCCATGACTTTCAAAAGAGGTTGCATCAATGAGTCGCCGGCCGTGGTGATCCCTCCTGTAAGCACAACCACTTCTGGATCGAGGATGTTTATGTACGATCCAATTGCACAACCTAATGAGCGAATGGATTTTAACCAAATAACAGAAGCTTTAGAATCTCCTTGTTCATAAGCTTTCACCAAATCGCGAGTAGAGTCGAATTTCCCTTCTGAACGACTGCTCACCGTGGCGTTACCAATCATGACCTCGATGGCTCCAGGCATGTTGGCGATACTGGGCTCACCATCAATGTCCTGGCTCATGTGCCCCAGGTGGCCGGCTCGACCGATGGCGCCGTTGATGAGACGACCATTGGAGAGTATCGCTCCACCAACGCCGGTACCTAGTGTGAGTAGCACAACATCCTGTTTTCCTCCTGCGGCCCCGATCCAGGATTCGCCGAGAAGGGCGGAATGGGCGTCGTTTACGACTGGCACATGTTTCGGGCGACCCAATGCCTGCGTCCAATCAAATTTCTCGATGCCCTGGAGTTTTACTGGAAGGTAGGAGATCCACCGGTGTTGACGGTCCGCCAATCCGGGAGCACAGATGCCCACAGAATTAGCAGGTGAACCCACTTCGCTTTCCAGTTCAATGACAATCGACTTGGCGCTATCAACCCAAGAGCGGAAAGCTTCGGGATCGTCGTTGGTAGGTTTGGAACGTTGAAGGAGCATTTCTCCGTCGTCCTTAATCGCGACTGCTTTGATCGCTGTGCCTCCTATATCGATTCCAATACTCCAAGTCATAGATGTAATAGGGGGATACAAAATCTTTGAAGAATTTACTCAACCTTTTCTGAAAGCTTCTATTACCTGTCTTCTATGATTCTCGATCAATTCAAACTTACTAATCGTTCAGCGCTTATTTTTGGTGGAAACCGCGGGCTGGGCATTGAAATGGGAAAAGCACTTGCTGAGGCCGGTGCTTCTGTTGCGGTCGCAGCTCGCGATGCCGACAAAAATGCGGAGGCGGTTTCGATTATTGATTCACAAGGCGAGGGGAAGACGATCGGGATTGCCTGTGACGTACTTGAGGAAGCCCAGGTGAATTCGGCGGCGAATCAGGTGAATGAGGAATTTGGATCTGTAGATATTCTGATTAACAGTGCGGGTATTAATTTCCGGGGGTCGATTGAGGAAGTGGGCCTTGAGGATTTTCGTCGTGTGCAGGAAGTCAATGTGACTGGCACTTGGCTCGGTTGTAAAGCGGTGACGCCCTTCATGAAAAAGCAAGAGTATGGGCGTATCGTGAATATTGCTTCCATGCTTTCCGTCATTGGTATGGCAGACCGAACTCCTTATACAGCTAGTAAAGGTGCGGTATTGAATATGACCCGGGCTCTGGCTGTCGAGTTGGCGCCTCATAAGATTACCGCCAACGCTATTCTACCTGGCCCTTTTGCTACCGAGATGAATTTGCCACTACTGGAGGATCCTGAGAAATACCAGGCCTTTGTGTCCAATATTCCGCTGGGACGCTGGGGAGAACTGTCTGAGATTGGAGGTCTGGCATTGTTTCTGTCATCAAATGCCTCTTCTTATTGCACCGGCGGATCATTCACCATTGATGGTGGTTGGACGTCCTGTTAGAAGTTTACTTAATGTCAGTATTTCGGGGAGTGTTCTCCATTTGGCTTATCAAATGGGTTGTCCATAGCTGGATTATGAGATCTACTCTTTGAATGTTTCCCCTAAGAGTCTTATCGGTTTTGCTTATCTTTTCGGCTGTCCTGCTTGGGCAGGATGAGAGACCTAACGTGTTGTTTCTGGCGGTCGACGATCTGCGAACAGAGTTGGGCAGCTACGGCGCTGATCACATTATCTCTCCCCATATCGATCGATTAGCAGAAACAGGCACCAAGTTCGAACGTGCGTATTGTATGGTGCCTACCTGCGGTGCTTCTCGAGCGAGTCTCATGTCGGGGCTTCGTCCATCGCCCAATCGATTTGTTCGTTTTACGGCACGGATCGATGAGCAGACACCCGATGTTACAGCCCTTCATACCCACTTTAAAAACAACGGTTATCGCACGATCAGCCTGGGAAAGATTCTTCACTATCCGGCAGATACGCCTGAAGGGTGGAGTGAACCTGCCTGGCGACCCGATCGGAGCTTTCCTGAGAAATCTGCCCCTATCGCTGGGTGGACGGAGCCTGCGGATCTGAAAGAACGCATCGCTCAATCGAAAAACAAACGGATGCCGTTTGCCTCCTTTGATGTGGATGACGATGCCTTAGGTGATGGAAAGGTAGCCGCGGAAGCGGTGAAGCAGCTGCGTAAACTTGCACAACTGGATGCACCCTTCTTTTTGGCTGCTGGATTCTTCAAACCCCATTTACCGTTCAATGCGCCGAAAAAGTATTGGGATTTATATGACAAGACAGACATCGATTTGCCCGATAATTATCATCCGCCACAAGATGCGCCGGAGGAAGCCATCCACAATTTCGGTGAGTTGCGTTCCTACGCGAATATACCCAAGCAAGGACCCGTGTCTGACGACATGGCTCACGCTTTGATCCGTGGCTATTATGCCTGCGTGTCCTACACCGATGCTCAAGTAGGTCGAATACTGAACGAACTGGATCGATTAGGCCTCAGCGAGAACACCATCGTAGTTCTATGGGGGGATCACGGATGGAACCTGGGAGAACACACGCTCTGGTGTAAGCACTGCACCTTTGAAAATGCGATGAAGGCGCCCCTCATTATTCGCACACCACAGCAAGCAGCCAACCAAAGAGGAAATGAAACTAAAGCGTTGGCAGAGTTTATTGATATCTATCCTACACTCTGTGACCTCGCCGGCCTGAAAAAACCGTCGCATCTGGATGGGCGAAGCTTAGTGCCTGTAATCGAAAATCCGAAGGCTCCAGGCAAAGGCTTTGCAGTCGGGAGATTTCGTAATGGAGACACCATTCGGACTGACCGATGGAGATACACGGAATATACAAACGCCGAAATTGAGGACAGTGGTCCCACGCTTGCGAGGATGTTGTATGACCACAGCCAAGACCCGGAGGAGAATTTCAATCTGGTGAATCGGCCTGAATATAGAATTGTGCTCGAGGAACTTTCCAGGGATCTCAATCGTCTGAAAGGGTATTGACTTAGAAATCCAAACACTCCCTAGACAATCTCCTAATAATACTACTAAATTTTAATCAATGATGAAGTGCTTCCTTCTACTTTTCGCCCTGACAACTTCTCTTTGCGCGCAAGATCAATGGCTCGATTTCCGCGGCCCCAATCACGATGGACAGATCGCCAACAAACTTCCTACCGTCTGGAACGAAGGTAAGAACATAACCTGGAAGACTGAGCTGCATGATCATGGGATTTCTACACCGGTGATCCTGGACGATCGAGTCATTCTGACTGCTGCTACTGAAGATGGTACATCGAGTTACTTTCTTATTCTGGATTTGGAGTCGGGGGAAGTGCTGCACGACAAATTGATTTTTACGAGTGAAGATGTGGAGCCCTTAGGCGGCTTTGGAATCAATACCTACGCGACACCTTCACCTGTGAGTGATGGTAAATATGTTTATCTGCATTACGGCACTTATGGCACCGCATGTATTGATCCCCAAACGGCGGAGGTATTGTGGCTGCGGCGTGACATTAATTGCCGACATTACCGGGGACCAGCCTCCTCGCCGGTGTTGTATGGTGACTTGCTGATTCTTACGATGGACGGGATCGACCATCAGTATGTGACCGCCCTGAACAAGGACACGGGAAAAACGGTCTGGAAAACAGGCCGCACAACGGATTTTGAAGACTTACTCGATGGAGTTCCTAAGAGAGAAGGGGATTTTAGAAAGGGTTATAATACGCCGTTAGTCATCACCGTTAATGGAAAAGATCAGTTGATCAGCGTTGGAGCAAAATCTTGTTTTGCCTATAATCCCACAAACGGATTGCAGCTTTGGTCCGTCACATTCCCCAGTCACTCAGCTGCCGCACGGCCCGTGTATGATGGTGAGAAGATTTATATTTCAACAGGATACGGCAAAGCTGACCTCTTAGCGATTCGCCCCACTGGGAAAGGAGATGTGACAGAAACGCATGTAGAATGGACCTATAAGAAGAATGTCCCACGTCGTGCTTCCTTTTTAGTAATTAGAGACCGGCTGTATATGGTGGATGACGGAGGTGTAGCTACCTGCCTCAACACAGAAAACGGAGAGATGATTTGGCGTGAAGGCTTAGGCGGAAATCACTCGGCTTCACTTCTATACTCGAATGGATTGATCTATGCCTTTAATGAATTCGGCGAGGGGCGAACATTTAGGCCCTCGGACACATTTGAAGTCGTGCAGGAAAACAAGCTGGATGTGGGCATGCTTGCATCGCCTGCCGCAGTAGGAGACTCACTCATGTTGAGAACCAGAGAGTATCTATACCGGATCGACGGGTGATGATTGTTTTTGAGATTTAAGCGAAATTTTGGGCAGTTTTCTAGGCCCTATCCGTTATTTCTGAGCCCATTCTAGGGGGCTTACCCCTTGGCCTTTTTCTGAGGACCCATCAGGCTTTTATTCCACAGATCAGGATCGGTTAATTCTGGTGGAAACTAATGGAATAATCTGAAGTCTAGATACTCTTGCTTAAACAAGTCAGGGTTGACCTCGTTGTGAGGTTGGTAGACAATATTCAACTTCATTTTCTTAACTCAAAATATACAACATATGATCAAATCAAAGCTCCTCGTTTCCGCTCTTCTTTTAGTTGGGCTTACCGCATCCGCATTTGGCGCAGGACATAAATCGGGTGAAAACATGACTACGTTCCAGAAAACATTTCTGGCACACTATACGGCTGAAACCAATAAACTCGTCGATTTAGCAGAAGCCTTTACTGACGATGGCATGAGCTGGCGTCCAGCAGAGGGAATTCGTTCCGTTCGCGAAGCTATTCTTCACGTAGCAGGTGGTAACTACTTTTTTAGTGGTATGCTCGGCGCTGAACGTCCAGAAGGAATCAATCCTCGTGAATTCGAAAAAACAGTTAAGACAAAAGCTGAAGCCGTTAAAACGCTTAAGCAAAGCATCGCCTTTGTCAAAAAAGCAGTGAGAGGTCTTGATGAAGAGAGTCTCAATGAAAAAATAAAAATGTTCGGCAATGAGGTTCCACGCATGCAAGCGGTCATGACTCTTGGTGGTCATAACTATGAGCACTTGGGCCAACTGATTGGATACGCTCGTTCCTCAGGAGTAGTTCCACCTTGGAGCCAGTAACACATATCATTTTTTATAATCTTCAAAGCGGCGCTGAGAGAATCAGCGTCGCTTTTTTATTTCGGCTTGGCAGCTGCAATGGTAAAACCGCATGATCTTCAGTCATGGCTCAGGTTTACTTCTATTACTCTGCGATGAATGCGGGGAAGAGCACTTCGCTCCTTCAGTCTAGTTACAACTACAACGAACGGGGCATGGATACGCTTTTGCTAAAATCTGCTGTCGATCAACGAGCGGGAGCCAGCACTATCGCTTCACGTATCGGACTTAAGAGTGAGTGCCATGAGTTTACTTCTGAAACGGATTTATGGGAATATGTATCCCATATTCATAGCCAAAAGGAATTGGCCTGTGTGCTCGTCGATGAGTGTCAATTTTTAACGGAAACTCAAGTGCGACAGCTCTGTTCAGTAGCAGACGAACTAGGCATCCCGGTGCTCTGTTATGGTTTGCGGACTGACTTTCAAGGAAGACTCTTTGAAGGGAGTCGAGGTCTCCTCGCATTGGCTGATCGTATCCATGAATTGAAGACAATCTGTCATTGCGGACGTAAGGCGACTATGAATCTCCGCATGGGAGCAGATGGGAAAGCCGTTAAAGAAGGTGCGCAAGTCGAGATTGGAGGAAACGAACGGTACGTCGCTCTTTGTCGAAAGCATTGGATGGAAGCAATGCAGTGAAAACGGGTTTGTATTTATCCTCCCAACTGTTTCCTTTCATCTCATGATTCGTTCTACTTTCTTTTTGTTGGTCTTGTGTTGGTTGCCTATAGCCGGGTTTGCTCAAACCAAATCAGCTCAAGTATCTCCACCCTTGCGCGAGGCTTCTCCTGAGTCGGTTGGCATGTCTTCTGAACGCTTGGAGCGTATTGATGCCATGGCTAAGTCTGCGATTGAAAATAATGATGTCCCTGGTCTGGTGGCGATTGTAGCACGAAACGGGAAAATCGTATTTCATAAGGCCTACGGCGAGTCAGAGGTGGCAACAGGTCGTGGCTTGAAAACGGATGATATCTTTCGCATCGCCTCACAGACCAAAGCCATCACTGCAACTGCTGTGATGATGTTGTGGGAGGAAGGACATTTTCGTTTGGACGATCCCATTTCAAAATGGATTCCGGAATTTAAAAACCCACAAGTGTTGGATAACTATAATTACACCAAGGGCACTTATACTACGATCACTGCTAAACGTGACATTACAATTCGGCATCTGCTAACTCATTCATCGGGGATCGGTTATGGATTTATCGATGGTGATGAGCGCATGAAGTTGATATTTAAGAAGGCTGGTATTGTTGATGGCTGGACAACGGAACCTTCAACGAATGAGCAAAATATCAAGAAGCTGGCCAAACTACCTCTGCACTTTCACCCAGGTGATCAGTACAAATATGCTGAAGGATTGGATGTCTTGGCTTATTTGGTTGAGATCATTTCGGGAGTAAGCTTTGCCGAATTTCTTGAGACGCGATTATTCAACCCTATTGGAATGAAAGACACCTACTTCTATCTTCCGGAATCGAAGATTGATCGTATGGTAACCGTCCATAAACGAGAAGGCGACCAGTGGGTAAAATATACGGGCCGCCCTGAATACTATGATGCTGATTACCCTATTATAGGTGCTCGTTCGCATTTTGGAGGAGGAGGGGGACTCTCCAGCACTGCACTGGATTATGCCACCTTCTTACAAATGTATTTGAATGGCGGTGAATTGAATGGGATCCGAATTCTCAGCCGTACGACCATCGACACTATGAATGCGTTTCAAGTCGAACTGAAGGATAATGTTCACTACGGTCTCGCATTCGGTGTGGTCAATGAGAATGGTGTATCGAAAGGAGGAGAGGGTAGTGAAGGTACGTTCTCCTGGGGCGGTTATTTTAATTCAAGTTATTTCGCTGACCCTAACGAGCAGGTGCTAGGTGTAATATTGAAACAGACAAGGGGACCTACATCGGACAAGACGGGCTGGCAGTTTAAGCAGCTCGTTTTCCAAGCCATCGACGACTGATTCTGAGAACCAGACCGAATGGATTATTCACTCTAGGAAAATTAACACAGATTGGTATAACCAATAAGGCGCGCAATACTCTTAGATAGTAGGGCTCGATCGCCGTACCGAGGCGAAGCCGACATCACCCACGAGCCGTCTGATCTTGGACCTAACTAAACACTGCGCCCTCGGCGAGAACGCCCTACCTAAATTAGCGGAATCCTTTAGCAACCTTACTTTCTATAGCCCTGATTATAGCTCAGAAAAGATGTGTATAAGGCTATGGCTGCGAAGCCTGTGCTACTTTTTCATAGATGAAAACAAGGCAGCGATTATCACGATCAAACATCCCGCGATAAACCCGGCCAGGTAACCGGGGAAGCCGTCGAGAATGATCCAATTGAGCAGTCCGAATTTGGAGGCGACTAGAATGCCCAGTCCGGTGAGGCTGCTGATGGCGGCCCAGCGTGGGCCGATGCGTGGGAGGTAGATGCCAGCGATCATGGCCGGAGCAAGTTGAAGCATTCCGGCAAAGGCATTGAAAGCCAGTTCGGATACCAGTTCTGGTTTGATACTGGCTATAAATGCAAAGATGGCGATGGCCAGAGTGAACCAACGGTTCAATCTCAGTATTCCTGTTTTGGATACTTCCTTTTCTCCTCGATACCAATGTTCGCTTACGATGAATCCGATGCTTAAAAGAATAGAGTCCGCCGTAGACATCGTTGCACAAATGACGCCAACGAGTGTTAAGGCTCCGAGCATGGCGGGGACCGATGACATGACTTCGCCAATGATTTGATCGCCACTCGATAAACCGGGAAACATCGCTGCACCACCGAGACCCAGGGTTCCCGCAATTACCGTAAGCATGAGCCCCATGAAGGGGAAAATATACATCATGGCGGTCAGGTAACGCTCTTCTTTAACGATCATAAACCGTTGGGCATTGTGAGCCATGGGCGTGGCTCCTAGTGAGATGAGCAAGGCGAGCCCAATAATTGTAACTGGAGAATATAAGCCATTAGGACCAGGTAGGCTCCAGAGGGAGGGGTTCGTTGCGTCATCTACGTCGACGATGAATTGATTTATGTCGAACGCCCAGTAAAGGCCTAGAAAGACAACCACCACAGAAATGCAACCGACAATAGTCAAGCTTGCTTGGAGGACATCCGTTTTAATGATGTTAGCCAAACCACCTGATTCTGAATAGATGTAGATGATGACCAGGGCAACGGCCGCTGTTAAGACATAGGGAAGTCCCAGAGAACTTTCCAGCATGCGAGCAAAACCAGTGATTTGTGCAGCCAGGTAGGGGACCATACAAATCAATGTCACTCCAACAAACAGGAGTTCAAGTATGGGAGAGTTATAATGCTTGAGATAGAGCTGGATGGGGGAGCGAGTTTCGGGGAATTCGCGAGCCATCCTCCACATTCTTTTTCCTATGGTTCCTGCCACAACTGCCAGAATCACGTAACCCAATGAAGCAAATAGGAAATTTCCGACTCCGTGGATGTAGTAATAACCGGCAGCACCAATGAGTCCTGCCGCACTGAAATAAGTTGCCCAGAAGGTGAGAAGAGATGGAAGAAATTTTACTGACTTTCCTGCCAGGAAAAAATCTCCGAGCTCCTTTGAGGGCTCCTTGTAAGCTTTGATGGTGAGATAGAGCAACCATCCTAAATATAGGATCAGAAATATGGATGCCCAAATTTGGAAAGCGGTCATTACTCAAAAGCTAGGTCCTGATTTCACATCAATCAATATGTTCTTTCACAGATACGTTGACCTAAGTGTGGAATAGCACATGCTACAATAAGCTCATGAGTACTGAAATTTCATCATCCCCAACTTCGCTCGATTACCCACGCGAATGCAGCTTTAGCGAAAACGATTGGGGTATACTTTCTCAGATGTGGTATCCCATTGTTTTAGAGGAGCATATTGGAGACAGCCCGGTTAAAGTTAAATTGCTGGATACCGATTTGGTCATCGCCCGGCTTTCCGATGGATTTGTTGTATCGAAGGATTTATGTATTCATCGAGGCGCTCCTTTATCCAAAGGGTGGGTCAAGGATGATTGCCTTGTTTGCCCTTACCATGGCTATCGATTTGATCAGGAAGGGCAGTGTGTATTGGTCCCTAGTCACCCAGACTGGAAAATTCCGTCCAAACTCAAATTGCAAACCGTACTTCATGAAGAAAGATACGGGCTGATATGGGTGTGTCTCAGTGGTGAACCTACGAACCAAATTCCTGTATGGGAACCAGAGGAGTCAGAAAGTTCCTATAGGCGTTTTCATTTAGGACCCGAGGTCTGGGACTGTTCAGCGGGACGTCTTATTGAAAACTTTATCGACAATGCGCATTTCTCGTTTGTTCACCAAAGTAGTTTTGGACAAGAGGATAGCGCAACCATGGGAGCCGAGTATGAATTCTCTCAGAATGAATTTACGATGACAATGGAGTTCGATTACAAAGCTACGAACCCCGACGATTCACCTATCGCCAATGCGGCTCAACTCGATCGTCATATGCATCGCACGTTGTTCATGCCATTTTGCACCCGAACGGTCATCAGTTATGCTGAGGGTCGGGAGCATGTTATTCATTTTAACATCGCTCCGGTATCAGCACGCAAGGCACAGATCATTGCCGTGTTTCATCGCAACTTTGATCACGATGTTCCTGTGGAGGACTTGCTCGCCTGGGAAAAGAAGATTATATACGAAGATCGGGCTATAGTAGAATTGCAGAAGCCTGAGGAGATTCCCATGGACATAGCCGAGGAAGTGCATGCCAAGGCGGACCGAGCATCGCTGGCGTTGCGTCATTGGATGATTCGCATTGGTCTTACAGGCGAGATTACCGCTTAGACTTTAAGCTTTTGTATCCTTGCCAATGGTTGACCCAAATTCAGGACTCAAATTGAATTAAGGCGCCCAGAGAACTGAAATCCTAAAGAAGAGTTGTCGTGCATCCTCTAACTCTATCGGTCCCTCAATCTTGGAATACTGTACTTCTCCTTGATTGAAATGCTCAACCGGAGATCCTTGATACCATGGCTCCCAGTTGATCATGTCCTCGCTTATTTCTAATTGTATCGAGCGTTGAGCGAGGGATTCGTAAATGAGACTGGCTTTTTCGGAAGATATATCCAGTTGGACGAAGGGCGAAGAGCCGGCTTCATTCGGATTGGATGCTAATAGGAATTCGAAGTAATTAGAGAATTGATCGGTATCCGCATTAAATGCGGGATCACCTTCCTGGCTTGAGTCTGAACCGAAATTTTCCAATCGCCATGAACGGTAGGCCTGAGTGTTGTCCAATAATTCTATCCATTCCGTCATGCGATCTACGGCCTCTTGATCTAGCTCAGAAGATGCAAGTGGCGGCATACGAGTGAAGCCACAACATCCGCTTAAACGACTGAGGAGAATCGATGCTTCAGGATTGCCAGGCACAATGAGGCGGTTGTCAGGATTCCCTCCGTTCTTCCCAGCCAGGCCGTTAATGATTCCTGTGCTTAACAGACTTACTTCAGGTCTAGCATCCCAACTACCTAAACCTGTGCCTCCAGGTTGATGGCATGATACACAGTGCACCGCTAGATAAGAACGTATGCGTTCCGTCAAATTCACACTGTCGCTGCGTAAGTTTCGAATACGCAGCGCTAAAGGGGCTGGGTCATTGTCGGTAGGAGGGCCGAGAATGACGACCGGGTTCACATAACTGTGAATCATTTCGACCTTATGCCATTGATTGGCTCCTGATTGGCTTACCGTCAGGGTGCCTACTTCCCCCTGATTTGCCGACACCTCTACCTGAAAATAGAGTGTGGCTGCCAAAACAGCGCCACCAATCAAGCGGACGGTAAGGTTTATAAAAGGATAAAAAACCGGAAGTAAGCGTTAGCGTTAAAGGAAGCCTGCAGTCAGTGTCAAGACGAGGGAGTTTTCTCCGATATGCCATCCCATGAATTTCCTTGAAGTTTTTTTTAATAATGTGAAGATGGATGTTCTGGTAAGCGCGCTTCTGATGATGTTGCCCAATGAATAAAAACTACCCTAGAGCTAAGAATAAGTACAACTCACACCTGCCATATTACGCTGGTTTGAATCGACGTCAATTTCTGCACCGCGTCGGGGGAGGTATCGGATCAGTCGCTTTGGCTCATATGCTGGGACAGCAGAAACTATTGTCTGCTAGTTCTTTCAATGCTAACCCGCTAGCCCAGCGCTCCCCACATTTTGAGCCTAAGGTAAAACGGGTCATTTATCTCTTTATGCATGGTGGGCCTAGTCATGTGGACCTTTTTGATCCGAAACCAGATCTCATCAAATATGCAGGCCAAGCTCTGCCTGAGAGTTTTGGTTCAGTCATGACTCGACGGAAAGTGGCACATAATCCGCTACTTCCGCCAGTAAGGCCTTTTCGACCTAGAGGAGAGTCTGGGATTGAGATCAGTGATTTTCTGCCACACATGTCCACTGTCGCAGATGACTTATGCGTGATGCGTAGTTGCCATGGTGACAGTGTGAATCATCCGCAATCGGTTTACCAGATGAACACGGGATCCATTCTTATGGGAAAACCAAGCTTAGGTAGCTGGGTATCTTATGGGTTGGGTTCAGAGAATCAGGATATGCCCGCTTTCGTAGTGATGCCTGATCCTGAAGGTGGATTGAAGGGTGGTCCGCCAGCCTGGGGAAGTGGGTTTCTTCCTGCTTCCTACCAAGGGACAACCATGCGTCCGGGGGCTAATCCGATCTTAAACCTGAAACCGCCAAAGGAGGTTTCAAGCGGCCAACAGCAATCGACCTTAAGCCTTATTCACGACCTAAACCAAAAGCATCTCGAAGAGCGTGATTTTGATGACTCATTGGCGGCGCGTGTCCGTTCCTACGAATTGGCCTACCGCATGCAAACTGCCGCACCAGATATGATCGATATTTCAAAGGAGTCAAAAGCGACTCTCAAACTCTATGGGGTAGGAGAGGAACCGACTAATGAATTTGGCACACGCTGCATTTTGGCGAGGAGGATGATCGAACGGGGGGTACGTTTCGTTCAGTTGTATTCCGGAGGTACTCTAGGATGGGATGCGCATAAGAACGTTGAGGAGAATCATACTGAATACTGCGCTCGTACTGACAAACCCGTGGCTGGACTTATTCAAGACCTTAAATTGCGTGGATTGCTTCACGATACATTAGTGATTTGGGGAGGGGAGTTCGGACGTATGCCCATGAGTGAGCAGGGCACGGGGAGAGATCATAATCCCTGGGGATATTCCGTCGTTTTTGCCGGAGGTGGTGTGAAGGGTGGTATGACTTATGGGTCAACGGATCCGGTAGGTCTTCGTGCTGAAGAAAACAAAATCCACGTGCATGATTTGCACGCGACAATCCTTCATTTAATGGGACTGGATCATGAGCGATTAACCTATTTTCACAATGGACGTGAAGAGCGCCTGACGGATGTATCCGGAAACGTGGTCACTGATATACTGTCCTGATGAAGATCGCGGCACTAACTCATTTGTTTAAGATTTATTGCGTAGGCTCAATTCTCGCTTCCGGATTGTTTGCCACTACCAATTACGAGCTGGTTGAACCCGAAATTACAGAAAAAGATCTTGAACATTGGTCGTTTCAAGCTGTGACGGATATTCAACCCCCAAGCGTTGAACGAGTCGATCAAGTCCGTAATCCGGTTGATCAATTTATCCTAGCGAGACTTGAACAAGAGGGCCTCGGATTGATGCCAGAGGCCAATCGCAATACTTTAATCAGACGATTGTCCTTCGATTTGAGAGGACTGCCTCCATCGGTGGAAGAAGTAGAGAAGTTCATGTCTGACACCACCACTTCTGCATACGAAAATCTCGTAGATCGTTTTTTAGCGTCCAGCGATTTTGGAGAAAGGTGGGCGCAGCATTGGTTGGATGTTGCACGCTTTGCTGAGAGCGATGGATTCGAACACGATGCGGTAAGATCCGAGGCTTGGCGTTATCGAGATTGGGTCATCCAGGCACTTAATGCTGACTTACCTTATGACGAATTTCTTCGACTTCAAATAGCAGGGGACGAGTTGTATCCAGAAAGTGACGATGCAGCTATTGCTACCGGTTTTTTAGTGGCTGGAGCAGATATGCCAGATATTAATTTAATGGAGGAGCGACGTCATACGGTATTGAACGAAATGACGACTACGACCGGGCTGACATTCATGGGATTAACGATGGGATGTGCTCAATGCCACGATCATAAGTCGGATCCGATCAGTCAGGCTGATTTCTACCGCTTACGTGCCATGTTTGCGGACATGACTATTCCTAAGAAATCTAAACAATTAAGCCCACGATTCATCCCATTGAAGGATGACATTCCTCAAGACCATTTGATGATAAGAGGCGATTTCCGTTATAAGGGTCCCGTTGTTGATGCCGCATTCCTGCGAGTGGTTAATCAAGACGGTGAATCCGTTCCTAAAGTACCCAGCGAATCCTCGAAACTAGGTCGGAGGTCAGCGCTGGTTGATTGGCTGACGGATCCAAATCATCCCCTGACTAGCAGAGTTGCAGTCAATCGATTTTGGCAACAGGTATTCGGGAAGCCCATTGTTGCTTCTCCCAATGATTTTGGTGTATTGGGTTATCGTCCAAGTCACCCAGAGTTGTTGGATTGGTTAGCAGCAGAATTGGTGAGACAGGATTGGAGTATTAAAGAGCTGCTCCGCATCTTATTCAATTCAGCTACTTATCGGCAGGCAAGTTTGCCGGTAAATGAGAAATGGTTAAAGGCTATGGAAGTTGATCCAGACAACCTATTGCTTTCTCGTATGAATCGCAAGCGATTGGAGGGCGAAGCCATCAGGGATTCAATGCTAGCGGTCAGTGGCAAGCTCAACCGCAAAGCCGGAGGCCCCGGAGTTCATCCGCCACTTCCATCAGAGGTGGCCATCACCTTGCTCAAAAAGCAATGGCAAGTCAGTGAGGATGTGAATGACCACTACAGGCGCAGTATTTACTTATTTGTGCGAAGAAATCTTCGTTTTCCAATGTTCGATGTATTTGATCGCCCCGATGCAAATGCCAGTTGTGGAAGGCGTAATATTTCAACCACAGCTCCCCAATCATTAACGCTGCTAAACTCTGAGTTTTCCATTGAAACTGCACGGCAGCTTGCCGGTTCCATTATCAACGAATCGAAAGGCGGGTCGGAAGAATGGGTCGATCGTTGCTACCGCCGAGTCCTTTCCAGATCACCCAGTGCTGATGAATTGAACACTGGTATCCGTTTCATCGAAAAACAGACAAAGGCTCTAAGGAGTGAAAATCGTAATGTAGAGTTATTGGGGACTCCCTTTGGGGCTCCGTCTGTTGATCCTTATATGGGAACGGCACTAACTGATTTCTGCTTAGCTATTTTCAATCTTAATGAGATGATCTACTTGGATTAGAAAAGGAGGCAGAGGTCCTTTTGCCTTCGGTTTTCGTGTTTTCCGAAGATGCGAATATGAAGAAATTTTATTCCGCAAATTTCGTCATTGTTCTGGAAACAAAAACTCCCACACTCTGGCTCAATGAGTAAATTAGCGCTCCTTTCTGTATTCGATAAAACGGGATTAGTTGAATTTGCGAAGACACTTACCACTACACACGGATATACGATTCTATCCACCGGTGGAAGTGCTCGCACCTTACGCGACGCGGGGATTCCGGTGACTGACGTTAGCGAGTATACTGGCTTTCCCGAAATGATGGAAGGTCGCGTAAAAACGCTTCACCCAAAAGTCCATGGAGGATTGCTTTGTCGTCGTGACAAACCAGATCATCTTGCAGAAGCTGAGAAGAATGGGGTCTCCATGATCGATTTAGTTGCGGTGAATTTATATCCTTTCGAACAGGTGACCGCCAATCCGGATTGTAGTTATGAGGACGCCATAGAGAATATCGATATTGGGGGTCCTTCTATGCTGAGGAGTTCTGCAAAAAATCACGCCAGCGTGACAGTGGTTTGTGAACCGGATGACTATGATCGGGTTTTAGAATCTCTGAGCTCAGAAGATGAGTCGGCCAAACTAAATCTCCGAAAGGAACTTGCTCTGAAGGTCTATCGAAGAACTTCTGAATACGACAAAACTATTTCAGACAATCTTAGTCATCAACAAGCCGAACCAGACTTAGAAGCTATCAGTGGGTATCCGAAGAACTGGGAAGTAGGTCTACCCAAGGTCGCAAACTTACGATATGGAGAGAATCCTCATCAACAAGCCGCTCTCTATGGAAACTTTTTTGATGTATATGATCAGTTGCAGGGAAAGGAGCTGAGCTATAACAACATCCTGGATATCACGGCAGCCACTTATCTGATCGGAGAGTTCGAGGAGGCTACCGTTGCTATATTGAAGCATACAAATCCTTGTGGTGTAGCGAGTGCGGACACGATTCTCGAAGCCTGGCACAAAGCATTTGAGACTGATAAACAGGCGCCCTTCGGCGGAATCATAGTCGCGAACCGAACCGTGGATGAAGAACTGGCACTGGCGATTAAAGAAATTTTCTGCGAAGTCGTGATAGCTCCAAGATTCACTGATGAAGCACTCTCGCAATTTGCGAAACGAAAGAACCTTCGTCTTATGGTGGCCAAGGATGGAGTAGGGGCTGATGCCCTACGCGAAATGCGTTCAGTCGTGGGCGGATTATTGGTGCAGGACAAAGATATGAAGAAAGCCAACCAGGCTGAGTATCGTGTTGTGAGCGAACGGCAACCAACCGAAGATGAATGGGCTTCATTACTTTTTGGCTGGCGCGTGGTAAAACACGTAAAGTCGAATGCCATTGTCTATGCTGGTGATAAACGGACGCTTGGGGTCGGGGCAGGGCAAATGGCCCGTGTCGACAGTTCACAAGTAGCCGTATGGAAATCTCAAGAAGCCGGTCTTAATCTCCAGGATTCGATTGTGGCGTCGGATGCATTTTTCCCCTTTGCAGATGGATTACTTGCTGCAGCCGACGCTGGCGCTACAGCAGCTATACAGCCTGGTGGATCAGTTCGAGATGAGGAGGTTATCGCAGCAGCCAATGAGCGAGGAATGGCCATGGTATTTACCGGAGTCCGGCACTTTCGGCATTAGTTGCAGTCTTAGACTACAATCCTCAATCTATTCCATTATCCTATGATACGCATTATTTTTAGATCCCCGGTTTCGGTGTTTGTCCTATTGATGGTCGCTCTAGGCGGATGCTATACGGTACCAGAAACAGGAAGAACTTCTCTCAATTTCATTTCTACGGGGAACGAGCTGCAACTTGGCATCTCAGAGTTTGAAAGAATGAAATATGAAACTCCTATTTCTTCAGACCCGAAGATGGTAGGAAGGCTTCAACGTGTAGGACAAAGGATTGCAGAAGCGGTTGGGAATGATTTGCCGAGTGCTCAATGGGAATTTGTGCTCTTCGATGATCCTAACATGATCAATGCTTTTGCCCTTCCAGGTGGAAAGGTCGGAGTATACACTGGCATCTTAGATATCACCTCCACAGATGACGAACTGGCAACGATCATTGGTCATGAAATTGCGCACGTCACGGCTCGGCATGGTTCTGAACGCATGTCGCAGGGGATCGCGGCCGCCATCGGTGGCGTTATTTTACACCAAGCCATGGAGGACGACGAAAATAGAAATGAATGGACGGCAGCCTACGGAGCAGCTTCTGCTTACGCACTGGCTATTCCGTTTTCTCAAGGCCATGAACTCGAAGCCGATCATATCGGAGTCATCTATGCTGCCAAAGCTGGTTATAACCCAGAAGCTGCCATTGAATTTTGGATGAAAATGAGTTTGGTCAAAGATGGCAAAGAACCTTCTCCGTTTTTCTCAACACATCCGTCCGACTATAAGAGAATTGATAAGCTGGAAGCGCTCATGCCCAAAGTGAAACCTATCTACGAGCAAAGTAAATTACGCTATCGATGATTCTTGATCCCCTGACTGTACTCCAAGACTTAGTCCGCTTCCCAAGCGTCTCAGCTGATTCTGCCTTCAAACAAGGCTTGGCTGAAACGCGGGATTATTTGGAAAGTAATCTCCAAGCCATCGGTTTTGATGTGCAAGTCATTTCAACCCCCGGCCAACCGATCATTCTTGGCGAACGCCTCGTAGATGAAGACGCTCCTAAAGTTGTTATTTATGGGCATTATGATGTGCAGCCACCCGATCCTTTAGATTTGTGGAAGTCTGAACCTTTTGAGCCTGAAATCCGTGATGGTCGAATTTATGGTCGAGGTGCGGCGGACAATAAAGGACCGCTCTCAGTTTACCTGGGTGCTGTCTCAGAACTTTTGGCTGAAAATCCGAATATTGCCCTCAATATTGTTTTTATCCTTGAGGGAGAAGAAGAGATTGGAAGTCCGAGTTTCGTGCCGGTCTTGGAAGCATACGCTGAGAGAATAAAGGGAGATTTTGTATTCGCGTGTGATACTGGAAGCTTGAAACCAGATCAGTTGACGGTGACCACAGGCTTAAGAGGCATTTCTTGTATCCAGGTAAATCTGGAAGGTGCCAGTCAGGATTTACATTCAGGCCTATTTGGAGGGGCTATACTAAATCCAATTCATGCTCTAACTGATATTTGCCACTCTCTTCATAATGAAGATGGCACCATCAATGTTCCTGGCTTTTATGATTCCATCGATGATACAGAGCAGTGGGAGAGAGATGAGCTGAACCGTGCAGGAGAAGACTTGGACGCACTGAAGCGTTTTCTTGGAGTTGATGATTTTTTTCCTCCTCCGGGATTAAATGCTTCCGAAGCACCCAGACTCGCCCCGACTCTAGAATTTAACGGCATTGGTGGAGGCTACCAAGGTGAGGGTTCAAAGACTGTAATCCCGAGCAAGGCATTTGCAAAAATAAGTTGTCGTTTGGTCGCAAACCAGAACGCCGATCGAATTCAGAAGCTTCTAATCGAGACGATCAAAGACCGTTGTCCTCCTCAAATGAAACTTTCATTCGAGATTGGGCATAACGGAAATCCATACCTCGTGGTTCCGCCAGGCAAAACGAATACTCCAACGGATCAGAATCCAGCTCTTGCTAAAGCATTTCTTGCCAACGAAAAGCACGGAGAGGCGCTTTTCGGTAAGCGTCCTGTCTACTTGAGAGAGGGTGGCAGCATTCCGATCATCGGAGACATTAAGCGTATTCTTGATATGGACACCCTGTTAGTTGGCTTGTATCTGCCCGAGGATGCCATGCATGCGCCGAATGAAAGCTTCGACTTGTCCATGATGAGTAGAGGGAAAGAGCTCATCAAGAAAATCCTGTTGGATCTGAACTAGCATTAAGTAGACAGTGCTTCAGGGAGAAACTTCCCAATAAGAGTCCACTCATAAGAAAAGCCTACTACGAAGAGCAGGCTTTTGGGTAAAATGCTGATTGGTGCGCTTAGGGGATTAAAATAATGTCTCCGCGGCGGTCTAATTGTCTTCCAGCATCATCTGCGCCTTCGTTGGCATCCAGATCTCCCTTGGAGAGGACATCTATGCTAGAAGGGGAGACCCCTAATTCCACGAGGTAACTTTTAACAGAGTTTGCTCTGCGATCACCCAGTGCTAAATTGTAGTCTGTGGTACCTTTCCAGTCGCAATGACCTTCAATCAAGACCCTCTGGCCTGAATTTTGAAGTAGGTATTTGGCCGTTTCATTCAAAATAGCACGCTCTGACTCGCGAACATAAGAACGATCGTAGTCAAAATATACAGAAGCGTAAGCGGGTCCATTCACGCCAGATACATCTGACGTGCGAGATTGAAGATTTTCATCCCCGTATTCAAAGTCGCCTAGATTACCAGAACCGGCATTGTCTACATTCGATGCAACTCCTCCTCCATCACTTCCTGGGCCTGTCCCCATACCCATGCGGGTCATTTCGGGCGTTGGACGTCCAGCGTTTTGACAACCTGCCCAGAATAGGGCAAAGGCTGAAAGGCAAATAATGGCGGTGATTTTTTTCATCCTGTAAACTTCGGCTGTTAAATTACGATGATTATTACTGAGGTAGATTCGATAAAATGTAAACAAATAGAAGTAGACTTTTCGCGGGGGGTTGCGCAACTAAGATTTCTCCTTTTTTTGTAAAAGCATGATCTTTCTTGTCGACAACGGTTCAGTCCGGGCAGATGCCTATCGAAATCTGCGCTCCATTGCATCCCATTTGTCGGGATCTATCAATAAGCTGGTGACACCTGCGCCACTCTTACACGCAGACAAGATTCCTGAAAAGGATCTTATAAATGAAAAAGTTACTTTGCTAGAATCAGCAATCAAGGAAGCTTACTCGTTTGGGGAAAGATCATTTGAGATCCTACCTCTTTTCTTCGGGCCCTCGGGTGCCCTTACGGACTACTTGCCTCGCCGCCTTCACAGCCTCCGGAAGCATTGTCCTAATATGAAAGTACGGATTCTGAATCCCTTGTATGTGTCTTCCGAAAATGGGGGTATAAGCCTGGCTTCCATCCTCAAAGAAAGGGTCGTAAACATTCAAAAGAAGCATGGGCTCAAAACCTTTAACGTCGTCCTGGTGGATCATGGCAGCCCTCGGCAGGAGGTTACGAAAGTTCGAAATGTTGTGGCTCAACTTCTAGAGCAACAGTTTGGCGAAGAACTTAATCAGCTTATCGCTGCCTCTATGGAACGTAGACCAGGCAAGCAGTATGCCTTTAATGAACCATTGCTGGAACAAGCTTTGAAATCATTGGGTGACCCATCTCATCCAATCATTCTGGCACCAATGTTTTTTTCTCCAGGGCGCCATGCAGGGCCCGATGGAGACATTGCCGCTATTTGCCTGACTAGTGCTTTAGAAAACCCGGCACTCCGAATCCATAAAACGGAATTGATTGGATCTCATCCCTTATTAATTGAGATACTAGCGAATCGATGGAGGGAACGCGAACAACTGCCTTGGCTGGATCTTTAGTCAAAGACAGGCGTATTTTCGACCATTCCCATGTCTACTGCATATCGCGTAAGTGCAGCAGCATTATGAAGGTCTAGTTTACGCATCATATTGGTTCGGTGATTCTCAGCTGTTTTAACACTGATGCTCATCTTTTCAGCAATCTGCCGAGTGCTGAGTCCCTCTGCAATCAGCTGAAGCGTTTCTCTCTCACGCGCAGTAAGAACATCATTTCCTCGCCGAGAGTTTGCTTCCTCCAATGCTTGCTCAAGGATACGTGTATTGTCTTCGCCAAAGCAGGTGCCGCCATCTGATACAATATTCATGGCATCCTTCAAGGCATCTAAGGTGGCGGACTTTTCGACAAATCCATGAGCTCCGGAGAGCATGCAGCTCTTCAAAAGATTTTCATTCTTGTAACCGCTAAATACTAATACCCGTGTTTTGCGCAGGTGACGACTAAAGCGCTTAAGCACTTCGATACCGTTCAATCCGGGGAGCATGATATCTAGTATGACTAGATCAGGTTTTTGCTCCAGGCAGAGAGTATAGGCATCTTGCCCGTCTCCAGCATCACCAACCATACTAAATTCGGGAATGGACTCTACTAGCTGACAAATCATTTGCCGCACTGCTGTGTGGTCTTCGATAACTACTACTCGTTTCATGAGGGATAAAGCAGAATTTCGGGGAGGATTGGCCTTATACTACTGGGGGAGGCGTTGTTTAACTCAATCTTATAGAATGAATATTTAATAAATTTAACTATTTACATTACCATCCATCTTCTGCTTTGGCAAGCCGTTCAGGTGTGAATAGAGAAAAACGTAATATTTGAGACCCGATAATGAGTATCATAAGCGCCATTGTTGCGGCTATTTCCCAGCCGACGATTTTGAGGATGGGAGTGCCAATTCCCGTAATTGCAGCAATCGAACCCGCGAAAGCAATATTCCCCATCGACGAGAGTGTTCCGGTTCTTATGCGATCCTGGGGGAGGTATACTCGCCAGAAGGCCATGCCAAAACAACGATCCGAAAGGCTCAGCATCAGTAATGAAGCTCCAATGCCCCATAGAGGTAGTGGTGTGAAAACGAGAAATGCCAAAAAGAAAAAGGTTCCGGTAATCCCCAGGTAAAACGTTTTTGGTGGCCCCATTTTAGCAAGAATAGGCACGCTTGCCCAACTTCCCAAAATCTCACCGATACCAAATACTAAAATCAGAATGGCGCGTTGAGAGGTATCTAAACCATAAGTTTCAAAGAGCCAAAGACTGGTAAATACAAACACAGTCCCTCCCGCCATCCTGATTAAGAAAAAGCCAATGAGACCACACAATATTCCCGGAAGCCTCAGAGTAGCGTAATAGTGATGTAGGGGATTAAGTGAACCTCCCTGTTGTTTAGGGGATGGTTTGCGTGAAGTGAATGAATATAAAAGAAGAGGGAGTAAGATGATCAATCCCAGCATGAGGAAGGTAGAAGTCCAACCGATCCAATCCACTAGCTCCATAACTAGAGGTAACCCAAGCACCAGACTGTAGGCTCTGGTACCGGCCATTAATCCAATTGCGGTACTAAAGTGTTCTTTAGGAACTTCATGGATGAGTCCTGACCATAAATTGACGGTTAACATTCCTCCACAAAAACCTGCAGCCAATCGAAATACCAAGGCTGCAGAGAAGTTTTTGAAGATGGCGAATCCTACGCAGGCCACAGCAAAAAAACATGCAGCGGTGATAATTAATTTATAACGTTTGAGCACATCACCTAGAGGACCGAAGAAGAATGTACTAACTATGAACCCCAGGTTGTAGACAGTTACCAGTTGAGCTCCCTGAACTATACTAACTCCTTCGTAAATCCTAGCGATTTCAGGAAGCAACGCAGCAAGACATGCATCGATCAGCCAAATGACCATGAGAAAACCAATACAAGCGAATGTAAATAGCCATGCTCTTATAATGCTTGGGTTTTCGTTCGTTTCGCTCATCAATTAGTTTCAAATCTGTTACCCCGAATCAGGAAGGCAACTTGTGATTCGCCAAAGACATCGTGTGGGATACTGGTTCGATTTGGAAAGTAAATGAACGAAGGCTGTTCGATATCCGTCGCAGTGGATCCGCGACTACATAAAGTGAAACATAAAACTATCTATTAAATAGTTAGAGGGAGTAGGTCTTTCCTGGGTTCGACTTAAATTGATTTAAGCCATGATCAATATCCAGGATATGGAGAATTATTATGAGAGTCCGGATAGCAAAAACGGCGAACATTAAGCCCGTGAGCTTAAGCCGCCGTTGAATGCCGTTTCTGTGGTAGACCGGCGGGGACTTGAACCCCGAACCAAGTGCTTAAAAGGCACCTGCTCTACCGATTGAGCTACCGATCCATGTATTCCACAAAAGCCTCACAATTAAGTGAGAAAGCAGGGAAAGAAACGGCGAGCAGTAGGTCATGTCAACGCCATTTTGGGAAATAGTTTCTAGTCTTTTTGTAAACGGTGGGCTGAGGAATTCTAGGGAATTTTTGAACGCCCGAACGGTTCTAATATCTAAGACAGTATCTGAATTATTCAATTTTTAACCCGCAAAATTGTTAAAACCTGAAACCGAACCTCATTCAAGGGGTTATTATTTAAGGGGGCGTAAACCCTGAATTCCATATCTCGCCAAGGAACAAACCTTCAATCAACCTTTCCAACCCAAGAACAAGATGACAAATAAAGCACAAGAAGTAGCCATTGACCGTTTACTCGTAGAAAAGTTTAAAAACGGCGATGAGGATGCATTTACTGAAATAGTATCTCGCTACTGGGATCGTATTTACTCCCGCGTCCACCAATTGCTTAAAAATAAGCAGGATGCCGAAGAAGTGACTCAGGATGCCTTTGTAAGGGCACATAGAGGTCTCGAGAAATTCCGTGGAGACAGTGCCTTCTCGACCTGGTTATTTCAAATCGCTACAAATTTAGCTCACAATAAATACTGGTACTGGTTTCGACGAAAACGGAGTGAATCCATCTCCCTGGAGCAGAGCCTATGCGATGACGGGGATTTTAGCATGATTGATATTTGTCCGGTTGAGGGGCAAACACCAAGCGAAGCAACGGTAACGCAAGAATTTGTTGATAAAGTTGCTGAAAATATGAAAGATCTTTCGGAAAAGCATCACGAAATACTGGTGATGAGAAACGTGAAGAATATGTCGTATGATGAAATAGCCTCCGAATTGGACCTATCTATTGGTACGGTTAAGAGTCGTATTGCTCGTGCTCGCATGAGTTTGCGCGAAAAAATGGGTAAAGATTTTCAATGACGGATGATGTTTTCGAAGACCTCGTAAACCTATATCTGGACAAAGAAATTAGCCCAGCACAGCTCCGGATACTCAAAGAGGAGCTGCTGCGCAATTCGGATAGACGGTCTACCTTCGAAAGCTATTGCCGAATGCACCAGGCAACACATTTCGCTGCACTCAGTGCTGCGCCGGTGATTCCTCGCCTCCATTCAAATCTAGAACCTGGAAAGGGAAAACCCGCATTTTTCGCTCTCAGCAGGCAAGTATTTGCCGCTGCGACAATCATAGCCGTAGTAGGGTCTTTCGCTACGATTTATTTCAATGGACCATTTGGTAAGTCGCGTATTGTTCAAGTTTCTCAGAGCAATTTGCAGCCCATCGAAAGATTTGCTCAGCCAGCTGAGCCTTTCATTACACAACCAACTTTGGAGTTTTTTCGCGCGGATAATCAGAGTGCAGCGGAAGAGTGGGCTTATTTGCAGGAATTGCGCCATGCGAGAGCTACACCTGAGTTTCAATCATCTCAGGAACCTGCCTTGTATACTTGGGTTGATGGCGAGATTCGTGAAAAGAAGAAAACCGTAAATCCTGGACCGGCCTTCGAATTCGAGTACTCAAACTATGAGTTTCGGCGGTAGGGCCGTGTCAGCATTAGGAATTTAAAGCCGTCTTGATAATTTCCTCAACCGTAGCTGCTGGCCCCAATTTCGCAATGGCTCGATTAATTGACTTGTCAGCCTCGGTAGTTTTGTAACCCAAAGCAGTGAGCGCAGCGATAGCGTCCTGGAATTTGGTCATACCTTCATCGTCAATGGCTGCTGTTTCACTAGAAGGTATAGAGGGTGAGGCGGGAGTGGAGCCAAAGCCTTTCCCTACTTTATCTCTCAATTCAATAATTAGCCTTTCGGCGGTTTTTTTTCCTATGCCAGGGCATTGAGAAAGCAGTTTTGTATCGCCGCTGATTATGGCTGCTTCCAGCATTTTTGTACTGAGTTTACTAAATAGTGTGAGTGCCATTTTTGGCCCCACGCCTGAGACTTTCTCGACGAGTAGCTTGAAAAACTCTCTATCCTCGCGTTTCACGAACCCGTATAGGGATTGGGAATCATCACGATAGACTGCATAAGTATAGAGTTTAGCCTGATTACCTGGGGGAGGCAGTTTTTCGGCCGTGGTTATTGGAATATTGACCTCATAGCCCACACCTCCTGCCTCAATCACTACTTGAAGAAGGTGACTTTCAATGACTTTTCCTTTTAGGGAGGCGATCATAAGTTACTTCAGTCCCAAAACGTCCTGCATGTGGTAAATACCTGGCTTTTGAGACACTAACCATTCTCCTGCGTGGACGGCGCCACGCGCAAAAATCATACGATCGGATGCTTTATGGGTGAGTTCAAGTCGCTCTCCCAAAGTTGAAAATACAACCGTATGGTCACCTACCACATCTCCACCGCGCATGCTGTGAACTCCTATTTCACGATCGGTTCTTTCACCGATAATGCCTTCGCGGCCGTGAAGCAATTCATGGTCAGACCGTTGGCTAGCTGCTTTTACTCTCTCTAAGAGGTTCTCGGCAGTACCACTCGGTGCATCCTTTTTGTAGCGATGATGCATTTCAATGACCTCAACATCGTATTCGTTAGGAAGGATTTCTGATGCTTTTTGTGTCAAATAGAACAACAGGTTAACGCCTAATGAATAGTTTCCCGCCCAAACAGCAGCGGTCGATTCTAAAGCTTTAGTAATATCGGTTTTCTCTTTTTCGCTATGGCCTGTCGTACCAATGATTAAAGGAATCCCTTTTTGCCCCGCGCATTTCGCTAATTCAAGCGTGGCGGAGTGGTGACTAAAATCGATAGCTAGATCTGCACCGGTGATGGCATCTTTAACGCAATCCCCCAGATCAATTCCTGCAACGATAGTATGTCCACGTTCCTCTGCTGCTTGCTTCAATGCCAGGCCCATACGACCAAGCGACCCTTGGATTAGAATCTTTAAGCTCATCCCTGTAATCTCTCTTCCAGTTCTTTGACGGTCTTAGATATCAGCTGATAATTTGCATCGCTGATGGCGCATAACGGACGGCGTACATCTGCTGTATCTATAAGGTTCGCATCTCTCATCGCTGTTTTTACAGGAACAGGATTTGGCTCAACAAATAGATTAACAAATAAAGAGTATAATTGTTCATTGAGTGCAGATGCTCCAGCCATGTCATTTTCCATAGCGGCTCTGACCATATTTACTACTGGCTTGGGCACCAAGTTGGAGGCGACGGAAATCACACCTTTGGCTCCTACACTCATGAACGGTAAAGTTAAGCTATCATCACCACTAAGAATTGTCATGTCGTCGCCCAGAGCTTGGCGTATTTCGCATACTCTTTCTGTTTTTCCACCCGCTTCTTTGATGTAATTCACATGGGGATACTTCTCCCGAAGCCTGATCAATGTCTCTATGCCGATTTCGATTACACAACGGCCTGGAATTGAATACAAAACGATAGGCTTGTCTGTTTCCTCGGCAATGGCCCTAAAATACTGGAAGAGCCCTTCCTGGCTGGGTTTGTTGTAATAGGGGGTCACAACCAACATACCGTCTACACCTGCTTCATGGGCTGATTTAGTCATGGCAACCGCTTCCCGGGTGGAATTCGAGCCCGTTCCTGCGATCACGGGGACGCGGTTAGCTGCTTTATCTACCACACGTTGAACTACTTGCAGATGCTCTTCATGATTGAGGGTAGGGGATTCGCCCGTTGTTCCAACTGGTACCAAGCCCTGAATTCCTTCCTGAATCTGCCATTCGGTAAACGAAGCCAATCCTTCCCAGTCCACTTCCCCCTCCTTAAACGGGGTGACCATTGCCGTAAGGACGCCGTAAAAATTATCAGACATTGTGATTTCTGGTTAAATATCAACAGGGAGTAGGTTTTGTTTCACTGCAAGAATCAAGAAACTCTTTATATCTGCTGCGAAAGCAAGCTTCTTAACTCCTCTATCTTCCACCCAATTTATGAGCGCTGAAGAAATCATTAATAGCCTACTCAAACTTGCTGTCGAAAACGAGGCGAGTGATATCCATATCAAGTCCGACAAGCCTGGGATTTTACGCCTCAACGGTATTCTTCAGGAAGTAGACATGGAGCCTATCTCTGCTGCCGAAGCTAGAGATTTCATTACTGAAACGGTTCCATACAAGTTTAAGGATGACTGGGAACACGATGGTCAAATTGACTACAGCTATTCCATCACTGGAATTGGGCGTTTTCGTGTTAATGGTTTTTTTCAACGCGGAACGGTGAGTGTGGTTTTTCGTCATCTGAAGGATCAGGCTCCTACGTTTGACGAATTGAATATATCGAACGGGGAAGTATTAGAGAAACTTTGTAAGCTAAAGGACGGTGTCGTTTTAATCTGCGGAGCTACCGGGTCAGGTAAATCTTCTACTTTGGCTTCGATGATTAATTGGATTAATAATAATCTAAATCGTCACGTGGTAACGCTTGAGGATCCAATCGAATTTAATTTCGACGATCGGAAATCTGTATTCAACCAGAGAGAAATCGGCATTGATGCTCCTAGTTTTTCTCATGGCATGCGAGCTGTTCTGCGTCAGGATCCCGACATTATTCTTATTGGTGAGATGCGTGATAAGACCACCTTTGAAACAGCTCTATCGGCTGCTGAGACCGGACACCTAGTACTTTCCACACTTCACTCATCTGGTTCACAACAAGCAGTTCAACGTGTATTTGAGTTTTTCCCACCAGAACAACAGGTCATCTGCGACGTCAGATAGCCGGTTCATTAAAAGCTATTTGTACGCAGCGTTTGATTCCTAGCCTTGAAGGTGACAAGCGTTATCCTGCGATCGAAACCTTTGTCATAGACTCGTTAGGTAAAAACATCATTCAAGAAGGCCAGTTCGAAAAAATACCCGCGGTTGTCGAAGCAGGTAAGGAAAATGGTTCAAATACTTTCAATCAAAGCCTCTACGAACTCGTTCAAGAAGGATTGATAAGTAAAACTGACGCACTGAAGTTTTCTCCAAATCCAAAGGCTCTAGAGATGAACCTGAAGGGTATCTTCCTCAGTTCTGGAGGAATCGTTTCTTAAAGGCATCTGGCGGAAGTATATAGGGGTAGGGGACTTTTTTATTGATTGGTTCCCACAATTCTGATGCCTGATGTGCCCCATATGGAAACAGGACTCATTTTTTCAGGGCAAGGCGCTCAAAAAGTAGGTATGGGCAAATCTCTTTACGAGAGCAGTCCCATTGCGAAATCACTCTACGATCAAGCAAACGAAGTGCTAGGCTACGACTTTACGCAGGTCTGCTTCGAAGGACCGGAAGAAGATTTGACCAAGACAGACGTCTGTCAGCCTGCTTTGTATGTCCATGGATTAGCAGTCCATGCTCTTTGGAAAGAATCCAATCCTAGCAACCGACCCGTGTGTGCGTTGGGTCTAAGTCTGGGTGAATTGACTGCATTGGCAGCAGCTGGAGTTTACGACTTTGAAGTCGGCTTGAAGATAGTAGCTGAAAGAGGGCGACTCATGCAAATGGCCTGTGATCAGACCAATGGAGGCATGGCTAGTGTGCTAGGTGGTGAGAGAGAAGCCGTAAAGCAACTTGCAGCTGAATTCGACGTCGATATGGCCAATTTGAACTGTCCTGGCCAAATCGTGATTTCTGGAGAAGCTTCAAAAATAGCACAAGCTGTTGATGCCTTGAAGGATAGGGGTTTTAAACGCGTTCTTCCTCTAACGGTCGCGGGTGCGTATCACAGTCGTTTAATGGAGCCAGCTCGAGCAGCTTTTGAAGCCTATTTGGCTGATATCCCTTTTCGTGAACCCGAAATATCTGTGTATTCAAATGTTGATGCTGCAACAAGTGACTCTCCGGATGTCATTAAAGCCAATCTTGTTAAGCAGGTCGTTTCATCCGTGCTGTGGGAAGACTGTATGCTGAATGCTCGTTCTTCTTCAGGAGTGGATTCTTTTATTGAATGCGGAATGGGTGGGGTGCTCAAAGGTCTCGCCAAGCGTATTGACCATGAATTGGTGGTGACTTCTTTTCAGGATTTCTCTGATTTCGAGCAATCCTGATTCCCTGGGGAAAAGCCTTGCTTAGGCTCATTTTTTCGATCCAATTTCCACCTTCCATTCAAAGCTAGGAAAGCTTTGAGTGAAAGCGACTTCGCGCTATTTTATGCCGCCACTTTCTGACATCCGCAATTTTTGCATTATCGCCCATGTTGATCATGGGAAAACTACACTGTCTGATCGATTGCTCGAACATACCGAAACCGTTGTGCAGCGCGAGATGAAGGATCAGTTATTGGATTCAATGGATCTCGAACGGGAGAGGGGGATTACGATCAAATCACATCCTGTGAGTATGATCTACAAGTCCACGAGAGGTAAAGAATACCGATTTAACCTCATTGATACTCCGGGGCATGTTGATTTTTCTTATGAAGTATCTAGAAGTCTTGCAGCTGCAGAAGGCGCTTTGCTGCTTATTGATGCTGCACAAGGCGTAGAAGCTCAAACGGTTGCAAATGCTCATCTGGCTCTGTCTCAGGATTTGGCGATCATCCCGGTTATCAACAAAATCGATTTGCCGGGCGCTGATTTGGACCTCTGTTTACATCAACTGGAGGAAATCCTGGCTATACCTTCTGAAGAAGCGGTTTTAGCGAGTGCCAAAGAGGGGATTGGAATTGAAGAAATCCTGGAAGCTGTAGTGGATAGAGTTCCTCCACCTAGATTAGCAGATTACCCGCAAACACGTACCCTTGTTTTTGATTCAGTTTATGACTCCTATAAGGGAGTGATCTGCTACGTAAGAATGTTTTCCGGAACTTTGAAGCGCGGCGACAAGATACAGATGATGAGCGATGAGGTAAGAGCGGAAGTCAAAGAGGTTGGCATCTTTACGCCTCAGATGAAAGACGTGGATGAAATTACAGCGGGGAACTCCGGTTATGTTGTGACGAACATCAAAGCGGTGTCCGATATTAAGATTGGTGACACCATCACTTTGGAAAAGGATCCCGCCAAAGAAATGCTTCCTGGCTATCAAGAAGTGCGCCCCATGGTCTATAGTGGTATTTACCCAATTGATACTTCCGATTACCAAAAACTAAAAACAGGTATGGGCAAGTTGCGGCTGAATGACGCCGCGTTTACCTATCAGGCAGAGAGCTCAGTTGCTTTAGGATATGGGTTTCGTTGCGGATTTCTCGGATTACTTCATATGGAAATTGTCCAGGAACGTATCCGCCGTGAGTACAATTTAGACATCATAGCCACGTATCCAAGTGTTGTATACAAATTAAAGACTACGGATCATCAATTCCTGGAAGTCGACAATCCGGTAAATCTTCCAGATCCAGAGACGATTGACTATATGGAAGAACCTATGATCGAGGCTACGATCCATATACCCAGTGAGTTCATTGGGGACATTTTGGCTTTGGTCATGGATAAGCGCGGACTATGCGAGCATACGGAAACGCTAGATGAGGCTCGGCTAATGTTGACCTGCAGGCTGCCGCTCAACGAAGTATTGGTCGATTTCAACGACAAGCTTAAGAGTATCACAAAGGGGTACGGCTCAATGGATTATGAGTTCACCGACTATCAGCGATCAAAATTAGTGAAGCTAGATATTCTTGTTAACGGGGAACCTGTTGATGCCTTTTCGTCCATTGTTCATATAGATAAGGCGCCGAGTAAGGGGCGAGAACTGTGCAAGAAGTTGAAAGAAATTCTACCTCGCCAAATGTTTAAGATTCCCGTCCAGGCGAGCATTGGCGGTAAGGTAGTCGCACGGGAAACCTTAAGCGCATTTCGAAAGGATGTGACCGCCAAATGTTATGGAGGAGACATTACGCGAAAAAAGAAACTCCTAGAGAAGCAGAAAGAAGGAAAAAAGCGGATGAAACAGATCGGCAAAGTTTCCATCCCGCAAGAGGCATTCATTGATATCCTCAAAAATTCAAATTAAAGCTGCAGTATTTTTGATTATTTGAACATTTCACCGGTTTAACCCCAAACCACAGATACGGCTAAGTGAACGCATTTTTTAAAAAGAAGAATCATAAGAAGCTCAGGGAACAGGCAGAAAACTGGCTCCGCTTAGCAGAAAAAGTCTATCACTTCAGGAAAGACATTATTTCTGCGGAAAACATGAAAGATCTTCATGATACATCCTCGATCCTTAATAAGGCGTTAAAGAAAAAAGGGGATGAAGACTGGGGGAAAGTTCGTTTGGCTTCCGAAGAGCTGGAATCTGTACTCAAACGAAAAGAAGTAGGCGGCTATTTTTATCCACAAAGTTTTTGGGCAGAGAATGCCGAAATGTTCCTTGTAGCCGCTATTGTGGCTTTAGCTATACGAACCTTTTTTCTTCAACCTTTTAAGATCCCAACCAATTCCATGTTTCCTTCTTACAATGGAATGACTCATGAGGTTTACGAAGATGGATCTTCGCCCAGTAGCGCTGGAAACCTATTGCGCTTTTTATCCTGGGGCACACTTAGGAGAGATGTCGTAGCTCCAGATTCAGGAGAAGTCTTGGTGCCGGTCCGCAGTTTTGAGAGAGTTCCTGGTAGAAAATTCTTTTTGTTTCCAACGACTTTAAATGAATTCACAATTCGTGTAGGTGAAGAAGAGACGACCTTTACAGTTCCTGGAGAATTTTATCCATACGAAGCATTCAAGGATGCTTATTTTCCTGAAGATGATCGTGAATGGAGCGAATTGCTTCAGGATCCGAAAATACAGTCCAAAATTGTTAGGATTCGTGGAAGATTGTTTCTCCGCACAGGAAGAGAAGTTAAACAAGGAAAGTCGGCGCTGTCATTTGCAATTCATACCGGAGATGCGTTATTCGTAGATCGAATCTCATATCACTTCAAAAGACCTGACGTTGGCGAAGCGGTTGTTTTTAAAACGGAGAATATTCCTACGATTGAAAAACCAGATAAATATTACATCAAACGCCTGGTTGGAGTTCCTGGGGACGAGCTGCAAGTTAAAGCACCAAAACTATACAGAAATGGTGAATTGATAACTGGGGCTTCTGCATTTGAAAAGAATGCTACTCAGGAAGAAAAGTATCCTGGTTACTCATACAGAGGATTGAGTAGACAACATTATTTGAATAATCCTAATACAACTGTGACCATTCCAGAAGATTATTTCTTCGCTATGGGTGATAATTCACCGCACAGTTCTGATAGTCGTTACTGGGGGTTCGTTCCAAAAAGAGAAATGGTCGGCAAAGCGATGTTCATCTATTATCCCTTCACGCATCGCTGGGGTATCGCCAAATAGGCGAATATACTGTTTTTCAGGAAAATAAGTGGAATATAGCGAAATTATCTCAAGACGCACAATATATATTATGTCTAATATAGGGTTGGCGTCATTTCGCTGTGAAAATGATCCCCCGCCGTATGTTTTCTGTTTAAAAAGAAATTGAAGGATGTTGAGATAAAGCCATGTATTTGGCGGAAACTATATTGTGAAGATTCTCCCATTATTTAATTGGCTTACAGAACGAGGAACTGGTGTTCTTCTTCACCCAACTTGTTTTCCAGGAGACCAAGGTGTTGGTACCCTGGATCATTCTGCCCGACTGTTCATAGATTTTCTTGAAAAATCCGGCATTACGCATTGGCAAGTTTGCCCACTCGGTCCGACTGGATTTGGCGACTCACCCTATCAAACATTTTCCGCTTTTGCGGGTAATCCTTATTTGATCGATCTCAAGATAATGGTGGGCATTGGATTGTTAAGCGATGCGGACCTTGAGCCCTTTAGGTTTATGCCAAGCAGTCGAACTGACTTTGGCCTACTCTATCAAACTAAATGGTTAGTCCTACAGAAAGCTTTTCATTCATTTCAGGAACAAGCTCCTAAACATAAACTCACTGAAGAATTCAATTCGTTCAGAATTAAACAGGAGAAATGGCTCAAGCCTTTCGGGTTGTTCATGGCGCTTAAGGAGAAATTTGAAGGTCGTAGTTGGCTCGAATGGCCTAATGCTTTTCGATCATTTAAATCGTTATCTGATAAAGATCTAGAACTAGAAGTTATTAAATCGGCAGAATCACATGAATTCTACCAGTTTTTATTTTTCAAACAATGGTCAGAGCTAAAGCAATATGCCAATGGTAAGGGTATTCAAATCATTGGAGACATACCAATTTTTGTATCTTTAGACAGTGTCGACGTATGGTGTGACCCAGAGTATTTTCAAATAGATAAAAAGACAGGAAAACCCAAAGCTATGGCAGGTTGTCCTCCAGACTATTTCGCGAAAGATGGTCAGTTTTGGGGAAATCCACTATATGAGTGGAAAGCAATGAAGGCTGATGGATATTCTTGGTGGATTGATCGCTTTGAGTCTTCCTTTCAATTGTATGATGTCGTTCGGATTGATCACTTTCGTGGGTTTGAAGCGTATTGGTCAATTCCTGCTAAAGCAAAAACAGCAGCTGAGGGGAAATGGGTCAAAGGGCCTGGGCTTGCCGTCTTTAAGGCGATCAAAGAAAAGCTCCCCAAAGCTAAGATAATTGCCGAAGATTTGGGTCATATAACTCCTGAAGTCTCTGACCTGTTGGCGGATACCGGCCTTCCTGGTATGGCAGTTCTTCAGTTTGCTTTTGGCGGCAGTAGTGACAACTTTTACCTGCCGCATAATCTAAAGGAGAATAGTGTCATTTATCCAGGTACCCATGATAATGATACGTCGATAAGTTGGTACGAAACCTCCGGTGATGTTATCCAGGATCACGTGCGCAGATATTATGATGTCGACGGCCAGAATGTCGGTTGGGATTTCATCAGATCCTGTTATCGTTCAGTTTCGAAATTGGCTGTCATCCCACTTCAAGATCTCATGAGTCTTGATGGCTCTGCGCGAATGAACGAACCGGGTAATGCCCTTGGTAATTGGCAATGGCGATATCAGACCTGGCAACTGGAGGCCTTGATGAATGAGAGCTCAGATTATTTGGCAAGCTTAGCCAAGCTGAACGGTCGCTGATAAATACAATTATTTAGTCAGGAATGAGGAGATTTCGGGTATCAGCGAATCTCTTTCATCATCCAGAATGTAGTGCCCAGAATTCGGGTAAGACAATACCTTCGCATTTGGGAAAATGTTTTTCCATTTCTCGAGAAATAGATCGTTGAAGCAAAAATCTTTAATGCCCCAACCAAGCAAAATGGGTTTATTTATTAGTTGAGGTAAAAAGGCTTCGATTTCAGATAACAGCTTGAAAGTTTCGTCACTGGTATCGGTAGGAATATCCTGGACGAATCGCAAAGTAGCGACCCGGTTTTTCCAGTTATTATACGGCAACAGATAACCGTCTTTTTCTATACTGGTCAGCGGTTTCTTGACTGCCATGCTGACAGCTGATCCCGCGAATCCGTTAAAGCCCCTGACGATTAAATCACCCAACAAGGGGATGCGACACAGGGCGATGCGTTTGGGAATGCGTGGTAAATAGAACGCGGCGGTGTTTAAAATAACAATTTTCCTTACTTTCTCTGGCAACGCCATTGCTACGCCCATGCCAATGGCCCCGCCCCAATCATGGACGATCAGGTCGAAAAATTCTAAGTCCAGCCCCTCAATCCATCTTACCGCATTTTCAATGTGTTGCTTAAGATTATAGGGATAATCTTGAGGCTTATCGGATAATCCGCATCCCATGTGATCCAAAGCCAAGCATCGGAAATTGCCACGCAAAGATTTGATTACATTTCGGTAATAAAATGACCAAGTCGGATTCCCGTGAAGCATAACGACCGCTCGTCCTTGGCCTTCGTCAACATAGTTCAGGTGACAATCACCAACAGACGCCTCGTTTTGATCGAAGGGATATTCGGACTGAATGTGCTCTGGTATCTCCACTACTAAAACTGAATGGCTAACATCAAGCTGCTCAATCCACTGCCAATTCCAAGAAGCGCGACTTTATCGCCAACTTGCACCGCTTTATCTTCAACTGCTTTTGCTAAAGTTAGAGGACATGATACCGAACCTACATTGCCCCATGAAGGATAAGTGATGTAGTCTTTATCCAGGTTTAAATTCAAGGCCTCAAATAACTGTCTTCGATGAGCTGAACCTACCTGATGGCATATAAAACGATCGATATCTCCAGCATCCCATTCATTTTCTTCCAGAAATGCCCTCCAGGTTGTTTGGGCCAATTGAATTCCGGCCTTTAGAAGCTCTTCCGAATCAGTTAGCATTTGAAGCTCTCCCTGTCCTGAAGCTCCGCCTTCACAAAGTAAATTACTTGCGGAATCGGTTCTAACGCTACCACCAAGCAGCTGTGGAGTTTCAGGAGCCAGGACCTTTCTGCAAAGAACAGCAGCTACACCGCCGCCACCGATTGTTAAATTTGCAAAATAAGGCTTAACAGATTTCCGGGTTTGCTCTGGTTTTTTTAGCTCACCAAGCGTCCAATCCATGAGCGACTTTCCGTTTTCACCAGAACAAACCAAGGCTCTCTCGAGTTGGCCTGATTCAATCATAGAGCCAACCAAGGTCAGTGCATTTAGAAACCCCAGACAGGCATTGGACAAGTCCCAGATTTGGGCTTTGGGGCTCATTTCAAGTAATCCATGCACATAAGATGCGGTTGCTGGCTCCATTTTGTCACGGCAGACAGCCGCATGCGCAACCAGGTCGAAACTATCTGTGTCAAAACGACTGTTTGCCAATGCAACCTTTCCAGCAGCTGCGCTGATGCTTGATGGCATGGTTTCTACCGGGTAAAAACGTCTTTCCTGGATGCCCGTCATTAATTCCAGGCGTCCCTTGGGAAGCCGTAATCTTTCGTAAGTTTCGCTCAGCTCTTCTTCAATCGCTTCCGAGCTCAGAACTTCTGGCGGCGTATCATAGGCGATACTCTCAATGACTACATTGCTAAAACGCATAAATCAGGATTCCGGTCTCTCCGGACGCATCGCAAGCCTCACCACGTCCTTGTCGAAGTAATTACAATCCATGCCGGCATCGACTTTTATATTGCCTCCATTGATACCGCTTGAGCTTGGGCTCAGTAAAAAAACTCCAGCATTTGCCACTTCCTGAGTCTGGACTGCCCTACCCCTGAATGTAATTTTTTCTGAATACAAATAGCTCTCCAGGTATCCCGGAATGCCCGCTGAAGCACTCGTCTTTAATAAGCTCGGATTTACAGTATTGAATCGTACGTTTGTCGATGAGCTGAATGATTTTGCCAGATACCGCATGGCACCATCGAGCGCTGCCTTTATGGGAGACATATAGCCATAGTTTTCAGCAGTGACTCGATGTGAGGATATGCCAATCGCAAGAATGGAGGCGTCATCTGTTAGGTTTGACTTAAACGCATTTACGACTTCAACAATGCTAAAGCATGATATTTGAGTCGCTTGAAGAAAGTCTTCTCTTTTTGTCTCATGGAAAGGTTTTATGCCTTCACTGTAATTGGCGAAAGCAATGGAATGCACAATTCCATTAAGATCGGGGAAGTCCTTTGTGACAGCTTCTGCTAAAGCATCTATTTCCTCTTTGTTTTCAACGTCGCATATATAAACCGGTTTACCATGGAGGAGTTTGTTGAGGCTTTCTTTTCTGGCTTCCGATCTAACGCTATAAATGACCGTAGCACCCTCCTCTTCCAGGGTTTTTGCAATATGGAAAGCTACTGATTTCCGGTTGGCCACACCCATTACCAGGATTACCCGGCCTTCTAAGTTTAAAAAGCTCATAATCGCAAATTAATCTCCTTCAACTAGAGCGAGCGTGTATTCAAGGTTCAGCGACCGTTTGTCTCCATTCTTCACGACTCCTTTGCAGATGAAGAACATCCCCATCTTTTCTTTTATGCTCACCTCGATTGTCAAAACATCACCCGGTCGAACCATCTCGCGGAATCTAGCGTTCATAATCTTGCCTAAAACAGGAGTGACTTGTTTGCCTTCGTAATCTCCAGAATACTTCTGTACTAAAAATACAGCAGCGCTTTGAAAAACTGCCTCGCAGATGATCACACCAGGCATGATAGGGTTTCCCGGGTAGTGTCCTTGAAAAAAGTCGAGGTCTTCGCGAACTGTAAACTGAGTGATGGCACCATCCTCTCGCATTTCAACAACCTCATCTACAAATAGAAAGGGTGGTCTATGTGGAATGGCTCTTAATACTTCGTCGGATGACATATTAAACGGCAGCGGAATTAACCGCTTCCTTATTTAGGTTATAGAGAAATTTGTCCATTTTGTTGGCCGTGATAATTCCGTAATTTATAGCACCTAGCCAGCCTGACATGATAATGCCTACGGAACCTGCATGATGAAGGCCTGCAATTTGGTCTGGTAAATTCATCGAGACAGGCAGTCCTTCAAATTTAGTTCCAAAACTGGTGCCCAATGGATGGCGAGTGTAGCTCTCCACCGTTTTTGGAGTCGCAGCTTCAAGGTGGCTAATTTTACTACGCGCATCTGGGATATATTTTTCCAATGCTACGACGGATTCCTCTATGATGCGATTCTTATGGAATTCATATTCTTCGTCACTGAGTTTATCCCAGTCTTCAAAAGTGGCGTTAATGGAAGTGACGATGGTTGTTCGACCGAGTTCCGGTCGGGTATCAGGATAGTAAACTGAAAAAGTACGACTCGTGGTATTAAAATCCACAAGTTCATCGCTACTGAATTCTTCGCTTTCTGAAGTAAAGACGAGATCTCCTATATCTGGAATTGTCTCTCCTTCTTTTATGCCAATATAGATCTGGCATGAGCTGCTATTTATTCGAACAGGTTCAACTTCGTTCAGGTAATCTTCAGAAAAGTGCTCTTCCCCAACTAGACCTTTTATCGTCCCAACGATATTTGCATTAGAAAGGACTGATTTGGTGCGAATGAAACGTGTCTCTTCGCTTTTTCGTGAGCGAAGCACCACGCCAGTAATGTGCTTTTCATCGCCTTCCCCTGCTACTTCGATTTTTTCAACCAGGACATTTTTTCTTAATTCGACACCGTTCGACTTCATTTCTTCGACCATCTTATTTATGAGTACGTCGGTTCCACATTTAAATGTGAAAACGCCTTTGCTCATGAAGTTGGAGAAGACAATACCGTAGGTGATCGCCGGATCGTTAAGCGTTGATCCATTTGCGTAGGTAATGGGTTCCATCAACAAGCGATGTACATCTTTCCGTCCAGGGAAGAATTCTTCAAACAAATCGCCCGTCGTTCGATCGTCCTGATCAAAGAAGTCCATTCCTCTGAGGTGATCGTAGAATCCTTCTACATGGTCTCGATCGACTCCGAAATGATTCACCAATTTGTCTGTGAAATCAACACGATCAAAGGTGGTCCAAATATTGAATTGCGGATTAATGAATCGCACATTCTTGAGCTGAACGATCATGTCAGCGATTTCCTTGGTCCAATATTTTCGGCATGATTTTTTCATGCCGATCGGAAACCCATGAAGCGAAATATCGAAAATGTGTCTACCAGGGCGTTTAAACCATGTCGCTAATCCACCATATTGATAATGGTGCTCGAGCAGTAGCACTCGATGCCCATTTTTAGCGAGGTAGTTAGCGCCGGACAAGCCGCCCAAACCGCTACCGATTACGACTGCATCGTATTCGTCTTCAACACCTTCTAACCAGTCTTTTGCCATGTACAAGTGGATGGAATAAAATAAGCCCTTATGGGTAAAGGGAAAGTCCTGCCTACGTCAACTGTTCCGCCTGGAAAATAGCGGTTTCTGAAGTTCCGGAGTTAGTCTCTGAGTCCGTAGAGATTTGCGACAGTAATTCCACTGAGCATGGCGCCTACAATTCCGAGGAATCCTTGATCGGTTCCGCAAATGAATAAGTTATCCAGATGAGTCTTGCCCGGTTTATTCTTTATAGGCGATCCGTATACGGCTCCCCCTAGTCTGCCAGTGAATTTTGTCACCGTAGTGGGTGTAAACATATCCGTGGCGATCGACTTTGATCGAATGGTCTTGAATGAGTCTACAGGCAGGAACTTGCACGCGGACTCGCCAATTCTATCAAACCAGCGGGTTTTCTCTAAATAGTATTCTTCTGGTCCCAGCTTTTTCCAGGTCTCGTAATTTGCCTGAGCGGTAAAACGAATGATTCCTTCGCTTAGTTGCCGTCCATCTGAGTATTCATAGTTGTTAGGCATACAAATGACCCCACTTCTCGGGTCTACGGCTTCTTTGGGGCATTCAAACTCGAATCGTTCCCAGTCATTAAAGAAAACAATGGTATCTTCAATCCCAAGGTCTCTTGGCTGATCCTTCAGTATGCTGATGGTCTCCGTGAAGCTCAAACGCCCTACATTCTCCTCTAGCCCTTGTTCAGAATAGCCTTCGCAGATTCGCAACGTTTCCGGCCATCCTGCACATGAAATAACCTTTTCTGCTGTGATGGTTCGACCATTGTCGAGTTCTAGGCCCGTAACTCGTTGGCTGTCAGAAAAAATCTTTTTAACGCCCAATTTCATGCATCGCTCTACTCCGGCCTCTTTCATCTTGGCCCTCATAATTCGCATCATGACTCTTATGCCTTCAAAAGGCCGTGCGAATCCCTCGTAGAAAAGCGATTTGAACAAGATGACGAATTGCCCGAATTCCATGTCCTTCTCTCGTGCATTGCCATAGAACATCAACGGGCAAAAAAGCATGTCTATAAGGACGGGGTGAGTCAGGCACTCAGCAACCACTGCTCGCGCCGATACATCTGGGTAATCGAGCTCATTGTCATCCCATTCGTTGATCTTAGCTAGTAGCTTTCGAAAACCATTCATTTGATCGGGGAACTCCCGTTCGATTTCCGATTCAAGGAAGGCAAATCCGTTTCCGAACTTCAGGTCAATTCCTGGAAATGCAATTCGGGAAAATGCCTGCGGATTGAGGTCCAATTCATCGCGAGAAATGCGAAGCTGCCGAATGATCTTACCTAGCGGAGTTCCTTTAACACTGGAAGGTACGTAATTAGTTAAGGCATGTAGCCCTACATCATAGGCTCGACCTTCAATACTGTAGAAACTGTTGAGCCCTCCTATTACATTGTGACGCTCCAGCAGACATACTGATTTGCCGAAGTGCGAGAGACGAATGGCAGCGGCCATACCGGACATACCGGCGCCTATTACGACCACATCATAGTGGTCTAGATCAGGTTTCCTTATAGCGAAGTTCAATTAGCTGCCTTGAAGGGCTGCGAACTTCGGCTCGAGGTAATTGGCACAACTATCTAGTGATGCTAGCTCCTGGTAATCGGATTCAGGGACCTCAATGCCGTGTTGCTTCCGCAGTTCCATCACAATATCCAGAAAATCCATGGAATCTAGTTCCAATTGATCCCTGAGACGCACATCTGGTGAAATGTCAGTAAGGTCTTCATCGGGAGCGATTTCTGCGATTATCTTTAAAACGATATTCTTGATGTCGTCTTTGGTCATTGTCTGTAAATCTACTTAGTCCTGAAACCGGGTCACGACAAGCGAAGAATTGATTCCCAGCATGCCAAAAGAGTTGTTGAAAATGGCATCAACTCGGTCCAATTCAACCGGTTCTCCGATTACAAGGTTCCCCACGTTGCACTGGGGGTCCAACTCGTCAACATTAATTGTAGGATGGACCATTTTATCTATAAAAGCCGGCAAATTTCCTGCTAATTCAAGCGCTCCAGCCGCTCCCATAGAATGGCCGATAAAGCTCTTTGTGTTGTTAATATAGGTAGAATCACTTTTGCCAAAAACCTCCCCAATCGCCTCACATTCCTGAATATCCCCTTGCTTCGTAGAAGTGGCGTGCGTGTTAACGATCTGAATGTCCGAACCTTCAATATTTGCGCGTTTCAACGCGGCTCTCATACATTGGGCCTGCCGCTCTGGATTAGGTAGAACATAATCGGTGGCATCCGAGTTCAACGCCCAGCCTGAAACCTCCGCTATGATGTTTGCTCCTCGGGCTTTCGCATCATCCAAGCGTTCCAGGCAATAAAGGCATCCTCCCTCACTCACGACTATGCCATTACGCTCCATGTCGAAGGGTCGACTCGCTTTCGTTGGATCCTCATGCGTTGCCAGTGCATTCTGGCTTTTGAAGGCGGCAAAAATACCGAAGGTATGAATGCTTTCACTGACGCCACCTCCTAACGCGAAATCGATCTCTTCCAGTTGCAGCATCTGGCAGGCTTGAATTACCCCGGCATTACCGGCTGCGCATGCGGCGCCTATGGCATAGTGCGGCCCCGTAATCATGAGATTAATTGTGATTTCTCCGGCAGGATTGTTGGCTACGGTCCGTGGATTATGGTGATGCGTCCAGAATCGTGTATCGTAGTCATATTTGGAGATATTGAAGATTTCATTTTCTGTCTCTACGTTGCCATGCTCTGTCGCTCCTACATAGACTCCAACTCGGCTCTTATCGAAGGTTTCCCAGTCAATACCCGAATTGGTAATTGCCTCATTAGCACAATAAATTCCTACGCTTCCAGCGCGGGTGCCAATTCGGACCGCTTTCTTGGTCTGGTACTTCAGTGGATCAAAATCGCATACGCCCGCATGGACGGTGCCCATATAACGGGTTTCGATATTCTGAATCGTGGAAACCTTGTTCAGCAAGTTGGCACGGTATTCCTCAAGGGTATTTCCATTGGGAGCAGTCAGGCCAATGCCAGTGATAACGATTCGATGGTGGGACATAGTGGGATTAAACAGTCGATGTAAGTTAAAGATTTGGGAAATTAAAAGGTTAATATTGCCCGTATAGATACCTTCTGTTCCGATTCTGCTTCACCTCTCAAATTGGCACTATTTATTGATGAAGATTCTTGTTGTCGGTGGTGCCGGCTATATAGGCAGTCACTGTGTTCGTCAGATTATCTCTGCAGGCCACCAACCAGTAGTTGTTGATAACCTGGTTTTGGGTCATCGAAAGGCTGTTTCTGGTGATGTTCCCTTTTACCAAGGCGATTTGGGTGATGAAGGCTTTGTCCTGCCATCCTGGAAAATGAGAAAATAGACATCGTCATGCATTTTGCTGCTTTTGCGGCGGTTGGTGAAAGCGTTCAGGATCCGATGATGTATTACCTGAACAACGTAGCTGCTACGATTCATCTGTTAAACTCTATGAAGAAAGCAGGGGTAAACAAATTCATTTTTTCATCAACTTGCGCAACGTTTGGCATCGTAGAAGATTTGCCCATCACCGAAAACCACCTTCAGAAGCCGATCAATCCTTACGGTCAGACGAAGCTGGATATAGAGAATTTCCTCAGATCATATGCTTCATCTACCGATTTCTGATTTGCCGTATTTCGCTACTTTAATGCGGCTGGCGCATCCGAGGATGGATCAATTGGTGAAGATCATGATCCTGAATTCAGCTTAATCCCCCTCGCGATCCAGTCTGCTATTGGGCAAAGAAGCAGTTTGAAACTATGTGCCAATGATTACCCCACGCCTGATGGCACTTGATTGAGGGATTATGTGCATGTCGATGATCTATCCAGTGCCCATATAGCTGCCTTTGAGAAGCTTGAAGAACCAGGTCAGCAGCTCTTTTTCAACCTAGGCATTGGGAAGTCCTCCTCAGTGAAGGAAGTGATTTCAACAGTAGAAAAAGTGAGTGGCCTAAGCGTTCCATTTGAATATGCGGATCGTCGACCCGGTGATCCTCCGGCCTTTTTTGCCGATTCGACAATGGCTAACGACATCTTGGGTTGGGAACCCAAATTTCCTGACTTAGAAGCTATCGTAGAAACCGCCTGGAAGTGGAACTCGAGTCATCCGGATGGATTTGATGACTAAGACCCTTCTGATGCTGCGTCATTGCTCTTCTTTATACTGCTCGATTCGTTTGCGAAGCGTGGCTCGAGTAATGCCAAGGATGGCTGAAGTGCGAACCTGATTTCCGCCGGTTTCTTCCAGCGCTCGAACAATCATGGCATGCTCGATCAGGGTCAAAATGTCTTCGTTGGCCCCTTCTCGGAGTTTTTTGTAAAGCAACTCATAGCTGTCTTCTATGCTCAGCACCGAAGGGGCTGGATCAGTGGCAGTGGTGCTTTCGTCTTCATCTTGAGCGTCCGAACTTACTTCCGTAGAAGTCGACAATTTCTTCAGATCCAAATTGCGCTCGTTTGCCCAATCATGAATTTCGGAAGGAAGGTCTTTGGAAAGTATGGTATCACCCTGCGCCAGGACTGATGCGCGATTTATTACGTTTTCAAGTTCACGCACATTGCCAGGCCATGGATACTGTTCTAATAATGAGCGAACATCTGCACTAATGCGGTTAATTCGACTTTTCCCTTGTTTGGCGAGGCGCTGGAGCATGAAGTCTATTAACTCAGGGATATCGGCGCTTCGCTCCTTTAAATTCGGCAGGCGTATGCGGGCTACATTGAGTCGGTAGTAGAGGTCTTCCCTGAAATCTTTGTCCTCGACCAACTTTTCCAAGTCCTTGTTGGTCGCGGCAACCAGACGGACGTTGACCTTAAGGGTTTCAGAGCCCCCTACTCGCTGAATCTCCCCTTCCTGCAATACGCGCAGCACTTTTGTTTGGGTCGCGAGTTCCATATCACCGATCTCGTCCAAAAAGATGGTGCCTCCATCGCAGAGCTCAAATTTACCTTTTCGAGTTTGAGCCGCCCCTGTAAACGCACCTTTTTCATGCCCAAATAACTCACTCTCAATCAAGTTTTCCGGGATAGCAGCGCAATTGACCGCGATGTAGGGGCCGCCTGATCGAAGGCTGTGCTGGCAAATGGCTTTGGCGATCAATTCCTTACCCGTTCCACTTTCGCCGGTAATCAGGACAGTAACTTCACTGGCTGCAATTTGCCCGATCTGCTTAAACACCTCCTGCATGGGCTGAGAACTTCCCACTATGCCCTCCTTATAGTCGTCGCTATTTAGGAGAGGTTCATACTCCTCCGTGCTTTCTCTGTCGGCTTTCGCTTCCAGTGCTTTTTCGATGAGCGACATCACCTTCTCCATATCGAAGGGTTTGATGATGTAGTCGAATGCTCCAAATTTCATGGCTTCAATGGCTGTCTGAGTAGTGCCATAGGCCGTCATCATTATGATATGACAGCTATCTCGGTCACCCATGAGATGCTGGAGTGTCTCCAGTCCCGAGATGCCCCCCATTCGGTTATCGAGAAAAATAATATCCGGTAGCTCCTTGGCAGCGACTTCTATCCCTTTTTCACCACTGCCAGCCTCTATTACTTCGAAATTGCGAGTTTGTAAGACACGGCTCAGTGAATAGCGAACTTCATCGTCGTCATCGATAATCAAAATTTTTGCAGTCATTCCTTCCATAGATCTTCTCCTGGTCAGTTGGGTTTAACCTATCTTACAGCAGGATTTTTGCCATTGCATAGGCTAAACAAAAGATGGGTCAATTCTCATATGCAAATCGCATAGGTTCAAAAGACAATGAAGATCCTTTTTGAAGACGCTCTATTACTGGTAATCAGTAAGCCAGCAGGCACCATCACTGAAGGCCCTACCAAGGATGGTAAGGAGTCAGCAGAGTCATGGTTGTCTAAAAATGGGCAACAGCGTGTATACGCCTGTCATCGATTAGACCGAGATACAACGGGTGTGGTCATTTTTGCTAAAACAAAATCAGCTCTACGACTCATCAATGAACAATTCTCCAAGCGTCAGATAAAAAAAACTTACCTGGCTTGCGTGGATGGAGAATGGGCAAAGGCCTGGAATCGAATTGAAACTAGAATTAGAAGAACCACGGGAGCGGCCTGGGAAAATGCCGATGAAGGGAAGCTGGCAATTACGACCTTTCGGAGATTGGCATCTTGGAATGGCCGAAGCCTTCTGCAGGTGCTGCCCAAAACAGGCCGGACTCATCAAATTCGGCTCCATTGTGCATTCAAGTCCTGTCCGATATCAGGTGATGGGTTATACGGTCAAAGGACAGAAGATCTGCCTTCGATGGCCTTACACGCCCGAGAACTTTTATTTAAGCACCCTACGACCCAAGAGAATTTGCGGATAGAAGCCCCCTTGCCGGATTACTGGCAATCGCATTGGTTAAAGGATTGCCCAGTTCAAATGGACTAAAGCGATATGCCTCTTTTCCAGGGCAGAAAATCGTCCTGTCCAAGTCGAACCGCTGCAGGTTGGAACTTGCCACTGGCTACGTCGACAACCTGGTCCAGCAATTCATTTCCCATTTCAGGAATGGATTTTTCACCTCTAATAATGGGGCCTGCATCAAAATCGATAATATCACTCATGGATTCAGCCAGTTTGGTGTTGGTGGCCATTTTTATGGTTGGGGTAACCGCATTTCCGGTAGGCGTACCCAGTCCGGTAGTGAAAATGATGATATTGCATCCGGCTCCGGCAAGTGCGGTGGTTGATTCCACATCTCCGCCAGGGGTGCACAGTAAGTTCAAGCCCGGTTTGGTCGCCATCTCTGGGTAATCCAGCACATCTTCAATAGGCGAAGTGCCACCTTTTTTTGCGGCCCCGGCAGATTTGATGGCATCCGTGATCAATCCGTCGGCGATATTTCCAGGGGAAGGATTGGCATAAAACCCTGACCCCACCTCTTCTGCACGAGCCGAGTAGGTATTCATCAAATCCTGAAAACGCTTGGCCACCGGGTCTGAAACACAACGATTCAATAGTTCGCGCTCGACCCCACACAGTTCGGGGAATTCTGCCAAAATAGGAGTTCCCCCCAATGCTACTAGCATATCAGACATGTGACCCAGGCTTGGGTTGGCTGACAAGCCAGAGAATCCATCAGAGCCTCCACATTCCAGCCCTATGGTCAGTTTGGATAAGGGAGCAGGTTCTCTTTTTAATTGGTTAATATCATCGAGGCCTACAAAAATATCTTTTAGGGACTGGGTGAGCATCATCTGCTCTGACTCGCTTTTCTGCTGAGTGTGAATATGGAGGGGTCGATCAAAACCAGGATCACGTTTGTCAATTTCTTCCTGTAAGCGACTGACTTCGGCCTGCTGACAACCCAAACTCAAAACGGTAGCACCCGCCACATTGGGATGGGTTATGTAGCCGGCCAATAAACCGCACAAGGCATGAGAATCTGAATAAACGCTTCCACATCCAGCTCCATGAGTAAGGAATTTAACTCCGTCTACATTGGGGAACGGTCTGGAACTGGCTCCAAGACCGGCAGGTAATTCTTCCGCTAGCCACTCCTCGCGGCTGGCCCCCTGCTCTCTTAGGAATGCCATGCGCTTGAATAGGCTTTCATAGCGACTGCGCTGCCCCATTCCTAAGGTTTCAGCCACGGCCTCCCGCATCACATTGATGTTCCGATTCTCACAAAATACTAGAGGAACCACCAACCAGACGTTTTGAGTTCCTGCGCGCCCGTCAGATCGGTGATAGCCGTCAAAGGTTTTACCATTCCATTGCGATATATCCGGAGCGGTCCATGAGGCCATCACTTCACGCTGGGACGCAGAGTAGCTATCAATTTCGTGGGTAATATTGTTTATGGTCAGTAATCCGCCAGCGGGAATAGCTTCATTCGCAATCCCGACGGTTACTCCATACATGTGTATGAGGTCGCCTTTTTGAAAGTCCTTAAGGGCTACTTTGTGTTTCGCCTGGATGGGTTCGACGGTTTTGATGTTTGGAGAAACATCAATTCCAGGTGCTAGGTCTTCTAAAGCGACAGCTACGGTATCTTTAGGATCAATGATTATAGAGGTTTTCATACTAAATGGTGAAGGAACCCCACAGACTTAGGCTTTACGGGTGAATATCAGCAATAAAATTGTCGAAAGAAACGTAATTTGAGAGTTTGGACTTCACATTCTGGCAAACCTGGGCATCTACCAGCCCAGTGGTATCGGCGAGAAAACAAATATACTCAGCCACTTTGACGGCGTATCGAAGGCGACCTTCATCGCTGATCGAATAAAAACGTGCCCTCTGTTTGTATCCTGCCGGCGAGTGATCACCTAAAGAGGACTTTTCAGCTACCCCATCGGCAGCCAGCACGTAGAGGAAATTGTATTCAAACCAGAACATATGATCTGGGTTGGGTCTTAGCGCTTCCAGGGCCGTTCTAGTGCTGGCAGCTGACTCGAACACCTCCGTATTTGTTTTCTCAAAGTTGAGGGCATCGACAATGAATTCACGGGCCATTTTTTGTTCTGTTGGATCGGCGCTGAATGCTCCTGCCACAGCTAAATCAATGGTGAATGCATACCAATCCCTCCATAGAGCTTGGTCACTGGTGTCACTCGATTGGCTGAGCGCGACACCCATTTCGTAGGTGTAACGACCACTGGTTTTAATCTCGAGATTCTGAGAAGTCACGTCACCCATCACTTTGTAATTCTCTCCTGATTTTCCTGAACCAGAATGAAAACCAATGCTGACGCCCAGTTTTTCACAAACAACCCATTGGCGAGTGATCATCTCTTCCAGTTCCTTATTATCAGGATATGGCATGTTCTTTTGGAAACCAAATGCAGGTGCCACAAAATCTGCCGACATGCCCATTGCTTCACATAATGAGAGCATAATCCCTGTTGTTTCTGGGCTCGTAAGTCCTGGCAACTCATCGATTGATAATTCCCGCAAGTAGGCACGGCCTTCCTCGTTTGTGAAAGCAGCTTCCCGGGCGGCCCGGTATTTATCATCCCGAACCTTCATCTTTTTCATGGCAGGCCAGACATAACAGAGAAGTTCATTAAACTCTGCCTCGTCCAATGATAGACCGAGTTGATTTACTTTTGAGCGAACCGTATCGACCAATGAAGTCTCTATTTCCTTCTGCACATAGTCGACTCTCCTTTCCTGGCTGTCAGGCACCAGTGTTTCAGCGAGCTCTGGAGATAGGTCAAAAGTGATGTATGAAGCGAATAAGCAACCAGCTACCAGTGCATCTTCGCGTATGTCGTACTTCCCGCCGATGGGTTGATGGTCGGCATTGAAGCTCCATGCGATTCGCCGGTGATGAAAACCACTTTTCAGTTTTTGCAAAACACAGCCGTGACTCATGCCCTCGACAGACTGGCCTTGGTGTCCTTCCGGAACATCCGTCCCAATGAATGGAAAGGGAACCGTTTCCAGTTCATCAGCCAACATCACGTCGACATCGTAGACCAGTTCCCTTGGGATACTATTTTGATTGGCAGTAAGCCCGATTCCCAGTTGCGCCATTGCCCAATCGACTCCTGGCCAGTGGAGGGTCGTAAAGCGTGCGCCTATGCCAAGAGTGCTATTTCCAAGCTCCTTGGAAGTTCTTGGGAAAATCGTGCAGTCGATGGTATCTTTTTGAACGATGTTCTTTACCTTGATCAGGTTTTCAAAACTAGCCGGGAAATAGAAACAATTCTCAATCTGAACACCGTCGGAAAGTACTTCGATAGCATCATCAAACAATGCTTCAAGACACCAAGCATGATCACCGAGGTGATCTTCGACCAAAGACCACATTCCGTGTCCTGTCGAAAAATGACTCGGTTCATGGCGGGTAATATTTTTCGATGAAATATTTGCCTGTAGAGACTCCCAATCTAAACAAAAGTCTGGACTGATACAGGGGTTGTCGTGAATCCGTAGATTATGTTCGAGAAGGAATGAATTGATCGCGCTCATGAATAAAAACCATTAACATGAGTATCCCTTCCGTAGACTAAAAGACAAATCCCGTACTTAACCTGACCTTTTCATGGAAATAAGGAACTCGCGCATAAGGTACCTGAAAATGGCTTAATCCCTTGGAAAGGCCAATGTTTCCCAGCACCAACGGTGAGAGGAAGAGAATAATCTTAAGCGGATTCATTGCATGGCCTTAATTTAGAGCGCTAAAATATAACCTATTCGATTCGGATTAATCGTCAAACATGCAACAGAATTGGACTCGCGGTTCCGGATCATGCCCCCAGTATTTCAGCTAGCTGGTTCAAATCCTTGGCAATGATATCGACAGGAACTTTCGGAATTACCGGACTCTTCCCCAGGCCGAACTCATCCGGACGCTCAATTGCTGCAACCTTCAAACCAGCTTTTGCAGCACCGGCCATATCTACGTTATGTGACGCTGCAGATACCATCATGCATTCACTGGGATGGAACTCAAGCGCCTCCGCCGACGCCTGATAGACACGTGCCTTAGGTTTATAGTCCTTAGCAATGTCTGCGCCGAGGGTCGCATCAAAACGGATGTCATTGCGGCGTGCAACATCGGCAATCAATCTAATATTCGCATTGGATACTGGCGCCAAAAGAAACTTCTTGCGCAATCGGGGAAGTGCACTCGCAACGTCTGGCCAAGCGTCAAGACGGTGCCAAGAGAGATTAAGATCATGCAGGACGTCCTCCGACAAGCCTGTGACGTCAAAGCGTGGGAGAACCATATCAAGCATTCGACGATGCACGACATCCAGATTTACATATGGAATGCGGCCAGAACGGACTTCCTCCATTCCCGGCCCATATAAGGAGCGCCAGGCATCCGCGAAGGCCAACCAGTCGAGCGAGTAGCCTAGCGGTTTAAGTATGGTTTCTACTGATCGCGCGACACCCGTGCGCCAATCAAGAACTGTGCCGAACATATCAAAGAAAAGCGCTTTGACACCGTATTGTGAATTGCCGGGCACCCCTTGGCCAAATCCTGGACCCGCGGACAAAACTGCAAAGCTTGTGACAATACTGCCACCGGTCAGTATCGTTGAGCTCTTCAAAAAAGATCGCCTTCCAATTATCGTCATATCGTTCTCACCTTTCCAAATCAGCACTCAGAACTGCATTAATGCCATCGTAGTTGATTGCCTGGATGGTCTTATGACTATCAGCAAACTCCTGATAGGAAAACAATACTGAAACACCTCCTGCTCCAGATTCAATGTATGTAGTTCCGTTAAGATTAAGAGTGACAGACCATCCAAGTGGGAGATCTGCGGTCCCATTGCCGCCGATGCTTATCACCGTCCCAGGTAATGCTTGAATCAGAAGCGCGTTAATACCGATAAGACAACTTACAATACGAAACAGGGGAATCATGCTCGCCAATTAACTAACGATTCAATTTATCGGCAATTTTATTTTATGAGTAATTTATCCCGTGGCTTTGAAAAGTCATAGAGAGTATAAAGCCTGTAGGGAGAAAAATTCTGTGTGGGCTACTCAGTCTCTGTCCGACTATAATCTATGCCTCAGGAGAATAAAATTCTGTCTGGGTTAAGGAATACACATTAATCAGCCTGTCCGTCAGGGCAGACCCCCTCCCCGCTCTTCTCTGAAAATTACTACAATATTTTTAGAGATTAGCTAATGCCTACACTCAGAGGAATTCGGATACGACCACTCCACTTGTGTTTCACAGAAAGGGGACCCCTGTCTTCGTATTCGAATGTGTTGGATAGATGGGAGCGTTTATATACCAGCGACTACCCCAGGCTTTATATGGCGACCTACCCTACCCCTAATTAGCTTTAACAGGAATAGGGACCAGGGCACAGCTGCAAGCCTCTGGATTCTACTTGGCAGGTGCGGTTCATACTTATGACAGCGTCAGCAAGTGTAGGATTAATAACTTGGTCCTCCTTGGGGACTAAGTCACTTCTTCTGCCTTGTGCCAGTCCTACAGTCTCCTTCTGAAGCTGATAAGCTCCCCTAGGCACCTTTCAGCTCTTAGGAATAAAGGGGAAAATAAGGGATTGAATTCGTGATAATGGCCCACAAGTGGCTCACAGCGACCTGCAGAAAGCTCTTTTCTAAAACGATAAATGATCGTATTTTCTTTATCAGCAATAGATTACAAATGGTGCCAGAGGGCAGAGTTGAACTGCCGACCAAGAGCTTATGAGTCTCCTGCTCTACCACTGAGCTACTCTGGCATTTTTGAAATAGCGGATGAAAGGACTTATTCTTGCTAAGTCAAGTCCCGACAAGCAAAACCAAAATCCATAAATGGCCATGCAATTAGTCATTCGCTAAGCCCAATTCTTGCCTACACAAGAGAATGGGGACACCTTCAAGCCCCATGGGGATTTCTTCTTTTGGTATCCACCCCTCCGACTTGAATAGCTGGTATGCAGGAAGGTTATCTTTCATAACGTGAAGGTAGACAGCGAAATATTTCTCTGCCCTTGAATGAGCTAATGCCTGTCGAATCAACCTACGACCAAGGCCTTGTCTGATGAAATCCCGATGAACATGCATTCCCTCCAAATATGCAGCCGAACCCAAGTCATCTTTATCTTGGTAGGCAGTGTCCGGCTTTAGGGAAACCATGCCTGCAATACGGATGTCTGCTGAGGCAATCCAGATTGTAATTCGGTCGTCTAGGGCTCTTTTTTTCAATCCTTTTCATAGTCACTTAAAACCCGACTGGTGAGCCAATCTTGAGAAGCATAGGGCTTGAAGGACTCAGAGTGACTAAAGTGGTGGAGAGGCGCCAGGGCAGGCCAATCAGAATACGAAGCCAGTCTCAGTTCGATCTCGGGACTATTCAATTCTGTCATTGTTGATATCCTGGGCCCCGTCTTCCATTCGTAGAGAAAAATAGTCTCTCAAGTAGGTATGTAGTTCGGGCTTGTTACTGTTCCAACGCCAACAACCACTTTCATCAATTGCGATATCTGTGTATGGATTGAATTCATGCTGCTCAAGTCCCGCACGTCTCTTGTCATAATTACGGTCCTTTATTGCCCCATGCCATAGATGATAAATATTGCCAGAGACAAACCCAAGATCGCCAGCGACTTCACGATAAAAAGGAATAGCCCAATCTAAGAAATGCTCCTTTCGTTTGGGATTCATTTTGAGGTTTCCGGAAATGTCTTCAAAGTTCCCTAACACTCCACTTAGAATGGGACCATCCCCTCCCCCTACAAAGCAAGCATCATACAACTTATGTCTATCGAGAAGCTCATGTCGGGCTGCCCAAGCTAAGCCGCGTGTGAGTCCCCAAGCCCTCTTGTCTGTGGATTGCATTAGATCATGGATGCGTTTGTTAGCTCCAAGGGCCCTAGCTAATGATTCGCATTTTTGTGAGCTATGATTCGGCGAGAAACATCCAGGTGGTGCTCCTCGATTAAGTTTATATGAATGCGCAAAAGGTTGAATGACCTTATGACGTTCGAGTGCTTCTTCTGCTTCAAGAGCCCACTCATGGTTTTCAAAAACAATATCACAATCCAACCAGGCCACCTTTCTGCAGGATTCAGGCAAAGCCTCGATTGCTACGTTGAGCAAACGTTCCTTCTGTCACATGATATCTTTCCCTGTTAACTGAATCATCAGTTCGGCATCATCGGCTGGTAGATGATATTCACCCGTAAAGGATAATTCTACCGTTACTAACGGTATCTTAAGGTGCTTCCTGAAGATATCGTAGTTGGATCGTCTATTAGCGTAATTGCAGGGATTAAAATAGGAAGTAATCGCCCACAACGGTTGATTTGATTGGGAATGACTCAGCGCTCTGTTGTCATTATATACAGTCGGTCCACTCATTATGTGCGCGAACAATTATTTGGATCCATGATCAGCTCTTTCCCGGCCTCCGAAATATTTGTCCCGTATCCATTTGGGCTGCCATACGTCCAACGTCCGCTTCTCATTGTCGTAGACTGGGATTTTAGATTTCGGGTTGGCGACGAGCAGAGGATCTGGATCTCCATATTGATCCCTTGCTTGCTCCATGAGGCCCATCATTCGTTGGAGTTGCTTTTGATGCTCGGGAGATTCCGCCAAGTTGTTTATTTCATGCGGGTCGTTTTTAAGATCAAAAAGTAGTATGTGATTTATTTTCGGATACACGTGCAATTTCCAGCTGCCATCACTGATCGCTCGCTGATTATCCTGGAACGGTAGAAATGCAGTTTTGTGGGCAGATTTCTTTTTTCCAGACATGAGCGGATTTAGATCAATCGAATCTATGTTCGAAGGCGCTTCAATTCCCGCAAATCCGCAAATGGTCGCGTAAAGGTCATGGACGTAGGAATAGGCCTTGCTCGACTTGCCGACTGGCACGCCAGGACCACTTAGGATTAATGGAGCGCGCATGCTCTGTTCGTAAACATTTTGCTTTCCCAGCAAGCCATGGCTGCCCATGCCTAATCCATGATCAGCGGTGTAGATAATTAGGGTGTTGTCAGCATGCGGTCCGTTTTTGACGGCATCGATGACACGACCTACTTGCTCGTCTAGATGAGTAATCAGTCCGTAATATTCACAGAGTTGGTCACTGATTACTTCTGGGGGTCTTGGCCAGGGAGCTAAACCTTCATCACGACCACCCGTAACCTGAGACGCATTCGTAAACGGGTGATAGGGTAAATAGTTTTCAGGCAATGGAGGACGGTTGTTGTAATACATCTCACGATACTTGACAGGTGGATTTCGAGTATCGTGTGGAGCGGTAAGAGCTACGTATAAAAAGAATGGATGCTCTTCATTGGCATCATCAATGAATTCAACGGCTGCATCCGCAAATACCGTGCTGGAAAATCCTCCAGCTGATCTTTTCGGCGTTAGCTCTCCGTTAACGTAATCCTGAACCACGAAATCCGTGTGATCGACCATGCCGCCCATGTAGACCGATTTGCCATTGGAAAAAGAAGCCTGGAGCGTTTCCAATCCATTGTGCCATTTCCCAACAATATAAGTGGAGTAGCCCCCTTCTTTTTCCAGAATAGCAGGTAGAATTGGCAGCTTAGCCCAGCTCCTGGACTTGTTCCCTTCAGGTAAATTCATCCAATGGAGTCCGGTCATTAGCATGGACCGACTGGCTACACAGACTGCCCCGCTGTATGAGCCGGCACAGTAGTTACGCAAAAAGCTGAATCCACTCTCAGCTAATGAGTCTAGATGAGGCGTTTGAATGTGAGGATTGCCGTGTGCTCCAATGGTGTCCGCTCGTTGGTCATCGGCAAAAAGAAAGACAATATTAGGTCTCTCTGCTGCCGTGAGGCTGAACTGAGCGAAAAATAGGCAGAGGTTTAGGGTAAGTGGCCAGGCTTTCATATCCCGAATGATCCTTAGTCCATCAAGCTTTGGCCATCAAAAAACTCTTCCAGAATTATCAAATAAGTCGGTCCAGTTTTTCTCCGACATCCGCTTTAAAGCGATCTATGAACTCCAGTGTATAGTCTTTAATCGATAAAGATGGATCTAAGACCAAAGGAGTCAGATCCATAGACCAGGTAAGGGCAGTCGCATCGTCGCTAGAGTGTGAAACAAAGTAAGTGGCATTGGCAAGTCGTCGGCCTGCGGTAGCAAGGTCGTAGCGTTTACCGCCACTGATCTGGGAATCATAAAGGGCTACCAGGGACTGGGCCATGTTCTCGTATTGGCTGCAGTCGAGAACCGATTTATCGCTATCCAACATCCAGTCCAGGTCACGCCAGACTTCGCAGCCATATACCTTCTCGGGTTTTAACGCGTCTGGAAGCTTCCGCAAGGCGGCCAACGATTTAGCTAAAACTGCGATATGCGTATCATGTTTGTCGGCTGGATTATGAAGGTACACCGTTTTAGCTCCTGCTTTCTCTAGGATCTGCACCAGGTCTTCGGTCGCGGAATCATTCGAAGTGTCCTTTATCTCAGAGGAACTATAGTCCATCTGAAATTGTGCGGCATAATCTCCAACGAATGCGGCCTTATTTTGTTCGTCAGCTCGCACCTGAACCATTTCCTCATCGGTGTAATCTTCGTAGACCCCGACACGTGAGCTTCCTGCCCCGTTGGTGACAGTGACCCCAGTGAACCATTGGTTGCGTTGACCATAACAGGCAGCAATACCGTTGTAAGCAAAGATTTCCAAGTCATCCTGATGCGCGCCAATTGCTAAGTGCGTAGTCTTGCTGAGTGCTGTATTCAGATCAGAACCATCTGGGATATAGGTTTGGGCAGTCGTCTTATTAAATTCCATGGGTTTACTCAATGGTTTTAAAATACCGAGATGCGATGAAGAGCAAGGCGCAGTTCACAAGCTTACGCAGGAGTGTAGATGACTACATGATCAAGTGGATTGTGGGCTGAAACGCAGCTCATCGCGCATGTCGGTTTTAGCGTTCGGAAGTGTATCGGTAGATGTTCACTTTTAATGAGGTTTTGAAAATAATTAGAGAGTTTTATACTAGCTCTTTTCTATTTATTTAATGCCTCCACTTGCGAAGGCGATTGAAACTTTTGAGATTAATTTTTTATAACCGGAAGGCTGGCCGCCGCTACGGCTTGTCCATGACGTTTGTCTTGTTCGTTAGGAGTTCTTAAATTTATTTTATCGGCAAATTCCGGGAACTCTTCCTGAAGGACCTGCTTTCCTTTCTCGATTATGATCTCGCCTCCCTCACCGGAAGTCACACGACCGAGAATGAGTAGGTTATGAAAATCATAAAGATCTGCATAGTGAGCGATGGAATAGCCAAAGTAAGTTCCGATCGTGTCGTAAACTTTTGGGGCTTCATCGCTCCCCCGATTCATTTCTTCCTGGAGGTATTCAAGTTGTTCAGGAAAACCCATGCCTTCCTCCACTTCAATTCCCGCATGAGGCAATAGGCGTGCCACTGTTTGTTGAGAAAAATACTGTGCCCCTACCCCAATGTCTTCAGACCATTCATCTCGATGACCGGTATCACTGTAATCAATAGGGGCAAACGCCAGTTCATTCAACCAGGGCTTGATGTGGCCATTCGGATCCACATAGCCAGCTGCCTGACTGGTGCCCATAGAAATTCCAAGCACACCATTATCGTTCATCGACATCGCTCCTGCAAGTGCCGTCACTTCGCCGTCGTTGACCACCTCAAATGGGATGCCATGCCAGCGTTCTTTCAACGTATAAAACATGCGGCGGATCTGCGTATCAAATTCATCTTGTGGAACGCCTCTAAAAATGGAGCCCACCCGAACCTCATTATTTACATAGACTCCAGCTGCGCTTCCCCCAATGGCATCGACGCGGGGAAGCTTTGATGCGGCTCGCTTCAGTGTATCCTGCACCCCCTCGATGTGATAATTAGGGTCTTTTTCAAAATAGGGATCCCATTTGATCTCTTCAGAGAACACCACTTCTCCATCGATCATAGCGGCACATTTCCTGTCGCTTCCTCCTAGATCAAACCCAATACGACACCCGTCCATGTTTCGCCCCAGAGTTACATCGGCCTCGTTTTCTTCCGGCAATTCGCCTGACGACACAAGAAGCATTTCGAAATCACGGCCATAAACTTTATCGCCCATGAAATAGTAATCGAACTCACGAGCGCCACCGGGTGCATAGATGCTTTTGAGAGATTCAAAGAGATCCACATTACCGCTTATGAAGATTTGGTATCCGCCTTTTTGCCACAGCAGAAATTTCAATATCCGCCCAATGTAATATACATTTAGCCCACGCGCTTCACCCTCATGGCGTAGAATGGAAGTGCTGAATCGGGATACGGTTCCATCTCTCCTTTTTAGTGCGATTGCGAACGGTTCGGATCCAGGTATTCGAGTACAGGCTTTTCTAAAGGCCTTATTCCACAGTGCGGCAGGCACAAATCCCGGATCCAGTACTGGAACTTGCTTCGGCGTAACTTTGAGTAATTCAGCAGTAGTCATAATGGCTAACGGTCAGTCATCGGGCAGACGATAACTAGTTATAGCACATCAGAATAAACATGATTTAGCCCAAATCTTCGAAAACTTAACAGAATCGATTAAGGGCAAAAAAATAGAGAGGAGCTAGCTTACAACAACCTAGATTTTGAAAAGAAGGAAACTAAGGAAACGAAGATATTGCAGAAGTGGAATTATTTGCCGCAAAACTGTCCTAGAATTACACACCAAGTTGTAGCCACAATCGTGAGACCGTGGACGAACTCGTCATGCAGGGTTCGACTCCGGTAAAGAAATTGGACTCGCATAAAATACCGTCATCTATGCTGTCACCAGCATGGCTTCATATACTTGGGAAATTGATAGAGGAAAGAACCTAGTTCGCAATCTCCCCCGTGTAGTAGCGCATACCAGTCGAAAAGCCTTTGGGAAACAGATCTTTCTTTTTCGCCCAAGGAATAGCCGGATCTAGAATGGTGCCAAATTGCTGATAGTCGTTGTATGGGACTGCCTCTTCTTTCCAGCGAGCCAACTCTGCTTGGTATTCTGTGCGGATAGATTCCAATGCTTTGGCTTGGGATGGATCATTAATGACATTCTTTAACTCATAAGGATCGTTCTTGAGGTCGAACAATTCTTCTCCTGGCTTAAACTCTTCACCATAGGGCCAATAAAGATACTTATGCGTTTCGGTGACGATGGTCATACAGGTAGTTCCCTGTGTACCCCATACATTGAAAAGCGGCAACGATTCTCGAACTGATTCCTCCTTGCCTTGGACGATTGGAAGGAGGCTTTTTCCGTCTATGTTGTCTGGGAATTCAACACCAGCTGCATCGAGTATGGTTGCCGCCATATCGACGTTGCCCGTGACTGATGACACTCGTCGTCCATTGCCTTTTGATTTCGAACGCGGATCGTAAATGATCAAGGGCACGCGGGCTCCTTCTTCATAAAGAAGCACTTTACTCCCCATGCCATGCGAACCGTTGAAGAAACCATTGTCGGACGTAAATATAATGAGGGTATTGTCTGCGACACCTTGGCGTTCCAATTCCTCAACAATCATACCGACCGCATAATCCACGCCATAAATCTGCTGGTGATATTTTCTTAATGATTTCTGATACTTCTCATCAGTATGATAATCCCAAACAGTGAAGCGGCCAAATTGTCTACCCATACGGCTCTGATGCGCCAAGTGCTCTCCAGCTTCTCGGCCATAGTTGGGAAGCTTTCTAAAAACGGTATCCTTGTAAACGTCGTCGAACATCGGATCGGGTTGAACGGGACGGTGTGGAGCCTTAAAGAAAATACTTAGACAGAATTTTTTTCCCGCCTTTACGGAATCCTCGATGAATTCCTGACCAGCAGCACCGTAGGCACGTGAACTGTGAGGGTATTTATCAGTAAATCGGGCGAGGTATTCGTTTTTGACCGTGTCGTAAGAGGTCTGCCCTAGGCCACCGACCCAAAAGTCAAAGTCTTCGTTGGGGATGTGGTCCCATTTATTATCTTTGCCGCCTTTGTTTGGATCGTCGACTACAGCAAAACCAAACTTCCCGCCAAATCCAGTCCGGTAACCTGCTTGCTGTAACAGTAGCGGATATGAACGACTCCATATGTCTTTCGTCATAGGCCCGTGCATGAAGTTAGTTCCAGACTTGTATTCATAGAGACCGGTCATCACATTCGCCCGGCTTGCCATGCATATAGCTGTGGTATCGTAATGTCGATCAAAGATAACACCCTGGCTACCTAAACGATCAATATTGTGGGTTTTTACATCCGGATTTCCGTAACTGGCCAAGGTATCGTAGGCTTGGTCATCGGTAAAAAAGAAGATGATGTTGGGAGTATCTGTAGAAGTTTCTGCCGTACAGGCAATCGTTAGAATTACATACAAGGATGCAATGAGGGTGAGCAATACACGGGTCATATTATTTTTCTTAGGTATAAAATAGTTACCCCAATTCACGAATCCCGGGGAACAATAAAGTCAACAACAACCAGCCGCCTGCAACACAGAGAGCAATAGCTGATACAAATATCATGATATCCCCAAATCTTCTGGTTCGAAAAGAACGACTTCCCACATCGAATCGGAACTTAATAGCCGCATAACCGAGCAGAGGGAGCATCAGGGTTTGCATCATGCCTGCGAGCATAATCCAAGCCTTGGGTTTGGGGATAAAATAAAACAAAACAAACGCGGTCAAAGGAAGTGCGACACAGAAAAATCGATGCAGTGAATAACGAGTGGTGCCGCTCTTTTTACCTCCACGTATTTGAAATACGGCATCAGCCCAGACATAGGCACTGCTGGCATTATTCACGAAAAAAGTTGAGTAAAGAACTACGACTGCGCCGATTAGAAAAATCCCTACTGCCCATTCTCCGAATACCGGCTCATACATGGCTGAAAGTGTGCGAATCATGTCCATCCCTTCCGGATGCAAGCCTGCACGTCCTAATACTGCTGCGCCCAATAAATAGAATGCCACTGTCGATATAGTATACACAGCCATCGAACACCAAGCATCCCATTTCATGACACGGATCCATCCATGGGCTCGGCTTTCCCAATACGCGTTGTCTTCTCTTTTTCCGACAAACTTTGCGTATCCTTTTTCCAAGCACCAGTAAGGGTAAAAAATTAACTCACCTGCCGCCATTCCTATGATGCCAAATGCCGCCAAGGCCGTGGCAAGCGGATAGAGTCCTTCTACTTTGGGTGGGAGTTGAAACTTTAAGCCCTGAACAAATTCTCCCCAACTTATGCCCCAAGTTGCAGTCCCCTGTAGCATGAAGAGATTCACCATCGACATGATCGTAAATCCAACGACAAAAATGGTTACGGCTTTTTCAATGAATTTATAACGTCCGAGGTAAAGGATGACTGCGGTGCCTATCGAAATGATCAGTGCCCAGATATAAACATCAGGACCTGGCTCGGGCATTACATCAGGAACAGCTATGGTATCAGAAAGTTCAATACCCTCCACATGCGCCATCTGAGATCGCACCTGAGCATCGGATGCTTCATTGTTAGCGCGTCCGACTTCCGTAATGGGCGCTGAAAGCGTTAAGGCCTGCCCTACTCCGCCAACGACTCCACCCATCTGGCCGATAGAACCTAAAAATACAAGCATCGCAAACCAGGCGATCCAATGGAGCCCCATGGGCTTCCAGCCTTTGAGTTGCCCCAAGCTGGCCAATGAGGTCTTTCCGGTCAGTACTGTGAACTTACCTATTTCAAGCTGAACATATACTTTTATGAAACAGCCAATGAGTATAACCCAGAGAAGAAAGAATCCTGCTTCTGCTCCCGCAACCGTTGTGGCTATCAATTCCCCTGAGCCGACCACCGAACCCGCGATAATCAGACCCGGTCCGAGTTCTTTTATAATTCCTCCCAGTGTTTTTGGGGCTTCGCGTACGGAGGATGAACTTGCTTCTATAGGAGACGATTCACTCATGGGGAACTACTAGTGATTGAGAATGAGACAGGGTGCGTGTTCCGCACCCTCTCTAAAGATTAATTGTAATGGAGATCTAGCCGTTTAGAGGCCAACCGTCGCGATACGTTTTCTTAAACGGTTTGTATGCTTTATTGTGACCTATGAGCTTACCTTTCTTACCATCGTATTTGAGCTTTTCCCCGGCAGAGAAAGCGGTGAGTCCCAGGAACATCATTTCCATCATCTTACCATTGTAGTCGAAGTTACAGGAAGTCTTCTTGTTGCCCTTGGCGGCATCAATCCACTCTTCCTGGAATCCTTTAGCGGGAGGCGCGACTTTCTTTTTAGGCCGTGGCTCATAATAAGTCATATCCGCAACCTTACCGTATGGAAGGATGGCTCTCGTAGTGAAATCGCATACCAAGGCTCCTTCGGATCCGATAAACATTCCACCATGACCAATTTTGCTAACGTCGATAAACTTGTTAGGCATCTTGGGTTTCATAGCACCTTGCCACCAGTTGACGCGAATCTCTCCACGCCATTTGTTTGCTGGTATCATGAACCAGGAGTGCATGTCCACGGGTACCGTTTCGTCACTAAAGGCTTCACCTTTGGCTTCAGCAGTCGTTGGCAAATCAGCATCCAGCGCATTCCAAACCAAATCCATGGTGTGTGCACCCATGTCACCAATCTGTCCGCAACCAAAATCCCAGTATCGATTCCAGCTCAGGCAATTTGAACCCGGGCGATCGTAGGAAGGGATCTGGGCAGCAAAATATCCATCGCTGTATCCATGATCAGGAGAGGGTCCAAGCCAGAGATCCCAATCCAGTTCCCTGGGTGGCTTTCCGCTTGGTTCTGGGTATCCAGGAGAACGAAGTTCGCGATTACCCCAGGCATGTACGTCTCTAACTTCACCAATGGCTCCATCTTTGATGAGCTCGCGGACGCGGGCAAAATTGGGGCCTGCGTGACGCTGCGTTCCTACTTGCGTTGCGAGCTTATCTTTCTTATCCAGGTATTTGAGGCGATTGTAGCGGGCTTCGTGCACACAATTGCCGAGTGGCTTCTCAAGATATACATGATAGTCACGATTCAAAGACCAGGAAGCGAGATGACCGTGCGTATGGTCGGGAGTACAAACTACCACCGCGTCAATGTCCGGCTGATCAAGCGCTACGCGCCAATCCTTATAGGTTTTGGCTTTGGGAAATTCTTTAACCGCCTTGGCCATCATGCGGTCGTCCACATCGCAGAGCGCGACTACATTCTGTGATTTCAACACATTGTAGTGGGCCTTGGCGCGCCCGTAGGCTCCTATCAGAGCGATATTGAGTTTGTTATTGGCGGAATTCTGTCCGAATAAAGTGCCGCTAGGCATAACCATTAAACCAGCGCCAACGGCAGCTGAAGATTTAACGAACGAACGTCGATCAATTGGGGTAGTCTTCATAATTCTAGTTGTTTTGTGCGAAGTGCTTAGAAGGTATTAATAATAACTAAGAGATAATAGTAGTTGTTTTGGCTTTTGCATGCGATTCCTAAAAAGCGATTTCTGCCGTTTTTCTAAATCGCTAATAGTGAATGCTATAGGAGCTAATTGCTTGGCTCAGTGGGACGCAAGATCTGGAAACGTCGATTTCAGGTCCAATGGGTCCTCCATTTTTTCCTGTTGGGCAAGGAGCTCTTGAAACATTTCCCGAATTCGCCCCCATTGTGCGGGGAGTCCAGCCAAGTCACGCATTTCCTCAGGATCTTCAGCAATATTGAACAAACGTACCGTCTTAACCGGTGGATAAACAATTAATTTGTAGTCCCCTACCCGAATGGCGCGTTGTAAGGTTGGCGTATAGGCAAAATAAACAGAGTCACCTAAATGGCTTTCCCTTTTCGCATCCCCAATGAGGGGCAACAAACTACTGAATTCGACGTACTCAGGTTTTTTGACCCCAGCCAGCTCGAGGGAAGTTGCCATCACATCCTGTAAGTGGATGAACTGATCACGGCTTTCCCCTTTCGGAATATCGGGGCCAACGACCAAAAACGGAACCTTCAGACTATGTTCATACATATTCTGTTTTCCAATCAATCCATGGTGTCCCACAGACAACCCGTGATCAGCAGTGAAGAAAATGTAAGTGTTATCTTTTTGGCCGGTTTCTTCGAGTTTCTGTAAAATACGGCCAATCTGCTCATCCATATGAGAGATGATGGCGAAGTACTCCTGGCGGTTTACACGCACTGAATATTCAGTCCTAGGATGTGGCGCCAAGTTTTCGTCCCGTTGCATAGCCCAACTTCCGTCCGCCTTTTGCGTTCCGTAAAGTCCGATGTCATGCTTATAGGGATAGGATGGCATGTAATTAACGGGCACCTTGACCTTCTCCTGCGGATACATGTCGACAAACTTTTTGGGGGCTTGGCGTGGATCATGCGGTGCATTGAATGCTAGAAACATGAAGAATGGTTTTTCACTTTCCGAGGCATCGTCCAGAAAGGTTTCCGCGTCATCGGCAAGAACTTCACTCCAGTGTTTTCCGCCTTTCCAGAAGCCTTCGAACGACTGGTCGTAGGGCGACCACTTGTCTAGCTGTCCCTCAATAGGACGAACATATCCTTCAGGCGTCTGATTGGGCATGCCAGGACGTTCGTGTATAGCGTGCTGATAAATTTCAGCAGAAGGTATCTTCACGTGCCATTTTCCAGACATGTAGGTCTCGTAGCCAGCGGCTTCCATGAGCTGCGGCCAGGTTTGTCCTTTTGCCTTGAGCTCATCTAGCTTTTTTCGGCTATCAACCTGGTGGGCACGCCAGATGAAACGGCCGGTCTGCATCATTGTGCGGGATGCAATACAAATGGCGCCGTTCCAGCCACCCATGTTGTAAGCGTTATAAAAACTAACTCCAGTATCAGCCAGCGTGTCCAGGTTTGGCGTGCTGACTTCATCATAGCCGTGCGCATTAATCGTTTCATAACTCTGGTCATCTGCAAAAATGAACAGGACATTAGGCTTTTTTGCCGTGAGAGTGCCACTTGTCGCAACTCCAAGAGTTAAAGAAAGTAGGATCAGGTAAGATCGAAGATATTTCTGAAGCATAGATGTAAGGTAGGACTTATCCGGCAGCATCCTAACGAAAATAACATAAATCAATAATAGAAAGTTCTGACTTTCTAATTGATTCAACAATGGGGCAGAGCGGCGGTGATTTATCTGCTTATGAAAAGATTATATCCAAAAGGTATAGGTAACTAATTGATTCCCTGATTAAAATCTTCCGCTTTCTAGACAACCATACACAGGGAAGCTGAAGCCTTTGTCGCTTGTAGCTGTCCAGGGTTAATCTATAATGAATTTTCGTTCTTATCGACCGAACGTAAACTCCTCGGTCGTTTAAATATTCACCTACTCTCTTAGTATTATGAAAAAGTTACTCCTACTGATACCCTTCCTGGTTTTTTCTTCATAGCTATCGACTGCCACCTTAACGGTCGATAACAACGCCGGTGCCGTCGCCCTGCTACCAACGCAGTTTAAAAGGATGTCCTACAAAATGTCACACCCACCACAGGGTCTTGATGTACCAAATCTAATCGGATTTTACTTTTCGAACGCTTAAGCTTTGCAATCTCCAGTTACCGGCTGTCTCTACACCATAGTGAGGAGAACCGTCCAAGCGAAGTTCTGTTCCAGCTTTCAGGAAACCAATGTCACTCAATACTCCGCTCTGGTCTCTGTCATCAATATCGGCATTCACGCAATAAATCGACAAAGGTGCATTCTCACCGACCTGATAAAAACCTCCGCTGGATTCAGTCGCGGAAACCAATGTCACCGAATCAACAATTACCTCTTGGTTGAATTTCAGCAGTATTGCTTCGCCTGATTCTACGAATGGGGAGCCTCCACCTGATACTCCCACCCCGATGTTTGTGCCTTCAAGTGAACCGCCATTGGATACTAGAGATAAGGTCAAGTCATCTATGGTTTCATTCGAGGAAAAATGTCCATCTCGCCAATCAAAGATGATGGGATCTTCGTTTGCGAATTCGGTGTATCGGTGTCCGCCTGCATTTCTATGATATAGCGCCAACTCAGATAAGTGATTGATCAAAGGCTTTAGCCTCGCTTCACTGATCAGGTTTTTGCGCTCCCATTGATCTTCTGCCAGGTTGTACAGCTCGTAAGGATTGGCCGTTCCAGACCGCAGAAGCTGGCCGTCGAAAAACAGCTTCCACTGCCCCTCGTAAACGCGACCATCTAACATCGGTGAATCTACACGAATGGCCGAGGCCGCAGGATCTTCTTTGGCCTCTTTGTGATCATTGAAAAATAAAGGGGGACGGTTCTTCAGTTCTTCTCCGCGAAACGCTGAAAGGACACTGAAGCTGTCTTCCGCGCCTTTATCCCCAACCCTAAGATTCGGCAGCTTCACGCCTAACACTTCAGCAAAGGTGGTGTAAAGGTCCTGCAAGGATATGGGTGAGACACTGGTGCCGATGGGAATATGGCCACCCGGCCAGCTGACAATAAAGGGAACTCGATGCCCACCTTCATAAGCGGACCCCTTGTGACTGCGAAAGGGACCCGATGCTATGTCGCTGTTCTTTTCAGCACCATTGTCACTCGTAAAAATCACAAGGGTCGTTTCGAACAACTTCTTCCCTGGATGTCGTGGGTCCTCGTTTTCATGCAACCAATCGATGAGACGACCAAGAGCTACATCGTTTTCGTAAATATAATTGTGGCGCATGTCCATGGGTTGCCCCGCCACAGTTCTGGCAGCTCCATCAACAAGAACACCACCGATGGATTCATCAGGTGTATAAGGTCCGTGATTGGAGTTTGAAGGATAATAAAGAAAAAATGGTTTTTCTTTCGTATCCGTATTTTTGATATGGTCATTCAGGAAATTAATTGCGTTATCAGAATGACGGCTCCCAAGTTTAGTTAAAATGTAGGCGTTAGGACCCGTTGCTTCAGTTTCTTTTCCGATACCGGTTGCCCCAATCACTGTCCTGCCATCAATGTGGCCTGGGCCACGAATATTCACCGTCTTTCCATCCTTAATGTCCGGACCGGATGACTTGTGTGAACGCGAAGTGTATCGTGCTACATCGAATCCATGATCCAGAGGAGAAGTGTGTAGTGGCTTAGTAAGATCTGCATCGTCCCAACCTGCTGCTGGACGCCCATCCGACTGACGATAGCGAAGCCCTACATGCCACTTGCCAAACATAGCTGTTTTATAACCGTTGTCTTTTAGCATGGAGGCAATGGTGGGTCGATCAGCCTCAATCATGGGGTCGCCTTGAGAGCCAAAGAGCACCCAGTGCTTTAAACGATTACGCCACGGATAGCGGCCTGTAAGTAAGCCATACCGGGTAGGCGTGCACCTCGAAGATGGAGTATGCGCATCCGTGAAGCGCATACCTAGTTCTGCCAATCGTTCCATCTGTGGGGTGTGCACCTGTACTTCGTCTGCATTTCCGGTAAAGTCCTGGTAAGCGCTTGTGTCTCCCATCCCCATGTCGTCTGCCATCATGAGGATGATGTTTGGTTTCGTTTGAGAGTAGGTGTTCAGGAACGAAACAAATAATAACAGCGCGATAAACTTATAATTCTTCATCATCCCTAATTTCCTATGGCGATTAATTCACGAATTGTATGAGCGAATACCTTTCCGTTTGAGAAAGAAAGACTAGCCCGCGTCCAGGATTTGCCCACGGGGCCTAAATCATTAACGGCCTCTATAGCACTTTCGTTGAGCACATTCACATCGTGTCTGATGACATACACCGTCCCGCTCATAACGGGAATGCACAGGTAGTCCCCCGCCACAGACATCGTTGGTGCAGCGATATGTCCCCAGCCATTTCCTTTGGAACGTGCATCATCAAATACAACATATCCCCTCGAATTGATCATATCGTTCTCTGCAAAGGCTTGGAGTCTCATTTCCGGCTCATCCTTAGATCTCGGCGCCACGTACCACTTGAATTGCTCTTCATCTCCAGGAACTCGTGAAAGCTGTAGAGGTAATTCCAAGTGCTCTACAGCGCCTGTATCCACGTTTACTGGACCTAGATAGGGCGAGGTATAACTGCGATAATAGTGATAATTTCCTACTAACAAGTTCGATCCCTGAGTGATCATCCTTCCTTTTTTGGATTCCAAGGTTACTCGAGTGGAGGTCCAAGCATCTCCACTACGTTTGCGCGTAGAAATATCATCAATAATTGAGACCTGTTTCTCAATTTGTCCGGATACGGCATTCAAGGTCAGGTGTGAAGCCTTGTGAAAGATATGAACCTTATCGTTTCGAATAAGATTCGTCTGTGTGCTCATGTAACCCTCAAGCGGTAGCGTACACATGGTAGTTCCAGTATTCAGGTTCACCAGTGACACGCCTTCTGGTCGTTCCGGCGGAGAGTGCCCTCCCCTGCGTCCAACCAAAGCAACGGAGCGACCGTCGCTAAGTCTTTGAGGAAGTATAGCACAGCCCATGTTCACCCCACAGCTGGTCGTCCACACTTCTTCCCCCGTTTCTATATTCAAAGCCTGTAATTTGGTCCACTTCTGAAAAGGCTCATCTTTATGGGTGTGTGGAAATTTTCCTTCCTCAGGAGGATAACTATGGGACGTATAGATGAGCTTCCCATCATGCAGAAATGGAATGGACAGCCCCACGGTCAATAAGTCACGCTTCCAGACGGTTTTATCTATAAGGTCAAAACACACAATCGTCCCCGAGGCATTGCTAAAGACGACCCGCTCACCATCGCACACCGCGGGTGGAGAGCTACTGTCACTAAAAGCTCCTGATATTCTTAATGGATACGGTCCTGGGATAGGTCGCTTCCACTGAACCTTTCCGGATTTTGCATCCACACACCAAGCGACAATATCGCTAGCTAGTTTCGTATCCTTTTGAACCTGCTTCACAGTAGAAAAGAACACCTTACCATTTGAAACAATGGGTGTGCTTTGTCCGGTTTCAGGGAGTGTTGCTTTCCATGCGATGTTTTGATCAAGCGCTACGCTCCATTCAGTTGGATGATTCTCTTCAATCTGAAAATCACCCGAAGGGCCACCTCCTTGAGGCCAGTCTTCAGCAGCAGAAATTACAGACACAAAAAGAGCAACGACAGATATAGATTTCATTCGAATGGGTAGTAGGAAGAAAATACTTCAAAGAGGAAAAAATCACTAAGAACTGACCTGCCAGCTGAGGCAAGCGATCATCTGAAATGAATTAACCACCACTATATGAGACTCCCTCTATGGTCCAATCAACTCTTGCAGATCTTATTTTCTACCAAGACAAGAATGGATGCGTCGTAGTATTAGCCCCTAATTATTCTCCCGCGCCCGCTTTGCCTTACGTATCTCGTAAACACTGAAGTGTTGTGCTTCATCCCAGTGAATGACTCCTGCTCGCTCAGCCCATTCGTCGTAGGCTTTTATGAGCTTCTTGGCGATGTCTGGATACTTATTAATCAGATCATTGGATTCACTGCGGTCAGCATCCAAATCAAAAAGCTCCCAGGGTTTGTCGTAATAGGATACCAGCTTCCATCGACCAAGCCGGGATATTCGATTTCCTTCGTGCTCAATACATATGGGCTCCTGATGAATGGGAATATTGCTGCCTTTTAGCGTTTCCACAAAACTAACACCTTCTCCTCTCGGAACTTTTTTTCCTTTGTAATGAGAAGGACGACTCGCGTCTGCAACATCCATGATCGTTTCAACAATATCAGGCAAGTAACCATACTGGCGAACAAAACGGTTTTTTGGTCCAGCACTTATCCCGTCTGGCCAATGCACGACCATGGGAGTCTGAACGCCTCCTTGATGAGTATAATGTTTGTATTCGCGAAACGGCGTATTCGACAGGGTGGCCCAGCCACGGCCGTATTTGTTGCCGCCTTTTCCGTATTGCCCCAAATCTTCAAACTTAAATTGACCAAGCGGTCCCGTCTCCGCTTCTCCTCCATTGTCTGATAAAAAGAAAATCAAGGTGTTCTCCAGGTCATTGGTGTCCTCCAGGTGCTTAATGAGTTTGCCGATATTTTGATCCACCCGATCCACCATGGCTGCGTAGGTAGACATGATCGCATCCATCTCGTTTTGCTTTTCGGGTGTTAACGTATCCCAAGCTGGTACCACATCAGGACGAGGAGCCAGTTTGGTGTTTTTGGGGACTAATCCCATTTCTTTCTGCTTTGCTAGTCGTTTGGCGCGCAGCACATCCCAGCCCTCCATAAATCGTCCTCGATATTTTTCATAATCCTCGGGCATGCATTGGAGAGGAAAGTGAGGCGCATTATAGGCCAGGTAGAGAAAGAACGGTTCACCTACTCGTTCATTCTGATGATCTGTAATGTAATCGATGGCTTCTTCCGAAATCGCATCCGTAATGTAGTAACGCTCAACATGAGCTCGAATAGGATTATTGCCGCGGTACAAATTTCTTGGATCAAAGAAGTCGGACGTTCCAGCCAGGTGCCCATAGAAGCGATCAAAGCCACGCTGAGTAGGCCAAGTTTCTGGTTGCCCGGAAGCCAAATGCCATTTTCCCGTTATATAAGTTCCGTATCCCGCTTCTTGCAGCATTTCTGGCAAGGTTGGAATATGTGAATAGAGATATCCTTGATACGCAGAAGGCACGTCGGCCATATCTTCCTCGGTCAAAGCCACATAACCTCTGGATACTCCCGGAGGAGCATCTTCGTTATTACTCATGGGTAAGGTCATATGACCTATGCCTACCTGATGTGGATGAAGCCCTGTCATCAAAGTAGCCCGGGTAGGACAACAACGAGCTGCATTGTAGAATTGATCAAAACGTAGTCCATCGGAGGCTAAGCGATCGATATTGGGTGTTTCAACCATGCCGCCGTAACACCCGATATTTGACCAACCCATATCGTCGACCAGGATGAGAATTACGTTGGGGCGCTCGGACTTCAAAGGTGAACAAATAAAGACGATCAGCAGAAGATGGATTAAGTATATTTTCATAAAAGATATCAGAACTTATAAATACATTCTCCATGGTCTCTCGACCATGGCTACACTAAACAAAAAGTAGCAATGGTGGTGACACCATTGGCCGACCATCACTCATCGTATCCCCTGAACTTTGGGCCGTTCTTTCGGCAATGGAACTTCCGTCATGGATTCATATTCATTAGCCATCACTCTGCCCGCTCTCACCGTATAACCGGCAGGAGGCTTGGAAATAGATTTCAAACTCACCTCATCAACTCGGCTCACCAGTTCATTCCGCATGTCTTTGATTTGGCTTCCGAATCTTGAATCATAAGCCAGGTTCACAAACTCATGAGGGTCATTCTCATGGTCATACAACTCTTCCAAGTGATTCCATTCGTAGTAAATATACCGATACCGAGCACCTCTCAGTGAATGTCCTGTCTTCTCCCCGGGAAATGTGAAACTGGTTAAAGCCCGGTGATCACGTTTCTTATTCGGATTCTCAAGTAGCGGCACTACGCTTACTCCATTGCAATGTTCAGGCGTGTCGAAGCCAGCCAAATCTACCAACGTCGGGTAAACATCCAGCAAGCTGACAGGTTCGCTGATCACGGTACCGGCTTTTCCAATACCAGGTGCTTTCACGAAAAAAGGAACGCGGGTTGACTCTTCCCAGAGAGTAAATTTTTCCAAATTTTCTTTTTCTCCAATATGCATGCCATGATCCGACCAAAGCACTACTATAGTTTCATCGGCTTTTCCTGATTCCTCAAGCGCATCCAATAGTCGCATGATTTGAGCATCCGCAAAACTGATGGACGCCAAGTAGGCCTGAATCACATGCTTCCATTGCTTATTCTCCAAGACAAACTTATGCCAGCCTCGTCGAATGTGGACCAAGGCATCTTCCAGATCATGCTCTGCTATCTCCAGCTCTGGAATATCCTCGAGTGGATACATGTCGAAATACTTTTGCGGCACCTCCCAAGGCATGTGGGGTCGAAAAATACCACAAGCGAGATAGAGTGGATGTTCCCGCGGACGATTTAATTCGTAGCGCACCCAATCAACCAACTGGTGGTCGATCATTTTTTTATCTTCCGCTTGAATCGGCCCCCATGTGAACCACTTATGCCGACCTCCTTCAAACTGCTCTGGATTGATAACATCCTCAGGGGCACTGATTTGATGGCCCATGGGAACAGAAATACTCGGATAATAAAAATCCCAACCATCCGGATCCGCTTGATTCGAGGTAAGCCACGGTGGAGCGAGTGAATGATAGATCTTTCCGCCCGCCAAAGTTTCATATCCACGGTTCTTAAAAAACTGCTCAACCGTTTCTATGTCTTTAAGAATCGGAATCTCCCGCCATTTAGGTCCGTCAAACCAGACGTTTTGCATAACACCGGATTTGGACGGTTGAACACCAGTCATATTGGCCAAACGCGAAGAGGCACACGCAGGTGATGCACAATGCGCATTGGCAAAAGTAACGCCTTCTGCAGCCAATCGATCCAACCCAGGTGTCTTGGCAATATCCAATCCTCCAAGTGGCCCAATCCAATCATTCATATCATCGACCGCGATGAATAAGATATTGGGTTGTTTGCTGAACAAAGGTGTCAGGAAAAGAAATGAGACCAGAACAAAGATTGTTAATTTCTTGGTCATATAAGCCTGGATTTAAATATGTTATCCTACAGGTGTCAGGGTTCAGTAACTTACTGACATCCGACACCTGAACACTGAAACCTTACTCAGAGAACGTCTCATCCGGTAGTCTAACCAGTTCCCCGCCCTTTAGCGCTGAGTCATGGGCGAGAATACCGGTGCAGGTCCAATTGGCCGATTGCTTGGCGTTGGGCCATGGGTCACGGCCTTGGATCAGTGCATCCACAAACTCATGAGCCAGATGAGGGTGGGAACCGCCGTGGCCGGCACCCTGAGTGAAAGACAAATGCTCCTCGTCTCCTTCATCACCGCCGTAAACACCGCCAAGCGTAAAGGGAGCCACTTCATCGGGTAGCAGATGACCAAAGTCAGGGCATTGCACCTTCTCAGGGATTTCAGGTTCCGGTTTCTTTGCCGTGTGAACGACCAGGGGTTCGCCTTCGATCAATGGCCATTCGACTGATTTATCAACGCCGTAGACATCGATGCTTTCGCGATACTGACGAGCAACATCAAATAGTGACCGGATGATGCGTGCCGTCAGGTCGCTGTCCCGCATTTTGATATGAGTGGTCTCAATTGCGAATGGAGAATTGTAGTGATGATGCATCTCTTCGCGGATAGTTCCTGATGGAAAACAGCTCACATATTCTGCATCCTTTTTCGGCAAACCAAGGACTGGACCGACGCAGTGTGTAGCATAGTACATCGGCGGTAGACCTGGCCAATAACCAGGCCATCCATCCATGTCCTGTTGATGGGATGCTTGGAGAAATTGCAATTTGCCTAGCTCACCATCCTCAAAAAGTTTTTTCATGTAGAGGAACTCGCGCGAGTAAACCACGGTTTCCATCATCATGTATTTTAAGCCAGTTTCATTGACCAAACGAATGATCTCCAAGCAGTCTTCTACCGAAGTTGCCATAGGCACGGTACAGGCCACATGCTTGCCGGCCTTTAGTGCGGCAATCGATTGTTCTGCATGATTTGGGATAGGTGAGTTTATGTGGACGGCATCCACCTCTGGGTCTTTAAGCAACTCATTATAATCGGTATAGCGTTTTTCCACTCCATACTTGTCGCCTACTTCATTGAGCGCAGATTCGGTGCGCTGGCAAATGGCATACATGTTCGCTTGAGCATGTTTTTGATAGATGGGAATGAACTCGGCGCCGAATCCGAGACCGACGATGGCTATATTGATTTTCTTATCACTCATATGGGTATACTATTTGATGGAATTATTAACCACTTCACGACTGAAATGAGAAGGCCTGACAATAGACGCACATGTACGCAAATGCCCAATCACGTATTTCATGAATCTGAGTTTATCTGAGTTCATCTGTGGTTAACTTTCGTTTCTAAGTTTTTATTTTAAAGTCAGCAAATACGCTAGCACATCTTCCAGTTCCTGCGGAGAAAGAAGTACTCCAAACGGAGGCATCGGGGATACTTCTACGGGAAATCCTTCTGCAATCGTTGCCTGTGGATCGACTAAACTCTCGCGTAAATAGTTGGCATCTTTTCTTCCAGCTATGCCATCTAACAGCGGGCCTACCACTCCACCCTCACCGTTGACCTGATGACAACGTATGCATGTAGCCATTTCGTGTTCGTGAAAAATCTGCCTTCCCTTAGCAGCATCACCTTGAAGTTCGGTATCTTCATTTCCTAGCACCTCAGATAAAGTGAAATCATCAAAAATCATTTTCCCATCGAAGGGTCTTCCGCCAGTGTAATTAATATTCACCGTCAAATTTTCATGATCACCAGAATTAAAGAAAACCTCTCTCTCCTCCCAGGCCATTTGCCAGCGTTGAGTACCACTTTTCGCTTCCGGGATTTCATCGATCCCAATATAGAATCCATTCCCTTCGCGTAAGGCTGGTGCGGCTGCCCAAGTAGCTAAACGGTAATTAGTATTAGCTTTTACTTCAGCAGTCGTACTCCAAGTAAAGGTAGCGCCCTTGTCTGCTACAATCGTGAACAGATTGCTTCCCGATTTAGGGTCATACCGATCTTTTTCTGCCCGTTTAAAATACAAGTTCGTATTTCCATAGTTATTCGATTCGGTCAGCGTCCAACCTTCGGGAATTCCATCAATTACGTTTTCAAATGAACCGTGTTGCAAATGATTGGGACCGAGAATGGAAGCTCCTAAATTCACTCCCTGGTTAGCCGCGGCGGCTTTCAATGCAACAGAGAGCCAGAGGTCTTCGCGATTTATAGTTTCCTGATAAAGCCGCTTAATCATGCCTTCCAGTGCCCCGTCTTTTGGCAGATGCGCCAAGGCAGTAAACGCAGTCCGCCTCACGCCGAGATCTTCGTCTGCAAGAATGGCCGTATCAATAAGCAGCGTTTTATCCTGTTCGCTATTCCCAAGAGCCGTAGCAGCCGCTTTTCGCAGGACTGGATCTTTGTGCAATAAAGCAGATTGATGAAGCGCCGCATCCAGTTCCCCAAGACCCTGTAAGGTCCAAAACGCATGTAAGCCAGGAAATCCACCAGCCATGAGAAGTTCCTTTAGGGATTCCTCAACCCCAGTTGCTTGTTGTTGAACCAATAGGCGTTGAGCGGTTAAGCGCCAAAACATATTGTCGTCTTTTAAAGCAGCAACCAATTGGTCAAAACTCGCTCCAGCCAGTGAATGAATAGAGGGTTCTTTTGCTCCTTCCCAAATCAATCGATAAATACGACCGTGCTGACGGTCACGATTGGGATTTACATGAGCATTACCAGTTCCGCGCTCAGCATCATAACCTCCTCGGACAGCAGAGGGTGTAGGATTGTGCTGAATGATAAAGTTATACCAGTCAGCCACCCATAAATTTCCATCCGGACCTACCTCGGCCATAATAGGTGAGAACCATTCATCAGCACTGGCGATAAGTGAGAAATTGTTTTTTGCCACATACCCGGATCCATCTGGAATGTTTTTATACATGCCAAGTAGATTGCCTGTGGGTCCGGCCAGAAAAGAAACCTTACTCCGCCAGGATTCAGGAAAATTACCAGACGTTGCGAAAGCGTAGCCCGAGCCCGCAGTGTAGCCTCCAAATACATCTACTTGCCGCACATTGGGAGTAATGGGATGGAAGGTCGGCGTATCGGCGATCATCTTGGCCGACATACCTGGATCAGCGGCATACCCGGTTTCTGGAAAACCTCCAAAGAATGCCGGATTGTTATTGGCAGTTGATCCGAACACCTCACCCGATTCCATGAACCCCATGCCCCAGGTGTTGTTGTTGAATTGATGCATAAAGGTTAGGTCCTTTCCTTCGGGTGTCATGGTATAAATCCCCATCCGAATATAGCCTTCACCCTCTGCCAGTGGTCCTCGATATCCAGCGTAGCCCACCGTGCCCCATATCTTGTTATCAAATCCATATCGCAAGTTTGAAGGCCCAGCATGGGTATCGCGTATCTCCCAACCGGTGTTGAGCACTTCCCGCACATCGGCTACGTCATCTCCATCGGTATCTTTTAGAAATAAGAAATCGGGTGCATGGGCAACGATCACTCCCCCATTAGCCAAGGTGATTGATGTAGGAATATTTAGTCCCGTCGCAAAAACTGTGACCTTGTCGCATTTCCCATCTCCATCTGTATCTTCCAATATTTTGATATTGTCGCGTCCTTGGCGGCTTGAAGTTATCTCATTTGGATAATCGATCGTCTCTGCTACCCACAGCCGCCCAAGTTCATCCCAAGCCATGCAAACCGGGTTAACGATATCTGGTTCACTGGCGAATAGCTCCAGGCGAAAGCCCACAGGCACTCGGGTGTAACTTATACTATCCTCACCAGACAAAGGTAGTTGATAAGGCAATGGCTCAGGTCGGTTTTCGTAGTTGGGAATGTTGTCACGCTTTTCATAGGAGAGCGGTGTGCGTCCATTGATAAAGCTCTGATAACTAGCAAGTCTCTCATCGCCTACGGACCAAAGAATTCCGGACTTGAGAAGTTCATGAAACTCGCTTCGTCCCCAGACACGTTCGTCATGTCCCGAGGCTGTGTAGAAGATCCTTCCATTGCCCTGGGTCCTGGTCCAAGTCCAGGGCTCGGGTTTAGTGATGTTATCATCTCGCCCGGCTACTTCACGAACTTGAAGAATGGTGCGATCCTTTTCGTTATGGTTTTTGTGAAAATAAGTTTCGTCCCAGGCTTCCAGTTCCGGAACGCCTGCTATGGCCGGGTGTTCTGGTTCAATCGTTGATACCTTAAATACGCCCTTTTTATGTCCCGCAAAACGGCCACCTACTAATTGGTCAAATCCAGGCTCATTCTGGAAACACCAGCTGGCACAATGTATGGGCAGGAATCCACCCCCAGAGTCAATAAACGCATTGAGGTTTTCCCACTGAAGCGGAGTGATCTCCTTGTGATTCGCATAAATTAGAAGCGAATCGAATCGGTTTAAAAAATCCCCATCTCCCAAGGCTTCTTCAACGGTTGTCACGTAATCGAAGTAAATGGCATTGGGTCCCAATGCTTGCTGAAGCATGGGATAGTATAAATCGGAGCGATGGTTTTCTTCCTCGTCACCAAGAAACAATACTCTAATTGGGCCTTCGTGCACATTCCTGGGCAATAATATTCCAGAAGCCTGTTTGCAGCCAGTGAATGAGAATAGAGCTGCCAGGATGAGTAAAATATAACGAGAATACAAACGTGGGGTTTTCAAGGTAGGCATTCTAGATGTAACAGAAAAATAAGTCTTGGAAGTCTTGGTCTATATTTATTAGATCTTGGCCGATCAATGACTGAAGGAAAATCATCGCTAGTAGAGAAAGACCAGTTTCTGGCCGAGATCGCACCAGACAGTCATTTTGATATCTTGTTTAACCATATTCCAGGAATTTCATTCTTTGCGAAGAACAATAAACTGGAACTAATCGCAGCAAATAAAAGATTTTGGGAGCGACTAGGAGTCGACTCCGAAGCTGATCTCATTGGGAAGAACGATTTTGAATTATTCCCACAACGCTTGGCCGAGAACTTTCGCAGAGACGATTTGGAGATCCTTAATACGGGAAAACCAAAACTGGATATCCTTGAACTGTTCTTCGACTCACAAGGGTTACCGGACTGGTTTCTGACAAATAAATTCCCCGTATTCAATCATGAGGGAGACATCATTGGCGTAATGGGAACCGTAAAGAGTTTGGTTCGTGGAGAGAACACCCTCTACCCTAATCTTCAATTTCATAAAGCGGTTGAATATCTTCGCTCACATTTCACTGAACAGATTCTGTTTTCTGATCTGGCAAAAATGGTGGGCATGTCGGTCCGTCAATTTAATCGACGGTTCAAAGAGGCGTTTAATACAACTCCGCAATCCTTTTTGATTAAGACTCGTATTCAGGCCGCTTGTGAAGAGCTTAGAAACACCGAACGCACCATATCAGATTTGGCACAGTCTTTAGGTTTCTACGACCAAAGTTCATTCACTCAGCATTTTCGCAAACACATAGGCGTCACACCCTTGGCTTACCGGAAGAAGAATATGCCCAGGGCATGAAAATAGTAGCAGAATAGCTTACTGCCAATGCTTACCTCAATCTCCAGGATCCCGAAGCAGGTCATGAATTCCTGGATACACCGGTCGATGCACTTCTCTCCTATCCCTGTTGCCTGGAATCACATCGGGAACCTGGTGTAGGACGGAAGCTAATTCCTCTTTGGCAGATTGCGCCTGCTTGTTATTGCTACCCGCCAAATCCTTTTCCTCAAAGAGATCTTTAGAGACATGAATAAGGCGTCCATCACGGTAGAGTTTGAAATCCTTGTTCCGAATATACTGTCCCGGCATCGGCCCCCAGTAGGGTTGATAATGATTCAATTGCCAATTTCGTTCGGCCGTCCTCTTTTCTCCTTTTAACAAGGGAAGGAAGCTAATGCCATCAATGGGGTCTCTTGGGCCCATTTCGGCACCAGCGGCTTCGGCCAAGGTCGGATAGAAATCAGTGAATTCGATCAGATCATTGGATATGCCTCCTTGGGGTGTATGACCTTTCCAATACGCAAAAAGGGGGACATGAGTTCCTCGGTCAGTGGTTCCGCCCTTACCTCCTTGAAGCTCTATGCCATTCCAGGTCGACGTTATCTTGGTGTCGGTGCCGTTGTCGCAGGTAAGCATAAAAATGGTATCTTCGGCGATGCCAAGATTATCGATCTGAGAAACAATCCTGCCTATCAGCTTATCCATGTAATTCACCATGGCTACAAAGTGTTTTTTTCGCAGATGCGGTTCCTTAGGCATTTTATTGGCCACATCCAACGGCGTGTCCCCAAGTGTATCAGGAGTCGGCACAAACACATCGTGAACAAGCACCATGGGGTAATAAACAAAGAATGGGTCTTCCTTATTTCTCTCCATGAAGTCGCAGATAAAATCAGTGAACATATCGGGGCCATATTTACCCCAGTTTTCCTCTCTGGAAATGTGCTCACCGTTGTGCTCTAAAGGCGCATTCCAATATCTCTCGCCACCTCCATTGGCCAATCCCTTTCCTTTAGTCACTTGCCAAAGAAGCGATTCGTGGAAGCCGGCTTTTATTGGGCGTTTCGTATCCATTGAATCAGGCGCATTGTGATACAGCCCATTAAGCTGCCATTTGCCGGCAATGGCGGTTCTGTAACCTGCATCTTGCAGCTTATGGCCGAAGGTCTTATCTTTCGGGTTCAAATAACCGAAGTGAGTGTAGTTTCGGAAATTATATTGGCCGGTCATCAACTTAACCCGAGACGGCGTACAAATGGGAGTAGAATAGGTTTGATCAAACTTCATCCCCTTAGAAGCCAAGGCATCAATATTAGGAGTCTTATAGTCTACAGCTCCGTAGGGACCAAAACACTCCCAGCTCGCATCATCGATCATGATCAAAACGATGTTGGGCTGGCGATCAGAAGCCCATAAGGATGCAGCAAACAAGAATGATAACAGGGTAAGGGTAATCTTCCTAAGGTAGTTCATAGTCTTTGTTTATGCAGAACCTTTCCATAGAATCCAGATCAATTGGAGGTAAAGGCCAAAACTGAGAATTAGTTGCAGTCGTCTATGACCACCCCTTTCATCGTTTTCTACCTTAAGATGAAAAAACGACTCTTTGCCCTTCTATTTACTGCCTTCTGCTCGATCGGAATCGGGGAAAAGCCAAACATCGTCTTTATCCTGGCCGATGATTTGGGATACGGAGATATCCGAGCCTATAATCCGGAAGGCAAAATCGATACGCCCCACTTGGACCAATTGGCGGCTGAAGGCATGCGATTTACCGATGCGCATTCCGGGGGTTCTACCTGTGTGCCATCCCGTTACGCGCTAATGACTGGGGTTTTCGCCGTTCGTGCTGAACTTAAAGTGAAGGAGCAGCCAACCACGCATAAAAGTCAGTGGACAATTGCTTCACTCCTGCAAGCGAACGGTTACCAAACGGCCATGGTGGGAAAATGGCACCAGGGATTTGACATGCCTCCACAAAAAGCGGGACCAGCGATCTTCGATCATTCCAATCCAATCACAGGTGGCCCGGCAGACCGTGGATTTGATAGCTTTTTCGGTATGCATGCCTCACTGGATATTCCACCTTATTTCTATATTAGAAATCGTAAAGCAACCGCCGAGCCTACGGAAACCATTCAAGCACGGACCAGTGAAGGCGATCCGGATGGTTGGAATCGTATTCAGGGTGCCTTCTGGCGAGAAGGACCTATTGGCTCTGATTTCGTTCACGAAGAGGTTACGCCACGATTTTTGCAAGAGTCACAAAAGGTCCTCCAGGCCTACTCCGCTAGTGGCTCATAAAAGCCCTTATTTCTTTACCTCGCCTTCCCCTCACCTCACACGCCTTGGTTGCCAACGAAAGAGTTCCAGGAGAAGAGTAAAGTCGGTATGTGGGGCGACTTTGTTATGCAAATAGACGCTACTGTGGGTAAGTTAATGCAGACACTGAATGACACCGGTTTGGCCAACGATACCCTGGTTATTTTTTCCAGTGATAACGGTCCTGTCTGGTATGAGGAAAACACCGAACATTTCAGACATTCCTCGACAGGTCCCTTGCGGGGTCGAAAAGGAACACTTTGGGAAGGCGCCCATCGAGTCCCTTTCATCATGCGTTGGCCAGGGACTATCCAATCAGGCTCAATTAACGATTACACCATTTCATTCGCCGATATGTTTGCTACCTTCACTGAATTGATCGGACTGGATGCGGTGCCTAAGAACGCTGCCCGAGACAGTGTGAGTTTTTTAGCCTCCATGCACGGAGAAGAACTACCCGTTCGTCCACCGATCATTCATGACACGAATTCCATTCGAACGGGTGACTGGAAGTTGATGCTTCCACGTAAAGGTAAACGAGGTTCGGAAGGTGAACTCTATAACTTGAAGAACAACATTAGTGAACAGAAGAACCATTATGCGAATCGTTCAAAGCAAGTAGACAGGATGTCGAAGCAACTTAGGACAATTCTGGATAAATAGAATTCTATGATTTAATCTATTCAGACAGCCGCTATTCTAAAAACCTGGAGCTTAACAGCGAGGAGGAGAATAAACTAAATTCCCCCTTCAGGCTGAAATTTGATGGAGGATCCTGCGGCTGCTTTCAGTTCTACCAAAAGACCCGTGTCGTTTCGCTTTTCAGGCTCAATTGCGAAGGTGATTGAGTGATTACCCTTTGGCAGAGATATCGTATCGGTGATACCTTTACTTTCGCCATTTACCCAAAGTTGCAGTCCTTTCGTGTCATTTAAGTCCAGTATCAGTTGGCCGCCTACCTGAACATTGACAAACCCCTGTGCAAATACCCGTGACTTATCTCCCAGTTCAATAAATGGAAGTTCGCCATTCACCTGGCTATAGACAGTTGTCCAGTTGGAGATATTTGAGGGTAAGTCATTGCTCGTTGCCGGAGCGGTATGCCACTTGCGAATAAAAGGACGTTCAGTGTTTGCATACGGTCCAGGTTGTCCAAGCAAGGACAGAAATTTGGCTAGATCTAGAAACTCCTGTCGGCTATTTAATTGGTCTGCCAAACCTGCTGGCATAAGGGACGGCATCAGGGTGCGCTGAGCAATATTTGCCACCGGAAGAGCAATTTCTTTTCCTCCTTGAGCCGAATCCTGTATGATCACTTCCTGTTCATTTTGAAAACTGATTACTCCCATATGGTTGGTTCCGTCCGTCATCGCAAACATGAGGTTTTCATAGTGCTCTGCAATGGATGCATTGGGCTCCAAGATGGCTTCGATCATATAGCTGGTTGAAGCTGCAGTACCAACCGCCACGAGATTGGGGCCGAGCGTAGGCCCGACGGAGCCGATACCATGACAGCTAATACAGGCGACTTCAGGTCTACGGAAAATCATTTCTCCACGAGCAGCGACTCCATAACGATCGACATCGAAAGTGAGTTTATCCCTGTCTTGTTTTAAAAGCAATGCACTCAATGCAGCCTTAGTGGGCTCCAAAAATAATTCCCAAAGCCTATTGGGTAGCTGACCTGTTTGACGATGAAAGGTAGCAACCGCTGACATGACCTTGGGATGAATCGCTACATCTGTCAGAGCGTCTGCTAGAATGCCGTCACCTCTTCGGATTTTCGTAAAACTCTGTACGAGCGCTACCGGATCAGCTTTTCCGGGATCTTCAGACAAGACAGAGGCAACCGCAACTTTTGCATCGTCCATGTCGGCTACAGCCAGCCCCGTCACGGCATGGTAGCGAGTTTCAATATCGCCAGATTCAGCTAAAGCTTTTAATTCATTTACGTATTGGGTCTGACCTAATTGAGCCAAGGAAACCGCAGCTGCTGAACGAACATTGGAGGAGCGACCTTTATCGTTTAGTGCATTTAATAAATCCTCACCTCCTTCTCGATATTGCCAACTGCCAAGGCTGGCAGCGACTCCGGCAGCGACCTCATCATTGGGATGAGTTAACTCCGATAATAAGTTTTGGAAATAGCGCCCCGGTTTCAAATTACCCTTGGCACCGATTTTCTGGAGTTCATTCAACATCCCTATCACAGCTTCGTCTGATGGTAGACCCCCTTTCCCAATTGCATTTACTAGAATGCGGATAAGCTTTGCGGTTGGATTCGCTGAAAATTGCTTTGCGACTTCATTAATCTCCGACGTCGAAGGATTAGACTCTCTGAGTAAGGAAATCAAGCGTTTGTCCAACCCGAGACCAGCGGACTGTTCGGCGAAGAGACGGTGTTTAGGATCAAAAAAGTTGAGTGAGTCATTTTCCAATGCAGGTATGTATTCCGATTCCAAGGCGGCCATAGTGGATGGTATGGCTGCATTGATAAATTTGTCTCGCTCGTGATTTAGTACATTCAATAAGGCCGGGAGGATATCTTCTTCAGGAATAAAGCCAGCGGAGAGAACGGCCTCCATGCGAGTGCGTGGAAAAGGATCATCCGCCAGTTTAGCAATCATGCCAACAGGATCAGAGAGTTGATCATGCCAATAACGAATCACACGAGCTCCAGCTGAACGGGCGTGAGGACTATCTGATTGGATAATCTTAGTCAGAATCATTTCACTGGCTCGTTCGACATTTTGACAGGCCCACATTGACTCAACTAATCCGTGAGCGTAATCAGGAGAATTTGAATTCAGTGATGAGGCCCAGTTTTCAACCGCAGCTAAAACCTGATCAGGATTGCGTTCGCTTAACTCTTTCCGAGCTTGATGCCTGGTCCAGGCCTCAGGACTTCCCAACTGGGAAACGAGTGAGTCTATCGTGGCACCATATAGCTTTGGCTTTTCTGCTAATGGTCGGTCCTTGTGAGTGATTCGCCATATCCGTCCATGCTCGTGGTCCCGACGAGGATCCCGAAAATCGTGCTGAGCATGATTAATGATCGAGTTATACCAATCCGCGACATAGATGGCTCCATCAGGACCGATCTTGCAATCCACTGGACGAAAATTTGGGTGTTTCGATGTCACCAACGGTTCCAGGACATTGGCCGAGTAACCGGCCCCATCTTCGATGAATTCGTAACGGATAATAGAACGGCTCTTAAATCGACAGGTCAGCAATTGCCCCTGCAATTCGTCGGGCAAGTGGGTTCCTGTGACCAGGTCACCCCCGCATTGTTTCTCCGTGCTAATAAGGGGTGCTACACGTGTATTCTCCTTAAAAGCACCCGAGCTTGGCGAAAGATACATGATGCGAGGATTATTAACCATAAATGATTGTCCCCATTTATCGAATACATGGCCCCAGGGATTTCCTCCAGTTCCTTTGACGAATACTTTCAGCTCTCCGGTCCTTGGGTTAAATTGATAGACCCCACCATTGTAGTTACGAACCAATCCATGCTGAGTTTCAACCTGAGCATGGAGAAAGATGCCTTCCTGAAAATAGATCCAACCACCGGGTCCACGTCGCCAGGCACTGATCGAGTGATGATTATCTTCAATGCCAAAACCGGTGAGGGCCAATTCCTTCACATCAGCGACATCATCACCGTCCGTATCTTTAAGAAAGTAAATGTCGGGTGACTGACCTACATAGCAACCGCCATTGGCCAGCTCGATCCCAGTGGGCAAATAAAGCCCGTCGGCAAAGACCGTAGATTTATCAGCCGCCCCATCATTATCAGTGTCTTCAAGAATGATAATTTTATCATTGGCTACATCCCCGGGTTTGATTTGTGGATACGCCCAGGAACAAGCGACCCATAACCGGCCACGCGAATCCCAAACCATATGAATTGGGTTCGCTAACATGGGATCAGCTGCAAAGAGGTTGATTTCGTAACCGTCCATCAACTCAAAGTTTTCCAGCTCCGACGCTGGATCATGGTTATTCAATAAATCGAGATCCGCGCCTTTTAGGTTTGCCGTCTTAATGCCTGAAGCTTGCTGGGCTAGGAGCACCGATGAGGACAGGGACAATATCAGCAAGATTGGAAAAAAGTGTGTCATAAAATCAGCCTCTAGTTTGTGAGTTTTTCATTGGGCAACACTTGCCAGTTTCTTGTCTTACGTTCCGTGCCACCACCCAGGCCTTTATCTTTTTGTTTGGTCAGTTTATTAAACGCTTTCACTTCTGCTGGCAGGGCTCGACCGCTACTGGAATTTCTCCGCTCCCCCACAATATGAACCTGGTTAAGCGCTTTCCAGCTGTAGACGAATTGGGTGTTTTTATCCACCACTGCTTCCCGGTATTCTTCGGTATCTCTGTGGGCAGGGGTTGAGTCAATCGGAACCCCCTGAGCCCATTGTTCATGGGTAGCTGTAACCACCGGCACTCCATCCACTACCAATGAGTATTCACCGGGTTCCAGGTTTTCAATCACCAGCGTGTCACGAAAGTCCTTTAGCAAGGCTGGCAGTTCACCTTCTTGTGGCGGAGGCACAAAGGGACTACTTCGTTCCTCAACCTGAAAGCTAAATTGATTTCCACGCAGAGAGAAATCGGATAGAGCGACACCGTTTGATTCCGTCTTCCCTGATTTAGCATCGATGCGCATACGCCACGGGGTTGCCCGCTTAGAGTCCATGGCCATCAGTTCCTTAAAGACCAGACTGCTTATGGCCCAGTAACCAAAGTCATTTGGATGAACTCCATTCGTGGTGAGCTGTGAGTTAGATTCATCGTCAAATAAGGTGCGTGTGGGTGTGTATAAATCGACAAAGGGAATTCCATGTTTTTGAGCTACCTCACCCATAGATTCGGTATATCGCTTTAAGTCCTTGTTTCGCTGCTTCCAATTGGGTGTTAGGGTTCCAAGGTTTTCGTAGGCAATGGGGGAAATTAGAATCAATCGAACCTCAGATTCGTCGTTGTACTGCTTTCCTTCATGGGATTGAATAAAGGCGATTAAATCAGATTTAAAATTTTCCAGTCCGGCCTCTCCTGCAAAGGATTCGAACATCCCAAAGCAGGCAATGATCACATCCGCTTGATGCTCGGTCAGCGTGGATTCCTCAGTCGGGAAATTCGTGGGTCGATCTCGAGTCGTTAGGGTGTCGCCTCCCCACCCCAGGTTACGCATTGAAATAGGATCTGCGGTAAACTCATTGAGTAATAAGGTTTCCAGGTAACCGTGATTACGCAATTGATCCGCGAAGGTATTGCCAACGATGGCGATGTGATCGCCTCCACGAATAGCAGCTGTGAGCTGATTTAAACCAATGAATAGTATTAATGCGCCGGACAGGATCATCCGAACCAATTGAGAGTGTTTCATTTTTTAGGTTTTTTATCCGCTCGCTCGATGTTCCAAGTAGTGAGTTTTGCATTCGCTTCCGGAAGAGGCTGATCGGTCATCCAGCAAACACTGTTGAGTAGCATTCGGTTAAACGACACTTCGGCGAAATCTGCCGGATGGCCGAAAGAGGTACCAAAAACTTTTCCGCCCCACTCATTTTCCCAGGCCCAGGCCACAATGTCCGCTTCCAAGGTACTGGTGATCAATGGTCCATATGCCTTTTGCAGCAAGCGGTTCTTACCTTCACCTGTTCCAGTCACGAGCGGAATACTTCCACTTTCCAAACGAGTTAAGTAAAGGGTTCCTTCGGATACCCAGTTCGTCTTGGTTACGTGGGTCATGATCGGATGCTTCAAGGCACGCTCAATAACACTGATATCCGTCACACTCGATTGATGCACAACATAAGGAGTCCCCAGCACGCGGCGACCAAAACCGTCATTCCATTCGAATCGCGGATGTTCCTTGGGGTATTTAAAGGAATGGTTGGCTGTCCTTAGTCCGATGACCGGTTTTCCTGAAGTAATGTAATCCTCAATGGGTTTCCACTCTTCATCGGGCAGTTTCAGGAATCGGCAAAAGAAAATCGCCACGTCTGCATCATACAAAGCATCAATTCCGGGCAGGACATTCGTTGTCTTTTTCTCCGGATCGCCCTCACCCATGACAACGGTCGTTCTAAAACCGAAACGCTCAAGCTCCTCGGCAAACACTGGCATGGTTAACTCAGGAGAATAGTGGAGCGTGCCAGCAACCAGCACGACATGGGGTTTATGATCAGCAGCTCGTAGACAAATTGACAACCAAGTCAAAACGACCACGGACAGGGTCAGCTTCAATAAGAATTTCATAGGGTAGAAGTTTATACCAAGCGTTCAATAATGGTAGCCTGTAAAAACGGGATGGGAATATTCAATGCAGGTAAGATTTGAGGCAATGGCCTAGGGTAATTAAGCAAATAACCAAACTGGTCGCAGTTGCCTGACAACACAAGTTGAAAGGTAGATGTCAGGTTCAACTAGACTATTGAATTGAATGTGATCAAACACGGCCTTGTGATGGTTCTTCAAAATTTAACATTTCCATAAAGACATTCAACGAATCCCGTTATAGGTATGAAATTTAATAAGCTAAATGACTGGTTAAGAGTCATCGCTGACTTGGGTATCCTAGTCGGCATCCTTCTGGTTCTGGTGCAGATGAATCAAAACGAAGATCTGATGCGTTCTCAGATAATGAATCAATACTATGATTCATACTCATCCTATGAGGCGTCATTTGCCGGGGAGAATCTACCTGCCATCTGGGAAAAGTCGTTGCTCGATCCTGAAAACCTAACCCTGGCAGAAATGCGGGCGCTGGAAGCGGTCACCTTTGCCCCGTTATTCCGTTGGATTAACCTTTATCGCTAAAGCGAGGCCGGAGTTTTGGGGAATATGGACTGGAAGGAAGAAGTAGAGATGGATGCAGCTTGGATTTTCAAGAGCCCCTATGCTCGCGCATGGTGGAAATACACCAGCGAAGGATTACGTAAAAGTGGTTATCTTACCGAAGAACTTTACCAAACGATTGAGACTGCTATTAATGACCCCAAGTCGAATGGCCCCAGAGAACAATTTGAAACCATTCAGGAAATCTTAAAACAGAGCAAAGCAGAGTAGACAATCCTGGCTCAAATTACTGATTTCCGTAAATCGGTGCTTTCCAGCCTTTGGGGAGTCGACCTTGCGGGCGAACACCGTGAGCGCCCGCCGGGATCGGGTGATCTTCGGGTTGGAGAAGCGGCAAATTGTCCGGCAGGTGTTTGATCTTAAAGTCCTTGTATTCAATCGTCATGACAGGACCTACATGAACTTGGACCGCCAATACACCTTCTAATGCGCGGCCCGCTTCATCAAAGTCGATCAGGTCCGCCGTTTTATGACCATCGATCCAGTGTTGATGATGATTACCTCGCACGAGCACACGGAAGTCATGCCACTCACCAGGAGCGAATTTTTTTACCGGCATTTTCTCAATGACCCACGGTTGGCCCTTGGTATCAATGATCACTTTCTCTCCTGTATGGGACAGTATGCGACGACCTTTTTCCTCATAAAGCATGCCGTTGTATTCCGGACGATCGGCCACCACATCACACTGATAGCCGGTAACGATATCCAAATCAAGATCTGGCCGTGATTGTCCACGATACTGGATACCGCTGTTTCCTCCGGCGCTGACTCGAACTTTAGCTCGAAGTTCAAAGTTTCGAATCGTCGAACCTTTCCAGGTGATAAAGCGGTTCATCTTCAATGATCCGTCCGTGGTACCCGTCAGTATACCTTTGCTGGCCGACCAATACTTTGGATCTCCGGTCCAATTACGGAACAAATTGTTAGAGATAAGCTGCACAAAACCATCCTTGCCTGGTTTAACCGTAACTGCCGCAGATGCTTCCGGATGCGGAACCGAGGAAAGCGTTCTCGCCGTCTTCGGAGCTCCCAAGGGACCTCCCAGCTCAGCTACACGGGTTGTCGTCCGATCCCGCATGGCAGACAGAATGTTAGCGTAAGCGGGATCACTGGCGAAATTGACTAATTCATCCGGGTCTTTCTCCAGGTCATGGAGGAACTCTTCGTTTTTGTCATCGATGTAACGCACATATTTGTAACGTTCATTGCGTAGCCCTTCAAAAGCAGGAATCCGTTGGCGTACTGCAAAATGTTCATGAAAGGATTCCTTCCGCCAATCACTGGGCGTCTTTCCTTCAACAATCGGCTTAAGACTGCTTCCCTGGTAGCGGCTAGGAATATCCGCGCCCGCCCACTCGAGAAACGTGGACGGCAAATCCAGGTTCAGAGCAATATCCTCTGATCGCTTTCCTCTCTGATTCGCTCCTACCCGTGGATCGTATACAATCAAAGGCACACGCAAAGATTCTTCATAGTGAGACCATTTACCAGCCAAACCACGATTGCCCATGTAGTAGCCATTGTCGGCTGAATAAACAATGATGGTATTCTCAGCTAGACCTGTTTCTTCAAGCGCCTCAATGAACCGCCCAATCGCACCATCGATGCCACTGACCATCCGGTAGTAAGCTCGGATATTCGTTTGGTATTTTTCCGGAGTATTCCAGCGCCAGAAAAACCGCTCACGGTTAATGGTGGTTTTTAAAAAGTCAGGTAGGCGATCAAAAATGTCCGGATCATCGAGTCGGGGTGGAGCAATCGTTATATCCTCATACATTCCATCCACCGCTCGCGGCCAGGGGAAATGACCGATGCCTGGTCGACGATCACCGTCTTCCGCATGACAGGCATTGAACCACATATTCAATGCGAATGGCTGCCCCTTGGGCTGATTTTGAATGAACTCAATACCACGATCGACGATCAACTCCGTTTCATGCCTCAACGATCCATCCGGCATCTCTTTGTAGAATGGGTTTCGTCCAATAGCTTCGAATTCGTCAAAGTGATCTTCCCGTTTATACCCCTTGGGCATTTTGGCGTGCCACTTGCCAAAGTAGCCAGTGCGATAACCATGCTCGCGAAGGATATCGGAATACAGCGTGTTTACCGCATCTGGACGCGCCAACTCAGGGTTTCCAGGCGTTCGGTAGCCTCGCCCAGTCAGACCGGTGAGGATAGTCGTTCGACTCACCCAACAGATGGAGTGGCTGACAAATGCATTTTGAAACAAGGTCCCCTCCTCTGCCAGTCGATCGATATGGGGTGTCTGGACAACCTCATTTCCGTAGCAGCCTAAGGTGCTAATGGTTTGGTCATCCGCAAAGAAGAAGACGATGTTTGGCTGTTCCTCAGCCATGAGGCGGAAGGACAGCAGCAATAAGGGTAACAACAGGAGCAGACGTTTCATATGATGCGGAAACGTAATAGGAAAAAAGTCAGCGGGGAAAGGGCAAAAATCTCCCTGCTAAACAAAGGATGCACTCACATTTCCGAATCCTGAGGATGTCACATCCACCTGCGTATTCTCACCTAACGGAATAGGCGGCCCAAAGGCTCCGGTAAGAATCAGCCCACCAGCTTTAAGCTGTTTATCCTGCTGACTCAATTGTTCAAGCAACCACCTCATCGCCGACAGAATATCATCAGGCCATTTCAGAGAGGCCCAGGAGTCCACCGTCTGACCATCATAAATCAATGCCAGATCCGTATTCAATTCCATCGTCGCTGCTTTCACGCCTGTTCCGCGAACCACACCGGCGTGAATGCAATTATTGGCAATAAGCTCACCTCCATTGGGAGCGGCGCTTCGTCTGACTAGATTATGGATTTCGATAACAGGAAAAATCTCTTCCACGGACTGAGCGATTGCTTCGGCCGATGTATCGGAAGGATCAATACTTCGACTAAGTCTAACCGCAAATTCCGTTTCAAAGGCTACGTTCGCATAGTCTTCTTTCTTAAGGATCACTCCATTCGAGTGTTGTTCAGACGACCAAAGGCGACCCCATACCGGATGAGACAAGCCAAGTCTCTTTTGGTTCGTTTCACAGACGCAGCCAATCTTGTAACCCACAACGCTTTCGCCTCGTGCTTCACGTAAATCTGCTACTGCTGTCTGTAAGCGCCACGCATCAGATAGCTCAAGATTCAGTCCATCAGCGAATGGAGTTCCCGGATTATGGGCATCGTAATCCAAGAGCATTTGTTTGGCTAAAGCGCTAATTGCTTCGTCTGAATGTATGGACATCTTATCAGATAAATATTTATATCGTAATAGTAGCATCGTGGTCATGACCAGTAGACCGGACAAGACCTTTCCAATTCTAGCAGAGTACCTGAAACGCTAACCAAGCTTACTTGCCAAGATAAGTAATGTAGGTGTAGTAGACGCCGTATTTGTCGTCTCCATCGATGAAGTCGTTGGTTAGAATCGTTTTTCCGGGCTCGAGGTTTACAACGAATACAGCTGCGTGGTCGTCGGGACCGATGGTGCTTTCAATGACTTGATTGGCGATCTCGATGCGGACTTTTTCTGGTGAGATTGTTTCGTAAGTAAACCAGTTCTTGGGATTTTTGCTGGGTATTCCGAGTATGGGTCCAGAACATTCTTTGGGCCAACGCATACATTCGATCCGGTAACGGCCTGCACGGGCTACGCGCAACGAGTGCTTGTTATTCAAGCTCTTCAATCCAGCTGATACCTGTTCGCATTTCCAATAACCGCGGTCTTCACCAATGGCATGCTGGACGGTCAGTTTCACCTCGTTTTGCGCCTTGTGCCCAATCACACTTACGGGAAATTCTTTGTATTCAGGATTCGACTTCGAGGCTTTGAGAAACTTGGCGTTGTCCGCTAATAGTGCCTTCACGATTTCGGGATGCTTCTGGGCGATATCGTTTTCCTGGGCTCGGTCTTGCTCGCTATCGTATAACTCAGTGCCGTTCACCAGGCGCCATTTGCCGCGTATGATACAAGTCTCGCTTTCATCCATGGGCGGACGCCAGTCCTGGCGACTATGGACGAAAACCGTTCTTTCCTTTAACGCTTTCTTTTCCTTCAAGAGCAATGGGGAAAAATCGACCCCATCGAATTGTGTTTTGCGTGGGACTTTCAAGTCACAGAGACCGGCCAGTGTAGGAATAAGATCTACATGCGAGGTCACTTCATTAATGTCCCAGCCACCATCAACCTTTCCATCTTTCCAGCGGATGAAGAATGGAACACGATGGCCTCCATCATAACGGCTTCCTTTCTTGCCACTAAGTCCCTGATTGTAGCCCACCTTCATCGTGGGATTGAAACCGTTCCCCGATCCGTTGTCCGTCATGAAGATCAAGATGGTATTGTCGGCCAGTCCAGACTTCTTCAAGTAAGCTTCCAGCTTTCCAAAGTTTTCGTCGATGTTGACGATCATTCCAAAGAACTCGGCACTGACTATTTTCCCGTCCTTCGCCAATTGCTTATAAGGTGCGGCGTATTTCTCTTCCACATACAAAGGTCCATGAGGAGCATTGGTGGGAATGTAAGCAAAGAACGGCTTATCCTTATTGTCATCGATAAACTTGATTGCTTCCTCGAACCAAATGTCAGTGCAATAACCTTCGAATTGCTGAGGCTCATTATTCACAAAGTAAGTATCATCAAAGTAGGTGTTACCCCAATAATCGGACAGTTCCCCCACTCCCCCAGCCTTGTGATTAATGGAAACATCAAACCCACAATCGGTCGGCCTGACTGGATAATTGTCACCCAGGTGCCACTTCCCGAATAATCCGGTCGTATATCCATTTTTCTGAAAAATTTCGGCTAAGGTCAGATTCTCTTCCGATAGAGCATCACGCCCCTTGTAGGTAGCCCAGGCACCGTTGTTGATCGGGTAACGGCCTGTCATCAAGGCGCCTCGGGTGGGTGTGCAAACCGGGCTCACATGGAAATCCGTCATACGAATAGAGTCTTGGTAGAATGTATCTAGATTCGGAGTTTTAAGCCAGGGATTGCCATGGGCACCAAGATCTCCAATTCCCTGATCATCCGTTAAGATAAGAATAACGTTGGGTCGCCCGAAACATAAATGGGCGAAACCGAAAAGGAAGAGTGCTAGCAGCAATGAACGATTCATAAGATTGAAAGGAAGTATCTGATATAGATGCATACCCAGAAACTCTGCCAAAGGTTAACAATCCTAACGTGATTAATAGAAAATAATACTAGCAGTGCAAAGCTTAAGGCTCCTGAGCCAATCCTTTAGGTGTTGATTTCCATTACCTGATAGACTGCATATCCAATACTCTCACCGAGGCACGTCATTCAATTTTCGATTTAAATCACGACGGCCTTCAAAAGGGACGATAAAATCACACCTTCATCGGCCATTGGAGTAAGTGCCATTTGTACGTCTGGTTTGGATTCTGCGGATCTCTTAAACTCCTCTTACTTCCTAGTACCCTATGAGTTTTATTCATCAAAAAGATATACAATTAATCACTCTCCATGAACAGAACCCCAAAGTAACCAAAAAGAATCCAAATATAATACTTCATCTTTCTTCTTTAGTTACAAAAGCATGTAGGTGACGACTATCCACGCCCTGCGGAATCACTCTCAACGTGCTACGTCCTTTGCTCAGTTCAACCGGATCGAAAGCGTAGCGCACCTTTGCCGTATCAACAGGCACAGTGGCGATTATCTTATTATCAATCCGCAACTCCACTGTGGTGGGACTATTCATCTGCTTGATCGTGAATGCGATTTGATAGGTGCCACTCTCTACAACCTTCAAACGCCATTCTCCTTCTTTTCTTCTGGCATCAATTTCTTTTAAATCCTGACTGGTAAGCACCACCTCAGGCTCAAAGGTCGTACCCACGTATATGGGTAGATCCATGGGCGTGACATCTCGCATTTCCTCAAGCCAGTTCTGATACCGTGAGTGCAAATCCTTGAGAACATCAGGATTGGAACTACTTACATTCTCCAAAGCAAAAGGATCATTGGCTAAATTAAATAATTCCCGGTTTCCTGAATTACCATTACTTACCAACTTCCATTGCTGGGTAACCACCGTGGCATTCTCCCAGGGCTCTGGTTGCTCACCTCGATGGGATTGCAGAATCACCGTTCGATCCTTGGGCTCACTCTTCTCACCTTTCAGGTAACTGAGCATTGAATGTCCATCAATTTGGAAACCGTCCGGTTTATCGATCTTACATAACTCAAGTATAGTGGGGAATATATCTACGTGGGCAGATAAGGCGTCCGAAACAGTGCCTGCAGGAAACCCCTTGGGCCAATGCGCCCAGAACGGGGAACGCACTCCCCCCTCCCAAGCGTTGCTTTTACGTCCCTTGAATCCTTTTACGTAACGGTAACCGTTAGGACCATTATCGCACATATAGATCACCACTGTGTTTTCGGTGAGCTCCATCATGTCTAATTCGCTAAACAACCGACCTACGTTTTCATCCAGATTGGAAACCATGGCATAGATGCGCGCCCTCGTATCCATATCATCCTTACCACTGATCGAGTGACCCGGTTCTTGCGGAAACTGGCTATTCTCAAGATTTAATCCTTTATAGTAGCTCAACCATTTCTCCGGCACATCATGGTAAGGGCTATGCGGTGTGTTACTCGCGATGTAAGCGAAGAAAGGTTTCTCTTTAGCCTTCGAGTCCTCGATAAAATCGATGGCTTCCGAGAAGTAAATATCAGCGCAATAACCTTCAGCCGTGTATTGCTCTCCATTTCGAAATAAAACTGGATTGGTATAGCGTTGATCTGCTCCCACAGGCTCAGAAGGTTGACCAAGACCGCCACCTCGATGATACACCGCCGTTTCGTAGCCCTGATCCATAGGCCGGTAAGGATAGTTGTCGCCCAAGTGCCATTTCCCAAACAGTCCCGTTGAGTAACCAGCCTCATTTAACACTTCAGCTATCGTGGTTTCCTCCGAGCTCATAATCGAACGGCCCTTAAACGTATCCGTCACACCTGTTCGGTAACTCCAACGTCCCGTCATGAGACTTGCACGAGTAGGTGAACAAACTGCATTCACATAAAACCGACTCATGCTGGCAGAGTTCCTTGCCATCTTGTCGATAAAGGGCGTTTGAACAATGGGATTTCCGTTGATCCCGAAATCTCCAATTCCCTGATCGTCCGACATGATCAGAATTACATTGGGAGGGGAATCCTGATTGGCTTGAACTTTCTCTGATGCTGAACAGCTCACACTTACCATAATTAAAGCTGTAAAAGCTACCAGGGGAGTTAATATATCTAAAAGTTTGTTTCGGTTCATGATCGTATCAATTCCTCTTTTACAGCCTACCACCTACGAGCTCTCTCCAAGACACCCTTCGCAACCATATTCTCAATTTCCTCTTCCGAATAACCAAGCTACTTACAGGAGTATATGATTCTTTTAATTTACTCCTTATACTCGAAGAGACGATTATTGGCTTTAGTGACTGAAGGAAAATCCGAAGGTATCGCTTGAGTGACTTTACCGGTTGCAGCCCACTCAGTGCCACGAAGAAAGGTGGTTATAAAACTTACCCCTTCCACTGCAGCGATATCGTGCCCCAGCGTTGTGTGAAATACTTTTCCTTTGCCGTAATCCAAAACCATTAGCATCGGCTCGTGACGATCCGTTGGCGCTTTCCCGGATACATCTTTACCTGTTGCAAGCACGGTCATATTTTCAGCGGGTCCACGAAGAGTGGCGTAACATTCATCTTCAGACGTAAGCCATTTTTTGGGTAGGCCTCGGCTGATTGGATGAGTTGAGTCGCGAAGAGTAATATGAAACTCATGTCGCGGTCCATGGCTTCCGGATTTGCCCGTAGAAGCTTTATCTCTTACTAATTTACCGTCATTATCGTAATAAATATGAATCCCACTTTCCCGATTTCTTCCTCCCCATCCACCAATGCCAATCATCTGATTGTATTCAGTCCATTGAGCGAATGAATTATTTGCTGCGTGCACCGCAACAAAGCCTCCACCGTTCTCTACGTAGTCTTCGAAGGCGCGCTGCGTTTTATCCGGCCAATCAGCTGCTTTCCATCCGAAGTTAGAAATAACAACATCGTAGTCTGCAAACGAAGGATCAAAGTCCGGATCCGCTTTAGGCTCCTTCAAGTCTTCGGTCATGCCTACCTTTGCAAGGGGCAGCCACTCCTTTTCTCGTTCAGCCTTCCAAGTGTAGCGAGAGCGTTCAATGTCGACTTCAAACAGGCCTGTCTCCTCCAAGTATTGCTTCATCATGATGGTCGATCTTGGCCAGACAGCATGATTATTTTGACCGTCTATGATCAAGGCCTTGATCTTAGCCTCGGCATTCGCAGCAAGAACAATAAGTGAAAGGATTAGAATGAAAAGGACTTTTAGTTTCATAGGATTGGTGGAGGTAAAATTTAATATTTGTTTGAGTACTAATTCATATCAATAAAAACCCAACGTCTTAATTTTAGAACACATCACCTGAACTAACAGGATTGTATTCCTTGGGCGGATATTTTGCCAATTCCTCGATATCTAGATCCGTCCCCCACCCGGGTCCAGCTGGAGTTATTCCATAACCATCTTCAACAACGATCGGATTTGTCAGCACTTCATTATAACGATCAAAGAATCGAAGAATCAATTCCTGCATAAAACAGTTATTGATTACCATATCCAGATGAAGGCTCGCCACGGTTGATATGGGGCCATTCGAATTGTGAGGTGCCATGGTCACGTAATAAGTCTCAGCCATCGCGGCAATTTTCTTGAGGTCAGAAAGGCCTCCAGCGTGGCAAATATCAGGTTGAATAATATCAACTGCATTTTTCTCTAAAACTTCCCTGAATTCCCATCGTGTGTAGAGACGTTCACCCACGGCAATGGGAACCCGTGCTTCTCGTGCTAATTCAACCAGGGTCGTTGAATTATCATACAATATGGGCTCCTCCATGAACATGATGTCCAAGGGCTCAAGTTTTTGCGCTACTCGGCGAGCACCCCAGATGTTCAGAGCATTCCGAATATCCACTCCAATTTCAATATTGGGTCCCACAGCCTCTCTTACCGCAGCCACACGATCTACGCCCAATTGCATTCGCTCAGGGGTAATCGCTTGTGGTCCACCGAAAGGATACAATTTCAACGCTTTATAACCTTTAGCGACCGTTGCTTTGGCATCCCGAGCTAGCTCCACAGGTCGGCTTCCATTGAACCAGCCATTGGCATAGAGTTTTACCTTATCTCGAACTTTGCCTCCCATCAAATCATAAACCGGTACACCCAATGCTTTTCCCTTAATATCGCATAAGGCTAAGTCGATAGCGCTGATGGCACTCATCGTGACCGCTCCACCAGTCCAAGTTACTCGGCGATGAAGCGAGGTCCAAATCTGCTCGATCTGAAATGGATCCTGGCCAATCAGATATTTCTTAAAGGATTCGATCTCTGCCATGACGCCGTGGTCTTTTTCCTGGAGACTGGCTTCGCCCCATCCGTAGATACCGGAATCCGTGGTAATCTTTAAAAAAATCCAATTCCATCCGCCGTCACGCGGAGGCGCTGACCTTACCATTTCCAGACCGGTGATCTTCATACCACTGTTATTCGCAGGAGCAGCGTGACTATTGGTATGAAGCGCAGGCGCCAATGCCATGGCTCCTGAAATGAGCGCTGATTTTTCAAGAAATCTTCGTCTTGAATAGGGGTTAGAGGTATTTTTGTTCATGATCGAAAAGAACTGTTCTGTTAGTCTGCTTTGGCCTGAGACGTAAGTATGAGAAGTCCCCAATACTTCACGCGGTTGTTGGGATCTCCTTGGGTCCACTTTCCAGCCCACCAGGTTTCATGATGAAGTCGACCGTCGGGAGATTTATCCTGACCATCTACATCGCCGATGGAAAGGTTGAATCCAATCACTGCGTCGGGTTGGTCTGCTGACCAAAAGACGCCGTCTTGGATTTCCATACCACCTTCCAGTCGGATAAGAACTTCAACGGTATAACGGTTTTCACTGTCCAATCGTTGTGTTCGCGTTTCAATAATATCTTCAAGGATCCAACGTTTGTTGTTTTCAAAATTTTCTACCGTTCGTCCTGGACCATGTGGCAACATGCCAGGCACCCCTACTCCGCCTTCGAGTGATTTGGTCAGGTTGTAAATGATCTGTATTCCACGACCATCACCCGTCACATCGTTAACCGGTACCTGTAAATCCATCAGTTGGGTGTAGAGTAGTATTTCAATCATATCTCCAAACCAGGGTCGACCACGTTCCCGCTCTCCAATCACATGGGCATTCGGATCCTGGGGTGGCAACCAGCGATCCGTTTGGATTCCGTAGAATAAGTCATCTATGATATCGAAGGCCAGATAGAGATATTCACCATCGTGTTTCACCCAACCCTCAAAGTAGAGATCCTCTTTAGATTCTATCTCCTGTGGCATAGACTCTATCCAATCTTGAGTCCAGGTGAAGTGAGATGCATCGGCATATTCTTCGGCCTCAACGCGACCATCAAAGTTGGGAGAACTCCCCTGCCATGCCACCATGTTTACTGGAAACACGGCATTGGTTTTTTCAGCGACTGCAATAACCTCACGGCTATTTAATAAATCATACGGATCCTCATGAGAAGGATTCCTACACCCGGAGAATACGGGCAAAACAATTAGCCAGGAATACAACGCAATTTGTTTTGTTCGTTCTAACTTCGAGTGCGTTGACATCATTCACACTCAAACAAACTCCCTGACCGGGAGCAAGCTCCTCTCCTACAAGTTTTTTCCACCAATTACTGGTTACGGATTACTGATAACTTGAGGAAGGAATCAATGCTTCAGGCTAGTAACTCAGGAATTACTTGTCCGCCAAACTGGGAAAGCTGTTTATATCGACCTCCATGGAAATAAGTCAGCTTATTATCTTCTAAGCCTAGTAAATGTAGCAAGGTAACATGCAAATCACGAATGGGGTGAACCACATCCACAGCTGAATTACCCAGTTCATCGGTAGCGCCAACGATGGCACCTTTTTTCACACCTCCACCTGCTAGAAGCATGGTCATGGCATTCGGGTTGTGATCGCGTCCGAGAGAATAAACACCTCCCCGTTTGTTATTATCGACCGTTCTACCAAACTCACCGGTCCAAATCACCAAGGTGTCTTCGAGCATACCCCGTTGTTTGAGATCCTTGATTAAACCAGCCATCCCTTTATCAACACTACGGATACGAGAACTATGACCTTCTTCCAAGTAGTCGTGACTGTCCCAACCGCCAGAAAAAATTTGCACAAAGCGCACACCTTGCTCAACTAATTTACGTGCCATCAGACACTGGCGACCGAACACTTCAGTCTCCTTCTCTCCCATGCCATACATGTCGCGGATATGCTGTGGCTCCTTCGACAGGTCCATGATTTCTGGAACTTCCATCTGCATCCGATAAGCCAACTCATAACTTTCCATGCGTGCATCCAGAGCGGCGTGCTCGGGATGGTTTTTAGCATGTAGGTCATTGAGAAATGAAAGCTCGTCAATTGTGCGACGTTGGTGAGCACGGTTTTTATTGGACTGAGACTTCAAGTCCAGGATGGGTGAACCTTCTGGACGTAAACGAGTACCTTGGTAATGCGCCGGTAGAAAACCATTGGACCAGTTGCCAGCACCACCCTGCGGCATGGCCAATTCGGTCATAACCACATAACCAGGAAGGTTCTGGTTCACCGAGCCAAGACCATAGGTAGTCCAAGCACCCAGTGAGGGGTCAGCGCCAAGGCGACTGCCCGTATTCATGTGGAAGAGCGCTTCCGGGTGATTGACGGATTCGGCCTGACAACCCCGATAGTTACAGAGCTCATCTGCCACCTCAGGGTCAGCCATGTATTTCCATTGATCACTCATTTCGATACCGGATTGGCCGACTTTACGTGATTGGAATGGGCTCCCGACAAAAAACTTAAATGGATCGCCCTCTTTTGCCAACGTAGACTCGGATTTGTGCAATCGCTGCAACTCCGGTTTGGGATCGAAGGTATCCATATGACCAGGACCACCTTCCATAAAGAGCATGATAACACGCTTAGCCTTGGCAGGAAACATCTGTGACTTTGGGGCAAGGGGTCCAGCTTTTGGCAGGATGTTATCAGCCGCAAACATATCGGTCATAGCTAGCGATCCAATGGAGGCACCAAGGCCACAAAGGAAGTTGCGCCGCGACATCGGCGTGGAAGTAGGACGTGAACAAATGGGTGATTTCATGGCAACAAAAGGAGAAGGAGATTAATAAACGTAAACAAATTCGTGACTGTTAAACAAGACCAGGCAGAGGTCGGCGAGTGCTCGGGTTTCAGGACTCACATCCGCCGCTTTCGTGTCAGGTGTGTAATCTTCAAAGGCGGGCAGGATTTCGTTATACTCAAATGGTTTTCCAGAAAACTCTTCTACCAAGGATCGTGTGATCTCAGGTGGATAATCCATTGGATCCGGCTCAAACTTTTGATGGTAGACACGCATGTCTTCAATGTAATCCACCATGCGGTTCATTTCCTTGCGGTTTGGCTTTCGCCCAAGCGCATATTCAAAGGCCTTGGTGATTTGTGTATTTAAGCGCTTACTCTCATTTTCAAGACGAACAGCCAATGCGATTGAACGATCCGTTACGACATCACTATTCATCAAGGTAAATGCTTGAGGAGAAACAGAAACCGAATCTCGCATTTCACAAGAGTCATTCGGGTTCGGCTGATTAAACAACTCAAGGAATGGGTCAGCCTGACCACGAACTCGATACGCGTAAATGCTGCGACGATTGCGTTGTTCAGGTGATTTCGATGGTTGGTAGGCTGGAGCAATGGAGAACTGTATCATACGAGGTTGCAACGCCACCTCCATATTGATTTCCGGGGCGATCGGTAGACCGCCCATCTCTGTATTGAGCTCACCGGTAATGGCTAGCATACCATCCCGTAATTCTTCAGCAGTCAAACGACGAGGCTCATAGATAGCCAGCAGGTGATTATTAGGATCAACTTCACGTAACTTCTCGAGTTTTAAATGTCCAGTACCCTGTTGATAGGTATCGGACATCATTATCAGTTTATGAAGCCGTTTGATCTTCCAACCCCCTTCAACCAATTCTGATGCCAAGTAATCGAGTATTTGTGGGTGAGTCGGTTTGCCGCCTTTGGCGCCAAAGTTATTGGGATTGCCCGCAATGGGTTTTCCAAAGTGTCCTTGCCAAATACGATTAACGATGGCTCGGGTAGTCAGTTGATTACTGGGGTTAGCTACCCACTTGGCAAAAGTCAGACGACGACCGTCGAAGTTTTCTGGCATTACATAGGGGTCTTCAGCAGATTCATTAACCGGCAAGCCCAATGCACTCAAGACACCAGGAACAACTTTGTCTCCGGGCGCAGCCACGGAACCCCCCATAAGGATGTGCGTATCCATACTGACCTTGGGATTATCTTCACGCATGCGCAGCTTACGTGCATTCATAGCCAGGAAGTCAGTGCCATTGTAGACCCCTTGAATCATCGGCTCATAACGTTCCTTGCGGCGATTCCAGATCCAATCATCTTGTTCGCGGACTTTCAAACGACCCTCATCGACATAATCCAAACCAATGTCCCGCGGAGGCTTCACATCGTCATCCAACTCTTTGCGATCGGCATGATTTATGTATTCCAAGCCTCGTTCAGCGAACCATGCTTTAGCTGCAGTTTCACGTTTTGTGTGCAGTGCATTCATGCGGTCGGCAGCGTAAGTATGCAGGCGCTCAACCATCTCTTTGCCTTCTTCCATGCCCGCCATATTCTCTTTTTCACTGAATTCGACTGGACGTTCTGCAAGCTGTGTAGCAGCAAAGGTCGCATACATCCGGTAATAGTCTTTGGTCGGTATAGGATCAAATTTGTGATCGTGGCATTTTAAGCACCGCATGGTGGTTGCAAGAAAGGTCTGGCCTACAGAATTTACCACATCATCTAGATAAATCTGCCTGCGCTCATTGTTGGGAACCATAGCTGTATCGAAAGCTCCCATACGAAGAAACCCCGTGGCGACCATCCATTCTATTTCCTCGTCTGTGTAAGTTCCTGCCTGATGTACCTTCGCAATAGCTTCCTTGTCTCCTGCCAGACGCTTGGCTACCGATTCATTGGCCATTTCATCCCCGGCTAATTGCTCAAGTATAAATTGGTCATAAGGTTTGTCTTCATTGAAAGCACGAATGACATAGTCACGGTATCTCCAGGCATTCGATTTCTCATAATCATTAGACATGCCCCCGGTGTCGGAATAACGTGCAACGTCCAACCAGTGCTGGCCCCAACGCTCACCATAGCGAGGACTCTCTAATAAACGATCGATCAATTCTTCCCAGGCCTTCTTAGAATTTTTTCTGTCAGCCGATACAAATGCGCGAACCTCTTCCGGGGTCGGCGGCAATCCAGTCAGATCAAATGTGGCACGGCGAATGCGCGTCAAAGCATCCGCCTTCCTCGCGGGTTTAAAACCGGCAGCATTCAGTTTAGCTACTACGAATTCATCAATGGCATCTCGTTCATCTATCAGCTCCGGTGTTTCAACCGGCATGAATGCCCACATCTCTTCTTTGTTGTAACGACGGTAGGTCCATTCATCACCTAAACCACCCGAGGTTGGCATAATGATACCATCTTCGTTTTCCAATACCAGCTTTTCAGCCTGACGAATTTCAGCCTGACGCTCTTCACTCGTCCAAGGAGCACCTGCATTGATCCAGGTTTCAAAGTCCTCCAGTTGCTCTGCGGTTAAACGGTCGTTTTCCTTCGGAGGCATTTCATAATCAGGATCCTCCCATCTCATAGCCGCCATCATGAAGCTGGCGTCTGCATCACCGGGAACAAGTACATCGCCAAAGCCATCACCGCCTAGAAGCAGGTCATCTAAAGTGTGCATGATCAAGCCACCTTCAATCTCATCAGGATCGTCGCCATGACAGCCAAAGCACTTTTGAGACATCACCGGCAATACTTTTAAGGTAAACAAGCGATCGATGTCATCAGCTTCGTTGTTTTGACCAACTACAACGGTCGAAGAGAGCGCTGCCAGGAGTGCAGCAATACGGGTAGGACATTTAAAAATGGAAGACATGGTAATATTTAAAGTGATAATAAGATGAATTTAAGGGCGCCCTTTTTCATACAGCTCAGCAATTTCCTGAGCACTCAAAGCTTGGGTGAAGATGGCAAATTCATCGATTGCACCGTTCAGATTGCGGAGAGCGAAGTAGGAATCATCTCGTGTGGGTTCATTCCAATTACCGATCGATGCGGCACCAATCTTCACCGTGTCGACCCGGTATTCTTCATCGATGTGATCCTGGCTGATAGCCACCCCGTTCACATAGTGGGTGGTTGTCCAGTTTTCGATATCGTAGACGGTGGCGATCTGAAACCACTGTCCGCTTTTGGAGGGATCCCAGAATGAAGGCGAGTAAGCGATATGCTTGTCCTCAAAAACCTCATCCCTCTCACGGCGTTTTACAGAAAAGAACAAACGCCCATCGTTCATGATTTGCCAGTGTGGCTCATTGAGTTCGTGTCCGTCAGTAAGAAAGAGTGAGTTATACCAACGATCCAAACTGTCGATACGTGCCCAGCAATAAAACGTTAAGGAGTTATGCTCTCCTGGAATGGATACTCGCACACGACTACCAGCTGGACTGAAATTGAGTGCACTGCCCGCTTGTCCCCAGCGGTCGGATACGCGACGAGCACGAACGACTGTTCCGTTTAATCCTGACTGAGCATCATCTGTCAGCATCCGGCCAGAGGCATTCGAACTATTCACAGGATAAAAAGCCAACGAACGTAGATCCTGAGCTATGTGATCACTCTTTTCGCGCCACGCCTGTTCTCTAATTTGTTTTTGATGGAGAAAGTGCTGGTCGAAATCTTCCATATCCGGATAACGACTGGGGCTGATCTCAACCTGATTTGACCCGCCCGAATCATCCCAGCGCATCGACTGACCATCCGTCAATGTGTGGACTTCTTTAGAGTTTGTATGCCATTCGATCTCCCCTTGCAGAACGTGCATTTCCGCTTGGTCGTCATTTACCTCCAAGGCAAACTCGGTACCGAGATCAATGACTTTTCCGGAAGAAGTGGATACTTTAAACCCTTTGGCAGCTTCGGGAACTAGCGCTCTTACCCGTCCTTTTGAAACGGTCATTTCCATGGGCGATAGCACTTCAAATTCAGTCTCGCCTTCTACCAAAACCATAACGCCACTAAAGAATTCCAACTGAGCGATTCCGGACTGCAGTTTCATAGGGCCTTCAGGAATCAAGTCTCCCCGTTGCCAATTCTCTTCGCCCGACCAATTTGCATCTGAATAATCAGCCAAAATGGCAAACCCACGGGCGATCGGTTCTGAAACCGCGACCTCAGTCACAGATTCTTTCTGCCCAAATTGCCAGCTCGTGTAAGCAACAGCTACCAAGAGAATAATTGCAGCAACGGCACCCAACCATTGAGAATGCTGTCTCCAAAAAGATACCTTAACTACTTCGTTCTGGCTTCCTAGGCGTTCGGACTCATCTACCAAAGCGCTATGCAGCTTGAGGCGATCATAGTAAAGTTGGCGGGTATCAGCGTTGACCCGCATCTCTGCTTCTATGCGCAGGAAGTCCGCTTCCGTGATGGATCCATCCAGTAGCTCGTCGATCAATTGCAATTGTTCGTCCTGATTCATGCTCCAGACTCTCCTTCCATGCTAAGCTGCTTTTTTATGCAGCGTTGCAGATTGTTGCGAATACGGTGCAAGGTAACCTTCAGGACTCCCACACTGCGGCCGACCACTGAGGAATAACCCTCGAGAGTCGTTTTTTCAAAATAGCGTTGATGAAGGAGCTCGCGGTGGTTGGGACGCAGCTTGCTTACACACTTGCGGAGTGCGTGCTGGTGATCGGAAAGATTATCGAGTTGCGAAGGAATTTCCTCGGAAATGGTTTCTTCCAGCTCGTCACAGAAAACCAGACGGGCATTTTTAGATTGCTTATAGCGGTATTTGCGCACCTGAAAACGGGCGATACTGAAGCTCCAGGCCTTGAAATGGGTGCCCAGTTCGAAATCCGCCCGTTTATCCCAAATAATCGTGTTGGTCTCCTGAACGACATCGTCAGAGGAGATATCTCCGGGCATCAGGGACTCCACATACAGGCGAATAGCCTGCTGATGTTGGGTCAACAGAGTGACAATCTCTGAGTCGTGATTGGCAGAAGACATTGGGAGAAAACTATTCGGATATCCCTAATTGCGGGAAAAGGTTAACAAAGTTGTTTTAATTTATGCAAAAAAATCCAAATCCCAACCAAAATCAGGTCTGACGAAGCTATAACCCCGCTCGATTGGCAATCGCTTCCAGATCCAGTTTTCGGATCCAGGGTTCTAAATTCACCCAAATTCCGTGAAATCCGTATCCTGCATCCGAATCATGATGCCCGACCCGATACCTTGGCGGTGATAGTCGGGATGAACGACCATATGCGGATAGTAAACCAACAGATGTCCATCCGAGATCGCGTTTCCCAGACCGACCAGCATTCCATCGACTCGAGCCGTCACCAATGAGTGCGAACCTCGGAGAGCTTTCATCAGCCGCTCGGATTTCTCGACTGAAGACCAGTTATTGGCCTCATATAGTTCTATGACCGCCGTGCTTTCAATGGAGTCATTCAATTGGTAGGCGACGTTCATTGATAGAACAGCGGTGACAGTCAGTTCGTAGAAGCATCCAATACCGGGAATGGAAACTCATCACTCACAGTCCGGCTACTCTTCATAAGTGATTCCAATCGGGTCAAGATCTCCGGATGTAGGCCTGAGACATCACGTGTTTCCGCGCGGTCGTTCTTCAGATTATACAGTTCGGTTTTCATAACCGGTTCGACATTGCCTCGCGGCATAAGCTTTTGTCGGATGGCTTTCCAATCGCCCACCCGTATGGATTGTTGCCCCTGATACGCAGGAAATTCTCGATACAAGTAGGGACGTTCAGCTTGCGTCTTCCCCATTAAGGTAGGCGCGAAACTGATGCCATCGACATCGCTTGGAACTCTACCGGCTTCCTCTCCGACGATTTCAACTAAGGTCGGAAGCCAATCTTCAAATCCCGTAATAAAATCGGACTCGCTGCCAGCTGGAACTTTCCCTTTCCACCGAACCACAAGCGGCACTCGAATTCCACCTTCATAGAGCGATCCTTTTCCATCGCGTAATCCTCGGTTCGAATTAAAGAAAAGACAATCGGTGCCGGCTAACCCTTCATGGGTGCCTTGAGTGGGTCCATTGTCACTGGTGAAAATGAATAAGGTGTCCTCATCAAGTCCAAGCTCCTCAATCAGATCCATGGCGCGACCAATGTCTCGATCCATACGTGTGATCATAGCTGCGTAGGCTGCTCGTGGTTTGTAATGCGGGATGTAACCTTTGCCCCCTTTATATGGCGGATCGCTCCACTCACCTAAATATTCTTCCAAAGAATCATCCGGCACCTGTAGTGCTACATGGGGTACGGTCGTCGGCCAGTAGAGAAAGAAAGGATCGTCTTTGTTATCACGAATGAATTCCAGGGCCTGTTCAGAAATAAGGTCAGCTGAGTATTCATTGCCTTCGAAGCGTTTGTAGCTGGCCGGATCATTTGGATCTTCATCCTCTCGAAATGTGTCGTGTGCGGAGAAAGCATGATTATCGAGTTCGATGACTTTGTCGTTATCCCACAAGTAGGTCGGGTAAAAATTATGAGCGACCGATTGGCAATTATAACCAAACCAACGATCAAACCCTTGGTTTAAAGAATCTCCGGTTGACCCAGGTCCGCCGAGCCCCCACTTACCAAAACCACCAGTCACGTAACCTGCCTCTTTCAATACTTCAGCAATGGTAACCTCTTCATCTGGAATGGGAAACTGACCTTCAATTTCTCCCCGTCCAATAACAGGGCCTCTCGCCATACCTCGGTTATTCCGTATAAAGGTATTCCCTGGATTTTTCCCAGTCATCAGCACGCAACGAGAAGGAGCGCACACCGCATTGCCGGAATAATGAGAGGTAAACTTCATTCCCTCGGCGGCTAAGCGATCGACATAAGGTGTTCGAATCTTTTCCTGACCGTAGCAGCCTAAGTCACCATAACCCAGATCATCAGCGATGATAAAAACAATATTGGGTAACCTGGCAGAAAGTGTCTGGGAAAAACTTAAGACTGTGAATGCAGCAAAAAACCAAAGGGATAGATTCTTATTCATCCCCCTTTAATGACACAAGGTAGTCGATGAGCGAAGTAAATTCACCGATGGTAAGACTTCCCGCCAAACCAGGAGGCATGAGCGAATTGGGCAAATGATCCTCTTTTGCAACATCCGTTCTTTTTATTTGAGAGGCTTGTCCGGCAATGTCCCGCACCGTTACGATACCGTCAGCTTCAGCTGTGACGAATCCCATCTTGGCTGAACCGTCGTTCATGGTGAAGAGTGAGGTTTGAAATCCTTGAGCGACCACTTTGTTTGGTTCCAAAATGGAATCGATCAGATAGTCCCGGGTAAACTTACCGCCGGCAGATCCTAAGTAAGGTCCTTTTTGCTCCGCATCCATATCGACAGCGTGACAAGCAATACAGCCCACACGCGAAAACATTTGCTGTCCAAATACAGGATCACCCCGCTCTTCCATAGCGACCGTGAATGTATCTGCGTTGCTCATCTCCATGACCTTCTTTGCTCCACTAAAACTGGTAGCGACTTCGGACTGCGCTTTCTCAGCCGCGTGAATCAGGTCATCGTTATCGGAGTTGAGCCCCACTTCGATTTGCTCATCAAAGCCGGAGAGTTTAAGATCTGCGAGCGCTAGAAAGAAACCAATTTCACGTGGATTTTCCGCTATCATTTTTTGAATTGCTTCAATCCATTGTTCCTTGGCCAGTGGAGAAACGAGCATGGTTAACAGAGCACGCCAGGCAATACGACTTTCTGTATCGCTCGCACTGGCAGCGATCTTGCGGAGTGCTTTCAGTTCTAACCCACGTTGAGTACCATTCACGAAATCACTTACATTCTGATCCGTTCCCTCTGGGGGTTCTGATTGATCCATCCAGGAAGCGAGCACTTCGATACGGGCATCAATGCGGAGTTTGTCACTCTCACGCTGAAGGGCACGGTAGCACTCAAGGCGCTGATTCCAGCCACGTGATGTATCTTTTGCTGCATCCGACAATAAGCGAATTTCAGCATCATTGGGAGAGAGAGAACCTAAGGCAGCTAATACGGGATCTAAGCCTTCGAGCTTGAGCTCACTTACTGGGATTCGGTTCTTGGCCAATCCTTCCAAATAGGTCCCCTGCTTTTCTTTTGGAATGTCAGCGAATCCGTTTTCAAGGACGGACCGAATGCGCTTACTTAGAAACCATTCAATCAATTCAAAATAAGGCCCACGGTCATCCGGACGGGTTCCCCACCAACTAACCATATCCCAAGGCTTTTCTTTGAAATGCAAACGCGCCAATGCCAACAAAGAATCTAGACGCAGATCATCATCCTCTTTGCTATTCGCGATATCGATGAGACCCGTGACCGATTCCACACGATACATACGTTTCAGTGCGGATAAGGCAATTTGCCGTGTTTCTGGATTGGATACTGCAGACAAGCAGTCCTCGACATTTCCCAAGGATACCAAAGCTCGAATGGCAGTGTGGGTTACACGAGGAGATACACTGGCTTTAACCCATGATGAAGAAGCTGCAATGATGTCCTTCGCCACGTGACTAGCTCCCAACCTTTCCAGACCAATAAGTGCCTGAAGGACGACTCTGGGATTATTATCGCTAAGAGCATCTACAAATAATTCCACGGGCACATTATTCAATTCTCCCTTACGATCCGTCATGGCTCGCAATGCAAATTCACGCAATGAGTCATCATATTTTGCCAGTTGAACCAATTTAGGGGTACTCTCCTCGCCAAGTAATTGTTTGTAGGTAAAGATGGCAGCCACTCGATTATAAAGAGGAACGGCTTTATTGACCGTGTTTGCACGTAATTCCTGAAGTGCCTGACCACTTAATCCCCTTTTGAGTATTTCCTGTTGGGCCTCTAATCGTTGAACACCGCTTTGCGAAGTCAATAATCGAACTAATTCCGAATCACCTACTTTCGTGACATCCTGATAGCTGGCTGGTGTTTCTCCAGGTGCAGTCGCAACGACCACAGCTCCAACTTCGACCCCTTCTCCCGCGAACTTGAATTTTCCGTTCCGCCAGTCAGCCATATAAAGCCGGGAGAAACCATCGACGTCTACACCTGTAGCACGAGGTAATACTTCAAAGATTTCCTGGTGAGGTTCGAAGCTTTCCCCATCAGCGGGTAAGTCATGATAGTAAACATGCCCGGTCGTCCAATCAGTGGTGTAAAGCATGTCTCCAAAATTCCCGGGAAAACCCGGTTCGTGAATGTAAGCACCGCCCGTTCCTGATCCTCCTCCATAATCCTTCAAGGGAGCAATCGCTTCGTCCTCAAAATTCTTATACAAACGCGGGTATCCATGATCCCCCAAAGAAGTGAAATGATGAAGGTGGGTATTCCATCCCTTGCCATCGTTGGTATTATCGCGGCTGAAAATATCCATGTAGGGTGAGATCCCCAGATTGTAGATATTGCGAACCATGATCGAGTAAGGCTCCAATTCGGACCCATCAGGACGTACCCTCACGACTCCGCCACCATGCAGCGTGTAAGTGCTTCCATCGGCGGCACGTGCCTCAGTCATACCGAAGTCACCTACTGCAATGTAGAGCCAACCATCGATCCCCATGGTTACCCCATTGGTCGTATGGTCCGCACCACGTGGATGCTCAATACCACCTCCCAAGCCCTGAATCAGGAGTTTCTTTTCATCAGCCACACCGTCCCCATCCGTATCGCGAAAAGAGCTAAGATACGGCGGATGAATTAGATAAAGCGTGTCTCCGACCCAATCGCCACCGCGAGGACTGTCCACGTCAGGAACAAAATGCTGAAAATCATCAGCCACACCATCGCCATTGGTATCCGTTGCCCGGATCACGCGTCCCATTCCAGGATCTTTGCCCAGCGAACCATTCTGATCGGATGAAACATACACATCGCCATTGGCGGCCACGGTAATTGCGGCAGGGTAATCGATATTGGGTGGCATGGCGAATTCCCGGACTTTGAAGCCGTCGGGAGCAGCATGAGCAATAGAAGCGAGCGTAAGCGTGGCCAGGGCTGGTAGAAAAAAGCGCATAAACATGGTATCTCTTAGAAAGGCAGACAGACTGGTCTGTCTAAGGTTTCAAGAAAGTCAACGCCTAGATTGATACAAAAGAAAAAGGTAACCACGAATGGACACAAATGTACACGAATAAATACAACTCATAATAGGACCATCACCACAATTGGAATTCTTGTCTATTCGTGTCCATTGGTGGTTAATTCCTTATATTTCTGACTTAATTTCCAACAATCTGTTCTTTCGGTTCAGGCGATGCTTTCCACTCCAAAATCCACTATTATGCCACAACAATTCAGTTCGCTTCTTCGATTTTCCGTTCAAGCAGGTCACTCAGAATATCCACACTTTCCAACAGATATTCAAAACCCCTTTTGGAGCTTCGTCTTTCCAAATAAAGACGGTAGAGCGGATCGCGAAACTCGGAGTTTTCGCGATAGTGTTGTTGAAACTCTGGAACATGGAGATCCACCACACCAAATTCCGCATCGGCTTCCAAATAGTCCTTAACCAAAAAGGGGCCTATCGCGACTTTAGTATCTTCGATCAATAGCCAACCGGTGCTTTGCGCGAACGCCATGATTCCTTCAAATCTAGTGATACATCACCTCAACCCGTTCTTAACCTCTGAATCAGAAATAGATGAAATTTCATCGGCAAATTCAGCAGCCAATGAACTTGGAGCGGTGCTTTTATGAACGATTTGAGTGTAATTTGAATTTGAATCTTCTAGCTGAATTCCTTCTAGAGATTCATCATTGATCCTACTAAAACTCTCAATAGCCTCACCGCGCGTTCTGATATGGTAGCCAATGATCACTCGCTATGTCTCACAAGCGACGAGAATACGCTCGAACAACTTTAACTCAGCCTTCTTTTCCTTCCTATTTTCATTCCAGTCGTTGATCTGAACGGCGATCAATATCCCGACGATAATGAGAAATATTTCGCCCACTGCATAGAGTGTATACTTAAAGGATTTACTCTCCTTCATTGCGTCCATCCGAATTGCTCTGAAAAACCTAAACACGTGAAATCACCTTCTAGCTAGGGTAATCTTCTACAAAACATCCGGATCCGGCTTCCATTCAGGAATCCCTTGCTCGGCCAACTGCTTATTATAGCGTTCGACCTGTGGATGGGTCGGAGAATAAGGAGCATCTTCATTGACCATGAATGGCAGTGTCTCCTCCCACCATGTGTCATAAGCCTTTCGCAGATCGGCGATCACTTTGGGATGATCGGCCGCGACATCCACCTTCTCAAAAGGATCAGCGATGATATCGTAAAGCTCCTGGTTGTTTACAAAACGCCAACGCTGGGTTCGGACAGCAAAGTCTTTGAATTTACTTTTATTGGGATCTTCCCCTTTGTTCCAACGACCCTTGTGAATAAACAAATAGCGGTCTTCCCACACGGCCTTAGGATCTTCAAGCAGAGGTAACAGAGATTTTCCATCGATGGCTTGAATTCCGTCCGGGATTTTAGCTCCAGCCAAATCCGAGAAGGTATCAAAGAAGTCAATGTGGGCCGAGAGTCCGTTGATATCCACACCTTCTCCCAAGACACCTTTCCAACGCCAGAATGCTGGCACGTGGGTTCCGCCTTCGAAAGGAGAACCTTTACCTGTTTTGAAACCGGCTGTGTAGTGCTGAACGCTTTTCCCATTTAACTTTCCGCCACGTCCGGCCTGACCATTATCAGTCATGAAAATAACGAGGGTATTATCCCAGGCGTTCCAGACATCAAGCTTGTCCATGAGTATGCCAAAATTGTGGTCGATGTTCTCGATCATGCCATAGCGACCTGCCGTATTCTCATCATATCCCATTTCCAGGAATCGATTTTTAAAAGCATCCGGAGCAATCATGGGACCGTGCGGAGCGTTGGGTGTGATGTATGCGAAATAAGGGGTTCCCGAGTCATGGTTTTCTTTTATCCAACCCAGTGCGCCTTGAAAGAACACATCCGTACAAAAGCCCGGTGTCTTCACAATAGTGTCATTGTGCAATATGGCGTTATCGAAGTAACGGCCTTCTTTTTCTTGGTTTGGAGGAAAGTCGGCACAGCTACCTTCGTAGGATTGGCCGATGCCACCAGCTCCATGAATGAAGGTTTCGGTAAATCCGCGACTGTAGGGTTGGTATTCATCCTCATCTCCCAGATGCCATTTTCCAAAAATCCCGGTTTCATAGCCGGCATCCCGTAATACCTCCGCAATCGTTGTAGTTGAAAGTGCCATACGTTCCCGTTCACGAATCGTGTGAGTGACTCCATTGCGGAATTCATGACGACCACTCATGATGGCCGACCGCGTTGGTGCGCAGGTCGGGCTGACATGAAATTCAGTGAATCGGGTAGAGAGGCCGTAGAATCGATCGAGGTTGGGTGTCTTAATCAAGGGATTTCCCAAGGCATTGATATCTCCCATGCCCTGGTCGTCTGTCATAACCAGAATAATATTGGGACGGCTACCAGCCAAACCAGCTTGCTCTTGAGAATTGGTGCCACAACCGGCCAATAACAATAAAAAGGCAATAAGCCCAAGAATGATTCGAAGGGATTTCTTCATAGCGGTAGTGTTTCTTTTAGGTAAATGAATTAGGGTTTTTCTATTCGCCAATCTTTGGGCGGCACGAAGCCATCGCGGCCGATCCAGAAATGCGTAATAGCATCGTCCGGTTGAAGTCGACGATGGGCAACTAACTTCTGTCCCAGTCGCTTTACTACTTCAGGATGTTTATGAGCAAGATTGGTCGTTTCGTTCAGGTCACCTGGCATCTTGTAAAGAAAGACTTCGTGATCCTCAGTAATCCCGTCTCGCCGTAGGTCAAAGCCTTGCACCACCAATTTCCATTGAGCAGTTTTTAGCCCATATTGCTCGCGATCCTGACCGGGTTGCCCGTGGTAGGAATACCAGTTTCTTTCAGAAAAATTCCTTGCTTCTCCCTTCAGAAGCGAATGCAGGCTGACGCCATCCAGTTCACGACCCGGAACAACGCCTTCTTCTGGATCCAATCCGGCGGTCTCCAGCAAAGTTGGGAAAATATCAATGTAACCCATCGTATTTTCGATTTTGCGCTTCCCTGCCCAGTCTGCAGGCCAACGAACGCAAGCCACCACGCGCACTCCACCCTCAAAGGTGGTTAACTTACTACCGTTCAATGGCGCATTGTGCTCGGGAACACCGCTTACACCACCGTTGTCGCTCATAAACCAAACCTGGGTGTTCTCGGCCTCGCCACTCTTTTCAATGGCTTGTAAGACTTGCCCTACACCTTCGTCCAAGCTCCAGACCATGGCCTTGAGCCATTCTTCCTTCGAGGGATTTTTTGAAGTGACGCCGAAAAGATCCAGATCTTCCTGCTTTGCCTGAAAAGGCGAATGAGGGGCATTGAATGGCACGTAGCAAAAGTAAGGAGCGTCTTCCTTGGATTTCTCGAGTATAAATCTTGAAGCCGACTCAGCTATTAAATCGGTGGCATAGCCTTCCCTTTTGGTTGGCTCATAATTCACGTGCCAATCGAGTTCCCCCTCCCGTTCATGCGTGAAGTAATCAATAGCTCCGTTATAGTGGCCTTCAAATTGAGTAAAGCCACGGGCTAATGGATGCCACTTTGCCTGATGATGCCCAAGGTGCCATTTACCAAAAATGCCACGATGCTTGTAACCAGCTTCGGCTAACGCTTCCGGAAGCGTGCGTTCTTCTGTGGATAATCCATAATTCCTTTGCGGAGGAACCACCGCGCGCGCCAACCCAAAACGAATCGGATAACGGCCCGTCATCAATCCAGCACGTGTGGGTGAACACATGGGGGCTACATAAAAACGATCCAATTCGATTCCTTCACGAGCCAGGCTATCGATATGGGGTGTCTCAATTCTATGCGGCGAATGATAGCTCACATCGCCCCAGCCCAGGTCATCGGCAAGCATGAGGACGATGTTGGGAGCGGAAGCACTTAATCCGGTCAAAACAACAAGAGACAGAAACAGAAGAAGAGACCTTATCATGTGAGTAGCATTATTTAATTTGTATTGAAGACGACAGTGAAAATTAAGCGCCTGGTAGTTCATCAATGGTGATTTCGGTTTCGCGAATCTGTTTCTGTAATTCTGCCTCAAGACTCCTAATGACTTCGCGGTTGTGTGGCTGGCCTATTACATTGTTCATTTGATAGGGATCCAACTGCCGATCAAAAAGCTCAGGATCGTGACCGGCCACTTTGACATAGGTATAGCGATCTGTTCGAACACCATAGTGTTTGGTGGCTCCCCAGTAGGTGTAAAATTGAGAGGTTCGCCAATCGTCGACTCTGTTGCCTTTCAGAAATGGGACCATGCTACGACCTTGCATTGTCGATGGTGTCTTTGCTCCAGCCAATTCCAGCAAGGTCGGTGCAAGATCTACATTGATGCACAGGTCATCGTTTATTGAACCAGGCTTTATTAGCTTTGGGTAGCGAATCAAGAAAGGCATACGAATGGAGGTTTCCAGAATGAGACGTTTATCATAGAAACCATTTTGCCCCAACCAGTACCCCTGATCCGAGGTGTAGATAACAATCGTGTCTTCCGCCAACCCTTCCTCATCGAGATAATCTAGCACACGTTTCAAATTGTCATCGTTTCCGCTGATGCAGCGAATGTATTTATGGATCATGTGCTGGTAGGCGACCCGGATCTTGTCGTTTTCATCGTTGGGATCATGCGGCCACATCTCGTTGGGGGCTTCGTCCTCAAGGTGGCGTTCATAGTAATTCGCACCGCTCCTTGGCTTAAATATGGTATGAGCCATATGAAACTTTGTCCGCTTCATAAACTCCTTCTTCAAATTAGAATTACTTTCGCGAGGATCTACGTAAAGGTTGGGTGGTTCCGAAATCTCCACATCGGCCAGAAGATCGTCATACCTAGCAGCATGTCCATACTCATGGTGAGGTGCCTTGAACTGAAGGCTCAATAAAAATGGTTTTTCCTTGTCCCTTTCCTTGAGCCAATCCATCGCGATATCTGTATAGACATCCGTGGAATAGCCTTTGCGCTTCCAGGTACCTTCCGAGCCGGTAAAGGTAGGATCGAAATACCTCCCCTGCCCCTTTACGACCATGTATTTATCATAGCCCTTGGGCAGGCTTTTGAGGTGCCACTTCCCAACCAGGAAGGTTTCATAACCCACTTCTTTGAGCTGTTCCGGGTATTGGGGAGAATTGTCGTTGATGTATCCATTCAGGCCCAACACTCCATTTCTATGACTATACTGCCCCGTCAAAATGGACGCACGACTCGGAGAACAAATCGAGTTGGCGCATACGAAATTATCGAAGCGCATCCCTTCATCCGCCAAGCGATCGATGGTAGGAGTTTTGGCGTAGCCCTTCAAGTAGGTGCCGTAAGCCGAAATGGCTTCAAAGGCGTGGTCATCGACGAAGACAACAACGATGTTAGGACGGGCAATGCAGAAGAGATTGAATCCCAATAATAGAGATAGAAAAACAAGTGCTTGTTTCATAGGGTATTTTTAAAAGGCTCTTAAGATATTTCATAGATGCATACAGGCACCAGTCTGTTTTCCGAGAGAAGCTACCTGCTTCGGAAGATTGAGCTAAGTAATACTTCAACCAGCAGATCTTCCATGCCGTATCCGGATTGTGATACGCGGCTAACGATCTCATCCACTTCAACTTTATCTTTAAATGTAAGCTCTCGCCCCGTGGAGTAAGTAAGCAGCTTGGTTATCAGGTTTTTCGCAAATAGTTCTTTTCGCTCTGCTAATGCTCCAATCAAGTCTAGTTCATTGATTAAATATTCACCGGATGGCAACTCGCTGGATCCGTCGACTTTTCTACCTTGCGCCTGTCTGGCAATCTTACCGCTACCAGAAAAAATGGTGTAATGCTCACGAAAACCGCCAATAGGATCGTAGTGCTCCAGACCGAACCCCCAGGGATCGATGCGCGCATGACAGTCTCTACAAGACTCAACCTCACGGTGTTTAGCCAGCTGTTCACGAATAGTCGTTGCGCCTCGGGTATCCGGCTCAATAGGTGGAACGTCAGGTGGCGGTGGAGACGGTGGCGTACCAAGAATATTCTCAAGAACCCACACGCCCCTTACTACGGGTGAAGTTTCTACTCCATTGGCCGAAGCGGTCAGCACACTTGCGTGACCCAGCAATCCTTGTCGTCGAGCCGAGGCAGGCAAGGATGTCTTCCGGAAGGTTTCGCCAAAATCACCTTCCAAGCCATAGTGCTTAGCCAAAGCACCGTTCACAAAGGTGTAAGATCCATTTATAAAGTCAGTGATAGGACGATTTTCCCGCAGCACGTAATCAAAGAAGAGTTGGGTCTCCGTTTTCATGGCCACCTCCATCCGCTTTTTATAGTAATTAGGATACTGAGCATTACTCGGCGGCATGGTGCCTATCTTGTCCAGTCGGAGCCAAGCTCTTGGAAACTGTTCGATGAAGGCCTTGGATCGTGGATCATTGAGGAGGCGTTTAACCTGCTGAATGAGTGTTTTCTTCTGAGTCAGTTTTTTGGACGCTGCCAGTTTAAGTAATTCCTCATCTGGCATGGATGACCATAAGGTATAAGACAGCCGAGATGCCAATTCGTAAGCATCGAGCGTAGTTCCATTTTCTGAGTTGCCCTCATCCAGAAAGAGAAACCTTGGAGAAGTAAGTATAGCCGAAAGCCCCAGCTTGATCGCTTCTTCATGATCAATTCCCGCTTTGATACGTCCCAGAGCATAGTCGATGTAATGCTGTATCTCTGAACGCTTGACCGGACGGCGAAACGCCTTTTTCGCAAACGCAGTCATCATCTGTGGAATGTTCACCTTGCTGGGATTCGTTTCTTTGCCGATAATGTTGCGGTGTCCTCGAGTTGGCCATTCACGCTCTATAGGTCCTTCCAATTTCATTTCGTAGACTCGGACTCGCGGGCCCACGTAAAACTGCGATATGTATAAGCGAGTCTCAGGATTGATCTGACTTTCAGGCAATGGAATGCCCTGTTCCGTCATTCTATCAATATCGGCATTCCCAGGGATCTTTGCATAGGGATGATAGGCATTGATGACTCGATTCAAGATACCCTTAGCCGCACCTGGACCGTTGATGTAGTTAATGAATGGAATCGATCCTTCCGACATCCATGAAGAAACCTCAAAGGTAGCTGGCTTATTATCGAGTAGATCAAAAACCCCTTCCAGCTTACGCCCCGACAAATTCCCTTTATCCAAGAAACGTTTTTCAGTCGCATGCCAGATGCCAAGCTTTATGGGATCGGTTAGGTCCAGTTGGAGCACATTTGGATCATAGGGATTTATACGTCCAACAGCCTCTGCTGTTACACTGATTTGATATGTTCCATCTGCAGGCACTCCAGTCTTCACAAAATCCAACGGAGGATTGGTTCTTCGATCTGCTGGTTCACCGTGCGCAATGTCAAAAAAGTTTCCTGATTCATCCAACACGCTGTATTTAACCTGAGCATTTCCTCTGGTCTGTTTAGTGAAATCTTCAGGCTTAAATATCCAGGTTTTCTTTTCCGGTCTTTCTTTCCCAAATACCAATGCCTGATCTAAGTAAATGCGTGCTGCCTTGAGATACAAAGCCAACTGATGTTGAGATAACACCTGAGCTTCACCAATATTGGTAAATCCGTGTTTTTCCTGATCAATAGGAAACTGAGTGGTCGCATCTGCGATGTCAGGATTCACTCCCAACAAATCGCGCATGCTGTTATTGTATTCGTAGCGAGTAAGTCGCCGAAGAACAGTTTCTGAAGGAGCTCGGTTCTCTTCAACTGCAAGCAAGTATTCCGTGATTGAATCTACAGCCTTGCGACGCTCCTCCGAAGGCGGTTGCAAAACATCATCTTCATCAGGTGGCATATCGCCCAAATTCAGTAGATCTACGATTTCCTCCAAGGTGAACAATTCATTTGGGTCTTCTGGATTCTGTAGAAATGCTTCGAAAGACCGGTCACCCTTTTCCTTATCATCATTGTGACAATCGAGGCAGTATTGTTTCACGAAAGGAACAACATCAGGGCCTAGGTTTGGGTTGTCGGCAGCGCTTGTGGATAAACCGATGAAGCAACTGAGAATGCTCAGATATTTAATCTTCATTTGCTTAAACGACATCCAATCCCGTCAGTGTACCGGAAGATAAATTGAACTGATCCACTTCGGCTCCAAATCGCTGAAGCATGGATACAAAAAGATTACAGGCTGGGGTATAGGTGCCACGACTCTTGTCTTTTTCGTATCGAAGATGCTGACCGTGATTGAATCCACCACCGGCTAACAGTAAGGGTAAGTCTTTATTGCTGTGAGAGCTGGCGTTGCCCATACCACTACCTAGTAAAGCCATGGTGTTATCTAATAACGTTTTTCCGTTGGGCTCTTGAACAGCCGACAACTTATCGAGGAATCGGGCAAACTGGCCGGTGTGAAAATTTTCGATAATCGAAAGTTCTTCGATGTAACTCTCCACCTTACCGTGGTGCGTCAGTTGATGATAGCCTTTGGTAATAGGGAATCCTCCGGAATTGGCTCCAATGTCTGAAAGCTCGAAAGTAATCACTCGGGTTGAATCAGTCTGAAGCGCCAAGGCAATTAAATCATAGTAAAGAGGGACCCGTTTTACAAAGTCCATATCGTCCGCTCCATTGGGCATCTCGTAGCTCACCTTGGGTTTCGGCTTATCCAGCCAGGCTTCTGACTGAGTAAGTCGCTTTTCAAGTTCTCTGACCGATGTAAAATACTGATCGAGTTTCTCCTGATCATTCTTGCCAACGCGATTCGTTAAACGGTCAGCATCCAAGCGGACAAGATCCAGGATACTTTTCTCCTCGGCGTGCACACGCTTGAGGAGATTCAATTCATTAGGATCCGTTTTCTGAAACAACAAGGAATAGAGCACGCGAAGATCTTGGACCGGAGGTATTGGGACCCCGGAATTGGTCCAGGACAGTAAATTGCCCGCAGAACTTCCAGAAGTAAACTGCATGGACGAATACCGTGTATCGGTCTCTACATATTCGGCAGCTTTCTGATCAACCGTTATGTTACTTTCCTCATAGCCCTCGGAGTTCTTCCCTAAAATACCGGACAGATAGGCATGCACTCCCCCATGACCTCCCACGGCTTCTGATCCATGATCAAGCTGAGAAAAGATCGAAAAATGATCGCGATGATGAGCTAAGGGTTGCAGCAGTTCAGGCAATGAGTAATTCACACCTGTTTCGGTAGGAAAAAACAGTTTGGGAACGAAGCCAAAATTGGTGCCGACACAGACCATACGCATAGGCACTTCTGCAGACATGGTCGCTCCAGCCATAATATCGAGGTGAGGCAGGGCCATCATAGCTCCGCCCATACCACGCAGAAATGCACGTCGATCCATCCGGGTAGATTGAAAATTCATAGGGTAAAATAATGCTGGGAAATCGTTTTAGACAAAGCAATCTTTGTTATTATCAGGAAAGACTACCAGTAGAACTCCAGAGCATGAATACTCATACGCTACCAATCAATGGTTTTGAGTGACTTGAAGCCTGTCTACTCCACCTTAATAAATTGCCCCTGTACCTGATAGCCTGGGTAATCTCCATGATCGTAACTGTGCCGGGCAGATTTGAGCCAAGTCATTAGTTCCAAGCGTAACTCACCTGCTAAAATGGGATTTTTCTGGTAGAGATTGGTTTCCTCTTTTGGATCCTCTTTCAGGTTATAGAGTTCGTCTTTTTTGCTCTCATCAAACCAAAGCAAGAGTTTGTGGCCCTGGCTAATAATTGAAGCGGTGGGGGATTTCTTCTGCATATTCGAAGCAAAGGGAATAAACTTGTTACGTCTCCAATCTTCTCCTTTCAATAGATCCAACACATTGGTGCCATCCATAGGCCTATCGTTTGGAGGTTCTATTCCTAATACGGCACATAGGGTCGGGAGGTAATCCAAACTACACACGGGTTCATCTGAGCTTTGTCCGACATCTATCACTCCTGGCCAGTAAGCAAATGCGGGAACACAGACACCTCCATTGTAAAGGTAACGCTTTCTTCCTTTGAACTCGCCTGCTTCTCCGTAGTACACGCCACCGTAAGTGTTGTATTCAGGTTCTGGGGTTCCCGTTCCCTCAGGACCATTGTCAGAGCAGAAAAAGATCAGCGTATTCTGTTCGATTCCCAGCTCTTCCAAGGTCTGGCGAAGCCGTCCTACTTCGTTATCAATCGAGGTGATCGACCCCAAGTAATGCTGGCGACCTAGTTTCTCATTCGGGTAAAGCGCCCTCAACTCTTCACCCGCTCTCGTGGGAGAATGGGGACCATAAAACCAGATAGTGGCAAGAAACGCGTTCTCATCTTGAGCCGAGTCTTCTACAAACTCCAACGCGCGATCCATGATCATCTTTTCGGAGGAGCCTTTCCAATCTTCTTTAACCTCCGTACCATTCGACCAGAAATGAACCCGATGTTTTGGCATTCGCAATCCCGTTTCATCCAATGGATCCCAGGTAGCAATGTTCGTTTCGGTTGCAAAGGTGACATCGTAATGTCGCTCCCAAGGAGGGCCGTATCGTTCCGCGGTTGTCGCTGGAACAGGTCCTGACAGTTCAGGATCTTTCGTCAGGGTTCCCAGATGCCACTTTCCGAAATGACCTGTTCTGTAAGCCTGGGACTTGGCGATTTGAGCCATGTTAATTTCTCCAGTGGGAAGCTTTCCTATATTTACGCCGATCATTCCAAAACGCATGCTATGACGACCCGTTTGCACACAGGCCCGTGTAGGCGAACAAACCGGACCCACAGAATAGAAGCGCGTGAAGCGAAGACCATCTCCGGCCATACGATCCAGATTAGGTGTCTTGACCAATGAATTGCCATTAAACCCTACATCACCGTAGCCGAGATCATCGGCCATCAGGAATATAACGTTTGGTTTGTCGGCTGCAGCCAAGGAGCCCAACAAAGAACAAAAGAGTATGACGTACTTTAAATGCATTATTCGGCCCATGTAGGTTTCCAAATCGGCTTGCCGGTGTAAAGCTCACCGATTTCATAACGATCACTAGGATTAGCAGCCGTATCCATTATGGTTGTAATCTCAGAAACGACCTCAGGATGCTCAGCAGCTACATCGTTTTTTTCTCCAAGGTCGTCCTTTAAATTAAAAAGCTGAACGGAGCCAGTTTCGCCATGCCTGACAGCCTTCCAATCTCCCAGCCGAACAGCCTGATCGTACTGCTTCCTGCTGTGCCCGTAATCCCAATACAGATACTCATGAGTTTCAGAAGGAGGATTCCCTAGAAAAGCAGGCCAGACTGAATGCCCATCCACACCAGCGAAAACAGGATACCCTGCTACCTCTGCCAAAGTCGGTAACATATCCCAAAACGTAATGATTTGATCACTTTTAGTATTTTCAGAAATGGTGCCTTTCCAGCGCGCAATAAAGGGGATGCGGATTCCTCCTTCGTAAAGAGTTCGTTTTGAGCCGCGCAACGAGCCATTACTATTAAGTTCTTCATAGGGCCCACTTCCCAAAGGACCTTGGTCACTCGTAAAGATGATCAGGGTATTGTCCGACAACCGTACACTATCAATCATGTGAACGATCCTCCCGACATCGTAATCCAACCGACTGACCATGGAGGCGTATTTCTTGGCTGCCAGGCTCCAGTTTTTGTCTTTATAAGGACCAAGGTCGGGAACAGCTAAACGGTCTTCGTCTTCGATTGGACTGGAAAAGTGCGGAACCGTATAAGCCGCGTATAAGAAAAAAGGCTGCCCTGCATTTTCGGTGATAAATTTCAATGCGCGCCCCGTTAATGCATCATGACTGTATACTCGCCTGGATTTACTGTTCCCTGGATATTGAATACGGCCAGTCGGAGATTTACTATCATCCAAATACTCTGGAAAATAAAAATGCGCATGGTCCTGATTCTGGTAACCAAACCACATGTCGAATCCTTGACTAGTTGCATCGCCAACGGTCCCCGGATCACCTAAGCTCCATTTTCCCACGCCACCGGTAACATAGCCAGCGTCCTTAAGCACTTCCGCAAGAGTGATGTCTTCCGGTTCCAGATAATAGTCGTAATGGGGTACATTATCTCGAGCTGGTGTATGTCCGTTGTGAAGACCGGTCATTAATACGCTTCGTGATGCTGTGCAAACAGGTCCTCCCGCATACGCCTGAATAAAACGCATACCCTCACTGGCGAGAGCATCGATGTTGGGTGTTTGTATCCTCTCTTGTCCATAGCAGCCAAGGTCACCATAGCCAAGATCATCGGCCATAATGAAGATGATGTTGGGTTGGCCGAAAGCAACAAAGCTAGAGGCCAGAGTCCATAGGACGGAGGTGAACAAAAATAACTTAAGATACCTAATCATAGATCTTAGCGCTGGAGTTCACGTCAGCGTTCCATCGATTGTAGGCGGACTGAAGTAATTTAACTTTCTCTGGGTATTTATTGGAAAGATCAATCGTGTCTCCGATATCCGTATCCAGATTGAACAAACCCGATTCTCCATTGGCATAGGTCAATTTCCAGGGGCCACTTCTTACGGCCCAATTGCCGCGAATTCTCCAATAGAAATTCCTTTCAGGTAGTGGATTTCGATCCAACAGTAACGGAGATAGGTCCAATCCATCCATCGGCATCTCATCGAGTAAGATTCCCGCCATGTTGGCAAAGGTCGGAAACCAATCAATGGAAATACTGGTTTGATCCGTCACACGCGATTTTATTTTTCCAGGCCAGGAAACGATGGTCGGCACTCGATGCCCTCCTTCGTAGACTTGGGTCTTTTGTCCACGCAAGGGTCCGTTGCTGGATATATTTTCAAATCCACCACTGTATCTGATGTAGCCACCATTGTCCGAAGTAAAAATAACCAGCGTATTCTCAAGCAGCCCTTCCTCTTTCAGGGTGGCCAAAATACGTCCTACACTCCGGTCCACGGACTCGATCATCGCCTTCACATGAGGATGAACATTGGAACGATCTGGAATAACGCCCCACTTGTCTTGATGGTAAGCCGTTCCCGCCTGTCGATGGGGCGGATCTTCAGGTCCCTGCCAGGGAAAATGGATTCCCAAGTGAGGAACGTACAGGAAGAAAGGCTGCTCCTTGTGACGTCTGGTGAAATCAACGCTGTGCTTGGTAATTAAATCGCTTGTGTACCCTTCCTCGGGAATTAATTCATCGTTCTTCCACCAATCGGGACGACCACTGCGATCGACATGGGTAAAGAAATCGCCATCCCCCGAACCGAGACCACGAAATTCATCAAACCCCTGCTTGGTTGGAAAAAAGGGCGGCTGAAAACCCAAATGCCATTTCCCAAAGCAACCTGTGGAATAGCCTTTATTTTTCAAGACTTCTGCAATCGTTATCGCTTCGAGAGGTAAGCCGGTATGGTAATCGTCCACCCCCGATATAGCCCCGTAAAAGTTAGGACCGAAACGCTGCTGATAAACTCCGGTAAGTGTCCCTGCCCGCGTGGGCGAACACATGGGGCCTGACGAGTGAAAATCTGTAAACCGTAAACCTTGGGCAGCCAAGCTATCTATATTGGGCGTATTATTTTGGGTACTACCATAACACCCAAGATCACCATAGCCCAAATCATCGGCCATGATGAAGATGATGTTGGGAGGAGCAGCAGCAAAGATTGAGGAGCAGAGAGCGAAGAGGAGGACTGGAAATAGAGTAGCACAGGCATCTTGCCTGTGTTTTCCTTGAACAACTGCAGCAGCAGAGCAGGAAGCTCTGTTATTCTGCGCTTCGCTGGTAGATGTGTCGGTATTCGCCTCGGTAGCCCTACCCAAAATATTAGCACTCCTCCTCATTTCACCAACTCTTCCAATTGCCTTTCTAGTTCTGGCAACCATTTCTTATAACCTTCTCGAGCTACAACATTCATCGTCTCCAGCGGATCCTTCTCGTGGTCGTAAAGCTCACGAGCTTGCACATGACCTGTTTTGAAATCTCGCCACTCGGTATAACGAAATCGATCGGTGCGCATGGAATAGCCCATCACTTCCGGCAATTTGCCTTTTGGATAGTTAGGGCGCGGCGTCTGAGTTAATACAGCTGGTTTATGATCTTCCTTCGGATTTTCTAGCAAATGAACCAGGGATTTGCCTTGCAGATTCTTCGGAGCTTTTATTCCGCAGAGCTCTATCAACGTTGGGTACAGATCTAGTAGCTCGACCAGGGAATCGGTCCTTTGCCCAGCCTTATGTTCTGAAGTGACGATCATCATAGGAACCGCCGCATCGAGCTCGAAGGCGGTCGTTTTCCGAGTCAACCCATGCTCTCCCAAATGAAGTCCGTGATCCGACCAATAAACAATAATCGTGTCGTCCTTTAATCCGAGCCGATCAAGTTCGCTTAGGACCTTACCCACTTGCGTATCCAAATAACTGATCGCAGCCAAGTGGCCGTGATGCATTTCACGAAGCTCATCCGGTTTCGAACGGCCATTATAACGCGAGCTGGTGAGAGCTATTTCAGGAATACCCTTTGGAGGCTCCAAATGTTCAGGCACAGGAACCGATTCTCTATCATACCAATCCCAATACTTTTTAGGTGCATTGAAAGGTGTATGTGGTTTCCAGAAACCAACAGCGAGAAAGAAGGGTTGATCCTTTTTGCTGAGTATTCCCAACGCCTCCACCGCTTTATTCGCCACTCGGCCATCATAGTAAGCATCATCGGGAACATCTCGGCATTCGGTTCCTCCAGCTCCGGAAACCAGATTCGGAGGCAGATCTCCATCCAGCTGAGCATCATCATGTCCATGCGAACCATAATGAAGGAATTCTGGTTCACTCCACGAGACTCGATCCCCTTTCCAATCGTCCTGACGATAATTATGAAAGATCTTACCCACGCATTGGGAGTGATACCCGTTTTGCTTAAACAACTGTGGGAGCGTAACCACATCTGGCACGTTCTGCCTAAAATGAGTAAACAGATCCCAAACCCTTAATGTATCTGGTCGCAATCCAGTTAATAAAGAGGCCCGTGAAGGATTACACACGGTTTGCTGACAATAGGCGCGCTCGAACAAAGTCCCCTGCTCTGCCAGTTTATCTATATTGGGTGAAATTACATGCTCGCTTCCGTAACACCCCAGTTCTACTCGTAAGTCATCGACAGCGATAAAGAGCACGTTGGGTCGGGCGTGAGTCGTAATTTGAAATAAAAGAAGGAACGCGAATGCGAAAACTGTAGGAGGGGCTTTATGCCCCGATTTTCGGTAGCCTATAAAGCGATCGGGGCATAAAGCCCCTCCTACATTTCTCAAATAGCAAATCATCCCCTCGGATTCTGTTTATAGTACAAACGTCCATCCTCAGAACCGATCAATAAATCGGGAATGCCGTTTCCATCCCAATCAACCAGGGTAGGACTTGAAGTATGTCCGGAGACTTTTCGTTCATCCATCGTACCCATATTCTGTAGAACGACTTTGCCGTTTCGTTCGCCCATGTTTCGATAAAAGTCGGAATTCTCACCGTTGAACAAAATATCCAGCCGACCATCTCCGTCCCAATCACCTACCTCCAGTTTTCTCCGACCACTTTTTCCTGCCGGTCCTCGAATCAAGCCGAGAGACTCACCCTTTTCATCTACAAAAATTCGCTTTCCTGGAAGCAACACGAGTTGATCCTTTTTCAAAGCTCGTTCGAAAAACGCTAGTTCACCTTCATGGTCCAACATGACCAGATCCATAAGACCGTCTTGATTCCAATCCACAGCAACTGGAGTCGTTCGCCATTGGGTAATCAATTCATCTCCTACCGGGTCCCACCAGTTCCAGGCTGGTTTGGGAGTTTTACCTGGCCACTCAACCGTGATCGGTCGTGCATCATCCAGTAAGGGTTTTCCGGGTATTCCAATATTTTGATACCAAATAATTTTTCCCCAGATGGAGTTTACCACGATATCCAACAAGCCGTCATTGTCCCAATCAGCAACCGTTTGTGTGGTGTAACCCCACTTGGCCTCTGCAGGCCCTTGAATCGAACCATTCCGTCCAGCCTGGATACGGATAGTATGGCCTCTCGCTTTGAGTAATTTAACCTTATCCCATTTCGGGTGCTCACCTCCGCCAAGATTTTCGAAGAAGCCGATATAGCCTGCTGTGTTTCCACAAATGATGTCTTCATCCCCATCCTGATCCCAATCGACACCATAGGGAGTGGCTAATGCTCCGAATTTCACATCCTTTGCTTTTTGTTGAAAATAGATTGGCTTCTCAAAAATGGGAGTTCCCTGCCAAGTCGTGCCCTTGCTCTCAAGGAGAGCAACACGGCCATCCTCATCTCCACAAATGAGATCCAAATCGCCATCTCGGTCCCAATCGAAAGCCACCGGAACAATCATCTGCAACTCCATCGTAAGCGGCTCGTCTCCGTGCATGAGCGTTTGTCCAGGTGCGTAAACAGGTTCAGTCCGTGTGCCGGTATTTTCAAAATAAGTAAACGAATCCCGGAATTCGCCGCAGAGTAGATCCAGATCACCATCCCTGTCAAAGTCGGCAAAGTTGGGTGATGGCCAGCCAAAGACTTCCGTAGGCTTGTCACCTGCCATGATCTGTTTTGACTTAGCGTACTGAGGCATCTCATTCGTGCCCTGATTTTTCAGCCAAAAAACAAAACCACGCAACGGGCCATTCGTCCAAACTCCCTGGTCATTATAGGCGTCATCCCAACCGTAGTCAGCCCAATCGCCCACGCCTACGACCAGATCTAGTAGGCCGTCTCCATCGTAGTCGACATACTTCCATTGCTTGGCGCGCGTATTGCCGGTGGATTGATAAACCTCTTCTTGGGTCACCCCGAGTGAAACACCGGAATCAATGCCTTTCTCTAAAAACTCTGTGTGCTCAACACCCGGTGAGAGAACCCGAACCTCTCCATCCACATAAGAAACCTGAACATTATGATCCCCCTTACTGATACGTATCGGTGGCTCAAATACAGGCATCTTTACATTGCCTTGTTTGTTCTCAAAGAAATAGGTCCCGTTAAACGGCTTGTCCGGACAAACGACCACCAAGTCGAAGTCGCCATCCTGATCAAAATCCATCGGCATCGGCCAGGCCCAGAGACCGACACCGAGATCGACGACCTGGCCGGGGTTGTTGTATTGAAGACGTTGGAGTTCTGCGGATGCACCAAGGATGCCCATTGCCATCCAGAATAGAAATATAGTCCGACGAAGCCATCTGCTCAACTGTAGGAGGTAGCTTGCTGCCGAATGGAATGTCATAGATCGTTGGTTCGGCAGCAAGCTACCTCCTGCAGTTGAGGACCCCCATTTCATAATTCGCTAGGATTCAGCACAACGTGCTTAACAGACTCCCGATTATAGGTGTAAGTGATGTGCACTAAACCGTCGCTCCCCTGAATAACCGCGGGATAAGAATACTCGCCCCAATGGCGACCGTCTGCTGGGCGAGGATTTGATTCATGTTCCAGGGTCAAGGCGACTTCCCACTCATGGCCATCGTCGGACAGTGCTACATTCAGAATTTTTCGACTGGGAATTTTGGTTTTTCGGGTCGTGTGATTGTAAACCAATAGCTGGCGTCCATCTGCTAACGTAACGGCATCGGTTCCAGCGCTTGGATTGGGTAGTTCAGTGGCAGCCATAAGACTCCAGCTTCTCCCACCATCTGATGACCAGCTTTGGGAGACGACCTGCTGCATGCTACGGCAAAGAACCTGCATGTCACCGTTGGAATAGGTAAGTATACTTGGCTGGATGGAATCAAACTCGATGCCATCATGGATTGGGCCAATCACATCCCAGGTTTTTCCCAGGTCAGACGTCACTTCGAAGTGCACCCGCCAACGTGTATCATCGTCGGTCAATTCAACTTCGGTGCTGGTAGGGCAAAGAATGGATCCGTCTTCCAATTGGATCGGTTTGTTTTTCACCGGGCCGAGTAAATGTCCAACTGCCCAGTGTTCCCCTAGCTTGGTTGGCCAGGACCAGGTTTTACCATCGTCTTCTGACGTGGTTAACATTCCCCACCATTCGCGTGGATTCGGGCCGACTTTATAGAACAACATCAAAGGTCCATTTTCGGGCTGAAACAAAACGGGGTTCCAACAAGGATAGCGTAAGTTCATGGATTGAACACCATTCACAACTTCTGTGGGTTCGCTCCATCTTCCATTCACCAGTCGTGATACCCAAATCCCCACATCAGGATCCCGTTCACGCGTGCCAGCAAACCAGGCGGCGACCAGCCCACTATCCGTTTCAACAATGGTCGATGCATGACATTCCTTGGTCGGCTTGTCCTCAATTGAGAATATGAGTTCTCCGGAAACCAAGCCACCTTTTCCTTCTTTGGCCAAAGGAGGCAGATGACTCTGGTCCATGACTCCCAAAACGTCTGACACAAAAACGAGGAGGCCAAAAGCTAATATCAAGGTGAGCTCACAAATGATCCACTTTCTAAGAGCAATCAATTTCATAGGGTATTAAGATTTAGAGTTTTGAGAATCGTTTCTACTTTAGCACGATCCTCAGGGTAAAATTTATTAAACGGTTCCGCCATACAGTCATCACAGAGTCCAAGGATGGAAGCAGCACATTTGGTTACTTTGATAACCCGCGAGGCATACTGACCAATTTCATAGATTTGGCCAAAGTCCTCAATCTTTTTTTGGAGATCTGAAGCACGTACCGCATCACCTGATACAGCAGCCTGGTAGGCTTCAACGAATAGCCGTGGGTAAATATTAGCCCCGCCATTGACTCCACCTGATCCACCCAGACGAACCGAGTCGATCATCTTAGCTTCAGGACCGACCAGCAAGGACCAGTCAGGGCGTGCCGATTTGAGTTCTACCAACTTGGCAAAATAATCCAGGTCACCGCTGCTATCTTTTACACCGAGAATTTGATCATGAGAGGATAGCTGACTCAAAGTATCGATCTCAAACCAGACCTTGGTCAGGGACGGAATATTGTAGAGCATAACCGGCAATGGCAACTTGGGCAGAATGTGTTCCACATACTGGGTGAGCTCCGTTTGCCCTGCCGGGAAATAATAGGGCGTTGTTAGCACCACCGAATCAACTCCTGCTTCAGCAGCCACTTGGGCTAATCTCGCCGACTCTTCCATAGCCGTATCAGTCACCGCAACAAGCACCGGGATGCGTTGCTTTACGATACGGCACACTTCCAGAATAACTTGAATTCTCAGTTTGTAGCTAAGACAAGGCCCCTCTCCCGTCGTGCCCAATGCAAAGATACCATGCACCCCACCAGAAATCATATGCTCGAGCAGTCGCTCCAGTCCTTCCACATCTAAAGTATCCGGGTCTTTAAGCGGAGTAATGAGCGGTGGGATGATTCCTTGAAATGACATAAGGTCAGTAATCAGTCGATGGGTATGACTTCAAATTCGACCAGATCTTCCCACTGTTTTGTCCAACTAGCAAACAGTTCCTCATCGTCTGCCTCCATTAATTGGTAACAAACACCCTAATCCTTATTCACCCAGGAATTTATAAAGATGAGCCCTTCAGGAAACATGCGCCCCTTCTGATCCAAGCGATCGTAAATCTGCTCATAGCAACCGGCCTTAAAGCGTTCGATCACCATGTATTGTTTCTTAAGTTCTGGTTTTAACAATGTAGGAGGTAGCTCGCCGCCGAATCGAAAGTCCAACGACGTAAAATCGGCAGCAAGCTACCTCCTACAAAAGGTAAAAGGAGTCCATACAACCCTCGTCCTTGAAGCGTTCGATGACCATGTATTTTCGCATACCTTCGACGTGCCTTGTTAATTAGTGGTTCATACGGAGTCCTGATGTCGGCATTGACTGACGAATGGTAAGGGCGCGCACTTCTGCGCATAACCGCGACTAGGAGGAAGGAACATCCGGCATGTCGGCCCGAGGGTGAGTGCACACCGACAAATAATTGAGGTCACACCTTCAAGCAGCCAATAAAAGAAAAAGTAATAACACTCTGTATGCGCTCATACGTTAGGGAACGCTAATTATTCTACGACCATCTCCCCTTTCATCATAAACCAGTGCCCGGGAAAGGTGCAGATGTAAGGGTAAACACCGGGTTTATCCGGTGCGTAGAATCGTAAGACCTGTGCTCCATCGGCTTCGATCATGTTGGTGTATTGTATAATCCCTGAATGCTCGGGGATAAATTGCTTTTCTAATCCACTGGGATCTTTGGCCATTTCATTGGCTGCCATCCCAACTGATTCGTTCGTACCGGGTTGAATAAGAACCCAGTTGTGCTGAGTCGCATCGGGATTGGTGAACAGCAAGCGTATGGGCTGACCGGCCTTTACAGTGAACTTATCCACCGTAAAGAGCATACGTTCCGGAATGGTTGATACCTCAATCGTAAATAGATTCTTTTGACGATCGAATCCTGACGCACTGGCCCCACCTTCCAATAAGATATCTTTCGTCTCATTCCCCTTATCCCAATTCTCATAGAAATCGCTCAAGGTCTTGGCAGCAGGTTTACCGATGGCGGGTTTATTTCCCTGCCAATGACGCGCAAGGGATTCGGCCCCGATAGCACAGCGGATGGCAAACCTGAGGTGTTCCTGCATGGGATATTGAAAAATATCGGTCACTGCATTCAGCGCTTCCTCCGTTCCCAGGTAACTGGCCGCATTGACTGCCTCCATGCGGACAATGCCATTAGGATCGTTTACACGGTCTTTGAGCAGTCTTGTCGCTGTGGCCAAGGAGAAACCGTTGTTAGCCAAATTTGCGATTGCGGGAAGCCCCTCTGCACCCACCGTGTGTCGCAGTTGCCTGGTTGCGGCTGCTCGGGCGTGGTGATTATCGCAATTGAGTAACTCTTCAATCAGTCTCGGACGACTGACTCCAATACTACGGTAGACCCACATGGCTTCCACCTGATGGTGGCGGAAGCGATCATCATTTGAATCAAGTTGAGCCACCCACTTATCGAGTGCTTTTTCAACTGCAGCCGCATCATGGGAGTCCCTCAACTCACGTTTGGTCCAATAACGGTAGCGGTATTCATCACGCTTTAAATTATCGAGCAATTGCCCCAAGGATGCATCGGCAATCTTTGGCGGATCCTGCAATTCAACTCCTTTCGGAACGATGCGCCAGATACGGCCACTCTTTCGATCGCGACGGGGATCGCGCAATGAGTACTGAGCGTGTCCCTTGACTGGGTTGTACCAGTCGCACACATACATGGCTCCGCGTGGACCATACTTAAGGTCGACAGGAATAAAACTTAAGTTCTCTGAAAATATGAGGTCACTCACATACTCCTCTTTAAAGTGATCGTCTTTCTCTACCCACTTGTGAATCTCTACACGGTTGGTAGGCTTGTAACGCACTTTGATGAATCCACCCTGCAGCTCATCAGGCCACATAGGGTAATCGACAAATTCATGACCGCAGACTCCCGAGTAGGCGGGTATGCCAGAAGCCTTCGGGTGCTGATCCGGGAAGGCCGGATTGGTCGCATGGAACGCACTGGCGAAAATAGGGTGACTGGCCACATGGTATCCCCAGTCATCGTAGGTCACTCCCCACGGATTGGTATTGGGATAACTGCCGAAGGTGATCAAAGCTTCGTTCTTTGGAGAGTATTTAAACCAGGCTGAGTTTTTGGCACGGATTGGGCCATAAGGGGTTTCCACTTGAGAGTTATGGAAAATGGATTCTCGAAAGAGTAAATCCCCATCAGGCGACCAGACAAAGTCGTGCAAGGCGTGGTGTGAATCTTCGCAACCAAATCCGGTGTAAAGGTATTCGCGCGAATCAGCCTTACCATCGCCATCGCTATCATAGATGTAACTCAGATGAGGTTCTTCGGAAACGATGATACCGTCCTTATAAAGTTCGTAGGAAAGCGGGATATTCAGGTCGTCCGCCCACACGGTTGATTTGTCGGCTTTACCATCCAAATCGGTATCTTCAAGGATAACGATCTTATCGCGCGGCTCCTGCCCAGGATAGACGTGAGGATAGGTCACAGAGGTGCTCACCCAGAGCCGCCCTTTGGCATCCCAACGCATAGTGATAGGACAGGCGATTTCAGGAAACTCTTCTTCACTGGCAAACAGATTCACTTCGAAGCGCGGATCCACCCTAAAGGCCGCCAATTCATCGGCGGGCGACATCCATTCGTTGGCCCCACGTGATTCGCGCACCTCATCGAGCTCTGGCACATTGGAATCATCGACAGGTTGGTCACCAAAGTTTTGGCCCTGCGCAATGGCCCAGATTCGCCTGTCACGATTGGTGGTCATAATTTCGAGATTCCTCATAGCGGGAAGGAAATCCAGGTAGCCGTAACTCTTATTTCTGGAACCGGTGTAGTAGTATGTATTCAACGGACGGTAGCGCCGAAAGTATTGGTTGTTCTTATCAATGATAGTAGCGAGAAGCTCTTCGTTTCGTGCGGGAGCAGCCTTTCCAAATACCGTTTGAAACAAAGCATCAGCAAATACTTTGTAACCGGCGTCATTTAAATGAACCCCATTGATGGTCAGGTCGCCATTACTAGCCATAGCCGACTTGGTCGCATCAAACACATTGGCAAAACCCACTTGCATCCGCGCCGCCACTTCAGCCATCGCTTCCGTGTAAGCAGCCAAACGTTCATTATTGAGATCCGCGGCAGGCACCTTGGCTGTGTTTTCATTCGCAATCGGTGATATTAGAATGAGCTGGGGTGCATTCACATTATTGTAGGCCTTAGCTTTTAAGTCCAAAACGGCTTTGGCCAAACGTTCCTTAAACGCATCAATGACTTCCAAGCCATCAAAGGATTCATTAAATCCAAAGGCAGCAAACACCACGTCGACCTGCTCACGAGTTAAGTGCTGCTCGATAGTTGCAAAGTTGGCAGGACGCGGCTGTAGGTCGACCTCATCCGCTGACCAGGCAAAATTACGGACGACTAATTCACGCTCCGGATGAGCCAACTGGATATTGGCTTCGATATGACCAAAATGCTGCGCGCGATCGAGCAAGGTATTTCCTACAAACGCGATGCGATCCCGTTTTTTAAGATTCAGAGGAAGCTCGGTTGGAACAGGATGGGCAATGATTGCCACCGGAGCTTCGTTGGCATAGATGCCATATTGAGCCAGATCTGGATCCATTTCTGGCTCTGGATTCCCTGTCTGTGTATTCTTGGCGTCTTTAACTTTTTTGGCCTGCGCGGGTTGTTTGCCTCCTTCAACCTTTATTTCTTCAACCACAACCGCTTCAGCCTCTGGTTGAATAAATAATAAGCTTAATGGAACTAATAGGAGGCCTCCAGCGAGACAAAATGATAGTAATATCGATTTCCGGGGTAGTCGTTTCATGGGTATAGACAGTCGTAGAATTCGGAAGTTTGTTTTCTAGTTTCCGTTTGGCAAACTTAGATTACAGGGTGTGGGGCGAAGAGTAAGGGACGCGGGAAGCCATATCCCGCAAAAACGTATTATCTGATGAAAACTGCTCATTTAGGGTGCGAGGACTCGACCTTATTAATTAATGCAAGTCAGCCCCTCGCCCCTTGCACTGCGTCCCTCGCCCCGTATATTTTCCTTTAAAAACATGACTTCATGATTGTTACTTTAGGTTAACTATTGTTCTCATCTGACATCCCATGAAATTTGCAATTTGTAACGAAACCTTTGGTGAAATCCCACTTGCTGAATCTGCTGCAGCCGCCGCGCGCCACGGCTATGATGGGCTAGAGATAGCGCCGTTCACCCTGGATAAGGATGTCCCTGAAATCAACCTCGTTGAGGCCAGCTCCCTAGGGGATCAAGTGCGCGACCAGGGCGTCGAAGTAGTTGGCCTCCATTGGCTCCTGGCCAAAACGGAAGGTTTCCACCTGACCTCACCTGATCCTGCCGTCCAGCAGGCGACTGCTGATCGAGCAAGGCAATTAGCCGACCTTTGTTGTGCCATGGGAGGAAAAGTCATGGTGTGGGGAAGCCCACAACAACGCAGCCTGGAATCTGATTGGGATTACAAAGAAGCTTTTGAGCGAGCTGTTGGTCTCCTGCAAGTGGCCTCCAGGCACTGCGAGGACCTGGGCGTCACCATAGCCATGGAGCCACTGGGACCCACAGAAACCAATTTTCTAAATACGACGGCTGAAACAATCCGTTTATGCCAGGCTGTTAATAGTCCCGCTTGTCAGCTTCATTTGGATGTAAAGGCGATGAGTTCTGAGGAATCATCCATAGGAGATGTAATTCGAGCATCCAAAGACTGGACTGCCCATTTTCACGCTAACGACCCCAATCTCTATGGGCCAGGCATGGGCGACACGGAATATGGCCCCATAGTCGAAGCCTTACGAGAAACTGAGTATCAAGGCTGGATCTCTGTAGAAGTTTTCAAATACGATCCTTCTCCTGATCATATTGCTGAAGTCAGCATGCGAAACCTAAAGCAATATTTCGGCTCTTAAAATTTATCACCCTACCCTATGAAAACAGTATTACTACTCCTAGCCTCCATTGGCCTGCTAACTAATAACATTCAGGCTGCCAGCTTTGAATTTGAAACCGACGATAGCGGCGTAACCGTTAAACTGAACGGCGAGCTCTTTACTCGATACGTCACCGATCAGGCAAATAAACCCTATTTCTACCCCATCATCGGGCCGACGGGTGCTCACATGACACGGCACTATCCGATGAAAGATGTTGAAGGCGAACGTCAGGATCATCCACACCACCGAGGTATCAATTTCGGGCACCATAAAAACAACGGCTACAACACCTGGCTGGAACGTAAGAGTCTCGAAAAAAAGATCGAAGGAAAACCTCCAGAAGAAGCGGAGAAGATTTTGTCAGTAATGGGCTACACGGTTCACAGCGGTTACAAATCACTCAAGGTGGCGAGTGATCACGCAGTGATGGGCGTAACGAATGACTATACCGATTACGACGGTAACTGGATCATGAAAGACGAGAGAACTTACACCTTCCGTGCGCCGGATGATGATTCCCGTATCATTGATGTAGACATCAAACTCATGGCACCTCCTCACGTCCTGACACATCTGGCCGATCAAAAAGACGCGGGTCTTTCCATTCGAGTGCCTCACGCCATATCAGTTGACGCGAAACAAGGTGGATTACTAATCAATTCCGAAGGTGACACCAATATCGACAGCTGGGGCAAACAGGCAAATTGGTGTGACTACAATGGAACCATTGATGGACAAAAAGTTGGTATCGCTTTCATGAATCATCCAGCCAGCTTCCGGTATCCGACATTCTGGCACGCCAGGACTTACGGACTACTCACAGCTAATGCCTTTGGCACGAAGTCTGTCGGTAGCGAAGGAAATGGCACCATCACTTTAAGTGGTGATGAATATATCCGCCTCAAACACCGTTTCTTATTCCACAAAGGCGACCACAAGTCTGCAGATATTGAAGGCGCCTGGGAAGAATACGCCGGCAAATACAAGTATACGAATCTCTTTAATGGGAAGAGCCTCACCGGATGGAAGAGCAATAACGAAGTTTGCTGGGAAGCGAAGGATGGTATTCTTCACGCCAAGAACGATCCTGAACAGAAGGGTGATATTCTGCAGACGAAGAAGTCATACAAAGATTTTATGTTCCAAGCTGACTTCAAGTTTGGCGAAGGTCGCATTGATACCGGCATCTTCCTACGCGATACCAAGGAACAAATCCAAATTGGTGAATCTGGCAGTCTGAAGCGCGACATGACCGCCCTGCCCTACATTCCGGGTAAAGGGTATCCCATCCAAAACACGAAAGCCCAAGAGGTCTTCGATATGGAAAACTGGAACCGGCTCAAGGTGCGCGTAAAAGGGAACACCTACACGACTTACCTCAATGGCAAGAAAGTCATGACCTACGAATCAGAGACCATCAAACCGGAAGGCCCTATCGGTATCCAAGTCCACCCGAAGCGCGAGATGGGTTTGCAATACCGAAATATCATGGTTCGGGAGCTCTAGGAACAGCAAAGAGTTTAAAGCCTAGAGCGAAGAGTGCTATCACCGTCAGATCCGAGGGATATGGCGTGATTAGATGGCGCGCTGCATTTGCGTTATTCTCTCACCCGCTCAAACTTCAATGGCCAAGTGCCGTTGGAGGCGAACTGTGCCACATAGAGATTTCCGTCACGGTCGAAACCAATTCCGTGAGGATGGTGAAACAAGTGGATCGAGTGGCCATAGTATCCAAATTTCCAGCACGGTAATCAGGAGTGGTTCTTCCGAGATTGGCAACCACCGTAAAAATTCGATCTAGAACCGAGATGTAACCTGCTGCGTTCCGATCATTTGGCCAACGATCTCCAAGATGTGGGATGAAGATATGCTTATCGTGAAATACGATATCGCGAGGATTTCCGCCGGGCAGCATGATGGTTTCCTTCCATTCACCTTCAGTGGTAAAACGCTTGAGTTTATTTTGATCACTCAACGCCAGAACAATTTCAAGGTTTTCGGGACTAGAGAAATCGATTCCACCTCCGTGGGGCCCCCAGTGAGCTAATGTTCCTTCACCTTCTCCAATCGATCCACCAAAGGAAGACTGATACTCACCAGCTGCATTGAATCGGTGCACATAGTCCTTTCCGTAACCATCGATGATAAAGAAATCTCCATTGGGCAGGTGTAAGGTCTTGGAGGGACGAAACTCATCAGGGCTCTCATACAGACCCGATTCCATGGGACATCCAAATGCTTTAAGCACATAACCATCCATCGTGGTTTTGAAGACTTTCCCATTCTTTCCATTGTCGGTAATGAAGAGGTATTGCACTCCCTTCTCCTCAATAATGGACATACCGTGTGCATTGGGAGCAAAACTTCCCCAAGCATCCACGAGCACGCCTTCTTGGTTTAAGACATACATGCAATGATCTCCACCGGCATTGAGTAATAAAATGCGACCATACCCATCCTCCATAATCGCGTGGCAATGACCCAATTTAAATACGCCCGCATTCTGTTCCGCCCATCCAGGAACCGAACGATAGCTAAAATCCCCAGAGCCAATAACCAGGGCTTCCTTTGGCGTATGATATGCTTCTACCGGTATATGAGACTCTGGGTGATCGTGAGCCAAGGAACTAACCGTAGCCATGATTTGAAAAAGGAATACGATTTTTCGTTTTAAAATCATCTGTCAGCTAAGGTAGAGGCTGCTTCCTGATCACACTAGATAAACCATACAAAATGATTTCTATTGGATAGCAGATAAGTGGAACGAACGACTCAATTAAAGTCGATAATGCTCCTTAGACTCTGACCTCAATCAAATAGCTGGGAAAGCCACCCTCATTGACCATACCCATGCACAGGCAAGGGTTATGGTTGGCAATAATACAAGGACACATCAACCCTCGCTAATACAATAGAGGTACTTGTGGCCACGAATAAACAAGTCGCCACCGAGAGCAACCGGTGAAGCATCGATCTTATCATCCAGTTTATTGGTGGCGATGATTTCAAGTTCGTCAGAATCTTTAAGAACCAAAGTTGTGCCTTCTCGTCCTGCCACATAGAGGAATCCATTTGCGGCAAGAGGAGACGCGTATATCCCTCTGAGGGCCTGAAGCCGCTCATCTTGAAAATGATACTCGCCGGTTAATGCATTCATGCAGGACAAAATATTGTCATAGCTCTTCGTAACATACAGTCGCTCACCGGAAAGCACAGGTGAAGCGACATAGGAACCGCTTTCTCTTACTTTCCAAACCACATCGTCGGTGTCAGTCACATCTCCCCTTGAAGACAGCTTGATGGCCTGAACTGAGTTACCCTTGTATCCGCTAGTCACGTACACATTGCCATGCCCAACCACAGGCATTGGGATCACATTCGAAGTCAGCCCACTCGCTTCCCAAATAATATCGCCTGTTTCAGCATCGTAAGTACGGGTTGCATTAGTGCCGGCAACAATGACCTGAAGTTTGCCGTTTTGCTCTAAAATAAAAGGGGTTGTCCAGGAAGTCCGTTCGTCACGATCTTGTCGCCAGACTTCCTTGCCGGTCATTTTATTGAGGGCAACGATGTAAGATTGATCTTCATTGTCCCAAAGTACGATCAGGTTGTCTCCTGCAATCGCTGGAGACGCTCCTTCGCCAAAGCCAACCCGCGTTCTCATATCACCCAAATCTTTTTCCCAAATGAGATTTCCATCCAGGTCATAAGAATAAATTCCACGTGAGCCAAAAGACGCCCATAGGTGTTTTCCGTCGGTCACTGGGGATGCATCTGCATAACCGTGACTCGGATGATGCCCTTCATGAGGCATTTCTTCTCGAGCAATTTTTTCCCAAATGATTTCTCCAGAATTTCGGTCCAATGCGATGACCTTAAACTGCTGCATTTGGAGCACTTGGCCACCGCCAGCGCCTCCTCGTCCTCCTCTTTGACGACCGCCACCAGCACCGCCTTGGCCTTGCTGCCGTCCGCCAGGTCCTTGCGCTTGAGCTCCTGGACCACCTTGGCCTCCACCACGACGAGAGCGCATTTCAGCTCTCAGTGCGTTGCGTTCCTCATCGTTCAGTTCGCCGTCTCCATCCTTATCAAATTGAGCCAAGAGTTCAGCGGGTGGACCTCCTTGCCCACCAGGCCCCCTAGCCTGTCCGCCAGGACCACCTTGACCACCACCACCTCTTTGTCGACCTCCAGGGCCTCCTGCGGCATTCGCATTACCACCTGGACGTTGCCGTTGTTGAGCTGCGGGTGCTTGAGGAGCTTCTCCAACCGGGACGGCGGATAGTAGAAATATTTTATCTTCCCAAATGATAGGAGTGGAATAACCCGCTCCACCAACTTCGGCCTTCCATTTTATGTTCTTTTCATCACCCCACTCAATGGGCGGAGTGGCATGCTCAGCTACACCGGTTCCAGATGTTGGACGCCAGGTAGGCCAGTTTTTGTGCCCATCAGCCAGTAATGTGCCGAAAGGAATTGTGAGTACAAGGGAAGACAGAACCAATAACGATCGAGAAGTTTTCATAATACTGTTGCGAGTTAACAGGTGTTTTTATCTCTAACGTCCAGAAACCCTAGAAAGGTTTCAACTATTTTGTGGGTTATACCTATTGCTGTCCGAAACGGCGGCTTCAAGAATTATTGGACCATTTTACCCCCGCATGAAATCGTTCTCAGAAAGTTAATTAGATGCCCTGAAAAACTAAATCTCTAACGATTTGTTGCAAAAACTGGTAGTCGATCCACAAACGGGCAGTCAGTCCTTCGCATCTCAGCTATGGCGGCTTTTCGCATTTCCACCAACAAATCCGCATGGTTAGGATCCAACGCCAGGTTGTGTAATTCGTCGGAATCCCTCTCCAGGTTGTAGAGCTCCTCTACTTCTCCTTCGATCAAGTTCATGATATATTTGTATTCATGAACCCGATAGGAAACCCACCAAGGCATATCTGCATGGGAGTCAACACCCTTGGGAAGCGTTGCTGTATCGGAGCCATAAGTTCGTCCGGTAAAAGCAAGCAGGACCGAGTGATCACTTGGCTCCTCAGGGTTCTCCAATAGTGGAGCAAGATTTCTACCATGCATTTTCCAGGGTAAATCAACGCCTGCATAGTGAAATAAAGTGGGAACTAAGTCATGCCCTCCGATCGGAGTTGAGCTGACCTTTCCTTCCGGAACAACGCCTGGATAGCTCACTATAAATGGACTTGCGATATTGGCATCGTAAGGAGCCACCTTGTGCTGGAAACCGTGCTGCCCCCAGGCAAAACCTTGGTCTGAGGTGTAAATGATCAGGGTGTTTTCTAACTGACCGGTCACTTTGAGCGTTTCCACCAAGGTGCCTACCGACTCATCCAAGCCTTGCGCGGTTTCCTGATAGGTAATGACTCCTTCCTGATGCTCCCAGCCATTACCAGGGCGGTTTTGCACATACGCTGTGCCATTTTCGCCTCTTCTATACCCAGCTCGAATTTTCACATACTCGGGTTTTCCAGGACGGGGAGGCCAAAGATCTACTGGCTTTGGAACAACCGTATCCTCAGGAATCGTATCCTTGTGGCGGTCAGCAGGCGTAAAAGGACCATGAGTAGCACCATAACAGAGCCACAGTAGCCAGGGCTTCTCCGGGTCTCTCCCCTTTCCCTCAAGGTATTCAACCGCCCATTTTGTATAATTATCGGTCGTGTAGCCTGGAGTCATCACTGACTCACCGCCGTTAAACGAAAGTATCTGATCATAGTAGTAAGCCCCTGAATTACCCGGGTGAGCGGGTCGGTTCCATACAATTTGAAAATCCCAATCACGCCCAAACCCAGCATCCACACCGGTATGCCATTTCCCGATTTGCGCCGTCGTGTAACCGGCCTCTTTAAAATTTCTCATCCAAAAAGGACATTGTTCAGGATCGTAACTGCTACTTGGATATTGGCCCTCCATACTCATCGACTCTACACCATACTGTAGATGACCCGTAAGAAAGGTAGCACGCGAAGGCATGCACCAACTTCCGGTGTAAGCACTTTTAAAGCGAACGCCTGTAGCAGCCAATTGATCAATGTTTGGGGTACTTACCCAAGGCAAAGATCGTTCGTAGGAACTTACCGTCCTATCGGACTGATCATCCGTAAAGATATAGAGAATGTTAGGCTTATCGGCCGCTGAAACTACCTGCGCCAGACACAGCCCCAGAAGCAAAGATTTCAATGAAGTAACTAGGGTATTCATAATTACCTCAACTGGATACCGATGATGATCGGATAAGGCTAATCAAAAATATAGTGTAGTACAGGCATCTTGATGCGCCCTATACACAAATAAGCGAAGCATGGCAGTTTTCACGAATTCCACTATCACCGATGGCTTTCCTAGCTAAACTGTAGGAGTGGAGCTGTTATTCTTCGCCTCGCTTGTTGAGGTGTCTTCACTTCGTTCATCGGTAGCTCCCGATCCAGTATATCCTCGCCTAATGGATTCGGGAGCAAGCTCCCATTCTACATGGAATTCAAGTATTTTAATGTGATCCCCTAGCCAAGAGCCTGGCAGGTATGACACGGCACAGCGAGACGCCTGTTCTACTCTACTTCTTCACCTCGGAAAACAGATCCAAATACTTCCTATACCCTTCCTCTTCGAGTTTGGCGACTGGGATAAATTTCATGGAAGCAGAATTCATGCAGTAGCGAAGTCCCGTTGGTTTCGGTCCGTCAGGAAACACATGTCCTAGATGAGAATCAGCCCCTTTAGAGCGAACTTCAGTTCTGGCATAGCCGATATGGTAATCTGTTTTCTCCACAATATTGCTAGACTCAAGGGGTTTTGTAAAACTGGGCCAACCTGTGCCGGACTTATATTTATCCTTAGAGCTAAACAGCGGTTCTCCGGAAACGATATCCACATAAATGCCCGCTTTTTTGTTATCCCAGTATTCATTCCTAAAAGGTGGCTCCGTGCCCTCTTCCTGAGTGACCCGATACTGCATAGGAGTCAGCTCCTTGAGTCGTTTTGCCTTCTCAGGATCGACCGGTTCTTTTTTATCGGAGGCTGGCATCAGGCTATAAGCTCCAAAGATTAGGACGATAGCCAACAAACACAATGAGGATTTCTTGAATGTCTCTTTCATAACAACTGTGAGTATGACGCTCCATTTAGGAGAATATTTCAACTCATAAGCGACAAACACATACGAATAAAGTTCAGCCATTCCGACTTATTTTAAGAAATAGTGGTAAAGGAGATTGAATTGGCAGACGGCTTTTCTATTTTGGGTTTCTTCTATGCAACTTCCCAAGCTGATTTACTGGTTTTCTACCGTATTGCTTTCCCTTCTGCTACTGTTCTCCGCCAGCATGTATATCTTTAACCATGCCGATGTAGTCGTTGCCTTTAAGCAGCTCGGGTATCCATCCCATATCATTTACCCCCTGGCATTAGCGAAAATCCTAGCTGTTATCGCCATTGTATCGAACAAAGTGAAGTTCCTGAAAAAGCTAGCCTATGCAGGCGTATTCTTTAATCTCCTCCTGGCATTTATGGCCCACCTGGTAAATGGCGATGGAGCAGGAATGCTGGCTTTTCTGGGATTGTTCTTACTGGGAACTTCCTTCGTCTTCGACAAAATCCTGAAGCCGAAGCATAGATCCGCATTTGAGGTATGATAGAGTAGCACAGGCATCCTTGCCTGTGTTTTGAAACAAAGAGGGTGCGAAACCACAGAAAGCACAAAGTGCACAAAGACCTTTAAAGCGGTATTTTTAGCTAAAGCGTGGAATGTAGCTTATCCATCCAATTCTTTCTCTCTAGCCTGAAGCTGAACACGCCCTATTTTGCCAGTGGGGGTCATCGGCATCTCGTCAATTATTTCGCAAGAAACAGGGCTCTTTTCAGCTCCTAATATACTTTGAGCATGAGCCAGCAATTCATCTTCAGTTGCAGAATGTCCCGCATTCAAAGCAACGATCGCCTTAGGAAGTTCACCAGCCGCTGCATCGGCCGTTCCTATGACGCAGGCAAATTGAACAGCCGGATGACTAAATAATGCCTCTTCCATGGCCCGCGGAAAAATCACGGTGCCATTGGAGACAATACGTTCACTCCATCGACCCAGCATGTGGACGTAACCCTGGTCATCCATGCGCCCCATGTCCCCGGTGTGAAGCCAACCATTCCGAAGCGCTTCTTCTGTTTTTTCGGGCATGCCCCAATAGCCAATCATGAATCCGCCACGAAGACACATTTCACCGGGTTCACCATTGGGTACTTCCTGATCGTTTTCGTCCATGATTCGTACTTCCTTGTCGGGCAAAGGAGGTCCGATCGCGGTAAACTGTTCGCCGGTTTCAATCTTGGGATATCCGAGCCCCACGAAGCCGCCCAACTCACTCTGACCATAGCTCTCCACGAGAAAGATTCCCAGCTCATCCTGGAAGGCTTGCTTCAATTCCGGAGGCACGGGGGCGCCACCTGATGGACAGGCGCGCAGCGCTGAAGGTTTGCTACCTCGTTTACGACATTCCTGAAGCAGCTCATCAAATAAAAGTGGATTGGCAGGAAACAAGGTAACGCCTGCTGACTCCATATGATCATAAGCCTTTTCAATATTCCAGCGTGACATGAGTCCAACCTTAGCTCCCCGGTGAATAGCTGGAAGCCAATTGACGACCAACCCGTATGAACTAGCTGGAGACGTCGCCCCCAGAGTAACGTCGGCACTCGTGATCTGCAATCGCTCTGCGATACAATTTGAAGCGCGTGTGGGCGCACCATGCGGTAACAACGCCCCCTTGGGCACCCCGGAAGATCCTGAGGTATAGGACAAGTGCGCTCCATCATCAGCGCTCACTTCCACTTCGGGTGCTTCACCCGCTGCAGCCACGACCGCATTCCAGTCCTTGGCACCCTCCTGCTCACCATCCATACAAAGATAATGTTCAATGCTAGGCATATCGGCCCGATTCTTATCAATAATCGGAAACATATCATGCGTATAGATCAAAACCTTCGGCGTAGCGTTCTTAGCAAAGTAAGCTACGTCTTCCGCTTGCAGCACATTGATGTGACAACTGATCGCTCCAATCCGCCAGGCACCAAACATCGCCAAAATATAGTCGAGGCCATTGTGGGCAAATATCCCGACACGATCGCCCTTTCGAATTCCGAGTCCCCATAACGCTCCCGCTACTTTTTCTGCATCCGCAACCGTCTCGGCATAAGTTAACGATCGATCCTTATCGATCCAATGTAGAAAGGTCTTATCAGGAAGACGCATCGCCGTGCGACGCAACATATCATTGAAGGTCTCAAAATTCATAGTATGGAGTTAAGCAAATTGAATGCCGGATTCAAGCGTATCTCTTCGTTGTTTTTGAATCGGATAAACATGGCTCTGCAGTTTCGGAAAAAATTCCATAAAATCTGCGCGTAATCCGGCATACTCGTTTTCAATTTTATCCATATAGTCTTGGGTCCTTTCCCTCGCAATTACCCGATCTGAAAGGCGTTTGTCGATCCATGTCATAGAATCCTCGACACATGCCAGTGTTCCATAGCGCCCGAGCCGATGACTTTTAATGATGGCACTTATGAATTCCTGTGCTTTGTCCGGATATGGTTCAATCACTTCCTCGGTTCTTTGGTAAAACCGATTTAAGAACTCAATTAATGGCTCATCAGAAAAATAATGCCAATTGCACGTCAGCATATGATCATACACCAAGTCCGCGACCACACTCCTCAATCGGCCCCCATTTCCCAGGCGTTGGCAACTACCTAAGAAGATTTCGTGGCTATCTGTAAACCCGTCAATCTGGAGATGCACTGCCATACCAAATCTGGTTTCGACATTCATTCCATCCCACGACTTTCCTTTCAGCGGATCCGTTAAAAGATTCCCCAACTGCTCGTGTATCGAAGGCTCAGAAAGAAATACGTGAGCGAGCCAATTCATAAAAGGCCAGAAGCTCTAACAATGATGAGGCTTTTAATACAAGCTCAGACGATTAGGACAGTATATCCTTCACTACGTGCCCGTGAACATCCGTGAGACGATAACGGCGGCCTTGGTGTTTGTAAGTGAGGCGCTTGTGATCGATGCCAAGTAGATGCATGAGCGTAGCTTGAAAGTCGTGCACATGGACCGGGTTCTCAGTGATATTGTAACCAAACTCATCTGTTTGGCCGTAGTGATATCCTGGCTTAACCCCTGCGCCTGCCATCCACATGGTAAAGCAACGAGGATGGTGATCCCGACCATAGTTGTCGGCCGTGAGCTTGCCTTGTGAGTAATTGGTTCTGCCGAATTCGCCACCCCATATCACTAAGGTATCATCGAGAAGACCTCGCTGTTTCAGATCCGTTATTAACGCCGCAGAAGCCTGGTCCGTTTTCTTCGCTTGGCTCTTAATGCCATTTGGAAGATTGCTGTGTTGATCCCAACCCTGGTGATACAGCTGAACAAATTTCACGTCTTTTTCGATAAGCCGACGAGCCATCAAACAATTGGCTGCATAGGTTCCTGGATCACGGGCATCTTCACCATAGAGCTCAAAAGTCGATTCCGACTCATCCGACGCATCAGTGACTTCAGGAACCGACATTTGCATTCGGTAGGCCATTTCATATTGGGCAATGCGTGAGTGAATCTCGGGATCTCCCCAGGAATCATGCTGCAACTCATTCAGCTGTTTCATGTAGTCAATAATCTGCCCTCGATCATGATCATCCAATCCAGGAGGAGGATTTAAATACAATACCGGTTCTGCTCCTGCTCGAAATTGAACTCCCTGGTGCTTCGAAGACAAAAAGCCATTCCCCCACAGTTTAGCGTAGAGAGGCTGTCCGCCCGCATTCTTTGAAACCATTACTACAAAAGAAGGAAGATCCTGATTATCGGTACCGAGTCCATAATCCAGCCAGGCTCCGATACTTGGACGACCTGCTAGTTGATGTCCTGTTTGGAAAAAAGTAATCGCGGGATCGTGATTGATGGCCTCGGTATGCAAGGAATGAATGAAGCATAACTCATCGGCAATCTTGGCGGTATGAGGCATCAGCTCACTTACCCAAGTACCACTCTCACCATATTGCTTAAAATCGTAGATGCTTCGCGTGAGCGGAAAGGACGACTGATTCGAACTCATACCAGTGAGCCTTTGCCCCTGCCGGACGGAATCAGGTAACTCCTGGCCATGCATCTGGTCGAGCATGGTTTTGTTATCCCAAAGCTCGAATTGCGAGGGTCCCCCACTCTGAAATAGATAGATGACTCGTTTAGCCTTTGCCGGGAAGTGCGGCTTACCCAATATTCCTCCATGCCCCGCACTTGGATTGTTAGCTAGTAATCGCCCAGGATTCCCCATCATTGACAACGCGGCGGCACCCAGGCTGAGCGAGGAACGAGTTAAGAACTGACGTCGATTGAGGTAATTTAGTTTTTCTGGAAAATCGTTCATGGGATCGTTCATCGGATTACAACAGAAGCATCGAGGTTCATAATCATGGTAGCGGTAAGGGCGTGAGCAGCTAACTGGTTTTTATCCAACGTTTCATCCGGCACAAACTCTCCAACTGAAAAAAATTCATCGGCCCGGGCACTTTCTTTTTCATACGATTGAACCAATTTTAAGTACATGTCCTTAATCAAAAACATCTCACGACTCGAAGGATTACGAGAAGTCAACAGTCGGTAGGTTAACTGCAAGCGGTGATCAACCGAAGAACTCGCCTTCATAACGCGTTCGGCCAGTGCGCGTGATGCTTCGACGAACTGAGGATCGTTCATCAATGAAAGCGCCTGCAAAGGAGAGGATGTATTCTGTCGTTGTACGACACAGTAACTACGACTGGGCGCATCAAAATTCTTCATGGTCGGGGGTGGCACCGTTCGTTTCCAAATCGTGTACAAGCTTCTTCGGTACAGATCTTCACCCTTGCCGGATACATAGGTGCCCTTATTCATGCTCCAAAGACCCTCTGGCTGGTAAGGGTAAACCGAGGGACCACCTATCTTGTCGACCAACAACCCGCTCACTGCGAGCGCGTTGTCGCGAATCATCTCCGCCGACAGACGCACTACAGGCCCACGAGCCAAAAGTAAGTTTTCTGGGTCCAGCTCAAGGAGATCTGCATTCGCTCTTGAATCTTGTTTGTAGCTGGCGGATGTCACCATCAACTTTATCATGGCTCTCACATCCCATCCAGAATTCATGAATTCCCGGGCCAACCAATCGAGGAGTTCCGGATGAGATGGCAACTGCCCTTGATTCCCAAAGTCTTCTGGTGTCCCAACCAGACCTCGAGCGAATATCATTTGCCAGTAGCGATTGATCGTCACTCGGGCAGTTAACGGATTCTTATTATCGGTCAGCCACTTGGCTAGACCAAGCCGATCGTTCGGCCACACAGTTTTGAAAGGCAAAATTGCTTCTGGCGTTTGCGTTGAAACTGGTTCTGCTTTTGCGTCATAAGCCCCGCGTGTTAGCACGTAAGCCTGAACGGGTTCCGAACGTTCGGCCATCACCATGACCTCACGGACGTGTTCATTTAGATCATTTCGTTGTCCACGAAGCTGAGCGAGATCAGCCAAAGCGCCCCGGTACGAATCGTGGTGACGCCCAAGATAAAACTCAAAGTTTTCGGCTTCCGTTTTCTCGCCTGCGAGATACTTAATCTCCAGATCTGATAAGCGTCGATCATAGACATAAACTTCATCAATCACCGTACCCGGAACTCCCTTACTGCGCCAACGTGCTCCCAACTTGAGTCCAATTTCTTTTTGAACCCCTGGTTTGTTGGACAATATGTTCTTATAAAGATTATCGCGCTCAACGCGCATGGCGACAGGCTCTCCATCCGCATAGAGTTTTAATCCGGATGCCTTCGAAGACCCATCGTATGCAAGAACGACCGTCTGCCATGAATCTTTCATGACCGGTGATTCACTGATTAGCTGAATTGAATTGTAGGGAAAGGTGTGCGCCATGCGCACATCCCAATAGCCGTTCTGCAAAGATACTTCCCAGCCTTTGTAGTTATAGAGGATTCCTGCTTTATTAAAGTGAAAGAGCGAACCTTCCTTTACGGCATCCGGGATATTTGCCTCCACACTAACCGTAAAAGGAGTCGCCCTCCGAAAGAAGTTCACGCTCGGAAAGTAAAGTGCGTCATCCCCATTTACCTTTACCCCAACCCCCTTAGGGCTTTCTTCAAATACAAACTCGGGTCCTACCTTGATATTGGCCTGGGCTCCAAACAAGACCGATCCACTGCCTTCAGGATCTACATCATTGGATATGGATGCGGTGCTATCATCTGAACCGAGAGGAAAATGAGCCACCAGAGCATCCTCGGCTGCCAAATCTGTAGAACGGTCACCCAATCGCGTTTTCCAGGATTCATAGTCTTTTTCAGCCTGCTTGAGGATGGAGGCTACACGAACTTCCTGCTCTTTGATCTGCAGATCCAGATTAGCCAGCTTTGATGTTTCTTCCTGCGTTGGAAGCAGCATGGTTGGAACCGGCATGTCACTAGACTCGAAACTTATCTGTCCCGAATCATCGACATTATTAAAGAAACTAAACAGCTCATAGAAATTCTTTTGGGATATCGGATCGTATTTATGATCATGGCAACGAGAGCACTCCAGGGTCATACCCATAAAAGCCGCACCGATCGTTTGCACTCGTTCTGCTGCATACTCGACCTTGAATTCTTCATTTACGATTCCCCCTTCTGTGTTTTGAGGATGAAGCCGGAGAAAGGCAGTAGCCAGTTTTTGTGTTTGGCTGGCATTGGGTAATAAGTCGCCGGCTAGTTGCCATTCAACAAACTCATCAAATGGCATATTCTCATGGAACGCCTCGATAACCCAATCCCGGTAAGGAGACATATCGCGAATAAAGTCCTGACTATAACCGTGGGAGTCTGAAAAGCGGGACACATCCATCCACTCGTTGGTCAGCCGCTCAGCATGAGAGACGCGCTCAAGTAATCCATCTACAAGCTGCTCGTAGGCGTCCGGTCTTTTATCGGCCAGAAAAGCATCAATCTCTTCCAGGGTTGGCGGTAGTCCAGTAAGGTCAAAGGTCACCCGACGGATCAAAGTCGTCTTGTCCGCTTCTGATGCATGGGACAAGCCTTCATCCTCCAATCGCTTCAACACAAAGGCATCGATAGGATTCTTCACCCAATCCCTATCGACCAGCTCACTCGGCACATCTGCTTCAGGTGGAATAAAGGACCAGTGCTTTTCGTATTTGGCACCTTGATCAATCCATCGGCGAAATAAGTCTTTTTCCACTTCAGTCAGTGCACGTGGATGCGAAGGCGGCGGCATGATGTCTTCGTCATCGTCCGCAGTGATCATCCACATGATCAAACTGTCTTCCGCATTACCCGGGATGATGGCAGCTTCCCCATCACGATCAGAAATCGCCTCCTCGCGAAGGTCTAGGCGAAGGCCTGCCTCACGTGTCGTTTCATCAGGACCATGACAGAGATAGCAAGTATCCGACATGATCGGCCGAATATCATAATTAAACGACACCTCTTCATTTGCTTGGGAAGCGCTCCAGGCAAATAAGCCCATTACCAGGGTAGAAAAACTAAGACGGGAAGACATAAAGGGTTCATATTATAGAGATATCTTTAAATTGGTATAGTATTCTCTATTTAATTTTTGGTAGTTTTTGACGCATCAACGAATTCGCTGCCGATAGGCTTTGGGAGTTATTCCGGCATGCTTTTTAAAGATCTTCGTGAACTGGCTTTGATCGTAAAAACCAACTGCTATCCCGATCTCAGATATATTCTGGTCGGTTCCCGTAAGCAGTTGCTGAGCCAGATCAATGCGCAAGGTCATCAAGTAGGCGGTTGGAGTCATTCGAAGCAGTTGGCGAAACCGCAAATTGAACTGTGTACTGGAAAGCCCAGTTAACCCCGCCATGTCTTTCATCGATACGTCCTCTGTGAAATGCTCCTCCAGGTAGCTGATAACAGGAGTTAGCTCCCTGAACACCGATTCCCGGTCGGCCGAGGTTTCAACCGGATACATGATTCCTACAGTGCCAATCACCTCGTTCTTAGCTCCAACCAAGGGTGTTTTCGTCGAGCAATACCATTTGGGCGAGCTATTCACATGAGGAACTAGCCAGATTTCATTAGGAATGATCTTCCCGCCCTCCATCACTCGCCGATCCTCCGCATGATAGGCCTCCGCCAAATGAGGCGGTTGAAACTCCGCATCCGTATGTCCCAGAACCGCCTCAGCCAAGTCACAACCAAACACCTCACGGCAAAGCAGTTGATTTAGGCCCACGAATCGATGCTCCGTGTCCTTGGCATGAAAATAAGCCGTTGGGTGATACTCGAACAACTCAAACAGGTTTCGTGCAAACGGATGTTTTTCGAAAAATGCTTCCTGGAATTGATACCCAGTAACACCCTTTAAACTAGTATTACTTAACGGCGTTCCCAAAGAAAGAGCGACCTACTGAATCAGAAATGAATCAAGTAAAAACGTGTATCAGTGCTTAAATTAAAATATGAAATAATCACAGGATTGACCAACCCTACCAAGCTTACTAATCCTAGGATTGTGCAGACTTCACGTATTTTATTCTTTCTTATTTCTCTAACCTTATTAAGCCCTCCTCTTGTACATGTCCTCGACAAGGCCCGCGTCGAAACTTGCATAGAAGAGGTGCACAATGTACTAGGAATTGATGGTGAGGGCGTGATCGTTGCCATCCTTGATCGTGGTATTGATTGGAAGAACAATGACTTTCGGAACGACGAGAATCAAAAACATTCTCGATTTTACGGAGAACCAGGTGAACGGTATCGTCTACACCGAGGCGCAGATTAATGATGCACTGATCAACAACACCGAGTTGGGTCATCGCGATGCGGTGGGCCATGGGTCAACCACCACTGGGATAGCCGCCGGCAATGGGCGCAACTCAGGTGGTAAGTTCCGCGGCATGGCTCCGGGCGCTTCCATCATCGCGGTTAAGATTACTTCAGATGGAGCCCCCGCCCATGGGGATCAACCAGCAGAAACAGGTTTCTACAACGTCAATTTCGTGACCAAGGGCATCGACTTCATTGTAGAGAAGGCCACTGAACTGGGTATGCCGGTTGTCATGCTTCCCAATATTGGAAGCAACGGAGGCCCTACGGATGGCAGCAGTCAGTTCAGTCGTAAAATTGATAGTACGGTCGGTAGCGGCATTCCAGGTATTGCCTTCCTGAATGGCCCGGGCGATGAAGGCGGAGGATTTAACCATGCAGCAGGAACCATCGAAGTGGGTGGAACCGTCTCAATGGAAGTTGAAAAGACACAGGCAGGCACTCTAACCGTCGATCTTTGGTATCCTACCATAGGAGCTGGAGAGGCTGGGATCGATGTGGTTGTCAAGGATCCGGCTGGAAACAGTTATGGCCCGTACCCGTCTGTGGGTGGCGAAGGAGAACGAGACACCCAACTCAACGTTGGCAATATCTTCAATTACTACCACAACGGTCGCGATGTGGACTTCTCTTTATCCACGAGCCAGAAACGAGAAATCTTCTTTCAACTGTTTGACGGCAACGGCACCTACACCATCGAGCTTACGCGCCCGTCCGGAGCTGTCTCTCCGGTCAGCTTTCAGGGCAGTTTGAACTTTTCTAACTACGCTCAGAATCCACCCAATGCGTTTAAAACGTTTCTGGTTGAGAGTAATATCTGGGATGCCGCCAGTGCTTTTAACAATATCTCTCCTACCAACTATGTCCTCCAGAAAAACTGGACTGACCTCAACGGCGTTGCCCGATCCGATTCTGACAGCATCGGCGTTGTGGGCGACATCTGGGCAGGCAGCAGCATTGGCCCTACCTTTGATGGACGCATGGGTGTCGATGTAGCAGTACCTGGCGATTTTGTAATAACCGTCTACGCGCCCGACTCCTACTGGGCCACCTTCGACTTTAACAAAAACCAGGAAGGCGAAGGCTTTTATGGCAAGGCAAACGCCGTGAGCGCAGCGGCACCTCAGGTGACCGGCATTGTCGCCCTCATGCTTCAGGCCAATCCTGAACTCGATCAGATCCAGATCCACGACATCCTCCGCAACACAGCTCGTGCGGATCAATTCGCTGGCGATGTCCCCAACGTCACCTGGGGTTACGGCAAGGTCGATACCTATGCAGCCGTACAAGCGCCCTTGGCTACTGTGGACCACGTCATCTATTTTGAAATCAAACTCGCTGGCGACGACCCCGAGCTTACCTTTACCACTGTTCCCAGCTTGTCCTATAAAATTGAATACATGAATGAGATCAACGATCTAGAATGGCAGGATTTGATCTCGGGTCTGATTGCAACGGCTGATTCGACCAGCCATCTCGATACCCGCTTCAACAACCTAGCTCGTCGCTTTTACCGAATCTTGCAAGAGTAGTGATTTTCTAAGAGATCTATGCTCCTCCGTCGCGACGCTTCTGAACGGCTGCAACAAGTTCTTGCAATACCGGAATAGTATCCTCAAAGGATATACAGGCGTCGGTGATACTCAGCCCGTATTCGGCCTGTCCGGGGACATATTTCTGGGCACCGTCCTTGAGATGGCTTTCGAGCATGACGCCACAAATATTATTATTACCGTCGGCGATCTGCTTAGCCACATCTGAAGCGACTGGAACCTGTTTCTTGTGATCCTTTGCGCTGTTGGCATGGCTGCAATCAATCATCAACCGCGGATTGGTGTCGGAGCCCTTCAACAACGCAATCGCTTGAGCAACTGATTCTGCATCGTAATTGGGCCCCGTATTTGAGCCGCCACGAAGAATGAGATGGCAGTCGGGATTGCCCGTGGTTTGAAAAATGGCAGCCACCCCTTGCTTGGTCACCGAATCGAACCAGTGTTCCTCGGCAGCAGAACGAATGGCATCGACTGCAATCTTTACATTGCCGGACGAGCCATTCTTAAAGCCCACTGGCATAGAGAGCCCGGAAGCAAGCTCGCGGTGAATCTGACTTTCGGTGGTTCTGGCTCCAATCGCTCCCCAGGCAATGAGGTCAGCGATAAACTGTGGCGTAATCGTATCGAGAAATTCGGTACCGCAGGGAAGCCCCATTTCGGCGATCTTGAGCAATAGTCCCCGGGCCATGCGCAGGCCCTTGTTGATCTGGAAGCTATTGTCGATGAAAGGATCATTAATCAGTCCCTTCCAACCGACTACCGTTCTGGGCTTTTCAAAATAGACGCGCATAACAACGATCAAGAAATCACCCAGCTTCTCCGCGATGGGCTTCAATCGTTCGGCATACTCAATGGCGGCATCCACATCGTGAATGGAGCAAGGCCCGGTTACCACGACCAGGCGATCATCTTCCCCTGCAAAAACACGTGAGATAGTTTCACGCGAAGCTGCCACCTGGGCACTGACCGCCTCAGACAATGGAACATCTTCAATTAGAATAGCCGGAGGCAGGAGCGGCCTCATTTCGGCAATGCGTGTATCGTCGACATTAAAAATCATGTTCCCATTGGAACGGGACCTACCACGATTTCAAACGCTAAAATTGAGTTTCTTCAGGCCGTAAACGCCGCCTATCTGTTTACGCACTTACACTGTTTCTCCAACTCAACGGCAAAAGCTTTACAACAAACCTCCATCCAATGCTTCCCTTTCTCAGCTGTTCCTTGGGTGGCGTCGCCCATGACACCTGATTTGGACACATCACTGGAGACCCAAGCGAAGGTAGCCGGGGCGTCTTCCGGAAGAAGTTCCCCGGAATCATCAATGTGGGCCGGGTATTCGCATACGGCTTTAGACATATCGACTGACTCAGGCCATATATCGAGGAGCCAGGATGTTTCGACTTCGCCGGCATGGAAGCCGTAGGTTGCTTCCTGTTCAGAGAGATCCATTTCGAATTTGGGCTGAAGACGTTCGGCGGACATGTCCAGTGTTTCGCTGATTTCACGAAGCGTGTAGTCGATGACAGAGCTGTTTCCGCCGTGAAAGTTGGCGACGCGAAGGACTTTGAAACCCCAGGAGGAGAGTTGCCGTGCAATGGCAAAGAGCTGAAGCCGTAAGGTTTTTTTAGAAATGGCGATGGTTCCAGGAAAGCCAGAGTGTTCGTTGCTTTTTCCAAAGGTAATGGTTGGGCCGACCAGTAGTTGAATCTCGTCCGGAAGTAAGGCAAAGGATCTTTCAAGAAAGGTTTCGGCCAAGAGAGTATCAACGGCAACAGGCAAATGAGGTCCGTGTTGCTCAATAGAACCCGTACCAATGATAACCGGAATGGACTCCTTCTTGGGTAGCGTTTCAATTTGAGACCGACTCATAGCCGGCAGGTAGCGATTTCGAAAGCTTGGATAACTCATTAAGCATCTCCTTTCTGCTGCGGAATTTTTCCGTCATTGGCCAAAGCGGGTTTGGCCCCCACTTCTATCAACAACGAAGCAAGCCGTTTTGCACCTTGCTCCAGAAAACCATCCACTTGTTGAACTGAAAGATCTATACCGAGCCCTGAAAGATGAATGCAAAAGGTCTGCATCCCCAGCTCTATACGCAGGTCACGAGCCGTGGCATCGAGCAGATCCTCGTTCCAGGGACTTGAGTTGTAAAAGACCACTTTGCGAAACCCACTCGCCTTTATACTCAGTACTATTTCAGCGATGGCCTCATACACCTCATCAGGCTCCATCGTGAAAAACGAAGATTGAATAGAGCCGGTCACATATCGTTGAGGAGGAAGAATCAAGTGGGGCATGGTCGAATGCAACGACTGACTGGCATGCATAAGCATGCTCATCGACACCTGCTCTTCCTGATCCAATGGCAAACCGTCTCCCAAATCTGAGAAACCAATAATGGGCAAGATAACCTCCACCTTATCCTTTTCGGGTATAGAAGCAAAGTCGGGCCACTTCAATCGAGGCCAGAATGTATCCTGAAATGCATTACATAACTGCGACATAATTATTTAACATCCTATCGCTAGCATGAATGGAGATTCTCGACAATGTCCTAGTTTGTAGCATTCTCTCATACATGCGTGTCAACATCCTTGCCTTCACCGCAACATCTATAATAGCGATCTTTCTAAGCGGCTGCGGCAAACTCAAAGCTCCTTTGAGCTCCACACTCACAATGACGGTCGTGGAAAATACAGGAAAGATCAGCAACGAAATCAGCAGTGACCAAATCGCCAATCTTCCTAAGTCGACGAAACGGTTAAGCTTCGAAGCCAATGGAGAAGAAAAAGAAACTACTATCGTATACCTGAAAGACGTTTTAGATAAGTTTCAACCCATAGGTGACAACGACCTTCTTCTGGCAAATTGCTCCGACAAGTATCAATCCATATTCACCCTTGAAGATATTGAACATGCTCGTCCCTACTTTGTGCTGGAAGTCGAAGGCCAAGCCTTAAATGAATGGCTGTCCAAAATCGGTCATCCGCAATGGGGGCCCAACATCATCAACATTGAGAATGCCGAAGGTTTTCTTGATCCTTCACATAAAAATCCATGGGGACTCGCGGAGCTGGTTGTCGTAAGCCGACCAAAGGCCCTCGCTGGCTGGGCGGATCACGAAATGAACGAATCGGCAGGGCGTGGCCTTGATCTATACCTGGACAGTTGTGTAAGTTGTCACGATACCCTGAACGGGATCGTCGGAGGGAAGAAATCTACGCGACCCTTAAACCTGCTAGCCATCTTCGCTGTCAGCAACGAACCCTACTTTCGAGGAATGATGACGGATCCTCAAAAGACAAATCCCCTGGCCCAGAGCATGCCCAGCTATGCCCATTGGTCGGAAGATAATGTGAAAGATCTGATTGCGTTCCTGAAGTCGACGGTGAAATAGCAGGTATCTTATCTTCAAATACCCGTGTAAGGTTTTTTGTATAGAGCACGGCCTTTGAGAAAAGTGCCCAATACATCCTCTGCACCCAGTCGAGTGACGATGCTGGCCAGCAAATGGTGGGTATGGCGCAAACGCGTTTTCGAAAAATCGAGCACAACAAAATCAGCGGGCAGGCCTTCTTCGAGATAGCCATGGCGGTCACCCCCAAAAGCTTTTCCCATATTGACCGTCGCCAGCTTCAAGATATCCCGCGGATCGGGTCTAACCGCATCTCCGTATTGGCTTTTGGCTACCTTGTAGGTAAAATCCAATTCGGCTAGCATGTTTGAATTATTGAGCATCGCGTTGTCGGTGCCGAGAAGCAAGTTGGCACCTTTATCGAGGAGGCTTCTAATAGGTGGTAACGGCAAGCCAAGGTTGGCATTGGCCCGCGGATTTAAGACACCAGTGATACCTGCATCGACTAACATTTGCTGCTCATCGTCTTCGGAAACCGTCATGTGAACCACAATGTTGGGTTCGTACAGTTCAATGGCCCGAATAAGGTCCCCACGAAATACCATTTTAAAACTCAAGTCGCGGTAGCCCCAATTTTCCAAACAATGAATCGCGCGAAATTTACCCAGCTCCTTCGTGCGCGCTTTGACATACTCCCAGGCCGGATCGGTCATGTCATTCATAGTGCTCTCGCTGAATCCATGAGCAACTTTGAGCATTGCATCCAGCTCGGTTTTGTAAGCGTCACTCAATTCAGCCTTGTTTTCCAACAGCGTTGCCGCATCAAAAGGCGAAGTTTCGAACTGCGAGAGGATGACGGAATCGAGACCCACTTGCTCGGAAGCTGCTTTGAGTATCTCCGCTCCCTTCACCCCTTCCTCACGAAAGTCCAGGTGGCCGATGGTCCCGGTGCGTACCATAAATGCGAGTTGGGTGGCGATACGAGGCAACTGCTCTTCCGGACTGAGCTTCGCTAGCTCTTTGTACTTATAACCATCGGGACGGAAGAATCCTTCCTCTAGAGTCAAACCGGTGGTGCCATCGAGTAAGCAGGAGTCACCCATATGGGTGTGTGAATTGTAAAGCCCCGGGATGATGACCAGCCCGTCCCCCTTGATACGGTTATAGGGTTCACGTCGATCAATAGCCTCGATCGTATCACCGCTTACTTTGAAACGATCGCAAAGAAAAGGCTCCAGATCAGGCCCCCAGAGGACCATGCAATTTTTAAATTCCATCGCTATTACTAGCTATCGCCCAACTTGTCGTCCTTCATAGCAATAAAAATGAGCGATATTCCCATGATGACAAACATCCTATGGGCCGCACCCTGGCCGTTGAAGGTTTTTGATTGCCACATTAGAAACCATTCGGCGCCCACAGACAAAAAGGCAATGTACCACTGCAGCATACTCAAGGTGAGTCCGGCAAATACCAGATTCTTGGCCAGGTTAAAATCTTTGGCTCCGGCGACACGGCTGCACCACAACTTCCAAGTGCCCATAGCCAAAAGCACCATCGCTGCCGATTCCCAAAGAATGATGGACGCATAAAGAAGGTGATAGATAACTGGCGAGTTGATCGCTCGCCACTGCCCCTTATTCCCTTCGAACGTGTCCTTCATCCCGAGGACGTTCTCTACAAAGGCGTAATTCGAACCGTAATCGGTCAGGTTATTGAATACGACCAGAAAAAGGAAAAGAAACGACGCAAAGGCCAAGGCGATTTTGCAATATCGAAGAACCATACAGTCCCCTAAGCAATTCCCTGGCCAACTTCATACCCTGCATCACATTGCTGAGTGCAAAGCACAAATAAGACAGCCCTTTAAATGACTTCGGAATAGTCGGGTATGTTCATTTCCTCCAGTTTCGAATCCCGAAACAGTTGCCGTCTAACCAGCGGCCTACTCAGTAATTGACTCATGGTCGAGGTATGGAAAATCGAAAAGGCTGCTGGAGCACCAGGGACGATCTGGCCATAACCAGACTCAGATAATCCCATCAGATCAGCTGGAGCACGGGTAACCACCTCAATCGATTCCTGCAAACGTCGATCCAAATGACCGATCCGCAGGGATTCGCGGTAGACCTCTAACATGTCCAAGTCTCCATAGGCATAAAATGAATCCCTGACGTTGTCGCTCGCGCAGGCGAATGGCACACCCCGATTCATAAACTCATGCGCTAAAGTGATACCGCGCCAGTAGGGAGTTTGAATGTCATCCTCCTCTACCCTGCGATCCTGCAGATAAAGATTACACATGGGCAGTGAAACCACTTTAATGCCCGACTCCTTCACTAGTTCCAGAATCTCCAGTTGTTCTTTCAAAGGCTTGACCGAGAGACTGCAGCAGTGCCCACAAACCACCGTATTTGGAAATTCATTACGCAAAACCGCACGAGCAACCGCTTCCAACACATAGGTATCTTCCCCGTTGTTTTCATCAACGTGTAAATCCAGTCCTACTGACCTTTCAACCGCTAGTGCCATCAATCGGTCCAGTTGAGCGTCAAGGTCAGGATTCATGAGCGGCATGCCTCCAAGCGCAATGGCGCCAAACTCCACAGGCAGATCAGCCAGGGTGTCTCCAGAAGATTCACTATACTCCGGTATCGAAGCCAGACTCACCAGTTGAAGCTCCAGACGTCCCGCCCATTCCTCGCGTAATCGACTCAATGCCTCGTAGCTTCGCCGCGCCCATGGCAGCCCTGTATCTACATGACTGCGGAGCGCAACCGTGCCATAAGCATAAGCACATCGAAGCGCATAGGAAGCCCGACGGTAAACATCATCAGCTGTCCAATTCACTTTATCTGCCTCAATGTTGTGCAATGCTTCATTGAAGGTGCCCGATTTATTGGGCGCTCTTTCCCAGCTGTGTGCTTTATCCAAGTGGGTATGCGCATCGAGAAAGCCAGGTAGCAGAATCGTATGATTCAATTCCAAGTCAGCTTGCCCCTGGCCTGCTTCCACGGAACGCACCAGTCCGTTTTCAATTCGCACGACACAATCCGTCAAACCTTCCCAGTCTGCTTCCCCAGTATAACCACTGTCCAACAGTCGCCGAGGAACTCGTGCAGAAATGCTCTTTATCGAGTCAGTCATCGATCAAGTGCTGTCCATTTTTCGCTCACACATCAGAATGATGCGCTGTTGGGTGAATGACATAATCGTTAGCAAGGACTAATCCTAAAGTGTTTCGTTTACGGGTCAGAAACTTAATTCGAGTCTGAAGCAAGCGGAATAAGGGGATGAATGGTTATTTTGAGAAATTTAGAAAGGGCTTTCTATTCAATTAAGCACGTAGAGTGCCATTTAGTAACTTCAAAAATAGTAAGGTACAAATTGGCAGTGAAAATGCTGATAGCTGATCATGGTAATAGAAATTTCCGATGAAATCATTGAAGCATTTAAAGACATTTGCGGAGTCGATTACATAGAAACTGAGCCCGAAAAAGTTGATAAGCTTTCGAAGGATTTCTATTGGTATTCTCCGATCCTTAAACCTCTCCTGGAGGACAAGAAGGCTGGAGTGGCCGTTATACCGCAGGATTTGGAAGAGCTGAAGGCCACGGTGGCTATATGCTGCCGTAATCGACTCCCAATAACTATCCGAGGAGGAGGAACTGGAAACTACGGTCAGTGCGTACCGCTCCACGGTGGCGTGGTCATCGATCTGTCCGCCCTGGATCGAATCATTTCTTTGGACGATGGTGTGGTCCGTGCGGAACCCGGTGCCCGGCTGGTGACAATTGAAACCAAGGCTAGAGAAGTAGGTTATGAGTTGCGCTGCATGCCATCCACGTTCGTCAAAAGCACCCTGGGAGGTTTCTTTTGCGGAGGATCAGGTGGAGTCGGTTCCATTACCTGGGGAGGCATTGTCCAGGGAGACAATGTAAAATCCGTGACCATTCTTAGCGCAGAAGAAGAGCCCCAGCTAGTGAAGCTAGAGGGTCCGGATGCGATCAAAGCCCTCCACACTTATGGCACCAATGGAATCATGGTGGAGATAGAAATGCGACTCGCGCCCAAGGTCGATTACCAGCAACTGATATTTTGCCACAAGGACTGGAATACCATTTTCGACTGGACGGACGACTTTGCTCGTCAGGATCATTTCAAACGTCGACTGATCACCGGCTTTGAAAACCCTATTCCTCAATACTTCAAAGGCTTGGTTAAGCATTTTGAAGAGGAAGAGCATGTCACCTTCATCCTGATCTCAACGGACCAAAGCGATGAGGCGAAAGCGCTCGCTGAGGCTGCCGGATTGCGTTTGGCCTACGACCGTCCACTCGCCGATCCACCGCGACCACCATATATTACCGATTATACATGGAACCATACCACCTTGTGGGCGCTGCGAGCAGACCCCACCATCACTTACCTCCAGGCAGGCTTTGGCACTGACTACAAAGCAAAGATGGAAATGCTCTGGGAAAAGTTTCCCGGCGAGATCCTCATGCACATTGAATGGACCGCCGGTAATTCCAAAATGAACCAGGAAATCCACCGACCCCTTACCGGTGAAAATGTCCTCGTCGGAGGGATACCACTGGTACTTTACAAGAGCGACGAGCGTCTCCAGGAGATCATGGATTACTGCGAAGAAATAGGGGTTTTTATTGCCAACCCACATACCTACGTTTTGGAAGAAGGCGGGATGCATCCGGACATCGAAGAAAAGCGGGCATTCAAGGACAAGATGGATCCCTTAACTCTGCTGAATCCGGGAAAGATGAAAACCTACCCGAAAAACCCTTTCGCTCAAACAGCCTAACACTACATGTCGGAACCACAGCCACCGATTGTCGTATTTGATAAACTCTGCCAACGCTACGGCAACGGCCCGCTGGTACTCGAGGATCTCGACCTTCAGGTTGAGAAAGGAGAATTCATCAGCCTGGTTGGCCCCAGTGGCTGCGGCAAATCTACCATCCTAAAGACCATCAGTGGACTCACCCCGCATGCCTCAGGTACTATAAGCATCGATGGGATGCAGCCCAAGGAAGCACGGGAAGAAACCTTTTTCATTTTCCAGGATGCAAATTTGCTGCCCTGGCTCCGCGTGCAGAACAATGTGGAATTGCCGCTTCGAATCAGTGGCGACTCAAAGGAGCGCCGTGCAAGGAAAGCCAATAAAATGATAGAGTTGGTCGGTTTAAAAGACGCGACTCGCCAATTTCCCTGGCAACTATCGGGTGGCATGCGAATGCGCGTCTCCATCGCCAGAGCCCTGACCGTCTCACCCAGTATCCTGCTTTTAGATGAGCCCTTCGGCGCACTCGATGAAATGACTCGAGATCGCTTGAACGAAGATTTGTTGCAGATCCGGGATGAAGATCCATTCACAGCGTTCTTCGTGACGCACTCAGTGGCAGAAGCGGTTTTTCTATCCACTCGCATCGTCGTCTTGTCAGCCAACCCGGGTCGCATTGCTGAAATCATCGAAGTACCCTTTGATTTTCCTCGAACAGCGGAGCTGCGTGAGCAACCCGAATACCTGCAACTACTCGCTAAAGCGACCCACGCACTACGATCTGTGGAGGAAGAAGCATGAATTTTAAGAAATACAGCCCTTTTCTGATGCCGATCCTTTCAACGATCGTCATCATCACACTGTGGTACACCATTGGATCACTGATTGTAGATAGCAATATGAAGACGGAGGGCTACACCAAGGAGGATGCTGAAGCCATCCGTCGCATTCAAATGCCCTATCCCACCGAAATATGGCAGGCCATGGTGGATGAGAGAGCCGACCTGATCACGGCAGCCAAGAACACTTTCGTATCGGCTGCGATCGGCTTCGTAGCCGCCATCACAATCGGGTATATTATCGCTATGATTTTTGCAGCGTCATCGCTGGTCAAACATGCCACTTACCCCTGGGTTCTGGTTCTGCAAATGACCCCGGTCGTTATCCTGGCACCCATCATTGCGATCTGGTTAAAGGAAGGGAGAAGCGCGATTACACTGGTTACGTTCCTGATTGGGTTCTTCCCAATTGTGGCCAACTCCACCCAAGGTCTCATTTCGACCGACAGAAATTTACTCGATCTGTTCACGGTGTGCAATGCCAGCAAGGTTCAGGAGATATTTCTACTTCGGGTCCCCTTTTCCATGCCTTACTTTCTAACCGGAATGAAGATTGCCGGCACTTTGGCGCCCATCGGAGCTATCACGGGAGACATTTTTGTAGGCACCTCGGCGAGTGGTGGGGCCGGTCTCGGATTCATGACCATCGTCTACAATTCCAATGTGAAGATTCCTGCCCTTTTCGCTACGGCAACCATCGCCTGTACCATGGGTTTCGTATTTGTTGGCTCGGTTAATCTCATTCATTGGCTTGCCTTGAGAAACTGGCACGATTCCATGATCCACAAACAAAAATGATCGCTTCGCTTCGCACCTGCTTCCTTTCTATCACCCTGACCATTCTGAGTATCCTGCTCGTCGCCTGTGGCGGAGGTAATTCATCTCAAGAGTCAGAGAACGGTCTGACAAAGATTGTTCTGCAAACTGACTGGTACGCTCAACCGGAGCACGGTGGATTCTACCAGGCCTTGGCCCAAGGATACTATGAAGAGGTGGGATTGGATGTGGAAATCATTCCTGGCGGCCCAAACGCATTGCCAGTCCAAAAAGTAGCACAAGGAGTAGCAGACTTTGCCATCGGGAGAAGCGACGAAGTTATCATCGCTACCTCTAGACAAGTTCCTGTCGCAATCGCGGGCGCCCTTATGCAGCACGATCCGCAAGCTGTCCTCTTCCACAAAGAATCGGGCATCACAAAATTTGAGGATTTAGATGGTAAAACCATCATGGCAAATCCCGGCTCCGCTTTCATTCGCATCATGGAGCAAACCTATGATATCGACGTAAACATCATGCCACTAGACTATGGCATGAACCGATTTCTTGCAGATAAAAATTTCATACAGCAGTGCTTTATAACCAACGAGCCTTACTACGTCGAAAAGGAAGGCGCTGACGCAGGCACCCTACTCCTCTCCGATTCCGGATTTTCTCCCTATCGTGTTTGGTTCACCTCACGCGGATTCGCCCGCGCCAAGCCTGATATTATTAAAGCATTTACCGAAGCCTCCATTCGGGGCTGGAATGACTACCTGACGGGTGATCGTACCGACGCAAATGCCATGATTTCCGCCAACAATCCTCAACAAACTCCGGAGTTAATGGATTACGTGGCCAACTCCATGATCGAAAACAAACTGGTTTCCGGTCGTCCGGAAAACGGCGAAAAGACAGGCCTAGTAACCACCGAGCGAATACAGAAGCAGATCGAACAATTAACAGAGATCGAAATGCTGGAGTCTGAAGTTAAAGTGGAAGACGTTCTTATCGAAGGCACCATCGATCTCAGCCAGGCAACACCGAGCTATATAAAACCTCAGCATTGGCCCAACCTCGTCCTGCATACCAGCAACGGCATCCAACAGAGCCAACAAGTCATCAAGCCTGCACAGATGGCAGAGATAGCCGTTGAAGCTCGCCGTAAGTTCTTCGAAACTGCCGATGAGCATTACGATATGCAAATCGTGTATCTCGCAGACTTTATAGAAACATTCGTTTCCGACCCCGAGCTCACATTCTGGATCACCAATTACGGGGATAAATACCAATCCAATTTTACGCCTGATATACTCAACACCGTTAAACCGTATTTCATTCTGACCATCGATGGTCAATCAATCGTAGATTGGCTTGATTCCATTGATCACCCTGAGTGGGGGCCGCATGTTCTCAATATTGAGTCGACCGAAGGACTGCTCGATCCGCCTCACAAAAATCCCTGGGGAGTCTCCAAAATACATGCCGTGACAAAAGAGCTGGCCTTCTCAGGTCTGGGGAGCAGTGAACTAGGCGAATCAGCTGAAAAGGGCCAATTGATTTTTGCGAACAGCTGTGCCAGTTGCCACCAAACGGGAAACGGACTGCTTGGAGGTTCAGTTTCATCCAGAACCATGCCTATGTTGGCAGCCTTTGCCATAAACGCGGAAGATTATTTCAGAAAGATGCTTATTTCGCCGAAAGAGACGAATCCTCTGGCCGAAAAGATGCCAAGCTACGCACATTACCAGGAGGAGCATATTGTTAGTCTGATCGATTTCCTGAAGACTTTGGCAATCAACTAGTTGTCGAATCACTCTTGAGCTTTAGCTCAACACAACAGGATCCTCCCTAGGGCAGAATCATGAATTATATTTATCGTATTTATTAATCAAATACATGGATCGTTTTGGACCACTCTAAACATCAAGTTAACCTTCAAGGTTTATTACATTTGGCACATAACATGCTAACTTGTTAACAATAAAGTTCTTTGTTTGAATACAAAACACTATCAGAAGAAATGAAAATGAAACTGCGACAAGCTGCTCTTATCTACATCCTGGGAGCCTCCACCTGGCTTTCAGCTCAGGACGACGTGGATGGCCCTATCCTGGAATTGGATGAATTCATAACCGAAGAAGTAAGCCAGGAATTATCTGACTCACTAATTCCAACTGACCGGAGTGTGGGTTCCGCCTTTTTTGCCGATATGGAACTCTTGGATATTCCTCGATCAGTCCTGGTTCTCTCGCCAGAAACGATGGAGCAATTCCAGATCGAAGACTTTAATGATCTACAAAATATCGGTGCCGGTACCGAGCGATACAATTTCTATGGCATCGCCGGACAACCGGTTCTTCGCGGGTGGCAAGGTGGCATCTACTTTAACGGTATGCTTCGTGCCTTCCAACGAAACGAAATGCCAACCTCCTTCGGAGCTCTTGAAGCAATGGAGGTCGTCAAAGGCCCTGCACCTGCACAGTTCATTCCCAGCCATGTCGGCGGTTACGTGAACATGCTCCCTAAATCTCCATTTTTCGATGAATCCAGAGGTGAATTCAAATTCGAGTTTGGATCCAACAACCATTACAATATCCAGGTCGACAAGGGAGGTCCATTCCTCGCAGGAAGCAAACCCGCTGCTTACCGCGTTTCCATTACTTCTCAAAACGCGGATACCTGGTACAATAATGTAGGAAACGATTTCAACTCGGTTTACGCATCCATCAAAATGAAACTCTCCGAAGAAACCTACCTCTTCGCTGGTGCTGAGTATTACGAATTCAAATCAAACGAAAATGCTGCCTGGAATCGTCCTACTCAGAATCTGGTTGATACCGGTCAATATGTAATCGGTGAACCACTCAGCCTCGTACGCACAGAAAACGGCGGATTTGCCGATAGAAACCTGCTCAGCTACAGTGCCGATTTCCGTGCTCTGGTTGTGCCTGCATCTGTCGTGGATGGCGCCAGCCTTTCTACCGACCAAATGTCTGCACTCAAAGACCTGAGCGATCCTGCAGTGCGTGCCGCAATTTACGATGGTTTGCCAGCTGACATAGCACAAACCACTTCCGGCTATCTATATACACCAGATTACTTCCTGGCAGGTGGCCCCGTGTTCACAGAAAAAATCAGCGGCAAGCAAATCCTCGCCGACCCGAGAGACTTCGCTGATTCAGAAGACTTAATGATATTCGCCGATCTGGAGCACTTCTTCAGCGACAGCACGGTCATGACAAACAAACTGTTTATTGAAGACATCACGACCGATAAGCTTTCTTCCTACCAATACGCATTTCGCATGGACCAGACAGTGATCGACGATCGTTTCTCACTGACCACCACCCTGGAGCCCAGTGATTCAAGCACGGTCGTATTGGATTACGGGGTACAAGTTAGGAAAACTGAGGCGACTCAGCTGCAGGACTTCTGGGCAGAACCATTCTCACGTCGCGATATTTCCCGCGATGAGATTAGTCAAAATAGCGTTTTTCTTTCTGGTGCTCAGTTTGATCCATCTACTAACAACAACTACTGGGGTGGCGGATTTGGGGCCGGTGGCCCAGGAGGTCACGCCGTTGAATCGGACCTTGAGCAGCATGGAGCATTTCTCTCCGCATTGTTTGACATGAATGAAGTCTTCTCGATTATCGCCAGTGCTCGTTACGACACCGTCGACATCAAAGCCAAGGTGCCTGAAGGCCCCACAGATATCGCACAGAATGTAACCGAGGACGATGATTCCTTTTTTAACTTCAGTATCAACCCAACCATCAAGCTGGGCGAAAATGCCAGCATCTATGGCGCCTACCAAGAAGCATCTACCTATGCTCCGACCCAAGGGGGTGCCGTATTAAGCACAGGAAACTTCGGGGATTCCGAGCTCACAGAAGTGGGTATAAAAACGTCTGCTTTCGATGGCCGATTCTACGCAAGTGTTGCCTGGTATGAATGGGAGCAAGCTGCCTTTAATGATAGAACCAATACCTCTGATCCTTACGAATCCGAAGGTATTGAATTCGAAGCCACCATCGCCGTCTCTGAGAACGTAACAATAATTGCCAGCTATGGTGATCGGGAAACAATACGTACGGCCCCTCTCGGCTTCCGTTCAATGCCTTGGAATCTCGCTGACCCAACGGGTGCACTGAACGACGAGATCGGGCTTGCACTTGAAGGGGGCTCTTTATTGCACCAGTTCACCGATGCGTTTGGTGGATTTACTCCTGAAGGAGGCGCTCCATCCAACAACCCTGATTTGATTATGCCGGGAGCACCTGAGACGACTGCCAAGCTGTTTGTCTCTTCTAGCTTCGAGAACGGATTCGGCCTTTCAGTCGGAGGAGTTTACAGTGACAAATTCTGGGCCAGCATGGACCGCTTTATCCTGGTTCCTTCCTCGGTCGTCATCAATTCAAACATCTGGTACGATGCTGGAAGCTGGAAAGCGATGCTCAGCCTCGAGAACATCACCGGTGAAGACTACTTCATCGGAGCAGATCCGATCTTTGCAGCCAACACAGCTCTAAGTAAAGCACCGGACGAAGTCCAGGCCCGCATGACTGTGACCGTACCCTTCTGATAAATTTCTTGTCGGTTTGACCAAAGGGCATGCCGGAAATAGTCCGACATGCCCTTTGCTTTTTAAACACCATGAACGCAAGCTCCACTCCACTACTCACTCTATGGGCAATCCTCGTATCAGGTCTTAGTTTCTCAGGATGCGGGGGCGGTGCCGACGAATCGACCAAAGATGGACGCTTTAATGTGCGGGTTCAGTTGGACTGGGTTGCAGAACCCGAACATGGTGCATTTTATACAGCTGAGGCCATGGGGTATTTCGTTGAGGAAGGCCTGAACGTAACCTTGGTTCAAGGAGGACCCAATTCACTTTCCATCAATAAGGTCGCGACCGGACAGGCTCATCTGGGCCAGGCGGACAGCACCAACGTGATCCTGGCCATTGAGGGCGGTGCTCCGGTGGTCAATGTCGCCTCCGTTTTTCAAAACGATCCCAGTGTCCTAATGATGCAAGAGGACTGTCCAGTCGAAGATTGGAAAGACCTCCAAAGCATGACGGTCATGGTTAGACCGGAATGGGCTTTCATTCCGTATTTGAAAAAGAAGTACGACATTGAATTCGATATTGTACCCCAGAATTTTGAATTAGGGCGCCTAATGACCGACAAGAACTTTGTGCAACAAGGATTCTGCATCGCAGAGCCTTTTTTCGTAAAACAACAAGGCATAAACCTGAAGTTTCTCTACGCCTGGGATACCGGCTTCGATGCTTACACGACCCTCTTTTCCAATAAAGCATTTGCCTACTCTTATCCTGAAGAATTGAAGGCTTTTATTCGGGCATTAAAACGAGGCTACAGTTATTACATCGAAGTGGATCCTCAGCCAGCGCACGACATCATGCTGGCGATCAACTCGAAAGCGTCGCCTGAATTCCTTGATTTTTCACGCGCGATGATCATCGACGCCGAGCTACACAAAACGGACGACACCGATTACCTCACCATTTCAAGAGATCGCTACCAAACCCAACTCGATCAGCTAACGGATCTGAAAATCATAAATGAAGTTTCCTTGACGGTCGAACAAGTCATGACTGACAAATACGTCCCATAAAGCTTAGAGCCCGTCTTCAATCGGCGGCCGGGCGTATTCATACTCAACCATTTCTTTCAGGAACTTCATAGTTCCCTGCACTGAGCGCTCAAGGTAGTCGGCCGCGATGTCATCCGTCACATGAGTGGGATCGCCAAACACGCCCGTAGCAGACCAGTCTTTGGTTTTCCATTGCGCATAACCTTTGCCAACCAAACCAATTCCTGTCTCCGGATAATCAGGAAAACAAGGCTTCGCTTTGTCTTCCTTAACCAAGTCAGGAGTCAAGGCTTTGATCAGTGCCGTTTCGGTGAAATTGGCGTGAATACCAAATTGCTTTTCTCTCGGATCAACTCCCTCCGGCAACGCCGTTTCATCAAGGTAAGTTCCAGCAGATCCAAAAAAGGTAGTCATGCCGAACTCGTCACGGATGTCGCGAGTGACCGCATGCAGGATGCCAATATTCCCTCCATGCCCATTGAAGAAACAGAGTTTGCGAAAGCCTGACTCGTGGACACTCCGGCCAATATCGAAGAGCACGTCATAAAGCGTCTTGGCTCCGATCCAGATGGTACCTGGAAAACCACGATGCTCGTTACTCTTGCTGATCGTAATCGGCGATAGACGATAGGCTGGTACATCCTCAGGCAATCGATCCATGGCACGTTCAAGCACGCCTGAACTAATGATCGTATCCGTATAAGTCGGCAAATGATGACCGTGTTGCTCGGTCGCACCGACGGGAAGGACAGCCACGGCTTTTGATTTATCCAGAGCTTTAACCTCCGGCCAGGTCATGTGAGAAAGAAAACGTTGAACAGCCATAAGATGAGTTCAGCTATTTTCGTACCGATAGACCAGCTTCAAACAAACTTCTCCAATTGAACCAATGCCCTTGCCGAGCAAATCCGTTTTGGCATCCTCAATGCTAGGATGACCAGCGACAAAACTATGTTTAAATATATCACTCCCGAAGAGATCCCTCCCCCATTCGCCACTTATAGCCACGGCGTTGAGGTACCGGCAAACGCACGATTGTTGTTCGTATCTGGACAACTCAGCGTTTCTTTGACCGAGCCCATCCCTGAAGACACCGAGTCGCAGGCAGGTCTGATTTTTAAGAATATCGGTTCGATCCTTGAATCCGCCGGTATGAGCTTGAACAACCTGGTTCGCATCAATGCCTACGTCACTGGTCGAGAACATCTTCAACCGTACATGAAAGTAAGGGACGAATTATTCTCTCAACCGGCTCCCGCATCGACCTTAATGATCGTGTCTGGGTTTGCCCGCGAAGCATTTACCGTCGAGATAGAGGTGATCGCTGCGGCAGATTCGTGAACAAGGCCTAGGGTCCGCCCACTTCAAGAGGCAGCGCGCACAGTTCATGGTGACACCCATCCAAACGGTTCCAACCGTTTCGGCCTGGTCGAATAGGTACTCGATTCGGTTTTCTTCGGGCAGTCGCCCACCCTCGCCATAAATCATGTGATTGCGGAGAAACGCCGTAGCCAATTTCTGCTCTTGAGTAGGATTGGGCAACAGGTCTCCTGCGATCTGTTCGATCGAAAATTGATCGTAGGGCATGTTGTTATTGAACGCCTGAATGACCCAATCACGCCAAGGCCACATGCCTCGTTCCGGATCGTTTTGATAGCCATTACTGTCAGCATAGCGAGCCGCATCCAACCAGTCCCAAGCCATACGTTCGCCATAGCGTGGTGAAGCTAACAATCGGTCGATCACCTTTTCCAATGCATCTGGCGACTCATCCGCAACAAAGGCATCCACCTCTTCCGGAGTAGGAGGAAATCCTGTGAGATCCAAAGAAATTCTTCGGATCAAGGTTTCCTTTTCTGCTAAAGGCGAAGGATTGATCTCATCTCCCTCCAAAGAGGCTAATACAAAGTGATCGATTTCATTTTTACCCAATCCCCGTTGGTCACTTCCGGCAGTTTTCTTTTAACAGGAGACACATAGGCCCAGTGCTCCTCGTATTCAGCGCCCTCCAATATCCAGTCGTTAAAGAGTTGCTTTTCTTCAGCCGTCAAAACACGCGGATGATTGGTCGGTGGCATGATATCTTCTTCATTCTCCGCGTTGATCATCCACATCATGAGGCTGTCTTCCGGATTCCCTGGAATGATGGCCGGTTCGCCATCACGCCCCGCTATAGCTTCATCCCGAACGTCCAAGCGCAGATCCGCTTCACGAGCCGCCGCATCTGGACCATGGCATTGAAAACAGGTGTCCGACATAATGGGCCTGATGTCTCGATTGAAGAAAACCTCTGCGAGCAACCGTCTTGGTGTAGCCAAAATGGATACAACTATCGTCAGCAGGCATAGGGGCGTTTTGTGGACGTATGACATGGGATACTTCAAAAAGGATGAGTCCCATAAAATAACCGCTATCCAGTTCGGCAAATTCTAAAAACAATTACCATATCAGTTTCTTATTAAACCGTACGGCTAATAGGCCAACCATTCATAGGCTCTGTAGTTGTACCACTTTGCAGGGAAACTCAGAAGCGAGGTTGTTGGTTTCGTTGGGATCCGTTTTAAGATCAAATAACAAGGGGTCCTCACCTTCCTTGAGCACCAGTTTGAATCGTCCGTCTGAGATTAGTTTCCAATCATTCAAGGCGCTTTTGTTCACGCGTCGGTGAATTTGGGATTTTCCACAAAGTACAGGCGCGAAAGATGAGGCATCAGATTTCGGTAAAGGTTCAGCACCTGCCATATCCAGGATAGTGGCACCTATATCGTGAAAACTTACAAGCGCTCCTGACACCTGACACCCGACACCTGCCCCACTGACCACCAGTGGCACATCGACCGAGCCTCCATACCAAATCGATTTTTGCCAACGATTATGATCCCCCAGCATTTCTCCATGGTCACTGGAGAAAATAATAACGGTGTTTTCAAGTTCACCTCGTTCTTCAAGGAGATCTAAATAACGCCCGATCTGAGAATCGATGTTCTCGATCATGGCAGCGTAATTCTGTTGGCGTAGCAGAATAAGTTCTGGATCGTCCTGATCATTGTCCACAGGCGATGGAAAGTCGACGTCCTGCCACTGCTCTCGCATCGTAGTAGTCACATCGTAGGGATCGTGAGGTCCGGCGAAATTAACTACCAGGTGCCACGGTTGCTCCTTCGAAAACTCTTGGAGCCTATCCAAGCCATTCTGAGCAATCCAGTTATCACAGTAAGCCTCATCAGGTAGCTCGGTCACTGCCTCGAATAAAAGATTCCCAGTGCTATGCTCGTACATGGATAGGTGCTTATCCAAAAGCCCATGATCACTCAGGTATTTTATGTAGGGGCCTTTTATGACTCCCTCTTTTCGATAGGACCAAATGGCATCACCCTTCCCCTCACTGTCGTTGCCTTCGCTAAAACCGTATTCATCCAACAACATCGATCCATCCACTCCCCAATCGAGATCCGCCTTGTGTAGATCAAATTTCCCAACACCAGCAACATGGTAACCCGAATCCCGAAGCGATTGATAATAGGTTCTCCGATTAAGCGGCAAGTTGTCATAGATCGTTGGCGCGCCACAATTTTTGAAATCCATGCCAGTAGCCAAGCAAGCTCTGGCTGGAGAGCACAGTGGCGACGGTGTGATGGCCCGTGTAAAACGAGTGCCCTCAGCTGCAAGTCGATCAATGTTTGGCGTATTGACCGGCAGGTCGGACGCACAACCCATCCAATCGACTCGAAATTGATCAGGGATAAAAAACAAAAAACTGGGACGCCTTTCCACAGACTTAGCCTAAGAATCAGTTTTCAGCATAGGGAAACCAGATAATGCGATCGTTGTTACTGTCGGCGATATACAGCCATCCTTCATGCACGCGTGAGCCATGAGGGCGATCAAGCTCAATTTCTAACGGATTGCTCGAAGTTGCCGGACCCTTCACCTGCGGAACGCCTGCAACCAACTCAATGGTCCCCGCCTTGGGATCGTAACGTCGAATCACATGATTCTCTGTATCAGTGATTAAAATACGCCCTTTCGGATCGAGAGCCAGGTGTTTTGGACCATCCATGGTCGCGTGGATAGCAGGACCTCCGTCTCCCGAATAGCCTTTAGTACCTGCGATATTAATCACGGTTCGAATCCGGCCATCTTTTCCGACGACTCGGAGTGCGTGCCCACCACGTGAGCAAATGTAAAGATTGTCGTCTTCATCCAAGAGCACGGCTCGTGGATCTAAGAGCGGAGCTTCTGTTGCGATAGAGTCATCCTCAGGAACGCCTTTTACGCCATTGCCGGCTACCGTTGAAATGATTCCGGTTTTCATATCCATCTTCCGGATACGTCGATTGGGAAGGTCGTTAAAATACAAGACAGAATAATCTGAATTAAAACAGGGCGAATGTACTTGTGCGACTTGCGCCTTATTCCCGGGGCCACCATCTCCCGAAAACCCTGAAACACCAGTACCTATGATGGTTGAAATCTTTCCTGTCTTAGCGTCGATTTTTCTAACACGAGCATTGAATGTATCCGCTAAATAAATACTCCCATCCTTTCCAAGCACCAGATCGTGCATCCCATTGAAGTTTGCCTTCAAAGGATCAGAGCCATCATTCGCTCCTTGATCTCCCGCCTTGGGAGAGGTGGTCGATTGCACACCGGCAACCACCGATGATCGGCCATATTCATCTACCTTGATCAGGCGATTGGAGCGCACGTATTCCACGGCTAGCATACTCCCCTCCTTGTCGAACACGACGCTGAAGGGATCCACGGTTACGCCTTTGTCGGTCCACACCGTCCGGGCAGACAAAGTTAAGGCCGATACAGAGAAGATGGAGAAGAGAAGAAAAAGCTTCATACTCCTATAGCCTCAAATTCAAGGCCATAGATCGAGCCTAAATTTAGGGTATAGGTATCAGGAAAGATGCACCAGAGCCAGAATCCTAATATCTCTCTCTTTAAAAAGTTAGTCACAAATGGGCACCAATGTACACGAATAAATGGTGAATCCGACTGAAAATCTGCCATCATTGTATTCGTGTCTATTGTCAGGCCTTCTCATTTCATTCGTGAAGTGTTCATTGGGTTCTTGTGATCATCAATTGGTAGTGGTTAATTCCTTTCTTAAAATTCACTTATCTTTACAAAACCTCGCAACCAACTCACAAAATGCCTCAGTTATTTCGTAGTGAATACTATGCCCTACACCTTCAAAACGTTTCCATGTCCAGTTATCGGCTTGCAGCTCGGAAAAAGTGCTCAGGTCTTCGTCCATAACTCCACCACAGGCCGTGTCCGATTGCATTAGAAGTGCTGGACAAGTAACCTTTGCAAACTTCGCTTCAAAGCCAGTTCCCGGCCACAATCGCTTTTGCAAAGCCAATTCGAGCACTTCCGGATCCAGTTGGTGCAAAGTCTGCGCCTTATAAGCCGCCTGGTCTTCATCACCATCCCCATTGAATTCCAGAATCTCTTTTGCCATAGCCGACTCAGACAACCCTTTGCGGCACACGTTCAACCAAAACTCGAACACATCCCTCAGTCCCTCAATGGCAGGTCCAAAGCCTAGAGGCGGATCTTCCAAGACAAGCGCTTTCAACAGATCACCACGATCAGCAGCCAAACACAAAGCGATGCGTGCACCCATAGAGTGACCGACCAGGAAGGCTTTTTCCTGAACCACCGTTTCGATAAATCGAACCGCATCCTCAGTCATTAAACCAATATCATAAGCTCCAGGGTGCCCAGACAATCCATGCCCACGTTGATCGATGGCATAAACCTGATAATGATCGGTTAGATAAGGCAGCACCGGCTTCCACGTCCGCTGGTTACCTGACAGGCCATGCATCAATACAAGCGGTGGTCCATTGTTTGGTCCGACCGAGTAGGCATACTCAAATCCATCCAGACTTAGAGAACCAAGCTCCAAGCCTCTCAATGCCCCTGAGCTAGCCTCCATCTACTCCCATAGTTTCAATCGCCTTCACAATCGCGGAAATGCATGGGTCATTTCTCAACGACCCAGATATTTCTGAACTGAATCTTATTGCTGTGATCTTGCAAAGAGAGTCCGCCATTCTGTCCTGCTTCTGCCATGCCACGGCCTTTTTGAGTATTGGAGGTGGTTCCTTGGATATGGAAATTGTCGTGAATCTTCACGCCGTTGTGCCAGACCGTGAATACAGCGTCATCTACTTTGTTGCCATCCGAGTCACGACGGAGCCGCTTGAATTCCACATCGAACGTCTGCCACACGCCAGGGGCCCAGCACATGTTCACCTTGGGAGGTGATTGTTTGTAGAGTGCTCCACATTCGTTCCACATGCCGCCGAGGCCATAGCTGTCCAGAATCTGCACTTCGTACCCACCAGGAACAAAGAATCCACTGTTGGCTCGTTTCTGGCCGCGATGCTCCGGCTCATAAGGCAAACGAAACTCAAGGTGCACTTTCACATCACCAAAACTTTGGCGGGTGCGAATGGATCCACCCTCACCATTATTCTCTTTTTTAGGCAATACCTCGAAGTATCCGTTCTTGATCAACCAAGTAGGCGCTTCCCCTTTATCCCGTTGCCAGGCATCAAGATTTGATCCGTCAAAAAGAACAATCGCATTCGCAGGTGCCTTCTTACCCAAGGTAGGTGAAGCGCGATGCACACGCTCCAGAGAGAACGGGGTGTCGTATTGCCCTCCCTTTTTAACCCCCTTGAACGTATCTGTGGTAATTTCTCCCTCAAAGCCATTCTGCGCGAACTTCATCTTGCCGTTCTTCCAAGTTGCCTCGGTCTTCACTTTGAAATCCGCGCGCTTGTCGAATTCTTCAAGCATTTGGATCTCGTAAGTATCGTTTCCGAGACCAATCACACGGGCTACCAGATTAGGGTTGTTCTTGGCATTGCCATCCTTTGAGGGAGCATTCACCCAGCCACCTTGCCAATCACCCATGAATGGCGGGATGGGTTCCATATTTGCGATGGATGCTAGTGAAGTGCCGAACCAAAGGACAACGAGAGTAACGAATAAGGAGTATTTTGTTTTCATAGGGTAATGGATCAAAATTAACACCCTAGTTTGAGCGCGCTAGCCCAGGACATGCAAGAGTGAGATTAAAAATAAATGTCTTTCATCTGCCTTCATCCGTAGTTAGAATTGAGTATCATCAAAATCGATCCCACAACTAGTCGCCGCGAATTCTTAAAATTCCTTGCTGCAAGCCCTCTCCTAGCTGCCTCTGGATTCCCTAAGGATCTGCTAGCTCAATCGGCAGCCGATGTTGATATCGACCAGCATCTGATCAAGGCAGTCGATGAGGCGATCAATGTGTTTGATTTTGAGTCCGTAGCAAAAGCCAAACTACCTCCTGCACATTGGGGATATATCGCCAGCGGCGTTGAGGATAATGCCACCTTAAAGGCCAATCGAGCTGCTTTTAAAAAGTATCATCTTCGACCACGCAGACTGAACGACGTTTCACAAATAAACATGAAACGGAACTTGTTTGGCACAGAATGGGAAAGCCCCATCTTTCTTTGTCCAGTAGCCAGTCAAAAGGCGTTTTATCCGGAAGGTGAAATAGCGGTGGCCAGAGCGGCAAAAAAAGAAACAGCTACAGATACTATCCACAGCGGGGACTTCTTCCGTGGAAGACGTCAATAAAGCACGAGGGGCTCCCGTATGGTATCAGCTCTACACCTACGGACGGGACATCACACAGTCCATGGTTCGCAGAGCCGAAGCTGCAGGTAGTCCAGTCCTGGTCCTAACCGTCGACCAGCATCTTCCAGGGCAAAACAGCGAGACGCGCTTTCGCTATGAACGAAAGGACACGAGGAATTGCTTCGAATGCCATGATCCTGAGAACAGACTTAAAAACCGACCCATGTTTGATCATGTGAATCTGGATACCTATGATGGTGGATACCGATCGAAGATGACCTGTGACATCATCGGCAAGTTACGTAAAGTAACGAAGATGAAGATCGTGCTCAAAGGGATCGTCACTCACGAAGATGCCAAGCTCTGCTTAGAACACGGAGTCGATGGAATTATTGTATCCAATCACGGAGGACGCGCGCAGGAAACCGGCTGGGCGACCTTGGACAGTTTACCTGAAGTGGTGAAAGCCATAGACGGAAAGATTCCCGTGATGATCGACAGCGGTTTTCGTCGAGGTACCGATATTTATAAGACCCTTGCCTTAGGTGCAAGCACCGTAGGGATTGGTCGCACCTACCTGTGGGGTTTGGCAGCGTTCGGCCAGGAGGGCGTAGAGCGGGTTCTGAAACTGCTAAAACTGGAATTGCGATTGGCCATGATGTCTACTGGAGCCTTGAGTCTGGATGATATTGGTCGGTCCAGTATTGGATCATCTCTCCTGAACCGATGAATAACCCGATTTTCAATCGCAGACGATTCATTCAATCAACCAGCCTCGCTGCGGTGGCACTGTCTACCTCGACACGTTTGCTTGCTGATAACAAAAAACCCGACCTCATAGTTGATTGCCATGCGCACCTTTACGGTGAATATGAAAGTAAGTATCCGCCGCGGGAGAATCCGAACCGTCCGCCTGAAGGCCACGGCACCTTAGCTCACTTGAATCGTGAGATGAAAGCCAATGGCGTGAGTCATGTGACGGTCGTTCAACCGAGCTCTTACTATCAATGGGACAATCGATTTACCGCGGACACGACTCGCGACAATTCGGACTTTATTGCCGGTATCGTGACCCTTGACCCAGACAATCCCTATAGTCCTGAAATGCTGGAGTATTATGTTTCTCAATACCAGGTACGTGGCATGCGGAGTGTGCCGGCAAAAAGCGGTAGCTTCGATGATCCCGGTGTGAAGAAGCTGTGGTCCACTGCGGAACGACTGGGCATCGTCATCAACCCCCAAACCAAGCACGATAAGCACGAAGAGATAAAAGCCTTGGCAAAACGTCACCTAAAACTGCCCGTCGTGCTGGATCATTGTTTGGGACTCAGACTGGGAGACACTTACGACGTCACCTTGAGAGCGTGCCTTGATTTAGCCAGGTTGCCAAACGTGTATGCCAAGCTGACTTTGATCCCTCTTGGAACGAAAGAGCCCTACCCCTGCAGCGATATGCACGATACCTGCAAAACCTTGATTGATGCATTTACCCCGCAGCGTTGCGTCTGGGGAAGTCACTTTCCAACAGCGCTCTTCCAACCTGCGGTCAGCTATGCCCAGCACCTGAAGATCTTTACCCATGAGCTTGGGCTCGATGAAACGTCGAAGAAAGCAATCCTGGGGGAGACGGCGTATGGGCTTTGGTTTGGACCACTCAATTGAAGAAATACATTTGCGCTTCGCTTAAACCGCTCAATCACGCTAATTTAACGCTTAAAATTACAACGCTGCTTTATTAAGCGTACTTGCTTGTCCATCGAAGCCTACTTGGCGAAGTTGTAAGCGGTTAAAAAATACTCTATGAAAAAGTCACTCTACCTTCTCAGTCTGTTCCTTCTCCTTCCTTTTCAATCCAAGGCCGAGCAACTCAACGTGCTCTTCATCGGCAACAGCTACACTGCACGGCACAACCTGGCAGACGTCGTAAAGGAGATGGCCGAAGCGGGAAATCCGGGTCTGAACTTCAAGACTACATCAGTGATTTATGGAGGTCGCACGTTACGAGATCATTGGCGATTGGGCACGCAACATATTGTTAATCAGCACAAGGTGACCAAGGAGGAAATTCAATCAACGGTAGACCAACTCCAGAAAGCAGTTAACGATCCTAAGGACCGTTATGCACCGGCAGGCCTTAAACGACAGACAGCACTATTAAAGAACTTTCCTCCGAGTCGGGAGAAATGGGATATCATTGTGCTACAATCCTACCGTGATGATCTGAAAGGAGATGACTCACCCTACATGCAATACGCACCTAGATATGCGAAGCTTGCCAATGAGCAGGGAGCGAGAGTCATCCTTTATGTAACTACACCTACAACACAGAATGCGGAAGCAATAACCGCTACCCCAGACAAGGCACCCATTCTAAAGAAAACTCAATCGATAGCCAGGCTGGCTAATAAAATAGGAGCCGATGCAGCTCCTATGGCTTTGATAGCTCATCGCATACAAAGTCAACGTCCCGGCTTACCTTTACGTTTTATCAATGATCCGCACCTGAACCAGACGCTTTCCTATACCAGCGCCTGCACACTTTACGCAGCCATCTTTGATAAAACGCCTCAAGGGCTACCCGTATCTCAGGTCACTGATATCCGTTTCCTCGAAGGCGATAGAACGAAGGACCGCGATGGATTACCCATCACCAAAGTCTTCTCAGACAGAGACCGCGCCGACCTTCAACGTATTGCCTGGGAAGGCTATCAGGAATTCGAAAAACTCAGGTAGAGACTTTCGATGATCGTCTCCGTTTTACAAACACAACATTTCCTTAGCCAAATAGAAGAATCAAACCTCTGTAGCGGGATTCTTTCTTTCGCCTAACTGGGCAGTTAAATGCCGAACAATCTCATCTAGGTCATTAATGACCTTGAATAACCCATCGCCAGCCCAAGGGTGAAGAAGCTGGATCAACTCATCCCAGAATCCACTCTGAGCGCCATTAACAGGTCGGTTATATATGATAATAGGTTTTCCCCGAAGCAATTTATCGTCCATTTGCTTGAAGATCAGCAAAGCCAGCATTTCTTGCACTGAGCCAGCGCCTCCAGGCAAAATAACGAAAGCATCGGAACGCTCAATCATCGCTTCCATCCGCGTATAGATATCCGGACGAAGCCAGAAACTGGAAAGTCCCTCAGGCAAACCTTCCAACTCAATGATGTGAGGAACATTAGAACCCCCAGTCCAACCACCTGCTTCGACTGAGCCTTTGACGACTGCTCCCATAATTCCGGTTGTGCCGGCTCCAGAAACACAGCCCAGATTGCTCTCGGCAAGCAATTGCCCCATCTTGTACCCAGCATCCAAATACTCTTGATCTTTCAAGCTGGCAGAACAAAAGACACACACATTGCCCCTATGACCTTCAGGCTCAGGGGTTTCAAATGAGTCACTTTTGTTCTCGGTGATTTTCTCACGACCCGCGTCAGGAACCCCATCGCGCCTTACTTTTTCAAGATCATCCAGCACTTCTTCTGGATCGTTTGATTCCAATAAAAATTCGCGGACGTTTTGATGAATAGCTCCAAACGACTGAAGATCATCAAGCAACTTATAAAGGCCATCCCAAGAACCATCTGAATTCAAAATGACCGCCGGCTTCCCCAACAGATTCTCATCCATCGTCTGGTAGCCAACAAAAATGGAAAGGGCTTTGAACAAATCCTCAATCGAGGCACCCGGCATAAAGACAAATGCATCCGATTCCTCCACCTTCTTCTCGATATTGGATAGCGAGATCCGCTGATCGCCATTGGAATTATAGATATCCCAACCATTCGCAAATAGCTGATACAGCATGCGAGCCCGAGTCTCCCGATTCGGATCATCGGCACCGCTGACAGTTCCTGAAAGTCTAACAAATGGCATTTAGTGAATGGTTCTTAAGAAATTGAAAGGATCATATTCTCAGCGTTGAGATGTCATGAGCAAGGTTGAAACCCACTCACAAGCAACTCAGCTCAGTTTCAAGAAAGTAAAGAGCCATATAGCTTCATTTTGTGAATCAAAATCGGCAACCTGCTGGCAATCCGGCGAACTTAAGTTATAGTGTTTGGCATGAGGAAGAGCAAAAAGTGAGCCAAGGTGGATTTCTGATCGTCTATTAATAAATGATTTCATTCCCAACATATCTCAATCGCGCTGATACCTTATGAACACAAGGCTCCCACGCTGAAGAAGCGTGCCCTTCTTTCTCTATTTAACCGGGTTAGCAATAGGATGGAATACACCATCTGGAGCAGGAACTTACACCTTTCACTATGAAGACGTTTTAGGTACCTCCTGTGAGCTCATTGTCGAAACTAAACTCAAAGCGGATGCGGAGAATGCAAAGAATTCAACTCTCGCTGAAATCGATCGCCTGTTGTCGATATTGAGTACCTACGATCCTCAAAGTGAAATCAACCGGTGGCTCAATATGCCCAAAGGTTCCCCCTGGCATATACCTAAAGAAATTATCGAATTACTCGTGGCTTGCGACTGGTGGTCAATAAGAACAAACGGTGTATTTAATCCACAAATAGGAACCCTTTCAAAGATCTGGGAAACCGCTGCTCTGAATGAGAAAATGCCCGATCCTTTAGTCCTTCAAAGGGCTCATTCAAAGATACAGAGCTCTGCCTGGGAGATTGATGGAGCCTATGAAATGGTGACACTGAACAGAGCGATTGACTTGAATCTAAACGCGATTGCCAAAGGCTACATCATAGACAAATCCTGCGAAGCAGCTCTGGAATCTTCAGAAGACATCGAAGGAGTTCTACTGTCTATTGGTGGAGATTTACGCATTATGGGAACCATCGAAAAGACTGTCGGCATTACAGATCCTCTTGCATCAGCCGAAAATGCCCCACCTCTGACTCAACTCATCCTTTGGGATCATGCCGTCGCTACCAGTGCCAACTATGAACGTGGGTATAACATTCAAGACACTCATTATTCTCACATCTTAGATCCAAGGACAGGTTATCCGGCTTCGAATGAAATCCTCAGCACAACTGTTCTATCTGATTCAGCAATACAAGCCGATGTTCTTTCCACTTCGCTCATGGTTTTAACACCTGAAGAAGGAATCCAACTCATCGAAAGCCTTCCAGACACAGAATGCCTGCTCGTCTGCAGAGATGAACAAGTTCGAAAAAGCTCAGGGTTTAGCCGCTTCCAAATCGTAAAAGACGAGACGGCTGCAAAAGAATCATGGGATGGCCTATATCCCCTTGAACTGAACTTTGAAATCAACCGTCCCGGCGGCCGAAGATACCTCCGACCCTACGTGGCTGTTTGGATAGAAAACGAAACGGGCCAGGTTGAAAAAACACTCTGTTTATGGATGGAAAGAGTCTCAAAATGGATATCAAAACTGACTCGCTGGAATCGAACCCAAGGTCTTGAGCAAAAAACGGTCCACACGCTCACACGAGTCACCAGAAGGCCAGGAAACTATAGGCTCACCTGGGATGGTACAAATGATTATGGAGACCGGTCACCACCAGGCAACTACACACTCCTTATTGCAGCGGTCCGAGAACATGGGACCCACCAACTAATTCGCGAAACCTTTTAAGCGAGTGAAACTGCCTTTGAAAGACCATTAAAAGGAAATATAGAGATCACCAACCTTCATTTGAAATACGGCCCAAGTAAGGAGTAGGTATCAAATGAGAATGAAGGAGCATACCATGCAATCAGATCCACGCAAACGCTCAACTCACCATTTGTCATGGCTGGCACGCTGGCTTCATGTGTATCTTTCCATGCTTGGATTGGTGGCACTGTTATTTTTTTCAATCACCGGCATCACCGTAAATCATCCGGATTGGTTATTCTTCGACCATGAAACCATAAATGAATATAGCGGAACACTTCCCGAGGAATGGATAAGTCCTAACGACCCAACAGAACTGGATGACTACACTAAGGGCGTTAACAAACTGGAGATCGTAGAATACTTTAGAAGCACCCATAAAATAAGGGGATTAGTGAGTGAATTCAGTGGAGACGAATGCCAGCTAATGATAGGGTTCAATGGTCTTGCCTATACTACATACGGGACAGTTGAACGCGAAAACGGAAGCTATGAACTTACCGAATCAACTTTGGGATTCATGAGCCTGATGAATGATCTGCACAAGGGGCGAGATACAGGTGTAGTTTGGTCAGCCGTCATTGATACATCTGCCCTGGTAATGATTATCGCTTCACTTACAGGACTTTACCCCTTGTTTGGACTCAAGAGACGCAAACACATGAGAATGCTCGCTGGATTAGCTGGAGGTATCGCCTTCCTGCTATTCTATTTACTCTTTGTACCATAAAAAAAAAGCTGTTACCTTTAAAAGATACCAGCTCTCAAAATTATTAAATCAATACTTAGCGAGGAAGATAGCTCTTACCCATCAAGTATGCATCTACAGCTTGTGCAGCTCCACGACCTTCATTGATGGCCCAGACGATCAGGCTTTGCCCACGTCGTGCATCACCAGCAGCAAATACACCCTCTACATTGGTAGCATACTTTCCGTATTCAGCTTGTGCATTGGAGCGTGGATCTTTCTCAACACCGAGTTGATCCAGCACACCGCCTTCAGGTCCTAGAAAACCCATCGCCAAAAGAACAAGGTCAGCTTCGATGACCTTCTCTGAGCCAGGAACATCCACCGGAATCATCCGACCGTCATCCTGTTTTTGCCACTCGATCTGACAGGTGTGAAGTTCCTTCACGTTCCCATCTTCATCACCGACAAACTTCTTGGTAGTCACCAGATAAGAACGAGGATCGTCACCTTGGATGGCGATCGCTTCTTCTTGTCCATAGTCGACTTTCAATACCCGCGAGTACTGCGGCCAAGGGTTTCCAGCTGTTCTGGAATTGGCCGGTTGAGGCATGATCTCGAGCTGTTGGACATGCTCGCAACCATGGCGCAAAGATGTACCCACGCAGTCGGTACCGGTATCACCGCCGCCAATTACGACGACATGTTTTCCATTGGCTGAAATATAGTTTCCGTCCTCAAGCTCACTATCCATGAGGCTTTTTGTATTCGCCCCCAGGAACTCCATCGCGAAATGAACACCTTTAAGCTCACGACCCTCAACTGGGAGGTCGCGTGGCACCGTGGCACCCGTGCAGATCACAACCGTATCAAAACCTTCTTTCAGTTTGTCGGCAGCGATGTCTTTCCCGATCGTTGTATTACAAACAAAGGTCACGCCCTCGTCTTCCATCAACTTGATGCGGCGCTCTACAACGTGCTTCTCCAATTTCATATTAGGAATGCCATACATAAGCAATCCACCCGGGCGATCCGCACGCTCGTAGACGGTTACTGTGTGCCCGGCAGAATTCAACTGAGCTGCACAAGCAAGACCCGCGGGACCTGATCCAATTACGGCCACCATTTTACCCGTCCGCTCTTCTGGAGGATTAGGAGTTACCCAACCCATTTCAAAACCACGATCAATGATAGATACCTCGTGGTGTTTGATGGTTACCGGGGGAGCATTGATCCCCAACACACAGGAACTTTCACAAGGTGCAGGACATACACGTCCGGTGAACTCAGGAAAGTTATTGGTCTTCAACAAGCGAGCCAAAGCATCTTTCCAGAGACCGCGGTAAACCAAATCATTCCATTCCGGAATCAAGTTGTTAACCGGACAACCAGCAATGCCAGGACCTTGATCAGATTCAGCTGCCATACAAAATGGCACGCCACAATCCATACAACGAGAGGCTTGTGATTGAATATCACTCACCGCCATCTCGGTGTGAACTTCTTTCCAGTCGCCCACTCTGATTATCGGATGCCGGTCCTCAGGCAGGTTTCTATTGATGTTTAAAAATCCAGTAGGGTTTCCCATATCTAAAATAGTTTATTAGTTCTCCGATTAAGGTGATTACTTAACAGCAGCAAGCTGACGCATATGCATGTCGAATGCCTCTTCGGCAATTTCTTCATCCTTTTCAAATTTGCCGGTAGCTCGTGCCTCATCCATGTATTTGAGCATGCGCTCATAATCGACAGGCATGACACGGACAAACTTACCAAGCATAGTGTCCCAATCATCAAGTATCTCCTGAGCGACATCCGACTTCGTGTTAGCCTGATGTTTCTCAATCAATGATTTCAAATCAGCGATATCTTCGTCGTTTTCGACAGGACCCAGCTTAACCATTTCCATGTTACAACGAGATGCAAAATCGCCATCACGATCCATTACGTAAGCAACTCCACCGGACATACCTGCAGCAAAATTACGACCCGTTTCGCCGAGGATTACTGCCTTACCTCCCGTCATGTATTCGCAACCATGGTCGCCTACTCCTTCAACAACGGCGGTGACTCCAGAATTTCTTACGCAGAAACGTTCACCCGCGATACCACGAATAAAGGCTTCTCCTCCGGTTCCCCCAAAGAAGGCTACGTTACCAATGATAATATTGTCCCGTGCTTTGAATGGAGCCGTGCGGTCAGGATAGACTACAAGCGTTCCGCCAGAGAGGCCTTTTCCAAAGTAATCATTCGAATCACCTTCGAGCTCGAAACGAACTCCCTTAGCGGTGAAGCAACCAAAACTCTGTCCAGCTGCACCGCGGAACTTCACATCCACGGTTCCCTCAGGAAGTCCTTCTCCTTTATATTTCTTGGAAATCTCATTCGAGAGCATCGCACCGACCGTCCGATCGGTATTAACAATATCATATTCCAGCTTAACCGGCTCTTGATTATCGAGCGAAGGCGCAGCGTCTTTGATCAGCTTCCGATCCACGATATCGTTAATCAGGTGCTCCTGATCAGTGGCCTGATGCAGACCATCTCCTTCGCGCGCATCCTCACGATAAAGAATCGGATTCAGATCGAGGTTCTTGTATTTCCAATGATCCAGTTCGTCACGGAACTTCAGAACCTGAGTTTGCCCCACCATTTCGTTGATGGTGCGGAAGCCGAGTTCGGCCATAATTTCCCGCAAGCCTTCAACCATCATGGTGAAGAAATTAATGACGTTCTCGACCTTACCATTATAGCGGTCGCGCAACTTCTTATCCTGAGTCGCAATACCAACGGGACAGGTATTCAAATGACACTTACGCATCATGATACATCCCTCAACAACCAGAGCAGCCGTAGCAACACCCCACTCTTCAGCACCCAATAAAGTGGCAATCGCCAAATCACGTGGCGTCTTTAGCTGACCGTCTGTCTGAACGACAATACGATCTCTCAAGCGGTTGCGAACCAAAGTCTGGTGCGTCTCAGCGAGCCCAAGCTCCCAAGGGAGTCCTGCGTGCTTGATAGAACTCAACGGTGAAGCTCCGGTGCCACCATCGTGACCCGCGATAAGAACAACATCAGCGTAGCCTTTACAAACTCCGGCAGCAATGGTTCCAACACCCGCTTCAGAAACGAGCTTCACATTCACGCGTGCCTTCCAATTCGCATTTTTCAGATCATAAATGAGCTGAGCCAAATCTTCGATCGAGTAAATATCATGGTGAGGCGGCGGAGAAATAAGTCCTACACCCGGTGTTGAACCTCTTACGCGGCCAATCCAGGCATCCACCTTATGACCAGGCAATTGCCCACCTTCACCCGGCTTTGCACCTTGAGCCATTTTAATCTGTAGCTCATCGGCGTTAGCCAGATAGTAAGAAGTGACTCCGAAACGACCAGAGGCCACCTGCTTAATCCGCGACTTCTTCAAGTCACCATTTTCATCAGGCTCGAAGCGGATGGGATCTTCTCCACCTTCTCCACTATTACTCTTACCACCCAAACGATTCATGGCGATCGCCAGGGTCGTGTGTGCTTCCCAGGAGATCGACCCAAAGGACATCGCACCGGTAGCAAAACGTTTGAAAATATTCTCAGCTGGTTCGACTTCTTCGAGCGGAATCGATTCCCGATCGGATGCAAACTCCATCAAACCACGGAGCGTGTATGCATCCCGAGATTGGTCATTCACTGTTTTAGCGTATTGATCGAACATTTTACGATCGTTAGCTGCAGAGGAGTGCTGAAGAAGGCGAATGGTTGTCGGATTAAAAAGATGGCGCTCACCACCGAGACGCCATGCATAGTCGCCTCCTGAATCGAGCACATTGTCTTTCACCAGATTGTCTTCCAATGGGAAACCTTCTCGGTGCTTCATAAGTGCTTCTTGAGCGATCTCGTCCAAGCCCAGGCCTTCCACTCGACTCACTGTGCCAGTGAAATACTTGTTGATCACTTCACTGCCAATACCCAGGGCCTCAAAAACCTGAGCTCCCTGATAGGATTGAAGCGTTGAGATGCCCATCTTGGAAAAGATCTTCAGCAGACCGCTGTTCACAGCCTTCTTGAATTTCTTAAAGACCTCTTCATCGCTTTGCAGTGGGTCAATAATCCCCTGCTCCTTGAGATCATGAAGCGTTCGGATCGCCAAGTAAGGATTAACCGCAGACGCACCGTATCCAAGCACGGTTGTAAAATGATGGGTCTCACGAATATCACCTGCCTCCACAATGAGATCCGCCTTGGCACGCAGCCCCTTCCGAATCAAATAGTGGTGAACGGCTCCCGTGGACAATAAAGATGGAATAGGCGCATGATCGCTATCCATCGCACGGTCGGTCAGGATTATGATTGAAAATCCATCATTAACCGCATCCTTGGCGTATCGGCAAATTCTATCGAGTGCATCCTTAAGCGCACCCGGTTCTCCGGTGGCACGGAATACACAATCAATGGTCTTTGCCTGGAAGTGGTCGTGATCGATGTAACGAATCTTTTGCAGTTCTTCGTTGGAGAGAACCGGCTGGGTTATCTCAACCTTATGACAATGCCGTGGCGTTTCATCCAACAAATTTAGTGAACCTCCCATATAGCTGCGCAGAGACATCACCATTTCTTCACGGATCGGATCGATCGGCGGATTAGTAACCTGGGCAAAGAGTTGCTTGAAATAGTTAGACAGCTGCTGAGGCCGGTCAGACAAAATAGCCAATGGATTATCAGCACCCATAGAACCCAGTGGTTCTTTTCCGGTGCCAACCATTTGCTTCAAAATGATCGTCAGATCTTCCTGCGTATAACCAAATGCCTTTTGGCGAACCTTCAGGGATTGTTCCTTCGAGAGCGGCCGTGCCTGTTCAGGAACCGCCAGGTCACCCAGCTTGATTTTGTGCTTTTCCAACCACTCGCCATAAGGCTGGCGAGAACAGATATCGGCTTTCACTTCAGCATCAGAAATAATCCGCCCTTGTTCGAGGTCAGCGATAAAGATCCTTCCTGGGCGCAAGCGACCCTTCCGAACAACCTTGGCTGGATCGACAGTCAATGAACCTGTCTCGGATCCCATGATCACCATATCGTCATCGGTGACCAAGAAACGAGAAGGACGAAGGCCATTTCTGTCCAAAGTTGCTCCAATCACTTTACCGTCGGTAAACGAAATAGAGGCGGGACCATCCCAAGGCTCCATGATACAAGAATAATACTCGTAAAATGCCCGCTTCACAGGATCCATATCTACCTGGCTCTGCCACGCTTCGGGGACGACCATCATCATCACCTGGGCAATCGGACGACCACTGAGAACCAACAGTTCAATCACCATATCCAGATTTGCTGAGTCAGACATTTTCCGATCGCAGATCGGGTGCAGCATCTTCAGCTCCTCTGGAGTGAAGTTGATGGATTCAAACATCGCTTCACGCGCCCGCATCCAATTGATATTACCCATCACGGTGTTAATTTCACCGTTGTGAGACAGGTAGCGGAAAGGCTGAGCCAGTTTCCAAGCAGGAAAGGTATTGGTAGAAAACCGGGAGTGGAACATCGCAAGCGCCGAAACGGTTCTCTCATCTTGCAACTCAAGGAAATACTGACGCACCTGATCCGTGGTAAACTGGCCCTTGTAGCTAATGGTGCTCGAAGACATCGAAGTGATGTAGAAATCCTTTTTGGAGCTCTTGATCTTCTTGTGAGCGGTATGAATCGTGTAGTTTCTCAGAACGTATAATTTCCGCTCGAACACCTCGTTGCTCATAGAGTCGGGCTTACCAATAAATACCTGCTCGATTTCCGGCTCGGTATCCAGCGCTGCCTGCCCAATCATGGAATTGTCCTTAGGCACCACCCGGTAGCCTACCAAAGAAAGCCCCAGGTCGTTGATGTGAGCAGAAAGCATCTCACGACACTTCTTACGTATATCTTTATCGGCCGGAAAAAATACCATGCCTACTCCGTAGTCACCGGGAGCAGGCAGCTCGAACCCTCGGATTGCGCAATCTTCTGCGAAAAAGTCGTGAGGAATCTGAATCAGGATTCCGGCTCCATCACCACTGGCTACGTCGTAACCTGTGCCACCACGGTGCTCCATGTTGCAAAGCATACTCAGGGCATTCTCCACGATCTCGTGCGATTTCTTGCCCTTCAAATTCGCCACGAATCCGATTCCACAGCTATCGTGTTCAAACTCAGACCGGTACAATCCTTCCGGCTTATTTTTATTGTCTATCATAATTAAAAGAGTTGGCGGTTCGCTCTCCCAGGTCTCAGGAGATCAATTACCTCTTCTAAAATGGGGGTATCAACGACACCACCGCCGCCGCATTTATAGAATTCGATAATTGGGCCTATTTACACAGCTTCTGTTTCAAAAAACAAGCAGTTTAAATTAAGAGTTTCCTCTATGTGTTAAAGTCAAGTCTAACGTTCATGAATCTGACACTGCGAGGACGCAGTTGCTCTACCTGGTCACACACAAAGTCTAAACGACCCAGAACTCTACTAACAATGGCGGGCTCGGCATCCAGCTCTACCATTAATGAGATTTGGCGAAGATGCAGGAAGTGGCTTGCCGCCGAATCCAGAAATTACAAGTGGCTCAAGGATGGGCAAATTTACCATATGAATAATTTTCAAATCTAATCCACAGGAGAGAATCCTGTTCTCCAGTCCATTTATTAAATAACGAAACCAAAACTGCTGAGAGCAAATACACTTAATTCTTCGTAGCCTTTGTTACCTTCTGTTCAATTTAAGATGGTTGAAGGTAATCCCAACCATTTCCAGCATGATTTTCGGGCAAAAATAGCGTAGTCCCACTAATTTATGGGCGACCTTACCTGTCTTTTGTTAATGAACTAATTCACTGATCCATCCTCAGTATTACTAGCTGACTCTTCGTCAACTGTCCCCGTCACAAGCGTATATCGAACCAGAAGTATCACGCCAATCGTCAGGGCATAGCCTAGCACCCAAGGCCAGGCAGCACCAACCCCAGTAGTAATATCTGTGGTAAGCACCTCATAATGGTGAACGATTCCAACCATGGCTAACAATCCCCCGACTCCGAGCCAGACTAAGAACACAAAGAATTTGCGTTCGATAATAGCGACCATCGCCGCCGCGAGAATAACCGAGGCATACAGCCATCCCTGCTCCAGCGCAAAGACGCCTTTGGCAAATAAGGTTCCCTTAGTAGTCAACGTTTCAAGCAGTTCTTCCGTATAGGGCTGGGCTTCCGAACCATAGCCCACTGAACCCAGCACTCGCTTCACGATTAAGGCCGTAAAAGCCCCCACTCCAGGAACCAGACCCGCGATAACTGCAGGGGCATGTGATCTCGGCACCGCTTGAAATGCCTGGGAACCAATCGTAAATCCGATCCATACCAGAATAGCCATACCCGCTTCGATCGGAATCACTTGAGCTAAAAACCCTAAACTCCCCGTGAAGCAAAGCAGTGCCATCAGAATACCATTCATGAGTGAATAGGATGATTCGGCACCCAGTTCTTTCCAACCCGGATGACCGATATAAATCGTCGTCGGATAAGGAGAGCCAAATAAACCGGCCAAGATCGAACCTGCCCCATTCATGGCCAAGGAAGACTTGGTATCGTAATCGTCGCCTGCCGCAGCCGCTGATTCCAAGGCCTGCAAAGATCCCAACAAATTAATGAGCCCCATCGGCAAGATCACAGCAGCGAAGGCGAGCATTTGTTTGAGCTCCAACAAAGCTTCCAGTCCATATGGCAAAGGTACATATACTCCCAGCGATAAGGTGGACGGAACCAGATGAGCGACCGGGCTTGGCATGCCAATCGCATAAGTGACCCAGGCGATGACGGATCCTACCATCAGAACCAAGAGTCCGCCGGACAGATTCCACCGCACTCTGACCGCCCCATAGAGTAAATACATGGTGAGAAATAAAGTCGGGAGACCAATCGCCGGGTAAGCGTATGCTCGGAAAGTATAGTCAGCGGCGATAAAAAACAAACCGACCGCTGCCAGCGCGGATAACAGGGCTGCTCTAGGAGTCAGCTTCCGTATCGTAGGTGCAATCCAGGAGCCAAACAGCTCAATCAATCCGGATCCCAGGCAAGCCAGCACTCCGCCCATCCAGGCAATCGTATCCGCCTCATCCTTGCTTGCTCCAGCAGAAAGGGCAATCTGCTGCGCCGGCAATAACACATAAAAGGTATAAAAGAAGATCGGCATGATATTAATGCCATAGGGCAAGGCCGTATACATCCGCCCTTCCTCTCTCGATTTACGTTTCGCCTGCCAGGAGTAAAACAGGTTTCCAAAAAGAAGACCAAAACCCATTCCCGGCAGAACTCGTTTAACAATCATCTCCTCGGAAAAACCCAGCACTGATTGGCTGAGGCTAATAATGAGTAACAGATTGACGAAATTGTTCAGAGCTAGTCCGAAAAAACCGTCCCAATCACCTTTTGTTATTTTAAGCACGCTGGACAGTGAGCAGAGTTTGCACCAATTTCAAATCAATGCTTCCACTCATCATTCTCCATTGTGCACGCTTTGTGCTTATAGCCCACCATGAAACTATTTGTTAAGGGCGACATCGACGGCTTCTTCGCCCTGGGACTCGACAACATGCTGATGCTCATTTTGATGAGCGGACTCTGCCAGGGCTTTTTGGGATTCTCAGGAGAGCTCTTCTACGGGAAGATTCTGCCAGCTACGGCAATCGGTCTGATCATCGGTAACATCTATTACGCACGCGAAGCCTTAAAACTGGCCCGACGAGAAAACCGCACCGACGTCTGCGCTCTTCCTTACGGCACGAGTATTCTGACGGTCGTGGTATTTGTCTTCCTGGCCATGTATCCCGTCCAGCAACTTTCGTTGGCGAACAGTTTGAGTAAAGAGGAAGCCGACTTAATGGCCTGGCGCGCCGGTCTACTGGCCTGCTTTGCCTCGGGCCTGATCGAGTTCTTCGGATCCTTTGTTGTTTACCATATTCGCAAATTTACGCCGCGAGCTGCACTTCTTGCGACACTCGGCGGTATCGGATTTACCTTCATCGCTTTGGACTTTGTCTTCCGCAGTTATGCCTATCCGTTGGTCGGAATTGTAACGTTGGGCATCACTATGCTGATGTATTTCGGTGGTGTGAAATTTAAATTCGGAGTTCCGGTAGGACTGGTCATTTTAGTTTTAGGAACCTGCATTGCCTGGGCCCTCTACCATTTCCAAGGCGTTGCCATCGTTCCAGGAGGCGTCCTTCAGGCTGACGTCATTGGCTTCAATATTCCCATTCCTGTCATCGGTGATCTCTTTGCAGCGTTCGGACATTTGCCACTCCTGCTTCCTGTTGTGGCACCCATCGGCATCATTCATTTGGTCCTCTCATTACAGCTTATTGAATCCGCCGAAGCGGCTGGCGACAAATACGAACCCAAATCTGCATTAGCGGTAAACGGAGCCGGCACCTTGGTCGCCGCTATGCTCGGTTCTCCGTTCCCTACCACGCTTTATATTGGTCATCCGGGATGGAAAGCACTCGGAGCTCGCGCCGGTTACTCCGTTCTCAATGCCATTTTTATGGCCATCATCTGCCTGACCGGATTAGCCACCGTCTTCTTTTACTACATTCCGGTTGAAGCCGGCATGGCGATCCTGATTTGGATCGGTGTGTCCATGATGACTCAGTCATTTGGCGCCAGCCCAAAGAAACATATCCCGGCGGTCGTTCTAGGAATCGTGCCACCCGTTGGAGCCTATGTTGCTCTGTGTATTAAACATGCGCTTTCGGCCGGTAGTATCCAAAGTGGCACTACCCTATTCGATCCCTCAATTCTTCAGACCATGATCGAAGCACGAACCTTTTTTGCCCAAGGTGTCTTCGCTATGGAGCAAGGTTATGTTTACACCTCCATGATTTTGGCTGCATCGACCGTGTGTATCATCGAACAACAATTCCGTGCCGCAGCCGCCTGGTTTTTTGCAGCCGCGATTCTTTCCATGGTTGGCCTCATGCATCAATACACCTTCACACCAGCCGACACCATTTCGGTTCTAAGATTCGAACTCAACGACTGGTTCTGGAGTTACCTGATTGTGGCAGCGATACTCTATGCCACACCCTGGCTTACCAATAAGAAAGAAATCGTAGATTTTCACTGACCAATACTTCTATGACCACTTGTAGGGACGGTGGTGACACCGTCGAAATTTCATCACGCATGACAGAAGAACAACTCATCACTTTCATCGATGCCCTGCCCAAAGCCGAGCATCACCTGCACCTGGATGGTAGCCCCAATTGGCATACCATGCACGCGATAGATCCGGACCGCTTTCCCAAGCCACCTCCGTCCTGGGAAGCCGATTTTCGCTTCGTAAATTTTGAGGCCTTCGAAGGGTACATCCGCGCCTACGCCGTTCCCTGGTTGACCAGTGCCGAGCGCTTTGCCCACACCGCTCATGAAGTTCTGCAAACCAGAGCCAAAGAAAACGTGCGTTATGCCGAAGTGAGTTTTGCCGCCCTCGCGGTGGAACGATCCGGGATCGATATTCAAGAAACGGCCAAGGCCATCCAGGATGCGTTTCCAGCTGACATGGAAACCCGGCTCTACATAGGCCTCCATCACAAGGAATTTGAAAGTGATCATAATGACTACCTGCGTCAGATCCTCGATAGCGATGAAATCGACGGTATCGACCTACATGGACCAGAAGAATTCCCCCTGCGTCCCTGGATTAAACAATTTTGGGCCGATGCCAAGAATGCCGGCAAACTCATCAAAGCTCATGCAAGTGAATTAACCGGCCCAACCGGTGTCCGTGAAGCAATCGAAGACCTGGGTGTCACAAAGATTCAGCATGGCGTTCAAGCTGCCCTCGATCCCGCTGTGGTTAAATTAGCTGCAGAGGCCGGTGCCAGCTTCGATGTATGCCCGGTCAGCAATGTAAAACTCAAGGCCGTACCCTCAATGGAGGAGCATCCCATCATGCAACTGGAAGCAGCCGGTGTCATCTGCACCATTAATTCCGACGATCCTTTGATCTTTGGTAATGACCTGCGCGACGATTACAAGATCGTCGCCGATGTGCTTGGAGCAACTCCTGCGCAACTTGCTCAATTCGCCAAGAACAGTTTTACTACTGCCGATTGGGACGAGGAAAGTATCAACGCAGCCTGCCAGGATATCGATGCCGTCCTGAGTGAACACACCATTGACTAATTCGTATGGTTTCTTCCACTACAACAGATATCCCACGTTTTTCCCCGGACACACCGGGCAACAAAGTCGACCCATTGTATTTCAAGGATCCAACGCGTACTTTCATCGAGCCTTATCGCAAACTGGGTTCCATCTTCCGCTGTAACTTCTTTGGTAACGAACAGGTTGCCCTCGGAGGTCCGGAAGCGAACAAATTTGCTTGGGGCGACCCCGAGCTCTGGGATTACTATAAGTCCAACCGCATCTTTCGCGAACAGTTCAGCGATCGCTACCTGAATCAGCTTGAGGGTGAGACCTACCTGATGAAGCGGCGACGCATCAATCAGGGTTTCAAACCCAGCATGCTCATGACCCACGTCGGAGGAATGAGTGAGGTGGTGTTTCGCGAGATTGATAAACTCAAAGGCGAGCCCACCGACTTCCGCTTGTTTTGTATGTCCCTGGTCATCTCCATGGTCAGCCAGGTGCTACTTCAGGAAGACCTGCCCGATGGCATGGACCGCATCATGGCGGTGAGTAATCAGGAAATGCTAAAGGCCAGCAGCATAGGGTGGAAACGCTGGCTTTGGTACTGGTATCCACCCAAGCGGTACAAACGACGTGTTATTTTCGATTACCTGGGCGATGTTATTGATCGACGTGAAAAGAGTGGCGTGGAAAAGGACGATATCCTGTCACTTATTCTGGCCGCCCACCCCAAAGACGAGCCACCGATTCCTCGCTACGAGTTGATCCACGATTTATCACAACTCTTCATGGGCGGGTCGACGACCTCATCCATGATCATCGGCTGGGGACTCATCGAACCGCTTCGTCATCCCAAGTGGATGGAAGCACTACAAGAAGAGTTGAAAGAATGGGACGGTAGCAACTTCATCAATATGGCGCCGTTCCAGAAACTCAAGGCCACCTGCTTAGAGATTGAACGCCTGCGCCCGGGTGTTCCGGTTTTTCCTCGTTTCGCCAAGAAAGATTTTGAATGGGAAGGCCACCCAATAAAGCGCGGTGAATCGGTCCTTCACCTTCACACACTTTGCCATTTCCTCGAAGAGCACTACGAAGATCCACTCACCTTCAACCCCCAACGTTTTCTCGACAATCCCGACCTTCCAGGTCGCGACATCCACGGCACCTACGGTGGTGGGCAGCACAAATGCGTCGGTCTCAATCTGGCCCGCGTCGCCCCGCCCCTCGCGGTCGCCAATATTCTCAAACACTACGATCTTGAATTCACACCCGAACCTTCCGGCAAGGAACAGTATTTATCCGTTACCGCTCCAAGGGAGAATTTGATGGTTCGGTTTATCCCGAAAAAGTAATTCGTGCAGGAAGATTACAATGTAAAGGTAGCCGAGCACTATGCAGCTTTCAGGCCACCCCTCCATCGCCTGATTCTCGAAAAACTCCTCACAGATGGTGAGCGACTTGAGACGGGACTCGATATTGGCTGTGGCACTGGATACTCATCCATCGCCTTGAGCGACTATTGCAATCAAGTCGTGAGACTGGATCCGAGCAAATCGATGATCGAGCAGGCAGAAGAGCAACCTTCCATCACCTATGTCCATGGCAACGAAGCAAAGCTCAAAGATTTCGACTCTAACTCCTTCGATGTGGTTACCTTTGCCGGTTCCCTCTACTATGCAAAGAACCAACTACTCTTCCGACTGATCAAGCGTTAAAATAAAAATCATTACCAATGCCCCATTTGAGACCAGTAAGTGGTTAAATATTCTTTTAATTCAGCTCGCTCTTGAATGCCTCATGTCCTTCCCGTATTCACTAAATAATGATTGTAGCCGCTCTGTTATAGCCAAGCTTACTCCAGATCACATACATCTTTAGAATCACCGAACGCTCCACACCCAATGGCAAACCTTCTCAAACGTATGTTCCTGTTTCCCTGGGGACGGTCGCTGTTTCTGATATTGGGAGTAACGATACTTGCTGCAGGATTGCGCCTTTATCACCTAGATTTTGAGCCGCTGCACGAAGACGAAATCAAACAGGCTCAGGAGATTCTGTCACCACTTACGGAAATCATACCCCTGTCATTCAAACACCAGCAACCCCCTTTAGATTATCTCATAGGAAAGGGTATAGTGATGCTCTTCCCGGCAACTGATTTCTGGCAACGATTACCGGCAGCAATATCGGGTATCATCGCGATTGCAGTTTTGGTTCTCATGCTGATTCGTTTCGGGATGCCGATGGCTGCCTTGATCGCCGGTTTATTGGCAGCCACAAATCCCCTTCTTGTTCAATATTCTCAATACCTGCGTCCCTATGGCCTTCCCGTTGGACTAGTAGTTGTGACCTTGGGCATTTATCAGCACTGGCGTCTTGGAAATCGTTCTATCTTAACTGCCATCGCATTTGCCGCATTTGCTTCCATGGCGGTCCTGTCCCGGGCTTTGATGCCTCTGTTGGCAATGGCCACACTCGGACTTATTGGATCTATTCAAACACTACAGGCAAACAACTGGAGAGTCGAACGGGCTGTTCGAAACGATCCTCTGACCAAGGTCCTGCTCCCTCTGGTGGCAATTTTCGTATGGGGACCCAGTTTCTTTTATCTGAGAAAATTTGGCAGAGGCTTCCTGGCGAGTAGCGATTATGACCTCGGTGAGAGAGTAGCAATCGCCATCGGGCACCTGATTGAATACGGGGATCAGGCGATGAATCCGATACCTCTTTTGATCACCGCGCTTCTTTTGCCTTTGGTCTGGCTTATACCATCCGCTCGACGGGCGCTCATTTCGACCCTCTACTTTTGGCTGCCCCTCTTCGCGACTGGACCCTTGTTTACACTCGCACATTCCCTGACGACACGCACGGATCAGTTCTTCACGGTCCGCTATTTGATTTTCCTTCCCTTGGCCCTCGCCATCTACTTTGAAATCGCCGCTGGAGCAGCTATTTCATCGGCGCTGCTGACTCGTCAAACGGGTTCTACCAGATGGGTTGCGGCTGGCAGCGCTGATGTTTCTTGCAGCGACTTCTACCAATCTCCAATCCACCTTCAAGTCACTCAACGAATACAATACTCCCGATTGGCCCGGAGTGGGCCGTTACATGACTCAGAATGCGATTGCCGGCGATGTCATCATGCTGATCGACACTCGGCCCTTCCGCATGGGTGCCTACAACAAGGATTTCAGATCATCACCACGTTACTACAACGGTATCGCACCGCATCTCAGACCCGATGAAATAATTCTTACCTCAGGTGGCCCCGCCGAGTCAGCCAAGCGGTATCAATTTGTAATATTTAAACCGCTTCTCGCCGAAGGAGCAAACCTGCCCGCATCATGGAGCCAAAATAAGTTTTATGAGTTTACAGTGGCAACCACACCCCCGCTGCTGTCTGACGCTGATCGCGAACAAGCATTGTGGACGATAGCGGAATACGTGCGCCCTGACACCTCGATCATGCCCCGATTGGCAGGCTACGCACTGTCCCAGCGGTCTTCCGATACGACTCAACATTACAATTGGAATGCATCGATAGAAAAAGAAGCTGAAAAACTTGGACTTTCAGCACTGGCAGAGCGTTGGATCGACCAGGCTGATTTACCCGAACAACCATAAACGACCGCCACCGACTGACTTCCAACCGAAGAAACCCTGGGAAAAGGAAATTAATTTTTAGCCCCTGGTTCCTCGTATTCCTAATTGATGTCCTAGTTATTCTCGCGTGGAGGCGCAGGGAGCTGGCAACAGCGTACTAAGTCTCGTACGGAGGCACTAACCGGAGGGACACCTCAACGTAGCGTAGCAAGAATAACAAGGACAAAGAGTTTTCTCTTACCGCTCAATCACGCTAAATGTTCGCTAAACTTTAAGGACGTACTCATCATTAGTACTCTCTTTTATTAGCGTTAAATAAGCGTAGATAAGCGGTTTAAAACACGCCGCTGCTAGCTTTTTTGCCAGAAACCACGTCGTTTAAGTCACTCGTCCCGCGCTCTTCGTCACTCGCGCCGTTTCCTACTCTTCCGGAAGGAAGGGATGAGGTACCTTTAGCTTATGACGGTCGAGAATGGCGTCGACTATTTCGAGGGTGGAGTCGTTCACCCAGCCGTAACCGCCTACGGCATTTTCTTTGGCGTATTGGGCGGTGCGGGCACCGCAGAGAACGTGGGTGATGGTTGGTTGGGCAACGGTCCAGCTGATGACGAGCTGAGGTAAAGTCATATTGAGATTGGCCGCGACGCGGCCCAGTTCGTCGAGCATGAAAGATACCTTGCGACGATTCTCTACGGTGAAGCGAGGACTCCAGGAACGATTGTCATTGGCGTCAAACGTGCGATCCGGTCCGAGGGCTCCGCTGAGTAAACCCATAGCCAAGGGTGAGTATGCGAGCACGGCCACGTTAGTCTCCCGTGCCTTGGGGAACAGTCCAGTTTCATGCTGACGATCGATCATACTGAACATTTCCTGGACGCAACTGATTGAACCTGAGGCCTGGTAGTTATCGAGTTCTTGCTGCGAAACATTGCTCACACCGATGGCTCGAATCTTGCCCGCCTCCTTTTGTTTAAGGAGCTCGGCCATAGTGTCTTCGATCGCGGCGGTTTGGGTCTGCCAATGAGTATGATAAAGATCGATGTAGTCGGTGCGCAGCCGACGGAGTGATTCTTCCAGTTCGAAACGAATGCTTTCCGGACTGAGACATTTGTAAATTTTGTTTCCGGCGCCATCTTCGAAGTTGAACTCCCCTACTTCGACATTCCAGCGGAGGCCGCATTTGGAACTCAGAACCACTTCATCTCGCCGACTTGTGAGCACTTCCCCAACCAATTCTTCCGCATGCCCAAAGCCATATATGGGAGCCGTATCTATAAAATTGATACCTGAATCAATCGACTCATGAATCGCTTCAATGGCCTGAGCGTTGTCGGCTTTTCCCCAACCATCACCGCCGATGGCCCATGTGCCCAACGCCACGACGGATGCCTCGATTCCAGAATCTCCTAAAGCTTTTTTCAATACGCTTGCCATATCAGGTAATCAGACTGTTTCTATTAGTTGTGATCCGGCAAGTGCATTTCACAAAGAAACGACAAGCTTGCATCATTTTCGAATGATTGAATAACTTTTGGGAACATATTTATGGGAAGCGAAGCAAAACCATCACTCATCGAAGCCGCTTTAGGCAAACAGTCAGCACTCATCCTGGGGATCGGCGGTGGTGGCGATGTCATCCAAGGCATACCAGTTGCACGGCTTTTAAAACAACTCGGACTGGAGAAAATTTATTTGGGAGGAGTCGGATGCTCCTGGTGGACACCGGATGGCAATCCTCTCTCCGAAACCTGGGGCACTGCAGTGATGGGTCCGACGGTCTATCAGGTCCAAGATTTGAGCCCGATCGAGTCACTCGAACCACAAATCGTTCAGGTGAAGGCAGAAACCACTTTGGATGGACGTGTGCCTTGCGAAGCTGCTCTGGCAGATACGCTTCCTGGCGACGTGATTTTTATAGCCGGACTCACAGGCGGATCCCAAGGATTAGCAGACAGCTTGAAGGACCTGGTCGAACGTGAAGGCATCGATCTTGTCGTAGGGGTCGATATCGGCTCGGACACTTTCTATGATGGCAAGAACGCCATGCCGGCCAAGACTTCGCTGGTAGATTTCATTAGCATGGGTGCGATGCTCGAATTGGACTGTCCTATCTTTTATGGGGTGGCCGGATACGGTGCCGATGGCGAGATGCCGTTGGAAGAACTGGACGAACGCGTGCAACGGGTGATGGCCGCCGGAGGATACGTGGGCGCTCATGGACTCACACAAGGCGACGTGGCAGCCATGGAAGCCGCTTGCGATCTCTACGGTGATCCCGTGGAACCGATATCCTGGCGGGCGGCCAAGGGCGAACACGGCTGGAAGAATGTCTGGACCCACGGTCCCTGGGGCACGGCGGTCAAAGTCACACCTATAGCTGCCGTCATGCTCTTCTTCGATCCACGGACTATGGCCCAGGTGAATTCAACCGGAATTCTGGCGATTCAAAAATCCACCAGTTTAGCCGAAGCAGAAGCGATCTTTAAGGAAGAGCTAAACCAGTATCCCGAATCGAAGTTGCATCCGACGATCGAATTTTTCCCGGAGGAAGGCTAGCTGCGGGAGATCGCAAAATCTCAGAGACCTTCCAAGTCGCTGAGCCAGTGCATGACATTGAGGAGTAATTTATAATTTTGATCGGCATGTAAGGCAGCCATACCCATGGGACGTTTTTGGGGACCGGCAAGCTGAGCTGTAAAGGAAGCTGCTTCTCCAAATACAGCTATGCGCCCTTCTCCCACTTTCATGATGGCTCCCTGGCACCAGCCAGAGATATCTATCTCTTTAGTGCCTTTAACAAACCTCCAAGCCTGTTTGGGCTCTTTGGAAACGGACTTGTCTGGAAAGACCAGAACTTGAGTGGCTTCCTCGGGTGGCTGAAAGGCGGATCCTGTGAAGGTAACCATTTTGGTGATACGCTCAGTTTCATTTCGCCCTTTAGTAATCACACAATCCATTAACCCGCTACCGGGTTTAAATTCATCAGGTTCTCGCCCTAGACTGTGTCCCAAATAAGCAAAACCGTTGCTGAATTTGAAGCCAAAGGCCTCCGCAAGTTTTCCACCGCCTCCCGGGAAGGGCATGTGATCCAGAATGAGAAACAATGACCCACCCTGCTCCACCCATTCCTTGACTGCTTCAATCTCTTTATTGGTATAGGCAGATGGAGTTGGTAACTTCCAATTGCGGTCATTGCTTTCATGTATCGGATTCGCAATGACAAGAATATCGAGAACACTTAGTTGCTTTGTGGAGAAAGCCTTCCCAATACGTGCAACTCGATAGCCGTCTCGCATCACTAGATTAGCAAACGCAGCATAACGACCAGTAGCCGTGTGGAAATTGGTATGGGCCTCGTCAATCCCCACCCTGGGTCCCTCACCTTTTTGGTAGGCCGGATTTCCTATCGGTGGATTGTAATCCAAGTAGGGAACCTGTTGAGCGAACACAATGTTCACCATCATCAAACCAGCAAAACTTAACCAAACTATTTTCGAAAGCTTCATTCTATTGAGATGTGAGTTGCTTGAGATCAGAACTCAAAGAAATGGCGGTTGATATTTTTGCCTTCTTGTCCAGATCAGCGAGCTTGAATCGGACACTCATTATATACGGTTGCTCGTGCTCCGTCCAATGACCGTAAGTAACTACAACGAAAGTCCCGTCGGGCAAAATTTCAACTCCTGGGCATGTGGTATCATAGCCTTTCTTGTTATCCATAAGCCGAACGACATACTGGCCAGGCGTTCCGTTAACCAAATCATCATAAGTTCCAACCCAGCCGGCCCAATTACCGTTTGTTGGCATTTTCTTCCGGTCTTTCGAACTGTCTTGGAATTTAAATCCCTTGGTCGGGGTGACTCCGCGAAATGAAATGAAGAGCCGGCCATCGGGACCATACTTTCCCGTATGACGATCTCCAGTCAGACTAATGGGAAGTTCCCATGGTTCTGACCAGGTCTTTCCTTCGTCGTTTGAGAAAATGATGTGTGAGTTTTTAACCCGTCGATTTTCACGAAGCAGGACCGCGAGTTGCTTGCCATCGGGTGATCTGATCGTTCCAGGTTCACAAAGATGGATCTCGGTATCTTTGTAGATCGTTTTTGGTTGTCCCCAAGTAATTCCACCATCGGTGGATGACGTCTGGTAGAGAGTCATCATCGTGGGATCCTGGCGTTTACTGTTCTCCCTAATGAAACGACGGTCGTCGTGAAATAGACTCGTGTAATGACCAGGCTTGTTGGCGATTGGGAAGTAACTGCCCATCGTGACAATACCACCAAAGTCTCCAATGGGATTTAATTCAGACCAGTTGAGTCCGTCGTCTTCAGTGACTGCCATACGGATGGGATACAAACCGGAGGACATGATGATACGTTTCTTGCCCTTCGCATCGGTAACGCGGTGCAATGTGGGCACCTCTCGTGAGCTCACCCACGAACTTGGTGTCGGTAATCGTTCCGACCAAGTCAGTCCGCCATCGGTTGATCGCTTGTAGACGAGCCCGCCCTTTCCATGCCCTTTAGGATAAACCACAAGAATTGTTTTCCCGTCATCTAACAAACAAGTACTCGGGTGCCCCAGATATTGGCCTGCTTCTCGATCGACTAAGGTTTGTCGGTAGTAGTCATCCGCAAGATCGATAAAGGGGATTTGGATTGGGGTTCCAAAAGAAATTCCACAGCCTAATACTAAAAGAAAAATGCCGGAGGAAAATCGGAGAATTAGCTTGGGGTAGAACACGAAGACAGAATCTTACAGTTGCAGCAATATCAGGAAAGAGAAAAGAATCAGTGATTCAATTCTGTAACGAGATTGCCAAATACTCCACAAGTTCACTAAACCATTACTATGCTCATTTATCGATCGGTAATCGTAACTACCTTTCTTTTTTTGCTCTCCGCGCTGATTCTTCAAGCTCACCCCGGAGCCCATGGAACTCAGAGAATCGCTCCGAACAATCAAACGGTGCCTTTGGACATTGGTACCATTCCGACCATTCCTGAGGAAGAGCTCGTCATCATGAAAGCGAAAGTCGTCAATGCCCATTCCGGGGTCCTTCTACCCCACCGTATACGCATTACAGATTCGCAAGATCGATACTACCCTCCCATTGGTCATACAGAACTCGGCGAGCTCGAAGGACATGCAGATAATGTCACTCTGGAACCCGATCTGATAAACCGTGGCAACAAAAGTTGGGCGATGATTGAAGATGGGAAGTTTACCGTCCGCCTGCGAGCTATCGATGGTTATTCGGTGCGTTTGTTTCATGGGTTTGAATTCACCCAACCAGTTTACGAAATGAATTTATCCGGCAAAGCCGGGCAAACGATGGAACGGACATTTGAGCTCAAACAACACATAGATATGCAAGCCCGAGGTTGGATGAGTGCTGATTCTCATGTGCATTCACTTTCACCTGAAGGAGCCATGCGACAGATGGCTGTGGAAGATGTCGATTATACCAACCTCATGTTTATCGGCCCCAAGCATCCGCTCTACACACGGGGAATGGTAACTGGAAAGCCAAATCCTGTTTCGACTAAAGATCGCATTGTCTACGTGTCCCAGGAAGTGCGAGACATGGAGCAAGGACATATGACTTTGATGGGGATGCAGGAGCCTATCGAGCCCGTGCTTGTATATACCGGCACGGGTAAGAACGAACCTGAGCCTCGCTCCAATGAACCGCTCAACTGGCAGGTGACTGAGCGCATGCATTCTCAGAAAGGACTGGCTTTTCACGCTCATTACCTTTTCTGGCCGGGCTATGGTTCAGCAGTCGGAGGAGCACTGTCCCTTCTGGACGGCTTGGAGTGGACTAGCACGGACATCGTCAACAATCGTCGACGCACGAGACAAGGTTTGGTCATCCCCGGTTACGAAACCAAACCCACCGGATTTGATTCAGGACAACTTTATTACCGTATGCTCAATTGCGGGGTGCGACTTCCTCTCATAGGTGGCACGGATAAGATGTCTGCCGCACGACCAGTCGGTTCGGTGGCAAGAACTTATGCCAAGGTCGATGAATGGACGCACGACGGACTCATGAACGGTATTCGGGAAGGAAATACCTTTGTAAGCAATGGTCCGCTGCTCTTCTTTTCAGCCAACCGCGCTTCTATGGGCGGTGAACTTAAATTCTCTGGCGAAGGGCCCTTCATGATAGAGATTCGCGGACGTTGCATTACTCAACGCCCCGTCAACTACCTGCAGGTCGTCCACAACGGCAAAGTCATACACGAGGTGCGCACGGAAGACTACCAGCTTCGCTTGAAGCTCTTCCTTGAACTCAATGTAACAGAATCCGGCTGGATCGCTCTGCGTGCCGGTGCTGACCAACCCGATCCCGAAGATTGGTGGAACTACACCATGGCGGCGCACACCAGTCCGATCTATATCACGGTGAGTGACGAATCACCTTCAAACGCCGAAGACGCGGAATACCTTCTAGCTCGATTAGACAAGACGCTCGAATGGGTAGAAACGGAAGCCATTTGGTCTAACTCCAAGACCAAGCGAGAAGCGATCGAGTCGTTTAAGAAAGCCCGAAGTTTCTACGAGGAAGCAAAGCAGGGTCAAGGCATTAGATTATTCAAAAAAGAGTAGAACCATCTCAATTCTTGCCGAACAACAAATCTTATTCTGTGGAGTTCTCAGCAGATGCATTCGAACTTGGAAAAATACAACCCATCCCTTACAGTCTCCTCTTATGAACCTGACACCCTTTCACATCGCCGTTGCGGTCCGCGACATCGCAGAAACCAGAGATTTTTATGGAAACAAACTCGGTTTCCCTGAAGGCCGCAGTGCGGAGAACTGGATCGACTGGAATATGTTCGGGCATCAGTTTGTCACGCACCTTAATCCGGAGTTGGGTCCTGATGGAAAAGTGCCAGCACTCTACAATCCGGTGGACAACCACGGCGTGCCCATTCCTCACTGCGGCGTCATCATGCAATTCGAAGATTGGGATCGATTCGCCAAAAACCTGGAAGGTGTCATCACCGAGTACATCATCGAGCCTTACATTCGCTTCAAGGGACTTTCCGGGGAGCAAGGCACTCTGTTCTTTGCCGACCCCTCAGGGAATGCCCTAGAGTTTAAAGGCTTTCGCAATATCGAAGAGGAACTCTTTAAGGCCTGACTGGTGTCCCGTCTGGTCTTCGCATAATGGGTCGATACCAGGGTTCTTTTGGCAGAGGATATTTGGCGGCCTTTTCTTCATCGATATCCATTCCGAACCCGGGAGCTTCGTTGATGATCATGTAGCCGTTCTCAAATTTGGGGTAGTTTGAAAATACTTCCTGAGTTTCAGGACCGAAGTAGGTTTGTTCCTGAATTCCAAAGTTCCAAATGGCAAGATCGATATGGGCGTTTCCAACGTGTCCGATCGGTGAAGTGTTTCCTGGGCCATGCCAGGCAGTACGGACATTGAACCACTCTGCGAGACGTGCCACTTTCATCGCCGGCGTGATGCCACCGATTTGAGAAATGTGGATACGCACGAAGTCAATGAGTCGATCAGTGTTGAGACTAACCCATTCGTGCGGATTGTTAAACAGTTCTCCCATGGCAAGAGCACATGAGCTTTGCTCACGAAGAATTTTGAAGTATCCGATATCCTCAGGAGCAAATGCATCCTCAATAAAGAAAGGTCGGTACTGCTCGAGCTCTTTGACCAGATTGACGGCTTCAATAGGCGGAAGCAATTCATGGATATCGTGCAGAAATTCCAGGTTTTCACCAAATTCATTGCGCGCCATTTCAAAAATCTGCGGCACAATCTTCATGTATGGACGAATTTGAATTTCAGTATCCGAGGGTACTCCGAATCCAGCTTTACGAAAATCCGGTTCTCCCTTCGCGAGATGAGGCGCCCCATAAAGACCAAATTGAATTCGAATGTGACGAAATCCTTGCTCTTTAAATTTAGTGATACTATCTTTGAGCTCTGACATATCGTTGCCAGAAGCATGACCATAGCAGTCCACTGCGAACCGGCATTTGCCGCCTAAAAGCTGATACACGGGAAGACCTGCTCGCTTCCCCTTGATATCCCAAAGCGCTTGGTCGAGCCCTGCCAAAACCGTGTTCAGGATGGGACCATTCCGCCAATAAGTGCTGACGTTCACCGTCTGCCAGATATCCTCAATATTATCAGGATCCTTTCCCTTCAGAAGAGGATCAAGGTATTCATCGACAGCGGCGGTAAGCGTAGCGTAACGTCGAATACCGGTTGCACAACCAATTCCCCAGAGACCCGGTTCGCTGGTCTCAACCTTCACGACGCCGTATCCGGTTCCATTCGGATAGGTGTGAATAATCTTAACCTTGGTAATTTTTATCGGCTCCATGGCTGGAGTGCGATCATTGAAGTTCTGGGCCACAACTGAGTTGCTGCTGAGCGCATTTCCGAGGAGACCAGCAGCGCCTCCAGTTGTTAGAAGAGATAGGGCTTCGCGTCTATTCTTAGGGTATTTGAGGGATGGGGCATTTTAGTCTGTATAATTCGGTAAAGATAGATTCTCCCACGTACCCACATCTTGATACATGGTTTGCGTTTGGCGCAGCTGGCCTGTCATCTGCGCAATCTGCATGGCATACTGGGGATCGTCATACGCGTTTCGAAGTTCATGAGGATCTTCCTGAAGATCAAAGAATTCCCAGTATTCATTCTCACTGTAGTATTCGATTAATTTGTAGCGATCGTTGCGGATACCTCGGTGAGGACCCACCCGGTGGGCAGTGAAAAAGTTAAAGCTGGGATCACTGAGATCAGCCTGACTAAACCCGCTCATCGCCCAGGTGTTTTCATAATAGGAATAGTAAACGTGGTCCCGCCAATCGAACTCTTGATCCAAAACCAGAGGCTTCAGGCTCTCACCCTGCATCACCTCAGGCACATCAATTCCGGCAAAGTCCAGAATAGTTGGAGCCACATCCACGTTCATGATCATCCGTTCTTCTTCCTGACCCGCTTTTACCTTTGCAGGATATCGCATAAGAAAAGGAATTCTAAGCGAAGGCTCGTACATGAAGCGTTTGTCGTACCATCCATATTCACCGAGATAGAATCCATTGTCGGTCGTATAAATGACCAAAGTATTTTCGGTTAACCCGTTGTCATCCAAATAATCGAGCACACGCCCGAGTCCCTCATCGATACTCACGACGGCACGATTGTGGTCCTTTACGAATCGCTGAAAAATCCACTCTTTCTTCTCGGCTTCCGTCATATCACCGAAAACGTCACCATAATCACGGGCAATACTCTGCTCGAACTTCATATCAGCGGCTTTCCCAGCAACCAGACGAGTGGCGTAATCGTCATTAAAAGTTTCGGGATGTGGTAAATCCTCAGACAGGAGATCCTCGTGGCGAGGAGCCGGCGTAAACGGACGATGCGGTCCTTTGTGTTGGTAGATCAGACAAAATGGATCGTCACCGTCGAGGCCTTTTAGGTATTCCAGCGCTTTATCGGTGATGATATCTGTTACGTAACCCTTAAAATTTTTGCGTTCTCCGTTCTCGATCATTTCAGGGTCAAAATAGAGCCCCTGCCCCGGCAGAATACATGAGTAATCAAATCCACGAGGATCGTGCGGAAGGTGCCATTTTCCCACGATACCTGTCTGATAGCCTGCCGCCTTCAGCAGCAACGGAAAAGTTGGAAGGTCGGGATCGAGTCGTTCAATCTTATCCTTGGACTCCGAGTTACCCATGATCCCGTTCATATTGGACAAGCACCCGGTAAGAATGGTTGCTCTAGCCGGAGCACAAAGCGAATTTGTGCAAAAGGCGTTTTTAAACCATACTCCCTCCGCTGCTAAACGATCCAGATTCGGCGTCTGCACAAACGAGTTACCAGTCAAACTCATTTGCTGATGCGTATGATCATCCGTCATCACGAAGATGATATTGGGACGCTTAGCCTCTTTGGTGTGGGTCTCGGATTTGGAGCAACCGAAACAGAGTGCCAAACTCAGCGTGAATATAGGTAAGAGAAATCGCGGGGATAGATAGAAGAGCATAACTCATTAAAAACTAACTGTCCGGCGTTCGATTGTGCGAGTGTAATTTGCAAGGTATTTGGAAAACACGTTTTATTGACTTGTAGAGCAGTGAATCGACCCAAAGCCTGAGGACATGCCCCAAGTCATTTACCATGTCGCATCCAGCTTGGATGGATTCATTGCAGACAAGGACGGAAAAGTAAATTGGTTGAATAGCTTCAATGCTTTTGATGACAAAGAAGTAATGGAAGATTTTCAGAGACAAATGAGCTCCTTCGATGGGATTCTTCTAGGTGGTGGAACTTACGACTTTGTATTGGATCATGGTAAATGGATGTCACCGGGAACACCCACTTGGGTTGTTTCATTCAGAGATCTTCCCATTTTAGACCCATGCATTCAACTATCCACCGACACTCCAACTGCTATCATGGACGAAATCAGGGCTACAAAGCTTGATCGTATTTGGCTGATGGGTGGGGGAAAACTGGCTGCATCATTCCTGGAAGCTGGCCAGATCGATGAAATCAACCTGACAATCGTCCCTGTCTTCCTGGGACAAGGAGTACCGCTTATCTCAACAACCACTAAAGATCCAAAGCTAACACTCAAGGAATCCAAGAGTTACTCCAATGGATTTGTGAGCGTGAGGTATCAGGTCGGGTGAATGCCCGGAATAACCGCAAGCTTCCAAATAAAGTTACGACCAAAACTAAGCCCAATCCGTCCGTGACGGTCGGTTCCGTAATGCATTGGCGTGAGCATCCTGTAAGAAACTCTCCTTCACAGGATCCCATCGCAAGGGTCGCTTCAACTCGATAGCGATATTGGAAAGGTGACACAAGGTGGCCGATCGATGACCTAATTCTACCCCGGCATGTAAATGCTCGGCCATTCTTGAACGCACACAATCAAACCAGTTTCGAAAGTGCCCTCCCTTGGTATGCCTCATTTTGATAGCTAAATCCTTGGAGTAACGACGAATCAACTCCTTGGGAGTCGTATACAACTCGCCACGATTTACATAGAGCTGCCCTTCTGTTCCATAGAACGTTACTCCGTTCTTGCCAGTTTTGAGATGCATGGTTACTCCGCTCGCGTATTCGAAATCCACATCAATATCAAAGAATGACGTATGACGTGAACCAAAAGGGTTCCTCTCACCCATTCCGCGAATCATAACAGGACCGGTATCATCGGTCCCGAGCCCGGATTGAGCCGTATCCAAAAAATGAGCTCCCCAATTAGCAATTTCTCCCCCAGATATTTCAGGAACAAAACGAAAATTGTAGTGCACTCGTTCAGAATGGTAGTCACTCCAGGGAGCTGGACCAAGCCACATGTTGTAATCCAACTCGGGAGGTATGGGTTCTGCTTCCCATACTTCAGCGTTTCCAGAGCGCGTCTTTATAGAGACCTCTACATGCTTAACCTCACCGATCAAGCCATTGCGCACAATTTCTGATGCAATGACAAAACGCTCGTCTGATCGTTGCTGACTACCTACCTGAACAATCTTTTGGTGTTTGTTTGCCAATTCGACCAATTCCCTTCCCTCATTAATATGCAATGAAAGCGGTTTTTCTACATAAACATCTTTCCCAGAAAGGATGGCAGCCTTGGCGATCGGAACATGCCAATGATCGGGCGTTGCAATGACCACCCCATCGATCTCGTCATTTTCCATGACTTCTCGAAAATCTGGCACACCCGAAATACCATTGTATTCATATTTCCCATACTGCTGGGCATATTGCACGGAAGCCGTTTCGATCGCTTCACTCTGAACCTGACCATCCACATCGCAAATCGAAACAAGTTGACAGTCTTCAGAACTAACCAAGGTCGGAAGATGGATACGACCTCCTTGATTTTTGGCACCTATCAAGGCCAATTGAATGCGATCATTAGCAGATCGCTGACTGACTTTATTGGCACTGGCAGCAACCGTTGAGATTAAACTTGAGGAGGTGGCTCCAACCGCGCTCAGAGCAGTAAGCTTTGAAAACTGTCTTCTATTCATACAATTATGGGGCTATTTTATTTATCATCATTAGAATATCGAAATGGCGGCATTTGTCGAGAATTGGCATGAATCTTTGTGCGCACCAGACTAAAAAACCTGTTTGTCAAGCCGAGCCCAAGAAACAGGTTTTGAATTAAGAAATGGTTAGTTTCGGGTACTACCCGGCAATTTCCTCTTTATGGAAGATTGCCCAGTCATCTAAATTGTTTAGATTCACGGCATCCCGTGCGGCGCAACTGTCATCACTCAAACTGGCACATTCAAAAATTTCTGCCCGAGTTCCATCGTCATGAATGTAACCCTCAACAGCTGCATTGTGAGCAGCAATATCTGCGTCGGCTTTCATATTCGATTTAACCCATGCTTCAAACTCCACGTAGCTGGGCTTACTCTCAGCAATCTGGGCCAAGGTAGCATCTTTATCTAAGCCCAAGGCATCCAAGGTCATTTGATCATAGCCATCTCCACAGGCTGGGTATTCATTGTGTAGTTTTCCGGCTGCTCCTAAGGAGGCTTTTTGCCAGAAACGAGGTAGATGGAGAACGCCAAGAGGTCCGGCAACTCCGGAGCTAATTGTAGGAACGATATTACTCATAATGATTGATTGAGGATTCGAATTTGTTAAGATAACTGGCCATTCCAGAGACTGAACGAATAGTATTATAAAATTAGTCTATTTAATAAAAAAGGCCAAGACCAAAGATTTTAAGGGTTTATGGGCCTTTTACTCATAAAAAAAGTGTAACCCTTTCAAGGCCCCGAACAGATCGCTTTTGTTTCATATTTTTCTGAATAGTCATTACCGCATCAAAACACCTGTCACACTCATTCAACATTCTGTCCCTACTATGATTTTGATTGATAATGTCTATATTATCTTTGAGGAATCAACCAACGACCTAGGGCATAAAGCTGATAGGACAAGCCCTTCAACGCAGTCATGAATGGGCAGACAGAGCACTCTCACAATGCATCTCTCACACAGGTTTGTTCAATCAAGCAGCGAGCGAGCCAAACCGAACAGCCATCGAATAGTCGGAGTTTCCCGCTCGAGTTGAACGATGCTCATTTTCCTCCTCAATTTTCATGAATCTCGCCGGTAAACGCCTCCTCATTTGCGAAGAAGCATTGATGCACTATGATGGGCATTTTCATGCCTGGGTTAAGTCTATCAAACACATCAACGAACAAGCGGGCGTTAAGGTTGAGACTGCAGGCAGTAAGTTCATAAATGAAACCATCGAAAAAGACCTGTCCGCTAAACGTGTTTATTCTAAGAATAGCTGGGACAATATCTACCATTGCCCACAACCCTGGAAACGCTACCTGGGAGTGATTAAACACAACCGCTTAATTTATAAAGAGACTAAAACCTTCTTAGAATCAATAGATCCAGCAGATTGTGTTTTAGTTCCTGCTGCGCGTATCCACCATCTAATTGCCTGGCGCCGATTGTGTAAAAAATTCTTAGGCAAAAAATTTAAGCGTTTGGTGATATTTATCATCACCAGCGAGGCCGTCTACAACGAGGACTATACCCAATACAGCTTTAAGAAGTCTTCCAATCTAATTAAGCACGTCCTGAGAAGTTTCAAAGATGAGATCGCTAGCGGTGAAGTCGTTTTTGCCGGTGACAGTCAAATCACCAGTGAAGAGTACAAAACACTGTCAAATGTCCCCTTCAAACTGTTTCCGAGTCCAGGTATGGCATTATCTCAGGCATTACTTTCGTCCAATGAACCACGGCCCGGGAACAATGAGTTGGTGTTTTCAATTTTAGGATTATCGGTATACGACAAAGGAATTGATGCCTGGCAGGAAGTAGTTATACGATTCCTGGAAAGAAACTCATCTGAAAATGTTAAATTCGTTTTTCAATGGGCACAACCTACAATTAGCTACGAAGGCGAAAGAATATACCCCGATGAGCGTCTGATAAATTCTGACAAGGTGACCGTTCTTAGGGAAATACTCAGCGAGCAAGATTATAACTCCTACTTTAAAAATTCCGATTTTATTGTTCTACCTTACCGATTAAAAACCTATTTCAACCGCACATCAGGAGTCATGGTTGAAGCTGCCTGCTCAGGGATACCTGTTATCGTAACTGAAAACACATGGCTTTCCTGGGCAATGAAAGAGTATGGAGTTGGCTTAACTGCAAAGGAAGCTGACGTGGATGATCTATACAACAAACTGCTCTACGCGATCAATCATCAGAAACAGCTTAAAAAAGAAGCAGAGGCCCGACGCCCCTTAGCTTTAGAATGTCATTCTACTGAGAAATACCTTCATTGCCTCTGGAATGGCAAAGGCCATGAAGAAGGTTACTAACGATAGCGCGATCCTGTCACCGGTTTCTCACGACACGCACCTTCAAAAGAAGGTCTTCTTAAAAAAGAACGACGTTCGAGGAATTCTTCAATGGGCCACTGTGACACTAGAATCGGGTGTAACGGTCAGTGAGCACTCCCATAAAGATGCGCGCGAAGTATTTCAGATACTGTCGGGAACCGTTGAAGCCATTATTGATGGAAAAACAAGCAGTCTTTCCGAAGGAGATGTTCTAGTCATCGATCCAGGCGAAATCCATTCGTTTCACAATAAAACAAGTAAACCGTGTCGCATGGTCTACACCTTGCTTGAGACGCTCTAAGCTGCTCAGTAAAATATCAGAGAGTTTACGGTCGAAAAAGACGCTCTTGTCAGAATACATTGGTTTCCTAATGCTGATGAACCTGCATAAAAGAATCCCAGTTTCCTGCTGAGATTCCTTAACTAACATCTAAGACACTCAAGATCCAACAGCTCGTTCAGCGATCGAACACTACCCCATGTGCAAATGAATACCGCACGAATTGCATTCCTGATCTTCACTTTTAGCTTTCCGTTCTTGGCGTATGGAACTGAACAAGCCCCAAAGAACGTCCTCATGATCTCCGTCGACGATATGAGGGACTGGACCAATTTTCTTGGAGGCTATGAAGGCGAGGTCTTCACACCGCATATGGATAGACTAGCCGAGCGGGGCATTAATTTTACCAACGCCCACTGCCCGTCTCCCGTATGTAATCCGAGCCGGAATGCGGTTATGACAGGGCTTATGCCTTCGACGACCGGAATTTATAACAACGGCCAGTGGTTGCGCGCTAACTACCCCGACAAAGCGACCTTACCGAGGTATTTTATGAATCAGGGATATCAGGTCGTAGGGACGGGAAAAAGCTTTCACCACACCGCAGGAAACAATCCTCCGGATCAATGGCATGCCTACCATCGGTTTTCCTGGGTGGACTTTCCCTGGACCCGGTCGAACAAGCTGGCTTACCCGTGGACAAAATGGATGCCACCACCCGAAGGCTATCCTTTTAGTAAAGTGGAGTATCTCCGGGGAAAGGAAGAGCGGGACTGGGGTATTTTACCAAAAAAGGAAGAAGACTATGACGATGTAGTCGTAGTCGACTATGCCGTAGATTTCCTGAACCAGTACGAAGGCGAAAAGCCATTTTTTCTCTCAGTCGGGACTTTTCATCCCCACCTACCATGGTATATTCCGAAACGCTTTAACGATCTCTATGCAGGCTCGGAAATCCACTTGCCCGAAGCCCCGGAAAATGACCTGGATGACCTACCACCTATCCCGCAAAATTGGGCAGAACGACGGCGCGACGAAATGGATGCTGCCAAGGAAGCTGGCGAATGGGAAGAAGCTGTTCGATGCTACTTAGCGAGTATCTCGTTTGCGGATGCCCAAATCGGTCGGGTAATTGGGGCTCTCGCCGAATCTCCTCACGCCGACAACACGATAATTATTCTCTGGTCAGACCACGGCTGGCATCTGGGAGAAAAGAATCATTGGCATAAATCAACCCTGTGGGAAGAAGCCACTCGCGTGCCCTTCATTATAGCAACTCCCGGAATGAAACAGGCCGGTCAGAGCTCGAGTCGCCCTGTAAACCTCGTATCCATTTATCCAACACTTGTCGGATTACTCGACCTGGAAAGCGACATTGATTTTGACGGACCCGACCTGGCTCCCCTACTGGACAATCCAAACGCTGCCTGGCCGCACGCCAGCCTCATTGACTTCGGCTACGGCAACACGGCAGTTCGAGACGAGCACTGGCGCTACATTCGTTATAACGACGGCACGGAGGAATTGTACGACCACCAGACTGACCCAAACGAATGGAAGAATCTGGCTGCCGATCAGGCGTATCAATCAATCAAGGGCGAACTGGCAAAACACTTGCCAACATTTTATGCAGAGGATGTTCCCAGCAAGGATGGCTTTATCTTCGATCCCGATAATTGGACATTCACCAACAAGAAAACCGGGCGGGTTATCCACGGAAACAAAAAATGATCTCTAGCTCAAAAAGTAGCCATGGTCGCAAGACCATGGAGCTTCCGTATTTTTTTCAATGGTGTCACCACCATCGCTACATCATTGCACTCCTATGGGTCATCTTCTTGCCTCAACTTATTCAGGCCAAGGACTACGACCTATGTATCTAAGGCGCGACCTCGGGAGGAGTAGCAGCAGCTATACAAGCAGACCGTATGGGAAAATCCGTTGTTCTGCTGGAACCCTACCAGCACGTAGGTGGCATGACTTCGAGTGGCCTGAGTGTCCTCGACGTCGGAAACCCCGCTACCATCGGTGGCATTGCCCGCGAATACTTCTTAAAACTCGCTGCACGCTACGGTAAAGATCTCAAGTTCGATAATTACTTCGCCCATACCGGCGGCGACCTTGTCATTGAACCCAGTGGAGCGGAAAAACTGTTCATGGAGTATATTGAGGACAGTAACATTACTCTTCGCTTTGATAAACGAATCAGGTCCGCCCAAATGGACGGCACCAGGATACTCTCCATAACCATGACTGACGGCTCCTACTACCAAGCCAAGGTATTCATCGATGCCACCTATGAAGGCGACCTGATGGCGGTAGCAGGAGTGAGTTATACGACCACTCGAGAAGCCAATGCGGTCTACAATGAGACGGGAAATGGATTTAGTCTGAAAAAATACAATCCCTCCATCTACTGGGGAGTGCCCGGAAAGAACGGCCGAAGAGCCGACCGAAAAGGTATCTGGGACCGCGATATCCCGATTTCACCTTACATCGATCCCACGGACAAAAACAGCGGATTGCTTCCAACCATAAAGCCCTACAACGGAGAAAAGAATGGAGAAGAAGCAGAAGGCGTTCAGGCCTATTGTTTCCGCCTTTGCATGACGGATAATCCCAACAACCGCATCCCTATCACCAAACCAGACAACTACGATCCCTGGAATTACGAGATACAACGTCGTTTCATCCAGGCCTGTCTCCTACAAGGAGACGACATGCACATACGCTGGTTCACCAAGCTCGATCCCTTGGTGAATGATAAATGGGATTTTAATACAGCCACCTTTGGATCAAATATCCCAGGGCTGAGCTGGGACTGGCCCGATGCCGATTGGGATCAGAGACAGGAGCTTTACGACTAGCAGCGGGACTACCATATGGGCCTTCTCTACTTCCTGGGCAGCGATCCGGTGGTTCCGCAAAAGCTAAAGGAACAAGTTCGCTCCTTCGGACTTTGCAAAGACGAGTTTACCGACAATGGTGGTTGGCCTTACCAATTGTATATACGAGAAGCACGCCACATGGTCTCCGACTTAGTATTAACAGAACATCACTGCAAAGGAGCGGTCGTTGATGACAAACCTGTAGCCATGGCTTCCTACGGTATCGACATTCACGAGATTCAAAGAATCGCCTGCCAAGACCTGGTATTTCGAGAAGGCAAGAGCCCGGCCAGCGTTCGGGTCAAACCCTACGGCATTGGCTACGATGCGATTGTTCCGAAAACGAGTGAGTGCACCAATCTTCTTGTTACCTTTGCCGTCTCCGCCAGCCATGTCGCTTTTGGCTCCGTCCGTATAGAACCCACCTTCATGATGTTGTCCCACTCCGCAGCTACTGCGGCTTGTCAGATGATCGATCATCACTCTACTATCCAAGAAGTAGACTACGCTCGGCTGCGCCAAAAGATACTCGAGGACGGCCAAATACTTTCACTACCTGCTCCAGAGTAGGAAGACGTTTATCGGTTCCTGATTTACTTTGTCGGCATCTGTCCACATTGTGTACCAATTCAGTTACCCACTCCTATTGATCAGCACCCAAGATGACCTTAACCAGGCAATTGCTCCGTAATGACGTTCTAGCAGAGCTAAAATCAAACATCGCCAATAAGAATTGGCGAAATACATTGCCGAGTGAACGTCAACTGACCGACCAATTCCAGGTGAGTCGAGGGACCCTTCGGTACGCTCTCAGAATACTGCAGGAGGAAGGCATCATTGCATCCATCCCGGGATCAGGCTACCTCATAAAGAAACGGATTAAGCAAGAATTCCCCCAAACCGAAGCCGTATCCATCGGTATCCTTATTGGAGCTCAGGAGGAGAACGAAGAAGCCAGAAGTCTGACCTGGATTCCCGCATTACAGCACCGCGTAGCCAAACGCGGCTGGAATGTGTTTATCCATGACAGCATCCCAGAAATCAGTCGTTCACCTGCCACTGGGTTAAAGAAACTGATCAAATCAACCAACCACAAATGCTGGCTACTAATCCGTTGCTCTAAGAACATACAAAGCCAATTCAGGAACCAGAGCATTCCAGCTATCATTTGCGGATCTCCTTTTAGAGGAATTGATCTTCCAAGCATTGATTTAAATTACGAAGCGATCGGACGACATGCAGCAGGCCTACTTGCATCCAAAGGTCATCAACGTATTGGATACGTGCGCAGCAGAACGGTGTTTCCCGGCGACCAGGAATGCTTGGCCAGTTTCAAATCCACGCTACTCAATAGCAGCGCGAAGCCTTCATTAAAAATCGTCCGTCATGCGGTCGAAGCTCATGATTACAGAGCGACCCTCGAACAAGTGATATCAGGAAACAATCCAATAACCGCCCTGTTCATTGATTCCCCCTTTCAGTATTTAAGAATCTTTACCCAGGCCCTTGAAATGGGAATTAAAATTCCCTCCGACCTATCCCTAATCAGTCGTCACGAATGTGATTTTCTCCATCACCTGAGCCCCAAGCCTGCTTGCTATGAATTCAATCCCAGAAAACGAGCGGTAAAGATCCATCAAATCCTGGAAGAGCGCATACAAGGGGATACCTTAAGAAATCATCGAACCTTATTGATTCCAGAATTCAGAACCGGAAAAAGCATCAAAAGAACTAAAACCTAAACCTAATCTCTCGTTTGGTACCTTGAGTGTACCAATCGATCTGACTAGCGATAAGCCTGCAGCTAAAACTAAATTTCAATCCACCACTATGCGATCAAGTAAGGTAAAACAAATCTGGAATGACGGGGGATTGGCTCTTGGAACTCTCGTAAAATCAACCGACCCGGTTCACACCGAAGCGCTATGCCAGATGGGCTTCGATTTCCTTTGGTACGACTTGGAACACAATGACAAGAGCGTCGAAACATTCGCAAACCTCTGTCGAGCCGCGAGGGTTGGCGATGTAGATGTCCTCGCACGTCCTGCACGCTGGGAAACCATGCGCATGGGTCGCATGCTTGAAGCAGGTGCCCATGGAATCATGTACCCTCGCTGCGAATCAGCCGAGGAAGCCAGAGAAGTTGTCCGCTGGTCCAAATTTGCTCCGCTAGGCGAACGTGGATTTGACGGTGGGAGTGCGGACAATAATTTCGGAGCGTATCCGGCAGACGATTACACTGAAAGAGCGAACCAGGAAAACTGGCTCCTTATCCAGATCGAATCACCAGCCGCCCTACCCCATGTCCGGGAAATCGCAGAAGTCGAAGGAGTCGATGGCATCTTTTTCGGACCTGGAGACTTCTCACTACTTTCCGGGAAGCCGGGCCAGATCAAACATGATGACGTTCTCCAAGCCGCCAAACAAATCGCTGATGACACACTGGCTGCTGGAAAAATATTTGGGACTCTGGTTTTTGATGCCGAGCACTCCCAATTCATGCAAGATGCCGGCGCGAAGTTGATCATTCACGGTGCAGATATTCTATACTATAAGAGTGCCTACACCCAGCTTTTGGAGGAATACGGAAGACCATAAATGAAACGCAACTTACTCATCTTTGTCCTCCTTTCTCTAACATCGTGCTTCATAAACGCGTCAGAATTTCTCGATTGGGAGCAACTAGCTGACCTACCTCCCGTTGGTAACCAGACAGATGCACTGGGTGTAGCGGGTCCCTACGTGGGCGTTCATAACGACGCCCTCATCGTGGCCGGTGGAGCCAACTTTCCGAAGCCCTACTGGGGAGAAGACAAAGTATGGCACGATGATATCTGGGTACTGGAACGTTCAGGTGAATGGACCAAAGGTGGCAGTCTACCACTTCCACTCGGTTACGGCGCGTCTGTTTCCCTGCCTGATGGCGTGGTTTGCATGGGCGGCAACGACGCGGCTCAAACCTACACAGACGTTTTCATTCTCAAATGGGACCCATCCAGTAAATCTATCAGCCAGGAGTCCCTCCCCAGCCTACCCAAGAGACTCGCCTTTTCCATGGCGGCTACCATCGGCAATAAAGTCTACGTAGCGGGTGGCACCGAAACAAACGCCCTATCGTCCGCTCTTAACAATCTCTGGATGCTCGACATGGACAATCTTGCCACAGGCTGGCAAGTGCTTCCCTCATGGCCAGGTCCCGCCCGTGGACTCAACCTCGTCACTGCCCAACACAATGGGAGAGAAGAACAAATCTTCATGTTTAGCGGTCGCCTGGAGAAAGAAAATGGAGAACTCGAATTCCTCAAAGACGCCTACGCCTATAGCCCCAGAAGCAATGAGTGGAAGCAGTTGGCCGACTCCCCTGCCTGCCTCATGGCTGGCGAAGCCTTTCCCGTTGGAGAAAATCATATTTTCGTAGTCGGTGGGGCCGACGGCTCACTCTTTCATCAAGCCGACGACTTAAAAGACGATCATCCCGGTTTTCCCGAAAAAGCATGGGCTTACAACGCCCTTACGGATACATGGCAAGAGGGCGGTGACATTCCTCAGAATCACGTCACCACCCAGGTAGCCAAATGGGGAGATGATTACATCATTGCCTCGGGAGAAATTCGCCCTCGTGTTCGAACGCCAAATATATGGAAAGTCTCAACTCCATTTGCCTCTTCTTCTTTCGGTACTCTAAACTGGATAACCCTCATAGTCTACATGTGCGCTTTGATCCTAATCGGTTATTATTGCGCAAGAACGACTAAAACAACGGACGACTTCTATGTGGGCGGACGGTCCATCCCCTGGTGGGCAGCTGGTATGAGTATTTTCGGTACAACCCTTAGTGCCATTACCTACCTCGCCCTTCCAGCCAGAGTCTATGGTACAAGTTGGTCCGCCATCTTGCTAAATGCCGGCATCATCATAGTCGCTCCACTGATCGTATACATTTACATACCTCGTTTAAGACAACTCAACGCCGTTACGGCGTATCAATTCCTTGAAGATCGTTTTGATCTGGGCCTTCGATTGTTTGGAAGCGCTTCGTTCATCGTTTTTCAACTGTTTCGCATGGGCATTGTGGTGTTTCTTCCAGCGCTCGCGCTTTCAGCGGTTACTGGATTCAACCTCACCCTCTGCATCGTCTTGATGGGGTTGATCGCCACCGTCTACACTGCCTTCGGTGGCATCAAGGCCGTCATCTGGACCGACGTGATTCAGGTGGTAGTTCTAATCGGCGGCGCCCTGCTCGCACTGGGGTTAATCGTCACTCAGTTAGACGGTGGCTTTTCGGCTCTGGTATCTTTAGGAAAAGAATCCGGAAAGTTTGAGATGCCGGCGATTGAATGGTCCTGGGCTACAGACTCATTCATGGTATTAATTCTGGGAGCCATCTTCTCAAATGCCTTAGTCCCCTACACGTCCGATCAGGCAGTCGTTCAACGCTACCTGACCACGAGCACCGAAAAGGAAGCGCAAAAAGCGGTTTGGACCAATGCGCTACTGGCTATTCCAGCTTCATTCATTTTCTCACTCATGGGGATCGCACTGTTCGTCTTTTATAAAACCAATCCTGATTTACTCGGTCCTCTGCAAAAGAACGATCAAATCCTGCCTTGGTTTGTCGCAAACCAAATGCCAGCAGGATTAGCCGGGCTTGTCATAGCAGGAGTATTTGCCGCGGCCATGTCCAGCCTGGATAGCAGTATGCACTCTATCTGCACTGCCGTCTCCAACGATTTTATCAAACGATTCCGCGACCATTGGAGCGACAAAGACCAACTGATATTTGCCCGCAAACTCGTAGGCTTCCTTGGAATCCTCGGAACTGTATTTGCCCTTGTGCTCTCCTCAATGGACACCGGACATATATTCGATTTATTAGTAAGTATCCTGGGCCTCATCGGCAGTCCTTTAGCAGGATTATTTCTACTCGGACTCTTCATAAAACGAGCCAGCCACATCCATGCCTGGATGGGTGTATCCTGCAGTTTATTAGCCATCCTCTACAGCAAATACTTCACTGATCTCAATGGACTCTTATACGGATTGGTCGGTATTGGTGTATGTGTTGGAATAGGATTCCTAACTTCCTTAATCATTCCTCAGAAACAAAATGCATAGGAGTACATACTTTTTCCTCGCCCTTTGCTCTCTGCTCTTTGCTCTGCGAGCTGATTCAGCTCGCATGAACGTATTGTTCATCGCCATCGATGACATGAACGATTGGACAACGTTGTTTGATAAATCCAATCCCATCCAAACTCCTAATCTCGAACGACTGGCAGAACGCGGCACCTTCTTTGCGAGAGGCTACACAAACTCACCTGCCTGCAATCCTTCTCGTGCATCTATTCTAAGCGGTGTGCGTCCCTCTTCCAGTGGTGTCTACAACAACAGCAGTAACTGGAACAAGGCGATGCCGGATGTCACCATCCTGCCTCAACATTTTAAAGACAACGGATACAGAACCTACGCCTCGGGCAAGATTTTCCATCATCACGGCACGGCGTTCTATCGCTACGAAGCCTTTGATGAATATGTCGAATTCCCCACTAAACAACCTGATCGGCCCATGCCGGCCAGTGGCAATTTAAACGATATCAAACAATGGACTCGTCAGGACGGAAGAAAAGGATCTGTGAGTCGGAATTTTGACTGGGGGATCTACCCACCTGATGAAGATTTTCATATCGACAACCGAACGGTGAATTGGGCCATTGATAAAATCAAGAACGCGGAGGGGCCCTTCTTTATAGCCACCGGGATCTACCGCCCACACATGCCCTTCTATGCACCTCAGGCTTGGTTTGACCAATACCCCATGGATTCATTTCAACCACCAATCATCAAAGAAGACGATTTGGACGACTTACCCGAACCCGCGATCGCAATGTTGCGAGCCCGCAGTTTCATGAGTACGTTCGCCGCGGAAAAAGCCCGCAATCCAAACATCTTTGACGAGGCCGTTCGGGGTTATCAGGCGGCATCCAGTTTTGCGGATCATAATGTCGGTCGACTGATCGATGCCTTGGATGCCAGTGGACATGCTGACAATACCATCATCGTCCTATGGTCAGACCACGGCTTCCATGTAGGCGAAAAGGAAAATTGGGAGAAGTTCGTTCTTTACGAAAAGGCGACTCGCATCCCTTACATCATCGTCGCACCCGGGTTTAAGGAAGGCCAGGTCAGCCTTCGACCCGTATCACTCATTGACCTCTACCCCACCTTGGTGGAGCTGTGCGGCTTACCAGCACCAGAACACCTGGAAGGAGATAGCCTGACCCCGCTCCTAAAGAACCCAAATGCGACAAAAGATCCGGTCATCATCACTTACGGCCAGGATAACCATGCGATACGCAATGACCGATATCGGTATATTCGGTACGCCGAGGGAGATGAAGAATTGTATGATACTGAGAACGATCCTCATGAATGGAATAATCTGGCCAATAAAACTGGTAGCCGAAAAATTATGGATGAACTTGGCAAATGGATTCCAGAAATGAATGTCGGAGAAATCGGGAGTGCAAAACAATGAGTTTATATAAAAACAGCAATGGTCTTAAGACAATTGAAGGTAGGGCCCGATCGCCGAGCGGGCCGCAACCCAAAGGCACACGGCCCGCTCGGCGATCGGGCCCTACCCTATGACTTTCCAAATAAAAGCTCTTCTTCTCTTCGCTCTCAGTGCTTTGCTCTCTGCTTTGAACGCACAGCGCCCAAACGTCCTACTCATCGTCTCGGAAGACAACGGCCAGGAACTGAGTAGCTATGGCGAACCTTATGTACGAACTCCGAACCTGGATAAGTTGGCCAGTGAAGGCGTCCTGTTCAAAAACGCCTACGTAGCACAAGCCGGATGTAGTCAGTCGCGGGCCTCTTTTCTCACCGGACTCTATCCTCATCAGAACGGGCAAATCGGATTAGCCACCTGGAAATTCCGCATGTATGATGAGAACACACCGAACTTGTCCCGCAGTTTTAAAGAAGCCGGCTATCGAACGGGAATCATTGGTAAGCTCCACGTCAATCCAGAGTCAGCCTTCCGCTGGGATTTTGAGGCCATCAGCAAGTCGAATTTCAACCGGGATGACCTGCCTGGATACGAGAGAGAAGCGAAGACCTTTATAAATGCTGGCGATGCACCGTTCTTCCTGAGTATCAATTACCCGGACGCACACCGGCCATTTATACCTCAGGTGGACGGCATTCCAAGCAAACCGTTGACCGGTGAGGACGTAACACCTCTGGACTATTTCGGTCTCGATAATAAACAGCTTCGCCAAAACACGGCGGATCATTACAACTGTATGATGCGTTTGGATACGCTTATTGGCGATCTCCTTCAGGTTCTGGAGAAAAGCGGGAAAGCCGAAGATACCCTAGTGGTGTATATCGGAGATCACGGCGCAGACATGCTGCGCGGCAAACGCACCTCCTATGAAGGCGGGACACGCATTCCCTTCATCGTTCGCTGGCCGGGACAAACGAAAACCAACCTTATATCAACCGAACTGGTTTCTCTCATCGATCTGGCTCCCACCGTCCTTGAAGCCACAGGAACAGCTCCCATCCCCAATCTCCCCGGTCGCTCGTTGATTCCCCTTCTCAAAGGGGAACACACGGAATGGCGCACTCACCTGTTTACCGAATTCCATATTCACTCGGCTCACAATTACTACCCCCAACGAACCATTCAGAACGATCGTTACAAACTCATTTTAAATTTAATGCCTGGAATCACGAATCCGGGTTACCAATTTACCAACAATCGTTTCTTCGATAGTTTAATGGATACAATAAACCTGGCTCCGGAACCGATTCGATCCGCTTACTACCAGATGGAAAAGCCGGCCAAGCTTCAGCTCTACGACTTGAAAAACGATCCGCACGAATTTAACAACCTCGCCAACGACCCAAAGCATAGTCGCATCCTGGCGGACCTACAGGCTCGTCTACAACAATGGCGTGAAGAAACAAACGATCCGATGCTCAATTACAACAACGTCCTGCGTCTCAAAGCCGAAGTCGACGCCTGTTTCGTAGACGGGCAGCCTGATAAATCGAAACTGACTTTAACTTACACCGATTATTTTTTTGAATAGCTGGATTGGTAAGGGCTTAATGCCCCGATATTCGATTCCTGTCCGAGCGATCGCGGGGTAAACCCGCTCCTACAGTTGTCTAACCTCAATGAAGAAACTCCTTCTACTCTGCGCTCTAAGCTCCACGCTCTTTGCTCTTGGAGCTGAATCAACTCCAAAGAAGAACGTCCTCTTCATAGCCATCGATGATTTGCGGCCTGATTTAGCATGTTATGGTGATCCCATAGCTATCACACCGAATTTTGACCGACTGGCATCCAAAGGCACGCTTTTTAGCAAAGCCTATTGCCAACTCGCCGTGTGCGGCCCCTCTCGCCTGTCGCTCATAACTGGACTGCGACCTGACAGTATCAAGGTTTGGGACCTTAAGACCCATTTCAGGGAAACGCTACCCGATCTGGTCACCCTTCCCCAGTTGTTCAAACAAAATGGCTATCAAAGTATCTCAATCGGCAAAATTCTCCACGGCAGTGGAGTCTCCATGTACGACGAGCCTTCCTGGTCGGAGGATCCGCTATTCGACTACGGTCGACCTCATACCTGGCGCTACGCGTCACCAGAAAACCTGGCAGTCAATGCACACAAACGATCCGCCACAGAAGGTTACGATACACCCGACAACACTTTTGTGGACGGCATGGTATGCGATGCCGCCGAAGAGGCCTTAGAACGATTTGCAAGAGGTGACGAATCATTCTTTCTGGCGGTAGGTTTTCGAAAACCACACTTGCCGGTCGTAGCTCCCAAGAAATATTGGGATATGTACGATCGTTCCGAGATTCCTGACCCTATTTCAAAATTTCACCCCAAAGGTGCCCCCGAATACGCAACCCGTACCTGGAATGAAATAGAGGGCTACACCGATATCCCGAAGAACCTGGCAGATATTCCACCCGCCAAGGTCCAGGAAGTTCGCCATGGCTACTATGCATGTATCAGTTATATCGATGCCCTCCTCGGTCGATTGATGGACAAACTCGAAACACTCGATCTCGCCGACGATACCATCATCTGCCTTTGGGGAGACCACGGCTTCCACCTGGGCGAGCAAGGGCTATGGACCAAGGCCAACAATTTTGAACTGTCAGCTCGCGTACCACTCATCCTCTCCGTTCCTGACCAAAAAGAACAGGGAGCCATTTCCAAAGCCTTTGTGGAACTCGTCGATCTCTATCCAACCCTGACAGAACTCTGTGATCTAAAAGCTCCCAATAACCTGGAAGGTTTAAGCATGGAACCTTTACTTAGTCGTCCGAACCGTCCCTGGAAGACAGCTGCCTTTAACCAATACCCACGTGATTACGCTGAGATAAAACACAAGCAACACGGAGACGTCATGGGTTATGCCGTTCGCACAGAAAACTATCGCTACGTTCAATGGAAAGATTGGAAGAGCGGCGCGATTCTCGAAGAAGAACTTTACGACCACCGGTCAGATCCCAATGAAATGACCAATATCGCCAAGGAACTCAATAAAGCTGCCTCGCTTTACCAACACCGAAAGATACTCGAACTTGGCTGGCAGGGAGCTCTGCCTTTAAAATAATCTTATCAAACTTAAAACTTAAATAATCCATGGCCCGTGTTAGTGTCGCTTCGCTCGAAACGGCGATCGGGCCCTACCCAAATGAAAACCATTTCAATTCTTTTACTCTTTGCTCTCGGCTCCCCGCTCTTTGCTGTAACCGAGAAGATGATCTTCAAATCCGGAGAAGGTGGCTACTCGAACTACCGGATCCCAGCTCTGATCACTACCAAAGACGGATCCCTTTTAGCCTTCTGTGAAGCGCGTAAAGACGATCGCGGCGATAGTGGCAATATCGACATGATTCTCAAACGCTCAACCGACAATGGCCGAACCTGGTCAGCCCCGATTGTTGTTTGGGACGCCGGTGATGAAACAGCAGGTAACCCTTGCCCTGTGGTTGACCAACGAACCGGACGCATCATCAACGTCATTTGCTGGAATCTTGCGAGTGATCATGGAAGAGATCTTCATGCCGGAACCTCCAAAGATACCCGACGCGTTTTCCAAACGCACTCCGATGATGATGGCCTGACCTGGACAGAACCGAAAGAAATCACCTCCGATGTAAAAGACGCCTCATGGTTTTGGTACGCCACGGGCCCTGGTGTCGGAATTCAATTAGAAACCGGTCCCAATAAAGGCCGTTTGGTTATTCCAGCAAATCACTCAACCGCAGATTTCTATGGCGCCCATACACTTTACAGTGATGACGGTGGAGATAGCTGGTCGGTCAGCAATATCATAAAACCCACCGTTAACGAGAGTCAGGTGGTTGAGCTCTCAGACGGTCGTTTGATGATGAATATGAGATCGCAAGGCGTAGCTGAAACTAAACGCCCTAGAAACGGTTACCGCTCGATTGCATTCAGCACCAATGGCGGGGAATCCTGGACCCAACCACGCTTCGACAAACATCTGGGCGATCCACGTGTGCAAGCCAGCATCATTCGCTTCGACGAGGATACCTTGCTCTTCTCCAATCCCAATCCTCCCATTCAAGCCGAACGTGGCCAACGCATCCGCATGACGGTTCAGGCAAGTAAGGATGACGGCAAAACCTGGCCCCACGAACTCCTTATCTATGAAGGACCTTCTGCCTATTCGTCGTTAGCAAAGAAAGCCGATGGCAAGGTGGCCTTACTTTACGAAAAGGATAAGGATATCGTGTTTGCGACTTTGACTATCGATGAAATTGCAAGGTAATCAGGTAGGGACGGATCGCCGAGCCGTCCGAAACTCAGATACAAACGGCCCGCTCGGCGATCGGGCCCTACCCTTATGAAGCAACTTATCCTACTCCTCGCTCTAAGCACTCCGCTTTTAGCTTACGCCACTAAGAAAATGGATGGAACGTCACGTTCCCCGAATGTCCTCTTCATCTCGGTAGACGATATGAACGACTGGGTTGGTTGCCTGGGGTCGGACCGAGTACCTACGCCAAACATCGATGCATTGGCGGCCAGAGGTTTACTCTTCACTAATGCCCATGCGCCTAGCCCCAAATGTGGCCCCAGTCGCGCAGCGATATTAACCGGTAAACGGGCTTCAACGACCGGGCTCTATAGCAATGGACATTGGTGGCGACCCGCGTATCCGGATCTGCTTACACTACCCCATCATTTCAAACAAAACGGCTATTACTCAGCTGGCGGCGGCAAGGTGCATCATCATACCGACGGTTTCAATCCACCTGATCAATGGGATGAATACTTCGACCTCGTTCAGGATAAAGACCTGATCGTCGATTACTTCAAACGCCGTGGAGAAGATCGCCGTTACTTAACCGACCAGATGCCCCGGCACCCCAATGATTCCCTAGACTGGGGATCTATGGAGGTAAAGCCCATGGAGATGGGTGACGGAAAGACGGTAAACTGGGCCAGTGAATTCCTCTCTCGAAAACATGAGAAGCCATTCTTTCTGGCAGTAGGCATATTCCAGCCTCACCTGCCATTTTACGCTCCCAAACAATACTTTGATGCGCTTCCTGAAAACGAGGTCGAACTTCCCATCAATAAGCCAGGTGACCTCGATGACGTACCCGAAGGTGGTCAAATCATGGCTGAGTACCGGCGCAACGATTTGCGCATGATTGAAGAGCACAAGGAACTCGAGAATTGCGTACGCTCCTATTTAGCGAGTATTGCCCATGCGGATACGATGATTGGGGAGCTTATGAAAGCCTTCGACAAAAGCGCATACACGGAAAACACCATCATTGTTCTTTGGTCGGATCATGGATATGCATTTGGCGAAAAAGATCACTACGCAAAGAACACGCTTTGGGAACGTTCTACCCATGTGCCTTTCATCATGGTTGTTCCAGAAGTAACGGAAGCTGGCACCAAAACAGACGCTCCAGTCGACTTGACCTGCCTCTACCCGACTCTGACAAGCTTGTGTGATCTACCAACCCCGTCAGATCTGGATGGCGTCAATATTATCCCCTTACTAAAAACCCCAGACATCTCCTGGGAACACCCTGCGATCATTGACTACCTCAAAGGTAATACCGCCATTCGAACCAAAGACTGGCGTTACATAAGCTACGATGAAGGACGGAAAGGTGAGGAACTGTATGATACTCTGAGTGATCCTCATGAGTGGACCAATCTGGTATCGACTCACAGTGAGCTCACAAAACAATTTAAGGCCTGGCTTCCAAGCCGCTATCCAGAAGAAGTTCCCACAAAAGGGGCTTACCATTTTGATTCCGATAAATACGAGTGGCGCTTAAAATAGGAAACCGCCTATCAGGCCAATCGTCCCAAGACTCATTCTCCGACTACCGAATACTCTGAAACAAAATCCATAATTCGATCCCCTGTATTGATGGTCAATTTAATGGTTCCTGTTTCTGTGCTATCGGCATCTTGAATTACCTCACATGTAATATCTCGGGATTTATCTTTTTCGATACAGTAGCCTTGGCCCTTTAGAATTCCGCCTGTAGTCGAAAACTCCGTAAAAGAATCATTGAAGGGCAAGGAGATCTGACCCATTTCATTTTTGCTCTTGGCATCAAACCTAAATGGAGCAGGAACGGTGTCTTCATCTATCTTTACTCGATAAGTACCCTCGAGAAACCCGTCAATCAAGGTCAGGCGACCAATATCTAGATCTACCCTTGTTTTGATGGTCCCGAAGAGGATCTTTTGCTCAACCTGAGTAAAGGTTGAGGCTATGTTTACGCTTCTTGTATTATCAGCGCAAGAAACAGGAGTTGCCTGAACGGGTCCAAGTACACAGCAGGCAATTAATAGAAATTGGATTAGACTTTTCACGGATCGGATCGTTGAGAAAACTTCTATTCGGCAATCTCGACGCAATAATACATCGGGTCATTGTCTGCAAAAAGCAAGCGCTTCGTTTAGCAAAGCACCTAATATTAACAACCATCAGACACCACGATTCAGAGTCTTGGTGACATCCGTGGATATTTACAGGGTTTCAAAGAGCTTAACTAGCTCGTCAGAAAAATTGTCTCCTCCCTGAGCAGAAAAGTGTCCACGATCCACAAAATCGCTTTCTTGCCAATCTACGTTTAACACTGATTCAACAAAGAAGCAGTCCTGGTCACCTGACTCACAAATACCTGCCGTAATTTCATTAAAGTGGGACATTAATCTAGGCATATCAGATAGTCGGATATAATTCGCCCAACCTAAGTTCTCAATCCCAGTCGTCAGAAGAAACGCATCGTTTAGAATCTGCGGAACAAAGATAACTTCTGCTGAAAGGTACTCTGATAAAACTTTCAAGGTTTTCAAATTTCGCTCATAGGCAGCATCCACCCTAGGATCTGGATCAGGTACAGTTTCTAAATGTCTTGGTTTATATGGAAAGAATTTATAATTCAAAAAACCGATTACCTTAAAGATGAAAGATATCTCTGCAGCTTCCACCAGGAAACCCCTTTTCCAATAAAAAGGCAGCCGCAGGTTGCTCACTTGTGTAACCCCATGACTGTAATAGTCAGGCGTGAAGGCAGGATCATGATAATTCCGGATATCATTCCATCCTTGATAAACGATCACGTAGTGTGGTTTCCACTCAGGAACTGTCATCGCTAATTGAACAATGGCTTCCGCGGTTGAAAACCCAGGTCCACCATAATTCCGCACACTGTATCCATCTCCGAGTTTCGTTTGAAGCTGTGCTGGCCAGGAATCGCTATCCGTGACCTTCGTGCCAAAGGTTGTGGATCCACCCCGTGCCGCAATTCGAATGCAATCATCATCGTTCTCGGGCGACCCAGTAGTACGCGTGTGATAGTCTGTTGAACTCATGGTAATACCATTGAATTCGACCACTACGTTTTTTTGCATACGACCTACCTGGTAAGGATGATATTCAAAGAGGTCCTGATGATGCTTGTCATCCTCACCGTAGGGGAGATCACTATAAATGGTGTGCCCTTTCAATAGGTAGAATAGTATCTGTCCCGCTACCTCTACTGTAAAAAACATCGCACTAAGGACAGCTAGGTTGATGGCTAACAGTTTTATGATAGATTTCATGAGGTGGGTTTCGCTAGATGACTTTTCGACTCTGCACAATTACCCAAGTTGATCCAGTAACAATCCCGAGGGTGAAAGTGCCTAATCTCATGCGTTTTTGCTTTCAAGGCAGCTCAGAGTCCGATTTTTTTGGTTAGTAAAGATACAATTCATAAATCATTTACTACCCAAGCCATGACCCATTCTCGTAGACACTTCTTAAAAGCAACTGCAGCTGGAGCTGCAACCTTGGCTGCCAGCCCTCTAGCCAGCCCGGCTGCTCATCACAAAAAAAAGGGTAGTAAACTCGGTTACGACAATTTTGCTGTCCGGGCGATGAATTGGATGGTCGAGGATCATTTGAAGTATTCGGAGAAGCTAGGGATCGACTCTTTGTTTATGTCGGACCTGAACCATTTCAAGAGTTTCGACAAAAACTACCTAACGGATGTAAGGAAAAAAGCCGATGATCTCGGCATCGACATTCATGTTGGCACTTGGAGTATCTGCCCCACATCAGTGACTTTCAAGGACGACTGGGGTACCGCTGAAGAACACCTTCGTCTGTCCATCCGCGTAGCAGAGAATCTCGGTTCACCTGTCATTCGGGTTGTCTTAGGGAATCGCGATGATCGAAAGACTGAAGGTGGCATCATGGCTCGTATCCAGGACACGGCTAAAGTTTGCCGTGCTTGCCGCTCGCAAGCCATGGACGCGGGTGTCAAAATCGCGATGGAAAACCATGCAGGTGATATGCAAGCGCGCGAAGTAGTCATGCTCATTGAAGAAGCTGGCGGAAGCGACTACATGGGAGCCAATCTCGATGCGGGAAATGCCTCATGGACGTTGGAAGATCCTTTGGAAAATCTCGAAGTCATGGGCAAATACGCTCTAACAACCAGCTTACGTGACTCGGCGATTTGGCCTTCAGAAAACGGAACCACGGTCCAATGGACTGCCATGGGACAAGGTATGGTTGACTGGGAGAAGTACTTTGATCGTTTCCAAGAACTTTGCCCTGGTGTTCCCGTTCACATTGAAACCATATCCGGATTTAACCGAGAGATTCCCTTCCTCCAGGATGAATTTTGGGAATTCTATTCGGACGTAAAACCAGCCACCTTGGCTCGCTATATTCGATGGGCCAGAAACGGCGTTCCTCGCGCACCTTGGAAAGCACCTGTCGGTCCAAAATCTGATGTCGCCTCTCACGATGCGGACAAAGCGACTCAAGATTACCAAAAGGCCGAGATCGAAGAGAGTATCCGATACTGCAAATCCATAGGGCTCGGGCTTAAAGGATAAGGTCCGCCCAAAGCCATTGTCGTTTGATTATCAAACCATACAAGTTTCCTCCGGGATACGTTCTATGGTCGTACCATTATTACTAGAGCAATGAAACAAATTCCACCTGTTATCCTGGCGCTGATTTCCATCAATGGAATCATCTATCTACCTGCTCTCGTGGCTCCGAATATCTACCAAACGATCCTGAATCACTTCGCCTTATATTTTCCCAAAGCGGATTCATTCCAGGTGTTTCAGCTGATCAGCCACATGTTTCTTCATGATAGCCGTAGCCTACTACATATCTTTTGTAACATGTTTGCCTTAGCGTCTTTTGGCATGCCACTGACTATGATTTGGGGATGGAAACGGTTTCTCATATTCTATTTCACAGCTGGTATTGGAGCTGGCCTCGTTTACCTCGGCGTCAATTACTATCATTTCAATAACGCATACCAGGCGTTCATAGCGGCAGGATTCACTCCAGAGAATATGCTAACACTCCTACAAGAATCTAAGGCGGATCCAACTTTGATTGCAAAGGTGCCTAAAGATACTGTAACTGCGCTTATAACAAATTACCGCTCGAGCGCGATAGGTGCATCTGGAGCTGTCTACGGTATCTTAGTTGCATTTGGAGTGTTATTTCCCAATGCCAAGCTCAGCCTGATCTTCCTTCCCATTCCCATCCCTGCCAAGTTTTTCATTCCAGCTATTGTACTCCTTGACCTGTTTTCGGGAATCACAGGAGTTTCTCTATTCGGAGGAGGAATCGCACACTTCGCTCATGTTGGCGGTGCAGCTATTGGGTTTGCTATTATGCTGTATTGGAAAATGAAATACCCGGTGAAGATCCAATTCCACCAAAACTAGGTATTACTCCGGAAACAAAGACGCATCCAAACCGGGAATGAGGCGAACGGCATTCTTGTAATAGACCTTCTTGAGCACTTCATCGCTGAGATCCAAACCGTACATTCTCCAGAAGGCGTGGTACCGTTTGTAGTAAGGGAAATATTCATCATCGCTTTCCAAGACACGGAAGTAAGTCGGAAATTCGTGAACCTGATACGAATCTTTGCCGAATAATATACGGTCCTGGTATTTTTCAAAGAATCGATTGGCCATGCGAGGCTGACGACCGAGCTCGGCGATGACTGCCGCGATGCCCACGTTCATATTGGGAATCTCGTCCATGGTTCTACCCAGACGCCCTAAGTCGTTTCCTAACCATCCCAGATGAGCCGCAATAAACTGGGTATTGGGATGCTTCTTAAACATGTTGTGCTGCTCACCAATGATCTGCTCCCAAGGAGCGGGATTATCATCGCCACGTTTGCGCCGAGAATGCGTCTTAAGTTCCAACCAACGTTCATTCTGATTATCGTGTGGTTCCCAAAATGGTTGGGGGTCAGCCGAATGAATGAGAACAGGAATACCGAGTTCTCCACACTTAGCCCAAACCGGATCAAGACGAGGATCATCAACCGCCACGCGATTACCTTTGGAGTCTTTATTTGAAATGCCAAGTCCCTTGAACACTTTCAATCCTTTTGCTCCATTCTCAAAGTCAGTAACCAGTTGCTGAACGGTTCGCTCCTGCCAACCCGGAACATCTACATTGTTCCAATCAAGGTTGGTAAAAAGCACAAAACGATTGGGATGACCGTTAAGAATATTATCGGCCATGTCTTTAAGCCTAGCCCCTCCTCGTCCAGATAAGTTGACCATGATGGCCATGTTCATCTCATCCATCTCGCCGACCAATCGATCTAGGTCGCTGGGGCCCATTCGGTATTGGTGACTATGAATATCTACAAAAGGAAATTTGGCTCGGCTAACTGGATTCTCAGGAACGACCAAGGTTGAAGGAGGATCATAATCTTCCCAATCGAGACTCTGAGCAAATCCGATGGTCGCGGAGAAAAGGAGAATGAGAATAATGGGGATTTTTTTCATTTATCTTGAGGCTCTAACTGATTTGGAAATGACCAATTATTTTTTGAGTAAAATGAGTTAACCACGAATGGACACAAATGAACACGAATTTAGAAGAAAAGAATTTAAGCTATGTTACTGAGCATTAACTATTCGTGGCTATTGTCAGGCCTTCTCATTTCATTCGTGAAGTGTCCATTAGGCTCTTATGGTCATGGCGATTGATTGGTAGTGGTTAATTTCTGACTAAACACTTATTAAAATCCATCAATCCCAGCTGTAATTAGCGAGCCGATAAAATAGTCAGCTCAAAAAAAGAAAAGCCCCGAGGCAATTTGCCTCGGGGCTTTGAAAATTGGTTAAGCCAAAACAGACTAATTCGTAATATCGAAGGTCGTGCTCGCTTGGCGGGCAGGAATGTACACTTCGTACCACTTCTTTTGAGCATCACTATCAGCGTAGTCCTTCAATGCTTTCTGGCTTTTGAACTCCATAACAAAGGCGTGACTGCGATTGCCCTGGGCTTTGATTGTTTTAACCCATACGCGGGAAATACCGTCGTATTCTTTAGCAAGGGTAACAACACCATCAAGGGCTGCTTTAATTTGTTTCTCAGAGGCATCCTCTTTCCAGGAAACAGTTACGACGTGGATCACTGAGTGAGGAGTAGCCTTATTTCCGCCATGAGCTGCGGCAGAAACGGAATTCGCAGCAAACAGAAGAACGACTGCACTTAGGAAGGTAATGATTAGTTTTTTCATATAAGTATAAATATTGAGAAGATTGATAGGAAGAATTCCCGAAAACAAAAGCCTATTCGACCAATATCCGGGGCATAAGTTCGGAAAGTGAGTCAAAAACTTCTCAAAGTCCGCTAGAAACAAGCAATAAAATAGGTAATTTCCCTCATAGAAATCTAACGTCTAGGCTGATCCAATGAGCGCCTTAAAGTATTTCCTCAAACTACCTGTTGTTTTCATCCTAGCCACTTTCTTCTGCGTATCGCAGTCGATGGCCCAGATTGAATCCTACTACCCCCTTGCAACGGAGCCTGGCTGGACTGAAACATCGGTGACTAAATCTTTCATCGATGGAAGCATTATTAGAGCTGTATCGAGGAACTTATTAGGCATTGATTCAGAGAACAAAATCATCATGCCTGTCATTAATGGTTTTAGAGGAACTATCCCGATAGAAACCATTGGTCATTCGGACGGTGGAGAATTCGATGATCCATTTTCAACAATAGGAAGAAGCGACTAAAGCCTGGATAAGCAGAACAACCACGCAGGTCGCATCTATCGAGTACGTTGGACCGGCAAAGAAACAAGCGAGCTTCCACAACTCGAAGGATTGGCTGTAAGTAAACTGGTTCCCTACCTGGCTCATCCAAACGGATTTTGGCGCGACACGGCCCAGCGCCTGATCGTAGAATCTCGAGATACCTCTGTCATTTCTTCTATTAACTCCGTCGCCATGGATCAGTCACAACCGCTCGGACAGATTCATGCATTATGGACCCTGGAAGGTTTAGGCGAGCTGACCAGTCAAACAATCAACACAGCTTTAAACTCAATTCATCCAGACGTTGCCATCACCGCTCTGGAATTGGCACCACTCACCAGCAACCCAGAAGACGTGCTCGACCCTTGTATCCAATTCCCAGATACTCATCAGGTATTTAAAGCACGCAACCTCACTCGACTAGGTTTCACAAAAAGATGAAAGGCCTTGCTGCCAATCCTCCAGGCGCCGATCGACAGCGAACTACTCCGAGACACAATCTTCAAGGCGGCTGACAAGGATCTCCCAGAGCTTATTGATTTTCTAGAAGCCCAACCCGAATCCTTCGTAGGAGATTTTGTGGGACTATTACTGGAGGCAAAAAGAGTCCATGAAGCGCGGACCAAAGGAGCATCGAATAATTTAAAGGGAAAAGTCCTCGAAGCATACGCTCGTGGAAAAACGATTTATGAAGGCAAAGCCGTCTGCATGGCATGCCACGGCCAGGACGATGCCGGTCTCCTCAATCTGGGGCCACCACTGGCCAACTCTGAATGGGTTACCGGAGATCCCAATCGCCTGATCCAAATTCTGCTTCACGGAATGGAGGGTCCCATTGAAGTGGCGGGAAAGACCTACAATCCACCCGCCGTTATGCCTGACCTAGGAGCCAACCCCACCATTTCAAACAAAGACCTCGCCAATGTAGTTACCTACATCCGAAACGCATGGGGCAATAATGCATCGGGGTTGGAGAGAAATACGTATCTGAACAACGCAAGCTCACCGCCTCGCGAGATGGCAAACTCTACCGAGCTGAAGACTTCCAGTAGAATTAGCTTGGGCAGCAAGGACTATTCACCTCATAGAAGCCTTTCCAGTTGACCCCATTTAATTTCTGCCATGAAACCATTTCATGACCGATTCTTCTTCGAACGATTCCGACATTCCATCTCTATCAGACGAAACTCGTGCCCGCCTGAAAAAGGTCAGCACTCCGACCATCGCAACCCTACTCTACAAATATGGTTTCAAAAATGCCTTCATCCAGGGTGTTTCTCCGCTCAACAAAAAAGAAGACAGGTTGGTCGGCCCCGCTTTCACCCTACGCTACATAGCAGCCCGAGAAGATACCGACGAGCTCACCGAATTTCGCAAACCCGATCACCCACAACGTCTGGCTGTGGAAACCTGTCCAGAAGGACACGTGTTGGTCATGGATTGTCGCCAGGATGCCAGTGCGGCCTCTGCAGGTTCCATCCTCTTGACACGCCTGCAAGTCCGTGGCGGAGCCGGCTGTGTAACGGATGGAGGGATTCGCGACGCCCGAGGCGCCATGGCACTGGATATGCCTGTCTTTACGGCGAAACCATCTGCGCCGACCAATCTCACCAAGCACCACGCCGTAGATATCAATGTCCCCATCAGTTGTGGTAGTGTTCCTGTCTACCCAGGCGATGTGCTGGTGGGCGACACGGACGGGGTTATGGTCATACCTGCACACATGGTGGACCAAGTTTTAGAAGAAGCGGAGCCGATGGAGCTGTTTGAGGAATTTGCCCTCGAAGAAGTTAAACGAGGGGTTCCTATTATCGGACTCTACCCGGCAACCGATCCCGACACACTCGTCCGGTTTGAAAAGTGGAAAGCAGATAAGAGCTAGTTGGCTGAATTCACTCAATCAAATCCACACCGCGTGAATCATCCAGCTTCATCAAGCGCACCTCGTCCATGGTTGATAAGAATATCGAAGACGTTCGAGCACTTCTCGTCTGAAATCATTGCGGATCTCGGAGCTACTTTAACCAAACGTTTAGGCGACGAATATTACCTCATTCAGTCACCGGGTTTCAACAGAAGCTCCGATGCCGCTCGCTATATCCGCTGGAACCTTCCCATGGATCACACCTGGCCATGCAATCCTGAGAAGATGGAAGGGTTCATAGAGAAAGCAGCGCAGACCTTACTTAAGAAATTTTCAGAACAAGATCCTCAAGGCATATTCATGGGGCGTTTGGATGTCAGCTCGCCTCGAAGATACTACAAGTCGTTAGCAACAAACCTCCGCGGACGAACCATTCCTTTGTTCACTCAGGCGGGTGGACATCTAAAAGACGTCGAAGGTCAGGAGCCAACTAAAGAAAGTCTGTTTTGCTTGCTCGGCAGGGAGGGATTATTCTGTGGAATCCAAAGCCCCGCGGCAGCCAACGGATTCTATCCTGGGGGCACCAAATTCATCAGCCAGAAAGCGCCACACACAATCAGCCGTGCCGGTGCAAAAATAGCTGAAGCACTTCATTATTTGAAATTGCACAGAACCCTTCCTAACCCTGGAAGCCATTGGTTGGAGTTGGGGGCTTGCCCGGGAGGAATGACGTCGGAGCTTCTCGAACGAAATTACCAGGTCACTGGGGTTGACCGTGCTTCGCTGGATGTACGCCTCAAAAACCGGAAGGGGCTACACTTTAGCAAAGCCGACGTGACAAGATTCAACCCTCCGGCCAAAGCGAAGTACGATGCCATTCTTTGCGACATGAATGGCGAAGTAGAAATTTCACTGGGGCAAGTGATTCGGCTTTCCCAATACCTTCGAGCAGGCGGACTGGTAGTATTCACTTTGAAGACTCCCGGCACTACAGCTTACCAGGAAATGAATACGCTCTTTCATACGGCAGTCGGTGCTGCGAAGGATTCTGAATTGGCCTTACTCGCAAGCACTCACCTGACTTACAATCGTCACGAGTTTACCTTATTCTTTGAACGAAAAGGTTAGGCCATACACAATGCGACCCACCTTTACCCAATGTAGCTTGCGCATTTAACAATTTAAAATCACGTTTTAGAAAAACAAAACTATTATGTCAGAATTCAAAAATGTAACTGTAGTTCGAGAAGCCAATGTATACTTCGACGGGAAAGTAACCAGCCGAACCGTCCTATTTGAAGACGGAAGTAAAAAGACCTTGGGCTTCATGCAAGCCGGCGAGTATTCATTCAATACCGAAGCGGCCGAAATAATGGAGTTACTGGGCGGATCCATGGACGTGCGCTTACCCGGCACCGACCAATGGGAAACCATCCAAGCGCCAGACTCATTTGAAGTTCCTGCCAACGCCAAATTCGATTTAGTTGTTAAACAATTCGCTGACTACTGTTGCTCCTAAATTGAAAGCTGACTACAAAGATAGCTTTCATTCGTTTTCGATATTCTCTTTTCATCGTTTCACCTACGCTTAAATTCAATTCACTATGCCCGATTACCGCAAAGACTACCCCGTATCCTGGGACGAACTTCACCGCGACGCACGTGCCCTCGCCTGGCGTCTCATGAACCAAGAATGGCAAGGCGTTATTGCCATTACCCGGGGAGGATTGATACCGGCCGCTATTGTGGCGAGAGAACTGGATCTACGTCTGCTCGAAACCATCTGTGTAGCCAGTTACGACCATCAATCTCAAGGAGATGCCCAAATACTCAAAGGGCTGGATATAGATAGCAGAGGTTGGCTTGTCATTGATGACCTAGTCGACACAGGACAAACGGCCAAGGTCGTTAAAAAGATGTTACCCGATGCACACATTGCGACCGTATACTCCAAGCCTAAAGGCCGCCCCTTCGTGGATACATTTATCACTGAAGTCAGTCAGGAAACCTGGATCCTTTTCCCTTGGGATGGTGCGATGCAATTTACTCGCCCGATGATCGCAAAAGAAGGCGAGTAAACATTTTTGTGCAAAGATCTGTTTTGCACGAAACAATTGAATAAATTCAGTGCTTATAACTCCTGATAGCAAAGATGGAGTTTATATGCATGCAACGTAAGTCTAGAGTCGCACGGAAAAGTACCCCTTGGGCGTTTCATTTATTTTGCATCTTGGGACTGTCATACTCCTTCACCCAAGCTGAGACGTCAGAACTTATCCAGACAAGCCTCATCGAAAATGGTCAGAACATTCGTCTTGAATTAGTCATCGCAAAGCCCACTGGCGATGGGCCATTTCCAACCTTGGTTTTCAATCACGGATCCACCCGGGACCGGCAGCGATACAAACTTATTTAAACTTACCTGGTGGAGTGCAGAGATTGCTGAGTTTTTTACTGAACGAGGCTGGATGGTCGTATTCCCACAACGGAGAGGTCGTGGTCGTTCGGACGGACTTTACGATGAAAGTTTTACTCAGAACAGATCGGGTTACACTTGTAATCCGAGCGATTCACTTCAAGGAATGGAGCGCGCATTGACTGATATTGACCAGGTCGTCGCTCACCTAAAACAAAGACCAGAAGTTCTGCCTGGTCGCATGCAAATTGGTGGCCAATCGCGAGGAGGCATCTTATCAGTGGTCTATGCAGGAACTCGCCCGGATGTGTTTGATGGTGTCATCAATTTTGTAGGAGGCTGGATGAGCGATTCCTGCAACAATCCTCAACTGATAAACACCGTCTGCTTCAGACGTGGAGCCCCATACCCACACAACACCCTATGGTTATACGGTCTAAATGATCCGTTTTATTCATTCTCTCATAGTCAGTCGAATTTCGATGCCTTCATACAGGCTGGCGGAATAGGTGAGTTCAAAACCATAACGCCCTTCCCTGGTTTCAACGGACAAGGAATCATTTTTACTCCCGATCATTGGAGAAACACCCTAGCCGCTTATCTCGACGAATTACCATTCCAACCGAATCCTGAAAAATCGACGATCACGGAATTAAGGGCCCTGACGAACGATCGCCTACAAGTTGGATTTACAACACTCGAAGATCAGCGCTACCGCGTATTGACTAGTAGCACATTATCCTCCCCGACCACATGGACGGCAGAACCAGACATAATCATTGGAGACGGAAATAATCACCTAATAGAGCTGAGCCTGTCATCACCGTTATTCATCTCGATCCAGGCGCATTGACTTTCTCTAGAGTCAATTATGGGATGGGGTATGCAAAAGAAAACTTTCTGGTTCGCTATACTTCTCCTGTCGCTCATTGGCGGATACATGCTGGCAAATCACCACGGCTCAGAAAATAATGACATACAAGTCGTAAAGCTGGATGATCAGCCCTGGTATGAGGCCGATGACAAAGCCGTGGCCCGCGAAATCGCCAGCCCTCGCAATTCACGCGCTGAAAGACTCAGCATCGCCGACATCATCATCCCAGCCGGCGTAAAGGTGAAACCTCATTACCACGAAGTCATAGAGGAAATTTATTTCGTTAGCGGGGGCTCCGGCATCATGTGGCTGGACGGCAAAGAGAAGAAAGTCGTCAAGGGTGACGCCATCGTCATCAAGCCCGGCGAACGGCACAGTATCCACAATAACACCGATGAGGAATTACGACTCATTGTTACTTGCACACCCGCCTGGACTCCAGACTGCCTGATCTTCGACTAAGTAAGCACATTAATCCTTGAACTTTCTCTACGTCTTTATCTGCCTTATACACGCTTACCAAAGCTCACTTTTTCCGCTGCACAGCTACTACTGAACTAATAAGAACAGGAGTGTTCTCATCTCTCTTTCCCAATTTCCTAATTCATGATTCGTTACGGCATCACCATATTCCTCGGTGCATTTCTGATCTTTCAAGTCCAACCCATCATCAGTAGAGCTATTCTACCATGGTTCGGTGGTAGCCCATCGGTTTGGACGACCTGCATGTTGTTTTTCCAGGTCATGCTGGTTGCTGGATATGGCTACGCTCATTTTCTTTCGAAAAAACTTTCTGATAGAAACTTTGTAATCCTTCATTTCAGCCTTCTGGCAATCGCACTGATTTTCCTTCCTATTACTCCATCAGAAGCTTGGAAACCTGCAGCAGACGAAGGGCCCACCCTCCGGTTACTGCTATTGCTGGTAGTCACTATCAGCCTCCCATACTTGGTTTTATCTGCATCGAGCCCGGTACTTCAGTCCTGGTTTCACCAACAGCATAAAAAAACTCCCTATCGTTTATTTGCGCTGTCCAATCTTGGATCGCTTCTCGGTTTATTAACCTACCCGTTCTTGTTCGAACCCACGCTCACAGTAAGTCATCAATCCATTTTCTGGTCCTTTAGCTTTGTAATCTACGCCCTCTGTTTCGCCTGGTGTGGGTCCGTCTTCCTAAAAAAGCCCAAGCCTAAGAAGGAAGAACTAAAAGCCAAGGCACGTGCCAAGAAGCAACCAACGGAGGAAAGCCAAACAAAATCGACACCGACGCCAGCGAGCGAATGGATCCCGTGGATCATTCTACCTGCCTGCGCCTCATTATTGCTCTTGGCCGTCACCAATCAAATTTCTCAAAATATTGCCGTAGTACCCTTTCTTTGGATACTTCCATTAAGTCTCTACTTAATCAGCTTCATTATATGTTTTGATCGTGCACGTTGGTATAAACGTAATATCTGGGGAACATTGTTCCTCATCTCAATTGGCGCTGCCTTAGTTGCCCGCATCATAGGCATGCCGATGATCCTGCAAGTGACTACATATTCACTATTTCTTTTTTCCGTCTGCATGCTATGCCACGGAGAGCTCGCTCGCATCAAACCACCTCCGGAAAAGCTCACTCATTATTTCTTACTGATTTCGATTGGGGGTGCACTAGGTGGACTCAGCGTAAGCGTTATCGCGCCGATGCTATTCAATGATTTTTGGGAACTTCATCTAGGTATCCTATTTACTGCGATCGTGTTGACATTTTTCCTCTTTCGAGAAAAAAGCCGCAAAAAGGGCATCTATAGCTATCTGCCGATTTCCGCTTGGATCATTGCCATTCTAACCATGAGTATTTTTCTCTGGCATGATTTTTCTAACAGGACCCAAACCAATATTGAGCAGCTAAGAAACTTTTATGGAACACTGAGTGTTAAGGAAGAGAATGTAGGTTTGGAGACAGAAAAACGCATCCTGTTTCATGGAGATATTGTCCATGGCATGCAGTACACCGCCAAAAGCAGGCGTAATCACCCTACTACTTATTATGGTCTAAAAAGTGGACTCAATTACGCCATTAGACGCCACCCCAAGAGGAGTGCACGAGAAGCTGATCGGGCAAACTTCACGCCCATGAGAATCGGTGCCGTCGGACTGGGAGTAGGAACCGCAGCCATCTACGGTCTACCGGAAGATGTCATGCGTTTCTATGAGATCGATCCAGACGTAAAGACCGTGGCCGAAAAGCATTTCACTTATCTCGAGAATAGTCTGGCCCAACTTGAATACGACCTTGGCGACGCCAGAACGCTGCTCGAAGATCAAGCTCCGCAAAACTTTGATGTTTTAATCGTAGATGCTTTTAGTGGCGATGCCATTCCCGTTCACCTCATCACAGCAGAGGCATTCCAGCTCTACCTGGGCCACCTGAACGACAAAGGCGTTTTGGCCTTCCATATCTCGAACAAATTCATGGACCTAAAGCCACTACTCTTAGGCCTGACCCAACAAGCCAAACGAGCGATTGGCCGAATTTCGAGTGAAGAAGATACTACCCATGGTGCATTTGAGGCCGAATGGATTCTCATAGCCAAAGACCCTAGTTTCTTCGATGATGAAGAAGTTATAAAAGCCCTTAGCCCATTTCCAGAGTACGCTGATTATATCGTTTGGACCGATGATTATAGCAACTTACTGAAGGTGCTTCATTAATAGGGTCCATACTTGCAATGCCATCCTCACCCCAAGATTCGGCTACGTCGTACCGAACGATACTCCAAAGAACCTGGCCCATTATTTTGGCCAATTCTGCAGCGCCGTTTCTGGGATTGGCGGATACCGCCGTAATTGGACGAACTGGTACAACTGCATCCTTAGGCGCCATTGCGCTTGGGGCACTGGTCTTTAGTTTTGTTTACTGGACATTTGGTTTTCTGCGTATGGGAACCACCGGGCTCATCTCTCAGGCAGATGGTTCTGGGAATGAAGCCGAAGTAAGAGCCATCCTTGGACGCTTTGTCCTCACAGGATCGGGCATTGGTCTGATATTAGTAGTCCTTCAATTACCCATATTCTATATCGCCTTATCCATTCTAAGTGGAAGCCAGGCGGTAGAGACATCAGCTGGAGAGTATCTTAACATTCGTATCTGGGGAGCACCCGCTACCCTGGCTTCCTACGCTCTGATGGGCGGCTTGATAGGTCTTGGAAAGTCCAGAACCTTACTGTTTGTCCAACTGGTCCTTAACGGAATAAATATCGCATTAGATATTCTCTTTGCCGGCTATTTAGGAATGGGGGTTGCGGGAATTGCTCTCGGCACACTCATCGCCGAATGGACCGCGTGCCTGTTCGCTTTATTCTTGGTCATTCGCCTATTAAAACAACGTCAGCATGACACGGAGCCCTTTTTGTCCTGGTCTCGTATCTCGGACACCAAACAACTGATCAGAACCCTAGGCGTACAGGTCAATATCATGATTCGAACGCTCTCGCTTCTCGTGGGTTTTGGTTGGTTTACTCAGCAGGGAGCGAAACTTGGAGATATAGTGTTGGCAGCGAATCACATACTGCTTCAGTTCGTTTCCTTCAGCGCCTTCTTCCTCGATGGCATAGCCTATGCAACGGAGGCATTAATCGGAAAAGCAGCAGGAGCTCGCAAGGTGGATGTATTTACAATCCTAGTACGACGAACCATGAAACTAGCCGGTTTTCTTTCCATAATCTTGGCCATAGGATTCTTTCTTTTCGGATCTTCAATCATCCACGCCCTAACAGACTTACCAGATGTTCGGCAAACCGCCATTTCCATTCTACCCTTTGCCAGTATCTATATAGCCGTATCTTTCGTGACTTTCCAGTTGGATGGGATCTTCATTGGGACTACTCGAACACAAGAAATGCGAAACGCAGGCCTTGTAGCTTTGGCACTCTTTCTATTGCTCGCTTGGCCTTTGGTGAATGCCTATGGCAATACCGGACTCTGGATAGCCTTCATCGGATTTATTCTGCTGAGAGCAGGAAGCTTGTTGGTGTTCTATCCGAGACTGAAGCAGTCGATTAAGGGAAGTTAAAACGCTACCGAGGCGAAGCCGACATGACCACTACCAAGCGGAGCGCCACATCTATAAACGAAGTGCAAAATAACAGAGCCCAATGGATGCAGATAAACACAAACAATTACTGAAGGAAACCAACCACTGATTGCACTGTTTCACACTGATACTCTATTTCTTAATTAGTTAGATACCTTAAACCTATTTCAGCGCTTTTTATTCGTGTACATTAGTGTCCATTCGTGGTTAACTTCTTACAATAATTCGCGGTGTTACCGAGGAGCAATGCGACGACACCTCAACAAGCGAAGCGTAGAATAACAAGCCGCTCCTAAAAAATCCTAACCGACCGCTTTGATCTTCCACCCACGGCGGTATTTCTTGGATACAAATGCGTTAGCTTCTTCGAGATTGGTAAAACGAAGGGCATCCGAATCCCACTCCAATGTTTCACCTTTAAACTGCTGGGCGATGTTACCTAAATTAACAGCTTCCGTAAGAGGACCTGCATAGTCAAAGCCATCTGAAGGTTGTTTACCTGAAATGCATCCATCGACAAAGCCATGGTAGTGATTCAAGTCCTCTGCCACTTCGACACTTCCTTCCGGGTAATTTTCCTCGGGGTAAAAGATCGGAGCACCAATATGAGGAACAGCGACACTGCCCTCAGTCCCAATGATCAAGGATCCATTCGTAGGCAGCGCGGTCGTTTCTGGAACATGAGAGCCAGCAACCGATGGGTACAGTCCTCCATTATACCAAGTAATTCGGATGCGTTCCTTTTCAGTGTATTCAGTTCCAGGGAATAGATAATTGACCGTCGCCTGTGCTGGCCAGACCTCGTCATTCATTCCGGTATGGTCGGCAACAATCTCAAACGGACCTCCCTTCATGTTCAAGGCAGAGAATACTGGATCCAGAATGTGGCAACCAAAGTCACCCAAAGCGCCTCCTCCGAAATCCTGAAAATCGCGCCAGCCAAATGGATGGTAAATACCCTCGCCACCATAAGGACGCTTTTTCGCAACCCCCAGCCAAAGGTCCCAATCCAAGGTAGAAGGTATTTCAAGCTTTCCCTTGGGTCGGTCTATTAAACCTGAGTAGCCATGTCCGGTTCGTCTAATCCATGAATGCACACGCTTCACTTTGCCGATCTTGCCTTGTTGAATGGCTTTTACAGCCGTGCGATAAGCCGTGTGAGAGTGAATTTGATTTCCCATGCGGGTAATCACCTTCGATTTGGCAGCCTGCAGCGTCATTTGCCGTGTCTCCCAAACCGTATGCGTCAAAGGTTTTTGGCAATGAACATGTTTACCACGCCGCATGGCATCCAAAGCAATATAGGCGTGCATATGATCCGGGGTGGAAACCGTGACGGCATCAATCTGATCGCCCATCGATTCAAACATCTCTCGGTAATCCTGAAACACCGCGGCTTTTGGCTGAACTTCCAGCGCCTTCTCGGTTCTGGCGAGATCTACATCACACAATGCCACATGAATGACACCGGGATGATCTGCCATCTTGGTGATATCCGAATAACCCTTACCATCTGTACCAATAGCGGCGATCTGGAGCTTGAAGTTCAGGTTACTACCCCGGACGAATGCAGGAGCAGCAACTAAGGCTGTGGCTGAAGTTTTGAGAAATTGACGACGGGACGTTTTCATAGGGTAACTACAATCTGAACCGCTGAAGGATTGGATTCAAGCTAGGAAGTTGAACCACCCCAAAAGTAGAATTGCCTTGAGACCTCTCATCGAATGCAAGATACAGAATCTATGAACAAACAGTTTACCCTAAGAAGTCTAATTATCCTTATTACCTTTTTATCCAGCCAACCTGCACTGCAGGCGATCACTCCCAACTCCGGTTTTTTTGACCGCTGGGCACTGACGATTCCCAATGGCCGAGCTGGTTGGTTGGAGGTAACCAAGGAGGATGGCTACTACGACGCCAGTATTCTATGGGGAGGCGGTAGCGTTGTCCCGGTCGATAACGTCGTTTTTCAAGACGCAGACACCATGGTTATTACTCGTTCGAGGGAAGTTAAACGCACAGATTCATCCGGCAAGGTGGTTCGCACCCAGCGATTTTCCCACGCCATTTATGCGACCATAAACGGTGACGAGCTGGCGTTCACTATTTATGAGCCCCAAATCAATGGCAAAGGCATCAAAGTCTCCGAATTCACTGGCAAACGCATTCCCCCTCTACCGCCCAAGCCCAATCTAAAAAAAGTTAAATACGGCAAACCCATTGCACTCTTCGACGGCAAGAGCCTCAACAAGTGGAAAATTCTTGAAGAAAGAGCACCCAATGGATGGAGCGTCAATAATGGCACCTTGTTCAACAATCCGGTGCACAAGGAAGGCGATCCGCATGTTCGCTACGGCAACCTTCGCACCAAGCAAGAATTTGAAGACTTCAATTTAAAATTAGAAGTCATGGTTCCTGAGAAAGGTAACAGTGGCATCTACTTGAGAGGCATTTATGAAATCCAGGTTGCTGCTACCTATGGCAAGGGCCTGGACTCCCACTTCATGGGCGGCATCTACAGTCGGGTTGCTCCAGCCATGTTAGCAGAAAAACCTACAGGCGAATGGCAAACCTACGACATCACGCTCGTCGATCGACATGCGACGGTGATCCTGAACGGAAAAAAGATTCATGACAACGTGCCTCTACAAGGCTGCACTGGTGGCGCTCTCTGGTCAGACGAATCGAAACCTGGCCCTATCTACCTCCAAGGTGACCACACTCAGGCCAGCTATCGAAATATCGTACTGACACCGGTGGTTAAGAAATGAGGAATTAATCACTAATGGACACTAATGTACACGAATACTTGGAAACTCTAAAAAGCGTTCTGAGTAACGGCCTTTTTGATTCGTGTCTATTCGTGTAATTCGTGGTTAACTTTTACTCCCTAATCTTCATTTTTACCTGTCAAACTTCAGCTGATTCAGAGGTCCGTCTGACGAATCCAATTGATCCTCGCCATCGGTTAACCATTCCAGGTTGAACGATACGACACTCATGGCCTGGTTTTTGAAGTGATTGCCTTCGAAGCCTTCGATCGTGCCACCTTCGTAAAGAAGGTGAACCATGGCATCCTCTGTCACGGCCATATCCGAATACCCTGAGATACCCGGATCGACGACCTTGGAAACCGGCCAAGTGTGACCCTCGTCATAGCTCATACGAACGGTCAGGTTAGTACGATGACGATTGCGAGCTGAGCGGGGTGTTGATTGTTTACTGGCCATCCAAGGATCGTGACGACTGTCCGGGTTACAGAAAAGGATACGGTTTTTGGACTGCGCTGGCTGCATCGAATAGCGAACCATACTGGCAAAACAAATAGGTTCGAAGAAAGCGTCATGAAAGAACGGTTCCGACCAGTTGGTAGCACCATCTTCACTATAGCTGATCAAGCGACGATAGTTGATGGATTCATTCCGACTATTAAACATCACTCGTCCATCGGCCAATTGAATGACCGAGGTTTCGTTAGGTATCACTGAGACGTCGTTGTCCGGAACAGCTACTTCCCCGGCCCTCCAGGTTTTCCCATGATCATCACTGTAGACAGAGACGACAATCGAGGGACGGTGCCCACGATGATTCGGTCCGAATTCCTTTCCACCACCATCAGATAGCCAAAACGGAACCACCAATCGCCCGTTCATCATCTGAATGCCGTGACCCGGTCCCGGGGCCAAAACAACCCAGGGGTAGATCTCTTTGAATTGATCAATAACGGACGTAATCTCGATGGGATCACTCCAACTCAGACCATCGTCGTCCGACTTTGTGTAGAAACATTTCGCATAGTCGATTTGATAGAGCAGATGCACCTCACCCGTCTCATAATCGGTAATGGGCATCGCGTTGTCGCAAGGTAGATCACCGTCTTCGACTACCACCTGAAGCGGCTCCCAGGTTTTGCCCATGTCGGTGCTACGTCGCATGACGATATTGATAGGATCCCAGTCACCGCCTTTTCCTTTTCTAGCCGCAGCAAAGGCCAACAAGGAGCCTTCCTTGGTCGCAACCATGGAAGCGATACGATACGTGAAATACCCGTGGGTGCCAGCTTGGTAGAGCACCTGGCGATTGATCTCAGGTGCGGCAGTGAGGGCAAGGCCGCACAGCATTAGGGAAATTATTGAGACTATGAACTTCATAAATGGGTCGAAGCTAAAGCAGCTCCTACAGATTAATTGCTACCCTGATACAGAGGATTCGACCTCATCGGATCCGCGCCCACTTCAAGACGCCAAGCCTGTAATTCGGCCAAGAGTGACTTCGCAACAGCCGAACGTTTGTTAGCCAGGTTGTTTTGCTCACTCACGTCATCGGCCAAGTTGTAGAGTTCAAGCTCTCCGGTGTCATATTTTTCAATGAGCTTCCAGTCACCCTTGCGAATGACACCTGAAGGGAAACTTTCCGGATGCTGATTGTAGTGAGGATAATGCCAGAAGATAGCATCACGATCAATCCGTCCTTGATTTTTCAATACCGGCGATAAGTCTACGCCATCGAGGTGTTGCAAAGGGCGCATGGGCTGTTCTGCTGCCGCCAATATAGTGGGATAAAAATCGGAACTGGTTACCAACACATCTGAAACGGAACCCGGCTTTGTAGCCCCGGGCCATTTGATGATGACTGGGACACGCAGACCTCCTTCATAGTTCGAACCCTTGTTAGCCCTTAGTGGAGCATTCTTGGTCGCTTTCCACATGCCACCATTATCGCTGGTAAAGATTACCAAGGTATTGTCTTCAGCGCCGATATCTCTGACTGCATTCATGATTCGGCCGACACTATCATCCACGCTTTCAACCATGGCAGCATAACGTGGGTCTCCCTGACTCTGGTCCTTGGGAATCTTCTCATACTTCGCCACCTTGTCGGGCTTGCCTTGAAGTGGAGTATGCACTGCGTAATGCGACATCATGAGAAAGAACGGCTTGTCCTTGTTATCCCGGACAAACTTCTCCCCTTCCTCGGCTAAGCGGTCCGGCAAATAATCCCCGTCTTTGCCCGAAAGTGGATTATCCTTAAATACTTTCAGACCGCCCGCCGTTGGTATCGTCCAACTTCCCTCAAACGGATACCAATAACTGCCAGGTGCGCCATAGTCCCGGCCGGCCACATTTAAATCGAAGCCTTGGTGCTCAGGAAAATAATAAGGCAAAGGTCCCAGATGCCACTTTCCCATGAAAGCGGTCTTGTAGCCGCCCTCACGTAATGCTTCGGCAATCGTAAATTCCTCTAAAGGCAGATTCGAAATATAGCGGGCTTCCTGCTTCATGTATTTCTTGGCATCCCATCGACCAGAAGGCAGCCACTGGGTTAACAGAAGGCGCGCCGGATATTTCCCTGTCATCACCGCTGCTCGAGTAGGCGAACACACATTGCAGGCGGCATAACCGTTGGTGAAAAGCATGCCGTCGGCCGCCAGTTGGTCGATATTGGGAGTCTGATAATAGTCGCTGCCACTTGCCCCTACGTCATTCCACCCAAGGTCATCGATCAGAAAGAAGACGACGTTGAGGGGCTTTGCCGTCGACGCGAGCGGCCAAATGCCAGCCATTAGACAAAAAAGAAGAAATAGTTTCTTAGGACGCATAAGTATAAATTAAACCAGATTTGAGAAAAAAGAAAAGTGTAGAGAATACAGACAAAGCCCACACTCTACATTGACCTGTATCTCTAATGTACCAAAGCTTCGGTTTTTACTATCACCTACCCTATGAAAACTACCCTGAAAGCGCTGTTTATTCTTTCAATCCTAACGCTAGGCATACAAGCCGCCGACAAACCCAATGTCATTCTCTTACTCAGTGATGACCAGGCCTGGAACGATTATTCCTTTCTAGGGCATCCAGATGTTAGGACCCCGAACATCGATCAACTGGCCGGTGAATCAGTGACCTTCCCCAGGGGCTATGTGCCTACCGCTTTATGCCGCCCCTCATTAATGACCCTGGCTACGGGACATTATGCTCACCGTCACGGGGTAACCGGCAATGACCCTTCACCCAAATACGCGGAAAAAGATTCGCCACTCTACAACGAGCGCAGAGCCCAACTCATTTCCTACATCGACGAATTCGATACCCTGCCTGAGCTACTCGGTGAGCAGGGTTATCTCAGCCACCAGAGTGGTAAATGGTGGGAAGGTAATTTCACACGTGGTGGATTCACCCACGGCATGACTCGAGGCTTTCCGGAGCCGGGCGGACGACATGGTGATGATGGACTCAAGATCGGCCGCGAAGGACTTCAGGAGATCTACGACTTTGTAGACATGTCGGTCGAAGAAGATAAGCCCTTTTACTTGTGGTATGCTGCATTCCTTCCTCATACGCCGCACAATCCGCCTGACCGTCTTCTCAACAAATACAAAGACCACCACCCACTCACCATCGCCAAATACTACGCCATGATCGAATGGTGGGACGAAACCTGTGGCGATATTGTCAACTATCTCGAAAAGAAAAACATTCGGGACAATACCCTCATCGTTTACGTCGGTGACAATGGCTGGATTCAGCATCCCGAAAAACGCGGTTACGACGCACGCTCCAAACAGACACCCTACGAAGGCGGCATCCGACAACCCACCCTTTATTCATGGCCTGAAAAACTTAAGCCTGCCCATCGCATGGACTTGGTAAGCAGTATCGATATTTTACCTACTATTCTTGCCGCAACCGGTGCCCGCCAACCGTCGATCGAGATTCCCGGCCTGAATCTGCTTCCCTCGATGGAGGAAGGATCGCCTATCAAGCGTGACGCCATCTTCGGCGAATCCTTTGCCCATGACGTAGCGGATATCGAAAACCCAGAGACTTCCCTCATCTTCCGCTGGTGTATCCAAGGAGACTGGAAACTACTTCTCACTTATGATGGAGAAGTAAACCGCTACAAGACCACTCATCCTCGCGAAGAAAAACGCCCACAGTTCTTCAATCTTCGAACCGACCCCCATGAACTCACCAACCTCGCCGGGGATAACCCAAAGGTGGTCGCTCGCATGGTTAAAATGATCGATGACTGGTATCCGGTTAAAGAGCGAAAGGTTCTCAAAAAATTTAATTAATACCAGGGAGATGAAACCTCTATTGGCCTTCTTATCGATCGGGTTATCTTTATACCTAGCTGGCCCCACCCTTCAAGCAGTCGAACAGCCCAACATAGTTGTTCTTTTTGCAGACGATTCCGGCTATGCCGATTTCGGTTTTCAAGAAAGTGTTCGTGACGACTTCAAACACCTTACCCCGCACATTGACAGCATTGCCGACGCGGGAGCTCGGTTTACCAACGCTTATGTAACCGCTGCTGTTTGTTCACCCTCTCGTGCGGGTATGATGACTGGACGTTATCAGGAGCGCTTCGGTCATGAAACCAACTTACCTCCCGGCACTCAAAACGGCTTGCCCTTGTCTGAAACGTTCGGTGTTAAACGACTACAGAAAATCGGTTATACAACGGGACTCATCGGAAAGTGGCATCTTGGCTATCCTGATGCGTTTCACCCCAATAAAAGAGGCTACGATGACTTCTATGGTTTGCTTCAAGGATCCCGTCCTTATTACCCCATGGAAAAGACCACCAAGGATCGGGTCATTCAAGATAATGGAGTTAATACTCCCGAGTCGAGTTACGTAACCGACAGGCTGGGAGATGCTGCCTGTGAATTCATTAAGAAAAACAAAGACAAACCGTTCTACCTCTTCCTTTCTTTTACCGCACCCCATGGGCCACTCCAGCCACGCATGAGCAGTTACGACGCCCAACGCATAAAACACATTGCGCATGAGCCACGTCGGAACTACGCAGGATTGATCGTAGCTATGGATGACAATGTCGGAAAGGTTCTCAGCACCCTCGAGAACACAGGGCTGAACGATAACACCATCGTTATTTTCACCAACGACAACGGCGGCCCTGGAGGCAAGGACTCGACCAGCAACTATCCACTTCGCGGCTACAAAGGCGGTCTTTACGAGGGAGGTGTTCGTGTGCCCTGGGCCATCGCCTGGCCCGGCGTTATTGAGCCTGGCATGGTCATCGATACCCCGGTCAGTACGATGGATATTTTGCCGACTGCGTTTGAAGCTGCTGGCGAACCCATCGATCCTTCATGGGGTCTGGACGGACACAGCCTGCTCCCTCTTTTCGGTGCTTCTCAAAAACCCTTTCCAAACCGCACTCTTTACTGGCGCCGCAGTGGCATCGAAGGCCCTATTTCCTTACGTGTTGGAGATTGGAAACTGCTCAATCGAAATACACCCGATGGGAAACCTGAGCTCTACAATCTCGCGTCCGACATAGGCGAAAGCAAAAACGTGGCGACAGAACATCCCAAAGTCCTGAAACACCTTCTAGTCAAATTAGACGCCTGGGAAAAAGATTTAGTTACCCCACTTTGGGGTCCCGGTAGTCTTGACTATAAAGATCCCAAGAAAAAATGAAATGCTCTATCTACATCTCCTTTCTGCTCGTTGCGATTTCCACCTCAGCCGTTGCAGTTGAGAATCTGGAAGTTAAACAAATCACTGAAGGTCCCGAACACCACTTCTTCGGCTACATCGGCCATGTTCAGAATATTTCCTGGAATGAATCGGAGCGTTACATCCTGGCTCTTCGTTCAACCTTCCAGGACCACCTACCAGAAGGCCATGAGCCGGCAGATGTAATCTTGATCGATACGCAGAACAACAACCAAGTAATCAAAATCGAAGAATCTCGTGGCTGGAATCCGCAACAGGGGACCATGTTCTACTGGAATCCTCTCAAACCGGATACCCAGTTCTTCTTTAATGACCGAGATCAAAAGACAGGGAAAGTCTTCACGGTCCTCTACGACATTGAAAAGAAACAACGCATTCGGGAATACCGTTTCGAGGATCACCCGATTGGCAATGGAGGAGTGATGCAGGAAGGCGGTTACTTTTCCGGCATCAACTACGCCCGCATGGCACGGCTACGTCCGGTAACCGGCTACAAAGGTGCCTGGGACTGGACCGAGAGTGTTTTGCATCCCAAGGACGACGGTATCTACAAAGTGAATACCGAAACCGAACAAGCCAAGGTCCTGGTATCATTCCATCAAATGGCCGAGGTCATTCGTAAAACCGAGCCCCATATCGACCACCTGGCACTGTTCATCAATCACACGCTTTGGAACCGTGAGGGAGATCGACTATTTTTCTTTGCACGAGCTGGATGGCGCGGAAACAGAACACATCCCCGTGTAAACGTTCCTTTTGTCGTCAACGCCGATGGTACCGGACTCAAACGTTTGAAAACCTTTTTTGGAGGGCATCCCGAGTGGGATTACGGACAGCGAATGATGGGTGCCTTAGATGGACGCCAAGTGATCTACGATGTGGATCGAGATCAAGTCGTCGGACACCTGGGTAACCAAGAGATTTTCCCAGACCCGGAGGGTGACATCACGCTCTCCCCCCAAGGCGACTGGTTTGTCAATGGCCACAAAGACAAGGGAGCTGCCAAAAACTACTACACCTTCTACCAACGATCCACCAATAAGTGGTTTCGCTCCCAGGGATTCGACATTGGTCAGTGGATATCCGGTGATCTTCGACAGGACCCCTCCCCGACCTGGAATCGCAGCGGAACCAAGATCATGGTTCCAGGCCTGGTCGGCGACACAACACCCAGTCGCCAATTGTTCATTATCAGTCTACCTGAAAAATGAGTTGGCAGGGCCTAACTATTTTATGCTCGTTTCTACTCTCTGCCCTCATTCAATTAAGCGTCGCACAGTCCATGAATGCACCTGATCCCAAACGCCCGTTAGATGCCATCGCAGACCAACTGGAACCATCGACAAAAGTGGTCTATAAAACAGTCGGTGATCGATCACTAAATCTGCACATCTTCAATCCAGCCGATCACAAAACCTCGGATAAGAGAGCTGTATTCATCACCTTTCACGGAGGAGGCTGGGTAAACCGGGACGCCAGGTATTTTTATCCCTTCGCCGATCATTTTGCTCAACAGGGAATAGTCGGGGTCAGCGTCGAGTATCGACTCCATGACAAAGACGCAGATGTCTCTGTCTTCGATTGTGTAAAAGATGCAAGATCCGCGGTCCGTTACGTGCGTAAGCATGCAAGCGAGCTTGGCATCGACCCCAATAGGGTGATTGTCAGCGGCGGCTCTGCCGGTGCGCATCTAGCTGCGGGCACAGCCCTTTTCGATGAGGTAAATGACACCAGCGATGATTTTTCCATTTCAACAATCCCGGATGTGTTAATCCTCTATTACCCAGTCATCGACACTTCCGTGGACGGTTATGGAAATGAGAAAATTGGTGAGCGATGGAAAGAACTCTCCCCCGTCGATCAAGTCCGCGGTGGCATGCCACCTACACTGGTTCTCCACGGCACAGGCGATGAAGTAACTCCCTATGCCGGAGCCAAACGATTTGAAGAAAAAATGCTGGAGGCGGGAAACAAGTGCCAGCTCATCACCTACGAAGGCGGCAGGCACGGCTACTTCATTTTCGATCTCGACCTATTCCAGGAAACTATGGAGCAAACTGATAGCTTTCTTAAGTCCAACGACCTAATTTAAAGCAGCATCCAGCTTTTCTATAAGATTTTTGATATCGCGCAGGCTGTATTGGTGCGAGATGAGGTAGGATTCTCCTTCAGCAAGACATGCTTTAAGAATCGAAAGAAAATTTTCGTCCTCTTTAAAGGCATCAAAGTTTCTCATTTCGGATAATCTTAGAATGGATATGAAATCGGGATTAATGATGTCTGCAGAAATATACTCTCTTTTAAAGGGCTTCGAACCAAAATATTTCCTCATCGCAGGAGATATCTAAAAGTTGTAAAAATGCTAAAGGTCCTCTTCCTTAGCCTGTATGTAGGGATATCCGAATTGGTAGAGATTAGTAACTGCTCTGCGAAGTTCATCATCATTTACCAGATCAAGTCCTTTGTTTTGTAAAAGCTCATATCCTGCCGTCTTAGGAGTGAATCCAGGATAAAGCACGGCTAACAATAAGTAGACGCCATAAGACTCATCGTAGGCTAAATCATCCCGTGCGATCTCTAACAATTTACGTGAAGACAATTGCTGATTCCTGAGGTGGGCCAAATTCCGATTGAATTCTTCCAAATCCATTTCCAGGTCAGATCGTATCTCTGCTAATATCGAGAGCTCAATTTGCCTGTCCTTCCTCGATTCGTTCCAATTATTCACCTGGAGGGCGATCAGGATGCCGATTACCACGAGAATTATTTCACCCACCGCGTAAGTCAGGTAGCGCGTCACTTTGCTTTTTTCTAATAACCCCATCCTGATCTTGCTGAAAAAACGAATCATTCAGACCCAAGCTACTAACGATTCACGATTTGCCACAAACGAATTATTCTTGGTAAAAACAAACGATGAGCAGAGACCTTCGATCGCCGTTCCAATTATTGAATTACGGATTCCTTATTTTATGTTTTCTAACTGTGCTTTTGAGTACGGCGATTGCTCAAGATGCGAAGACGCAAAAAAATGTGCTATTCATCGTATCCGACGACCTGACGAACCGACTGGGCAGCTACGGTGATCCGATTGTTCAATCACCTAACATCGACCGCCTAGCTCAGAAGGGCGTCCGCTTCGAGCGAGCATATTGCCAGTATCCACTTTGTAATCCCAGCCGAGCTTCCTTCATGACGGGCCGCCGTCCAGGGACGACCGACGTAACAGAAAACAAAACCCATTTTCGAGAAGCCTTGCCCCAAGTAGTAACCTTACCACAGCTCTTTCAGAAGCATGATTATTATGTAGCACGTTCTGGGAAGATCTTTCACTACGGTGTTCCCGGGGGAATCGGAACCAGCGGCTTCGATGATGATCCATCCTGGCAGCAAACAGCCAACCCGAAAGGCCGAGACCGTCTATCGCATGATCGGCTAATTAACTACACACCCGAAATGCACTTGGGAATCGCCTTGGCCTATTTGAAAGATGGCGGTGAGGACACAGAACAAACCGACGGCATGGTCGCGACTGAAGCAATCAAAATGATGGAAGCCAATAAGGACCGTCCTTTCTTTATTGCTGCAGGCTTCTTCCGCCCCCACGTGCCAAGCGTGGCAACGGAGAAGTACTTCGATATGTATAATCTTGAAGACGTACAGCTTCCGGAAACACCTCCCCAGAATCGACCTTCATTACCAGATCCCAGCTACGATTATTGGGAACCCAACTACGGGCTCGATACGGTGAAACTTCGGACTTTTACCCAGGCTTACCTGGCAACTATCTCATTCATGGATGCACAAGTGGGTCGGCTGCTCGATGCACTGGACCGACTCGAACTGACGGACAACACCATCGTTGTTTTCTTCTCTGATCACGGTTGGCTTTTGGGCGAACACGGAGGCCAGTGGCAGAAGCGCAGTCTTTTTGAAGAATCGGCTCGTGTACCGCTCATCATCTATGATCCTTTGGCTAAAGGAAATGGACAAAGCAGTTTACGCATAGTGGAGCTCATTGACCTGTTCCCTACCCTGGCCGAACTCTGCGGACTTCCCCTTCCCACAGGTCTTGAAGGAGCCAGCCTGGCACCGCTCCTCGAAAACCCTTCTCATACTTGGAGCAAGCCAGCTATCACTGAGGTCGTAAGACGTAAGGACCGCTCCATCAAAGAAGGCATCAACGGTCGATCCTTGCGAACCGAACGCTACCGTTACACCGAGTGGGATGGTGGCTCAAAGGGCATTGAACTCTACGATCACCAGACGGATCCCAATGAATGGTTTAACCTCGCCGCGGATCCAGCCCACAAAAAGACCACCGAGCGTCTTAAAGCTATGCTTCCATAGAGTCAAAGAGCTGAGTGAAGTTTGTCCTCCTTGACGGACTGATAGCACGGAGCTAAGCATAAGGCATGGACACCTCCTTCACCAATACCAAGGAAAGTATATCTCAGGCCCGGCGTGACGCCACTAATTGGTCAGGTCTAACACGAGCTGATAAGATCCGGTCCATTGAATTGGAAGGTTACTTGGTTTTACCGGATCTGCTGACACCCGATACTTTTGAGCAGATTATTGGAGAGCTTAGCCAGTTACCGACTCGAGGAGTTGATTATAGTAAGCATCAACGCGGTTACTCCAACGTACAATGGACTGACTCACCTAAAACCATACCCAAGACACTCATTCAATTAAGTAAACCGAGCTTCACGGGCACTCACTTCATCGCCTGACGTTTTGGCAATACCTTGATACAATTCCGGTCTACGTCCTCGCATCCAGCGACGCCCTGAACTTTTTTCCAATAGCTCCAAATTCAAATCAGCCAGAACCATGGTGTTATCGGGCGAGCAGGTTTCGGCTAGAATGCGACCGTAAGGATCAATAACCATGGCGTTGCCCGTCCTGATCTCATTGTCATCTAATCCCACCCCGTTACTGAAAATAATAAACAGGCCGTTGTCGTGAGCCCTAGAAGGCAACCAACACATGAGCCACTCTCTTCCATTCGGACCTTTGAGTGCTTCTTCCAATGCTTCGGGATTCCGGTCTCGTTTTTCCCAGAGCTGGATATCGATCCGCTTCATGCCGTGTGGACTTCCGGAATGGCATCCGCCGGTCTGGTGAGGTGCCAAAAGAATATCCGCACCTTCAAGAGCAGTCATGCGAACATTCTCAAAGATGTTGTTATCATAACAAATAAGCACACCGATCTTATAACCCTGTTTCGTTTCAAACACGGTGTATTCATCCCCACTCGACATATGCTTATTAATGAAACAATGCAGCTTTCGATGGCAGTGAACCTGACCATTGGGCTCAACTACGACATAGGAATTGTAGAGCTTTCCATCTGGAGCCATTTCAATAAGACCTGCACCGACAATGAGTCGATGTTGTTTAGCCAGCCCGATAAGGGCTTGGGTGGATGGCCCTTCCGGCACCGCCTCGGCCAGACCTTCAAGTTGAGTTCTTCGAAAGTCTCGTAAGTGCCAATAGCCCGTGATGCACATTTCAGGAAAAACAAGGATCTCCACCTTCTCCATCGAAGCCTGCTCACAAAATACTTTTATGGTATTTAGGTTCGCACTTTTATTTCCAGGGGCGTGGTTAAACTGAACGGAAGCTACTTTGATCATAATATTTCGTTACCAATTGAAGATTAGATCCATATATATGAGAGAACTCAAGTAACCTATTATCACCCGCCAACGGCAACCAAGGTCATGGTTCATCCTCGCATTTGGTTCATTCAAACTTACATTCCCATCTTCACCCAAAGAAATACCCATGAAAATGCCTCCATTTATCCCCAGCCTAGTATTGGTAATACTCTGCACTGCTACCGCACTGTTCGCCGCCGAACGTCCCAATATTGTAGTCATTCTAACCGACGACCAGGGTTACGCGGATATCAGCTTCAATCCGAATCACCCGAAGGAGGTTAACACGCCTCATATGGATAGCCTGGCCAAAGAAGGAGTTTTCTTCACACAAGCCTATACGAGTGGTGTTGTATGCTCTCCCACCCGAGCAGGCATGATGCTGGGAAAATATCAGCAACGCGTAGGCATCTATACCGCAGGTGAAGGTGGCAATGGCTTTGATCCCAAACTTAGGATGTTCCCTGGTTTTCTACCGGACGAATATACATGTACGGCCATTGGTAAATGGCATCTGGGTCTCGACAACGATTATCCCGAGTTGAAGTGGCACGCCATGAATCGTGGCTTTGACGAAGCCTACAAGTTCATGGGCCGTGGAGGACACGACTATTTTGAATCCAAAGGAGTCAATGGCGACGACTACGCCCCCATCTACCGGAATAAGACTCGTATTCCCGCCGATGAGTATGAGGGCTATCTCACCACGCGGCTTAGCGAAGAAGCGGTCGCCTTTATCGATCGCGAGAAGGACAATCCCTTCTTCCTCTACCTGGCTTACAACGCGGTTCATACCCCAGCTCAGGCCCCGCAAAAAGATATCGATGTCTACAAGAAAAAGTATCCTTACCTCTCAGAGCGAAGAGCGACACTTATGGCCATGCTTGAGCACCTGGACAAAGGAGTCGGTTCCGTAGTCAACAAATTGAAGGACGAAGGTATCTGGGACAATACGCTCTTGTTTTTCTTAACCGACAACGGTGGCGCCGGAGCCATGGAAGCTGACAACGGCATCTTGCGCGGTTTCAAGCAGCAGGTCTATGAAGGCGGCATCCGCACCCCGTGGATCGTTAGTTGGCCCAAACAATTTAAAGGGGGTCGAAAAATCGATACACCGGTGATCTCCTTTGACATCTTGCCTACCGTGATGGACGCACTGGATCTGTCTCCCCCCGAAGCCAAACACTTCGACGGGAAAAGCATCCTGCCATTGATCGAAAGTAAAACAAAATCTCATCACGACGTTCTCTTTTGGGATACCGCCAGCCCAAAGGCCGGTTGGGCAGTGCGCAAGGGTCACTGGAAAATCCGTGGTGACGCGAAAGGCTTGGAACTTTATAATTTGGCAAGCGACCCATCTGAAGCAAAGGATCTTGCGAAGAAGCAGCCTGAACGCGTGAAAGCCATGGAAGCGCTTTACACTGCATGGCGATCTGAAATGGCACCCCCCGTTTCAGAGTCTCAAAAGAGAGATAGACGAAACAGGTAACGTACTCTTATTAGGAGATCGTTCGTATTTTTGTCTCCACTCCATGTGACCAGTGACCATACTGGTCACTATGCCTACCTATCGACTTGCTACCTGTTTCCTCTATGCTTGGACTTTTTTGTGCGTTAGTATCTTCGTAATCGCTGACTCCAGACCCAACATCCTCTTTATCATTGCGGACGATCAGGCTCCCTTTGACCTGAAAACTTACGAACCAGACTCCATTCTCGAAACGCCCCATATCGATCGCCTGGCCCGGGAAGGCATGGTCATTGATCAAGCCTATCACATGGGGGCCTGGGTCAGTGGAGTCTGCACACCTTCACGCCATATGATCATGTCAGGGCGCACATTGTGGCATACACCCAATCGACCAGGCCGAGATAACAACCCTCATTGGAATAATCCTGACATGGTCCCACCGGATCTGGTCAAGAATACCCTGGCTGCGGTATTCAATCGAGCTGGCTACGATACCATGCGGACCTGCAAGCGGGGCAATAGCTACGAAGCTGCCAATGCGGAGTTTACGGTCCGGCGCGATGCCGATAAGCGTGGTGGAACAGACGAGACGGGCAGCGCATGGCATGGAGAGCAAGTTTTAGACTATCTGAACGAACGCGAAGCAGCCAAAGACCAGGATCCTTTTCTCATATATTTTGGGTTCTCTCATCCGCATGACACTCGTGATGGAACACCTGAACTTCTGGCAAAATATGGCGCCGTTAACCATATCGATCCAGATACCTTACCGAAAGCTCACCCCAAACAACCTCCTTTACCCGCCAATTATCTTCCAGGACACCCATTCCCGTTTCGTCTCCCTGGTGCACGGGATGAAGAACGAGTGAGCGGCGTCTGGTTCAACCGCGACGAAAGAACCATTCGCAATGAGCTTGGTCGAGAATTCGCCTGTAGTGAAAACATCGATATTCAAATTGGCCGTGTATTGGAAAAGTTGGAATCAATGGGTGAGTTGGAAAACACCTACATCATTTATACCTCCGATCATGGCATAGCCATCGGCCGTCATGGTCTCCAGGGAAAACAGAACCTGTATGAACACAGTTGGCGCGTTCCTTTCATCGTTAAAGGCCCGGGAATCAAAGCAGGTTCCCGCGAGCCAGGAAACGTTTACCTACTCGACGCACTCGCCACGCTCTGTGATTTAGCCGGTATTGAAGCACCCGATACAAATGAAGGCCTAAGCTTAAAACCCGTCTTAACCGGTAAAAAGAAAACGATACGAGATGTCATTTATGGAGTATTCGCTGCTGAGACACGGCCTGGGTTACGCGCGGTTCGCAAGGGCGATTGGAAGCTCACCAAGTACGACGTCTACGATGGCAAGTATCAGATCACTCATTTGTTTAACCTGGCAGACAATCCCAACGAATTTATCCCCGAACACCACGACCCTGCGGTTGTAGCATTAACCGGAATCGAACCACAAAGCCATCAGACCAACCTGGCCGAACATCCCATTTATGCCGACAAACTCGCCGAAATGGAAGCAATCCTCCTCGAGCAGATGCAGAAGCACGATGATCCCTTCCGCTTATGGAATCAGCCCAAAGGCATAGCAAATCCGGACATGAAAAAAGCTCATAAATTCTATTGAGTGGTACGCTCGGGTAACGACTCTCTCTAAAACTAATTCCAAAGAGCGTTTTCTATAAACTTCATGCAAGAGCTTCCTTTATTTACTCGAGCACGCGGACATGGCGAAAAGATCGCCATTCGCTCTGGCACCAAGGATTCCAGTTACAAAGACTTGTTCACCCAATCAGCTAGCTTGGCTTATAGGTTATTAGACGGAAAAGACGACTTAAAGGAAGCACGGATCGCCTTTCTGGCTCCAGCAGGCTTCGAGTATGCAACCATTCAATGGGGAATCTGGCGTGCCGGTGGAGTTCTCGTCCCTTTATGCTTATCCGCAGCCGAACCGGAACTGGAGTATGCGCTCCTCAATTCAGAAACGAGCATGGTCGTGGCGACTGAAGATCAAAACGCCAAAATAGCAGCTCTTTGCCAACAACTCGACATACCGCTAATTGTCCTTGAGCAGTTGGTTCTCGTATCCGTAAAACCGCTACCCAAACTGGATCCTTCAAGGAGAGCCATGATTCTTTATACTAGCGGTACCACTAGTAAGCCGAAGGGTGTGGTTTTATCTCACGCAAATCTTCAGGCACAAATTGAATCCCTGGTCGAAGCCTGGGAGTGGCAGACCAACGATCGCATTCCGCTTTTTCTACCACTCCACCATATTCACGGAATCATCAATGTGCTTTCCTGCGCCCTATGGATGGGTGCAACCGTCGAAGCCTTTCCAAAGTTTGACAGTCCTAACATTTTGAAACGAGTCGAAGAAGACGCCTACACCGTTTTCATGGCCGTGCCCACTATCTATGTAAAACTGATTGAAGCACTGGAAGCACTGGCGGAAGAGGAACGAAGAGCAGTAGTCCGAGGATTCAAAAACCTGCGACTGATGGTGTCAGGATCGGCCGCCCTACCTGCCAGCGTTCATAAAGCCTGGACTGAATTAACAGGACAAAAGCTTTTAGAACGCTATGGAATGACCGAAATCGGCATGGCCTTGTCCAATCCATTTCATGGTGAACGTCGGCCAGGAGCTGTTGGCAAACCCCTACCACAGGTCGAAGTTCGACTCGTGGCCGAATCAGGCGAATGGGTGACGGTTGAAAACGAACCAGGAGAAATTCAAGTGCGCGGCCCCTGTGTCTTCAATGAATATTGGAAGCGTCCTGATGTTACAGCAGAGTCATTTGAAAATGGCTGGTTCCGCACCGGAGACATGGCCGTCATAGAAAACGGTTACTACCGAATAATGGGGAGACTCTCCGTAGACATCATCAAGAGTGGAGGTTACAAATTATCGGCTTTGGAAATTGAGGCCGTGCTCTTACAACACCCTTTGATTAAAGAATGCGCTGTGATTGGGCATCTGGATGACACCTGGGGTGAAGTTGTTGCAGCAGCCGTGGCCCTTGAGGAAGGCTCAAGCCTGGCGTTGGATGACCTCCGGGATTGGTGTCGCGACAAACTCTCTCATTATAAACTTCCTAAAAAACTTCTGATCGTAGAATCACTACCCAGAAATGCCATGGGTAAGCTTACAAAACCCGCGGTAAAGGAGTTGTTCTAATTCTGCCCCTGAGCTTGCCTTCTATTGGGACCATCCGAGTTCTCGCCACGAGGCCGGCGACCACCACCCTGTCCTGTTTGAGGACCTTCTCCGCGAGGACCAGTCTGAGCACGCCCTCCAGGACCCCCCTGCCGTCCAGCTCCGCCACGACCACCTCCACGAGCGCCGCCTATTTGCGGTGCATTCTTCTTGGGGAGCCATTTAGCCAGTCTGGTTTTATGACCTGCATAGCCGGAATCAGAGGCCAGATTGTGCCATTCATGGGGATCATTTTCGATGTCGTAAAACTCTTCAGAACCATCGGGATAACTCAGATATCGAAACCGCTCTCCAGATACCACATGCGTTCTAAAGGCGGAGGAAGAAACCACGGCACGATCAGGACGCTTATTTGGATCTTTTAACAAAGGAACCAAACTTGTTCCTTGAACGTGGTCAGGCGCTTTCAGTCCAGTCAACTCAGTTAGAGTGGCATAGAGATCCATGGTCGAAACGGGAGAATGGGAAGTACTACCGGGTGTGGTAACTCCTGGTGCAACGACAATAAAAGGAACGCGATGCGACTCACCCCAGAGAGATCCTTTCCGCCAACGACCTTTTTCTCCCAAATGAAACCCATGGTCCGACCACAGGACGATGATGGTATCGTCTGCTCGGCCGCTTTCATCCAGTGCATCCAAGATTAGACCAAGCATCGTATCCGCAAAACTTATACTTGCGAGGTACCCCTGAACGCCTTCCTTCCATCGTTTGAGAGATTTATCTTCAAGCACCCAATCATGGAGAGCAAAAGAACTCGTTCTGCCGGCAGGACCTCCCCTCGAGGTAGCAACCGGGGAAACATCATCCAAATCTCCTTCCAAAACTTCTGGGAGCTGAATACTTTCCAATGGATATAGATCAAAATAAGATTGCGGAACGAACCAGGGTTCGTGTGGCCGGTAGATTCCCACGGCGTTAAACCTGGGACTCTCACTTTGTTCGAGTATTTTTTCAACAGACCAGCTTACCACCTGTCCATCGCCAATAGCTGAATCGTGGGCAACTACTGGTGACCAGTCAAAATTCCGCTCAGGACCTCCATTCGCTGGCCGTTCGTGAGGACCGATTTCATCTGGCAATTGCCGGTCCAAGGATGGCCAGAAAGCATCCCAACCATTTGGATCGTTATATCCGAGGTAAGCAGCAGGGGCAAAAGTTGAGCCGTGGAATAACTTTCCTGCCCCGACGGTCTGGTAGCCTGCCTCTCTAAAAAAGCGAGGAATGGTCGCTTTATCCTTAGTGGCATCTATGGTTCTCCAATCCGGTCCATTGCCAAAAATACCTGTACTCGAAGGATGAAGACCTAACATAATAGCGGTTCGAGTTGGGTTGCAGATCATGGATGGACTATGCGCATTGGTAAATGTTATGCCACGCTCAGCAAGTCGATCCATGTTGGGCGTCTTGGCTTGTTCATGCCCTAAGGGCCCAATCCAATCGTTCAAGTCATCGATGGATATAAATAATATATGGGGCCTTTCACTTGCTTTAAGAAACGACGCGATAACGAGTATCGCACCAACGAGTATGAATCTAGATTTTGCCATAGTTTGTAACCGGATTGAGAAGTTGCTTTGCGGAAAATTAGAGTTCGAGATTTAGGAAAACTAAAACTCGACGGTTTTGATAACCTTGCCGTCCACTGCTCGGTACATTTCTTTGTGCTCCGTCCAGTAACCACTAACATTTAAACGCACGGTAATCTCCGCCTCTTCCAGGTTCATAAGGTACCAGCCATGGTAGCCAGGAAAGGGAGTCGTGAAGGAACCACTCTGAGAGGTGCCTTCACCTTTGCTGTAGGCCTGCTCGAAACCTTCGGGATAATTAGGAGCATCTGCGGTTGAAGGATGGCCATGAAATTCAAAGTATACGCCATCGCTTTTAGCTCCCAAGACTTCCCACGAATAGACCAAGGTCGAGTCGGCCGGCATGATGAATTTGTGTTCCATTTCGCCAAAGTCCTCGATTTTCAAGTCGATGGTCTCCGTTCTAAAAGGAACTTCCTCGAGTTTTATTAGCCCTTGGATCGACTCTTCGATTCTCTCAGCCGTGACGTCATATTCGGCTATATTGAATTCCATGGTTTGCCCGAAGTCTTGTCCTGCAGCCGGCGCACTCTCCGACAATTTGCTAATGCTGGTTAAGCGGCCGAACCCGGTAGGATCGATCCCATACTCAGCGGGCAGAACGACCATTACTAACAGGATGACAGCGCCAAGGGCAGCCAATCCCAGTTTCTTTCCAATAGACCACGATGTTTTGTCAGTCATAATGTTACCTTAATAAATAAAATAGCCGGTTGCCTGTAGACCAAAAAAGATGAGGCCAGAGCCGAACAATAGAACATTTGCATTGCGTGAAACTGGCTCGAAGTCAGAGCGATCACGCAGCCAGGTCAGACCCATAAAGAGGAAGACGAGTCCAATCACCTGTCCGATTTCGACACCGATATTAAAGAAGATCATATTGGGCACCAATCCATCACTGGATAGCGTCAGATCCTGCAATTTGGTCGAAAGACCGAAACCGTGAACCAGACCAAAACCGAACACAGCCAGCTTGGGATCGATGAAACGAATGGAACCCAGGTTTTCCAGAGCCTTGTAACAAATCGAAAGACCAATGATCGCATCGATAAAATAAGGACTGATGTGGATGTGTGCTAATACTCCGAACAAGAGTGTAATAGAATGGCCGATGGCAAAGAGACTGACGAACTTTACGACGTCGGTCAGTTTTCCCAGATAGAAAATGACTCCTGCTAGATAGAGCAGATGATCGTAGCCGGTGACCATGTGTTTGGCACCGAGATACATGAAAGGACCGGCCCAGACTCCCTCGGCCCTAGCCAGGAAACTTTGATCTCCTTCAGCTACCCCATGAGCGAAAGCTTGGTTGAGCAAAATCAATCCTACGAAGGACAGGAAGATCGATCGCGCATCGATCGCTCTGGTGCTGTTCTTAATATTCCACATAGGGAATGATACGCCCAAATACGATTACACAGGTCCAGAGGATCAGCGAAAGAGCTGCAACGAAACGAGCCCCGCCAGATAGATCTTTTCCCTCGAGCCCTTGTAAGATCTGAGGGCGTATTCGCCACATGTAATAGACGACATTTAGCCCGGCTATCACGATCAGGATCATTTTGATACGAAAGGCAATATTCGGTAAATAACGATCCGGGTCTCCGATTATGAAAATAATCCCGGTGATCAAATTGATAATGAACCCAACCATCGCTGAAACCATAAAGATTTCGACTCGGATAAGAGGCACAGCACGTGCGACACCCAAAGCTCGAAGATCAAAGATGATAACAGACCCCAGTAGTAGGCACAGACCAAAGAAATGGAATATTTCCAAGGTAGGCCAAAGCCAGGCCTCCGACATAATGTATTTATTGAGCGCAGTGCTATTCAGCCATTGAATAAGTGTTTCCATATCTCAGTCCTCTATGAAAAATACCCAATTAGACGTCCCGCAATGAGTGCCACTGCCCAAGCCACAACAGAGCCTGCGGCAATTCCGCGATGTGCTCCGGAGATCTCACCGTCACCCTTCACACATACTTTCACTAACCACCAGGTTAGCATCAATCCAATCACCACCCCAATTAATTTGATATGGAAGGCCGTGTTGTAAAAAAGAGTCGAAGCACTACCCATAAAAAGAGCCGCGCCTGATAACAGGTTTAAAATGAATCCGTAGACTGCGACGTTCCAATAGGGATCCAAAGCAGTAACCGGAATTTCCCTACCAAACCCCAAAGCCCTGAAGGCCAGTATCAACGATACGCCGACCAGAACCGCCATCCCAACTGCGTGCAAGGACAGCACAATCGGATATCCCCATTGGGAACTCGAGACGAGCATCCCAATTTTAGAATCTTCTATCCACCACAATATTTCTTCCATTCGAAATTCAGCCTACCGTTAATTTATCATATGACGTATCCATCTATCAGGTACTGCGCATCATTTATTGTGTATCGTCCTTCAATTCTTCGCATTCGTATGGAATGAACTTGTCGGCCGTATACAAGGATGAGTTTGAGCCCGAATAGGATTCGGCTAGGTAGACCGGATCAACGACCTTGTATTCGCGTGTTAATTCTTTACCATCCTTACTCATGGTGAAGCGTTCTGTGATTTCCATCTGGTCACCGTGCCGAACGCCTCCTCTAGATCCTCTAGGAGCTTGCAGAAATCCTGGCTTAAAACCTTTTGTTTGGACGACCAGGGTATCCCCTTCCCATCTACCAATGGAGTAGCCTGCGGCACTAGGTTCAATGCTATCAGGAAAGTCTCCGACCAAATGAATGGTGCGCACCAGGTCCATAAAGCCGTAGCTGATCACGATGGTAGATCCCGTTTGCTCGATCTTGTTCATCATCTGGTCAAAGGCATAATCGAAAATGATATTGGTCGGTTCACAATTGAATCGCGGATTATCGTCTCCAGAGTAGTTAGCTGCGTCATCTTGTCCGATCTGCGTAGGTACATATCGTGTTCGCGACCGGCCACCTCCGCCTCCGGGCCTTCCCTGGTTTCCCACGGGCGGAAGTATCTCCACGCGTTGAGTGGATCCGTCAATTGAGAGATCCAATTCTGGCGGAGGTCCATCAGCTCTGGGCGTAGGATCGAATGGTGGTGGACCATCTCGTACGGGTTCCGACCAGTTTCCCGCCAAATTAGGAGTTCCATCTTCACGCGTGAGATCACGCTCACCAAGGACGACATTTCCTGATGCGTCTAATGCCTGGTAGCGAGCGACGACTGTGCCGTCTTCAAAAGTAATCGTCTCGGTATAAACTGTTTTTGGATCACGTCGATCTGGTGATCCAAATATCTCAATGGTGCTACCAATAGCAAACATGTCAGTGGTCCAACCCTTGCGTTTGAGCAAGCTGCCAGAACGCAATTCACAGCGCCACTGCTCCTCTTTGCCTGCATCGTTGGTTACCTTGAAGTAGACGTATGCATGGGGGTTCACAAAGCGAACCCGGTTCACAACTCCTTTCACTCTCAGGACTTGCTCCAGGTCAAACTGCCCGGTGATACCATGGTGCGCTACCGCGGTAGACGATAAAAACGACATGCTCAGCAAGAATGCAAGCAATCCGGTGATAAAAATTCGCTTCATGGTCATTATCTGGTTTGGTGGGAAATAGTGCTCAGCAAATCCCTTACTGCTGCATATCGTCTTTCAACTCCTCACATTCTGTTGGAATGTACGGATCACTGGTATAGACGGATTGATTCCTATGTGAGCTGGGTTCGGCCAGGTAAACAGGGTCTAGCACAGTATATTCGCGAACTAATTCGGAGCCGTCATCACTCATAGTGAAGCGTTCAGTAATTTCCATCTGGTCACTATGTCGAACGCAGCTATTTCGATTACCTCCAGGTGCTTGAAGAAATCCTGGCTTAAAGCCTTTGGTTTGAACGACCAAAGTATTGCCTTCCCATTTTCCTACGGAATAACCTGCGACACTGGGTTCAATTTGATCAGGAAAGTCACCAACCAGGTGAATGGTACGAACCATGTCCATAAAACCGTAAGTTATTACAATCCCCGAGCCTGTTTGTTCGATCTTGTTGATCATTTGATCGAAGTCATAATCAAAGATAATATTAGTTGGTTGACAATTGAACCTAGGATTCTGATCTCCCGAATAATCGTCGGACTCATCTATGCCAATTTGTGTCATCACAAAAGGTGCTGGTCTGGCAGGACCGCCAGCTCCTCGACCAGGGCCTCCTCGGCCTCCCGGACCTCCTTGGCCTCTTTGACCCTCAGCTCTTGGACCACCGCCTCTTTGCGGACGATTCATAGACGGAGGAGCGGCAACTCTTATCGGAGTGCCGTCAGCTGACAGTTCAATGCCTTTGGGAGGTCCATCCGCTCTTGGAAGTGCACCACGGGGTCCTGGGGCATCTCTTTGAGGCGTGGACCAGTTACCAGCTAAATTAGGCGTTCCATCTTCACGTGTGAGGTCACGTTCCCCGATGACGATGTTTCCAGACTTATCTAATACGTCATAGCGTGCGATAACAGAGCCATCTTCAAAGGTAATGGTTTCAGTATAAACCGTCTTAGGATCACGACGATCTGGTGATCCAAAAATTTTAATTTTGGTTCCTGGCTTGAACATATCTGTGGTCCAACCTTTGCGCTTAAGTAAGCTGCCTGCCCGCAACTCGCAACGCCATTGCTCCTCCTTCCCTTGATCGTTCGTGACTTTGAAATAGAGGTAGGCATGCGGGTTCACAAATCGAACGCGATTCACCACACCTGTTACGGTCAATATCTGCTCAAGATCGAACTGCCCTGAAACACCGTGGTGGGCCACCGCAGTAGAGGGAAGAGATATTAGGCTGCACGAGAGTGCAAGTAAGGCGGCTATGGATGTTTGCTTTATAGTCATGTTTATAGTTTTTCAGGTATCATTGTTAGTCGAGCCAAGTTTAATCTAAACGAACTGAAATGCAGTTAGTTCTCAGGTTGTGTATCAGTCACCTCGATACCTAGTTCTGCATGTCATCTTTCAGCTCTACGCACTCGTAAGTGATGAACGCCTCGGTCGTGTGCTGGGACGCATTTGAACCCTTGTAGGGTTCTGCCAGGTAAATGGGATCTACCACTGTATAGTCACGGGTCAACTCATTGCCATCTTCACTCATAGTGAAGCGCTCGGTGATGACCATCTGATCGCTGTGGCGAACCGCTGTTCTGGCACGGCCACCAACAGCTCGAAGGAATCCTGGTTTAAATCCTTTGGTTGTAACAACCAGAGTATCACCTTCCCATTTACCAAGAGAATAGCCTGCCAAACTGGGTTCAATCTCATTGGGAAAGCCACCAACTAAATGAATCGTCCGCACCAGGTCCATAAAACCGTAGGAAAAGATGATTCCAGCTCCGGTTTGCTCTATTTTATTGATCATCTGATCCTTTGCATAATCAAGGATAATGTTGGTGGGCTGACAGTTGAATTGAGGATTCTGCTCCTCCGTATAATCGTCCTGCTCATCGATGGCAATCTGGGTCAACACGTAGGGTGAAGGGCGAGGTCTTCCACCACCTCCACCACCCCGGGGCCGTCCACCGCCACCACCGCCTCCGGCTGCTTGAGGTCGACCAGTTGGAGGAGGTAAACCTACCCTTACCGGGGAGCCATCTGGAGCGAGGTTGAGATCCGCTGTCGGTCCATCTGCTCTTGGGCGTGGACCTTGAGGTGGAGGGCTATCTCTTACAATTTCTGACCAATTTCCTGCTAAATTCGGTGTACCGTCTTCTCGTTTGAGATCACGCTCTCCAACCATAATATTCCCTGACTTGTCCAGTGCATCATAACGAGCGAGAACCGAACCATCTTCAAAGGTTATGGTTTCAGTATAGACCGTCTTTGGATCACGACGATCCGGTGAACCAAATAATTTGATGGTGGAACCAACTGGAAACATATCTGTTGTCCAACCTTTGCGCTTAAGCAAACTGCCCGAACGTAATTCGCAGCGCCACTGCTCCTCCTTGCCTTGGCTATTGCTCACTTTGAAATAGACATAGGAATGTGGGTTTACAAAACGCACGCGGTTGACTTTGCCTGTCACGGTTAAAACCTGCTCCAGGTCGAATTGTCCAGTGACTCCATGGTGTGCCACTGCGGTTGAGGGTAATACCAATAGACTGCAAAGAGAGGTAAGCGCAGCTGCGATAAGAGTATATATGATCCTCATATTGTTTGTACTTGGGTGTATAGTCTGTGATTGAGTCTGATCTGAAGACGAGAAGTCCCCACTAGCGTTAACGATCGTCAGCGTAGTCCGATTTCGAGACCTGAAGAGATACTTTTTAAACGACCAGATCTGGTAAAGGTTACATCCAGAGAATGAAAATTTGGCTGAACAGTCTGTAGTGCGTATGTTGGTACTGAATCCGTGTCTTTACCAACTATTCGTTCCTGCTCCCTCATATCATTCACCGGTTTCTCCTCGGCACCTCTAATCTCTTTTCAGGAAAGTCTCTTAGCAAGCAGAAAACCTCCGAAAGACGAGGCTTTAGAATTACAACTGGACCGATATTGATGAATCTTTGGGCATTCCTTCTGGACTCCATACTTTTTGTCAGCAGACTAAATGTATAGCATCTTCGCAATAGAGCTCAACTATTACGCAGATACTTGTACAATCGTCTTAAAACCAATTAACCCAGGGTTACCTCTATGAAAAAACATCTGCTTGTTTGTGCACTCGTATGCGCGCTAACTTTCTTCTTTTCGGCATGCAATGGCGGACAAAGCGGGGACAACGCCTCGAGCACCAATACCTTGGCTGAAATCAAAGGCTCTCAACCGAATATCCTATTCATCGTTGCCGATGACCTTGGCTACACTGACCTGGGCGTATATGGTGGAGAAATTGAAACGCCACACTTGGACCAGCTTGCGCGAGCCGGCCTCATTCTTACCGATTTCCACAACGAAGCGGTCTGCGGGCCCACTCGCGCTTCCATTATGGCAGGAACCGACAATCGTAATGCGGGTGGCGCCATGCACCAAACGGCTAATCAAATCGGTGTGCCAGGATACGAATCTCATTTAAGTCGGGACGTAGTGCCTTTCTCAGACCTACTGCAACAGAGCGGCTACAATACCTATTTTCTTGGGAAATGGCATTTGGGCAGCGAACCAGCCCTACTGCCAACTGCGCGTGGGTTTAACCGATCGTATTCCTTGATGGAAGGCTTCGCCAGTCACTTTCATGATATGGGTCGTTTTCGCCCCGACCAACTGGGCACTTACTTTGCAGATGGAAAGAAGGTCGATGAACTGCCGAAAGATTTTTTCTCAACAGACTTTTATACGGACCTATTGATTGAGTATCTGGATAAGGACGCTGATAGCGGGAAGCCCTGGTTTGCCTATATGGCTTACACCGCACCTCATTGGCCCCTTCAAGCACCCGACGAGTATATTGATAAATACAAGGGCATGTATGATAAAGGTTACGAGGTACTACGTGAACAACGTATTGTCCGTGGAAAAGAACTCGGAGTGATCCCCGAGGAAGCAGTCATGTATCCCCGTCTAAAATCGGTTCCTGCCTGGGACAATCTCACCTCAGAAGAAAAAGCAGTCGCTTCAAGAGAAATGGAAATTTATGCGGCGATGGTCGACGGCATCGACCAGAACGTAGGACGACTTTTGGATCACCTGAAGGCGATCGACGAATATGAAGACACCCTGATCATTTTCATCTCTGACAATGGTGCAGAAGGTATTGATCGAGGAGGCCCAGCTCGTGGTTGGGATAACAGCTTAGAAAATTTGGGGCGTATTAACTCCTACATTTATTACGGTGAAAAATGGGCTCAAGCCGGCGTGGGTGTCGGGCGCTATTTCAAATCCCATAGCTCTGAAGGAGGATCACTCGGCCCTGCATTTTTCTACCATAAGGACATGACCAAGAAAGGTCAGTTGAACGATAAGTTTATGGGCGTAGTCGATTTCTATCCAACTTTTGTAGAACTAGCCGGGGGCAGCCACTTGAAAACGGGTAGCAACGGAAAACCTATCCATGAGGTGCAAGGACATTCCCTGTTGCCTGTCCTTTTTGGTGACGCTGATTCAGTCCGTCCGGATGACTTCACCTACGGTTGGGAAGTGTTTGGACATCGAGCATTACGCAAAGGGGATTATAAATTGGTGTGGTTAACATCCAAGGCTACCGAAGGCGGACAGAAGGTACCTGAGTTGGCTGATCAATGGGGTCTCTTTGACCTTTCCGTCGATCCGGGTGAAACCAATGACCTCTCTGAGGCGATGCCGGAAATCAGAGCAGACCTTCTGAAGTCCTGGGATACTTACGTGGCGGACAATGGAATTGTATTACCGATCGGCCTTCCTCCACGTCCTGGAGGCGGTGGTCCTCGGCCCGGCGGTGGTCCTGGAGCTCGTGGACCTCGGGGTGGTCCTCCACCAGGTGGCCCAGGAGACTAGTTTTGCAGGAGCTGCTGTTACAAGATTTCCGCTACCTCATCGAAATCCATTCGCGGGCCGCGCGGATGTAAGCCTTCCGTTTCTCCGTAACCGAGACAGCAAAGGAAGTTCGACTTGTAACGTCCGTCAGCAAAGAACTCCTTATCGATGATGTCATTGTGGAAGCCGGAGATGCCATTGACGTCTAAACCGAGGGCACGGGCAGCTAGCATGAAGTAGGCCCCTTGAAGTGAGCTATTACGGAAGGCAGTTGATTCGGCTTTCTCAGGATTATCCCTATACAAGCCACTCACATCCTTTATTGGAAACAACTTTGGCAAATACTCAAAAAATTGAGTATCATAAGCAATGATAGCCACTACCGGAGATACTTTTACCTTGGGAATATTCCCTTCGTGTAAAGACGGAATCGTACGACTGATGGCTTCTTCACTTTTCAGAAACAAATAACGCGCAGGATTGGAATTCTGCGAAGTAGGTCCCCACTTCATCACCTCATACAATTCCCGAAGAACAGAATTCTCTACCTCGCGATCTTGCCACTTCTTGAAGGAACGAGCATTTCGAAATAATAAGTCCAGACCATTGTGATCCAAATTTTGGATACGGTCTCTCAGGTTTTTAATAGCGTCGCCAGGCGTCGAGTTCTCAGACATAGTTTTAAAAAATCAATGCTAGTGTTCTTAATGCCACCGAAATGAAACTTGGTGGGTTGAACCAGTGAAGAACAACCTAAGTAACATTGGCTAAGATTTCTTTGAACTCGTCGTTAGTCAGAATTCGCTTTTTAGCAATCCCCGCCTGTTTGACCTCGGCCAACAATTGCGTGATCTGCTCATCACTCACGCCGTCAATACCGAGTTCATTCAGCTTATAGATAATCGATGCCTTACCACTTTTCTTACCCAATACGATATCGCCGGTTCTACCAGTTAGTGCCGGGTGCGTGCCGAACATAGCCAGCGGCTTCTCGACAACCAAGTTAACGCCGATACCAGATTCGCGTGTAAAGTTCCTGTCTCCCAGAATGGGTTTATTCAAGGCGTAGGGAATGCCGGTGATGTCTGCCAAAAGATTTCCAAGTTCAGGCAATTTCGCCAGATCGTATTTTGTTTCGTACCCGTAGAGTAGTTCGAGGCAGAGAATTAGCTCCTCAAGGGCAGCATTACCGGTTCGTTCACCGAGTCCACCGACACAACTGTGGACACAAGTGGCGCCAACCGTGACGGCTGCCAGCTCAGTAGCAACGCCCGTTCCGAAATCATTGTGCGTGTGGATCTCAACGGGAAGCCCCGTAAGTCCATTGACCTTTTGCACCAAGTACTTAATCGCTTCAGGAGTCGCACAGCCCATCGTGTCTACCACGCCAATCGAATCCGGCGAGGAATGCTTCATAATGCCGGTGAGCAGATTAGTCAGGTCATCTTCGCGAGCCCGTGTCGTATCGTAGGGAAAGAAGACAGCGTGGAGTCCTTTTTCTTTGGCGTAATTGATCACATCCGCACTCTTTTTTAGGACGTCTTCCCAGGTCCAATTAAATTGGTATTTGAGCTTCGGATAACCAATGGGTACTTCGATGATCACACCGTCGGCTCCACATTCGACTGCTCTGTCGATATCGGCATTCATAGCACGAGCGAAGGTATAAATTTTGGCGTCAAGACCCAGAGCGGAAATTTGCTTAATCGCTTCAAAATCCTGTGGAGAAACCGCTGGCATTCCAGCTTCGATCCGATCGATACCGACTTCGTCCAGCTTCTTTGCAATCGCAACTTTTTCTTCGACTGTAAAAACTAGCCCAGGTGTTTGCTCGCCATCTCGAAGGGTCGCATCGTGAATCTCCACCTTCTCTGGTAAATTGAGTTCACCTGTGACCTCTGGATGAAAGTTGTATGGGCTGACCCAATACTGGTCTTCTTTGTAATGTTTGCCGTGTTCGCTCATGGTTGTATATCTATGTTTTAAATTTGGTATGTCGATAATTGTCTCTCTATTGAGGCGGTCGGTTAACAAACCGCACTGAATTATATCAACTCTCGTTGCCCATTGGAATAGGTCACCTTGAGCGTGATCGATCCTTCGTTCATCATCCAGGGCCTGACTCGGAATGTGCGCGCCCCACTCTTATGCATGGGATCGTTCTCGGCTATGGACCGGGCCTCATCGATAGAGCTTGCGCGCAGGATAACCATCCCCTCGCCTTCCCATTCCTGCTCAGCATCATCCGCAAAAGGTCCGGCGGCGAATATCGAACCATTCGCCTCCAATTCCAATTGGTATTTGAGATGTTCCTGCAAGTGCTCCATGACCGCATCCATACCACCAGCTGGCTTGGTAAGAACTACATAGAGTTTTTTGGCTAAGAGACCCTTTGCTTTGACGTGCTCGTGATGTGCTTCCCAGGAAGATTGTGCCACTGTTTAGATGGGGTTGAGATTAGAGTGCTTCGAGGTCGAAATCGAAATCGACTTTATAGAAAGGAGATGGAATGCCGTACTTTTCAGCTTCTTCTTCAGAGGTGACCAACTTATACGGTACCGCCAGAGATTGACGGACACCGAACACAGCATCCTCCTCAATGTATTCGTCCTCTTCACAAAAAACTTCGGTTATCAGGTTGCGGTGCCCTTCCGCGCTCACTTTGTAGTGCAGATGGGACGGACGCCAGGCATGTCTCCCCTGCAAGTCGAGCATGCGACCCACCGGTCCATCGGTCGGAACTTTATAACTGACAGGCTTGATAGTGGTAAATTCGTAATAGCCGTCTTTGTTGGTCAGCATTTTGCAACGCAGGTTATTCTCCGGCTGTTCGGGATCCTGATTTTCGTAGAGCCCGTTGGCAGCGGTTTGCCATACGTCAATAATTGCGCCTTCGATCGGATCACCACCCAGTGTCCTGACGGTGCCTGAAACCACGGTAGGCTCCCCTTCACTGTCGCCGATCAAGTTGGTGCCAATTTCAACCATCTTCGAGCCCTCAATGTAAAAGGGCCCTAACACGCTCGCTTCTGTACCTCCATCGGGATTGCTGTTGATAATATCCACCAAGGACGAAATTCCCAGGGTATCAGATGTCAGGATAAATTCATTGCGCGTGGGTCCGGTGATTTGTCCCGTATCGTAGAGATATTCAATCGCGGCTTCCCATTCATCTTGAGTTAATTGAACATCCTTAACAAAGGCGTGCAGGTGGCGAATCAAGCTCGACATCACCTCTTTCGCCCGAGGTTCTTTGGTCCCATCGATGGCTTTAAGGACCGCATCGGTTATGTTACCTTCTGTAAGATTTTTCATAGAGTGTTATTCTGAATAATGGTCAGAGGTCTTAAAGAAAGACCAAGGAAAGAGAGGGAAAACTGATTATTAAAATGAGAACTGCCAACATGATCAGAGCAAATGGAAAGGCTCCGATAAATACATCTGATAATTTTATCTCCGGATCATTCAGCGAGCTATGAATCACAAAACAAGATACACCCAATGGTGGCGTTAGTAATCCGATCTCTGCACCGATGACTGTAACAATTCCAAACCACACCAAGTGGATATCCAAGGGTGTCAGAATGGGCAAAAAGAGAGGAACTATGATAAGAATAATGGACACCGTATCCAAGATGGTCCCCATGAGCACCAGGAGGATCACGTAAATAATCATGATCCCTACAAACCCGAATTCCTGGTGCTGAATCCATTCACTAAAGGTGGTTGGCAATCCAGCTATCCCCAGCATTCGGCTATACATGGAAGCAGCAATCAAGAGCAGCAGAATAGAGGCGGTAATATGACCGGTCTCTATAAGAACTTTCCAAAACCCCTTGAATGTTAAACGCCTTTTGGCGACGGCTACAATCAGAGCTCCTACTGCCCCAGCGGCACCAGCCTCAGTAGCGGTAAACCAGCCGGTGTAAATGCCGCCCAACACAATACCTACCAATAGAACGATAGGAAAAACCATACGTAGAATCTGCAAGCCGTTCAGCGACTGGCCTTGTTCTTCGACTTTCTCACTCCCGCTTTTCATGACCATCTTCGGGAAGAATGTGGCCATAGAAAGAATCGCCACTCCAAAGGCGACGGAAAGCAGTATTCCCGGAATCACACCAGCGATGAACATATGCCCCACCGATTGTTCGGTGATTATGGCATAGAGAATGAGCATCACACTTGGAGGGATTAACATGCCAAGAACAGAGCTACCGGCTACTACTCCCACTGTGAATCGCGGAGTATATCCGAATCGCTTCATTTCCGGAATCGACACTTTGGTAAACACCGATGCTGAGGCAATAGATGAGCCAGTAATCGATGCAAAGATGGCATTGGCCGCAACGGTTGCTATTCCCAATCCGCCTCGGAGTCTGCGAAAAATATAATTGGAGACCTCATAGATATCTCGACCCACCCCCGCATGACTGATCAACAGCCCCATTAAAGCAAACAAAGGAACCACCGCAAAGGTAGGCTCTGCAATGCTGTCTGCAGCAGCCAACGAAAGTAAGGAAATCGGCACGTCAATATCTCCACGCAGCATCCACACTCCGACAAAAGAGACCAAACCCAAGGCCACGGGAATGTACAATCCAGAGTAAATCAAGACGAGGATCAAGACTACCGAAAGTAAACCTATTTGAATTTCAGTCATTCCGCTAATCTATCTTGGTTACGGTTGCCGGTTCAGCCCTCGGCCTACTCAAATTTCTCTGAATGAAGACAACGAATTGCAGGAGCGTAACCGCACAGCCGATGACAATGATCAATTTAATCGGCCAAACCGGTGCAGTAAATACACCTTCGACACCTACATAGAAATCTGCTCGATAGGCTTCGAAAAAGAGCGGCACACTCCCCCAGAGTATCAGCCCCATGAATACTGCACCTAGTAGGTCGAACAGAGCTGCATGAAATTTACCAAAGGTGGGCCATTTCCTTCCAATGATATGAAAGAGTCCGTCCGACCGAGGTAAGCGTCCCTTGCGTGTCGCATCGCCCAACTGCAGAAACACAATACCAACAATGGAGAGCTCGACGATTTCGTTCACCCCATCAATGGGTGAATGGAAAAGCTTCCGACCAAAAGCATCCATATTGATCAGAATGGTCAGCACAAAAATCCAGACCGAACCGATACTATTTAGATTCGATAGGACAATTTCCAGGACCCGATCAAACTTACCGTTTGATCCTGTAGAACTTACGTCTTCCATAAATAATTACTCTCGATCCCAATGTCGGGAAATATCCTGCCCGTTGGCCCGCATGGTATCCATGTAGAACTTCAAGATCTCATGGCCAGGCAGTCCTTTTTCTTCAAGACCGTCAGCCCACTCTTTCGCAATATTGGGCATATTGATCGCCCATTGCTTGCGCTCTTCAGCCGACATTGCGGCAATCGTCCCACCATTCTCCTGAAAAATCTTAACACTTTCAGAGCCTTTGGATACGGCCAACTTCGCCACATGGTCCCGATAATCGATAGCTGTCTCAGCCAGGATATTCTGAACTTCTGGAGGTAGCTTTTCCCAAGACCGCTTATTGACCGTGATGGCCTTGGAATTCACGGTCCCCATGTCCGTTTGAAGCATATAAGGAGCAACCTCATGCATCTTAAAAGAAACGGCAGCTTCAGGCCAGATCATAGCCGCATCCACAACACCCGTGTTAATATTCTGAAAATAGGTCACGAGGCTCCCAGCTACCCCAGCCGAACCCAGGCCGTGCAGATAACGCAAGTTGGTACCAGCCCCGTTTATCTTTAGACCTTTAAAGTCGGATAAGCTTTGAATCGGTTCTTTGGAAAATACCTGATAGCTATCAAGCACTACCATGTTGGTTAAGTAAACCTGGTTGTAGGTATCCCAAGCCTCCTTCATTTCAGGGAATTTTCCAGCAATTTCATCTACTGTGCGTGCCACTAATTCCGGATCGGTTGTCACAAAAGGCGTGACATAAGCGATGGCTTGGATCGGCACTTTATCCTGATGAAAAACAGTAGTCACTACTCCGATATCCCCTAAGCCTTTCTGGAGTCCAGGTAGCACATTCCTAGTTTTAACAATCTGCCCACCCCAAGCCTGGTTCCACTTGATCTGGTAGGTCCCAGCGGATTCTAGGCGCTTTTCTACCTCCGGAATATAGTAATCGATAAACTCCTTCACCCACAGTGACTGGGTGGGATAGCCATCTACGACGGTCAATCGGATCGTTGATTGATCAGACTTGGAACATCCTAGCAGAGATACCAATGCAATTAATATGGAGACTTGGGTAATTATCTTTTTAGGCACCTAAATAAATTCCTTCTTTTTTTTAGTAAAACTACGCGGCATAAAAGCCTTGAGATATAAAATTCCTACAAGCGTTCGTTGCTTGAGAAGAGGATCATGTACCGCGTCTACGAAAGGTATGGAAAAGCAAATACATAGGGTCTGGCAAGCATACGTTTGATTGTCACAGCCCACCCTTACATCTAATCATCACCTTTTTTCTTCTCAAATTCTATGATCGATTAGCTTCCCGGCACGGTCTCGTGCAAGTGAATGATATTACCCTCTGCATCAACTGGCGGGGCTGAACGAGGAGGGCCTCCACGCCGACCACCAGCAGGTCCACCTTGACGACCGCCCGGTCTTCCACCTGTAGCTTCAACTCCGGGTCTTCCACCGGGGCCTCCCTGGCCAGCGGCCTGACGACCGCCACCACGTCCTCCGCGACCTCCACCTCGTGCGCGGAAGGGAGCTTCACTTATCAAAGCGGCCCATTCTGCATTTTCAGCCATCAGCTGCTTAATCACCTCAGGATGTGCGTCTGCAACATTGCTAGTTTCATTGGGGTCTTCATAAATTTTGAAGAGCTCTACCAATTCCAGAGGGCCATTTTGAGGTGCGTTCTTATTAATATTACTATGAACCAATTTAAAATCGCCTGAATGAACTGAATAGCCAGTTCCGGTTCCTATGACGATATCCGTGTTGCGGGGACGAGTCTTCCCTGATTGCAATGTGTCCCACACGCTCTCCCCATCGAACGGTGATCTCAAATTGGTCTCCAGCCCAATGGCATCAACAAGAGTGGGAAACAAGTCGTAAACAACCATGGGCTGCTCACTCCGAATACCAGCGGGAATTTTACCTGGCCAGCGAATGACTGCGGGCATGCGTGTACCTCCTTCGTAAAGCTGGCCTTTCTGCCCTCTGAAGCCACCATTATCACCGACAGGCCCCGCGCCGTTGTCTGAAAAGAACATCACAATCGTATTATCCCGCATGCCTTCGTCATCGATTGTTTTGAGGATATTACCAATAGCCACATCCAGTACCTCAACCATGGCACAATAAGTACGGCGACTCTCATCCTCGACATGGGCATACTTATCTACATACGCCTGAGGCGCTTGAAAGGGAGTATGAGGAGCTGTGAACGCCACGTATGAAAAAAACGGTTTCGAAGGATCTCGGTCGCGAATCAGCCGGCTGACTTCGTTGCCAAACAAATAAGTCATGTAGCCATTCTCGAAGACGGTTTTCCCATCCCGGGCCCAATCCTTTGAACCCCCACGGCCATGGTGTGTCCAGTAGTCCGGAAAGGCCTCAAGCGAACCATACGTATGATCGAAGCCGCGATTGATTGGAAAGTCTCGCACGTGAGTATGGCCAAGATGCCACTTACCAGCAGTCATGGTCACATAGCCCGCATTTTTAAAAGCCTGGTTCATGAGCTGGTCGTCATGAGTCAGTGTATGGTCCCCCGAATCAGAATCGAAAGGCATAAAGACTTTGTGACGCATGGAAATATGCCCAGTTAAGAGCGAGGTTCGCGTAGGCGAGCAAATCGGGTAGGTATAAAATCGATTCAGTTCCATTCCATCTTTGACAAGCTGATCGATATTCGGCGTCGCCATTTCGCCACCATGGTAGCCCACATCTCCCCATCCCTGATCATCAGAAACAAGAAGAATCACATTTGGCTTGGTGTCTGCGGCAGATAAAATGGAAACGGAGATCGAAGCGATGAGTCCAAGCATTAAATATAGGGTCAGCCACTTGAACGAGTAGTAGTGCGGCCAATGCCTCGGGGTAAAGAGAGCAGTTTGCATAGTAGGTTTGAGAATCAAGAAATCCAAGGAAGCATTGGTAGCAAGTGCAATCCGAGCAACCATTACCTCAATTAGTAGTTAGAGAAAATGCGGTAGAGTCTGATAAGAATTTGTGTAGGTCCTAGAAGTAACGCATTTTTGGACCCCTGAGGTTACAGGAATATATTTTTTTCAGATATCCGCTGCAGTTATCTTATAAATACGATTAGAATGAGAAAACAAACAAAGCGCCTTTCCTCCCACCTCTAGTAGTCAAATCAAGGACTAATCTTTTTAGCTCCTGCCACGTCTTCATTGCCTAGAAGATACGCCTGGCGCCGCTCCATAAACCCTCGCAATGTCCGCTCCTCATCTACCCCACCATTATCAAAAGCCGCGTAGAATGCCTCTGTGGTATCCAGCTTGCGGGTATCCTCTTCGACCACTTCTTCGATCAAAGCCTGATAACGAAGGATCCTCGGCCCGCTCTTTTCCCAATCGAGCCAGTTCTCAGCAATATCGCGGACATAGCTTAAATACCGGGCGCGTAGTTCAGGAACCAACAATAGCTTCGAAGCAAGCGGCTTACTTTCGTCGTTCGCCAGCACCAGTGGATCCAAATCGACGCCGCCACCGCCGGGTCGACCTCCTCCTGGAGCACCACCGGCACCTCTTCCTCCTGCAGGTCCTCCGCGGCCGCCCACTCCTCTGAATCCACCAGGATTTTGTCCACCCGCAGCTCTCTGACGGAGCCTCGACAAGGTTTGGTCCAATCCTTCAGTTAATTGATCCACGGCGAGTTCGTTGTTTTGATCTTCATCCCACTCCGCGTACCAATCCCCCAAAAGCTTCAGGAGATCAGAATGCATCACAAAACCATCTCCATCCGCATCGATTGATCTAAATAAGTAGCGGCCCGTAAACCCAATCGGTGAGAATCCCCCACGTCCTTGAAAAGGCTGACCACCTTCATTGCCCCATTGACTCAAGGTAGAAATGAATTGTTCAGCAGTCATACTCGCCGAGATATCCATCTCAGATTCCGTAAACCAGACATCGGCGATACCCACAAACTCGTCACGATCAATTTGGCGATCGTTGTTTACATCAGCCTGAGCAATAAGGCCAGGCGCCAAAAATGTACCAGGCGAAAAGCCTCCCGGTCCACCGCGGCCTCTTCCTCCTTGGCCACGACCTCCGCGAGCGCCACCTGGGCCACCACCTCCACGTCCGACCGAAAAGGTCTCGTTGGCATCGTAAGGGAAAATATGGAATTTTCCATGTGGGTCCTGATAAAGGTTATAGTCACTTGCTCGAGTCCAGAAGCCGTCCCCGTTTACAAAAACATTGTCCAGAGCAAGAAACTTAAGAACACCATCCACATTGAGAATTTGAGCAAGTGCACTTTCGAGTAATTCGCTTGGCGCATTGTTTAAGGTATCAAAAAGAAGCATGAGCCCAACCCAACTTTTTGGATCCTCTCTGGTCTTAAGCTCGAAGGTCGAGCGGTAGGAATCAATATCGTCTCCCAAATAGCTAAAGCCACCTTGACCTAGCGGACTTCCAGGTACCTTCCAACGGGCACCCATAGGAGTGCCAAAGAAGTCCCTGGTGAAGTTGGAATCAAACTGCTGCACATTGATATACAGTCCCCAGCTTTCACCATTAATCACCAAGCGGACAAAATTCGCTTTAAATGCCGGAATGTACTGCCGAGCAATTTCGTAGTATAGCACGTTTCGAAGGAAGGTCGGATCACTGTGAGAATTAAGTAGATTCAGTGTATTGTAGCCGCCGATTTCCTGTTTCGGATATACCATATCGAGTGTCAGATTTAGAGGGCGCTTCCGACCACTCCCGATTGAGCTATAGGACGTGTTACCGCGGAACCGAACACCTACATGACGAAGTTTCTGGCCATCGACCTCCAGGCTTGCCGGCACATCAACATCGGTATCATGAAACTTCTCAAGCTCGTCCTCCCAATCATCACTTTCGAACTCGAGGAACAAACTACGTAAAGTAAATGGATCATAGAGTGGCGCATCGGGATAGGAAGCCACATCTGAAGGTGTCATTTGTGGACCCGTTTCTGGCTCTCCTTGATCACCTCCACCGCCACCAAATCTTCCTCCTCCACGAAAGCCACCACGGCCACCGCCTGGACCTCCATTGGCTCGCTCGGTTTCCAAATGCACAAGCGCTGCTTCTCGTTCGGTCGCATTGAGCCAGCCGTTGTTATCCTCATCGAACTGCTCAAGAACTTTGGTGGTCTGACGCCTAGCTCCACCTGGACCTGCTTGTCCTCCCGGACCTCCGGCTCCTGGTCCTCCGAAAGCAGGTAAGTCCGCTATATCTGAAAGTGCATCATTCTCCAAAGAAGCAGCCTCTTCATCTGGTAAAGCGTTTGACCGGACGACCAAAATCAGGACAACGGCTACCACTCCCAAGGCCCCAACACCCAAGATCAAGTCGAGCACCGAAGAACGAGGAAGATGGGAAAGTGGGCGTTTCATGAGAACTTTAAAATTTTAAATTTAGCTCAGGCACGACGAGTCGCTTCAATACCTAGCAAGTATTTGGAGCAGCGTACTACGCGGCAGGGAAACCAACCCGCAATGTCAGCGGCATCATCCGGATCGGCCGGCATGTATTTAAGTTCAATAACGACCGAGTATTCTTCGGGCGACTGACTCGCCAGGGATTCAGTTGTGTTGTCAGGCTCGTAGAAAGATAGATTGGAATCCACCGTCAGGCGTACTCGGCCATCCCCACTGAGGTAGTAATGACGATGATAGCGATTAATCAGGCTGGGTTGCCGATAATCGAGACAGGACCACAATAAATTCTCTTTTTCGAGATCTCTCAACATATCCCTTAAAGTAGACTCCGTCAGACTTCCATTCAGGGACATGGGAGTTAATACGCTTGAGCGCTTCCCATTCACAATACCCCGTTTATGTTTAATTTCAAAAACAGGTTTAGGGATCGATCCTCGCAGCTCACCGTACCAACGGATCCGGCTCTTGCTTCTAATAGCCAGGCCTGTGACGTGGTCGTGATAATCGTTCAATCCTTCCGAATCGAGATAAACATTATTCACCCAACGTGGCGGAAAGGCCTCATGAAATCCACAAGGATGCTGACGAACCAAGGCTAACACCTCCGCTAGAGCATAACCAGCCGGAACCAGCTTGCGCTCGTGGCGAAATTCTTCACTTGCCGTAATCACAACAGGCATCGAGGATGGGATTAATGATTTAAGCCGCCATCCTCAACGCAACTTATCTCAACCGACGGGCTGAGTTTACGGACACTCTCGCTAAACGATTCAATACCTTGGGCATCCGTAAAACCGACGCGGAACGAAGCTCGCATGAGCTCAGGCCCATCATCCATTCGCCTCAAACTGGCCGTGGCTCCAACACTGGCGAGCGCATCCAGAATCTGCTGAGTATTCAGTTTATCAGGAGCGGAACTGTTAATGGTAAGAAATAGATTTCCCGAATCGGTCTTTGGACGGGATAGGCTTCTCAATGCTACGAGCCCAAGGATCAAAACAAAGGCGACTACCGTTACTAATCCCTGGCCTGCTCCCAAACCTAACCCAACGGAAATTGCCAGGAATAGAAAGGCCAGCTCCTCGGGTTCCTTAATGGCCGCCCTGAAACGAACAATCGAAAGCGCCCCTACCAAGCCAAGTGATAAAGCGAGCGATGATTTCACAATGCTGATAATCAGCGTCGTTGTCACCGTCAGTAACAGGAAGTTTCGGGCAAACTGTCGTCGATTGGAAAGAGCGGTGCCAAAGCGAATGTAGGCGAGGCCCAAAATCCAACCTAGCAGAGCAGCCGTTAGCAGGCTAATGGCGAAAGTCGGCAGTGACTCGATAGTCACGGGGTTCATGAACAATTCATTGAAGCTATTTTTTAGTTCCATAAACTTGGCGTAATATTTCGTAGGCTATCTGCTACAGATTCCTCAATTGGATAACTAATGGATCAGTAAAAAGGTTACGATGAATTTAATCCATAAAAAATCGCTGGACCTTATACCTGTATCCAATCGACGAATGCACCTCAGAATTCATCAAGATCGTTTCCGAGTATGACCTTACCGGAATAGAGAGCCTCAACTTCAGTCTTCGCTGTTTCAATCGGAGCACCGTAATGAAGAATATGAGTCAGCACAAGCACCCCGGGCTTTGTCTTGTTCGCAATTTCAGCAAGCTCGCTGGTCAGCGTATGCGCGGATCGATGATAAGCCTGCCAATCAGGCGGCAGCGCTTTCCAACCCTCCTCACTGATGACCTCATGAATGAGAATATCGACTCCTTTTGCCTTTTCTAGGAGCTTCTCACTATAGCTTGTATCACCGGAGAATACGATCGATTTGTCCGAAGTCACAATTTTGTAGCCATAGGCAGGATGAATGGAGCCATGACTGACAATAAAAGCCTCCGCCGGCATCAAAAAGAAAAGCCTCACCATTAGAGCTGATGACAAGGCCTGAACCTGAACGTTCTTCATCTGGAACTGGGGTACCTGTGCTCAAAAGAATCTCCCTTGTTTGTGCCTCAACATAGACAAATCCACTGATTACAGATAAGATCAACAGAATGGGTTTCAAGATTATCATGGTTTTAAAACTACGGAGAATTGTATTAAAACAAACCCTACATAAACAACAAGTAGATACCCACGTAAACAACTCCCACAATGCCAAGCCACAGTTTGAATTGCTTATTCTCAGCAGCGGTGGGCTCCATACCGGTCAAACGGGTGCTTTTCATTTCGGCAAAGGATTCCGAACCGTCGCCTTTCGTAAGGAAAGAAATACCAAAGAGCAGAACAAAACCGCTGACAGTGAGAAACACAGCCCCATGGAGAAAATGCATATCCAAGAATCCTAAACCCATTGAATGTGCCAAGGCATTGAGCGCATTGTTATCGGCGATCAGCCACATAACAAGCCCAAGAACGGACCCAATAATGAGGGTCCAAAACCCAGCTTTACGATTTGGATAAGGTGAAAGTAGTCCTCCTATAAAGCAGGCAAGCAAGCCCCCAACCGAATAGGAATTAAACTTGGCCAGATAATCGAAAAGGAACTTAAAATGTGGAATGACAAATATCGCCCAGATCATTCCCATTATGATAATAACAGCCCCCACGACTCTACCGACTTTCACGAGCTCCTTCTCTGAAGCATTGGGCCTGGCAGGCTGATACCAATCAATGGTGATCAGACTAGATGCGGAACAGATATTGGAATCCACCGAGCTCATCAATGCGGCTACCAATCCGGAAAGCGTGAGGCCAATTAATCCGCTCGGCAATAAAGAGCGCACCATAGCTGAGTAAATCTGGTCCTCAGTCTCAGGAGGCGTGGTAAAGAAGCCGTCTTTGAGCAATACCAACCCGACGATTCCCGGAAGCACGATAATAAACACCGTGAGTGCTTTCAGTAAACCTGCAAACAATCCTCCCATGCGGCCCTGATGAATACTTTTTGCGGCCATCGCACGTTGCACGATCGTATGGTTCATTGAGCAGTAATAAAACGCATGTACCGTTAATCCGAATACTACACCTGTCCAAGGAATAACCGGATGATTGGCCGGGCGAAATAAAGACAGCATATCCTCACCCCCACTCGCTTTCAATGACTCCATCTTGACAAGGAAGCTATCAATGCCACCCGCAGCATGAAGCCCAAAACCGAGCACTAAAAAACCTCCTATAACCAAAATGAACATTTGGAGAAAATCGGTGACCACCACGGCTTTCAATCCACCAATCACGGCATACACTCCTGTGGTCGCACAAAGAATTAAAATCCCAGGCAAAATGGAGTCCCAACCGAACATATCCCGCATGACCTGACCACCCGCATAAAGCGAAAGGGGCACCGCATTTAAACCGATGAATAGAATCGTTATAATCGAAAGAAACTTCCGCGACTCGAGACCGTAACGAATCTCCAGGAACTGTGGGGCTGTTTTTATCCCCAATCGAATGAAGGTCGGCAGAAATATGAGGCCCATCAAAGCAAAACCCAACACTCCAGCCAATTGGTAGTTAGCCACGGCAATCCCCACCGCAACAGCCAAACCAGCCTGCCCCACGAATTGCTCAGCCGAAATGTTGGTGGCAAAGAGAGATGCCCCAATCATTGGCCATCGCATAGAGCGACCGGCGAGGAAGTAATCGTCTGAATCGGAAACCTTGCGACCAATCCGAACAGTTATGATGAAGATAAAGACAAAGTAACAGGCAATGATGGAGAAATCGAGCCAGGAGATATTCATAGGTAATACTAACTATTCAGCGTGAAATACTTCCTTCAAGGGGATTGCCACCGGAGAGTTATCCGGATTGCACTCCATAATATCGGACATATAGGCCCACCACTTTTTAACAATTTCTGTATCCGGCAACTGATCGGCCGTGTGATTATCTGAGAGTTTTTGAACCGCAAAGAGAGTCAGGGTTTCCTCATCGAGGAATATCGAATAATCGGATACACCGGCTGCAGATAACTCTTCTGACAATTCCGGCCAAATCTCGTCATGCCGTTTTTTGTATTCTTCCTCAAAGCCGGCTTTGAGTTTCATTTTAAATGCGTTGCGTATCATCTTCCAATCTATGCCAGGCTTCTAAGCCACGAAACGACAGCTTCTAAAAGCGCTGCTTTGTGGGAGGGTTCGTTAAAACTGTGGTCTGCACCCTCTACGGATAGTAAATCGACCGAATCACCTTTGAGTCTTTTGACAGTTTCGCTGTCCTGAGGAAGCACGACATCGTCACCCGTACCGTGCACCAGCAACCAGGGCACCTCGACCTTGCAAATCCAAGATTCGACATTGCCAACGGTAGTACACAGATCGTTCATAAACAAGGAGGACAGTGGACAATCCGTTTCTTCCCACATGAGTCCTGCATCGGGGACCTCTTCTCCAAACTCTGTTTGAGCAAACGCTTTGGTATCGACCATTCCAGCCATAGATACCAGAGCGTTGATACGCTTGTCCTCTGCTGCCCGAATAACACCTACCGCTGCACCCATGCTATGACCGAGGTAGCACACCTTAGAATAAGATCCAGATACAGCGTTCAACGCAACAGCTAGATCTTCGACTTCCTTGGAAATGTTTGAATCCACAAATCTACCTTCAGAATCACCATTGCCAGAAAAAGAAAAACGGAGGGTATCAATCCCTGCTTTATTCAAAGCATCAGCGGTATCGGCAACTATGGGTCGATCCTTATTCCCCGTGACTCCGTGTCCAAGAACGGCAATCCATTCGCTTTGTTCGGAGTCGTGGTCGCCTTTGGAAAATTCGAAATCCAGCCCCTCCCCTTCCTTGTTCTTTATCGTATCGATCATTTCTATTCTTCAATTTTTCAACAAGACTCATGAGTTTCTTCAACGCGTCAATCGTCTCCTCAGAAATGTTCATTGCAATCGGAGGAATTGAGATACATACAAAATCTTTGCTCTAACCCTGAGATCCAAGTTTATGAGTCGCGCACCTTCATGTATCATTATCACACTACTAACCTACCTGGTCATGACGATACACTCCGTAGCCGAATCTCCCAATTTTGTGGTCATCCTCACAGACGATCAAAGCTGGGTGGGCAGCTCTCTTGAAATTATTCCAGGAGATGAACATACCAAAAGCGATTACTACCGGACGCCCCACATCGAACGGCTGGCCTCGACAGGAATCAGATTCACTCAAGGCTATTCGCCGGCTCCATTTTGTTGTCCTACCCGACGCAGCATTCTGATTGGGCAAACACCGGCTCGCCACATTTATCAAAAAGATCAGCGGAACTGGACCGTGAATTATCGAAAGCAGCTGAGTATTCCACAGATGCTCAAGTCAGCGAATCCCGACTATCGCGCTGCACACTTCGGCAAATGGGACTTTCGTTTCGATGATGTCACACCCGAGGAAATGGGTTACGATATCAGTGATGGGGTTACGACCAATGGCACCGGAGGCGGCAAAGGCAGTGGAGGTCCATCACCTCAGGAAGATCCGAAATTGATTTGGGGCATCACGGAACGCGCGAGTGAATTTATGGAGACACAGTCGCAAGCGGGACACCCCTTCTACCTACAGGTTTCTCACTATGCTGTGCATTTGGATATTTTCTACCGGGAGCAAACGCTCAAGAAAACGAGTAACTGGCGAAAAGGACAGAAACACTCTATGCCGGAATTTGCAGCTATGACATCCGACGTGGATACGGGCATTGGACTATTAATCGACAAGATCGATTCACTCGGGCTGACAGATTCGACTTACATTTTCTTCCTTTCCGATAACGGTGGAAGAAACGGTATTCCTGGTCAGGATGATCCTGAAGTTCACCGAAACGACCCATTGCGCGAAGGAAAAGGTACTGTTTACGAAGGTGGAGTTCGTGTGCCTTTTATCATTTCCGGACCCGGCGTTGATAAAAACGCTATCAGCGATGTTGTTGTTACCGGTCTGGACATCCTCCCGACTCTGGCTGAGCTTGCAGGTTATAAGAAGGCTCTACCCAAGGCCCTAGACGGTGGTAGCCTGAGCCCAATGATTCACAATGGGGGACGTGGAAAGGTTCAGCGCAATAATCCCTTTTTCATCTTTCACCAGGCAGTTGCTCGCGATGCCGAGACATCCCTAATTCTCGGCGACTATAAATTAGTCAAAACCTGGGATAGGGATCGCCTTGAGCTCTTCGACATATCCAAGGACATCGGTGAATCGAAAGACCTTTCTAAAAAGAATCCCAAGAAGGCAGAGGAACTCCATCGGCACATGGTAAACTTCCTAAAAGAGGTCGGAGCCGAAACGAGGAAAGTCGGATCCAAAGCTGAGGTCTATGAAAACGCGAAGCCTCTATAATTTCCCCATCACTTAAACTAATTTCCGGTGGTGTAATCGATCGACGGCCACAGCCAGAATAATAATTACTCCGATTACCATTTCCTGCACCCATTTGGGCCAGCCCATTTGCTGTCCACCCATATAAAGGATGGTAATAATCAGTGCGCCAATGATGGTTCCGAGAATGGAGCCTTCACCCCCAGAAAAGCTGGCACCCCCGATAATCACAGCGGCGATGACAAAGAGCTCATACATGACGCCCGTCGTCGGTTGCCCCACTCCACCAATGTAGGAAAATTGCATGAAGCCAGCCAATGCGCAAAAGAACCCAGTTAATCCATAAACGATAAGCTTGGTTCGCCCAACAGGCACACCACACAAGCGAGCTGTTTCTTCATTGGATCCCACTGCATAGACGTGACGTCCAAAGCGCGTGTATTTCAAAATAAAGGACGCTACCGCGATACAGACGATCAAGATCCAAACGCCAGCAGGAAATATCATCCAACTCTTTGCCTGATTAGTGAGCGTCGGATCCATCAGCCCACCTATCCAGGTTTCTTCGGGGGGATAAATGTCTCTTTCGCTGGCAATCCCTTTCGCCAATCCACGAATAATTCCCATCGAGCCCAGGGTTACAATAAACGGCACCATCCGCAGCCTGACGATGATAGCACCATTGAGTAACCCCACGGCAGTCGATGCACCGATGGCGAGCAGGCAAGCCGCGATAGGAGTCATGAAAGGGTACTGGTGAACTAAATACACCATTTCCCCTGCAGGGCCATCGACTTGAATATTCAAAGTCCAAGCTACCACCACCACCGCCAATGCGATTATGGATCCGACGGACAAATCAATACCTGCAGCGATGATCACAAAAGTCATCCCAAGGGCTGCCGTTGCATAAACCGAACTTTGACGAACAATGTTTTCCAGGTTTCTTAAGGTATAAAATTTTCCGTCTTCGACGAAGATGGCAAAAAACATAAAGACGATGACCAGTGCGAGAAACCGGGCAGCGATATTAATCCAGGTCTTAGATCCGGAAGAACTGAAAAGCTTATTAATTGCAGAGATGCTCATAGGAAAAATAATCGTTAGTTCTCACCAATGGCGGCTGCCATCAATTGGTGTTCATTCCACTTGCTTACCGGACGTGCCTCACTCAGCACGCCTCGACACATGACAGCGATGCGATCGCATATGCCGAGTAGTTCTGGCAGATAGCTGCTCACAACGAGTATGGCTTTGGGTTTGCGGCCCTGCGATTCGTCTCCGCGGGCGAGCGAATCAATCAGACGGTAAATCTGAGCCTTCGACCCAACGTCAATTCCTCGGGTTGGCTCATCGAGTAATAAAATATCCACATCGGCATGAAGCAATCGAGCAATGGCCACCTTCTGTTGATTGCCTCCAGAAAGGTCACTTGTCATTTGTCCAGCCGACTCACATTTGATCGGAATTTTCTCGATCCAGGGATCACAGACCGTTCGTTGCTTTGCTGGCATCACCAAACGCCCTGGTCCCAGATCGTCCAGTTTAGGTAAGGTGATGTTGTCAGCAATACTCAGGCCCAACGCGAGCCCCTGCGTCTTGCGATCCTCACTGACCATACCGACGCTTTGGTCCCAACTGAGGGCAGGTGTTTTTAATCCTGAGTAAGCGCCGACCTTAACCGTTCCCTGCGCAACCGGCTCCAGCCCAAATATAGACTCCAGAAGCTCCGTCCGTCCCGCACCAACTAATCCGGCAACGCCAAACACTTCACCTTCATGCAATTGAAAACTGGATGATCCCGACTTGGCATGACCGCACAAGTTTTCCACTTCCAATTTAACCGAGCCATGAACGTGTTCATTTCTTGGGTACAGGTTATCCACATTGCGCCCAACCATGAGTTCGATGATTTCTTCATTACGAGCCTCTGCTGTAATTCCACCTCCGACACTTTCACCGTCTCGCAATACAGTAAAATGATCACTCAAGGTCTGCACCTCTTCAAGAAAGTGAGAGATATAAATGACCGCGATCCCCTTTGCTGAAAGCGAACGAACCAGATCGAAAAGCTTTTGTATATCTTGAGCCGTTAATGAGCTCGTTGGTTCATCCAAAACGAGGACACGACTATCCAGAGCCACCGCACGGGCAATCTCTACGAGTTGCTGTTGAGCGATAGACAAATGACTGACCGGCGTTTCTGGGTTCACGGATTCTAATCCCACCGTTGCCATAGCCTCACTGGCCAGGCGTTTCATTTCCTTCCATTTCACCAATCCCTTATTCGCAGGTTCGATCCCAAGAAGAATATTCTCCATGGTTGAAAGGTGCGGCGCCAAAGACAGCTCCTGATAAATCATTGCCACACCCGACTCTCTGGCGTGTAGCGGGTTCATCGGAGTATAGGGCTCACCATCTAGAAGCAGCGTTCCACTATCAGGTGAATGAGCCCCGGAAAGCACCTTCATTAAAGTGCTTTTACCAGCACCATTTTCACCGACCAGTGCTAATATTTCTCCCGGATTTACAGAAAGATCCACACCTTTCAGTGCACGCGTAGCACCGAAACTCTTTTCGATACCGTGCATTTCCAGCCGAGGTGTATCGCTCACAATTCGGTCAATCTGGTTGATGAGTTAATTGATCCGTCGATCTATTTTAAGCCTACTAGCGTGCGAATGTCGGCCTCATTTTTCAGGCGTTCCGCGGTGACCACTTCAACGCCAGTATCAATTAAGGCATCCACCGTTTCACCCCTGGAAACTGCCAGTGCCGTTTTTACAGCAAGGTAGCCCATCTTCTCAGGACTCTGAACAATGAGCGCATCGATTTTCCCAGACTGGACTTCTTCAACCAGTTTTTTGGAGCTATCAAAACCAACAAAGGTTATATCCACTTCAATTCCGCTATCTCTTAAATCATCCATGGCCGAAGACACACCCAATGTGGCGGTCAGGTTCGCGGCAAATACGCCGTCGATATCCAGTTTGCCGTTTTGAATGAAACGTTCGAACGTATTGGCAACCACACTCTTGGAACCTTCAAGCGTTCCGGATTCAGAAAATGGGTCAGCAACGATCTCATGACCCGCTGCTTTGGCAGCCTCAATAAATCCATCCGAGCGTTTGGTGGTGCTCGCCGTTCCTTGGACATAACGAAATACGATGATCTTCCCCTTACCGGAAAGCTGCTCAGATAGATAATCAGCGCCGAGCTTGCCTCCCAGTTCATTGTCGGTAGCCACAAAACTGGAGTGAGCATTCCCGTCGACACCCGAGTCAAAAACGACCACGGGAATTCCGTTATCAACGGCCGATTGAACCGGTTTTCTTTGAGCCTGATTATTGAGAGGTGCCAATGCGATGGCATCTACTCCCAGATTGATCATATTCTCAATGATTTTGGTCTGCTCGGCGATTTCAGTTTCGGTCACTGTGCCTTCCCATTTTAAATCAATATCCAACTCTGTAGCGGCTCTACGAGCTCCGGCTTCGACGGTTTCCCAGAAGTCACCACCGGTTGCTTTGGGGATAGCGGCTATGGTGGTTCTATCACTACTGGAAGATCCTGAACCACCGTCCTCAGATGAGGAACATCCGGAAATTAGAACCAGTAAAGAAAGGGCTGAGATAAAAGTGAGAAGGCTAGATTTTTTTGAATTAGTCATCGATATGGAATTAAATCGCCTCATTTATTTATGGATAAACAGGACCTTCAAGGAGGAAAAAGCGCATTCTATAGCTAAGCAAGAAATAAGGCCATCCCCCATTTACAGGATAACCCTTCTTTTCCTTAAAAGTCCTCATACTAGAGAAAGGGCATTGCAGCATCCTTGAATCCTCTAAAGATAGATGTTTCAGTTTCCCCATCTATCCCAATTCATGAGCTCCCATAAACCTACGAATGTACGCTGGCTGGTCCTAGGCCTTAGTTCGATGATCTCCTTGATCCTCTATGTCCACCGTTACACTTGGACAATTATACGGCCGCAGCTGGAACAAGAGTATGGATTCTCAAATACGCAATTGGAGTGGATATTCACATCGTTCCAGTTCAGTTACGCCTTAGGACAAATCCCCAGTGGCATTGTCTCTGACTTTTTTGGAGCGCATATCTTTCTAAGTTCTAGCATCGCGGTGTGGTCCCTTTGCCTGGTCCTCTTTGCGAGCGTTGGTAGCATCTGGGCTTTTGCAGGAGCGCGGGTTCTGTTCGGAGCCGCACAAGCGGGAGCCTATCCTAGCCTAAGTGGCATTTCCGGCAGGTGGTTCGTTCCATCTAGCAGAACCACACTGCAGGGATTTATCTCAAGCTTCGCAGGCAGAATGGGCGGTGCCTTGGCCCCGGTCATTATGGCTACCGTTCTAATCGGACACTTCGGTTATTCCTGGCGGATGACACTGGTCATCATGTCGGGAGTCGGCATACTGTTTGCGGCTGTATTCTTCATTTTATATCGCAACTCCCCGCAAATAGATGGCCGCGTGAATGATGAGGAGTTGAAACTCATTCAAGAAGGCACGGAACCGAAAGGGCTCACCGTGAGAACTCTCACTCCCCTCGTCATTGCATTACCTTTAACCATCCTCTACTATAACTGGGTCACGGTCACATTTCTCGTCGTCGCACTCGCATTTTTTCTTAATCCCATGGTCTCAGCCATCTTCGGCAGGAAAAAATTCAAGCATAGCGATGATACTAACTCCGAATCATCGAAGGACTCAGCCAAGAAGCCCGAACGAAAGATCCTCAAGCTTTCCAATGCGATCAAACATCGCAGCTATCAGTTGCTTCTATTTCAACAAACCGCGAATGCCGGTGCGGACGTCGTATATACATCAGTATTGGGAAGTGTATTTGTCGCCAAAGGTGTATCATGGACTGAATTAGGCATGTTTGCCAGTCTTCCCCTCATTGGAGGCGCCATTGGCGGCTATGTCGGTGGTTACCTGAACGATGTACTATTCAGGATTCTGGGAAACAGGCTCTGGTCACGTCGCATCATGGGGGCCCTGGGAAAAGCCATCGCCGCAGGTTGCCTGCTTATTGCTATATCACAAACAAGCGCAGAGGCCCTGGCATGGGGATTGTTTGTAGTAAAATTCTTTAGTGATTGGTCCCAACCTACCGTTTGGGGAGCCTGCACCGATATAGGAGGACCCAATGCCGGAACCGTATTCAGTGGCGTAAATATGATGGGGAACATAGGAGCCTTGGTAATGCCGTTGGTCGTTGGCCCCCTGCTCGATCATTATTCGACTATGGAAACAGTCGGAGGCGAATTAATCCGAAACACCGACTACGTCCCCATGTTCATACTCGTTGCCTGTCTCTATTTGGTAAGTTCAATCACCTGGCTATTCATTGATTGCACCAAAACCATCCAATCCGAGACCAAACAAGAATCAGAGTAATTTTAAAAATGAAACTCTGGAAATCCGTTTCAGTTTGCGCGCTCTTCGCCTACAACCTCTCTGCACAAATCCCAAGACCTGACGATGCACCTCAACCACGCTCGCCAGAAGAAAGTGCGGCTTCATTTAAGCTGCCTCCAGGTTTTCAAATGCAAGTGCTGGCCAGTGAGCCGTTGATTGTTTCCCCCTCTGGTATTTGCTGGGACGAACAGGGGCGTATGCTTGTAAGCGAGCTCCATGGGTACAATCTGGAGGGTCACCTCGATATCGAAGAGCTAGACAAGTCTGGAATGCTCGATACTCAGGTTCGTCGTGTGCAAGCGAGTGAGGAGCATAAGAAAGAAGCAGAGGAAGGTAGCTATGGGGTTATCAAACTACACAGCGACACGGATGGCGATGGCCGCATGGACCAGGCCAATATCTGGGCAGATGATTTGCCTCCAGCTTATGGATTGGTAGCGGCCCGAAAAGGCGTGATTGTAGCCTGCGCTCCGGATATCGTTTATCTGGCAGACCTCGATGGAGATGGGACAGCTGAAACACGGGAGACATTATTCACTGGTTTTGCCACCGGCATGCTCGAGCGAGGCATCAATGCTCCACTGTGGGGAGACGACGGATGGATCTACTTTGGGCGCGGTTGGCCGGGAGGAACTATTACCGGACCGAATTTTGATGGGAGCATAGAATTGCCTGACTCCGATTTTCGGATACGGGCAGACGGATCTGCCATTGAACCTGTAACAGGTGGAACCCATACCCTTGGATTTACCATGACACAGGGCGGAGATCGCTTTGTCATTGGAACCACAGTGCCCGGTATTTTCATCGCCCCACTTCCCTATCAGTATCAACTGAGAAATCCCAATATCGCGGCTAGCAATATTGAAGTTCGAACGGGAGATGCCCGAGCCTACTCCTTGGCTCCTGCACATCCCTGGCGAAGCAAGCGGGCCGATCACCCTGGCTACTTTAGCTTCTATAACTCTCGCTTCGGCGCACCGGAAATTGATCCCAATGGCTGGTTCACCGCTGCCTGTGGAAACTTTATATATCGAGACAACGTACTGCCAGATCCGCAGGGACAACTGTTCGCTTGCGAGCCATCCGTAAATCTCATTCACAGAGCGGAGGTTCGCCAAGATGGATCTGCTCTGAGCCTTCATCGTTTAGCAGAAGAAAGTAACTCAGAGTTCGCTGCCACGACTGACCAATGGAGTCATCCCATAAACTTGCTTCATGGTCCGGACGGAGCGATCTGGGTCGTCGACTACTATCGCGAAATCATCGAAGACTACTCCGCCATCCCCCGTCACCTGCAGCAGCAATACGAACTCTACAATGGAGCCGACCACGGTCGTATTTATAGACTGACTCACAAGGAAATCAAAAAAGCACCTTCTGCGAACCTCAGCAATTTATCCACGGCAGGCCTAGCAAAGAAATTACTCAGTCCCATCTACTGGCATCGGCAAACTGCCCAGCGATTATTGATTGAAAGAAACAGTTAGAGCACAAGCAAGGAACTGATTCAACTACTGGAGAATCATTCCGATAATGAAGCAGCTGTGATTCCTGCCCTCCATGTATTGAATCGTTTAAACAAACTAAGAGCCGTTCAACTGATTCCCTATTTAACTCACCTCAGTGCTGATGTCCGCATCCACACGATTCAATTGTGCGCTTCCAGGTTAAGCGATTCAGACCTCTTAGAAGCAGTCATTCAAGCAGCCAATAAGGAATCGAATGCACGGGTTCAAATCGAGTTTGCATTGGTCCTTGGCGAAACCCAATCACCGGCCAGCCTTCCTGTTCTGGCGGACTATGCGAGGAAGTCAATTGAGACGCCTTGGATGGCAGACGCGATTCTGAGTTCTGTCCATGGAAGAAGTGCAAAGTTACTCGATATCCTTCTTAAGGAGGGTCACGAAGCAGATCCCTTTATTCAATTTATGCCCCCGGATTGAAACTGACTGATCCTCGAGCAAAAGCTGCCCTGGAAGTGCTCAAGAACAACCAGGATGACGTCGTTTCAAATTTTGCAGCTACTCTGGAAAACAGTTTAAACCAGCCGACTAGCTTTAGCAGTACACCAGCCCCTGAAATTCCAAATGGCTCCTCAGCAGCATACGAAGTTAGTGATGAGACCTTTCAGACATTCACCGAAGCTCTCAGTGAAGAACGTGATTTATCAGCCGGACACCAAGTCTTCAAACTGCACTGCGCGCTTTGCCACAAAGTTGGCGAAGAGGGTAACGAGGTAGGGCCCGACGTATTAGGCGAAGCCGGCGTGGCCGAAGAATCCCTGCTTCGACATGTTATCATTCCCAATGCTCGAATACGCCCTGAGTTCGGAACGACCTACGTGATCATGAAAGATGGCAGCCTGGTAACTTGCTTGCTCAAGGAAGATGGACCCACAGGTATTACGCTGACCATTCCCGGCGGGATCCAACAAACCCTCTTGAGGAAAGATATTGAACGTATCGAACGCCGTTACGCCTCAATGATGCCACCCAAGGATATGGCGAATCTGTTGGGTTGGATAAATAGCCAACTTTAATTAACCCGATTGATCGCCTCACCACGCTGAAAACTACGAAGATTTTCAACCGCCATATCCATCAAACGGCTTCGGGCGGCCTTGGTCGCCCAGGCAATATGAGGTGTTATAAAGCAGTTTTTTGCTAAAAACAAGGGGTTGTCTTGGCTGGGAGGTTCTGAAGACAAGACGTCCAATCCGGCGCCAGCAATTTGCCCTGCATTAAGGGCCAAAGCAAGGGCACTCTCATCTACGAGCTGACCACGACCGGTGTTTATCAAGATAGCGGAATCTTTCATCTGCTCGAGACGGTCCGTATTGATCATGTTTTCTGTTTCATCCGTAAGCGGACAGTGAAGCGATATATAATCACTCTCAGCAAAGAGCTCATCCAAAGTAGCCCAAGTGACTCCATTCGGAGCTGGACGACTGGTATCTCGAGTTGTGGCAATGACCCGCATCCCAAATCCTTGAGCAATACGAGCCGTGGCACTGCCAATCTGGCCAAGCCCGACAATACCTATCGTCTGGTCTTTTAACTCAATCAGCGGGAAGTTCCAGTAGCAGAAATCCGGATTAAGCGACCAACCACCCGCCATGGCATCACGAGCCTGATCCGCTAGCCGGTGAGTAAAATTCAGGATATGAGCGAACACCATTTGGGCGACCGAATCGGGACCGTAACCTACAACATTACACACGGGAATGTCTTTCTCGGCCGCGGCATCTACATCAACGATGTTTACTCCGGTTGCCAGAACACCGATGTATTTTAAGGATTCGGTGCTAGCAATCGTTTCGGCCGAAACAATGGCTTTGTTAGTAATCAATACGTCGCAGTCTTTTGCTCGTTCCTGGACTTCCTCAGGAGAGGAGCGATCGTAAACCGTCAAATCTCCAAGCGCCTCCAGAGCATCCCAATTCAGATCCCCGGGGTTCAGGGCATATCCATCTAATACTACAATCTTCATTTTTAGGACCACTCTCCTCCTTGATTAAACTTTTCCTTCGCAGCCTTTCCAAATTCCGATCCCGCCTGCTTAAAACTCTCCAAAATTTCTTCAGTGGATTTCCCATGCGTGGAGCGGGCCGCTGCGATCACCGTGTTGCACTCGTTTTGATCCATAAAGACCGAGGCATCTAAAAGGGCTTCTTCATCTTCAGGAGGTATCGCCATAAAACCGTGTTTGTCCGCGTGAACCAACTGACCGGACTGTATTTGCTGTCCAAATACTTCTACGTCACAGCCCCATTCGACTGGAGTCGAATAGGCATGACCCACGCAAAGACCGCGACAGAGTGCTTTAAATCCGGCATTCTTCATTTCATCTACATCGCGGATGGCTCCATCCGTAATGGTTCCGACACAGCCCAAAGCTCGGTGAATATTGCTATTCACTTCCCCCCAATACGAACCGATCATCACCGGCTTGTCCAAATCCTGAACGATCACGATTTTGGGGCCCGGCACACTGGCCACATAGCGTCTGTATTCATCTACTTTATTTCCTTTGTTTTGCGTATGCGCTTTGACCGACGGCTCAAACTTCACCGTGACCGCATGTCCAACCATAGGCCCCATCTCGGGCATATAGTCCGTAACCGGCTCCAAATTAAACGCGTCTTTCGTACGGTCGTGCTTGGTGATTTGTTCCCAACCATTGTAGATAGTGGGGGTATTCCAGCGTTTTAGCTGAAGGAGTGTTGCGTATGATAAGGGCATAGTAAAATTTAGAAGTGCAAATACTAGTGAAGGGTTTAGCCATGTAACCAGCGAACTAAATCTGCACCTTCAATGGACCAGTTGACTCGGTTTGTCAAAATGTGGATTCAAAAACAACTTAAAGAACATCAATTAAAATCATGACAGGCACATTTTCCGACCGACTTCGCCAAGGAGAAAAACTCTACGGCACACTCATCGTTTCTCCCTCTCCAAGATGGCCGGAGCAAATAGCAAAATTGGGTTTGGATTTTGTGTTCATCGATACGGAGCATATTGCAATTGATCGGGCTGAACTTTCCTGGATGTGCCAGACTTACAAGGCGCTGGGAATGTATCCCATTGTTCGGATTTTATCTCCCGACCCCTTTCTGGCGACCGCAGCTCTGGACGGAGGCGCCTGTGGCATCGTCGCTCCCTATGTCGAAACAGCAGATCAGGCTCGTGATTTGATGGGCGCCGTAAAACTTCGTCCCATTAAAGGTAAAAAACTAAATCAACTGTTGCATAAATCGGAGACCGCTTCCGACTGCCTCCAAGAATACATGAAGGAGGGCACCAAAGAAAACTCCCTTATTCTCAATATAGAGAGCGCGGAAGGCATCCAAAACCTGGATGAGATACTGGAAGTCGAAGGAGTAGATGGCGTGTTGATCGGACCGCATGACCTTAGCTCTAGCCTAGAGATCCCTGAAGACTACCGTCATCCGGAATTCGATAAATCAGTCTGCAAAATCATTCAAACAGCCAGGGAGAAAAGTCGCGGAGCCGGTATTCACGCCATCATGGGAGCCAAGGGACTTGACCTGGAGCAAAGTTGGATTGAGGCGGGAGCCAATTTCATTCTACACAGCGCTGACATTATAGCTGCCGTTGATTCGCTAAACTCGGAATTCAAGACCCTGAAAGCTGGAGCTACAGGTGAATGCGAACAACAAGCCGATTCAACGGACCCAATTAACATATAAGCCTAGCTTGCTTGATCCAAATACACACGAGGGCTACTTTTCTAGTCGCCACAATTGGTTGTTTTCATTTTAGACTCTGAATTGATACTAATTAGCATACCAAACCCTAAGAGCCTTCCTGTTATGAAATTAACATCACCCATCGCTAGCACTTTAGTAGCATCTACTCTTCTCTCCTCCGCTGCCATGGAATGGCCGGCCTGGCGTGGTCCCGACGGAACGGGAATTGGAAAAGCTGAAAATCTGCCCGTCGAATGGACCACTGAAGAGAATGTGGCCTGGAAACTCGCACTCCCAGCCTGGAGCGGATCCTCGCCCATCATCTCTGGAGATTCTATCTATTTCATTTCCCCCTCCAAAGAGGAAGTAAAGGAGGAGCCCGAAGAACCAGCCCCGACCGGCAGACGGTCCCGTCGACCCGCTCCACCTTCCGGTATCATGGGTCCTGGAGGACAAACGATCTCACTCTACTCGGTAGCTCGCAAAGATGGTTCGATCAATTGGACAACCGAACTGGATAGCGGGAACAAAATTTCTTTTAAACAAAACTCCAGTTCACCTTCCCCTGTAACAGACGGGGAAATAATCTACACAGTGACTGGTAACGGAATCGCCACAGCAATCAATACATCCGGCAAGATTATATGGGAATATGCCATCCAGGACCACCATTGGGATTTTGGTATTCAGGCAGGCTATGCGTCTTCTCCCGTTCTCTTTGAGGATCTGCTAATCATTCAGGTGCTTCATGGGATGTACACCGATGATCCTTCCTACCTTTTAGCCTTGGATAAAAATACCGGCAAACAACGTTGGTATCAAGAGAGAGAAACCGATGCGATCAAAGAGTCACCCGATTCTTATGCCACTCCTACCCTTTCCCAAACACACTCGGGCGTTCAATTGATCATTCTTGGCGGCGACTATGTAACGGGCCACAACCCAAGAGACGGAGAAGAGATTTGGCGTGCCGGTGGATTGAATCCAAAGAAAGCAAGCAACTACCGCATCGTCCCATCACCCGTAGCTGTCGACGGCATGATTTATGCCCCGACACGCAAGAAGCCACTCCTGGCATTACGCTTTGAAGGCAAAGGCGACGTAACGGATTCCCACCTCGTCTGGAAATATGACAAACCCGCAGGTGCTCCTGACGTTCCAACCCCCATTTGCGATGGTATGTTCTTTTACATGGTGGAGGACTTTGGTCAGATCACCTGTCTCGATGCCAAAACCGGAGACGTCATTTGGGGTCCTGAAAGTACCGGACTGGGTCGAGTAAGCTCATCGCCCGTCATGGCCGACGGAAAAATCTATTTTTCAGATGAGGACGGTGAGACCGCCGTAGTGAAAGCCGGATCGGAATTTGAGCTGCTAGGCAAAAACAAACTCGATGGCAGTTTCACCTTATCTACCCCGGCTGTTGCTGGAAACCAGCTCTTTATCCGAACGGCTGAACACCTCTATTGCCTGGAGCAGGGATAAAGCAGATTTCTGCCGAAGCCCAGGCTCTTAACTGTTCTCCTCTCAGTTCGACTCTTCGAACTCTACTACCAAATTCTGGTGGAACCAATGATGGACAGTCGGATGCCAACGCATGGCCGATATCAATCCGAATAGGATCAGGATTAGCCCTGCCATTCGCATGATCCACTTACGCTTTTGCATTCCAAGTTGGTGCTGAGTCAGGGCCAGGCCTAGTAATGCAGGAAAGGTTCCCAAACCGAAAAAGAAGGCCCCGACAATGCCAACGGTCACCGAGGTAAAACTGGCCAGATACCCGAGAGCGACCCAGACTAAGCCACAGGGCAGAAATCCATTAAACCAGCCAAAAAGAAATGCACCACTTGCTGTGCGCATTTGAAGTAACTTCAAGATGGGACTGCAAGTCTGAGCCAACCTTCCGCCTAAGAAACTGGGAATCTTGAAACGCCAATCAGTTACATAACCCAGCCCAAATAGAACCATAAAGATCCCAGCCAATACACCGAGGATAATCTGGAGCCGTTCAAAGCCTATTGAACCTCCCAAAGCACCACTAGCAATACTGACCAGCGCTCCCAGAAACATGTAAGTGAGCGCCTTCCCGCATTGATACAGCGTATACCTTAAGAGGAGATTCCCCCGACTTTGCGCACCCTGCCCCAAAAGCATTGAAAATCCGCCGCACATTGCCAGGCAATGTCCACTCCCCCAAAAGCCAATCAGGAACAAAGTGATGTATGGGGTCCAATTCACGTTCTTAAATCAAAGGTCAAACTCAAGAGAACCGCAGGAAGGCGTAGTATTTTTACGGGTATCGGTATTTACACTCCACTGAATGAAAGCCGGCGGCCAAGGCCAGTTCTTTCCATGCTTCCTGTGAGGCAGGAAAATCATAATGCGTGATGTGATGCACGATGGACTCCAATTGGTCATCATTCATGTTCATTTCTCGCGTTTTAACACCGTCTACGAGTCGCTCGATATAACGATCCCTTTCTTCACCTTCGCGAGTCACGATATCATACACAATACAGCGGCCACCCTCACGTAGACGCTGCTTGGCATCTTTTAGAATCTGCAGATTCTCATCCGACGAAAAATGATGTAGGCAAAAACCTGCGACAATCAGATCGTAATCCTTATTAGAATCAGTACCTGCAGTGCGAATGTCACTTTCAATCAGCTCAAATCCCCCATCCAGTTGTGCAAGGTTTTGAGCGGCGTCTTCAAGCGCCGTTTTCGACAAGTCTACGCCGGTATATTGAATGGTTTTGAATCCCTTAAATGCCTTAGCCACCGCAAAGGCATTTCCACAACCCAGTTCGAATATATCCTGCATCTGATTGTTGGACGTCTTCCACTCTGTTCTCAGACAATCAATCATTTCCACATAGCGCATGTAGTTGTGCTTGATGAGCAGGTCATAAGGATGCCACTCTTCGAAATATTCTTTTGTGGTTTTCGCCAAGGTCATTGAACTACGAAGGTTTCTCATTTCATACAAACAATCAACATCTACTGAACGAATATGTCGAATGATGCCATCGAGCTACCGGGACTTACAGTGCATCTGGACCAGTTGATTTATCAGAATGACCCTGAGCACTTTCCTGAAAAAACGCCCCACGCTTTTGTATATTTCTTAACCATACAGAATGAATCGACTAACACCGTTCACCTCTTTGGGCGAAAATGGATACTCGAATACCACGACGGATCTACTCGGGTCATTGAAGGCGATGGCATCGTAGGCAAGAAACCCTCTTTGCCCCCGGGAGAAAGCTTCTCCTATAATAGTTTCCACTTGTCTGATCAAAGCGCACTTGCCATGGGTAGTTTTTTTGGTCGCGATGAAAATGACCGACGCATCTTTACCCGCATTCCTCCCATGGACCTACATCTACCTCCGGACATACCGGGTGACGCCCAGGCATGATTTTAACTGATTTAAATCCGGCCAATGGCATGGGGGCCAACTGCTTCCTGGTTGAACTTGGACCGTTTAAGCTCGTCATCGATTGCGGTATCAATCCCAAGGAGATGGGAATGAAAGCGATGCCGGAACTGCACCGTCTGGAAGACCATCGTATCGAACTGGCCATCGTGACCCATTGCCACCTCGATCATTTGGGAGCGCTTCCAGTGCTATTGAAACATGCCCCCGACGTGGAAATCGCCATGAGCATCCCAAGTCAGATGATCTTTAGCCGCATGCTGCACAATTCGGTCAATGTGATGAAGCGACAGCGTGAGGAGCATTACATCAAAGAGTATCCGCTGTATTCACATGACGATATAGATCTCCTCGCCAAACAGGTGTACCCAATGATGTTTGGCAAAACCAAACGACTTCAAAAAAAGGGCGAAGAACTGGAAATTACTCTCTATTCGTCCGGTCATGTGGTTGGGGCAGCCGGAATAGAACTCGTTTACAAACATCGACGGATTTTCTTTACCGGGGATGTTTTATTTACTCAGCAAAGTATCTTAAACGGAGCCAAATTCCCGAAGCATCCAGTTGACACCTTGGTCATGGAGACGACTCGAGGTGCAAACGAAGCCGATCCTTACTACAATCGAAATGAAGAGGTAAAGTCGCTCCTCGAATGTATCAATAATTCGCTTAAAGGAGGAGGTTCCGTATTGATCCCGGTGTTTGCATTTGGCCGCATGCAGGAGATCATGAATCTGGTTCATCAGGCACGACTGCGTGGAGACATTCCGATCTCTCCTGTATTTTCTTCCGGCTTAGGAATGGATCTGGCCGACTACATAGACAAAATCACCAAACGAACCGAGCTCTGCACCTTTTCGACTAAGGTGATTCGAGAGATGCGCGTTAAACCAGTGAAGAACCTTCGCCCAGGAAAGCGTGTATCCATGCCAGGCCTCTATATCTGCAGTAGCGGCATGATGGTTCAACACACTCCATCTTGGCGAGTAGCAGCCAGCCTTCTGCCCTTCCACGAAAACACCATCTGCTTCGTGGGATACTGCGATCCGGATACTCAAGGCGGGAAACTTCAACAAACTAAACCCGGAGAGAAGTTTTTGTTTGAGCAACTCAATATGGATTTACCCCTGCGAGCACGTGTTAGAAAGTTTGACCTGAGCGGCCACGCAAATCGAGACGAGCTCATGTCGTTTGCTTTGGATCGTGAACCTCGAAGCGTCGTTCTCACACACGGCGACCCGGATGCGCGTAACTGGTTTGCCGAGGCATTCGCCAATTCAGTGATCCAACCCAAGGTGACCATTCCTAAGTCCTTTGAGCCTTGCCTGGTGTAATTTGAGTCTCCTAGCGCAATCGTACGGCAGAGCGGGACGCTCTTGCCCTACCGCGCAGAACTACCAGAAAATGGTAGGGCTACTGCGTCCTCGCAGTGGTGGAATAATCTTCATTGCTACAACTGAAAACCCAGATCTTAATCCTAAGTTTGTAATTTTTCTCCCATGGACAAGCTAGCGGTCATAGACGAAGTCATCAAAGCCCTTCAGCACGAAATCGATATCGGTAGCAAAGCTTCGCGAGAGGCTTTCGAAGCCGCGACCGATGAAGATTCGTATTCGGATGGCAAATACGATACCCGCAGCCTGGAAGCCTCTTACCTAGCTGGCGGTCAGGCGCAGATCGTTAAAGAACTAGGAGATGCGCTTCAGGGTTTTAACTTAATGAAAGCCCAACACTTCATCACTCCTCCATCCCAGCAAATCGGGCTAGGATCATTGGTAGAGATAAAAGGATCCAATTCAAACACCTGGTATATAGTGGGCCCGGGCGGAGGCGGAATGGACATCGAAGTCAATGGAACCGCCATTACCGTTTTGACCCTTCACTCACCCCTTGGATTGTCTCTCGCCTCCAAAAGAGAAGGAGACGAAGTAGAAATGCCAGAGAGCACCGCAACGGTGATGCAAGTTCTATAACCTTATTGAGCGAGGTGGTCTGAATGCAAAACCTAGGCTACCTAACCGATTGTATCTTCCATAAGCTCAATGGTGTTATTGAGAAGAAGGAAGCTTACATCCTCATCAAAACGCCTTCGAATCCGACTTATCACTGGGGGAATTTGCTACATTTCCAGAAGGCTCCCAAAGAAAGCAGTTTTGCAAGGTGGATGGAGTATTTCAAAAAGGAGTTTGGAGAGAGCTGCAGTCATGTCACCTTCGCTTGGGATGAAGAAGCTAAAGGTGAGATAAAGGATTTCCTAGCCGCCGGCTTCGATTGGGACGAACAAATCGTTCTCCAAGCGGAGGAACCGCAATTAGATTCCGAGTTAAACAAGGACGTTGATGTTCGACCTATTTCAACAGAGGAAGATTGGCGGGCTGTGATAGATCTACAGATTCAAATGAATGATCAGGAGAAAACACCTGGCTTTATAGAATTTAAGGAAAAAGCATTTGCCACTATTCGAAACAATCAGGAGCAGGGATACGGCTCTTGGTGGGGCGCATTCCTCAATGGAAAATTAGTAGGCGACATGGGGTTGTTTTTTGATGACGAAAATGGAATTGGCCGATTTCAAAGCGTGGAGACCCACCCGGACTTTCAGAATCGCAGGTTCTGCAAAACCTTACTTAAATCAGTCATAACCCATGCAATCGAAGCAAGAGGCATTTCGAATCTCGTGATTGTCACCGAATCCGACAATCACACCAGGCATGTATATCGATCCTGCGGCTTTGCCGACCACTCAAAACAATGTGGAGTATGCCTTCCAAAGCCATACTGGAAGGAACATGGCTAGAGATATAGGAGCTGTTTTGAAACCTGAAATAGATTACCTGCAGGCCGTGCATCCTGCGGCAACAGCCCCACCTGACACAGCACTACCTGGTTCAATTTGAGATATGAGATTTACTTGGTCACCCTCGACCATGGAATCGGTTCGAGTCATACCAATTTTCGAGACAAGCTCCTGCTCATAGACTGGAACATTGGCACATCCGCCTAAAAAAACGGATGCTGTCAGGATAACAACTGAGACTGCGAAGATGGAACTACGGCTGATTTGGGCACGCATAGAAGATAAGTGATTTTAAACCAAGACGGCTTTCTGGGGATATTATTCCAAAAAACGCGAAATGAGCCTGAAAACGCAAAGTACCTCAAAGAAGGTAGATTTTCTCAGCACATTCCCCGCTCAAAGAGTGCTTAAGAATCCCTCAATCCGCCTCAGTGCTTCACCAATGTTCTCAATCGAATTGGCATAGGAAAAACGAATAAACCCCTCACCTTGCTGACCGAAGCCATCACCTGCCAAGCAAGCAACACCTGCCTCTTCTAGCAAGCGTCCCTCCAACTCCTTCGAACTTAGAGGGAGCTCTGAAACATTAGCAAAGGCGTAAAACGCGCCCTTGGGCACCCGACAAGAGATACCGGGAATTCTGTTTAGACCATCAATGAAGAAATCACGACGCTTTAAGAATTCTGCCCGCATTTCAGCCAACGCATCCTGCGGTCCATTCAACGCCTCCATGCCTGCACGCTGAGAAAAGGATGCGGTACAGGAGTTACTATTGACCATGAGTCGCTCAATCGAATCGACCATCCAATCGGGGAAAATCCCGTAGCCAAGACGCCAACCTGTCATCGAGTAACTCTTTGAAAAGCCATCGAGGATAACAGCCCGATCGAGCACGCCCTCAAATTGAGTAATCGATTCAAACTCATCTTCATAGAGCAACTCGGAATAAATTTCGTCGGTCAAAATCACTACATCGTGGTTAACACAAAGTTCGGCGATCTTCTGCAGATCATCCTTCCCGAGAACACCACCTGTCGGATTCTGAGGTGAATTCAGGATGAGCAATTTAGTTTTGCCAGAAACAAGCTGCTCCAATTTTTCTACATCGAAACTAAAATCATTTTCTTCCAGCAATGGCAGCGGCACCGCTTTACCACCGGCATAATCAATCAACGATTTATAGATGGGAAATCCCGGATCCGGATAAACCACCTCATCGCCAGGTTCTACCAAACTAAGCATGGTGTAGAACATCACCGGTTTACCTCCAGGCGTCACAACCACCTGCGAGCCATTCACCTCGATGTTTCGGGTTTTCGAAATATGACCAGCAATGAGCTCGCGGAAATCAGGCTGCCCACAGGTAGGGCCATAGCTCGTCCATCCTTCATCAATAGCCCGTTTACCTGCCTCAACAATGTTGGACGGCGTAGGGAAATCTGGCTGCCCAATCTCGAGGTGAACGATATCCTTACCTTGTGCTTCAAGGTCTTTCGCTTTGGCTAAGACTTTGAAGGCCGTTTCCGTTCCAAGTTGCTGAACAGCATGAGTCAATTGCATCGCGGAAAACTAGGGATCTAAAATTCTACCAACAAGTAAAATTCCATTTTACAAACGTATTTTCCGTTAAAAATAAAACACTCGTATATCGAGGACTTTCGACTACATTAAGCCCCAATTCAATTTTCAATACCCTGCTTCATAAACCCTAAGAAAACCCTATGAATACGAGACGAATCGATCGTCGGACCTTTTTAAAAGGCACCGGTGTCGCGATGGCTCTGCCATTTTTTGAAAGCATGGGCCCTATGAGCGTGGAAGCGGTTGGAGCGGCCGCCAAGACCAGTGCAGCCGGATCACCCATGCGAATGGTCTGCATCGGCAATCCCCTGGGGCTGATGCCGGACAGTTTCTTCCCCAAAGGGAATGGCCGGGACTATGAGCTATCTCCCCTGCTCCAACCTATTGCCCGACATCGTGATGACTTCACCATTTTCTCCAATTTGGATCATGACATCTCGGGCGGTCACAGTGCCGTACATGCCTTCTTGAGCGGCATTAAAGATTCAGATGCCTCGGACTGGCCGGAAGGAAACATATCGGTCGATCAACGAGCAGCCGAATTCGTGGGTACTCGAACTCGCTATTCATCCTTGGTTATTTCAACGGGCTCAGGGGACGGTGATCTACGCTGCAAACTCTCCTGGACTAGAAATGGGGTCAACGTACCGCCAGTGACCCGAGCCAGAGATCTTTTTCGAGCGTTGTTCGTGAGTGACGATCCAAAATCACTCGCCAAACGCCAAGCCGCCTACGACGTAAATGAAAGCATCCTCGATGCCGTGAACAGTCAGGCTAAAATCCTGAGTCGCCAACTGGGGAAAACGGATCAGGAAAAGTTAGACGAATACCTGAACTCGGTTCGTGAAGTGGAAAAGAAACTGGGCATGTCTCGCGAGTGGCTGCATAAGCCCAAACCCACGGTTGATATAGACGAGCCGGGTGAAGGCGATCTTACCTATACGGTGCCCGCCTTCTACGACCTGCTTGCCCTCGCCCTGGAAACTGACTCTACGCGTGTTGCAACTCTAGGTGTGCCAGGGAACATCTCTACCGCTGACCTGGGGCTCGTGGGTAGTTACCATGGTTTTTCACACCATGGTAAAGCGGAGAAACTCCGACGCGGACTCTTTGTCATAGAAAAATTCCAGGTAGAACAAATGGGACGATTCTTAGACCGCCTAAAAGCAATCAAGGAACCCGACGGACAATCCCTCTTCGATCGAACCATGGTTCTAATGGGAAGTGGCATGGGTAATGGAAGCTCTCACTCAAACAAGAATCTACCAGTGCTACTGGCAGGAGGCGGATTCAAGCATGGGGAGCATAAGATTCTTCCTACTGAGAGTCATAAGCGAATTCCTTTGTGCAATCTCTACAGCTCTATGCTTCAACGCTTCGGATTGGAGATTGATCAATTCAACAAAGGATCCGGAACTTTGACTGGACTCGAAATCGCATGAAGCACATCAGATATCGTTTTGTCACGACGCTGATTCTGCTTAGTGCATTCAGCTGTATCCTATCGGCAAATACCTACCAGAAGACAGTCGAACCATTTCTTGAGACGTACTGCATCCAATGCCATGGTGCCGATAAACAAAAAGGAGATCGCCGTTACGATACTTTAAACAATGATTTACTGGATCCTGATTCACTCATTCTTTGGCAGGACATTGTTGACCTCATGAACCTGGGTGACATGCCGCCCGAGGAAGAAAAACAACCAGACCCATCTGAACGCCTGGAAGTCATAGAATGGATCACGGAGAATCTGGAAGTTGCCTATGCTAACCACAAAAGCAACGACCGCAGAACGGTCCTTCGGCGTCTGAACAAGCTTGAGTACAATCGAAGCGTCCGTGACCTTCTCAAGCTGGAACCGATCCTCATGGATCCGACGGAATCATTTCCGCCCGACGAGGTGGAAGAGAATTTCAACAACATCGGTTCGGCACTCATAACGTCAGACTTTTTACTACAAGGCTATCTAGATGCAGCTGAGGCATACGTTGAGCAAGCCTCACGCGTGGGTCCAAAGCCAGAAACCAAGCACTACCGTTTCGAAGCTCCCTTTTATCCGGCACGTAATCGGCGGGATGGAAAAGATGTAGCCGGCAAGTATCAGCACATACGCAAGAACACTACCGACCAGGATGGTTTCATGTGGTTGAGCAAACTGGAAGAAGGCGTTCCGGAAAGCGGCTACTATAAGCTGCGTTTCAAAGCCGAGGCCATTGGGCGGGACTACCCCTACCCAGAGAGCATCGTAGGAACGAACAAGAATGAACCCTTGCGAGTGGACGTCATTGCTGGTTCCAGAGCATACGGGGAGTTGGAGTTTCGTACCTCATCTGACCGCAAAGTGGCCGGCTTCGTCATAGCCGATAACAAGCCCGAATGGTATGAAGCACGTATCTGGCTCGATAAAGGCTACCAACCACGCCTGACTTTTCCGAATGGTCCGAATCGGGTAAAACCGATGCGGAAAACCCTAGTCCACCGTTATTCGGAAGACTTCCAGGAGATGATTCACAACTGGACCGTTCCCGGGGATGGGCTTTACCCCTACCCAATTGAGGAGGCTGAAGCTCGCCGCATCGAAGCAGAAAAAAACCGGATAGCTACCACGGTTGGCGGAGTGCTCAACACAGAAGGAACCGGAAACCTCTTCAACAAAAGCGAAGGTTGGGCCGCTTTCTTCCGTGGGTATCATGGACCACGTATCCGAGTCCATGAAATCAAGTTGGACGGCCCCTACTATAACAGCTGGCCTACTCCGAGCTACAAGGCCCTCTTTGGTGAATACGAACCGACCATGCAAAATGCGCGCGCGATCCTGAAACGGTTTGCATCTGCTGCATTTCGTAAACCAGCAAGCGAAGAGAAAGTAGACATCCTCTTAGACTTGGTATCTAAAAAATTCGAATCTGGAACCAGTACATTTGAAGCATTGAAGATTGGTTTCCGTGCTGTCCTTTGTTCTCCCGACTTTCTTTACCTGCAAGAAGGAGACGGCCTGCTCGATGACTACGCACTCGCAACCCGTTTGAGCTATTTCCTTTGGTCTACCACTCCAGATGCGGAATTAATCAAGCTAGCCGAGAAAGGACAGCTCTCCAATCCTAAGGTCCTGAGAAAGCAGACTCTTAGACTCCTTCGGGACGATCGATCCAAAGCCTTTACAGAGCAATTCACTTCACGCTGGCTGGAACTCTACAAGATAGGAACCATGCCACCGAGTGATAAGGAGTTTAAGACCTATTACGTGGATGGCCTGGAGCATTCCATGAGAAGAGAGACGCAAACCTTCTTCCGTTATCTGCTTGAGAAGAATCTACCCATAACCGAGTTTCTCGATTCAGATTTCACCTTCGTGGATGGTGGCTTGGCTCGTCTCTATGGAATCGAAGGAGTTAACGGTCCGGAGATGCAGAAAGTATCCCTCAAGTCCGACCCTCACCGAGGTGGTCTGCTCGGGCATGCCAGTATACTCACAGCCAGCGCCAACGGCATTGATACTTCACCGGTCATTCGCGGCATATGGGTGTTGGAAAATATTTTAGGGACTCCACCTGCACCGCCGCCACCCGATGTCGAGCCCCTCGAACCTGACATTCGTGGAGCCACCACCATTCGCGATCAGCTCGACAAACACCGTGAGGTAGAGACCTGCTACGAATGCCACCGAAAAATCGATCCACTCGGGTTCGCCCTCGAGAATTACAATCCCATCGGTGGTTGGCGTGATCATTATCCACGCGGGAGTCAGGAGGGTCCTGAAATTGACGCCTCTGGACAGATGCCAAACGGACAACAGTTCACAGGCTTTGATGACTTTAAATCGGTACTAATGGGAAGGCAGGATCAGTTTACCCGCTGCTTAACCGAAAAATTGTTGGCCTACTCTATGGGAAGAACCCTTGAATTCACCGATCGACCCGAAGTAGACGGAATCATTGAGCTATTAGATGAAAGAGGCCAAGGCCTCCAGGACCTTGTGTTACTCATTGTCGAGAGCGAAGCCTTTCGAACGAAATAAGCACCGAACGGTCACAGAAACACTTCTTCCTTTGAATTGACTCAAGGGGCAATCCGATTGAACTAAACGCCTTTACCCTATGAAAAAATCACTCCTGATTCTATGCCTGATTTCCAGCTTTGTTGGAATTTCACTCATTGCCCAAAACGCAGTCGAGAGATTCGACCCATCCAAGGTTCAGCCTGAAAGCGTTCCTCTGGAGTTGATGAAAGTGCCAGACGGCTTGGAAGTCACCATCTGGGCTTCGTCACCGATGTTGTTTAACCCGACCAATATGGATATCGATAAGGATGGCCGCATCTGGGTGGCAGAAGGCGTGCGTTATCGCCGTCATTGGGACCGGCAGCCCGAGGGAGATCGCATCGTTATACTGGAAGATACAGACAAGGATGGAAAGGCCGATTCAAGTCATACCTTTGTTCAGGAAGAAGCACTGATTGCTCCCCTGGGAGTGGCAGTGATCGACAATAAGATCGTGGTATCTCAACCACCCGAGCTGATCGTCTACACGGACGTGAACCGCAACCTGGTCTTCGAACCTGGAATCGATACCCGTGAGACACTTCTCGAAGGATTTAGCGGTATCAACCATGACCATAGTCTTCACTCAGTGACGGTGGGCCCCAATGGGAAATGGTATTTTAACCAAGGTAACTGCGGGGCGCTCTTTACCGATAAGTCTGGAAAAACATTTCGTATCGCGAGCCCCTATAATCCTGGAGTGATTGGCCCCTACGAATACCCATTCGACGTTAAAGACGTAGCAGGAAAGCCCAGTGACGATGGACACGTTTACGTGGGTGGTTTTACGGCTCGCATGAATCCAGATGGAACCGATGTGGAAATTATTGGCTACAACTACCGCAACAGTTACGAGCAGTCAGTGACCTCCATGGGAGACTTGTTTCAAAACGATAACGACGATCCCCCAGCCTGCCGCGTAACGCATATCCTCGAATACGGGAATGCCGGATTTGCGTCTGCCGATGGCCAACGAAGTTGGAGAGCAGACAAACGTCCGGGGCAAACCACAGAAATCGCTGAGTGGCGCCAAGAAGATCCAGGAACTATGCCTGCCGGAGATGTCTACGGCGGCGGTTCCCCTACCGGAAATGTCTTCTATGAGAACGGTGCTTTGGGTGACGAATGGATCGGAACCTTCCTGTCTTGTGAAGCCGGCAAAAACGTGGTTTTCGGTTACCAGCCAGAATTGAACGGAGCAGGCTTCGACCTCGAACGTTTCAACTTTATCACAACTAATGAAGAAGGTGAATTTGCCGGCTCTGATTTTATCGGAGGAAGCAACAATATATCCGACGAAGTAAAAACGTTGTTTCGCCCTTCTGATGTAGCGATTGGTCCCGATGGAGCCATTTACATAACTGACTGGTATGATGGTCGCGTGGGTGGTCACCAGGACTTGGACGAAACTTGCTCCGGCACGATTTATCGCATCGCTCCTAAAGGATTCAAACCAGAGGTTCCCCAACTCGACCTTTCGACAATCGAAGGTCAAATTGCAGCACTCAAAAGCCCAGCGCCCAATGTGCGTAATCTAGGGTTTGTTGGATTGAAGGAACAAGGCGCCAAAGCGCTTCCAGCTCTCTCTGAGGTACTAAAAGATGACAATCCCTACATTGCTGCTCGCGCCATTCACCTCTTGGGTCAATTGGGAGAAGCAGGTGAGAACGTGGTCGAAAAGCTTTTAGACTCCAAAGATGAGAATACGCGTATCGTAGCTTACCGAGCCCTACGCGAAAATAAGTACGCATTAATCAGACGGGCTCAAAAATTGGCTAAAGATCCATCACCAGCCGTACGTCGCGAAGTCGCTCTTTCTATGCGCAACGTCCCGGTCAAACAAAGCCGCCCTATCCTTCGGGAAATCGGCCAACTTTACCCAGGAAATGATCGCACTTATCTCGAAGCTTTCGGCATTGGTTCAACGGGAAAAGAGGCTCAAGTTTACCATGCTGTAAAAGCTGTTTCCGGGAATAAGGATCCACTGAAATGGACGGAAGCATTTGCGGATATCGCTTGGCGTCTTCATCCTGCGTCTTCGATTGGAGACTTAGCCACCAGAGCCATGACTTCCAGCCTGGGCCATGAGGCTTGCAAGCAAGCTATGGATGCCTTGGCCTTTACCGATAAACGCACGGCGGCCAATGCCATGATGGATCTTGCTGAAGGAGACTCCTCGATCCAAGAAGACGCGGTTTGGTGGTTGCTCAATCGTTCGACTGGTCCCTGGAAGGATCTAAACCTTCTTCCACAATTGGCACAACGTGATATCTACGACCCTTCAAAAATCACATTACAAGACATTGGATCCATTGATTCAGCCACGATTCCCAGCAACTACCCTCCCATGGAAGAGTTGCTGGCCATGAAAGGCGACCCAGTTCGAGGAAAGGCTGCCGCCCAACGGTGCATTATGTGCCACCTAGTAGGCGACGTCGGAGTTGAATTCGGCCCCTCTCTAAACGGCTGGGGACAAACTCAGACCCGAGACGTCATTTTCCGCTCCATTATCGATCCAAACGCAGACATTGCTCATGGATACCGTGGAAACCAAATCGTTCTCAATGATGGACGCACCATCGACGGTATGCTTCTCAAGGAAGGCGACCCTGCAATCATCCTGTCAATGGGCGGAGTACAGCAGATCGTTCCGGGAGATCAGGTAAAGCAAGTTCGACGTCTGCGGCATAGCTTAATGATGTCTGCTGCCCAGCTGGGACTCACAGCCCAAGACGTGGCCGATGTGGTGGCTTATTTAAAGGCGAATTAGACTCGAGCATGAGAAATCTGCAGTGTCACCACTGCAGCTACAATAGAGTCGAACGGGATACTAGCCTGTTCAGCTTACGTGACTGTATTTCTATGTAGGATGCTTGAGCCTTATGCACATCTCTTTCTATAAAAAAGCGATACACATGGGGCTATAAACTTTAAATGTCAGAAGAATGGTAGGGACGGATCGCCGAGCCGTCCGATACTCTATGACAAGCGGCTCGCTCGACGATCGAGCCCTACCATCTAAGGAAATATGAGTCTCCTAGATTAGGCTTATCTATATTAATTTTCCTAGAACGAATTAAACCTTCCATGATGAGGATCCCAAGCTCATACTGAGTGTTGAATTTCTATCCTTCTCAATACCCATGAAACCACTGATTGTCGTTCTATCTCTTTCAATTGTTTCTTTATCCGTATACGCTGCTTCCCCTATCCCCTCAGGTGACTGGGAAGACCATGACCTGACGAAACATCAGAGAGAACAAATCCGAGCCGCATTCCAAAAAGGAATCGATGACAAATTTATTCCGGGAGGTTCACTGACCATCATTCACAAGGGTGAGATCATTCTGAAAGAGGGATTTGGTGTGGCTGATTTGGACAGCAAAGAGCCGTTCGATGCCAATGCACCCTGCCGAATTGCTTCGCTCACAAAACCTCACACCACGACAACGCTCGCGCTACTGGCTGAAAAAGGGAATTTGTCGTTCTCAGATCCGCTCGACAAATATATACCTGCTTTCAAGAAGCTGAAGGTACGTGGCAAAGATGGATATGCCAAACCCATCACCTTGGCTATGTGTCTTTCTCATACAGCAGGATTTGCGAGCAACAACCAACTGAAAGCGGGTAAGCTTAACCTCGATTGGAACGGAACTCTGGAAGAGGTAGTAAACGAACTGGCTACTCATGACTTGTTTTATGAACCGGCAACAGCCTACGGGTATGGTCGCCTTGGATACATGGCTGCGGCTCGAGTTGCTGAGATAGTCACTGGTAAGCCGTTTGAAGAAGTTATGGCAGATGAATTATTTTCCACCGTAGGTTCAACCGAATCCACTTTTGATTATGAGTCCAAGATTGACCAAATTCCGACTCCCTACATGAGGACTAAATCGGGGTTTACAGAACGCACCGGAGACCCCATGGGCACGGTGATAAATCCCGGCGGTAGTCTGATCGCTACTTCAGACAATGTAGCACGGATGCTCTTGCTTCATCGAAACCGCGGACACGTGGATGGAAAACAAGTCGTGTCCGAATCGATACTAAAACAGATGTATCAGTCACAACCCGGCCGAGGTAAGGCCAAATACGGTTTTGGTTTCAATATCCTGGCTCAACGTCCCGACGGCAGCACAAGCCGTATCCAACATACGGGTGCAGCGGGAACCATCGGCATCATCGACTTTGATCTCGACCTGGTAGTGATTGCCCTCACTCAACTTCCTCAGGCTCAAACCAACAAATGGCGAGGTCCTATGCTGAAGACTATTTTTGATACGTTTCAGGGTCTGGAGTAATGAGCGCTTTGAGTTAAAATCGGCGATGCCTTAGAATCTTTCGCGATCGGCAGCAAGCTGCCTTCCTACATTTCTTAAAAATTGGATTGTAGGAGAGGAGCTTGCTCCCGAATGATATGTTCCTAGCACTCCCATGGCTTCTCTAACACTTCCCGACATCCTTATAGTTCTGGCCTACTTTGCAGCCGTGCTGTTTGTGGGCATCCGCTTCGGTCGAAAAGACGAGAGCATGGAAGGCTATGTAGCCGGAGATAGAAATGTTCCTTGGCTGGCAGTATTAGGATCGCTGGTGGCAACCGAAATAAGCGCTGCTACCTTTCTAGGAACACCAGGCGTGGGTTACTCAAGCAATCTTGGTTATTTACAAATTACCATCGGCTCCCTCCTCGCTCGCTTCGCTATTGCATTCGTTTTCCTGAGCGCGTTTTACAAGGCTCGCTACCTTTCCATCTATCAATACCTGAAAAACCGTTTTGGTGGGAGAAGCCATTACTCCTCCGCTGTCTTTTTTCTCCTCTCCAGAGTATTGGCATCGGCCGTACGACTCATGATCGCATCAACGGGTCTACACATCATACTGGGAGTTCCCTTTGTGTGGGCAATGATTGGCTTTGCGCTGCTCTGTCTTGTCTACGCCGGCATTGGCGGTATCCGCGCTGTCATCTGGACGGATTGCATTCAAGCTTTGGTCTTCCTCGTCGCCGGAGTCGTCATGCTTTTTGTATTACAAAACCTCGTCGGCTGGGGAACCATTCTGGAAGTAGGAGGAGATACAGGGCGACTTGAAGTCTTTCAATGGACAGCTACGGACGGCCTTCTGAAGGATAGTAACTGGTTTGTCCTGGCCCTGGCTTTTGGATTTGTAAGTACCCTTGCTTCCCTCGGAACCGACCATGACTTTACACAACGTCTCCTAACTTGTAAAAAAGTTGAAGACTCGCGGCGTAGCATCATCCTAAGTGGCTTTGTTGCCCTACCCGTTGCGAGCCTGTTCCTGATGATCGGTGTAGGCCTTTTTGTATATTACAATCAAGTAGCTACCGGCGTAGCACTTCCGCTTGGCGAAACAGGCGAGGTTGCTTCGGACAAAGTGTTTCCCCATTTCATTTCAACAGTGCTACCTGCTGGCCTGCGAGGATTTCTGCTCTGTGGTGTCTTAGCAGCAGCCATGTCGAGTCTGGATAGCGCGATGGCAGCACTCAGCTCTTCAATCGTTGTAGATCTCTATGGTCCCTTTCTCAAAGATCCAACAGACACAAAGAAACAAGTCTGGATTGCTCGTATATTCATGGCGATTGTCGCCATAGTCCTCGTTACTTTTGCCTGGGGCATTCGGAATAGTGATGAATTCCTCTGGCTGGCTTTCAAAATTTCCGGAATTACCTACAGCGGCCTTCTCGGTATATTTTTGGTGGGGCTTCTTAGCAATCGCGGCGATGACCGTTGGAATTTGGTGGCCATGATTTCAGGCAGCGCATGCACGGCTATACTCCTGTTATTGTCGGAGAATGGCCATCTTGAATTAGCCTGGCAGTATCCCATGCTATTTGGCGTGGCCCTCACTTATCTGTTAGGAATTATCCCACGAGGCGAAGGAATTCAGTCCATTTAGCATTCGTACTTCTGTAGTCTCTTTCATCTCTAGCGGTTACGTAGCTCAGTTCAAACCCACTAAGACTATCTCCGATTACTTAGGTCGTCTTTCTCCATGTCTTCCCGCATGCGCTCACACATGAGGTCTAGATTTTCATCATCCAAAATGCGAAGATGATTATCCGTCTTTACCAGAACATAATCTACTTGATTCTCAACAAACTTATCCCACCGCATTAATTCACTCTGACCTTTGCGCGTGAAAAGAAACTGTCGGACGGTAAACACCGTCAACCTGAGAGGCACAGATTTCGGCTTATAATTATAGTGGTAGGGATCGCTAAACAGGAAAGCAAGGCCACTGTCTAACATGGCTGCGAAATCCCCGCCTTTTTGGTTATACCCATCCCAGAGTCCCAGGCGCCACAAAATATGATGTTGGCAAAAACTCTTTATGAAAAAGCGTAAGAAGTTAAACTTGTAGGACGTAAACATTTCCCCAAACCATTCTAAGCGACCAGAAAAAGGTGGAGGTTCTTTTGACTCCTCAATCCGATTCCTTGAATCAAACATGAATACCCGGTGGACCTGACCATCTAAGCTGTGGAGTTGGGCAGCAACTTCATAGGCCAAGACTCCAGCGAACGAAAATCCGCCCAAGGTGTAAGAACCTACTGGTTGGACTTTCTTGATCTCCTGAACGCAATGATTCGCCAGCTCTTCCATAGTCTTCAAGGGTTCGACGCCGTTCTCTGGAACCGGAAGCTCAAGGCCATAACAAGGCCTGGCTACATCTAAGCGTTTACTCATTTCAGCGTGAACCATGGCTGTCCTGGAAATACCCGGAATAAAGAATATGGGATCTCCATCCTCTTCGCTATTTAAACGCATTAAATAGTTCTTTTCCGATACAGAGTCGCACAAGTGTTTTGCGAGCAAAGCCACAGTCGGATACTTAAATACGGAAGCAACCTGCAGCTTCTCATTTAGGACCTTAAAAACACTGTAGCATAAACGCACTACCAATAAAGAGTTGCCTCCCAAGTGAAAAAATTGTCGTAAATACTCACTCTTTTTACTTTGAGCAGCTCTTCAAATATCTGTGCCAAACGTTCTTCAATAGGCGACCTAGGAGCCACATAATTTTGCTGAGTATCCTCTTCAATTAGTTCAAGTTTGGGAAGCTTTGCCCGATCCAACTTCCCATTCACTGTAAGTGGAATCTCATCTAGAAAAACGAAGGATCTTGGAACCATTGCTTGCGGTAGATTTTCGGAAAGAAATGCACTAAGTTGACTGCGAGTAAGATCACCTTCCTTAACGATGTAAGCGATCAACCATTTTCCTTCGACTGGATCATCCATGCCGAGAACGCGACAGTTCATCTCCTATGGATGATTCTCGATACTACTTTCAACTTCTTTGGGCTCTATTCTGATTCCTCGAATTTAAGCCCTCCATTCGTTCTTTTCGAATCCTATGGATTTAAAACGACCCCTAATCAGAATCTTCTCCCTTCTAATTTTGTGCATCGCCAGCAGCCAGGCACAGCAGCCTCACATCGAACGAACTTACCCTTTGGGACCTGATTCACATCGAAAAACCGACGTTCCAAGGGGAAAAGTCACTGAATACATCTGGAATAGCTCAGACGTTTTCCCAGGAACTATTCGTCGCTATTATATTTACGTCCCCACTCAGTACCAGCCTGGGATACCGGCTGCTCTGATGGTATTTCAGGACGGACATACCTACATCAGGGAAGACGGAGACTTTCGTGTACCTACCGTCTTCGACAATTTAATTCACCAAGGAGACATGCCGGTAACCATTGGTGTGTTTGTAGACCCTGGTCATTTGACTCCAGAATTGCCTCCTCAACCAGGCTGGAGACCGAGGCCCGACAACCGAAGCTTTGAGTATGATTCCCTCAGTGATAACTACGCTCGGTTTCTGTTGGAAGAAATCCTGCCAGAAGTAAGGAAGAAATATAATATTACCTACGATCCAGAAGGTCGGGCCATATGCGGCATCAGTAGTGGAGGTATTTGTGCCTGGACCGTAGCCTGGGAAAGACCGAATCAGTTCAGAAAGGTGCTCAGTCATATTGGCAGCTTCACCAACATTCGTGGAGGTCACAACTACCCTGCCCTCATTCGCAAAGGCTCGGATAAAAAACCCATTCGGATATTCATGCAGGACGGCAGCAATGACCTGGATAATTCACATGGCAATTGGCCACTTGGAAACCAGCAACTTTACGCTGCGCTCAAGTTCCGGGACTACGATGTGAAATTCGTCTACGGAGAAGGAGCTCACAACGGCAACCACGGCGGCGCTATCTTGCCAGAATCATTGCGATGGCTCTGGCGCGATTACAAACCCAACCCACAGCCTCAGGCAGAATCGCCTTAGCCTCAGATTTGGCACTCACTCAAGTATTGACGGAGCTAAGGAAGCCTTTAGGTCTTAACGACTTCGCATTCCTTAAGAATAGGAAATCGACCGATTATTGATAACGAAACATGTCAGCCGAAACACCTAAAATCATTTACACAATCACGGATGAGGCACCTGCCTTGGCCACTCACTCATTGCTTCCAATCGTTGAGGCCTATGCAGCACCAGCAGGTGTCACAATTGAAACGCGTGATATTTCATTGGCTGGTCGAATAATAGCAAATTTCCCAGATAAGCTTACCGACGAGCAAAAGCAAGGCGACCACTTAAGCGAATTGGGCGAGCTTGCGAAGACACCCGAGGCCAATATCATAAAACTTCCCAATATCAGCGCCAGTATCCCTCAACTGACTGCCGCCATCAAAGAACTAAAGGATCACGGTTATGATTTGCCCGACTATCCTGAAGATCCACAAAACGACGAGGAGCAGTCCATCAAGACTCGTTATGCAAAGGTGCTTGGTAGTGCGGTAAATCCTGTCCTCCGCGAAGGGAATTCCGATCGCCGCGCTCCTGGCTCAGTAAAACAATATGCTAAAAACAATCCCCACTCGATGGGCGCATGGTCAGCAGACTCTAAGTCGCACGTATCCAGCATGGGAGGCGGAGATTTTTACGGTTCTGAAAAATCTACCACCATTAGCGAGGCAACCGATTTCCGCATTGAATTTCATTCTGAATCTGGATCGGTCACAAGCTTGAAGTCCTCTGCTCCACTACAAGCAGGAGAGGTCATTGATTCGTCCGTTATGAGCGGATCTGCCTTACGCAGTTTTCTAGAAGAACAAATTGAGGATGCGAAATCCCAGGACGTTCTGCTCTCCTTACACATGAAGGCAACTATGATGAAGGTCTCCGATCCGATCATTTTTGGCCACGCGGTATCCGCCTTCTACAAAGATGTTTTTGAAAAACATGCTGCAGTGTTTGAAGAGCTGGGAATCGACCCAAGCAACGGATTTGGAGACGTCGAAAACAAAATTGCTTCTCTTCCAGAAGATCACCGCAGTGAGATTGAAGCAGACATCAAGGACTGTTACGCCACTCGCCCTGGAATGGCCATGGTGAATTCCGATAAAGGCATCACCAACCTCCATGTGCCAAGTGACATCATTATTGATGCATCCATGCCTGCTGCGATTCGCGCATCAGGACAGATGTGGGGACCAGATGGAAACCAGAAGGATACGAAGTACGTAATCCCTGATCGTTCTTATGCCGGTGTCTACAAAGCGACAGTAGATTTTTGCAAACAACACGGTGCATTCGATCCAACGACTATGGGTACGGTTCCCAACGTTGGCCTCATGGCTCAAAAAGCCGAAGAGTATGGATCACATGACAAAACTTTCCAAGCCTCGGAAAGTGGAACCATTCGCGTCGTCGATAGCAACGATCAGCTACTTCTTGAGCAAGCCGTTCAAAAAGATGACATCTTCCGCATGTGCCAGACCAAGGATGCTCCGATTCAGGATTGGGTAAAATTGGCGGTTAACCGGGCACGGGCAACAGGCTCACCGGCCATTTTCTGGCTCGACGAAAATCGCGGGCACGATGCAGAGATCATTAAAAAGGTAAACGCGTACCTCCCTAACCACGACACCGATGGACTCGACATTCGTATCCTGCCTCCGATTGAAGCTACGCAAGTTTCTCTTGAGCGCATCAAAAACGGCGAAGACACCATCTCTGTCACAGGCAACGTGCTTCGTGACTACCTGACAGACCTGTTTCCTATTCTTGAGGTGGGAACCAGCGCAAAGATGCTCTCTATCGTACCACTCATGAATGGTGGCGGTCTCTTTGAAACAGGAGCCGGTGGATCCGCTCCCAAACACGTTCAACAGTTCAATCAGGAAGGTCACCTTCGCTGGGATTCTTTAGGAGAATTCTTAGCTCTGGCCGTATCCTTGGAACATTTGTCCGATAGTTTCGACAATCCCAAAGCCAAGCTTCTTGGCAGCACACTCGACCAGGCAACCGGCAAGTTTTTGCTCAACAACAAAGCTCCTTCTCGTAAAGTGAACGAGCTGGATAATCGAGGCAGCCATTTCTACCTGGCACTGTATTGGGCAGAGGCATTAGCCACACAATCTGAAGATGCAGAGCTCGCGGCTTTGTTTGCGCCTTTTGCTCAGGAATTAGCTGAGAAAGAGCAAACGATCGTGGCAGAACTGAATGGCGCCCAAGGTGATCCCGTAGACATTGGTGGTTATTACCAGCCAGTTGTCGCTCAAGCGTCCGCTGCTATGCGTCCAAGCTCTACGTTCAATGAAGCACTTGCTGGACTGGGAAGCTAAATAGCTTCTTGAGGACTAACCCTTGTAACTGGCTTTCTTAACACGCTCCTTCGCATCCTCACCGGTGATGAATGTGGATTCACCTGTGAGCATAGAAGTGGACTTAAAAACAGGATCACTTTTACGCGGACCGCTGCTTCTTGTTTTAGGCTGAGCCTGCACATGCTTGTAGCGTGCTTCGCGAGCCTCACGCTTTGCTTTCCGTTCTTGAACCTTTTTGATAAACTCGGGATCTAAAGCCATAATTAAGAGCATGTGAAATTAATTTCAGGAAGCAATCCTTAGAAACGATTTATTGTACTTCGTACTGAACAATGGAGTTGTAATCCCACAAAACAATACGCGCTGGATTCGCTTCGTAAAGTTCCGCAGATAAAGCATGCGGAAAGAAATTTTTATTCACCGCAAGTATGTCGGTGGCATGCTCACTGAGAAAGGAAGATATCGCAGTGGAGCAATAGAGCGGCTTGGCTTCCGTTTTATAGGGAGCACGCCTTTCTCCCATCTGAGGCCTAAGCAAATTGATGAGCCGTTTCGATTGCTCGGGTTGAATATCGAATTCGAATATCTCCACCTTGGAAGTTGGGAGATGATCACGAAAGGCCAGGTAATCAGGAATCGAAGGAATAGGATCTATCACCAGGTCATTTCGACGCATAGCAACAACCGGATACTCTGGCTTCCCATAGCCGCCGGCAGGATCCCAAAAAACAGTGCCATGCTGCGGTGAATTAACTCTCAACACTGTGTGCGCACACATGGTTTTATCATACATGATAAACACATAGAGTTTATCCAAAGGAGCATCCTGCAATGAGGATAGTGGAATAGCTTTTCCTTGCCAGTCACTTGGCAAGTTTGGCGCAGGCTTATGCATGCAGCCAGAGAGTAACAAAACCAAGCTGAAGCTCAGAAAGAAGAAAAGAGAGTATCTCATGTTTATTTGTTAAGGACTGCCTTCAGCATGATCGCGCCACAACCAACGGAGCGAGTGCGGCAAGTAAGGGCCAAACTCCATAGGATTATGCCCCTCAACCCCCAGACAGCTTTGACGTCATAGTTCTTATTTTTGAGCGCCGACACCATCTGCTGATTCGCTAAAAACCAATCCCCATACTGGTTATTCAAATCATTCGCACCATCTTGAATAAAAACCCGGATCGGCTTATCAGGAGTAGATCGTATCAGAGCAGGATACTGATGCCCCCAGAATATTAAAAAAGGTGCCATGCCCACTCAGAACTTTTAGAAAATAATCGGGACGCATCCAAGCCGCCGTAAATGCACAAATAGCTCCAGAGCTGGTGCCACAAATGGCGCGGTATTCCGGATTTTCAGTCAGATTATAATCCTTAGCTACTTCCGGAATAATTTCTTCAATTAAGAAACGGGAATAAGCATCTGTAACCGCATCGTATTCTCTGCTTCGATTTGCACGATCCGGCTTCTCACCTGCTCCAGTCACCTTAGACCCAGGATCTATCAAGATCGCGATGGTAACCGGTATATTTCCCTTATGGATTAGATTATCGAAAACTACAGGAATACGAAACCAGTTCTTTTCGTCTGCGTACTTCGTACCGTCTTGAAACATCATCAAGGCAGCAGGCTTAGTTGCATCGTATTGTTCCGGCACATACACAAGGTATTCACGAAATGTTCCGCGAAAAACCTTACTTTCATCCCATGTATATTTTGTAACAGTCCCCTGAGGAACTCCAGGCTGACGCTGGGAATCCGGGCACAACAAATCTTCAGGACTTGGCGCAGCAAATAGTTTGGAAATGAATAAAGAAAGAAAAACGAGACCTGAGAGAGCGCGCATAAGTTGACTAAAAGAATCCACTTAGTTTCCTAATGACACTTCATAAACTTTCCCAGCCAACATATCTGGGAGCAATAGCCGATTATTTTCTTCTTCCAAATAAAAGTCGGCAGCAGATTGAAACCCATCCTGCAACACCTCTACAGAACTTCCGTCCTCTGAAATTTTCCATACTTTAGCCTGGGACCAGCTGGAAGCATAGTAATTTCCATGACTATCTTGCTCAACGGCATCTGCTCCCCGCAAATCACTAGTTAGGATATTCAAATTATCACCGTCTTTCACAAGAAAATGTCCCTGAAAAAATGCACCGACCAACAGCTGTCCGTCCTTACCAACACCTACTCCATTAGGGTTAGTCATTTTTGAATTCGGTTTGATAACTTCGGTGACATCACCCTCCAAAGTTATGTGATACACTCGCCCTATCATTGGCATCGCCTTCCCCTCTGCACTATCTAATGGCCAAAGCCCATCTGGACCACGCATCTTAGTATTTGCCCCCATATCTGTTACATAGACGCCTTTTCCATCCCCGTCTACGGCAACATCATTGAGATAGCTGGGTGGATGCGGAAAATCTTCAGGGCCTGCCAAGACAGATACCTGACCTTCTGCATCTACCTTCACCACTCGTTGCAAATCGGAAGCAACAAGAAAACCATCTACATAGGCTATTCCCTTAGGCTCACTAAGACCTTTTGCAAAGACCGATACGCCCTCACCTTGAATTACCTTAATGACACCGTCGCCATCCTCTCGGCCATTCATAACTGTAACAAAGTAGTTGTCGCCAAAGCCTTTGGTGATGCTCTCAGGCCGCTCACCTACGTCTACTGGGAATTTCACACTGGGTCCTTCAGACTCAGAGGAGCAGCCAATATAGAAGGCTAAGACTGTAGCTGATAATAGAAGGGTTAAACTGCGAACAAACATTGAAGGTATAGTCATAATATCAGAGGTGTTTAATCACTCTCAATTAAGGAGTGAAGAGCTCGCCTGTCGAGGAAAAATCTTAAGAAGAGAAAAATCGCACAAGATAACCAGTCAGTAAACGGGAGGACTGATTCAACTTCCTTCTTTCAACTTTTTAAGTACCGCTTGATCAATCTCCTTCTCATCTAGCATGACAGGTATATGAGCCTCTTTCTGCAAAGGCATTATAACGCCCAAATGATGAGAGGTAAGTCGACCATAGCGAATTCGTTTCTCCTGATCATAATAACGTAGCAGAAAAAATAAAGATGTCTTAACTGCGTAAACGAACCCTTTTATACGGGAATCAGGTTGGGTATGCCCATAAGGCGTATAACGTTTCGCCAACGTCCTCTCGTACCGTCCCCACTGAAAACGTTGCTTGCATATTTCTTTCAGGTTGGGCCGCAGCCTGACAAAAATGGACGTGTCTGGTTGGTAATGAAGAGTGTGTCCTAATAATTGCAGACGATAACAAAAGTCTGCATCTTCGCAGACTCGAAAAGCGGTATCAAATCCACCTGCTTTTTCAAACAAGTGCTTCCGGATGGCCATCACTCCCGTTCCGGTGAATGGTAGGTAGCCGGCAAAAAGAAGATCCATCACTCCAAACTCTAGTGCCTTTACGATATGGGAAGAGTTAAGTTTTTTGTCGTCGATACCACAGCCAACCCAACCGTGCCTTTCAACTCCCTCTGCCATTTTCGAAATATGATGGTCGGGTATTTCATCGTCTGCATCGCAAAAGACGATGATCTCAGAAGAGCAGCCCTTCACCCCCATATTCCTTGCATAACCTGCACCAGGCATTTCTTCAGCTTTCAAGATTTTGTATGGTGGCAGCTCACCTGCAAAATCATGAATCATCTGACATGAATTATCGCTACTACGATTATCCACAAAGATAACTTCCCACGACAACTGAATGTCCTGCTTAGAGTAGCAGAGCAAAAGTTGTTTTAAAGTGTCTTCTGCGTTATAAAACGGCGTAACAACACTTACAGCAGGTTTCTCCTCCGGCATTATTAGATTTGTAGGTTAATAGAGAGATATAAGAACTAGTCAGCGCAGACTATGCTAAATGGCCGTGATAGCTCACCATTGCTCATTAATTCGACTCTCATCATTTACAGAATGTTCATAAAAATAGTGCTCACAAGGGATAAAAATGTCTTTCGGAAGCACCTCACCAGCCAGGTATTTCATAAAAGCATCTACAGTGCCAGTTGCCATGCGCGCAGGAAATTGCTGAGGGGTGTCCAGTAGTTTCTTTTCAAATACGGCCTACTTACCTGCAGGAGATCCATCAAAACCAACCACCGTAATCTGCTCCAACTTATTCGCTTTTTCAATGGCCGCATACGCACCTAAGGCAGACGGATCATTTATAGCAAACAAACCCACGATATCGGGATGCGCTTGCAACACATCAGTAGCGACAGAATAACCGTCACTACGATTCCCCTTTGCATTTAGTTCAGTCACAATGCGCAAACGACTGTTGTTCTCTTTCAGGTAGTCACGAAAGCCTTGTACCCGATAGATGCACGATGAAGCTTCGGGAAAACTAAGAATGGCGATATCGCCGCGATCACCTGTCGCCTTCATCATGCTTTCACCTGCGAGTAAGCCTCCCTGATAATTATCGCTTCCGATGTGAGATATCAGTTTCGAGTTAGCCTCTGGCTCGGTCACCTGAACATCAAAGGTAAAAACCGGAATCCCAACATCCCAGGCACTCTTCACCCCTTCCGATACCGCCATTGAGTCGGTGGGATTAATAAAGATGGCGTCAAATCCCTGTGCAGCAAAATCGGCTAATTGATTGTTCTGCTTTGCAGGATCCAATTCACCACTCAATGCAACAAAGTCATACCCCTGCTCAGCAGCCGCCGCTTCCATCTTGTCAGCGATGAGTTTAAAAAACGGATTCGTCAGATCCATACAGGTCATACCGATTTTGCCTTTACCACCAGAGCCACGGTTCTGAGCCGAGACAAATAAGGCGCCCATAAAGACTGTAACTACAATCGTCGCCCATCCCCAAACTGGAACCCGCTGCATTAAAGACTTCTGCCCGACCTTCGGTTCCGAAGCTCGCAACTTATCAATAAGGACAGCAGCCAGAATGACTCCACCCAGCACAACCTGTTGCGTATAGCTTTCGACGCCCAACAGGTTCATTCCATTCTGAAGAACTGAAATAATAAATGCACCAATGAGCGTTCCAAATATCCTGCCCTTGCCACCTGAGAGGCTGGTCCCTCCGACCACGACTGCAGCAATCACATACAGCTCATACATGACACCTAGGTTGGGAGTGCCTGTGTTAAGTTGGGAAGCTTGAATACAACCACCAAGACCAGCAACCATTCCACTGGCAACATACACAAGAATAAGTATCAATCGGATGGGTACTCCCGATAGTCTGGCAGATTCTTCATTACCTCCCACAGCATATATATACCGACCATACCGGGTTTTACTCATAAAGATATGAGCGCTAATATAGAGTACCAGTAAAAGAATTACCGTATTCGGAATCCCCAGCATCGTCCCCCTGCCCAGCCAGGTTAAACCTTCGGGCACTTGATAGACAGAAAAGCCACCGGTTATCATAAACGCCAACCCTCTTGCCATCATCATCACTCCCAAGGTCGTGATAAAAGGCGCGACCTTAAAACGATGTACAAGATAGCCGCCAAATCCTCCTACCAACCCACAGCAAAGAATACCAATTAAGAAACCAAATGGAATGGTCCACGCCGCCGCCTCAAGCCCGCCCAAGCCTTGCATAATCACAGTAGCCACCACGGCGGAGAGAGCGATTAAACTGCCAACCGACAAGTCGATACCACCCGTTATAATCACCATGGTCATCCCAATGGCTATCACGGCTATGACCACGATTCGATCCACAATCGCCAATAGGTTGGAGCGTTTTAGAAAATCAGGCCACCAATAGGATTCAGGGGTTATGACGCGCGCATCAGCAAATTCCGGATAGTAATCTCCAAGAGAACTCACAATGGTCCACTTAAGTAAATCCCCAGTAGTGGCCACTGCCTCGATCCGACGACCTGAAGATTTCTGCGTTTCCACCCACTCCCTAAAATCTTTTGGCAATCCCACAATACTTTCCACTTGAGTATAGCCCGCCTCTATTAGTTGCGAGGATAGACGTGCGGCAAAATCTGAAGATCCTTGGTTCTGAGCTCCCACCACCACGATGCCCGCATCTTTTTCCAGGTCAGTTAGAATGGTGTCAAAGGCTTCCGTGACTGCAGCCGCACCCGCAGGTGTTTGCTTCTTCAGAGTTAAGACACTGAAAAAAGCACAAAGCCCTATGAGCACCCAAAAAATCCCGTAATTGTCCAACAGTTTTTTCATACGCTTTAGTTTATAGCATGCTTCATTATCTCTTCCTGGCTAGCTTCGCCCACATCTGTAATCTCTCCTTGAATACGTCCGTTTCGCATCACGATGACCCGATCACTCATCCCGAGAATTTCGAGAAGCTCACTACTGATCATGATAATCGCCTTTCCTGCAAACGCCAAGCGATTTATCAACTGATAGATCTCGTATTTCGCTCCCACATCAATCCCTCGAGTCGGTTCATCAAAGATAAGAATATCCGCGTTTCGCTCTAACCATTTGGCCAAAACCACTTTCTGTTGATTTCCGCCTGACAAGTGGCCCGCATCCTGGTCAGGACTTGATACTTTGATCTGAATATCATCCTTAAAAACCTGAAATTGTTTTCTCTCTGTTTCTTCATCGAGAAACCATTTCCCGGAATAGCCCTTCAAGTTTGGCAGTCCAAAGTTCTCAACGACTGAGTGAATCAAAACCAGGCCTTGGTTTTTGCGATCCTCCGTTAACAAGCAAATGCCTTTGGCAATCGCTTCTCGCGGTGATTGAATTTCCACTTCCTCTCCGTGAAGCATGATCTTCCCACCGTCCTTTTCATCCGCCCCAAAAATCAGCCGCATCGTTTCTGTCCGTCCCGCACCCACCAATCCTGCAAATCCTAAAATCTCTCCTTTGCGAAGATGGAAGCTAACATCTTGCACGATAGAACCCCGACTGAGCCCTTCCACTCGAAGACATTCTTCACCAGGCTGACTTTGCCTCGGCGGGAATTCCGATTCCAGAGATCGCCCTACCATAGATTCAATCAAACCTTGTCGATCCACTTCGGCCACCTGTTTGGTACTCACATTTTGACCATCCCGTAACACCATCACTCGGTCACCGATCTCAAAAACTTCCTCCAGTCGATGACTGATATAAATAATCCCTATCCCCTGCTTCTTCAGGTCCTTGATAATTTCAAACAGCCGATCCACCTCCTGCCGAGTAAGCGTGGCCGAAGGTTCATCCATCACCAGGATTTTGGCTTCCACGGAAAGCGCTTTGGCAATCTCCACCAATTGTTGCTCCGCAATAGAAAGATCTCCGCAAGGAATGTCGGGATCGATAGGAAGACCTAAACGCTCAAATAGCTGCGTGACCCCTTCCATCTCGGATCTCTCATCGATAAAGAAGCCATTCATCTTTTCACGGCCCAGAAATATGTTTTCACGCACACTCAGGTCCGGAATCAAATTGAATTCCTGATAGATGATGGAGATGCCCAATGCTTGAGATTCGACCGGTGACTGAATGGTGACCCGTGAATCGTTCATAGTGAGCGTTCCATCATCAGCCTCATGGGCTCCTCCCAGAATTTTAATCAAGGTGCTTTTTCCGGCACCGTTCTCCCCTACCAAAGCCAGCACCTCGCCCTCCTGAAGCTCCAAAGAGACATTATCCAATGCTCGTACACCGGGAAACGACTTAGAAACACCATCCACAGACAATAATTGGGGACGAACTGGAGTAGAGAGATCAGCCATAGAAGAATCTGTTACTAAAGCGATTAGGCAGGACTTGGGACAAGCCCATAAATGACCGAACTCCAATATATCTCTTTAAAATCGCAAAAGAGTTGGCAGAACAATCGATTGCTACTAGCTCCTTTAACCTGTCTCCACACCACACTATGTCTAACGCCGAACAATCCAATCCCTCTCTCCCATGTACTGCCGTTTTAGCCTGCGCAGGAACAGGCAATAATGGAGAGCTAGGAGATAAGCTGGCACGTCGCCTCCAGAAAGAGGGGTTGGCCGAAATTTACAGTATCGCACAAATCCGCGCCAAAATCTCGGCGTCTTAACGACTCGCGATGACCCCTAAAGTATTAGTCATCGATGGTTGTCACTCAGGTTGCGCCAGCGAATGCCTAAAAGACATGGGTTATTCGGGCTTTGATGTCTGGGATATTCGAGAACACATCGATCTGGATGATCGAGATTACACTGAGGAAGATCTCGAAGAAGCCCTGGAGCAGGTTAAGAAACGCTTGGGGGTCTAAATTATTAATTAGATTTTGTAGGAACCACAAAAGACACAAGAATCACAAAAAGGTAATTAAGATAATCTCGGGTTCACGAGGGTAATCTTTCTAAAATAACTGCCTTACAAATATAGCAGCTTAAAAAAAACAGACTTTGCTGTTACCGACAATCCAGGCTTTTAAATGACATGCCTTTAAGAGGCCAAAGATATTAATTTGCTCGAAAGTTAATTCCGCCAAATCTTTACGCCTTTTGTGCTTTATGTGGTTCCCAATAATCGATCTCAGTTCGGCAGGTATTTGCCCAGGCGCTGTTTTACAGGATGAAGCGACTTATCCCCGACTATGTTATTCCACTCATTCGGATCAGCTTTCCGATCATAGAGCTCTTCACTGCCATCTTCGTACCGGATATATCGGTACTCTTGGGTAGTCACGGAATGATTGTAGCGGAACAAAGTTGTTAAAGCTGGGTGATTCCAGAATCCCTCGGGACGCTTCAGAAGAGGAACCAAACTACTACCTTCATTCTTTGGATTAGCAGGGAGTCCGCAGAGATCCAGCAAGGTAGGATACATATCGATCAGGCTAACCACACGATCGCTTACCTGCCCCTGAGGAAGCCCGGGTCCGGCGACCATCATTGGTACACGCGTAGACCGATCCCACAGGGTTACTTTCTTAAAGAGACCCTTTTCACCCAAGTGATAGCCATGATCCGTCCACAAATATACAATGGTATTATCGGCGTACTCGGAATCTTCCAAAGCGTCGAGGACACGACCCACCTGAGCGTCAACAAAAGTGACACAGGCAAGATATGCCTGAACGATGTTCTCCCACTCTTTGTTTTCGATCGCCCACTCAGTCGTCGGATATTGAGGTTCTTGAGCCACACTTGGAGCAAAGGGAGGAATGTCTTCCCAGTCGTCGGCCTTATAAGGCGGGAGAATCAGCGACTTGGTATCCACTTGTTTATCAAACCACTTTTGCGGCACAAACCAGGGAACGTGAGGCCGCAGAAATCCAGTCATCAGGAGAAAGGGTTTGTCGTGCTCTTCCTCTAAACGATCGATAGCCCAAGTGGCCGACCGATAATCAGCGGTTTCTTCATCTGTTTCCGGATGGGCTGCCCAGTCTGTGCTCGTCTTGTCGCTTTTCCATTTAAAGCCAGGTTTGGGTCGAGGTCCAAATGGCTCTCGACCACCACTCATATCGACGCTGCCTTCCGGAACGTGGTTATGACAGATCTTTCCCACCGCCATGGTTTTGTAGCCATGCTCAGCGAAATATT